>NZ_JAJAGO010000001.1 GCF_025165795.1 Streptomyces gossypii
CCCGCGGAGCGGGATATGCCCCGGCAAGCCGGGGCATAGAGCACGAATTGCGCAAGCGCAATTCGAATTCTGGCGCAAGCGCCAGAATAGAATTCCGCAAGCGGAATTCAAAAAGCAAGGCAATTCGCGCAAGCGCGAATTGGGAGCGATCGCGCAAGCGCGATCGCGGGGGCTGGCAGCAAGGGGAGGTGTATCACGCGCGGGCCTGTGTGGGGCTTGGGAATCCCAGCCGTCACCCCCGCAACGGAAGTGACGGACCATCGGCCTGACGGGGTGCCGGCCCCACCGCAGTGACGGGCTCCGCTGCGCTCCACCCGAACCCCTCCCCTACCGCCAAACTCACCCTGACGTGCTCACGAATGCCCCGCCGTCATACCGCACGAACCGTGCGTGTGGGGCGAGATTTAGTCACGTATCAGCCTACAGGGCGAACCTGTTCCGTGAGTGATGCATCACGGGCACTTACTGTGTAGAGTCTGGTCCCAGACACCCACCACCCCGGCCCCCGACTCCACCGCGCCGGACTTTCTTTTCTGATTGCGCGCTACATTCCGAAAGAAGGAGCTATTTCCCGTGGTCATGAAGAAGAGTGATCTGCGCGCGCACCAGATTGAGACTGTTGACGCCATTCGGCGTGGTCTCGACGTCCCTCCCGGAGGTATTCCGGTCAACGGTCTGCGTGGACAGGTGATTTCCGCGTGCGGCACCGGAAAGACCATCACTGCCGCATTCGCTGCTCGCGAGATGCTTCCGAAGGGGCGCATTCTCGTACTGGTGCCGACCTTGGATCTTCTGACGCAAACGGTCAAGGAGTGGCACCGGGTCGGGCACAAGGGGCCGGCGGTTGCCGTGTGTTCGCTCCAGGACGACCCGGAGCTGTGGAGCCTCAAGGTGCGCTCCACGACGAATCCCGTGCAGCTGTCGCTGTGGCACGGGACGGGGCCGGTGACCATCTACGCGACGTACGCCAGCCTGGGCGTCTTGGCCGAGGCGTTCGAGGGTGCTTACGGCCAGAAGCTGGCGCCGGTGGACCTGGCGGTGGTCGATGAGGCCCACCGGACTTCGGGCTCGATGGGTAAGGCGTGGGCGGACATCCACGACCAGGCCGTCATCCCGGCGTACCGCCGGCTGTACTTGACGGCGACGCCGCGGATCTGGGAGGAGCGGCTGAACCGGGACGTCGCGGAGGGGGTGCGCGACCCGTTGCCCCGCGAGATGGCGGCCTCCATGGACGACGAGAAGGTCTTCGGCCCCGTCCTGTACAAGCTCAGCCTGGCATCTGCTGTCTCGCGCGGGCTGCTGGCGCGGTACCAGATCATCGTCCTGGAGCTCCAGGACCCGGTCGTCACCCCCGAGCGGCTGATGGGCGAGGACCGGCACACCGAGGAGGTGCGCGGTCAGCGGCTCGGAGCCTTCCAGGCCGCGCTCCTCCACACGATGGCGCAGCACAACCTCAGCACGTGCATCACCTTCCACCACCGGACGATAGAGGCGCAGGCGTACGCGGAGGGCCTTCAGCGCGTGGCGGCGAAGCTGCACGCCAACGAGCCGGAGATCTACCCGAAGCGGATCTGGGCGGACTGGCTGTGCGGCGAGCACGTCCCCGAGCGCCGGCGGGAGGTCCTCGGCGGCTTCGGTACGACGACGCGGCGGGCCGTGCTCTCCAACTGCAGGGTGTTGGGCGAGGGCGTCGACATCGGGGCCGTCGACAGCGTCGCCCTGCTGGACCCCAAGGGCGCTCCGCACGACATCGTCCAGGCCATCGGCCGGGCTCTCCGTCAAAAGCCCGGTGAGGGCAAGCTCGCTTCTCTGATCGTGCCGGTATTTCTCCAGCCGGGAGAAAAACCGGAGGACATGTTCACCTCGGGATCATACCGGCCCTTGGTGAAGGTCCTTGAAGGTCTGCGCGCTCACGACGAAGAGGCGATCGAATTGCTGGCGATCCCGCAAGAGCCTCAGAAGGACGTCGCACAGCCCTCCGAGTACATCGGCCCACCGCCCAAGGAAGGCGAGGCAGAAAGCCGTCTGCTGCTCCGTTTTGCCGCTCCGCGTGACCCCGTGATGGTCGCGGACTGGGTCGGCTTCAACGTGATCGACACCGAGAAGCAGGACTGGGCCCGCGGCTGGGCGAAGCTCAAGCAGTTCACCGAGCGCGAGGGCCACGCCCGAGTCCCGTACGGACACAAAGAGGGAGCAACTCCCCTTGGGCAGTGGGTCGCCGAACAGCGACGGGCCTACGGGGCGGGGCAGATGACCGGCCTGCGCGCGAAGCGGCTGGAGAAGCTGGGCATGGTCTGGTCGGTCGCCGACGAGCGGTTCCAGGAGAACCTTCAGGCCGCCAAGGCGTACTTTGAGGAGCGCTGGACGCTGTGCGCGCCCCGGACGGCGACGATGCTGGACCGGCCTGTGGGGCAGTGGCTGTCCAACCTGCGCCGCCCGGGTGCGCTCGCCGACAAGCCGGAGTGGGAAGCCGCGTTGAAGGAGATCGACGAGGACTGGAATCCGTCGTGGCCAGCCGAGTGGCAGCGGCACTTCGCGGTGGTGCGGGAGATGCTCGCGGAGGAGACCATCCTCGCGTACGTCGAACCGGGCGTCACCGTGCACGGGATGGACATCGGCAAGTGGCTCGCCCGGCAGCGCCAGCCCGAGGTTTGGGCGGCCCTGGCCGACGGGCAGCGCGAGCGCATGGAAGCCTTCGGTGTCGTCCCGCACCCCCCGGAGCCGGAAGCACCCGCGAAGCCGTCCACGGCGCCCGTGAGCGCCTTCGAGCGGGGCGTTGCGGCCCTGGCCCAGTACAAGGCCCGTACGGGCTCCCTGACAGTCCCCAGGGCCCACGTAGAGCGGCTGGAGGACGGCAGCGAGGTCAAGCTCGGGGTGTTCCTGTCGAACACCAAGACGAGGCGGGCCAAGCTCACCGCCGACAAGGTCGCCGCGCTCGCCGGCCTCGGACTGGAGTGGGCGGCATCCTGACACTGTCGGGCGGAGCCCGGGCGCTGTGTGCGGCCCGAGGTCCTTCTCTGTCCCGGGCCTACGGCATCGCACTGGAGTGCGTGTAGGCACTGGGATCCCCGACCGCTCCCCCTGCGGACTACGTGGCAGCCGGGAGGGTTCCTGCATGCTGGCTCTCGCGCCGCGCCCGACGATGCGCCATCCGCCCTGTACGTCACGAGAGTTCGACCTGGCTCTCATCACCGTCACGGTCCCTGTGGCAGTTGATGTCTGACCGCCTGGCGCTGATGGGCCAGCTCCGACCGGGCCCGGCGTGCGTCCCCGGAAGTCCTAGCGAATCTGACACGCTCCACCGATACCCAAGACGGACAAAGGTTGCATTCATGGATATGAGACCTGCGTGGTGGAAGGACGCCGACTCGTCGGTACAGCGTGTGTGCTGGTGGTCTTGGGGGTTGGCCGCCGTCGCTCTTGCGGTCGGCTTGTACGGCGATCAGCAGTGCTGGTGGGACGGCCGGCCCGTCGGCGCCAACCTGCTCTCCGGTCTCGCCGGATTCCTCGTCGGAGTACCAGTCGCCGTGCTCTTCCTGTCCCACCTCGCCTCACGGCAGGCACAGACGATGGGACGAGCGGCGGCGTTGAAGCAGGCGCCGGTAGTGGTCGGACAGTTCAGGGACACACTGCTGAAAGGGTTCCCCTCGGACACTCCCGGCGCGGCCCGAGACCGGCTCAAGGATCTGCGGACCGCGTGTAAGGCCTTGAGTTTCGCGGCGAAGCGACAGCCAGGAGTGATCCGAGCCCCGGGGTCGTCGTACCTGGCGAAGGAGATCGAGGCGGTCAACCGTGCGCTGGAGCAGGCTTTCGTCGCCAAGGCGCGGAACTCACAGCAGAAGGAGTGGTTCGCTGAGCTCAGTGCGTACTGGTGGCAACTGGAGACGGTGCTGGGGCCGCACCTCTACGACGTCGGCCTCAAGCCGGAGCAGCCGGTGCGGATCGAAGCCGCACTGACGAAACTGACAGCAGACCGCGAGACCCCATTCCTGCAGATGACAGGGGGCTTGAGCGTGTCTCCAGCCACGCTGCAGATGCTGGCCTCAGCAGTGATCAACAGCGTTGGGGCCCTGTTGTATCTACTCGATCAGCTGGACGATCTGGAAGGCATCGGCCGAGCGTCGGCACCCTGAACCATGCTCCGCGCGGCCAACCCGTTCACCTCCGTCTCGGCGAAAGCGGGCGGGGCCCGTCTCGTCCATCTGCCGAGGAAGAGCCGCTCAGGCCCCGCGCGCGGCCCGGGGTACTTCGCTGTCCCGGGTCGGCGGCATCGCACTGGAGTGTGTGTAGGCCCTGGGATCTCGGGGGCGTCCGACCGGTCATTTCCTCCAGGAGCCTTGGGGGTTGCGCTCGGGCATGTGGCTGGGGTGAGCGAGTCGGCTGTTCGCCGCTTGGGCGAGCCAGGTGGCCCATCGGTCGATGAACTCGTCCAGGTCCCCGATGACGAGGGGAGTGAACGGCCAGGCCACCTGGTGCATGCCAAGAGTCGGGCTGATGGCGGTACGTGACTCGTGGTGGGGATCGAGTGCGAAAGGCTTCGTGGTCTCCGCGACGGGGCGGAACGGCGTGCTCATGAAGGCCGTCTCGAACCACTGGTACTGGTCCTCCGTCTGCGCGTCGGCGTACCAGAGGGAGTGGCTCCGTCCGCCGTACCCGTGATGGTTGGCGGGGACCTTCAGCGAGAGGGTCGCGGAGGCGATGACGTCGAACGGCGCCGGCGTCTCAGTAGTACGCCAGACCTCAGGGGCGGTCTCCCTCGGTCCGGACAGGGTCAGCTGGGCGTCGTTGATACGGATGGTCCACCCTCCCTGCTTGCCCTTGCGGACCTCCGCGCTCGGGGCAGCGTTCGTGAGCGTCGTGAGGAAGCTGTCGGCGATGAAGGCGAAGGAGGTCGTGGCGGCCTCGACCAGGGCCTTGCGGCGGTCGGCCTCGGTGGCATGGGCCGAAGCCCGGCGGTCGGCTTCGGCTTGGCGTGCGACCGCGCCCTGGTTGGCCTCCGCGAGCGCGGCCAGCCCGCCGGAGAGTGCGGCGGCGGGGATCTGCCCCAACCGGGCGAGCACGTTGCCGGCCGCAGGGCGCGCCTGGGGCGCCTTGTAGAGGCATTCCGTGATCAGCGCGGCCAGGAGCGGGGGTGCGGTAGTGAGCGGTGGCGGGGTTCCGTGCAGGTGCTGCTCCTGGTAGTCGTGCTCGGCCGGTCCAGTGAAGGGTCTCGTGCCCTCCAAGAGCTCGTAGGCCAGAACGCCCAAGGCGTAGATGTCGGTCGCACCGGTGGCCCGTTGGAACTTCCAGACCTCGGGTGCCATGTACGGCAGGCTTCCCGCGCCCTTGTAGGTGTGCTGGGCTGTGGTCGCTTCGGCGTAGCGGGCGATGCCGAAGTCGGCCAGGCACCAGCGGCCACCAAGCAGCAGGATGTTCTCCGGCTTCAGGTCGCGGTGGACGATCTCGCGGTCCTTGAGGTCGGCGAGTGCTTCGGCGACATCGGACAGGACGGCGACCGCCTCGTTGAGGGGAAGCCGGCCGTGGTCCAGGAGGTGGGCGCGCAGGGACTTCTCGGCGCGGGGCATCACCAGCACCCACTGGTCTTCGTGCTCGCCGCTGTCGACGACCGGCACCACGTTGCGGACGCCGTCCAGGTCGGTGAACAGCATCTCGCGCTCGGCGCCCGGAGCCTTGGGCACGAGCTTCACCGCCGCCTTCTCGCCCGCGGTGTTCTCTGCCTCGAACACGGCGCCGAAGCCGCCATCCCCGATGCGGGCGCCGACGACCCACTCGTTGTTCAGTGCCAGTCTCATGGTGCGCGTTGTCTCCATCGTCAACTGCTGTCCCGTGAGGGCGGATTCGCCTCGCTTCCATGGTCTCAGGCCCCACTGACACACGGCGGGCTGATCCTCCGGGGCTCGTGCCGTCTCATGGAGCGCCATCAGAGGATCACTCCTCGTCGGTCAGGGCCTTCGCGAACGCCTCTTCGGAGTCCAGAGAGCGGAGAAAGGGACCGAGGAGTCTGCGAGTCACCGTGCCCTGCGCGTCGCGCAGCTCAGCAAGGGTGGCGCCGGTGCTCTCCTCGTAGGTGTCGGCGCTGTACCTGTGATTACTGGCGAAGATGGACGGCTGGCTCCATCGACGTCGGCCACGGAGCCGGTTGGCTCCGACGGCCACCGCCCAGTTCCCCTGGTAGCCCACGTCCTCAGAGATCAGGCGGATCAGCTCCAGCATGTGGCGGGTGAAGACGACAGCGGCGACATCGAAGATGACCTGCTCCACCTCGCCTGGCGACTCGTACGGCCTGGAGGTGCCCTCAGAAAGGCGGGTCATGAGCAGCCGCAGCCCTCCATCCTCGAAGAGCTGAAGCTCGACGACGGACTCATCAGAGGAACGGCCTTCCGGGGTGTAAACACGGCCGGCTCCGAGCCCCGAGGAGCTGAGAGCCACTCCCCTCGCGCGACGGTACCCCTGGTGGGCGGAAGAAAGATCAGGACTGAATCCCCCGGAAAGCGCTGCCCGGGTACGGGGGGCTTCCAGGGCACGCTGGATCAGCGTGCGCAGGCGCTGGTTCCAGTCCCGGGCGCCGGTGATGGGCAGGCACATGTCCCGTCGTCCGGCGGTGGGCTGAGCGACCAGGAAGAGATGAGATTGGGCTCCGACGTCGCGCAGCGGGTCTTCCTCCATCTCCTTGCCCAGCAGGGCGAGGGTGTCCGCCTCGGTGTTGCGTCGCCGTGTATGGAGGGCGACGACTTCGGCGTCGCCCATCTGGTACTTCGTCTTGTCGCCGCGGCCGAAGTACCGGTTGTCGACCATGTGCGGTGCGACGGGGCTGGCCGGGATGTGGACGATGAGGTAGCCGGTGCCGTCGTCGGCCGCCGCGCTGATCTCCTCGGTGAGGATGGTCAGGGGCGGGTCGGGGATGGTGCGGGCCACCTGCTCGATCTTCTCCGGCAGCCCGTTCAGGGGCTGGGGAGCGAGTTCGAAGGTGCGGCTCTCCTTGTTCTCCTGCACGCCGATGATCAGGGTGCCGCCGTCGACGGCGAACGACGCGAGGTCGCGCGCCAGCTCCTTGTTGTCGCCCTTGCTATTCGGGGCCTTCTTCAGGTCCAGGTGGTGGCTTTCCTCGAACAGGCCGCCGTCGACCGCGGCCTGGAGGTCGGCCTCAGTCTTCGGCATCCACCGGGGATTGTCGGAGGAGAGGTAGATCGACGTCACTGTGGCTCCCGCTTCCCGTGATCCAAGGCCCAGCACGGGCCGTAACCCAAGGGGCTGAGCGCCAAGGGTACGGAGCGGGTCCGACAACGGACCTTCTGTTTTCCGGGACGCCGTGGGGGTGCCCACTGCGCCGTGGGCACCCCCTCTCCGTCCGTCGGGCGGGGTCGGGACGTCTCGGTCTTCTCATCGCCGGCCTGCGCGGCGACTTCGGCGTCCGTCAGGTGCAGCACCCGCGTGGGATGGACGGTGCCGTCTTGCACGACGTGTACGCGGCCTGGGTGCCTGCTGGGCTTCGAGCATGCGAGACGGTTCCTCCTGCCGCCCGGTGAGCGTCTCGCCGCCCGGCACCACGAAGGCGGCGAGGTAGCGCGCCTGCGTCCGGCAGTCCCCGCCGCGTGGATCCATGACCGCCTTCTTGGGGACAGCTACCGTGCTGTGCCGAAGCGCGGAAGGTGTCACCTGGGATCGCAGCGAGCTGGTCGTTTGCGTCTCATGAAGCAAGCTGGTTGTCACCAATGAGGCAGGCTGCTTGTCACCTGCGCACCGTGCGCATCGTCGCCTTTCGTCCTACCGTCAAGGTGTGACCAGCTACGCCACGGCCCTGGACTCCCATGCCCAGCGTGAACCATCCTTCGGTGACGACTACGTTCGCGGACTCGTCGGCGTGGGCGACGTTCATGCTGTCGAGTGGCCTGACCCCCAAGGTAGATCCTGGGACGAGACGGAAACGATGTGCGGTCGGCCGACGCGGGGGATGGAACAACAGGAGCACGCCAACCCCGCTCAATGGCCCCAGCCCAGGTGGACCAGCAAGGCTTGCGATGCGTGCAGCAGAGATGTGTAGGCCTGCCGTGCGTACCGAGTGAAGTTCGGGTCGCCCCTGCAATCTTGGTGACAACGAGTCTGCCTTTGTGGCAACTATCGCGCTTCGGCTCACATGCTTCGGCACATAGGCAGCAGCGCATGTCCTTCTCAGAATGAAACGTCGAAGTAGTCGATGTCGGTGAAGGCGACCTCGAGGCCCGCGGCGCGCTGTCCGCCGTCCCTGAAGTACACCTCCTGCAGTCCTTCGGCGACGATGTCACGCATACGCTGGTCACTGGCACCCTCTTGCTGGGCGTCGAACAGGCGGCGGGCGTAGACCGGGGGAAGGTGGACGGTCAGGCGGCGCATCCGGCCGTCGTCGGTGGTGCCGACCGGCGCGGTGTAGCCGAACCGGGCCCGGGTCTCGATGGTGATACCGGTCGCGGTGGCGGCCTGCTTGCGGTGGCGCCCTCGGACATTCGGCTGCCAGTGGGCACGAACGGCCGTCTCGATCCGTTCGGCGATGGGCTTGGGCGGGTGTTTGCGCTCGCCGGTGCGGTAGCGCTCCACCGATCGCTGACTGACCCCGATCTCCGCCGCGACAGCCTTGGTGGTCTTCAGCTGCCCCAGCAGGAAGTTGATACGGGCTTTGAGGCCCTTGGGCGGCTGGCGGGTGAACGCCTCCTGGTCGGCCCGCTCGATAGCGTCCTCGATCTCCCCCACCGGTCAACTCCCGTCCGTGAACGGGCTGTGGCCGCAACGCTGGGGGATCAGGCGGGCGGCTGCAGCCGGGGCGAGGTCCACGACCAGGCGCTCGCCCACGCCGGAGGCCGTGGTGGCGTCGGGTGAGAGGTAGCCGAGGCTGCGCAGCTCGCCGACCGCTTTACGGAAGGCGTCGCGGCCTTCAGCGGCCAGGCGCTCGTCGCGGGTGAGGGAGACCAGTTCACTGATCGTGGGCTCCTGGCCGGGGGTGTAGCCGACGGCGAGTTCGGCCAGGACACCGCGGGCGCGCCAGGTCAGGCGCATGTCCCGCATCGCCCGCGCGAACAGCACCGGGTCATGGGCGGGCGGGGCAGCGGGAACGGGCCACTGCGGGGTCAGGGCGTCGGGGGTGTTCATCGGTTACGACTCCTCGGTGCGGTTCAGCGTCCGCGCTGGCCTCAAGCTGGGCGGCGCCAGGTCGGGTGGTCGCGGCCTTACTCGCCTTCGTCGAAGACGGCATCGCCGCCCTTGATGTGCCGGGCCGGGTTGAGGCCCTGCTCCATCAGGTCGACCGCCCACAGCATCGACTGAACGCCCTCCAGCTTCGCCAGGCCCGGCGTGGGCCCGAGGCGGAAGCCGCCGGGCTGGAGCTTGCCGGAGGCCGCGTACGGGAGGAAGGCGAGCGGGCTGTCGCCCGGGCTCGGGTAGACGACGCAGTCGGACAGTACGGCGAGCGGGTACAGGCCCGTCATCTTGGCCATGTTGCCCAGCTTGCGGTGCATGTTGACCCGGGCCTTGCTGATGACGGCGGCGCGGATGTCGGGGCGCCAGGTTGGCCGTTCCAGGGCCGGCCACCGGTCCCCGTCCTTGTAGTGCTTGCCCTGGGGGCGCTCGCGGAGCTTGCCGACGCCGCCCTTGACTGTGGCCTTGATGGCGGACAGGACGGCGGTCAGGGCCGGGTCGACTTGCTTGTGCCGCTCCATCGCGGCGAGGAACTCCGTGTCGGTGAGGTCCTTGGTGACGCCGAGGTCGGCGAGGGTGTCGACGTAGGCGGTCTTGAGGCGGTCATGCCACGGGTCGAGGTAGGCGCCGGTCTCGCGGCGCAGGTACGCCTCGATCGGGTGGACGTTGTAGCCGAGTTCCTGGGCGTAGGCGAGGGTGTGCGTCTGGTACCAGGCCGGGCCGGTGGGGCGGGTACCGTCCGGGGTGAACGGCGAGGGCAGGCGCGGGTCCAGCTCGAGGTGGGACAGGTCGACCAGCCAGCTGCCAGGGATCTTCGGGTTGAACTTCGGGGCGTGGAAGTGGTCGGAGGCGGACAGGCCGACGGCCAGGCGGGCTGCGGCGGCGAGGAACGCGGTGTTGAGGTCCAGGCCGACCGCGTACGGCAGCGTGCACTCCTCGTCGGTGAGCAGGTTCACCGGCCGCACCCACTGGTAGGCCTCTTCGTTGAGGAAGCCGCCGGTCCAGCCGGAGTTCACGACGACGGGGTGCTCCGGGGTGGCCTCTGGCGGCGCCGGGTCCATCGGTTCCGTCCCCAGCGAGCCCGGGTTGTGGCCCGAGACCCAGTTCCCGGTCGCTTCGTCCCGCACGGCGCGCGTAGGCGGGCGCAGCGCCGTCATCAGCTCCAGCCCGGAGACGGCGGTGGAGCCGCGCGGGGTGATGACCCGCTGGGCGTAGACGCCGAGGACGCGGGCGATGTCGGCCGGCTCCATCTCCGAGACGCCGGGCCAGGACCGTTCATCGAGGGCGTCCCAGGGCAGGACCGCGAGCTGGACGCACTGCCGCTCGCGGCCCTGGGCCTTGCGGTAGATACGCGCCCACGGGCCGAACCCGCGCTGGGTGAGCTGCCACTTCGCCTTCGCGACCTGCTTGACGACCGGGTGGTCTTCGGGGAGACGCAGGGAGCGGCGCTGCTCGTGGCCCTCCAGGCGCTGCGGCAGCCCGAGCTTCACGGCGGCCGCCGCGGTGAGCACGATCAGCGGGTCGGAGTCCTTGCCGTACCGGTTGAGCTTCGGCGCACCGAGGCCGGACTCATTGAGCGTCCACTCCACCAACTCCGGCACGGTGATGGCCGGGCAGTCCAGGACGATGCCGCCCGTGCCGTACGCGGAGCCGTCACCGTCCAGCACGGCGAGCGGGCCGTGCGGGAAGCGCGGGTCGGTCGCGGGCTTCACGGCCTTCTGCGACGCCGGGCGGCGCGACGACGTCGCGGGGCGGGCGGCCGGGGCCTGTGGCGTGGCCGGGGGGGTGGGAGCCTTTGCCGGAGCCGCTTTCTCCTGCCCGGAGGCAACCGGGCCGATGAACGTCGCGGGAGCCGACTGGGGGGCGGCGGGCGCGGCTGCGGGGTCGGCGCCGTGCGCAGGGTACTTCGCCGCCCAGCCGTTCAGCAGCCGCTGGTACGCCGAAAGGCGCGGCTCCTTCGGCTCGCTCCTGCCGTTCTCGTAGTTCTTCACCGTCTGCGTCGACGTCTTCAACGCGACCGCGAGGCGGGCCTGGGTGATGCCGGCAGCCTCCCGCAGCCGGGCGCGCTCCGCCGGGGGCGGGAGTTGCGGCTCCTCCTCCAGCAAGGCGTCGATGTTCGCGAACAACTCTTCCTCGGTCGCCATACGGCTCCACCTCCACCCCGAAGACTAGCAGAATACCCCCAATATTTAACTCATTTTTTAACCCATGTCTGGGATGAAACCGAGCGGGAGAATGATGCTCACAGCGCGCACCGTGTCCAGCGGAAGTGAGTGAAGTCCGACCCCGGGGACGGCGATGGATAGTGTGCCCTGAAGTGGTTATCGCGCCTGGGAGTGCAGTCCGCTGGCGAGGTTGTCCTGGGCGATGTCGTCTCGCTCAGCCAATGTGAGCCACCGGGCGGATGAGCCGGCGGTGGTCCGCTCCACCCACAGCACATCGTCAACGGCCTCGGCGACGGCGTGCAGGTGGCTGATCACCATTACCAGACGGTCACCGCCGACCTGGGCGCGCAGTACCTCCAGTGCCAGGTCCAAGGCGGTGGTGTCGAGGGCGGCGAAGCCCTCGTCGAGGAAGAGGGAGCCGAGAGTCGGCCCGCTGCGGGAGTGCAGTTCGGCAAGCGCCAGGGCCAACGCGAGGGACGCCATGAACTTCTCTCCTCCTGACAAGCGATTCGGATGGTGGGCGACCCCGGAGCTGCGGCTGATGATGTCGAAGTCGTCTGCGAAACCGAATCGACCGTCAGACATCTGCCCGAGCAGGTCGCTGGCGACGCCGAGCAATGCGCGGGTTCGCAGCGTGGTGAGGTGGCCCAAGAACTTGGCGTCAACCAGTTCGCGGCGTAGTACCTCGAGGGCTTCATAGCGGGCTTCGCCTGCGGTGATGGCGAAGTCCAGGTCAGCGGCCGGCTTGATCAGGTCCTGTGCTTCTCGCTGTTTGCACCGCTGGTCTTCGGCTTCTTTGATTGCCTGCGCGGCTGCGGCAACGAGGGGGTGAAGTGATTTGGGTGTGGTCAGGTCGGCTGAGGCGTCGAAGCCGTCGACGTCGGCGAGTGCGGCTGCATGCTCGCCGAGACGGCTTTCGACGGCGGCTGCGCGTTCTGTCGCCGCGGCGGCTCGCTCGGTGAGTTTGTCGCCGAGTGCCGAGGTTGTCGTCAAGAGGGTGGCGGCGTAGTGGCGGACCTCGGCGATCGCTGGCTGGGTGGGAGCTGCTGGCAGCGCTAGGAGGTCAGCCTCATCGAGATGTGTGCTGGCCTGGACGGCGGCCTGGGCCCACACGTCCAGGCTGTCACGCAGTTTCTCCAGGGGGCGTTCAAGGCGGGCTCGGGTGTCGTGGTCGAGCGTGCGCTGATCGGCGAGCACCGCGGTCTTCTCCGCTCGGCTTGCTTCCCTCTGGTCGAGCAGCTCTTGGAGTTCGGTCTGCCGGGCAGTGACGGCTGTGGTGGCGGCGTCCGTCTGTGCGGTGGCGACGTCGATCGGGTCCTGCGGCAGCATCGCCCGGATGCGCGCGGGAAGCATGCCGATGTCGGCGGCGGTCCTTACCACGGCCCGGGCGTGGCGCTCGTGGGCTGCGGATGCGTCTTTGGTGTCGCGGTGGTGCGCTTTCGTGCGTTCTGCCAGTGATTTACGGTCTGCTTCGATCCCGGCGGTACGGCGGTGCTCTTCATCCTTCAGCTGCTCGGCGTGTGCGGTGGCCGTGTGTTCGCAGGCGGAGACGGCGTCGGTGATCGCCGCTGTGTCCTGCTCAGGATGTGCGGCGCCGGGAGTGGTCAGGGCCGTAGTGGCTGCGGTCAGCCTTGCTGAGGCCGATGTGGCGTCGAAGTCCGTGCCTGCTTCGGCGGCCTGGGCCGCAAGGCTCCGGAAGGCTCGTACCGCCTTCTCGGTGTTCTCCTGCGCCGTCCGCTGTGCGCTTTTGTGCTCGTGGTCGCGTTCGAGTACCGCTTGGTCGGCCATGGTCACGGCGGCGCGGGCTTCGGCGCGCAGGTCGACGGCCCTGTCGTGTGCGCCCTTGGCCTGCTCTCGTTGCGTGTTCGCCTCGGCCAGCTCATCCGCGTCGGCCGGTGCGGGGTGGAAGTCGGCCGGGAGCTGTCGGCGGCATACAGGGCAGTCGTCGTCGGGGTGGAGGTCGGCGGCGATCGCGGCTGCCTTCTTCCGCAGCCTGAGCGTCTCCAGGTGCGTCTCGGCCACGGTGAGATCTTTGTGGGCCGCAGATGCCTCGTCCTCCACCGGGCCGAGGTCTTTGTGGGCGGATTTCTGCCAGTCCACTGCGTTGGTGTGAGCGCGCGCGGTGTCAGCGACGCGCCGGGCCGCCGAGAGGGCCGCGTCCAATGCGGTGCGGACACTTGTGCTGTGCGTACGGATTTGCTTGCTGGTCTCGGCGGCGGCACGGGCTTCCTCTGTCGTCGCTTGGACGTGTGCGGCCCGTTCGGCTAGTTCCGCTTCCGCCGTGGCGATGGCATCGCGTTCGTCGTCGAGTTGTGTGGTGAGGGAGACGAGCCGGTCGCGTTCGCCTCGGTGTTCCTCGGCGGTTTCTGCGAGGGTCTTCAGGAGCAGTGCGGCCTGGGCAAGGGCGTCCCGGCCTTCCCCTTGTCTCTCCGCCGCGATGATCGCTCCGGTCAGTTCCTCTTCCCTGGCCGCAGCCTGCTCGGCACGCCGGTCGAGGAGATCGCGCCGTGTGGTGAGGTCGGTGGCGGCGCACTCCAGCGTGTCGAGGACGGTGCCGGCGTCGGTCACCTGGCGCGTTGCCAGGCTCTGACAAGCGCTGGTGGCTGCCGCCGCGGTGTCTCGGGCTTGCGAGACCTCTTTATGCAGTGCCGTGATGCGGATGACGGCGGTGTTCAGGCGTTCGGCCTGGGCTGTGGCCGTGTCGGCGGCCGCTCCGGCTGTGGCGGCCGTCTCCCGCGGGTTGTCCGGCATGGGGGCCCGTTTGGCTTTCGCATCGCCCAGGAGTTGCTGGAGCGTGCGGCCGTGGCGGGCGGCCAGGTTCCGCACTGCTTCCAGTGATTCGGCACCGAACAGCTCACGGAGCCGTTCGCTGCGCTCCTTGGGAGCGGCGGTGAGGAGCTGGTCGAACTTGCCCTGCGGGAGCAGCCCGACCCTCAGGAAGGTGTCATAGCTCATCTGCAGCACCGTCTTGATGCGGTTGTCGACGGCCGTGGCGCCGTCGGTCTCCTCACCGGTGTCCAGGTTCTTCAGGTGGTGCCGGCCCGCGTTCGGATTGGTGGCGTGCATGGTGCGGTGGACACGCCAGTTCTGCCCGTCGTGTACGAAGGTGAGTTCGACGCTCATGGCCTGTGCGCCGTCGGCGATGAGTTGCCGTGGTTCCTTGGCGTCCCAGGAGCTTTTGCGGAACAGGGCGAAGGCGATGGCGTCGAGCAGGCTGCTCTTGCCAGCGCCTGTGTCGCCGAGGACCGCGACGAGGCTCTTGCCGGTGAAGTCGACGGTGGCCTGGGCGGGGTAGCTGCGGAATCCGGTGAGGGTGAGTGTCATCGGTTTCATCGCGTCGTCTCCGCGTCGGTGGTGTCGATGCCGGTCAGCAGGCTGGAGCGGTCAAGGGTGTCGAGGGGCTGGCCGGCGATGGCCGCGGTCAGCAGCGTCTCCTCGCAGCACGGTGCGGGGTCCTCGGGGTCGGGTTCGGCTCGCAGGTGGGCGAAGGCGGCCATGGCGCGGTCCAGGGCCGGGCCGCCTGTGCCGCGGTCGGCGAGGTAGTCGTGCAGCAGGTCGTCGATGTCGGGCAGTTCGGTGGTGGCGGTCTGCCGGTCCAGCACGCGGTGGGCTGTGCCAGTACGGCGCTCGTCGATGTCGACGAGCGTCGCCTGGGGCAGCATCTTGGCGAGGGTGGCGGGCAGGGACGGGTCGAAGGCGTCGACGTTCACCACCGCTTTCACCCAGGCGTCCCCCACGCGGGCGGCGCGGTGGGCGATCTGTTCCAGGGTTCCTTCGAGGCGTACCAGGCGGCGGCCTGCGGTGAGCGGTTCGAGTTCGATGCGGGGATTGGTGTCCGGCCCGATCTCGGCGAGTACGACGCTCTTGGTGTCGCCGGTCTCGCCAAAGTCCATCTGCAGGGGGCTGCCGGCGTAGTAGGCGGGGAATCCGGAACGGCCGACGGGCTGGGGTTTGTGGATGTGGCCGAGGGCGCCGTAGGCGACATCGGGCAGGTCGGTGGCTGCGGCCGCGTACTCGGCGCTCAGGGAGATCCGCCGCTCCGAGTAGGACGGGAGGGCTCCTTCGATGAACAGGTGGGCGGCGTAGACGAGGACGTCCCGGGGGCCTCGGTCGGCGGTCAGGCGGCGGTAGACCTCAGCTTGGACGGTGCGCATCCGTTCGGCGTAGGTCGCGGTGGTCAGGGCGGGGTCGGCGAAGTCGTAGGTGAAGCGGTTGGGGTGCAGGTAGGACAATGCGCCGATGCGCAGGGTGAGCTCCCCGTTCCTGGTCGGGTATTCGGCGAGGAGCAGTCTGTCGGGGCGGGCGTCGGTGGCGAAGCGGACCCGGGTCTGGTCTTCTTCGCGGGCGCCCATGTCATTGAGGACGTACTCCAGGAACGTCAGGACGTGAGTGGTGTCGTGGTTGCCGGCAACGACGACCACGGGCGCGATTGCGCCGAGGCGGCGCAGTGCCTGTGCCGCGCGGCGCATGTCGTCCAGGCTGGGGCGGGGGCTGTCGAAGAGGTCGCCACTGTGCACGATCAGGTCGGGGGCGTAGTCCTCGGCGATGGCAATGATTTCGTCCAGGACGGCGTCGACCTCGCTGTCACGTCGATGGCGGCCGATCTGGCGGCCGAGGTGCCAGTCGGAGGTGTGGAATACGCGTCCCGTCACGGGTGCCTCCAGAGGAACGGCCTGCGGGGCGGCGCGGGTTGCGCCGTCGCGGCCGGAGGTGCGGTGACGCTGACTGTACCCCGAATTACAGGAAGAGTCTGGAAAACTCTGGAACTCTGGTACCGTCTGGTGCATGAGTGATCCGCTGGACGCCCTGGAGAAGAGCATCGGCACCCTGCGCCGCGCGATCCGCGACGCAGCCGCCGCCGGTGATACCGAACGGGCCGGCGAGCTGCGAATGCAGCTGCGCCGCGCCGAGCGGGCCTGGGACGCCCTCGTCGACGCCGGTGAACCGGCGGCCGCCCCGCCCCGCCAAGCGCCGCAAGCTGCTCCGGCCGCCCGGGGATCGCAGCTCCCGGCACGCGAACACGTCCACCGCGCCCTGATGCTCCTCGGGGTCCCGGCCGCGCCCAAGCTGATCGTCGACGTGCACGAGGCGTTCTTCCCGGGAGAGCTGTCCACGTCCAAGCTCTCCAGCCTGCGCCGGGACGAGGAACGTTCCTACCGCTCCAGCCCGGGAGCCCGGCCGTACTACCTGTGCCCGGCCCTGGCGCACGACCTGCTGACCCCGGTGCGGGCACTGATCACGATCAGCACCTGGACGCTGGAGCAGCGCGTCATCGGCCCGCTGTCCCCTCGTGTGGACTTCCTCAGCGGCGCGATCCGCATCGCCAAAGCGGTGCGCACCTCCGCCGAGTCCGCTGCGGACGGGGCCAGTCCGGAGGCCCTGCGGCTGCTGTGGCGCTTCGCCGTCAACATCCCTGACGCCATGCCGAAGAACGCCTCCGGTCACGAGGGCGCGCTGGATGCGCAGCAGGTGATCGGCGCCGCCCAGGCCGAGCTGGACGTGCATACCGAAACCGACCGTGCCAACCGGGCGGCGGCCGCGCGGCGGGCCCGCAAGTCCCTCAGTGACGATGAGCAGTTGTTCGGCGCGCCCCTGCGGGGCGTGACGCATCTGCGGTCCGCCCGCGCCTGATTCCCATCTCCCCGCATCCTTTCATCCTCCGCAAGGATCTATGAGACCGTGAGAGAACCAGTCGACGACCGCCTCGCCGCACTTCGCGGATCCGCGAAGCGTCTGGACTACAACGCCCGGTCGCTGGCGGCCCTGGAGAACAATCCGCGTTGCACGCTGCGGGCTTTGCTGGACGCCTCTGGCTCCGACAAGGCCGCGATCGCCACACATGTCGGCCATCCCCCGGCCTTCGGCCAGTCCTCCTTCGCCATCACCCGCGGCAACGCCTTCGAGGCGATGGTGAAGGCCAACGGCTGCGCGGAGCTCCTGCGCGTCCTGCGCGAGACCCTGGAGCTGACGCTGCCGGAGGTGGGGTACGAGGACCTGAACGACGTCGGCGGTGACGGCCGTTCCAAGGAGCGCCATGAGCGCACCGAGGAAGTGCTGCTGCGGGCCGCCCGGGGTGAGGGCGACGGCACCTTGTTCGACCACCCGATGCTGTGCCTGCAGATCGGCGGACACAAGGCGTACCTGGAACCGGACCTGGTGGCCTTCCGCATCGACGGACGCTTCCACGTCGTGGAGATCAAGAGCTTCCCGATCATCGACGAGCAGGCCGCCCCCGCCCAGGTACGGGCGGCGACCACGCAGGCGAGCGCGTACATCATCGCGCTGCGTGACCTGCTCGGGCGGGCCGGCATCGGTGAGGAGGCCGTCTCCGACACGATCGTGCTGGTCGCGCCGAAGGACTTCACCAACCGGCCGACCGGGGCGTTCGTCGACGCCCGCAAGCAGGTGGCCGCCCTGACGCGTCAGCTGTCCCGCATCGAGCGCGTCGGGGACCTGGTGGATCTGCTGCCCGAGGACCTCACCTTCGACCTCGCCCGGGACTCGGAGGACCGGCCCCGGCGCCCGGCCGAGGAGCTGAACGAGGCGCTGGATCAGGTCCTCGTGACGTACCGCCCGGACTGCCTGAACCACTGCGAGATGGCGTTCTACTGCCGATCCCGCGCCCGTGCTGAGGCCTCACTGGATGTCCTCGGGCCGGTGGTGCGCGATCAGTTCGGCGGCATCGACACCACGACCATGGTCATGGGGCTGGCTCGCGGAGAACTGACGCCGAGCGAGGATCAGATGGAGATGGCCGCGGCCCTGCGGCACGCCGCACGGCTGCGCGCAGAACTGGAAGACCTCGGGGGTGCGGCATGAGCACGCTGTCGGCGCTGGCGCACGTGCAGGCGATGGAGTCGATGCAAGCCGTGCCCCTGACCGAGTTCCGCCACCGGCACCTGTCCGCCCGGCCGCTGGTGATCATCCCGCTGGCCATGGCCGGCGAGGCCGGGGCGCCCCTGGCCGCGATGGTCGGCTCCGCCAAGAGGAACGGGACCCTGCTGGTTGTGGCCCAGCCCCGCAACCGGGACCAGCGGTTCGCGTTCGCCGCCGGCCTCGGCCGGATCGTGATGGACTACATCGACTCTTTCCGCCAAGACCGCCGCGGGGAAGGCGAGCGCTCCCGGTACACCGACGCGCCTCAGATCCTGGTGCCCAACCCCGGCGGCCTCAAAGCCCTGGCCGACCTGGGACGCATGTGCCGCTTCCGTTCGACGTCCGGTCCCTACGCGGTACCGGACGTCGTACCGGAGTTCGGCATGTGGCTGACGTTCCTGGTCGACAAGGCCGAACAGGCAGGCACCTCCATGCTGCTGCCTGTCACCGGGATGCTCACCGAGCACTGGGCGACTGGCCAGAGCACGCTCGAGGACCAGAACCTCGCCTCCCTGATGGCCTGGATCGCTCCCCCGTCGGGCTTGAGCGTCGATCAGGCCATGGCCGACGCGGAGAACCCGGACGTGTGCCCGCCGGCGGGCCCGTCGACCTCCCCCGAGTTCGACAACCGCGACCTGGCCCCGGCGATCAGAAAGTTCGACACGGCCCACAAGCTCGGCGACCCGCACGCGCTGTCCGCAGCTGAGACCGAGCTGCGGGAGCTGATCGCGGGACAGATCCAGCCCACCTGGCGCATGGTGTGGCAGGCCATATCACTGCTGCGCTCCGTTCCCGAGGCACCGCGGTCCGCCAAGCGCTTCGAGGGCGACTGCAAGGCCTTCACGGACTACTCCAACTACCGGGACTCCGGCGGGCTTCCGCAGCGCAAGCGGGACACCGCGATCGGCGCGGCCCGGCGGCTGAGCTTTCTGGAGCGCGCGCTGGCCGAATTCGAGTCCGACATGGCGTTCGACGATCGTTTCGTGCTGGCCGACCGGCGCAGCGCAGGTGAGGCGTTCTCCGGGACGGTCGTGGAGGCTGAACCCGGCCGGACGGTCACCACGGACAAGAACAGGCGGGTGCCGCGGCCGCGTGTCACCGTCCGCACCGAGGATCCCGTGCGGCTGGCCGCCGATACCAAGCTGATCAGCCCGTCCATGCTGGCTGGCCACAAAGCCGTGATCGTCTCGGTCCTTCCCGACGGCGACACCGCACGGGTCACGGTGGAGATCACCGGCGGCATGGGGCGCGGCCGCGTCCCGAAGCAGGGCACCGTGCCGGAGCCGGGCCAGTACGTCGCCTACCTGCCCGATCCGGGGTGGCGCCCGGCACCGCAGTTCCCGGCCTCCGACGCCGCCCCGTGGACACACAGTGCAGCCGACGAGGTCGGCACCGATTCAGCCGTTCCCGAGGACGCCGCAGCAGAGGAGTGGGGCAATGAGGAATGACACCGGCACGACACCCGAACCGGCCGTGCCCGACCCTGCGACGGCCGCTGCCGCTGCCACCGAGGCGATCCTCGCGAACATGGCCGATGGGCGTCATAGGGCCGTGGTCGTCGACTCCCCGCCGGGCGCCGGCAAGAGCACCCTGGTGGTCCGCGCCGCCCAGGAACTCACCGAAGGCGGCGAGCGCCCGATCATCGTCGCCCAGACCAACAACCAGGTCGACGACCTGGTCGTGCGTCTGGCCAGGGAGCATCCCGGCATCGCCGTCGGACGGTTGAGTGCCACCGGCTACACCCCATCTCCGGCCCTGGGTGCCCTGACGAACACCACCGTCGGCCGCACCCTGGCCGACCTGGCCGGCTGCCGGATCATCGTCGCGACCGCCGCGAAGTGGGCCACCGTCCGCGACGCCACGTTCGGCTGGGCGATCCTGGATGAGGCCTACCAGATGCGTTCGGACATGCTGTTGCAGATCGTCGAACGCTTCGATCGGGGCCTGTTCGTCGGCGATCCCGGCCAGTTGGACCCGTTCACGATCGTCGGTACCGAGCGCTGGATCGGGTTGCCGCACGACCCCACTCAGAACGGTGTCAGCGTGATGCTGGAGCACAACCAGAACATTCCCGTGCATCGGCTGCCGGTGTCCTGGCGCCTGCCGTCCTCGGCCGCACCGACCATCTCCCGAGCGTTCTACCCTTTCACCCACTTCACCGCCGGAACCGGTGAAGACACACGCGCCCTGGAGTTCCGCACCGCCGGGTTCGCCCGCACCGACCTGGACGAGACCCTCGCGCAGGCGTTCACCACCGGCTGGGCCCTGCACGAACTGCGCCGCCGGCACGTCCCGCGCACCGACACCGAGACCCTCCAGACCGCCGCCGACCTCGCCGGCCGGCTGCTGGACCGCGGAGCGGTCGCCACCTGCGAGCGCCACCATGGCGGCCGGCCCCTGGAACCCGGCGACATCGCCATCGGCGTCGCCCACCGCGACCAGGCTGACCTGGTCAGGGCCGCGCTCGCCCGGACAGGCAGCCCGGGCGCGCCGGGCGTGGCGGTGGACACCGCGAACCGGCTGCAGGGCCGCGAGTTCGAAGTCGTCATCGTCGTGCACCCGTTGTCCGGCCGCCGGGACGCCACGGCCTTCCATCTGGAGGCCGGGCGGCTGTGCGTGCTCGCCTCCCGTCACCGGCAGGCGTGCATCGTCGTCGCCCGCGAGGGCATCGCCGATCTTCTGGACAGCCACCCCTCGACCGACCCGGTGCATCTGTCCGTGCGCGCCAAGTTCCCGGACGGCTGGGAAGCCAACCAGATCATGCTGGACAAGCTTGCCCAGCACCGCGTCGCCGCCTGATCCCACACGGTGCTGCCGCCCGATGCCCGGCATCTCGATCAAATTCGCATAGTTGTTCCATTTTCCGGCTTTTGTCAGTGCTCGTCTTTAAGGTTTCCGTATCCGCTCCATCCGGGCGGATACGGAAACCGCAGGGGTGCGATCGGGGGGTTGCATGCAATTCGATCAGGTCACGGCTCTCACCAGCCACCCGGCATGGGTACTGCTGCGCGCGGACAACGCCGCCTTGGTGCTGTCGTTCTGCGGCACAGTGTTCGTCGACGAGAACGCGCGCGGTGTGCCGGAAACCGTACTGGAGTCCCGGCTGGACGACCGGCTCTACCTCCTCAACGAGGAAAAGCCCGGATCGTTTCCCCGGTCCGCCGGCGCCTATCTGGCGGAGTGGACGAAGAACAGCTGGCTGCGCAAGTACTACCCACCTGGGGAGGACGAGGCGCATTTCGACGCGACTGCGGCCCTCGAGAAGGCCGTGGCCTGGGTGCGGGACCTGCCCGCACGTTCGTTCATCGGAACCGAGTCTCGCCTGAACACCATCGTCGCGCTCCTGCGGCAGATGGCGTTCGGAACGGAGACCGATCCGCAGACACGCATCGATGAACTGCGCCGGGAGCGGGATGCGATCGACGCCCAGATCGCGCGGCTGCGCGCCGGTGAGGTCGACATGCTGTCCCCGCTCGCGCTGCTGGACCGCTACCAGCAGGTGGAGAGCACCGCGGGCGAACTCCTGCGGGACTTCCGCGAAGTGGAGGCCAATCTTCGGGAACTGGACGTACGTCTGCGCCACCAGGTCGCCACCGCCGAGGGCGGGAAGGGGGAGCAACTGGCCTCGTTCCTGCTGGACCGTGACGAGATCGCCCGGTCCGATCAGGGACAGAGCTTCCAGGCGTTCTTCGACTACCTCCTCTCCCCCCGCCGCCAGCAGGAACTGCGGGAGCTGCTGCAGCAGGTCAACCGGTTGCAGCAGTTGGGAGGCAGGGCCAACCAGAGCTTGCTGAAGATCCCCTTCGCCTGGCTGGAGGCGGCCGAGAACACCCAGGACACGGTCCGGCAGCTGACCGAGCAGCTGCGCCGCTTCCTAGTCGACCGCAGCCGAGCAGAGGACCGCCGTGTACTGGCGCTGATGCGCTCCATCCAGCGTCACGTCACCGTCCTGGAAGGCCAGGCCGACCTGCCCGGCATGGCGCTGGACGTCCCTCAGCCACATCTGACGCTGCCGATGGAGCGACGGCTGTACATGCCGGTCGAACGCATCGAGCTGGACACCGCCGCAGTGGAGGAATCCGACGACGCGGAGGTGGACATCTCCGAGCTCTTCTCCGGCGTCCACGTCGACACCGAGGCGCTGACCGGTCATGTTCTGGAGGCGGTCACCGCGAGCCCGAGCGGCCAGGCGAACCTGGCCGCCATCGTCGACGACCACCCGCTGACCCTGGGGCTCGCGGAACTGCTCGCCTACTTCCAGGTGGAGCACCCCGGCCTGGACATGATCGTGGACCCGGACCGCACCGACCTCCTGGTCTATCCGCGCGTCCATGTGCCCGGGCACACGCAGGCGAGAGTGCCACACGTGACGTTCGTACGCGACGAAGGCGGCACCACCGCCGGAAAGGCGGAGCAGGAATGAGCGACGCCCTGACCGTCCCCGTGGTCCACCTGCTGAAAGCGGGCGTACTTTATCAGAGCGATGCACCTGCCGTCTGGGAGCAGATCATCAGCCATCAGGCGGCAATCGGCGACTACCTCAGCGTGATCGGCCTCGATGTCGTCATCGACCGCGCCGAGGGCTACGCCTACGTCCGACAGCAGGATCTCGATTCCCGTGACGACGGCGTCCCGGTGCCGCGGCTGGTCACCCGCCACCGGCTCTCGTTCCCCGTCAGCCTGATGCTCGTCCTGCTGCGCGGACGACTCGCGGACAGCGACGCCGACTCCGCCGACCCGCGCCTGGTACTCACCCGCGACGACCTGGTCGAGATGATCCGCAGCTTCCTCCCACCACGCAGCAACGAAGCTCAGCTCGTCGACCAGATCGACGCCCACATCAAGAAGCTCGTCGACCTCAAGGCACTGCGCCAGACGAAACAGACCAGCACCTACGAGGTCCGCCGCCACATCAAGGCCCTGGTCGACGCCCAGGCCCTCAACGACTTCAACGACCTCCTCGCCACCTACCGCGACGCTGCCTCCACCACGGCCAAGGACGACACATGACCCTCACCACCGACCCGGCAGTGCTCATCCCACGGCAGGCAACGACCGCAGAGCCTGCCGGCAGGTTCGACGTCGGCCCCGGTTACAGGCTCGCCCGCCTAGAGGTGCTCAACTGGGGCACCTTCCACCGCACCACCTGCACCTTCACCATCGACGGGCACTGCACCCTGCTCACCGGGGGCGTGGGATCGGGCAAGTCCACCCTGGTGGACGCGCTCACCACGCTGCTTCTGCCCGCCCACAAGATCGCCTACAACAAGGCGGCGGGCGCCGATGCCAAGGAGCGCGACCTGCGGTCCTACGTCCTCGGCCATCACAAGAACGAGCGCGTCGAGGCCTCCGACACCACACGCCCCGTGGGACTGCGCGACCACACCTCCTACAGCGTGATCCTGGGCGTCTTCACCAACTACGCCCTCGGCGCCCACCTCACGCTCGCACAGGTCTTCTATTGGACATCCCCGACCAGCACCGGGCAGCCCGAGCGGTTCTACCTCACCGCCGAGGCACCGCTGTCCATCGACACCGACTTCACCGGCTTCGGCACCGACATCACCGACCTGCGTCGGCAGCTGAAACAGCGCGGGGCCACTATCCACGGCAGCACATACACCCAGTACGGCAAGGCACTGCTGAGAGGCCTGGGCATCCCCAGCCTGCAGGCCCTGGACCTGTTCCACCAGACGGTGTCGATGAAGGCCGTGGGCAGCCTGGACGAGTTCGTCCGCGAGCGGATGCTGGAGCCGTTCGACGCGAAGACAGCCGTCGACAAGATTGTTGCCCACTTCGACGCGCTCACCGCCAGCCACAACGAAGTCGTCCGGGCCCGTCGGATGATCGAGGACCTGACGCCGATCGTGGTGGCCTGCAACCGGTACGACACCGTCCAGGAGGAGATCCGCGCCCTGGACAAGCGCCGCAGTGCCATCCCCGCGTTCTTCGCCCAGCACCGCCATCGGCTCCTCACGAGACGTCACACCGCGCTTATGTCCGGTACGGCGGAACTGGAGGAACTGCAGTCCACTCGCGAACGGCAGCTGGAGCAGTTGCGCGGGACGGCCGACGGCCTGCGGCGCCGTATCGACGGCGTAGGCGGGGAGAAGCTCATCTCCCTGACCGGCCGGATCGAAGAACTCGGCCGCGAACGCGAACGGCGCCGCAAGCGCGCCACCGAGTACGGCGCCTGGCTCGCGCAGGCCGGCATGGATCCCGTCACCGACGCCGCCTCCTTCCGCGAGCGGACCGACCAGATCTCCACCGCCCGTTCCCGGGCCGAGGAACAAGAGCAGCAGGCCCGCGGGAAACTCGACGATCTCGCCATCGCGCGCCACGACAACACCACCGCGACCGATGCGCTGCGACGCGAGATCACCAGCCTGCAGCAGCAGCGCTCCAGCATCCCCGCCCAACTGCTGGCCCTGCGTCGCGAACTCGCCACCGCCACGGGCGTCTCCGACGAGGTCCTGCCGTTCGCCGGCGAGCTGATCCAGGTCCGCGACGACGAATCCGAGTGGGCCGGCGCCGCCGAGCGCGTACTGCACGGGTTCGCCTTGTCCCTGCTGGTCCCACAGGCCCACTACGACACCGTCTCGGCCTGGGTCAACGGCCGTCACCTGGGCCTCAGACTGGTCTACTACCGGGTCCCCGCCCACACACCCATCACCACGCTGCCGGACGACTCCACCCTGCTGACCGGCAAACTCCAGCTCAAATCCGACAACTGGGCCCGCGACTGGCTCGCCGCGCGGCTGCGCTCGCGTGCCGACTACCTGTGCACCGAAGACCTGGACGCATTCGCCCGCGCCACCCGGCCCGCCGTCACCCGGCAGGGCCTTATCAAGGGCGGCGGAGGCCGCCACGAGAAGAACGACACCCACCGCATCGACGACCGGCGCAGCTGGGTGCTGGGCTGGAGCAACCAGGCCAAGCTCGACGCTCTCCTCGCCGAGGCCACCTGCCTCACCCGCGAAAGCGCCGACATCACCACGGCCACCAGGGAACTCGAGAAGCAGCAGCAGGCCCGCACCGGAACCGGTGCCGCCCTCACCCTGCTGGCCAGCGTCGACACCTACGCGGAACTCGACTGGCAGAGCACCGTCGCGGACATCGAGCAGTTCGAGCAGCAGAAGAGCGCCCTGGAAGCAGAAGCCGGTCTGGACAAGCTCACCGCGCAGCTCCGGCGGACCGAGGACGAGATCGTACAGAGCAGCAAGACGTTCACCACGGGGCAGGAGGAGCTGGGCGGCCTGCGCCGCGACGTCCAGCACATCGCCGACCTGCTGGGCAGGACCACCACGTTCCTCGCGAAGTGCGACCTCGACGGCATGGCGGAGCACGAGGAAGCCCTGAGGAAGTTCCTGCCCGCAGCCGACGGCGACGGCCTCCTGGAGATGCTGGACGACGCCGAGCGCCATGCCGAAGCACGTCTGCTGCGCAGCAGCGGCAGTCGCCACGACGCCCTGCGCCACGCCGGCAGCCAGGCAGCAGGGCTGATGACCGCCTTCCGCGGCAGGTACCCGGTCCACACCGCCGAGTTGGACAACACCATCGAATCCGCCGGCGGCTACCGCGCGTTGCACAGTCGGCTCACCGACGAGGACCTGCCCCGATTCGAGGAGCAGTTCCTTCTGTACCTGCGCACCAACGTCATCCGTGACATCGCTTCCTTCCAGGCCCATCTCGGTGCTCAGGAGCTGCAGATCCGCGAGCGCATCCACGTGATCAACACCTCGCTGGCCGGCATCGACTACAACCCGGGCCGCTACATCCGGCTCAACGCCGCCCCTACGCCGAACAAGGAGGTCCGCGAGTTCCAGCACGACCTGCGCGCCTGTACCAGCGAAGCGCTCTCGAATGACGCCGATGATGCGTACAGCGAAGAGAAGTTCCTCCAGGTCAAGGCGCTCCTCGACCGCTTCAAGGGCCGCCCGGAGCACACCCGTTTCGACAAGGAGTGGACCGCCCGGGTCACCGACGTGCGGCGCTGGTTCGTCTTCTCCGCCAGCGAGCTCAATCGCGAGGACGACGCCGAGTACGAGGTCCACTCCGACTCCGGCGGCAAGTCCGGCGGCCAGAAGGAAAAACTCGCCTACACCATCCTCGCGGCTTCCCTCGCCTACCAGTTCCGCATCGACCCCACCACCGTCAAACCCAAGACCTTCCACTTCGTCACCATCGACGAAGCTTTCGGACGCGGTGACGACCCCTCCGCCCACTTCGCCCTCGACTTGTTCCAGCGCCTGGGCCTGCAACTCCTCGTCGTCACCCCGCTCCAGAAACTCCATGTCATCGAGCCCCACGTCACCCGTGTCGGCTACGTCGACCGCCCCGACAAGACCCGCTCCCGCCTGAACAACCTCACCATCGAGGAGTTCCGTGCCCACAGGCAGGCAGCAGCCCAGCAGGCGAACCAGCCCCCGAAGGAGCAGTCGTGACCCCGACAGAATGGACCCGCCCCGAGCATGTGGTGAAAATCCTGCGCCGCAAGTGGACCAGCGGCCGCTACCTCACCGCTGCCGCAGGCGGACACCCCTTCGAACCCATCGGAGTGTCGCTGAAGGGCCCGACCGCGGCCGATGCCCTGCAGTACTACGAGCAAGCACTCGCCTGGGCCCAGTGCTGGGCCCCCGACCGGAACCCCCATCTGCGCATCCAGACCAAATCCATCGGAGGCCGCAACGGCACCCCGTCGAACACCGTCCCGGCCCGAGCCTGGGTAGACAGCCGCGACCGCCTCTGGACGCTGCTCCGCGTCACCACCCAGGTCGACCACTTCCGCACCCTGCACGAGCAGACCTCACGCCAGGACCCCGGCATCGCACGGTGGATGACCGACCACCCCATGAAGGTCCTCGCCCACGCCGCAGACTGGCACCGGCTCGTGCACACCACGTGCTGGATCCGCGACCACGACACCGAGGCGGTCTACCTGCGCGAGATCGACACCCCTGGCGTGGACACCAAGTTCATCGAGACCAACAAAGGTATCCTCGCCGAACTTCTCGACTGCGTGCTCCCTGAAAGCCGCGTCAACGCCAGCGCACCGAAGAGCGATCTAGTCGCACGGTACGGCTTCCGCACCAAGCCCATCTACGTCCGTCTGCGCTACCTCGGCGCCTCTCCCCTGCCCTTCAGCGAACTCACCGTCCGCGCCGAGGAACTGGCCGACTGGCCCCCCGGGGTGCGCACCGTCTTCGTCCTTGAGAACGAGATCACCTACCTCTCGCTGCCGCCGGTCCCCGACGCCATCGCCATCCTCGGCTCCGGATACGCCGCCGCCCTGCTGCGTCACCTGCCCTGGCTCGACGACGTCGATCTCTGTTACTGGGGCGACATCGACACCCATGGCTTCGCCATCCTCAACCAGGTCCGAGGACGCTTCCCGCACACCACGTCACTGCTCATGGACCGCGCCACCCTCCTCGCCCACGAGTCCCACTGGGGCCAGGAGAAGAGCCAGGCACGCGGCGGCCTGACGCACCTCACCCCCGAGGAGGCCCACCTCGAGCAGGATCTGCGGACCGGCGCCTACCGGCCGCACCTGCGCCTGGAGCAGGAGCGCATCGCCATCACCGCCGTGCGAGAGGCTCTGACGCGGCACCGAGAGTGACACCGGGGCTGCGGACGGCCGCATGCCAGGACCGTGGTCGAGGACGAGGCCACTCCCGCGGCCGGCCGGCCGAGCGGTCTGCGGCTCCCTGCGCTCCAGCCTCCGTACCGGGCCCGCGGCGTACGGGTCACGGCCGAGCTCGACGAACGTGCTCGAATCTTCGTCACCCGCCAGCACTGATCGGCAGCCAGTCGGTCAACCTATGCAGCCTGACGACAACAACCCGCCTCGACGAACGGAACCAGCAGTGACCGATACCTGGAACGGCGAACCGCTGGCAGACGCCACGAGCGCGAACGAGGACATCCACTACCGGATCCACGACGCCGACAGCGGAGCGCTACTGGGATTCGGCACGGGCCGTGGTGGTGCGCTGGGAGCAGTGGTGGCCCACTGCCGGCGTGTGGAAGACGCCCACCCTGGCCGCCATCTGGTCATCCGCGCCTACGACGGTCCAGCGGGGCCGGCTTTCGACCGCCCGGCAGGACCGGAACGCTTTCACCGCCGTCGCCGGAATGCGGCCACCGCGAGCCCCCATACCCGTCGGTCTACAGCCCCGCCCGTCGGTAGGCGACGGGGCGGGGCTGCTGCTCAGGTGGTCATGCGGCGGTGGTAGTCCTCGACCTGCTTTGCCAGGTCGTCTTCGGGGATGCCGGTGAAGGCGCTCAGGACAGGCCCGTCCTGAGTCCGGCCGGCGCGGACTCGTGCAGGGCCTGGTTGATCCGGGCCCTGGCGTTGCCGAGGGAGACCATGCCGAGCTCGACACCATCGGCGGCCGGCAGCGTCCCTTCGATCTTCAGCTCCGCCAGGTCGCGCACCGCACTGGTGATCAGGTAGGTGACGAAGCTCGGCGTGTCGGAAGGTACGTTGCCCGCCCAGGCTCGCTCGTGTGGTTCCGGGGAAATGTTGGAAGCGTACGGGGAACGGCAATCGGTGATGTACTCCCATACCCACCGGTAGGACAGCGGAAGTCTGCTGGTGCGAAGACTCAGTTCCTCATACAGCTCGAAGGCCGAGCGGCGTTCGGCAGGCGCCTTGGCCTGGTCTTGGGCCAGCAGCGCATCCAGAAGTTGAACGGGCCTCGCCCAGCTGCTCCTCGTCGGTCGGGAGGGAATGCGGCAGCGGCAGCACGGTCGAGATCGCCTCCATGACCGTCTGGGCGGGACACACCGTACCGGGCGGCCAGCGACCTCGGCAGCCTGTCGCCGCCGCGGTGGTCGCGGCGGATCGCTTCAAAGAGTTATGTACCTGGCTCGGCCATCATCTACTCCTGTTTTCCCACGGTTGGTTGGATTCCTGCGCGCCTCATGCTGCCCGGCCGGGTGCTGGTGTGCCGCCCGCGTCAGGACGCACGGCGGCTGGCCGCCCGGAACGCGAGGTGGGGGCGGCGAAGTGCCGCTTCGGGCCCGGTGCCCGGTGTTCATACAGGCCGCAGGCGTGGGCTGCTTCGGTCACAGCCGCGTGGTCCCAGGACCTGAGGTGGGGCGTGGAAGTGTTGTCCGCACGCCCCTCCAGCTGCCCGAAGTGGCAGGCTGCCTCGGTCAAGTCCTCTGCCCAGGACGGTGTCCGCATCTCCCGGCCACGGCCCGTTCGGGCCGGGAGGTCCGTCTGGGCGGCGAAAACCCGCACCGCCAGCGCCGCAGCGTGGACGGGATGGGCGATGCGCGCGTGCAGTCGGTGCGCGAGGAGCGCGGTCGGCTCGTCGGGCTCGGGCGGGAAGTGGTCGGCGGCGGGCAGCGGGAGCACCGCGCGGCCCAGGCGGCGGGCCGCTGCCTCGATGTGGCTGCGGCCGGGCGTACGGCGGGTGGGCAGCAGGAAGCACGGCTCGCCCTCGTCTGGCGGGAACTGCCCATTTGCCTCCCACCACGCGAACCGGCCGGCGGCCGACGGTGGAGCAGGCGCGGGAGCGGCCACGGCGCAGCGGGTCGCGGCCAGGGTGTGCACCGCTTCATGCGGGAGACGGCGAGCGCGGTGGCCAGAGCGGGCGGCAACGGGCCGTGGCACAGCAGGGTCAGCCGGATTTTGTTGAGCTCTCGCAGGGCGAAGAGGTGCTCGAAGTGCCGGGAGCCGATGCGATGGGCCCGGGTGACGACGACATGACCGATGCGCAGCGCGGATATCCAGGCGGCGACCGCGCGCCAGGCGGTCTCGGTGTTGCCACTCCAGTAGGTGCCGTCCGCGCTGCCTACCGGCGCGAGGTGTTTACCCATGCTGCGCAGCAGGTCGTGGGCCAGGGAGGCGGGAGCGCTCGCCACCGGGGTGGGGTGGACGGTGATGCGACCCCGCGCGGGGGTGTGAGCGGCCAGCGCGGCGGCCATGAAGGCGCAGTCGTCGTTTGAATCGTGCACCACGGTGAGCAGGGGCAGGCCGGGGCTGGTGTGGCCGGGTGACCATGTGAGCTTCCACGCTCCGGTGGTGGTGGCGGGCACGGCGGTCGTACGAGGCATCGGCATCATCGCGGCCTGGGTGGTGATGAGTCAGCGGGCACCGACGCGCAGCCGTCTGCGGCGGTCTCTGCGTCCGTGAGGGGGCGGGCGGCCAGACCGAGGGCGAACAACACGTCCGGGTGGGCAGCCGGCTGTTCGCCGGAGAGGGCGAGCAGACGCCGGTTGGCCAGACGCGGGATCTGCTCGGCGGGCAGGTCGGGGGTAAGGCCGCGGGCGGTGTGGTGCAGCAGGCGAGTTAGGGCGGCGGCCTCGCCGGGGGCGAGGGAGGCGGCGGTGTGGCCGCAGTTGTGCAGGTTCTGCCGCTGCTTGGGGGCTAGCAGGTCGGGCACGCAGGTCAAGTGGATGGTGGTGTCGGTGTGGACGAGCCGGTGAGGGCTGCTGGGCTGCTCGAGGTGTGTGGCCAGGGCGGTGGCGGCGCGCTTGAGGCGGTGCGGGGTCCATTCCAGGGCGGAGGCCAGTTCGTCGGGGTGGATGCGGTCGGCTTCGAGCAGGGCGGCGTGCAGCACGGTGGCGTGGTCGGCCGCCCTCGGGGCGGGACGGCGGTTCGGTGCGGGCTGGCGCAGGAGGCATTCCGCGGAGGTGTTCAGGGCGCGGGCGAGGACGAACAGGGCCGCGGCGGGGAGGGTGTGCGGAGTGAGGTGGCTGTCCCAGTCGGCGGTGGGGATGCCGGTCAGCGCGGTCAGGTCCTCGTCGGTGAGCCGGCACTCCGCAGCGCGTGTCCGCCAGAACTTCAGGTCGAACGCGACCGCGGACGTACCGCCGGGCGGCGGTGTCTGGTCGGTCACGGGCGTAACTCCACAGGGCGGGGCAGGACGTCGGGGGCGGGCGGAGTGGTGGTGTGCAGGTGCCAGCAGCGGGCGCCGGTGTGCCAGTCATCCCCGGAATGGGGGTTGGCCAGGGCGGGGATCGGGAGGCCGGCGTCGGTGATGAGGGCTTCGAGGCGTGGCGTGGTGCCGAAGCAGTTCGCGAACAGGCCGTGATTGTCGGCAGTACGCGGGGTGCGGCGGCGGAAATCGACGGCAGCGTGCAGCAGGGGGCGGGCGCGGGGCGGGATCGCGTACACGTGCCGGGGCCCGGGAGGTTCGCCGATGTTGATCCGCGAGTCGCGGTCGATGGCCACGGTGGTGCCGGAATCGCCGACGCTCGCTATCTGGGTCATCGACAGCAGCGACTTGTCGGTGCCGGTGCACAACAGGGCCGCGATAGCAGCGGCGCGCAGCGGGTTGGGCAGGCGCACGGTGATCGTGTGCACGACGCGCGGGGTGAGGGGCACGGTGGTGAAGCCGGGGCCCGCGCGGCTGGTGAGGTCGTCGGGCACGTTGAGCAGCACCGAGCGGGTAAGAAAGCCGGCCTGGGCGCCGCGAACGCGGGCCACGGTGTGCTGGACGCTGGGACTTGAGACGGTCAGGCGGGCCAGGAACAGCCGCAATGCCTCGGTCTCTTGCAAGCTGAAGGGGGTGGGCCCGGCCGGGCTGGCGGCGGGTTCGGTTGCCTCCAGCCGGGGTGGCTGGGCCGGCAGGCGGGCCAGCCAGGTGCGGGCGGCGGCGTAGCCAGCACGGTACTGACCGTCGGTGTGGGCGAAGTCGGTGGCGTTTTGGCGGCGCCAGCAGTCCGCGCGGAAGGCGGCCACCGAGCTGCGCGACATCGTGGGCAGCGGGTGAGCGTGATCACGCGGTGGTGGGCCGTACCGGCGGGCGGGCGGCGGCCAGGCCGATCGCGCCGAAGACAGCGGCCGTGCCGCGTACGGTCGCCACCTCTACCAGCCCGGCGGCTGTGATGTGTTCGAGCAGGCGCTGGAAGTCGGCCAGGCTCCAGGGTGTGGGCCAAGAGGGTCAGGCGGATGCCAGTGTCCGCGCGCCACGCGGCCAGGCGGCGCAGCCGCTCGGTGGTGAGGCGGTGGGCGCGCAACACGATGACCTCGTCAACGCCAGTGGCCAGGGTCCAGCACGTCACCGCCCGCCAGGCGGGGTCGGTGGACATCCGCTCGGCCTCGGGTCGGGAGAACCCGTCGCGGCCCATGGCGCGCAGTACGTCCAGCGCGAGGTAGGCCGGGCTGGTGGTGTGCGGGGTGGGGTCGACGGTGATCCGGCCGCAGGCGGGATCGGCCCACTGGTAGGCGGCTCGGTGTACCGCGTGGTCGTCGTCGCCGTCCAGCAGCCTCACCGGCCGCGCCGCCGGGGCCGCCGGCGGTGTAGCGGCCCGTGAGGCAGGGGCGGGGGGAAGTGTGGGTGCGGTCATGGGCGGCGTCCGCCATCGACCCGGTCGGCCACGGCCTGCAGCAGGTCCGGATCGGGCGTGCTCGCTTTGGTGGCGGCCAGAGCCCGCTGGGTGTGGTGGGTGAGCACGGCCCAGCGGCGCAGAGCGCCGTCGGCGATACGGGCGTCCAGCGCCTTGAGGTCGTCGGGCGGGACGCTCTGCCACACGGGGTGCAAAGCGGGAACCGCCTTCGGGACCTGGTCACGGGTGAGCGGCCAGATGTAGGGCCAGCCGGCGGTGCGGGTAGCGAGCATCCGCTGGGCGCGCAAGGAGCGTTCGCCGCGCGCCTGGGCGGTCAGGACCACGCACAGCCCTTGGGGAGGTCGTCGTGGAGGAAACGCAAGTACTCGAAGCAGGACGCCGACAACCGGTGGGCGTCCTCGACCACGACGATCCGCGGCCCCTGGGCCAGGGTGCGGCGGATCAGCGTGTCGGCGGCCCCGGGGTCGGCAGGCGCCTCACCGCGGAGCTTCAGTGCCTTGTGGAGGGCGGCGCGCAGGTCCGCTGGCGCCGGAAGGGCCCGGAAGTCCAGTGGCAGCAGCTCACCAAGGCGGCGTGCGGCGGTGTGGACGGCGAAGGTCTTGCCGACCCCGGCCTCGCCCAGCACGCACACGAACCGGCCCCGTCGAAGGCTTCGATCATGTGGTCGCGTGGGGCCCGGCCTGCCTCGGGGTCGGGGGTGATGGCGGCGAGCCGGGTGCGGGCGGCATCGACGAGCTCGCCCCGTGTCCACAGCAAGGTCAGCTCGAACCCTTCCGCTTCGAGGGTCTTGCGTTCACCAAAGTGGATCTGCAGGCCGCGGCTGTTGCCCTTCAAGGCGCGCTTCATCGAGGCGGAGGGGTCACGGCCGTAGGACAGGGCGTGAAGGAATTCGGAGGTGAGACGGTCGTCGCGGCGGTGTTCCACGACCAGGTCGACATCCGAGGGGTTCAGTGCGCCGCGTGCGTAGGAGCCGAAGACGAGGATCTCGTCGATGAGGTCCAGCGGCCAGGCTCCCTCTTCCAGCCGGTCAAGCATGTCGTTCAGGAGTGTGGTGGCGCGCTCGCGTTTCAGCAGGACCTCCGCTGGTCGGTTCGGATGCCGGTGGCGTGGGCTGGTGGTTTCAGCCGGTCTGCCGTGGGGTGGCGGGGGCTCGGGAGATGATCCTGCTGAGGGTCCCGGTGTAGGTGGTGCCCAGTTCGGTCACGGTCCCGGGGAAGGGGCCCGAGCTGTGCCGCAGGGCGCTGACATAGTTTTCCGGCAGGAGCACCCGGTCTCCGACTTCGAGCGTGCCGGGTCCGCCACATCGGTATCCGTAGCCGTCGACGGTGACGACCTGGTCGCCATCGACATCGAAGCGGCGGTTCTTGGCGTCGAGCTCTTCCCGCAGGGTTCGTATCTGGCGCTCCAGGCGTTCGACCTGGGCGGCCTCTGCGCGTTGTCTCCACGCTCTTTCCTTCGCCCGGCCGGTCTCCAGGCCCTGCCCGTATGCCTCCACGAGGGCCTTCTCGTGGTCGGTGGTGTGCAGCTTGCAGGCGAATCCCGGTCCGGAGAACTGCGCGCGGCAGGGAGCGCCGGACTTGGTGGGGCGCCCGCAGGGCCGGTGATGTACCTCGTCGAACACGGAGTTTCCTCACAGAGTGGTAGGGCCGGGGCAGGTGTGGCGGTGACCTACGGCAGGGTGGTCGGCAGTGAGATCACCGGCTGGGAAATGGTCTGCGGGATGCAGGCGGGAGTGGTGCGGCCTGCCTGCTTGCAGGTCAGGGCGAGGAGCTGGAGGTAGCCGAGGGAGACCGGCCGTCCAGGAAGCTTGCCCGTCGCCTGCTCGAAGCGCTGCAACGTGGCGGGCTTGATGCCCAGGTAGCGGGCGGCGTCGTGGAGATCGAGCCCTGCGGCTTCGCGGGCTTCCCGGAGAGGTTCGGCGTTGTCGTGCCAGACCTGCGGCGCCGGCTCGGTGCTCTCCCGGGCGACACCGGCCCGGGCCGTGGCAAGGGCTGCCTGGATTCGGTCGTTACGGGGTCCGAGCAGGAACCGGGCCAGCCGGGCAGCGTCGGCCTTGCGGTCGACGCCCTCGCTCCAGGGCCGGGAGGCTTCCTCGAACACGCGGCCTCGGGCCGTGGCACAGTCCTCGCGCTCAGCGAGGTCGGTGCCGTAGGTGCGGTGCCGGTCGCTGGTGCAGACCAGCGTGCTGTCCCTCGCGAGCTCCATATCGCGGTCCTCGTCGTCGCTCTCGATCCCGTTGATCACTTCCCGGACCTGCTGGCGTTCCTGTGGGGACAGGACGCTCGCGAGTGCCTCCGCGGCCGCCTGGGCTTCGTGACGGCCCGCAGGCTCGAAGCCTGCGCCCCAGGCGTGGGATGCGTCTTCGCCCTCCGCCTTCTGGAAAGCCACGTCCATGGCTTCGAAGGTGTGCGGGCTCCAGGCGTGCATCATCAGGATGATTTCCCGCAAAGCCTCCTGGGTGGCCGGCTCCGTCTCCTGAACGGCACTGTTGCTGTGTCGCCGCCGGGTTCCGGTCATCCAGTCGGTGAAGGCTTCGGGCCGGCGGGGATCGGACAGCTGTGCGTCGGCGAACCAGCGTGCCGCTCTCACGACACAGGCATGCGCGTGCTGGATGACGGCGTACCAGCCGAACAGCGCCTGCCGGTAGTCCTCCACATGCCGGTCCTCGGCGAAGGTTCCGGCCCGCGTGCGGCAGTGCTGCGGGCATTCCGCCGCACTCACCCGATACAGGGCGGCACGGGTCTCGGGAAACGTCAGCAGAGCAGCGTCCAGGTGCTCGTACTTGGGCCCACGGTCGCGCCGCTTCTCAAGCCCGTGCTCAAGGAAGACATCGAAGCGGGGTTCCTCACGCCAGTGAGCCGCCGCGCTGCGGACACGCACGTCGCCCTGCCACGCTCCGGTCGCGATGACCTCCCGCAACGCCGAGGCCACGTCCCGGCGCAGGGCCGCACCCCATGCGATCAGAATCGGCAGGCACTGAGGGTCGTCCCTCAACGCGGACAGCACCACATTGACGTCATCGTGACGGTGAAGATAGCGCTGGAACACGAACCCCCCATTTGATGCAGCAGACCCGGCCCTGGCACCCCCGTGGGCGCGTGGAGCGCAGCACCTTCATCCTGCACTACGGCTCGGACACCCGGCCCCGCAGTTGACTGGGCCACCTAGCCGGGACGCGAAACGGAAGGGACTGGCCGTCTTCTCCGTGCGTCCCGGTATCACTCTCCTGCAGGTGATGGCTCTAGGTGAGGACAAGCCGGCCCTGGCCCTTCCCCGCAGTGGGGGTCACTCCCAGCTCGGATGGCGCGGACGTGGACGGGCACCAAGTCGCTCCCGTACCGCTGCATGTCGGACGAGGCCGGCCCTTCAGCCTTGAGCTGACCCGCGCTCCACATTGGTGGGAGGGCGAAGACGTGCAGAGCCGGTGGCGCGACACCTGGCTCAACAAACCGATGCGGTTGGTGTTCCACTGCACGAAGGGCGACGACCAGTGGATCGTCCCGCTCGAGGTCGACGTGCCCACTACTCCAGTCCGAGGGCTGTAGCTGATGCTGCTGAGGCAAGACCTGCCGACACACCGGCAGCAGCACCCCGGGCCCGTCGAAGCAGGGCAGTTCACCCGTACGGGCGCGCCAGAGGGTAGAGGCGATCTCGACGGAGCCGGTCCTCCCGTGGGTTGGTGCGGCGGCCGGACTGTGCGGCGGCCGTCGGGTTGACGCTGCTGTGGTCTCCTGACCCGGGCTTCGGGTACGGCCGCGACGGCAGGCATGCTCAGCCCGGAGGGTGGTTCGCCCGGCCTTTCGAGCTCCGCGCTGGCGAAGGCGGGACCGGCCTCAGGTCAGCCATCGGGTTGTGGGGGCGGGGCGTCTCATACATCGGTGGGCACGGCCCGGTCGTGCGGGTTCACTCCGCCTACGAGCAGGCTCTGTCCTTCGTCGGTGGGCGTGGAAGTCTGGCGGATCCGGTCTTTCCACTCCGGAGGCCATGTGGTCAAGCAGTCCCAGCGGATGCCCTCCAGCAGCACGCCCTCAAGTTGTGCGGTGTGCAGGTCGATGCCGCAGAAATCGTTGCTCGCCCGCTCGACATCGTCGACGGCGCGCGCGAGTGTCGCGGCTCGTGCCCGGGCCCGCTCCAAGTCGTCAAAGACGTCTTGAGCGATCTCCGCCACCCCCGGCATGCCGGCAACCTGCTCCTCCAACAGGCAGGGGGTGAGTTCCTGCTTCATGAACTGCTGAAGGCTGCGTGCGCTGTAGATGAGTGCGGCGGCGGGGGCGGCGAGATGCTCTTCAACTGCTTCCAGGTAGTCGGATCCGGCGGGTGCCACGGGGCGCCGCGTCGGCGCCGGAAGAAGACGCAGAACGTCACCGACTGCGGTATGCGCCTCCCGCAGGAGGCGCTGCGCGTGCGTCAACATCCCTTCTTGGTGCAGCAGTTCGATCACGTCGTTCATCCAGTCCCGAGCACGACGCAGTACCACCTCTCAGGGTACGAGCAGGCGGACGACATCGTGTCGAAGCTGGAGGCCGGGCGGTGCCCCGGCCCCAGACCTGTGACGCCAGGGGCGTCCCGGACAGCGGCCCCGACTCGTCACGCGTCGCCCGGTACGGGCGGTGGGGTGATGGTGCTGTTCTCCCGCCAGTAGGGCGGGCATTCGGTCCTGCGGGCCTCGGGAAGATCCCGCTTGATCATCGAACGCTGGAAATCGAGCTCCTCGCCCCGGAAGACGGCGGGGTTCTCGTCCCGACGCTGCTGGACCATCAGAAGAATGTGTTCGCCGGGCCGGAAGGCGTCTTGCGGGTCCACCTCGGCCGGGTCGAACAGATTGAGCCGAACATGATCCTCCCCGTGGGCCGGCTTGATCCGGTCCTGCACGTCGAAGGTGAGGATGATCCGGCCCGGTGTGTCCGCTTCCCGCACCCGCACGACAATCCCCTCGGCGATGAACCGGGAACACGCGATGCCCTCGGTTCTGGTCTGGCCTTGTCCTGCCGCGCCAGGATCCGCCGAGTCCTCCCCGCTGTCCATGCCGAGACCGACGGCCAGCACGCCAGCCGCCACCACGGCCGCAGTGACCAGGGCAGCGGTGATCCTGCCAGGGGTACGCCACCAGACGGGGCGTGGCGGCGGCCCGGAGGCACCGCGCCCGGCCTCCTCGCCGATCAGCGTCAGCGCGCGGCGCAGCCGCTCCTCGTCCGCGTCCGTCGTCTCCGTCACGGTCAGATCACCTCCATGTCGCGCATGCGCGTCCGCAGGGCGGCCACGGCGGAGTTGAGTCGGCTCTTCACAGTGCCTTCGGGCACGTCCAGCAGCCGGGCGATGTCGTGCACTGGCAGGTCCGCGTAGAAGCGCAGTGCCACCACCTGCCGCTGGAGCAGTGTCAGCTGCTCCAGGCCGTTGGCCACCGTCAACGCCAGGTCGCGGTCCTCCTGCGGGTGGTCGGGCGGCCACTTCGCCCAGCGCGTGGCCAACCGCTCACGCAGCCCGGTGTCGCGGATGCGCGCCCGGTGCCAGTCGGCCGCGACCCGGGAGGCGACCACGGACATCCAGGCCTCCGGGCTCCGGATCTCCTTCCCGTCCAGGCCCGCCTGGGTCTGGATCAACTTCAGCCGGACCTCCTGCACTCCGTCCTCGACCTCGTCCCAGGGCACACCGCCAAGCGCCAGCACCGCACGGACCCGCCGCACGTTCTCCGTCCCGGTGAGGGGCGAGGCGTCGTCCCGCCCGGCCGTCCCCGCTCTGCGCCATCGCGCCATCCGTACCTCCTCCACATCACTCCTACGACGGAGCGGGCCGGGGAAACGTTCGCTCCCGTCGCCGAACGGCTGGGCGCGATCCCGTGCACACACGTCCGGGGGGGCGACCAATTCCGGTCGCCCCCGGCGGTGCCACGAAAAAGTGTTGATCAGCCGCAGGCGACGCGCGCCGCCTCGGCATCGGACCTCTTGCGGGGGAGGCGTCCGGCTGCGCCGCCTCGAGCGCGTCGACTAGCTCGTCGGCGCTTCGGCGTCGGTGTCCTTCCTTCCGCTGGCAGAACCGCATGTACTTGTCGATCTACGCGGCGAGGACCTGCGCGGACTCGTAGCAGTTGTCGATCTCCACGAACAGCAGCGGCACCCTGTCCTAGGGCGAGGTGATGACGATGTCCGCCTGGGCGCCGCCCTTGCCAGGGTTGGACCAAGCGCCTGTCGCGGGCAGCGCCACCTCGGTCGCGTAAGAGGCGATGGTGCCCAACCCGGTGGGCGCGTCGACCGCGGCCTGCGCGGTGGCGAGGACGTCGGCCGGCTCACTGGCGAGCTGGGCCAGGTCCGGCTTCGGACGCTGCCGACCGAGCCCGGCGACGTCATGCACCAGGGCGAGGACCTCGGCCGGTGGGTGCGCTCGGTCGGCTCGGGTGGGACAACCTCACGGGCGTACGGCAATGGATGTGTGAGCAGGTCCTCGGGATCACACCCGCGGCCGAGGACGAGAAGCCGCAGCCGCGCCGTACGCAGGCCGACAAGTGGGCGCTGAATTACGAGGCCGCCAAGCAGTTCTTCGAACGCGAGGGGCACCTGCGGGTGCCGAGGACCAGGGGGAGCGGGAGCACAAGCTGGGGGCCTGGATTGGGAATCAGCGGAGCAGGGCCGCGACGCTGTCCCCGGAGCGGATGGAGCAGCTGTCCGCCATAAGGAACCTGAGCAGCGGTTGCGGAGAGTCGCCGTTGAGGCCGAAACGGTCGTCGGTGAACACCCATTCCGGCGGCCAGTCGTCATTGCTCAGGCAGTGCTGAGTAATGTCCTCCCTGGCCGTCAGGCGCCGGAAGCCATCGCCTTCGAGGGCATCCAGGTCGTACAGGCGCTCCAGGAACCTCACCTCGTCCAGAGCGCCCCACCACCAGACCTTCTCGACAACCAGAAGGTCGAGAAGGCGCTGGCGGGTGACCACGGTGAGCTGCTGCGGTGCCACGGGACTACTCCGTCCTGTCAGGGTCGCTGGCTCGCGCGAGCTCATGTCGAGGTCGTGAGTGTGCCGCACGCGAGCGGGGCCGTCGCGGAGGCCTTACGCCAGGGGGCGTCAGCGTCGGCGAGGGTGTCGAGCATCAGCTCGCACCAAGTGGCGGCCGTGCCGACGGCGAAACGGGCATGCCGGGGCCCGAGTCCGGTAGGTGCGGCCAGCCGCCCGTGGCCGGTTCCGTACCTGTTGCGCAGTTCCGCGACGCCGATGGCAGCCGAGGTCAGTGCGCCCAGGATGCGCTTGATGCTGTCGGCGTTGTCCGGGCTGCCGCCATTGCGGGCCGGCGGCACTGCCGCGGGGTGGAGGTGAAGGGCCTGCTGCGCCTGCTTGATCAGCGCGGGCAGGTCCTGACGTTCGTCGACCGGGAGGTCCCGCTTGAGCAGCACGAGCTTGGCGGTGGCCTCGATGAGCTGCTTGGCCGCGCCGATCGCGTCGTCGGGGTAGTCGGCCCCGAACCTGCGCACCCGCTCCAGTTCGGCCTGGATGCCCGACGCCTCGGACAGGGCGTCAGCGTGCACGACCAGGTGGGCGACGCGTGCGGTGTGCAGGCGCAGCTCGTCGTCCAAGCGGCAGCCGTCCCGCGCAAACGCCTCCCGCAGCTCCGCCACCGTGTCGGCAGGCAAGCCGTCACCGCCGAACTTTCGGCTCTCACGGTCGAGGCGGCGCAGCATGCTCTCGAACACCCGCAGGGCCCGGGCCACATGGTCGTGGTCGGTCCAGTCGACGGACGCGGCGTAGGAGTCGAAGAGCTGCTTGCGGACCCCGCCCTCGCCGGGGGTGAGGTCAGGGTCCGCGGCGAAGTGCTCGTTCTCCCAGTACTCGCCGATCGCCCCTGCCACGAGACCACTCATCAGTCCCCGGACAGCGTTGCGAGCGGTCCGGGAGAGCAGTTCGCGATCAGCGGTGGCCATACAGGCAGATTACGGGGTCTGGCGTATAGAGCGGACGGGCATTTTCTACCTTGCAGCTCCAGTGGCGTGCGGATGGAGGCGTCGGTCCAATATCGGCTTGTGGTGTCCGGGCCGGCTCGCCAGGATGTGCTCGCATGTTCGGGCTCCTGCCGTGAACTCGGCGCCGGTGCGTACCGACATCGCCCGGAAGAACGCCCGGCCATCCGGAGAGTGGCTGCTGGTCGTCCAGCGGTAGCCGGGACCGTCCATGAGCGCCCTGTCGACGAGGAGTGTGGCGAGACCTTGCCGCTGCACTTCTGGGGAGAGTGAGATCTTCGAGATGACGCCCCGCTTGCACTCGTGGCACACCTTCCCTTCCGCGCATCGGATATTCCGTCACGGCCATAGACGCGAAGATCCTGGAAATTTGCAGGCCTCGTCGCTGCATGCAGCAGAAAAACCTCTCGGTCCTCGGGCGGCGGAGAAGCATCCACCGCCAGCGAAACTCATCCAGCTCGTCAGGTGTCCTCACCGGATCTCCTTCGCCCGGCAGCACACGTCACGGGCGATCGGTGGACCCGATGCGTCCCATGTAGCTCTCCCGCAGGTAGTCGTGGACTGCTTGCTCGGGGACCCTGAACGACCGCCCGACGCGGATCGCGGGGAGGTGACCGGAGTGGACCAGGCGGTAGACCGTCATCTTGGAGACCCGCATGACGGAGGCCACTTCCGCGACGGTCAGGAAGACCGCTTCGTTGAGCGGGCGTTCCAGAGCGCGCTCGCTCCGGTTCCGCTTGCCTGCAGCGACCGGGCTCTCGGGGTTGTCATCGGGTTGCGGGACCGGCGGCGTGGACTCTGCCATCCAGTCGAGCAGCCGGTTCTTGCACTGCGCCAGGCTCTGCTCATCGATGTCCATGGCGGCTTCGGTCTGGTGCAGCATGTTGCCGATCAGGATGTCGGTGTCGATGGCGCGGCTCTGCTCGTTGTCCGTCATGTCTGCTCCCCCTCTCCCTCTCGCGACGTGGCCGTCTCGACTGATTCCGCGTCCAAGAGCTCGCCTACCGCCTCGCGCAGTGCTTGCCGGGCCTTGGCCACATGCTTGCGCACTCCCGATGCCTGGATGCCCAGCATCTCTGCGATGCGCAGCTCGGACTGCTGCTCGATGAAGTACAGCAGGGCGACCTCCCTGCGCCGGGGCGGGAGTTCACGGATCACCTGCCAGCAGCGGTCCAGGTCGTCCCGGGCGATGACCGCGTGAGCCGGGTCGGGACCGACGCGGGCGTACAGCCGTTCCACATCAGCCTGCAGCCGGTCCCCGAGGACCTCTCGTCGGATGCCGTCGATCCACCTCCGTCGGCACACACTGCGGAGCCAGTTGCGGCGCTCCTCCGCGTCCAGGTTGGCGGGTGACTCCCATTGCACGAAGGCGGCCATGAACGTCTGCTGCACGAGATCCTCGGCTGCGGCCTGGTCCCCGCCGGTCCGCACCATGGCGTAGCGGGTCAAGCCGATCGCTTCCCGCTCCCATAAAGCGGAGACCTGTTGCACCTTCTCCTGGCCACGTTGCGTCACACCGGTTTCCCCCTGATCCGCTTCTGATGGAGCTCCGACATGCACCTTCATGGCAGGGCCCCCTCGCCCCCGCTCCTGGAGCACCACCGTGCCGCCAGGAGCGTGGCGTACCAACGCGATCAGGGTGGCTCTGCGTTGCCCTTCCGCCAGGAACGCGGCGGCGGTGGTGGTAAGAGCGGCGAGCAGACACAACGCCGCCCAGAATCTGGACTGCACAAGGACGGGCCCCAGCAAGCCTGTCCCGCGCTCTACGAGAGTGTTCACATCTCGGAGTCGAACGGGCAGCCCAAAGTGCTGCCTCCGATCCCCCGGAACTTCTGGATGAGGCCGGCCAGGAGGCTACGACGCTGAGCAGTCGGCAAGGGCGACGCACGTCAGTCGGCAAGCTGTGGTCACGGGTGGTGATCGTCCTGGGTGGGGGTGGCGCTCCTTGGCGTGTGAGGTGTCGCGTCATCGACATGAGTGCTCCTTGCATCCTTTTGGGTGGTTTACGGGCTGTCCGCAGACCAGGCAGCAAGGTGCCTGAAGGATTCCTTTCGGGTCGTGCCCTACGGCCCGCGGAAGGACGGTGCGTATCGATGAGTGCGACACGACGGAACGTTCTGGGTGCAGCTCTGGCCACGCCCTTGCTGGCGCAGTTCGCCGGGACGGCGTCCGCGGCGGATGAGAGGTACGGCACGGTCTCCGACGGCTGGGTCGAGGTCCGGTGGTCCGAGCCGGTCCAGGCCGAGTTGGACCGGCTGGAGGCGGTGGTGGAAGCCGTGGCACCGGCCGTGATGGTCACGTCTTCCGGTGGTCCGGCGGTGCGGTTTCCCGTGCGTTCCGGCAAAGGCGACCCCTCGCTGAGGAAGCTGCCGAAGGCCAAGGGCAACGGCGCTCTCGACGGGGGAGTCGCGGTGCGCACACCGCTGGGCAACGTCCGGCTCACCGAGCTGGAGGGTGCTCTGAAGGACGAACTGGCGTCGGGAAAGTGCCAGGTCAACGGCCTCACTGTCGAACACACCTCGGCCCTGCGGTGCGGTGTGGAGAAGGGGAAACTGTCCACCGACAAGGTTCCGGTGGGCAAGCCCCTGAAGGTCCGGCTCAGTGAGGTGCCGCTGTACGCCACCCCCGAGATGCTCAAGGCGTATACCGCGACGTTCGGCACGTCTCCGTTCGGCGAGGGCACGGTGCTGGGGTATGTGACCGTAGCCGGCACGTACACCCCGCCGAAGCCGTGAAGTGAGCCCGGACCCGGGCCCGGGCTCAGGAGGGCTTAAGCCGGCTCCGCTGAACGGGCCGGCTTGTCGGCCGGGCGGGTCCGGGGAGGGTGCCGCCGAAGCGGCGCTGGCGGCCGGCGTAGACCGTGACTGCTTCCCGTAGCTGTTCCAGGCCGAAGCTGGGCCATGGGGTCGGGTCGAAGACCATCTCGGCATAGGTCAGATGCCAGGGCAGGAAGTTGCTGATCCGCTGTTCACCGGAGGTGCGGATCAGCAGATCGACGTCCGGGAGGCCGGGTGCGTACATGTTCCGGTCCAGGTCGGCGGGGCCGATGTCCTCGGGCCGGATCGCTCCGGTGGCCGCTTCGGCGGCCAGTGCGCGGGCGGCCTCGACCAGTTCTTCGCGCCCGCCGTAGTCGACGCAGACGGTCAGCGTCAGCGTCTCGTTGTTCGACGTCATGCTTTCCAGCATGGTCAGCGCGGAGGCCAGTGACGGGTCGATGCGGTCACGCCGCCCGCACCAGCGCACCCGCACCCCCAGGTCGTGCAGCCACTCCGCACCCCCTCGGGCCATCGCATCGCCCATGATCTCGAACAACGCGTCCAGTTCGTCCTGAGAACGGGCCCAGTTCTCGGTGGAGAACGCATAGAAAGTCAGGTGCCGCACTCCCAGCCGCAGCGCGGCGTTGACCTGACGCATCGCGGACCACTGACCCGCCTGATGCCCCCAGGAGGCCGGCTGACCCTGCTCCGAGGCCCATCGTCGGTTGCCGTCCATGATGACCGCGACGTGCTCCGGCACCGTATCCACCTCCGCATGCGGCCATACAGGGCGGCGGGAGGCCCCGTCGGCAGACACCAGCGGCTCAAGACCTTGGGTGAAGACCCGCTCCTTGCGGAGGGCGATCTCGTCGAACTGCAGATGGGCCCCCAGCACCAGCACGTGCAAGAACGGCTGGTACTCGCGCTCAGCCATTCCCGTCACCGACGCCGCCTGTTCCAGCAGGACGTTCCAGCGGCCGAGTTGCATGCGCACCAGTTGCGCCAGCGCCCCGGGACGTTCACCGCGTACAAGATCAATCACCTCCAGTCCCAGTGCCCGCAGATCGGCGCGCGGCAGGTAGCACCGGCCGGCAGCGAGGTCCTCCGGCATATCCTCGAACTGGTCCACCGCCTGGCCCGCCTCGCCCAGCAAAGAGGTCAGCGCCAACACCTCCGGATCCCTCAAACCCACAAGCGGGGACCACAGCTCAAAGCTCGCACCCGTCACCCCCCTCAGATATCGCCGCTGGTCCTGGAACGTCTCGAAGACAGGGGGACTGACGCAATCGGCCTCCAGAGCGCCCAGCAGCTCCTCGATCACCGCACGGTCAAGATCCCACCGCCACACCGTGTCCACGAACGCCTGCAGCACCGGATGCCCGCTGCCCCCCGAACGCAGCCCCTCGCGGGTGGCGGAATGCCAACGGGCAAGCCGCCGCTCACGTTCTGCTGCGGTTCCGCCCCTGTCGGCGATGGCATCAGTCCGCAGAACGAAGCCGTTGACGGCATGCATGTGCGGGCGAACCGGAGCAGGCAGCAGTTCAGCTGCCCGCCACAGCGGCGCATGGGACTGCCTGGTCACCGCCTCGCACAGCTCGTAGGACTCACGCAACTCAGACGAACCACACGAAGTCTCATCGCTCATCATGCACAGACCTCCCCTTCAACCACGCCGTCGGACAGCACCCCCGCCCCCAGGCAGCGCGGCGGGCGACAACGCCTCCCCACCGACGCGCAGGCGGGAAGCCACCCCCATCACTAACGACACGCCGACCGACCGGTACCGGGCAGCCAAGTGCTGGCGGGCCACTGTGATCCGCCTGTCCGAAGTCCCGAAGCCGCTGGTCGCAGGCTCGGCTACTCCGGATGCGGCAAGGACGGTGGCTGTTGGGGCCTTCCCTCTTCCCCGACGCGGTCGCTTCAGCCGGCCGTAGCCCGGCACTCGGCTCTGGTGCGCCCCTCGCGTGATGGCCAGATGCCTGCACGGACGGACAGCATCAGCCCCGCCCAGGCTGCGGAGCACAGTCGGACAATGTGACGGCGGCTGAGGGATGGCGGGAGCGATCGGGGCCATGGGCGCGCGCCGTCATGCAGGACGGCCAGGAACTGGACGTCCTCGTGAACAAAATGCGGACGGCGACACTCGGCCGACGGCGGCCCCGACCGCGATCACGGTCTCGGCCGAGCACGTCACCCCAATCCCCGCGAGGACTGCCGAGCGGTGCCGACGGACGGTGCGGTGGCCGGGAGGCAGTGGGTGCCGGCCCGCGTGCGCATGCCCACCGCGGGTCCGGGCTGGTGGCTGCACCGCCGGGACTGCTGGCAGATCATCGGAGAGCATCGCCGCGTCGCCACGGTTGAGGCCGTCCAGCGGGTGCTCGCCGGATGAGCCGCTGCCGACCAGCCTCCAGCACAGCTCACCGGCGCCGCCGTCAACCTCATCCGCATCGGCGCCTGGCTCACCCGCACACCCCGAGCCCGCACCGCCCCCCTGACAGCACTTCGCCCCGCCGCACAGCGGCGGGGCGAGGCACCCAGGCCCGGATTGGCCAACAGCATCCTCAACGAGCGGCCGGGCACTGGTCGTTCACCCCGCGTCCGGCCGGGGCCGCAGGCCGAGCAGGACGTCCTGGACGAGTTCGGCGCTGCGCCTGACTGCGTCGTCGCCGAAGCCCAGGAAGTGCCGGTAGTGGATCGGCGCGTAGAAGAGGTCGACCATCGCGTCGGTGGGCACGTCGGAGCGGAGCTGCCCGGTGGCGACGGCCGAATCCAGGCGGGCCCGGCACTCCACGATGCTGGGCTCGAGGATCGTTTCGCGGAACGCCCTCATCAGCGCGGGGTCGTTCTGGGCCTCGCCCATGACGCCCTTGTAGGCCTCGCTGATCCTGCCGGTGATCAGCCGCTGGCTCACCGCGGTGATCTGGGTCGTGAGGTCGGCGGCGATGTCACCGGTGTCGGGGAAGGCGAAGTCGTCGCCGAGCTCCTCGTTCATCGCCTCCAGCACCACCGCGCCCTTGGAGCGCCACCAACGGTAGATCGTGGGCTTGCCCACGCCGGCCTGGGCGGCGATGGCCTCGATGGTCACCTTCGCGAAGCCCTTGCGGCTCACCAGGTCGAACGCCGCGTCGAGGATCGCCCGGCGGGCGCGCTCGCTACGCCGTTCACTGTTCGGGTCGGGGGTCATGGGCCTCACCCTACCGCTCGCGTGACGTTACGTTTCGTTTTGACAAGGCGCTCGGGATGTTCTAGATTCCGTGGCGTTACGGAACGTTTCGTAACGCCACTCGTGCGGGGCCCGGTGCCGGGCCCCCCGCCGAAACAGGGGAGAGGCATGTCCAGCAATGAGAGCGCGACCACCGTGGGGCGCATCGAGAAGATCGCGACCACGCCGGACTGGTACGCGCCGTACCGGATATCGCAGGCCGTCCGGGCCGGGGGCTTCGTGTACGTGTCCGGACAGGCGGGCTTCGAGGAGGACGGGACGACCGTCAAGGGCGGGTTCCTGGCGCAGGGGCGGCAGGCGTTCAGGAACGTCGGACGGGTGCTGGAGGCGACCGGCCTGGCCTTCGCGGACGTGATCAAGGTCGGCATCTTCGTACGGGACATGGCGACGAACCTCCCGCACGTGATCACGCTGCGCGGCGAGTTCCTGGCCGAGCCCTACCCCGCCGACACCCTCGTCGAGGTCGTCTCGCTGGCCCAGCCCGACTGGCAGATCGAGGTCGAGGTCATCGCGCTGGACCGGAACGCCGCATGAGCGCCGGGGTCGTGACGGGACGGGCGCGGGACGCGGAAATACCGGAAGAGGGTGTGGGAATGCGGGAGTTGCTGGAGCCGTACCGGGCGGGGCGGCTGGAGCTGGCGAACCGGGTGGCGATGGCCCCGATGACGCGGGGCCGGGCCGACGACCTGACGGGGGTGCCGAGCCCGCACGCGGCGACGTACTACCGGCAGCGCGCCGGAGCCGGGCTGCTGATCACGGAGGGCGTGTACGTCAACGCGCTCGCCAAGGGCGGCCCCGGCATCCCCGGTCTGGCGACCGACGCGCAGGCGCGTGGCTGGCGAGAGGTGACGGACGCGGTGCACGCCGAGGGCGGCACGGTCTTCGCCCAGCTGTGGCACGTGGGCCGGATGACCCACCCGTTGACGCTGCCGGACGGCGAGCTGCCGGTGGCCCCGTCGGCCGTCGCCATCGAGGGGAAGCAGATCTTCACCCGGGACGGGCTGCTCGGCCACGTGACCCCGCGCGAGCTGACGGCCGGTGAAATCGCCCAGACGGTGAGGGACTTCGCGTCCGCAGCCCGGCGTGCGATCGAGGCGGGCTTAGACGGCGTGGAGATCCACGGCGCGAACGGCTACCTCATCCAGCAGTTCATCGCCGACAACACCAACCTGCGCACGGACGAGTACGGCGGCTCGGTCACCGGCCGTCTGCGGTTCGCGACGGAGGTCGTCGAGGCGGTCGTCACCGAGGTCGGCGCGGACCGCGTGGGTCTGCGCATCTCGCCGGACAACGCCGAGAACCAGCTCGCCGAGGCCGACGCACGCACCACGTACCGTGCACTGGTCGACGCACTGGACCCGCTGGGCCTGGCCTATCTGCACGTGCTGGAGAACGGCGCGTACGGAGCCATCGCGGACCTGCGGACGCGCTGGTCGGGAACGCTCGTCGCCAACACGAACGGTCCAACGCCGAGCAGCCCCGGCGCGGGGGCGCAGCTGGTGCGGGACGGGCACGCGGACGTGGTCGCCCTCGGCCGCCTGTTCATGACGAACCCGGACCTGCCCGCCCGCCTGGCCAACGGCACCCCGCTCGCGGGGCCGCCGACGGAGAACCTGTACGGGGGAGGGGCGGAGGGATACATCGACTACCCGGCCGCGACGGACGACCCCAAGGTCCCGGCAGTCGCATAAGTCGCCCGGTGCGCGGCCCGGCCCCCACAGGGCCGCTGCGCGCTCGGCGGACGCGTCGCGATCCGCCAAGGTGGGGAACGCCCTGTACGGCACTGCCAGCGGGCTCCGGGTGCGCCTGGGCCGTCTCGGCGCGACAGGACGCGCCTCGGGTGCGGGCGCGAGCTCGTCGGAGACGGTCCGCTGCGGGCCACGCCGAGGCGGCGGGTCAGCAGGTCGATGAGGTCGGTGGGCAGCCACAGGTGGGTGGCGATCCGGTCGCGGGAGAGCGCCGGGCAGGGGGAGTTGGCGGCCGCGCCCCGCCGCGTCGGCGGTGGCCCAGGCCCGCTCGATGGCGTATCCGCCGCACCAGGCGGGGCGGCGCCGTTCGACGGAGACGCCGCTCTTGGAGGCGTAACTGCCCCTGCATCCCCCGAACAGACGCATGGCTGGTTCTCTCCCCCTCGTCAGCGGCTTGCTGTCATGGCATGCTCATGCCTTTACTTCCTCCCCCACAGCAGAAGGAAGCCGAACATGCGAAGAAGAGCTTTCGCCGGCGCGCTCGGGCTCGGCGCCACCGGCGCGCTCCTGTCCACCGGCACCGCCCGCGCGGCGGACGGACGTGCGGCGGACGGCCGCGGCCGTCAGGTGGCCCCGCTGCCGCCGGACCCGGCGCACCCGAACGGCATCCAGGTCGAGACCGAGATCGTCGGCGGCCGCCGCAGCGCGTTCCCGACCCTGCGGACCAAGGAGGTGCACGCCAAGGGCGAGCACGTCCTTTCGGTCGAGTACCAGGTCCAGGAGACCGGCTACTGGTGCGGCCCGGCGGCCACCCGCTGCGCCCTGTCGGCCCGGGTCGCGGCCCCCAGCCAGGGCACCCTGGCTGCCGAGCTCGGCACCCACACCGGCGGTACCGACCACATCAGCCAGGTCACGAGGGTGCTCAACTCCCGTATCGACGCCGGGCAGTACTTCACCCGCGAGATGCCGAACGACCCGCCCACCCAGGCCCAGATCGACCTGCTGTGGTCGGACGTGGTGGCCGACATCGACAACAACTACGCGATCGTCGCCAACATCGTCGCGCCTCCCGGCAACCAGCCCCCCGGCTATCCGCCGGACCAGACCGTCTACCACTACTTCACGGTCATCGGCTACGACACCGACCACAACACGGTGCTGATCGCCGACTCGGCCTCCTTCAACGGCTGGCAGATCTACTGGCTGAACTTCTCCCAACTGGCGTCGCTGATCCCGCCGAAGGGCTACTCGGCCTGACGCCGGACGGGCGCGCGTGGCCCCGCGCCGGCAGGTGCGGGCACTATCAGCGGCGTGACGAGCTCCCCCACGTGCCCTCGCCGCTGCGGGCACCACACCTGGACAGTGGAGCCGATCAGCTACGACGCCCCTCAGACACAGGAGCTGCTGCTACGGCTCCACGATGAGCAAACGCAGCTGTACGGCTTCGCCGACCACCCGGCCGACAACCCGGCCCACCATTTCGCCCCGCCCCACGGGCTCTTCCTCATCGCCCATGACCGCACCACAGGGCCCGTGGCATGCGGCGGATGGCGGCTCGTCGTCCCGCAGACGGCTGAGATCAAAGGCATGTACGTCGCACCGGCGGCCCGCGGGCAAACCCTGGGCCGCACCGTACTGCGCCACCTTGAGACCGATGCCCAACTCCGCGACGTCACCCGCATACAGCTCGAGAGGGGGGCGGCCAACCTGGTCGCCCTGGCCCTCTACCGCTCCCATGGCTACACGCCCGTCCCCTCCTACCGCACGGGGCGTGACCCGAGAATCAACCGCGCATTCAGCAAACCGCTGACGCCCTCCGGCTCAGACTGAGGGCCGAGGCCGCCGGGGACGAGGGCGAGAGCAAGCGCCCAAATCGGCTCAGCGACACTCGACGCTCTGGCTGCCAAAGGTGCCGACTTCGCGTGCAGCTGCCCCGCCACCTGGCCAGAGCTACTCATCGGGACGCTTCGGCAGGCTCCACGTCCGCCGCGGTAAGGGCGCCCGTGGCGGCGGCCCGTACGCGCCGGCGGCCTCATGCGGCGGCTCCAGTGGGTGTGTTCGTGCCGGTGTGGGCGGGAGGGCGGGAGGGCGGCTGCGCAGCGGTGGTGTGCGACGTCCCGTTCCCGGACATGGCGGCCGTACAACCCTTTTCCCCCGTCACATGTCACTTCCTCACCATTCCCTCCGCTGAGGAGCCGCTCCCATGCGACAGAGACCCCGCATCGCCCTCGTGACGGCCGCCACCGTCCTCCTCGGAGGCGGCGGCCTGACCCTCCTCCCCGCGACGACGGTCCACGCGGCCACGTCCGCGGCCCGGTACGGCGACGACTTCAACGGTGACGGACACCGTGACTACGCCTCCGGCGGCAGCGGCCGGGTCACCGTGACCTACGGGACCGCGAGGGGCCCCGGTAAGCGGACGGCGAGCTTCGACCAGGACAGCCCGGGCATCCCCGGCACACCGAGCCGCGACCACGGGGATTACGAAGCCTTCGGCGACGCCCTGGCGATCGGCGACTTCAACCGCGACGGGTACGGAGACCTGGCGGTCGGCGACCACTCCGAGGACGTCGACGGCAAGCTCTCCCGGGGCGCGGTCACCCTCGTCTGGGGCTCGAGGAGCGGCCTGTCCTCCAGCGCCACCCAGCTCCCCCACAGGCTGCGCACCAACCACGGTTCCTTCGGGCACGCCCTGGCGGCAGGCGACTTCGACGGTGACGGGAAGACGGACCTGGCCGCGGCCGAGAACGAGTCCGTCTTCCTCTACCGGGGCGGCTTCTCCACATCGGGCACCAGCGGAAAGGTCACCGAGCACTTCCCCGGCGAGCCGGGGGCCTTCCAGCCGACCGCTCTCGTCGCGGGGAAGGTCACCAAGGACAAGATCACGGACCTGTACGTGCTCGGCCACGGCGTCGAGCACGTCGAGCCGGTGAACTCCGGCGCCTGGCTCCTGCGCGGCGGTCCGACCATCAAGCCGGGCGAACTCACCACGTACAGCGACAAGTTCAACTACCAGGTCACGGGCGTCATCGCGGATTTCGACCGGAACGGCTACGGCGATCTGGCCTTCCGTGAGGCTCTTCACCAGCGTTACGCGGGGTCCGTGCTGGTACTGCCCGGCGGACCGCGCGGGTCCGCCGTACCCCGCCGGATCTCCCAGTCCACCCCGGGTGTCGCCACCGCCGCGACCGCCGACGACTACTTCGGCCGGGACCTCTCCGCCGGTGACACCAACCGTGACGGCTACCCGGACCTTGCGGTCGGTGTTCCCGGCGAGAAGGCCGGGGCGGCCGAGCGGGCGGGCGGTGTGCACATCCTGCGCGGCGGAAAGAGAGGCCTGACCGGCTCGGGATCGCGCTGGTTCACCCGGCGGTCAGCGGGAGTGCCGGGCCCGGCCGTGGAGCACGAGGGCTTCGGCGCGCATGTCCGGCTCCGTGACCTGGACCGGGACGGCGACGCCGATCTGCTGGTTGCCGGCACCACCGGCTCCACCGTGCTGCTGCCCGGCGGCCGGTCCGGCATCAACGCGTCCCGGGCCCGCGAACTGCCCCTGGCCGCAGGCTTCCCGCAGTAGCACGGGCCGTGGGCGTCGCGTTCACGGCGAAGCCGATGTCGGGCTCGCGACGCTGCCGCGTCACTTCCCGACACGCGAGGCGCTCCTCGATGCCCTGCTCCGCACGAGCTTCGACGAGCTGGCGGCAAGGGCGGGCGAGCTCGAGACGTCGAGCTCGCCCGAAGACGCCCTCGTTTCGTGGCTGCGCGACTGCGTCGCGTGGACGACCGAGTGCCGGGGCGCGACCGTGCTGATGGCAGCCGCCATCGAGGACACCGAATCCGCACTCCACACTTCGTGCGTCACCCTGCGCGCAGCCGGTGCGCGGCTCCTCACGCCGTCGCCGTGGGCCAGGCGATCGATGGGCTCGCCGGACACACCTGTGCCGCATGGCCCCCGGGCTGGGACGGTGCCCGGCCTCGTGCTGCGTCCCGGCTGCGCCGCTGGTCGGGTGGGCTCTTCATCCGCTCCGGGGGCCAAGATCGATTGTCAGTGGTGGGTGAGACGGTAGGGGCATCGAGTCGGGAAAGAGGGGGAGTTGTTCATGTCGGGAAGCCAGAACTACATCAATCACGTTGCTCTTGTACTGGATGCCAGTACGTCCATGTCGCACCTGAGCCGCAAGGTCGTCGAGGTCGCCGACCAGCAGATCGCCTATCTTGCCCGCCGGTCGAGGGAACTGGACCAGGAAACCCGCGTCACGGTGTACGTCTTCGCCGACAAGGTGGAGTGCGTCGTCTACGACAAGGACGTGCTGCGGATGCCGTCGTTGAAGCAGCTGTACCGGGTCGGTGGAATGACGGCTCTGCTGGCGGCCGCGCTGAAGTCGCAGCGGGAGCTGGCGCAGACAGCTCAGCTCTACGGCGACCACAGCTTCCTGACGTTCGTGCTCACCGACGGGCAGGAGAACGCGAGTCACCGCTGCCCGGATGCCCCTGCCAAGGAGCCGCGCGAGCTGGTGAAGGCCGTGGCCGCGATGATGCAGACGCAGGAGGACAACTGGACGCTGGCCGTCCTCGTGCCGGACCAGGTGGGCAAGCGCGAGGCCATGCAGTGCGGTTTCCCGAAGGAGAACATCGCCATCTGGGACGCCACGAGCACCCAGGGCCTGGAGGAGGCCGGGCAGGTCATCCAGCAGGCCACCGAGAACTTCATGGTGGGCCGCGCCCAGGGCATCCGGGGATCGCGGGCGGTGTTCTCCACGGGTGCGGAGGCCGTCAACAAGGACACCATCAAGGCGGCCGGTCTCACCCCGGTGAATCCGTCCGCGTACCAGCTGATCCCGGTGGCTCGTGACGCGGCGATCCGGGAGTGGGTCATCGAATGCGGGCACACCTACCGGACCGGTGGTGCGTTCTACCAGCTGAGCAAGTCGGAGAAGATCCAGGCGCAGAAGCAGATCGCGGTGCTGGAGAAGAAGACGGACCGGGTGTACACGGGGCCCGAGGCCCGGGCTCTGCTCGGCCTGCCGGACGTGGAAGTGCGCCTCAAGCCGGACCACAACGACGACTTCACGATCTTCGTGCAGAGCACCAGCGTGAACCGCAAGCTCATACCGAACACGCGGCTGCTGCTGATGATCTGACGCCTTCAAACCCCGTCGGGGTTCCGGGGCCCTCCCACCGTCCCCCTCCCGGCCGGTGCCCCGGGCCCCCGGTACGGCCGCGACCTGCCGGTGCACGGGCACCGCCCGTCCATCGGCGCGGTCCCACACACAGCCCCCGCGCACCACCCGACGGCCTGAGCTCCCCTCCGAGGTCAGGCCGTCGCCGTGACCGGTCGGGCAACCGGCCGACCGGCCGCGGCGATACCGGCGCGGCGTCCACGTGCTGCCTGGCATGGCGGATCGGCGGGGCGGTTGTGTGCCTGTGGCGTTCGCCTGCCGCCCGGGGCACGGCACGGCACGGCACGGCACGGCGTACGGGGATGGCGGCCGGCTGCGGTACGTACGCTGCGTACGCAGTTTGTGCGGTAGATGCACGCGTTTCGTACGGTCGAAGTAGGGTCTTGGGTCTGGAGGTGCTCCATGTCCGAGCTGTTCGACGCGGTCGACGCCCTGGTCGCGTCCCGCTCCGCGCTGCCGCCGCCGGAGGAGCGCAAGCGGCTGCGTACCGCGCATGGCCTGACGATCGACGAGGTGGCCGCCGCGCTGAAGGTGCGCCGGGCCACGGTCAGCGGCTGGGAATCCGGCAAGACCGAGCCCCGCCCGCCGGAGCGTGAGGCGTACGCGCGGCTGCTGGAGAAGCTCGCGGAGCTCTACCCCGCGACCTCGGCGGCGGAGGCGGTCGCGCAGGCGGCACCGGTGGCGGCACCGGCCGCGTTCACCAGCACACCCGTCTCGGCCCGAGCGCAGGCTCTGTCGCAAGGTCCGGCACCCGAGACGGCGGCCATGGCCGCTCACGAGAGCACCCGCACCACACCTGTTGCCGCTGCTCCGGCGACCGCGCCGCGCGGGGTGCGCACCACCAGGCCGTCGTCGGCGTCGCGCCGCCCGGCTGCTCGGAAGGCGGCGCCTGCCGACACCCCGCAGGGCGGCGCCGACCCGCGTTTCGAGAACGGTCCGCTGGCGGTCATCGACGTCACCGACGGGCAGGTGCGGGCGTACTGTGTCGGCGGCCTGCTCCTGGACGTGCCCGCCAAGTCCCTTCCGGCCCTGGTGGACTGGACGCTGCGCGAGGCGCGGCTCGGGCAGCCGAAGCTGTCGGGGCCGGGCAAGGACGCCGATCCGCTGCTCGTGCTGACCGGGGCCGCACTGGAGCGCTACGGCCTGCCAACGGCCCTCACCGAGGAGGAGCGGCTCGCCGGGCGCCTCCCCGAGGGCCACAAGGTCATCAAGCAGCTGGTCCGCGCCCAATGGCAGCTCACCAAGCGCGGGTTCGGGCCGTGGGCGCGGATCTACCGTCCCGCCCACGGCTCGGAGCGGGCCTGCGTGCAGCTGTGCATCCCGGCGTGGAACGCGCTGGACACCCGCCACTGGGGAGAGGCCGGGCAGCTTCCGGCGGCGGAACTCGCCCGGCTGCTGGGCACGTACGCGTCCCGGGTGATGACACCGCGCGGCTCCCCCGCCGTGACCGGCCTGGAGCTGATGACCGCGCTGCACCCGCCGACCCGCGCCTCCGAGCCCGACGCCGACGGCAAGCGGCACTCCGCGCACAACCCCGGCTCGCTGGGCAAGGACCCGGTGGACTGCGCGCCGTGTGAAGCCCCGGACGGGCACCCGCTGCTGGCGGACCTGCCGCGATTCCACGTCCGCGGCCCGGCGGAGAAGCTCTTCGAGGAGGCGTACGACTGGGCGCGCCCGCTGACCGATGACGAATGCCTGCACCGCCACCTGGTGGGCATCGACGTCAACATGGCCTTCGCCGCCGGAGCGAACGGCCTGATCGTCGGTCTCGGCGCGCCCACGCACGTCCAGGCGCCGGCGTTCGACCCGAAGCTCCCGGGGAGCTGGCTGGTGGACCTGTCCCACGTCGGCCTGTCCCGCGTGAGGTCGGGGAAGGAATGGGTGGGGCTGGAGGGCGCGCTGCTGCCCAGTCCGTTCACGCCGAAGGGCGAGCGCCCGCAGGGCCCGGCCTGGTACGCGACGCCGACCGTCGCCTACGCCGTCGAGCTGGGCTACGACGTCGCCCCGATCGAGGCGTGGGTGCGCTACGAGAACGGCCGCTACCTGGACGGCTGGTACAACCGGCTCCGTGACGCCTACCTCGCCACGATGGCCGACCTCGGGGTCGCCGCGGACCTGTCGCCGGAGGACTTCCTGGCGGCGATGGAGGGCTACCGGCAGCGTGACCCTCAGCTGGCGACCGTGGTGTCCGCGATCAAGGCGACGGTGAAGGGCGGGCTCGGCAAGCTGCGCGAGCGGCCGCGCGGTGAGGGCTGGCGGCCGGGCGAGCCATGGCGCGCCCTGTCCCGTGCGACGTGGCGGCCGGACATCCGCGCGGCGGTCATCTCCCGCACGCGGGTCAACATGCACCGCAAGGTCGTCAAGCACGCGGCGTTCACCGGTCAGTACCCGGTTGCGGTCCTCTCCGACTGCGCCGTGTACGCGGTCGACGGCACCTCGCCGCTGGACTTTCTGCCCTACCGGGAGGGCAGGCCGCTGCCGGGCGGCTTCAGGCTCGGGGTGAACCCGGGGCTCGTGAAGTGGGAGGGCACCCAGAGCGTCCTGTGGGGTGAGGGCGTCCGGGAGCAGTTCCAGGCCCCGGAGCTCAACCTCGCCCGGTACATCAAGGACGGCACCGTCACCGGCCAGGACAACGGAGAGTAGGCAGGCGATGAGCATGTTCGGGGACGGCCTGGACCAGGCGGTGCAGAAGGCGTTCACCCGCCCCGTCCCGAAGAGCGCGGGCGTGCAGATGCGGTACCTGGTCAAGCAGTACAGGGGCACGAAGGCGGTTGCCCAGATGCTGCGGATCTCCCAGCGCACCGTCGAGCGGTACGTGAAGGACCAGATCAAAAAGCCCCGTCCGGACCTCGCCGCGCGCCTGGAGCGCGAGGTGAAAGCGCGGTGGCAGCCGCAGGTCCGGGCGAAGGCCAAGGAGGCGGCGGCGGCCACGGGCGGCATCGTCATCGACACCCGGGCCCGGCTCGGCTACGTCGCGCCGATCGGGTCGACGGATGAGGACCGGATCCGGCACCTGACCGTGGCCCTGCCGCCCCGTCACGCCGGCCGCCTCTTCGAGGCACAGGAGCAGGGCGCCAGCGAGGGCCGTCTGCGGGAGATCGCGGCCGAAGCCCTCAAGGAGGCCTACTTCCAGGACGGCGGCCGCCGCGCCGGGAGCCTGGAGGAGGTCCGCTTCACGGACATCGAGCACCTGGAGTTCGGCCTGTAGCAGACCTCCAGGCGGCGCCGAGGGTCCCCGCCGTCACCGGTCGAGTCGCCGGAGCGGTCCGGGGCCCCCGCCGGGAGGGTTGCGGTCGCGGCCCCCGGTCAGGCGGTGCGGCCGCCGTTCACGCGCGGGTTCCCGCGGCCGCCTTGGTCCAGCGCTGGACTTCACGCGGGTTGCGGAGCCTGACCACCTCGACGCCCCGGGCGGCCGTCTCGGACACCTGCAGGACGTAGCGGGACCGGTTGTTCCGGTACTTGCGGATGGCCGTGCGCAGCAGTGACCGACGGCTGAAGAACGCCTTCCCCCAAGTGAGCCGCCGGGCTTGTGCGCTGTCTTCGCGGCCGGCGAGCTGCCGCAGGCTGCGGCGGAGGATCCGGTACACGATCAGCGGCAGCGGAAAGTCGAGCCACACGAGGACATCGGCGCGGTGCCAGACCACGTCCGCGAGCTGGGAGAAGTTGCCCTCCACGATCCATTCGTCCCCCCGCGTGATCTCCCCGGCCTGACGGCGGAACTCCTCCATGGGCAGCGAGCCGTCAGGGGTGAACAGGAGGTCGTCGAGGTCCGTGTGGGGACAGCCGAGTTTCCAGGAGAGCCGTCTGGCCAGGGTGGTCTTCCCCGTGGCGGGCGGCCCGAAGAGTGCGATCTTGCGCATGCTTCCTTGCCTTTCGGCGGGAGCTTCTCGGTGACGGGTGGGCAGGGGGCGGGGCGCGGGGCCCACGAGGGCTACGACTGGGTCTATGCCCTCAACGGAGCGCTCCGCCGGGGAACGCGACCTCATCCTCAGGCCCGGGGAGGCCGCAGAGTTCGACACGCGCACCCCGCACTGGTTCGGGGCCACCAGCGCTGGCCCCGTGGAGTACCTGATCTCATCGGGAGGCAGGGCGAGCGCGCGCACGTCCGTGCGGCACCCGGATCGGCCCCGGCCGGTTGAGGACGCCCGGAGGACGCCCAGGGCCCTCGCGAGGAGCAGCGGTCCCGGGAACTGCCCGCGCGCACGGCGGTTCCCCTCCACGCTCCGGAGACGGCCCCATCCGCCGTACCCCGGCCCGACGCCGCCAGGCGCGGAGGCGGCGGAGGGCGGCGGCGATCTGAGCTGCGCAATTCCTGTGGCTGGAGTGTCTGGTGATGAGGGCGATGTGGCCTTAGGTTTCTCAAAGGCCCCGGGGCGCGGCCGGCGGTGCTCCGCAGGCGTGGAGGAACCGGCGGCGTGTCGGGCTGATCGGCGAGGGAGGGCGATGGCGGGCGTGACCTGGCGGTTCCGTACCCTCGCGTCCGCGTACGCCGTCTCCAGCTACGGCAACTATCTCAACTTGATCGCGCTGAGCCTGTTCTCCTACGAGGTCACCGGCACCGCGTTAGGCGTCGGCGCCGTGATGGCTCTACGGCTCTTCTCCGGTCTCCTGGCGGGCCTGGCCTCCGGTGCGCTGTCGGCCAGGGTGACCCGCCGGACGGTGATGATCTGCACGGACGTCGCGCAGGCCGGCGCGATGACCGCTCTGGCGCTCTTCGCCGCCCGCACGCCGCTGTGGCTGCTCGGCGCCGCAGTCATGGTCCTGGGCGCGGGCAACACGCTCTTCACCGTCGCCCTGCGCAGCGCGGTGCCGGTCCTGGTCGGTCACGAGGCGCGGGCCGGCGCGAACGGACTGCTGGTCACCGCGCGGTCCATAGCCACGGTGCTCGGTTTCGCCTCGGCGGCCCCGGTCATCGGGATGGGCGGCTACGCCACCGCGTTCGCCGTCAACGCCGCCAGCTTCGCGGTGTCCGCCGCCGTGGTGGTGGTGCTGCGGCCGCGTACGGACACCGAGGACGGCGCAGCACCGGCGTCACCGGGCTCCGAGGGGGGCCTGAGGGTCCTGCGGCAGGCGGTGAGGGGCGTTCCCGCTCTGGTGCTGGGCATGGTCGTGCTCAGAGGCATCGATGCCCTGGCGTCCTCCTCGCACAACGTCGCCCTGCCGGTGGTGGCGCACTCCAGTGCCCCCGGTGAGCCAGCGGCGTTCATGACCCGGTTCTGGGTCGCGTGGGCGGTGGGCACCGTGCTCGCTCACCTGGTGCTCAAGCGCCGCAAAGGCGAAGGGGCGTGGAGCGAGCGGGCGTTCGCGCTGGGCACGTGCGCGATGTCGCTCGCTTTCATTGCGGCGTTCACGGGACTGCCCGCTCCCCTGCTGGTGTTGGCCGCGGGGGCGGCGGGATTCGCGGACGGCTGGACGGAGATCGTCTACATCTCGCGCCTGCAGGCGGCCCCCGAAGCGCAGCGCGGGCGGCTGTTCGGGCTGTCCGCCACGGCGGAGACCACCGGGTTCGCGGTGGGCACCGTGGCCGCCGCGGCGGCTTTGGATGTGCTGCCCGCCCTGAGCGTCGTGTCCGTCTTCCACGGTGCGGCGGTGTGCGGGGCGGTGGTCTTGTTGCTGTCGGCGGCCGGCCGGCGGGCCGTCGATGCACCCCGCCCGTTGGCCGAGCACTCCTCAAGACCGTTCGGCGGTCGGTAATCCCTTCCGGTTCAAACCCGCGCGAGAGAGGTGGGACACACATGGAACGTGTACGGGGGCAGGCCCTGTGCCGAGGACCCGAGCCGGCCTGGACCGAGGCTGATCCGGGTGACGCCGTGCAGGCGCTGCTGCGGGCCTCGGTCTGTGGCGGCGCTGTCGTCTGCGTCGCTTCGGACGGTGCCACGACCACGCTGCCGTATCCCGAACTCCTCTCCCAGGCACAGCGGTTACTCGCTGGACTGCGGGAGCACGGGGTGCGCAGCGGTGACGCGGTGGTGCTGTGCGGGCTGCCGCTGGCGGAGTTCTTTCCCGCCTTCTGGGCCTGTGTGCTCGGTGGTGCCAGGCCCGTAGCCGTCGCGGAGCGGCCGGCGCCCGGCTCCCCGGCCCAAGAACGCCTGTTGCACGCCTGCGAGTTGCTGGACGGTCCGCTGGTGCTCAGCGACGCGGAGGGGGCGGCGGCGCTGGCACAGAGTGCTCCTGGGCTGCGGGTGGCGGTAGCGCGGACCTGTCTGAGGGCGCTGCCCGACCTCGACCACGTCGAGCCGAAGGGGTCCGACGTCGCCTTGCTGATGCTCTCCTCCGGCAGCACCGGCGTGCCCAAGTGCGCGCAGCTGACCCACGCCGGGCTGGCGGACTTCGCCGCGAGCAGCCGGCAAATCCTCGATGTGGCGCCGGGCGACACGATGATGAACTGGCTGCCGGTCGACCACAGCGGCGCGTTCCTCCTCTACCACCTGCTCGCGGTCTTCGCCCAGTGCTCCAACGTCCATGCCCCCACCGAGCTGGTCCTCGCCGAGCCGCTGCGCTGGTTCGACCTCCTGGAGGAGCACCGGGTGCAGCACAGCTGGGCGCCGACCTTCGCCTACCAGCTCGTCACCGACGCGCTCGCCGAGCAGCCGCAGGCGGCGGCACCAGGGCGCCCGGCCCCCGGCCGGGGTATGGCAACAGCTTCTGCGGGCCGCTGGGATCTGGGCTGCCTCAAGTCCCTTGTCTGCGGGGGCGAGCAGATCGTGCTGCCGGTGCTGCGCGGCTTCCTCGAGGCGACGGCCGCGTACGGGGTCGGGAAGGGGCACATCGTCCCGGTGTGGGGGATGGCGGAGACGGTCACGGCCGTCACCTACGGCCGGCTCGACCGGCCCGGCACCGTGCACCGGCTTCTCAAGAGCAGTCTGGGCGGCGACCTTGTGCGGGCCGGCGAGCAGACGCCGGAGGAGGAATGTGTCACCTTCGTCGCGGCCGGGGCGCCCGCGCACGGGGTCACGCTGCGCCTGGTCGACGACCGGGGAGAGCCGGCACCCGGGAACAGGATCGGCCGGCTCCAGGTGCACTCGCCTGCCCGCCTCACCCCCGGCTATGTCAACGACGCGGAAGCGGACGCGGCGGCCTTCCCCACCGGCGGGGACTGGCTGGACACCGGTGACCTGGCCTTTCTCGACGGCGGACAGGTCGTGATCACGGGCCGGCGCAAGGACGTGATCATCCTGAACGGGCACAACGTCTACTGCCACGAGGTGGAGAAGGCCGCTGCGGTCGTCGCGGGCGTACGGCAGGGCGAGGTGGCCGCCTGCGGGATCCCGCGGGCGGAGGGCGGCACCGAGGAGCTCGCGGTGTTCTTCGTCAGCCGCGGGGCCGACGACGACGCACGCATCGCACGCGAGGTGGGGGCGGCCTTGTTCACCCGGCTGCGTCTCACCGCCGCCCACCTCCTGCCCGTCCCGCAGGGCGAATTCCCCAGGACGCCGGCGGGGAAGGTGCGCCGGGCCGAGCTGCGGGACCGCCTGGCCGCCGGCGGCTTCCCCGCGGCCGCCGCCGTCGCCCCGCAAGGCGGCGCGGGACCCGTCGGCGAAGTGACGCGGGCGGTGCTGGAGGAGATCGCGGCCGTGCTGGGACGGCCGGTGGACGCGCGCGTGCCGTTCTACGAACTCGGCCTGACCTCCGTGCTCCTGGTACGTCTGCGGGTCCGCCTGGAGCGGCGGTTCGCGACGGTGATCGCGCCGACCGCGTGTTTCGAGCACCCCACGGCCGCGGCGCTCGCCGCGCATCTGAGCGGAGTTGCCGAAAGCCGTGCCGAGCCGGCGGACACCGGCGCCGGCCCGCAGGAGGAAGCCGATCAGCGCATCGCGGTCATCGGGCTGTCGCTGCGCTTCCCCGGAGCGGACTCGGTGGAACAGTTCTGGGCCAACCTGCGTGACGGCGTGGACAGCGTCGTGGAGTTCGGCGAGGAGGAGTTGGCGGCGGCCGGACTCTCCCCGCAGCAGCGCGGTGCGCCCGATCTGGTGCCCGTCTGCGGAGTCCTGGAGGATGTCGACGCGTTCGACGCGGAGTTCTTCGGGATGAGCCCCAAGGAGACCGGACTCACGCACCCGGCACACCGCCTGTTCCTGGAGTGCTGCCACCAGGCGCTCGAGGACGGCGGCTATTCGGCGGGCCAAGCGGGCACCAGGACCGGGGTGTTCGCGGGTTCGGGTATGAACCTCTACGACCACCAGAGCCGGCAGCAGCCCTCGGCGGCCGCCGCCGCACCCGGCAGCGTGGACCCGGTCACCGGCATGCAGGCCGCCGTCGGGCAGCAGGCGGACTTCCTGGCGTCCCGCGTGGCGTACCGTCTGGGGCTCACCGGCCCCGCCATCGGAGTGCAGACGGCCTGCTCCACCTCGCTGGTCGCCGTGCACCTCGCGGTCCAGTCGCTGCTGACCGGCGACGCGGATCTGGCGCTGGCGGGTGCCGCGGCCGTTCATCTGCCGCAGCAGACGGGCTACCGCAGCCATCCCGGGTCGATCATGTCGCCCACCGGGCGCCTTCGGGCCTTCGACGCGGAGGCCGACGGCACCGTCGGCGGCAACGGTGTGGCAGCGGTCCTGCTCAAGAGGCTCGACCGGGCGCTGGCTGACGGCGACACCGTGCACGGGGTGATCCTGGGCTCGGCGGTCAACAACGACGGCGCGGGCAAGGTCGGGTTCAGCGCGCCGGGAGTGGCGGGGCAGGTCGAGGTCGTACGCCGGGCGCTGCGCAAGGCCGCCGTCCCCGCGCACACCCTCTCGTATGTGGAGGCGCACGGAACAGGTACCCGGCTCGGTGATCCGGTGGAGTTGCAGGCGCTCAGCCGGGCGTTGGACGAGGGCAGGGGGCACACCGGGTTCTGCACGGTCGGTTCGGTGAAACCGAGCATCGGGCACCTGGACAGCTGCGCGGGAATGGCCGGTCTGATCAAGACCCTCATGATGCTGCGCCACCGCACCCTCGTGCCCACGCTGCACCTGACGCGCCCCAATCCCGAACTGCGTCTGGAGGGCGGCCCGCTGGTGCTGGGTACCGAGCAGCGGCCGTGGCCGGCTGCGGAGGGTGTGCCGCGCCGGGCCGGAGTCAGCGCCCTGGGCGTCGGCGGGACCAACGCCCATGTGGTGCTGGAGGAACCTCCGCCACGGCCGGCCGCCCCTCCGGCCGCCGCCCAGCTGCCCGTACTCGTGCCGGTAGCGGCCCGCGACGCACAGGCACTGGGCGAGCTGGCCGGCCGGCTGCGCGACCGGCTGCGGGAGGGGCCCCACCTCCGGGCCGCGGACGTCGCGGTCACCATGGCACTGGGCAGGCCGCACCCCCCGGCGCGTGCCGCCGCCGTCGGCGGGACGGCCGGAGAGCTGGCCCGCGCGCTGGAGGAGCGGCCCGCGGCGCCCGGACCCCTGGGCCCTCTCGCGTTCGCCTTCGCCGGACAGGGCAGTGCCTGCCGCGGCATGGCGAGCGGCATCTACGCGAGGTATCCCGCGGCGCGGCGCGTCCTCGAGCGGTGCGAGGAGCTCTACGCCAAGGAGTTCGGCGGCACTGTGCTGCCGCTTCTCCTGGACGAGGCGGGAGACCCGGACCCGCAGGAGGCGGCCCGGTTCCCGTCCGCCAGGGGCATCTGGCCCACCGAGACGGCCCAGGCGGCGCTGTTCGCCCACCAGTTGGCGCTCGCCGAGGTGTGGCGCGCCGCCGGGATCCGCCCGGCGCTGCTGTTCGGTCACAGCGTCGGCGAATATGCGGCGCTGTGCGCGGGCGGCGCCCTGACCCTGGAGGACGGACTGCGGCTCACCGCCTGGCGGGGCAGGCTGATGCACACGGTCTGCGAACCCGGTGGGATGCTCGCGGTCCGGGCCGAGGTTGCCCTCGTGGGCCGTGTCGCCCAGGCCGCCGGCGCCGAACTGGCAGCGGTCAACGGGCCGCGTGCCCAGGTGATCTCCGGCTCAGCGCAGGCCGTGGAGGAGGCGGGGCGGCTGCTCGACCAGGAGGGGCTTGACTGGCGGGCGCTGGCCGTCGACCGGGGCTTCCACTCGGCCGCCGTCGAGCCGGCGCTGCGCGACTTCAGGTCGCACGCCCAGGAGGTGGCGTACGGACCGCTGCACACCCCGCTGATCACCGGCGCCGACGGCGTTCTGCGTCCCGAGGGATGGAGGGTCGACGCGGACTACCTCTGCCGCCAGGCGCGGCAGCCGGTCCGCTTCGACCTGGCCATGGCCGCCGCCGGGGAACAGGGCTGCCAGGACTTCCTGGAGATCGGTGCCGGGCAGACCCTCACCTCCCTCGGCCGGCACTGCGTCCCCGCGAGCCGCTGGCTGAGCGGACAGGGCCGGGGCGCACAGGCCGGCCAGGTGGGCGGGCTGCTGACGGCCCTGGGTTCCCTGTACGTCAGGGGTGCCGAGCTGGACTGGGATGCCGTCACCGGCAGCGGGGGCAGGGTTCCGCTGCCGGGGCACCCGCTGCGGCGGACCCGGTGGGCGCCGTGGGTCATGCCGCAGGCGATGAGCCCCGCCGCACCTCCGCCCCCGCCCCCGCCGACGCCGACGCCGACGCCGGAACCGTCCGTCACCCCGAAGGAGACCGCGGTGCTCGATGAACTACTCGATACGGTACGGGAGTTGGCGGCCCGCAGGCTCGGCAGCCAGGCTGCGGACGTGGCACCCGACAGCTCGTTCTTCGAGCTGGGCGCGGACTCGCTCTCGCTCATGGGCATGACGACGGACCTGGAGCAGCGGTGCGGCGTCCGGGTACCGGTCAAGGAGTTGTTCGACTCGGCCGACACCCCGCGCAAGCTCGCCGAGCACGTGGCACAGCTGCTGGGAGGCGAGGCGGAGGCGTCCGCCGGGCCGCGCGAGGAACCGGAGGGGCCCGCGGTGCGGCAGCCCGGCCCGGGGGCCGCCACGGCCGCTGACGGGCTCGGTGAGCTCTTCGGGCAGCAGCTGAAGGTGGCCGGGCAACTCGTCGACCAGGTGATGGGGGTGATGTCGCGTCAGCTCGATGTGCTGGCCTCCGCGGCCGGAACGCCCGGCGCCGCACAGCCCGTTACCGCCCCTGCGGCGCCGCGCCCCGTACCTACCAGGCCCGCGACGGAGGAACCCGCACCGGCGAGACTCGCAACGGAGAGGCTCGTACCGCGCGAGCCCGAACCCCTGCGCGCCGCGCCCCGCCCGCCGTCCGCCGCTACCGGATGCGACTTCAGCCTGTACTTCTTCGGCGACTACCCCGAGGACGACGCCCACGACAAGTACGCGCTGATCATGGAAGCCGGGGAGTTCGCCGACCGGCACGGGTTCCACGCCCTGTGGTTCCCGGAGCGCCACTTCAACTCCTTCGGGGCGCTCTTCCCCAACCCTTCCGTGCTCGCCGCCGCGCTCGCGGCCCGAACCAGCCGCGTGAGGCTGCACGCGGGTTCCGTCGTGCTGCCTCTGCACCATCCGGTCCGCGTCGCCGAGGAGTGGTCGGTCGTCGACAACATCTCCGGCGGCCGGGCGGGCCTGTGCTTCGCGAGCGGCTGGCACGCCACGGACTTCGCGCTGGCCCCGCAGCACTTCGGCAGGCACCGCGAAGTGATGTACGAACAGCTGGAGACGGTGCGGCAGCTCTGGTCGGGGGCGCCGCTCGCGACGACGGCCGGCGACGGCGAGCCCGTCGAGATACGCCTGCACCCCCGGCCCATACAGCAGCAGCCGCCCATGTACGCCGCCGTGGTGGGCAACCCGAACAGCTACCGGGCTGCCGCCGCCCACGATCTGGGCGTGGTCACCAACTTGATGACGCAGACCGTCGAACAGCTCGCTGAGAACATCGCGCTGTACCGGCGCACCCGCGCCGAGCACGGGCTCGACCCCGCGGCCGGCCGGGTGGTGGTGCTGGTGCACACCTACCTCGGTGAGGACGCCGAGCGGGCGCGGGCGGAGGCCTACCGGCCGTTCGTGTCCTACCTGCGCTCCTCGCTGTCGCTGTTCGACCAGGTGACCAACAGCCTCGGCGTCGACGTCGACTTGGACAACGCCCCCGAGGAGGATGTGGACTTCCTCCTCCAACGCGCCTACGCGCGCTACTGCGACTCCCGCGCTCTGATCGGCGACGAGCACGGCGCCGCCGAGACGACCCGCCGGCTGGTGGACGCCGGAGCCGACGAGATCGCCTGTTTCATCGACTTCGGTGTTCCGGCACAGCAGGTCCTGGAGGCGCTGCCGGTGCTGGACCGCGTCCGCGGCCGGGAGCAGGCGGAAGCGCGGGAGCAGGCGGCCGTGGTGCCGGCGGGCAGTTCGGCGAGGAGCGCGCTGTCGCCCGCGCAGCGGCGCATCTGGTTCCTGGAGCAACTGCATCCGGGCACCAGCATGTACCACGAGCCCAAGGCCGTTCGTCTGGACGGCCCGCTGAACGTCGCGGCGCTGCAAGGGGCGTTGCAGCAGGTCGCGGACCGGCGCCCGGCGCTGCGCACCGTCTTCCGCGACGTGGAAGGAGTGCCCTGCCAGGAGGTGCGCGGCCACACGCGCCTCGAGTGCCCGGTCGACGACTGCAGCGGGATGTCGCAGGAGCAGGCGCTGGCAGCCGCGCTGGAGACCGAGGGGCGCCGGATCTTCGACCTGGGCACCGGTCCGCTGGTCTCCGCCCGGCTGCTGCGCCTGTCCCCGGAGCGGCACCTGCTCTTCCTGCTGGCCCACCACATCGTCTTCGACTCCTCCTCCACGGTCGCGCTGGTCGGCGACCTCGCCTCCTGCTACCGCTCCTGGCCGCACGGCCTGCCCGCACTGCCGGCCGGGGCACCGGCGGCCGGGCAGCCGAGCGCCGCGCAGGCCGCCGCGTCCCTGGAGTTCTGGCGCGGGGAGCTGAGCGGCGCCGCGGAGCTTTGCCTGCCCACCGACCGGCCCCGCCCGCCGGTCAGATCAGGTGCGGGGGCGAGCTGCACCCACGCGCTGGACGCCGAACTCGTCGGCCGGCTGCGGACGTTCGCCGGCACCCACCGCGCCACCCTCTTCATGGTGCTCACCGGTGCCATCGGCGCGGTCCTGGGCCGGTTCAGCGGGCAGCAGGACGTGGTCCTGGGGACCGCGGTCGCCGCCCGGCCCGCGGGCGCCGAAGACCACGTCGGGCTCTTCCTCGACACCGTGGCCCTGCGCCTGGACCTCACCGGCGACCCGGACTTCCCCACGCTGCTGCGCCGGGTGCGGGAGAAGAGCACCACGGCGTACGAACACCGCGACGTCCCCTTCGACGAGCTGGTCGGTGCGCTGAACCCGCACCGCGATCCCAGCCGCAATCCGCTCTTCCAGGTGATGCTGGAGTACGAGAACGAAGGCGAGGTGGAGTTCGACCCGCCCGCGCTGAAGGCCACGCTCCTGGACACGCCCAGCGCACGCGCCCCGTTCGACCTCAGCATCTACCTGACGCACCACCGCGACGGCATACGGTTCATGGTCGAGTACGACACCGCCCTGTTCGACGAGAGCACCGTGCGGCGCTTGATGGACTATGTGGAGCAGACGCTGCGCCGCGCCCTGGACGCCCCGGGCGCGACGCTGCGCGAGCTGACCGCGGTGACCGGCGCCGACCGCGGGGTCCTGGCCCGGTTCGGGCAGCAGGACGAGCTGCCGCCGGACGCCGGGGCCACCTTGCACGGGCTCTTCGAGGAGCAGGCACGCCGCGCTCCGGACGCCGTCGCGCTCGTGGACGGTGAAGAGTGCCTGAGCTACGGCCGGCTGGACACGCGCGCAAACCGGCTCGCCCGGCGGCTGCGCGCACGGGGCGCGGCGCGCGGCGAGCGCGTGGCGGTGCTGCTGCCCCGGGGGCAGGATCTGGTCACCGCCCTGCTGGGGGTGCTCAAGAGCGGCGCCGCGTACCTCCCGCTGGATCCGTCCATGCCCGCCCCGCGGCTCGCCGCGCTTCTCGAGGACGGCGCCCCGGTCCTGCTGTTGACCTCGCGCGCCGCCGCCGAAGGGAATCCGGAACTCGCAGCACGGCTGCCCGTGCAGCTCGTGGCAGACCTCGCGGAAGAGGACGGGGCAGAGGGCGGGACGGAAGCGGTGGACGAGGCCGGTCGCGCCGCCGCCGGCGGCCCCCCCGAGGACGGGCCGCGCCCCGAGGATCCCGCGTACTGCCTCTACACCTCAGGATCGACCGGCCGTCCCAAGGGAGTCGTCGTGCCCCACCGGGGGCCGGTCAACCTCGTACGCGGGCACATGGCGCGGCATCCGGCGCTGTGCACCCTGCAGTGGACCTCTCCCGCCTTCGACGTCAGCGTGCAGGAGATCTTCACCACGCTGGCCGCCGGGGCCCCGCTCGTCCTGATCGACGACAGCGCACGGCAAGACCCCGCGGCCGTCGCGGAGACAGTGCGCCGTCACGGCGTGCAGCGGATCTTCATGCCCTGCACGCCGCTGAAGCACCTGATCGAGACGGGTCCGGAACTGCCCTGTCTGCGCGAGCTGTTCTCAGCGGGCGAGTCGCTGCAGCTCACCGGTGCGTTCCGCGACTTCCTCGCCGCACATCCTGAAGTCGCCCTCTACAACCAGTACGGGCCCACGGAGACATCGGTCATCGTCACCTCGCACCGCGTCGACCCGGCGGGCCAGGAGTGGCCCCCGATCGGCACCCCGGTGCCGGGGGCGCGGATCCTGCTGCTGGACCGGGCCGGGCAGCAGGTGCCCGCGGGGGCCGTCGGCGAGATCCACGTGGGCGGCGTTCCGGTCGCCCACGGCTACCACGCACGGCCCGCCGAGACGGCCGCGGCCTTCCTCGACGACGGGGCGGGAGCGGTGCTCTACCGCACCGGCGACCTCGGGCGCTGGCGCACGGACGGAGACCTCCAGTACTTGGGCCGCACCGACGACCAGGTCAAGATCCGGGGCCACCGGGTCGAACCCGGCGAGGTCCAGGCGGTGCTGACCGCGCTGCCCGGAGTCCGGGACGCGGCCGTCGTATCCCGCCGCGACCGGCACGGGGAGGCCGAACTCGTCGCCTATGTGGTCCCCGGGACGCCGGGCGACGATCCGCACCGGCTGCGCGCGGCACTCGCCGCGCAGCTCCCCGGTCATCTCGTGCCGGGCCGCTGGGCGCACCTGGAGCAGCTCCCGGTCAACGCCTCCGGCAAGCTGGACCGGGACCGTCTGCCCGAGCCGCAGGAGCAGGCCCGCGAGGCGGACGCGGAGCCCGCCACCGGGCTGGAGAAGTCCCTGCACGAGCTGTGGTGCGATGAACTGGGCGCGTCCCGGGCGCCGGTGGGCCGGTCCTTCTTCGAGCTCGGCGGCCACTCGCTGAGCGCGCTGCGGCTGCTGCACCGGATGGCGGACCAGCTGGGCGTCGAGGTGTCCATGACCGACTTCTTCCGCGACCCGACCATCCGGGGCATCGCGGCACACTGCGCACAGGCTGGTGCCGGTGCGGGCGGGCCCGGTCTCCTCGCGGAGGAAGCGGGTCTCTCCCTGGGCGGGCCGGTGGCCGAGAGCGTGCCGATGACTTCCACGCAGCGCAGGCTCTGGCACCGGCACCACGAACGAACCGACCCCAGCGTCTACAACGTCGCCCACCGCATCGACCTGCGCGGCGACCTGGACCCGCAGATCCTGCGGCAGGCGCTGGCAGAGGTGGTGGACCGGCACGACGCGCTGCGCAGCAGGACTGCACGGCACGAGGGCCGGTACGTTCTCCAGATCCTGGCCGCCGTGCCCGTGGAACTCCCGGTCACCGACCTGGCCGCGTACGCCGGGGACGAGGCCCTCGTCGAGCGCTGGTGCCGGGACCAGGCGTCGAGCGCCTTCGGCATGGACCGTGCGCCGCTCTTCCGCTTCCGGCTGGCCCGGCTCGGCCCGGACCGCTGGGTGCTGGTGACCGTCTTCCACCACATGGTCTGCGACGGCTGGTCCATGGGCATCCTCTGGCACGACCTGCAGGAGCGCTACAACGCCCGGCGTGACGGCGCGCACGCCCCGCCGGCGCCGCCCGCCGTCAGCTTCGCGGACTGCGCGCGGGCGGAGCAGGAGCTGGGGGGCGAGCGCAGAGCGGAACTGGAGCAGTTCTGGCGCAACGAACTGGGCGGCGTGCCCCTGCGCCCGGAGCTGCCCTGCGACTGGCCGCACCCGGGCACGCTGTCCGGCCGGGGTGCCTTGCACACCTGGGTCATCAAGGACGGCACGCCGGCGCGGGTCGCGGACACCGCCGCCCGTCTGGGGACGACCCCGTACACGGTTTTGGCCGCCGCGTTCGCCACCTGGCTGGGCCGGCTGTGCGGCAGTTCCGCAGATGTGGTGCTGGCCGCCTCCAGCGCGAACCGTCTGCGCCGCGAGCGGTCGGAGGTCGTGGGTCTGCTCGGTGACGCCGTGCTGCTGCGCGCCCGGCTCGGCGAGGCAGGCACTTTCGGCGGCCTCGTCACGCAGCTGGGCTCGACGCTCTTCACCGCGCTGGACCACCAGGAGCTGCCGCTGAGCGAAGTTGCCGGGCTGGTTTCCTCCGAGAGGGCGGAGGGGCTCTTCCCGACCGTGCTGTTCACCGTGGTCACCACGCCGCCGCCCGTCCTGGAGCTGGCGTCCGTGCCGGCCACGGTACGGGGGCTTCCCACCTCGGGTGTGGCACGCAACGAGCTCTACGCCGTCCTGGTGCCCGGTGAGGAGACCATCGCTGTCACCTTCGAGTACTCCACAGATCTGTTCAAGCACACGACGGTGGAGGCATGGGGGCGAAGCTTCACCGAACTCCTGGAAGCCTGCACACGGGATCCCGAGCGTCTTCTGGAGGACCTGATGCGCCCGCATGCCTGAGGACGCACTCGCGGAAGCCTCGGGTGTTCCCGGCAGCACAACGGCCCCCGCCGAGGCGGGGGCCGTTGTGCAAGTAGCTGACGCGCGCGCCGTCAGGCGCGCGGCTCTTCTCCGCCCTTGACCGCTGAGACGAACGACGCCCAAGAGGACGCCCGGAAGACCAGCGCGGGGCCGTGCGGATTCTTGCTGTCACGGACGGGGACGACGCCGGTGACCGCCACGGATGGTGCCCATTCGACGCACTGACCGCCGTCTCCGCTGCTGTAGCTGGACTTGGCCCAAGCCATGGGCTGTTCGTCCGGGTTGTTCATTGTGCGTACTCCTTGATCGCCATGCGTAGAGCGCGAAGCGACTTCTCCGGGGACAGTGCGTCGGCCCGTAACCGCTCGTACCTGTCCGTACCAGTAGCGACCACAGACGCCGAGTCAATGACGCGCCCCAACCCCTGTGCCTCCGAGTAGAGGACCGGTGCCGTGTCGTCGTCATCAAATGTGAGAAGCGTAAAGGCTTCGGCAGCCGGGGGCGCACCCGAGTCGTACGGCAGAACTTGAACTGTGACGTTAGGAGTCTGCGCCTCGGACAACAGGTGCTCAACCTGATGCCGCATCACCTCACGTCCGCCCACCTCCCGACGTAGACACGATTCGTCCAGCACGATCCACAGCAACGGCGGATCGGGCCGCTCCAACACGGTCCGACGCTGGAGCCGTGCCGCTACCTTCCTCGTGATCACGTCGTTCGGGTCCCGTGGGTGAGCGGCTCGGAAGAGGGCTTCCGCATACTCCGGAATCTGGAGAACGCCCATGACGAGGAACGGCGAGAAGTCGAGCACTTGAGCGGCTTTCTCCTCAAGTTCCAAATAAGGGACGAACCACTCCGGGTGCCCGTGCTGCGAGATCCGGACCAACAAGCGCGCAAAGAAGCCGGATGTGTTGAAAAAACGGTCACAGCCGTCTGCGAACTGGGGCGACGGCAGCGCCTTGCCCTTCTTCACCTTGGACACGTACGGCTCCTTGTAGCCCGTCGCGTCGGCTAGCTGACGCTGGCTGACTCCCTTGTGGGCAAGGGCGGCTTCCACCTCGCGCCCAAACCACTCAAGGCCATTCGCTGGCTCCCCGTTCAGGGCGGGTGATGGCTCGTTCATGCGTTCAAATCCCCTTCTTTCCAAATTGCTTGGAAAGCCTCCGAACCTATTGAGAGTACGCCCCGACGGTGATGGTGGAGGTACACATCGTGAGTGCCCGTCCACAACAGGGACCGGCTGGAAGCTCACTGACACGACGAGAAGACGGCAGTGCCCCCGCGACGCGGTGAACGTCCGGGGGCGTGGCCTACCTGAAGGAAGCAGGTCGACATGGTCGAGACTATCCGCCGTACCGCAGCGCGTGTGAGAGGGTTCCTCGCTCCGCCCCCACCGGGGCGGCACTGTGTCGGTGCACCTGGCGCACGGCCTTCCGCGCCGCTGCCGCTGCCGACTTCCCGCCGGTGTCTTCCGGATGACACGGTGATCGATGCTGATGAGTTGCCGATCGTGCGGCCGTATGTGACCGCCTACGAGCGGCGGGAGCGGCGCCGTGCGCTGTTCCTCACCGTGGAAGGCGTCGACATCGGCCCGGACATCATCCACGGCTTGCGGGCAGGGGCCGCGTCATGAGGACGGTGCGGCCGCGTACTGCGGTCACCTGCTGTCGCTGCTCGCGTCCCACGTGTGCGAGGGTCCTGGTCGCGCGGGTGGAGTCGGGGCGGGGGCCGGTCGAGTTCGTGTACGCCTGCCCCGACTGCGCACCGCACGTCGGCCCCGCCCTGGGCACGGATGAGGGGAGCGCGCGGTGATCCTCACCCGCATCTGCGTGCGGTGCGGTCGGGCATCGACCGTCGAACAGACCACCATGGCGCGCTTCCTCCCCTACGCATGCCCGCCGTGCCTGCCGGAGCTGGCAGCCTCACCGCGCGCTCCCGAGTGGGTAGCGGCGCAAGCGGCGGCGGCCCAGGAGGCGGACCGGTGACCGGGAGTGGCTGGCGCGTGGAGTGCATCCCCGGCAAGCCGGTGCGGGCCGGGGGCGGCGGGTGTGTGCTGCCGCTGTGGGTGCTGCGCGATGACGTCTCGTTCGCGGACCTCGATCTGTCGCTGCCCCGGGACGAAGCGGGGGCGCTGCTCGCGCAGCTCTCCCGCGCGCTGTGCGGCCCGGGGGAACCACGGGGCGCCCCGGAGCACGGCAGCGTGCCGGTAGGCGTCCCGTCCGCGCGTGGCTGGGGTGTCGTCCTGGCCCCGGGCGGGCCGCTGCTGCGGGAAGCGGGCGGGCGCTGCCGCCTGGCGCTGCGACTGTGCCGCGACGGTGTGCCGCACGCGGATCTGAATCTGAGCCTGTCGCCTGCCGAGGCGGAGACGCTGCACGCCCAGTGCTCCCGCGCGCTGGACTGCGACCAGCCACCGCCACACGCACCGGACGCGCGGCGCATGCGCGCCTTCCCCTGAAAACTGGCTCCACCTGCGCCGCGCGCCTGCCCACGGCGTGCGGCGCAGGTGGAGCCGACCGGCCCCCGGGGGCACCCCCTCTCGCCGTCCGTTCCCTGCCGTGAAGGAGCCTCCATGTCGCATGCCGACATCGATCCCGCCCGTCCCCCCGCCCGCCGTCTGGGCTGCGTCGCGTTGCTGACCGACGAATCCGGGCGCGTCCTGATGGTCAACCCGACATACGAGCCCGGATGGATTCTGCCCGGCGGCGGCGCACGTGCCGGCGAGCGCATCGCGGACGCTGCCGCGCGCGAACTGCTGGAAGAGACCGGCCTCGTCCGCCAGTTCACCCACTTCCTGACGCTCGATCAGGTACCGGCCGGCGCGGACGGCACTTCGGCTGAGGGGCTGAACGTGGTCTGCGAGGGAGGCGTGCTCACCCCCGCCGAAACCCGGGCGCTGCGCGTGCCCGCTGCCGCTGCCGCTGAGCTGTCCGCCTGCGCGCTGATCTCGCCGGGTGAGCTGTCCCTGTATGCCAAGCCGTACCAGGAGCGGCGTATCCGTCAGGCGCTGGACGCGCTCGAGCGTGGCAACGAACTGCCGCTGCTCGAGCTGGGCGAGCCGATGCGCTGAGGCCGGTCCCGGGACCGGCCGCGCCTTCCCCCGGGCGCGACACCGGCCCCGGGACCACCGGCTTCCGGCAGCGCTCCCGCACCCCCGCGCGCTGCCGGGGGCGGACCTGTGGGCCCGGCAGTGTCCGCGCGCTGCCGGGCCACACCTTCGCGACCCTGCCCCTTTCCGTCGCCAGGAAGAGAGCTATCTCCACACCCACGGGCACCGCGATCCGCTGGGGCCGACTTGCGTCCCTGCGCTGCCCGCAATGCCGCCGCCGCGTCGCCGTGACAGAGGGCCGGATGGCTGAGCACACCCGCGTATCGCTGCCCTGCCCGCTCTCCGATGCCATCGTGGAGGACTGCGCCGTACCTCCGCCGGTGTTCGATGCCCCCGGCGCGTACCTGCGGCGGATACGCGGTGACCAACTGTGAGAGTCACGGGAGCGGGTCGGGCGGTGCGTGTTCGCGTTCCCATGCTGTGCGGGCCGCGCGGCGGTGATCCGCGCAAGGGTCACGCGGGGCGCGCTCGACCAGGCAGAAGGTGCGCGCCACCTCCACAGCCGAGGCAAAGGAGCGCAGGCCCTGTCGCGTACCGCCGCGTCCCGTACGCGAACACCCCAGCCCAAACGCCACCTGGCACCGCGACTGACCGCCTCTCCAGCGGCACGACACGGGCGCCGGGCCGGCAGGACGGCCCGGCGCCACTGCAGGTGGCGGTCAGAAATGGGGCAGCAGGGAAGAGCCCCACTGGTGGGATCCCGAATACGCCAGGAACCAGTAGTCGGTGAGCAAAATCGTGTCCCAGTCAGGGTTGTCGGGGTTCAGTGACGACTGTTGCACGTAGAAGCCGTCGCCCGGAATAAGGCAGTCCTTCCAGGTGTACCGGCCCGCACCGAGGTAAAGGTCCGGACGCTCGGCGGCTCCCTTGATTCTCCAGTCGTAGTAGCCGGATGCCAGGGTGATGCTCCGTTCGATGCAGGATTCCGGCATGTCGCTGGTGGGCTCGGACGTCAGGTGCTGGGTCTTGGTGTTGTAGGCCGGATCGGCCGTCGGGGCTGCCAGGGCGGTGCCTGGCACGGTGAGGATGGCCACGCCGAGCAAAGCCATGAGGGATAAGAAGGTTCGCGCAATTCGCGTCACGATCGTTTCCTTTCCAGGGGGGTGCCGCCCGGAGTGTCACTGGCGACTTGACCTTGACGACTACAGCACCCTCGGAATTGTTCAGCATGTGCCTCCGCTCCGATGAACAATTCCTCTTCGTCGGGCATGCCGTGCTCGCGGGGGCGTAGGGCGCGGACGGCCTGGCGTGGCCGCGGTAGCTGTCGGTATCGCTTCCCCGCTGCAGAGCGCTGGTGCCACCGAAGTTCTGCCCGAACGGCAATGCCAGGCACAGCTGTTGAGCAATCATGGAGCGACTTGCGGGGAGACGGCGTCCGGCAGGTTCAGCAGCATTCGACATGTGCGAGGGATCATGGTCGTATCACGCGTGCTGGCGCCAAGGACCTCCTGCGCGCTCGGCTGCTTCCCGTGGGTGGTGTTCGCGCTCTTGATCGCCCTTGTCTCCGGAGGATTGTTCATGACCCTCCGCAGTGACGGGCCTGGGAATCAGGAGATCTACGCCGAGGAGATCGACCAGGCCCGCCAGCAGCTCTTCAAGGGCCAGCTTGTCCACACCGACGCGAGGACCCTGAGGCTTGTGGCCGGGGCGGACCCGCGCCCGTTCCGAGTCGATGTGCTGGGCAGTTGGCGCCGGGCCAGTCCCGGTGAGGCGCAAGCCCCGGTGAGTGCGGGTGCGCAGATCGGGGTGAAACTCCACTGCTCGGGTGCCGGAGTGCGGTGCACGCCGCTGTCGTCGGAGCGCCGGAACGTCCTGTCGAAGAGCGACGGGGCGACGTGGATGTGGGATGTGAGCGCGCAGCGGCCCGGGAAGGTCAGCTTTGCTCTCACCGTGACTGCCTACTTCCGCGAGAGCGACACCGTGCTGCCGAGAAGCCGCCTGTGACCACACGCGTCGGCGTGGCCGCGCCGCTCAGCGACAACGGCTGGTACTCCTGGGCCAAGGACCTGTGGCGGTGGATGACCGGCACGATCACCAGCCTGGGTGGGCTCGCCGTATCAGCGAGCGCCATCATTGCCCTGGTCGTCACGGCGGTCCGCCGACGGCTTCCGGCTGCCGACGCGGACGATACTAGTACCACTGAGCGCATGCGCGGCGACGGTCGGCTGCCACGGGCACGGCCGGTGCGGAAGAGCCGTTCACGTCTCGGCCGGCCACGCGTACAGCACCATGCGGTAAGGAGTCCTCGGTCCGACCGTCGCAGAGACGCTCACCGCACCCCCGACGAATGACAGTCCACGACACGGTGAGCACTCAGGGCTTCCTGCACGAGATCGCCCCCTGGCGGAACCCGCCGTGGTCACGTCGACGAGCAGGCACTCCGCGAGCCGGTGCTTGCGCATCACGCGCGTGGCGGTCCGCCGGCCCTCCTGAGTCAGCCCCGGGTGCCGGTCTCCGGCGGCGCGGCGCTGGCCGTGCCGCATGCGACTTCCTGAAGGGTGGAAGCAGCTCGGTGAGCTCGGGTGACCGCGAGGCTGTTGAGCCCGTCGGACTCGGTACCTCACGCATCAGGGCCGTAGAGCGCGGCGATGTCCTCGGAGCCGGGCCACCGGCTGTAGGTGGGTGACTGCGGCCAGCCCTCGGGCGAGTCCTGCCACTCCTCCTGCCGCCCGTAGGGCAGCAGGTCCATCAGGGCGAAGGTGTGACTGAGCTGCTCGGTGCCTCGGCCGCTGGTGTGCCAGGTGCGGTAGACGGTGTCGCCGTCGCGCAGGAAGACGTTGACCGCGAATCCACCGCCGGGCGGTGCACCCACGTCGGTGCCGAACGTGCTGTTCGCGGTGGAGTACCAGGTCATCTTGTTCCCGACCCGCCGTTGGTAGGTGAGGGCCTCGTCGATCGGGCCCTGGGTGACGATGACGAACCTGGCGTCGTAGGGCTCCAGGAACTCCAGCCGGGTGAACTGCGACGTGAACCCCGTGCAGCCCGGGCACTGCCACGTCTCGCCGGGAAACCACATGTGGCTGTAGACGATCAGCTGGGACTTGTCGCCGAAGATCTCGGCGAGCCGGACCGGTCCCTCCTCGCCCTCGAGGGTGTAGTCCGGCATCTCGACCATCGGCAGGCGGCGGCGCTGGGCGGCGATCGCATCGAGTTCCCGGGTCGCGGCCTTCTCCCGAACGCGCAGGCCGTCGAGTCGACGCTGCCAGGTCTCGGCGTCGACGACGGCCGGTAGTGCCTTGGCGGTCATGAGTTCCTCCGATCCGAGGTTCACGGCTTGGGTGTGTAGGTGTAGACCGTGCCCGGCCGCCGAAATCATCGTTCTCCGGCCCGGCCGGCTGCTGCGGGCAGGTCGCAGCGCCCCGGGCCAGCGGCGGGCCGCCGGGGCGGGGGCTCGGGCGGGGGCTCGGGCGCTGGTGCGGGGAGTGGAGTGCGGTGCGGTGGGGTGGGGCGGGGTGGTTAGTTGCGCCGGGTGGCGCGCACGACGACGTCGTGCAGGGGGACCTCCCGGCCGCCGGGGCCGGCGAGCGTGCGGTGCCGCTCTTCGGCGGTGACGGTCTCCCACTCGGTGCCGTCCAGGCGCGTCGTGACGTCCGCTGCGGTGGCCGACGCCTCAGCGGGAGGCTGGTGGCCGTCACCGTGGCCGTGGCCGTCGTCTGTGGCGCTGTGGGTGTGCAGATGTCCGACGATCAGCAGGGTGCCGCCGGGGGCCACCCATGCGGCGATGCGGTCGTAGAACTCCAGTTGCGGCATCGCCGGGTGGGCGTAGTGGGTCGTGACCAGGTCGAACCGCGTGCCCGGGTCCCAGACGCTCAGGTCCGCCTCGACCCACTGCACGCGTGCGGAGGCTCCGCTCGTCGCCGCGCGGTCAGCGGCGCGGGCCAGCGCTTGGGCCGAGATGTCGGCTGCGGTGACCTGCCAGCCGTGCGAGGCGAGCCAGATCGCCTCGGCGCCCGCGCCGCACCCCGCGTCCAGTGCCGTGCCCGGTGTCAGGCCGCCGGTCTCACGAGCGAGGTACGGGTTGGGCGGGTTTCTGTCCATGGATCCGGGGCCTCCAGCTCGCCCCTGTTGCCAGTGCTGCTCCCAGAAGTCCTTGTCGAACCCGTGCGTCATAGGTCGTCCTCCTCGTTCGCGATGATCTCTGCGCCGCGCCGCCGGGCTCCCCCGCGCCGACAGCCCGTGCACCCCTCCTGGGGGTGCGTTCCCCGGCTCGTTCTTCAGGGTGCTGAGGGCGAAGACGGATGTGCAAACGTTGTTGCCGAATGGCAAAATGGCGGGGGTGGACGAAGCCATTGACCGCACTCTTGACGCTGCCGGACCGAGGCTGAAGCGCCTCCGGCTGCATCGCGACGTCACGCTCGCCGAACTCACGCAGGAGACCGGCATCTCCACCAGCACCTTGTCCCGGCTCGAGGCGGGCCTGCGACGTCCCACGCTCGAGCAGCTGCTTCCGCTTGCCCGCGCCTACGGGGTCACCCTCGACGAGCTCGTCGATGCGCCGCCGACCGGCGACCCCCGTGTCAACCTGCGTCCCATCCCCTGCGGCGACGGCTCGGTCATCCTGCCGCTGACCCGCAGGCCCGGAGGAATCCAGGCCTACAAGTTCGTCCTCGCGACCGGCAGCGACGACGCCGAACCCGACCTGCGCACCCACGAGGGCTACGACTGGGCCTATGTCCTCAACGGAACGCTCCGCCTTGTCCTCGGGGAACACGACCTCATCCTCAAGCCCGGGGAGGCCGCGGAGTTCGACACGCGCACCCCGCACTGGTTCGGGGCCACCAGCGCTGGTCCCGTCGAGTACCTGAGCCTCATCGGGAAACAAGGCGAACGCACGCACCTCCGTGCAGCACCGGGACATGGCCCGGCCGGGTAGGAAAGCTCAGTGCGGGACTGCAGGAGCCGTCGGCGGGCTGATCGAGGAGACCTCCTGGGAACCGGAAGACGGACGCTGCCCCGCTCGGGCATCCGCTGGTCAAGCCGCGCATGCAAACCGAACTCCCTGACGCCTCGGCGGTCTTGGCCTTCGCGTCCATCCGGGAGATCATCGAGGTGAGTCAGTTCCACTGACGCTGCGCCGGGGTATGGCTGTTGGGCGAAGCCGGTATCGGCCGGCCGGATGCGGCGACGCACGGTGCCCCGCCGGCGCGACAGGGGCCTGACCGCGGGAGGGGCAGCCAGTGGGAGCTTGGACGAGGCGCCGGTTACTGGTGTCGGCCGCGGGTGCGGCCGGCCTCGCGGGCGCGGTGCCGTCTCCCGCACACGCCCTGGCGCACGGCCGGCGGGGTGATGACGCCCTCCTGGAGGGCTTGCGGGCCCTGCCCGGGCTGCGGGTTGTCGAGGAAAGGCCGGGTGCCCAGCCGGGAGAGCGGTTCTTCGTTCTCGGTCTGCGCCAGCTTGTCGACCACCGTCACCCCGCGGCCGGCACCTTCGAGCAGCGGCTGACCCTGCTGCACACCTCCACCGACCGTCCCATGGTCTTGCTCACCACAGGTTACGAGGCCCTTCTTCAGCCCCTGCGGTTCGAACCGGCCGCCTTGCTGGATGCCAACCAGCTCCAGGTCGAGCACCGTTTCTTCGGCACCTCACGCCCCGCGCCGCTCGACTACAGGCATCTGACGATCCGCCAGGCCGCCGACGACTTCCACCGTGTCGTCCGGCTCTTCCGCCGCCTGTATCCCCGCCCGTGGATCTCCACGGGCGGCAGCAAGGGCGGCATGGCCAGCGTGTACCACCGCCGGTTCCACCCGCACGACGTGAACGGCACCGTGGCCTACTCCGCACCCGACAACGTCGACGACCAGGACGACTCCGCCTACCTCCGGTTCCTGGAGACCGTCGGAACCGCCGCCTGCCGAGACGCGCTCAAGACGGCACAGCGTCAGATCCTGCTGAGACGCGCGGAGATGACCGCACGCTACGAGGCATGGGCGGCTTCGGCCGGCACCGCGTTCCGCATCATCGGCAACGCCGACAAGGCCCTCGAGATCGCCGTGCTGCGCGTCCCGTTCATGTTCTGGCAGAGCAAGACCGCCGCCGACTGCGCGGCGATTCCCGGCCCCGACGCGACCACAGAGGCCCTGTACACGTGGCTGGACGACACCGTCGCCCTTCCCGTCTACGCCGACTCGGTCGCCGAGCACTACGTTGCGTACTTCTACCAACTGGGCACACAGCTGGGCTACCTCGACGTCCCCGTCGCCCACCTGGCCGGCCTCCTGCGGTATCCGGACGCCATCGAGCCCCGCAGCTTCGTCCCCCGCGACATCCCGATGCGCTTCGACGCGGACGCCATGCCCGACATCGACAACTGGGTCCGCCGGCGAGGCAGCCGCATGCTGTTCATCAACGGCACCCAGGACCCCTCGGTCGCCGAGTCCTTCCCTCCCGCATCCGCGGACTCCCGCGTCCTGTGGGCCCCCGGAGCCAACCACCAGATGACCACCATCGCCGCCCTCTCCCCCGGCGACCGCGCCGAAGCCACCGCCACCCTCACCCGCTGGGCCGGCAGCCCCTGAGCCGGCGAACCCGGACTGGCCCCGGGGCATGCCGTGGCGGATCGCGCGGTTGCGACGTGAGCGGTCGGCCGCCCTGCCAACGGACTACCGCCTCTACGGCAAGGCGATTGACCGGCGTCCCCGCCGCGGCACCGGTGAACGCGTCCGGCTGACGGGGCACTCCCTCCATCAGCCGCGCACCACCGCCTCCTATTCTAGTGCTAGAATAGGAGGCATGAGCTCAGGTCTTTCCGCTGCCGAACTGACGTTGCTCGGCCTGCTGGTGGAGCAGCCTCGACACGGATACGAACTGGAGGCAGTGATCGCCGAGCGGGGGATGCGCGAGTGGACGGAGATCGGGTTCAGCTCGATCTACTATCTGATGACCAAGCTCCGGGAGCGCGGCCTGATCGCCCAGACCGACGCGTCGCAGTCCGGGAGCGGCAAGGGGCGCAAGGTGTACGCCGCGACTGCCGAGGGGCGCAGAGCCTGCGCGACCGCGGCCCAGGAGGCGATCGCACAGCCCCATCCGCTCTTCCCGCGTGTCCTGGTGGGGCTGGCCAATCAGCCGGCCCTCGGCCGTGAGCGCCTGCTCGACGCGCTGGACCAGCGCTCCAGGGCGCTCGCCGAGCGCGTGGAAGACGTCCGACGGGCCGCGTCCCAGGAGCGGGGCGCCCCGGAGTTCGTGCGCGCGATCTTCGACTACTCCCTCAGTCAGCTGTCAGCCGAACAGGTGTGGCTGGCCCGGTACCGGGCATCGCTGGCCGATGCCGGTGCGCACCTTCCAGGAAGTGAGACACCGATGGCACCGTACGACGTCAAGCGGGAGCACAAGGAGCTCTACGCGCCCAAGAACACCGCGTGGGCCGTCGTGGACGTTCCCCAGCAGCAGTTCATCGCCGTCGACGGCGCCGGGGACCCGAACACCTCGCCCGCCTACGCGAGCGCGGTCGAGGCCCTCTACGCGGTCGCCTACACCCTCAAGTTCGCCGGCAAGCGCACGGCCGGCGGCGACTTCGTCGTCGCCCCGCTGGAAGGGCTGTGGTGGTCGGACCAGCCCGACGCTTTCACCACCCGCGCCAAGGACGCCTGGAAGTGGACCATGCTCATCAGCCTGCCCTCCTGGATCACGAAGGAGATGACCGAGGAGGCCGGGCAGACCGCGCTGGCCAGGAAGAAGCTCCCCGCGATCTCCCTGGTCCGGCATCTGACGCTCCGTGAAGGCCCCAGCGCCCAGGTGCTGCACATCGGCTCCTACGACGACGAGGCCCCCGTACTCGAAGAGCTCCACCACACCTTCCTCGGCGCCAACGGCCTGCGGGCATCGGGCCTGCACCACGAGATCTACCTCGGCGACCCCCGCAAGAGCGCCCCCGAGAAGCTGAAGACCATCCTGCGCCAGCCTGTGGAGCACCTCGGCCGCTGACCTGCGCTCCTTACCTGCGGGGTAATCGACCTTTCTCCCCCAGCCCGGCAGGATCAAGCACATCGGCGGGAGCCCCCGCCCAGGATCCGGCCGCAGCCGCGAGGAGAGCGTCATGTCCGTCAAGTCCCCTGTACAGCAGCCGGGTTCAGCCGCCGCCGACAGTTTTGTCAGCGAGGCCACCCGGGCCGTCGTGCAGGAGTTCCTTGCCGCCCGGGTGGCCGGTGACACCGCACGCCTCGCCACGCTCTTCGCCGACGAGGTCGACTGGCTGCTCGCCGAGAACCCCGGCGTCCCGTGGATCCGCCCGCGCTCCACCGCCGCCGAATGCGCCGCCCAGTTCACCGAGTTGATGCAGTACACCGTGCCCGAGGACGCGCGCGCCTCCGTCGACGCCTTCCTCGTCGACGGCACCGGCGCCGTCTTGACGGGGCACGTGTCGGGGACCGTGCGGGCGACGGGAAAGTCCTTCCAGGGCCCGTTCGCGCTGCACCTGAGCGTCCAGGACGGCCGGATCACCCGGCACCACCTCTACGAGAACAGCCTGTCCATCGCCGAGGCCTGCGCCCCGTGAGGCTACGGCCGCCCGCCCGTACCCCGGTCCGGTCGGGCCTCGCCGTGGCGAGAGGACACCTCCCTCCCGGTAGGCTCCCTGGATCATGGACGTGGCTGCGGGAAGCGAGATGGTCACCATCCCAGCGGGGGTGGTGACACTGTCGGACCGGCGGACGCAGCGCAGTTGGCCGGTCGAGCTCGCCCCCTACCAGCTCGCGGCTCTCCCGGTCACCCAGGCGTTGTACGCACAGATCACCGGCCGGCACCCGAGCACCGCCGTGGGGGACCAGCTGCCCGTGGAGTGCGTTTCCTGGCAGGACGCGGCACGGTTCTGCAACGCCCTGTCCCTGCGCGAGGGGTTCGCCCCCGCCTACCGCCTGCATGCGGACGGCGAGGGCATCGAGTGGGACGCGTCCACCGACGGGTACCGGCTGCCGACCGAAGCCGAGTGGGAGCACGCCTGCCGCGCCGGCACGGCCGGGCCGCACTACGCGCCGCTCGACGAGATCGCCTGGTACCGCGGCAACTCGCAGGAGCGCATCCACGCCGTGGGCGGCAAACGCCCCAACCCGTGGGGCCTCTACGACATGCTCGGCAACGTCTGGGACTGGTGCTGGGACGTCTACGACGCCGAGGTCTACGGCACCTACCGGGTACTCCGCGGCGGCGGCTGGTTCGATGAGCACTGGAGTTGCCGGGCCTCGGCGCGGCGCCGCAGCCACCCCGCGTTCCAGGTCGACGACGTGGGGTTCCGCCTCGCGCGCTCCCCCGCGTGAATCCGGCCCTCGTGGAGCGAGGGCGGGTTCCTGGATCAGGCGGCGGGCCATGGGCGCCTGGCGAAAAAACTTCGGCCGGAAGGCCGCTGCCGCCGGGGCAACGGGATCGCGAATCACGGCCTCGGCCCGCTTACAGCCCGGTCCGCTGCGACCAGCGCGCACACCGGCGCGTAGAGGAACCAGCCCGGTTCGGCGTGGGCGCGGTGGATGAGCCGGGAGGCGAGGACGTTGCCCTGGCCCGCCGCAGCCATCGCGGTGTCGTCCAGGACGACATGCATGGCGTCGCTCACCGGCTGGTGACCTGCGTCTGCGCCAGGCGCCGGTCCAGTTCGCCGTCCAGGTCGCGTTCCTGGGCTGCGGGCGGGGCGTAGCCGTTCCATTCCCGTGCCCTGCCGGAAACCCGCTGGCCAGGTGCCCCGTGCCGCGGCGAAGATGGGCCGCATGTCGCAGGGGCAGCACGTGGCCGAGCAGCGCAGCATCTTGTCGGTGGTCGTGGGATCGCGCGCGTTCGGGCTCGCAACCGCCGCTTCGGATGTCGATCGGCGGGGTGTGTATGTCGCCCCGACCGAGGACTTCTGGCGCATCGGCAAGCCGCCCACCCACATGGAGGGCCCTCTGCCCGAGCAGTTCAGCTGGGAGGTCGAGCGGTTCTGCGCACTCGCCCTGACCGCCAATCCCAACCTCCTGGAAGTACTGCACAGTCCTCTTGTCGAGCACAGCACGCCGCTCGGCTGCGAACTGCGCGCGCTCTCCCCCGCCTTCCTCTCCCGCCGTGCCCACCGCACCTACGCGCGGTACGCGCAGGCCCAGTTCGCCAAGGCGCACGCGCGGCGGGAGCGCGAGGGCGAGCCCCGCTGGAAGCACGTCCTGCACCTGCTCCGCCTGATGATCAGCGGTGCCGCGCTCCTGGAGGAGGGCACCGTGCAGATCGACGCCGGGCCCTACCGCGCCCGGCTCCTGGCCGTGCGCCGGGGCGAACTGTCCTGGGAAGAGGTCTGCGCCTGGCGCGACCGCCTGGCCGTACGCCTGGACGAAGCGCTCGCCCGCAGCCCTCTGCCCGAAGACCCCGACACCGCACGCGTGGAGGGCTGGCTCGTCTCGGTACGCCGCCGGTCCCTTCGCGGGGAAAGCAGCCGGACATGACCGCTCCCCTGACCGTCACCCTCCCGGCATACGGCCTGCCCGACCTCGCGCCGGTCATCGCCGGCCAGCAGCACGCCCTGCTGTTCGCCACCGTCTCCGGGGCGCACCTGTACGGCTTCCCTTCCCGCGACTCCGACGTCGATCTGCGCGGTGTCCACCTGCTGCCCCTGCGCGAGGTGCTGGGGCTGGCCTCCGTACGGGAGACCCACGCGCGCACGTGGGACCGCCACGGAGTGGAGATGGACCTGGTCACCCACGACCTTGCCAAGTTCGCCCGCCTCCTGCTCCAGCCGAACGGCTACGTGCTGGAACAGCTGCTCTCCCCGCTGGTCGCCCACACCACGGCGGCCCATACCGAACTGGTGGCGCTCGCACCCCGTTTGCTGACCCGGCACCACGCACGCCACTACCGGGGCTTCGCCAGGACCCAGTGGAGGCGTTTCGAGAAGACCGGTGAGCTCAAGCCGCTGCTCTACACCTTCCGCGTCCTGCTGACCGGCATCCACCTGATGCGCACTCAGGAGGTGCTCGCCCACCTGCCCTCACTGCTGGAGGCCGGTCAGGCCCCAGGCTTCCTCCCCGACCTCATCGGGGCCAAGGCCGAAGCCGAGCACGGCCTCCTGGCCCACATGTCCGGCGCCCCGGGCACGGAGCGTCTGGCCGCAGACGTGGAAGCCCTCGCTGCCGCCCTGGACACGGCGGAAGCGGACACCGGTCTGCCGCAGGAGCCCCGGGCCCGGGCCCGTGCGCGGCTGAACGAACTGGTCGTGGACACGCGGCTGCGGACGGGTTGACTTCGCCGGGCCCGGGCCCGGGCGGGGGCGCTTCGTCGTGCTTACGATCGGATACACCGACGTGCCCGACCCCGGCCGCCCCGAGACAGGCACCACCGTGGTGGGCGGCCGGGACCACCCCGTGGTCAGTGGGTGGAGGGTTCGGCCTTGATCTCGGTGCGGTCGCCCGACCAGAGGGTGTGGAAGGTGCCCTCCTGGTCGACGCACTGGTAGGTGTGCGCTCCGAAGAAGTCGCGCTGCCCCTGGACGAGCGCGGCGGGCAGGCGGGGGGAGGCGAGGGCGTCGTAGTAGCTGAGGGCGGAGGCGAATCCGGGCACCGGGATGCCGGACAGGGCCGCCTTGGCGACGATGCGGCGCCAGGCCGCTTCACCGCCGGCGACCGCCCGGGCGAAGTAGGGGTCCTCCAGGAGCGTCGCGAGGGCCGCGTTGTTTTCGTACGCGTCGACGATGCGGTTGAGGAACTGTGCGCGGATGATGCAGCCGCCGCGCCAGATCTTGGCGACCGCGCCCTTGTCGATGTCCCAGCCGTAGGCGTGGGCACCGGCGATGACGGAGTCGAAGCCCTGCGCGTACGCGATGATCTTCGAGGCGTAGAGCGCCTTGTGGACGTCGTCCTCGAAGCCGTCGCCCGCCTCCTGGATCCGGGGGCGTGAGGTGACGACCCGCTGTACCGCGGCCCGCTGGTCTGGCTTGGAGGACACGGCGCGTGCGAAGACGGCCTCGGCGATGCCGCCGACCGGCACGCCGAGCCCGACGGCGTTCTGCACCGTCCACACGCCGGTGCCCTTCGAGCCGGCCTGGTCGGCGATCGAGTCGATCAGCAAACCGCCGGTCTTCGCGTCCCGCTGGCGCAGCACCTCCGCCGTGATCTCGATGAGGTAGCTCTCCAGTTCGCCCTTGTTCCATTCCTCGAACACCGCGGCGATGGCCTCGGGTCCGTGGCCGCCCACCCGGCGCAGCAGGTCGTAGGACTCGGCGATCAGCTGCATGTCGGCGTACTCGATGCCGTTGTGGATCATCTTGACGAAGTGGCCGGCGCCGTCGGTGCCGATGTGCGTCACGCACGGCTCGCCCTCGGCGACGGCGGCGATCGACGCGAGGATCGGGCCGAGCGTCCGGTAGGCCTCCTTCGATCCGCCGGGCATGATCGAGGGGCCCTTGAGCGCGCCCTCCTCGCCGCCCGAGATGCCCGCGCCGACGAAGTTGAGCCCGCGGTCGCGCAGGGCGGCCTCGCGGCGGATCGTGTCGTGGAAGTTGGCGTTGCCGCCGTCGACGATGATGTCGCCTTCCTCGAACACTTCCGCGAGCGCTTCGATGACGGCGTCGGTGCCCTTGCCTGCCTGCACCATGATGATCGCGGTGCGCGGCCTGGAGAGCGACGCCGCGAACTCCTCGATCGTCTTGGCCGCGAGGAACCCGGCGTCGCCGTGCTCCGCCATGAGGGTGTCGGTGCGCCCGGGTGAACGGTTGTAGACGGCAACGGTGTTGCCCTCGCGGCTCGCGAGGTTGCGCGCGAGGTTGGAGCCCATGACGGCCAGCCCGACGACTCCGATGTTCGCCTGTGCTTGGGTGCTCATCTTCTTCTTTCGGTCGATGTCGGCAGGTGCGTCCGCGTGGCCGGATCTCGTGTCTCACCCCGTCGGGGGGTCAGGAGCGGTAACCCCGCCCCTGACGGGGATGTTCCACTTTGAAGTCCTCGCCCGCGCGCATCCCACGCCGACGCGAGCCGGCCGGCGCCCAGGGCGGCGGGGGGGCAACTGCGGCCCGTCACCCGGTCGGCGGGTTCTGCGCTGTCCGGACCTGGCGAACCACAGCCTGTACCACGCCCCGCGCGTATCCCGGATGCCGGTGCCCGGGTGCGGCGGCTGCCCCCGCGCAGGGGGCGGCCGGGCCACCGCGCTGACGCAGCGCCTGCTGCCGCCGGTCCTGGCCGCCCAGGGCCTGCCCCCGGCCTGCCGAGGGCCTGTGCACGCGCTCCGCGCGGGGGAAAGACCGGCCCCGTGCAGTTGTGCCGCTGCGGGTAGCGTGATCCCGTGGATTTGGAAGCCAGGTTGTTCCCTCCTCGTCCGATCCGCGGTGTCCAGGGCGTGTATGCGCGTCTGCACTGCGGTCCCTGCTCTTTCGCGTGGGCGCTCATGGACTTCGAACCCCGGCAGGAGGGCGTCACGTTCGAGGTGGCCGCCCCCCTGGAGACGCGCGGGGACCCCGGTGCGCAAGAGCTGTCCGCCTACTGCCGGGCGCTGGAGGCGGGAGTCCGTGAGAAGTTGGCCGGACAGAGGGCCGGCACCAGCGCGGCGGTCGCGGTGGTACTGCGCGGCATACGTGTCCACCCGACGGACTCCCACCCGAGGGCTTTCCACATGGCCGGGTGCCTCGCGGCGGGCAAGGCCCTCCTTGTCGCCTACGGCCCCCCGCCCAGGTCCCAGCGGCGCCGCGCGCCCGCGGGTGACACCCGCCGGTGTTACCTGGGCTGTCTGGGCCCCGGTGCGCGGGGCAGGGCCTCCTGTGTGCTGCGGCTGGCGGGGCTGTGCCCTTGACACAGGCCGCCGGACCACAGCGATCAGGGCGTTCAACTGCGGTGATTCCGCAGTCGGACACGGCCGGTCACCGCTGCGGAGTGTCCGGGGAGGGCGCCTGGGTGCGCTGAGGGCCGCCGTGGGCCGGGCCAGTGGAAGGGGGCGTTCAGCGGCTCGGATCGAGCAGTTGTCGGCCGGGGTCAGCTGACCTACTCTCACCCGAGAAGTCGGCCATGCCGCCGGATATCCGCCGGAACTCTCCGGCCGTCCGCGGCCGTCGGGGATGAGGCGTGCGTGAGGCGTGGTGGCTGCGGCGGCGCGAAGGTCTTCGTGTCCGCCTCTCTCCCGGTCTTCGAGCTTCCGGCTGCGCTGCGCCTGCCCTGCCCTGCTCCGCAGGAGCTTCGTTTACTCCCCGCGCTGAAGCACGGGGTATCCACGAAGGAGATCCGATGAGCTCGCACACCCGCACGGCCCTGGTCATCGGCGGGGGCATCGCCGGCCCGATCGTGGCGATGGCTCTGGGCAAGGCCGGGATCGAGGCCACGGTGTACGAGGCGTACCGCAGCAGAGCCGACGGGATCGGGGGCGGGCTGAGCATCGCCCCCAACGGGCTGAACGCCCTGGAGGTGATCGGTGCCGCCGCGGTGGTCCGCGGCGTGGGCACCTCCATGAGGGGCACCGTGCTGGAGAGCGGGAGCGGTGAGCCGCTGGGCGGGTTCGGTGTCCCGCCCGGTCTGCCCGCCCCGCAGTTCGTCTGGCGCGGGGATCTGGCCCGGGCTCTGCACCTGGAGGCGGCCCGCCGCGGCATCCGCACGGTGCACGGCAAGGAGCTGGTCGGTGTGGCGGAGAGCGGTGAGGGGGTGAGCGCGCGCTTCGCCGACGGGTCGCAGGCCGCCGCCGACGTGCTGGTCGGGGCGGACGGTATCCGTTCCTCGGTTCGCCCGCTCATCGACCCGGCGGCCCCGCAGCCCCGGTACGCGGGTCTGCTCGGCTTCGCCGCCTCCCTGCGCGAGACCGGGCTGGCCCCCACGCAGGGCAAGCTGCATGTCAGCTACGGCGAGCGGGCCTCGTTCGGCTATCTGGCCCACCAGGACTCCTCGGGCGGCTGGTTCGTGAATCTGCCGCACCCTGAGCCGATGACGCTGGCCCAGGCGCGGCAGGTGGATCCGGGGGAATGGCTGGGCAGGCTGCGTGAGGCGTTCACCCAGGACCGCTCCCCCGCCTTGGACATGCTGCGCCGGACCGAGGCCGCCGATCTGCTGATCACCGGGCCGCTGGAGACGATGCCGACGGTGCCCACCTGGAGCCGGGGGCGGATGGTGCTGGTCGGAGACGCGGTCCACGCGGCGTCCCCCAGTTCGGGGCAGGGTGCTTCGCTGGCGATCGAGAGCGGCGTGCAGCTGGCCCGCGCTCTGCGCGACCTGCCGCACCAGGAGGCGTTCGCGGCGTACGAGGGGCTGCGCCGGGCCCGGGTCGAGCGGGTCATCGCGGCGGCCACCCGCACCAATCACAGCAAGGCCAATCCGGGGACGGCGGCGAAGCCGGTGCAACCGGAGGACATGGACTGGCAGTTCGACTACCTCGTCGACTGGGACGCCCCGGTCGCCGGCGGCGCGCACGCGGGAACGGCCGGGGCATAGAGGTCTTCACGCGGGACGGAAGCAAGGGCCCCCACGGCGGTTTCCGGCCTTTTCCTTTTCGCCTGTCCCGCAGGCGGGCAGCATCCGCAACGGGCCCGCAGACACCGTCTGTTCAGCAAGTTGCCGCTGTAACATAATGGCCGGAAGTCGGCGTTCGGTGTCGCAGAGGCATTGTCTTTTGTTTCTCCAATCCTATGGACACGGGAGAGCGGAAAGTGAAAACTCGCGTAATAGTTGTGGGTGCCGGGCCGGTCGGATTAACACTTGCGGGTGAACTCCGGCTCGGCGGCGTGGATGTCGTCGTTTATGACAAACTTCCCGCCCCCTCGGGGGAATCACGTGCTCTTGGTTTCACCAAGCGGGTGGCCGAGCTGTTCGACCAGCGTGGACTGCTGACCCGGCTCGGTGATTTCAACTGGGGCCAGCAAAGCCATTTCGGTGGCCTGCGTATCGACCTCGACGCCCTGGATGAAGAGCATCACGGCGTGCGGGGGCTGCCGCAGTCCCGGACCGAGGAGATGCTGGCCAACTGGCTGAGCGAGCTGGGCGTGCCGGTGCGGCGCGGATACGAGGCGGTCGGCTTCCGTGAGACGCAGGACGGCGTCACGGTGGTCTTCGAGGGTCCGCAGGGCCGTCACGAGGAGAGCGCCGGGTATCTGGTCGGTTGTGACGGCGGCGGGAGCACCATCCGCACGGCAGCCGGCATCGAGGCTCCCGGCTGGGAGGCCACCCGGGGCATGTACATGGCTGACATCACCGGCGCCGAGGTCAACCAGCGTCCCATCGGGGAACGCGTGCCGGGCGGCAACATGGTCTTGTCGATCAGCCTGGGTGACGGCTACTACCGGATCCTCATCCACGACAAGAGCCTGCGCCCGCGTCCGGATTCCGAAGCACTGACGTTCGCCGAGGTCGCCGACGCGTGGCAGCGGATGACCGGGGAGTCCCTTCACCATGCGCAGCCGCGCTGGATGGCCGCCTTCAGCAATGCCGCCGGGCTGGCCGCGGAGTACCGGCGCGGGCGGGTCTTCCTCGCCGGGGACGCCGCGCACAACACTCCCCCGCTGGCCGGGTGGGGGCTGGCCGTCGGTATCCAGGACGCGGTCAACCTGGGCTGGAAGCTGGCCGCGGTGATCGGCGGCTCGGCGCCCGAGGGCCTGCTGGACAGCTATCACACCGAGCGGTATCCGCTGGGGCAGCAGCTGATGCGCAACACCCACGCCGGGTCGATGCTGTACCTCAGCGGGGAGGAGATGGAGCCTCTGCGGGAGGTCATGCGCGAGCTGGTGGACTACAAGGCCGCGGCCGGACATCTCGCCGGGATGGTCAGCGGGCTGAGCGTGCGCTACGACATGGGCTCCGGTGAGCATCCGCTGCTGGGGATGCGCATGCCGCCCGAGTGTGAGGTGGAGCTGCCCGACGGGGGCCGTACCCGCGTCGCCGAGCTGCTCCACCAGGCGCGGGGCGTCTTCATCAGCACCGGCGGCGACGGTGAGGCGGAGCGGCTCGCCGCCGGCTGGTCAGACCGTGTCGATGTCGTGACCGGCAGCTGGGCCCCCGCGGCGGAGGGCCGCCCCGCGCGCACGCTGCCGGACGCGGTGCTCGTCCGGCCCGACGGCTACATCGCCTGGGCCGCGCCCGGCGGCGGTGACCTCTGCGAGGCGCTGGGCCGCTGGTTCGGTTCGGCGCGGGCGGCGGTGGACTCCCCGGCGGCCGCCCTCTCGTGAGGGGACGTCAGCGGGCTGCGGCCCGGGGCCGTGCGACCTGGCCGTGACGCCGGAGAAGGGGCATGACCGGGATCCGGTCATGCCCCTTCTTTGTGCCGTGCCGTGCCGTGCGGCGACCGCGCTCGCGGGCCGGGCCGGTCGTGCGTCAGGCTCCGGGCGGCGCGGGCGGGTGGGCCTTGTGGAGGGCCCTAGGGCGTGTGTGAGAAGTAGCGTCGGCCGCCCGGAGGGCGGGTCTCGCGGGGTCCGGTGCGTGCGATCGCAAGGCGGAGGGAGGAGAGCGCAGCGGGCTGCGCCGACGACGGACAACGCAGCGAGCGTGCGTGCCGGACCCCGCGAGACAGGCGGGACTTCTCAAACACGCCCTAGGCCGGCACGGTGCCCGAGGCCGCGGCGGCGGCCTCTTCCTGGGCCACCGCGTGCTCGGCCGCCTTGTCGGCCTGGCCGGCGGGGACCAGCACGCCCAGCGGAGTCATCCGCAGCGGCGCCTCGCCGGCGAGTTCCCAGTCGAAGCCCTTGGCCAGCTGGAAGAGGTCTTCCTGGGTGAGCGGGGCGCCCTTGTCGCGTTCGGCCTGCAGCGCCGTGGGGTGGTAGTTCTCGTAGCCGCCCGGGGTGTGCAGCGTCAGGAAGTGCGCCCCGGCGCCCACCGGGGTCGCCCAGGTGTGCTGCGAGCCGCGGGTGATGTGAGCCAGCCCGCTGGGGCCCAGTTCGGTGACCTCGCCGTCGATGTAGAGCAGCAGCGTCCCCGATACGACGAAGTAGGTCTCCTCGGATTCCGGATGGGTGTGCAGCGGCGGTCCGGACATCGCGCCGTCGACCTTGGCTTCGACCAGTGCCGAGGTGCCGCCGGTCACCGCGCTGGACAGGACGATTTCGAATCCGCGGCGCCCGTCGGGCCGTTGATCGGGAAGAATGATGGTCGACATGAGGTTCCTCTCTGGCTGGCTCGTGGAGGTGCTTCCCGGCGCGGTTACTCCCCGGCCGAGTGGGAGTGGGCGGGCCGGTGGGTGTTCCACTCGTGGCGGCCCTTCAAAAGACCTTCAGAAAGTCCGCTCTTGCCTGCGCCGGCGACGCGCGCGGGCTGTTCGGCTTCGGACTGGTCGAGGAGCGTGTCGTAGGACTCCTTGCTGTCTCAGCTGTCTCAGCATGGTCGACCGATCCGGGGTTCTTCCGGGAGATCGGTAACTTCCTGCAGAGACTATGGCCGCCGCTCTGCGCCCTCGCAATAGTGCGAAGTGGAACGGCATATCCCTGTTGCGCCGGTGATGCGCAGCGAGGCAGCGGCACGTCGCAAGGCCTGTGCGACTGCGGTGTTTCCGCAGTCGCACAGCTGCGCGCAGGTCTCCCCACGGCGGGGCTCAGGGGTGGTGCGGTGCCGGGCGGGGGCGCGGACGCGCTCAGGTGGTGCGCACGACGTCTTCCGTCGCACGCACCACCTGGCCGGTCTCCTTGGGCGGGCGGGTCAGCCGGCTGCGCGGATGCGCAGCAGTTGGCCCTGGCCGTCCGGGGAGGTGATCCGGTTGGTGACGTAGATGTCGCCGTTGGGGGCGACGGTGACGCCGCCGGGGTGGGCCAGTTCGTCCCTGGCCAGCACGGTGTGCCCGCCGTCGGCCTCGATGCGCACAAGGCGGCCGGTCTGGTCGCCGGAGGCCAGGCCCTTCTCGGCCAGTTCCAGCACCAGCGGGCGGCCCTGCTTGTCGAAGGCGAGGTCGAGGACGTTGGTGAAGCCGCCGGACACCAGCTCCGGTTCGCCGCCGGGCACCAGTCGCCACACCCGGGCCTTGCCGACCGAGGGTGAGCCGCCCATCTCGCCGACGTAGTAGGCGCCGTCCGGGCCGCGGTCGATCGCGGACGGTACGGACGCGAGCTGCTTGCCCTCGTACTCCAGCGTCGGCAGTACCTGGAGCAGCTTGGTGCTGCCGTCACGGCCCACGTGCAGCACGTCGTTGGCCGCGGCGTCTACCACGGCCGACCCGGAGGAGTCGCTGATCATGCCGAACGGGTTGCTGTCGACGATGTCGCCGTCCGGGTTGTGCTGCTCTTCGTAGCCGGTCAGGTCCGCGACCGGGGTGACGCGGCCGGTGACGGTGATGCGGTTGACCTGGCCCAGCGGTGCGGCGTCCGGCCCGTGCGCGTCCCGGGTCGCGGCCCGGCCGCCGAGGCCGAAGACGGCGCGCACCTCGGTGCTGCCGTGCGGGTTGACCTCGCTGATCCCGGCCATTCCGCGCGAGGAGAACAGCGCGGGCAGTCCGGTGACGACGCGCATGCCGCGGTCTTCCTGCGGCCGGTAGGCGAGGATGGCGCCGGATTTGGAGAAGCAGCCGTCGGCGCTGTCCCCGATGCAGGGTGCGCTGGTGCGTCCGGACTCCGCGACGAGCAGGCCGTTGAACCGCGAGTCCCAGGTGACCTTGCGTGGCGCGTTCAGGCCTTCGTAGACGACCTCGACGGTGCTGGTCTTCGTGCTGTCCTCGGTGCTCTCCTGCCCGTTCGCGGTGCTGGGCAGAGTGAGGCCGAGAGCCAATACCCCGGCTACGGCGGTGGCCAAGGTGGTGAACCGGAGACGTCTTTTCGCCTGGTACATTCTTCACCTCCAGTAATGTTGACAAGTAATGCCGACGTCGAAGAGATAGCGCGAGCCCAGTGTTTCCTGATTCTTGGTTCGTGCGTTCTGAGGTTGAGCCTTCAGACCTGTCCGGCCTGAATGCGGAACTCAGCTTCGTGGGTGTTCGCGGTGCCGGGAAGACTGGCAGTATCTCCGGCACCGGTCAAGCGGTCGGACGGGCGCCGGGTGCCTGCTGGTTGGCACGGTATTAGTGTGTGGGGTTCCTGCCGTGTTTGCGTCTCGCTGTTTCTCTCCCCGGGGTAATTCGCTGGTTGCCGGTCATGCCGGCCGGTGGTGTCCCGGGGTGGCGTCCCCGCCGTTGTCCGCGGTGGACCGGCCGCGCGCGGGGGCGGGGTGCGGTGGTCAGGCCCCGTGGGCTGTGTGCGCTGCGTGCTGCTGCCGGTCCTCGCCGGGCGGGCATAAGGGAGCGCATTGGAGGGCCCGTTGCCCAGGGTAGGCCGCCCTGGCATAGTGGCCGAATGTTCGTCCGCCGGTGCCTGGCGTTCCTGCGGCTCCTCTTCGTTTGACCATCAGTGTGGCATGCGGATTTTTATCCGCTGAATACCAGGAGGCGAATATGGGCAGCACTGATACGGACGTGATAATCGTCGGTGCCGGTCCGGTGGGGCTCATGCTCGCTGGTGAGCTGCGGCTGGCCGGGGTGGAATGCATCGTCCTGGAGCGGGCGGTGGAGGCGACGGACCAGTCGCGTGCCCTGGGTTTCACCGCGCGGACGATAGAGGTATTCGACCAGCGTGGTCTGCTGCCGCGGTTCGGTGAGATGGACACGATTCCGGTGGGGCATTTCGGCGGAGTGGGTCTCGATTACCGTGAGATAGAGGGCGGCTCCTACGGTGCGAAAGGTGTTCCGCAGTCGCTGACGGTGGCCATTCTGGAGGAGTGGGCCCGGGAGTCGGGCGCGGATGTGCGCCGCGGCTGGGAGGTCCTGGAGTTCGGCGCCGCCGATGACGGGGTCGAGGTGGAGGTGTCGGCGCCGGGCGGGCGCACGCGGCTGCGTGCGGGCTATCTGGTGGGCTGTGACGGCGGCAGGAGCATGATCCGCAAGAAGGCGGGCATCGGCTTTCCCGGCTACGACGCGCAGATCGAGATGTCGTTCGCGGAGGTGTCCGGGTGCCAGGTGCGTCCGCGTCCCAACGGGGAGCGGGTGCCGGGCGGGATGGTCCTGGCCTTCCAGCAGGGCCCTGATCTCTACCGGGTCACCTACTACGAGCGGGGCGTGGTGCCGCGCAAGGGCGACGGGGCGCCCTCCTTCGCGGAGGTGGCCCAGGCCTGGGAGCGGCTGACCGGTGAGGACATCCGCGCGGGGACGCCTTTGTGGATCGGCAGGTTCACCGACGCGAGCCGTCAGGCGAGCACCTACCGGCGCGGGCGGGTCCTGCTGGCCGGCGACGCGGCGCACATCCATCTGCCCATCGGCGGCCAGGGCATGAGCACGGGTGTGCAGGACGCGGTGAACCTGGGGTGGAAGCTGGCCGCCGAGGTCCACGGCCACGCGCCGCCGGAGCTGCTGGACACCTACCACAGTGAGCGGCACCCGGTGGGTGCCCGGGTGCTGACCAACACTCTTGCCCAGCGCACCTTGTACATCGGGGACGAGGGGATGCAGCCGATGCGTGAGACCTTCGCCGGCCTCATGGAGTCCGAGGACGTCCGCAAGCATCTCATCGGCATGGTGACCGGTCTGGACATCCGCTACGAGATGGGGGCCGGGGACCATCCGCTCCTGGGGCGGCGGCTGCCCGACCGGGAGCTGGCCGGGGACTTCGGGGCCTCCGGCAGGACTTCCTCCCTCGCGCTGCTGCATCCGGCGCGCGGCGTCCTCCTGGACCTTGCCGGCAGTGCCGGGCTGCGGGAGGCGGCCGCCGGGTGGGCCGACCGGGTCGACACCGTCAGCGCGCGTGCCCTGTCCGCCGGTGCGCGGGGCCCGTTCGAGGGCGCCGAGGCACTTCTGGTCCGCCCGGACGGCTATGTCGCCTGGGCCGGCGGTGCGGGGGCGGGGCCGGACGGGCTGGTGGATTCCCTGACCCGCTGGTTCGGCAAGCCGGCACCGGCCTGAGACCGCACAGCCCCTCAGCCCCTCAGCCCCTCAGCCCCTCAGCGGGGTGTGTCCCAAGGAGTCGCGCCGTGCCAGCCGCGAAGACGACGATCGCTCTGATCACCGGGGCCAACAAGGGCCTCGGCTTCGAGATAGCACGGCAGTTGGGGCAGGCGGGAGCCGTCGTGCTCCTGGGCGCCCGCGACCAGGGGCGCGGCGAGCGGGCTGCGGACGCGCTGCGGGAGAGCGGCCTGCCGGCCGAGGCGCTGCGGATCGATGTGACCGACGGCGTCTCCATAGCCGCCGCGGCCCGGCGAATCGAGGAGCGGTACGGCCGTCTGGACGTCCTTGTCAACAATGCCGGTATCACCGGCGGTTTCCAGGGCCCGCCCAGCGAGGTGACCCCTGATCAGCTGCGGGAGGTCTACGACACCAACGTCCTGGGAGTGGTGGCCGTGACCAACGCGGTGCTGCCGCTGCTGCGCCGGTCGGCGGCCGGGCGCATCGTGAACATGTCCAGCGACGTGGGGTCGCTGACCCTGAACGCGGACCCGGAGTCCGTCTTCAGGAACTACAACCTCATCACCTACCAGTCCTCCAAGACCGCCCTGAACGCCGTCACCGTGGCCTACGCCAAGGAGCTGCGGGCAAGCGGCATCAAGGTCAATGCCGCCAACCCGGGCTTCACGGCCACCGACATCAACAACCACCACGGCCACCGCACGGTGGAGCAGGGCGCCGTGATCGCCGTCCGGCTGGCCACCCTGGGGCCCGACGGCCCCACCGGGACCTCCCAGGACGAGAACGGCACCATCCCGTGGTAGCCGCCCCCCTCCCGGAGGCCGGTGGAGCCGCCGGGGCGGCGTAGGCGGATCGGGGCTGCCCGTCAGCCGTTGACGAACTCGACGAGGGCGGGGCCGAGCACCTCCGGCGGCACCCGGTGCCACACACCGGGCAGTTCCACCCGCCGGCCGTTGGGCAGCGCGTCCGCGGTCGCCTGCGCCGCCGCGAGCAGCCAGTCGCTGGTGTGGTCGCTGTTGATGACCAGGGTGTCCACCTTCGTCCGCGCCAGGCGCTCCACCGGGAGGTCGCCGTCCCCCATGATCGCCGTGTCGTAGAGGAGGGTGTGTGCCATCTCCTCGTTCGCCGGCCACATCGGGCTGCTCCGCCATTCGGCTATCGCCTCGGCGGAGAACCCCACCAGCTCGGCCAGGAAGTACTCGGCGGCGTCGCCGCGCCTCTCCTGCTCCAGCAGCGCCCGCAGGGTGACCTCGAAGTCGTCCGGCGGCCGCTGGTACCCCTCCATCCGGTAGGGGGGCTCGAGCAGTGCCAGTTTCGTGATCGGGGAGCCGGCCATCGCCGCCTCCAGTGCCAGGGTCGCGCCGCTGGATCCGCCGAACACCGCCGCCTCGCCGCCGGCGTCGGCGATCACCGCTTCCAGGTCCTCGATCTCCCGCTCGATCGCATAGGCCGGGGCGTCGCCGCTTTCCCCGCGCCCCCGCCGGTCGTAGGCGTAGGTGGTGCAGTGCGGTGCCAACTCGGAAATGAAATGCGTGAAGACCGTGTGGTCGCGGAATCCGCCGCCGAGAAGCACGAGCGGAGGGCCGGTGCCTTCCTTCTTGAAGGCGATCGTGGTGCCGTCCCGCGAAACGACCTTGTGCATGTGGTTTCTCCTGTCGGGGTTGACGTGCGTTCGCGACGTCGGCTACTGCCGATTAAGGGCTGTCCCGTAATCCCTGGCGGGCGCGCGGCGTGTGGCCTCGTACGGAATATGCCACCTCGCTCCGCCCGTGCACCATGGGGCCGGGGCCATGAAGAAGCGGAGCGAATTCCCTGGTATTTCCCGCTGTCCGGGCGGGCGGGAGGGGGAGGTCTGGGGCCGGGCCGGGGGTGTACCCGGCCCCAGACTTCTCTGCGCGGCCCAGGGGCCGCGAGTTGGGGCGGAGGTTCCTCGTGCGGGCCGGGCCGGGCCCGGGAGCGCGGGGGTCACGCGGCGCGGGCCGGGCGCGGCATGGCGGCAGACCGGCCGCCCCTGCGTGTCCCCATCAGGTCTCCTTGTCGCACCGGGCGCACGTGGTTCCTCACACGTATGACGCACCGGGGCGCGCGAATGTGACCGTTTGCGGGGCCCGATGCGGCCGGCGGGCGGCCGGGCGGCGGCGGCCGGGCGGAAGTCCGGGCCGCCGGGTGCGAAAAAGGCCCCCGTGCCGGACCACCACGGGGTGGTCCGGCACGGGGGCCGCCGGCCCGGCGGCCACCGGCGCCTGCGCCTGCGGGGGTTCACCCGCGGGGAGGGGGCCGGTGCGGCCGTGGTCCGGGAAGGGCCGGGAGGTTCAGGGGCGGACCCGCACCAGCTGGCCTTCGGCGCTGGTGGAGTTGTTGGTCACGTAGATCTCGCCCCTGGGTCCGACGGCCAGGCCGGTGGAGACCTGCAGCTTCCCGTCGGTCGGGATCTCGGTGACCTTCTTGGTGTCCAGGTCGATCTTGTTGAGCGCGCCGGGCAGCGGGCCGTCCTGCGTGAAGCCGCCGGTGTAGGTCAGCGCGACCAGGCTGCCCTTGCCGTCCAGGGCGAGGTCGGTGACCGCGGTGAGGCCCTCGACGAACACCTCCGGGCGGTGACCGGGCTCCATCCGCCAGATGCGGGAGGCACCCGGCTTGAGGCCGGCCACCTCGGAGATGTAGTACGCCCCGTCCGGGCCCTTGACGATGCCGCCGGGCACGGCCTGCACCCGGACCTTCTCGCCCTCGGCCGCCGTGGCCTGCTGCCCGCCGACCGCCGAGAGCAGCCGGCGCTCCTGCGCGGAGGGGGCCGCCGCGGCGTCGATCAGCTTGTCGGGGAAGATGGCCTCGGTCGTGGTGCCGCCCCGGTGGGAGACGCCGATCAGGTCGTTGGCGGCCGCATCGGTCACCAGATAGCCCTTGTCGCTCTTGGCGAACCGCCACGCGTTGCTGAGCACCGAGGGCTCCCGGCCGGGCGGGCGGCCCAGCACCCAGTCCGGGTCCAGACGCGTCTCGTGCTCCACCAGGTCGGCGAGCACGCTGTGCCGGTGGTGCCTGCCGTATCCGGCCTTGTAAAAGGTGCCCAGCTTGCCCGCGTTCTCCCCCAGCGCCGCCCGGCTCTCCACGCTGCCGCTGAAGCCGCTCAGCACGCGGTAGCCCCAGCCGGAGCCCTCCACGTCGTTGGGGCCGGTGGCCTGGACGGGCGCCTGCGGGTTCTCCGGGCCGATGGCCAGAGAGGGCAGACCCTCCACGACCCGGCCCTGGCGGTGGCCCTTGACGCGGTAGACCGAGCCGGTCAGCCCGACACAGGTCTCACCCGCCTCACAGCCCGGCTTTCCCAGGCCTGCTTCGGCGACCAGGATCGTGCCGTCCCGCTGGACGCTGATTCCCCGCGGATTGTGCAGATTGTCGGCGATCACCTCGAGAGTGGCGGCGCCCTGCTTCGGAGTGTCCGGCTTCGGAGCGGCCTGCACCGGACCTGGTAACAGCGCGACCGTGACGCTGCCCACCGCCGCCGCTGTCAGGATCGCCCCCGACCAAGATCTGCTTAATCTTGACATGAATCTCCCTCGTAGTGGCGTGCCCCCGTGGGGGAGCGCTATTCCCGCGTCACGATAGACGCTCCCCTCTCAGCCGTCTCGCCCCCCGAATGCGGCGTGATCGCGGTGGCGGGCGGTGAATCCGCGCGCTTCCGGGAAGTGTTCCGGTACGCCTGTGAAGCGGCCCGGCTGTGCGACTGCGGTGTTTCCGCGGTTGAACGGCCCCAAGGCGCCGGAAGCCGGCCGGATGCGGGAGATGATTGTCCGGCGGCGGCCGCAGGTGATTCAATCCCGGGAATTGACCGGCGGTCGCGTGGGGGCAGGGAGCCGGAAGTTATTCCGGGTGCTGAACCCTTCGGTGCCGCGCCCGGATCCGATGCGCACTCGTCAAGTACCCGGGCTCGGGCAGGTGTTGTCCGCGCTCCCCCAGCCGCTCTAGAGTCAGCGCCCCACCGTTTTCGTGAAATGTGTCGTGTCCCGTCCGGCCGCCGGAATGCGGGCAGTTGCTGCATGTGGCGGCCGCCGGCCGTACGGAGAAAGCCCGATAGCGCCGCGCAATCGCCATGGAGGAATCGCATGCCCGCATTGCCGCCCCCTCGAGTCGTCCGCACCGTGGAAGGTGTGCGGTCGGGTCTCCAACGACTGAACCGGCAGATGGCGCCCGCGCCGTTCGCCCTGCTCGAGCTCTCCTTGGGATCCATGATCACGCAGGCGATCTATGTCGCCGCCGAACTGCGGGTCGCCGACGCGCTGAAGGACGGGCCGCGTACGCCGCAGGAAATCGCGCGGGAGGTCGACGCGGACCCGGAGGCTCTCTACCGGCTGCTGCGCCTGCTGGCCAGCTACTCGGTTTTCGCCGAGCAGAAGGACGGCCGGTTCAAACTGACGCCGATGGCGCAGGCGCTGCGTGCGGACGTCCCCGATTCCATGCGCGACATCGCCGTGCTGATGGGGCATCCGATCCACTGGGAGGACTGGAGTCACCTGGTGGACTCGGTGCGGACCGGGGAGCCCAGTCTGCCGAAGCTGCGCGGCATGACGGCCTTCGAGTTCCTGGAGGCCAACCCGGAGTACGGCGGGGTCTTCACCGCGGGCATGGCCAACATGTCCCAGACCGAGACGCTTCCGGTGCTGGCGGCCTACGACTTCTCGCGGTTCGCGACCATCGTGGACTTCTGCGGCGGGAACGGCGGCCTGCTGGCGGGCATCCTGTCCAAGGCGACCGCCTCGCGCGGCATCCTCACCGACCCGCGGGTGGCGACCAACGGCGCGCAGGAGTTCCTGGAGGAGGCCGGTGTCGCCGACCGGTGCAGCGTGGTGGACGTCGGCCTCTTCGATCCGGTGCCGCCGGGTGCTGACGCCTACGTCCTCAAGCACATCGTGCACGACTGGCCGGAGGACAAGGCGCTGGAGATCCTGCGGAACGTGCGGGAGGGCATCGATCCCAGCGGCCGGATCCTGCTGATCGAGATGGTCCCGCCGCCCGAGGGCAACTCGCCGCATTCCGCGAAGCTCTTCGATCTGATGCTGATGCTGCTGGTGGGCGGCAAGGAGCGCACGCCCGCGCAGTACGGGGAGCTGCTGGCGGCCGCGGGGTTCAAGCTGGAGCGGGTGGTGCAGACGGCCGCCCCCGTCTCGATCGTGGAGGCCCGGCCGGTGTGAGCGGGCTCGGTGTCCGGGCCCGGTGACAAGCGTCTGCCGTGGTGAGGTGGGAACTGTCCAGGGCTCGGTCGCCTCGATGCAACAGGCCGCCGTCGACGACCTGGTGCGCCCACGCTGTGGGCAGCAGCGGCGGGGTGCACCAGGCCACCATCCGGTCGTAGGGGGCCCGTTCGGGGAAACCGGCAGTGCCGTCAGCGATGTGGCAGCGGACGCTGGTCGGGCCAGGTCCTGCCGGGGCGGGTTTCAGATGAGGTCGGGGTTGACCGGATCGATGCCGGTGTCCCGGTACAACTCGGGCCGCAGGGAGAGGACGAAGCGTCCACCGGGCCACTGGGCCGAGGGACGTGCGAGATGCACCGCGTGAGTGATGCGCCAGTCGATACCCGAGCCGATAGGCCCGCCCGCCTCGAGGGCGGCAGTGAGGCCCACCGGCTCCACCTCCAGGCCCGGCAGGCTGGCGACATCCTCACCCACTCCCGAGCGCGCCGCCTCCGCAGCCGCCAGGCACAGAGCTGGCACCTGCCCGATGCTGCGCCCCTCGGCGGTACGGACGATCAGCCCGGAGAGCTGGCGGTGGCCTGCGCCCAGGGACAGCAGCGCGGTGTGGTCCAGGAGGAACGGGATCACGCAGTGGCCCCGCGCTGCCGCGCGGCGCGGGCCTCCATCTCCGGCAGCAGCCGGTCACCGGCAGCCAGATCGTCCTCGGTGACCTCAACACCCATGTGCTCCCGCAGATGCGCGCGGGCCGCCTGCCCCCGCGCCTCCCGCTCCGCCCGGGTGAGCCGGCCTGCGGCCAGTTCTTCCACGAGGCTGCGAATGGTCGTCCCCCGCTCGGCTGCCAGGACTCCCAGACGCGCGCGGGCCGCTTTGGAGACCTTGATGCTGGTGTCGGTGCCCTCGCCCATACCTCGGCTTACTACCGGTAGAGCCACTGCGGGGAGGCCGGCAAGACGCGCGCACACCAGCCCCACGGCCTGCAACTTCACGATGCACACCGCTCAGTGATCGGTGAAGGGCGTCTCTGCCGAGGCGTGCAGCAGCAGGTCGCGCAGTGCCGTGGCGGTGTCCGACGGCTCGGCGGAGGTGAGGACGACCTGGTCGGCGGTGGTCGAAGGGCCGGTGAGGGGGATGACGCGCAGGCCGGGTGGCTGGTGGTCGAGTGCGGATTCGACGGTGATGCCGATGCCCGTTCCCGCGGCGACATGAGCGGCGATGGCGTGCACGCTGTCGGCGGTTCTGATGATGCGCAGGTCGGCTCCGCCGATGTGGAAGGCGGACAGGAGGCGGTCGCAGAGACCGCTGTTGATCTGGTGGGGCCAGGTGAGCAGGCCGGTGGTGGACAGTTCGGACGCGTTCAGCTCGGCGTGCCCGGCGAGGGGGTGGGCCGCGGGTACGAGCGCCATGAACCTCTCGGTGGACAGCACCCTCGCGCGTACGCCGGTGACGTCGCCGGTCGCCCAGCCGATGCCGAGCCCGATCGTCTCCGCCCGCAGGGCGGTGAGCTGGGCTGTGGTCGGCATGGCCTCCGGCACGATCGTCACGCCGGGGAACCGGTCGCGCAGTTGCGGCAGGCAGCGCAACAGCAGCTGGTGACCGGTGTATTCGGCGTGGGCGACGACGAGGGTGGTGCGGGTCCCCTCGCCGGCGGCCAGGGAGCGTCCGCGCTCCTTGAAGCGGCGCAGCTGGGCCAGGGTGGCGTGGGCGTCGGGCAGCAGCGCTTCGCCGAGATCGGTCAGTGACACCCGGCGGCTGGTGCGGTGGAACAGCCGCCCGCCCAGGGTGCTCTCCAGCCGCCTGACGGCGTCGCTGACGGTGGGTTGCCCCCGGTGCAGGCGCGCGGCGGCGCGGCCGAAGTGGAGCTCTTCCGCGACCGCGACGAATGCTTCCAGTTCCATCTTGTCCACTCGGCCAGGCTAACGCGATCGATCGGTGTGACCGATCGCTGCGTGCCGAAGTTCGGCGTTGATGCCGTGCCGCACGCAGGTTGTGATGGGTGGGCAAGCAGGGGTTTCCCCACGAGCGGAAGTAGTGAAGAGCACATGGCAGTCATTGACGTTGACCGTGAGCACGATGCGCCGATGGCCACGGTGACGGTGGTCTACCACTCGGTGCACGGGCACACCCGGGTCCTGGCCGAGCACCTCGCCGACGGGGCGCGGCTGGTGCCGGGCGCCCGGGTGCATCTCGTCGAGATCCGGCCCGAGGACGTCATCGCGGGCCGTTGGCACGATGCGCAGGTGCTGGCGCTGCTCGAGCGCTCCGATGCGATCGTCCTCGGCTGCCCGACGCTGATGGGCAGCGTGTCGGCGGTGCTCAAGGCGTTCATGGAGGCGGCGTTCACGCCGTTCGTGACGCAGGCGTGGAAGGACAAGCTGGCCGGAGGGTTCACCATGTCCGCCTCGCAGAGCGGCGACAAGCTGGCGGTCTTGGAGCAGCTGGCGGTCTTCGGCGCGCAGATGGGCATGCAGTGGATCGGCGTGGGCGACATGCCGGGCAACAACTGGAGCGGTGGCGCCCGCGACGATGTGAACCGGCTGGGCTCGTGGCTGGGTCTGATGAGCCAGAGCCACGCCGACCAGGGGCCGGAGCACGCCGGATCGCGCGGCGACCGGATCACCGCGCAGCGGTACGGCGAGCGGATCGCCCGGCTGGCTCAGCGTTGGGTCAACGGCGTGCCGTACGACACCTCCCGGATGACCGAACACGAGGCCCGCGCCCTGTCGGCCTCCCTCAGGGAGACGGACGACGCACCGGCAGCGCTGACCGGCGCCTGACCTCGCAGACCGGTCCGTCGACGACGACACCGACGAGCTGGGCATCACCGCCCACGGCCCGGACACCGGCACCCTCACCACCCAGGTGACCGGCCTCCTGCACCGCTGGGACCAGCAGCGGCCCGGCTACCCGGGAACTCGCCGGGCGGATCGCTCCCCCAGCCCGAACGGCCGCGGGGTGCTGCTCCCCCGGCCTGTGTCCGTCTCTATTCCGGCGTGTCCAGGCCGGCGAGGTGCAGCAGCAGGGATTTGACGTCGGTGGGCTGGAGGGGGCCGCTCACCGCGTCGGGATCGGAGCAGAGGATGAGGGGGCCGGTGCGGGTGTCCTGGGCGGGGAGGCCGTGGCTGCCGCGGATGGGTGAGGCGTCCAGGGGGATGACCGCCATGCGGTAGCGCATGCCGAGTTTCTTGCGGGCCAGGGCCTTGGCCGCCTTGAGTTTGACGTAGGGGTCGTGCGGGTCCATGAACAGTTCGACGGGGTCGTAGCCGGGTTTGCGGTGGATCTCCACGAGCGGGGCGAAGTCGGGTGCCATGGCGTCGTCGAGCCAGTAGTAGTAGGTGAACCAGGCGTCCCGTTCGGCCAGGACGACCAGTTCGCCGGAGCGCGGGTGGTCCAGGCCGTGTTCCTTCTTGCCGTCCTCGTCCAGGATCGAGTCGATGCCCGGGAGGTCCTGGAGTGCGGCGCGGGCGGCTTCCAGGTCCTGGGGGTCGCGGACGTAGAGGTGGGCGATCTGGTGGTCGGCGACGGCGAAGGCGCGGGAGGTCATGGGGTCGAGGTATTCCATGCCGTCCTGGGTGTGGACCTCCAGGAGCCCGGCGCGGCGCAGGGCGCGGTTGAGGTGGACGGGGCGGTGCACGGGGGTGATGCCGTATTCGGAGAGGGCGACCACGGTGCGGCCGGCGGCCTGGGCGTCGTCCAGGAGGGGGGCCATGGCCGCGTCGAGTTCGGCGGCCGCCTGGTGGGAGCGGGCGTCGTCGGGGCCGTAGCGCTGCAGGTCGTAGTCCAGGTGCGGGAGGTAGCACAGGGCCAGGTCGGGGGCGCGGGTGTCCAGCAGGTGGCGGGTGGCGTCGATGATCCAGCGGCTGGAGGTGAGGCCGGCGCCTGGTCCCCAGAAGGTGAAGAGGGGGAAGGTGCCGAGTTTTTCGGTGAGTTCGTCGTGGAGGGCGGGCGGGCGGGTGTAGCAGTCGGGTTCTTTGCGGCCGTCGGCGTAGTAGACGGGGCGGGGGGTGACGGTGTAGTCGGTGTCCGCGCCCATGGCGTACCACCAGCAGATGTTGGCGACGGTGTAGCCGGGGTGGGCTCGGCGGGCGGCGTCCCAGAGCTTGTCGCCGGCGACCAGGCCGTTGTGCTGGCGCCACAGCAGGACTTCGCCCAGTTCGCGGAAGTACCAGCCGTTGCCGACGATGCCGTGTTCGGCGGGGAGGGTGCCGGTGAGGAAGGTGGACTGGGCGGCGCAGGTGACCGCGGGCAGGACGGTGCCCAGGGGTGCCTGGGAGCCGGTGCGGGCCAGGGCTGAGAGGCGGGGCATGTGTGCCAGGAGATCGGGGGTGAGGCCGACCACGTCCAGGACCAGGAGCGGGGTGGGCTGGTGGTCGCTGTTCACGTCAGCTCCTTGAGGCCGAGGCCGGTCAGCAGGTCGCGGGCGAGGGCGAGTTCGGCGGCGATGCCGTCGGCGAGCTGGCCGGGGGTGCGCGGGCGCAGGCCGGGCGGGAGGGCCTGCCAGGTGTAGGTCTCGACTTCGAGGTGGCGGGTGAGGGGGGCGGGGCCGCCGACCAGGCGGGTGAGGGTGTCGGTGAGGACGTCGAGGGTGGAGGTGAGCGGGGGTGCGGGCGGGGCGTGGAGGGGGATGTGGAAGTGGGAGCGCCAGGGGGTGTCCTGGGACAGGGCTCCCTCCAGGGCGGGGGCGAGGTCGTCGGTGCCGTGCAGGGCGGTGGCGGTGCGGGTGCGGGTCTGGTGCAGGAAGCGGGGCTCGTCGAAGGCGGCCAGGGCGGCGCGTACTTCGGGCAGGTGGGGGTTTTGGGCGTGCAGGGCGGCGGAGAGCTGGGCTTTGGCGATGGGGATGCGGGCGGCGGTCAGGGCGGCCAGGGCGGTGGCGGGGTCTTCGAAGGAGGTGGCGAGGTGGCAGGTGTCCAGGCACAGGCCGATGCCCTGGTCTCGGAGGGCGGCCAGGGGGGTGAGGGCGTCGGCGGTGGTCTCGATGGTGCAGCCGGGTTCGGGTTCCAGGCCGATGCGCACGCGGCGGCCGGTCTCCTCCTGGAGGGCCTCCAGGCGGGTGGCCAGGGTGGTCAGGTGGGTGTGGGCGCGTTGGGCGGCGGCCTGGTCGAAGGGGGTGCGCCAGGCCAGCGGGAGGGTGGAGATGGTGCCTTCGGTGACGTCGTCGGGCAGCAGGGTGGTCAGCAGCCGCGCGAGGGTGGTGGTGTGTTCCAGGCGCTCGGGCTGGGTCCAGTCGGGCTGGTAGACGCGGTATTTGACTTCTTGGGCGCCGAAGCCCTGGTAGGGGAAGCCGTTGAGGGTGACGACTTCGAGGCCGTGGTGGTCGAGTTGGGTGCGCAGGTTGTGCAGGGCGGCCGGTTCGGCGGCCAGGGTGCGGGCGGCGTCGGCGGCGAGCCACAGGCCGATGCCCAGGCGCTGGATGCCCAGGCGTTCGCGTACGGGGCGGCAGTGGTCGCGCAGTTGGGCCAGGACGCCGTCCAGGGTTTCGGCGGGGTGGACGTTGGTGCAGTAGGCGAGGTGGACGGTGGTGCCGTCCGGGTGGCCGAAGCGCACGGGTCACTCTCCGCCGCGGAGTATGGAGTTCCCCTCGTGGAGGGGTTCGGGCTGGGTCAGGTGGAGGTCGAGGCGTCCGCTGAGTGCGTAGAAGGCGACGGGGTTGCGCCACAGGACTTCGTCGACGTCGTCGTCGCTGAAGCCGGCTTCGAGCATGGCGTCGCCGACTTTGCGGGTCTTGAGGGGGTCGCTTTTGCCCCAGTCGGCGGCGGAGTTGACCAGGATGCGTTCGGTGCCGTGCTGCTTCAGGAGGGCGACCATGCGTGCCTCGTCCATTTTGGTGTCGGGGTAGACGGAGAAGCCGAGCCAGGCGCCGGAGTTGCGGGCCTCGGCGACGGTGGTCTCGTTGAGGTGGTCCAGCAGTACGCGTTCGCAGGGCAGTGCTGATTCGCGGACGACGTCCAGGGTGCGGCGCAGTCCGGTGAGTTTGTCGCGGTGGGGGGTGTGGACCAGGGCGGGCAGGCCGTGGTCGGCGGCGAGTTGGAGCTGGGTGGCCAGCGCGGTGTCCTCGGCCGGGGTCATGGAGTCGTAGCCGATCTCTCCGACGGCGACGACGGGGTCCTTGGCGAGGTAGCGGGGCAGTTCGTCCAGGACGGGGGTGCAGCGCGGGTCGTTGGCCTCTTTGGGGTTCAGGGCGAGGGTGCAGTGGTGGGTGATGCCGTACTGGGCGGCGCGGAAGGGTTCCCAGCCCAGCAGGGAGTCGAAGTAGTCGAAGAAGCTGGCGGGTGAGGTGCGGGGCTGGCCGAGCCAGAAGGAGGGTTCCACCACGGCGCGGACGCCTGCGGCGTACATGGCTTCGTAGTCGCCGGTGGTGCGGGAGGTCATGTGGATGTGCGGGTCGAAGATGCGCATCAGGAGGACTCCTTGGCCGCGGTGGTCAGGGCCAGTGCGTGGTGGAGGTCGGCGGGTACGGGCCGGCCGGCGGCGGTGCGCTCGGCGGCGTAGTCCTCCAGCATGCGGGCGAGTTCGGTGTCGCCGCGGGCGCGGTGTGCCAGGCGGGCGACGGCGTCCAGGGGGACGCCGGTGAAGAGGCATTTGAGGACGGCGTGGCGCCAGGCGTGGGCGTCCAGGTGTGCGGCGGCGTAGGGGCCGACGGCGGCGGCCAGCAGGCGGGTGTCGTTGGTGCGCAGGGCGTCCTGGATCAGCGGCAGGCCGTGGGCGGGGGCGATCTCGAGGAAGGGGAGGGCCAGCAGGACGGCGCGGCGTTCGGCGGCGGTGCCCCGGTGGTAGAGGCGGGCGGCGCCGGGGGCGCCGGTGCGGGCGGTGCGCAGCAGGAGGATGCGGGCGGCTTCGGCGGCGAGGTCGCTGCCGCAGTGGCGGCCTGCGGAGGCGAAGCGCAGTTCCCAGGCGGGCACGGGCGGCGAGGCTGCTGGGGGGGCGGTGGCGGTGTGCGGGGGCGGGGTGTGCCGTGCGGCGTGGGCGGCCTCCAGGAGGGCGGCGTCCAGCCAGGCGCGGGCGGGCTCGTCCAGGAGGGCGGCGGATTCGGGGGGCAGGTTCAGCATCGCGGTCCTCCTTGGGCGGGCAGGCGGGGGCGCAGGAACTCCATGGAGGTGCGGGCCAGTTCGGGGCCGGCGTGGGAGTGGCGGGGCAGTTCGACGACGGTCAGCCCCTGGTAGCCGGTGGCGTCCAGGGCTTCGAGTACGGGCGGGAAGTCGATCTCGCCGTCTCCGAAGGGGAGGTGTTCGTGGACGCCGCGGCGCATGTCCTCGATCTGGACGTGCCGCAGCCAGGGGGCGGCGGCGCGTACGCAGTCGGCGGGTGGCAGGGGTTCCAGGCACTGGCAGTGGCCGATGTCGAGGGTGAGGCCGAGGGCGGGGTGGTCGCCCAGTTGGGTGCGCAGGCGGTGGAAGTCGGCGAGGGTGGCCAGGAGGTGGCCGGGTTCGGGTTCGATCGCCAGCGGTGTCTGGGCGCGGTGGGCGGCTTCCAGGACGGGCTCGAGGGTTTCGGCCAGCCGCTTCCAGGCGGTGTCGGGGTCGGTATCGCGCGGGCGGATGCCGCTGAAGCAGTGGACGGCGTGGGCGCCGAGGCCGGCGGCTACCTGTACGGCGGTGGTCAGCAGGCCGGTGCGGGCGGCGCGGGCGTCGGGGTCGGGGTCCAGCAGGGAGGGTCCGTGTTTGCGGCGCGGGTCCAGGACGTAGCGGGCGCCGGTCTCGATGGTGACCTGGAGGCCGAGTTGGTCCAGCCTGCGGGCCAGTGCGCGGGTGCGGGCGGGCAGTTCGGGGGCGGCCGGGTCGAAGTGCATGTGGTCGAGGGTCAGTCCGAGGCCGTCGTAGCCGAGGTCGGCCAGGAGGGCGAGGGCGTCGTCGAGGCGCAGGTCGGTCAGCCCGTTGGTGCCGTAGCCCAGGCGGATGCTCATGTCGGGCTCACCTTCCGGGCGAGTTTCCGGGCGATGGGGATGAGTCCGGTCAAGGCGGCGGCGGTCAGCGGGGAGCCGGAGCGGGCGGCGAGTGCGGCCTGCAGGGGGATCATGGCGCGGATTCCGCCGCCGACCGCGCGCTGGGTCAGCGGGGGTGAGGGGTTGAGCACGGCGTGGAAGAGGGGGCGGGCGGCGGTGGCCACGTAGGCGGCCGCCAGTGCGGTGCGGGCCAGTTGTCCGGGGGTGAGGGAGGCGGCGGGTTCGGCAGAGGCGGCGGGTGCCGTGGAGGTGGCCGGTGGGGCGGGTGCGGGCCGGGGGCGGCCGGTCAGGGCGCCCAGGGCCAAGGTGGTGCCCAGGGCCGCCAGCGGGGCGGCTGTGGCGCCGCCCTCGGTCTCGCGGCGGGAGACCGCGGTGACCGCCCAGGTGTGGCAGCCCAGGGCGGCGGCGGGGGCCAGAGCGCCGCGCAGGCCGGGGGCGGAGGTGGCCGCCGCGCCCAGCAGCAGGTCCAGGCAGCGGGCTGTGGCCATCGTCGCGGGGGCCGCCCGGGTGTGTTTCAGGCCCAGGTTGTAGGCCCAGACGGTGCCGGCCAGGGCGGTGGCGAGTGCGGCGGCGGGGCGGCCTGCGCGGGAGGCGCAGGCAAGGCCGGCGGCGGTCAGGGCGCCGGCTGCCGTCAGGGCGGCGGCCGGCGGGATGCGGCCGGAGGGCAGGGGGCGGTGCGGGCGGTGCACGGCGTCCTCCTCCCGGTCCGCCCAGTCGTTGAGGGCCATTCCCGCCTCGTAGAGGCACAGGGAGGTGCCCACGGCCAGTGCGGTGTGCCGGTTGGGGGGCGCGGAGGCGGCTGCCGCGCCGGCCAGGGCGTCGCCGGGGACGGTGAAGAGTGCGGAGACGCGCAGGAGTTCACTCCATGCCTGCAGCCGGGAGGGGGCGGGTGCGGGGCGGGTGGTGCGGGCGGGGTCGTTCACCTGACTCCTCCCAGGAGGCCCCGGTCCTCAGCCCGGGGAGGTACCGGGCTTTGGCGGAGCGGGGCGGGGGACGGGTAAGCCGGCCGCTGTGCGTGGCGGGAACCACGCGCGTAGGCCGTGCTGATCGGGAGCCAGCGCAGCACATGCACCTCCGAGCTGTTCTGTACGGACCCGGGCTGGTTTCGCCCCGGCTGGTGTCGGTCGTGGAAGACCTTGCGGGCCGCCGGTCCGCAGGCAGCGTCAGCCGGGAACCCCCCTGCCTGCGCTGGGGGAGGGTTCAACGTCCCTCCGCCAGCCGCCCGGCGAATCCGAGCAGGGCCGCGTACTGCGGGCCCAGGGCGGGCGGGCCTCCGTCGGGATCCTTGAAGTAGAAGCCCAGTTCGGGGCGGGGGCCGGTGAGGCCGGCTTCGTGGGAGCGGGCCAGGAGCCGGGCGAGGTCCAGGACCAGGGGGGCGGCGAGCGCCGAGTCGCAGCCCTGCCAGATGGTCTGCAGGATCATCCGGGAGCCCAGGAAGCCCTCGAAGGCGACGTGGTCCCAGGCGGTCTTCCACTCGCCCAGCTGGGGGACGTCGTCGATGTGGACCTCCCCTTCGGGCAGAGTGCCCAGGGTGTCCTCCAGCACGCGGTTCTTGCCCGCGTTCTTGGCGGCGGCGGCGCGGGAGTCGGCCAGGGCCGCGCCGTCTCCGCCGCCCAGCAAATTGGTGCCCGACCAGGCGCGCACGTCGAGCGCGCGCTGCTGGAACATGGGGGCGAGCACGGCCCGCAGCAGGGTCTGGCCGGTCTTGCCGTCCCGGCCCGCGTAGGGCACGCCGGCGCTGTGGGCGAGGGCTTCGAGCCCGTGGTGGTGCAGGCCGGTGGAGGGGGTGAAGTTGACGTAGGGGCAGCCGGCGCGCAGGGCGGCCGCCGCGTACAGGGAGCTGGCGGGCAGGCGGGCTTCGCCGGGGACGGGTGCCGGTTCGGTGGAGGCGACGTTGAGGACGACGGTGCGGGCGACGCCGGTGCGCCGGGTGAAGGCGGTGATGTCCTGGGCGAAGGCGTCGATGAGTTCCTGGTCGCTGCGGGTGTCGCCGGGCAGCGGTCCGCCGGTGCGTATCTCGGTGTCGGCGGCGGCCAGTTCGCCGCGCACGGCGGCGGGCAGGCCGTGGGGCAGCACGCCGGCGCCGGCCAGTTCTTCGGCGCGTTTGGGCAGCGGGCAGGCGGCCGTGTCGTGGCCGCCGAAGACCAGCGAGGAGAGTGCGGGCAGGCCGCTGGCGGCGAACGGCGGGGTTTCGGTGACCATTCCGGTCGCCGGCTGGATCCCGGCGGCCACCGCGGCGCACCCGGCGGCCGCGGTGGCGGCTACGGAGCCGCGTGCTCCGATGAGCCACACGCCGGTGCGGGCCGCGGACTGTGGAGCATCGGTGGGAAGGGACACAGTCGGCCTCCTGAGTACGTCGGTGCTTCGCGGGCGGGCTCCCGATCCGGCTGTCGCGGATGGCAACCGTATCGCCCGGTTCCGTGGTTGTGGAGGTTGTTGTGCCTCCTGATGACGCGTGGGGCTGGTGGGTTCGGACAGGCGCGGCGGTGTGCGCCGTGGCGGGCGCGGGGTGCAATCGCGGTGCCTGAGGGCGTGTTGGGGCGCTCCGGGTGGCGGTCATGAAGGCGGGGCCCGGGCGGGTGCCCGGGCCCCGCAGGGCCGCGCTGGGAGCAGGGAATGCGAAGGCGTGCGGGGCGGCAGGGCTTCAGGGGCGGCGCGGCCGGCGGCGGCGGGGCGGGGGGCGGTTCACTCGGCGCGCTCTTGGAGCTGGTCGGCGAACATGCTCCAGGCGGCGGCGCAGCTGCGGGCCAGATCGGCGACGTCGGGGGCCCAGTGGCCGGGAAGGCCGCGGCCCAGGTTCTCCAGTCCTTCGCCGTCCACGGTGCAGTGGTGCAGCCAGCGCAGGGTGCGGCGGCCTGCCTCGTTGAGTCTCAGGGAGGGGTCTTCGCTGAGTTTGGCCAGCAGTCTGCGGCGGTCCACGGCGATGTCGCGCTGCTCGGTGCGGCCGGCGGCGGGCGCGCGCGGGGGGCGTGGGGGCTGGGGGGCCGGGTTGCCGGCGGGGCCGGGTGAGGGCCGGTAGCGTCCCGGGACGGGGTCCTCGCCGCGGCCGATGCGCTGGCGGACGTCGCGTACGGTGGCCGGGGAGAGGCCGGTGGCCCGGGCGACTTCGCGCAGGCCCGCCTCCGGCCTCTCCTGGATCATCGCGGCGGCCTGCTGGCGTTTGTGGCCGCTGTCCAGGGGGCGCAGCCGGCCGTCGCGGCCTAAGCGGGCGTCGGCTTGGGGGCTGCGGGCCGCGGAGCGGGCCCGGGTGCGCGAGACGGTCTTGTCGGAGAGGCCGGTGGCGGCGGCGACCGCGCGGTCCGACCACTGCGGGTGGGTCGTGATGATGCGGGCGGCGGCGGCGGCCCGGTCGGCGTGCGAGAGCGGGAGGCCGTGGGTGACGTTGGCCTTGACGGCCAGGACGAAGGCGGCTCCCTCGTCGCAGTCCAGGACGCGGGCTGGGATGACGCTGCGGCCGTTGAGGAGGGCGGCGCGTACCCGGTGGGTCCCGTCGATCACCCGCATGGTGGGCCGGTGGACGGTGATCGGCGGCAGGGAGTCGCCTGCTTCGGCCAGGACCCGGATGTGCTCCTGGTCCTCGCCGCCCAGGCGCGGTGAGTCCTGGAAGACGAGGCAGTCGATCCGGATGCTGGTGACCGGATGTGACTCGATCCAGACGATTGACGACACGACCTCGTCCAGGTCTACCGCCGTGAATTTTAACAATTGATCGTCAATTGACTGCTCAGTCAGACTCAATGCGCACCCCCGGCAACGAATCGGAACCGGAATCCACTTCCGGTATCGGCATTAGAGGTGACCCCGGGGACCCTTGTCAACCACTGCTGCACGGAGGGTGAGGTTCCAGTTCGGCGGGCCGGCGGGCCCGCCCGGCCCGGGGGCGCGGCGCGGCGGGCGGCGGCGGAACGCGAAGCGGCCGCGGCCCCCTTCGGCGGGGGCGGCGGCCGGGTCCCGCGGCGCGGGAGGTCGGTGCGCTCTTCAGCGCCGGGCGCTGTGCTCCCGCGGGCCGAACCAGCGCGGGAGGGCGTCGGCCAGTTCGCCTCCCCCGGGCGAGGTCCACACCACGTGTCCGTCGGGGCGGATGAGGACCGAGTCCACGGCGCCCTGGCCGTCCTCGGCGTCCGCGGACGGCGCCCAGGTCGCCGCGACCGCGTCGACGCGGTCCGACCACCCGGCCGCCGTCCGCGCCGCCTCGGTGTGGTCCGCGGAGTGGATGAGCAGGCCCCGGGCTGCGTGGAGCAGTTCGGCCACCCGGGTGGGGCTGCCGTCCGCGCGCTTGAGCTCCCGGTCGGGCATGCGCCGCCCCAGCAGCCGGTGGCTGCCGTCGCCCACCTCGTAGCTGACGTCCAGGCCGCTGACCATCTCGGCCAGGTGGCGTGCCGCGTCGGGGAAGGTGACCAGTTCGCGCATGATGCCGCGCAGCGGCTCCATCTCCTCGCCGGTGAGGTAGAGCGAGGACTGCGCCAGCGTGTTGCGCACCAGGCGGGCCCCCACCGGGTGGCGTTCGCTGTGGTAGGTGTCCAGCAGGCCCTGTGGTGCCCAGCCTTGGAGGTCGGCGGCCAGTTTCCAGCCCAGGTTGACCGCGTCCTGCACGCCCACGCTCAGCCCCTGCGCGCCGGCGGGGATGTGGATGTGGGTGGAGTCGCCGCACAGGAAGACCCGGCCGCGCCGGTATTCGGCGGCCTGGCGGGTGGCGTTGGTGAAGGCGCTCACCCACCGGGCCTCGGCGTGGTGGAGGGACTGGCCCGTCAGGCTCTGCCAGGAGTCGGCGACCTCGGCGAACGTCAGCCGGCTGCGGTCGTCGTGGGGCGGCACGCCGTCCGGGTGGATGATGATGCGGTCCACGTCGTCTTCCAGCCGGATGGCCATCACCATGCCGCCGGGCACCCGCTCCCCGATGGCCCGGGTGGGGATGTCGCAGCCCACCACGTCGGCGACGTACATGCCGCGGGTGGCCTCCCGGCCGGGGAACGCGATGCCGGCCGCCTTGCGGATCGTGCTGCGCCCCCCGTCGCAGCCCACCAGGTAGTCGGCCGTGTGCTCGATGCTCCCGCCGGGCGTCTCGACGAGGGCGGTGACACCCTCGGCGGTCTCCCGGAAGCCGGTGACCTCGCATCCGCGCTGCACCGAGAGGCCCAGCTCGCCCACCCACGCCTCCAGTACCTCCTCGATCCGGTACTGCGGCACCCCCCGTATCCCGAAGTGGTTGTCCTCCAGCATTTCGAAGTCGATCCGGACGCCGCCGAAATGACCCTGTCTGCCGATTTCGATCTCTCCCAGCCGGTCGAGAAGGCCGCGCTGGTGGAACACCTCGGCCGCCCGCCGGGTGAACCCCACGCCGCGTGATTCTCCGCTGGGACCGCTTAATTTCTCGTAGACGGTGACGTCCACACCGGCGAGCCGCAGTTCACCGGCGAGCATCAGACCGACAGGTCCCGCACCGGAGATAATTACGCCAGTTCCCATTTTGCCCTCCTGGATGAGCAGGTAGCGATAAAGACCGGCCGGTGACGCCGCTGCGGCATGCAGGGGCAACGGAGCGAGTATTCACCGTGATCAGGCTCCGGGGCAACGCGCCGAAAGACCGAGGACTTGCCTGTTGGCACAGAAGTCTGCGGCCAAAACGCGCGCGCATGTCAAGCTAAAGGCGTCTGCGCACCGGTGCCGGGCACTTCGGGGCGGCAGATGTGCGACTGCGGGATTTCCGCGGTTGAACGGCCCCGCACACTCTGCAGGAAGGCGCGGCGGGGCACTTACAGGGCGGCAGGAGAGGACCGGCGGGGAAACTCTTCGCACCTTGACTCGTAAAACCGCCCGCTGAAAGCCTGCATCCGGTGCATGCGTTCCCGGAGCCGGTGCCTGCCGGGCCGCGCGGCCCGGATCCGGTGCGCGCAGCAGCACGCCGGAAGACGATGCCTGGAATAGGAGCAGCCACGATGCCTGCCGCAGCCCCGCAGAAGCTCACCACCTTTCTGGCGTTTCCCGAAAACGCCGAGGAGGCGGTGCTGTTCTACACTTCGCTGTTCGAGGACGGCGAAGTGCTCCACACCATTCGCGCCCGTGCGGGTGAGCCCGGGTGGACGGAGGGAACCCTGCAGCACGCCCTTTTCTCCCTGGCCGGGCAGCAGTTCATGTGCATCAACACTCCCCCGCCCGGTGCCCGCGGCGCCGACCACGCCCCCTGGCATGAGTACAGCTTCTCCCCTGCCATGGCAATCTACGTGCAGTGCGCCACGGACGCCGAGTTCGACCGGATCTACGCGGCCATGTCCAAGAAAGGCGAGGTGGTGATGCCGGTGGGAAGCTATGGCTTCAGCGCCAAGTTCGCCTGGGTCAACGACCACTTCGGCGTCTCCTGGCGGATCAACCTGTCGGCGCAGACATCCGGTCAGGAGTAACGCGCCCGGCCGGGCGCGGAAAAGCGGAACGGGAAACGGCACCCCGGGCGGGAAACCGGAATCCGGGCACGCAGCGGTATGCCGAGGTCCGGAAACGCCGGTTCGCCCGGCGGCGCCGCACCCGTTGCGCGGAACCCGATCCGGAAGGCCGGGCCCATGGGTCCGGCAGCCTGCCCCACCGCCTGTGAGCCCGACTATCTGCGAGGAACTGCCGTGAACTCCTTGGCGCATGAGACCGCGGGCGCGCCCGACGCCTTGCCCCGCCCGGTGATCGGGGTCACCGCGCACTCGGGGCCGGTGCGGGTGGGGCCCTACGAGACGCACGCGACGTTCGTGCCGCAGCTGTTCATCGACCGCATCGCCGCGGCCGGCTGCACACCGGTGCTGCTGCCGCCGCTGCCCGGCCTCGAGCACTCGGTGCCCGCGCTGGACGGCCTGATGCTGCTGGCCGGACCGGACCTGGACCCGGGCACCTACGGCGCCCAGCGGCACGCAAGGACCGTGCGGACCCTGCCCGACCGGGACGCGGCCGAACTCGCCCTGCTGGAGGCGGCCTTGGAGGCGCGGTTGCCGCTGCTGGGCATCTGCCGGGGCCTGCAGCTGCTCAACGTGCTGCGCGGCGGCACCCTGCACCAGCACCTGCCCGAGATCGTCGGGCACGAGGGCCACTACACCGAGCAGGGGTACCTGCCGCAGGAGGTGGAGCTGGAGGCGGGCAGCTATGCGGCGAAGGTCCTGGGCGGCAGGGCGGTCGTGCCCTGCCACCACCACCAGGCAGTCGACCGGCTCGGCGAGGGCCTCACTGTCACCGCCCGGGCCAAGGACGGGACGGTCGAGGCCATCGAGGCCGTCGGCCAGCCCTTCGCGCTGACCGTGCAGTGGCACGCCGAGGAGAGCGAGGACGACCGCCCCTTCCTCGCCCTGGCCGAGGCCGCCCGGCACACCCGCACCGCCGCCGGCCGGTAGCCCCTCCCCCGCGGCCTGCCCGCCTCCTGGGCTGCCCGGGACGACGGCCCCGGGCGGGCCGGGGCAGGGGCCGGGGCGCTCCAACGGCGGCGGGCGGGCCCGCGGTTCGCCCCGGCGCCCTCAGCGCGCCGCACGGGCCCCGTCCCGCCGGGAAGCGCGCTCGCCGGTTCGGGCACGCGGATCGGTCACATTCTCCGCGCGGCATCCGTCAATGCAGTGACACACCCCTCCCCCGCCCCGGGGACGGGTGACCTCGCGGCCGGGAGATCGCAAGGCGGGCCTCCCGGCCGGTCCAGACGGCGCAAGACCTGTGGAGGAGAGCAGTCGTGGAAGCACGGATGAAGAACCCGGCGATGATCATTCCGGACGCGATGAAGGCGATTCAGGCCCTCCAGGCGTCCACCCAGGACGGCGGGGTGCCCTCCGCGACGCTGGGCCTGGTCCATCTGCGCGCCAGCCAGATCAACGGCTGCAGCGTCTGCGTGGACTCGGGCACCGGCTACGCGAAGAAGGCGGGCGAGAGCGACGAGCGGCTCTTCGCGGTCGCCGCCTGGCGCGACGCCCCCTACTACACCGACGCCGAACGCGCCGCGCTGGCGCTGACCGAGGCCGTCACCCGCCTCAGCGACCGGTCCGACCCGGTCCCGGACGAGGTGTGGGAGGAGGCGGCCAAGCACTACGACGAGACCGCGCTGGCCGCGCTGCTCCTGTCCATCTCCGCGAGCAACGTCTTCAACCGCCTCAACGTCGCCACCCGCCAGGTCGCCGGCGCCAAGTGGTGACCACCGCGCGCTGAGAGCAGAGAGCGAGGCCCGGCGGCCCCTGCCGGGCCCGCTCTCCGCGCGCTCCCGGGCGTGCCGGGGCGGGTGACGGGCCGCCGTTGTCCGTGGCGCCGAAGGGCAGCGCGGTGTCCCCCGCCGGGAGCGGGGGCCGTGCTGCCCCGCACGGGCACCACACCGGTGACACCGCAAGCCCGCCCAACTCGCCCCCGCACAGCGGTTCGGGCTCACCGCGCCTGCGACGTCGATCACCAACGGCCCTGACGGAGCAGGGGAGTTCATCTCCTCGCATGGCCCGGCTGACCGGGACCGGGGACGGACTTCCCCGCGACCCTCACCGAGCCCCGTCTGACCGGGTGATCGCCACCTGCGCCGTCCGTCGTGTCCCCTGCACCTGGGCCGGGCAGGCGAAGCCGGGAGGCATCATCCTGACCACGGTCGCAGGGACCCGGAATGACGGACACCAAACTGGCGAAGGTCACCGCATACGAGGACGGCAGCGCCGAAGGGCGAATCCATCGGCCGCTCCTCCTTCACGCAGGCCCGCTCACAGGCCCCCAAGCTGGTGTCCGGATGCCTGTCAGCCCGCGTGGCCTACGCCGGCAGCGAGCGTGCAGCCAAGGTGTCCCCCTCCCTGCTGGAAGAGTGGATGCCGGCCTTCATCGCGCAGCTCGCCGCTCCCGGCGCGCAGTTCACCCGGGCCAAGGACAGCGACGGCACTGCACTGCACTGATGTACGTCTTCGCCCCTGAGCGGGAGTCGTTCGCTCACTTGCCGCCAAGGGCTGTCCCGTGATCCCTGGTGGATCAGCGCGCGGCGTCAGATGCGGTGCTTCGCAATGCGATGGCTCGGCGGGTTCCTCACGGTCTCAGCAGCTTCAGCGACACGTAGTCGTTGCCCACCCAAGGTGCATGCTCGGTCAAGCATCTAGTCGGCGGAAGGCGACCGCGACACACAAGTCCGAAAAGCTTGTCTATGCAATGTGAAACCCGGACGCACCGGGGTGCGTCCGGGGGCGCCCCGCCGTGGCGCGGCGGTCTGCGGCGGGGGCGGCCGGGCGTCAGCCGTGCGCTCCGCGCAGGGCCTGGACGGTGGGGCCGAGGTCGGGGTCGGAGGTGAAGGTGTTCAGGGTGGAGGAGAGGACCTCCGCGTAGGTGGCCCTAGCGTCCTGGTAGCGCTGCCGCCCTTGGTCGGTGATGACCGCGTAGACGCCGCGCTTGTCCGCCGGGCACAGGTCCTTGTAGGCGAATCCGGCGGTCTCCAGCCGTCCCACCAGGCGGGTTACGGAGGACTGGCCGAGGCCGACCTTGCCGGCCAGGTCCTGCATGCGCAGCTCGCTCGTTGCGGAGTGGTCGAGGTGCTCCAGGGAGCGGAACTCGGAGAGGCCGATCCCGTGGCGGTGCTGCAGGGCCTGGGTGAGCTCGCGCTCCACGTGTGCGTGGAGCGCGAGGGCGCGGTTCCAGACCGCCTGGTCGGAGCTGCGTGAGGCGGTGGGGTGCGACGTGGTCACGGGCGTCTCCTTCGGGGCTGGTGTTTGACAACAAGATACATGCTCATGCAAGCTCTTGCTGTTCCCACCGCCTCCCCGGGAGCCGACTCGGGGTGAGTTTGTTTGCATGTACAAGCAATAGTCATGGAGGTCTCGTGTTCCCAGTGCCGCCGCGCCACACGCCGCGTCCGACGACAGCTGACGCCGCACATCCCGGTTCACAGCCCTCTCCTGCGCCCGGCAGGGGCCCCGCGACGGCGGCACCTCTTGACGCATCACCGGCCGGATTTGCAGTGCACGCGAGGTAGTCACCCCTCGCGCCCCGCCCCCAGCCCCCTCTGCGTGGCCAACCCGGAAGGCGCGGCCGTCAATGGATAAGGACTCTCCTCATGCACTGGCTCTACCTCACCGTCGCCATCGCCTTCGAGATCGTCGTCGCGATCGCCGCAGGCAAGGCCGCAGGCTTCACCAACCGCAAGTGGACGGCCATAACCCTCGCCAGCGGTGCCACTGCCACCTACTTCCTCAGCAGGGCCCTGCTGACCTTCAACGTCGGCGTCGGATACGCCCTGTGGACCTCGGTCGCCGGCGTCGGCATCACCCTCCTGGGCGCTCTGCTGTTCGGCCAGCGCCTCACCTGGCGCAAGGCGCTGGGCGTCGCCGCCGTCATCGCCGGGGTCGTCGGCCTCCAGCTCAGCGGCGCAGCCTGACCCCGCCCGACCCGCCTGCCCACACCCCATCCTCGCGAAAGGACTCTGCAGAGATGTCTTCGAGCAACCGTTCCGCAGCGAACTCCTGGCTCATGCTCCTCCTCGCCGGGGCGTTCGAGATCGTCTACGCACTCGCGGTCGGCGGAAGCCACGGCTTCACCGTCCTGACCTGGTCACTGCTCGCCGTCGTCTTCTTCCTGCTGACCCTGTGGGCGCTGAGCGTCGCACTGCGCACCATCGACGTCGGCGTCGGCTACGCCGTCTGGGCAGGAATCGGGGCGGTCGGAGCAGCGGCGCTGGGCCCCGTCTTCTTCGACGAGGGCCTCACCCTCGTCCAGTCCCTGTGGCTCGGCCTCATCATCATCGGCGTCGTCTGGCTCAAGCTCGCCGACAGGCTGGACACCGCCGAGGAACCTCTCGACCAGCTCCGGCACGCCCAGGCCGTCAGCGCCTGATGACGCCGCGCGGCACACCCGGGCGGCCCCCGTCCGAGACGGCGGGCCGCCCGGGTGCCCGCTCGTGGGGTTGGTACCGCTGTTTCCAGCGAGAGGCCCCTGGGTTCACGGGGAAGTTGCCGGGCCGGCTTCGAGGGGTGGGTGCGTGGAGTCCGCGCAGCGGAGGACGGCCGGCCGGGAAACCGATCGACCAGGCTCAGGGGAACTCACGGGATAGCGCACAGTGCGGGTTCTTCACGCGCGCTCAGTTGGCCGCGGCGAAGGGTTCGCCTCACGGCGACAGTGCGTGTCCGACGCCGTCCACAAACCCGGGACAACTGGTGCTGCGGCATGGCCGCGGGCGGATCTGGAGCTGACCCTGTCACCGCCCAAGCGCGGGTGCTGCACGCCCGGTTCTCCCGCGCGCTGAGCCGCACACGCGCACCGCTGCCGCCCCCGGGGGTGCGGGTGCGCGGCGCGTGCGCGGCGCGCCCTGTGGGCCGGGTCCCGCCCCTCCCCCCGGGGGGCGGTGAAGCGCCCGCACGCGGGCGTCCCGACCGGCGGCCCCGGGCCGTGGCACACGCGGCAGCCGAGGAGCGCGCCGGTCTGCGTGACCCGGCCTGGTGCTTCGTCAGGCAGCACTAGCCAGGCCGGGTCACGCGGACTTGAGCTTCTTGTGCAGGAACTCCTCCCAGGTGCCCTTGCCCTGGTGTTCCGGGGAGAGGTCCCCCTCGGGGACCATGAGGCCGCCGGCGCGGATCTTGCCGAGGCCGGGCATCCATACCGGCATGACCTTCCTGCGCCGGTTGGTGATCCTCATGTACTCGCGGATCAGTTCGACCGCGTCGGTCGCGCGGGGTCCGGCCATGTCGGGTACCCGGCCCGCCGGTTCGCCCAGGGTCAGTTCCACCAGGCGGGCGGCGACCTCGTCGGGGTCGACGGGCTGGACCCGGAAGCCGGAGGGGATGGGTGCCAGCGGCATCTTCGCCACCTTCTGGGCGCCCTTGAGGAGCAGGTCGTAGAACTGGGTGATGCGCAGCATCGTCCAGGGCAGCCCGGAGTCGGCGACGACGCCCTCGGAGGCGAGTTTCGTGCCGAAGTAGCCGAAGGTGACGAGGTCGACGCCGACGATCGAGGTGTAGACCAGGTGGGGTGATCCGCCGGAGCGGGAGGCGGCCTGCATGAGGTTGCGGGTCGCCTCGGCGTCGCCCTTGGAGGCGCTGGCGCAGTGGACGATGGTGGTGGCTCCCTCGACGGCGGCGTCCAGTCCCTGGCCCTTGGCGAGGTCGCCGGTCACGAACCGGACGCCGTCGCGGTCCTGGTGGCTGCCGCGGGTCAGTACCCGTATGTCCTTGCAGCCGGCCTCCCGCAGGCGCGGGACGAAGAGCTGTCCCAGGGTGCCGGTGCCTCCGGTGACCAGGATGGTCGACGTCATGTTTTCCTCCTCGCCCGGCGTCGTGGCGACCGCACGGGATGTCGTTTCTTTACCGTGTCCATAGGTTTTCTTTGTCACCGCTATGACGGGTGGCGGTGGAGGAATGTGACCGGCGGGGCGGTGGCCGCCCCGTTCGGGGGCGCGGCCCGCACGGTGGCGGGCCGCGCCCGGGGGCCCGGTGGCGCCGGGCGCCTCAGCCGCCCAGGCGGGCGGGCTGGGCGGGCGGGCTCACCGGTTGCTCCGAGGGGGCCTCGGGGTGGCCGGGGCGCCAGATGCGGGGGCCCACCTCCAGGGCGAGGGCGGGGATGAGCAGGCTTCGTACCAAGAAGGTGTCCAGGAGTACGCCGACGGCCACCAGGAGGCCCTGCTGCAGGGACGCCACGGTCGGGATGACGGCCAGGACGCAGAAGGTGGCGGCCAGGACCAGGCCCGCGGAGGTGATGACCCCTCCGGTGACGGTCAGCCCGGTCAGGATGCCCTCGCGGTGCCCGCGCCGGGCGACCTCCTCGCGGGCGCGGGTCATCAGGAAGATCGTGTAGTCGACTCCCAGGGCGACCAGGAAGAGGAAGCCGAACAGGAGCAGTCCGCGGTCGATGCGGGGGTAGCCCAGCGCGTGGAAGAGCAGTGCCGCGGTGCCCACCGCGGCGCCGTAGGACAGGACGACCGACAGCAGCAGGAGGATCGGGGCGACCAGGGCGCGCAGCAGCACGATCAGCATGAGCAGGACGACGCCCAGGATGAGGGGGATCAGCAGGATCTCCTCCTTTGTCTGGGCGTCGGAGGTGTCGAGTTTGACGGCGGTCTGGCCGCCGACCAGCGCGGAGGCGGCTTCGCCTTCCGCGTCGCCCAGGGCGGTGCGCATGCGCTCCACCGTCTCGCGGGCGGCGCCGGTGTCCGGTGCGGCGTCCAGGACGACGCTGATGTGGGCCCAGCCGCCGGCGACGGCGGGCGGGCCCGTCTGCGAGACGCCGGGGACGCCCTTGAGTGCGGCCAGGGCGGCCTCGCGGCCCTGGGAGGGGACGTAGACGTCGGCGGGGCTGGAGGAGCCGGCGGGGAAGTGGCGGGCCAGGAGTTTCTGGCCCTCCACGGAGTCGACGCTCTGGGTGAACTGCTCTTCTTGGGTCTGCCCGGTGGACAAGGTGGTCGAGCCCAGGGCGAGAGCGGCCAGCACGAGGGCGGTCGCGATCCAGATCTGGCGGGGCCTGGCCTGGACGAAGGCGGCGACGCGCCGCCAGATGCCGTGGTCCTTGCCGGTGTCCGCGCCGTGCTGGGCGGCGGTGTATCGGGGGATGAAGGGCCAGAACGCCCAGCGGCCGAGGATGACCAGGAAGGCGGGCAGCAGGGAGGTCATGGCCAAGAAGGTGACGGCGACGCCGATGGCCACCACCGGTCCCAGGCCCTGGGTGGAGTTCATGCTGCCGAAGACCAGGCACAAGGTGGCCAGGCCCACGGTCGCGGCGGAGGCGGCGATCGCCGGGAGGCAGCGGGCCAGGGCGTAGGCCATCGCCTCGTGGCGGTCTTGGTGGCGGTGCAGTTCCTCGCGGTAGCGGGCGATGAGCAGCAGTGCGTAGTCGGTGCCCACTCCCAGGACCAGGATGGTCAGGACGTAGGCGCTCTGTCCGTCGACGACCAGGCCGGCGTGTTTGGCCAGCAGGTAGACCACCGCGCTGGCGATCTGGCTGGCCAGTCCCACCGACAGCAGCGGGATCAGCCACAGGACGGGGCTGCGGTAGATGACCAGGAGGAAGAGGGCGACCAGGGCGAGGGTGACGGTCAGGAGGGTGGTGTCCATCCCGGAGTAGATGTCGATGAAGTCGGCGATGTTGCCCGCCTCACCGGCGATCTTGATGTCGAGTCCGGCGGGGGCGTCCTTCTCGGCCGCCTCGCGCAGGGCCTCCACTCCGTCGCCCAGGACGCTGTTGTCGCTGTGGTCGGTGTGCAGGGGGACGGTGAGGAAGGCGGCCTTGCCGTCGGTGGCGGCGGAGGCGGAGGGGATGTCCGCGGCGACCGCCTGATGGGAGGTCAGTAAGGAGCGGTCGGCGGCGATCTTGTCCTGGTCGGCGGCGGTCAGCCCGCCCTGGCGGGCGTAGACGACGACGGCGTCGGTGACGTTCTTGTCGTCGAAGTGCTCTTCGGCGATGTCCACGGCCCGGGTGGACTGGGCGTCGGAGGGCAGCCAGGTGGCGGGTTCGTTGTTCTGTACGTCGCCGATCTTGGCGGCCAGTGAGCCGCCGAAGCTGATGAGCAGCACCCACAGGACGAGCACGGCCCATTTGGAGCGCCGGCCGGAGACGAGGCGGGCGTAGCGGTGGAAGAAGGAGGTGCCTGGTGGCGGCGGGGCGGTGGCTGGCGCCGGTGCGGGAGGCTGCGTCGTCATGGGCTGCTCGCTAGGGTCTTGGGAGCCTGGTGCTCAGGGCTCGTGTCCGGCTCGCGGGTGTGGCGCGGGGCTGCTCCCGGCGTTCGGTTCTCACCGGGCCGCGAGGTGTTCGGCGGCCCGGCGGCGGTGCGCCCGCGGCACGCCGCCTCCTGTTTCTTCCTCGTGCCGGGCGGCGTCACTGCTATGACGGATGGCGGCCGCGGGATGTGACGGCGCGCGGCTCCCGGGGGTGAGGGGCGGGGCGAAGGGGCATGGCGAAGGGGCATGGCGAAGGGGCATGGCGAAGGGGCGTGCCCGGGTGGGTCCCGGGCACGCCCCCTGCTGCGGTGGTGCTGAGGTCAGACGACCTGCAGTGTGGCCATCATTCCCATCGCGGAGTGGTCGAGCATGTGGCAGTGGTAGACGTATTTGCCCCGGTAGCCGGTGAAGGTGGCCTGGATCTTGACCACTTCGCCGGGGAAGACGGTGACGGTGTCCTTGAGTCCGCTCTCGGGGCCGGAGGTGACCGGCTTGCCGTTGCGCTCCAGGACCCGGAACTGCACCAGGTGGATGTGGAAGTTGTGGGGGGCGTTCTCGTTGGCGTTGGTGACCGTCCACACCTCGGTGGCGCCGTACTGGACTTCGCTGTCCACCCGGTCGGGGTCGAAGACCTTGCCGTCGATGTAGCCGTGGCGGTCGGTGCCCGTCTCGTCCGACTGCAAGACGATGCTGCGCTCCGAGACGGGGGCCGGCAGGGTGGGCAGGGAGCGCAGCGTGTCGGGCACGGTGCTGGAGTCGGGTGCGCTCTGGGTCACCCGGAACTGCAGCACCTGGGCCAGCGGGCTGTCGGGTGTGGGGGCGAGGCCGTTCTCCAGCACCAGGTGGGTGCCGCGCGGGTACTGGGAGAAGTCGACAACGATGTCGGCGCGTTCGCCGGGTGACAGCGCCAGGGACGTCGTCTGCAGGGGGCCGGCCAGCAGTCCGCCGTCGGAGCCTATCTGCGCGAAGGAGGATCCGTCGGACAGCTTGAGGCTGAAGAAACGCATGTTGGAGGTGTTGAAGAGGCGGAAGCGGTACTTGCGTGCCCGCACCTCGTAGTAGGGCCATGTCTTGCCGTTGGCCACCACGCATTCGCGGGCGCGGTCGCCCATGGTGTAGACGAGTTCGGCGGCGTGGTCGAAGTGGGCGTCGCGCAGCGAGATGGGCACGTCGAACTCGCCCTTGGGCAGGTTGAGGCCCTTCTCGATGTCGTCGGTCAGCAGGTAGGTGGCCGCCAGGCCGCGGTAGACGTTCTCCGACTCGACGTGGTGGGCGTGGTCGTGGAACCACAGGTTGGCGTGCGGCTGCTCGTTGGGATAGGTGTAGGTCTTCGAGCCGCCGCCCGGCGCGATGGTGTCCATCGGCCAGCCGTCGCTGCTTTGGGGCACGTGGGCGCCGTGCAGGTGGATGGAGGTCACCACCGACAGGTCGTTGATCTGCCGCACGACGACCCGGCGCCCGGTCTGGGCCTTTATCACCGGGCCGGGGAAGTCCCCGTCGAAGGTCCGCAGCGTGGTCCATCTGCCGGGCAGGACCTCTTTGCGGGCCTCCTTCATGCGGATCGTGTAGTAGTCCGTGGTGTAGGTCGAGGACTCCGGCTGGAGCACGCGCGGCAGCGGCATGGGGCAGATGAACTTCGTCACGGTGTTCGGGTCGATGTCGCTGGCCTCGCTGGCGCTGCCGGGTGAGGGCATCACCAGCCCGGCGGTTCCCATGGCGCCGGTGAGCACGGCGCCGGCCTTGATTGCGGATCTGCGTGTGACCATGAATCCCCCATGGAGACATGCTGAGGGCACCCTGCGGGTGCCTGTGCAGCGAAGGGTTGCGAAAAGGGTGTGTGGGCGGGTCCGGTGTGGCGGGCCCGGCGGACAGGGTTTGTCGTCGGTGTGCACTGACGGTTGTTTGACTTTTCCGGTGAAGACCGGATAGGCCGTCTGGCGCCGGTGCGGGTGCCGGCTTCGGGCGGCGGGCGCAGGAGAGTTCACGGCTCCCGGCGCGGCAGGTCCCGGGCTGCCGCATGGCGCGGTGGTGCTCTTGCCGGTGCCTGTGCGCGGGAGTCCCCGTGTCCGTGTGTGGGCGCGCCGGCGTCCCGCGTGGGGTCGGAGCTTCGGTGCGGCACGGACGGAGGGAGTGCTCCTCCTCGGCCGGCGGGGGGCCCGGGGTGAGGCCCGGGCGGCGGCCTGTTCGATTCGACCGCAGATCCCGGCGGTCCGCAACTGGCGATCAACGCGCCGGTCTTCGGGGGCTGTTCGTCCCTGCGCGGGTCCTTCAGGGTGTGCGGGTTTCCCGGTGTGCGGGGTGCGTGTTCGGCGTCGCGTGCGGATCGGGGCTGTGGCATTGTCATGGGACCTGTACGAGGCCGGTGGTGCGTCCGGTGGCCCGGAGGCCGCCGCGGGGTTCCCCCGTCGGTGTGCGACTGCGGTCTTTCCGCGGTTGAACGGGGCCGCGCTCTCACGCGGGTTCCGGCGCCGGGTGCCGGTGTCCTCGGTGCGCGGTGTTTATCGCGGTGCTGTGCGACGGTCCCGCGTCACGTTTAATCCGTTCGGGTAAGCCGTCTGTTCTCCATTCCCACCGGGCGCCGCTCCGTGTAACTCTTGCCGACGCCGCTGCGAAACGGTGTGGCTGTTATTGCTCTTCAGTGTGGGCGCGCGAACAGACCAGAGGGGAGTGCTGAATGCCCAGGGACGAGAACGCTCCGGCGGATAACAGGACCGGGCGGTCCGAGTTGATCGCCGGGCGGTCGCGCAATGAAGCGTGGAAGAAGCCGCCGCGCCGTATCGAGCCGTCGGAATGCATCACGTGTGACACGTGTTTGAGGGCCTGCCCGCCGGAGTTCGGCGCGATATTCGACCGGGGGCTCGATGTGGTCATCGTTCCGGAATTATGCTCGGGCTGCCCCAAATGCGTGCTGGAGTGTCCGGTGGACTGCATCTACGTCGACGAGGACTGGACGCCGACCGACAATGACATGTGGAGTCATGTCGCGCTGACCGCCAAGGACGCGTCGTGACGGGCGCCGGCGGCGCCTCGCAGGGCGGGACCTCGCAGGGCGGCGCCTCGCAGGGCGGGACCTCGCGGCGGGCGGTGATGGCCAGGAAGCGGCAGAGCCGGCGGCCCAGCCGGCTGGGGAGTGCGGCGGGGGTGGCCGCCAAGCCGGACTATGTGGTCGAGGAGGACGCCGGCTTCCCCCGGCTGCTGCGCGAGACGTGGGAGCAGGCGGCCGCGGCGCCGGACCTGCAGGCGGCGGCGCAGGTGCTGTTGACGCTGGGGGGGCATGTGCCCGCCGATGTGCAGCTGCGGGCGCTGCGGGTGGCGGACGAGTGCGCGCTCAAGGCGCTGTGCGGGATCTCCTGGCGCGAGGAGGAGGCGGCCCTCTTCGAGGGGGCCGAGGGGGGCGGGGAGCCCGGCCGGTCCGGTGAGGCTGGTGTGGCTGGTGAGGCGCCGGCGTTCTGGGGGGAGCTGGGGCTGACCACCAGCGGCCGGATCGTGCTGCGGGCTCCCTCGCAGGGGCCGCTGGCCAAGGAGGAGGAGCTGGTCGGCGCGGTGCTGCGGGTGCCGTGGCCGGCGCGGGCGCTGGTGGACTACCGCAGTGAGGTCAGCCGTGCGGCGGCGCGGTTCTCGCGGTCGGTGGCCGACTGCCGGCAGTGGCTGGCGGCGGGGGGCACCCACAGCCGGGACGAGATGCTGGAGGAGCTGAAGGAGGCCGCGCTGCGGACCGCTCCCTTCGTGCTCTACCAGGAGGGCAAGCAGTACACCAACTTCCGGGACCGCAACACGGTCACGGGCAAGACGCTGTGGCCGGGGCATCCCGACTGTGCGCTCAGCTCCCTGCAGGGGATGCCGCTGGATCTGTGGTCGGACAACGACGTGGTGATGGTGGTGTGCCTGACGCTGCTGGTGCGCTCGGCGGGGTACGCGCGGATCGAGGAGGCCAACGGCACGCAGCTGACGGTCGATCACATCGCGTACATGCTGGAGCGGGTGCGGCGCAACTACAACGCGGTGGGGGCGGGGCAGAAGGTCGCGCCGGCCGCCTCCACGCGGGCGGCGGAGCTGGACACCCTGGCCGTCGCGCTGCGCCGGCGGCGGGAGGAGGTGCGCGCGAGTGTGCAGCTCTACCGGGAGATCCACGGCGCTTTGATGCACAAGATCGAGCGGGTGGCCGGGGTGCGGGGGCCGCAGGCGCGCCGGCGCGAGGGGGCGCTGTGCGCCGCCCTGCGAGGGTCGCTGGGGCTTGCGGGCGGCACGCTCGAGGAGCTGGGTGACGCGCTGGAGGCCGCGCCTTCGTGGCTGGCGGCGCCGCACGGCGGTTTCGGCACCGGGCTGGAGTCGCTGGTGCATGCGACGGTCTCCGGGGCGAACGCGGCGTTCGAGACGGATTTCGCGATGAGCCGGGGGATGCGTTCGCTGCCGCGGCTGGTGGCCGCGCTGCGGGAGCAGGACTGGAGCGCGATCACGCGGTGGGATATCACCGAGTACTTCTGCTGTGTGGTGCCGGTGCCCGCCGCGCGAAGGTATTTCGCGGACTCGACGGAGTATCTGGCGGATACGGCGTGGGCGATTTCCTCGCGGATGCAGTACAACTCGTGGCATTTCGTGCCCGGTGGTCTTCCGCGGGGGCCGGCGGTGGTGGCGCGTGACTTCTTCGTGCCGCCCACTCTTCCGGATGTGGCGTTCTATTCCGATCAGCACCACCGTGGTCATGTCGCCTCGCGGGTGCGGTTCAGTATCCGCAGTCCGCAGCCGGTGCGGGTGCTGGACCGGGTCTTCAACGGGTTCATCGATCTGCGGCTGCTGCGGTGCGAGGGCGCCCCGTTCACGGAGGCGGATCTTCTGGCGGCGCACCGTGCTTCGGCGTTCATCGCGCGGGCGACGGGGCTGGCGGCCCAGCTGGTGGCCGGCGGGCAGGAGTTGGAGGTGACCTCCTTCGATTCGAAGTGGCACTGGGATGCGGTCAAGGAGGCGTCGCAGGCCGCGTTCGCCTCGGAGGCGCTGCGGGCGCGGTGAGGGCCGAGTGCGCTTTGGTGATCGGGGAGAAGTGGTGACCTTGCTGGGTGTGCGCGAAACCAAGGATCTCCTTGCCCGGGGGGAGACCTCTGTGCTCGACCATGTGGGCTCCGTGCTGGAGGCGGTGCGGGAGCGGGACGGTGAGCTGGGGGCGTTCGTGTCGGTCGCGGGGCCCGGCGTGCTGCGGGAGGCGCGGCAGGCGGATGCGCGGATCCGGGAGCTGGGTGCGCTCGCGTGGCGCCGGTGGCCGCTGCTGGGGGTGACCGTCTCGGTCAAGGACCTGGTCCAGACGCGGGATCTGCCCACCACGCGCGGGTCGCTGGTGGCCGGCGGGCGGCGGCGCCTGGATGCGCCGGCGGTGCAGCGGCTGCGGGCGGCGGGTGCCCTCGTGGTGGGCAAGACGGCCACCTCGGAGCACGGGTGGAGTGCGAGTACGGTCAGCCGGCTGGGTGCCCCCACCCGCAATCCCTGGGATCCGGCGCTCTCGGCGGGGGGTTCCAGCGGAGGCGGTGCGGCGGCGCTGGCGGCGGGGCTGGGCGCGGGGGCGCTGGGCACCGACGGTGCGGGCTCGATCCGTATTCCGGCGGCGTGGTGCGGGGTGGTGGGGTACAAGCCCTCCTTCGCGCGGGTGCCGTATGTGCCCGGCTGCGCGGACCGGCTCTCGCATCTGGGGCCGCTGGCGCGCAGTGTGCCCGATGTCATCGAGCTGGCGGGGGTGCTGACGGGGGCGCATCGGGAGGATCCCGACTCCCTCCTGCAGGTGCGTCAGGCGCGGGTGCGCGAGGCGCCGCTGCGGATCGGCTGGATCGAGTTCCCGGGGACCTCGGCGGAGGTGCGGCGGGTCACCGAGCAGGTGTGGCCGGTGCTGGAGGGGCAGGGGCACCGGCTGACGCGTATCGAGGTGCCCTTCGAGGATCCCTATCCGGCGCTGGTGGACATCCTGGCCGCGGCGGAGGCGGCCGGGACGCCGGTGGACCAGGAGCATCTGTGCGATCCGGGCCGGCTGGCGGTGGTGCGGCACGGGCGGGCGCTCAGCGCCGCGGCGGTGATGCGGGCCGAGGAGGTGCGGCTGGCGCTGCGCGCGCGGCTGGGTGCGGTGATGGAGCGTTTCGATCTGCTGGCGATGGCGACGGTGCCGGTGGAGCCCTTCGGGGCAGGCGAGATCGGTCCGCGGTGGGCGGCCGATCCGGAGGATCTTCTGTGGCTGGCGTGGTCGCCGGCCACCTATCCGTTCAACATGACCGGCCAGCCGGCGCTGTCCTTGCCCGCGGGTCTCACCCGTGCCGGGCTCCCGGTGGGATTCCAGCTGGTGGGTCCTGTGGGCGGGGACGATCTGGTGCTGGCCGCCGCCCGCCGCCTGGAGGCGGAACTGGGCCCCCTGCCGGCAGTGCCGGTCCGAGTCTCCGAAAGGATGGTGTAGCCATGTACTCCCGGTCGTGGTCCCCCGTGCACACCGAGGGGGGCGCGGGGCGTCCCGCGTTCGCCGTCGAGCTGGGCCTCTGGAGCGCGGAGCAGGCCGCGGCCGCCGAGCAGATCGAGGCACATCTGGAGGAGGTGGACCTGGTGCGTCTGGTCTTCTGCGATCCGCACGGGCTGGCCCGGTCCAAGACGCTGACGGCCCAGACCTTCCGTACGGTGCTGCGGGGCGGGATGGACTTCTCTCCGGGGCCGTTCCTCTTCGACACCGGGCACGCGGTGGCGGTGGACTTCCTGGGCGATCCGGGTGTGGGGGTGCCCGAGATCGCGGGGGCGGGCAATTTCGTGCTGGTGCCCGATCCGCTGACCTTCCAGATGCTGCCGGGCCGGGAGCCGCGCACGGCGTGGGTGCTGGGTGATGAGTTCCTGCGGGACGGCACGCCGCATCCGCTCTCGGCGCGCAATGTGCTTCGGCAGGTGTGCGCGCAGTACGCGGCGCGCCGGTGGAGTGCGGTGGTGGGGCTGGAGGTGGAGTGGTATCTGACCCGCCGGCTGCCCGGTGAGGCGGGCAACGCGGGCAACGGTTTCGGCCTGCAGGGCGCCGCGCCGGTGGTCGAGGCGCTCAACGCCGGCTACCAGTTCAACTCGGACAGCGCCTATGACTCGGTCTCGCCGGTGACCGATCCGCTGGCGATGCTGCTGCTGGAGCTGGGGCTGCCGCTGCGGTCCATGGAGCACGAGTCGGGGCCGGGGCAGATCGAGACGACGTTCAATCCGATGGGGGCCCTGGAGGCCGCCGACGCGATGCTGATGTTCCGCACGCTGACCAAGCAGACCTGCGCCCGAAGCGGGCACCACGCCTCGTTCATGTCGCTGCCGGGTGTGGAGGGCTTCGACCCCAGCGGCTGGCATCTGCACCAGTCGGTGCGCGAGGAGCAAGGCGGCGGCAGCCTGTTCGCCGCGGGCGGCCCAGGCGGCGGCATCTCGGCGCAGGGCCGGGCCTATGTGGAGGGGCTGCTGGCGCGGGCCCGCGACTTCTGCCTGCTCTCGGTGCCCACCGTCAACGGCTACCGGCGGCTGGGGTCGGGCTTCGCGCTCTCCCCCACCCGGGTGGGCTGGAGCTTCGAGGACCGCAGTGTGATGGTGCGGGTGGTCGGCGGCCGCGGCTCCACGCACATCGAAAACCGGGTGGGCGAGCCGAGCGCCAACCCGTATCTGGCCATCGCCGCCCAGCTGTTCGCCGGGCTGGAGGGCCTGACCGCCTCCGTCGGCGCCTCCGCGGCGCCGCAGACGCAAACGGAGACACAGAACGCGCAGGACGCGCGGGGGGCGGAGGGCGGCTGGGGGGCGCTGCCCCAGTCGCTGGGCGAGGCGCTGGAGGCCTTCCGCGGCGGCCAGGGGCCGCAGCTGCTGGGCAAGCCGCTGGCCTCCTGCCTCACCAAGCTCAAGGAGAGCGAGCTGGCCCGCTTCCAGGCGTGGCAGGAGGCGAGGCGCCGGGCGGGGCACCAGGAGGGCGGCGCGGTCACCGACTGGGAGCAGCGCGAGTACTTCGCCTCCTACTGAACCGCCGGCCCGTGATCGCCCTCAGTTCCGTTCCTACCCGGGAGTGCCGCCGCGATGATCCCCCGCTACACGCTGCCGCCCATGGCCGACCTCTTCAGCGACCAGCACCGCTACGCGACCTGGGTGCGCGTGGAGATCCTCGCCTCCCAGGCGCAGGTCCAGCTGGGCCTGGTGCCCCCCGAGGCGCTCGAGGACATGCGGCGCGCCCCGGTGCCCGATCCTGCCCGGGTGGCCGAGATCGAACGCGAACGCGATCACGAGGTGCTCTCCTTCCTCGCCGCGTTCTGCCAGGACATGCCGCCCGCCTCCGCCCGCTGGGTGCATCTGGGCATGACCAGCTACGACCTGGTGGACACCGCGCTGGGCCACACCCTGGCGCGCGGCACCGACCTGGTGCTGGAGGCTGCCGGGCGGCTGCGCCGGGTGCTGGCCGCGCGGGCCCGGGAGCACTGGCACACCGTGTGCGTGGGCCGCACCCACGGCGTGCACGCCGAGCCGACCACCTTCGGCCACAAACTCGCCTCCTTCGCCTTCGCGGTGGACCGCTGCCACACGCGGCTGAGGGCCGCGCGGGAGGCCGTCGCGGTGGGCACCGTCTCCGGCTCGGTGGGCACCTACGCTCTGATCGACCCGGCGGTGGAGGCGTATGTGTGCCGTGAGCTGGGTCTGGGCGTGGAGAGCGCGCCCAGTCAGGTCGTCGCCAGGGACCGGCACGCCCAGCTGGTCGCGGCCGTGGCCGCGCTGGGCGCCTGCATCGAGCAGATCGCCCTGGAGATGCGGCTGCTGCAGCGCACCGAGGTGGGTGAGGTGGAGGAGGCGCGCACCGGCGCCTACCAGGGCTCCAGCGCCATGCCCCACAAACGCAACCCCACCACCAGCGAACGGCTGTGCGGCCTGGCGCGGATCCTGCGCGGCCACGCGGGCACCATGCTGGAGAACGTCGCCCTGTGGCACGAGAGGGATCTGGCGCACCAGTCGGTCGAGCGGGTGATCCTTCCCGACAGTCTCACCCTGGGCCACTACCAGGCCACCAGGGCGGCCGATCTGATCGAGGGCCTGCGGGTCTTCCCCGACCGTATGCGTGCCAATATCGGCCATACCCACGGTCTGGTCTACAGCTCCGCGGTGCTGGCCGAGCTCCTGGGGGGCGGCACCGAGCGGGAGAAGGCCTACCGTGCCGTACAGGCCGCCGCGAACCGCACCGCCGCACGGGGCGAGGAGTTCCAGGACACCCTCGCCCAGGAGGGCATCGACATCGGCCCGCTGCGCCCGGAGCGGTTCCTTGCCCACCACGACGTGATCGCCGCCCGATTGGAGTCCCTCGTTGAACTGGAAGACTGAACGCGCCCACGGCGCCGACCTGGACGTGGAGGAAGTGCTGGGGGTCTACCGCGACTCCGGGCTGGGCGAGCGCCGCCCCGTCGGGGACCGGGAGCGCTTCACCGCGATGCTGCAAAACGCCAACCTGATCCTCGCCTGCCGGGTGGAGGGCCGCCTGGTGGGCATCGCCCGCAGCATCTCCGACTTCTCCTACGTCACCTACCTCTCGGACATCGCGGTGGTGCGCGACTACCAGCGCTCCGGCATCGGCCGCGCGCTGATCGAGGCCACCGGGCAGGAGGCGCCCGGTGCGAAGATCGTGCTGCTCTCCGCGCCGGCGGCCACCGACTACTACCCGCACATCGGCTTCACCCAGCACGGCTCCGCCTGGGTCCTGAGCCCCTGACCCGCGCGGATGCGCCAACGGCCGGGAGGGGTGCGCGATGCGCACCCCTCCCGGCCGGATCTGTGCCCTGACGCGGCCGGCGCCGCGGGGAGAAGAAGCCTCCCCGCTGCCGCCGGCCGCCAACGCTGCGCGCCGGCTCCCTCCTTGGCCTTGCGGGCCGCGCGCCGGGGCCCGCTCACCCATCCAGCCACGGTCCGATCCAGGGGCCCTAGCCGTTGCCGATCTTGAAGCCGACTCCGCGGACGGTGACGATCCAGCCGCTGTCGCCCAGTTTGCTGCGCAGCGAGCTGACATGGGTGTCCACGGTGCGGCGGGACCAGGAGTCGCCCCAGACCTGCTGCAGCAGCCGCTTGCGCGGGATGACGGTGTCGGGGTGGGTGGCCAGCAGGGACAGCAGGTCGAACTCCTTGCGGGTCAGCGCCACCTGACGGCCGTCCAGGGACACCTCGCGGGAGCGGACGTCGATCCGCAGCCGCCCGTGGAGGATCTCCTTCGCGGTGGGCGGCTGCCACTGCGCCCGGCGCATGACCGCCTCGATGCGCGCCATCAGCTCCCGGAATCCGTACGGCTTGACCACATAGTCGTCCGCGCCCACCTGCAGGCCCAGCACGCAGTCGAGTTCGGAACGGCGGGCGGTGACCACGATCACCGGGACGCAGCTGACCGAACGGATCGCCCGGCACACCTCCAGTCCGTCCAGGTCGGGCAGTTCGAGATCGAGCAGGACCAGGTCGACGTCCTCGTAGGCCTGCAGGGCCGCGCTGCCCCGCTCCACGCCGATGGCCTCATGGCCGTGTCTTCGCAGCCGGCACACTAACGACTGGGCGCCGTCCGGCTCGCTGTCCACCACCAGGATCCTGCGGCCGCGTGAGAGGCCGGCCACCCGCATCCCTGTCTCCGACACGCCCTCATCGATCGGATACGGCCCGGCAGGACCGTGCTGGATGGATATATGAGGCTCCAGCAGTGCCTCCGGCGAACTCTGAGTCATGCCTCCCCCGCGAGTCATGCCTCCCCCCCATCAGGTGGAGTCCTTATAGAGATCCGGTCCCGGATCCACCGACGAACTTACAGACCGCTGGTACCGAATTCAAAGAGGTAGAGCAGATAAAGAGGAGTTGCTCCGGCTATTGACGCGGAACGCCCGGGTTGCCCGCTCGCTTTACCAGGCACGATCGGGCCGCCTCCCCTTCCGGCACGCGGCGGCAGTGACACGGGACACTCTCCTGGAGGGCGCACACAAGGCGATCATGCCGCAGGCCGCGACAACAAACGGGAAGTCGCCTTCCGGACATGCTCGCGGCACCCGGAGGTCTTTATTCCGACAGAACGCGGCGGGGATTTCCAAGAATGTTTATTGACGCGAGTTCAGATATGCCTGATCCGGGCACCGGGCATGCCCGCGGCGGGCCCGTCAATGGATCAGCAGGGATCATCGCGGGGATCGGTGCGGGGAGCGCCGCCGCCGCGCGGTTCCCGGCCGGCGCGCCGGCCCGGCAGGAGGAGGGCCGTCGCCCGTGCCGGGTGAATGCCTCTTCGTCCTGACGGGCCGTGAGGGCGATTCCGGTCCCGTCTGCCGGGAATTGACGTGGTGTCACTTTCGGGTCCTCGGCCGGCCACCGCGCCCGGGGGCGCGGTGGCGGTGGTGCTTCAGCGGCGGGCGCGCCAGGTGCGCGGGCCCTGGAAGGCGCCCTCGCCGGGGCGGCTCCAGCGTGCGGCGGCCTCGGCGGGCGGCAGGCCGACGGCGGGGGGCACCGCGGCGGTGTGGGCGTACAGGAGCGCGACCAGGGCCGCCAGTTCCTCGGGGCGGGGGTTGCCGCGCTCCACGCGCAGCAGCCGCGCCAGGCGGCATACGGGCGAGTCGGGGGCGGCGGGGGCGCTCGGGTCGCCGGGGGCGGGCAGGGCCTGGGTCATGGCGGTGTGTCTCCTTCTACTGGGGCGGGTTGCCGTGTTTGCGGCGGGGCAGGTCGGCGTCCTTGGCGGTGAGCATGGCCAGGGCGCGGCACAGCACCGGGCGGGTGGTGCGGGGGTCGATGACGTCGTCGAGGAGGCCGCGTTCGGCGGCGAAGTAGGGGTGGACCAGTTCGCTGCGGTATTCCTGGATCTTGCGGCGGCGGGTGGCCTCGGGGTCGTCGGCGGCGGCGATCTCGCGGCGGAAGACGATGCCGGCGGCTCCTTCGGCGCCCATCACCGCGATCTCGTTGGCGGGCCAGGCGAAGGCGAGGTCGGCGCCGATGGAGCGGGAGTCCATGACGATGTAGGCGCCGCCGTAGGCCTTGCGCAGGACCACCGAGATGCGGGGGACGGTGGCGTTGCAGTAGGCGTAGAGGAGTTTCGCGCCGCGGCGGATGATGCCGCCGTGTTCCTGGCCGGTGCCGGGCAGGAAGCCGGGGACGTCGACCAGGGTGATCAGGGGGATGCTGAAGGAGTCGCAGAACTGGACGAATCTTGCGCCTTTCTCGCTGGCCTCGATGTCCAGGACGCCGGCCAGGGCGGCGGGCTGGTTGGCCAGGACGCCCACGACGTGGCCGTCCATGCGGGCCAGCGCGCACACCAGGTTGGGGGCCCAGGCGGCGTGGACTTCCATGTACTCGCCCTCGTCGGTGATCTCCTCCAGGACGGCGCGTACGTCGTAGGCGCGGCTGCCGTCGGCGGGCACCAGGTCCAGCAGGGCGGGGCTCTCGCGTTCGGGGGGGTCGGCGGCGGCGGCGCGGGGGGGCATCTCGCGGTTGTTGGCCGGCAGCAGGGAGAGCAGGTAGCGCACCTCGGCCAGGCAGGTCTCCTCGTCGTCGTAGGCGAAGTGGGCGACGCCGGAGGTGGTGGCGTGCACGTCGGCGCCGCCCAGGGCGTCGTGGGTGATCTCCTCGCCGGTGACGGCCTGGACGACCTCGGGTCCGGTGATGAACATCTGCGAGGTGCCGCGGACCATGAAGACGAAGTCGCTGAGCGCGGGGCTGTAGGCGGCGCCGCCGGCGCAGGGGCCGAGCATGACGGAGATCTGCGGGATGACGCCGGAGGCCTGGGTGTTGCGGCGGAAGATGCCGCCGTAGCCGGCCAGGGCGGTGACGCCTTCTTGGATGCGGGCGCCGGCGCCGTCGTTGAGGGAGACCAGCGGGGCGCCGGCGGCCAGGGCCATGTCCATGACTTTGTGGATCTTGGCGGCGTGGGCTTCGCCCAGTGCGCCGCCGAAGATGCGGAAGTCGTGGGCGTAGACGAAGACGGTGCGGCCCTCCACGGTGCCCCAGCCGGTGACCACGCCGTCGGTGTAGGGGCGTTTGTCCTCCAGTCCGAAGCCGGTGGCGCGGTGGCGGCGCAGGGCTTCGACCTCGCTGAAGCTGTCCTTGTCCAGCAGGAGGGCGATGCGTTCGCGTGCGGTCAGTTTCCCCTTGGCGTGCTGGCGCTTGGTGGCGGCGGGGTCGGGGCCGTCGTGGGCCTGGCGCCTGCGGTGCTCCAGTTCCTGGAGCGGGACGCCGGGGTGTTCGCTCGTGGGTGTGCTCTCCATGGTCTCTCGTCCCCCTGTGGGTGGTGTGCGGTGCGCTTCGGTGCGGTCTCGGGGTGTGGCGTGGTGCGCCCCGTGCGGGGCGGGGTGTCACGGGGGCGGGGCCTTGCCGGTGGGGCGGCGGGCGGTGGCGGCCAGTGCCGCGCCTGCGGCGGCGGCGGTGGCCAGGCCGCCCAGCACGAGTCCCCAGCGGGCGCCCCAGGTGGCCGCGGCCCAGCCGGTGGCCAGGGCTCCCAGGGGGGTGGAGCCCTGGAGGATGAGGGTGTAGAGGGCCATGACGCGGCCGCGGTAGCGCGGGTCGCTGCCCAGCTGGATGCGGTGGTTGGCGGCCTGGGTGAAGTGGAGGGCGGCGAAGCCGGTCGCGAAGAGCAGCGGGAGGCAGGTGGCCAGGGTGGGGGCGGCTCCCGCGGCGGTCTCCAGGAGGCCCAGGGCCAGGGCGGAGGCGGTCACCAGGCGGGCGGCGGGCCGGCGGGTGCGGGCGGTGCCGGCGAGGGCGGCCAGCAGGGATCCGGCGGCGAAGGCGGTGGTGGCCAGTCCGAAGGCGGCGGCGTCCGCGTTCAGGACGGTTTTGGCCAGCAGGGGCAGGGTGAGCTGGAAGTTGAGGCCGAAGAGGCTGACGGCCGCCAGCAGGAGCAGGGCGGCTTTGAGGTCGGGGCGTGAGGCGGTGTAGCGCAGGGCGTCTGTGACGCGGGGGCGGGTGTGGGGGCGCTCGGCCCGGTGGAGTTCGGCGGGGCGCATGCGGCGCAGGGCGGCCACGGTGGCCAGGTAGCTGGCGGCGTTGGCGAGCATGACGGCGCCGGTGCCGGCCGCGGCGATCAGCGCTCCGGCGGCGGCGGGGCCCAGTACGCGGGCGGTGTTGAAGTAGGCGGCGCTCAGCGCGGAGGCGTTGGGCAGCAGGTCGGGGCCCACCAGTTCGCCCACGAACGCCATGCGGGTGGGTACCTCCAGGGCGTTCACGGTGCCCAGGGCGGCGGCGGCGATCCACACGTGCCACAGGGCGGCCGTGCCGGTGAGGGTCAGCAGGGCCAGGGCGGCGGCCAGCAGGCCGGAGGCGGTGTTGGCGGCGGTCAGCAGGGCGCGTTTGTCGTAGCGGTCGGCGAGCCTGCCGCCTTGGAGGGTCAGCAGCAGCAGGGGGGTGAACTGGAGGGCGGTGACGGTGGCCAGGGCGCCGGCGGAGTCGCCGGTCATCTCCAGTACGAGCCAGTCCTGGGCGACGACCATCATCCAGGTGCCGGCCACCGAGATGACCTGTCCGGTGGCGAAGAGGCGGAAGTTGCGCACGCTCAGGGAGCGGAAGGTGCGCGGGCGGGTGCGGGCGGGCGCGGGGGGCATCGGGGTGCTCACACCCGTGGGCGGGCGCGGGCCAGGCAGTCCTCCAGGAAGGCCGCGGCGCGCAGGTGGTAGGAGCGGGCGGTCAGGCCCAGGCTGATGTTGTGGCCGGCGTCGCGCTGGAGGTCGACGGTGACGTGGGGGGCGGCGGGCAGGCGGGCGGCCAGTTCGGCTGCCTCCGTCTCCCCGTGGCGCCAGCGTTTCTCGTGCTGGGCGAAGGTGAAGCGCACCGGCACGCGGATGCGGGGGGCCAGGGCGGTGAACTGGCGGGGCCAGCGGCCCAGTTCGGCTTCCTCGCGCGGGGGCATGGGTGCGGCGGGGGTGCCCTGGGGGGTGAAGGTGCCCGGCGGGTAGAGGCCCAGCGGTCCCCAGTTGCCGCGGTGGCGGCGCGGGGGGCCCGCGCCCGGGCGGGCGGTGTAGCGCAGGCCGCAGCCGGAGATGTCCAGGCCCAGCAGGCCGGGGGTGCCGGCGGCGGCGGCGCACAGGGCGAGTTTCCCGCCGAAGGAGTGGGCCAGGAGCAGCAGGCCGCCGCCGCACTCGTGGCGGGCGGTGAAGTCGGCCAGGGCCGCTTGCAGGGTGCGGGTCTGCTCGGCGAGGGTCTGGCCCAGGGGGAGGCGGGAGGCGTAGGGGCCGTAGCCGGGGCGGTCGATGGCCAGCACCGTGTAGCCCAGCTGGGCGCCCAGGGCCAGCAGGGAGGAGGGCGGGTGGGCGGGGGCGTCGAAGTAGCCGGCGTGCATGCCGCCGCCGTGGAGGGCGACGATGACCGCCCGGGGCGCGGCGCCGCCGGGGGGGTGGCTCAGCAGCGCGGACAGGGGCAGCCCGGCTGCCTGCAGGGTCAGGCGCGCCGCCGGGTGCCGGCGGGCGGCGGCCCGTGGTGGGTTGGGCAGCGTGCTTTCCATGGTGTGGCCCCCGCGGTGGTGTCCTCCCCTGGCGGGCGCAGGTGGGGACGGGCGTGTTCGAGAACGGGTCTTCGAGGACGGGTCTTTCGGGGTGCGGGCCGGGTGCGGGCGGGGGTGGCGGGCCCGTGGCGGGGGCCCGCCGCCCTCAGCGGCGGCGCACCGCCCGGGTGCGGGCGGGGCGCGGGGCGCTCTTGTGTGCGGCGGGCGGGCCGAACCAGCGGTGCAGTGCCCGCTTGAGGCCCTCCTGGTCGTCTCCGGCCCAGGCCACGTAGCCGTCCGGCCGCACCAGCAGTGCGGCGGTCTCCTGAAGCGGGTCGGGGCCGTGGGCGGGTTTGGGTGCGGCGGTGGTCGTGGAGACGCGGTCGGTCCACGCGGCGGCGGTCTCGCGCAGGGCGGGGTCGTCGGCCAGGTCGAGCAGGACGCCGCGGGCCGGGTGCAGCAGCGCGGTGGTGCTTGTCTCCTTGCCGTCTCCGGCCAGGGCGCGGTCGGCCAGCCGGCGGCCCAGCAGCGGGTGGCTGCCCTCGCCGGTCTCGTAGCGGATGTCCAGGCCGCTGACGATGCCGGCCAGGTGCCGTTTGACGTCGTCGTAGGCGATCAGTTCGGTCAGCAGTTCGCGCAGCGGGTCGGCCGGTTTCCCGCCGAGGAAGACCATGCCCTGGGCGCGGGTGTTCATCAGGAGGCGGCGGCCGGCGGCGTGCCGCTCGCTGTGGTAGCTGTCCAGGAGGCCTGGGGGGGCGTCGCCGCGCAGGTGGGCGGCGAGTTTCCAGCCCAGGTTGGCCGCGTCCTGCACGCCGACGCTCAGTCCCTGTCCGGCGGCGGGCAGGTGGATGTGGGCGGCGTCGCCGGCCAGCAGGACCCGCCCGCGGCGGTAGTGGGTGACCTGGCGGGTGGCGTCGGTGAAGGAGCTGACCCACAAGGCGGTGCCGGCGCTGATGTCCTCGCCGGTGATGTGCTGCCAGGCCTGGGCGACCTCGCCGAAGGTGATGTCCTGCTCGCCGTCGCGGGCGGGGGTGCCGTGCGGGCACACGATGATGCGGTCCACGCCCTCGCCCAGCGGGGCGGCCATCACCATGCCGCCTGGCAGCGCCTCGCCCAGGAAGCGGGGGCGCAGGTCGCAGCCGGTGACATCGGCGAGGAACATCGCGCGGGTGGCGGGCATGCCGGGGAAGTCGAAGCCGGCCCCCTGGCGCACGGTGCTGCGTCCGCCGTCGCAGCCCACCAGGTAGGAGGCGTGCAGGGTGCGTACGCCCTGGTCGGTGGCGAAGGTGGCCTGGATGCCGTCGCCTTGGGGGGCGGGGTCGGCCACCTCGAGGAACTCCCAGCCGCGCTGGATGCGGGCGCCCAGGGACAGCGCCCACTCCTGCAGGACCTGCTCGGTCTGGTACTGCGGGATGCCGCGGGCGCCGAAGTGGGCGCCCTCCAGCACCGTGTAGTCGAACTGGACGCCGCCGAAGTGGCCCATGGGGCTTGTCGGGAGGCTTGGGCCCTGCCCGAAGCGCGGCAGCAGTCCGCGCTGGTCGAAGACCTCCATGGCGCGGGCGGTGAAGCCCAGGCCGCGGGACTGGCCGGTGGGCTGGGCGAGTTTCTCCACGACCGTCACCCGGGCCCCGCCCAGGCGCAGTTCTCCCGCCAGCATCAATCCGCTCGGTCCGGCGCCGACGATGATCACGTCGGTCTCCGGCGCTGTTTCCTCCATGGCGATACGTCCCTTCCCCTCGCGTTGCCTGGCGTGCGTCCACAGCAGGTGCCCCGGGCGGGGTCACCTTTTTTTTCAGCGCGGCGGGCCGAACCAGTAGCCCAGCGCGTCTTGGAGCCGGTCGTCGTCGGCGGCACGGGCCCCGGCGGGGGCCTCGGTGCCGGGGGCGGGGGCGGCCTGGGCCCAGGCGAGGTAGCCGTCGGGGCGTACCAGCACCCGGGCCAGGCCGGCCAGGGGGCCGTCGGGGCGCGGGCGCAGCGCGGCGGCGTCCACCCGCTGGGCCCATCCCGGCGGCGGCAGCGGGTGGCGGCGGGGGGGCCGGCCGTCGGGGTGCAGGTGGAGCAGCAGGCCGCGGCCGCTGTGCTGGAGTGCGGCGGCGGTGGTGGTGTCCTGGGCGCCGGGCAGGGGCTGTGCGGCGTGGGGGGGCAGGCGGGAGCCGACCAGTGGGTGGGCGCCCTCCGGTGCGCTTTGGCCGGCTGCGGCGGGGGTGGGGGTGTAGTGGATGTCCAGGCCGCTGATCATGCCCGCGAGGCGGGCGCGTACCGGCTCCAGGGCCAGGAGCGCGGCGAGTGTCTCGCGCACGGGTTCGATGTCCGGGTCGCCCAGCAGCAGCAGGGCCTGGGCTTCGATGTTGGCCAGTACGCGGGCGCCCACCGTGCGGCGTTCGTGGCTGTAGCTGTCCAGCAGGTGGTCGCCGGCGCCGTGGCGCAGGTGTGCGGCGAGTTTCCAGCCGAGGTTGAAGGCGTCCTGCACTCCCAGGTTCAGGGCCTGGCCGCCGATGGGCATCTGCTGGTGGGCGGCGTCTCCGGCGAAGAGGATCCGGCCGCTTCGGTAGTGCTCCAGCTGGCGGTTGGCGTCGCCGAAGGAGTTGGCCCACAGCGGGGTGCCGCTGGTGAGGTCCTCGCCGGTGACGTGCTTCCACGCCTGGGCGATCTCGCTGAAGTCGGGGTCCTGGGTGCGGGCGGGGGGCGGGCTGCCGAAGGCGTGGACCATCACGCGGGTGACGCCCTCGCGGGTGGCGGCGATGGCCAGGCCGCGCGGCAGGCGCTGGAAGCGGCGGTCGGGTATGGCGATGCCGGTGACGTCGGCGCGCAGCAGTTCGCGGCGGGCGCTGTGGCCGGGGAAGGCGGCGCCCGAGCGGGTGCGTACCGTGCTCTCCTGGCCGTCGCAGGCAACCAGGTAGCGGCCCATCCAGGTGCGCGGGCCGCCGGCGCTGTGGGTGCGGGCCTTGACCCAGCCGCCGTCCGCCTCTGACGCGGCGGCGCCGGCGTGGGTGTGGGTGGTCCAGCCGGCCAGGCGGTGGCCGCGTTCGATGCGGGCGCCCAGGCGGCGGGCGCGGTGGGCCAGGAGTTCCTCGGTGCGGGCCTGGGCCACCTTCCACTGGCCGCACAGGGGGCTGTCCCCGCTCAGGTCCATGGGGATGCCGCCGAAGTGGCCGGCTCCTTGGCGCGGTGCCCCCTCCAGGGGGGTCAGCAGGCCGCGCATGTCGAGGATCTCCATGGTGCGGGCGTGCAGGGTGCTCGCCCGTGACTCGGTGGTGGGCTCGGTGCGTTCCTCCACCACGGTCACCGTCACGCCGGCCAGGGCCAGTTCCCCCGCGAGCATCAGGCCCACCGGTCCGGCGCCCACCACGATCACGTCGCACTCGTGCGAGGCGGTGGCCATCAGGAGCTGCGCTGCCCGGCCTGCTGCCCGCTCCCGGCCGTGTCGCCAATCTGGTTCTCGGCGTGGTTCCTGGCGTGTTCCAAGGTGGCGCGGCTGTTGGTGCTCAGCGCGGTGTGGACGTAGGAGCGGGCGTCGGCGGGGGTGGCCTGGGGGCCCAGGACCGCTTCGATGTTGGCGGTGTTGAGGGTGACGGTGTGCTGGGAGGAGGCCAGGGTGCTGGGCCCTTGCGGTCCCCTCTCCTGGGTGAAGGTCCAGATGCCGGTGTGCAGGCTCATCAGGGCGGGCAGGGTGACCTGCTTGTAGGCGATCTTGTGGTGGGGGAAGGTCACCCGCCAGGACTTGGTGGTGTGCACCGAGCCGTCCTTGGCGCGGGTGTCCATCTCCAGCAGCTGCAGGCCGGGGTCCTCCTCGCTCAGGCGGACGCTGGCCACGTGCGGCAGCCGCTGGGACCACAGGTGGGCCTCGTCGATGAAGGAGTAGGCCGCGGCGGCCGGGCCCTGGATGCGGACGCTGTCGGTGAAGGAGAAGGTGTGCTCCTGGGCGGCGCAGGCCGCCTCCAGGTTCTCCTTGAGCGCGGCCAGCTCCGAGCGGCTGTTGCGGTCGACGGCCTCGTCGATCCACGCCAGGTCTGCGGGGTTGTCGTCGATGGCCCGGTAGTCGTGCAGCAGCCGCACCCGGCAGGACTGGGCGCCGGTGGCCTCGATGATCCAGGTGCCGCCCATCGCGGCGACCGGCGGTGCGGGGATCTCCTGGCGGAAGGTGATACGGCTGGCGGCCTCATCCAGCGTGCGGCGCGAGGTCCAGTTCTTCGCCTTGCCGCCGGCGGTGGCCCAGATGCGTATCAGCTCGCGGGTGCCCTGGGACTCCGCCTGCTCGGCGAAGAGGGTCGGGGGGAAGATACGCGGCCAGTTGGCCACCTCGGCCAGCAGGCGGTAGACCGCCGGGGCCGCGGCGGCGACCGTGATGCTGTGCTCGACCTCGCGGATGGTCATCGGATACCTCCGTGGATGCATCGCCCCCCGGGGGGGGCGGAGAGAAGGGAAGAGGGCGGGGCCCGCGCGCATCCCGGCGGGCACACACCGGTGCGCCGCCGGGCAAACCGGCCAGGCGCCCCCTCCCCGGGAGCAGGGTGGGCAAGGGGGGCCCGGATGCCCGGCCGGCCGGCGGCGAGGCGGGGCGGGGGGGTTCAGAAGTTGCCCAGGCCCCCGCAGACGTTCAGCGCCTGGGCGGTGATGGAGGCGGCCGTCTCGGAGACGAGGTAGCCCACCAGGCCGGCGACCTCCTGGGGGGTGGAGTAGCGGCCCAGGGGGATCTTCGCCTGGAACTTGGCCAGGATCGCCTCCTCGGTGGTGTCGTAGGCCGCCGCGTAGCCCTGGCGCACCCGGGCGGCCATGGGTGTCTCCACATAGCCGGGGCACACCGCGTTGACGGTGATGCCGGTGGGAGCCAGCTCGTTGCCCAGCGCCTTGGTGAAGCCGACCACCGCGTGCTTGGAGGCGGAGTAGGGGGCGCCCAGCACCACACCCTGCTTGCCGGCGGTGGAGGCGATGTTGATGATCCGGCCGCGGTCCTTGTGCCGCATCCCGCCGGCGTTGAGGACTTCCTTGGTCATGCGGAAGACGCTGTTCAAGTTGGTGTCGACCACCTGGTTCCACAGCTCGTCGCTGATGTCGGCGGTGACCCCGCCGCCCGAGCGGCCCGCGTTGTTGACCAGGACGTCCACCGTGGCGTAGCGCTGGCGGGCGGCGGCCACGAAAGCGGAGATCGCGGCCGGCTCGCACACATCGAGCACGCAGCCGTCCACCTCCATGCCCTGGGCCCGCAGTTCCTTGACGGTGGCCTCCACCGCGGAGGCGCTGCGCGCTCCGATGAAGACGCGGTGCCCGCCGGAGGCCAGCAGCCGTGCGGTGGCCAGCCCGATGCCGCTGGTCGCGCCGGTCACCAGCGCGACCGGGCCCGAAGTAGCGGGTGCGGTGTTCTCACTCATGGATTCGGGTTTCCCTTCACACGGTGCGGGCGGCGGCGGACAGATGGGCGTTGACGGTCTCGATGAGGGCGCGCGGGGTGGGCATGTCGCTGAGCGCTTCGTCATCCAGCGAGATGCCGTACTCCCGCTCGATGCGCCCGCCGGTCTCCAGCAGGGCCAGCGACTCGTAGCCCAGAGCCTCGAACTCGGTGTCCAGGACCTTTTCGTCCCCCCAGTCCACGCTCTCCCCTCCGCCCGCGGCCTCCAGCACGATGCGCGTGAGATCGGCGAGGGTGAAAACCTCGGCAGCCATACAGAACTCCCCTTGAAAAATATTCCGGCATCGACGTGTCTTTCGGCGCTCTCCCGCCAGACCCCCGCCCCTGGCGGCGTGTTCGGGCCGCCCGCGGGGGCGGTGGCGGGCGGGCGGGTCTAGGGGCGGGCGGCGTCCTCCTGCCCGGCGGCGCGGATTACGGCCGCCGAGTTGAACCCGCCGTGCCCGCGGGCCAAAACCAGCACGGTGCGCACCGCGGCGGGCCGCGGCTGACGGGCCACCAGGTCCAGCCGGTAGGCGGGGCGGGCGCGGGTGTGCACGGTGGGCGGGATGAGCTGGTCGCGGATGGCCAGCAGCGCCCCGGCCACATCCAGCGGCGCCGCCCCCGAATACAGCCGCCCCGTCATCGTCTTGGGCGCGGTGACCGGCACCCCGTGCGGGCCGAAGAGCGCGCCGATGGCCTCCGCCTCCACCTCGTCCAGGTCCGCGCTGGCGGCCGCGTCGGCGAAGACGGCGTCCACCTCGCCCGCGGTGACGCCCGCGTCATCGAGCGCCACCTGCGCCGCCCGCCGCAGCGCGGGCGGGCGCCCCAGGCCCGGGGCCGGGTCCATCGTCGCCCCGTAGCCGGCCAGCTCCCCGTAGACGCGCGCGCCGCGCCGGCGTGCCGCCTGCGCCGATTCCATGATCAGCAGCGCGCCGCCCTCACCGGGCACATAGCCGCACGCCCCGGCGTCGAAGGGCAGGTAGGCCCCCTGGGGCTCCTCGCTGGTGGAGAGGCGCCCGCTGGTCTGCTGCGCCACCCACCCCCACGGGCACAGCGAGGCGTCCACCGCCCCGGCCACGATCAGCGCGGTGCCGCGGCGGATGAGCCGCCGCGCCTGCGCCAGGGCGTCCAGACCGCCGGCCTGGTCGCTGACGACCACGCCCGCCGGGCCCTTCATCCCGTTGCGGATGGAGATCTGCCCGCTGTTGACCGCGTAGAACCAGGCGAAGGACTGGTAGGCGGAGACGTGGGAGGCCCCCTGGCTCCACAGTTTGCGCAGCTCCTCCTGCCCGAACTCGAAACCGCCCGAGGAGGAGGCGGTGACCACACCCATGTCGAACGCGGGAAGCGCCGCGGGGTCGATGCCCGCATCGGCCAGCGCCCAGTCGGCGGCCGCCAGCGCCATCCGCGTCATCCGGTCGGTCTGCGGAAGCAGCCGGCTGGGCAGATGGTCCCCGGCCACGAACCCGGGCACCTGCCCCGCCAGCTTCGAGGGATACCCCGAGGGGTCGAACCGTGTCAGACGGCCGATACCCGAGGTGCCGCCGCAGGTGGCCGCCCACCAGTGGTCGGCGCCCAGCCCGTTGGGCGCCGCCACGCCCATCCCGGTGAAGACCGCCGCAGCGCCGCTCACCGCACACTCCGCTCGGGCCGGGCCAAGACCATCGCGCTCTGGAACCCGCCGAAGCCGCTGCCCACGCTCAGCACCGCGTCCACCGCGACCTCGCGGGCGACCAGCGGCACATAGTCCAAATCGCACTCCGGGTCGCGGGTGTGCAGATTCGCGGTGGGCGGCACCACCTGGTACTCCATCGCCAGCGCGGAGGCGGCGATCTCGATCGAGCCGATCGCCCCCAGCGAATGCCCCACCATCGACTTGATCGAGGAGATGGGCACGCTCAGCGCGCGCCGGCCCAGCGCCCGTTTGAACGCCGCCGTCTCGTGCCGGTCGTTCTGCTTGGTGCCCGAGCCGTGGGCGTTGATGTAGTCCAGCGCGTCCGGCTCCATCCGCGCCTCCCCAAGCGCCACCTTGATGGCCTCCGCCATCTCCGCCCCATCGGGCCGCAGCCCCGTCATGTGGTAGGCGTTGCTGCGCGTCGCGTACCCGGCGACCTCCGCGTACAGGTGCGCGCCCCGCTTGCGGGCCGCCTCCAGCTCCTCGAGGACCACGAAGGCGGTGCCCTCCCCCAGCACGAACCCGTTACGGGTCCCGTCGAAGGGACGTGAGGCGCTCGCGGGGTCGTCCGCGCGGGGAGTGGTCGCCTTGATCGCGTCGAAACACGCCATGGTGATCGGGGAGATCGGCGCGTCCGAGGACCCGGCCACCATCACCTGCGCCGAGCCCTCCCGTACCAGCTCCGCCGCATAGCCGATCGAGTCGATACCCGAGGTGCAGCCGGTGGAGACCACCGTGGAGGGGCCCTCGGCGCCCACCGCCCACGCCACCTCGGCGGTGAAGGAGCTGGGCACCAGATGGCTGTAGAGGTGCGGGGCCGCATACCGGTGGTCGACAAGGTCCAGGCGGCCGCCGTCACTGACGACCCGGTACTCGGTATCCAGACCCATCGTGGCGCCCACCGCGGAGCCCACCGTGACCCCCACCTGGGCGGGGTCGCCCGCCTCCATGTCCAGACCGCTGTCGGCCACCGCGCCGCGGGCGGCGACGACCGCCAGCTGCGCGGCACGGTCCATACGCCGTACCTCCTGCGGGGTCAGGCCCCTCGCGTGCGGATCGAAATCGATCTCCGCGGCGACTTTCGAACGAAACGGTGCCGGGTCGAAGAAGGTGATCGAGCGGGTCGCGGTACGGCCCTCGCTGATCAGCGACCAGAACTCCTTCATCCCCACACCGCCCGGAGCGATCACCTCCATGCCGGTGATCACCACCCGCCGGCCGCTCACGCGGGCGCCTCCCATGAATAAAACCGCGCGGCCATCGCATCGGCCGGTGAACGCCAGGTCGCCGGGTCATACGGCGCGATGAACGGTTTGAGGTCCTCACTGATCCGCACGAACCGCGGATCACTCTTGGCCTCCTCGATGAGCCGGCCGCCGTTGTCCTGATCGAAGTCCTGCAGATGGAAATACAGGCCGCGGAAGGAGAAGAGCTGACGGCGGCGGGTACCCATCAGGTGCGGCATCCTTGTGGCGTCGAAATCGTTGAACAAAGCGGCCACGTCCGCGTCCGCGCCTGGCTCCATCCGGGCGACGATCAGCGTGCTGTGCATAGAGAACACTCCTTCGCGGTGAGCGGATGACGGCCGGGAAAGGCGACGTGCGGGGCACGTCCCGAAAAGACGGGGACAAACACCGAGGCGGTGAACAGTGCCGGACACCGGCACCCCGGGCAGAAAAGAGGAGGAAGGGGCGCCACCGGACGCCGGCTGGATGTATTCCCGCACCGCTGTGACACCTTGTAAAACCCCCCGTGCCCCCCTGCTGGTGAAAAGCTGCCGCAGGCTGCTGCCTCTCAAGACTCCAGAACCGGCCCGTCTCCATCAAGGCGTGCCGCTTCATGTCTGCGTCCGCTTTGTCAGATCCCACACAGCCACTGCAGCCATGTCAGAAAAGGGCCAGCCCCACGCAAGGCATCCCCGCTCCCATGTCAGACCCCGCCACCGGCACACACAGCACACCCCGGCGCAAGGGGGCCCTTGGCACCGCGAGAGCGGGGGCGGCGAAACACAGCCCGGCAGCCCGACGCCACCTTGCAGGGGTGGGGTGGGGTGCGTCTTCGCCGGCTCGAAACCGCAGGCCCGGGGAGTGGGGGTGACGGTGTTCCAGGTGTGTGCGCCGCTCGCGGGCGGCAGGCTGCGAGGGGGATCGTCGGCCGGCGCGGCCGGCCGACGGGTTCACCACAACGCGGTCACCGGCGGGCCGCGTCCCTGCGCCCGCGAGGCGGTTTCGTGAGGAAGGCGGCCGTCTGGGGCCGGGTTTCTCCGGCTGATCCGCCCCTGTGCGGAAGCCGGCCCGGGCCCCTGCGGCAGCCCCCAGCCCCCCAGCCCCCCTTGCCGGATCCAGGTGAGAGACCCCAGTCCCTGCGACGCGCTGGTGGTCCTCGACAGCGGCGGCGCAGTGCGTGAACAGTTGCTGGGCGGCATGCGTGTGCGGGCGCCCCGTCTCGACGCGCTGCCCGAGGGCCGGTTCGCCGTGCAGGGGCACAGTCCGGCAGGGGATGCGCACGCGCGGACCTGCGGGACGGACGGGCGAAGGCGCCGCGGCTTCGCGAGGGGCGTGCGGTCGCCTGCCTGTTGGAGGACCGGCGGCGCCCACTACGCAAGTGCCTGTCTGGGCGAAGGCGTCCGCGCCCATCCGGTCACCGCCGCCGGCCGGGTGCGGGACAGCGGCGGCAACCGCCCACAGGGGGGCACGCCTTCACAGGGCGTCGCCTGCCTCGGGACGGTCCACGCCTTCACCGCCGACGACGGTGCCGCGTGGGCCGGCCGCTCACGCGGGCGTCCCGCTGCTCGAAGGCCGCACCAGCGGTGAGATCCGGCTGCGCAAGGACCCCGGTGGCCGCTCCCGCGGGGCCCGCCGTGCACGGCGGGCACCCCACGATGCCGGGCGGCGACCGGCAGCCGGAGCGCCCGCACCGCTGCCGCATGACAGAGCATGAGGCGTTGGAGGGCCCAGGAAGCCCGCCCGCCTCACCCCCCGACGGCGCACCGCTCAGGCCATACGCACCCCCTCCAGGGCGTGTTGTCCAGATCGCCGCGGACCAGCCGCGCGGCCTGTGGTGCTGGGGCCTCCCCTCCGCAGGCAGGAAGCGGATCGCCAGGCGGAGGAGCGTCCTCATAGCGGGCGTACCGGGAGGGGCCCGGCAACGCGGCGAGGCGCGGCCGGCCGCGCGGGCGGCTCGTGTCACCGGATCGCCGCGGGCACGCGGCGATCCGGGCAACACGCCCTGAGGGCGGGGCCGGCATCCGTACCTGCGTGGCGCCTCGCCCGCACAGTGGTACGTCAGGGCGGCCTGAGGGCTCTCCCCTCCTCCCCCGGTGGATCAGCGCGCGGCGTCACAACGCGGTGCCCCGCAAGAGGGAGGCCCCCTTCCGTGCGGGAGGTGTCCGGGCGGCTTTGGCAACGCGGCGAGGCGCCAAAGCCGTGCCACCGCCGGGGACGAGAAAGCCCTCAGGCTTCGGGACGCCGCATCGCAGTGACGCGGCGCTGCGGTATCGCCCGAGCCGCAGGCCAACGCCCGGCGGCCGGCTTCCCCGTTCCTCACAACGGGCAGGGCGCGGGAGGCGGATGACCGCGGACCCAGGCCCGCGGCCGCGGGCCGGGACCGAGACCGGGACCGAGGCCGCCGGGCGAGGCCAGGGGCCGGGGGCGCGGGCCGGGACCGCAGGCCGCAGGCCGGGACCGGGACCGGGACCGGGACGGGGGCCGCCGGGCGCGGGCCGGGACCGCAGGCCGCAGGCCGGGACCGGGACCGGGACCGGGGCCGCCGGGCGAGGGCCGGGACCGGGACCGCAGGCCGGGACCGGGACCGGGACCGGGACCGGGACCGGGACGGGGGCCGCAGGGCGAGGGCCGGGACCGCAGGCCGGGACCGGGGGCGCAGGCCGGGACCGGGGGCGCAGGCCGGGACCGGGGGCGAGGGGCGAGGCCAGGGGCCGGGGCCGCCGGGCGAGGCCAGGGGCCAAGGGCCAGGGGCCAGGGGCCGGGCGGGGATCCGCACCTTCCTCAGGCGGGCGAAGCCGTACCCGGCCGGTGCGCCAAGCGGCGCCGCCGCAGCGGACCGGCCGGCTCGGCTGAAGCGGGCCGGGACACGATGCCGTGCGAAGCGGCAGCACGGCGGCACGAGCTGGCGCGGCGATGCGGCGGGAGAGGCCGTGCGGCAGCACGGCGGCGCCCAGACCTCGCTTCTTCCCCCTCTGGGCGGCGGCGAGGCGCAGCCCGACGCGGCCCCGGCGCCGCCCGGCACGCACCACCTGGGCCCCGCCTGGGCCCCACCTGGGCCAAGGCACCCCGGTAAAGGGCGGATCCGCCGCCCGGGCGGGCCGGGGCGGCACGCCCCCGACCCGCCACGCCCCCCGGGGGGCGCCACGCCCCCGCCCCCCCCGGGGGGCGCCGCGGCGCCCGCCCGGCTACTGGCCCGCGGAGCGCGAATGCACCGGCAGATACGAATTCCAGTCGCTGGAGGTCACCAGAGCCTCCACCCGCGCCTGGGATTCCCGCCGCGCGGCGCTCTGCTGGGACTGCGGCACACCACGGAAGGCGTCATACGCCTCCTTGCCGTCCCACTGGGAATACGACACCGCGAAAGCCCCCTCGAGCCCCCGGGCCGCCAGCCCCCGCAGCACCGTGTGCGAACGGACACCCGACTCGGCCTCCAGCCACTGGCCCGCCTCGCCCAGCGCCTCCACCAGCGCGTCACGGTCGGCCTCGGCCACCTTGAAAATCTCGATCACCGTGTAGTCGTCCCCACCGGGAACCACCTCCACCGCCCCGCCCGGAAGCCCCGGCCGCCAGGTGAAGGCCACCTCCGTCTGCAGCAGCCGGATCGAGGTCGTCAGCTCCTGGAAGAGCGGCAGCGTCCGGTGCCGGAACTCCTCACCGGCATACCGCGCCTCCAGATCCTCACCATTGCGCCACTGGATCAGATTCGCCGTACCGAACCGGCCCAGGCCGCTGTGCATGCTGCTGGAGATCCACCCCGCGAACGCCGCGGAGTCCACGATCTCCTGCATCGCCCCCAGCAGACGCTCCTGCTTGTCCGCCGCGTCTGTAGCGAACAGATTGAGCACCGTGAGATGACGGTCCTCCACAGAAATCTTCGGCATTCCTCACACCTTCCTCAACACACACGACACGGCTCACGACGACATGACTCACGTTCACAGCCGGCGGGCCCCCGGCCGGCACACCCCGCCCACGAAAGAGGCGGGGCCCAGGAGATGGGGCCCGGGCAGGAGGTCACAGCGGCCGGCCGAACCACCGCTCAAGCGCCGCCGCCAGCCCGGGCTGCGCGTCCGGCTCGCCGCCCGCCCAGGCCACATAACCGTCCGGACGCACCAGCACCCCCCGCGGCCAGCCCTCGGCACCGCGCTCCTGGAGGACCGTGTCAACCCGGCCGGCCCAGCCTGCCGCCGCCGCCGCCAGCTCGCGGGCCCCCGCCCCCTCGGTGACCAGCAGCACACCCCGGCCCGCGTGCAAAAGCTCGAACCGTGTGCTCTTGACCCCCGCCACCACCACCTCGGCATCCGGCATCCGCCGCCCCAGCAGCGGATGCCCCTCCCCCTGCTGGTCGCCCATCTCGTGCCGGATGTCCAGCCCCGTCACCAGGCCCACCAGATGACGCTGCACCTCCTCGAAACCCACCAGCTCCGTGAAGACCTCGCGCAGCGGAGCCACCTCGTCCCCGCCCAGATACAAGATCCGCTGCGCCAGCGTGTTCGCCAGGATCCGGGCACCCACCGGATGCCGCTCACTGTGATAGGTGTCCAGCAGCGCCTGGGGGGCGTGCCCCTTCAAAGCCGCCGCCAGCTTCCACCCCAGGTTCACCGCGTCCTGCACACCCGCGCTCATCCCCTGCGCACCGATGGGCAGATGCACATGCGCCGCGTCCCCCGCCAAAAACACCCGGCCGCAGCGGTAGTGCTCCGCCTGGCGGCTGACATCGGTCGTCGAGGACACCCACAAAGGCGTCGCCCCCGAAATGTCCTCCCCCGACAGGCGGGTGAACGCCTCGCTGACCTCCGCGAAGGTAATCGGCTCCTTGCTGGTGCGCAGCGGCTGCGCCGCGTCGAAATAGATGATCCGGCTGCGGTCGGGGCCAAGAGGCAGCACCATCACCATGCCGCCGGGCACCCGCTCCCCGCTGAACCGCGGAGCCAGAGCCACCCCCGACACATCCGCGAAACGCAGCTCGACGGCCGGCTCGGTCCCCGGGAAGCCGATCCCCACCGACTTGCGCACGACACTGCGCGCCCCGTCACACCCCACCACGTAGCGGGCCCGTACCAGCGCCTCACCCGCCGGGCGCGAGCAACGGACCTCGACACCGGCGTCCTTCTCCTGAAGGCCGGTCACCTCCACCTGCCGCTCGATACGCGCGCCGCGCTCCAGCGCCCAGGCGCCCAGCATCTTCTCGGTCACCGACTGCGGGATACCACGCGCTCCGTACGAGCCGCCCTCAATCACCCGGTAATCGAGGCCGACCCCGCCGAAATGGCCCACGGGAATGACCTGGACATCACCCAGGCGGGACAGCAGACCGCGTTGGGAAAACTCCTCGATCGTGCGTGCGGAAAATCCGAGAGCGCGGGATTCCTGTACCGGTTCGGCTAGTTTTTCGAGTACGAGTACCGATACTCCGTTCAGGGCGAGTTCCCCGGCGAGCATCAGCCCGGAAGGGCCACCGCCGACCACCACCACGTCCGCATCGTAATCCGTGTCTGTGCCGGGAATGGTCATCGTGAGTTTTTCCTCCCACACCGGAAACAAAGCCGTTGGTAATACTTTCCCAGTATCCGGGGGCCGGTCGGTGTTTCCTATACCCGGTCACGACAAACCTTCGACAGCAACCACAAATTTGTGACACCCGTCCTCGATCGGGTATCGAACCCCGACAGGGCGGCACCCCCCCGCCCCCCATCCCCGCAACCGGGGGCCGGTAGCCGGGGCGGGGGCAGGGGGCAGGGGGCAGGGGGCAGGACAGGCCCAGAGGCCGGAAGACCGGAAGACCGGAAGACCGGGGCCGGAGGCAGGCGCCGGGGACGGAAGGCAGGGGCAGGAAAGCAGGCGCCGGAAGGCAGGGGCAGGAAAGCAGGGGCAGGAAAGCAGGCGCCGGAAGGCAGGCGCCGGGGGACGGAACGCAGAGGACAGAGCGGGGACGCAGAGCCGGAGAGCCGGAGGGCCAGGGGGCCGGAAGGCAGGCGCCGGGGGACGGAAGGCAGGGGCCGGAAGGCAGGCGCCGGAAGGCAGGCGCCGGAAGGCAGGCGCCGGAAGGCAGGCGCCGGAAGGCAGGCGCCGGGGGACGGAACGCAGAGACGGAAGGCGGAGGGACAGGGGCGGAGGACAGAGGCGGAGGCGGAGGCCAGGGGGCCGGAGGGCCCGGGACGGAAGCGGGGGGCAGAACGGCCCGGGGCCGGAGGGAGTGGGGGGTGCCGCGAGGACACGGCGAACAGGGGCCGCCGAAGGAGCAGGAACAGAACACGAAAACAGAGCCACAGAGCCACAGAGCCACAGGGCCACAGGGCCACAGGGCCACAGGGCCACAGGGAAAAGTCACCCCACCGAGGGACTCGCCCAGACCACGGCCGGGAAAGACCTGCGGGTGTCCTGGTTCACCCTGGAGACGCTGAGCACCGCTGTCGGCAAATCGAAGGCCGACGGGCCCACCGCCCGCACCCTCGCCCGGATCTGCCGGGCCGGTTTGATCGTCATTGACGACACTGGCCTGCTGCCGGCCGACGGGGACGCCGCCGAAGCGTTCTACAGGATCACCGACGCCGCCTACGAACGTCACAGCATCGCGGCGACCAGCAATATCCACCCTCCGGGCTCCGGCACGATCACGCCCAAGCCCCTCGCCGGCACGCGACCACCTCATGCACCACGCCCACCTCGTGACCACCACGGGCGACTCGCATCGCCTCGCCGAGGCCCTCGCCGGCCAGGCAGTGGCCCCCCTTGAACCGACCCCCAAACGGGAACACCACTGGCCACACGCCAGGGCATCTCATGGCCACCCGCCCGGACACCAGCGGCCACCCACCCGGGCATCTCAATGGCCGCTGACAGACGGCAAGGAGCACGACACCCCCCGGGGGGGCCCTGGGTTCCAGCGGTCGTCGCAACACCCCAGTTCAGCAATGCGACGGACTTCGAAATCCAGGATGCCCCGGGGCCAGGCGAAGACCCGCCGCCTGACACGGGAGCGCAAGGCATACTTCCAGCTCATACAGCAGGGCCACGGCAACGGGGAGGCCACCCGGATCGTCGGGATCAACCCGCCGACCGGCAGGAGACGGCGCAACGGCAGCAAGCCGGAGCCCAGACGGGGGCACACGCCACCGCAAAAGCCAAAGACCGGTCAGCAGTTCAGGGACATCACCCGGTCCACCGACACCTCCAGCACCACACGCCCCGGCGGCCTCGGCGGCGGCGAACCGTACCGCCGCGTATAGCGCCCCACTCCCTGGGCCACCCGCTGAGGGTCGTCACTGACCACCCCCACCCCCTCCAGCGTCACCCAGCGGAACCCCTCCGCCTGACACAACGCCACCCGCGCCCCCGGCACCCGCAGCACATTCCGTGCCTTGACCGAGGAAGCCACCGTCATCACACGGGCCACTCCCGCCTCCTGGTCCCAGGTGAACCGCACCACCACCACATGCGGTGAACCATCCCCGCGCAACGTGGTGACCGACGCCACCGACGGCGTATCCAAAAACGAGGCGACCCCCGCCGAGACACCCACCCTGGCACCCGCTGAAACCTGGCCCACGGAAACCCCGCCCTCACCCGACATCGGCAACACCCCTCCCACACCACACACACGGACACACCACGGCACCCACACCAACAACCGGACACCGGCAGCGCGACGAGCGGCGGGACAGCCCCGCGAGCACCCCCGCCCGACAGCCCGTCACACCCCCGGCACACAAGAAACACACCCCCGCCACACCCCCGGCCGGCCCCTTGCACACACCACAACACCCCCCCGACAACACATAGTAGAGTGAACCGGAAGGAGGTTCCGTATGACAACACCCACCACCGCACCCACCCACCCACGGCGTCTGCGCGCCGACGCGGAGCGCAACCGCGCCCGCATCCTCAACGCCGCCCGCACCCTCTTCACCCAGCACGGCACGCACGTGTCCATGGACGAAGTCGCCCGCCACGCGCAAGTGGGCATCGGTACCCTCTACCGCCACTTCCCCACCAAAGACGCCATGGTCGAGACCGCGTCACAGCAACGCTTCGGGGAAATCCTCACCTACTACCACACCATCAGCCACAACCACCCCGAGCCCCTCGAAGCACTCCACCTCCTGCTGACCCGTATCGCTGAAGTCGAAACCCGCGACCGCGGCTTCGCCACCGCTCACACCCACACCAACCTCGGCAGTCAGAAACCCCCCAGCCCGCTACGGGAGAACCTGGAGACCCAGCTGGTCCAGCTCACCACTCAGGGCCAGCATCAAGGCACCATCCGCACCGATATCCACCCCACCGACATCCTCCCCATCACCTGCGGACTCACCGCTATCGCCCACCACCAGACCGGTGACTACCGGCAATACATCACCATCACCCTCGACGGCCTGAAACCCCAACAACCCACAACAAACTAAACAGACAGAGTGAGCGAACACGACAGAAGCAACGCACTCCTCCCTCCGCTGAGGGCGTTGCGGCACGGCGATGCGTACTGCATCGCGCCTACCTGCGTTCCGCGGGCGAAGCTCCACTCGCGTGGCACCGGCAGATCCCGGTCTCCGCGCCAACCGGGCCACCTGCTGTTGGGTGACCGGCCCGTTCACTGACAACAGTCCTGGACGATCCCGCGACTGACGCTGCCTCCGCGTCATCGCCCTCTCGTTCTACGGCCGTCCCAGATGGTGCGTAGGCCTTCGCCGGTCGCGACAGCAGCCCTTGAGCTCGTTCTTTGATCGTTCCCAGCGCTGACCGTCACGGCTCATGGACGTTGCCGCCACTGGGCTGCCGCTGGGGTGCTGTACATCGCCGTCTCGCCAGCCCTCCGACGCGATCGCGATCACCGGTCTCCTGATCATGAGGACCCCGTTCCTGCTCCCCGGCACGACCACGCGTTCCGGCGGCAGCAGAACTGGAGCGGGGCACGGCTGAGCCCTGCCCCGCTGTCCGGAGACAGCCGGGCAGGGCCCTCATTCGCGCGATGTGCCTGTTCAGCAGCGCTTGGAGCTGGCAGCCTCATAGGTGAGCGCTGAACCCGACGGGCGCAGGGTGCCGACCGCGGAGGTACAGACGGAAGCGGTGTCCGTACCGTTCGACCAGTACTCCTGACCGTTGCTGTCCAGCCAGCTGCGCTTTCCGGACGTCTCGTCCTGGTCGTGGTTGTAGATGCCGATGCTGACGTCGTAGTCGTCTTCCTTCTCGCGGAAGCTCTCCCAGACCCAGAGGTATCCGTAGTTCTCCTTGCACTCGGGCGAGTAGAACTGCTTGACCGACGCGATCTGGACGCCGTCACGCGTGATGTGGCCGGTGGTGCCGATCTGGTAGGCGTCCGGACAGACACCACCAGCCTTCGCCTTCGCACTCATGGGATTGCCTTCGGCTGAAGGCGCCGTGGACTTGGTCGTGTTGCGCTCGGACGGTGCCGGAGCCGGTCCGCTGCCCGCGGCGGCGGTCCCCGCCGGGATGAGTACGAAGGCACATGCGAGGGCCGCGATGGCGATCCTGCGTGAACGCATGATGTTTCCCCCTGCTCTGTTCGGTGTCATCTGTGAGGTGTGACCTGTGAGATGTCACCCGAAGCGCCCAGCACAGCGAGGTCATCCCTCCGGCAGACGAGACCGGAGGGGCGCCAGCCATGCGCTTCGGCTACCCAGTAAGACACCCGGACCGGGCGAAGGGTTGTGGCGCGATTCAGTTCGGCTGGTAGACCGAAAGGGTGAAGGAGGCGGTCACCGTGAAGGGCGCGTCCAACTCGGCCGTGCGGCGGGCCGCTTCGCCGGCTTCGAGATGGTGGCTGGAGGGGCCCATCGCCACCGCGTTCTCCACGTCATGCGCGGGTAGCGCGAGACCGTACTCCAGCGATTCCGTGTGCTCCGACCGGAAGTGGTCCGCCAACGTGCGGCGGAGCCGGTCCTCCTTGGCAGTGTCGACGGACAATGTGCCCATCCGCTGCTGGAGTTCGGCCAGGTGCCGTGCGGTCGGTGTGACCACCACAAGAGCACCACCCGGACGCAGGACCCGACGGAACTCCGGACCGTTACGCGGGGCGAAGACATTGAGCAGGACGTCGACCGCACCCTCGCGCACCGGCAGCGGTTCCCACACGTCCCAGGTCGCGGCGCTTGCGCGCCCATGCGCTCGGGCGGCACGGCGCAGTGCGTACTTGGAGGCGTCCAGGCCCAACCCGACCGCACCGGGAGTGGCGTCCAGCAGCGCGGCCAGGTAGTACCCCGTGCCGACTCCCGCGTCCAGGACCGTGCCGCCCGGCGGGCACAGCGGCGCTGCCAGCTCGGCCAGCCGCCGGGCGAGCGGCGCGTAGTGGCCCGCCCGCAGGAAGCTGTCCCGGGCTTCGACCATGGCGGCGTTGTCGGCGGTCCCGACCCGCATGCCCCCCGTCAGCAGGCCGAGGTAGCCCTGCCGGGCGAGGTCGAAGGTGTGGCCTCGCGCGCAGCGGAGTGAGGTGGCCGCGCGTTCCAGCGGCCCTCCGCAGAGCGGGCAGACGAGCATGTCGAAGGGGCTGCGCGCCAACTCAGATTCCGGCTTGGACACGTGTCAGCTCCCGGGCGCGGCCCTGCGGGGGGCCGGACGCTGCGGCGAGGCCGCGCGCGCGGAGGATCCGCGGCGCGCCTGGGCGGATTGGCTCCGGCGTCCACGACTGGGGGTACCACTCGGGCGCTTGGCGCGCTCGGGCCGCTCAGGAGTGGGGGCGGTGACGGTGACGGGAATCCCGGAGGGCTCCCGGGCACCGGTGACCCGGGCGAGTTCGGTGTCGCCCGGCCGGACCTGGACGGTGCTGGCCGTGATGGCCGCGGCGGCCATCAGCCGCGTCATGTCACGCCGCTGATTGGGCAGTACGAGGGTGACGACGCTGCCGGACTCCCCGGCGCGGGCGGTGCGTCCGCCACGGTGCAGGTAGTCCTTGTGGTCGGTGGGCGGGTCGATGTTGACGACCAGGTCCAGGCCTTCTATGTGGATTCCGCGGGCGGCCACGTTGGTGGCGATGAGCGCGGTGACGTGACCGTTCTTGAACTGCTCCAGGGTGCGGTTGCGCTGCGGCTGGGACTTGCCCCCGTGCAGCGCGCCCGCTCGTACGCCGTTGGACAGCAGGCGCTTGGCCATCCGGTCGACGGCGTGCTTGGTGTCCATGAACATGATCACCCGGCCGTCGCGGGCTGCGATGTGCATGGCTGCGGCGTTCTTGTCGGCTTCGCTGACGTGCAGCACGTGGTGCTCCATCGTCGTGATGGTCCCGGCGGAGGGGTCGACCGAGTGGACGACCGGGTCGGAGAGGTAACGGCGCACCAGCTTGTCGACGTTCCGGTCCAGGGTGGCGGAGAAGAGCATCCGCTGGCCGCCTGGCTGCACCTGCTCAAGCAGTGCGGTGACCTGGGGCATGAAGCCCATGTCGGCCATCTGGTCGGCTTCGTCCAGGACGGTGATGCCCACCTGGTCCAGGACGCAGTCGCCCCGGCCGATCAGGTCCTTGAGCCGTCCCGGGGTGGCGACGACCACCTCCGCGCCGGTGCGCAGTGCGCCGGCCTGCCGCCCGATGGATACCCCGCCGACCACCGTGGTCATGCGCAGCTGTACGGCACGGGCGTACGGAGTGAGCGCGTCGGTCACCTGCTGGGCGAGCTCGCGGGTCGGCACGAGCACCAGTGCGAGAGGACGGCGGGTCTCGGCGCGGCGCCCGCTGATGCGGGCGAGAAGCGCCAGGCCGAACGCGAGTGTCTTGCCGGATCCGGTACGGCCGCGCCCCAGCACGTCGCGGCCGGCGAGCGAGTTGGGGAGGGTGGCGGCCTGGATCGGGAACGGAGCGGTGACGCCGTCCCGGCCGAGCGCGGCCAGCAGCGGGGCGGGCATGTCGAGTTCGGCGAAGGACTCGGCAGCGGGAAGTGACGGGGTGGTACTGACCGGGAGTGCGAACTCACCGCCGATGGTTCTGGGCTTGCCGCGGCCCTGGCTGCTGCCCTGACCGCCCTGTCCGCGGCCGGAGTTCTGGCCCTGCGGACGGGAACGCCTGCCGCCGTTTTCGGACTGGCGGGAGATGCGGTCATTGGAACGGGGGGAACGGTGGTTCATGCGAACCTTCCTCGGGACGGCACGTGTCGAGGAGGTCCCGGCGGCGTCTGGCCGCACATGGAATCGCAAGAACGAACCGGTATGGGGCGGGAATTGTGCCTTCCTGGTGCGCCGGAGTCTCCGGCCAGGAAGTCTGCGCCCTCGCTGCCGATCACGCAGAGGGCACACGCACGGGCCCGCACCTGAGGTGCGGGCCCGTGCTGCGCGGCAGGCCGCGCCGGAGATCAGATGAGGTTGATGCTCTCGGCCTGCGGGCCCTTGGGGCCCTGCGTGACGTCGAACTCGACCTTCTGGCCCTCGGCGAGCTCACGGAAGCCCTGCGCGTTGATGTTGGAGTAGTGGGCGAAGACGTCGGCGCCGCCGCCGTCCTGCGCGATGAAACCGAAACCCTTTTCGGCGTTGAACCACTTCACGGTGCCTGTAGCCATGTCAATCTCCTTCGGGGAGCGGAACCCACACCTTGCGGATCCCGTGACGTTGCGATGATCACCCGACCGGAGAAAACACCGGGAAAACAGAAAGTGCGCCTGAAGGTTCAGGACCAGCAGGCGCACACAAGAATCCATGGGAACCACAACTGCAACTGGACCCAACATAGCACGGCGGGTCCGAAATACCGGGGAGCGCTGCCCGCCCCGGAGCGAGGCGGGGCGGGGCAGCTGGGCTTCCCGGGGCAGGTGGGGCCTCAGACGCGGGCGCCGCTGTCCTCCTGCGTCCGCTTGGCCCTCGTACGGTTTCCCGGCTTCCCCTGTGCGGAGCGCCCAGGACGGGGCGGCGGGGCGCTGCCGCGGGCCTCGAGGGCGATGGCGAGCGGCGCGGCGGTGAACAAGGAGGAGTAGGTGCCCACGGTCACTCCGATGAGCAGCGCCAGCGCGAAGTCACGCAGCGTGTCTCCGCCGAGGGCGAAGAGCGCGCCGAGGATGAACAGCGCTCCCATGCCGGTGTGCAGCGTCCGTGGCAGTGTCTGGAGGATCGCGTTGTTGGCGACTCCGGCGAAGGGGGCCCGGCGGTCGGCCGACCACAGTTCGCGCACCCGGTCGAAGAGGACGACGGAGTCGTTGACGGAGTAGCCGATCACCGTCAGCAGCGCGGCCAGGAAGACTCCGTCGACGGGCTTGCCGAGCCAGGCGAAGACGCCGAGCAGGATCAGCGTGTCGTGTGCCATCGCCGCCACGGAGGAGGCGGCGAAGGTCCAGCGGAAACGCACGGCGAGATAGACGAGCTGGGCGGCCAGTGCCACCCCCAGGGCGATCAGCGCGTTGCGGCGCAGTTCGTCTCCGAGGCTGGGACCGATCATTTCGTCACTGGTCTTCTCGGTCCTTCCGCCGATCCCGGCGAGGGCGGTGTGGATCCCGGACTCGTCGGCGTTGGAGAGCTCCGAGGTCCGTACGGACACCTTTGTCCCGTCCGAGATCTGCACGACCGCCCGCGGCTGGCCGGCGTCGGCGACCGCGTCCCGGGCCGCTTCGGCGCTGACAGGCCTGCTGGTGGCGTACTCGACGAAGCGTCCTCCGGTGAATTCGACACCCAGTTCCAGTCCGCGCCCCAGCAGCCCGCCGGTGGCCAGGACGAGGACGGCGGCCGAGGCTGCCAGCCAGCGGCGCCGGTGGCGCATCAGGTCGGGGGTGTGGTCGGTGAGCCACCGGCTCACCCGGCCCCGGCCTGCGATGCCGGTGAGCCGGGGCCTGCGCGCGACCGCCCGGCGCCGTACGGCGAAGTCGGCAAGGACGCGGGTGATCAGCAGTGCGCTGATCATGGAGGCGAGCACGCCCAGGAAGAGGGTGACGCCGAATCCGCGCACCGGTCCGGAGGCGAGGAAGAAGAGCAGTCCGGCGGCGATCAGAGTGGTGAGGTTGGAATCGGCGATGGCGCTCAGCGCGTTGCGGAAGCCGGAGTCGAGGGCCGTGCCCAGGTTTCCCCCCCGCCGGTCGCGCCGTGCCTCGTACTCCTCGCGGGCTCGTTCGAAGACCAGCACGTTGGCGTCCACCGCCATCCCGATGGCGAGGACGAAGCCCGCCAGCCCGGGGAGGGTGAGCGTGGCGCCGACGGCGAGCAGAGCGGCGTAGGAGATCAGGCCGTAGCAGGCGAGGGCGACTGCGGCGAGGCCGCCCAGCAGGCGGTAGACGCACACGATGAACAGCGCGGTGAGCGTCACGCCGATGACCGCGGCGCGGGCGCTCGCCTCGATGGCCTCGTCTCCGAGGGTGGCCCCGACGGTGCGCTGTTCGATCAGGTCCACCGGCACCGGAAGGGCACCGCCGTTGATGAGCAGGCCCAGCTCCTTGGCCTCCTGCTGGCTGAAACTGCCGGTGATCTGGGTGGTGCCACCGGTGATGCCGGTGCCGCAGCTGACCGACGGGTCGACCTGCGGGGAAGAGATGATCTTCTTGTCCAGCACGATCGCCACGCGCCGCGACGGGTCTCCCGGCTGTGCGCAGGCGGCTTCGCCGGTCAGATCGGCCCAGTCCTTCTCTCCTTGGCCGCGCAGGTCGACCGAGACGAACCAGCCGGATCCGCGCTGCTGGTCGATCAGGGCCTCGGCGCTCTCGACCTCCGCGCCGGTGAGTGCGGCAGGTCCCAGCCGTACCCGCGCTCCTGTCTCGTCGGGCAGCACCTGCCCGGAATCGGTCCCGGAGGACTCGGCGGTGTCCTCGGCGGGGTCGAGGACGGGGTGGAAGCTGAGCTGTGCGGTGCGACCGAGGACTTCAGCAGCCTCGCGCGGGTCCTGCACGCCGGGCAGTTCGACGATGATGCGCTTGTCCCCGGAACGGACCAGGTTCGGTTCGCTGACGCCGAGGGCGTCGATGCGGTGGCGCAGCACCTCCAGGGTGCGCTCGGTCGCTTCCCGGCCGGCCTCGGTTGTCGGCGAGTCGCGGGTCTCCAGGACGATGTGGGTGCCGCCGCGCAGGTCGAGGCCGAGGCGGGGCGACTGGGTCAGGGCGAAGTAGCCCGAGAGGGCGAGCACGGCCAGTGCGAGCAGCGCCCGCAGTCTGGTGGCACGGGTCATGGGGGTCTCCAGCAGGCATGCCGCGGCGACGGTGCCGGCGCGGCGGAGGAAAGGGAAGGTCAGCTGCCTGCGGAGACGGGTGGGGCACGGCCGGTACGCGGGCCGGCGTACCGGAGGCGTTCGGCCAGACTGTCCGTCCCGGCGCGGGTGTCCCGGTGGGGGACGGGGCCGTACGAGACACGGCCGGAGAACGCTGCGGGCGTCGCCGGGTGGGCGAGATGGCGTTCGGGTGAGCTGTCTCGGACGGCACGCGGGACGGTGCCGCACAGGTCGCCGCACATCTCTTCGGCGTGCGGGTCTGCGGCGCGCCGGTCTCCGGCGTGCGGGTCCGCGGGGTAGGCGGCCGGTCCGTGGCTCGCGGAGTCGGTGGTGCCTGGGCTCGTGGAGGACACCGCGGCGGCGCTCTGCACCATGGTGGCCGGGAACAGCGTGCACAGGACCGCCGCCAGGATGGCCAGCAGCAGCCGGGGCGGGGTCGCGCGGCGAGGGAGGGGGACGGCGGCGGCGCGGGTACGCCCGGGCATACCCCCTCCTTCCGGCTGCGGCGGTCACAGGCGGTCACAGGCCGCGTGTGCCGCTGGGGCGCGCACGGGTGTGCCGCCAGGGCTCATAGTGCCATCAAAGGCGCGGGGTGAGCCCTGGCGGTCCGGCTGGCGCATGCCGTCAGGGCCAGATCTCACCGACCCACTCGGGGTGGTCGACGAACGGGTTTCGATTGTGCTGGAACTGCTCGTAGATGACGTCGTTGCGGTTCCGCTCGAAATCGTCCGGCGGGTCCTGAAGGTTCCACTGGGTCAGCATGGAGAGCCGCCCCATGTACGGGGCGGAACCGTTGTCGACGTCGTCGTTGAGCTCGAGGTCGGCGAAGCCGCCGCTGCCCTCGTAGCGCACCGCCATGTAGAAGATCATCCGCGCCACGTCGCCCTTGACCGCGTCGCGCGGCTCGAAGGAGTCGCCGTCGGTGCGGCTCTCCGGAGCCTCGTCGACGGCGGAGCCGCCCGCGTCGAAGTCCTTGTTGCCGCGGATGCTGTTGACCGACACGTCGGTGGGGCGCAGGTGGTGGATGTCGGTGCCGGGTCCGCGGGCGGTGCCGAAGTCGCCGTGGGATTTCGCCCAGACGTGTTCGCGGTTCCAGTCGTCGGGGTCACCGCCGTTGCGGTCACCGCTGCGTGATTCGCCGCTGTAGAGCAGGATGACGCTTCCGGCATCGGCCGGGTCCCGGTCGGTGACCCTCAGCGCCTCCCAGACGTCGGAGTAGGAGAGCGTGGTCTGCTCGCTGATGATGCCGTTCAGCGCGGTCTTGAGCTCTTGGCCGCTCTTGCCTTCGGCGTCCTGGTAGTACGTGTCTTCGTAGGCGCTCTGGTGGGCCGCGGTGGCCGGGGACGGGGACGCGCTGGCGGAGGCCGGCAGCTGCGCGGTGACACCGGCTATCGCGGCGCATGCGGCGAGCACGGCCAGGGATTTCCGGCGGTTGAGGCGGGTTACCTGCATGTGGGGGTCCTCTCCCGAGGGCCCGCGTCGTCACGCCGCAGGGCCATGCGGGTGCGCTACGCGGGTAGATGACAGTCGGCACCCGTCATCCTTCCCCAGTCATGCACACCTCAACATGAAGGCCGTGCGTCTGTTCGGTGCCGACCCGGTGGACGGCACAGCAGCACAACACCACAGACACTCACCCCTCGGAGGCGAGGCGGTCCAGCCACTCCCTCAGCAGATGCTCCTCCGCGCCACTGAGCGTCGCCTGCTCCGGCAGCGCCGCGCGCAGTGCGCGGGCGCCACCGCGGTGCTGATCATCTCTGTCGACAAGGTGGGCGAAGAGGCGGTGCGGCAGCACCGTGACGCGGTCGACGCGGCGGGTGCCCGCCGCGTCCTCTACACCAGCCACATGGGGGACAGCGCCTCGTCGCGTTTCCAGCCCTGCCGCGACCACGCCGTCAGCGCCGTGCGGTTCCTCGGTCACGCCACCCAGTCGGGCCGGCGCGCACTCCCGGCCGACGGGCCGGTGAGCTGAACCTCCCACGCCGGCCTCGCCGACGCGGCGACCGCCATCCTGGCCGGCGACGGCGGCTTCGACGGCCCCCTCCCCCACTCACCGCCGCGCACGCCCTCACGTTCGACGACATCGCCCGCATCGCCTCCGACGTCACCGGCCGCACCGTCACGAGGACCACCGCGCCCGACGGTGAGTTCCGGGAGCAACTCGCGGGCCGCGGCGTCCCGACGAGGCGGCAGACCAGCTGCTCGGCATGTTCGCAGCCGGCCGCGCCGGCGAATTCACCGGCGTCGACCCGACGCCGGCCACCGCGCTCGGCCGCGAACCCCTCACCCTGAGCACGGTCCTGCGCGAGCGACCGTCCAGCAGCGACGGGCACTGACCGCCTCCGGTGGCGGCGGCGAGTCGAACAACCCTCGGTCATTGGTCTAGACGTCAGGCTCGGTCCTGACTACTTTGAAACAGAAGGTCTAGACCAAGTCCCATCATGCGCATCGCACGACGCTCTCCGCCCCCACCTCCCCCAGGAGCAGATCATGCGAGTGAAATCGAGGGCGGCCGCAACTGGCCTCGACACGGATCAGAACAGACAAATCATCCTCGGCTTGTTCCGCATCGTCGTCGGACTGCTGTTTGCCTGCCGCGGCGCGGCGACACTGTTCGACGTACTCGGCGGCCCCAACGGCGGCGTGGTGCCCGGCTTCGCCGCGTGGCCAGGCTGGTGGGCCGCAGCCATCCAGCTCGTCGGCGGCACCCTGGTACTGCTCGGACTCGGCACCCGGAGTGCTGCGGTCATCTGCTCGGGCTCCATGGCCTACGCCTACTTCACCGAGCACCAGGCGCAGGCGGTCTTCCCGCTGGAGAACAGCGGCGAGGCCGCCGCGATGTTCTGCTGGGCATTCCTGATCGTCGCCGCCTTCGACCACGGCCGCCTGGCCCTCGACACGCTGTGCACCCGCTACCGGGCATCCCGCACCTCGGAAACGTCGGAGCCTCGGCGTACGGTCCACGCCGAATAGCGCAAATCACCCGATTGCCTCTTTTTCCCCACGGTACTTTCTGTGATGGTGGAACAGCTCATGGTGAACGTCCCCTACATCAGGAGTGTCCATGGTCCTGTCCATCTCAGGTGTCGTGCTGCTCGGAATCATCGCCTTCCTCTTCTTCCGGAAGGACGGCATGAAGCTCTCCCACGCCGTGGTCTGCTCCCTCTTCGGATTCTTTCTGGCCGGGACGGCGGCCGCACCGAGTATCAAGGCCGGCAGCGAGAGCTTCGCCGGTTTGCTCGGAGGCATCCAGCTGTAAACGCTGCCGTTCACCGGCCGACGACAGCGTGGCGAGGGCGCCTGCCAGAGCTTGCGAACCCAGCAAGATCCAGACGACAGACCCCAGGTCCCTGACGGGACGGGAGGAGGTTTCGGCGTGGTCCTGCGACCGCTGCCCGGGTTGCTCACACGGGGCGGAGGGGGCTCGCGGGGCCCGCGCCAGAGTCGCCATGCCGCGCGTAGGGGTGCAGCCTGCGCGCTGTCTGTACTCCATCCGCTGGTCGCGATCGCTCGTGGTCTCGGGCGGCTGGCCGTCGTCGCACGGGCCCGGTGGGGCCGTACGCCCAAGGAACGGCGCGGCCCGACCCTCTGCCTGGTGGCGGCGGGCCTGCTGACCGTGGGCCTGATGCCGTACGGACCCGTTCTCGCGGCGGTGGCCGTGATCGTCGCGGCAGGGTGGCAGGGTCGGGACCGCACACCGCCCGAGTCGGGGCCGGGCCCCGAGGAGCGAGCCCGGCTGCAGGCCGTCTATGAGGCACTCGTGCCCTACTTCTCACTCCCGGAAGATCCGAACCCGCAGCCGTTGTACGCCCATGACGGCGGGTGGGAGCGGGCCTTCGAGCAGTTCGCGTTCGGCGAGTCGGGCCGGCTCGTTTTGCTGCGGCTGCGTTATCCGGCTTACTTCAGGGACGGCGAGCGCGAGGAGCGGCTGCGCGTCGAGCAACTGCTGTGCGCCAAGGCGGGCCGGGGCCGCGAGTACCGGTTCCGCTGGGACGAGGAGTGCAACCGGCTCGAACTCGCGGTGCCCGCGCCACTGCCGACCGACATCTGCGCCCAGCCGTTCGTCACCGCCCCCGGCGAAGCGGTGCTCGGCTTCACCGATCCCTCCGAGGTACGCCGAACTCTGCCGGTCACGGACGGTCAGACCTCCCGGGACGTGCCGCCGGTGATCTGGCGTACCGGACCGCGTTCGACGGAACCGCACCTGCTGGCCCTCGGTGACCCCGGAAGCGGCGTCAGCACGCTGCTGCGGTCGGTGGCGATCCAGGCGCTGCGGCACGGGGACGTGCTCGTGGTGGACGGTGGAGGTTCCGGCGAGTTCGCCTGTCTGACGGGGCGCCGGGGGGTACTCGCGGTGGAGTCGTCGCTGGTGGGATCGCTGGCGTCGCTGGAGTGGGCGGTGCACGAGACGGAGCGGCGGCTGCTCGCGGCGAGCACCGCACGCCAGGCTGGGCGGGCCCTGCCCGAGGATGTGCGGCGCCCGTTGTGGCTGGTGGTCGACCGGCCCGTAGTGCTGAGTCAGCTGGCGCGTACCGAGGGGCGGCGGGATCCGCAGGAGCTGCTGGAGGTGCCGCTCAGACACGGCCGTGCGGCGCGGGTGACGGTCGCGGTGGCAGAGCAGTTCGAGGGCGCGGACGGTCTCGGGCAGGCGGTTCGCGCGTACAGCCGTGCGCGGGTCGTCCTCGGCGCCGTTTCCCACGAGCGGGTGCGGGCCGTGCTGGGCGAGTCGCCGCAGACGACTCCTGCCGCGCATCCGCCGCCCGGGCGGGGCTTCGCACGGATGGGCGGGGGGCCGGTCCTGCGGCTTCAGGTGCCGGCGACCCCCGATCCGCACGACGAGGCGACGAGTGAGGTCCAGCGCCGGGCGGTGCTGGCGCTGCTGCCGGAGCGCTCGGGCGCGGTGCCTCAGGCGACGTAGCTACGGGGGGCGTCGTTGAAGGTGGTGGTGGCTCCGCTGCGTACGAGTTCGGCCGCTTCGGCCAGCCGGACGGCCGCTTCCTTGGCGAGCGGCCCGGCGAGAGTGAAGGGCAGCCGGACGAAGGCCTCGAAGGCTCCGTCGACACCGAAGCGGGTGCCGGCCGGGACGCGGACCCCGGCCCGCTCCCCCGCCTGGGCGATCCGCGATCCGGAGAGCCCGCCGGTGCGCACCCACAGGGTGAGCCCGCCCGACGGGACGGCGAACTCCCAGTCGGGCAGCCGGTGGCGCAGCGCCGCCACCAGCGCGTCGCGGTTCTCCCTGGCGCGTACGCGGCGTGCCGCGACGGCCTCCTCCCAGCTGCCGTCCGTCATCAGGCCGGCGACGGCAAGCTGTTCGAGTACGGGGCTGCCGAGGTCGGCGTACGCTCGGGCGGCCACCAGGCGGCGGATCATCTCGGGGGCGGCACGCACCCAGCCGATGCGCAGTCCGGCCCAGATGCTCTTGCTGGCGGATCCGACGGTCACGACCGTGGAGCCGCCCGGGTCGAAGGCTGCCATCGGGCTGGGCAGGCCCAGACCGGGCTCCAGCGGGAGGTCCGCCATCGTCTCGTCGGCGATCAGGACGGTGCCTGCGGAGCGTGCGGCGGAGACCAGTCCGCGCCGCTGCTCCTCCGCCGCCAGCGCCCCGGTGGGGTTGTGGAAGTCCGCGACGACGTAGCCCAGGCGGGGCGCGGAGTCGCGGAGCACCTGGCGCCAGGCGGGCAGGTCCCAGCCGGTCAGGCCCTCGCCCATGGCCACCGGCACGAGCCGGGCGCCCGTCTGGCGCAGCAGTTCGAGGATGTTCGCGTACGAGGGGTGCTCGACCGCTACGCGTTCGCCGCGGGTGTCGAAGAGGCGGCACAGTGCGGCGACGCCGCCCATCGCCCCAGTGGCGATCATGATCTGTTCGGGCATGGTGGGGACGCCGCGAGCGGTGTAGCGGTCGGCGACGGCCGCACGCAGCGCGGGCAGACCGGCGGGGTAGTCGCCGTGCGTGAGGCTGTAGGGCGGGAGTTCGGTCAGCGCCCGCTCGAAGGCTCGGGTCAGATGAGGTTCGGGTGCCGGCAGGGCGGCGCAGCCGAGGTCGATCATGGTGTCGGCCGTTTCGGGCGGGAGAGGCTCCAGACCACCGGTGGGCAGCGGCCCCCCGTCGGGGATGGCCGTCCAGCTGCCGGCGCCCCGGCGGGAAACCAGGAATCCTTCGGTCCGGAGCGCCTCGAAGGCGGCGGCGACCGTCGTACGGGAGACGGCGAGGGAGGCGGCGAGTTCGCGTTCGGCCGGGAGCCGGGCGGCGACCGGGACGCGGCCTTCGAGGACGAGCAGCCGGATACCGTCGGCCAGGGAGCGGTAGGCCGGGGCCCGGCGCGCCCGGCCGGGGCCGACGTACGGGGCCGGTGTCACCCCGGCACGCGCAGCGTTCCCCCCGCTTCCCGCACCCTGGGAGCCGAGGAGGCGAGCGAGCTGCCGGGCTCCGACCACTGCTGTCCACTGAGCCATTTAGTCAGTCCACCTTCCGCCGATTGGCCATGGAACTGGCCTGCTTCTGGCTACCAGACTGCCACACGGCAGGCCACCGTCACGAGGAGGGGTTCAATTTTGTCCGCTTTCAAGGGGTCCGGCTCACACCTGGTCCGCCGTCTGGTGCAGTTGTACGTCGGACTCGCGCTGTACGGGGCGAGCGCGGGACTGATGGTGGGAGCGGATCTCGGCCTCGATCCCTGGGACGTCCTCCATCAGGGGATCTCGGAGCGCTCCGGAATCTCGATCGGTGTCGTCTCGGTGCTGGTCGGCGCGGTGGTCCTGCTCCTGTGGGTGCCGATGCGGCAGCGTCCCGGCCTGGGCACGGTCTCCAACGTCTTCGTCGTCGGCCTGGCGATGGACGCCACGCTCTGGCTGCTGCCGGCCCCGGAGGAGCTGGCGGTGCGCGTCCCGCTGCTGCTGGGCGCCGTACTGCTGAACGGAATCGCCACTGGCCTGTACATCTCCGCGCGCTTCGGACCCGGCCCGCGGGACGGGCTGATGACCGGGCTGCACCGGCTGACGGGAAAGTCGATCCGGCTGATGCGGACCTGCGTCGAGATCCTGGTGCTGGCCGCCGGCATCGTGCTCGGCGGGTCGATCGGTGTGGGCACCGTGCTGTACGCGCTGGCGATCGGGCCTCTCTCGCAGTTCTTCCTGCGGGTGTTCGAGGTACCCGGGGCGGACGGCGAGACCTCGCCCGTGGTGGCGCGCTCGAAGCGGTCGGCGGTACGGCGGAGTGCGGCGGGGAGCGACGGTCCCGGCGAGCCCGCTCCAGACCGGATTTAGAACCTGGAGCGAAGGCCCGGTAGTGTACGCCTCCGGCCCGCCGAGGACCGTTACAGCGCGCCACCGCGGCGCCGACACAGGGTGACATCTCCTGCCAGATGTGACAAACCAGGCACCGGTGGGTAACAACAAGACGTGGCACGACGGGCGACGCATGTCCCGCTACGGGAATCTTCACCGCCGACCGGACGTTGACCCGAAGACGACGACAGCGACACCTGTCCTGTGGGCGACAAGCCCGGGAGGCACGATTCATGAGTGAGCGAGCTCTGCGCGGCACGCGACTCGTGGTGACCAGCTACGAGACCGACCGCGGCATCGACCTGGCACCACGCCAGGCCGTGGAGTACGCATGCGAGAACGGCCATCGTTTTGAGATGCCGTTCTCGGTTGAGGCCGAGATTCCGTCGGAGTGGGAGTGCAAGGTATGCGGGGTACAGGCCCTCCTGGTGGACGGCGAGGGGCCGGAGGAGAAGAAGGGTAAGCCCGCGCGTACACACTGGGACATGCTCATGGAGCGACGGACCCGCGAGGAGCTCGAGGAAGTGCTGGCCGAACGGCTGGCGGTGCTCCGCTCGGGGACGATGAACATCGCGGTGCATCCGCGCGACAGCAAGCGCAAGTCCGCTTAAGGACTGCACGGTCTGTCCGGTCGGTGCTCACCGAGCACCGACCAGGGCCCGGGGCCACCCTTGGGGTGGTCCCGGGCTTCGTCATGCCTGCTGGCTCAGCGCCGGGGCGGTTCCTCGCGCCGAGGCGGTTCCTCGTCGTCGCGTATGACTTCGCCCTGCACGACCCTGCCGTCGGGCCGGTGCATCCTGACCTGGTCACCCGCGCTGCGCGCCTGCCGGACGGCCTCGCCCAGCTCACCGCGGGTGAGCAGCCGCTCCGTACCGCGCCGCAGCAGCCCGGCGGTGGGCGGGAAGAGACACAGCAGGGCGATCGCGTCCGAGACCAGCCCGGGGATCATTAGCAGGAGCCCGCCCAGCATGGCGAGGGCGTTCCCGCCACCCGGTCGGGTACCAGAGGTCGCGGCACCCGCGCCGCCCGCGCCCTCCGCACCGGCACTCTGCGCAAGGGTCTCGGCGAGATTCCGCCAGGCACGCCGCCCCGCCCGCTTGATCGCGACCGAGCCCAGCACGAAACCCGCGACCAGCAGCGCCAGGACGGTCAGCCCGCCCGCGGCATCGGCGACCAGCATCAGGAGCCAGATCTCAAGCACCGCCCAGGCGGCGATCCCCAGCGGTACGAGGGTGCGGGCGCGCGAGCGGCGTGCCCGGGCGCGGGGATGCGGACCACCCTCCGACCCCCCGGACTGCCGGTCGTCCCCGGTCGGGGGTTCGTACGGGAACGGTGTGCGATTGGTCATGTCATCAAGTGTGCCTGCGACCGAGAAGTTTGCGTACCCGGCCCTCCATACCCCAGGCGGTGACGCGCCAGAGCGCTTCCGCCAGGATGTCGTTGCTCATCTTGGAGTCGCCGCGCTCCCGCTCCACGAAGGTGATGGGGACCTCGACCACGTGGTATCCGGCACGTACCGCCCGGTGGGCCATGTCGACCTGGAAGCAGTAGCCCTGGGAGGCGACGTCGTCCATGCCGAGACCTTCCAGGGTCTCGCTGCGGAAAGCGCGGTATCCGCCCGTGACGTCACGGAGCGGCACGTCGAGAAGAGCGCGGGAGTACATGCTGCCGCCTCTGGAGATGAACTCCCGGTGCTTGGGCCAGTTCACCACGCGCCCGCCGGGCACCCAGCGGGAGCCGAGCACCAGGTCGGCGCCGCGCAGCGCGGTGAGCAGCCGGGGCAGTTCCTCGGGCTGGTGGGAGCCGTCGGCGTCCATCTCGACGAGAGTGCCGTAGCCGTGCTCGATGCCCCACCGGAATCCCGCGAGGTAGGCGGCGCCGAGCCCCTCCTTGCCCTGCCGGTGCAGGACTTGGACCTGCTCGTCCTCGGCGGCCAGCTCGTCGGCGATCTTGCCGGTCCCGTCGGGGCTGTTGTCGTCCGCGACGAGCACATGGGCCTCGGGGACCGCGGCACGCACCCGCTCGACAACCGGTCTGACGTTGTCGGCCTCGTTGTAGGTCGGAATGATGACCAGCACCGTGCCGAGCGGTCCGTACTGCCGCTGTTCTCCACCGTGTGTCACTGCCGCTGCCCCTCTGCCTGGCCCTCTTCGCCGCGCGCCCGGCGGCCGAGGATCCAGGCCCCGGCGCAGGACAGAACACCCGCGAGAGCGAGCGTCCATTCCGGAGCGGCCCCCACGCGGTCGGCGACGGTGATGTCGTCGCGCAGAGGAAGCCTAGCGGTGAGCACGTCCCGCGTGAATTCCTCGGTTTCCTGCAGCACGGTGCCGTCCGGCCCGACCACGGCACTGATCCCGCTGGTCGCGGCGGTGACCACGGAACGGCCGTGCTCGACCGCCCGCAGTTTGGACATCACCAGTTGCTGCTGGGGCTGTCCGGTGTTGCCGTAGGTGGCGTTGTTGGTCTGGATCACCAGGGCGCGAGCGCCGTCATTGACAGTGTCGCGGACGATTTCGTCGTAGGCGACCTCGAAGCAGATGACGTCGCCGAGCCGGGCGGGGCCCACCTGGAGCACTCCCGTGTGGTCACCAGGGTAGAAGTCGCGCGGCACCCGCTGGAGCCGGGTGATGATCTTGCTGAGCTGGTTGCGGAAGGGCACGTACTCGCCGAAGGGAACCGGGTGCTGCTTGGTGTACGAGGCGCCGGGGCCCTTCTCCGGGTCCCACACGATGCCCTGGTTCTCGACGTAACCCTCCTTGGTGGGGTGGTCGACCAGGGCGCCGACGAGGACGGGGACCCCGATGGCCCGTACGGCCTCGTTGATGCGGGCTCTGGCCTCCGCATGCTGGTAAGGGTCCAGGTCGGAGGCGTTCTCGGGCCAGATGACCAGCTCGGGCTGGCGTTCCTCGCCCGCCTTGACCTTGGCCGCGAGGTCGAGTGTCGCCTCGACGTGGTTGTTGAGGATCTTCATGGGGCGGCCCAGGAAGTCCATCCCCGGCTGCTCCACATTGCCCTGCACGACGGCGATGTCGACGGTGTCCGCGGCGTCCGTGGGCACCGGGACGGCGCCTCCGGCACCCATGAGGGCCGCGGTGAGCGCGACCGCTCTCAGGACGGGCATGACGCCCTCGCGGCTGAGGGCGGGAGCGCGCCGCAGCCGCACGGCAGCCAGGACTGCCGCTCCCAGCACGGCCCCGGCAAGGGCGACGGCGAATGTGACCAGCGGTGCTCCGCCAAGGGCGGCGAGCGGCGTGAACGGCGAGCCCGCGTTGGCGAAGGCGAGGCGGCCCCAGGGGAATCCGCCGAACGGCACACGGTCGCGGGCCCACTCTTCGGCGACCCACAGACAGGCGGCCCACAAGGGCCACAGCGGCAGCCTGGAGGTCACCGCGAGGCCGGACCCGAGCAGGCACACGAAGAACGCCTGGATGACGCTGAGGCCGAACGTCGCGTCCCAGCCGACGACATGGAGCCACTGCAGCAGGAAGCAGAAGAAGGGCAGTCCGAACGCGAATCCCGTCCAGGCGCCCTGCCGGGCCGTGCGGCCGTGGGTGAGCAGGCTCAGCGCGGCGACCCCGGCAAGGGACAGCGGCCAGATGCCCAGGGGTGGGAAGGCGAGGGCCAGGGCGATCCCGGCTACGGCGGCGATCGCCGTGCGCGGTGCCTCGCGGCGGGCCAGGGAGGCGATACGGCGCGCCCGACCAGGCCGCCCTCCGCCGTCCTGATCGCCAGGTATGGCTCCGTCGTCCGGCGCCTCGCGGTCGTCCGGCGGGTCCTGCCCGAGCGGTGGTTCGTGGCCGGTGGGCGTGCCGTCGCCGGACGCGTCCGCACGGCTGTCAGGCGGGTCGTCGGCCGGCCCGCTGGGAGCGGATGCGGCGGTGGTGTCGGGGCCCGATGGCACGGTCGGCCTTCCTGCAGGTCGTGCGGTGGTGAAGTGACCGTACAACGCGGAGGGCCGATCGCGGACCCTGGGTAGGCGAACCGTGGCTGGTTGAGAGGTGGTGCGGAGAGGGCCCGGCGCCCTTCGGGCCGACCTGGGACCCGCTGGCTGCGGGTCGACCGAAAGCCGTTGTCTACTGAGCATCCGGGCCCCACCCGGGTCGCACCTGCCGACTGGAGGAAACCTTCCGCCCCCGTGCCGCGGGCGCTGGACCTGGCTCCCAGTGGTGGTGTGCCGGTGCGACGCACCACCTTCTGGCCCAGCGGCGTTCGACGACTGCGCGGTGAATCCCCGGTCGGACATCCTGTGGTGGACTCCGCCGAACTTACCCGTCCCACGGCCTCGCCTGTCAACACCTGTTCGACCTGGGGCGTTTCGCTAAATCAGCAGGTCAGTGCGGAGGGCCCGGGGTGGTGCGACAGGCCGGGGGCACGTCGTTCGGCGGTATGGAGCAGTGGGTTGTCACTCGTTCGGCCGGATGTGGACCGTACGTCCGGCCACCACCGTCCGCAGGCATACGGGCAGTTCGCCGCCGGGTGTGAGGGCGGGCAGCCCCGGGGTGCCGGAGCGGGGGTCGGTGGACCAGTTGGCGACCCTCGTATCGGGCGCCTGGACGATGAGTTCACCGGCCGACCAGACGGCGTAGTCCGCGGGCGCGCCCGGCACCAGCACCCCTGCGTCGTCGCGGCCGATGGCCCGCCAGCCGCCCCTGGTGTGCGCGGTGAAGGCCGCACGCACCGAGATCCGGTGCCCGGTGGTGTGGTGGAAGGCGGCGTCCCGTACGGCGGCCCAGGGGCCGAGCGGGGTGACGGGGCTGTCCGAGCCGAACGCGAGCGGCACACCGGCGCGCAGCAGCGCGGCGTACGGGTTGAGCGTCGCGGCGCGCTCCGGGCCGAGACGCTCGGCGTACATGCCGCTGTCGCCGCCCCAGGCTGCGTCGAACCCGGGCTGCACGGAGGCGGTGAGGGCGAGTTCCGCGAAGGCGGCGATGGTGTCGTCGCTGAGCATCTCGGCGTGCTCGACGCGGTGCCGGGCGGCGCGGACGCGGTCGAGACCGACCTTCCGCGCCGCGTCGCGTACCCCCTCGGCGACGCTGCTGACGGCGGCGTCGCCGATGGCGTGGAAACCGGCCTGGAGCCCGGCCTGGGTGCAGCTGGCGACATGGGCGGCGACGGCCGCGGAGTCCAGGGAGGCGCTGCCGGTGTGCGGGGCGTCCGCGTAGGGCGCGTGGAGGTGCGCCGTACGGGAACCGAGCGAGCCGTCCACGAACAGGTCACCGGCGGCGCCGACCGCGCCCAGAGCCCGGATCCGTGCGGCGTCCTTCGCGGAAGTGACGGCTTCCGCCCAGTAGCCGGTGATGCGGGGGCCGGGTTCCTCGGCGGCGAGCCCGAGCAGTCCGGTGAAGTCGTCCTCGCCCGAGATCTCGGGGCCCGCGCATTCGTGGAGGGAGCCGATGCCGAGTTCGGCGGCGCGGCGCAGGGCGGCGCGCTGGGCCTCGGTGCGCTGCTGCGGGGTCAGGGTGCCGTGGGCGAAGGTACGCGCGGCGTGGTGGGCGTCGCCGGTCAGCGGGGCGTCGGCGCGGTAGCCGGGGAGGCCGGTGATGTCCGGTACCAGGTCCAGCAGAGCGGTGGTGACCAGTGCGGAGTGGACGTCGACGCGGGGGAGGTAGAGGGGGCGCCGGCCGGTGGCCTCGTCCAGTTCCTCCCGGGTGGGGTGGCGCCGTTCGGGCCATCCGGTGGCGTCCCAGCCGGTGCCGAGGAGCACCCGGTCGCCGGGGCGGGCGGCGGCGTGGGTCCGGATGCGCGCCAGGGCGTCGGCGAGGCTGCGGGCGGGCGCGAGGTCGAGGCCGGTGAGTGCCAGACCGGTAGCAGTAGTGTGCACATGGGAATCAGTGAAGGCCGGAGTGACAAGGGCGCCGTCCAGGTGCAGGATCTCATCCACTCCATCGGCGAAGGAGTCGGCGGCTCCCTCGGAACCGACCCAGGCGATCGTGCCGCCCTCGACGACCATCGCGGTGGCGAACGGGTCGGCGGGGCTGTGCACCTCGCCCTCGCGCAGCAGGACGGTGCGGGGCCGCTCGGCGGCGGGGTCGGGTGTGGGGTCGTTCACGGCAGCTGCCTCGCGGTTCGGATGGGCGCAGATTTCGGGTCGCTCGCTCGCCGCCCGTGCCGAGGTGGCGCGGGCGCTGTTGCGCCGCCCGGTCGGGGCGGCACCCGCCCAGTCTCGCCCCTGCGGCCGCGGCGCCGTGCACGGGGTGGGGCGTGCGGGGACCGAGCGCACGCCTCCGTCAGATGCGGGGCGGGCGGGACTCGTAGGGCGTGGAGAGGACGACGGTCGTCCGTGTCGAGACTCCGGACAGCGAGCGGATGCGGGCGAGCAGGTGCTCAAGCTCGATGGGCGTGGCGACGCGCACCTTGAGGATGTAGTTCTCCTCCCCCGCGACGCTGTGGCACGCCTCGATCTCGGGCACCTCGGCGAGCCGGTCGGCGATGTCGTCCGGAGCGCTGGGATCGAAGGGTTTGACGGAGATGAAGGCGGTGATCGGCAGTCCGACCGACTCCGCGTCCACGATTGCCGCGTAGCCGCGGATGACCCCTCGCTGTTCCAGGCGGCGCACGCGCTGGTGTACGGCCGAGGTGGACAGGCCGGTGACCTTGCCCAGGTCGGTGTAGCTCATCCGGCCGTCCTTGACGAGCTGTTCCACGATGTGCCGATCCAGATCCTCCACAGCACGTCAACCTACTGTGCCGGGCGCACTCCGGCACAGCGGACGACCGATCGGAGGCTCGCACGAGCGCGAGGTGTGAGGAATACCACACCGATGCGCCCGTGCCCTGGGGGGCGCGGCGATTATGCGCGGGGCACGGCGGGAAGTGCTTGCTGTGGCCCGGCCCAGCCGCCGCGCCGGCTCACCAGAGGGGGAATGGCATGCGCACCGTGAAGTCGCCGCCCACCAGTCGTACGCAGGAATCGGCCCCGGATCCCGTTTCCGTCACCGGGACCGTCGAGGCGTACGACACCTACGAGATCGTCCGGGTCAGCTGCCCGGAGTGCGCCCAGCCGATCGCGCTGTTCGCGGACGAGGAGCGCCTTCCGGAGCACGCGCTCTGCCCGACCCGCTGGGACCCGTTCGGTCTCACCGTGTGCCCGGGGACGGGACGGGACGCCGCCGAGGCCCCGCTCGCGGACAGCGAGCGCGGTGCCCAGGAAGAGGACGTGGCCGCGCTGCTGACCTTGCCCAAGGGACTGGACTGGCGGATGCAGCCGTTCTCGCACGCGGGCGGGCACCTTTCCCGCCCGCAGCGGGTGCCGGCGCAGGCCCTGGGGCACTGACGGGCCGCATTTGCCGGGAGCGAGCCGCGGGAGCCCGCTGGAGGGCCGTCAGCGGCTCTCCGGGCCGAGCAGGTCGCGGGCGATGACCATGCGCTGGATCTGGTTGGTGCCCTCGACGATCTGGAGGACCTTGGCCTCTCGCATGTACCGCTCGACCGGGAAGTCGGCCGTGTAGCCGTAGCCGCCCAGCAGCTGCACCGCGTCGGTGGTCACCCGCATCGCCGCGTCGGTGCAGAAGAGCTTGGCCATCGCGGCCTGCCGGGCGAAGGGCAACCCGGCGTCGCGCAGCCGTGCGGCGGTAAGCAGCAGGCTCCGGCCCGCCTCGATCTGGGTGGCCATGTCGGCCACCATGAACCGCAGCCCCTGGAAATCGGCGAGCGGGCTGCCGAACTGCTGCCGTGTCCGCAGATGGGCGTGCGCCTCGTCGAGAGCGGCCTGGGCCACCCCCACGGCACAGGCGGCGATGCCGAGGCGGCCGGAAGCGAGCGCGGACAGGGCGACGACGAAGCCCTGGCCCTCCTCCCCGAGGAGCCGGTCCGCGGAGACGCGTACGCCGTCGAAGTGCAGTTGGGTGGTGGGTGAGTTCTTCATGCCCATCTTGCGCTCGGGGGCCGCGGCACTCAGGCCGGGCGCGTCCCCCGGCACCAGGAACGCGCTGATGCCGCGCGGGCCTCCCCCACCGGTGCGGGCGAGAGCTGTGTAGAAGTCCGCGATGCCGCCGTGCGTGATCCACGCCTTGGTGCCGTCGATCACCCAGTCGCCCGCGCCCCCTTCGCGGGTGGCGCGCATGCGCAGGGCCGCCGCGTCGGAGCCGGCTGCGGGCTCCGAAAGGCAGTACGCGCCCAGCAGCCCGCCACCGAGCATGGCGGGAAGGTGCTCCGCGCGCTGTTCCTTCGTACCGAATTCGGCGACCGCGTGGCAAGCCAGTGTGTGCACGCTGGTGCCGAGGCCGACGGTCAGGGACGCGGAGGCGAGTTCCTCCACGACCTGGAGGTAGACCTCGTAGGGCTGGTCGCCCCCGCCGTACTCCACCGGATAGGGGAGGCCGAGCAGGCCCGACTCGGAGAGCAGGGTGAAGACTTGGCGTGGGAAGCGCCCCGCGTGCTCGTCCTCGCCCGCGGTGGGCCTGATCTCCCGCTGGGCAATCTCTCGCACGAGGGCCAGCAGGTCCCGTGCTTCCTCGGTGGGCAGTTGACGTTCCACCGGCTGGGGACCGAACTCGGGCATGGCGACGCTCTCCTCCTGTCGGCTGCGGCGGCGGCACGGGGTGCTGTCCGACGCCGGGTCCTGCTGCCCTTGCCGGGGTGCTCGCACCATCGGGTCTCAACGGCGGCTGACCAGCGGCTGTGGCTGTCTGGAGTATGCCCGATCGGGGGCACCCCGTCACCTGCTCGCCGCCCGCGCCCGGACGTGGAGCGCGCAGGTGCGAACACCGGCGATGTTGGTCCGAACCATTGACGCAGTGGTCTAGTCCTTCTAGCGTGCGAAAGGCTCATGCGGCGCGTGCATGTCAATGACCTCATCCAGCACCGCTGCCTCCCCACAACCGCCCCCACTCCCCCCACAACCCCCCACAACCCCCCACTCGAGGAGAGTCATGCGCGAATCCCTTGACAGAAGTGCACGTCCCCGGCGTCGAAGGTTCCTCGGCATCGTCGGCGCCGCGTGTACGGCGGCGCTGGCCGCCGGCCTGCTCGCCACCGGCACCACGGCCGGCGCCTCGGAGACACCGGCCGAGAAGCCCGCCACCGGCACGCGGGGGGCAGCCGATCAAGCAGCCGATCAAGCAGCCGACCAGGCAGCCGGCAAGGTGGTCGGCTACTTCACCGAATGGGGCGTCTACGACCGGAACTACCACGCGAAGAACGTCGACACCTCCGGCTCCGCCGACAAGCTGACGCACATCAACTACGCCTTCGGCAACGTTCAGGGCGGCAAGTGCACGATCGGCGACTCGTACGCCGCGACCGACAAGGCGTACACCGCCGACCAGAGCGTCGACGGCGTGGCCGACACCTGGGACCAGCCGCTGCGCGGCAACTTCAACCAGCTGCTGAAGCTGAAGAAGAAGCACCCGGACCTCAAGATCCTCTGGTCCTTCGGCGGCTGGACCTGGTCCGGCGGCTTCACCGAGGCCGCAAAGAACCCCGAGGCGTTCGCCGAGTCCTGCTACAACCTGCTCAACGACGAGCGTTGGGCCGGTCTCTTCGACGGGATCGACATCGACTGGGAGTATCCCAACGCCTGCGGGCTCACCTGTGACGAGAGCGGCCCGGAGGCGTTCGGCAACGTGATGCGGGCCCTGCGGGCGAAGTTCGGCGAAGACCGTCTGCTGACCGCCGCCATCACCGCCGACGCCTCCGACGGCGGCAAGATCGACGCCACGGACTACGCGGGCGCCGCCCAGTACGTCGACTGGTATCTGCCGATGACCTACGACTACTTCGGTGCCTGGGACGCTCAGGGGCCCACTGCCCCGCACTCCCCGCTGCGTGCCTACGACGGCATCCCGAAGGAGGGCTTCAACACCGCGGACACCGTCGCCAAGCTCAAGGGCCTGGGTGTGCCCTCGGAGAAACTGCTGATGGGTCTGGGCTTCTACGGGCGCGGCTGGACGGGCGTCAGCCAGTCGGAGCCGGGCGGCTCCGCCACCGGACCGGCAGGCGGCAAGTACGAGCAGGGCATCGACGACTACAAGGAGCTCAAGACCAGGTGCCCGGCCAACGGCACCGTCGGGGGCACCGCCTACGCCCACTGCGGCAACGAGTGGTGGAGCTACGACACCCCGCAGACCCTCCGGGAGAAGAGCGCCTGGGCGGCCGAAGAGGGCCTCGGCGGTTCGTTCATCTGGGAACTGAGCGGTGACACCAGCGACGGAGAGCTGATCAAGTCGATCAGCTGACCGCGCGGGACACCGGGGGCGGGGCCGGTATCCGGTTCCCGCCCCTCAGCCGCCCCTCAGCCGCCCTCCGACCGCCCGACCGCGCCGCCCACTGCACGCCGCCAGGGCGTTGTCAGTGCCGGGTGCCACACTCGGCGGCATGCCGGGTGACATGGGTGGCGGAGTTTCGGCGGACGCGGTGCGCTGGGCGCTGGCCGAGTCCGCCGACGGGCGTGCCCTGGTCTGCCCGCTGGACGAGCGGGGCGGTGCTGCCGGGCCGGTGTGTGCCGAGGAGTCGGTGGTCACGGCGGTGCGGTCGCGCCCCTCGGTGGGCAGATGGGTGTGGCGTTCGACCGCCGCGCTCTATCCCCGGCTGCTGGCCGCCGGGCTCACGGTGCGGCGGTGCTACGACGTGGAGGCCGCGGAGACGCTGCTGCTGGGCCACGAGGGGCGCGGTGGTGAGCCGCGGTCGCTGCCCGCCGCCCGGGCCCGGCTGCACGGCCAGGCGGTGCCCGCGGACCCGCCGCCGGTGTCCCGGGAGGCGGATCCGCAGCCGTCGCTCTTCGATGCCGGTCCGGTGGCCCTGCCCGAGGGCGTGGATCCGCTGGGCGCGCTGCTGGAGGTGTACGCGACGCAGCTGGACCGTACGGCGGCGGTCGCGCACCCGGACCGTATGCGGCTCCTGATCGCGGGCGAGTCGGCGGCCATGCTGGTCGCGGCCGAGATGGGCCGGGCCGGGGTGCCGTGGCGGGCGGACGTGCACCGGGACTTGCTCGCGGAGCTGCTCGGCGAGCGGTACGGCGGGAGCGGCGAACCGCGTCGGCTGGCGGAGCTGGCCGAGGAGGTGTCGCGGGCGTTCGGGCCGGAGGCACGGGTGAGACCTGACCTGCCGGCGGACGTGCTGCGAGCCTTCGCCCGGGCGGGGTTCCCGCTGACGTCCACCCGCGCCTGGGAGCTGCGGGAGATCGACCACCCGGCGGTCGCCCCGCTGCTGCGCTACAAGAAGCTCTACCGGCTGTACACGGCGCACGGCTGGAGCTGGCTGCGTGCGTGGGTGCGGGACGGCCGGTTCCGGGCCGAGTATCTGCCGGGCGGCACGGTCTCGGGGCGCTGGACGACCAACGGCGGCGGGGCGTTGCAGATTCCGAAGGTCGTCCGGCGGGCGGTGGTCGCAGATCCGGGCTGGCGGCTGGTGGTGGCCGACGCCGACCAGATGGAGCCACGGGTGCTGGCCGCCATCTCCCGCGACCGCGGGCTGATGGAGGCGGCAAGCAGCGGGCGGGATCTGTACTCGGTGCTCTCGGAGCGGGCCTTCTCCGGTGACCGCGACCAGGCGAAGCTCGCGCTGCTGGGCGCCGTCTACGGCCAGACGAGCGGAGACGGGCTGAAGAACCTGGCCGCGCTGCGGCGCCGCTTCCCGGCTGCGGTCGGCTATGTGGACGAGGCGGCGCGGGCGGGCGAGGAGGGGCGTCTGGTGCGGACGTGGCTGGGCCGCACCTGTCCTCCGCTGGGCAGCGAGGAGGAAGCGGGCGGGGAGGCGGACGCGGGCGTGGCGGAGGGGAGCGACCCGGCGTACAGCGAGGAGGGGGTGCCGTCGTACGGGAGCGGCGTGGGGGCGCGGGCTCGGGCTCGCGGCCGTTTCACCCGTAACTTCGTCGTGCAGGGGAGCGCCGCCGACTGGGCCGTGCTGATGCTGGCCGCGCTGCGGCAGGAACTGACCGGCATGCGCGCCGAACTGGTGTTCTTCCAGCATGATGAGGTGATCGTGCACTGTCCGGCCGAGGAGGCTGAGCGCGTCACCGAGGCGGTGCGGGCGGCGGGCGAGCGGGCGGGGCAGGCGGCGTTCGGCGCGACGCCGGTGCGCTTCGGTTTCACCACGGCGGTGGTGGAGTGCTACGCGGCGGCGAAGTAGCCGTCGGCGGGGGCAGCGGTCGAGTGCCCCAGCCGGGCGATCAGCCCAGCTCGTCCAGCAGTGCCCGCAGGAAGGGCCCGGTCTGCTCCGGAGGTTCGGCCTCCACGCACAGCCGGTCCATGATCAGGGTGTACTGGTCGATGTCCTCGCGCTTGTCGAGGTAGACCGCACCGGTCAGCTGCTCCAGATACACCTTGTCGGGAAGATCTGGTTCGGCGAACCGAAGGATGGTGATCGGGGATCCGGCGGCGGCGTTGGCACCGACGCTGAACGGCGCGAACTGAAGGGTGACGCTGGGCAGTTCCAGTATCGCCAGCAGGTGCTCCAGCTGGGCGCGCATCACCGCGGTGCCACCGAACGGGCGGCGCAGGACGGCCTCGTCGACGACGGCCCACACTTTGGGCGCGCCCGGCCGGGTCAGCAGCCGCTGCCGCTCCATGCGCAGCTTCACCAGGCGGTCGATCTTCGGCAGCGGGGCGTCGGGGTATCCGAGGCGGGTCACCACATGGGCGTAGTGCTCGGTCTGCAACAGTCCGGGCAGGAACTGGACTTCGTAGGTCCGGATGACCGAAGCCGCCTCTTCGAGACCGATGTGCAGTTCGAACCAGTCGGCGAGCACGTCGTTGTACTGGTGCCACCAGCCGGGGGTGTTCGCCTGCCGGGCCAGGGCGAAGTACTCCGCGCGGTCGGCGGCGTCGAGTACCCCGTAGAGGGTCAGCAGATCGGTCAGATCACGCTGCTTGAAGCTCACCCGGCCCAGTTCCAGACGGCTGATCTTGGCATGCGATCCGCGGATCGCCCGGCCCGCGGCCTCGCGGCTGATACCGCTCGCCTTCCGGAGCCTGCGCAGTTGCGCTCCCAGCACGATGCGTACCACCGTCGGCCCGGCATCGGGCCGTTCCAGGTAGCGCTCCAGATGCGGCTCGCCGTCCAGCTGCCTCATGGCGGTCACTTCCACTTCTGCGGTGTTGGTACGGATGCGGACTCGGCGGCTGCGGGAGGGAGGGTCGCAGGGGCACGGCTCAGGGCTTGCGGGCCACTCCCGCGTAGAGCGGGATGTCGGCGGGCCCCAGCGCCCGGGTGCCCAGGTCGACGGGGTCGGGGCGCCAGCGCTGGACGACGCACAGGCCGGGGTCGGCAAGCTCCAGCCCGTCGAAGAAACGCAGCACCTCACGCTCGCTGCGCGTCTTGACGTTCGATCCGCCTGCCCTGAGTCCCTCGGTGGCCTGCCGCATCGCCTGCGGTGCGAAGTCGTCGGTGACGTGGGTGAGGGCCAGCCAGCTCCCGGCGGGGAGTTCACGCAGGATGCGGTCGACGATGTCGTAGGGGTCGGCGCCCTCGGGCAGCCAGTGCAGGACCGCGAGAAGGGTCACGGCCACCGGACGGCTCCGGTCGAAGGTGCCCAGCAGTTGCGCGTCACCGAGGATGTGTTCGGGTTCGCACAGGTCACCCGGGATGTACGCCGTGCGGCCCTCGGGACTGCTGTGGTGCAGCGCCCGCGAGTGGACCAGCACGATCGGGTCGTTGTCGACGTAGATGACGCGCGCGTGCGCAGCCGCCTCCTGGGCGATCTCGTGCAGATTGGGCGAGGTCGGTATGCCGGTGCCGATGTCGAGGAATTGCCGGATTCCGGCTTCCGCGGCGAGGAAACGGACCGCCCGGTGCATGAAGGCGCGGTTCTGGCGGGCGACCATCGCGGCGTTCGGCAGCGACTTGAGAAGCTCCGCGGCGGCCTCGCGGTCCGCCGGGTAGTTGGTCTTGCCGCCGAGCAGCACGTCGTAGACGCGCGCGGCGTGCGCCCGGTCGGTGTGCAGTTCGACCGAAGGCCTGTTCCCGTGCCGCATCCAGTCCGGCGCGTCCCCCATGTCGGGCCTTCCTTCACCGGTCCGGCGGCTCATGGCAGTTCGTCAATCTTTCTACCAGGTTACCGGGTTGATGTTATCCAGGGCAGCCATGTCCTCGCACTCCGTTACCGGCACGCGCAGACTTCCTCCGCGTTTCCTTGCCGTCTACAGTGAAATAATATTGTCAATTCCGCTGCACCGCCGAAGGAGCACCGTGCCGAAACCGGCCCCCCGTCTGCACACCGGCAGCCACGACCTCGACGTCTCCCCCGCCCTGGCAAGCTTCATGACCACCGCCTGGGCCGCCTCACCGCTCCCCGCCGACCTGCGCGTTCCCTCGTACGAGGCCACCCCCGCCCGGCGCGCGAGGCTCTCCGCCCGCTTCCCGGGTGAGCGGCTCATCGTGCCCGCCGGAGAACTCAAGGCCCGCTCCAACGACTGCGACTACCGTTTCCGGCCGCACAGCGCGTACGCCTGGCTGACCGGGCTCACCGGTGAGGAGCAGCCGGGCAATGTGCTCGTGCTGGAGCCGTCCGGTCCCGCCGGTCACGAGGCGGTGCTCTATATTCGCCCGCGCTCCCCGCGCGACAGTGACGAGTTCTACCGGGACCGGCGGTACGGGGAGTTCTGGGTCGGCCGGCGCCCGGACCTCGCGGAGGCCACCGCGCTGACCGGCCTCACCTGCCGGCATTCGGCAGACCTGGAAAAGCTCCTGTCCGGTGCGCAGCCCCCCACCCGGACGCTGGCGGGCCTCGACGGCGCCCTGGACGCGCTGACCGGCGCGGACGCACGGCGCGATCGCTACGACGAGGCTGAACTTGCCGCCTGCCTCGCCGAGCTGAGACTGATCAAGGAGCCGTGGGAGACCGCCCAACTGCAACTCGCGGTGGACAGCACCGCCCGTGGATTCGAGGATGTGGTCCGCGCGCTTCCGCAGGCCCTGGGCCATCCGCGCGGCGAGCGCTGGATCGAAGGCGTCTTCAACCTCCGGGCGCGGACCGAGGGCAACGGCACCGGCTACGAGACGATCGCCGCCAGCGGCGCGCACGCCTGCGTACTGCACTGGATACGCAACGACGGGCCGCTGGAGCGCTCCCAACTACTCCTGCTGGACGCCGGGGTGGAGACCGACACCCTCTACACCGCGGACCTCACCCGCACCCTGCCGCTCTCCGGCCGCTTCTCGGCCGCCCAGCGCGAGGTGTACGAACTGGTGCTGGCCGCCCAGAACGCCGGGATCGGCGCCCTGCGGCCGGGCGCCGCCTTCCGGGACTTCCACCGGGCGGCGATGCAGGTGATCGCGGAGGGGCTGCGCGAGTGGGGCGTCCTCAAGGTCTCCGCCGAGGAGGCGCTCGCCACGGACAGCGATCTGTACCGGCGCTACACACTCTGCGGCAGCGGGCACATGCTCGGCATCGACGTGCACGACTGCGCGAAGGCCCGCGCGGAGACCTATCTGGACGGCGTGCTGGAGGAGGGACATGTGCTCACCGTCGAGCCGGGGCTCTATCTCCAGCCGGACGACGAGACGCTGCCGCCGGAGCTGCGCGGCATCGGTGTGCGCATCGAGGACGACCTGGCGATCACGGCCGACGGCTCCCGGCTGATGTCGGGCGGACTGCCCCGCACCGTGGAGGACGTCGAGGAGTGGATGGGCACCCTGCTGGACGGCCAGGGCGTGTTTGAGAAGTAGCACCGGCCGCCCGGAGGGCGGGTCTCGCGGGGTCCGGTGCGTGCGATCGCAAGGCTGAAGGAGGAGAGCGCAGCGGGCTGCGCCGACGACGGACAACGCAGCGAGCGTGCGTGCCGGACCCCGCGAGACAGGCGGGACTTCTCCAACACGCCCAGGGGTGACCGGGAACGTTCACGGCACAGGGCCCGTCCTGGCCCCCAGGCCGCCCCTAACCCGGCGCGCGGGCCCGCCGCGCGCCGGAGGCGGCTGAGGCGGTGGGCCGGGGGTGCTCCTGGGGCGGCTGCTGCTGGCCCGAGGCCCACAGCGAACGGACATGCGCGAGGTGATGGCGCATCAGCGCCTGCGCGGCCTCCGCGTCGCCGCTGAGCATGACCTCCAGCAGCTCGGTGTGCTCCTTCGCGGAGTCGACGAGCACACCTTCCTGGTCGAGATCGGTCAGTCCGTAGAGGCGTGAGCGCTTGCGCAGGTCGCTGACGACCCGCACCAGGTGCGTGTTCCCCGAGAGCTCCAGCAGGGCGAGATGAAAACGGCGGTCGGCCTCGAGATAGCCGATCAGGTCGTGATCGCGTGCGGCGGCCACGATCGCCTCGGCCGCCGGGCGCAGCGCCTCGAGTTGCTCGGGCGCGGCCGTCCACGTGATCCGGCCGATGGTGGGTATCTCGATCAGCGAGCGGATCTCGGTGAACTCGTCAAGATCCCGCTCGGTGATCTGAGTGACCCGGAAGCCCTTGTTCCTGACAGCCTCGACAAGGCCCTCCCGCACCAGATCGAGCATGGCCTCCCGTACGGGCGTGGCCGAGACGCCGTACTCGGCGGCGAGTGTGGGCGCGGAGTAGATCTCCCCCGGGCGCAGCTCACCGGCGATGAGGGCGGCACGCAGCTCATGGGCTACCTGGTCACGCAGATGCTCCTGGACGGAGACGAGTTTGCGCGGTTTGCGGGGCTCCATGCGCTGCCTCCATGTCTGACTGGAGCCCAAGTGTACAATGTGACGTTTCTGTTCTTGGCAAGCGCGGCGGGCCGCGGAGGAGACTCCGCGGCCCGCCGGTCTGCTGCTCTGCCGCCTACTGGCCGCAGTCGCCCGCCGAACAACTGGCCAGCCAGGTGTACCAGTCGCCGTCGTGGCTCGAACCTATGGTCCTGGTCAGATAGCTGCGAGCTCCGTTCCAGTCACCCGAACGGTAGTAGTCCAGCAGTGTGTCGACCTCGTTCCGGTGCGACTGGACCATGTACCGGACCGCGAGATAGCCCCACTGGTAGACACGGGCGGAGTCGTGGCTGTACGTCGTGTCGAACAGGGCGCTCAGTGCGTACGTCCCCCTGCCCGCCTCGGCGATGGCGTCGTCGTACTGGAGGTTCCGGTACGAGTAGGAAACGTACTCCGCGAAGCCCTCGATCCACATGATGGTGGGCGTCGAGACGTTCGCCTCGAAGTCGCCGTGCATGTTGAAACGGCCGTCGAGGTAGTGCGTGTATTCGTGGTTGAGGTTCCAGATCTGGAACTCCGGCTTCAGCCACTCGGCTTCGTAGGCGATGAACCGGGGCTGGTTGCCCTGCGCCGAGGGGTCACCCTCCAGGTACATGCCGCCGTTGTTGGTGTCGATGCCGAACATCACTCCGGCATAGGTCTGGTAGTCCGTGCTGGAGTCGAAGGCAACCACCTCGAGCGAGGTGTTCCTGTCGCCCTCGACCGGGCCGTTGTCCTGGGCGATGCCGTGGAAGTAGGCGTCCTGGCCGGCCAGACTGTCGCAGGTCCTCCCGAGCTCGCCGGAGGTCATCGCCTGGGCGCGCACCCGCAGGCTGTCGCTGCAGGTGTGCTCGACGGGCAGCACCTCCTTCTCCAGGCGCTCCTGGAGGTTGCAGGTGTCGTAGTAGCTGCAGTTCCGCTGGTCGTAGTAGCCCGTCATCTCGGCGATACCGACCCACAGGGTCGCGGTGTCGCCGGTGATGGAGCTCTGGTTGAGCAGGTCCAGGGCCTGCGGCCGGACGTGTTCACGCAGCGCGTCGTGCTGGAGGAACCGGGCCAGTTCACGGCCCGCGTTGGAGGTGAGGTAGCTCTGGTCGCCGCCCAGCAGGTCGCCGTGCTCGGTGGCGAAGCCGTGCAGGGTGTCCAGGACGCTGGGGTCGGAGGTGACCGCGCTCACGAACTCCGGCACCTGGTGGCCGCGGAAGAGCACGGTGTAGACGTTGTTGACGGCGGTGAGCATCCACCACGACGAGTCGTACGAGCTGTCGTATCCGTCCAGCATGCGCTTGACGACGGACAGGTAGCGCGCGTTCTGCTCGGCGCTGTCGATCAGGATGACGGCCTCGGCGAGCGTCTCCCCGTTGGCGTCCGTGACGTCACCGGAGCGGGGTGAGCCGAAGAAGGCGTCGAGCCCGCCCCGGACGGCGCTCCTCAGTGCGCGGCCGTACTCGCCGACATCGGGCTCGTTGTACCAGTGCACGTAGTAGCCGGCACGCAGGTACAGCACCAGCTGCGGCATCCCGGTGGAACCATCGCCGGGGTAGGCCGCGGAGCCGTCGCGCATCGCGTTGGCGACCGTGACCATCTGCTTCTCGCGGAAGGCGTAGTACGCGTCGCCGCCGGTGAGGTTGAAGAGCGTGTTGACGCAGGCCGTCGGGGACTTCTTTATCTGCCTGACCAGTTCCCTGCCTGTCCGGCTTGTGAAGTCGCTGACGTTGCAGTCGGCCGCGCCCGCCTTCGCCTTCCCCTGCGTGCCCTTGGCGGCCTTCATGGACGGACGCTTGCGCGCCTCCGGCACCACGGGCGAGTCGTAGTCCTGCTTGAGCGCGTCCTTGCTGGAGGTCAGCGGTGCGCGCGCGTGGACTTTCAGGGCTTTCTCCCGGACATGTTCCGGGTCGCCGGCGGGTGCCTGCAGGGCAGCCTGCGGGGGCAGTCCTGCAGGCGTCTCGCGCGCGGATTCCGGCGCCGCGTCGGTACGGGGTGCGGCGAAGCCGGGCCCCGAGAGAACGCCTCCGCCCAATGCGAGCGCCAGTGCCAGCACCCACGTTCTCGTCACCGATTGTCTTATTCTTCTCGTCCTCACCAGCCGCCTCCCAGCGGAATGCGTGGCCGCGCGCGGCGCAGCCGACGTGGGGGTTCTGTGCACCCGGCCCGGAGTCAGGGCAAAGACCACGCCCCGAGCTTTGACATGGACACGGTGTGCACCATGCGACATGTACAATGGCACACGTCACATGGTTTCGGAACCGGACCGGCAGGATTGTCTTTTCCCCACGGTTCACGGGCCGTTCAGCGGTGGGTGACCGGCCGCCCCGGCCTCCGGGCGGGCCGCGGAGTACCGTGCGCGGCCCGCCCTGCCCTCGTGTGCGATCCGACGGGCGGCGCGAACAGCCAGGGCACCGGCGTCAGATGGCGGCCGTCACTTGATGGTGGCCGTCCACGTCGGGTCCTCCATGCTCCAGTTCTCGCTGCCCTCGGCCGTGTGGCCGATGATGACGAGGACCTTCTTCCCGTACTTGTCGTCGATCGCGTACTCCGCGGTCTTCTCCGTCTTCACACCGGGGGCGAGGCGTCCGGTCATCTGCTTGGAGCCGGCCTCGACATAGAGGTCGCGGACATCGCCGCCGTTGGTGGCACCTTGGACGGTGAGGTAGAGGTCATCGATGTCGATCGGCTTCTTGCTGCCGTTGTCGATACTGATGGTGGCGCGGAAAGCGGTCTGGCCCGCTTCCGGCTTGTCGTCGTACTCCCCGTACTGCGTGATCGGGGAGAGGCTCTGCACGCTGACGCTCACGTCGTCGGGGTAGGTGTAGACCTCGCCCGCCTTCAGTTCGGTCGCCTGGCCGCTCCCGGCGTCCTCGTCCCCGGGCTTCTTCTCCCCGGTTTCGAGCTTGTCCGCGCCGACGGTCACCTCGTCCTTGACGACCTCCTCCATCATGTCCTCGAGCTCCGCGTCGGTGAGGCCCTTGCAGGCGTCCGGCGTCTCCGTGGGCTGCGGAGCGTCGGGGTTCTTCTCCACCTGTTCGTACGCGGCCTTGATCTCCTTCTTGCAGGAGCCCTGGGACGCGCTCTTCGTGCCGCCTTCCCCGTCGCTCCCGCACGCGGCGGTGAACGCGAGGGCGACGGTGGCGCCGAGGGCTGCCACCACGCGGATGGGTCTGTGCTGGGTCTTGATGAGCGGGTACATGTGCCGTTCCTTCAGGGGGTGTGTGCGGGGGGGGCGCTCACACGACCGGCGACCACCCCTGAAGGTTGTATGAGATTGCGGTTCTCCCCGCCACTGTGGGATTTGTCCCACTACCCACAGTGCCCCGGCGGTGCGTCCCGGTCGCGCCGTCAAATATTCCGTGTGGTGCCGCCGGTGGAGGGTGCAGACTCGCTCCATGGCGGACATGCGAGCGTTCCAGGACGCGGTCAACGGCTGGGCGGCCGGCGGCCCCGGCGGGCCGGCGAGTGAACTGGCTGTGCGGCTCGGGGTGCGGACGGCGGTACTGCTGGAAGGCCCCAGCGATCTCGCGGCCGTTGAGGCACTGGCAGCACTGCGTGGCCGGGACCTGGCCGCCGAGAGGGTGTGCGTCCTGCCGATGGGCGGGGCGATGAGCGTCGGCCGCTACGCCGACCTCCTCGGGCCGCCCGGCCTTGGCCTGCGTCTGGCGGGACTGTGCGACAAGGGCGAGCAGCCCTTCTACGACCGCGGCCTGAAACGGGCACGGGCGCCGCACCAGTACATCTTCGTGTGCGTGGCGGACCTGGAGGACGAGCTCATCCGCGCACTGGGCACGGAAAGGGTCGAGGAGGTCGTCCAGGCCGAGGGCGACCTGCGCGCCTGGCGGATCTTCCTGCGCCAGCCCGCGCAGCACGGACGGCCCCGGGAGCAGCAGTTGCGGCGTTTCCTCGGCACGAAGAAGGGCCGGAAGATCCGCTACGGCCGGCTCCTCGTCGAGGCCCTCGCCCCCGGTCAGGTACCGGCCCCGCTCGACGACCTCCTCGCCAGCCTGTGACCGACGGCGACCTCCCCGGCCGACGGCGCGAAGGAAGCACGTCACCGCCGCTTCGGGCGCTCCGACGCACCGACCTCCGGGCCGGGTAGCCGGGTAGCGGAGCCGGGTCACGTTGCCGTGACCCGGCTTGCCTGACGCCAGGTGGTAACGCTACAGGCCGGTCACATTCGACACATGCCTATATTGACATATATCGAATCAAAGGCCAGGGAGCGTTCGAGTCCTCCCCGAATATCCGGTCGGAGCCCTGCGGCAGCCGGAGCCTCGCGGACGTAAGCCGCGAGGGAAGGGACGACGCAATCGGCATCCCGGCCCACGCCGCGCAGTGCGTGCTGGATGCGAAGGATCGATCGGGATGCTCCATGATCCGATTCCTCTATTTTGATGAACGTCTATGTTGACACATATCGAAACAGGTGCAATGCTGGTTGCAAGCCATCGACGGATGTCGAAATAAAGTGGGGAGTCACCATGAACGCGCCCACCACCGCCCTGCCCACCGTGGTGATCGGAGCCGGGCCCGTCGGCCTAGCCGCCGCCGCCCAGCTCGTCGAGCGGGGCATTGAGCCGCTGGTCCTGGAGGCCGGAACCGCCGCCGGCAACGCGGTGCGCGAGTGGTCGCACGTACGCCTCTTCTCCCCCTGGGCCGAGGTCGTCGACCCCGCCGCCGAGAAGCTCCTGGCTCCCACCGGCTGGGTGAAGCCGGACGGCGCGACCTACCCCACCGGCGGTGACTGGGCCGAGAAGTACCTGCAGCCGCTTGCCGACGTACTGGGTGACAGGGTCCGCTTCAGCGCAACGGCGACCGGCGTCTCCCGCCAGGGCCGCGACCGCGTCGTCGACGCCGACCGCGACCAGCAGCCCTTCACCGTCCACATCCAAAACGCCGACGGCGCCGAGCAGCGCATCACCGCCCACGCGGTCATCGACGCCTCCGGCACCTGGTCCACCCCCAGCCCGATCGGCGGCGACGGCCTGCCCGCTCTTGGCGAGCGCACGGCGGGTGAGCGCATCTCCTATCGCGTGCCCGACCTCAAGGACCCAGCCGTCCGGGCTCGTTACGCGGGCAAGCGCACCGCCGTCATCGGCTCCGGCGCCTCCGCGTTCACCGCACTCGCCTACCTGGCCGACCTCGCCAAGGCGACTCAGGAAACTCAGGCGATCTGGGTCCTGCGGCGCGGCATCAGCGGTGCGACCTTCGGCGGCGGCGAGGCCGACCAGCTACCCGCCCGTGGCGCGCTGGGGCTTGCGGCCAAGGCTGCCGTGGACGACGGCCACGCCGACGCCATCACCGGCTTCCGTACCGACGCCGTCGAGAAGAGCGGCGAGCGGCTGGTGCTCGTAGCCGAGGACGGCCGCCGCCTCGACCCCGTCGACGAGGTCATCGTTCTGACCGGCTTCCGCCCCGACCTCTCCTTCCTGAACGAGTTGCGGCTCGGTCTCGACGAGCGCCTCCAGTCCCCGGCCGAGCTGGCTCCGCTGATCGACCCCAACCAGCACTCCTGCGGCACCGTCTATCCGCACGGCGTCAAGGAGCTGTCCCACCCGGAGCAGAACGTCTACCTGGTCGGCATGAAGAGCTACGGCCGCGCCCCGACTTTCCTAGCCATGACCGGTTACGAGCAGGTCCGCTCCATCGCCGCATCGCTGGCGGGCGACCAGGAAGCCGCCGAGCGCGTCGAGCTGACTCTCCCGGAGACCGGGGTCTGCGGCGGCGCCGGGCTCTTCGACGAACCAGCCGGTGCGGAAGAGTCCGGCGGCTGCTGCGCGGCCCCGGCCACTCTGCAGATCGGCATCGCAGCCCCCGCCACCACCGGCGGCTGCTGACCACTCAGTCCACCGTCTCAGCAGGAGGTTCGCCATGTCCCGTCTACAGCTCGCCCTGCGCGTCCCCAACCTTCAAGCTTCGATCGCCTTCTACAGCAAGCTCTTCGACACTGAACCCGCCAAACTCCGCGACGGCTACGCCAACTTCGCTATCGCCGATCCACCACTCAAGCTCGTCCTTGTCGAAGGCACCGCAGGCCAGGACACCCGAATGGATCACCTCGGCATCGAAGTCGAGACCACCGAGGTCGTCCACGCCGCCACCTCCCGCCTGGCGAACGCAGGTCTGGCCACCGATGTGGAGAACGACACCACCTGTTGCTACGCCCTCCAGGACAAGGTCTGGGTCCATGGCCCCGGCCAGGAACCCTGGGAGGTCTACGTCGTCAAGGCCGACGCCGAGAGCCTGGCCAAGCAGCAAGGCAGCACGTGTTGTGCCGGTGCCGATACCAGCGTGGCAGAACCGGTCGCCACCGGCGGCTGCTGCTGAACCGACGATGACCGAGTTGCACAGTAGCGGGGCCGCGTCCGGGGCAAGTGCCCGGTCGCGGCCCCGCGCCGTGCTGCCCGCTCCATGCTCGCCGAGCCGGGAGGAAGCCGAGTGGGCGGCGGACCGTGCGCAGTCCGATGAACACGAACTCGCGCTGCCGCTGATACCGAAGTCGTACCAGCGCATGGGGTGCTTCCCGAAGCTGGCGGATCCCTGAGATGGTTGTGGAGCCACCCTCTGGCCGACCGCCACATGAACCGCCCCTTCAGCATCCTCGGACTACCTCATGGATCTTGAAACAGCCGTGGCAGCGGAGGAGTCTGTCAAAGCGATCGGAATTATGGCGCCCGAAACGTGTGGGTGTGGTTCGTGCTGGCGGCGACGAACTCGTGCATGAGAATCGTCCGTGAACTCGTGTCCGCAACATTCGAGCACCATTCGAATGCGCGGACGGGAACCAGTTCCTGGAAGCGGTCACTCCATTCCAGGCCGTCGTCCGAGTGCGCGTAGGCGTACCAGATCGGGTTGACACCGTGGGGGTCACCCGCGAAAACGACGGCCGTCTGTCCGGGCTGGATCTTCCACCAGCCGGCCTTGAGCCAGTTCCCCCCGTCCGGGCAGTTCGGGCGGTACCGCTCGTACATGGCCCAGATGGGCCGGCTGTAGTCGTTCCTGAAGATCAGAGCCATGGCTGCGATACGTCCTTTCCTCGCCCTGCCCGCTACTCGGAGGACTCCGGCGGCCTGCGGGCTGCCGGACTGCCGTCTGCCCGCAGGGGGACCGGCGGTCCGGCGGCGGGACGGTACTCGCTGGCACTCTCCTCGGGCGCGGAGGCGGCGGCCGCCTCGGCTCTCTCGTAGGACAGTGCGCGGTCCAGCGCCTCCTCGTCCGTGTCGGAAGTGGGGTCAGCGCCGGCAGAATTCTCCTGGCCCATGGGCTCGCTCCAATTGCCGTTGAATACCCCTGGTTCCTTCCCTCGCGTGAAGACCGGCGAAACACCGGAACAGCAATACTGCCCGATCGGCGCACAGCACTCTTCCCAAGTGACGGAAAGGGCCGGACGTGTAATTCTCGGCGACTTATTGCCCGTCGTACGCCCTCCGCCCTCCCCTATCCCTAATGTGTGTCTGCACGCTTCCCTTCACCGAAAGGACAGGTGGAAATGTCCGAGCCGATTCCGCCGGAGAATTGGGGTTCGACCCTCGAACCCATGGCGTCCGCGCAGGAGGCCACCGAGCACACATTCCCGCCCCGCCCCGAGGTGGTCGTCGTCTCCGAGGCCGACCTCGCCGGACGGCCCGAGGGGCAGAGCGGGAACGAGCCCTACCGGCCCGAGGGCGCACCACTGCGCGCGCTCCCGCAGCTGCTGCGACCGGAGGGGGCCAGGGCCCCGCTGTGGAGGCGGGCCCCGGGGGCGCAGGACGAGAGGGGCGAGCCGACCACGGTCTTCCTGCCGGACACCCGCACAGTGATCTACGACACGAGCTACCCCTGGCGGACCTGCGGACGCGTCGTCGTTCCCGGCGGCTCGGGATCGGGCGTCATGGTGGGGCGCCGTCACATGGTCACCGCGAGCCATGTGGTGCCCTGGCGCGCGGACGGCAGTGCCGACTGGATGACCTTCACTCCGATGCAGTACGACACGAGCGCTCCGTTCGGGTCCGCCCATGTCACCCGCATCTACTTCTGGCAGCGGGTGAACGGTGCGGATGGCATCTCGTCCAACGAGGCCGCCTTCGACTACGCGGTCTGCGTGCTGAGCAACCCGCTCGGGGATACCACCGGATGGATGGGCAGCGCACACGACTACGTGTCCGCCTGGAACGGCCGGGCGTACTGGTCGCACATCGGCTACCCGGGCGACATCGGTTCAAGTCTCCGGCCGGTCTACACCGCGAACGGCGTCATGGACAGTGCGGTCAACGAGACCTTCGCGGGGCGGAACGGACTGCGGGTCATGCACCGCAACGACATCTTCCCCGGCCAGTCCGGCGGCCCGTACTTCGGCTGGTGGACCGGCGAGGTCGGCCCGCACGTGGTCGCCGAGCAGAGCGCCGAGAACTGGGGCATGGCGGGCGGCCCGAACGCCGCGGGAGGCGGGTCCGCGCTGAGGGAACTAGTCGCCCACGCGCGCACGGTCGAACCCTGATCCCTCACTCCTGTTCAGGGAGCCGTCAGCCGCGCGTCGGCTCCCCCTTGTCGTCCCGCTGTCCGGGAGGACGGCGCCACATAGGCCGCGGCTGCTCCCCGGGCTGCGGATGCGGCGCCGGCAGGGGCGGCGCCTCCTCGGGCAAGCCGCTGCCCGAGTGCGCGGCCGTACGGCTCTCGTCCACCCCGGCGCCCTCGGTCTGGGTGACCTGTACGACGTCCGGCCGAGAAGGAACCACGTCCTCGGGGGCCGGCTGAGGGCTGGGGCCGAAGTGTTCTTCCCAGTCGGCGGGGGGAATCGGATCGGACATCGTCGCCTCCTGAGACGCATGGCACGCGTCGGAACGCGTCGGTACGCGTACCGCTCGTACGACTCCAGCGTAGTGGCGGACGTGCCCCACTCCGACGGGCACGAGAACGACGCGTACGCAGGACCCCGAGCGAAGCGCCCGCCACCGCGCGCCGACCCCGAGCACCTGGACGCCGCCGCGCCAGCCAACTGGAGGAGATCCTGTTCACGGACATCGAGCCCCTCGAGTTCGACCTGTAGCAGCCGCGCCCCGAACAGCCCAGCGAGCCCGGACCGATGAGCCGAAGCACGTTGATTGTCACATAGCAGGCTTGTTGTCACCTGCGGGTGCGATGAGCGCTATACCTGGCCGCTGAGCGCGATAGTTGGTGTTCCGTCGCGCTCCCGTTGGCGGATTCGCAAGCTTTCGCATTCGCGGTGGCCATTTCGCATTGGATCTTGCTTCGCTCGTGGGGTTTGATCACTGCTCCATACCCCCGGCTGGTACTGGGCGGCGACCACGGGGGCTGGAGGCTCGGCGGTAGTGATCGACGTTCGGCCGAGTAGTCGGCTGGCGTGTCATTTCGTGTCCGCACACCGCCAGGCTCACATCATGTATGTGGAACCCACTGCTGGCAGGTCGGCAAGGAAGCGCGCAGGATGTGGCAGAACGACGGCTGGAATGTGCGGGTCAGGCTCGGGGTGCTCACCCCGCACGCGGACGTAGGACCAGAGTCCGAACTCCGCGCAATGGCTCCGGCCGATGTCGGCATCCACGCCGCCCGGGTGCCGTTCGGTGCGATGCGGCCGGGCGGCGGGATGGACGAGACGATCCCTCTGGAGCCGGTGCGGGCATTCGCCGAGCCGCCGTATGTGGACGAGGCCACCGAGCGACTGGCCGCCGCACCGTTGGCTGCGATTGGCTTCGCCTTCACCAGCTCGGCATATGTCATCGGTGCCTCGGCTGAGGAGGCGATGCTGGAGCGCCTGTGCACCCGGGCCGGAGGCGTTCCGGTAGTCGCCACCTGCGCGGCGATGGTGGACGCTCTGCACGCCGTCGGGGCCTCGCGGCTGTCGCTGGTCGATCCGCCGTGGTTCGACACGGAGTTGAACGCGCTGGGTCGGCGCTACTACCAGGGCACGGGCTTCGAGGTACTGTTCTCGGCTCCCTGCACTCTGCCCAGCGGACAGACTCTGTTCCAGCCTGCCGAGCTGTACGACTGGGTGATCGCACATGTTCCGGACAGCGCCGATGCCGTGGTGTTGGGCGGCAACGGCTTTCGCGCCGTCGGCGTGATCGAGCGACTGGAGGCACGCCTGGAACGTCCGGTGTTGACGCCGAACCAAGTGCTGCTGTGGGCGATGCTGCGTGCAGCCGGTACGACCACCGACGATGTCACAGGTTACGGGCAGCTGTTCGGTCTAGCCGGGCCTCCGCCACGCGAGTGAGCCGCGTCGGCACGGGTGAGGGCGGCGGCGCCTGCCGATTAGCCGTGGTGGCCCCAAGCCCACTTCCGCCGTTGCGCGTACCGCACCGCCTGCGGCGCTGGGGCGCCCAGCCGGCGCTGCGACGGGCGGGCGGTCCGGCCGTCGCAGCGCAGGCTGTCGTCGGCGATCGCCGGTGATCATGCCAGCGCGGCCGGAATCAGCTGACTCAGGTCGGGCCGGTTTCCGATCCGCTGGGTGGCCGGACGTCCGGGCGCGTCCTGCTGAGGCCAGCCGGTGTTCCTCAGCAGGTCCCGGACCTGCCACCCGTCCAGCGGACTACGGTCGCTCGCCTTCAGTACGCCCTGTACACAAGCGACAGCGCCAACGACGATCGGGGACGCGCTCGACGTCCCACTGAACCTGTCGGTGTACCAGAAGTCGGCATTCCCCCCGGCCTGCAGGTCGCCGTATCCCGTCGTGGTGACCTCTCGGCCCCAACCCTGCGCGTCCACGCACGAGCCGAAGTTGGAGAAGTCGAGGCGGGAACGGTCGGGGCCCCAGTCCGCGACGTGGGTGCCGGGCGGGGGAGCGCCGGCGCCGACGATGACGGCACCGGAGTCGAGCAGGCTGCGCCGGAAGGGGTTGGTCCACCACAGCGGGAAGCCGGGGGACCTGTCGTACACCGGGTCGTCGAGGTTCTCCGCGCCGTTGCCGGCGGCTTCGACGACGACCACGCCCTTGTCCGTGGCATACCGGATGGCAAGGAAGTCATCCGGCCACCACTCGACCGCGATGAACCCCTGCTGGCCTATCCCGGTGGCCCGTGGCCCCGGCCGGTGAATCTCAAGGAGAAGGACGTCCCTGGGACCCAGTCGGTCCGCGGCGGCCCGGATGGCGGTCGCGGTCGGCAGAGAGAACGACGAGGCGCTGATCACCGCGTCGGGCGCGATGCCGGTGACGCCGAACCCATTCACGTCACCACTGATTTCACCGAGGACGGCGGTGCCGTGATTGGTGTCGGTGCTGTTGATTCCCGCGATGACACCCCCCTGGTTCTGGAGCAGGTCCTCATGGCCGAAGCGCCAGCCCCATTCGCAGTCGATCACCCGTACCCCGTCCCCTGTGCCGCCCGGCTGCTTCCATGCGTGGCGGGCGTCGATGCCAGCCGGTCCCGGGTCCAGGTAGATCTGGCGGACCGTGTAGTCGGGCGTCATCGACGGTGCGTCCGGCCCGATGGGGGCCATGTCGTTGATGGGCGTTTCCTTGCGCTCCTCGGCCCTGGAGAAGGGGCGTGTCCAGGGCCGGGCCCCGGTCTTGGCCCCGGCGAGTTCTGCAGCCGGCTTGACGTAGGCGGCCTCAATGACGTCGAGTTCCCGGAGCCTTTCGGCGATCTCCTCGAGCCGCTCCTCGGGTGCGTCCACCTGGTAGAAGCGCACCATTTTGCCGAGGTTCTCCTCGACCTGATCAGCGGACTCGCCCGCCTGCGGCGTCTGTTGGGCCTGGCGGCCCAGCCGCGCCAGGTCGGCCTCGAACAGCGGCTTCAGGACGATGTCGGGCGCAGCCGCCAGCTCATTCAGCCCGGCCACATCAGCGCCTCGGGCCGACGACGCGCCCGACGGCGTGATCTCCACGCCCACGTCCTCCGCCACCGCACAGATGAGTTCGGGGTGTCCTCGTACTTCGTCGTACTGCGGTCGGCGGTTTCCGTCATTCATTCCCTGCCTTGGCATATCCGCTCCTTTTCCACGTCATGACGCGTGGGAGTCTCCGCTTGGGTCGGCGATCGAAATCCGCATGTGCCTGCGCCGGAGCGTCATAGATCTGCCGTACGGGGCTTCAGCCTCTGGACCCGGCGCGCGACCGTACTTGCTGAACTACCGCCGGCTGACCGGCCGGAATGACATCGACGGGTCGACGGTGCCGATAGTTCTTCCCCACCACGCTGGCACAGGTCCCGGCCGGCCGCACATCCACATGGCGGACGGTCGTTGGAGGGAAAATCGCGCCGTCGAATCCTGCTGATCCGGCCGCCTCAGGGCACGGGCGTCTTAACCGGCTCCGCGTCCGTATGGGTGTTCCGATGTACACCGTCCACTCCGCCGTCCGCGCGTTCCAGGTCGTGTGTGAGCCTTTCCTCGAGCACCTGCACCACAGCAGCAGATCTTGGTGTTGTGATCGTTTCTGGTCGGCGTGTTTCCAGGGGAGGAGTCGGGCGGGAGCGGGTCGCGGCGGCCCGGGTCCGGGCGGCTCGGGCAAGGGTGAACCGCGAGGTCAGCCGACCTGAGAGCGGGCGACACGGTCTGAGCTTTTCCCGGGCGTCCGGGCTGGTCGGGGATCTCGACGAAGGCATCGGCCGGGGATCTGCCGGCTGCTCGGGGTCGGGATGCCGGGCGCGTTGGACGACGAGGAAGGCCAGGGCGAGCATTGTGCAGGTGACGTGCCGGTGCCAGGCGGTCCAGGTGCGGACCTGGTTGGCGACCTTCGGCTGGCGCGACTTGCCCGGCGGCCCGTCCAGGGGCAGGCCGACCGGGAAGGCAAGCACGTAGCGCAGGCGCCGGGCGTGCAGCCAGGCCCCGCAACTGCGGGTCGCGCCCGTAGCCGGAGTCGGCCGCCACACAACAGAACGGAACCCCCACGGCCAGTGCGCCCCCAGCATCCGCAGCCCGAGCAGCGTCCGCACCAGAAAGGCGCGCACCTTCGGCCGGACCCATGCGGTGACGCTCGGTATTCTCGGCGCGCTGGAAGCGCAGCAGGGCAGCGTGGAAGCCGCCTGCGACGTCTGGGGCCAAGCGCTGGACGCCATTGCAATCTTGCTGGAACCAAACGCCGCCAACACCGGGCAGAACATCAGCTTCGCACGCAAGGTGCTGGCGGAGGCCGGGAGAGCGACGACATCAGTGCTGCTGATCTCCATGCCTTACATGCAGCGACGGCGTACGCCACCTGCCGCAAGCTCTGGCCGGAGGTGGAACCCGTATGCGCCTCCGTCTTGGGGCCTCCTACTTGCTGATTCCCGCCACATGAACCTCCACTTGGATCTGTGTAAGTTGCTGGCGAATGGCATCTGTTGAAGCAGAGCGCAACCTCTAGGCGACACGGCATCTTGAGTCAGTCCGAGAACTCGAGATGAAAGTGAGATCACTCGTGGGGTACCTACCCGTGAGCCTTTCGATACTGCCGGGAATTGCACGTGCTGCACTGGTGGCGGTGACTATCCTCCCTTGCTGCTCGTAACTCTGGCACTCTTACCCGCTGTAAGGGATGACACGACGATCCGGGCAGTGTCCAGCCCTTCCATGACGGCTGTCGCGCCCATCGCCTGGAAGCACCATTTGGCCAAGCTGGAATTCCAAGCTACGGCCGACATCGAGCGGCTCTACAGCATGTGGCGCACGCAGGGCGCTGCGGCCAACACGATCGAGTCGCGGCGCATCGCGCTGTCGTCCGCGTTCACGCAGGCCGTACGGCACAAGCGCATCCCCGCCAACCCCGTCCAGGAAGCGCAGGCCCCCGCTCACCACGTCGCGCCGGTCGATGAACGACGGCAGCCGACGTGAAGACACACTCCGTCTGCGACGGCAGGTTGTCCGGACGAAAACACGGGGGCGGCCTTTACGTCGTACGCCACGCGCCTCTCAAGCACCGGAAAGATGGGGAATGGCGCGATGTCCCGCTGCCGGAGACCTTGGCCATGTTCAGGTCCTGCTTTCCCGTACTCACCGGGGCCGGAACGATGCCCTACCCGGATCTGTTCCGGAGGTCGTGGAACCGCAGCATCGCCCGGCTGGGACTGCCTCCGTACACGCCGCACGGTCTGCGGCACACATGGGCCACCGTGACCCTGACGAACGGTGTCGCCCTCCACGAGGTCTCCCGCTGGCTGGGACACCGCTCGATCAAGGTCACGGTCGACCAGTACGGCCACCTCACCCAGGACGGCCGGCAGCGCTGCCGTCAGGTGGTGGATGAGACGTACGTCGAGTACATGCCCGTCAGTCCGGTCAGCACACCCCGAACTCGCGCAGCGCCCGGCGCTGGGCTGGTGACGGATCGACGGGGAAGTAGATGTAGCACACCCCGCCCGTGCCGCTCCTGACCTCGCCCTTCTCGTTGTAGCGCTTGGTGCGCAGCCAGATGTTCTCGAACTCCCGACGCCGGTACACGCGGCGCACCGCCGGATTGTCCGGCGAGGCGGGGTCGTTGGCGATGACGTCGCCGTCCTCGGTGAAGCCGATTACCGTCATCAGATGACCGGCCGTGCCGTAGCCCGCGCCGTCGAGCTCGGATTCGATGAAGGACTGCGAGGTGATGAGCGGGATGCCCGCCGCCACCAGCCGTTCGGCGTCGTGCAGCGTGGCGCAGCGGGTCACGACGCCCTCCATGCCCTCATACGTGGCCGCGTACGCGGTGTTGAAGGGCCAGTTGCCGCAGCCCTCGTACTCGTAGTCGAAGGTGAAGCGCGCGGCGTGGCAGACCTGCGGGTCCTCGTAGTCCGGATTGACCCATGCCAGATCCTCTGCGGCGGGCTTCCGGCCCCAGTACTCGATGATCATCTGGGAGGAGGTCGGGCTGCACCACGCTTCTCCTCCGCCGTCGTACTCCGGGTACCGGCCCTCGTGGATGTTCTGCGAGTACCTCGGCACCTTCAGCTCGATGCCGCCGGCCTGCCCCGGCTCGCTGGCCGGGACCTCGAAGCGGTCCGGGAGGTCCGAGGCCATCGCACCGAGCCGCCAGACGGTCGGGGTGGCGTCGCTGCCGGGCGCACGGCAGAGCGTCACGCGCAGCCGGTACGCGGCGAGGCGGACGCCGCTTCCCGAATCGTCCACGGCGACGGTGTCGGTCCAGACGGTGCTGCGGCCATCACTCTGATCCGGCACGGAGGTGCGGCGGGGCACGTCGTCGCCGTCTCCGGCCGTCCAGATCCCCAGCGTGTACCAGGGGGTGTCGGTCCCGTCCGCGTAGCTGCCCAGGACTTCGATGCGCAGCCAGGTGCCGGAGGGGGTGCGGGCGTTCCAGGAGGCGATCAGCTCGGTGGCGGGCACCTTCGGCGTGTGGAGCGGCGAGGTCCACGTGGCGTACTCCCACTCGGCGGTCCTGCCGGTGTGCGGGTCGCGGTACTCGGTGGTGCCGACGGGGCTCCCGAGCGCGATGCCCGCGCGCCGCCCGCGCACCCTGGTGCCCTGGTGCTCCCCGGCGTTCCAGTCTCGGGTGGAAGTCCAGTCCTGGTAGTCGATGAGGTCGTCCTTCTTCGGACGGCGCGGCCCGCGTGCGGCGGCCCCTCCGTCGGCGGCGAGTGCCGACGGCGTCCCGGCGGCGGCGGCGGTGGCGAGGGCCGCGGCCAGCACGGTACGGCGCTTGGCTGGTCTGCTGGTCATGATGGTGAAGCCCCCAGTCGGTAGTCCCAGAGTGCGGCGGATGAACGAACGCGAGTCAACTATTGCCGGTGCCCGGGCATGGAGGCCAGTGATGGGACGCCCGGCGCGCCTGTCGGACCGAAACGGACATTGGTCCGACCAGTGGCACTACCCGGCAGGGGCGCCGGACGGACAGCCCTGCGACCAGGTAGCACGATGGGGAGTGGACCAGGTCGCTAGGCTGCGGACATGGACGACCCCGGCGGACCAGGCGACCTCCGCCAGCTCGCGCGCCGTCTCGCCGCCCTGCCGCCGTCCTGCGGTCCGGTCAGGCTGATCGCCGTGGACGGGTATGCCGGGTCGGGCAAGTCCACGTTCGCCGCACGGCTGGCGGCGGCCCTGGACGGTGCGCCGGTACTGCATCTCGACGACCTGTCGAGCCATGAGGCGCTCTTCGACTGGACGGGCCGCTTTGCCGAACAGGTGACCGGCCCGCTGTCCCGAGGGTCCACCGCCCGCTTCGGGATCTACGACTGGAAGCGTCACAACTTCACTCGTACGGGTGAACTGCCGCCCGCCCGCGCCGTCCTGGTCGAGGGTGTCGGCGCCGGGCGCCGGGCGCTGCGTCCAGAGCTGGCCTGTCTGCTGTGGATGGATGTGCCCCGTGTTGTGGCCCACGAGCGCGGAATGCGGCGGGACGGGCCGGGACAGGCGGCGTTCTGGGACCTCTGGCGGCGCGCCGAGGCCGAGCATTTCGCGGCCGACCCGTCTCTTCCCCACGCGGACTTGCTGATACGGGAGGGGCTGGTGGGGCCCGAGGTGCTGCCGGGTCAGCGGGGAATGCGGTGAAACACCTTTCTGTTCACTCTCGGTGATGCCCTCGGCTTCACTCGCGCTTCCCGGCAGGAGCCCCAGGAGTGCACCTTGACCGGGGGCCGGTGCAGGATTTACGTTCTCAATAAGCGGCCTGTACAGGCTGCCTCTGACGCGAGGTCCCCGGTTGTTCCCCCGTGACCGGGGGCCTCGTCCCGTCTCGGGCTCCGGGCCCGGTCCGCCTCGCACTCACCCTCCGTCACCCCTGATCCCCCGTCACAATACGGCACCCCCGGATACCCCCGCGTCACGGCGCTCTACGGCCGGGCGCCCTGCGCAGGTACGATGCAAATCAACGCGGGAGCCCGGGCATTCCGGATCGGCAGTGACAACTCCCGCCCGTGGTAAGGCTGTTCGCCCGGCCTCCCTTCCGGCGGACGGGCGCAGGGCCGTCGGCGGACAACCGGGGGGACGTTTCATGGGGGACGTGATGGATTTCGGCAGGCAGGATACCCATGGCCTGCACGCCCCCGCCGATCTGGCGTGGCTGCGCGCGGTGGACGCTTACACGGTCGGCGGATACACCCAGGCGGAGGAGGAGTTCCGTACCGCGGTGCGGCTCGACCCGGGCATGGCGGACGGCTGGCTGGGGCTGCACGCGCTGCGCGCGGACACCTCGACCGCGTTGCTGCGGATGTACCAGCACCGGGACCGCTTCGGCGAGCAGCGCAAGCGGCACGGCCGTACGCTCAACTCCTGGTACTGGCTGGGCTGGTGGGTGCAGCCGGTGCTGGAGACCGGCCGGGATCTGCTGCTCGCGCACACCTCGCACTGGCTGGACGGCCGCCATGTCGCCGAGTTGGACCGGGCGCTCGCCGACTGCCCGCCGGTGGAGACGGACCAGCAGGCCCGGTTCCTGCACGCCTGCCGCGCCTATCTCGCCAAGGACTGGGACCGGCTGGTGCGGCACACCGAGCCGCTGGTCGACGATCCGCTGCTGGGTATCGAGGCGGGGCTGTTCGCAGGCATGGCGCGGGTGCGGCTGGAGATGTTCGCGCAGGCCGAGCCGCTGCTCTCGGCGGCCCTGATGCGCTGCCGCAGCGAGCAGCCGCAGCGCAAGGAGCTGCGTTACTGGCTGGCCCGCGCCCGTGAGGGCACCGGGCGCAGTGCGGCGGCGCTGCCGCTCTACCGGGCGGTGCACCGGATCGACCCCGCCTTCATGGACACCGCGGCCAGGCTGACGGCCATCGCGGAGGGCGACGGGCTGGGCGACGGCCCCGGCTTCGCGGCGGCGATGTCCCTCGCGGGCACCGGCGGCCAGGACACGAGGGACTCCGGCGCCGACCCCGGTGGCGACATCCTGGAGATCCCTGAGCCTCCGGGCGTGCCGGCCGAACCGGACTCCGCCCCGGAGCAGGATCCGGACGGCGACCCGCTGCGGCTGGAGGGCTCCGGTGACCCGGCCGAGCCCGCCCGCACCGACGCCGATCTGGTGCGGGATCGGGCGGCGCTGCTGCACACCGCCGGCGCGGACAAGCTGCCCGCGGGCCCCGCCGACCCGGTTCTGCTGGCGCGGGCGCTGGACGAACTGGAGCGGATGGTCGGCCTGGAGCCGGTGAAGCGGCAGGTGCGGGCGCTGTCGGCGCAGCTGCACATGGCGCGGCTGCGGGCCGGCCAGGGTCTGCCGGTACAGCCGCCGAAGCGGCACTTCATCTTCTCCGGGCCCTCGGGCACCGGCAAGACTACCGTGGCGCGCATCCTCGGCCGGGCCTTCTACGCTCTGGGGCTGCTCGGCGGCGACCATCTGGTGGAGGCCCAACGGGCCGATCTTGTCGGTGAGTTCCTCGGCCAGACCGCGGTGAAGGCGAACGAGCTGATCGACTCGGCGATGGGAGGGGTGCTCTTCGTCGACGAGGCCTACGCGCTTTCGAACTCCGGCTACAGCAAGGGCGACGCGTACGGCGACGAAGCCCTCCAGGTGCTGCTGAAGCGGGCGGAGGACAACCGGGACCGGCTGGTCGTCATCCTGGCGGGCTATCCGGAGGGCATGGACCGGCTGCTGGCGGCCAATCCCGGCCTCGGCTCCCGCTTCACGACGCGGGTGGACTTCCCCAGTTACCGTCCCCTGGAACTGACCGCGATCGGCGAGGTGCTGGCCGCGGAGAACGGCGACTCCTGGGACGAGGAGGCGCTGGACGAGATGCGCAGCATCGGCGGCCATGTCGTGGACCAGGGCTGGATCGACGAGCTGGGCAACGGCCGCTTCCTGCGGACGCTGTACGAGAAGAGCTGCGCCTACCGGGATCTGCGGCTGTCCGGCTACCCGGCCACGCCGACGCGCGACGATCTGGCGACGCTGCGGCTGCCGGATCTGATGCAGGCGTACGGCGAGGTGCTCTCCGGCCGGGGCTCGGAGAGCACACCGTAGCGGCCCTGCCGCCGCTCAGGTACCGCGTGGTCCGGCGGCAGCCGCCTCGGTCCATCCGGTTTCCGTGGCGTCCCGGGGCGACGGAGGCCGGGGCTGGGACGAGGCCGGTGGGGCGGGCCGGGAGGAGGGCCGGGGCTGCGAGGCGGTGGCGTGAGCGCGGTGCGAGGGGCCTTGGTGCGCCGGGTCGCGGACTTCACCCACCAGCATCTCCAGTACGTCCTCCAGCGCGACGAGTCCGAGTACCCGCCCGCCCGGCCCGGCGACGGCCGCCAGATGCGTGGCGGCGGCCCGCATCGCGCCGAGCGCGTCGTCCAGGGGCAGTTCGGCGCGCAGTGTGGCCATCGGACGCCAGAAGTGGCGAGGCACCTCGCCCGCCGCGTCTTCGAGGTCGAGTACGTCCTTGACGTGCAGATAGCCCAGGAACGCGCCGTCGTCCGCACGGACGGGGAAGCGGGAGAAGCCGGTCTTCACGGTGAGGTCCTCGACCTCGCGCGCGGTGACGGCCGGGCCGACGGTCACCAGGTCCGCCGGGTTCAGCAGGACATCGGTAACCGGGCGCGAGCCCAGTTCCAGGGCGTCGGCGAGGCGTTCGTGCGCGCCGTGTTCCAGCAAACCGGCCTGGCGGGAGTCCTCCACGAGATCGGTCAGCTGCTCGCTGGTGAAAACGGCGTCGATCTCGTCCTTCGCCTCGACCCCGAAGAGTTGCAGGATGAGCCGGGCGCAGGCGCCCAGCGAGGTGGTGACGGGGCGGCACAGCCGGGCGAAGGCGACGAGCGGCGGGCTGAACCAGAGGGCGGTGCGCTCCGGTGCGGCCATCGCCAGGTTCTTGGGCACCATCTCCCCGATGACCAGGTGCAGGCAGACCACCACGCCCAGCGCGAGGACATAGCCCAGCGGATGGATGAGCGCTTCGGGCAGTTGGACGGCGTGGAAGACGGGCTCCAGCAGATGGGCCACCGTCGGTTCGGCGACGGCCCCCAGGGTGAGGGAGCAGATGGTGATGCCGAACTGGGCGGCGGCCATCATCTGCGGGAGGTTCTCCAGCCCGGTGAGCACTCGGCGGGCGCGTGCCGAACCCTGGGCCGCCAGCGGCTCGATCTGGCTCCGGCGCACGGAGACCAGGGCGAACTCGGCACCGACGAAGAAGCCGTTGGCCAGCACCAGCAGGGCGGCGAACAGAAGTTGGAGGAGGCTCATCGCAGCCGCACCTCCCGCGCCGAAGCCGTGACCGGCCGGTCCGACTCGTCCGCCGGCGTCAACGGGGCTGCCGTGCCGACCGGGTTGGCCGCAGGGCTGTCCGCGACGCCCGTACGCACCACCCGTACGCGCTCCGCACGGTGGTGGGCGACGGTGCGTACCCGCAGCTGCCACCCGCCCGGACCCGGCAGCGGCGCGGTGTCTCCGGCCGCCGGGATGCGTCCGAGCAGTCCGGCGACCAGCCCGGCCACCGTCTCGTACGGGCCCTCCGGTGCGCTGAGGCCGATCCGGCGCAGCGTGTCGACGCGGCAGCCGCCGTCCGCGTCCCAGGCGGGGCGGCCCTCGGCATCGTGGACGGCGGCGAGTTCGGGCGGGTCCGCGTCGTCGTGCTCGTCACGGACCTCGCCGACGAGCTCTTCGACGATGTCCTCCAGGGTGACCACGCCCGCCGTGCCGCCGTACTCGTCGACGACCACCGCGATGGGCTGTTCCTTGCGCAGCCGCTCCAGCAGCGGCTGGACGGGCAGCGTGCCGGGAACCAGCAGGGCGGGTTGGGCGATCCGGCTCGCGGGGGTGCGCAGGCGTTCGTGGGCGGGTACGGCCAGGGCGTCCTTGAGGTGGACCATGCCGGCGATCTCGTCCATCCGTTCGCGGTAGACGGGGAAGCGGGAGAGACCGGTCGCACGGGTGAGGTTGAGGACGTCCGCGGCGGTCGCGGCGGCCTGCAGGGCGCTCACCCGTACGCGCGGGGTCATCACATGCTGGGCGGTGAGCCCGCCGAGCGAGAGGGTTCGGACGAACAGGTCGGCGGTGTCCTGTTCGAGGGCACCGGCGCGGGCGGAGTGCCGGGCGAGGGAGACGAGTTCGCCGGGTGTACGCGCGGAGGCCAGCTCGTCGGCCGGTTCGACGCCGAAGATCCGCACGATGCGGTTGGCGAGGGCGTTGAGGAGCGCGATGACCGGCCGGAAGAAGGCGGCGAAGCGGCGCTGCGGTCCGGCGACGAAGCGGGCGACCGCCAGCGGCCGGGACACCGCCCAGTTCTTGGGCACCAGTTCGCCGATGACCATCTGGACTGCGGAGGCGGTGAACATGCCGATGAGCACCGCCACTCCGGGCACCGCGCCCTGCGGGAGCCCGGTCGCGCTGAGCGGCGCGTCCAGCAGCGCGGCCAGGGCTGGTTCGGCGAGCATGCCGACGACCAGGGAGGTCAGCGTGATGCCGAGCTGGGTGCCGGAGAGCTGGAAGGACAGCTCGCGCAGAGCACGTACGACGCTGCGGGCGCGGCGGTCTCCGGCGGCCGCCGCGCGTTCTGCCGCCGGTCTCTCCACCGTGACGAGACCGAACTCGGCGGCGACGAAGAAGCCGTTGGCGAGGATGAGGGCGAAGGCGGCGGCGAGCAGCGCCAGGGGGCCGCTCACCGCCGCTGCTCCGGGTCCGGGACACCGCGGCACACTCCGAAGTGGCGGCGGGCGGGTTCACAGGAAGGTCGTGCCGGGGCTTCCCGGCCTGCCGTCCCTCCCTGGGGAGGAACGGCACAGATACTGCAGGACGATCCGTCCATCGCTGGAGGGGGTCACTCCTCGGGTCGCAGGTGCCCGCGTTCGGGCGGGGCGGCGGTAGCCGACGGCAACAGAGTAATCAAGCGCGGGGCGTACGGGCAGGGAAGGCGGGCGTATTCGAGGGCGCGCGCCGTCACGACTGCCCCGTGCCGTACCTCTCCACGAGGGTGCGCAGCGTCCGTGCGTCCGCGATGGCCTGCGCCTTGCCGATGCCGGGCTGAATGCCCAGGGCCGGCAGGCTCGTGCCGTCGGCGAGGTCGAGAAAGACCCAGGGGTCGCCGGCGCGCAGGTTGACGCCCACGATCTCGGCCCACTCCAGCCGCCTTCGGCTGGTGAGGTTGACCACGGTGACGCCTTCCGTCCCCGCGTCGACGCGGGGACGGCTGAGCAGGGCCAGCACGCCGAGGAAGAGCAGCCCGGTGAAGATGAAGCTGATCCGCTCGCCCGGGCTCAGGGTGCCCAGCACCAGTGCGACGACCGTGATGACCGCGAACACGGCCAGCCCCACGCCCAGCAGGACGATCCTCGTCCGGAGGGGGCGGAAGGTGACGGGAAGGGCGGGGGGCTGCGTCATGTCGGTTCCCGGCGGTTCACGAGCGGCGTGGCGGAGCAGGAGCGGGAGCGGGAGGCTTCGGGCACTGGTGGATCACAGGCGGAGGCGGGCGGAGTCACAGGCGGCAGGCGTGAATTCCGGTGGTGAGGATCGCGCGGGCACCCAGGTCGTAGAGGTCGTCCATGATCCGCTGGGCCTCCTTGGTGCGCACCATGGAGCGGACGGCGACCCACCCCTGATCGTGCAGCGGGGAGACGGTGGGGGATTCGAGGCCGGGGGTGAGGGCCACGGCCGCCTCGAGCCGCTCGGCACGGATGTCGTAATCCATCATCACGTACCGCCTGGCGACCAGGACGCCCTGCATACGGCGCAGGAACTGCTGGACCTTGGAGTCCTCGCCGCCCGGCCCACCCGCTCCGGTGCCCCGGATGACGACGGCCTCGGACTGCAGGATCGGCTGGCTGATGATCTCCAGTCCGGCGTTGCGCAGCGTGGTGCCGGTTTCCACCACATCGGCGATGACCTCCGCGACGCCCAGCTGGATCGCCGTCTCGACCGCACCGTCGAGGCGGACCACGGAAGCGTCGACGCGGTGCTCGGCGAGGTGGGAGCGGACCAGGCCGGGGAAGGAGGTGGCGACCGTCATGCCCTCGAACTCGCTCACGTCCGAGGCCGTGCCGGGACGGGCGGCGTAGCGGAAGGTGGAGCCCGCGAAGCCGAGCTGGAGGATCTCCTCGGCGTCCGCCGCGGAGTCCAGCAGCAGATCGCGGCCCGTGATGCCGATGTCGAGCTTTCCGGAGCCGACGTAGACGGCGATGTCGCGGGGGCGGAGGAAGAAGAACTCGACCTCGTTCTCCGTGTCGGACAGCACGAGTTCGCGGCGGTCCTTGCGCTGCTGGTAGCCCGCCTCATGGAGCATCGCCGACGCAGGCTCGGACAGTGAACCCTTGTTCGGGACGGCGATGCGCAGCATGGACGGGCTTCCTTCAGTCAGTGCGGTCGATTCAGTGAGCACGGGTGGTTCGCCGACTCACAGATGAGCGTATACGTCGTCGAGCGAGATGCCGCGGGCGATCATCATGACCTGGAGGTGGTAGAGCAGCTGGGAGATCTCCTCCGCCGTGCGGTCCTCCCCCTCGTACTCCGCGGCCATCCACACCTCGGCGGCCTCTTCGACCACCTTCTTGCCGATCGAGTGCACGCCCTGGGCGACCAGCTCCGCGGTGCGCGAGGTGATGGGATCGCCTGCGGCGGCCTTCTGCTGGAGCTCGCCGAAGAGCTCCTCGAATGTCTTGTTCGCCATGGTCCTCTTACCCTACGTGGTCGCTACGGGGGCCCGGCGCCAGGGCTCGGCCACGGCACGCAGCGCGGCGGCGGTGGCGACGGCCGCGGTGACCGCTTCATGCCCCTTGTCCTCGCTGGACCCCTCCAGGCCGGCCCGCTCCAGCGCCTGCTCCTCGGTGTCGCAGGTGAGCACGCCGAAGCCGATGGGCACCCCGGTGTCCACGGAGACCTGGGTGAGGCCCTGGGTGACGCCCTGGCAGACGTATTCGAAGTGCGGGGTACCCCCGCGGATCACCACCCCCAGTGCCACGACGGCGTCATAGCCCCGCCCGGCCAGCACCTTGGCGACGACCGGCAGTTCGAAGCTGCCCGGGACCCGCAGCAGGGTCGGCTCCTCGATGCCCAGGTCGTGCAGGGCACGCAGGGCGCCGTCGACGAGGCCGTCCATCACCTGCTCGTGCCACTGGGCGGCGATCACGGCGACCCGCAGGTCCCCGCAGTTGCCGACGGTCAGTTCGGGTGCGCCCTTGCCGCTCACTTCACTCTTCTCCTCAGGTGTGCTCTCTGGTACTGCGCTGTGCTGTGTCGTGTTGCGCGTGCTCGTGCCTGGCGTCACTGGTTGCCGCAGGCGGAGACCCGTTCGGCGTCCAGCCAGGGCAGGTCATGGCCCATCCGGTCCCGCTTGGTGCGCAGATAGCGGATGTTGTGCTCGCCCGCCTGTACCGGCATCGGCACCCGTCCGCTGATCCGCAGACCGTGGCGGACGAGGGCGTCCGTCTTCTCCGGGTTGTTGGTCATCAGGCGCAGCGAGTGCACGCCCAGATCGGAGAGCATCTGCGCGGCGGCGCCGTAGTCGCGTGCGTCGGCGGGGAGCCCCAGCTCCAGATTGGCGTCCAGGGTGTCGTGCCCGTGCTCCTGGAGTTCGTAGGCGCGCAGCTTGGACAGCAGCCCGATGCCCCGCCCCTCGTGTCCGCGCAGATAGACCACCACGCCCCGCCCCTCGGCCTGGACGCGCTCCAGCGAAGCACTCAACTGCGGCCCGCAGTCGCAGCGCAGCGAACCGAAGAGGTCGCCGGTCAGGCACTCGGAGTGGACGCGCACGAGCACGTCCTCACCGTCTTCGCCCGCCGGGTCGCCGGCCACCAGCGCCAGGTGTTCGACGCCGTCGGTGGTGGAGCGGTAGCCGTACGCCTGGAAGTGGCCGTACCGGGTGGGCAGCCGGGTGACCGCCTCCCGGCGCACGGTGGGCTCTGCGGAGCGGCGGTAGTCCGCCAGGTCCTCGATGGAGATGATCGGCAGGCCGTGCTTGCGGGCGAACGGCACCAGTTCCGGCAGCCGCAGCATGGCGCCGTCCTCGCCGGCGATCTCGACGATGGCCGCGGCGGGCCGCAGGCCGGCGAGCCGGGCCAGGTCGACTCCCGCCTCGGTGTGCCCGGGGCGTTCCAGCACCCCGCCGGGGCGGGCGCGCAGCGGGAAGACGTGGCCGGGGCGTACGAACTCGGCCACACCGGCGGCGGGGTCGGCGAGCAGCCGGAGGGTGGCGGCACGGTCCGCGGCCGAGATGCCGGTGGTGACGCCGTGCGCGGGCCCGGCGTCGACCGAGACGGTGAAGGCCGTGGTCATCGACTCGGTGTTCCGGTCGACCATCTGCGGCAGTTCGAGCCGCTCGATGTCCTCGGGCGCCAGCGGCGCGCAGATGAGGCCACGGCACTCGCTCATCATGAAGGCGATGATCTCGGGGGTCGCCTTCTCGGCGGCGATGACGAGGTCGCCCTCGTTCTCGCGCTGCTCGTCGTCGACGACCACGACGGGGCGGCCGTCGGCGATGGCGGCGATGGCGCGCTCCACGGGGTCGAGCGCGAGATCCTCCGCGCCGGGTTCCGCGAGGGCACCCCCGTACCAGCTCTCCAGTGTGGTCATGCTGCCGCTCCTTCCAGGACAGGCTGCGCTGCGGGGGTGCTGCGGGAGCGCAGCCACCAGGCGCGCATTCCCCACAGGACGAGGGCGAGATAGACGAGGTAGACGATTCCGGAGAAGGCGAGGCCGCTGCTGAAGGCCAGCGGCACTCCGACCAGGTCGACCAGCAGCCAGGCGAACCAGAACTCCACCAGGCCGCGCGCCTGTGCGGCCATCGCGGCGAGGGTGCCCACGAATATGTAGGCGTCCGGCCAGGGGTTCCAGGAGAGCGACGGCACCAGGGTGAAGAGCGAACCGACGAGGAGGGTGCCCACGGCCGTACCCGCCGCGAGCACGCCGCGCTCGCGCCAGGTGGCGAAGCGCACGGCGACTGCCCCGTCCTGGGCCCGCGCCCGGCCGCGCTGCCACTGCTGCCAGCCCCACACGGCCACCAGGATGACCACCAGTTGCTTGCCGACGCCGCCGGCCAGATCGGCCGAGGCGTAGGCGCCGATCAGGATCAGCCCGGAGAGCAGCTGTACCGGCCAGGTGAGCAGGGAACGGCGCCAGCCGAGGGCGAGTGCGGCCAGGCCCAGCGTGTTGCCGAGCATGTCCGACCAGATGACGTGCTGACCGAAGGCGGTGAACGCCTCGCCCTCCAGCCAGTGCAGCGCGCTCATGTGCGGTCTCCGGCGGATTCGTCCGTACGGCCGACCGCGCCGCCGTGGGCCATCAGCCGCTCGACGTACTTGGCGAGGACGTCCACTTCGAGGTTCACCGGGTCGCCCGGGGCCTTGATGCCGAGGGTGGTGAGGGCGAGCGTGGTGGGGATGAGGCTGACGGTGAAGAAGTCCTCGCCCGCGTCGACGACGGTGAGGGAGATCCCGTCAACGGTGATGGATCCTTTCTCCACCACATAGCGGGCCAGTTCACCCGGAAGGGCGATCCGGACCAACTCCCAGTGGTCCCCAGGGGTGCGCTCGGTGACGATGCCGGTACCGTCCACATGGCCCTGCACGAGGTGGCCGCCGAGGCGCCCGCCGAGGGCCATCGGACGCTCCAGGTTGACGCGTGAGCCGGTGTCCAGGGCGCCGAGGCTGGAGCGCTTCAGCGTCTCGGCCATCACGTCGGCGGTGAACTCCCCGCCCTCGGTGTCGACGACCGTGAGGCATACGCCGTTGACCGCGATCGAGTCGCCGTGGCCCGCGCCTTCGGTGACCAGCGGGCCGCGCAGACGGAAGCGGCTGGAGTCGCCCCGGTTCTCCACGGCGGTGATCTCGCCGAGCTCCTCGATGATTCCGGTGAACATTATGCGCGGGTCTCCCTACGGGGCTCGGTGTCCGCCGCGGTGTCAGCGGCGTCGGCAGCGGCAGCGGCGGTGTGGGCGGCGGCGGTCTCGGCGGTGATGCGCAGGTCCGGGCCCAGCCGGATGGTTTCGGTCACGGTGAGCCGCAACGCCTGGTCGATGGTGGAGATTCCGGCCGAGCCCAGCACGGCGGGCCCCTCCCCCAGCAGCACGGGGGCGATATAGCCGACGACCCGGTCCACGAGCCCCGCCGCCAGGAAGGCTCCGGCGAGCGTGGGCCCGCCTTCCAGCAGCAGGGCGCGCACCCCGCGCCCGTACAGCTCCGCGAGCAGGGCGGGAAGGGCGAGTCCGGCTCCCTCACGCGGCAGCCGTACCACCTCGGCCAGGGTGTCCAACGGACCAGCGGGGGTGTCCTCCGCGACGGCGATCAGAGTGGGCGCCGTGCCGTCCAGCACCCGTGCGCCGCGGTGCGTACGGGCCTCGGTGTCGAGCACCACGCGCAGCGGCTGGACGGCTCCCTCCACGCCACGTGCGCTCAGCTGCGGATCGTCGGTGCGCGCGGTGCCGGAGCCGACCAGCACTGCGTCCGACGCGGCGCGAAGCCGGTGGACGTCGGCCCGGGCCTCGGAGGAGGTGATCCAGCGGCTGGTGCCGTCGGCTGCGGCACTGCGGCCGTCGAGGGTGGCGGCGTACTTCCAGGTGACATGCGGGCGGTGGTGCCGCACGGCGGTGAGCCAGGCCGCGTTCACCGACGCCGCCTCCGCGGCGAGGACACCGCCGACGACCTGCACCCCGGCAGCGTTCAGTGCGGCGGCGCCGCCCTTGGCGGCCGGGTCGGGGTCGGCGACGGCATAGACGACGCGGGCGATTCCGGCGTCGAGCAGGGCCTGCGCGCAGGGCCCGGTGCGGCCGGTGTGGTTGCAGGGCTCCAGGGTGACGACCGCGGTGCCGCCACGCGCGTCCTCACCGGCTTCGGCCAGTGCGTGGACCTCGGCGTGCGGGCCGCCGGACCGCTGGTGCCAGCCCTCGCCGACCGTACGGCCGCCTTCGTCCAGGACGACGCAGCCGACGACCGGATTGGGGCTGGTGCTGCCCAGACCGCGGGCCGCGAGGACGAGGGCGCGCCGCATCGCGGCGAGCTCGGGGGGTGCTGCAGCTCCGGCGGCCACCGGGTCCTCCTGCCTCATCGGGCACGGACTCCGGGGCGCTGCTGCTGTGACGGGCGCGGGATCGGGGACACCGCCGGTCGGATGTACGGGGCGCCCGGCCCACCACTGGCGGACGGACCGCCTCCATGACGGCGGTGTACCGGTCTCGGCCCGCCGCGCACTGCCTCCCATCCGGACTTTAACCGTCGGTCCAGGAATTACACCTGGTCAACCGGCCGCTGGATGCGGCCGGGTCGCGGACTTTAACCGCCGGTTCGGACTTACACCGACCCCGGAGTGCGCTGACGTCACTGGTACGTCTACCAGTCTGCCATGAGCTGATCGGCCCGCGCCGGTGAGTGCCTGTGGCCTGGATCACAACTCACCGCAGGCGCGCAGCCACCCACCAGCCTCTCCTCCCGGTTTCCGCAGACCCCGGCCTGCCGGTCCTCATACAGTGTTCGAGGCGGATTCGAGGATTCGAAGCGGAGAGAGTGGGGGCGATGCGGCGGAGCGCCGACCAGCAGGGGACCAGGCAGGCGCGCTTGGCCGTCGCCGTGATCTTCGCCACGCACGGGGCGGCGAGCGGCTCGTTCGCGACGCGCATTCCCTGGCTGCGGGAGCAGCTGGGCCTCAGCCCCGGCTGGCTCGGGCTGGCCCTGGTCTTCATGACGGTGGGCGCCTCGGCGGCCATGCCGCTGTCCGCCCGGCTCGCACACCGGTACGGACCACGCCGCTCGCTGCGCGGCCTGTCCCTGCTGTGCTGTACGGGGCTGGTGCTGCCGCCGCTGATGCCCGGTCTGGGCTGGCTGTGCCTGGGCCTCTTCGTCTTCGGCTGCGGGCTGGGCCTGATGGATGTGGCAATGAACGCGCAGGGAGTGCAGATCGAGGAGCGCTACGGGCGCTCCGTCATGTCCGGGCTGCACGGGATGTGGAGCGTGGGCACGCTGGTCGGCGGCGCGGGCGGTGCGCTGGCGGCGCATCAGGGGCTGGACGCGCGGGTCCATCTGGCGCTCGCCGCGCCCGTGTTGGCGCTGCTCGCGCTTGCGGCGGGCCGGTGGGCGCTGGACCAGCGTGCGCCGGGCACCCGGGACGGCGGGGCGACGGCGCGCGTGGACGGGGTGCTGGAGCCCGTCGAGGAGCCGCCGCGTTTCGCGCTTCCCTCCAGGGGTGTGCTGGCCATCGGCGCGATCGGTTTCTGCGCGGTCTTCGCCGAGGGCGCGTCGATGGACTGGTCGGGGATCTACCTCACGGATGTCACCGGCGCCGATCCCGGTCTCGCCGCCGCCGCGTACACGGCGTTCGCCTGCACGATGGCGGTGGCCCGGCTCTCCGGGGACGCGCTGGTGAGCCGGTTCGGCCCGGTGCGGACGGTGCGTGCGGGAGGTGTGCTGGCGACGGCGGGCGGGCTGCTGGTGGTCGCGGCACGGGTGCCGGCCGCGGCGGTGGCCGGGTACGCGCTGATCGGAGTCGGGATCGCGGTCGTGGTCCCGTTGTGCTTCGCGGCGGCGGGACGCACCGCGACCGCCGCTCCGGGGCAGGCGATCGCCGGGGTCGCGACGCTGGCGTACGCCTCGGGGCTCGCCGCTCCGGCGGCGGTCGGCTGGATCGCCGAGGCGACGTCGCTGTCCGTCTCCTTCGGGCTGGTCACTGCGCTGGCTGCGGGGCTGGTCCTGGGTGCAGGCGTGCTGGGTACGGGGCCGCCCGCCCCGCCGGTGCGGGGCGCCAGCGGGGAGACGGCCGCCGACACCCCTGCCGAAACCGAAGCGGAAGCCGGGCGGGACCGCCAGGGCTGACCCGCCCGGCACCGCCGGCCCGCACCCCCGAAGGCGCCCCGGCATCTGGGCGGGGAGACCCTGCCCGGGTCCGGACCCGCGCAGCGGCACGTTCAGTCGTCGGGCAGCTCGACCGGCGCGATCTGGTCGAAGACGTCGCCAGGGCCCGGGTTGGAAGGATCCGTGGCGCCGCCGAGGTGGTGCATCACGCCCCACACCGCGTTGAGCGCGGTCTGCACCGCCCCCTCCGCCCAGCCCGCCGTCCAGGAGATGTCGTCGCCCGCAAGGAAGAGACCGCGCCTGCCGGGCGGCAGGTCACGCTGCATGAAGTGGGTGAACAGGCGGCGCTGGTAGCGGTAGTGGCCGGGCAGGTTGGCCTTGAAGGCGCCCATGAACCACGGCTCGTTCTCCCAGGAGACGGTGACCGGGTCGCCGGTGATGTGCTTGCGGATGTCCACGCCGGGATAGATCTCGCGGAGCGACTTGAGCATCACCTCCAGCCGTTCACCGGCGCTCAGCGGGAGCCACTTGAGGCTGTCGTCGCACCAGGTGTAGGAGAGGCAGATGACGGCGGGCCGGTCGGGGCCGTCCTCCAGCAGATAGGTCCCCCGGGTCATCCGGTCGGTGAGGGTCATGCTCATCACGTCCCGGCCGGTCGGTTCGCCCCGGTCGTCCACTGCCTCGTCGCGCCAGAACGGCCGGTCGACGGGGACGAACAGCTTGGAGGACTCCATGTAGTGGGTGCGCTCCACCGCCGTCCAGTGGTCGATGGGCAGCAGTTCGTCCCCGCAGTCGATCCTGCTGAGCAGCAGCCAGGACTGTGCGGTGAACACGGCTGCCCGGTAGGTGCGTACGGCTCCGCCCGCGTCGGTCACGGTGATCCGGTCGCTCTCCGCGTGCTCGCCGGCGGTGCGGTGCAGCCGGGTGACGGCGGGCCGGGGCTGTCCGTCGGCGTGCAGCGAGGCGAGCGAGGTGCCGTGCGGCCAGTGCAGGATCTTCTGCGGCTCCCGCTCCCACAGGCGCAGCGGCAGTTGCTGGCTGCCGCCGGCGATGCCCTGGTGTTCGTCGTCCGCCCCGGTGTAGACGACGCGCAGGATCTCCAGGATGGAGTTGGGGAAGTCGGTGTCCCAGCCGCCGGTGCCGAACCCGACCTGGCCGAAGATCTCGCGGTGGCGGAAGGAGGAGAAGGACGGCGCGTCGCACAGGAAGCCGTAGAAGGTCTGGTTGTCGAGCTTTTCGACGAGCCGCGCCCAGATCTCGCGGATGCGCGGCACGTCGCGCTCCCGGATCGCCTGCTGCATGTCCGAGAAGTCGGCGCCCTCCTCCAGACAGGCGTTCCAGGCGTCCATCACCTGGTGGTAGACGCCGGGCAGGTCTTCGAGCGTACGGGCGTAGTGCGACTCGCCCTTGAGGTCGACGACAGTGGAAGGGGTCTCTGGCGCCAGCGGGTTGGGGAAGGGCTCCATCCGCAACTTTGCCAGGTCCACGTAGTGCTGGAAGGCGGTGGAGGAGGGCGGGAAGCGCATGGCGCCCATCTCCGCCGTGAGGCCGGGGTCGCCGCCCTCGAAGGTGGCGGTGCGCAGCCGTCCGCCGATCTGGTCCGCCTCGTACACGACGGGCCGCAGGCCCATCTTCATCAGCTCGTAGGCGGTGACGATTCCGGAGAGGCCGCCGCCGATCACCGCGACCTCGGTGCCGTGCTCGGTGGCCGGGACGGAGCCGATGCCTGCCGGGTGGGCGAGGAAGTCGTCGTAGGCGAACGGGAAGTCCGGGCCGAACATGGTCAGCGGGCGCTGCCCGGTGTGGACGGCGTGGACGGCGGTGGGCACCGTGGACGTCATCGGCGCGGTTCTCCTTGCGGGTGGTCGTGGTAGAGCTCGGGGCGTCGGTCGGTGAGATAGGGGTTCGCGGCGCGGGAGGCGGCCTGGTGGGCGGGATCGGCGTCGGCGGCGACCAGTTCCTCGCCCGTGCCCGCGCTGGTGCGTACGGTCCCGTCGGGCGCCACCAGACGGCTGAGGCCGGTGAAGCTGAACTCGCCCTCCGGGCCGCAGCGGTTGGCGTAGGCGATGTAGAGCTGGCTCTCCAGAGCGCGGGCCGGCAGCACCGCCTGCGCGACGATCTCGTACGGGCGCATCAGCGCGGTCGGGACCAGCAGCAGTTCGGTGCCGGCGAGTGCGTGGGCACGGACGGCCTCGGGGAATTCCACGTCGTAGCAGATCAGCAGGCCGATCCGGAATCCGTGCAGCTCGGCCTGCACGACGAGTTGATCGCCCGGGGTGAACCAGGCCCGCTCGTAGCCGCCGTAGAGGTGCGTCTTGCGGTAGTTGGCCAGCCGGGTGCCGTCGGGGCCGATCAGCTGGACGGAGTTGTACAGCGCCCGGCCACTGCGCTCCGGGTATCCGTAAGCGAGGGCGATTCCGTGCTCGGCCGCGATGCGGGCGGCGGCGCGGGCCCCGGGCCCCGAGGCGTCCTCGGCGAGTTCCGGAAGCCGGTCGCCGAGGGCGTATCCGGTGAGGTACAGCTCGGAGGCGACCAGCAGCCGGGCGCCGTCGGCGGCGGCACGGCGGGCCGCGCCGTCGAGGGCGGTGAGGGCGGCGCCGGTGGTGGCGGGGACGCCGCCGGGCCCTTGGTACAGCGCGGTGCGCAACGGCGGCATGGAACCTCGTGAACTGGGCGTCATGGAGCTGGGCATTCGGACGTGCGGGGAACGATCCGACGCTACGTTCGCCGGTGCACACCGGACAAGACCGCTCTGTTGCGCGTCGGCGTGCGATTCGTTGCGCAGGGATTGAGGAATGCGAAGATTCGTTGCGCGGCTCCGCGGGAGTGGCCGGAGCGGCGCGTGCAGCTGCTCACCCGAACGGTCTGCGACACGGTGCGATGGGTACGCTGCCCCGGTGCGTGAGCGCGGCACCCGACGAACGGGTGCCGCGGAGCGGCTTCGAGGTGGTGCCCTTCGAGCTGGCCCCGTGATCCAGTGCCGTGCAGCGGTCAGCCGGGCGGGCCCGCGGAGTAGCGGCGCAGCAGTGGTGAGAGCACGAGCACCGACTTGGTGCGCTCGACGAAGGGCTCGCCCGCGATGCGCTCCAGCACCCGTTCGAAATGGCGCATGTCGGAGGCGAAGACCTGCACGACGGCGTCCGCGTCGCCGGTGACGGTGGAGGCCGAGGCGACCTCCGGGTAGTGCGACAGCGCGCGGCGGATGTCACCGGGTGCGGTGTTGGAGCGGCAGTACATCTCGACGAAGCCCTCGGTCTGCCAGCCGAGCGCCGCCGGGTCGACGCGGACGGTGAAGCCGGTGATGGCCCCCTCCGCCCGCAGCCGGTCCACCCGGCGCTTGACGGCCGGTGCGGAGAGACCGACCTCGGTGCCGATGTCCGCGTAGCTGCGGCGGGCGTCCTCGGCGAGGACGTGGACGATGCGTTCGTCGAGTTCGTTCAGATGTCGCACTGCGGGCGGTTCACTTCTCTGCGTGGGCCGGGCGGGGGCGGCGGCGGAAGCCGTGTCCGAAGTAGAACACGGCTTCCGCCGCCCTTCCGGACGGCGCAGACGGAACGGCGCAGGTCGAACGGGTCAGGCGGATGGATCAGGCGGACGGATCAGGCGAAACCGCTCACCCCGGCACCGCCCGCACCCAGGTCCGGTCCTCGGTGAGCCAGCGGTCGACGGCGAGCCCCGCCTCGGCCAGCGCTTCTTCCACCTCCTGTTGGGAAAGGCGGTGGGAGAGGAAGGTCTGACTCCAGGCGGCGTCCTCGAAGACGTACTCCATCCGGGTGCGCCGGGCCCCGTCCTCCAACCGCTCCCGGGAGGCCAGCCGGATGGTCATCCCATCCCGCTCCCACTCGGTGCCGGGTTCCACTTCGGTGTGCCATGCCCCCTCGCACTGGACGAGGACGCAGCCTCCGTCCGCGACATGATGCGCACAGGTGCGCAGCAGTTCGGCGCGCAGGGCGGGGTCGGCGGTGTTGACGAGGAACGACGTCAGGGTGACGACGTCGAACCGGGCGGCCAGCCGGAGGCCCTCGATGGCGGAGCAGACCGTGGGGGTGTCCTGGATCTGCGCCAGCATGGCGGCGGACTCGTCGACGGCCGTGACCCGGAAGCCCTTCTCCCGCAGCGGGCGGGTCATCCGGCCCGCGCCCGCTCCGAGTTCCAGGATCGTCGCGCCGGACGGCACGGCCGCCTCGATGATCTCCGGTTCGCCGTTCGTGGCCAGCCGGGCCCACATCCGGACGGCGCAGCCGTCCGGGGTGATCTCTCCCGGCCCGGTGCCCGCGTGCTCTTTCTCTCTCAGCGTTTCGCTCAGCGATGCGTCAGTCATCGCCCCATCGCAGCACCCGCACGGCACCACGCGAAGACTTTCGGGAGAGCGCGAAAGTCCGCCCACGCGGTGCCGTACAGCCAGGGGCCGGTGCCGCTCGCCGCTCGCCGCTACCAGCTGACGTGCAGCGGCTTGCCCTCGGCGTAGCCCGCGGCGCTCTGCACGCCGATGACCGCCTTGCGCGTGAACTCCTCAAGCGAGTCCGCACCCGCGTAGGTGCAGGCGGAGCGGACACCGGCGATGATCGAGTCGATGACGTCCTCGACGCCGGGACGGGCCGGGTCGATGAACATCCGGGAGGTGGAGATGCCCTCCTCGAACAGGCCCTTGCGGGCCCGGTCGTAGGCCGACTCCTCGCTGGTGCGGTTGCGCACGGCGCGGGCCGAGGCCATCCCGAAGGACTCCTTGTACAGCCGCCCGTCGGCGGACTGCTGGAGGTCGCCGGGCGACTCGTAGGTCCCGGCGAACCAGGAACCGATCATGACGTTCGAGGCCCCGGCGGCGAGTGCCATGGCGACATCGCGCGGATGCCGGATCCCGCCGTCCGCCCAGACGTGCTTGCCGTACTCACGGGCTTCCGCGGCGCACTCAAGGACGGCCGAGAACTGCGGGCGGCCGACGCCGGTCATCATCCGCGTCGTGCACATGGCACCGGGCCCGACACCGACCTTGATGATGTCCGCGCCCGCCTCGACCAGGTCGCGTACCCCGTCGGCGGCCACGATGTTGCCCGCGACGACCGGCACCGCCGGATCCAGCGCGCGCACCGCACGCAGGGCCTCGAGCATGCCCTCCTGGTGCCCGTGCGCGGTGTCCACCACCAGCGTGTCGACACCGGCTTCGAGCAGCGCCTTCGCCTTCCCGGCGACGTCCCCGTTGATACCGACCGTGGCGGCGATCCGCAGCCTGCCGGCGGCGTCGGTGGCCGGGGTGTAGAGCGTGGCCCGCAGGGCCCCCTTGCGGGTGAGGATGCCCGCCAGCCTGCCGTCCGCGTCCACGGCGGGGGCGAACTTGCGGTGCGCGGCGTAGAGCTGGTTGAACGCCTCGCGCGGGTCGATGTCGGCGGCCACCACGAGCAGGTCCCGGGACATGACCTCGGAGAGCTGGGTGAAGCGGTCCACACCGGTCAGGTCCGACTCGGTGACGACGCCGACCGGGCGCCCGTCCCGTACGACAACGCCCGCGCCGTGCGCGCGCTTGGGGAGCAGCGAGAGGGCGTCGGCGGCTGTCTGGTGGGGAGTGAGGGTGATGGGGGTGTCGAGTACGAGGGACCGCTGCTTGACCCAGCCGACGACCTCGGCCACGACCTCAGCCGGGATGTCCTGCGGGATGGCCACCAGCCCGCCGCGCCGCGCGACAGTCTCCGCCATGCGGCGGCCCGCGACGGCGGTCATGTTGGCCACCACGAGCGGGATGGTGGTGCCGGAGCCGTCGGGGGTGGAGAGGTCCACTCCCTGCCGGGAGCCGACCGCCGAACGGTTCGGGACCATGAAGACGTCGTCGTAGGTCAGGTCGTAGGGCGGCGGCTGATCGTTGAGGAATCGCATACTGGCTCTCTCACCTGCGGTTTCGAGGACAAGGCGGGTGGGGAGTCAGCACCGGACCCGCATCGGATCGGGCTGAGGTTCCTGGACCCATCATCCACGACGCCGGTGGGTCATGACGAATGAGGAGCGGGTTCTGTGCCTTCGGCCGGAGCGGGAGACGCCTCTTCGTGCTTTCGGCTGAGAGAACCCTTAAGCCGCGAGTGTGACACACATCACCACCCGGACGCTGTCCCCAGTGTACGGCCGGGCTGCGATGCGGACGAATACCGGAAAGTACTCCCGTCTCCATGCATATCCGCATTCTGGAAAACACCTGGGGGATTTCTCCAGGATTACCGAGAAAGCTGCGGAAAAGCATCTCGGCGATTGTGGGTTTCCAGTGAAGAAAAGCGCGGAATACACGGGAGGAGAATCTGCTGCCGCCCGCACTGTTCTCCGGAACATTTCAACTGAAGTGCGGTACACGAGAACCAGGTTGTCATTCACGGGCGCAAGAGCAATGATTCCAGTGCGACGGAGCGACCTGGCTTCCTGCGTGCCGTGGAATGGACGCGGGCGCGGCCATTGCCGTCATCCCCCACCGAATTCCCTGGCCGCTTCCGCGTGCCGTGCGGGCGGGGTTCCGCCGCAAGGAACTGGACCGGGTCCGACCGGCCCCGGGCGGTATCTGGTGTCGTTGAGGCAGAACTCCCGCGGGCGTTGGACCCGCGTGAGAAGGAGAAATCGATGTCACATCCGCCTCAGCCGCCGTCCGGCCCGCAGCAACCGCCTCCGGGCGGCGCGGGGGCACCGCAGTGGCCGCCCGGCCAGCCGTACGCACCACAGGGTCACGGCTATCCCGTGCCGGGACCCCCGCCCGGGAACGGAATGCCCGGCCCCCCGCCCGGTGGCGGAATGCCGGGTCCCCCGCCCGGTGGCGGAATGCCGGGGAGTGGCGGCGGGCGGGGCAGCCGCGGCGGCGGACGCCGCCAGGACCGCCGTAAGCAGAAGTCACGTCTCGGCGTGGTCGTCGCCGCGGCCGTCGCGGGCGTACTGGTGATCGGCGGTGGCGTCTGGTTCGTCACCGGCGGAGACGAGGGCGAAGAGGGCGGAGACTCGGCGTCCGGACCCGCCGAGGCTGAGGTCCTGCACAAGGTCCCGATGCCGAAGGTCAACGACGAGACCGGCGCCATGGGCATGTGGACGACGGACAAGAACTTCGTCAAGTCGGGCGTCAAGGAGATCGTCGGCTATCCGCTGGACGGCGGAAAGGCCGCCTGGAAGATCCCGCTCGGCGGCGACGTCTGCTGGTCCTCGCAGACCGTCACCAAGGAGGGCCGGGTCGCGGTCCTTTTCGAGGACGGCAAGCAGGCCGACCCCGAGTGCACCGAGGTCGGCCTCGTCGACGTACAGAAGGGGAAGCTGCTCTGGAAGAAGCAGGCGGTGGACTCGTGGGGCGACACCATGGACTTCGACGAGGTGACCATCGGGGGCAGCACGATCGCAGCCGGAGGCACCAGCGGCGGCGCCGCATGGTCGTCCGAGGGCAAGGAACTGTGGAAGCCCGGTGATGACGACAAGTGCGATGACAACGGCTATGCGGGCGGCGAGAAGAAGCTGGTGGTCGTGCGCGAATGCGGTGACGCCGATCCGCCGAAGCTGCAGGTGGACACGCTCGATCCCGAAACGGGCACCGCCACCTCCAGCTACCAGCTGCCCCCGGGCCCGGAGTACGTCCATGTGGCGTCCACGGATCCGCTGGTCTTCGGCATCGACACCGGCGACGCGGAGCCCGGAATCAGCGTCACGGACTTCATGACCGTCGATGACAGCGGCGCGCAGGGAAAACTGCTCAGCAAGATCGACGTCCTGGCCGACGCGTACGAGGGCGACTGCCCGGCGACAAGCGTGGAGGGCTGCACGGAACTGATCGTCGCCAAGTCGACCGGCACGCTCTATCTGGGATCGGACAAAACTCCGGACGATCAGTACGACATAGGTAACAAGATCGTCGCCTTCGACCTGAAGTCGGGGAAGAAGAAGGGAAGCACCGAACTCGAGGAAGGTGTCGCACTGGTGCCGCTCGAACTCGACAAGAAGGGCTCCGTACTCGCCTACCAGGAGGCAACGACCTCGGAAGGCGGTGGAGTCTGGCGCATCGACCCCGAGTCGTTCGAGATGACGAAGCTGCAGCAGCATCCGGCCGCCAGCACCGACATGGAGTCGAGCTTCAGCACGGACCGCAAGCTGCGCTACGCGGGCAAGCGCCTCTACGTGGGTGATGACCTGGCACGGAGGCGCTCCAGCGACGTGGACGGCGGCCGTCCGCTGGCCGTGGTCTTCGGCGGCGCCTGACCCGGGTCCGCCCCGGAAGGCGGCCGGGGCGGGCGGCGCCCCAGACGGCGTCGCAGCGCCCCGGCCGCGGGCTCCATCCAGCGTGCCGTGAGCGGCCCGACGATGACCAGGATCAGGACGTACGCCGCTGCCAGCGGCCCGAGCCGCGGATGCGTACCGGCCGCGAGCCCGGCGATGACGATGGAGAACTCGCCGCGCGCGACCAGCGCGCCGCCCGCGCGCCAGCGGCCCTTCGTCCTGATGCCGGCGCGCCGGGCCGCGTACCAGCCGGTGGCGATCTTCGTCAGCAGGGTGGCTCCGGCCAGCAGCAGTGCGGGCAGCAGCACCGGGGGGATGTCCGCGGGCACCGTGGAGAATCCGAAGAAGACGAAGAACAACGCGGCGAAGAGGTCCCGCAGGGGTGCCAGCAGGTTCCGTGCGTGCTCGGCGGTGTCCCCGGACAGCGCGATGCCGACGAGGAACGCGCCGACCGCGGCGGAGACCTGGAGCTTCTGGGCGAGCCCGGCGACCAGCAGGGTCAGTCCGAGGACGACGAGCAGCAGCATCTCCGGGTTGTCCGTACCGACCGCGCGGCTGATCAGCCGCCCGTGGCGGAGCGCGGTGTAGAGCACGAGCCCGACGGTGCACAGTGCGATCAGCAGGGTGACGCTGCCGCCCGCGAGGCCGACGCCCGCGAGCACGGCGGTCAGCAACGGGAGGTAGACCGCCATCGAGAGGTCTTCGAGGACGAGAACGCCCAGCACGACGGGGGTCTCACGGTTGCCGAGCCGCCCCAGGTCGGTGAGGACCTTGGCGATGACGCCGGAGGACGAGATCCAGGTCACTCCGGCCAGCGCGAGTACCGCGGCGGGGCCCCAGCCCAGCAGCAGGGCTGCGACGGCGCCGGGCGTGGCGTTCAGCAGAAGGTCGACGGCTCCGGAGGGGTACTGGGTCTTGAGGCTGCCGAAGAGTTCGGAGGCGGTGTACTCCAGGCCCAGCATGAGCAGCAGCAGGATCACGCCGATCTCGGCGCCGATCTGGAAGAAGTCCTCGCTGGCGGAGAGCTCGAAGAGGCCGCCGTGGCCGAACGCCAGTCCGCCCAGCAGATAGAGCGGGATCGGCGACATGCGGATTCTTCCGGCGAACCGGCCGATCAGTCCGAGGCCGAGGATCACGGCCCCCAGCTCGATGAGCATGATGGCCATGTCGTGCACGGGCGGCCTCTCTCAGCTGCCGGAGATGATCTCGGCCAGATCGTCGACGCCCTCCCTGGTACCGACCACCACCAGCGTGTCGCCCGCCACCAGGCGGAAGTCCGGTGCGGGAGAGGGATGGGCGCCGGTGCGGCGGAGCACGGCCACGATCGAGGCGCCGGTGCGGGTCCGCGCGTGGGTGTCGCCCAGCGGACGGCTCCGGTAGGGAGAGTTGCTGGTGACCGGGATGCGTTCGGTGACCAGTTCGAGGTCGAGTTCGTAACCCGCCCAGTGACCGGCGTCGGTGGGGGCGACGATCTCGGCGAGCGCCGCGGCCTCGTCCGGATCGAGCGGCACGGTGGCCCGGCAGGCGTCCGGGTCCTCCGGATCGTAGAAGCCGAGGAAGCGGCGGCCGTCCTGATGCACGACAACGGAGATGTGTCTGCTTCCCTGGGCGCGCGCCGCGATGTCGTACTGGACGCCCACTCCGGGCAGTGTGGTCCGTCGGGTGGTCATTGCCGTCTCCTCCCGCAGCTTCCGCGAGCAGCCTAAGGGCTGTGCCGTGATCCCCTTCGGATCAGCGCGCGGCGGCAGCGGCCCCTATGTGACGCTCATCGGCCGTCCGGGTCCGATCGCTCGAGCGCGGGGCGCGGCCCGGCGGGCGTCTCCAGCAGCAGATGGTCGGCCGCCGCCGTGTCGGTGACCAGGCTCGTCACCAGCCCGGAGCGCAGTACGGCGTCGATCGCGGAGGCCTTGCGCAGCCCGCCCGCGATGGCGACGACCTCGGGGATGCGCCGCAGCCGCTCGGCCTCGACCGTGATGCAGCGCTCGCCCAGATCGCGGCCGATCCGGCGCCCCTCTGCGTCGAAGAGGTGCGCGGACATCTCGGCGGCGACCCCCAGCGAGGAGTAGTGGTCACGCTCGCGGTCGCTGAGCATGTCGTGGACGGTGGAGACGCCGGGCTCCCACGAGCCGATCGAGACTGCGGCGACGGTGACCTTGTCGAAGTAGTCGAAGGCGCGGGAGATACCCGTCTGGCTGCGCAGCGCGGCGGCGGTTGCGGAGTCGGGGAGCAGCATCGGCGCGTAGATGGGGTGCGCCTCGCCGCCCGCCACCTCGGCGGCACGCCGGACGGCCTCGACGGAGCCGCGGTCGGCGGTGCCCGCGTCGTAGACCCCGGTGAGCTGGACGACGGTGCAGGGCGGCAGCTGCCGCAGCGCCGTGGCCATATGGATGGTGGAGCGGCCCCAGGCGAGGCCCAGCACATCGCCGTCGGTGACCAGCTCGCCCAGCAGGTCGGCGGCGACCTCGCCGAGATTCTCCGGATCGGCTGCGTCGTCGTCCGCGTCGGCCGAGTCCGTGGGCGACTCGACGACGACTGCGTGCCGCAGGCCGTAACGGGCGCGGAGCGCGTCGGAACGCTCGGCGTCCAGCTCCGCGGGCACCCGGATCTCGATGCGCACCAAGTCGCGTTCGAGCGCCGTCTCCAGCACTCGCGCCACCTTGAAGCGGCTGACGCCGAACTCGTCCGCGATCTGGATCTTGGATTTGCCCTCGAGGTAGAAGCGCCGGGCCATCGCCGCCGCTTGAACGAGCTCGGCGGGTCCCATTCTCGTGGCTCGACCCGTCGACACCGCATTCACCTCACTGTTCAGAGTGTTCAACCGTACGCTTTTGCGTCGCGCGTTCATCCTCGCAGATAGCGCGTGACCTTGATCGGTCTCATGCACGGTGCACCGAAGGAAACTGCCGGGCAGCCAGGAGAAACGGGCAGCACGAAGGAGACCCCCGCGCGAGCGCGCGCAGGCGCGAGCGGGCGGTCTCCGAAGCGTGCTCGGGCGGTCAGTGGGCGTGCGCCCCGCGCGCCGCCGCCTCCCCCGCCTGGGTGCGCAGCGCCCGCACGGCCGCGGCCGGGTCGTCCGCGCCGTACACCGCGGAGCCCGCGACGAAGACGTCCGCCCCGGCCTCGGCGCACCGCTCGATGGTGTCGGCCGAGACTCCCCCGTCCACCTGGAGCCACATCTGGAGCCCGTGCTTGTCGATGAGCTGCCTGGTACGGCGGATCTTCGGCAGCATGATGTCCAGGAATGCCTGCCCCCCGAAGCCGGGCTCCACGGTCATCACCAGGAGCATGTCGAGCTCCGGCAGCAGATCCTCCCAGGGCTCGATCGGCGTGGCGGGCTTCAGCGCCATCGACGCCCGCGCCCCCTTGGCCCGGATCTCACGCGCCAGGCGTACCGGCGCGGCGGCGGCCTCGGCGTGGAAGGTCACCGACCCGGCCCCGGCCTCGACGTACTGAGGCGCCCATCGGTCCGGGGCTTCGATCATCAGATGGCAGTCCAGCGGAGTGCCGGTCGCCTTGCTGAGGGCTTCGACGACCGGGACACCGAGGGTGAGGTTCGGGACGAAGTGGTTGTCCATCACGTCGACGTGCAGCCAGTCGGCGCCGTCCACCGCCCGTGCCTCCTCGGCGAGGCGGGCGAAGTCCGCGGACAGGATGCTGGGATTGATCTGGGCCATGGCTCCAGTATCCCGCCCGCCCGCGGTGGCCTGCGCCCGGGGGCGGGCGGCCGTCAGGCCGTGCGGCGCAGCAGTGCGAGATACATCGCGTCCGTGCCGTGCCGGTGGGGCCACAGCTGTACGTCGGGGCCGTCACCGAGCTGCTCCACGCCGGGCATCAGGGGCCGGGCGTCGATGAGTTCGGTGCCGGGGCGGCGCTTGCGCACGTCGTCGACGACCGCGCGGGTCTCCGCCAGGTGCGGCGAGCAGGTGGCGTAGCCGACGATCCCGCCGGGCCGCACGGCGTTGAGCGCCTGTTCGAGCAGTCCCCGCTGGAGCGGTGCGAAGCGGTCCAGGTCCTCCGGGCGGCGGCGCCAGCGGGACTCCGGGCGACGGCGCAGCGCCCCCAGCCCGGTGCACGGCACGTCCAGCAGCACGCGGTCGAAGGTGCCGGGCAGCCAGCTGGGCCGGGTGCTGTCAGCGATGACGACCTGGTACGGGCCCGGGTTCCCGGCCAGTGCGCGGGCAACGAGCCGGGCGCGGTGCGGCTGCTTCTCGACGGCGGTCAGCGCGGCGCCGCGCTCCGCGGCCAGGGCGGCCAGCAGGGCGGCCTTGCCGCCGGGCCCGGCGCAGGCGTCGAGCCAGCGCCGGTCGCTGCCCTCCAGCGGGGCGGCGGCGAGCGCGAGGGCGACCAGCTGGCTGCCCTCGTCCTGCACACCGGCACGGCCCTCCCGTACGGCCTCCACGGCGCCGGGCTCCCCGCCCTCGGTGAGGCGCACGGCGTAGGGGGACCAGCGGCCGGGCTCCGTGCCGTCGCCGGCCAGCAGTTCGTCGGCGGTGGCGCGGCCGGGGCGGGCGACCAGGGTGACCGCCGGACGCTCGTTGTCCGCTTCGAGCAGCTCCTCCATGCCCGCGCGCCCGCCGCCCAGTGCGTCCCAGAGCGCGGAGACGATCCAGCGGGGGTGCCCGTGCCGGATGCCGAGACATTCCTCGGCATCGTCCTCGTACGCGGGTGCGACGCGTTCCAGCCAGCCGTCGAGGTCCTCGGCGGCGATCTTCCGCAGCACCGCGTTGACGAACTTCGCGCGGCCGTCGCCGAGCACCACCCGCGCCAGTTCGACGGTGGCGCTCACGGCGGCGTGGGTGGGGATGCGGGTGCCGAGCAGCTGGTGCGCGCCGAGGGTGAGCACGTCGAGGACGGGCGGGTCGACCTCGCGCAGCGGCCGGTCGATGCAGCGCCCGATGACCACGTCGTAGGTGCCCTGGCGGCGCAGCGTGCCGTAGACCAGCTCGGTGGCGAAGGCGGCGTCGCGGGCGTCGAGATCACCGGACTCGCGGCCCTTGGCCAGCATGGGCGGCAGTACGAGGTTGGCGTAGGCGTCGCGCTCGTCGACGGCGCGCAGCGCCTCGAAGGCGAGGACGCGGACCGGGTCCTTCTTGGGGCGGCGGTAGGGCTTGGCGGGACGGCGCGGCCTGGTGCTCACGGGTGAAGGTGCTCCGGATCTGCGGTGACGGGTACGGCCAGCCTACGTGCGCGGGTGTCGCCGTGCGCGCGGGCGGGGGCGGCAGGCGGCGTCACGGGCGCACCCGGTCACCGCGCATCCGGTCACCACGCCGCGGGGTCACTGCGCGGCAGGCTCCCCCAGCCGCTCGCCCGACCCGATCCGCACGCCGCGCGCCCAGTCCGCAGCCTTCATCGGCTTCTTGCCCTGCGGCTGCACCCACTGCAGCCGCACGGCATGCGAGGCGGTGCCCACGTGCACGGTGTTCTTGCCGACCGCCAGCTCACCGGGCGCCAGATCCGTACGGTCGCGGTCGAGTTCGACGGAGCGCACCTTGAGCCGCTCACCGCGGAAGAGCGTCCACGCGCCGGGTGCGGGCCAGCAGCCGCGCACGATCCGGTCGACCCGCAGGGCGGGCACCGTCCAGTCGATCCGGGCATCCTCGACGGCGATCTTCGGGGCGTGGCTGACGCCCTCCTCCGCCTGCGGGACGGCTTCCAGCGAGCCGTCCTCGATGCCGTCCATGGTCGCCGCCAGCAGACCGCTGCCTGCGAACGCGAGCCGGGTGAGCAGATCACCGCTGGTGTCGGTGGACCGCACCTCCTCGGTCAGCATGCCGTAGACCGGCCCGTCGTCCAGGCCCTTCCCGATCAGGAAGGTGGTGGCACCGGTCACCTCGTCGCCGGCGATCAGGGCGTGCTGTACGGGGGCGGCGCCCCGCCAGGCGGGCAGCAGGGAGAAGTGCAGGTTCACCCAGCCATGGGCGGGGATCTCCAGAGCGGCCGGGGGCAGGATCGCACCGTAGGCGACGACGGGGCAGCAGTCGGGGGCGATCTGCCGCAGCCGGTCGAGGAAGTCGGGGTCGCGCGGACGCGCGGGCCGCAGTACCTCGATGCCTGCCTCGGCGGCCCGCTGGGCGACCGGGCTGGCGACGAGGTGCCGCCCCCGCCCGGAGGGCGCGTCGGGGCGGGTGACCACGGCGACGACCTCGTGCCGGCCGGATGCGAGCAGGGCGTCCAGGGCGGGTACGGCGACCTCGGGGGTCCCGGCGAACACGAGCCTCATCGGTGGGGAACTGCCTCTCGCGATCGGTGGTGCGGCGGTGCACCAGTCTACGGTCCGTCATCTCCACGGTCCGTCATCGGGTGCCCCGGCCTTCAGCCGCACACACCGGTCGACGAGGGGGCGTACGCGCCCGTGTGCGCTCTCTGCGATTCCCTGCACGCCCCCTGTGCGTGACCAGACGGGATGTTCGCCGTTGGTCAAGTGCGTTTGACCAAAACGATGCTGTCTGTACGCTCAGCGGCCCGTTTTCTTCTCGCGCCTTCCTGCATTTTGTATCCCGTCCTTTTTCACGCCGGTTCGAGAGGCTTGTTCATGGCCGACCACGCAACCCACGACGCCCAGGCGAGGGCCAGCCTGCATCTGCTGGTGCGGGACATCGAGCGCGTCCGACGGCAGGTGGACGCGCTGCGCACGCTCACCGCGCAACTGGGGAACGTCTACCGGCCCCGCCGCACCGGTCCGTCGGCCGGCTTCGTCGTCTACGGGCGGGCCCCGGCGCCCACCGTGCGGCTCGCACAGGAACTGCGCGACAGCGTCGAGACACTCGTCACCGCAGCGGTGGAGTTCGACCGCTCGCTGGGATTCTCCTGGGACGCGGTGGGCTCCGCGCTCGGTGTCACCAAGCAGGCGGTGCACCGCCGTTACGGCTCGCGCCGCGGCCCGTCCCACCCGCACGCGGAGGACGGCGCCGGTACGGGCCCTGGTATCGCTGCGGGTGCCGGCGTCGCCGTCGGTACGGGCGCCGGTGCAGGTGCCGGTGAGGCCGGCCGTACGGGCGAACCGGCTGCCGCACGCGCACTCCCCGCCGCGCCCGCACCGGCGGTGCCCGCCGCCCGCTCCGGACCGGTACGTCCGGCGTCACCGGCTCCGCCGTCCCGTCAGGACACCCGGCCGGGGATGTTCCCCGCACCCCGCAACGGCTGATCGCCCTCCCCCGCGCCTTCCCGGACCCGCTTCCGGGAGACGGGGCGCCGCCCAACGCGGGCGAGGGAGGGGGCCGCCGCAGGCGCCTGTCTGCGGGGCTCAACGCCGGTGCGAGCGTGGTGTTCTGCGGTTTCGCCGCCAAGCTCGCCACCACGAGCTGAGGAGCGTACCCCGGTCCGGTGTCAGCCGATGTCGGGGGGATCGACCCGCAGTTGCACCACTGGTCCCGCCCGGCGGGTGAGCCGACGGGACTGCGCCGTCTTGAGCGCGGCGGCGAGCGCCGCGCCCCTGCCCGGTGGCACCCGGACGAGCGCGCGTTCCCGCTGCTCCCCCACGGCTCCGCCCGCGGCTGCTCTCGCACCCCGGGCCGCCGCACCCTGCCGCGCGGGCGGCAGGGGCACCGGCCCCAGAACCTCGGCCTCCACGGGGAGTTCCGTCTCGGCGAGGTACTCGGCAACCGCCTCTGACGGCCCGCTGACCGCCGCCATCCGCGAGACCGGCGGAAACCCCAACTCCGCCCGCTCCGCCAGCTCACGCATCGCGTGGCCGACCGGGTCCCAGCGCACCAGCGCCTGGACGGGCCGCAAGGTCGGCTCGGCCACGACGACGACCGTGCCGCCCTCTCCCGCACAGCGCACCAGCGCCGCCGCGTCCAGCCAGCGGTGCAGCGCCTCCTCGTCGGCGCGCAGATCGGGGCGGCCCAGCAGCGCCCAGCCGTCCAGCAGCAGCGCCGCCGCGTAGCCCGGGCCGCCGGCGGGGGGCTCCGCGCCGGGAGTGGAGACCACCAGTGCGGGGCCGTCCGGCACGGAATCCAGAATGTGGTCCCGCCCCGAGGTGCGGACGGGCACGGACGGGAAGGCACGCCCCAGCTCCTCGGCCGTGCGCCGGGCCCCGAAGACCTGCGCGCGCAGCCGGACACCGCCGCATTCCGGGCACCGCCAGCCGTCCTCCGCACGCGCGCACCAGGCGCAGCGCAGTGCCTCGCGGGCGCCGACCGCCTCCAGCGGGCCGTGGCACTGAACACAGCGGGCGGGCGTACGGCAGCGCTCACAGGCGAGCCGGGGCACGTAACCCCTGCGCGGCACCTGGACCAGGACCGGGCCGTGCTCCAGCGCCTCCCGGACGGTCTGCCAGGCCAGCGTGGGCAGTCGGGCGGCGCGGGCCGCCGGGTCGCGGCCCTCGTCGCCGTCACCGACGGTACGGATTCGGGGGGCGCTCGCCCGCACCGTCTCCCGGTCCGCCGCCAGCGGGCGGGCCCAGCCCGACTCGACGAGCTGCGCGGCCTCCACCGTGCACGCGTGCGCACCGAGCAGGAACGCGGACTTCTCGTGCGCCGCGCGCAGCAGCAGTACCTCGCGGGCATGCGGCTGCGGAGCGCGGTCATCGCTGTGGCCGGACTCGCCGTCGTCCCAGATCGCGGCAAGGCCCAGATCGCGTATGGGGGCGAACATCGCCGCCCGGGTGCCGATCACCGCACGGACGCTGCCTCGGCTGACCGCCAGCCAGCGCCGGTAGCGCGCCTCGGGGCCCGCGTCGGCGGTGAGCAGCACATGGCGGCCCTTGCCGAGCAGCTCCGTCAGCGCGGCGTCGGCGCGCGCGGCGGCCCGCCCGTCGGGCAGTACGGCGAGCGCGCCGCGCCCGGAGGCGAGCGTGGCGGTCATGGCGCGGGCCAGCTCATCCGGCCATCGGGGGCCGGGCAGCGCCGTCCACACCGCGCGCGGGGCTCCGCCCTCGGCGAGCGCGCGCAGAAAGGCGGGGCCCTGCGGATAGCGCGACCAGCCGCCCGGCTCGGGCACCGCGGGCGGTTCCCCCGGCGGCACCGCTGCGGCCTTCTCCGCCCTGGCCATCCGGGGCGGCACGGCGAGCTGCACGACATCGGCCAGCGAGCCCGCGTACCGGTCGGCGACCGCACGGCACAGCAGCAACAGCTCGGGGGGCAGTACGCGTTCGGGTGAGAGGACCTGGGCGAGCGGGGCAAGCGCACCGGGGAAGTCACTCTCCTCGACGCGCTCGACGATGAAGCCGTTGATCAGCCCGCCGCCCTCGCGGCGCCCCTCCCGCTCCCCCGCCCCGAACCGCACCCGCACCCGCACACCCGGCTGGGCCTCCTCGTCCATCGCGGCGGGCACGGCGTAGTCGAAATACCGGTCGAGATGGACGAGCCCCTTGTCGACAAGCACCCGGGCCACCGGCCGCCGCTCGGCGAGAGCGGCCCCCCGCCAGGTGCGCGGCCTGGCCTTCGGCTCCCTGGCGGCCTTGCGGACCGTCTCCCGCAGCAGCGCAAGCTGCTCCGGCGGCTCTGCCGCGGAGCGCCCGGGTCGACCGTTGTCGCTGCTCACAGCCTCAGTATTAGCAGACGGGACTGACAGCGGGAGAGGGCCTCCGAGCGACCGGCCCACCACCGCGTACGAGGCAGTGCCCCACGCCCGGCACACCGGCTCGTAGGCACCCTGCGCCGAGTCCGCACCGTGGCACGCGACGGTGGATTCCGCGTCCTCAGCCGCCGTCTCCCTGAACTGGGGAAGCGTCGCTGCACCGCCGGTCCGGACGGTGACACTGTCGGCGCACTTCTCGTCGGCAACCGGACCCTTCGCGGCAGGATCCGTACGAGGGCACCCCGGGCGAAGGCGGAGTGGCATACGTGAGCTTCGCCCGGTTGGCCGTGCGTGGCAGGCAGAGGTGCCGCGCGGGGGTGACGGTGGGGTTGTCTGCAGACCTCTGTCAGAGGAGTTGTTCATGATCATCAAGAAGTTGCACGAGGCGGGGTTGCGCAGTGACCACGCCTACACGGCCGCTGTCGCCTCGATCGGTCTGTCGTTCCTGTCCTGGGCGGCGTCGGTCAAGGGAGAATCAGCCGGCATGGATCGCGCCGACCGCTGGGGGATCTTCGTCGGTGAGTGGGCGCCCACGTTCTTCGGCCTGGGGCTCGCGCTGGCCCAGTACGAGAAGGACTGACGACGCGGTCCTCGTTTCCGTGGGGCCGGCCGACGGCCGGCCCCACGGGAGTGAGGGAAGGCGGGTCCGAGGACTGAGGTCGGCGGCGGAACAGACGGCGCCGCGATGCGGTGCCGCTCCGCCTTGGGCCGCTCGGCCACACCGGCCACGAGGCCGGCGACGGGATTTGAACCCGTGGAGAGATATCTGATCACTCAAGAAGTATCCGCCGCCTTCGCACCGGACCCGCCGGTGCCAGCGTACGGGCGCGGGCACGGGCGCGCGAGGCGGTTTGCCGGGACCGCCGGGCGGCGGCGCGACGCGGCCGAGGCCCGGCCGCCCCCGGCGAGGGGACGGCCGGGCCTCGGGCACCGTGTCCGGCACGGTGTGCGCGCCGGACACGGTGCGGGGGCTCAGTGCCGTGACCGGCAGGGTCCTTGTAACGGAGCTGCCGACGCGCGCAGAGCGGCACGACGGGGCGAACCCTGCCGGGAGCGGCGCTACAGCCCCGTCGCCTTGCGCAGCGCGTCGACGCGGTCGGTGCGCTCCCAGGTGAAGTCGGGAAGGGCACGGCCGAAGTGGCCGTACGCCGCCGTCTGGGCGTAGATCGGGCGCAGCAGGTCGAGGTCGCGGATGATCGCGGCCGGGCGGAGGTCGAAGACCTCGGCGATGGCCTGCTCGATCCTGTCGACGTCGGTGGTGGCCGTGCCGAAGGTCTCGACGAACAGGCCCACCGGCTCGGCCTTCCCGATCGCGTACGCCACCTGCACCTCGCAGCGTGACGCCAGGCCCGCGGCCACGACGTTCTTGGCGACCCAGCGCATTGCGTATGCGGCGCTGCGGTCGACCTTGGAGGGGTCCTTGCCGGAGAACGCGCCGCCGCCATGGCGGGCCATTCCCCCGTAGGTGTCAATGATGATCTTGCGGCCGGTCAGGCCCGCGTCACCCATCGGGCCGCCGATCTCGAACCGGCCGGTCGGGTTCACCAGCAGCCGGTACCCGTCGGTGTCCAGCTTGATGCCGGCCTCGAGCAGGGCCTGCAGCTCGGGCTCGACGACGAACTCCCGGATGTCCGGGGCCAGCAGCGAGTCGAGGTCGATGTCGGCGGCGTGCTGGGAGGAGACCACCACGGTGTCCAGGCGGACGGCCTTGTGACCGTCGTATTCGATGGTCACCTGAGTCTTGCCGTCAGGCCGCAGGTAGGGGATCGTGCCGTTCTTGCGGACCGCCGACAGCCGCTCGGCCAGCCGGTGGGCCAGCGTGATCGGCAGCGGCATCAGCTCGGGGGTCTCGTCGCAGGCGTAACCGAACATCAGGCCCTGGTCGCCCGCGCCCTGCTTGTCGAGTTCGTCCTCATCGCCTTCGACACGCTTCTCGTACGCCGTGTCGACGCCTTGCGCGATGTCCGGGGACTGGGCACCGATGGACTCGGACACGCCGCAGGAGGCGCCGTCGAAGCCCTTCTTGGACGAGTCGTATCCGATGTCCAGGATCTTGTTGCGCACGATGGTCGAGATCGGCGCGTACGCCTTGGTGGTCACCTCTCCGGCGATATGCACGAGGCCGGTGGTGATCAGCGTCTCGACGGCGACCCGCGAGTGCGGGTCCTCCTTGAGAAGTGCGTCGAGGATCGTGTCGCTGACCTGGTCAGCGATCTTGTCAGGGTGGCCCTCGGTGACTGACTCCGAGGTGAACAGGCGGCGGGACACATCGCTCCCTGGGGTTGCAGCGGCTGCTGGCTGGAACATGGCGGACCGGTCGGAGGCTGCGCCCGAGCACGGTCCGCGGCCAGTTTATCCATCTCCGCCTGCATCCAATCATGACGCAGGGAACTGCGACACGACCGTGAGCTGCGTGACCGGTTTCCGTACGACTTTCAGTGACCCTCTAAATCACTGGATAGCGGGTGATATCGGGGGCGCACGGATGAGCGCGGAAGCGGTGTCTCAGTCGCTGTGCGGGAGCTGTCGGAAACGCTGCTGGACCAAGTCCCAGACGGTGTCCGCGAGCGCCTCCTTCGGGCCGTACGGAACGGGGGTCTCGCTGCCGTCCGCGCCGAGTACCAGGGCCTCGTTCTCCTCCGAACCGAAGGTCTTCCGCTCCCCCACCTCGTTGACGACAAGCAGGTCACAGCCCTTGCGGGCGAGCTTGGCACGCCCGTTGGCGAGCACGTCGTCGGTCTCTGCGGCGAAGCCGACCACCACCTGCCCGCCCTTTGCCCGGCCGGTCGAGAGTTCGGCCAGGATGTCCGGGTTGCGGACGAGAGTGATCGGCTGCGGTTCCTGGCCGTCCTGCTTCTTGATCTTCCCCGCCAGATAGACGGAGGGGCGAAAATCAGCCACGGCGGCGGCCATCACCACCGCGTCCGCCTGGGGGGCGGCCCGCAGCATCGCCTCGCGCAACTGCACCGCGGTGCCGACGGGCACCACGTCCACCCCGGCGGGGTCGGGCAGAGCCGCGTTCGCGGCGACGAGGGTGACCCTGGCCCCGCGGGCGGCGGCCGTACGGGCGAGGGCGTAGCCCTGTTTGCCCGAGGAACGGTTGCCCAGATACCGCACCGGGTCCAGCGGCTCGCGAGTGCCGCCCGCGCTGACCAGGACATGGCGCCCCGCGAGATCGGCCTGCGGCATCGCCGCCGCGCCCCGGGCCAGCACCCGGCGGCTCAGCGCGAAGATCTCACCAGGGTCCGGAAGGCGGCCCTTGCCGGTGTCCACGCCCGTGAGACGGCCGACGGCGGGTTCGATGACGAGGCAGCCCCGGCGGCGCAGTGTGGCGACGTTCTCGCGGGTGGCCGGGTGCTCCCACATCTCGGTGTGCATCGCAGGTGCGAAGAGGACAGGACAGCGTGCGGTGAGCAGCGTATTGGTCAGCAGGTCGTCCGCTAGTCCGTGCGCGGCCTTCGCGAGCAGGTCGGCGGTCGCCGGGGCGACCACGACCAGGTCCGCTTCCTGTCCGATCCGGACATGCGGGACCTCGTGGACACTCTCCCAGACCCGGGTGCTGACGGGCTGCCCGGAGAGCGCCGACCAGGTGGCCTCACCGACGAAGTGGAGCGCGGACTCGGTGGGGACCACACGTACGTCGTGGCCGGACTCCACAAAGCGGCGCAGCAGCTCGCACGCCTTGTACGCGGCGATGCCACCGCTCACCCCCAGCACGACCCTGACCCGGTCTTCCATCGCTCGACTCTCCCCTGGTGCCGCCCCTGCCCGTTTGCGGGCCCTGCCGTCCATGACACACCACGGGCCCGGCAGTCGCGCTGCCGGGCCCGTCGTTCACCGCTGTGGTGTCCGTGGGTACTACTGCGGCGGGGCCTCGATGGCTTCGGAGGTCAGCAGACCCGCGTTGATCTCACGGAGCGAGATGGAGAGCGGCTTCTCGTGGACGTGAGTGTCCACAAGCGGGCCGACGTACTCCAGCAGACCCTCGCCGAGCTGCGAGTAGTACGCGTTGATCTGGCGCGCCCGCTTGGCGGCGTAGATCACCAGGCTGTACTTCGAGTCGGTGGCTTCGAGCAGCTCATCAATCGGAGGGTTGATGATGCCCTCGGGTGTCGTGATGGAAGAGGACACGCTCTGCCTTCCGGAGGTGGACAAGTGTGATCAGGCTGCCGCGGACTTCTAGTCGTCAGCCCGCATCAAGGCTAGCAGCTCCGCGCTGACCTCCCCGACCGAGGTGTTCACCAGGGTGACGTCGAACTCGGGCTCGGCGGCGAGCTCCGTGCGGGCGGCAGTCAGGCGTCGCTCGATCACCTCGGGCGCCTCGGTGCCGCGGCCGGTGAGGCGCCGCACCAGTTCGTCCCAGCTGGGCGGGGCGAGGAAGACGAGCAGCGCGTCCGGCATGGACTCGCGGACGAGCCGCGCGCCCTGGAGGTCGATCTCCAGGAGCACCTGCCCGCCCGCCTCCAGCCGCTCCGTCACGGCCTTCCGGGGTGTGCCGTAGCGGTTTCCCGCGAACTCGGCCCACTCCAGCAGCTCGCCGTTGGCGATCAGCTTGTCGAACTCCTCGTTGTCCATGAAGAAGTAGTGCACGCCGTGCCGCTCGCCGGGCCTCGGTCTGCGGGTGGTGGCGGACACCGAGAGCCAGACCTCGGGATGCTCCTTGCGCAAATGCGCAACGACCGTGCTCTTACCGACCCCTGAGGGGCCGGAGAGCACGGTCAGCCGCGTGCGTCCTTCCGGGGGGACGGGGGTTGCCCCCTGGGAGACAGCAGTAGTCATGAAGCGATTATCCAGGTTTCTGGCAGTGCTCGGGACCGTCAGGCCGAGGCGCCGCCGAACTCGCGCTCCAGGGCAGCGATCTGATTGGAGCCGAGCCCACGCACCCGGCGGCTCTCGGAGATGCCGAGCCGCTCCATGATCTGCTTGGCGCGGACCTTGCCCACGCCGGGCAGCGATTCGAGAAGGGCGGAGACCTTCATCTTGCCGATGACGTCGTTCTCCTGGCCCTGCTTGATGACCTCGTGCAGGGATGCGCCGGAGTGCTTCAGTCGATTCTTGACCTCGGCGCGCTCCCGGCGAGCCGCGGCGGCCTTCTCGAGCGCGGCTGCGCGCTGTTCAGGGGTAAGGGGCGGAAGAGCCACGCCTACGTCACCTCGGATGTCGAACTGGTCGGATATGGATCGTGAGGAACCTAGTAGCCCCGCACCTGCGGAGCAACGAACAACGCGCAGGGCGCGGTGCTCTCGTCGGAGACTAGCGGTCTACAGGCTCTGAGTCAGCGAGAACAGCGGAAAAGTCCTGGTCAGACTCGATCGACCCGGACATATCAGGACAATACTCGCGAGTACGAGACGCCCTGCCCCTCTTATCCACCTCAGGACACCTGCCCGAGTGCCTCGCCGAGCTCGTCCGCCTGCCGCCGCGCCGCCTCCCGCAGGCCCGCGACCGTAGGTCCGTACCGCAGGACACCGCGGCTCACGCTCGGCACCACCTGCCCCACGGCGCCGCCGAACACGCGGCGCAGATCCGCGGCACCCGCACCCTGCGCGCCGATGCCCGGGGCCAGCAGCGGGCCGTTGACGGCGAGATCCGCGCCGGCCTCCGCGAGCGTCGCACCGACCACCGCGCCGAAGGAGCCGAGCGGCTCCTCGCCCGCGTTCTCCGTCCGGAGACGGTCGAGCAGCACCTGTGCCACCTGCCGTCCGTCGTCCGTGACAGCGCGTTGCACCTCGGCCCCCTCCGGATTGGAGGTGAGCGCGAGGACGAAGAGACCGGAACCCGAAATCCGCGCCGCGTCCAGCGCCGGCCGCAGCGACCCGAAGCCCAGGAAGGGGCTGACGGTCACCGCGTCCGAGAACAGCGGACTGCCCTTGGTGAGGTAGGCATCCGCATAGGCGGTCATCGTCGAGCCGATGTCACCGCGCTTCGCGTCCATCAGCACCAGCGCGCCCGCGTCGCGGGAGTGCGCCACGGTCTTCTCCAGGGCGGCGATGCCGCGCGAGCCGAAGCGCTCGAAGAAGGCGGACTGGGGCTTGAGCACGGCGACCCGGTCGGCCAGCGCCTCCACCACCGTACGGCAGAACCGCACCAGGCCGTCCACGTCGTCGTTGAGGCCCCAGTCGGCCAGCAGCGCGGGGTGCGGGTCGATGCCGACGCACAGCGGCCCCCGCGTGTCCATCGCCTGCCGCAGCCGGGCTCCGAAGGCGAACGGTGCGAGGTGTTCTTCCTGGCTCATGCGCGGGCCTCCTGGCCATCGGCTCCGGTGGCTCCGGACTGGTCTGATCCGAACTGGTCTGATCCAGGCTGGCCCGCTCCGGCCGGACCGGCTTCGGCCCCGACCGCCTCGGCGAGCGTGGTGTACGGGCTGCTCCGCAGGCGGGCGGCGAGCCCCTTGTGCATGGCGCGGCACCACAGCGGGCCCTCGTAGATGAAGGCGCTGTAGCCCTGTACGAGCGTCGCGCCCGCCAGGATGCGCTGCCAGGCGTCCTCGGCGTCGCCGATGCCGCCGACGCCCACCAGCGTGACCCGGCCGCCCACGCGCCCGTACAGCCGCCGCAGCACCTCGAGGGAGCGCTCCGTGAGCGGGGCGCCCGAGAGGCCGCCGGTCTCCCCCGTCAGCTCCGGGCCGGAGACCAGGCCGAGGCTTTCGCGGGCGAGGGTGGTGTTGGTGGCGATGATGCCGTCGAGTCCGAGTTCCACCGCGAGGTCGGCGACCGCGTCGATGTCCGCGTCCGCGAGATCCGGTGCGATCTTGACGAGCAGCGGCACCTGGTGCCCGGGGACGGCGCGGTCCGCCGCATCCCGTACGGAACGCAGCAGCGGTCGCAGCACCCCGACGGCCTGGAGGTCACGCAGCCCGGGGGTGTTGGGCGAGGAGACGTTGACGACGAGGTAGTCGGCGTACGGGGCGAGCCGCTCGGCCGAGGTGACGTAGTCGGCGATGGCTCCGTCCTCGGCCACCGCCTTCGTCTTGCCGATGTTGACGCCGACCGTCGCCCGGAAGGCGGGCCCCCCATGAGTCCGGCGGCGGGCCGCGAGCCGGTCGGCGACGGCGGCGGAGCCCTCGTTGTTGAAGCCCATGCGGTTGATCAGCGCGCGGTCCGGCGTCAGCCGGAAGAGCCGTTGGCGGGGGTTGCCGCTCTGGCCCTGGGCGGTGACGGTGCCGACCTCCACGTGGTCGAAGCCGAGCATCGCCATGCCGTCCACGGCGGTGGCGTTCTTGTCGAAGCCCGCCGCGAGACCGAACGGCCCGTGCATCCGCAGGCCCAGTGCCTCCGTCCGCAGCTCCCGGTAGCGGGGCGCGAGGACGGCCGCCACGAAGGTGCGCAGCACCGGGATCCGGGCGACCGCCCGGATGAGGGAGACGGCGAGATGGTGGGCGCGCTCGGGGTCGAGCCGCCGCAGGATCACCCGGAAGAGGTAGCTGTACACGGTTGCCGGCCGCCTCATCCCTCGCGCGCCGCGGTCAGATGCCGGGCGTGTTCCTGGAGCGAGCGGACGCCGACCTCGCCGCGGGTGAGCGCCTCGATGCCCTGCACCGCCGCGGCGAGTGCCTGGACGGTGGTGAGGCAGGGGATGGAGCGGGCGACCGAGGCAGTGCGGATGTCGTAGCCGTCCAGGCGTCCGCTGGTGCCGTAGGGGGTGTTGACGATGAGGTCTACCTGCCCGTCGTGGATGAGCTGGACGATCGTCTTCTCTCCGTTCGGGCCTTCGCCCTGGCTGTTCTTGCGGACGGTGGTGGCGTTGATGCCGTTGCGCTGGAGTACCTCGGCGGTGCCGGAGGTGGCCAGGAGCTCGAAGCCCATGGCGACCAGCTCGCGGGCGGGGAAGATCATGGAGCGCTTGTCGCGGTTGGCGACCGAGATGAAGGCGCGGCCCTTGGTGGGCAGCGCACCGTAGGCGGCGGCCTGCGACTTGGCGTAGGCGGTGCCGAAGACGGTGTCGATGCCCATGACCTCGCCGGTGGAGCGCATCTCGGGGCCCAGGATGGTGTCCACGCCGTGTCCGTGTACGTCGCGGAAGCGGTTCCAGGGCATCACGGCCTCCTTGACGGAGATCGGCGCGTCCAGCGGCAGGGTGCCTCCGTCACCGGTGGCCGGGAGCATGCCCTCGGCACGCAGTTCGGCGACGGTGGCGCCCAGGGAGATACGGGCGGCGGCCTTCGCCAGCGGGACGGCGGTGGCCTTGGAGGTGAAGGGCACGGTGCGGGAGGCGCGGGGGTTGGCCTCCAGCACGTAGAGGATGTCCCCGGCCATGGCGAACTGGATGTTGATCAGTCCGCGCACCCCCACCCCGTCGGCGATGGCCTCCGTGGAGGCGCGCAGCCGCTTGATGTCGTAGCCGCCCAGGGTGATGGGGGGCAGCGCGCAGGCGGAGTCGCCGGAGTGGATTCCGGCCTCCTCGATGTGCTCCATGACGCCGCCGAGGTACAGCTCCTGGCCGTCGTAGAGCGCGTCCACGTCGATCTCGATGGCGTCGTCGAGGAAGCGGTCGATCAGGACCGGGTGCTCGGAGATGAGGCCGGCGTGCCGGGTGAGGTACTCCTCCAGCGAGGGCTCGTCGTAGACGATCTCCATTCCGCGCCCGCCCAGTACGTAGGAGGGGCGGACCATGACCGGGTAGCCGATTCCGGCGGCGGTGTGCCGTGCCTCGTCGAAGGAGTAGGCGGTGCCGTACTTGGGGGCGGGCAGTCCGGCCTTCTCCAGTACCCGGCCGAACGCGCCGCGCTCCTCCGCCAGGTGGATGGCTTCCGGGGAGGTGCCGACGATGGGTACGCCGTTGTCCTTGAGCGCCTGGGCCAGGCCCAGCGGGGTCTGTCCGCCCAGCTGCACCAGGACGCCCGCCACCGGACCGGCCTGACGTTCGGCGTGCACGATCTCCAGCACGTCCTCCAGGGTGAGCGGCTCGAAGTAGAGCCGGTCGGAGGTGTCGTAGTCGGTGGAGACGGTCTCCGGGTTGCAGTTGACCATCACCGTCTCGTAGCCCGCGTCGCTCAGGGCGAGGGAGGCGTGCACACAGGAGTAGTCGAACTCGATGCCCTGGCCGATCCGGTTGGGGCCCGAGCCGAGGATGATCACCGCCGGCCTCTCCCGCGGGGCGACCTCGGTCTCCTGGTCGTAGGAGGAGTAGAAGTAGGGGGTGCGGGCGGCGAACTCGGCCGCACAGGTGTCGACCGTCTTGTAGACCGGGCGTACGCCCAGCGCTTGCCGGACCTCGCGCACCACGTCCTCGCGGAGGCCGCGGATACCGGCGATCTGTTGGTCGGAGAAGCCGTGGCGCTTGGCCTCGGCCAGCAGTCCGGCGTCCAGGAGCGCGGCCGAGGCCAGCTCGTCGGCGATCTCCTTGATGAGGAAGAGCTGGTCGGTGAACCACGGATCGATCTTCGAAGCGGCGAAGATCTCCTCCGCGGTGGCTCCGGCCCGGATGGCGGCCATCGCCGTGTTGATCCGGCCCTCGGTGGGACGGGCCGCGCGTGCCAGCAGCGCCGCCTTGCCTCCCAGGTCACCCGGCTCGGTGGTGAAGTCGAACTGCGAGCCCTTCCGTTCCAGCGAGCGCAGCGCCTTCTGCAGCGCCTCGGGGAAGTTGCGGCCGATCGCCATCGCCTCGCCCACCGACTTCATCGTCGTCGTCAGCGTGGAGTCGGCGGCGGGGAACTTCTCGAAGGCGAACCGGGGTGCCTTGACGACCACGTAGTCGAGGGTGGGCTCGAAGGAGGCCGGGGTCTTCTCGGTGATGTCGTTGGGGATCTCGTCGAGCGTGTATCCCACGGCCAGCCGGGCGGCGATCTTGGCGATCGGGAAGCCGGTGGCCTTGGAGGCGAGAGCGGACGACCGGGAGACGCGCGGGTTCATCTCGATGACGATGATCCGGCCGTCGTCGGGGTTGACCGCGAACTGGATGTTGCAGCCCCCCGTGTCGACGCCGACCTCGCGGATGACGGCGATGCCCACGTCCCGCAGGAGCTGGTACTCGCGGTCGGTGAGCGTCATCGCCGGGGCCACGGTGATCGAGTCGCCGGTGTGCACGCCCATCGGGTCGAAGTTCTCGATGGAGCAGACGACGACGACGTTGTCGTGCCGGTCGCGCATCAGCTCCAGCTCGTACTCCTTCCACCCCAGGATGGACTCCTCCAGCAGTACCTCGGTGGTCGGCGAGAGGGTCAGGCCCTGGCCCGCGATCCGCCGCAGCTCGTCCTCGTCGTGCGCGAAGCCCGAGCCCGCGCCGCCCATGGTGAAGGAGGGGCGCACCACCACGGGGTAGCCGCCGAGCTCCTGGACACCGGCGAGGATGTCGTCCATGGAGTGGCAGATGACGGAGCGGGCGGACTCGCCGTGGCCGGTGCGCTCCTTGACGGCGGCCACGACGTCCTTGAACTGGTCTCGGTCCTCGCCCTTGTTGATCGCTTCGACGTTGGCGCCGATCATCTCCACCCCGTACGCCTCCAGGGTGCCCGCCTCGTGCAGTGCGATCGCCGCGTTCAGCGCCGTCTGACCGCCCAGGGTGGGCAGCAGCGCGTCGGGGCGTTCGCGGGCGATGATCCGCTCCACGAACTCCGGGGTGATCGGCTCGACGTAGGTGGCGTCGGCGATCTCCGGATCGGTCATGATCGTGGCCGGGTTGGAGTTCACAAGGATGACCCGCAGGCCCTCGGCCTTCAGGACGCGGCACGCCTGGGTACCGGAGTAGTCGAACTCGGCGGCCTGGCCGATGACGATCGGGCCGGAGCCGATGACCAGAACGGACTCGATATCAGTGCGCTTAGGCACGCTGGCCCTCCCGGAGCGGATCGTGGTGCGGGCGACCGTCGCGCATGAGGGCGACGAAGCGGTCGAACAGATAGGCGGCGTCGTGGGGACCGGCGGCGGCCTCGGGGTGGTACTGGACGCTGAAGGCCGGCCGGTCGAGCAGCCGCAGCCCTTCGACGACGTTGTCGTTCAGGCAGACGTGCGAGACCTCGGCCCGGCCGTACGGGGTCTCACTCACGGTGTCCAGCGGCGCGTCGACGGCGAAGCCGTGGTTGTGCGCCGTGATCTCCACCTTGCCCGTGGCGCGGTCCTGAACCGGCTGGTTGATGCCGCGGTGGCCGTACTTCAGCTTGAAGGTGCCGAACCCGAGGGCGCGGCCGAGGATCTGGTTCCCGAAGCAGATGCCGAACAGCGGTGTGCCGCGTTCCAGCACGCCGCGCATGAGGGCGACGGGGTGTTCGGCGGTGGCGGGGTCGCCGGGGCCGTTGGAGAAGAACACACCGTCCGGACGGACCGCGTACACGTCCTCCAGGGTGGCTCGCGCGGGCAGGACGTGCACCTCGATGCCGCGCTCGGCCATCCGGTGCGGGGTCATGCCCTTGATTCCGAGGTCGACGGCGGCGACGGTGAAACGCTTCTCCCCGACTGCCGGGACGACGTACGGCTCGGTGGTGGCCACCTCGCCGTACAGGTCCGCGCCCTGCATCCCCGGCGCTTCCCGCACCCGGGCCAGCAGGGCGGCGTCCCCTGCCGGCGCGCCGCCGTCGGCCGTGCCAAGAGCGGGGCCGGAGAAGATGCCGACGCGCATGGCGCCGCGGTCGCGCAGATGGCGGGTGAGCGCGCGGGTGTCGATGCCGCTGATGCCGACGACGCCCTGGTCCGCCAGTTCCTGGCCGAGGCCGCGGGTCGCTCGCCAGTTGGAGGAGAGGCGGGAGGGGTCGCGCACGACATAGCCGGCGACCCAGATCCGCGGCGACTCCGCGTCCTCGTCGTTCACCCCGGTGTTGCCGATGTGCGGCGAGGTCATGACCACCACCTGGCGGTGGTAGGAGGGATCGGTCAGGGTCTCCTGGTAGCCGGTCATCCCGGTGTTGAAGACGGCCTCACCGAAGGTCTCGCCGACCGCCCCGTAGGCGTGGCCGTGGAAGACCCGCCCGTCCTCCAGTACGAGTGCTGCCGGAGCCCTGCGGGCTCCTGCGGAGGTCGTCATCGTGCACCTTCCTGATCGTGCGGGGCGGCGACGCCGGTGTCGCCGGCGAGTGTGCCGATCGCCTCCACCCAGGCGGTGTGATCGGCGGCTTGGTCGGAGCGGAAGCCGGAGTCGAGCTGACGGGTGCCGTGCTCCCAGGTGATCACCAGCAGGCCGCCCTCGGTCAGGACCTTGCCCGCGATGCCCTTGTCCAGACGGGCGCCGCGCAGTTGCCCGGCCGGGACGAAGAAGTCCTCGGTGCCCGGACGTACGACCTCCAGGCCGTCGTCGGTGAGGGTCAGCTCGACCCGGCTGCGGACGCCCAGGCCGTGCGCGACGACCCTGTCGAGCCACTGCCCGGCGGTGGTGGAGCCGTGGTAGCGGCCGGTCATACTCAGCCGGACCGCGCCGGGCGCGGGCGCCTCGGCGGGCAGGCCGGGCAGCTCGGGCAGATCGCTCTGGAGGGTGCCGCGCCACTTCCAGCCCTGGCGCATCAGCCAGTACAGGAGGGCGACGAAGAGCACCAGGGCTATCACCCAGCTGATCCGGGCGGCCCAGTCGGTGACCTCCTGGGACTTCTTCTCCGCGGCCAGCGGGTGTTGCGCGGCCAGCTTGATGAGGTGATTCACGTCAGTTTCCCGTCCACGACCGTCGCCGATCCCCGCAGGAAGGTGTGGGTGACGCGTCCCGGCAGCTCACGGCCCGCGTAGGGGGTGTTGCGGCTGCGGGAGACGAAGCCCGCGGGGTCCACCTCTCCACGGTATGCGGGGTCGACCAGAGTGAGGTTGGCGGGCTCACCGGCTGAGACGGGGCGGCCGTGGCCCGCGAGCCGGCCGATGGCTGCGGGGCGCGCGGACATCCGGTCGGCGACCTGGGACCAGTCCAGCAGCCCGGTGTCGACCATGGTGTGCTGGACGACGGACAGCGCCGTCTCCAGGCCCACCATGCCCATGGCGGCCGCGCCCCACTCGCAGTCCTTGTCCTCGTGCGGGTGCGGAGCGTGGTCGGTAGCCACACAGTCGATGGTGCCGTCCGCGAGGGCTTCGCGCAGTGCGAGCACGTCCGCCTCGGTGCGCAGCGGCGGATTCACCTTGTAGACGGGGTCGTAGGTGCGCACCAGTTCGTCGGTGAGCAGCAGGTGGTGCGGGGTGACCTCGGCGGTGACGCGCCAGCCCTTGGACTTGGCCCAGCGGACGATCTCCACGGAGCCCGCCGTGGAGAGGTGGCAGATGTGCACGCGGGAGCCCACATGGGCGGCGAGCAGGACGTCGCGGGAGATCACCGACTCCTCGGCGACGGCGGGCCAGCCGCCGAGGCCGAGCTCGGCGGAGACGATGCCCTCGTTCATCTGGGCGCCCTCGGTGAGCCGGGGCTCCTGGGCGTGCTGGGCGATGACGCCGTCGAACGCCTTCACGTACTCCAGCGCCCGGCGCATGATCACGGCATCGTCGACGCACTTGCCGTCGTCGGAGAAGACCCGGACGGCGGCGGCCGACTCGTGCATGGCGCCGAGCTCCGCGAGCTGCCTGCCCGCCAGCCCGACGGTGACGGCCCCGACGGGCTGGACGTCGCAGTAGCCGGACTCGCGGCCGAGCCGCCAGACCTGTTCGACGACACCGGCGGTGTCGGCGACCGGGAACGTGTTGGCCATGGCGTGCACGGCGGTGAAGCCGCCGCGTGCGGCGGCGCGGGTACCGGTGAGGACCGTCTCGGAGTCCTCCCGGCCCGGCTCGCGCAGATGGGTGTGGAGGTCGACCAGGCCGGGAAGCAGGATCAGGCCGTCCGCGTCGATCACCTGGGCACCGGCGTCATCCGGCCGGCTGCCGGTGCTGGTGCTGCCGCCGACGGAGGCGATGGTCTCGCCGTCGATCAGCACGTCCCGGGGTGCGCCGCCGAGGATCTGCGCACCGCGGATCAGAGTTCTGCTCATCGGTCGTTCTCCTCAGTACGGGGCGTGTCGGGGCGGGGGCTGACGGCGGGCTCGCTGCCGCCCAGCAGCAGGTAGAGCGCGGCCATCCGGATGCTGACGCCGTTGGTCACCTGCTCGACGGCGGTGCAGCGCGGCGAGTCGGCGACCTCGGCGGTGATCTCCATGCCGCGGTTCATCGGTCCCGGGTGCATCACCAGGGCGTGCGCGGGCATCCGGGACATCCGCTCGCCGTCCAGTCCATAGCGGCGGGCGTACTCGCGCTCGGTCGGGAAGAAGGCGTCCTTCATCCGCTCGCGCTGCACGCGCAGCATCATGACCGCGTCGGATTTGGCGAGGACGGAGTCCAGGTCGTAGGTGACCTCGCACGGCCAGCTCCCCACCCCGACGGGCACCAGCGTGGGCGGGGCGACGAGGGTGACCTCGGCACCGAGGGTGCTCAGCAGGTGCACGTTGGAGCGGGCCACCCGGCTGTGCAGGATGTCGCCGACGATCGTGATGTGCCGCCCGGACAGATCCCGGCCGGTACCGCCGCCGGGGCTGCCGGAGCCGCCGCCGGAGCCGGTGAAGCGGCGGCGCATGGTGAAGGCGTCGAGCAGCGCCTGGGTGGGGTGCTCGTGTGTGCCGTCGCCCGCGTTGAGCACCGAGCCGCCGATCCAGCCCGAGGTGGCCAGCCGGTGCGGGGCGCCCGAGTCGGGGTGCCGGATGACGACGGCGTCGGCCCCCATCGCCTCCAGCGTGAGCGCGGTGTCCTTGAGTGACTCGCCCTTGGAGACGGAGGAGCCCTTGGCGGAGAAGTTGATGACGTCCGCGGAGAGCCGCTTCGCCGCCGCCTCGAAGGAGATCCTGGTACGGGTGGAGTCCTCGTAGAACAGGTTCACGACGGTACGGCCCCGCAGGGTCGGCAGCTTCTTGATCGGCCGGTCGGCGACCCGGGCCATCTCCTCGGCGGTGTCGAGGATGAGGACGGCGTCGTCCCGGGTCAGGTCGGCGGCCGAGATGAGGTGACGCTTCATCTGATGCCTCACGTGGGTGGTGGAGGGGCTTTGCATGCGGCCCCGGCCAGGCCGGAGGGAGGCATGCCGGGGTGTGCCGGGCAGGCGCGGAGAGCTACGGACGCGGCCGGGCGTACGGACGCTCCGCCGCTCCCGCCCACGCCAGGTGTCAGCGGTCGCCCGAGGGGTCGGTCCGGCGGGCGCCCAGCAGCACGCCGTCGCGGCCGTCCTCCTCGGTGAGCCGGACCTTGACCGTCTCGCGCAGCGAGGTGGGGAGGTTCTTGCCGACGTAGTCGGCGCGGATCGGCAGCTCGCGGTGGCCTCGGTCGACGAGTACGGCGAGCTGCACGGCGCGTGGTCTGCCGATGTCGCCGAGGGCGTCGAGGGCGGCGCGGATGGTGCGGCCGGAGAAGAGCACGTCGTCGACGAGGACCACGAGCCGGCCGTCGACCCCGTCGGCCGGGATCTCGGTACGGGCCAGCGCACGGGCGGGCTTCATACGCAGGTCGTCGCGGTACATGGTGATGTCGAGCGAGCCGACGGGGACCGTACGGCCGGTGATCTCGTCGAGCTTGGCGGCCAGCCGGCGGGCGAGGAAGACGCCGCGGGTCGGAATGCCGAGGAGCACCACGTCATCGGCGCCCTTGGCGCGTTCGACGATCTCGTGGGCGATGCGGGTCAGGACCCGCTTGATGTCCGGCGCCTCCAGTACGGGGCGGGCCGGGCCTGCCGCCGCGGCTTCCCCGCTGGGATCGCGGTCGTCGCCGTGCCGGTCGGTGTCGCTGTTGTCGCCGTTGTCCATGGGAGAACGGACCTCCTTCTCCGTCTCACGGGACGGTCTTAAAGGACGTCGGAATCTTGCGCGCCCACAGTAGCAGGACAGCCCGTGCGCTCCGTAACTCCCATCATTAGACCTGATCGGAGGCAGGAAGGACCGTTCGGCTTGACGGCACACATTACGCTGCGTAATCTCACAGTGAGTTACCACGACGTCGTCCGGGAGCCTTATGTCCAGCGAATACGCCAAACAGCTCGGAGCAAAGCTCCGCGCCATCCGCACCCAGCAGGGCCTCTCCCTTCATGGTGTCGAGGAGAAGTCCCAGGGCCGTTGGAAGGCCGTTGTCGTCGGCTCCTACGAGCGCGGCGACCGTGCGGTCACCGTGCAGCGCCTCGCCGAGCTTGCCGACTTCTACGGCGTGCCGGTGCAGGAGCTGCTGCCGGGCACCACGCCGGGCGGCGCCGCAGAGCCACCGCCGAAGCTCGTGCTCGACCTGGAGCGGCTGGCCCATGTGCCGGCCGAGAAGGCGGGCCCGCTGCAGCGTTACGCGGCGACCATCCAGAGCCAGCGCGGCGATTACAACGGCAAGGTCCTCTCAATCCGCCAGGACGACCTGCGGACGCTGGCCGTGATCTACGACCAGTCGCCTTCGGTGCTGACCGAGCAGCTCATCAGCTGGGGAGTGCTCGACGCGGACGCCCGCCGGGCGGTATCGCACGAGGACGCCTGACGCGACGGGTCCGGGACGCATGGCGTCCCGGACCTCGCTCGCTACCGGTCAGCGCCGCAGGCTCGGCTTGAGTTCCTTCAGCCGACCGAGCAGGCCGTTGATGAAGGCAGGCGAGTCGTCCGTGGAGAACTCCCTGGCGAGTTGCACGGCCTCGTCGAGCACCACGGCGTCGGGGATGTCGTCCGCCCAGATCAGTTCGTAGGCGCCGAGCCGCAGAATGCTGCGGTCCACGACCGGCATCCGGTCGAGCGTCCAGCCCACCGCATAGGTGGCGAGCAACTCGTCGATGCGGTCCGTGTGCTCCGCGTACCCCTCGACGAGATCCATCGTGTACTCACCGACCGGCGGTTGCCGATCGTCTGTTCTCGCATGCCGGATCCAGTCGGCGAGGACGTCAGTCACGGTGCTGCCGCGCTGATCGGCCTCGAACAGGATCTGGAAGGCGCGCTTCCGCGCCTTGCTGCGGGCGGCCACGGTTAGTTGTTCACCCGGCCGAGATACTCGCCGGAGCGGGTGTCGACCTTGATCTTCTCACCGGTGGTGATGAACAGCGGCACGCCGACCTCGTAACCGGTCTCCAGCCGCGCGGGCTTGGAACCTCCGGTCGAGCGGTCACCCTGCACGCCGGGCTCGGTGTGCTCGATCACCAGCTCGACCGCTGCGGGCAGCTCGACGAAGAGCGGGTTGCCCAGATACATGGCCACCGTCGCCTCGAACCCCTCGATGAGGTAGTTGGCCGCGTCGCCGACGATCTCGCGGGTGATGTGGACCTGGTCATAGGTGTCCAGGTCCATGAAGACGAAGTAGTCGCCGTCCATGTACGAGAACTGCATGCCGCGTCGGTCCACTGTGGCCGTCTCGACCTTGGTGCCGGCGTTGAAGGTCTTGTCGACCGTCTTGCCGGAGAGCACGTTCTTCAGCTTGGTGCGGACGAAGGCGGGGCCCTTACCGGGCTTGACGTGCTGGAATTCGACTACGGACCAGAGCTGGTCGCCGTCGAGCTTGAGCACCATGCCGTTCTTGAGGTCGTTCGTGGAAGCCACGGTTGCGGAATCTCCTGAGACTGCTGCTGCGAGACCAGGATCCGCAGCCCCATGGTCAGAGTGCGAGCAGCTCCTTGGTCGTGATGGTGAGTAGCTCGGGTCCGCCGTCCGCCTGCGGGCGGACGACGAGCGTGTCATCGATCCGGACCCCGCCGCGCCCTGGGAGGTGAACTCCCGGTTCGACGGTGACCGGCACACAAGCGTCCAGTTTACCCATGGCCGCAGGTGTCAGCTGCGGGTCCTCACCGATTTCCAGTCCCACACCGTGGCCCATGCGTGCCGCCAGCGCCACACCGTACCCCGCCGCGTCCAGTGGCTGCCGGGCCGCACGGTCCACCTCGTGGTAGGCGGCCCCGGGCGCGAGCGCCTCCCGTCCGGCCCTCTGAGCGGCGAAGACGAGGTCGTAGAGGTCGATCTGCCAGTCCGCCGGGGCCGTGCCGATGACGAACGTACGGCCGATCTGGCAGCGGTAGCCGCGATAGCGGGCGCCCAGGCACACGGAGAGAAAATCTCCCTCCTCCACCCGCAGGTCCGTGGGCTGATGTCCGGAGATGCCCGCATTGCCGCCCGTCCCCACCGAAGTCGGGAAGGCCGGGCCGTCCGCCCCGTGGTCGATGAGGCGGCGCTCCAGCTCCAGCGCGAGATGGCGCTCGGTACGGCCGACGAGGATGGATTCGAGCAGTTCGCCCAGCGCCTGGTCCGTCATCTCGGCGGCGGTGCGCAGCGCGGAGATCTCCTCCTCGTCCTTGACCAGCCGCTGCTGCTCGACCGCACAGCCCAGACCGGTCAGGCGCAGGCCCGGGGCGGCGGCGGCCAGCGCCCGGTAGCGTGCGATGGTCAGATGGTGCTCCTCCAGCGCGAGGGAGTCGGCGCCCGCGGCGACGGCGAGGCCGGTCGCGGTGAGCGCCGGGTCGTCCTCGCCCGGCGGGAGCGGGCAGTTGTGCAGCGGCCCGTCGCTGGAGACGTTCCCCCAGGAGCCCGGAGCCGTCTCGGCCCGAGTCGCCAGCGGCGGGCCGAGCAACGTGTCCCGGCCGTCGGGCGTCAGCAGCAGGGCGGCGGGCGGCGGGGCACCACCGGTCAGATAGCGGATGTTCGCGGGCCGAGTGACCAGCACCGCGCTCGCCGCGCCGCTGCCGTGTGCCGCGCAGCGTTCGCGCAACCGCGCGCGGCGGGAGACGTGCACGTCGGACATGAGGCCGAGCTTACGGTCCCCGGCGCCCTGCGGCCGTGCGAAAGGGCTGGGCGGGTCGCGTGTCGCCCGCCGGGGAGCCCCGGGCCCGGCGCGGCGGAAGCGGGGCCCGGTGGCGCGGCTACCAGTTCGGCGGGCTGGTCAGGCTGCGGCCCACCACGTCGTCGAGCATCCGGGCCGTGGTGGCGACGTCGTGCCGGGAGTTGTCGATGATCGGCAGGCCGGAGCCGTACCAGCCGGCCATCCGGCCGTGGATACGGGCGACCTCCTCGTCGGAGAGGCGGCGGTTGCCGGAACGGGCGGCGTTGCGTTCGAGCACGATCTCCAGGCCGGGCAGCAGCACCACCGGGATCAGGCCCGGCCCCACATGCCGCTTCCAGCCTCCGAGCCCGATGACCGGCCGGTCCGGGAAGACCGCGTCGTCCAGGATGCAGGAGATGCCGTTGGCCAGGAAGTTGCGCGCGGAGAAGCCGCAGGTGCGGCGGGCGAGCCGGTACTGCGCCTCCGAATGGTCGTTCCAGCCCGTCTGCGGATCGGCGAAGCCGGAGCGCACCCACTCGCGTACGTCGTCCAGGCTGATGTGCGCGGTGGGCACGGCCCGCCGCTCCGCCCAGTACTTGGCCACCGTGGTCTTGCCCGCCCCGGCCGCTCCGATCAGGAGCACGGCGACGGCGGCGCGGGTGCCGTCCGGATGCGCGGGATCGGGGCCCGGACCGGGTATCTCCACCGGTGCGCCCGGGGGCAGCTGAATGTGCCCCGTGGTGGCGGTCTCGACGGGCTGGCCCGGCAGCCCCTGCCCGCCCGACCAGCCCGGCGCCGGGGGCGCTGACGGCGGTGCGGTACCGGGTGCGGGAAACGGCGCTGGTCCTTGGCCCGGATGCGGGGCGTGCTGCCCGTGGGCGTGCGCCCCGAGAGGCTGCGCCGGTGGAAGTGAAGGCTGCCGCGCCCCGTACTGCTGCATCCGCTCCCCACTCCGCTGCCGTGTGCTGTGTGCTGGTGCGTACCGAACGGTAGGCTACCTTCCCTGCCCGCCCGAGTGTGAACGTCCTGGGCGGTCGCCGAGTGCCCGGGTGGACCCCCACCCGTTCTCAGCCCATCAGCCGGTTCAACCGGTCGGTTCGTCCGCGAGCGCGCGCAGGGCCAGCAGGTACGAACCGATACCGAAGCCCGCGATCGTCCCGCTGGCCACGGCGGCGACCACCGAGGTGTGGCGGAACTCCTCCCTCGTGTACGGGTTCGAGATGTGCACCTCGATCAGCGGCGCGGTGCGCTGGGCGGCGGCATCGCGCATCCCGTAGGAGTAGTGGGTGAACGCGCCGGGGTTGAGCACGACCGGGATCGAGCCGTCCGCCGCCTCGTGCAGCCAGCGGATCATCTCCCCCTCGTCGTTGGTCTCGCGGACCTCGGCCTCGAAGCCGAGCTCCGCGCCGAGTGCCGTGCAGCGCTGGACCAGTCCCGTGTAGGAGGTGGACCCGTACACGTCGGGCTCGCGGGAGCCCAGCCGCCCCAGGTTGGGCCCGTTGAGCACGAGGACTTTGCGAGCGCTCACTCGGCGATCTCCGCGTGCGCCGCGAGCAGCATCGCCGGGTCCGGACCCTCCAGCACGGCGGGCTTGGCCAGCCCGTCCAGCACGATGAAGCGCAGCATGTCACCGCGGGACTTCTTGTCGACCTTCATCGTCTCCAGCAGCTTGGGCCACTGGTCGCCGCGGTAAGTGACCGGCAGGCCGACGGACTTCAGTACGGCCCGGTGCCGGTCGGCGGTGGCGTCGTCCAGACGCCCGGCGATGCGGCCCAGTTCGGCGGCGAAGACCATGCCGACGGAAACGGCGGCGCCGTGCCGCCAGTTGTAGCGCTCGTTCTTCTCGATCGCATGGGCGAGAGTGTGGCCGTAGTTGAGGATCTCCCGCAGGCCCGACTCCTTCAGGTCGGCGGAGACGACCTTCGCCTTCACCCTGACGGAGCGTTCGATCAGCTCCGCGGTGGCGGGGCCGCCCGGGTTGCGGGCGGCCTCCGGGTCCCTCTCGATCAAGTCCAGGATCGCCGGGTCGGAGATGAATCCGGCCTTGATGATCTCCGCCAGACCGCTGACGTAGTCGTGCACGCCGAGAGACTCCAGGGCCGCGAGGTCGCACAGCACACCGGCGGGCGGATGGAAGGCGCCCACCAGGTTCTTGCCCTCGGCGGTGTTGATGCCGGTCTTGCCGCCGACCGCCGCGTCCACCATGCCCAGCACGGTGGTGGGCACGGCGATCCAGCGCACCCCGCGCAGCCAGGTCGCCGCCACGAAGCCCGCCACGTCGGTGGTGGCGCCGCCCCCGACGCCCACGATGACATCCGTACGGGTGAACCCGGTCTGGCCCAGCGCCTTCCAGCAGTAGGCGGCGACCTCGACCGTCTTGGACTCCTCGGCGTTCGGCAGCTGGACGGCGACGGCCTGGTAGCCCTGCTCGGCCAGATCCGCGCGCAGCACCTCGCCCGTCTCGGCGAGCGCCTCCGGGTGGAGCACCGCGACCCGCTGGGCACCGCTGCCGATCAACCGGGGCAGCTCGCCCAGCAGCTGACGGCCGATGACCACGTCGTACGGATCGCTGCCCACGCTGCCGCCGGCGCCGACGGTGATCCTGGTGTGGGCCCCGCCGGTCTTCCCGGTCACCTCTGTCATCGCTGCTCCAGCTCCAATGCGTCGAGGACCGCCTGGGCGACCTCAGGGGGTGTGCGGCCGTCCGTGCTGACGACCGCGCGGGCGACCTCGGTGTAGAGCGGCCGCCGCTCGTCCATGAGCGCGCGCCACTGCTTGCGCGGATTGACCGTCAGCAGCGGACGCGGGGCGTCCAGGCCGACCCGTCTGACTGCCTCGGCGACGTCCATGTCCAAGAAGGCAACCGGAAGTCCGGCCAGCAGCCCGCGGGTCACCGGAGCCAGGATCGCGCCGCCGCCCAGGGACAGCACGCCTCGGTGGTCGGCGAGGGCTGCGCGCACCGCCGCCTGCTCCAGCTCGCGGAAGTGCGGCTCGCCCTCGTCGAAGAAGATCTCCGCGATCGGCTTGCCCGCCGCCTCGACGATGTCGGCGTCGGTGTCGCGGTAGGCAGTGCCGAGCCGTTCGGCAAGCAGTGCGCCGACGGTGGACTTCCCCGCGCCCGGCGGGCCGACCAGTACGACGACGGGGCCGGGGCCGGGGCCGGTCACCGGATCTCCATGGCATCGAGATAGCCGGTGACATTGCGCCTGGTCTCCCGGACGCTGTCCCCGCCGAACTTCTCCGCCACCGCGTCGGCCAGCACCAGGGCCACCATCGCCTCGGCGACGATCCCGGCGGCCGGGACCGCGCACACGTCCGAACGCTGATGGTGCGCCCGCGTCGCTTCGCCGGTGGCCACATCGACGGTCGCCAGCGCGTGCGGCACGGTGGCGATCGGCTTCATCGCGGCCCGTACGCGCAGGAGTTCACCGGTACTCAGGCCGCCCTCGGTGCCACCGGAGCGCCCGGACGCGCGCCGCACGCCCTCGTCCGTCGCGAGGATCTCGTCATGGGCCTGGGAGCCGGGCACCCGGGCCAGACCGAAGCCGTCGCCGACCTCGACGCCCTTGATCGCCTGGATGCCCATCAGCGCGCCCGCGAGCCGCGCGTCCAGCCGCCGGTCCCAGTGGACGTGCGAGCCCAGCCCCACCGGCACTCCGTGGGCCAGCACCTCGACGACTCCGCCGAGGGTGTCGCCGTCCTTGTGCGCCTGGTCGATCACGGCGACCATCGCGGTACTCGCGTCGGCGTCCAGGCAGCGCACCGGGTCCGCGTCGAGCTTCTCGACGTCACCGGGCACCGGGAGGACGTCCGGCGGTGCCGCGGCGCCGCCCAACTCGACGACGTGCGAAAGGATCTCGACGCCGGCCGTCTCCCTGAGATAGGAGCGGGCGACCGTGCCCAGCGCCACCCGGGCCGCGGTCTCCCGCGCGGAGGCCCGCTCCAGGATCGGCCGGGCCTCGTCGAAACCGTACTTCTGCATACCGGCCAGATCCGCGTGGCCGGGGCGGGGGCGGGTCAGCGGCGCGTTCCGCGCCAGGGCGGCCAGTTCGGCCGGGTCCACCGGGTCGGCGGACATGACCTGCTCCCACTTGGGCCACTCGGTGTTCCCCACCATCACGGCCACCGGCGATCCCAGGGTGAGGCCGTGCCGGACGCCGCCCAGGAACGTGACCTCGTCGCGCTCGAACTTCATGCGCGCGCCGCGGCCGTAACCCAGCCGCCTGCGCGCCAGCGCGTCCGCCACCATCTCTGTCGTGATGGGCACGCCCGCGGGCAGTCCCTCCAGCGTCGCCACGAGTGCGGGGCCGTGCGATTCCCCCGCCGTCAGCCAGCGCAACCTGCTCAACGGTGCTCCTCGGTCCAGCGCCTGCGGCGCGATGTCTGCCTGCCCCGATCCTGTCACGTCCGGGGGGCCGGACGGGGCCCCGTCCGGAGACCGGACAGACCCTGAGCCGTCCGGGCGGCGAGTGCCTGCTCGCCCGCGGCGCGCATCGCGGCCAGCGGCGCGGGGGCACGGCCCGTCATCCGCTCCACCTGGAGCACCGCCTGATGGACCAGCAGGTCGAGGCCGCCGACGACGGTGCCGCCGGAGCCGGACCAGGCGGCGGCCAGCGGCGTGGGCCACGGCTCGTACAGCACGTCGAAGAGCGTGCCGGGCCGGTCGGGCACGTGCCCGGCCAGCATGTCGGTGGCGCCGGCCGGGGTCGTCGCGATGACCAGCGGCGCCCCGAGCGCCCCTGCGGCGTCCGACCACGGCGCCGTACGGACGTCCACGCCCAGGCGTTCGCCCCAGCCGCGCATCTCCGCGGCGCGGGCGGCGCCGCGTACGTACGCGGTCACCTCTCCCGTGCAGATATGGGACAGGGCCGCGAGCGCGGAGGAGGCGGTCGCCCCGGCGCCGAGCACGGCCGCCGACTCGACCCGGACGACGCCGCACTCCCGCAGGGCCGCGACCATGCCGGGGATGTCGGTGTTGTCGCCCACGCGCCGTCCGTCATCGCGGAAGAGGACCGTGTTCACAGCGCCCACCGAGGTCGCGGTGTCGGTGAGCTCGTCGAGCAGCGGCATGACGGCGCGCTTCAGGGGCATGGTCAGCGACAGGCCCGCCCACTCGGCGCCCAGACCGGCGAGGAACTCCCCGATGCCGCTCTCGTCCACCTCGAAACGCTCGTACGACCAGTGCGCCAGGCCCAGTTCCCGGTAGGCGGCGCGGTGCAGCACCGGGGAGAGCGAGTGGGCGATGGGCGAGCCGAGCACGGCCGCACGCCGGGTCTGGGGCATCAGTCGTCTTTGCCGTTCTTGCGCGAGTACTCGTTGAAGTCCTGCACGTTTCGCTCGTGCTCGTCGTGGCTGTCGGTGAAACGCGTGTCGCCGGGCTTGACGCTGACGAAGTACAGCCAGTCGCCCTTCGTGGGCTCCAGCGCCGTCTCCAGCGCGAGGTTGCCGGGGTTGTCGATCGGGCCGGGCGGCAGGCCCTTGTGCAGATAGGTGTTGTACGGCGACTCGAACTTGGTGTCGTTGACCGTGGTGTTGAGCTTCGACTCGCCCTTCGCGTAGTTGATGGTCGAGTCGAACTGGAGCTTCATGTCCTGGTCCAGGCGGTTGTAGATGACCCGCGAGACCTTGCCGAAGTCGCCGTCGTCCTGTGCCTCCGCCTGGATGAGCGAGGCGATGCTGAGGATCTCCTCCGGGCTCTTCCCGGCCTCCTCGGCGGCCTCCTCCAGACCGAGCTTGCGGAACTCGCTCTCGGCCCGCTTGACCATGGCCGAGAGCAGCTCCTTCGGGGTGGTCTTCTCGCTCACGGTGTACTTCGCGGGGAAGAGGAACCCCTCCGGATTGTCCTCGGCCCACTCGGGCAGGCCGAGACCACCGGCTTCGGCCGCCTTCTCGGCGGCGCCCTTGTCCGTCTGGAGCGTCTTGTCGATGAGCGCGTAGACCTGGGAGGCGCGCAGCCCCTCCGGGATGATCAGACCGCTCTGGCTTGCCGGGTCGAGCATCAGCTTGACCGCGGCGTCGGCCGACATCTCCTTGCGCATGGTGTAGACGCCTGCCTGGATGCCGCTCGACTTGGTGTTCGACTCGGCGGCGTCCACAAAGGCGTCATGGCTCTTGACCACGCCGGCCTTCTTCAGGGTGTTGCCCATGTCGGAGAGCGAGGAGCCCTTCGGCACCTCGACCTGGACCGTGCCCTTGCCCTCGCCCGAGAAGTCCGGAGCGGGGCCGAACCGCGATTCGTAGAACTGGTAGCCGAAGTAGCCGACGGTGCCGACGCCGCCGGTGAGGACGAGCGCCGCGACCAGGCACGCACAGCCGCCACGCCGCTTGGTGTCGCCGTCACGGCTGCGGCCGTTCCGGCGCCCGTCGCGTCCGGACGGATCGTCGTCGTCGTAGTCGTCGACCGCGTCGTCGTCGCGGTCCGTGAAGAAGGCGTGTTCGCCCTGGTCGGCTCCCGGGTCCCAGCCGGTTTCCGGATCGGGCTCCGGTCTGTGCCCGCCCGGGTCGCCGGACGGGCCGTACATCTCCGGCTGCTCGTACTGCTGGTGCGGCCCCGGCTGCGGGTAGCCGCCCTCGTCGGCGTGGTAGCCGTGCTGGACGGCCTGCGCGGGGTTCTGGCCGGTGTCGTACGGGTCGGCGGGCCGCATGCCGTACGCATCGGGCACGCCGCCGCCGTACGGGTCCGGGGCACCGCCGCCGTACTGCTGGCCTCCCTGGGTGTCCCAGCCCTGGCCGCCGTACTGCCCCGCCTGGTTCTGCTGTTGCGGGTGCTGGTGCTGCTGGGGATGTGCCTGCTGGGGGTGGGGGTACGGTGCTTGGTGCTGCTGCGGGTCCGGGTACTGCTGCTGACCGCCCGTGTCCCATCCCTCGCCGCCGTACGGGTCACCGCCGTACGAGTCACCGCCGTACGGGGGCTGCTGACCCTGCGGGTACTGCTGAGGGTGGGGGTAGTACTGGTCCCCGTACTGCTGCTGCGGCGCATGCTGCTGGGGATACTGCTGCGAGTACTGCTGGTCCTGGTACTGCTGCTGCGGGTACTGCTGCGGGTACTGCTCCCCCGCGTAGGTGTCCCAGCCTTCCTGCTGCTGCCCGGTGGCCGGGCTCCCGTCCCATCCCGGGTCCCCGTACAGCGGGTCCTCTGGGTGCCACGGTTGGGAGCCGGAGCCCCGGCCATACTCAGTCATCGATCCCCTTGCGCCGCGATGCGGCAGCGTCGTGTGCGCGTCCAGCGCGGTGGTCCAGGACACCGCCCGCTCGTGCGGGTGATTGTTCGAACAGCTGCCGTGTCGCGCGGAACGTTACCGTATCGCGATCAGACAACCACTTCGACGCACTGCCCGGGCGGCTGCCCTGAGCCCCGCTCTGCCTCCAGCGCACTCTGCAGGATGACGACCGCCGCCGCCTGGTCGATCCGGCTGCGGCCCTTCTTGGCGTTGACGCCCGAGGCCCGCATCCCCTGCGCGGCGGTCACGGTGCTCATCCGCTCGTCGACAAGGCGCACGGGCACCGGGACGACGGCCTTGGCCAGCCGGGTGGCGAACTCCCGCACTTTGGCCGCCGCCGGGCCCTCACGCCCGCTCAGCGAACGCGGAAGCCCGACGATGACCTCCAGCGGCTCGTACTCCGCGACGAGCTGCACGAGCCGCCGCCGCGCGGCGGGGGCGTCGCGCCCCGGCACCGTCTCGACGGGCGTCGCGAGGAGCCCGTCGGGGTCGCTGCTGGCGACCCCGATCCGGGCCTCTCCCACATCGACGGCGAGCCGTCTGCCACGTCGCATCAGGCGCTCTCCGCCACCAGCCGCTCGACGGCCGCCATCGCGTCCGCCACGGCGCCCGGCTCCTGGCCGCCGCCCTGCGCCAGGTCCGGCTTGCCGCCGCCACCGCCGCCGAGGGTGCGGGCAGCGGCCCGCACCAGGTCTCCGGCCTTCAGGCCACGGTCGCGGGCCTCGTCATTGGTGGCGATGACGGTGAGCGGCCGCCCGCCGGTGACCGTGAAGAGCGCGACGACGGCGGGCCTGCCCTGCATCCGGCCCCGTACGTCCAGTACGAGGGTGCGCAGATCGTCGGCCGCCGTGCCGTCCGGCACCCGGCCCGCGGCCAGCGACACGCCCCGTACGTCCCGGGCCCCGGCGGCCAGGCCCGCAGCGGCCTGCAGCACCTTCTCGGCGCGGTAGCGCTCGATCTCCTTCTCCGCGTCCTTGAGCTTTCCGAGCATGCCGGAGATACGCTCCGGCAGTTCCTCGGGCCTCCCCTTGACCAGCTCGGTGAGCTGGGAGACGACGGTGTGCTCACGAGCCAGGAACTTGTAGGCGTCCACGCCGACCAGTGCCTCGACTCGGCGCACTCCGGAGCCGATGGAGGACTCACCGAGCAGCTTGACAAGGCCGAGCTGGGCGGTGTTGTGCACATGGGTGCCGCCGCACAGCTCCTTGGAGAAGTCGCCGATGGTCACGACGCGCACCCGCTCGCCGTACTTCTCGCCGAACTCCGCCAGCGCGCCCTGCTTCTTGGCGTCCTGGATGGACATCACCTCGGCGGTGACGTCCAGTTCACGGGAGAGCACCTCGTTGATCTTCTGCTCGACGTCGGTCAGCACCGTGCCCGGTACTGCGGCCGGGGAGCCGAAGTCGAAGCGGAACCGGCCCGGCGCGTTCTCGGAACCGGCCTGGGCCGCCGTGGGCCCCAGCGCGTCGCGCAGGGCCTGGTGGGTGAGGTGAGTGGCGCTGTGCGCGCGGGCGATGGAGCGACGCCGCACCAGATCGATCCGGGCGTACGCGGGCGAACCGACCGTGACCTCGCCGACCTGGACGACGCCCTTGTGCACGCTGACGCCGGGCACCGGCTGCTGGACGTCGCGTACGTCGACGATCGCGCCGTTCTCCAGCCGGATCCGGCCGGAGTCGGCGAGCTGGCCACCGCCCTCGGCGTAGAAGGGGGTGCGGTCGAGGACGACCTCGACCTCGTCGCCCTCGTGGGCGGCCGGTGCGGAGACGCCGTCCACCAGCAGTCCGACGATGGCCGCCTCGCCCTCGGTGTGCCCGTATCCGGTGAAGACCGTGGCACCGGCGGAGTCGGCGACCGCGCGGTAGGCGGAAAGGTCGGCGTGCCCCTGCTTCTTGGCGCGGGCGTCGGCCTTGGCGCGCTCCCGCTGCTCCTTCATCAGGCGGCGGAAGCTCTCCTCGTCCACGGAGAGGCCCTGTTCGGCGGCCATCTCCAGGGTGAGGTCGATGGGGAAGCCCCAGGTGTCGTGCAGCAGGAACGCCTTGTCACCGGCGAGTACGGTGCCGCCGCCCGACATGGTCTCGCTCACGGCCGTGTCGAGAATGTTCGTGCCCGCCTTGAGCGTCTTGAGGAAGGCGGCCTCCTCCGCGAGCGCGACCGTCTCGATCCGCCTGCGGTCCTCCTCCAGCTCCGGGTACTGCGGGCTCATCGCCTTGATCACGGTGTCCGTCAGTTCGGCGACGGTGGGGCCGGTGGCGCCGAGGATGCGCATGTTGCGGATGGCACGGCGCATGATGCGGCGCAGCACATAGCCACGGCCCTCGTTGCCGGGGGTGACGCCGTCCCCGATGAGCATGATGGCGGTGCGGATGTGGTCGGCGACCACGCGCAGCGCGACGTCGCTCTGCTCGGCGGCGCCGTAGCGCACGCCGGTGAGCGCGGTGGCGCTGTCGATGACCATGCGCGAGGTGTCGATCTCGAACATGTTGTGCACGTCCTGCAGGATCATCGCGAGGCGCTCGAGGCCGAGGCCGGTGTCGATGTTCCGGCTGGGCAGGTCGCCCAGGATGGGGTAGTCCTTGCCCGCGCCCGGCCCGCGCACGTACTGCATGAAGACCAGGTTCCAGATCTCCACGTATCGCTCGTCGTTGACGGCGGGGCCGCCCTCCTCGCCGAACTCGGGACCGCGGTCGTAGTTGATCTCCGAGCAGGGACCGCAGGGGCCCGGGACGCCCATGTCCCAGTAGTTCTCTTCCTTGCCGAGCCGCTGGATGCGCTCGGCAGGGACTCCGACGACGTCCCGCCAGATGCGCTCCGCCTCGTCGTCCTCCTGGTAGACCGTGATCCACAGCCTGGACGGGTCGAGGCCGTAGCCGCCGTCCTCCTGCGCACTGGTGAGCAGCTCCCAGGCCAGTTCGGCGGCGCCCTCCTTGAAGTAGTCCCCGAAGGAGAAGTTTCCGCACATCTGGAAGAACGTGCCGTGCCGTGTCGTCTTGCCGACCTCTTCGATGTCGGGCGTGCGGACGCACTTCTGGACGCTGGCGGCCCGCGCGTACGGCGGCTTGACCTCGCCCAGGAAGTAGGGCTTGAACGGGACCATGCCCGCCGGGACCAGCAGCAGCGTCGGGTCGTCCGCGATCAGCGACGCCGATGGGACGACGGTGTGCCCGCGCTCCTCGAAGAAGCGCAGCCAGCGACGGCGGATCTCAGCCGACTCCATCAGTGGTCCTCATTCCGGTCGTACTTACGGTCGCGTGTGTTGTTGCTGCTCTTGCTGTTGCTTGTGCTGTCGATGTTGCCTGTGCCGCCGGTGTGGCCGTCGTACGGTTCCGCCGCCCCGCGCACCGGCGTGCCGGGGAGGGTCCGCGCCGCTCCCGGTGCGGGCCTGCCGGCCGGGCGGGGCAGTCCGGGGCGCTCCGGCTCCACGGGGGCGTTCAGGCCCAGCACGTCGTGCAGTTCGTCTTCGCGCTGTGCCATCCCGGAGCGGACGTCGAGTGCGAAGCCGCGGAGTCGCTGCCCCGTCTCGAGCGCCTTGTCGGCGGCGCGGGCCCCGAGCGACTCGGGGGTGAGGCTGCGCAGTTTGCGGTTGACCTTGGTGGTGGCCCAGACACCGGCGGCGGCGCCGGTGGAGAACCAGAAGGCACGGCGGAACATGTGGCGGATCAGCCCTTCTTGCGGTTGCGGCGGCCACGCCTGTCAGCAGACAAGGTCCGCCCGGGCACGACCTTCGCGCGCCGTTCCGGCGCGCCGGCGGCACCCGTGCCGTTCTCACGGCCGAGGGCGCGGCGCACTCCGTAGCCGAACGAGGCGACCTTCACCAGTGGGCCGCCGAAGACGGACGAGACGGTCGTGGAGAGCGCGGAGGCGTTGGCGGTCACCTCCTGGACGTCGGTGGCGATCGAGTCCACCCGGTCCAGTTGGGTCTGCGCGGAGCGCACCGTCGCGGACGCCTCGCCGAGCAGCGGTACGGCACGCTCGGTCACGCTGGTCACCAGCTTGGTCGCCGCCCTGAGCGCCTGCGCGAGTCTCACCAGCACCACGGCGAGGAAGGACACCAGGATCGCCCAGAAGACAGCCACCAGGATGCCGGCCACTTCTCCACCGGACACGCTGCACCGCTTCCCTCGGGTTATGGGGGTCGGCCGCCGCCTCCGAGGCGGCCCGCGAAGGTGCGGCGGCGGATACCGACCCTATCGCGCCGGGCCGCCGCATCCGTACGCATGACGGCCGCCTGGGAAAGCGCGCGGCTGCCCGCCCGAGTGGTTGTACGGTCCGCTTACCTCCGAGTACGCTCCGTATTTCATGCGACGCTTTCAGCGCTCCGAGCCGAAATCCCGGGACGTGCCCGCACCGCCGCGGGCGCCCGGCAACCTTCCGTCGCCCCTCAACCAGTTCACCGGCCGCCGCACCGAGGCCGCGCGACTGCGCGAACGGGCCGCGCGGAACCGGCTGGTGACGGTGACCGGGGTGGGCGGAATCGGCAAGACACGGCTCGCACTGCACTGCGCGGAGCGCATGCAGAAACGCTTCTGCAACGGCGTCTGGATGGTCGACCTGTCGGAGCTGCGCGACACCGCGCTCCTCGATCACACCGTGGTCGAGGCCCTCGAACTCGCCGACAACCGCGGGGTGTCGCCCCGTTCCGTACTGCTGAACCATCTGGCACGACGCGAGATGCTCATCGTACTGGACGGCTTCGAGCAGCTCGATGAGGAGGTCGCCGCGCTGGCGGACGAGCTCCTGCGCCGCTCCCCCGGGCTGCGGATACTGGCCGCGGGGCGGCGCCCGGTGGGACTCACGGGCGAGCACCTCTTCCCGCTCGGCCCGATGTCGCCGCCCGAGGCCGCCGATCTGTTCACCGAGCGGGCGGGAGCGGTGCTGCCCGGCTTCACCGCGCGCGGCCCGCGCCGGGAGGCGGTCACCGAGCTGTGCCGTCGGCTGGACGGCATCCCGCTCGCCCTGGAACTGGCGGCCGGGCGGCTGCGCGCCCTGTCCGTCGAGCAGCTGGCCCAGCGGCTCGACGACCGCTTCGGACTGCTGACCGGCAACGGCCATCAGCCCGTGTCACGGCACCGCACGCTCCGCACGGCGATCGGCTGGAGCCACGAGCTGTGCTCGCCCCGGGAACGGCTGCTGTGGGCACGGCTTTCGGTCTTCGACGGGGACTTCGACCTGGAGGCGGCCGAGTACCTGTGCGCGGGCGGCGATCTGCACGCCGCCCAGGTCCTTCCGGTGCTGGCGGAACTCGTCGCGCAGTCCGTCGTCCTGCGCGAGGAGCGTGAGGGGGCCGACGGACAGGCGCGCTACCGCCTGCTCGACACCGTGCGCGAGTACGGCGCGGGCTGGCTGGCGGAGCTGGACGAGACCGAGCGGCTGCGCCGACGGCACCGCGACTGGTATCTGGGGCTGGCGACCTGGTGTGAGCTGGACTGGTTCAGCCCCCGCCAGGCGGACGTGGTGGCCCGGATCGAGCAGGAGCTGCCGAATCTGCGGCTGGCGCTCGAATACAGCCTGGAGAACCAGGACGAGGCGCACATCGGGCAGTACCTCGCCGCGACCCTGTGGTTCTACTGGCTCGGCTGCGGGCGGCTCGCCGAGGGACGGCAGTGGCTCGACCGGGCGCTCGCGCTGGAGGGCGACCAGCCGGAGGCGCGGGCCAAGGCGTTGTGGGTCTCCGGACTGACCGCCGTCGTGCACGGAGAGGCGGCGACCGCGCTCGGAGCACTCCACGAGTGCCTGCAACTGGCGGAGGCGCACGGCGACGAGAGCGCGCTCGCGTACGCGACCCAGACGCTGGGCGCGCTGGCGGTGGCGGACGGTGACACGGCGCTGGGCAAGGGGCTGCTGGCTGAGGCGCTGGAGCGCTTCCGCGCCCTCGGCGAGCTGAACACCCTGGTGATCGTGGCCCAGTTGCAGCTCGCGATGGCACACGCCTTCGAGGGTGATCTCACGAAGGCCGCGGTGCTGAGCGAGGAGGCCCGCGAGATCTCGGCCGACAGCGGCGAGCGGTGGGCGCTGTCGTACACGCTGTATGTGCTCGCCCATGTGCGGCTGGCACGCGGCGAGCCGGGGCGGGCGCGGGCGCTGAGCGTGGCGGGCCTGACGGTCAAGCGGGAGCTGGGCGACGTGCTGGGCATGGTGCTGGCGCTGGAGCAGCTGGCAGCGCTCACCGTGGGGCAGCGGCCGGAGCGTGCCGCCGAACTGCTGGGCGCGGCGCAGGCGGGCTGGCAGGCGCTCGGAGCGCGCTATGCGGAAGGGCCGGGGGCCGGGCCGGTGACGGACGTGCCCGTGGGCGCCGGGTGGTGCGGGGCCTGGCGGGCGGGCGACAGCTGCCGCAGGCGCGCGCTCGACGCGCTCGGCGAGGCGGCGTACGACGCCGCGTGGCTGCGCGGAGCGCAGCTGGGCGTGCCCGCTGTCGCGGCACGCGAGGTGGACGAGCACGGGCGGGCGGCGCCGGAGTTGCCCGCGGGGCACGCGCTGCGGGGCGGATCCGGCGGCGGGCGGGCACAGGGCCGAAGCGCCGCCGACACTCGGCAGCCCGCCTGCCCTCCGGCGGCCGGAGCCGAGGGCGGACAGCAGGCGAGCTGAGAGTGAGGCGGGAGCACGGGCCACCGGCAGTGCCGGGGCTCCGTGCTCCCAGAGCCCGGTGACTCAGCGGGCGTAGTACTCGACGACCATCTGCTCGTCGCAGATGACCGGGATCTCCTTGCGGTTCGGGTCCCGGTCGAGACGGAACGCGAGCGCCTCGAGGTTGACCTCGAGGTAGCGCGGGGTCTCGCCCTCCGTGTCGTAGCCGCCTTCGCGGGCCACGAGGAAGGGGTGCTTCGTGCGGCTGCGCTCGCGCACCTGCACGACGTCGTCCGGGTGGACACGGAACGACGGCTTGTCGACCTTGCGGTCGTTGACCGCGATGTGGCCGTGGACCACCATCTGGCGTGCCTGGTAGATGGTGCGGGCCAGGCCGGACCGCAGTACGAGCGCGTCCAGACGGCGCTCAAGCTCGATGATCAGGGCCTCGCCCGTCTTGCCTTCGACCTTCCGAGCGCGGTCGTAGGCACGCGCCATCTGGCGCTCGCTGATGTCGTACTGGGCGCGCAGCCGCTGCTTCTCGAGCAGCCGGACCTTGTAGTCACTGGTCTGCTTGCGGCCACGGCCGTGCTCACCCGGCGGGTAGGGACGCTGCTCGAAGTACTTGACGGCCTTCGGGGTCAGCGCGATGCCGAGTGCACGCGACTTCTTGACCTTGGGACGCGACTGGTTCACGTTGAACGAACCTCCGTGTAGGTTAGGTTAGGCTTACCTTAGCTGAGGAGAAACACATGTTTCGACCTGGGATCCCCCTGTCCGGCACCGGTGACGATGCGGGACCGGGTCAGCCGCGCCCCTTGGAAGACACCCGGCAGCCTTCGGCTGCCGAGCGTGTGCGAACCCTCGTGGAGTCCAGCCTAACCGCCGCACTGACCATTCCGGGAACCGAGGCCCCCCTACGGGACCCTCTCGGCTCCTGGACCGCCGGCGCGCGGGCTGTCACGGACGACGGAGACGTGGTTCTCCTGGTGCCCGCGAACGCCCCGGCGGCCCGCGCCGCCGCCTACGCGCAGGACGACGACGTCGAGACTGTGATGGAAATCACGGACGTAGCCCCTGTCGCCGTACCGCACCGCGTGCGGGGCCGTACATGGGTCGCCGGCTGGCTGACGGCCGTACGGAACGCGGACCGTGCCGCCTGCGCCCGTTTGCTCGCGGAACGGCAGCCCGCGATGGCGGAGGCGGAGGCGAAAGCCGGCGCCGGGGTGCCGCGGGCGCTGCTGCGCCTGGAAGTCGGCGAGGCGTATGTGGACGACCTCTGGGGCGCGGAGCACGTGGAGCCGGACGACTTCGCCGCCGCGCGCCCGGACCCGCTGGTGCGGCACGAGGCGGAGCTGCTCCAGCACCTGGCCGCCGCGCACGGCGACCGGATGCGCGGCCTGGGCACGCTGCTGGGCGAGGACAGGAGACGTCTGTGCGGCGCCTGGAGCCAGGTGGCACCGCTGGCGCTGGACCGCTTCGGACTGCGGGTGCGGTTCGCCGGGCAGCCCGGATGCTTCGACGCGCGCTTCGAGTTCCCGGAGCCGGTGCGGGATGTCTCGCAGCTGCGGCAGGCCGTACAGCAGCTGTTCGAGGCTGCCGCCGGGTGATCCCGGGCCCGCCCGTCAGGACTGCGACTCCCCCGGCTGCTCGGGCAGGCTCTCGCCCCGCAGCCGGGCTCGCACCCGCTCCGCGACGTCGGCGTAACGCGCCTCCGCGCCGTACCGGGTGGGCGCGTAGTAACGCTTGCCGTGCACTTCGTCCGGCGCGTACTGCTGGGCTGCTATGCCGCCGGGAAGATCGTGCGGGTACTGGTAGCCCTTGCCGTGCCCGAGGGTGGCGGAGCCCTGGTAGTGGCTGTCCTTCAGATGCGCGGGCACCGACCCGGCCAGACCCGCCCGGACGTCCGTGAGCGCGGCGTCGACCGCGAGGCAGGCGGCGTTGGACTTGGGTGCCAGCGCCAAGGCGACCGTGGCCTGCCCGAGGGTGATCCGGGCCTCGGGGAAGCCGATCATGGCCACCGCCTGGGCCGCGGCGACCGCCGTCTGCAACGCCGTCGGGTCGGCCAGCCCGATGTCCTCGCTCGCGGAGATCATCAGCCGCCTCGCGATGAAGCGCGGGTCCTCCCCCGCCTCGATCATCCGGGCCAGATAGTGCAGCGCGGCGTCCACGTCGGAGCCGCGGATCGACTTGATCAGCGCACTGGCGACGTCGTAGTGCTGGTCGCCGTCCCGGTCGTACTTCACCGCGGCGCGGTCGACCGCCTCCTCCAGGGACGCCAGCGTGACCGAAGCCTCGCCCTTGGCCAGCGCGGCGCCCGCGCCCGCCTCCAGCGCGGTGAGCGCCCGGCGCGCGTCGCCGCCCGCGATGCGCAGCAGATGCGCCTCGGCGTCGCCGGGCAGCGTGACGGCGCCGCCCAGACCCCGCTCGTCCGCCAGGGCGCGGTGCAGCAGCCCCTTGAGGTCCGCGTCGGTGAGCGGCTCCAGGGTGAGCAGCAGGGAGCGGGAGAGCAGCGGCGAGATCACCGAGAAGTAGGGGTTCTCGGTGGTCGCGGCGATCAGCGTGACCCAGCGGTTCTCCACCGCGGGCAGCAGCGAATCCTGCTGGGCCTTGCTGAAGCGGTGGATCTCGTCCAGAAACAGGACCGTCTCCTTGCCGTACGCCCCGGAGGAGCGCTTGGCGCCCTCGATGACGGCCCGCACCTCCTTGACCCCCGCGGTGATCGCGGACAGCTCGACGAAGCGCTTCTCGGTGGCCTGGCTGACGACATAGGCAAGGGTCGTCTTGCCGATGCCCGGCGGTCCCCACAGGAGCACCGAGGAGGGGCCCGCAGGGCCGCCGCTGCCCTCGCCCACCAGGCGGCGCAGCGGCGATCCCGGGCGCAGCAGGTGCTGCTGGCCCACCACCTCGTCGAGGACGCGCGGCCTCATCCGCACGGCCAGCGGGCTGGCGGACGGATCCTTGGCCCGGCGCTCCTCGGCAGCGGCGGTGAACAGGTCTGGTTCCACGACCGAACCCTAATTCACCGCACTGACAACCCGGAAAACACGGGTCAGCCAGTCCAGAAGTCCCACCAGCGGGTCAGGATCAGCATGCCGATGACGCCGATGTGCAGCACCGGCACCACCCAGTGGAACTCTCCGGCGAAGGACCTGAGGCCCGCCGGGCAGGGCAGGAAGCCCTTGCGCATGTTGAAGCCGGTGACGTACCAGAACAGCACGATCGTCGCGACCCAGGCGAGGCAGCACCAGAGGCAGAGCGAGTTGATCGTATACAGCGAGTGGTACTGGAGCCACGTGACGAAGCCGACGCCGAACACCGTGCCGGCGTTGAAGGTGAGCCAGTACCAGCGCGGGAAGCGGGCCCCGCTGAGCAGCGTGACGCCGACGGCGATCACGATGCCGTACGCGACCAGACCGAGCATCGGGTTGGAGAAACCGAAGGCCGAAGCCTGGTCGCTCTCCATGATGTTCCCGCAGGACACGATCGGGTTGAGGCTGCAGCCCGGGGTGAAGGTCTCTCCCCTGGCCTCGGCCTCCAGGATCTTCGTCTTGTCCAGGGTGATCACCCAGGAGGCGAGCAGCCCTGCCGCGCCGGCGACGATCAGCAGCCAGGAGAAGGCGCGGCGGGCGCCCACCGCGCCCCCCGTCGGCCCCTCGGTGCGGGCCGGGGCGTTATCGGGAGGTGCAGTGGTTGTCATAGTGCTTTCGTCCCGTCGTCAGTCGGAGTCGAGCATGCGCTCATTATGAACCAACGCCTCTGTCCTCAACCGACCTTCGCCCTGACCTCGGCCACCACTCGATCGAGTGGCACGGGAAGCTGCTCACCGCTCTCCAGGTTCTTGACCTGGATGATGCCTTCGGCCAGATCCCGCTCCCCGAGCACCATCGCGAACCGGGCGCCGGAGCGGTTCGCCGACTTCATCGCGTTCTTCAGTCCCTTGCCGCCGTATGCGAAGTCCGCCGCGACGCCCTCGCGGCGCAGCGCGGTGACGGCGCGGAAGAGCACCTGGCGCGCCTGGTCGCCGAGCGGCACGGCGTACACCTCGGTGGTCCTGGGCAGGTCCAGGGCGATGCCCTCGGCCCGGAGCGCGAGGACGGTGCGGTCCACGCCGAGCGCCCAGCCCACCGAGGGGAGTTCCGGGCCGCCGAGCATCTGAGACAGCCCGTCGTAGCGTCCGCCGCCGCCCACCGCCGACTGCGAGCCCAGCCCGTCGTGGACGAACTCGAAGGTGGTGCGGGTGTAGTAGTCGAGGCCGCGCACCAGCCGCAGATCGTCCTCGAAGGCCACCTCCGCGTCCCTGAGCAGCTCGCGCACCTGCTCGTGGTACGCCTTGCAGCCCTCGCACAGGTGGTCGCGCATCATCGGGGCGTCGGCCAGCTGCCGCTGCACCCCCTCGCGCTTGTCGTCCAGCACGCGCAGCGGATTGATCTCGATCCGCCTGCGGGTCTCGTCGTCGAGGTCGAGCCGCCGGAGGTAGTCCTGAAGTGCGGCGCGGTAGACCGGGCGGCACTCCTTGTCGCCCAGCGAGTTGAGCAGGATGCGGAAGTTCCGCAGGCCGAGCGAGCGGTACGCGTCGTGGGCGAGGATGATCAGCTCGGCGTCCAGCGCCGGGTCCTCGGCGCCCAGCGCTTCGGCTCCGACCTGGGAGAAGTGCCGGTAACGCCCGGCCTGCGGGCGCTCGTAGCGGTAGTACGAGCCGGAGTACCAGAGCTTCACGGGCAGGCCGCCGCGGTGCAGGTTGGCCTCCAGCGCCGCACGGAGCACCGAGGCGGTGCCTTCCGGCCGCAGGGCCAGCTCGGTGCCGCCCTTCGTCGTCAGCGTGTACATCTCCTTGCTCACGATGTCGGTGGACTCGCCGACGCCGCGGGAGAAGAGTTTGGTGTGCTCGAAGCCGGGGGTCTCGGCGTAGCCGTAGCCCGCGCGCTGCAGCGGCGCGGACAGTGCCTCGCGAACCGCCAGGAACTGCGCGGAATCGGGCGGCAGCAGGTCGTAGGTGCCCTTGGGGGCGGAGAAGGTACTCACGAAGTCGTCGTCACATTCCTCGTCGCGGAGCGGCACGGGTGCCGTCTCCGATGCCGCCCGCGGCCGCTTCCCGAAGGAAGGGGTTGGCGGCGCGTTCGCGGCCGATGGTGGTCTGGGGGCCGTGGCCGGACAGCACCACGGTCGAGTCCTCCAGTGGCAGGCACACCCGTGCCAGCGAGTCGAGGATCTCGGCGTGGTCGCCACCGGGCAGATCGGTGCGTCCGATGGAGCCGGCGAAGAGCAGGTCGCCCGAGAAGAGGACGGGTGGTACGTCCTCCCGCTCGGGCATCCCGAAGGTCACCGACCCCTTGGTATGCCCCGGCGCGTGCGCCACGGTCAGCTCCAGCCCCGCCAGCTCCAGGCGCCTGCCGTCGGTCAGCTCCACGACGTCGTCCGGCTCCCCCACGGTGAGCTCTCCCATCAGGGGCTGCCCGATGGACCGGCCCAGCGCCTTCTCCGGGTCACTCATCATGTACCGGTCGGCGGGGTGGATCCAGGCGGGGACGCCGTGCGCCCCGCAGACGGGCACCACGGAGGCGACATGGTCGATGTGCCCGTGGGTGAGGATCACCGCCACCGGCTTGAGCCGGTGCTTGGCGACGGCCTCCGCGACGCCCTCGGCGGCCTGGTGGCCAGGGTCGATGATCACGCACTCCTCGCCGGCGGCGGGGGCGACCAGATAACAATTGGTCCCCCAGGCCCCGGCGGGGAACCCGGCAACGAGCACGATCGTCCTTCAAGTCGTCCGGCAGTGGGTAACGGCTGATGAAGAGCGTACCGGCGGCGGTACGGGCGTCGCGAACCCGTATACGGTACGGGCCAGATTCAAGGCCGTACACACAGCCGTGCCCCGTACGTACACGCGTGCCGAAGGAGACGACCCGTGGTCAGCAGTGAGCAGCGGCGCAAGCAGCTCGCCCGCGAGAAGTTCCTGCGTCAGCAGGAGCGCAGAGCCCAGTCCCGGCGCAAGTCACGCATCCGCGCCTCGTTCATCGCGACCGGTCTGGTGCTGGTCCTGGCCGCGGGCGCTGCCTACGCGGCCTCCGGCGGCCTGGGAGGCGACGAGGACAAGGCCGAGGACAAGGCGGCGGACGCACAGCCCACGCCCAGCAAGGCGCCTGACCCGTGTGAGAAGCCCGCGAAGGGCAAGCCGAACGGCAAGCAGTGGAAGAAGGAGCCGAAGCTGACGGTCGACAAGTCGGCCGCATACGAGATGACGCTCGCGACCACCTGCGGCGACATCCCGATCGAGCTGGACGCCGATAAGGCCCCGCACACGGTGAACTCCTTCGCGTTCCTGGCCGACAAGGGCTTCTTCGACCACACGGCGTGCCACCGCCTGACCACCTCCGGCGGTCTCGGCGTGCTCCAGTGCGGCGACCCGACGGGGCAGGGCGACGGCGGTCCCGGCTACACGATCCCGGACGAGAACCTCGACGACCCCCGGATCAAGGGCCAGACCTACCCGGCCGGGACGATCGCCATGGCGAACACCGGGCAGAAGGACAGCGGCGGCAGCCAGTTCTTCCTCGTCCACAAGGACAGCCAGCTGCCCCCGCAGTACACCCCGTTCGGCACCGTGTCCGAGGCCGGCATGAAGGTGCTGAAGAAGATCGCCGACGCGGGTGAGGCCTCCGGCCAGGGGGACGGTCCGCCCAACGCGACAGTGGTCATCGACAAGGCGACCGTCAAGAAGGCCTGACCGGGAGCACCGGCCGGGAGTGATCCGGGGCTCAGCGGGCGGAACCGCAGAACTTCCACCGCGCTGGATGCGGACAGCGCGGGCGGCGTTCGCCTATCTTGGCCTTGACGAAAACTGTGGACGATGCCAGGGGGGCCGCAGCTCCGCCCTGGACATCATGTGGAGGAGGCGCTGTGAGCAGCGACCCGTGGGGCCGCGTCGATGACGCGGGGACCGTGTACGTACGTACGGCGGACGGCGAGAAGGTCGCCGGATCGTGGCAGGCGGGCTCTCCCGAGGAGGCCCTCGCCTACTTCGAGCGCAAGTACGACGGCTTGGTCGTCGAGATCAGCCTCCTTGAGCGCAGGGTGAAGACGACCGACCTGTCGGCGAAGGACGCCGCCGCCGCCATCGGGCATCTGCGCGAGCAGGTGGACGCCCATCACGCGGTGGGCGACCTGGAGGCGCTGCGGGTGCGGCTGGACGCCCTCACCCAGAGCATCGAGGAGCGCCGCGAGGAACGTAAGGCGCACAAGGCGAAGCAGTCCGAGGAGGCCCGCCAGGCCAAGGAGGAGCTGGTCTCGGAGGCGGAAGAGCTGGCCGCCAGCGAGCAGTGGCGAGCCGCCGGAGAACGGCTTCGCGCGCTGGTCGACATCTGGAAGGGGCTGCCGCGCCTCGACCGGAAGGCCGACGACGAGCTGTGGCACCGTTTCTCGCATGCGCGCTCGGCGTTCTCCAAGCGGCGCAAGGCGCACTTCGCCCAGCTGGACGCCCAGCGCGAGGAGGCGCGGCAGCACAAGGAGAAGCTGGTCGCCGAGGCGCAGGCGCTCTCCGAATCCCGCGACTGGGGGCCGACCGCGGCCAGGTACCGCGACCTGATGCAGGAGTGGAAGTCGGCCGGGCGCGCCCAGCGGGAGCACGAGGAGGATCTGTGGAGCCGCTTCCGCGGCGCGCAGGACGTCTTCTTCCAGGCGCGCAGCGCGGCCTTCTCGGAGCGCGACAGCGAGCAGCGGGAGAACCTCACGCGCAAGGAGGAGCTGGCGGCCGAGGCGGAGAAGCTGCTTCCCATCACCGACCTCAAGGCCGCGCGTGCCGCGTTCCGGTCGGTCAACGAGCGCTGGGACGCGATCGGGCATGTGCCGCGGGACGCCAGGGCCAAGATCGAGGGCCGCGTCCACACCGTGGAGCGGGCCATCCAGGAGGCCGAGGAGGCCGAGTGGCGGCGCAGCAACCCGGAGGCGCGGGCGCGGGCGGCGGGGCTGACCGGCCAGCTGCAGGACGCGGTCGACAAGCTCCGTGAGCAGGCCGGCAAGGCGCGGGCGGCGGGCAACACCGCCAAGGCCGACAAGCTGGAGAAGGAACTGGCGGGCCGTCAGGCGCTGCTGGAGCAGGCGCTGAAGGGCCTGGAGGAGTTCGGCGGCTGAGGGAGGCCCCGGTAGAACCTCCGGTGACGGCAGACGAAGGCGCAGGGTCCCCACGCGGGAGCCTGCGCCTTCGCTTCGTAACGAACGACAGACCCTAGGGTCTGCGCGTCGAGGTCACCCGGTAGACGTCGTAGACGCCCTCCACCCCGCGCACCGCCTTGAGCACATGGCCCAGATGCTTGGGATCGCCCATCTCGAAGGTGAACCGGGAGGTGGCCACCCGGTCACGGGAGGTCTGGACGGCCGCGGACAGGATGTTGACGTGCTGGTCGGACAGCACCCGGGTGACGTCCGAGAGCAGCCGGGAGCGGTCCAGCGCCTCCACCTGGATGGCGACCAGGAAGACGGAGGACTGGGTGGGCGCCCACTCGACCTCCAGGATGCGTTCCGGCTCACGGGAGAGCGAGTCGACGTTCAGGCAGTCCGCCCGGTGCACCGAGACGCCGCTGCCCCGGGTGACGAAGCCGATGATCGGATCGCCGGGTACGGGCGTGCAGCAGCGGGCGAGCTTCACCCACACATCGTCGACACCCTTGACCACCACGCCCGGATCGGCGTTGGAGCGGCGCTTGCCGCGCTTGTTCATCGGAGGGCTGGTCTCGGCGATGTCCTCGTTCGCCTCGTCCTCACCGCCCAGAGCGTGGACCAGCTTCTGGACGACGTTCTGCGCGGTGACATGCCCCTCGCCGATCGCGGCATACAGAGCGGTGATGTCCGGATAGCGCATCTCGTGGGCCAGGGTCACCAGTGAGTCGCCGGTGAGGATGCGCTGAATGGGCAGGTTCTGCTTGCGCATGGCGCGGGCGATCGCGTCCTTGCCGTGCTCGATCGCCTCGTCCCGGCGCTCACGGGTGAACCAGGCACGGATCTTGTTACGGGCCCTGGGGGACTTGACGAAGCCCAGCCAGTCCCGGGACGGCCCGGCTCCGGACGCCTTGGAGGTGAAGATCTCCACGAGGTCGCCGTTGTCGAGCGTGGACTCCAGCGGTACGAGACGGCCGTTGACGCGGGCACCTATGGTGCGGTGGCCCACCTCGGTGTGCACGGCGTACGCGAAGTCCACCGGCGTCGCACCGGCGGGCAGCGCGATCACATCGCCCTTGGGGGTGAAGACGAAGACCTCGTTGCGGGAGAGGTCGAACCGCAGCGACTCCAGGAACTCGCCCGGGTCCTCGGTCTCCTTCTGCCAGTCCAGCAGCTGGCGCAGCCACGCCATGTCGTTGACAGCGTCCTGGTCGGCGCCCTTCCCCGTCCGCTTCGGCACGTCGGAGCGCACCTTGGACGCTCCGGCGACGGCCTCCTGCTTGTACTTCCAGTGCGCCGCGATGCCGTACTCGGCGCGCCGGTGCATGTCGAAGGTGCGGATCTGCAGCTCGACCGGCTTGCCGTTGGGCCCGATGACCGTCGTGTGCAACGACTGGTACATGTTGAACTTGGGCATCGCGATGTAGTCCTTGAACCGCCCCGGCACCGGGTTCCAGCGGGCGTGGACGGTGCCCAGCGCGGCGTAGCAGTCGCGGACGGTGTCGACGAGGACCCGGATGCCGACCAGGTCGTAGATCTCGGCGAAGTCCCGGCCCCGCACGATCATCTTCTGGTAGACGCTGTAGTAGTGCTTGGGCCGGCCGGTGACGGTGGCCTTGATCCGGGCACCGCGCAGATCCGCCTGGACCTCATCGGTGACGATCGCCAGATACTCGTCCCGCTTCGGCGCCCGCTCGGCGACCAGCCGCACGATCTCGTCGTACATCTTGGGGTAGAGGATCGCGAAGGCGAGGTCCTCCAGCTCCCACTTGATGGTGTTCATGCCCAGCCGGTGGGCGAGCGGGGCGTAGATCTCCAGCGTCTCGCGGGCTTTCTGCTCCTGCTTCTCCCGCTTGAGGTAGCGCATGGTGCGCATGTTGTGCAGCCGGTCGGCGAGCTTGATGACCAGGACCCGCGGGTCCTTCGCCATGGCGACGACCATCTTGCGTACGGTCTCCGCCTGGGCCGCCTCACCGAACTTGACCTTGTCCAGCTTGGTCACACCGTCCACCAGCAGGGCCACCGCTTCGCCGAAGTCCCGGCGCAGGGTGTCCAGTCCGTACTCGGTGTCCTCGACGGTGTCGTGCAGCAGGCCCGCCATCAGGGTGGCCGGGTCCATGCCCAGCTCGGCGAGGATGGTGGTGACCGCGAGCGGGTGGGTGATGTACGGGTCGCCGCTCTTGCGCTTCTGGCCCCGGTGCCAGCGCTCGGCGACCTGGTAGGCGCGCTCGATCTGGCGCAGCGTGGAGGATTCGATCTTGGGGTCGTTGCTGCGCACCGTCCGCAGCAGCGGCTCCAGGACGGGATTGAACGGGCTGGAGCGCTGCACGCCGAGCCGGGCGAGCCGGGCGCGGACCCGGTTGGAGGAGCCGGAGCGCCCGGAGACGCCGGAGACGCCCGAGACGGGCCGTGCGGGGCTCTCCTGCGGCCGACGCGCGCTCTTCTCGCCACGGCCATCGGCGGCCTCGCCCCCGGAGGGGCGGCCCTCGCCGGATCCGGACGTGCTGCCGGGCTTCCGGGCGCCGCCGCCCTTGGCGGGTGCCCCGGGGGGGGTCGCGCCGCCGGACTCGGCGTCCCGGCGCTGCGCGGCGGTGGGCGGCTGGGCCTCGTCTGGCAAGTGCACTCCTCGTTGGACGCCAGGTCGGACTGCCATGGTATCGACCTCGACGGTACGGGCCCCGCCCGCGGCCCGGACGGGCGTTCCCCGGCGGCTTCCGGCGGCCCGGCCCCGGCCCGGAACCCCGGAAGCATCGGGGCCCGGTGTTCCCCACCGGGCCCCGATGCCGTACTCCGGCCGCTGCGGCCGTATTGGTCAGACCAAGGCCCGTACCGCCGAACAGACGATCAGGCGGTCAGACGGTGACCAGAGCTTCCAGCGGGGCGTCCTTCAGGGTGGGCTCCAGCCGGACACGACCGCCGAGGAAACCCAGCTCGAGCAGCACTCCCATGCCCGCGACCTGGGCGCCCGCACGGCGGATCAGCTGCAGGGACGCCTCGGCCGTGCCTCCGGTGGCGAGCACGTCATCGATGACCAGGACCCGGTCGTCGGGAGCAAGATCCTCCGCGTGCACCTCTATCTCGGCGCTGCCGTACTCCAGGTCGTACACCTGGGCGAGTGTCGCTCCGGGGAGCTTCCCCGCCTTGCGCACGGGGATGAAGCCGACGCCCGCCTGGACGGCGGCCGGGGCACCCAGGATGAACCCGCGCGCCTCCAAGCCGACGATCTTGGTCGCACCGAACTTCTCGCACATCCCCGCCAGCACCCCGGTGAGCGCGGCGAACGCCTCGGGGTCGGCGAGCAGCGGGGTGATGTCCTTGAACATCACGCCCGGCTTCGGATAGTCGGCGACGTCCCGGATGCGGCTGTGAAGCAGCTCTCTGACCTTGGCGGTCATCATCGTCTCCCCCGCCTGCTCCCTCATCTGCGCCGCCCCGCCCTGCCGCTGCCGGTGCCGCGCCCGCTGGGCGGCCGGCGCTGGCCGCCGGGCCGGGCAGCCGAGGCGCCCGCCCCGGAGTGCGCCGGGTCGGCATCCCGCGGCTCCTCGTCGTCGCCCTCTTCCTCGGACGCCTCCAGGGCGTCGTTCTGGCCCCCGCCCCGGGCCTCGGCCTTGCTGCGGCGCAGCCGCACCCGTTCGTCGTGCTCCTTGATCGCGGGCTCGCGGAGCTTCAGATCGACGGCGACCGGGGTCGCGATCATGATCGAGGAGAAAGTCCCCGCCGACAGGCCGATGAAGAGGGACAGGGCGATGTCCTTCAGCATGCCGCCGGCGAGCAGACCGCTGCCGATGAACAGCAGCGCGGCCACCGGGAGCAGGGCCACCACGGAGGTGTTGACGGACCGGACCACCGTGGCGTTGATGCCCAGGTTGGAAAGCTCTCCGTAGGTGTAGCGGAACTGCTTGGTGACGTCCTTGGTCTTCTCCTTGACCTTGTCGAAGACGACCACGGTGTCGTACAGCGAGTAGCCGAGAATGGTCAGCATGCCGACCACCGTGCCGGGTGTGACCTCGAATCCGACAAGTGCGTAGATACCGACGGTGACAGCCAGGTCGTGGAGCAGTGCGACCAGTGCGGCCACCGCCATCCGCCACTCGAAGGCGAAGGCGAGATAAACGCTCACCAGGATGAGGAAGACGATCAGGCCCTGAATCGCCTTGTCGGTCATCTGGTCGCCCCAGCTCGCCCCCACCAGTTCGGCGTTGACCTTCTGGGTGGCGACGCCGAGCTCCTCCGCCAGGGCCGCGCGGGGCTTGGCGGACTCCTGGGTGTCCAGGCCGGTGACCTGGATCCGGAGCGCGTCGCTGCCCAGCTTCTGGACCCGGGCGTCGCGTCCGGTGGCTTCTTCAGCGGTCTGCCGGGCGTCCTCGACCGAGATCTTGGTCGGCGGCGTGGTGAAGACCGCACCACCCTGGAACTCGATGCCCATGTTGAGCCCGCGGAATCCGAGCCCGAGCATGGACACGACCACGATGCAGAGGGTGATCCCGTACCAGAGCTTCCGATGACCGACGAAGTCGTAGCTGGTCTCGCCTCGGTAGAGCTTGCCGCCGAGTGTGCCGAGCCGGGACATCTCAGGCCTCCTTCGTTTCGGAGGGAGCCGTGGCCTGACGGCGACTTCTCCGCAGCGGGGGCCGGGAGCCCAGCCGTTTGGGATCGAGCCCGGACCAGGGATGTCCGCTCGCGAAGAACTTCCGGCCACCGATGATCATCATCAGCGGCTTGGTCAGCAGGAAGACGATCACGAGGTCGACGACGGTCGTCAGCCCCAGGACGAAGGCGAAGCCCTGCACCGATCCGATCGAGACGATGAACAGCACGACGGCGGCGATGATGGAGACCACGTCGGAGACCACGATGGTCCGGCGGGCGGGCGGCCAGGCCCGGGAGATGGCCGGCCGCACCGTGCGTCCCTCGCGGATCTCGTCTCTCACTCTCTCGAAATAGACGATGAAGGAGTCCGCGGTGATACCGATGGCAACGATGGCACCGCAGATGGCGGGGAGGCTCAGCGCGAAGCCGATGGCCGTACCGAGCAAGGTCATGATCGAGTACGTGAGGACGGCGGCGACTGCCAGGCTGGAGACGGCGACGAGACCGAGCAGGCGGTAGTAGAAGGTCAGATAACCGACGACGAGCGCCAGTCCGATGCCGCCGGCGATCAGCCCCGCCTCCAGCTGCTCGGCACCGAGAGTGGGCGAGATCGTGGTGACGTTGCCCTCCTCGAAAGTGAGCGGAAGGGCACCGTAGGAGAGGATGTTGGCGAGGTCTTCGGCGGACTGCTGATTGAAGTCGCCGGAGATCTCCGCGTCACCGACGAGGCGCTCGCTCACGCTGGGAGCGGAGACGACCTCACCGTCCAGGACGATCGCGAACTGGTTCTGCGGCTGCTGCTTCTGGGCGAGCTGACCGGTGACGTCGCCGAACGCCTTGCTGCCCGTGTCGTCGAAGGACATCTGGACGAGCCAGCCGGAACCACGCTGCTGGTCGAGGACGGCGTTCGCGTCGCTGACGTTCTTGCCCTGTACGGCGACCGGGCCGAGTACGTACTTGACCGGCTGCTCGGAGTCGCAGGCCACCGTGGGCTCGCTGCCCTTGACCCGCGCCGCTTCGCTGCTCGCCTTGGAGCGGGCCTCCTTGGTGGAGCAGTCAAGCTTGGTGAACGCCTTCTGCACCTCGGGCCCGATGCCCGCGGCGGCCTCCGGATCCGTCGGCGGCGGTGCGGGCTCCTCCGATGCCTTGGGAGAATCGGAGGGCTTGGGGGACTCCTCGTCCGCCAGCGGCTCGGTGACTGCACGGCCCTGGGTGGTGGCGCTGGACGACGGGCTGGGGGTTGCCTTCTCCTCGCCCTTCTCGTCGTCCTTCTTGCCGTCGGCCTCGCCCGTGGCCTTGTCGTCCGGCTTCTTGGTGCCGCCGGAGGTGGAAGGGCTGGGCTCCGGCTGCGGCTGGGAGTCGGCGATGGTCATCACGGGCCGGAAGTTGAGCTTCGCCGTGGTGCCGACCTGCTCACGGGCCTGCGCCTCGTTGGTCCCCTTCGGGATGTTCACGACGATGTTCTCGTCGCCCTGCGTGCGCACCTCGGCTTCGGAAACGCCGAGACCGTTCACCCGCCGCTCGATGATGGCGGTGGCCGTGTCCATGTTCGTCTGGTTGATCGCGTCACCCCCGCCCGGCTGCTCCTTGGCCGTGAGCGTGATGCTCGTGCCACCGGCGAGATCGATGCCCAGACGCGGCGTGTGGTTCCCGGTGAGGAGCATTCCCCCACCGAGCGCCAGCACGGCGAGCAAAAGAATCACCAGGGAGCGTCCTGGCTTCCCCTGGGCACCCGGGGACCTGCGGCCCTTCTTCGGTGCTGCCACCTTTTCGAATCTCCTGTCCAGCCGCCCGCGCCGGCCCGCCGTACCGGGTCACCGCCGCGGCACACGAAGTGGTGATCGGGTGCCTGGCCATCGGGCCGAGTGCCGGTCCGACAGCGCGGGCGCTACTTGGAGCCGCTGTCGCCCTTGGTCTTGGCGTCCTCAGGGGTCTCGGACTTGGTGGCGTCCGCCTCGCGCGTCTCCTCCTCGTCGGCCTCGCCTGCGGCGGCGGCCTCGTCGGCGTCAGCCTCGGCGAGGTCCGTGTCCGCCGCGTCAGCAGCGTCGACCGCGTCGTCGGGGGCTTCCGGCTTGCCGAGGTTGATCTTCCCCGCCCGGTTCTCCTCATCGGCTTCGGTGAGCTCGGAGGCGTCGTCCGGCACCACGGGGGCGTCGTCGAGCTCCATGTCGATCGGCTCGCCGTTCATGATGCGGTCGAACTCTTCGGGCTCGAGGACGGCGCCGACGGCGTTCTTGGCGTAGAGCGCGTGCCAGCCGGGAGAGACCTCAAGCAGAACGGCGTCCTCGCGGACCTCCTTGACGACGGCGTACATGCCCCCGATCGTCCGGACGCCGGTGCCAGGCTGCATCTCGTTACGCATCTGGCTGGCCTTCTGCTGCTTCTTCTTCGCCGACCGGGTCATCAGGAACATGGCCCCGATGAGCACGACGAACGGGAGGAGAGTCACGATATTCACGGCGGAAGAGTTTCCTTCGCACGACCGCGTCTCAGCGGCCTGGTATTCGGGGGTGGGTATGCCGTCCGGGGCGGATGGCGTCGGCGGAGTCTAAGCGAGCTGTCACCGATGGAACAACGTCAAGCATGGCACTTGGGTTCCTGCCGCGGCGAGTCCCGCCGCTGTCACGCTCCGGACACCGGCCCCTGCCCGGTGCCGCCGGGCGTGTGCCGTGCCGTCTGCTGACCGGCCTGCTGAGGCGACACGGGAGGGACGAGTCCCAGGTGCGCCCATGCGGCGGGGGTCGCGACGCGGCCGCGCGGGGTGCGCGCGAGCAGGCCCTCACGCACCAGAAAGGGCTCCGCGACCTCCTCTACGGTCTCACGCTCCTCCCCCACCGCCACCGCGAGGGTGGACAGACCGACCGGGCCGCCGCCGAAGAGCTTCAGCAGTGCGTGCAGAACGCCCCGGTCGAGGCGGTCGAGACCCCGCTCGTCCACCTCGTAGACGGCCAGGGCGCGGGAGGCGATCTCCCGGGTGATCACGCCGTCGGCCTTCACCTGGGCGTAGTCCCGCACCCGGCGCAGGAGCCGGTTGGCGATCCGCGGTGTCCCCCGGGAGCGCCCGGCGATCTCGACGGCACCCTCGGCGTCCGTCGAGACGTCCAGCAGCCGCGCCGAGCGGTGGATCACCGCCTCCAACTCGGCCGGCTCGTAGTACTCCATATGGGCGGTGAAGCCGAAACGGTCGCGCAGCGGCGGGGGCAGCAGACCTGCCCTGGTGGTGGCCCCCACCAGGGTGAAGGCCGGCAGTTCGAGGGGGATCGCGGTGGCGCCGGGGCCCTTGCCGACGATGACGTCGACGCGGTAGTCCTCCATCGCCATGTAGAGCATCTCCTCGGCGGGCCGGGACATCCGGTGGATCTCGTCGAGAAAAAGGACCTCGCCCTCCTGGAGGGAGGACAGGATCGCGGCGAGATCTCCCGCGTGCTGGATGGCGGGGCCCGAGGTGATCCGGATCGGCGCGTCCATCTCGGCCGCGATGATCATGGAGAGGGTCGTCTTGCCCAGCCCGGGAGCGCCGGAGAGCAGCACGTGATCCGCGGCCGAGCCCCGGGCCCGTGCGGCGCGCAGCACGAGGTCCAGCTGCTCACGCACCTTGGCCTGGCCGATGAACTCCCCCAGGTCCTTCGGCCGCAGCGCGGCCTCGACCGCCTGGTCCTCGCCGTCGGCCCCGGCGCCGACCAGGCGCTCCTCACCCTCGGTCGGCGGCGCCGTGGTGTTCTCGTCCCAGTCCATGAGTCTCCTTCGCGGACACACGCTTGCGTGTCCGGTTCAGCCAGTCCGGTTCAGCGTGTCCGGTTCAGCGTCCGCAGGGCGGCGCGGAGCAGTTCGGACACCGGCGGCTCGGCGCCCGCGGCCGCTGCGGCCTCGGCCTGCGGGGTGACGGCCGACACCGCGTCCTCCGCCTCCCGGGGCGCGTACCCCAGGCCGAGCAGCGCGGAGTGCAGCTGCTCGTGCCAGGGTGCGGGGCCCGCCGCAGGGCGGGCGGACGGACGTGTGCCGGTGCCCAGCGGTTGCCCGAGGCGGTCCTTCAGCTCCAGCAGCAGCTTCTGCGCGCCCTTCTTGCCGATACCCGGCACGGCGGTCAGGGACTTCTCGTCGCCCGTGGAGACCGCGAGGCGCAGTGCGTCGGGGCTGTGCACGGCGAGCATCGCCTGGGCGAGGCGGGGGCCGACACCGCTGGCCGTCTGGAGCAGCTCGAAGGTCTGCCGCTCGTCGTCGTCCGCGAAGCCGTACAGAGTGAGCGAATCCTCCCGGACCACCAGCGAGGCGGAAAGCCTTGCGTGCTGGCCCAACCGGAGCGCGGCGAGCGTGCCGGGAGTGCACTGGAGGGACATGCCGACGCCGCCGACCTCCAGAACTGCGGAGTCGGGGGCGAGGGAGGCGACCGGCCCTGAGACGAAGGCGATCATGTGGTTCGGCCTTTCGGAGAGCGGCGGGCGGCGGCGCGGGCAGGGGGCGAGTCGGGCCGGGTCTGCAGGACTTGCCGGGCCTGCGCCTGCTGCAGGCGGCTGAGGGCGGGAGCGCGCCAGATGTGGCAGATGGCCAGCGCCAACGCGTCCGCCGCGTCCGCTGGTCTGGGCGGGGAGTCGAGCCGCAGCAGCCTGGTGACCATGGCGCCGACCTGCGCCTTGTCTGCCCTGCCACTGCCGGTAACCGCCGCCTTGACCTCACTGGGCGTGTGCAGTGCCACCGGCAGGCCGCGGCGCGCGGCGCAGAGCATGGCGACGGCGCTGGCCTGGGCGGTGCCCATCACCGTGCTGACGTTGTGCTGGCTGAAGACCCGCTCCACGGCGACGACTTCGGGCCGGTGGGCGTCCAGCCAGCCGTCGATGCCGCGCTCGATGAGGACGAGACGCTCGGCGACGGGGATGTCCGCCGGAGTGCGCACCACGCCGACTCCGGTCATCGCCAGCGGGCGCCCGGCGCTGCCCTCCACCACGCCCACCCCGCAGCGGGTCAGCCCCGGATCCACCCCCAGCACGCGCACGGCGCCTCTCCCCTCGCTCCGACCTGTCAGCCGTCAAGCAGGCTATCGGCCGGCACTGACAGCGCCGGAGGGTTGCGGCGGCGTGCCGTACCGCCGCCCGGTGCGTCAGGCGTCGACGCGGGCCAGAACGTCGTCGGAGACGTCGAAGTTGGCGAAGACGTTCTGCACGTCGTCGCTGTCCTCGAGTGCGTCGATCAGCTTGAAGATCTTGCGCGCACCCTCCTCGTCCAGCTCGATCTGCACGCTGGGCAGGAAGTTGTTGTCCGCCGACTCGTAGTCGATGCCCGCGTCGACGAGCGCGGTGCGGACGGGGACCAGATCGGTCGCCTCGCTGATGACCTCGAAGTTCTCACCCAGGTCGTTGACTTCCTCGGCGCCCGCGTCGAGTACGGCGCTCAGCACGTCGTCCTCGGCCAGGTCGCCCTTCGGGACGATGACGACGCCCTTGCGGTTGAACAGGTAGGACACCGAACCGGGATCAGCCATGGAGCCGCCGTTACGGGTCATGGCGACCCGGACGTCGGAGGCGGCGCGGTTGCGGTTGTCGGTGAGGCACTCGATGAGCACCGCCACGCCGTTGGGGCCGTAACCCTCGTACATGATGGTCTCGTACTCGGCGCCACCCGCCTCGAGACCGGCGCCGCGCTTGACCGCGCTGTCGATGTTCTTGTTGGGAACCGAGCTCTTCTTCGCCTTCTGGATGGCGTCGTAGAGGGTGGGGTTGCCGTCGGGATCGGCGCCACCCGTACGGGACGCGACCTCGATGTTCTTGATCAGTTTCGCGAAGAGCTTGCCGCGCTTGGCATCGATCACGGCCTTCTTGTGCTTGGTGGTTGCCCACTTGGAGTGGCCGGACACGCCTGGCTCCTTCACTGTTTCACTGTTACCAACAGGACCAACGGCCTGATCCTACCGCCCGCGGATCACGCCTCGGCCCGCTCCCCGTTCGCCGCGGTGACGCTCCGCTCCCCGGCCGCCTGCCGGGCACGCACCATTTCCACGAACGCCGCGTGCACCCGGTGGTCACCGGTCAGCTCCGGATGGAAGGCCGTCGCCAGCAGGCTGCCCTGGCGTACTGCCACGGGGTGACCGTCGTAGTGGGCCAGGATCCGCACCTGGGCGCCGGTCGACTCCACCCAGGGGGCGCGGATGAACACGCCGTCGACCGGGCCGCCCGGCACTCCGGTCATCTCGACGGACGCCTCGAAGGACTCGTTCTGCCGCCCGAAGGCGTTCCGCCGCACGATCATGTCGATGCCGCCGACCGTCTGCTGGCCGGACCGGGGGTCCAGGATCTTCTCCGCGAGCATGATCATGCCCGCGCACGAGCCGTACACCGGCAGGCCCTCGCGGACCACCGCGCGCAGCGGCTCCAGCATGCCGAAGGCGGCCGCCAGCTTGGAGATGGTGGTCGACTCCCCGCCCGGGATGACCAGTCCGTCGACCTCGGCCAGTTCCTCGGGACGGCGCACGGTGCGGGCCTCCGCACCCGTGCCGGTGAGTGCGGCGAGATGCTCACGGACGTCACCCTGGAGCGCGAGGACGCCGACGAGGATGCTGCTCAAAAGTGGTTCTCCTCTTCCTTTTCACGCGCCGCGGGCGGCCCGCCGCACGGGCCGCCCGCGGAACACGCGGTTCACCAGCCGCGTGAGGCGTAACGCTCGGCCTCCGGCAGGGTGTCGCAGTTGATCCCGACCATGGCCTCGCCCAGGCCGCGCGAGGCGTCCGCGACGACCTTGGGGTCGTCATGGAAGGTGGTGGCCTTCACGATGGCGGCGGCCCGCTTCGCCGGGTCGCCCGACTTGAAGATTCCGGAGCCGACGAAGACGCCTTCGGCGCCGAGCTGGCACATCAGGGCCGCGTCGGCGGGAGTGGCCACACCGCCCGCGGAGAACAGCACGACGGGCAGCTTGCCCAGCTCGGCGACCTCGCGCACCAGCTCGTACGGGGCGCGCAGTTCCTTGGCCGCCGCGTACAGCTCGTGGTGGTCGAGGGCCTTCAGACGGCCGATCTCGGCCCTGATCTGGCGCATGTGGCGCACGGCCTCCACGACGTTCCCCGTGCCGGCCTCGCCCTTGGAGCGGATCATGGCCGCACCCTCGGAGATCCGGCGCAGGGCCTCGCCGAGGTTGGTGGCACCGCAGACGAAGGGGGTGGTGAAGGACCACTTGTCGCTGTGGTTGACCTCGTCGGCCGGGGTGAGCACCTCGGACTCGTCGATGTAGTCGACACCGAGCGCCTGGAGGAGCTGGGCCTCGACGAAGTGACCGATCCGGGACTTGGCCATCACGGGGATGGAGACGGCGCTGATGATGCCGTCGATCATGTCGGGGTCGGACATGCGGGCGACGCCGCCGTCCTTGCGGATGTCGGCCGGGACGCGCTCCAGGGCCATCACCGCGACGGCGCCGGCGTCCTCAGCGATCTTCGCCTGCTCGGGCGTGACGACATCCATGATCACACCGCCCTTGAGCTGCTCGGCCATGCCGCGCTTGACGCGCGCCGTGCCTGTCTCAGGGGTGCTGCCGGAAGCGGCCCCGGACGGGGCGGGAGCTGTGCTGGACACGGATTCGACCTCACTCGACGGTAAAAAGTGTGAAAGGACCCTGGTAGGCCCGACTCCTTACGTTCCCTGATACGGGCGAACGGTGAAAGGGCCAATCGGTCGCGGTGGCCTGTGCGAAAGCACCATGACGCGACCCGGTCACGGCACCACCAGGCCCGACCCGGCCCGTGGTGCGGAGGCACCAGGCCACGTGAGCGGCTGGTCCGGGCGCACCAGGGGAAGACGGTGGCGGCGGACGATGCCCCGGCAGGACGCCCGACGGAAGTGTGGGAGGCGCGTGAATCTCGCGCAATTCCCTTACCCAGCGGCGTCTGGAGTGATCATCAGGTGGCAAAAAAGACGTCTATGTCCGAAATTTCAGTTTCCCCGGTCCGCATCGGGAGACTGTCGATCGGTGCTCTCGGCGTCCTGGCACTCGCCCTCGGCACCCTGCAGTCAGTGGTGGAGCCCGCGCTCCCGCTGCTCCAGCGTGAACTCGGGGTCAGTCCTGGCGAAGGGGCTCTGATCGGCAACACATTACTCATCACCGGCGCCGTCGTCACGCCCGTCGCGGGCAAACTCGGCGACCGCTACGGCGGAAAGCGGGTGCTGGTCCGGCTGATGGCCGTGGTCTCGGCCGGTGGTCTGCTGGCGAGCCTGGCGCCGAACCTGCCGGTGCTGTTGCTCGGTCAGGTATTGCAAGGCGTCATGGTGGGTGCGCTGCCCCTCTCCTTCATCCTGGTGCGCAAACACCTCTCGACAGCAGAGTCACAGGTGGCGATCGGGGTTGTCGTCGCGCTGTTCACGAGCGGCAGCATGGTGGGAATGCTGTTCTCCGGGCCGATCGCGGAAGGACTGTCCTGGCACTGGATGTTCGCACTGCCGACGATCGCGGTCATCGCGGCGACGTTGGTCGTGGCCTGGCTGATGCCGCATGACCCCCCGATCCACTCGGATGACGGGATCGACTGGCCTGGTGTCGTTCTGCTGAGCGGCACGTTGCTCGCGTTCATGCTCGGTCTCGTGATGGTGACGAGGGACGGCGGCCTGCCGCCGTTCGCGGTCGGTGCCATCGCGGTGGTCGTGACCGCCCTCGCGACCGGATGGGTCTACGTCGAACGCCGGGCAGCCTCGCCGATGGTCGATCTGCGCATGCTGGCGAAGCCCGCGATGTGGAATTCGTGCGTGCTCACCTTCGTCATCACCACCAGTTTCGGGATGGTGGTCTTTCTGCTCCCGCAGTTGTTCGGGCTGTCGGCCGACGGATACGGCTTCGGGGCCAGCACCACCGACATCGGACTGTTCCTGCTCCCCGGCGCCATCGCCGGGGCGGTGAGCGATTCGGTCGGCGGGATCGCGGCGCGGCGTTTCCGTCCGCATGCCGTGGTCATCGTGGGCACCGTCGTCACGGCGGCCACGTTGATCGCTCTGGCGTCGATGCACTCCGCGGAATGGCAACTCGCCCTGGCGAAGGTGCTGACCGCGTTCGCCGCGGGCGTCGGTACCACGGCGCTGCTTGCCAGCACCGCGACCGCCGTCGAGACCAGGGACACCGGCATCGCCACCAGCCTGCTCGTGGTGACACGCGTGATCGGCGTCGCCCTGGGTGCCCAACTCGGCGGCGCGATCCTCGACGCCGGGGCCGACCCGCTGACGGGCCTGCCGGCCGAATCGGCCTTCGTCACAGGTTTCGTCGTCGCCGGTCTCGTCGCCGCACTGTCACTGCTCGTTGTCCGCATCACGAAGAAGGGAGTCCAGGCATGACACCTACCGGTCCGTCGACGGACGTGAGTACTACCGCGAAGCGCCGAGTTCTGATCTCCGGGGCCAGCATCTCCGGACCCGCGCTGGCCTACTGGCTGCACCGGTCCGGATTCGCGGTCACCGTGGTGGAGAAGGCAGGCTCGCTGCGCGGCGGTGGATATCCGATCGACGTCCGCGGTACCGCGACAGAGGTGGTCCGGCGGATGGGGATACTGCCGCAACTGCAGGACGCGCACATCGACTCACGTCGCTGCACCTTCCTCAACGCCGATGGCAGTGTGGTGGCCTCGGTCAGCCCGCGTGCCGTTGCCGGCAGTGCCGGCGGACAGGACCTCGAGGTGCGTCGTGGGGATCTGGCCGCGATCCTCCACGCGATGGTTCGCGACGACGTGGAGTTCCTGTTCGACGACTCCATCGACACCCTCGACCAGTCCGGACAAGGGGTCGACGTTGCTTTCCGCAGTGGGCAGCAGCGCACGTTCGACCTGGTGGTCGGCGCCGACGGCATGCACTCACATACCCGGGAGTACCTGTTCGGCCCCGAAGAGCAGTTCCACCGCTACCTCGGCTACTGCTTCGCCATATTCACCATGCCGAACACCTTCGGACTCTCCCGCGAGCTCATGCTGTGGAACACCCCGGGGAAGGCCGCGGCCCTCTACGCCGTCGGGGACAACGACGAGCTGCACGCCTTCCTGAACTTCCACCGACCAGAACCGCCGTCCCAGGCCCTCCGGAGCCCCGGCGCCCAGCGGGACCTGGTCGCCACGGTCTTCGCAGGCGCGGGATGGGAGGTCCCCGGCATGGTCAACGCCATGCGCGACGCGGATGACCTGTTCTTCGACACGGCCGGTCAGATCCGCATGCCCCATTGGTCCAGCGGCCGCGTGGCGCTCGTCGGCGACGCCGCGTACGCACCCTCGTTCCTTACCGGACAGGGCTCAAGCCTTGCGCTGGTCGGTGCCTACATGCTCGCCGACGCCCTGGCCACGAACCGGGACCACACTGCGGCCTTCGCCGCCTACGAACGCGGCGTCCGCGAGTTCGTCGTCATGAATCAGGCACTGGTCGACAAGGGTGCGGCCACGCTCTTCCCCACCACGGTGCGGGCCCTGGAGCAACGCAACACCAAGCTGCGTGACCTCGTCACCATGCCCTCCGGGCCAGCACAGCCGGCCCACTCAGCCCTCACACTGCCCGGATTCGCCCCGCTGCCGTGACCTGATGCGGCAGCCGCACTGTGGAACCGGTGTGGTCGGTACAGGAAAGCAGGGCCTCTCGGTAGCTCAGAGGTCGTCGAAGCCAAGAGCTGTCCCGGGAGGCCCTGCCGTCGCAGGCGGGGCCGGCCGTGTGGAGCCGCCGAAGGGCCCGGTATCGGACTACGGCAGGCGGTCGGTGCCGCCGTCGGGGGCAGTGTGGGCCAGGCCCGTCTGGTAGGCGATGACGACGAGTTGCGCCCGGTCGCGGGCCTCCAGCTTCGTCATGGCGCGCTGCACGTGGGCGCGGACGGTGAAGGGGCTGAGGAACATCCGCTCGGCGATCTCCTGGTTGGACAGGCCGGTCGCGACCAGGGCCACCATCTCGCGTTCGCGCGGGGTGAGCACCGCGAGCTGTTCGGGGTGGTGCGGCGGGGGTTCCGGTGTGGCCAGGAAACGGGCGACCAAGGAGCGGGTCGCGGTGGGGGACAGAAGAGTGTCGCCGTCGGCGATCGTACGCACGGCGTCCACCAGGTCGTCAGCCCCGATCCCCTTGCCGATGAAGCCGCCGGCCCCCGCGCGCAGCGCCTGAGCGACGTACTCGTCGGTCTCGTACGTGGTGAGGATCAGGATGCGGCTGGCACGCAGTTCCGGGTCCGCGCAGATCTCCGACGTCGCGGTGAGACCGTCCGCCTCGGGCATGCGGATGTCCATGATCACCACGTCCGGGCGCAGCTCCCGGGTGAGTCTCACCGCCTCCCTGCCGTCGGCGGCCTCGCCGACCACGGTGATGTCGTCGGCGGTGTCGAGAAGCATCCGGAAGGCGCTGCGCAGCAGGGCCTGATCGTCGGCGAGCAGCACCCGGAGCGTCACGGCGCACCCCCGGCCTCTCCGTCGCCCGTCCGTCCGTCGCCTGTCGCTCGGTCGGCCATCCGCCCCTCCCTGGTTGTTGCTCCGTCAGTCCCCGGCGCCGTGTCCTTGGCGGGCGGGAGGGGCAGCTGAGTGGAGACGAGGAAGCCGCCCTCCGGGCGCCTGCCCGCGGAGAGGTGTCCCCCGACCGCGGTTGCACGTTCACGCATCCCGATCAGACCGTACCCGGGCGCGCGGTCCGGCGCCGTGGACGCACTCGGTTTCGTGGCCGCGGCCGGCGTCGTACGGGCGCCCCCTCCGTCGTCGGCGACGGTGAGGGTCACGTGATCACGGTTCCAGACGAGGCGCACCCGGGCGCTACCGCTACTGGCGTGCTTGGTCACGTTGGTCAGGGCTTCTTGGACGATGCGGTAGGCGGTGAGGTCCACTCCCGGCGGCAGCGTCCTGGCCGGGCCCTCCTGGTGCAACGACACCTCCAGATCCGCGCGGCGGAAGGACTCGAGGAGCGTGGGAAGCCGGGACAGCCCCGGCGCCGGTTCGGCAGACGCGGCCGCGTCCCCGGTCTGACGCAGCAGACCGACCGTGGCCCGCAGGTCGTCGAGCGCGTCGCTGGTGGTCTCGACGAGCTCCTTGAGGCTCTTGCGGGTCTGCTCCGGGCGGGCGTCGAAGAGGTGGGCGGCGACCGTGGCCTGCGCGTTGGCCAGGGTGATCTGATGGGCCACGAGGTCGTGCAGTTCCCGGGCGATGCGCATCCTTTCCTCGTCCACTCTCCGGCGCGCCTCGCTGTCCCGGGTCTGCTCGGCCCGCTGGGCCCGCTCCTCCATGGCCGCCAGGTAGGCCCGCCGGTTGTGCACCGAGTAGCCAACCAGGCCGGCCACCAGCGGGAACGCCGCCACCACTCCCATCCTGCTCGCGTCCTTCCACGAGAGGGCCCCGAGCAAGGGAGTGAAGGCGACCAGCAGCGCCGCGGAGGTGAGCGACACCGCGCTCACCGCGTGCCGTTCGGTGCGCGCGGTGAGCGAGTAGGCGGTGATCACGGCGGGGGCCACGATGAGCGGGCTCAGCAGGACGCCCAAGAGCGGCACCAGCACGCCGCACGCGGTCGTGGCCGCCATGGCCGCCAGGGGTGCCCTGTGCCGCACCGGCAGCACGGCACAGGACACCACGGCGATGAAGTAGGCGGTGGCAGGCGGCGCTGACAGCGTCCTGCCGTCTTCCTGCAGCACGCCGCCGAGCAGACAGAGCGCGAACGCCGTCGCCATGACCGCTCCCTCCCGCAACCACGTACCGCGTGATCGCGGGCCACCGCCGCCCGTGTGCGCCATGGCCGGCTCAGTACCGGTCTGCGGGGAGCCGCAGCGGAGCTGCGTCCGGCGCGGCCGGGGGAGCCGGCACGGCCGGGGCATGCCTGCTCAGCGCCTCACCCTCGATATCCACGTTCGGCAGCACGCGGTTCAGGATACGGGGCAGCGACCAGGCCCGGTGGCCGAGCAGTGCCAGGACCGCGGGCACGATCGCCATCCGGACCACGAAGGCGTCGAAGGCGACGGCGGCGGCCAGGCCGACGCCCATCGTCTGGATGGTCGGCATGTGTATCCCGATGAATCCGGCGAACACGCTGATCATGATGATCGCCGCCGCGGCCACCACACGTCCGCTGTGCCGGAAACCGGTGACGACTGCCTCGCCGGGGGACGCGCCATGGACGTACGCCTCCCGCATCCGGCTGAGCAGGAAGACCTCGTAGTCCATGGCGAGACCGAACACGATTCCGATGATGAGGATCGGCATCAGCGACATGACCGGTCCGGTCGTCTCGATGCCGACCAGGTCTGCCGCCCAGCCCCACTGGAACACGGCGACGAGGACGCCGAAGGCGGCACCCACCGACAGCAGGAAGCCGAGCGCGGCCTTGATCGGGACCAGGACCGACCGGAAGACCACCATCAGCAGGAGCACCGCCAGGCCGATGACCACGGACAGATAGGGGATGAGGGCGTCGGACATGGCTTCGGAAATGTCGATGTTCATCGCGGTGGAGCCGGTCACCAGGACGGCGGCGCCCGTGTCGGCCTCGACGCCGGAGACCGCGCCCCGGATCTCGTTCACCAGCTCCTTGGTCTCGCCGCTGGTCGGCGCGGTCTCCGGGACGGCAGTGAGGACGGCCGTGTCCTTGCTCTGGCTGAGAACCGGATCGCCGACTGACGCGACCCCGTCCAGTCCCCGTACGGTCTTGACGACCTGGTCCGTGGTGGCTCGGGTGTCCTCGGACTCCGGTGTGTCCACGACCACTGTCAACGGGCCGTTGAAGCCGGGGCCGAAGCCTTCTGACAGCAGGTCGTAGGCACGGCGCTCGGTGGTCTCCGTCGACTTGGACTCGTCTCCGGGCAGCCCGAGTTCGAGGCTCAGCGCCGGTACGGCGACGGCGCCGAGACCGAGTCCGGCGATCATCAGTACGGGCACCGGCCGGCGCAGCACGAACCGCGCCCAGCGGGTGCCGAGCCCGGGCCGGCCGGCCGCGGAGGGCACCGCGTGCGGGTGCTCGCTTCCCGGCCGGGTGGCCTTGCGGACCTTGCGGGACAGTATCCGCCGACTGCCGAAGGAGCCGAACAGCGCGGGGACCAGGGTCAGTGCGACGAGTACGGCAAGGGCCACAGCGCCCGCGCCGCCCATGCCGATCCTGGTGAGTTCGGGGATTCCGACGACCCCCAGCCCGACCAGGGCGATGAAGACGGTCGCGCCGGCGAAGACGACGGCGGATCCGGCCGTGCCCACCGCCCGTCCGGCGGCCTCCTCCGGTTCGCTGCCCTGGGCGAGTTCGTCGCGGAAGCGGGAGGTGATGAAGAGTGCGTAGTCGATGCCCACCGCCAGCCCCAGCATCAGTGCCAGGATGCCGACGGTGGACGTCAGGCCGAGCGGCACAGCCAGCGCGGTGATCAGGCCGAAGGAGATGACCACGCCCACGATTGCGGTCAGCAGCGACAGTCCGGCAGCGACCAGCGACCCGAGGGCGAGGATCAGCACCAGCGCGGCCACCGCCACACCGATCATCTCCGTCGTACCGCCCGGTTCCTCCTCCGTTTCCAGAGCCGAGCCGCCGATCTCCACAGTCAGCCCCGCGTCCCGGGCCTGGTCTGCGGCGTCCTCGAGAGCGCTCTTCGCCGACTCGGTCAGGTCGACGGCTGCCTCGGTGTAGGTGATCGTGGAGTACGCGATGGTGCCGTCCTTGCTGACGGCGCCGGTCTCATAGGGGTCGGTGGTCGACCCGACCTGCTTGCCCCCGTCCAGCGAACCGAGCGTGTCCTTGACGGCCGCCTTGTGCTCGCCGGCCGTCACCCGTTGCCCATCCGGGGCCTGGAACACCAGGCGGGCCTCGGCACCCTGCGAGTTGCTCTCGGGGAAGCGCTCGTCCAGCAGGTCGAACGCCTTCTGCGACTCGGTGCCGGGCATGGAGAGGTCCTCTTCCTCCGCGGCCGGCGCCATGGCGGCAGCAGCGACGGCGAGCACCAGGGCACCCAGCCACAGACCGCCCACGAGCCGGCGCCGCCGGAAGGCCCACCGCCCGATCCGGTAAAGAAAAGTCGCCACCTGTTGATCACTCCAGACACCGCTAGGTAAGGGGAATGCGCGAGATTCACGCGCCTCCCACACTTCCCTCCGGCGCCCTGGCGGGCATCGTCCCCCGCCACCGTCTTCCCCTGGTGCGCCCGGACCAGCCCCTCACGGGTCCTGGTGCCTACGCACCACAGGCCGGCGCGGGCGGGGCGGGGCTTGACGCGGAGTGCAGTGACCTAGTGCTGCGTCAGGCAGGGTTTGCCCGGTGCCGGGCCACGCGGCCGATGGCCGTGCCAGGGCGGCGAGCGGGGCAAACCCTGCCTGACGCAGCACTAGGCCCTGTCCACCAGCAGGCCGGGCGGCCCGTCGTCCATCTCGAAGGCCAGCGGAAAGGGTGCGTGCCCCGCCAGCCGGAACAAACGCACCGTACGGTGCCTGCGCAGCGCCCGTGCCGCCCGTACCGAGTCGTTGTGGAAACGCCGTGCCATCGGCACCCGCCTTACCGCCGCGCCCAGTTCGGTTGCCGAATCCGCGCCACCGGGCGCCTCCCGTACCGCTTCCAGCTGGGCCTTCTCCGCGAAGACCGCCCGCAGCGCCTGGCTCAGCTCGCTCTCGGCGACCTCGCGCTGCTCCTCCTCCGCCTGCCGCGCCGCGTGCGCGGCCTGGTAGAGCAGCATGGAGGCGGCGGGGTCCAGGATGCCCGCTGTGGCCAGTTCCTGGGCGATGGAGGCGCGGCGCAGCAGCTGGGCGTCGAGGGCCGCCCTGGCCGTGTCGATCCGCGCGTGCAGCCGGTCGAGCCGGCCCGCGGTCCAGCTCAGGTAGACGGTGATCAGCAGCAGTGCGACAGCGATCAGGATGTAGGTCGTCATGGCGGGCAGCAGCCCTTCAGTCGCGTGCCAGGCCGAAACGGGCACGCAGGCCGGTGCGCTCGTCGGGCGCCACGGTGGCCGAGCCGTCGGTCACGGTCTCGTAGACGGACAGGATGTCGGCACCGACGGTCGACCAGTCGAAGCGGCGCACATGGCTGCTGCCCTTCGCCCTGAGCGCGGCCAGCCTCGCGGGGTCGCAGAGCAGTTCCACGGCGGCGTCCGCCAACGCGTCGGGGTTCTCGGTGTCGAACAGCTGGCCCGCGTCACCCGCGTCCAGGACCTGGGCGAAGGCATCCAGGTCGCTGGCGAGGACGGCCGCGCCGGAGGACATCGCCTCCACCAGGATGATGCCGAACGACTCGCCGCCCGTGTTGGGCGCGACATACAGGTCGACGCTGCGGAGCAGCCGGGCCTTGTCCTCGTCGCTGATCATGCCGAGGAACTCGACCTGGTCGCGCACCTCGGCCGGCATTCCGGCGACGGCCTCGGCCTCGTCACCGCGCCCGGCGATGAGCAGCCGGGTGCCGGGCACCGCCTCCAGGATCCGCGGGAGGGCCTTCATCAGCACCGGCAGGCCCTTGCGCGGTTCGTCGATGCGCCCGATGAAGCCGATGGTGCCGCCCTGCCATTCGGCCTTCGGCACGGCGTCCGCGAAGAAATCGACATCGACGCCGTTGGGGATCACCACGGCGTCCCCGCCCAGGTGTTCGACGAGTGTGCGGCGCGCGTACTCGCTGACCGCTATCCGGGCGCTGATCTTCTCCAGTGCGGGCTGCAGGATCGGATATGCCGCGATCATCGCCCGTGAGCGGGGGTTGGAGGTGTGGAAGGTGGCCACGATGGGCCCCTGCGCGGCCCAGCAGGTCAGCAGCGACAGCGACGGAGTGGTCGGCTCGTGGAGATGGAGCACGTCGAAATCGCCGTCGTGCACCCAGCGGCGCACCCGGGCCGCCGAGAGGAAGCCGAAGGTGAGCCGCGCCACCGAGCCGTTGTACGGCACCGGCACTGCGCGCCCGGCAGAGACGGCGTACGGCGGCAGCGGGGTCTCCTCGTCGGACGGGACGAGGACCGACACCTCGTGCTGGAGTCCGATGAGGTGCTCCGCCAGATCACGGATGTGGAACTGGACGCCGCCGGGGACGTCCCAGGAGTAAGGGCAGACGATCCCGATCCTCACGCTCGCTCCCCACGTGGCCCGAGGTCCTCGAGCCAGAGCCGTTGCAGCATGTGCCAGTCCTGGGGGTGCTCCGCGATCCCGGAGGCGAAGACATCCGCCGTCGACTGTGTCATAGCCTGTGCCTTCTCGCGCCGCGTACCTGCCTCGGGCACCTCCACGGGCGGGTGCACCCGCCCCTTCATCACCGGGGTTTCGTCATACCAGAGTGTCACCGGCATCAGCAGTGCCCCGGTCTGCTGGGCCAGCATGGCGGGTCCGGCGGGCATCCGGGCCAGGCTGCCGAAGAATTTCACCTCCATGCCGGAGGCGGACAGATCGCGGTCGGCGACCAGGCAGACGAGTCCGCCCGCACGCAGCCGCCGGGCCAGCGTGCCGAAGGCTGCGGCGCCGTCGTGCGGCAGGACCTCCATGCCCAGGCTCTCGCGGTAGGCGACGAAGCGGTCGTAGAGCGACTCGGGCCGCAGCCGCTCCACGACGGTGGTGAAGGGCGCCCGCAGATGGCTGGTCAGCCAGACTCCGGCCAGATCCCAGTTGGCCAGATGCGGCAGGGCGAGAATCACTCCCCGAGGGGAGGCGATGGCGTCCGTCAGCCGTTCTATGTCATGGATACGGACGCCGCCGGCGACGCGTTCCGGGCTCCAGGCGGGCAGCCGGAAGGACTCCATCCAGTAGCGCGCGTACGAGCGCATACCGGCCCGGGTGAGGGCCGCCAGCTGCTCCGGTGAGGCTTCCGGTGCCACCCGGGCGAGATTCCGCTCCAGCTGCCGTACGCCGCCGCCGCGCCGCCGCCAGGCGCTGTCGGCGGCGCGGCGGCCCAGTCCGACGGCGACCGGCTCGGGCAGGCGCTTGACCCCGGCCCAGCCGAGGCCGTACAGCGAGGCCGTCAGCCGTTCCCGGGGGGCCGTCATCCCGTCTCGCCTCCCGTGCCGGACGAGGCGTCCGCTCCGGAACCCGCCCCGGACCGTGCCTGGGACTGGGACTCGGACTGAGCCTGCGCCTGGGACTGCTGCGGGGACTCGGCGTCCGCCTCCGCCGCCTCGCGCCGCACCGTCACCACCCGCTGCACGAGCGTGACCAGTGATCCGGCGGCGACGACCCACAGCGCGATCGGCAGCAACCACTCGATGTACGGGACACCGAACGTCTCCAGTCCGGCGAACCCCGCCGCGACCAGTGAGATGACGAGCCGCTCGGCGCGCTCCACGAGCCCGTTCACCCGCACCGGCAGGCCGATGCTCTCGCCGCGCGCCTTGGTGTACGACACGACCTGGCCGCTGGCCAGGCAGAAGAGGGTGACCGCACAGAGCGTGAGGTCGTCACCGCCGCCCGCGTACCAGAGGGCGAGCCCGGCGAAGATCGCGGAGTCCGCGACCCGGTCCAGGGTGGAGTCCAGGAAGGCGCCCCAACGGCTGGACCGGCCCAACTGCCGGGCCATGTTGCCGTCGACCAGGTCGGAGAAGACGAAGAGGGTGATGACCACCGTGCCCCAGAAGAACTCCCCCCTGGGGTAGAAGGCAAGCGCTCCCGCCATCACGCCGCCGGTGCCGACGAGCGTGACCGCGTCCGGACTCACCCCGAGCCGGAGCAGCAGGGTGGCGAACGGTGTGAGAACACGCGTGAAGAAAGCACGCGCGTACTTGTTCAGCATGGCCTTCCCGAGGGGTCGATACGAACCGGGCAGCCGACGGGCCACCGGGGTGTCCCATCGTAGTCAGGCGTCCGGGGCGTCTGCGCGGGCACCGTAGGCCGGGCTCCGTGCAGGACGTATGGACGAGCGCGGACACCGGTGGAAAGCTCGAGGGACAAGTTTCTGGCGACCCGGTCCCTCGCTGCCGGCCGGAAGGCGGACACATGACCCCTCCCCTTCTCGAGCGACGGAGCGTCTCACCCGGCTTCCCGGAGCCTCACGACGGCCAGGCCCCGACCGGACTCCCAGGACGCAATTCCCCCGGCCGAAGCCGAGGGTCCCCTCACGGGAGGTAACCATGGGCGACAAGGCGAACGCACACACCGGAGCCGCCGGCAGGGTACGGGTGGCCGACCGCCCCGCCGCGCGGCGGAACGTGGTGCTGGTCGGCCACAGCGGTTCCGGCAAGACGACGCTGGTCGAGGCCCTGGCACTGGCCTCCGGTGCCGTGAACCGGGCGGGCCGGGTCGAGGACGGCGGCTGCCTGTCCGACTACGACGAGATCGAGCACCGGCAGCAGCGTTCGGTGCAGCTGTCCCTGGTGCCGGTGGAGTGGGGCGGCATCAAGATCAATCTTCTGGACACCCCCGGCTACGCGGACTTCGTAGGTGAGCTGAGGGCCGGACTGCGGGCGGCGGACGCGGCCCTCTTCGTCGTCTCGGCGGCGGACGGGGTGGACGGCACGACCAGCATGCTGTGGCAGGAGTGCGCGGCGGTGGGGATGCCCCGCGCGCTGGTCATCACCCATCTGGAGGCGACGCGGTCCGACTTCCAGGAGATGACCGCGATGTGCCAACGCGAGTTCGGCGGGGAGGACCCCGACGCGGTGCTCCCGCTCTATCTGCCGCTGTACGGAACTCCGGGCCCGGACGGCCACGCGCCGGTGACGGGGCTGACCGGGCTGCTGTCGCAGCGCGTCTTCGACTACTCCGGCGGTGAGCGGACCGAGCGGGACCCCGGCCCAGGAGAGCTCCCGGCGATCGAGGAGGCGCGCAACCGCCTCATCGAGGGGATCATCGCGGAGAGTGAGGACGAGACCCTGATGGAGCGCTATCTGGGCGGGGCGGAGTGCGACGTCAGGACCCTGGTCACGGACTTGGAGAAGGCGGTCGCACGGGGCGTCTTCCACCCCGTGCTGGCGGCCGCCCCGGCGGCGGAGGGCGCGAAGCACGGCCTGGGCACGCTGGAGATCCTGGAGCTGATCACCGGCGGCTTCCCGACGCCGCAGGAGCGCGGCATCCCCGCCGTCACCAGCCCGGACGGCGCACCCCGTCCGGCACTGTCCTGCGATCCGGCCGGCCCGCTGGCCGCCGAGGTGGTGAAGACCTCCTCCGACCCGTACGTGGGCCGGATCTCGCTGGTACGGGTCTTCTCCGGCACTGTGCGGCCCGACGAGGCCGTGCATGTCTCCGGGCACGGGCTCGCCGACCGCGGGCATGAGGACCACGACGTCGACGAGCGCGTGGGCGCGCTGTCCACGCCGTTCGGCAAGCAGCAGAACTGGCTCGGCCATGCGATCGCGGGCGACCTGGCCTGCGTCGCGAAGCTGACCCGGGCCGAGACGGGCGACACTCTCTCGGACCCGAGCGCCCCGCTGCTGATGGAGCCGTGGGCGATGCCCGATCCGCTGCTGCCGGTCGCCATCGAGGCGCACACGAAGGCGGACGAGGACAAGCTCTCGCAGGGTCTGGCCCGGCTGGTGGCGGAGGACCCGACAATGCGGCTGGAGCACAACCGGCACACCGGGCAGCTGGTGCTGTGGTGCCTGGGCGAGGCCCATATGGACGTCGCACTGGAACGGCTGCGCACCCGCTACGGCGTGCGGGTGGACAAGGTCCCGCACCGGGTGGCGCTGCGCGAGACCTTCGCCGAGCCCGCGACGGGACGCGGACGGCATGTCAAGCAGTCCGGCGGGCACGGGCAGTACGCGATCTGCGAGATCACGGTGGAGCCGCTGCCGAACGGCTCGGGCATCGAGTTCGTCGACAAGGTGGTGGGCGGCGCGGTGCCGCGCCAGTTCATCCCGTCCGTCGAGAAGGGGGCGCGTGCCCAGGCCGCGAAGGGCGTGGCCGCCGGATACCCGCTGGAGGACATCCGGATCACTCTGCTGGACGGCAAGTCGCATTCGGTCGACTCCTCCGACGCCGCGTTCCAGACCGCGGGCGCGCTCGCACTGCGGGAGTGCGCGGCCGAGGCCCGGATCCATCTGCTGGAGCCCGTGGTGGAGATGCGCGTGAGGGTCGCCGACGCGTACGTCGGCCAGGTGATGAGTGATCTGTCCGGACGGCGCGGCCGGGTCGTCGGCACCGAGCAGACCGCGGAAGGCAGCACGCTGGTGCGGGCGGACGTCCCGGAGACGGAGGTCGGCCGGTACGCGGTGGATCTGCGGTCGCTCTCCCAGGGCACCGGCCGTTTCTCCCGTACGTACGTGCGGCACGAGCCGATGCCCGAGCAGCTGGCCGAGAAGATCCGGCAGGAGAACAGAAACAGCGCCTGACGGGCACAGGATCTGGCCTACTCTGAGCAGGAGTGGACAACAGGTGTGCCACCGGCCGCCCTTGGGAAAGAGCCGGAGGTCGGTGCAGGCTTTCTGACGGCAGGGTGGGGGCACAGTGGCGGGGTTCGACGACCTCAGCAGCGAGGCGCCGGGGTACGACTTCAGTCCCGGTGCGGAGATCCCGCTCTCCGGCCCGGCGGGCCAGACGGCCGCGACGCACGCCCTCGCCTCGGCCGCCTACCGCGACGGCGCCGTGGCGGACTTGCTCAAGGCCAACGAGGAGGCGTCACAGAAGCCGCCCAAGCTCTCCCTTTTCGAGCCGAATCTGGGCGAGGCGTTCGCACGCGGGGTGCAGATCAGAATGCTCGGTGGCGCCCGCAAGCCGCTGATCCAGTCCTTCGGTACGGAGCCGCGGGCCGTGGTGGAGCACTGCCTGGCCGCCAACCGCATCCGCAAGGAGCGGGACGCACGGCTGACCGTGGTCATGGTGATCTTCGGCTTGCTGTTCCTGCCCGGAGTACTGCTGTGGCTCCTCGCCTTCCAGCTGCGCCGCTCCATCGCGGGCTCGCAGAACAAGCGGGTCGGCGCCTTCGGGACGGCGGCGCTGGTCGGGCTGGGCGTGCTGGCGGTCATCTTCCTGATCAGACTGCCGTTCGAAGGCTTCTGGGCCCTGTATCTGCGGGTCATGCTGGTCGCGCCGCTTGCCGGGTGGCTGTGGGCCAAGCAGATCTGCGAGCGGTACGCCAAGGATCTGCGGGCCCGCTGGTCCTCGCTGCTCTCCGGCGGCGGGATCGGCGCGAAGATCCCGGAGGCGGTCCAGCAGAATCCGAACGACGCCGCGGCCGAGCGGATCCGGCTCTCCCTGGCCAAGGTCGGCGCCGAACAGGCCAGCAACCTGGTCTACTACGCCGGGCCCAAGGGGATATTGGGGATGGGCACCCGCTGGGGCAGCTGGCAGCTCGCCGAGGAGCTGCGCCCGGCGGACCCGAACGTCGAGATCAACCCCTTCCGCAGCTGGGACGTCGTGCGGGCGATCCACGACCAACTGGGAATGCTGGAGCGCGGCCCGCTGCACACCGGCGGCTTCCCGACACCCCGGATACAGCACTGGATCGTGTCGCCCATCGGCGAGGGTGCGAAGGAGGTGAGCCGTCCGGAGGGCCAGGAGGTCGAGGGCTTCCGGATACGGGACTTCGAGGTCCAGCGGATCTGCAACGAGCAGCAGTTCAGCAGCGGCAACCGGCACTATCTGGGCGTGCAGTTCGTGCTCTGGGACGGCCAGCTGGTGATCACCCTGCTGATCACGGTCACCGTGCTGCACCACACCCTCCGGGTCGAGGTCACCGGGCACGCACTCGGGCCGGTGCATCCGCTGTTCACCACCAAGCCGAAGGCGAAGACCAAGGACGTCTCCAAGAGCGTGCGCTTCTGGGAGACCAAGACGGTGACGCTGCCGCTGGTGGAGACGAAGGAGGTGGTCCGGCTTGCCGCGCGTGCCCCGTTCACCTGGTTCCCGCCGGTGCTGGACTTCCTCGGGGGCAAGCTGTCGCTGCCGGAGCCGTTCGGACTGCGCCACGCCTGGGCGGACAAGCCCTGGCGGCACCGCTTCATGGCGGACGACGCGCTGCGCACCGCGACGCCGGTGCTGCGCGTCGTGCACGAGGCGGCAATCCGGGTGCTGGAGGAGAACGGCTGCCAGACGGAGAACTTCGGCTCCCGCTCGCAGGTGCTCAGCGGCGCGGTCCAGGCGCCGGTGCCGGGGAAGGCCGACGTGTACGACGCCTGACATACGACGCCTGACATATGACGTCGACGTACGGCGCCGATGGACGGCGCCCGGTCGGACCGGCCGTGTCCCGCCGGTCAGGCCTCCGGCCAGGCGTCGGCGAGCATGGTGCGGGTCTCGGCCAGCAGCTGCGGCAGGATCTTCGTATGGCCGATGACCGGCATGAAGTTGGTGTCGCCACCCCACCGGGGCACCACGTGCTGGTGCAGATGGGCGGCGATGCCCGCGCCCGCGGCCGCGCCCTGGTTCATGCCGATGTTGAAGCCGTGTGCGCCCGAGGCGACCCGCAGCGCGGTCATCGCGCGCTTGGTGAACTCCGCCAGCTCGACGGTCTCCTCGAAGGAGAGGTCGGAGTAGTCGGCGACATGGCGGAACGGCACGGTCATCAGGTGCCCGCCGTTGTACGGATACAGGTTCAGCACCGCGTAGACGTGGGCTCCGCGCGCGAGGACGAGGCCCTCCTCGTCGCTCTTGACCGGAATTGTGCAGAACGGGCAGCCGTCGCCCGAGCCCGGACCGCTCGGCTTGTTCTCCCCCTGGATGTACGCCATCCGGTGTGGCGTCCACAGGCGCTGGAACGCGTCCTGCACGCCCACCCCGGTCTGCTGCTCGGGCTCGCTCGTCATAAGGCCAGCATATGCGGCGGTCCGGGCTCGGCAGCGGCGAGGGCCGCCCCCCGGCGGGAGCGGCCCTCATCTCCGGGCTCAGACCTGGATGCGCCGCTCCACGGCGTCCGCGATCTCGGCGAGGGCCTCCTCCTGGGGGATGCCGTTCTTCTGCGAGCCGTCGCGGTAACGGAAGGACACCGCGCCGTTCGCGACGTCGTCGTCACCCGCGATGACCATGAAGGGCACCTTCTGCTTCTGCGCGTTCCGGATTTTCTTCTGCATCCGGTCCGAGGAGCTGTCCACCGAGACCCGCAGCCCCCGCTTCCTCGCCTCGCCGGCGAACGTGTCCAGATAGGGGACATGCGCGTCGCCGATGGGGATGCCGACCGCCTGGACAGGCGCCAGCCAGGCCGGGAAAGCCCCTGCGTAGTGCTCCAGCAGCACCGCGAAGAACCGCTCGATGGACCCGAACAGCGCCCGGTGGATCATCACCGGCTGCGGCCGGGTGCCGTCGGCCGCGCTGTACTCCAGCTCGAAGCGCTTCGGCTGCTGGAAGTCCACCTGGATCGTCGACATCTGCCAGGTACGGCCGATCGCGTCCTTCGCCTGCACCGAGATCTTGGGACCGTAGTAGGCCGCACCACCCGGATCCATCACCAGTTCCAGGCCCTGCTTGTCCGCGGCCTCCCGGAGCGCCTCGGTGGCCTCCTCCCACTCGGCCTGCTCACCGATGAACTTCTCGGAGTCACCCCTGGTGGAAAGCTCAAGATAGAAGTCGCTCAGACCGTAGTCGCGCAGCAGGTCCAGCACGAAGGTGAGCAGGCCGTCCAACTCGTCCGGCATCTGCTCCTTTGTGCAGTAGATGTGCGAGTCGTCCTGGGTGAAGCCCCTGGCCCGGGTCAGGCCGTGCACCACTCCGGACTTCTCGTACCGGTAGACCGTCCCGAACTCGAACATCCGCAGCGGGAGTTCCCGGTACGACCGCCCGCGCGCCCGGAAGATCAGGTTGTGCATCGGGCAGTTCATGGCTTTGAGGTAGTAGTCCTGCCCCTCGAACTCCATGGGCGGGAACATCGACTCGTCGTAGTGCGGCAGATGCCCGGAGGTCTCGAAGAGCTTCGCCTTGGTGATGTGCGGGGTGTTGACGAACTCGTATCCGCCCTCCTCGTGCCGCTTGCGCGAGTAGTCCTCCATGACCCGCCGCACCACACCGCCCTTGGGATGGAAGACGGCGAGCCCGGAACCCAGCTCCTCCGGGATGGAGAAGAGGTCCAGCTCGGAGCCGAGCCTGCGGTGGTCGCGCTTCTCGGCCTCGGCCAGGAACTCCAGATGCGCCTTGAGCTCGTCCTTCGTCGGCCAGGCGGTGCCGTAGATGCGCTGGAGCTGCTTGTTCTTCTCGCTGCCCCGCCAGTAGGCGGCGGCACTGCGCATCAGCTTGAACGCCGGGATGTTCCGGGTGGTGGGCAGGTGCGGGCCGCGGCACAGGTCCTTCCAGCACAGCTCGCCGGTGCGGGCGTCGAGGTTGTCGTAGATGGTGAGCTCGCCGGCGCCGACCTCCGCCGAGGCGCCTTCGGCCGCTTCCGCCGCCGCGCCCTTGAGGCCGATCAGCTCCAGCTTGTACGGCTCGTCCGCCAGCTCCTCGCGCGCGTCGTCATCGGTGGTGACCCGGCGGGAGAAGCGCTGCCCCCGCTTCTGGATCTCCTGCATCTTCTTCTCGACGCGCTTGAGGTCCTCAGGGGTGAAGGGCTCCTCCACGTCGAAGTCGTAGTAGAAGCCGTCCTTGATGGGAGGGCCGATGCCGAGCTTGGCCGTGGGGAAGAGCTCCTGCACGGCCTGGGCCATCACATGTGCGGTGGAGTGCCGCAGGATGTCCAGCCCGTCCGCACTGGTGAGGGCGACCGGCTCGACCTCGTCGCCGTCGGCCAGCACACTGGCCAGGTCCTTGAGGGCACCCGCGACGCGGACGGCGACCACGGAACGGTCACCCTCGAAGAGCGCGGCGGCCGTGGTGCCCGTGGTCACCACACGTTCTTCCCGCTCGGAATCGCGTTGGATGATCACACGGACGTCTGTCACCGGTTCTCTCCTGACATGCTGACTGGGCCGCGCCGGACGAGTGCCGGGCGAGGCTGGAATCGTACCGAGCGTCCACCCCGCTCCGCGAAACGGATTGCCTCGGCCCTTGACTGCGTCCCACGTGAGGCGGTGCCCCGCAGCGGCCCCCGGTGAGTTGGGTTGACCTCGGCCGGGGTGCGGTATCACCAGCCAGGGACCGCGGCGCGGACACCGGGGGTGGGGACTTGGGGCTCTGGTACGAGGGACCACTCGCGGCATTCGCCACCGTGACGACCGGCGTGGACACCGAACGTGACCGGATAGCGTCCGCAGCCCTGCTGGTGCAGCCCGGCACCGACCGGCCGCCGCACGTGCGCCGATGGCATGTCGGCCCGGGAGTGCCGGGGCCTGTGATCGAGGAGCTGGCCCGCGCGCTGGCGGACCACGCTGAGGCGGGCATCCCGCTGGTGGTGATGAACGCACCGTTCGGCCTGACGCTGCTGGACCGCGAGCTGACACGGCACCGCGACGTCACGCTGACGGGCTGCCTGCGCCGTTCCTCGCTGTGCGTGCTGGACCCGCTGGTCCTTGCCCGGCACCTGGACCGGGACCTCGAGGGGCGTCTCACCCCCGACGTGCTCTGCGCGCGCTACGGCGTGCCGGCCGGGGAACGAGCCGGGGGCGTGGACGGCACCGTCCCGGCCGCCGCGGACGCCGCTGCTGCCCTGACCGCCCTGCTGCTCGTACGCGCCCTGGGGCGGCACTTCGCGCCCCGGCTGTCCCGGTACAGCGCGGCCGAACTGCACGCCCTGCAGGCCGTCTGGTACGCGGCACGTGCCCGTGGCCTCAGCTCGTGGTGCGCACCCGTCGCCTCGGGGCACCCCGTACACCCGGCCTGGCCGCTGCGCTCCCGGCTGCGGCGCGGTGGCTGACTGCGGCGCTCCCGGCGCCGCTTCACTCGGCGCGCCGCAGCACCACCAGCCCGACTATGGTGCCGAGCGTGCACAGGCCCGTCAGTGCGCTCAGCACAAGCTGCAGCGGACCGTCGTCCACGAGCTGGCTCAGGACCACGTTGGCACCGAGGAAGAGCAGGAGTACGGTCCACAGCGACGCCTTGAGCGCAGCGTTCATCGGGGGTCCTTCCGGGAGTTGCCGTAGTCGTCGTGGTTGTCGTGGTCGTCGACAGAACGGCAACGCTACGACCGGGGACCAGCTGTGGCGATGGAGTTTGCTCCCGGAGCATGGTGGAGCGCGCTGTACCGCGCTTCGGGGAGTGGGCTCGTCTCCCCTGCCCCCCGCTCTCGCATACGGTGAGCACATGAAAGCGGCCCTGCACGCGGCGTGGCGGGCGTTCTGCCATCTGCTCGTCGGCTTCGCCCTCTCCCTCGTCTGTTACGTGGCGATCCCGCTGTTCGTCCTGTGTGCGGCGATGGCGGCAGCGCTGATCGGTGCCGCGACCTGGCCGGAGGCGGTGCTCGCGCTGCGCCGGCTCACCGGGTTCGCGCGGGTGCGCGCGGGCGGGCGCCTGGGCGCCCGGGTGCCGGAGCACTATCTGCCCATGGGCGGTCCGCTCACCGAGCGGGTGCGTACCGCCAGCTGTGACCCGGGCACCTGGCGGGACGCGCGCTGGCTGGTGGCCCAGGTGCTGATCGGGCCGATGCTGCTCTACGTCGCTCTGCCCCTGTGGCCGGTGGCCCTGCTGGTGGACCTGGTCTGGTGCGGGCTGCTGCGCGGGCGCCCGGTGCTGCTGCCGGTGTTCGACGCCCTGGCGGACCTGGACGCACGCTGGACGGCGGTCCTGCTGCGACCCTCCCCCAGCGCCCAGCTCGCCGAACGGGTCCAGGAGCTGTCCGTGACCCGGGCCGGCGCGGTCGCCGCACACGGCGCCGAGCTGCGCCGGATCGAACGCGATCTGCACGACGGCGCGCAGGCCCGGCTGGTCGCCCTGAGCATGCGGATCGGGCTCGCCCGGCGGGCCTACGGCTCCGACCCGGAAGCGGGCCGCCGGCTGCTGGACGACGCGCAGCAGCAGGCCGAGGAGGCCCTCGCGGAGCTGCGGCAGGTGGTGCGGGGCATCCATCCGCCGGTCCTCACCGACCGTGGCCTGACGGGTGCCGTACGGGCGCTGGCCGCGGCCCATCCGCTGCGGGTGACGGTGAGCGCCCCCGGCGAGGAGATGGCGCCGCGCGCGGCGGCGGCCGTGGAGGCGGCGGCGTACTTCGTCGTCGCCGAGGCCCTGACGAACGCCGCCAAGCACAGCGGCGGCAGCTTCGTCAAGGTGACACTGGACCGCACGCAGCCCTCCGTGCTGCGGATCCGGGCGGAGGATGACGGGTGCGGCGGTGCGCGGGAGGAGCGGGGCAGCGGGCTGCTGGGCATCCGCCGCCGGGTGGCGGCGCTGGACGGCACCGTAGCCTTGGACAGTCCTGTCGGAGGACCGACCGTCGTCGAGGTGGAGCTGCCGTGCGTGTGGTGATCGCGGAGGACAACGTACTGCTGCGGGAGGGCCTGGTCTTGTTGCTGACCACCGCGGGACACGAGGTGACCGGCGTCGCCTCTACCGGCCCCGAGGTGCTGCCCGCACTGCTCAGCGGCCGTCCGGACGCGGCGGTCCTGGACGTGAGGCTGCCGCCCGGTTTCCGTGACGAGGGGCTGCGCGCCGCGCTCGCGGCCCGCCGGGAGATGCCCGACCTTCCGGTGCTGGTGCTGTCGCAGTACGTCGAAGAGGCGTACGCGGCCGAGTTGCTGGCCGGCGGAGCCCGCGGGCTGGGCTATCTGCTCAAGGACCGGGTGGGGCGGGTGGAGGAGTTCCTGGAGGCGCTGGAGCGGGTCGCGGAGGGCGGCACCGCCCTGGACCCCGAGGTCGTCACCGAGCTGATGTCCCGGCGCGGCAGGGAGGATTCGCTGGAGTCGCTGACTCCCCGTGAACGCGAGGTGTTGCAACTGATGGCGCAGGGGCACGGGAACACCGAGATCGCGAGCAGGCTGTCGGTGTCCGAGCGCGCGGTGAGCAAGCACATCGGGAACGTCTTCGTGAAGCTGGGGCTGCCGCCGAGCGACAGCGGGCACCGGCGGGTGCTGGCGGTGCTCGCCTACCTCAACGCCGGAGGCCGGTCCGTCGGGTGACGGACCGGCCTCGGGTCGGTGTGGGCGATACTGGGTTCGAACCAGTGACCTCTTCGGTGTGAACGAAGCGCTCTTCCACTGAGCTAATCGCCCCCCTGCACGCCGCCGGATCACAAGACCCCGGGGCACGGGCAGAACCATACCGTGCCGCTCACTCTTCCTCCAACCCCCTTCCCGGTGACCGCAGCAGCAGCCTGCGCAGCCCGCGGCGGCCGCTGCGCATCATCAGCGCGTGGTTGGCCAGGAACAGCGGCCGGCAGGGCACCGCCAAGGCCCGCATCAGCGGCTTGCGCACCTCCACCCGCTGCTCGTAGACGGCGCGGGTGCCGCCGCCGTCCGGGAGCAGGGTCCAGCGTGCCCACCCCTCCAGATCCCCGTGCATCACGATCTCCAGAACGCCCTCGGCCGGGTCACTGCGGACGGCGTGAGCGGTGATCTCCAGGTCGTACGGGAGGAGGGAGCGGAAGCGGGCGACGCCGGACAGCTCGTCCCGGGGCCGCACCTCACGCACCTGGGGCCACCAGGAGGGGTACTCCTCGCCGCGCTCCAGCACCCGGTAGACGGCGTCCGGGGGTGCGGGCAGCAGCCAGGTGCTGTGGAAGTGGTACTGGTGCCACGCTGTGCCCACGGCGTCTCAGCCTGGCGGGACTGCGGTGGGATGCGGCAGATCGATCCTGCGCGATGCCTCGGTCATCAGATCGATTCTACGATGAGCCAACCGGGCCGGTGGGCGATACTGGGTTCGAACCAGTGACCTCTTCGGTGTGAACGAAGCGCTCTTCCACTGAGCTAATCGCCCGCTGCGGGCACCACATTACCGCATGTCAGGGGGTGCTCATGCCCTTTCGTGCCGCCCGCTCCGCCCTGCGCCGCTTGAGGTAGCCGGTGCCGTCGGCGAGCTTGCCCTTGGTCCAGCGCATCACGATCTGCGCCCAGACGAACTCCGTCGCCCAGACCGCCATACCGCCGAAGATGATCAGCCATCCCGGACCGGGCAGCGGCAACAGGATCACACCGGTGACGACGATCAGCAGGCCGACCAGGAAGACCCCGACCTGCCAGCTCATGTGCAGGGGGCGGCGTGCCTTGATGAACTGCGGGGCCCGCGAGCCCAGCGGCCGTTCTTCCTTCTTCACATCACTCTGCTTCGCGTCACTCTGCGCATCCATAGTGGCAAATCTACCGGACCCTCTGCCCTCACCCGTCTGGCCGTAGGACGAAACCCTCACTTAGGCCAGTCGAAGGACCCGAAGCCTCACAAATCGGTCAGAGGGGTTTACAACCGACCGGTAGGTGGCATGTCGATTTCGCCGACGTGCGAATCCCCGAGCGCACACTGAGCGAAAGGCCCTGGCGCTTATGAACACCACGGTCAGCTGCGAGCTGCACCTGCGCCTCGTTGTTTCGAGCGAGTCATCACTGCCTGTACCCGCGGGCCTGCGGTATGACACGGCCGATCCCTATGCCGTGCACGCCACCTTCCACACCGGCGCCGAGGAGACCGTCGAGTGGGTATTCGCCCGCGATCTCCTGGCCGAGGGCCTGCACCGGCCCACCGGCACCGGTGACGTCCGGGTCTGGCCCTCCCGCAGCCACGGCCAGGGAGTCGTCTGCATCGCCCTCAGCTCCCCGGAGGGCGAAGCCCTGCTCGAGGCCCCCGCGAGGGCGCTCGAGTCCTTCCTGAAACGCACCGACGCGGCTGTGCCGCCCGGCACCGAGCATCGTCACTTCGACCTGGACACGGAGCTCTCGCACATCCTCGCGGAGAGCTGAGACCCGCCGGCCCGCCACAGCCGTCCGACTCGGGGCGACGGCTGGGGGTCCACTCCCCTGTGGGGGCCGGTGGCCGTACACGGCGCACGGTGACGCCGCCAGCGCACGACTCGTGCGGTGGCGGCGTCACCGTGCGCCCGAGCGGCTAGGCTGTTTCGGTACCGGATCCGTTACGGTCAGGAGCGACGGTGCAGATCAACCACGACACTCAGTGCGCACTCGACGACGTCGTCGATCTGCTGAACACCGCGCCCGACGGCGACACTCCCGACAACCTGGTCACGGTCGCGGACCTGCGCGCCTACGCCGAGCGCAACGACGTCAGCGGCGTCGGGGAGCTCACCGAGAGCGACCTGGCCGCCGTCCGGTCGGTGCGGGACCGCTTCGCCCGGGTCTTCGCGGCGGACGAGGCGCGTACCGCCGCACAGCTGGTCAACGGCCTGGTGGCCGAAGCGGGCACGACACCTCAGCTCACCGATCACGACGGCTACGACTGGCACGTCCACTACTTCGCCCCCGGCGCCTCCCTGGCACACCACATCGCGGCCGACGGCGGGATGGCACTCGCCTTCGTCATCGTCGCCGGAGAGCGGGACCGGCTCAGGCGCTGCGAGGCCCCCGAGTGCCCGCGCGCCTTCATCGACCTCTCCCGGAACCGCTCTCGCCGCTACTGCGACAGCCGCACCTGCGGCAATCGCCTGCACGTGGCCGCGTACCGGGCGCGGCAGCGCGAGTCTGCGCACACCCCCGGCTGACGGCGCGCCCCGCTCACCGGGCTTCCGGCCGGTCACGGCCCGACCCGTCACGGCCTGACCGGTCACAGCCGTGGCGGTCACAGCCGTGGCGGTCACAGCAGGAACAGGTCATAGGCACCCGTGATCCCCAGCAGCGCGCCGATGACGGCCAGGAACAGCATCAGCGGCGGCTGTGAGAGAGCGAAGAGACACCCTCGTCTTTCCGGAAGAGCGGGCATCTCGGGCGAAGGTTCATCGACCCCGCGCGGGGGGTTCTGCGTGGTGTGCGGCATCTCGCCGCGATGATCGCCTACTCACCTGCCGGAACGCGCTCAACACGCCAGCACGGGCGAGGAGTTCGCCCGGCCGAGGGGTTCGTCAGATGCCGTGCTTCTTGAGAATCGCCTCGATGTCCGAGAAGTCCTCTCCGCCGCCGGAACCACCGGCCTTCTTGGACCCGGACTTCTGCCTGGACCCGGACTTCGCCTTCCCCTCCGGCTTCGCGCCGGCGGAGCGGCCCGCTCCCAGGGACGGTGCCGAGGCTCCCGGGGCCGCCGCGGCCTGCTCGCGCTCGGCACGGGCAGCGGCACGGCGCTCCTTGCGCGGGCGGGGATCGCTCCCGTCCCCCGCGGACCGGCCGGCCGCGACACGTGCGATCACATAGAGCACGACGGCGACAGCCAACACCCCGAAGCCCGACCAGACGCTGGGCTTGAGCACCAGATCGGTACCCCAGTCGCCCACCGCCGTGCCGACCTCGCTGCCCAGCTCGACCAGCCCGGCCATGGCCAGCCCGACGGGCAGCAGTGCGAAGGCCGCGAGACGAAGCGCGGCGACGAAGCGGCGACGGTAGGCCGTCAGGAAGGCGAGGGCCAGCCCGGCCGCCGAGAGCGCGATGCAGACGGTCGTGGTGAGCATGTCTCCATCGTGCACTGTTTACAGGCGTTATGGGGCATGCCCAGCAGGATTTTCAGGGGGATCTGCGGGAGGCTCCTCCTCCCTGAGTGGGAGACTGTGGACCATGAACGACTCCCATGAATCCCACCCCGTACTCGACATCTGGTGCGACCTCGAGTGCCCCGACTGCCACCGGGCGCAGGATGACCTGCGCGCGGTGGGGGAACATTACGGGGAGGCTCTGGAGATCCGCTGGCGGCACTTCCCGCTGGAGAAGCACACCCACGCCTATGCCGCCGCACAGGCCGCCGAGGAGGCCGACGCGCAGGGCAAGGGCCAGGAGTACATCAAGGCCCTGCTGGAGCGCACCTCCGACCTCACGGCGCGCGGCGAGGCGGTGCTGACCGAGCTCGCCGCCGAGCTCGGGCTGGACGTCGGGGAGTTCGAGTCCGCGCTGATCGACGGGCGGCACCTGCTGGCCGTGGACGCCGACTACGCGGAGGCCAAGGCCATCGGTGTGACGGGGACCCCGACCTATGTGATCGACGGGGAGCGGCTGGACGGCGGCAAGACCCAGGAGGGGCTGCGGGAGCGGATCGAAGAGATCACGGACCGGCTGCTCGGCCGCTGAACCGGACGGCCCCGCGGCGGGCGGACGCGCGGTGCGGGGGCCCGGCGGCCCCCGCCCCCTGCGGCTACAGCCGCTTGTACAGCTGGTGGTCCAGCGGCCGGTAGCCCAGCGACTCGTAGAGATGCAGGGCAGGCGCGTTGTCGGTGTAGACGTTGAGTCCGAGCAGGCGCACCCCGGCGGTGCGGGCCTCGACTTCGGCGAGCAGCATCAGCGCCCGCCCGTGGCCCCGTCCGCGCAGCGCTTCCTCAACCTCCACCGCGTAGACCCAGCCCTCCACGCCGGGCCGCGGTGCGCCGTCCACACGGATCCAGACGGTGCCCACGTCCGTGCCGTCCCGCGTCAGGACGCGCATGACCATGCCCGGGGTTTCGGGACCGCCGGGCAGCAGCGTGCTGTGGGCCCGATCCGCCAGGATCTGTGCCTCCCGGGCGGGGAGTCCCCGTTCGGCCTGGATCTCCACCTGCCGCACGCTGTCCCGTTCGCGCCACGCCGTGTAGTCGGCCTCGGTCATCGGACGGCCCTCGCTGCCCGGCGGCAGCGACGGCTCGTCGTCGTGCGCAAGCTCCTTGACCATGCCACGGGACCCCTCGCGGTGCCCGAGTGCGAAGGCGAGACTCAGCGCGCCCGCCGAACCGGCCGGGACCGCGCTCTCCACCCGGTCGCAGCCCCAGTCCCGCAGCACCTCCTCTGCGGCCAGCAGCGCGACGGTGGCCCGGCCCCGCCGACGCTCGGCCGGGTCGACGGCCAGTTGCCCGATCCAGCCGGTACGGGGCCCGTGCTGCTCCCCCGTGCTCAGCCGGACCGTGCCCACGGCACGCGCGTTGACGCAGATGTCGTACGCACGGGAGCGGGTGCCCGCCGCCGTCCGCTCCTCGGGCCCGGCCGGGCGCAGGGTGGTGGTCACCGGCTCAGGCCTCCGGGTCGGCGGTGGAGCGCTCGGCGAAGACCCTCATGGCCTTCGCGGTGACCGGGCCCGGGACGCCGGGCAGTTCGCGGCCGTCGACACGGCGCACGGCCTGGACATCGCGGAGGGAGGAGGTCAGGAAGATCTCCTCGGCGCGGTCGAGGACGTCGAGCGGAAGATCGGTCTCGCGGGCGCCGGACCACTCCGCGACCAGTGCGCGGGTGATGCCCGGCAGGCAGCCGGAGGCGAGGGGTGGGGTGTGCAGTTCGCCGTCCAGGACGACGAAGATGTTGGAGCCGGTGCCCTCGCACAGCCGGCTGGCCGTGTTGCCGAACACCGCCTCCGTCGCGCCGTGCTTGCGCGCGTGGGCCAGCGCGACGACGTTCTCCGCGTAGGAGGTCGTCTTCAGTCCCGTCAGCACGCCGCGCTCGTTGCGAGTCCAGTCCACGGTGACCACAGCGGTGGTGTCGGGCCGCCGGGGCGTCTCGCCGAGCGCGACCACCAGCGTGGGCCCGTCCTCACCCCGGTCGGAACCGAGAGGTGAAGGGCCACCGGTGTAGGTGATCCGCAGCCGCCCGAGCGGCATCGGGTTGGCCTCGATCACCGCGGCGCACGCACGGCGCACCTCGTCGGCGTCAGGCTCGGGGAGACCGAGCCCGTGCGCCGAGCGGGCGAGCCGCGTCAGGTGACGGGTGAGCGCGAAGGGAACACCGTCGGTGGTCTTGATGGTCTCGAAGACTCCGTCTCCGGCGGTCACTCCGTGGTCGAGCACGGACACCCGCGCGTCACCCAGGTCCCGCAGCGAGCCGTCGAGCCAGATCCTCACGTCGTCGTCTCCTTCAGTGGTTCAGTCAGTGGTTCAGTCGTTTCGGTCGTTCTCCCGGCGGTGAGCCCGCCGTCCCGGTACTCACCCGACGCTACCGCGAGCAGCCGGGCCGCCTTGAGCTCGGTCTCCCGCCATTCCCGCTCGGGATCGGAGCCCCAGGTGATCCCGGCCCCGGTGCCGAACCGCAGCGACGGACCGCCCGGACCGTCGCGTTCGATCCAGAAGGTACGGATGCCGACAGCCAGTTCGCCGGTGCGCCGGTCGGCATCGACCCAGCCCACACCGCCGCAGTACGGACCGCGCGCGACCGGCTCCAGTTCGGAGATGACACGCAGCGCACGGGACTTGGGCGCGCCGGTCACGGACCCGGGCGGAAAGGTGCCGTCCAGCAGCCGGGCCCAGCCGCTGTCACGGTGTTCGTCCGCCAGTTCGCCGCGCACGGTGGAGACGAGATGGACGAGGCCCGGATGGTCCTCGACCTCGCACAGTGCCGGGACGGTGACCGAGCCGGTGGCGCAGACGCGGCCCAGGTCGTTGCGGACCAGGTCGACGATCATCACGTTCTCGGCGTGGTCCTTCGCCTGCAGCTCCGCGGCGGTGCGTCCGGTGCCCTTGATCGGACCGGAGGTGACGGTGCTGCCGTCGCGGCGCAGATACAGCTCCGGCGAGGCGGTGGCGACCTCGATCCCGTGCGCGGGCAGCCGGACGACCCCGGCGTGCGGGGCGGGGTTGCCGTGCGCCAGCGCCGCGCCGAGCCGGTCTATGTCGCTGACCGCCGCATCCCGGCCGCCGGGCAGCGGTGCGCTCAGCACCCGGCACAGGTTTGCCTGGTACACCTCCCCCGCCGCTATGTGCCGGCGGATGCTGCGCACACCGGCGGTGTAGGAGGCGCGGTCCAGCGAGGTGCTCCAGTCGCCGGGGGCGGGTCCGCGCCAGCGGCCGGAGGCGCCAGACGCCGCCGCCGTCAGGCCCGTCCGATCCGTTCGGCCCGTGCGAGCCCGCCGTACGTCGCCGAAGCGGGCGCAGGTCAGTCCGCCCTCGAAGTCCGCGACCACCGCCCACCAGCCCGAGGAATCAAGCGCGGACGGGTCGCTGGTGACATCGCGGAGATCACCGGCGACGAGGCCGCCGAAGCGGGCGAGCGGAGGGGGGACGGGCACAGAACGAAGTGTATGGGTGGCCGTCCGGCAGCCACGCTGCGGAAACGGAATTTGAGCTGGCCCGGGAATCCGCTAAAGTTCAACACGTCGCCCGGACGCTAGCGCTTCGGGAGGCGACATCTGCGGACGTAGCTCAGCTGGTAGAGCATCACCTTGCCAAGGTGAGGGTCGCGAGTTCGAATCTCGTCGTCCGCTCGGATGGGGGTACTGTGTCCCCTGCCATGGTGGAGTGGCCGAGAGGCGAGGCAACGGCCTGCAAAGCCGTCTACACGGGTTCAAATCCCGTCTCCACCTCGGACGATTAGCTCAGCGGGAGAGCGCTTCCCTGACACGGAAGAGGTCACTGGTTCAATCCCAGTATCGTCCACTGTCCGCCTTCGGGCGGATTTCGCCCCGCGCGATTAGCTCAGCGGGAGAGCGCTTCCCTGACACGGAAGAGGTCACTGGTTCAATCCCAGTATCGCGCACGCAGCACGATGTCCGCGCCCGGCGCGGGCGAGCGGACGATTAGCTCAGCGGGAGAGCGCTTCCCTGACACGGAAGAGGTCACTGGTTCAATCCCAGTATCGTCCACAGCGCGGAAACCCCCGGCCGGATTCGGCCGGGGGTTTCACGTTATGCGCAGGGGTCACCGCAGGCACACGGGCACCCGGCCCCTTCAGGACGAGAACAGCATCCGGCCGAAGCCCTGACGGCCACCATGCTTGCCGTGGTGACCCTGATGGCCACCGTGGTAGCCGTGCTGACCCTGGTGCGGTGCGCCCCAGGCGGGGGCGGCCGGGTACGCCTGCGGGGCGGGGCCGGGGCCCTGCGGGGGCGGCGGCGGGCCCGGGGCGGGCTGCTGCGACCACTGCGACTCGAAGCGGCTGAGCGCGTCCAGCTCGCCGTAGTCCAGGAAAATCCCCCGGCAGCCGCCGCACTGCTCGATCTGGACGCCACTGCGGTTGAAAGTCTGCATCGGCGCGCCACACTTGGGACACTGCATCGTCGGCTTCATCTCCTCGACGTTCGCTTCACTGGCAGGCCCACCCTACGGCCCCTGAACTGCGTGCAGTTGGGCAATACGGTTACAGGACTCCACCAGTGCCTCCTCGTCCTCGTCGAGCGCGCGGCCCGCGGCGGCCGCCTTCGCGACGGCGAGCGCCGCGCTCTGTGCCGTCAGCGCACGTGCGGGGGCGTCCAGTTGTGGCCAGGGGTCGGAGCCCCGGGTGCCGGACGCTTCCTGGTAGGCGTCGAGCATGCGCGCCCAGGCGTCCGGCGACAGCAGCCCGGACGCGTACCAGGCGGCGGGGCGGGCGAGATCCCAGGCAGGATCACCGGCCCCGAGATCGTCGATGTCGATGAGCCGCCATCCGGGGGCGCCGGGTGAGGGAGAGCGGACCAACTGCCCCAGGTGGAAGTCCCCGTGGCAGAGCGCGCGCGTGCTCGGGATGGTGCCGGGGTCCTCGGCACGGCACCACGCGGGGAGCCCGGCCCAGACGCGTTCGGTCGCGTCCCGGGCGGCTTGGTGCTGCCGGCCGATGCGCGGATCGGTGCGCCCGGCGGTGATCCCCGCGGCGCGCCCGGCGGTGGCGGCGCGCATCCGGCCGAGCGCCGCAGCGGCCTTCGCGGGCCCGCGCATCGCGGGAAGCGCGCCCGGCAGCCGACCGCCCAGCGGGCCGAGTGCGACGGCATGCAGCCGGGCCAGCACCGTGCCGGCCGCCTCCCAGGGCGCCGAGAGGGGTTCGTCCGGGTCGACCGGCACACCGTACGGCCACACCGTCGCGAGCCGCCCGCCGTCCAGCCGGGCCACCGCGGCGGGAGGCAGCGGCGGCAGCAGTATCCCGGCGAGCGCGTGGTCGGCGGCGATCCGGACGCGTACGTCCAGCGCCGCCGGGTCCGTGTCGGCGGCGTGTGCCTTGGCTACTGCGGTTCCGACCCGCACCACCGTGCCGTCCGCCCGGTCCGACAGCAGCGACTCCCCGCATGCACAGCTGTCGTGGGTGCGGGCCCGAATACGACTGCGGGCGCGCGCGAGACCGGCGAGAGTGCGGGTGAGCGCCGCGGCCCCGGGGTCGCTGTCCGGATTCATGCGCCCGGATCGTACGCGGCGCGCTGGTGGCATCCGCGTCCGGACGCCCCGAAGCCCGGGCAGCTCCCCAGCTGCCCGGGCTCTCGTGCCGTCCGCCGCACCCCCGTCCCCACGGGGCTGATGGCCGGATGTCCCCGACTCGGGCCGCTCTCCCGAGCCCGGGGCGCTTCTCAGCGCCCCAGCATTCCGGCCACGGACGACGCCTGTGTGGCCACTGCGTCCACGCCGCCGAAGACGACGGCGAGGACCAGGGCCAGCGGGAGCACCATGGCGGCTGCCACCAGCGGGTGCCGTCGGCCCCCGGGACGCACGCCGACTGCGGCGATCGCCGCAAGCCTTCCGTGTGCCCGGGACGCCGTACGTCCTGCCGTGTGCGCCATGATCCGCTCCTGTCTCTGGGGCGGCGGGCGTCTGACCTCGGGGGACGAGTGCTGCGCCCGCCGCTTGAGAGCAACATTAGGCGGGGGGCCCGAGCGCGGCGTCATGCCCGCGTACCGACTGCATGGCCTCCCGCAGGATGACAGCCCGCGATCTCGGATACTCCCTAGGGTGGAGAGCTCCTCGCGGACGCCGGGGACATCCCCCAGGGGTAATCCGCGACGAACCGGACTCCGCAGGTCAGCGGCGCGGTCCGGCCCGTGTATGGGAAGGGCGGGCGGCTTACGGGCGCCCTGCGCCCCCTTGCGGGGAGGACCTGGAGCCCGGCGGAGCGGCAGCGCGCACCGGCAGGCGCGGCGGGTCGGCGTACGGACCAGCGCGCACACCGGCGTACGAGCCGGAGAGCAGGTGACTTCCCTCACTCGGGCGCCGCCCCGCAGCCGCGCCTGGCGGGCAGCACCGCTGCCTCCACCCGTCGGAGCAGCGTGCGCACCGCCTCCGCCTCCGGCCCTCAGCTGCGGTCCGTCTCGTTCCCGGGACTACGTCAACCTCCTTTGCCCGTGCGGACATTGGGCTGACCGGTCGGCGACCCACCAGGCCCGGCGACCGCCTGCGGCCCGCCCCGTCCGGCTGTCAATCTGGGCATTGACAACCCGTCTGGCGGCGCGTGGGCCGCCTATCGTGGCTGGGACCCCGCAGTCCGTAAGCTGTCTCTCGTCAGACGGACGGGCAGCGGATGGGGCCTCCCCCACAAGAGTTGGGGGGACAGGGGCCTCCCCACCGGAGGTAGGGAAACGACATGGCGATGATGCGGCTCCGGCGCGAGGACCCGCGAGTCGTCGGCTCGTTCAGACTTCACCGGCGCCTCGGCGCCGGCGGCATGGGTGTTGTCTATCTCGGGTCCGACCGACGGGGACAGCGGGTGGCGCTGAAGGTCATCCGCCCCGATCTCGCGGAGGACCAGGAGTTCCGTTCGCGCTTCGCCCGGGAGGTCTCGGCCGCCCGGCGCATCAGCGGCGGCTGCACCGCCCGCCTGGTGGCCGCCGACCTGGACGCGGACCGGCCGTGGTTCGCCACCCAGTACGTGCCCGGCCCCTCGCTGCACGACAAGGTGAACGAGGGCGGTCCGATGCCGCCCTCCCAGGTCGCCTCCGTCGGGGCGGCGTTGGCCGAGGGCCTGGTCGCCGTGCACGAGGCGGGGGTGGTGCACCGGGACCTCAAACCGTCGAACATCCTGCTGTCCCCGAAGGGCCCGCGCATCATCGACTTCGGGATCGCCTGGTCGACGGGTGCGAGCACCCTGACCCACGTGGGCACGGCGGTCGGCTCACCAGGCTTCCTCGCCCCCGAGCAGGTGCGTGGTGCGGCGGTGACCCCGGCGACGGACGTCTTCGCGCTGGGCGCGACCCTCGCCTACGCCGCCACCGCCGACTCCCCCTTCGGGCAGGGTAGTTCGGAAGTGATGCTGTACCGGGTCGTGCACGAGGAGCCGCAACTGCGGGACGTCCACGCGGCGCTGGCCCCGTTGATCGACGCCTGTCTGGTCAAGGCGCCAGAGGACCGGCCCAGCACCCTGCAACTGTCCCTGCGACTGAAGGAGATCGCCGCCCGGGAGGCGCGCGGCCTGCCGGACGGCGACGGCCAGCACGCGTCACCGACCCAGCCGGATCGGCTGGGTCAACGGCCGACGGGGCGGCGTGCGGACGAATACGCGCGGCAGCGCACCGAGCGGGGCCCGGCCTCCGAGCCCGGTGGAGCGGAGCGGGCATCCAGTTCCTCCCGTTCGTCGTCACCACGCGCGGCATCGTCCCGTGCCTCGTCCTCCCGTGCTTCGTCGTCCCGGACGGGGCCCCGCCCGGCGGGTGCGCGCACGAACGGCCCGGCGCGGTCGGGCGCTCGGCCGCCCGCCCGCTCCGGGGGCCGCGCCGGTCCGGGGCGACGCACGGGCGCGAACCGCAGGCTGCTGCGGCAGCGGCTCGTGGTGTTCGTGACGGTGACGCTGCTCGTCGCCCTCGGCATCGCTGCGGCCCAGGGCTGCCAGAGCTCGGTACGCGGCGCGAACACACCCGAGCACCCCCTGTCCCCCGACCGCCACCACACACCTCTAGTGCTGTGACCGGGAACGTTCACCGGCTCGCGACGCCCGGCACCTCGCCGCGTTGTCGGAGTCGCCCGGGTACGCCCGGTACCAGGGCGATCCTCCGCCTTGCGAAGTACCGCACCGGACGCCGCGAGCCCGGCAAACCTTCCCGGTCACAGCGCTAGTGTCCTGAGTCGGAGATTCGGTGGCAGTGGGCGGCGGCTTTGTCGAGGATCTCGTCGGCGTTCTTGGTCCATACGAAGGGCTGTGGGTGGTCGTTCCAGTCGGCGAGCCAGCTGCGGATGTCGCGTTCGAGGGCTGGGACGGAGCGGTGAGGGCGAGGGCATCGGCGGAAGTGAGCGCGGGGCCAGGGACTGAGGCTGGGTAGGGTCAGCGCCATGGCTTCGCTTCCCTACCTCCAGCTGCTGCGCCAGGAGTCCGCTGCATTCAGCGCCTGCCTTGGGCACGACCTGAGTTTGCCCGTCCTCCATTGCGGGGACTGGTCGCTGCGCGATCTCGCCGAGCACATGGGCCGGGGCAACCTCTGGGCTGCCGCTGCGGTCACCGACAAGCGCGGCGACTACGAGGCGCCGCCCGCACCGCGGGTGGACGCCGAGGTGCGGGACTGGTTCAACGCTTCCGTAGACGAGTTGCTGGCCGCGTTGGACACTGATCCCGCCATCGAGGCGTGGACTATCCACCCGCCGCACACTGTGGGCTTCTGGCAGCGGCGGCGTGCTCAGGAGATGTTGATCCACCGCTGGGACGCGCAGAACGCCCTGGGAGATTCTCTCCCCTTCAGCCCGGAGTTCGCGGCAGACGGCGTGGCGGAGGTCTTCGACACGATGGCGCCGCGACAGGTCAAGCTCGGACGGGCTGAACCGCCGCGCCATGCGTTCCGGCTGCGGGCCACGGACACCGGCCAGTCCTGGACTCACGGTCCAGGCGAGCCCGTGGCCGAGATCGCCGGAACGGCGCAGCGGCTACTGCTCATGCTCTGGGGACGACTGCCCGCTGACGATGCGTCGATCTCGTGGTCCGGAGACCGCGCGGCAGGAGCAGCGGCTCTCGCCGGCCCGCTGACGCCTTGACCGTTCGTCAGCCAAGCTGCAGGTCGTCACCAGGTGCGGTTGCCGGGGGCATAGTGGCGCCAGGTTCCTCCAGCTTCGGCCGCGAGCTGGCGGGATTGCCGCGTCTCCGCTGGATGCGGAGGACATCGCCGCGCGGCTTGGTGACGGGCTCGGGCCAGCGCGCTGGGGGTGCCCTCGGCGGCGGCGGACGACTTCGGCGGGTTCGCGGGGCAGTACGAGAAGATCGAGAAGGTCGCAGCCCACCACGGCATCACTGCTCGGGGTCATCTCCCGTACGGCGTACCGGGTGGAGTGGTGGCGCCGTTTCGATCCTGCCTCGGGCAACGAGCCGAAGCTGAAGGACCCCTTCGGCCGGTACGTCATCACCACCTTCGTGAAGGGCACCAACATGGGCCCCTACGAAGCCGCCCGGCACATTCCCGGCGTGAGCGGGCGCGAGCTGTCGCTGGCCGCGAACCGCCACTTCTTCATCCCGACGCTGGACGAGGTGTCAGCGCCGTGCCCGCGATCCACCGCCGACTTCTCGGCCTCCGCCAGGCCCCCTGCGGCGCCGCGGCGGTCCCGGCGCAGCGCAAGGCCCGCCGCGAGTACGAGAACCGCGTCAACGTTCTCGTGACCGGTCCGTAGGAACTACCCGACGTTCAAGATCATCCCGTGGCGGGTTTCCGGCGTATCTGGATCATGCCCCAATGTGGGTCGGTCCGGCCCGGCGCACCGCTCGTTCAGCGGTGTCGGAAGGCGTCCTCGGCGGCCGAGGCGGAAGGTGGCGATCAGGGCGAGAACACCCAGGGCGGCACCGGTCCAGCTGAGCCGGGTCACGGATGCACTGAGCGGCATCCAGGTGCTCAGCACGCCTACGGCGACGGCGGGTGCCCCCGACCCCAGGTAGAAGAGCAGGTACAGCGCGGCCCCGATCCCGGCCCGTTGTCCGGCCGGTGTCCGTGCGTCCACTGCTCGGGCGGCGCCGCTGAAAGCCAGCCCGTGCCCGGCGCCGGCCAGCAGCGCGGAGGCGAGCGTGGCCGGGAGGGAGGCGGCCCCGGTGGCTGCGAGCAGCAGCAGGCTCACGGTGAGCGCGGCGGTACCGAGTTGCTGTGCGATGTGTGCGGTGCAGCGCGTGCCGGCGAGCTGGGCCAGCAGGGAGCATGACAGGACTGCTCCCAGCACTCCGCCGGTCAGGGCGGGGTTGTCGGTGTGCAGGGTCTGCCCGAGGAGGGCCGGTAACAGGGCGAGGTAGATGCCGACGACGGCCCAGGCGAGGAACCCGTTGTACCCCGCGGTGAAGAAGAGTGTCCGCATCGTGGGCGGGATGTGCGGTCGGGTGGGGCGCCACCGCCGCTGGGTCATGGGGATGTCCGCCGGGCCGGGAACGGTCCGGCGGAGTCGGCGCCATACCCATGCCAGCAGGGTCAGGTGCAGCAGAAAGGGGGTGACGAGCGGCCCGGGTGCGTACCGGGCGAGCAGGCCCGCTGCGGCCGGCCCCACGGCGGTGCCCGCTGCGAAGGCCAGGCTGCCGAGGAGCGGTCCGCCGATGCGGGCCGCGGGGCTGCGGTGCCAGGTGATGAGTGCCTGAGCCGCGCCGGTCGCGGCGCCCAGGGCCAGTGCTTGGCCGACGCGCCCGGCGAAGAGCCAGGCGGGGCTGTCGGCGAGGGCGAAGCAGAGGGAGCCCGCTGCGGCGAGCAGCACGCTCAGCCGCAGGACGGGCCGGTGGCCCATGACGTCCGCCGCCGGTCCGCACAGCAGCAGCGCGGGCCCGCTGACCAGGGCGAAGGTTGCGAAAAGCAGGGTCATGACCAGGTCGTCATAGCCGAAGACACGCTGGTAGTCGGGATAGAGGGGGCTGGGAAGGTAGGCGCCCGCGGTCAGTACCACGACGAGGATCCCGGCGGTCTGCACCGCCTGGCGGTCGGCGTGGCCCTCCCGCCGACCATGCCCTTGGATCCGGAACTCCCGGTCAGTAATGATCATATGAATCAGTGTGCGGGCAATCAATCGCAAGGAAAATCAAACGATTTTATGGATGACCGTGCAAACTGTTTGCATGATTGACTCACGGCTCCGGATCCTGCAGATGGTTGCCGAGCACGGCACGGTGACCGCCGCGGCACAGGCGCTGCACTACACGCCCTCCGCCGTCTCCTACCAGCTGCGCCAGCTCGCCGCCGACGTGGGCACGGACCTGGCGGTGCATCAGGGCAGGGGCATCCGGCTGACGCACGCGGCCCGCATTCTGCTGCGCCACGCGGAGCTCCTCCAGGAGCAGTGGGAACTCGCCCGCGCCGAACTGGCAACCCTTGACACCGAGCCCACCGGACAGGTCACGCTCTGCGGTTTCTCCACCGCCGCGAGCCGCTTGCTGCCACCCGCCGCAGCGGCGCTGCGCGACGCCCACCCTCACCTGAGGGTGCGCATCATCGAAGCCGAACCCGACCGCTGCTTCGACCTGCTGCTCTCGGACGAGGCCGACCTCGCGCTGCTGGTGGCCACGGCGGATTCACCGCCCATGACGGACCGCCGCTTCGACCAGCAGCCGCTCCTCGACGACCCGCTGGACCTGGTGGTGCCGCAGGGCCATCCACTGACCCGCCGGCAGCGGGTCACCCTCGCCGATGCCGCGAGGGAACCCTGGATCCTCGGCAACCCGGGCACGACCTACCACCAGTTGGTGCTCGCAGCCTGCATGAGCGCGGGCTTCACACCCCACATCGCCCACTACGCGGATGAGTGGGGCACCGGCACCGCTCTGGTCGCCCACGGCTTCGGGGTGATCCTCGTGCCGCGCCTGGCACAGCTGAGTGAGGAGTCACCGGTTGTACGTCTCCCACTGCGGGGCGAGCCTGCACTGGTCCGCCGCATCATGGCTGTCACCCGCCTCGGGGCCCGGGAGAACCCTGCTCTCACGCACGCGGTGGAGACCATCGCCGCAGCCGCCGCACAGCTGCTGCCGAAACGCCGACCGGATCCCGCAGAGAGCTGACGGTCCGGTACCCGACAGCCCGCACCGGGTCGTGACCAGAGCCTCGGGTCGTTACCAGAGCCTCGTCGTGTAGAAGGCCACGGCGGAGGCTGCGGCGACGTTGAGGGAGTCCACACCTGCGACCATGGGGATGCGGACCCGTTCATCGGCCGCGCTCAGAGCGTCTTCCGACAGCCCGTCCCCTTCGGTGCCGAGCATCAGGACCAACTTCTCATCCCGGCGGGCGGCCAGTTCGTCAATCGTGATCGCCTGCTCTGAGAGGCACAGGGCGGCCGTCACGAAGCCGTGCTGACGGAACAGTTCGGCGTCCTCCGGCCAAGAGGCCAGCCTTGTCCAGGGGACGTGGAAGACCGCGCCCATGGACACCTTCACGGCCCGCCGGTAGAGAGGGTCGGCACAGCGCGGTGTGAGGATGACGGCGTCCACGCCAAGAGCGGCTGCGTTGCGGAAGGCGGCGCCCAGATTCGCGTGATCCACGATGTCTTCGAAGAGGGCGACGCGCTGACCCGCACCCCTGGCCGGCTCCACGACGCCGCTCCGCGGGGAGGCCAGCAGCGCTTCCGGCGACGGCAGGGGCCTGCGCTCCATCGAGGCGAGCGCGCCCCGGTGCACGTGGTAACCGGTCACGCGTTCGGCCAGCTCGGGTGCCACGGCGTAGACCGGGCCGGTGGCCTGCTCGATCACATCCCGCATCACCCCCAGCCACTTGGCCGAGAGCAGCATGGAGCGCATGGCGTAACCGGCCTGCTGGGCGCGGCGGATCACCTTCTCGCCCTCCGCGATGAAGAGCCCCTCGGCGGGCTCCCGTCGGCGCCGCAGTGCGACATCGGTGAGGTCGGTGTAGTCGCTCAGACGCGGATCGTCGGGGTCGTCGACGGTGATGACGTCAGCCACGGAGCGCCGTCCCCCTCTTCCCCTCGCCGGCCCGCTCCCCGCTGCCGTTCACCGACGGCGGGCGACGGATACGACGTCGCCGACGACGATGATGGCCGGGGGCCGTATGGCCTCCGCCTCGGCGGCTTCGGCCGCCGTCGCCAGGGTGGCGTCCACCCGGCGCTCGTTCGCCGTGGTGCCCTCCTGCACGATCGCGACGGGTGAGTCCGCCGCGCGGCCGTGCCGGATGAGCGTCTCGGCGATGGCGCCGAGGCGTTCCACGGCCATCATCAGGACGAGCGTGCCCCGAAGCCGGGCGAGTGCCTCCCAGTTGACGAGGGATCGCGGGTCGTCCGGGGCGAGATGCCCGCTGACGACGGTGAACTCGTGCGCGACTCCGCGATGTGTCACCGGGATGCCGACCGCCGCGGGCACGCTGAGGGGGCTGGAGATACCGGGCACCACGGTCACCGCGATACCCGCCTCCGCGAGCTGCTCGGCCTCCTCCATGCCCCGCCCGAAGACGAACGGGTCGCCGCCCTTGAGCCGCACCACCGACTTGCCTGCCCTGGCGTGCGCGATGAGCGCGCTGTTGATCGCCTCCTGGGCCATCGCCCGGCCGTACGGAATCTTCGCGGCGTCGATCACCTCGACATGCGGCGGGAGCTCGTCCAGCAGGTCGCGCGGGCCGAGCCGGTCGGCGATCACGACGTCGGCCTCGGCCAGCAGGCGCCGTCCGCGGACGGTGATGAGATCCGGGTCGCCCGGACCGCCGCCGACCAGCGCGACGCCGGCGGTACGTGCCCGGTGCCGGGGGGCTACGAGCGTGCCCTCGCGCAGCCCTTCGACGATCGCGTCCCGTACGGCGGCGGAACGCCGGGGGTCGCGGCCGGTGAGCACCGCGACGGTGACGCCTTCGCTGCGGCCGGTGGCGGGTGTCCAGGCCGTGGCCGCCTCCGCGTCGTCGCTGCGTACGGCCCAGATGCGGTGCGCCTCGGCCTCAGCGGAGGCCGCGGCGTTCGCCGCCGGGTCGTCGGTGGCGATCAGCGCGTACCAGGCTCCCGCGAGGTCGCCGTCCCGGAACGGACGGCGCTCCCAGGTCAGCTCGCCCGCTTCGGCCATCGCCTCCACGGAGGGGGTGACGGCGGGCGCGATGAGAAGCAGGTCCGCGCCTGCCGCAAGCAGGGCGGGCAGCCGCCGCTGGGCCACGGTGCCGCCGCCGAGGACCACGACGCGGCGTCCGGACAGGCGGAGCCCTACGGGATAGGCGGGGGTATCGGACATCGCGGTACGGCTCCTTGCGGTGGTGCGGTGCCGCTGCGGCGTCGGAACGGCGTCGGGGGACTGCGGGGGCGGTCAGCAACACCTTAGTACCGCCGCGACCCGCTGTCGGCGCTGGTCAGAGACTGATGCCCCGCGACCGGCCTGGCGTACGCGCGCCACCCGCCGTCTCCCGGTCCCGGGCGCGGGACGGGAGGCGGCGGGTGGGACGGCGACGGAGACGGCAGGTGCTCAGTTCTTCTCGGTGACGCCCGCCGAGTCGAAGGTGGCGACCTCGTGCATGGCACGGGCCGTGCTCTGCACCATCGGCAGCGCCAGGAGTGCCCCGGTGCCCTCGCCGAGCCGCAGGTCGAGGTCGATCAGCGGACGCAGACCCAGCTTGGTCAGGGCCGCCACATGGCCCGGTTCCGCGCTGCGGTGCCCCGCGATGCAGGCGGCCAGCGCCTCCGGGGCGATGAGCCGCGCGATCAGCGCCGCCGCACCCGCACTGACACCGTCCAGGATCACGGGTGTACGGAGTGACGCGGCACCCAGGATCAGCCCCGTCAGTGCCGCGTGCTCCAGCCCGCCGATCGCGGCCAGCATCCCGAGGGGGTCGGACGGGTCCGGCCGGTGGAGCTGGAGGGCGCGGCGGATCACCTCGACCTTGCGGGCATGGGTCTCATCGCTGATGCCGGTGCCCCGCCCGGTGACCTCGGCCGGATCGGCGCCGGTGCAGGCGGCGATCAGCGCCGCGGAGGCGGTCGTGTTGGCGATGCCCATCTCGCCGGTGAGCAGCGCCTTGTTGCCCGCCGCGACCAGATCCCGCGCCGTCTCGATGCCGACCTCGATGGCCCGCAGCACCTCGTCGGGGGTGAGGGCGGGGCCCTGGGTCATGTCGGCGGTGCCCGGCCGCACCTTGCGCGGCATCAGGCCGGGGCTGGCGGGGAGTTCACCCGCGACACCGACGTCGATGACGCACACCTCGGCGCCCACCTGGGAGGCGAAGGCGTTGACCACGGCCCCGCCGTTCAGGAAGTTGGTGACCATCTGCGCCGTCACCTCCTGGGGCCAGGAGGTGACGCCCTGGGCGTGCACCCCGTGGTCACCAGCGAACACCGCGACGGCGGCGGGCTCGGGAATCGGCGGCGGGCACTGCCGGGAGAGGCCGCACAGCTGCGCGGAGATGATCTCCAGCATGCCGAGCGCACCGGCCGGTTTGGTCATCCGCTTCTGACGTTCCCACGCCTCGCCCAGCGCCTTGGCGTCCAGCGGGCGGATCCGCTCCAGGGTCTCGGCCAGCAGGTCGTGGGGCTCGGCACCGGGCAGCACACGGCGGCCGTACGACTCCTCGTGCACGACCCAGGAAAGCGGGCGCCGCTTGGACCAGCCCGCCTGCATCAGCTCGGGCTCGTCCGGGAATTCGTCGACATAGCCGATGCAGAGGTACGCGACCACGTCGAGGTGCTTGGGCAGGTCGAGGGCGCGGACCATCTCCTTCTCGTCGAAGAAGCTGACCCAGCCGACGCCCAGGCCCTCGGCTCGGGCTGCGAGCCAGAGATTCTCGACGGCGAGGGCGGAGGAATACGGAGCCATCTGCGGCTGGGTGTGCCGCCCGAGGGTGTGGCGGCCGCCGCGAGTGGAGTCGGCGGTGACGACGATGTTGACCGGGGTGTCGAGGATGGCCTCGATCTTCAGTTCCTTGAACTGCTTCGCCCGCGCCTTCGGGAGCGACTTCGCGTACACCTCGCGCTGGCGCTGGGCGAGCTCGTGCATCGTGCGCCGGGTCTCCTCGGACCGGATGACCACGAAATCCCAGGGCTGCGAGTGACCGACGCTGGGCGCCGTGTGGGCCGCCTCCAGGACACGCAGCAGCACCTCGTGCGGGATGGGGTCGGATCGGAAGCCCTTGCGGATGTCCCGTCGTTCGCGCATGAGCCGGTGCACCGCCTCACGCTCGGCCTCGTCGTAGCCGGGCGCAGCTGGTGACTGGGGCGTCTCCGGTGCGGCGGGGGCCTCGGGGGTGGCGGGTGCCTCCGGGAGGCTTTCGGGCCCGGCCGGAGCGGAAGCCCGGGTCTCGGGCTCCCCACCGGTGGACGACGCGGCTTCGGCCGCCGGGCCGTCGCCGCTTATCGACGGGACGGGATCGGTCGCAGAAACGGGCATGCCAGGCGGTACGGCCACGGGTGGGGCTGCGTCCGCCGTCTGCTCCGGCGCGGCCTGGGCGGCCGGTTCGGGGAGCGGGGGCGTGCTCGCGTCGGGCGGGGCGGGGGTTTCCTCCGTCGCCGGTGCTGCGGGCTGCGCTGCCGCCGTCGGCTCGGTCGGTTCCGCCTGTTCGACGGGCGGTGTCGCGGCGTCCGGCGTCACGGCTTCCGCAGCCACTGCGGGGGTGGCAGGGGCAGCCGCGTGCTTGGCGGCGGGCGCGGGCGGCCCCCCATCCGCTGCTTCCGGCACTGGTTCCCGGACAGGCTCCGGGATCTCCTCAGCCACAACGTCAACGAGGGGGGCCTCCGGGGCCGCCGGGGGCTGGACCTCTCCGGACGGCGGCTGGGCGGCCGCCGGGTCGGGCTGCTGTGTGTCGGTGCCCGGTTCCGGGGGCACCGGTTCCGACTGCACGGGCACGGGCACGGGCACGGGCTCAGGCCGTACGGGTTGGGACTGCGCGGGCCCGGCCTGCGCGGCTTCCAGCGGGACGGCTTCCGGTTGTACGGGCTCCGACTGGACGGGCTCCGGCTGTACAGGTTCCGCTCGTACGGGCTCCGGCTGAGCGGCCGGGGCGGTCTCCGCGTCCGCCGGCACGACCTGCGGCCCGGCGACCTCGGACCCGCCGTCCGCCCCGGGGGCGTCGGGTGCGGAGGCGTCGGGTGCGGAGGCGTCGGGTGCGGAGGCGTCGGGTGCGGAGGCGTCGGGTGCGGAGGCTTCAGGTGCGGGCTCCGGCGCCGAGGGCACCGGGGCTGCGTCGGCGGCCTCGGACTGCGGGCCTGAGGGCTGCGGCTCGGGAGTCGCGGGCACCGGGGCCGGAGCAGCCGGGACGTCCCGGGATTCCGGCGACGGATAGGGGTCGACAGGCGCCGAGGGGCCGGGGATCGCGGCAAGTTCGGGGCCCGGCAGCGAAGTTGCGGGGTGCGAGGTCGCGGGCTTGGCTGTCTCCTCGGCGGCAGCCTGCGACGACTGGACGCTCCACACGTCCGGCTGGGAGGGGATCTCGCCCAGCTGCGGCCCGGGGAGGGAGTCGGGGCCCTGTTCCGCGATGTCGAGGTACTCCAGCCCGGTGACGGGCAGGCCCGGCTGCGCCACGGGAGACGGGTCCGCGGCACCCGGCGCCGCCGCGCCGGACTGCGGCTGAGGCTGCTGCTGGTGCTGCTGCTGGTGAGTGCCGTCCGCCGCCGGGGGCGCGGGCGCGCTTGGGCCGCGGTCTGCGAGCGAGCGTACGGCGCCCGACTGCTCGGGCACCGGAGGGCCGAGGTGGAGCGGGCGGCGCTGCTGTGCGGACTCCTTCTCCGCAGGGGCAGCGCCGTCCTCCGCGCCGGACGGCTGCGCACCGTTCACCATGGCAACGGGCGTCCCGGCCGCGGGCGTCCCGGCGGCGGGTGTACCGCCCACGGGCGTACCCCCAGCGGGCGTACCGACAACAGGGGTACCCGCGGCAGGCGTTCCCGTGCCGTGCCCACCGGAGACCGGTGCGCTGGCGGCGGGCGTACCCGCAGCAGGCGTCGCCCCGGGGTGTGCGCCGTAACCACCCCCGGCAGCCGCACCGTCCGCCGGTACGCCTGCCGCCGGTGTGTCCGGCTGGGGCATCCGGACGGCCCGGTAGTCGAGTGTCCCGGTGTTGCGCCCGTCCGTCTCATGGGTGCCCACGGGGCGCGTCTGATGGGGGGCTCCCGGCACCAACTGGGTGTCACCCCAGGCTCCTTGCGCGCCCGGCATCAGCAGATCTTCCTCTTCACCGGACATGCCGGAAGTGCTCACCTGCGGGTCCTCGAAGGTATACGCGCCGGATGCGGCCGGGGTGCCCGGCTGCGGCTCCGGCTGTGCGCCCGCGTGAGCCGGCTGTCCCTCGCCGGGGATCTGGCCGGTGTCAGTCATGCGTACCCCTCGCCCATCGGTAGTTCTCTTCCAACCCGGCGGATGCCCGCCGCGCCCCCTGGATGAAGAACGAGCGCGTGCTCATTGCGGCACGAGCCTCCGTCTCCGCCATCCGGACTATTGAGGACGAAGCATCCTCGCCGGGGACGGCACAACGGTCCATCAGCCTACCGGGCACAGAGCGGCTCACCTGCCACGGGTGAGTGAGAAGAGGCACTATCCGGGGCTTCCTCAGCGATGTGCGCAGGACTTCAGCCGCGGACACCCGAAAGGAGGAAGACGACGGCGCGCTCACTCTCCGCCCAACGCTCCCTGTCCCGTTCGGTGTCCAGCTCCACCGATTGGAGGAGCGCGCATTCGACGCGGTAACCGGCGGCGCTCAGGACGCGTCCGATCGCCTCCGCCTCGTCGCGTGTCGCCGCGTGCGTCACGATCCGCTCGGGGCGCCGGTCGCCGACCGCCGCGACGGTACGGATGTCGCCGCCGCCGATCCGCACCACGTCCGGTTCCGGCAGATCCTCCAGGGCGTGCGGTGCCGTGCCGTTCACGGTTTGCAGTTGAAGCCCTCTGCTCCGGGCCGCGGCTGCCGTACGGGCGCAGGCTTCCGCGTCCCGGTCGACCGCGATGACGGCGGCACCGAAGCCGGCCGCCTCGACCGCCACGGCGCCGCTGCCCGAACCGATGTCCCACACCAGATCGCCGATGCGGGGCCCGAGCCGGGCCAGTTGGGCTGCGCGCAGCTGAGTCGACTCGCCGGGGCGTGCGCCGGCCGCGCCACCGGCGTACTCCGAGGTGGGGCGCGCCCAGCCGCGCGGGGCCGTCGGGTAGCCGGGTTCGTGGCCGGCCAGCCAGCCGGATGCCTGGTGTTCCACGGAGCCCGCGTCCACGGTGCCGCCGAGGACTATCACCACATTGGGGTCGCGCCAGGTGTGGTCGGCGACCTTGTCGGAGGTCAGGACGCTGATCTCCTCCCGCTCGGTGCCCAGCGCCTCGCAGATGACGAAGGTGCGGTGGACTCCCCGCAGCAGCAAGGCCAGTTCGGGCGGCCCGGCTCCGGGTGAGGTGAGCACGGCGACCTTGGTGTGCGCACGGCAGACGTTGACGACGCGGCGCAGGGTGCGGCGGTGGGCGGCGACGACCTGCGCGTCGTCCCAGGGCATACCAGCCCGGGCGAAGGCGGTGGCGACGGCGGAGACGGCGGGGGTCACCTCGACCTCCAGACCGTGTTCGGGTGCGCGCAGTGTGCGTACGACGCCGAAGAAGCCCGGGTCGCCGTCGGCCAGCACCACGGCGGTACCCCGGTGTCCGGCGATCCGCCGGGCCGCGAGTGAGACGCTGCCGAGCCGGATCCGTTCGGCACCGGGGGGTACCTCGGGCAGGGCGAGATGGTGCGCGGCTCCGGCGACCAGGGTGGCCGCGCCGAGAGCGGCGCGAGCCGCGTCGGTCAGCGGGGTGCCGTCCCACCCGATCACAGTGACGCGGTCGGCCATGGGCGGAACTCTCCTGTGTGGTCGCGGGGCACCGGTTGGTCCGGTCCTGGGGGGGGCAGAGCGAGATTACCTCCGCAGAGGCGGAGGCGGAGCCCCGGGTACGGGCGAGGGTGCGGTCAGTTCCACTCGGGGTAGGCGGAGAATCCGCCGCCGTCGGACAACTGCTCGGGTGCTCCGTCGAAGTCCTCGGGCAGCAGGCTCCAGACGATGAGGTCGGTGCGGATCTCGGTCCAGCCGCCGTCCTCGGTGCGGGAGCGGGCGATCCAGGCGTTGCGCAGCACACCTTCGCTGATGCAGCCGAGCTTCTGGGCGACCTGCTGGGAGGCGGTGTTGTCGGCGGCGGTGCGCAGTTCGAGACGTTCGAACTTCTGGTCCTGGAAGAGCCATTGGGCGGTGGCCAGTACGGCCTCCGAGGCGTAGCCCTCACCGCGGGCCCATGGCGCTGTCACGTAGGAGGCCTCGGTGGTGAGCAGGCGCCAGTCGGTGTTCTTCAGGTGGACGACGCCGACGAGCCGCTGGGTGAGGAATTCGGTGACGGCCAGCACGATGCCGCGCCCGGCCGTGCGTTGGGCGGGTGCCTGGCGGGTGACCCAGGCGCGGGCGTCGTCCTCGGTGTACGGGGCGGGCACGGAGGTCCAGACGGCGACCAGTTCGTCGTTCATCATCTCCGTGAAGGAGGGGATGTCCGCCAGTTCGAACGGGCGCAGTACAAGCCGGTCCGTACTGATGGAGATGTCCGGAAAGGTCGGTGTCATGCGCCGCTCCATGCAGATGCCTCGGGGGTCCGGGGCCGGGCCCCGGAAGGTTGCAGCAGTGCACAGCATGCAGCATCGGCCCGGCGACGCGCAGCGCCGGGCCCCTGTGCTGTCACGGGCCCGGCGCTGTGAGTCGACTTGTCGCTACGAGGACTTGACCGGGCCGAAGGCCGGGAGGATCGCGCTGTCGTAGGTGTCCTCGATGTACTTCTTCACCGCGTCCGAGTGGAGGAGGCGGGCGAGCTTCTTGATCCGGGGGTCGTTCTGGTCCCCCTCCTTGACGACGAGCAGGTTGGCGTAGGGGTTGCCGTCCGACTCCTCCAGGGCAAGGGCGTCGTGGGCGGGCTCGAGGCCGCCCTCGATCGCGTAGTTGCCGTTGATCACCGCCGCGTCGACGTCGCCGAGGGCGCGCGGCAGGGTGGCGGCCTCCAGCTCCTTGAACTTCAGGCCCTTGCGGTCCTTGATGTCGGAGGGGGTGGCGTCCTGGCCCGCTCCGGCCTTGAGTGTGATGAGGCCGTTGTCGGCGAGCAGTTTGAGGGCGCGGCCCTCGTTGGTGGTGTCGTTGGGCAGCGCGACGGTCTGGCCGCTCTTGAGGTCTCCCAGCTCCTTGAGGTCCTTGGAGTAGAGCCCGAGCGGTTCCAGGTGCACACCGGCGACCCCGACGAGGTGGGTGCCCTGCTTCTCGTTGAAGTCGTCGAGATAGGGCTTGTGCTGGAAGAAGTTCGCGTCGACCTGGCCGCTCTCGGTGGCGGTGTTGGGCAGCACGTAGTCGGTGAACTCCTCGACCTCGATCTTCAGGTCCTCCTTGGGCGCCAGCTCCTCGCTCACGTACTTCAGGATGTCCCCGTGGGGGGTGGGGCTGGCGGCGACGACCAGCGGCTTGCCGTCGTCGGCGGCACCGCCGGAGGAGCTGCCGGGGTCGGAGTCGGTACCGCAGGCGGACAGGGCCAGGGCCAGGGCGGTGGTGGCTGCCGCAGCAGCGGTGATCTTGATGTTCGTACGCACGAAAAGTGCCTCTTTCTCTTTGTTGCTCTGGTTTCTCAGGTGGTGGCGCGCTCGCGGCGTGCCAGCAGCCGGACGGCTCCGTCGCCGGCCAGCTGCACAGCGGTGACGATCACGATCAGTACGGCGACCGTGAGCAGCATGAAAGGGGTCTCGAAACGCTGGTAGCCGTAGGTGACGGCGACCGAGCCCAGCCCGCCGCCGCCGACTGCCCCCGCCATCGCGGAGTAGCCGATGAGCGTGATGACTGTCGTGGTCAGCCCGGCGATCAGGGAGGGCAGCGCCTGCGGAAGCAGTGCCTTGAGGACGACGGTGGGCACTCCGCCCCCCATCGCCTGCACGGCCTCGACAATCCCGCGGTCCACCTCGCGTACGGCGGTCTCGACGAGCCGCGCGAAGAACGGGATCGCGCCGACCGCCAACGGCACCACCATCGCGGTCGGTCCGATGGAGGTGCCCACCACGAAGCGGGTGAAGGGGATCAGGGCGACCAGCAGGATGATGAAGGGCAGCGACCGCCCGAGGTTCACGATCACCCCGGCGATCCGGTTGACGGGGCCGCTCTGCAACAGGCCGCCCTTGTCGGTGAGGACGAGCAGGATGCCCAGCGGCAGGCCGCCCAGCACCGAGATGACCGCCGACCACAGGACCATGTAGAGCGTGTCGACGGACCCCTGAGTGAGCAGCGGCTCCATCTCGTCCCAGGTCATTCGGCACCTTCCTTCGCGAGCGTGGGCACGGGCGCGCCCTTGGCCGTCGGTGCGGTCACGACCTCGGCCTGGAGGCCCTGTTGGCGCAGATAGCCGATCGGGACGACGTTGTCCTCGAAGGGGCCGGGCAGTTCGATCCGCATCCGGCCGACCTGCCGGCCGCCGATGGTGTCCATGGCGGCGCCGAGGATGGAGATGTCGATGTCGTAGGTGCGGGAGAGCTGGGAGATGACGGGTTCGGTGGCGGTGCCGCCATGGAAGGTGACGTCGACGACGGTCCGGTCCTCGCCCGTGGGTTCGCCGCCGACGGGGAAGAGTTCCCGCGCCAGCTCGGAGCCGGGTGTGGCGAGCAGGTCGGTCAGGGTGCCGGATTCGGTGATCCGTCCGTTGCTCATCAGCGCCGCCGAGTCGCAGACCGCCTTCACGACGTCCATCTCGTGCGTGATCAGCAGCACCGTGAGCCCGAGCTGCTTGTTCAGGTCGCGCAGGAGTTGCAGCACGGAGCGGGTGGTCTCGGGGTCGAGAGCGGAGGTGGCCTCGTCGGAGAGCAGCACCTTGGGGTCACCGGCGAGCGCCCGGGCGATGCCGACGCGCTGCTTCTGGCCGCCGGAGAGCCGGGCCGGGTGGACCCGCGCCTTGTCGGCGAGGCCGACCAGGTCCAGCAGCTCACGGGCCTTGGCTGCCCGCTCGCGGCGGTCGAGGCCGAGGATCTCCAGGGGCAGTTCGACATTGCCCTGCACGGTGCGCGAGGAGAGCAGGTTGAAGTGCTGGAAGACCATGCCGATCCGGCTGCGCGCCGCGCGCAGCTCGGCGGTGGGGCGGCGGGCCGGGGCGGTACGGCTGCCGCGCCGGGCGAGCGCGGTCAGGTCCGCGCCGTCGACGGTGACCGTGCCCGAGGTCGGCCTCTCGAGCAGGTTCACGCAGCGGATGAGGGAGGACTTCCCGGCGCCGCTCTGTCCGATGACGCCGTACACCTCCCCCTCCGGGACGTGCAGGTTCACACCGTCGAGCGCGGTGATGTCGCGCTCTCCTGTGCGGTAGACCTTTGTCAGGTCCGTTGTCGTGATCACTGGATTTCCGTCACTGTCGAGTGCCGGGCGCGCGCGAGCGCGGCGCCGGGCAGGTGGCATCCCCTGCGGAGCGGGGGAGAGGGTTCGTGGCAGAGCGCAGCCCGGATGGAAGACGGGGGCACTGCGAGGTGAGCGTGGCGCTCAGTTCCCGCTTCGGGGCGCGGGGCGGTTCAGCCGTGGGCCCTCAGCAGGCACACATTCGGCAGACGGGCATGCGGTGTGTGCCCATACAACGAGCACCGGGCGTCATCGTCGCCTCGGTCGCAAGGGTGCGGCAGCTCGTCGTGCTCATGGATTCAGTAAAACAGACCGCCGTCTCTCACGCCGTAATCTGGGACGAGATGTCCGTATTATGGACACCGGAAGGTCCGGGGCGGTGCCGGGCGCGCCGCCCGATCCGCCGGGCATAACTCCGGAATGCCGCTGTGACCTGCACTGATGTGATCCAGAGGTACGGGAGGGCAGCTTCGGTGGACGCCGGATCGCGAAGCTGGCTGTGGTCAACGCCACGATCCACGGCGACTGGCCCTGGCAGGCCGGGACAGGGGGGCCACGGGACGGGGCGGCGCACCCTTCTAGAATCGCGGTCATGCTCACCCCGCTGACGGTCGCGCTCGCCGTGGCCGCGCTCGCCCTGGCCGCCTGGTGCGGTCACGCGGCCTATCGCGACCAGCCCACCAAGGACTGGCACTTCATCGGCATGGGCGTCGTGACGGCGCTCGCCCTGGTCCAGCTGGTGGTGGGGACCGTGCAGCTGGCGCGCGGCGAGGAGCCGGCCGACGGGACGGTGGTCTTCGTCTCGTATCTGGTCGGCATCCTGTGCTGCATGCCGGCGACCGGAATGCTGTCGCTGGGTGAGCGGACCCGCTGGGGCTCGCTGAGCGTGGTGGCGGGCGCGGTGGTGCTGGCCGTACTCCAGGTGCGGCTCTACGACATCTGGGAGGGCAACGGTGTCTGAGCGGCTGAAGCGCACGGGCGGCGAGGGCACCGGCGACGGGGGTGCGGGCGGAGCGGGTGCGGGCGGGGGCAGGCCGGGGATCGGCACCGGCCCGGGAAAACTGCTGGTCACGCTGTACGGAATCTTCACCGTCGGAGCCGCGTCCCGCTCCATCGTGCAGTTGACGACCCGCTATGAGGAGGCTCCGCTGGCCTATGTCCTCTCGGCGGTCGCCGCTCTCGTCTACGCCTTCATCACCGTCGCCCTGGTGCGCGGTGGGGAAGGTGCCCGCAAGGCAGCACTCGTGTGCTGCGCGGCGGAGCTGCTGGGGGTGCTGACAGTGGGCACCTGGACGCTCGCCGACCCCTCCGCCTTCCCGGACGCGACGGTCTGGTCGGACTACGGCATGGGCTATCTGTTCATCCCGCTGGCTCTTCCGGTGACCGGGCTGCTGTGGCTGCGCGGTGCCGCCCGGAAGCGGACCTGACCCGGACCTGGCCCCCGGCAGGGCCTGGCCCCGGCGGAATTCCTCCACCGGGGCAGGACGACAGCTTCTCAGGCGCTCGTGGTGTACGCCTGCGCGCCCGCTTCCTTCTCCATGGTGACCAGGGTGACGCTGCTGCCGTCAACGTCCGGCGCGCTGCCGACCGCCGCGTAGCCGTACCTGCGGTAGAGGCGCAGATTGCCCTCGCTGCGCTTCCCGGTGAACAGGCGGTACCGCTTGGCCGCGCGCTCGGCCAGCAGCCGCTCCTCGATCCGGGCGAGCAGCCTGCCGCCCAGACCGTGCCGCCGCATCCGCGGGTGGACGCAGAGCTTGCTGATGCGCGCCGTGGAGTCGGCGTCGACGCTGCCGCGCACGGAACCGATGATCTCCTCGCCGAGCCGTGCGACGAGCACACAGCCCTCGCTCAACTCGGCTCGCACCTGTTCGAGGGTCTGGGTGAGGGGTTCGATGCGGTAGTCGCCGTAGAGCTCCGCCTCCGACTGGTAGCAGAGGTACTGCAGCTTGAGGATCTGCTCGGCGTCCTGCTCGGTCGCCGCAGAGATGGTCACGCTCATGCCCATGTGCGCATGCCTCCCCTTATTCCGTGTACGCCCGGACAGGCGAAGTGATGAGGGTGCCGCATCCGGACTGTCTGCCCTGGAGGAGCCGGTTGCCTGCCGCACCCTCCCTGGAGTTCGGGTGCCGCGGCTCCGACCAGAGCATTGTGCGCGGCATCCCTGACTACCGGAACCTCACCGGCCCGTGACCGTCCTGTGAGATTCCCGACGCGCCGCTGACGGTTGGGCGGACGGCGCCCGGGGAGCGGGCACCGTCCGCCGACCGCGTTCGGCTCTCGCCTTCAGCTCCGGAGTCCAGCTCTCGTGTTCAGCGACGGCGGAGCGCTTCGGCCGCGAGCAGCGTCGTGTCCGGGTTGTCGGAGAAGACGCCGTCGATGCCCGTCTCCAGGTACACCTTGTACGCGCCGAACGCGTCCCCGTACGCCCCGGCTTCGGTGCCCCGGCGGAACTCGCGCGGCAGGAAGGCGTTCTCGTTCCGCATGGTGTACGGGTGCAGCACCAGCCCCTGGGCGTGCGCGTCCCGGACCAGGGTGGTCGGCTCGCCGAGACTGCCGTCGGAGTTCTTCGGGATGACCAGGTCGAGCGTCGGGCCGATGCCCTTCGCAAAGCGTGAGATCCACTTCAGGCCCTCGGGCGTCACCAGATCGGCGACCGTGCGCGGGTCGCCCGCCTCCTGGAAGTCCCAGGGCCGCGAGGTCGCGGACCCCAGCAGCACGACACCGGGGCAGTCCACCAGCTTGCCCAGCTTCCGGACACTGCTGGGCTCGAACGACTGGACGAAGTTCGTGGCGTTCCGGTGGTGCCGTCCGTACTTGCGCAGCAGCTTCGCCAGCCGCTCCTCCAGCCCGAGGTCCAGGTCACGGAAGTAGCTGGGGTGTTTCGTCTCGACATGCAGCCATACGGGGCTGCCGCCGCGCCGGGAGCGCTGCTGGTCGGCCCACCGCAGGACCTCCTCGAAGGTGGGCACCTCCCAGCGGCCGTCGTAGAGCGTGTTGTGCTGCCGCTCCTTGGGCAGCCGCTCCTTGGCGCGCAGCGTCTTGAGCTCGGAGAGGGTGAAATCCTCGGTGAACCAGCCCGTCAGCGACTTTCCGTCGACCGTTTTCGTCGTCCGGAGCCCGGCGAACTCGGGGTGGTCGGCCACGTCCGTGGTGCCGGTGATGTCGTTCTCGTGCCGGCAGACCAGATGGCCGTCCTTCGTCGGCACGACATCCTGTTCGATGATGTCGGCGCCCATCTCCAGGGCCAGTTCGTACGCGCCCAGGGTGTGCTCGGGCCGGTAGCCGCTGGCGCCGCGGTGGGCGACGACAGCCGGCACCGGCAGCCGGTGGCGGGAACCCCCGGAAGAGGAAGCTGCCGCGCTCCCCGGTCCGTCCGCCGCGTATGCCGCGCCCGCCGGGCCCAGCGCCGCGACGCCCGCACCCACCGCCGCCGCACCCAGCAGGGCTCTGCGGCCCGGCCGCTGCTCCTGTGACATGGGGTCTCCTCACTCCGTGATCCGATGTCGCGCACCTGTCGCGTACCTGTCCAACAACGCGCTGATGGTAGGTGGGTTGACCTTTCCGGCGGGAGACGCTCGGCCGAACACGGCGAAAACAGCTTCTGAGTGCACACCACCGATGAGCGCCGCAGATGATTCCCGCCGTGACCCGGTGCCGCTGGCGCGGACGACGGCGAGTATCGTCCTCACCTGCGCCGCGAGTGTGCGCCATGCCATCGTCGACGGAGGGTCCGTGTCCCGTTTCCAGCTGATCAAAGCGTTGTTCGGCTCGGTTTTGCGCGTGCTGCTCCGGCCGAGGGTCGAGGGCGCGGAGCGCATTCCCGGTACCGGCCCGGTGATCCTGGCCGGGAATCATTTGACCTTCATCGACTCGGTGATCCTGCCACTGGTGTGCAAGCGCCAGGTCTTCTTCATCGGCAAGGACGAGTACGTCACCGGCAAAGGGGTGAAGGGGCGTCTGATGGCGTGGTTCTTCACCGGAGTCGGCATGATCCCGGTGGACCGGGACGGCGGCCGTGGCGGCGTCGCCGCGCTGATGACCGGCCGCCGAGTGCTGGAGGAGGGCAATGTCTTCGGCATCTACCCGGAGGGCACCCGCTCCCCCGACGGACGGCTCTACCGGGGCCGCACCGGCATCGCACGGCTCGCCCTGATGACGGGTGCACCCGTGGTGCCGTTCGCGATGATCGGCACCGACGAGGTGCAGCCCGGCGGCAAGGGCCTGCCGCGGCTCGGCCGTGGTCACCGCATCAGCGTCCACTTCGGCGAGCCGCTGGACTTCGCCCGCTACGAGGGCATGGACCGGGACCGCTACGTGCTGCGCGCGGTGACGGACGAGGTCATGAGCGAGGTCATGCGGCTCTCGGGCCAGGAGTACGTCGACATGTACGCAACGAAGGTCCGGACCGCCGCCTGAGCGTGCCGGGCGCGCGGCCGGCGGCTTGCAGTCGACCGACGGCTTGCGGTCGGCCACGCAGGTTCGTGGAGGGGTCTCCCCGCCGCAGGCAGGGGACGCGTCACAAGACGGAGGGATGTCCGGATACCGCATGTATCCGGACATCCCCACGACGCGGCCGGAAGGGGCCCTCCAGGCCCCGCAGAGCCGAAGGAACGCGTAGCTGCCGCCGCGCGCCCGCCAGAACTACAGTCGTCCGCCGGTCACGCGCGTCAGAGGGCCGGCGCCGCTGACGGCGGTGTGCCGCCCGATGAAGAAGGAGGCAGTCGCGACTGCCACCGCTCCGGCGCCGACTCCGGTCACCAGGATCTTCCGCGCCCTGACAGCCGTCCAGGTGGCAGCGGCGGCCGCCTGGGGTGCGCGCAGGGTGGTTTTGAGCGTCTCTTCGCTGACTGGCAGTGCCGAGATCAGCGGCTTCGGCGCTTTCGGCTCGGTCGCCGGCCCCGTGTCCGCCTTGGTGGCGGTCTGAGCGGCATCCTTCGAGCTGCCGGTGGTATGGGCCGTGCCGGTGGTTCCGTTCGTGGAGTTGGCTGCCGTTCGCTGGTTGGTCGCTTCCTTAGCCATGGGGACCGGGTATCCGCCTGACTGCGTGTGAAACCCCCATCGGCAACCGGGCCGCCCCGACTCCGTGCTCCTGACCCCACGTCACGAGGTGTCGGCTCGCGGCAGGAGGGACCCCAGTGGGCCGAGGTCCAGGTTGAGATCCTCCATGGTGAGGCCGTAGCGGTCGCACAGTTCGTTCATCCGGTCGTGGAGGATCATCAGGGTCATCCCGATGCGCTCCTCCTGGTCCGCGCTCAGGTCGCCCTCGTCCACCCGGTGCAGAGCCGTACGCTCCATGAGCTGACGGAGCAGTTCGACGATGGTGAGGACCAGTTTGATCAGATCGCGTTCCACGGTGTCCGGATCGGTCCCCAAACGCTGGGCAGCGGTCACCGGAGCGCTGCCCTCCGGCCCGGCGGGCAGCAGGTCGAAAGCGTGGGCGGCGGCCCTGGCGACCTCGTCCAGGCGGGGGGCTCCGGTGTCTTCTGCCGGCTCTCGTGCCATGGCGCTTGCCCTCCCAGGGTGTCTTCGCAGTGGTGCCGGCCTCCCCCGGTCTGGTGCTCGGGAGTTCCGCCCTTGGCGGCCGTGCGCGCGCCGGCTGTAGCGCCTTTCACCACGGCGCGGGGTCGTCCGGTGTGATCGAGTGGATGACGGCACGGAGATTGATGCGGACCAGGTCGACGTCGGCGATGGACAGTACGAGGTCACCGGTGAGCACGGCGCCGCCGTTCAGCAGGCGGTCCAGCAAATCGATGAGCGCGACCTGACGCCCCGCGAGCGCCTCCACCGGCTCCAGTTCGGCGGGTGTGCGCAGGTCGTGCGGAAAGCCCTCGGCCGCCGCCGGACGTTCAGCGCTCACGGGGCACCGCGAAGGAGTACGGAGCCCAGGGACCGGTCACTTCGACGCGGACGCCGGGCACACCGCCCGCCGGACGGGTCACGGCTTCACGGAAGGCCTCGCCGTGCCCGGAGGGCACCAGGTAGCCGTCGTTGGTGACGTTCTCCCCGGGCCCGGTGGCGAGTTCGCCCTGCTGCGGACGATGGGCCACCCGGGCGGCGGCCAGCTCCCCGGCCGCTTCGGCGACCCGCGAGACCACGGCCTCCACATCCCGGTGCAGCTGCTGCTGGTTCCGGCGGTTCTCCTGCCGCCGCTGCAGGTACGCCCGCCCGGGGCTCTCCGCGGACGGCGGCACCGGGCGGGCGGGCGCCGGGACGGCCCGCCCCGGATCGGCGTAGATCTTGACGCCCCATTCGACGTGGCCCTCGAGCTGGGAGAGCATGGCGAGGAACTCCTCGCCGCGCTCCCGCAGCATGGCGGTCACCCCTGCGTCGTCCAGATATACGCTGGCCAGACGCATCGGGAGGACGGTGGTGCGCTGGTACGCGGCGGCGACCACTCCATGGTGGCATCGCGCGACGGCCTCCAGCCGGTCCAGATCCTCCAGTTGCGCCTTCAGCCCCTCCTCACCGAACCGGTCGGCGGAGACGGTGCTGACGAGTGCGCCGAGCCCGGCCGCGTACACGGTGCGTACCGCGGCGCCGTCCTGGCCCGTGACCCCCTCGGCCGCCTCGTCCAGCTCCGCCGGGCGGCCGACGGCGTAGAGGTAGCAGAGCTCGGCGGTCATCGCGTCCTCCCTTCCTCCGCCTCCACGGCCTCCGCTGGTTCGGCCTCCCGGGCCGGTGCCTCCGGGAGGCCGACGGCGGCACGCAGCTCGGCGATCTCCGCCCGCAGACGGGCGTTCTCGTCACTGAGCTCGCTGCCCCTTTGAGCTGCGGAGGAGACGGGCGGGCGGGCCCGGGAGGAGAGCGACGGATCGTGCTCCCACCAGTCGATGCCCATTTCCTTCGCCTTGTCCACCGAGGCGACCAGCAGTCGCAGCTTGATCGTCAGGAGCTCGATGTCGAGAAGGTTGATCTGGATGTCACCGGCGATGACGATGCCCTTGTCCAGGACCCGTTCCAGAATGTCGGCGAGATTGGCGGATGAACCCTGCTGGCCATAAGGGGTCGTCCCTCGGGAGGACCCCATACGGTCGGCCATTGAATCGGACATGCGTGCGCCTTGTCTGCGGTCGGTTCCCGTCAGCGACGGGCGAGTTGCTCGTCCTCTTCTTCGGCTTCTTCGGGCTCCTCGTCCTCCAGCTCGCCCGCCTCCTCATCGCCCTCGTCCGGGGCGTCGGCCTGCTCGGAGTCCTCGGAGTCCTCGGAGTCCTCGTCATCTTGCTCGTCGACCGGTTCGTCCTCCAGCTCCTGTTCCGGACCTCCCTCGTCGTCCTCCGCGGCTTCCGCCTCACGGGCACGCTCCTCTTCCTCCACCGCGTCCTCGTGTTCCACCACGACCTCGCCGTCACGGATCTCTCCGCGCCAGCCGTCGGTGGCCTCACCGCGCATCATCAGGAACTTGCGGAAGAGTTTCAGGTCCAGGCGGGCCCTGCGGCCCTGTGCCCGCCAGATGTTGCCGGTCTTCTCGAAGAGTCCCTTGGGGAAGTAGTCGAGGACCAGCAGCACCCGTGTCAGGTCCTCGGTGAGCGCGTGGAAGGTGACCACCCCCTTGACCGTGCCCTTGGCGCCCTCGGTGGTCCAGGTGATCCGTTCGTCGGGGATCTGCTCGGTGACGTTCGCCTTCCAGCTGCGGGTGGACTTGGCGACCTTCACCTTCCAGTTGCTGCTGGTGTCGTCGGCCTTCTCCACGCTGACGACACCCTTGGCGAAGGTGCTGAACTCCTGGAACTGCGTCCACTGGTCGTACGCCTCACGCACCGGGACGCCCACGTCGATGTCCTCGACGACGGTGACGCTCTTGGACTTTCCTCCACCGCCGGCCTTGCCGCCCTTGCCGAAGAGACCCTTCACCTTGTCCTTCAGCTGGGAGGCGCCCACACTCATCGCTGCCTTCGCCGGGGACTTCCCTTCACTGAGAGCCTGGCCGCCCTTGGCGAGGCTTCCGGCCATTCCGCCCGCGCCGGCCCCGTCCCCGAGCTTGCCGACGCTGTCACCCAGTTTGTGCCCGATTCCGGTCACCGCGTGCTGGGCCCGGGCCTGGAGGTAGTTCCGGAGTTCTTCCTTCAGCCGGTCGGTGGCCGGATTCTGCGCCACCTCGTCCTTGAACTTGCTCAGAGCCGACTCAGCCATTGCCGCCTCCGCTGCCACTGGACGCACGCCGGGTACCGGATGCTGCCTTGCGGCCACCGGAGGCGGCCGTCTTGCGGGACTTGGCGGCACCGGCCTTCGCCGTGCCGGTCGCCGTGGACTTGGCAGCGCCAGGCTTGGCAGCCGCCGATTTGGCCGGGCTCGCCTTGCGGCGCGGCGCGCGCGCCTTCTCCTCGCCCGCCTTCTCCTCGCCGTCCGCTCGTTCCTCCTCGCCGTCCGCTCGTTCCTCCTCGTCCTCCGCTTCCCCGCTCGTCTTCTCCAAGTCCAGGGTGCGCTCGCGGAGGGAGTCGGCCAGACCGCTCGCCCGCTCGGTGAGGGCGCCTGCCGCCGCGGTCTTCGTCGCCTCGACGAGATCCGTGCGGGCCTGGTCGGTCAGGCCGCTCAGAAGAGGAGAGTTCGACGCCGTCTTCATGAGCCGCTGCGGGTCCAGGTCCAGCTTCTTACCCGCAAGGAACATGCCCATTCCTATGGCGAGTTTCGCTTTTCTCGTGCGCCCGAGGCAATACCCTCCGACGAGTGCCAGACCTATCTTGGCGTTGTTCATCATTTGTCCTACACCTCTGTCTCCCTGTCGCACGGGGGTCAGGAGCGGGCACGCAGGCGCCGCTGATGTTCCTCGAGCCGCGCCATTTTGTCGAGCAGTTCGTCTTCCCGGCGGTCGAATTCTTCCTCGCTGACCGTCCCGTCGAGCAACTCCTGCTCAAGCTGTGCCAGTTCCTCAAGCACCGGTGCGGGGTCGTAGTATTCGCGCTCGGCGGTCAGCAACAGCTGATCGATCACCCAGCCCGTGCCCCGTACCGGAGCGAGGGGCAGAGCCAGAATCTCTCCGAGGAGACCCATGGAGGAATTCCTCCGATCACTGTGCGGCCAGGCGTGCGTCAGCGGGAGCTTTCCCGGAGTTCTGTCACGCCTGCCATGTCACACAAAACTGTAGGGCGGCAGCGGGCCGTTCAGGCTCAGCGTGTACGCCTCCCCGCGCCGCTGCGCCTCCTCGTCCACCGCCTGGGAGAACGAGGCGGCCTCCGCCCGGCCGACGAGGAAGGAGACGTTGAGGAAGTGCTTCGTCGTCGGCTCCGCGAGGGAGTGCCGCCGGGCGGTCGGCGCGAGTTGTTTCACCACTTCCGCGGCCGCGCTCTCCTCACGGACCCGCACTTCACGGGAGACGAGTTCGCCGAGAGCGACCTTCTCGGCATGTGCGGCCGGATTCTGGCGCGTGACGGCGTTGAGCCGGCGGATCTCCTCGGATTCGGAGACCACCTCTCGCAGCAGATCGTTCTCATCTCGGGAGACCTTGAGGTTGAACTCCAGGCATCCGTCGACTTCCTTGAGCCGCTCCACGTACGCGTCGCGGTGCTCCTCCAAGGAGTCCAGCACGTGCCGGTCACTCGGCCCCACTATGCCGAAGCGCATCGGGAGGACGGCGCCGTCCCTCATCAGCCGCTCCAGAACGCTCTGGTGGGCGACCAGATCGCGGCGCTTGGCCCTCAGGTCCTCCGGGGCCTCGCTCACGACCGCTCCGAGCGCCTCGGTCCGCAGGACACGCAGTTCACCTGGGGGGTCGCCCACCCCGGCGAGACCGTCCAGGGCCGTCGGGTGGCCGGCCGGGGTGATGGCGTAGATGTACGTGGACACGACTAGTCCTCCCGTCGGCGCGGTGTACGGCGGTTACCCGAAGCGGAGGACGACGCCTTCTTCGGCTCGCGCTCCGCCGGCTCTTCTTCTCGCTCTTCGCGTTTCCCCTGCAGGGAGTCGCTGAACGCCTCGACGGCGCCCGTCAGCGCTCCTTTCGACTTTCCTTTGGCGCCGCTCTCCGTCGCCTCGCCCACAATGTCGGTGAGCTGACTCGGCGCCTTGCGACCTGACTCCAGGTCGAGCCGGTTGCACGCCTCGGCGAACTTGAGATAGGTGTCCACGCTGGCGACCACGACGCGAACGTCGATCTTGAGTATCTCGATACCGACCAGGGACACCCGTACGAAGGCGTCGATGACGAGACCCCGGTCCAGGATGAGCTCCAGGACGTCGTAGAGATTACCCGAGCCGCCTGAGCCGCCCGATGAGTTGGTCTGCGGTACAACACTCACGCTTGATCTTCCCTTCTTCTGCGAGAACGCCTGCGAGAGGGACAGTCCTCATCGCCGGTCGATCTGACCCCTTGCGTAACGGCGGACGCGTTCATAACCGACAAGCGAACCCTGCTCGTCGAGGCGTACCCGATAGGTGGCCATCACACTTGAGGTGTCGGGGATTCTCTCGACCTCCACCACTTCGACATCCGCCGACCATCCGTCATCGGTCGCCTTGAGCGCGGAGACCGACCCCGGCGCGCTGCGCAGCAATTCGGCAAGCTGCTCGGCGGCTTCGCGCATCGCGTCAGCAATGGAGAGTCTCGTACCCCGACTCTCGCCGTTCTTATCTTCCGTCGTTGCCATGCTTCTGCCCGTCCATGTTGCTGAAGGAACGAGGGCCACCGTCGGCCCGTCCTCCGGTCCACCCCGAATGCCCCTCAGCGCCGAACGTATGCACCAGCGAGCCGAATCGTTCCTGGGCGCCGGAAGCCATCGCGGCCCGAAAGGCACCCGCACCGCCTTGGTGCGCGCCACATCTCCCGGGCAAACCCAGCCCGCAGGCGGCACAAGCGGCGGTGCGCCGCTCAGGCGTCGCCGTCTGCCGGGGTGTCCTCCAGTCGCTGGTCGCGCAGCAGATGCCAGGAAAGGGCCGCCGCACCCAGCAGGATGACCGCACCCACACTCGCCCCGGCCCGCAGCCCTTCGGTGAAGGTGTCCTGAGCGGCCGTCAGCAGCCGTTCGCGCGCCTCCCCTGGCAGCCCATGGGTGGCTTGCACGGCGCCGCCGAGGGACTCCCGTGCCTCCTCCGCCCTGCTCTCGGGCACCCCCGGGGGCGTGGCGAAGGTGCGGTAGAAGCCGGTCACCACGGAGCCGAGCAGCGCGATGCCGAGCGCGGTCCCCAGTTCGTAGGCCGTCTCCGACACGCCGGAGGCGGCACCTGCCTGTTCCTTCGGGACGCTGGAGAGGATGACGTCGGCGGTGACCGTGAAGGCGAGACCGGCCCCGACACCGAGGAGCAGCAGCACCGGCCCGAGCAGCCAGTAGCCGGTCGAGGGCTGCAGCCCGGCACACGCGGCCAGGGCGAGTCCGACGGCCGCCAGTCCGCCCGAGACGGCGGCGCGTACCGAGGTGCGGCGGGCGACGGTGGCCGCCGCGAGTCCTGCCGCGACGGCGCCGACCGCGGCGGGCAGTTCGGCCAGCCCCGCCTGGAGCGGTGAGCGCATCTGCACCATCTGGAGGAACTGCGACAGGAAGAAGATCAGCCCGGAGAGGCCCAGGATGGTGAGCAGGTCGGCGAGCACGGCGCCCGAGAAGCCGCGGTGCTGGAAGAGCCGCATGTCCAGCAGCGGTGAGGCCAGCCGCAGCTGCCGCCGTACGAACAGGACGAGCGCCAGCGAACCGGCGGCGCCCGCTAGGGCCGCATCCCAGTGGAAACCGTAGGCCGCCGCTTCCTTGACCGCGTAGACCGTGGCGACGATGCCCACCATCGAGAGCCCGACGCTGGGAAGGTCCCAGGGCCCCGGGTCCGGGTTCCTGGATTCGGGCAGCAGCTTGCTGCCGACGACGACCAGTACCGCCATCACCGGCAGATTGATCAGGAAGACGGAGCCCCACCAGAAGTGCTCCAGCAGGAATCCGCCGACCACGGGCCCGACGGCCGCGCCCGCCGACGCCATCGCGCCCCAGATCCCCACCGCGAGGCTGCGTTCCCTGGGGTCGGGGAAGATGTTGCGGATCAGCGCGAGGGTGGACGGCATCAGGGTCGCGCCCGCGACGCCGAGCAGTGCCCGCCACAGGATCATCGCCTCGGAGCTGTGGGCGTACGCCGTCAGCACGGAGACCGCGCCGAAGGCGGCCGAACCGATCAGCAGCAGCTTCTTGCGGCCGATCCGGTCACCGAGTGAGCCCATCGAGACCAGCAGTCCGGCGATGACGAAGGAGTAGACGTCGCCGATCCAGAGCAGCTGGGTACTGGAGGGGCCCAGGTCCTCGCTGAGGAACGGGGCGGCGAGGCCGAGCACGGTGGCGTCCACACCGACCAGCAGCACTGCGAGCACCAGCACCGAAAGGGCGAGCCAGCGCTGCCGTGCGGGCCTGGTCCCGGGAGAGGAGCCGTGCGGCGGGCCGTGGCTCGCGCCGCTCACGGCCGGCTCCTGCGGCATGCCCCGTTGATCAGAAGCTCCGTGGCCATGGGGCCGGAGTCGCGGGCCGCCACCCGGCCCGCCTGCACGGCCCAGGCAGAGGCTGTGATCAGTGCGTATGTCGCCTCGGTCAGCCAGGCGGAGGTGAGGTCGAGGCGGAAGACCCCGCACTCCTGGCCCCGCCGGAAGAGCGCGTCGACGCGCGCGTCGACGCGCTTCCAGCCAGCATTGACCTCGCCCGGCTCGAAGAGCTGGTTCTCGGTGATCAGGAAGGCGAGGAAGCCCGCCAGCGGCTCGGCCTCGGCGATGACGCGGCGCAGCGCCTCCACCGGGTCGCCCTCCTCGGGCCGGGCCTCCTCGACAGCCGAGGTGAGCCGCCGCAGCCCGAGCTCCTCCAGCGCCCGCACCAGGGAGTCACGCCCCGCGAACTGGCGGTGGAGGGTGGCGCGGCTGATGCCGGCCGACCGGGCTATCTCGTCCATGGAGGACGACGGCTTCCGGGTCAGCTGCTCGGCGACATCACTCAGTACGCGTTCACGATCCAGACTCATGAGACGACACTATCCCGAATGAGACACGCTCGTCTCACCCGGGACAGTGACGTTCACCATCCTGATCTCCGCCATGGCCCGCTGGTGCTGGCGCTGCTGCTCTGCCAGGAGAGCGCTCAGCGCTTGGCCATCGCCCACTCCCGCTGCAGCGCCAGATCGGCGGTCACCTCGGCGAGCTGGACGGCGACCGAGGAGGGTGCCGTACCGCCCCGGCCGTCCCGCGCGGCGAGCGCCCCCTTCACCTGCAGCACCTCACGCACCTCCGGCGTCAGATGCGGCGAGATCTGTGTGAACTGCTCGTCGGTGAGCTGGTCGAGCTCGATGCCCTCCGCCTCGCACACCTTCACGCACTCCCCCGCCACCTCGTGCGCGACCCGGAAGGGCACACCCTGCTTCACCAGCCACTCGGCGATGTCGGTCGCGAGGGAGAAACCGGCGGGCGCGAGTTCCTCCATCCGCTCACGGTTGACGGTGAGCGTGGCCAGCATCCCGGTGAACGCCGGAAGGAGCAGCTCCAGCTGATCGCAGGAGTCGAACACCGGCTCCTTGTCCTCCTGCAGATCCCGGTTGTAGGCGAGCGGCAGCGCCTTGAGCGTGGCCAGCAGCCCGGTGAGGTTGCCGATGAGGCGGCCGGACTTGCCGCGCGCCAGCTCCGCGATGTCAGGGTTCTTCTTCTGCGGCATGATCGAGGAACCGGTGGAGAAGGCGTCGTGCAGGGTCACGAAGGAGAACTCCTTCGTGTTCCACAGGATGATCTCCTCGGCGATCTTCGACAGGTCGACGCCGATCATCGCCGTGATGAAGGCGAACTCCGCAGCGAAGTCGCGGGCGGCCGTCCCGTCGATCGAGTTTGCCGAAGAACCGTGCTCGAAGCCCAGCTCGCGGGCGACGGCCTGCGGGTCCAGTCCGAGCGAGGAGCCCGCGAGCGCGCCCGAGCCGTACGGCGAGACGGCCGTACGGGTGTCCCACTGGCGCAGCCTCTCCGCGTCCCGGGACAGGGCCTGGCCGTGGGCGAGGACATGATGGGAGAAGAGCACCGGCTGGGCGTGCTGGAGGTGCGTGCGCCCGGGCATGGCGACGTCCTGGTGGGCCCGTGCCAGGCCGGTGAGCGCCTCCTGCAGGTCGGCCAGCAGGCCGCCGAGGATCCGGGCGTGGTCGCGCAGATACATCCGGAAGAGCGTCGCGATCTGGTCGTTGCGGGAACGGCCCGCCCGCAGCTTGCCGCCCAGGTCCGGACCGAGCCGCTCCAGCAGGCCGCGCTCCAGCGCGGTGTGCACGTCCTCGTCGGCGACGGTACCGGTGAACGAGCCGTCCGCGACGTCCGCCTCCAGCTGGTCCAGGCCCTCGATCATGCGGCGCAGCTCGTCCTCGGTGAGCAGGCCGGCCGTACGGAGGGCGCGGGCGTGTGCGCGGGAGCCCGCGATGTCGTACGGGGCGAGCCGCCAGTCGAAGTGGACGGAGGCGGACAGCTTGGCCAGGGCCTCGGACGGTCCGTCGGCGAACCGCGCGCCCCACAGCCGTACGTCGCCGCCCTGGGCACCTTCCCGGGCACCTTCCTGCGGTCCGTTGCTCATCGGTTGCTCTGCTCCTCTGTCGTGTCAGGCGTCGTGTCAGGGTGCCGATACGGCACGCCTCCCCGCCGTGGGCACGGCGGGGAGGCGGGTGGCGGTGGAACGGGTCGGACGGTGAGGCGCAGACTACTGCGCGAGGTCCCGCCGTGCGGCGATCTTGGACGACATGCCGAAGAGCTCGATGAACCCCTTGGACATCGACTGGTCGAAGGTGTCGCCGCTGTCGTAGGTCGCGAGGTTGAAGTCGTAGAGCGACTGATCCGACTTGCGGCCGGTGACCACGGCGCGGCCGCCGTGCAGGGTCATCCGGATGTCGCCGCTGACGTGCTCGTTCGCCTCGTTGATGAAGCCGTCCAGTGCGCGCTTGAGCGGGGAGAACCACAGGCCGTCGTAGACCAGTTCGGTCCACCGCTGCTCGACCTGGCGCTTGTACCGCGCCAGCTCGCGCTCGACGGTGACGCTCTCCAGCTCCTGGTGGGCCGCGATCAGTGCGATGCCGCCGGGCGACTCGTACACCTCGCGGGACTTGATGCCGACGAGGCGGTCCTCGACCATGTCGATCCGCCCGACGCCCTGGGCTCCGGCCCGCTCGTTGAGCTGCTGGATGGCCTGGAGCACGCTGACGGGCCGGCCGTCGATGGCGACGGGGACACCCTTCGCGAAGGTGATGACGACCTCGTCGGCCTCGCGGGGAGTGGCCGGGTTCTCCGTGTACTCGTAGACGTCCTCGATCGGGGCGTTCCAGATGTCCTCCAGGAAGCCCGTCTCCACGGCCCGCCCGAAGACGTTCTGGTCGATGGAGTACGGCGACTTCTTGGTGGTGACGATCGGCAGGCCCTTTTCCTCGCAGAAGGCGATCGCCTTGTCCCGCGTCATCGCGTAGTCACGCACGGGGGCGATGCACTTGAGGTCGGGGGCGAGGGAGGAGATCCCGGCCTCGAACCGCACCTGGTCATTGCCCTTGCCGGTGCAACCGTGGGCGACGGTGCTCGCTCCGTGCTTGCGGGCGGCTGCCACCAGGTGCTTGACGATCGTCGGCCGGGAGAGCGCGGAGACCAGTGGGTAGCGGTCCATGTAGAGCGCGTTGGCCTTGATCGCCGGGAGGCAGTACTCGTCGGCGAATTCGTCCTTGGCGTCGGCGACCTCCGCCTCCACCGCCCCGCAGGCGAGCGCACGCTTGCGGATGACATCCATGTCCTCGCCGCCCTGGCCCACATCCACGGCGACGGCGACGACCTCCGCCCCGGTCTCCTCGGCGATCCAGCCGATACAGACGGAGGTGTCCAGGCCGCCGGAGTAGGCGAGTACGACGCGCTCGGTCACGGGATTCTCCTTACGAAGCATGCACTGATAGGTATAACTATGCACTCCTCCGCATGCTTCGTCAACCCGGGCACGGAGCGTGGCAGCCGGCGCTTACCGGGCCGGGGCCGTGCGGGTGCCAGCGGGGAGGGATCAGCCGTTTCGGACGGTGTCCGCGAGGATGAGAGCGTGGCTGAGGTCGACGTCCCTGGTCGCCGTCAGGAGGGTGAGGCGGCGGCTCGGCCCCGCCAGCTCCCTGAGGTGCTCGACCGCCTCCTGCGGCTCCGGCTCGGCAAGTTCCGCCCGGTAGCGTTCGGCGAATGCGTCGAAGCGCTCCGGCTCGTGGCCGTACCAGCGGCGCAGCTCCGTGGAGGGCGCGGCATCCTTGATCCAGGCGTCCAGTGCCGCCTCGCCCTTCGCCATCCCGCGCGGCCAGACACGGTCCACCAGCACCCGGCTGCCGTCCGCGTCCTCCGCCTCGTCGTAGATCCGCCGCACCCGGACGTCCGGTTTCTTCTTGCTCATGTCTCCAGCCTTGCCCGCCACCGGCCCGCCCGCCACCGCGGCACACGTGGGGACGGTGCGCCCGGGCGTGACGACACCCTGCCGGATCAGGCACCGGGCCCTCGCCGTACCCGTCAGGGGGGCGGCTGCTCCGAGGCGGCCCGCTCGGGGCGGTGGCGGATCTGCATGCCGAGGCGGCGCGGGTGGACGGTCAGGTAGGACAGGCCGTCCCGGCCCGCGGTGAGGCTCCGGGCGGAACCGCGCGGCAGCCAGAGCAGCACGCCCTCCGCGAGCTGCCGGGCGCCGTCCACCGTGCCGAGGGTGCCGTCGCCCGTGAGGACGTGGAGGAGCACGTCCAGGTCCGGCTCGGCGTGCGTGTCCACGCACTGGCCGGGCCGCAGGTGTACGACGTTCGCGTCGAGCTGGCGCCCGGACTCGTCCAGCTTCCACAGGGCTCCGGCGGCGGTAGCCGGGGCCTCGGCGGTCAGGGCCCGCGTGTCGCACAGGACGCGCGGTACGGCCGCACCCGGCGGACCGCCGCCGGGCAACGGCGTGCCGCCCGCGCCGGAGGAGGGGGTCGTACCGGAGGGGTCGCCGCCTGCGTCCCCGTAGGCGCCGTGCGCGTCAGGCATCGACGGCCGCCCGCCCGATCCGTACCCGCCACACCTCAGGGCCGGACTCGACGTAGTCCCAGCTGTAGGCGCCGGGGTAAGCGGCCTCGAACTCGCGTCGCAGCGGCCTGGGATCGTGGTTGTTGACCAGAGTGAACGCTTCACCGGGGGCGAGACGCGCGTAGCAGGCGAAGATACGCGGATGACGCCGGCCGTGCGGGATCTCCCGTACGTCGATGACGGCTGGGCGTTCCAGCGCCCCGCCGCTGAGCAGCGTGTGGAGGTCGGCGACGAGGGACGGCAGGTCGGCGCCCGGCAAGGCGGCGAGAGCGGGCAGCAGCACGGTCCGCTCCACGGTGAAGTGAACGCCGAGGACGGCCTCGGCCTGCTGCGCGACGGCGAGTGCGGAGGCGTCGTCCTCGGCTGCGGACAACGCGTCGACCTGCCGCTGAAGCGCCGCCGAGGCGGCACGCAGGGCCTGTACGAGCAGCCGGGTCTCGGCCGCGCCGGACGCCGCGGCGTAGAGGGTCTCGTCGGTGGCGGCGAGGTGGGGACGCAGCTCGCCGGTGCAGAAGCCGGTGAGGGCGGATCGCACCGCATGCGCGCCGTCCGCGTCGAGCGCCGGCCGGGTCAGCGACGACAGCTTGCTGCGCAACCGCTCCTGGACCAGGCTGACATCGGCCTGGGCACTGACCGCCGGGTCCGTCGCGGTTGCCTGGATGTAGACCTCGGAAGCCCGTGTCACTTGTGTCCCCTTCTCGACTTCCCCGTCCCACGATTGCACCATTATTACATGTACTATTCGGAGAAAAGCCGGGAAGCCCTCCGGCGCCGTGTGGGGAGTACGCCGTGACCTACGTGATCGCGCAGCCTTGTGTGGATGTGAAGGACAAGGCGTGCATCGACGAGTGCCCGGTCGACTGCATCTACGAGGGTCAGCGATCGCTGTACATCCACCCGGACGAGTGCGTCGACTGCGGCGCCTGCGAACCGGTCTGCCCCGTCGAAGCGATCTTCTACGAGGACGACACCCCCGAGGAGTGGCAGGCCTACTACAAGGCGAACGTCGAGTTCTTCGACGAGCTCGGCTCCCCGGGAGGCGCCTCGAAGCTCGGCCCTGTCGAGCTCGACCACCCGCTGGTCTCGGCCCTGCCCCGCCAAGGGGCGGACGAGTGACCGGCGCGGGCCGGGAGCGGGAACGGCCCCGCCGCCGACAGGTGTCGGACACCCTCCGGGACGCCGAGTCACCCCTGGGCGTGGCCGATGTGGCCGGGCGGCTCGGCATTCACGTCAACACGGCACGCTTCCACCTGGACGCTCTGGCTGCCGAAGGCGCGGTGGAGCGGACCCTGGAAGGGCCCGCGGGGCCGGGTCGTCCGCGTACGGTCTACAGCCTGCGTCCCGGGATGGACCGCAGCGGCATCCGCAGCTACCGGCTGCTGGCGCAGATCCTGCTCAGCCAGCTGTCCACCGCGGGCTCCGGGGCGCAAGAAGCCGCCGAGCGGACCGGACGCGAGTGGGGCGGCTTTCTGGTCGATCAGCCACCGCCGTTCCAGCGCCTGACGGGCGAGGCGGCGACCGCCCGGCTCATCGCTCTCCTAACCGATCTGGGCTTCGCCCCGGAACCGCAGGGCGGCGCCCCGGTGCCCGAGGCCATCCGGCTCCGGCACTGCCCGTTCCTCGAACTCGCCGAGGAGCACGGTTCGATCGTCTGCAGCATTCATCTCGGCCTGATGCAAGGGGCGTTGACCCAGATGCGCGCACCCGTCGCGGCGGCCCGGCTGAAGCCGTTCGCCGAGCCGGACGTCTGCCTGGCGCATCTGGAGCATCTGGAGCACCCGGAGCGGGCCGACACCACCTGACCCCCGATACGGCCGTGGGGCGTGGCCCGGCCGCCCCGCGCCACCTCGCAGCCACGCCGTAGCGTCTCACCACAGCGCCCCCGTGGCGCAGCGGCCGGCGCCCGACCCGACAGCAGGGAGACGTCGATGCACGTCGCGAGGCGGGCAGTCCCGGTGGTGGCGTGCGTCGCTCCGCCTGGTCGGCGCGAACTCCCGCACGTCCTTCTTCAGACGGCGCGCGCTCGAACGCGCGCCGGATGCGGCCCCCGCCGCCCTGTCGGCAGCGGCCGTGGGATCGATCACTCGCACAGACTGTCGACACAGGTACGGCGGGCCTGCCGCCCCGCCGTTCCGCCGCCACGGGAGGGCGAAGACACAGGCCCGGGACGCCGGTTGCCGCACCAACGTGCCGGCATCGCCTCGGCCTCCCGGATCCACGGTGGACAGCGACGGGCCTGGGGGCCATTCCTCGCTGGTCAACGGCCCTGCATACTGTCCCCCGGCACAAAAGCCGGTGACCGACGCCCCCGGCAGGGTGCGACCGCGCCGGCCCACACACCGCCTGCCCCCTGGGCGATGCGACAGCGAAGGAATGCCAACAGCATGACCACCACGGACGATCACCGCCCGTCGCCGATCTACGACGGACTCATCGACGAACACGGCGACGTCCTCGCCGAGACCCGCGAGGTGGCGCAGCAAGCGCTGCAGGAAGCGAGCGCAGCGCTGGACTGGAGCGAACTGCACTCCGCTCATCGCCTCCCCCAGCGGTCGGCCAGGGCCGCCTGACCGGATCGATCCGGACCAGCACGGACCCGGCACCGAACGATGTTGACGCCGTTAACATGAGGAGTCTAGTGTCCCTGTCATGACCGACTTCCCCGCGCTCGCGCGTCGGATGTGGCACCAGCTGGAGCCCCTCCACGCCTCGCTCTACTTCTCCCCCGAAGCCGTCGCCGAGGCGGCCGAGCTGGGCTACGACACCGAGTCCCGCTGGCCCCGCTACTTCGCCTACCGCTCCGCGCCCCTCGGCGCGGCGGGACCAGAGCTGGTCGCGGCGGCGTACTACAGCTTCAGCCCCGGCGCCGTCCGCACCCACATCCCCGCCGTATGGCACACCGCCTCACCCGAGGCCGTGCTGCAGGCGCGCCTGCGCACGGTCGACCGGACGGTCCGCGCGCTGATCGGCGACGACGCCGACAGCCCGGCCATCGCCGAGGCGGCGGAGCTGGCCCGTACGGCCGCCGAGGCAGCCGACATGGCCGGGCGAGCGCTGGGCGCGGCGAACCGTGACCTGCCCTGGCCCCGGGAACCGCATCTCGCGCTGTGGCACGCGGCGACCGTACTGCGCGAGCACCGGGGCGACGGTCATCTGATGGCCCTGCGCACGGCCGGTCTGGACGGCTGCGAGGCCCTGGTGTCCTTCGCCGCGATCGACGCCGCGCCGCTGGCGAACTTCGCCTCGCGCGGCTGGTCGGACAAGGAGTGGACCGCCGCACGCGACCGGCTCGCCGCACGCGGCTGGGTGGACGGCGAGGGCCGGGCCACGGAGCTGGGACGGCAGGAGCGCGACGGCATCGAACGGACGACGGACGAACTGGCCGCCGAGCCCTACCGAGCGCTGGGTGAGCAGGGCTGCGCGCGGCTGGCGGAGCTGACCGGCCCGCTGTTCGCGGCGGTCATCGGCGCCGGGATGCTCCCCATGCAGTCCACGCTGGGGATCCTCACGGTCAAGCCGCCCGCCCCGCGCTGAGCTTCCGCCGCGTCAGACCGGACGGGATGGTGGTGCCGGTGGACTCCGGGCTGCCCGGTCCCACTTGGGGTGGTCGGTCAGCGACCCTGCGGGTCGGACGTGACAGCACCACCCGGCGATCGACGCGCCAGCGCACCTGCCCTGCCCGGCTGGGCGGACAGGTCGGCCCTGAATCATTTCGCCGGTACTCGTCTCGTCCGGTACGGTCGCGGGGTTGTTCTCTCTGCTGGGAGCCCGTGAGGTTCGCGTGTGGCCTCCCCGGCAGGTCCCAGGCTGAGAGCAGGTTTCGTTATGGCATGTCGTATCAGTGAGCTCGTACTCGGTTGCCGCGACCCCGAGGTGCTGGCGCGGTTCTGGTGCGAGGTACTGGACTTCGTCGTGCTCGACCGTGAGGACGACGGCACGCTGGAGATCGGGCCGCGCGAAGGATTCGGCGGTCCGCAGCCGACAATCATCCTCAGTAGCCGGGATGAGCCGGAGAAGGGGAAATCCCGGCTGCACATCGACGTCAACGCCACTGACCGCGATCAGGAAGCCGAGCTCGAACGCCTACTGAAGCTCGGTGCGCGCCCGGCCGACATCGGCCAGACGGGGCAGGAGCAGTGGCATGTCCTGACCGACCCCGAAGGCAACGAGTTCTGCCTGCTCAAGGCCCGCCTCGCCCCACTCTGACCGATGGGCAGTGGGCGCGGTGGGTGCGGTGCGCCCTGGCGGGCAGGCAAGGCCCACAGCTCCGGCGCCGACCGCGCCTACCTGTGCTGAGGCGGCGGCCCTCCCCGCATCAGGCCGGAGCACCGGCCCGACGGCTGTGCAGGTGGCCGTCCCTGGGGAAAGGCGGCCGAGCCAAAAGGAGCTGGTCAAACGCGTATCCGGACTTCTCCGCGACCCGGCACGAGGCGAGATTGTCCACCTGGTGGAGCAGGTCGAGACGTTCCAGGCCTTCGGCGGTGAAGGCGCCGAAGGCCCAGCTGGTGAGAGCCTGGAGGGCACGAGCAGCCACCCCCTGGCCTCGGGCGTGGACTGCCGTCCAGTAGCCGACTTCCGCTGAGTCCCGGCCGGGGCCGGTCCGCTTCATGCCCACGCCGCCAGCCAACCGGCCTTCGCCGGTGCTGGATCGGTCTTCATGCACGGCGAAGCTCAGTCGCTCTCCGGTCTCCCAGCCGCGTCTCTGAATCTCCAGCCACTCCACACCGTCTTCGTTGCTCTCCACCCGAAGGTTCGTCCAGCGACGCAACGTGGGATCGCGGCACGCATCGACCAGCGGCTCGACGTCGGCATCGTTCCAAGAGCGCAGGAAGAGCGCCGAGGCAGACGGCGTCGCGTCCACCCGCAAGGTGACGTCCATCAAGATCCTCCCCGGACAGTTGAGCGAACCCTCCCACCGCAGTCATGTGCGGTGCGGTGCGGGAGTCACCGCGCTTTCTGGGCCTGCTGGAGCAGGTGTTCGGCCAGAGCCTGGCCGCCGTTCGGGTCGCGGCTGATCAGCAGCAGGGTGTCATCGCCCGCGATGGTGCCCAGGATGTCGTGGACACCCGCCTGGTCGACGGCCGAGGCGAAGAACTGGGCGGCGCCCGGAGGCGTCCGCAGGACCACGAGGTTGGCGGACGCCTCCGCCGAGATGAGGAGTTCGCCCGCCAGCCGCGCCATCCGCGCCTCGCTCGCGGACTCCCCGAGGGGGGCGCGCGGCGTACGGTCGCCGCCCTCCCCCGGCACGGCGTAGATGAGCTCGCCCCGGGTGTTGCGGATCTTCACCGCGCCCAGCTCGTCCAGGTCACGCGAGAGCGTGGCCTGAGTGACGGTCAGCTCGTCGTCGGCCAGCAGCTTGGCCAGCTGACTCTGGGAACGGACCGGCTGCCGGTTCAGGATGTCGACGATCCGGCGATGCCGGGCCGTACGGGTCTGCGGCACGGCCTGCCCGCTCTGCTGCTCCTCGGTCATCGTTCCGCTTCTTCTCGTCAGGCTGACCGGCCCGGAGGCCCGTCAGACGCGTCTGCTTGCTTCCGCCCGGTCGAGAACGGCGGGGAGTGCACGGACGAACATGTCGGCGTCGTCCTCTCCGAGGATCAGCGGAGGGGCGAGCCGGATGACATCCGGGGCGACCGCGTTCACCAGGAAGCCCGCGTCCTGGGCCGCCAGCTGCACACTCGGGGCGACGGGCTCGGTGAGCACGATACCCAGGAGCAGTCCGGCGCCGCGGACGTGGTCGATCATCGGGTGGCCGAGAGCGGTGATGCCGTCGCGCAGCCGGGCTCCGGTGCGCTTGACGTTGCCCAGGACGTCGTCGGCGGCGAGGGTCTCCAGAACGGCCAGCCCCGCCGCGCAGCAGACGGGGTTGCCACCGAAGGTGGAGCCGTGCTGGCCTGGGGTGAGCAGGTCGGCCGCCGCGCCGAAGGCGACCGTGGCGCCGATGGGCATACCGGCGGCCAGCCCCTTGGCAAGCACCAGCACATCGGGCAGTACGCCCTGCGCCTGGGAGGCGAACCAGTCGCCGGTCCGGCCGATGCCCGTCTGGATCTCGTCCATGACCAGCAGAGTTCCGGTGGCCTCGGTGATCTCGCGGGCGGCGGCGAGATAGCCCTCGGGCGGGACGATCACGCCGCTTTCGCCCTGCATCGGCTCGACGATCAGCAGAGCGGTGTCGGTGGTCACGGCGGCACGCAGCGCCGCCACATCGCCGTACGGCACATGGCGGACGTCGCCGGGCAGCGGCAGGAACGGGTCCTGCTTGGCGGGCTGTCCGGTGAGCGCGAGGGCGCCCATGGTGCGGCCGTGGAAGCCGCCTTCGGTGGCGACCATTCCGCTCCGGCCGGTGCGCCGCCCGATCTTGAAGGCCGCCTCGACGGCCTCGGCGCCGGAGTTGGAGAAGTAGACCCGCCCCGGGCGCCCGGCGCCCGCGAGCTCCAGCAGCTTCTCGGCCAGCAGGACCGGCGGTTCGGCGATGAAGAGATTGGAGACATGGCCGAGCGTGGCGACCTGGTCGGAGACCGCGCGGACCACCGAGGGGTGGGCGGTGCCCAGGGAGTTGACCGCGATGCCGCCGGTGAGGTCGAGGTACTCCTTGCCGTCGGCGTCCCACAGCCGGGCGCCCTCGCCATGGGTCAGCGGGATGCGCGGGGTGCCGTAGTTGTCCATCAGCGCGCCCTGCCAGCGCCGGGTGAGCGCGGAGTTGCTGTTCGGTTTGCCGTTCAGATTGCCGTTCGCGCTGTCGTTCGCGCTGCTGTTCGCGCTGTTCATGAGGTGCCTTCCCCCTTGTCGTCCCGGTCCGGCAGGACCATCGTGCCGATGCCTTCGTCCGTGAAGATCTCCAGCAGGATCGAGTGCTGGACCCGGCCGTCGAGCACCCTTGCCGTCCGCACCCCGTTGCGTACGGCGTGCAGACAGCCCTCCATCTTGGGGACCATGCCGCTGGCCAGATCGGGCAGCAGCTTCTCCAGCTCCGTCGCGGTGAGCTGGCTGATGACCTCGTCGCTGGCGGGCCAGTCCGCGTAGAGGCCCTCGACGTCGGTGAGAACCATCAGCGTCTCGGCGCCGAGTGCGGCGGCCAGGGCGGCGGCGGCCGTGTCGGCGTTGATGTTGTAGACGTGGTGGTCCTCCGTGCTGCGGGCGATGGAGGAGATGACGGGGATGCGTCCGTCGTCCAGCAGCGCCTGGATGGCGCCGGTCTCGATCCCGGTGATGTCACCGACCCTGCCCAGGTCGACCTGTTCGCCGTCGACTTCGGCATAGCGCTTCGTCGCCGTCATGGTGTGCGCGTCCTCGCCGGTCATCCCGACGGCGAACGGCCCGTGCCGGTTGAGGAGTCCGACCAGCTCGCGCTGGACCTGCCCGGCCAGCACCATCCGTACGACGCTCATGGTCTCCACCGAGGTGACCCGCAGCCCGGCCTTGAACTCCGACTCCAGTCCCAGACGGTCCAGTTGAGCGCTGATCTGCGGACCGCCGCCATGCACGACCACCGGACGCAGCCCGGCGTGCCGCAGGAAGACGACGTCCTGCGCGAAGGCGGACTTCAGCTCCTCGTCGACCATCGCGTTGCCGCCGAACTTGATCACGACGGTCTTGCCGTGGTGCCGGGTCAGCCAGGGCAGCGCCTCGATGAGCGTCTGCGCCTTGGGCAGTGCGGTGTGCTTGCGGGCCGTCATGAGCTGTACGCGCTGTTCTCGTGGACGTAGTCGGCGGTCAGGTCGTTCGTCCAGATGACCGCCGACTCCGCACCGGCCGAAAGGTCGGCGGTGATGCCGATCTCCCGGTAGCGCATGTCGACGAGCTCGCGGTCCTCGCCGACCGAGCCGTTCCGGCAGACCCAGACGCCGTTGATGGCGACGTTCAGCGCGTCCGGATCGAAGGCGGCGGAGGTGGTACCGATCGCGGAGAGCACCCGGCCCCAGTTGGGGTCCTCACCGTGCAGGGCGCACATCAGCAGGTTGTTACGGGCGATGGAGCGTCCCACCTCGACCGCGTCGTCCTCGCTCGCGGCGTTGACAACCTCGATACGGACGTCCTTCGAGGCCCCTTCCGCATCACCGATCAACTGCCGGGCCAGCGCGTCGCAGACGCCGTGCACGGCCTCGGCGAACTCGTCATAGCCGGGCGCGACTCCGGAGGCGCCGGAGGCGAGCAGCAGCACCGTGTCGTTGGTGGACATGCAGCCGTCGGAGTCGATCCGGTCGAAGGTCGTACGGGTGGCGGCGCGCAGCGCCTTGTCCAGCTCCGGCGCGGGCAGGTCCGCGTCGGTGGTGAGCACCACGAGCATGGTGGCCAGCCCGGGGGCGAGCATGCCGGCGCCCTTGGCCATGCCGCCCACCGTCCAGCCGTCGCCTTCGACGACGGCGGTCTTGTGCACGCTGTCGGTGGTCTTGATGGCGAGGGCCGCCTTCTCGCCGCCGTGCGGGGAGAGTTCCCCGGCCGCCGCCGTGATGCCGGGCAGCAGCCTGTCCATCGGGAGGCGGAGGCCGATCAGCCCGGTGGAGGCCACGGCGGTCTCGGCGGCGTCGACGCCGAGTTCCCCGGCCGCCTTCTCGGCAGTGGCGTGGGTGTCCTGGAAGCCGGGCGCGCCGGTGCAGGCGTTGGCACCGCCCGAGTTGAGGACGACGCAGGAGATCCGCCCGCCCTTGACCACCTGTTCCGACCACAGGACCGGTGCGGCCTTCACCCGGTTCGAGGTGAACACTCCGGCGGCGGTACGCGTCGGGCCCTGGTTGACGACCAGGGCGAGATCCAGGTCTCCGCTGTCCTTGATTCCGGCGGCGATGCCCGCGGCCGTGAATCCCTTCGCGGCTGTCACGCTCACGGTGCCACTCCGATCGTGGGAAGTCCCATGCCCTCGGGGAGGCCGAGGGCGAGATTCATGCTCTGCACCGCGCCGCCCGCGGTGCCCTTGGTCAGGTTGTCGACCGCGGCCACCACGATGATCCGGCCCGCCGCCTCGTCGTACGCGACCTGCAGGAGCACGGAGTTCGCGCCGTACACCGCCGCCGTCGACGGCCACTGCCCCTCGGGCAGCAGATGGACGAACGGCTCGTCCTGGTACGCCTTGCCGTACGCGGCGCGCAGCGCCTCGGCGGTCAGTCCGGGGCGCGCCCGGGCACTGCAGGTGGCGAGGATGCCGCGCGACATGGGGGCGAGGGTCGGGGTGAAGGAGACACTCACCGGCTCACCGGCCACCGCCGACAGGTTCTGGATCATCTCGGGCGTGTGCCGGTGTGTGCCGCCGACGCCGTACGGGCTCATCGAGCCCATCACCTCGCTGCCCAGCAGGTGGGGCTTGAGGGCTTTGCCCGCGCCCGAGGTGCCGGTCGCGGCGACGATCACGGCTTCGGGCTCGGCGAGTGCCGCCGCGTACGCCGGGAAGAGGGCGAGCGACACGGCCGTGGGGTAGCAGCCGGGGACGGCCACACGCCGGGCCCCGGTCAGCGCCGCGCGGGCGCCGGGCAGCTCGGGGAGGCCGTACGGCCAGCTTCCGGCGTGCGGGGTGCCGTAGAACTTCTGCCAGTCCGCCGGGTCGGTGAGCCGGAAGTCGGCACCGCAGTCGACGACGAGGACGTCCTCGCCGAGCTCCGCGGCGACCGCCGCGGACTGCCCGTGCGGCAGTGCCAGGAAGACGACGTCATGGCCGCTCAGCACCTCGGTGGCGGTGGGCTCCAGCACGCGCTCGGCTAGTGGTGCGAGCTGCGGCTGGAGCGCGCCCAGGCGCTGGCCCGCGTTCGAGTGGCCGGTCAGCGCCCCGATCTCCACTTCCGGGTGCCCGACCAGCAGCCGCAGAATCTCACCCCCCGCATACCCGCTCGCCCCTGCCACCGCTGCTCGCAACACCATCGAACCCTCCTTCTCGATAGCATGACTATACGCAACTGTGCAGTGTTATGCAAAGCTGGGATCTGATCACCCGCCGGGCGCACCCTTCGCCGTACGCGAGGATCCGGCCCGGGACGCGCTCGACGAGTGGATGGGCTTCGGTTCACTCCCCCGCGTCCTGGAGGCCGCCGGGCCCGGCGCCGCGCCGCGCGCCGACCCGGGCCGCACGCTGCACCTGCACGCCTCCGACGCGTTGCCGCGCGCGCCCCGCTCGCCGACCTCCTCCCGCTCCTCTACGGCCGCCGCACCCCGTCCGACACCTCGGTCGAGGCGCACGGGGGCGTGGACCTGCTGACCCTCTGGTGGAGCGCTCGGGACTCTGGCTCCGCGAACAGTCGGATACCGCAGTCACACCCGTGAGCCCTGGTGGGTGTCCTGAAGAGCTTCGCGCAGTCGTTCGTAGGTGGGCGCGAGCTGCCGCAGACCCGCCTCCACCGCCTGGTCGTCTCCGATGACCAGCGGGTGCTGCAGGCTTCCGAGGATCCGGGCCTGGTCTGCCGCGACGGCCGCCGGTTCGGGCAGGCCCAGCGAGGCCAGGCAGACGGCCGCGTCGCTGAGCCGGCGCGCACCGACCCGGACGCCGAAGACCTGGAGGAGGCTCCGGACGCCAGGACTGAGTCCTCGGCGCACCTGCGCGGCCAGAGCCTCGACGGCGGCGGCACCGCCGAGTGTCCCTGCCGGCACCGGCAGGTCCTCCCGGCCCGCCAGCCAGCGCACGGCACCGGGCAGTGACCGCCGCAGCGCCTCGGCCTCCGTGACGTCCCGTTCGCGGACGAAGCCGGTGCGCAGCACATACGGAGAGCTGACGTAGCCGACGGTCTTCGCCTGCCATGAGGCGAGGAAGGCGGCCGTCGGCAGCGTCGCGTACGGATGGCCCTGCGGATCGTGGAGCAGCACGGTGGCGTCTGCGGCGTCGAGGACCACGACGTAGTGGTCGGTCACGTCTTCACCTCCCTCACCGCTTGCGCCGCTCTCGCCGCCGGTGGCCGGGATGGCGGTCTGGTACGGCAGCAGGCACATGTCCAGCGGTCCGGCCAGAACGGGCCCCCGGACGCAGGCCGCGCGCAGCCGGGCCAGCGCCTGCTCCCAGGTGCCCCCGTCGCTGCGCTCGCAGCTCCAGCCGAGCAGTCCGACCGCCGCGTCCAGGCCGCGGTCCGGGTCCCAGCCGTACGGGTCGAACAGCGGCAGGGTCCCCCCGACAAGTTGGACGCCGAAGGGCGAACCGGTCAGCGTCTCGATGACGGCGGGCGAGGGTGCCTCGGAGCCGAGCACCATCGCCAGCGCGTTGGAGTAGCAGTAGGGGCCGGAGCCGAGATAGGCGAGCATGCGAAACCTTCGGTCGGTGGGGAGGGTGGTGTCCGGGGCGTCCCGCGGCTCCCAGTACAGGACCTCACACAGTGAGAGAGTCAACCCCGGCGACCCGGCGACCCGGCGACCCGGCGCGCGCGGCGCTCAGAGGTCGGTGTGGTGGACCGCGGTGAGCGTGACCAGGGCGGCGGCCAGCGGCCAGGCCGCGAAGACGATCCACGCCTCCGTGATCGTCATGGGGTACTTGCCCGGGTCGAACGTGCTCTCGGGGTTGCGTACCAGTACTTCCCAGGCGCTCAGCGGCATCATGTTGCCGATTTCCGCGACCCATCGGTAGGTGTCGCCCTGGAACAGCGCCGGAAGCAGCAGCAGCACGCCGACGACCGCGACGATGGTCCCCGTGGCGTGCCGGATCAGCGCACCCAGCGCCATGCCGGCCAGCGCGCACAGCGGCGCCAGCAGCGCGGACGCCGCGACGGCCCGCAGTGCGCCCGGGTCGCCGAGCGACAGGCCGCCGTGCTCACGCAGAATCGCCTGGGTCAGGCCGAAGGAGGCCCCCGCGACGACCGTGCCGAAGACGAACACGACCGCGGCCACGACGGCGGCCTTGGCCGTCAGCAGGGCGCGGCGGTCGGGGACGGCCGTGAAGGTCGTACGGATGAGGCCGGTGGTGTACTCGCCGAAGACGGCGAGGGCGCCGACACTGCCGGCGAGGATCACGAGGATCTGCCAGGCCGGGTCGACGAATGCGGTGATCAGCGGATCGAAACGGAAGTCGGGGTTCACCGGGTCGACCGCCGGCTGGTGCTCCAGCCGGCTGGCGTTGGAGCGGGCGGAGTTCACGTTGATCCCGATGACGAGCAGCGCGCCGACTCCCAGGACCCAGTGGGTGGAGCGCAGGGAGTGGAGTTTGATCCATTCGGCGGCCAGCAGGTCGCGGAGACGGGCGGCGGGTTCGGCCGGGGCTGCGGCGGCCGGGAAGGTTTCGGTGGTCATCAGGGCGCTCCGGTGGGGTATTCGACGCTGTCGGCGGTCAGTTGCAGGAAGGCCTGCTCCAGCGAGGCGGCATGCGTGGTCAGTTCGCCCAGCAGGAGTCCGTGGGCGAAGGCGAGTTGCGCGATGCGGTCCGCGCTGATCCCCGTCACCCTCAGACCCGCGCCACCCACTTCCCGCACCGAGGCACCCTCCGCGGTCAACACCCCCGCCAGCACCCGCGCGTCGACGGCGTCGGAGGTACGCACGCTCACTCCCGCCCCGGCGGCCCGGGCGGCGAACTCGGCAACGCTCTCCTGCGCGATCAGCCGCCCCCGTCCGATGACCACCAGCCGGTCCGCCGTGTGCTCCATCTCCGCCATCAGATGGCTGGAGACCAGCACGACACGTCCCTCACCCGCGAGACGGCGGAAGAGGCTCCGCACCCACAACACCCCTTGCGGGTCCAGCCCGTTGAGCGGCTCGTCGAACAACAGCACCGGCGGATCGCCCAGCAACGCCCCCGCGATCCCCAGCCGCTGCCGCATCCCCAGCGAGAACCCGCCCGCACGACGGCCCGCCACCTCCGCGAGCCCCACCTCCTCCAGCACGCTCGCCACCCGCTTGCGCCCGATGCGGTTGCTGCGCGCCAGCGCGTGAAGATGCGCCCCCGCACTCCGCCCCGGATGCACCTGGCCCGCGTCGAGCAGCGCCCCCACATGCCGCAGTCCCCGCCGCCGCTCGCGGAACGCACACCCTCCGACCGTGACCGTGCCGCCGCTCGGTTCACACAGGCCCAGCATCATCCGCAGCGTCGTGCTCTTCCCCGCACCGTTCGGCCCCAGGAACCCCGTCACCTCCCCCGCGCCCGCCGAGAACGACAGACTGTCCACCGCCGTCGTCCGCCCGTACCGTTTCGTCAACTCAGAGACCTCAATCACCCGCCCCACACTGGCGCGGACGGCAGACGCACCACATCGGACCGTCGATCACTTTCCCGGGCACGGTGGTAGCCCGTGGGAGTACGCCCACGGGCCGATGTCCCCGGCAGCGCCCGCGGATACGATGCGCCGCATGCCCGCCACGCCGCCGCTGCCGCTGCCGCTGCTCAAGCGCGTGCCACCAGGTGTCTGGATGATCGCCGTCTGGTGCGCGGTCACCGCCTACAGCCTGATGGTGGATGCGTGGCCGGGTGAGCCGCGGTGGGCCTTCGTCCTGGACGGGACGACCCTGGCCGCCCCGCGCTTGCCGATGCTGACCGTGGCCCTGGTGATGGTGCTGTGCGCGGGCATGCCGCGCCGTGCGCCGTTGCCCGCCCTCGCCCTGCTGCTCGCAGGGACGGTCGTCTCGACGGTCGCACTGAGCGTGAAGGACATCCCGCTGCTGCAGTTCCTGGCCGTCGACATCGCCCTCTGCTTCCTCGCGGCCACCCGTCCGCGCCGCGTCTCGGCCGCCGCCGCCGGTATGGCCCTCGGTGTGCTGTTCGGTTACGCGCTCACGCGGGTGCTGCTCGGGATGCCTGTCGTCGCCTCGACGGTGGTGGTCGTCGCCCTGACGACCACCATCGCCTGGCTCATCGGCAATTCGATCCACCAGGGTCACGTCCACGCCGACACGCTGCGCAGCCGGGCCGCGGAGGCGGCGGTCACCGCCGAGCGGCTCCGGATCGCCCGCGAACTGCACGACATGGTCGCGCACAGCATCGGCATCATCGCCATCCAGGCCGGTATGGGCAGCCGGGTCATCGACACTCAGCCCGTCGAGGCGCGCCGCTCGCTCGCGGCCATCGAGACCACCAGCAGGGAGACTCTGTCGGGGCTGCGGCGGATGCTCGGTGCGCTGCGCCGCGCGGACTCGGCCGCCATGACGGACTCGGCGCGCCGGGCGAGGTCGCCCCTGGATCCGGCACCGGGTCTGGCGGACGTCGAGCGGCTGGCCGCGAGGACGACGGCCGCCGGTGTCCGCGTCGACGTGCGGTGGCGCGGTGAACGGCGGGCGCTGCCCCCGGAGATCGACCTGTCCGCGTTCCGCATCATCCAGGAGTCGGTGACCAACGTGGTACGGCATGCGGACGCCCGGTCCTGCCAGGTCTCGATCGACCAGCAGGACGCCGCACTGTCCATCGAGGTCTCGGACGACGGACGCGGCAGCCCCGCCGAAGGCTCCGGTTACGGCCTGGTGGGAATGAGGGAGAGAGTCGCGCTGCTGCACGGGGACTTCCAAGCCGCGCCGCATGCCGGGGGCGGCTTCCGGGTCACCGTGCGGCTGCCCGTACCGGCGGGTGTGCGATGACGGTCCGCGTCGTACTCGTCGACGACCAGCCGCTCGTCCGCACCGGCCTGCGGGTGCTCGTCGCCGACAGCCCCGACCTGGAGATCGTGGGGGAAGCGGGGACGGGGGAGGAGGCGGTCCGGCTGTGCGGGGAAGTCCGGCCGGACGTGGTGGTGATGGACATCCGGATGCCCGGCATGGACGGCATCGAAGCCACTCGTCTGATCACCACCGGCACAGGCAGCACCGGCACAGGCAGCACCGGCACCACCCGCGTGCTGGTCCTGACCACCTTCGACGATGACGACTACGTCTACGGCGCCCTGCGCGCCGGAGCCTCCGGCTTCCTCGTCAAGGACATGGCCCTCGACGACATCCTCGCCGCCATCCGCGTCGTCGGCGCCGGAGACGCCCTCATCGCCCCCGGTGTCACCCGGCGCCTCATCGAGGAGTTCGCCGCACGCCCCGACCCCGGTCACACCCGCGGGGCCACCACCACCCGCCCCCTCACCGGCGTCACCGGCCGCGAACAGGAAGTCCTCACCCTCGTCGGCCGCGGCATGTCCAACACCGAAATCGCCGCTCATCTCTCCATCAGCATCGCCACCGTGAAGGCGCACGTGGCACGGCTGTTCACCAAACTGGACGCCCGCGACCGGGTCCACCTGGTGATCCTGGCCTACGAGACGGGACTGGTGACCCCACCCCGCTGACCCGCACCCACTGACCCGGAGCGGGGGCGAAGTGCGGCCACCGGCAGGCCGCGCACGGAAACTGGCAGTTCTGCGTGATGCGAGTTTCCTGCCACCCCCGCTACGGTTGCGCTCAGCGCAAGACGGACAGCAGCCAAGGACGGCACCTGGAAGCATGCAGCGCTCATGTTCGGCACGGCTGCCTGCTCTGGCGAAGGCAGCGCCGACGGCCCCGACCCAGTCTCCTCCGCCCCGCTCGCTACCGACTCGCCTTCGGCCGAGGCCTCGCCGAGTGAGCGGACCAACGAGTACGGGAAGGTCGCTGCCGCCGGAAACGGCGCGGGGGTCGTTTTTCAGATCGATGTTGCAGGAGTACCGGAATAGCTTCTGGGCGTGCACGTGCTCGATCGTGGCCCTCAGCGTTCGCCGATGCGGACCCTCGGCTGGCACCGGCGGTCACCGCAGGCGCCCGCAGGCTGGTCACTCAGGCTCAGACTGCACTGCCCAGCCCGGAAGTTGGTGAGGCTGACGGCGCCGAGCGGATGGGCCGCCCCTTCTTGAAGGGTCCGGCCCCGGCAGCGGACGGGAGGCGAGCGGCAGCGCAGCCGCGCGGCGCTCAAGCCGGGGCGAGTTCCGACCGGTCGGCCCTACGGTATCCCTCATGCCCTGGGGAGTTGAGGCTTTGTCCGTGAGTGGCGAGAGCACGTTTGCGGCGGGGCGATAGGTTGCCCGCCATGACAGAAATCGGGTCCGTCACCTGGCCACCTGCCCCGATCAAGACCGAGCGGCTCGTGCTCCGCGAGCCCGAGGCCCGGGACCGAGCGGCGTTCATCGAGCTGCTCGCCTCGCCGGAGGTGCATACCTACCTCGGTGGCCCTCGGCCGCGTGAGGAGTTGGAGCGCGCGGTGCCCGAGATATCCGACCGGCGGCCTGGCCTGTTCGCGATCGAGTTCGACGGAGCGGTGATCGGCATGGTCAAGCTCGATCGCCACGACGCGGAGAGCCTGGGGCACGTCCGTCCGGATGTCGGGGAGGCCGAGCTCGGCTATCTGCTCCTGCCGCAGGCTTGGGGACGCGGCTACGGCGCCGAAGCGTGCGCGGCGGCGCTCGGCTGGTTCGCCGACGCGCTTCCCGGCGAGCCGGTGGTGCTGCGCACCCAGACCGCCAACGAGCGCTCGATGCGCCTCGCGGCAAAGCTGGGGTTCACGGAGGTGGAGCTGTTCGAGGACTACGGCGCCGAGCAGTGGTTCGGTGTGTGGTCTTCGGTCACACCGTCTGGTTGAGCTCGTGCTCGGCGGCTGTTCCCCTCGGATGGTGCCGTCCGCCAGCCCTGCCGAGGCCCGCGCGAGGATGAACCCGGACAGCGCGTCGGTCTCGAACTGCTCCAACTCCTCCCCCGACGCCGGCCTTCGGCGCCGCGAGGGATGTCGCGCATCAGCCGCTGAGGCCCTCCCAGGCCGTGCGGAGGCGGCGTACGCCCTCGGCGATCTGCGCACCGCCCGCCGGCGGGGCGTAGCTCAGGCGCAGGTGCGGGGCGGCGGACTCGGCGGCGAAGTAGGCCCGTCCGGGCGCGACCGCGACCCCCGCGTGCAATGCCGCGGCGGCAAGCGCGGCCTCGTCCGTCCCGTCCGGGAGGCGGATCCACAGGTGGTAGCCGCCCCGTGGCACCTGCGGGACGGCCAGTTCCGGGAGCTCGCGGGCCAGAGCGGTGAGCATCGCCTCGCGGCGCAGTCGCAACTCCCCCGCGACGACGCGCAGATGGCGGCCCCAGGCGGGTGCGCCGACCAGTTCGAGCGCCGCTTCCTGCAAGGGCCGGGGCACGAAGAAACTGTCGACGATCTGGATGGCCCGCAGCCGCTCCAGCGCAGGGCCGCGTGCGGCGAGCGCGCCGACCCGCAGGCTGGGCGAGGCCACTTTGGTCAGGGAGCAGACATGTACCACCGCGCCGTCCGGGTCGTCCGCGCACAGGGTGCCGGGCAGCGGACCCGCGTCCTCGTGGGCGAGGCGCCGCGCGAAGTCGTCCTCGACGATGAAGGCCCCGGCGGCGCGGGCCGCGTCCAGCACGGCGCGGCGGCGCTCGGGGGCGATCACCGCGCCGGTGGGGTTCTGGAAGAGCGGCTGGCAGACGAACACCCGGGCTCCGCTGGCGCGGAAGGCGCGGGCGAGCAGCTCCGGGCGTACTCCGTCACCGTCGACGGGTACGGGGACGGGGCGCAGCCCCGAGGCACGGGCGGCGGCCAGCATGCCGGGATAGGTGGGCGATTCGACGAGCACGGCGGCACCGGGCGGCGCCAGTCCGCGCAGTGCGGTGGTGAGGGCGCTCTGGCCGCCGGCGGTGATCAGCACCTCGGAGGCGCTGACCGTCCCGCCGCCGATCTCGCGGGCGAACCATGCCCGCAGGTCGTCCATGCCGTCCAGCGGCGGCCGGCCCCAGGCGCCGGGCCGTCGCCCCGCACGGGCCAGCGCGGCGGCGAGGGCCCGCTCCGGCTGGAGCCCGGCGGGCAGATAGCCGCCGTTGAGTTCGATGACGCCGGGCGGGCTGGCGGCGAGCGTGGCGACGACTCCGCTGGCGTCGACGCTGCGGAGCGGCTGGTCCGGTGCCGCCTCGGCAGTGAGGGCGACCTCCTGCCAGGAGGTGTCCCCACCGGGACGTACGGGGGCGCGCGGCCCGGCCCGGAAGGCTCCGGCGCCGGGGCGGGTGACCACGAGCCCTTCGGCGGCGAGCGTGGCGAGCGCCCGCGAGACGGTGACGGGGCTGACGTGGTGACGCTCGACCAGCACCCGACTGGAGGGGAGTTTCTCCCCGGAAGAGTAGCGGTCCAGCTCCCGGCGCAGGGAAATGACCAGATCGGCGACACTGCTACGCTGTTGCATGACAGCACAGGATAGCGCTACCGCCGCTTCGCGGATAACGGTCCCGCCCTCGGCCGCCTCCCCGGAGCGCCCTGGTCCGGCCGCCCTCGGCGACCGGGGCGGCCTGCTCCTCGCGGCCCTCGGGGTGACCGCCTTCTCCCTCACCTTCCCGGCCACCGACTGGGCGCTGAGGGGCTTCGGCCCCTGGTCGACCGTCACCGTCCGCATCGTGCTGGCCGCACTGCTCGCGGGCGGCTGCCTGGCCGCGCGCCGGGTACCCGTCCCACCGCGGGCCCAGTGGGCGGGCCTCGCCGTGGTCGCCGCCGGGACGGTCATCGGCTTCCCGCTGCTGACCACCCTCGCGCTGCAGACCTCCTCCACGGCACACGCCGCCGTGGTGGTCGGCCTGCTGCCGCTCACCACCGCCGTGTACTCCGCCCTGCGGACCGGAAACCGCCCCTCGCGCGCCTTCTGGGCGGCGGCGCTGACGGGAGCGGCCATCGTCCTCACCTTCGCCCTGTACGAGAGCGGCGGCGCCCCGGCAACCGGCGACCTCTACCTCGCCGGCGCCCTGCTGATCTGCGCCGCCGCGTACGCGGAAGGCGGGCGATTGGCCCGCGAGATGCCCGGCTGGCAGGTCATCGGCTGGGCGCTGGTCGGCTGCCTGCCGCTGGCGGTGGCGGGCGCCTGGCTCGCGCTCGCCATCGAGCCGGTGGAGCCGAGCTGGCATGCGGTGTCCGGCCTGCTGTGGCTGGCGGCGGGTTCACAGTTCGTGGGACTGCTGCTGTGGTACCGGGGCATGGCACGTACGGGAGTCGCCCGGGCCAGCCAGGTCCAGCTGGCCCAGCCGCTGCTGACGCTCCTGTGGTCGTTCCTGCTGCTGGGCGAACGCCTCACGCCCGCCGCGCCGCTCGCAGCCGTCGCCGTGCTCTTCTGTATCGCCGCCACGCAGCGCAGTCGTGCCTGAAAGTGCGGGGTCCTGGCGGGACGGTCCGCGCATGGAGCGGACCGAGGCGGTCGGTCGTAGAATGTGATCCACGGCACAAACGAGGTGAGGTGCCATCCCTCGACAGGAGGCCCGCATGCACGCACACAAGGGCGACCACCTGACGGTCCACGGCCGGACAGTCGGCCAACCCGAGAGGGACGCCGAGATCGTCGAAGTGATGGGTTCGGACGGTGAACCGCCCTACCGGGTGCGGTTCACCGACGGTCACGAAACGGTGATGTCGCCGGGGCCCGACTCCGTGGTGCACGAGCGCGAGGAGCCGGACAAGCCCGAGCGCAAGTCCGGCTTCTGACCGAGCGCGACCCCCGAAGGCGCTGAGCAGGGCGCCCCCGACCTAGGGGCGCCCTGCGGGTGCCCGCTCCCGGATTCGGTCTGCGGCGGCATGGCCGCAGCCGTCCTCCCAAGCTGTCGCCGCTCCCGGCTGCGGTCCCAGGCGACCTGTCGCCTGCCATGGCCCCCACGGTGCGGCGGCATGACGCCTGGGCCGACTCGACGTGTCGCCTCCCGCGAGTACGGCCACGTACCAGCTGCCATGCTCGGCCTTGCGGGCCGTCCCCTGCCTGCGGCCGGAGACCCCGGAATCTGACGACGCGGCCCGACCCGAGGCTCGAACGAGACGGCCCAGAACCACGCGACCACCCAGGCCGGGGCCGCTGCCGGAAGTGCTGGCGAGCTGCATCACGTGCTGGCACCCGGGGCCACCTGCTGCCGCCTTCCGGATCGCAGCCCCCGGCGCCGTATCAGCGAAGAGGCGGCGTCCGGCCGGCGGACGCTGCGGGCAGAAGGTACCTCCCGGCGACGCCGGGGAGGCCGGCGCGTGCAGCAAGCTGGAGCCGGGCCGGGAACGGCCGACAAGGCGGGACTTCGGGCACACGCCACCGGCCTGCCCGCTGGGTCCTTGCGGACAGCCCCGGACCGCCCGGTGCCGCCGCCTCCCCGCCGACAAGCCGCCGCGGGGGTCCGCGTCCGTACCGTCGGCACCGGGACCTTCGCGGGTGTGGCGCACAGCGCAGACCCCCTCGAACCGGCGACGGCCCGGTGGAAGGTAACGTCTGGCGGCGAGGCAGCGCGGCCCGGCGACCCGGCGGCGTGCCGCCCGGGACCCGTAGATCTGCGAAAGGCACGATGTGACCGACATCCAACGCGTCGGAGTAGTGGGCTGCGGCCAGATGGGCGCCGGAATCGCCGAGGTGTGCGCGCGGGCCGGGCTGGAAGTCAAGGTCGCCGAGACCACCGGTGAGGCGCTGGAGCTGGGGCGTACGCGGCTGGTGAACTCCCTGGAGAAGGCGGCGGAACGAGGCAAGCTCACCGAGGCCGAGCGTGACGAGGCGCTGGGGCGGCTCAGCTTCACCACCGATCTTGGCGAGTTCGCCGACCGCGACCTGGTCATAGAGGCGGTGGTGGAGAACGAGCAGGTCAAGACCGAGATCTTCCAGGTCCTCGACCAGGTGGTGACCCGCCGTGACGCCATCCTGGCGTCGAACACCTCCTCCATTCCGCTGGTGAAACTGGCGGTGGCCACATCCCGCCCGGACCAGGTCATCGGCATCCACTTCTTCAACCCCGCCCCGGTCCAGCAGCTGGTGGAACTGATCCCCGCGCTGACCACCGGCGAGGAGACCATCACCCGTGCCGAGACCATGGTCGGCGGCATCCTCGGCAAGCACGCGATCCGCGCCCAGGACCGCTCGGGCTTCGTGGTGAACGCCCTGCTGATCCCGTACCTGCTCTCCGCCATCCGGATGTTCGAGTCGGGCATCGCGAGCCGTGAGGACATCGACAACGGCATGGAGATGGGCTGCGCCCACCCGATGGGGCCGCTCAAGCTGACCGACCTGATCGGTCTGGACACCGTCGCCTCGGTCGCCGACTCGATGTACGCGGAGTTCAAGGAGCCGCTCTACGCCGCGCCGCCGCTGCTTCAGCGCATGGTGGACGCGGGCCGCCTGGGCCGGAAGGCGGGCGCGGGCTTCTACGCCTACTAGGAGACACGGCAACGCCGCCAAGTGGCGCTGTTCGACGGACAGTTCACCCGAACAGGACCCACGGCGGCGTTGCCGCCGCGAGGCTCTGGCGGCGCCCGCCAAGCCCTCATCCGCGCATCATCGCCCAGTCTTCGGTGGAGCTCTCTGTGAAGCGTAGCCATGCGCTCAGAGCCGCCTGCAGTTCGATCACCGCTTGCCGGTCGAGGGCCTCCCCCGCCCTGCGACAAATTGACACGTGCCTGCACATCACCATCGGCCACCACCCCCAGCCCGGCTGCGGCCAGGCAGCCCATGCACCACCGTCAGGAGAAATGTCCGTGTGTCCCCGCAGCTTGACCCGGATGTGGCCTTCGGTTCCCTCCTCGAATTCGGCATCGCCGCTGCGGTCACCGATGACCGGCCCTTCCTCGTTCACCGATGAGCGGCCAGCACTGCCGCGAGGCCCTCTTGCAGATCTTTGACGAAGTACTCGGGAACCTCCAGCGACGGGAAATGTCCCCCGATCTCGGGCGACCTCCATCGGACGATCTGTCGGTACCGCTCCTGTGCCCAGGGGCGCGGACACTTCTCGACGTCGCGGGGATACATACTGATTGCTGACGGGACGTCGACCCGGAGTTCGGGGTCCAGCGAGTTGTGGCTTTCGTAGTAGATGCGGGCCGACGATGCGCCGGTCCGCGTCAGCCAATACAGGGTGACGTCGTCGAGAACGCGGTCTCTGGAAATCGTCTCGAACGGGCTGTCTTCGGTGTCTGACCACTCGGCGAACTTGTCGAGGATCCAGGCAAGAAGCCCGACCGGTGAGTCGACGAGCGAGTAGCCGATGGTCTGCGGCCGGGTCGCCTGCTGCTTCGCGTACGCCGCGCGGTGGCGCCAGAAATCGCGGGTTACCTCGGTCCACTTGCGCTCGACCGCCGTCAGCCCGTCCGTTGTCAAACCGGGCGGTCCCTCCGCGAACGTTGTGTGGATGCCGAGAACGTGCGCCGGGAACCTGCCGCCGAGAACCGTGGTGATATTTCCTCCCCAGTCGCCGCCGTGGGCTGCGAACTTGCCGTAGCCGAGCCTTCCCATCAGTTCCACCCATGCGGCCGCTATCTTTTCGGTTCCCCACCCGGTGGTGGCCGGCTTGTCGCTGTAACCAAAGCCCGGTAGCGACGGGACCACGACGTGGAACGCCGGCGCGTCTGCATCTTTCGGATCTGCCAGCTCGTCTACTACATCGATGAACCGAGCAATGCTGTCTGGCCAGCCGTGCGTCAAGATCAGAGGAGTGGCATCTGCGCGCGCGGATCGGCGGTGCAGGAAGTGGATTCCCAGATCATCAATGGTCGTGCGGAACTGGCCGATGCGGTTAAGGCGCTCTTCGAACGACCGCCAGTTGTACCCGGTGCGCCAGTAGTCCACGACGTCGACGAGGTCGGCGAGAGGAACGCCCTGTTCCCATCGGCGAGGGCCGGGCGCGGCGCGATAGACCGTCTCAGCCTCCGGTAGTCGCGCCGCGGCTAGTCGCGCGCGCAGATCGTCGAGGTCGGCGTCAGTTGCGTGGGCTTCAAATGCTTGCACGTCGCTGGTTGGACGGGGCATGAGACCTCCTGGTCCTCGTGAATCCGGCCACGATCTTCCGCGAACCGGCTAAGAAGGTTCTAGCACTTCTCCGAGCCACGCTGCAACCTGCTAAGGTGGTTCCATGCATGCTGGGTTCCCTGACTTCCGCCTCGGTAACGTGCTAGCGACCAGCTTCACGGGGACTCTGTCGGAGCGTCATGGCAACGCTGTGGAGCGCATTCCCACGCCGCACCGACTCATCGACTGGCTGGCAGTGAACGGCCTCGCCGTGGACTCCTGCACCACTGCCCAGCTCGGCCTCGCTCGGGAACTGAGGGAGTCGATTCACGCCGCCGCGACAGCGGCCGCGATCCAGGACGCTCTCCCCGCGTCTGCTGTCCAAGTCATCAATGACCGCAGCGCTCAGGGCCGGGCCGCGGCGACGCTGACACCCGAGGGTCAGCGGCGATGGCGGCTCAGCTCGGCTTCCTGCGTGGAAGATGCCCTCGGCGTGATCGCCGCCGACGCGATCAGCATCATCGCAGGCGAACGAGACGGAAAATTGGCCTTGTGCGCATCACCAACCTGCCAAGCCGCCTTCTTCGACACCAGTCAAAGTCGCACCCGCAAATGGTGTGACATGAACACGTGTGGGAATCGTCAGAAGAAGGCGCGCTTCAATGCCAACCAGCACAAAAACCCCAGATCAGCGGAGTGATCGTTACCTCGGTACATCCAGGTGGGCCCCACGCCTGCGACGCATCCGTCGCGTCGGGTGCACCCCAACGGCACCACTGATCCGTGGTGCCGGAAACTCGAAAGTGGCTGCACCGCGGGAGAAGATCTTCCGGAGCGGGCTGGAGTGGCCACCACCGGGCATCGTGGTCGCGCCGGCGACCCGCGCCGCCTGCTCAAGAACCCCAGTAAGGCCAACCGGACGGTCAAGGCGCCCGAAGACGAGGGGAAGACGGCCAAGGCGTGGGCATGGGAGACCATCGATGCCGTCCGGGCGGTCCTGCAAGAGCGCTACCAAGCCGATCACCGTCCGGCTGGTCCTGAGCATACGACTGACCCGGCGACCGCCCAGCCGGCGGGGCGGTCACCCGGAGGCGGCGTGCTCGGCGACCGGCTGCCGGCGGACCGAGCTGACCCCCTTGCCGCGCAGCACCAGCACCGCCGCGTCGTCGCAGGGCCGCCCGCCGGTGTGGCCCAGCAGCGCCTGGCGTACAGCGTGTACCAGCGCCGCCGGGCGGCCGTCCGTCCGCGTGAAGGCGCGGGTCAGCGCTTCCGGCAGCGGAAAGCTGCCGCCGCCGGAGTCGCGGGCGTCCTGCGCGCCGTCGGTGAAGAGGCACAGCGTCCCGCCTGGCGGCAGCTCCAGCCGATAGGGGTCGGGCAGCGTCGCGGGCAGCGGGAACAGGCCGAGCGGCGGCATCGGCTCCTCCTCGGTCACCGGTAGGGCCACGGCGCCGGTCCGGCCCGCACCGCCCAGCTGTGGGCCGAGCAGATACGGCCAGGGGTGGCCGCAGTTGAAGGCCGTCACCGTGTCGTCCTCCCCCACCTCCAGCAGCAGGACGGTGACGAACACCTCGGCCGCGTCCGCCGGGTCGTCCACGAGCACGCGCCGGTCTCCCAGGTGGCGCAGGAGACCGCGCTCAAGGCGACGCAGCACACCGGCGAGTTCGGCTTCGTCGTGGGCCGCCTCGCGGAAGACCCCGAGAACCGCCGCCACCGTGCTGACCGCTCCCAGACCGTGCCCGCGGACATCACCGATCACCAACCGCACGCCGTACCGGGTGGCCGCCGCCTCGTAGAGATCGCCGCCCAGCGTGGCGCCACGGGTGGCCGACAGATGCCCGGCGGCCATCTCCAGGCCGCCGAGACGGGGCGGCAGCGGCCGGAGCAGGGCGTCCTGCGCGGCTGTGGCCGCCTCGCGGGTGAGCCGCAGTTCGTGCGTGAGCCTGGTCCGCCGCCCCGCCGCAGCGTAGCCCGCCGCCGCGACGGCGAGGATGGCACCGCAGGTGGCCACCAGGTGCCCGGTGCCGTGCACACCGGCGCCCGCGAGTGAGACCAGGACGATCAGCGACCACGCGCCGGAGGCCACCACGCACGGACGGCGTCCGCTGCCCGCCGCGGCGATGACCGGCGTCGCCGCGAGCAGCGGCGCGAGAAACACGTCGCCGTAGTGGATGAACTGCCAGCCCGCGATGGCGAGGAGCCACAGTCCGGGCAGGCCGTGCACGAGCCCCCGGAGGGCGCGTCGTGGAATGGCCGGGGTGGAAACGGCACATGGGACTGGGACTGCCGCACCGGCGATGTCCGCTCTGGTTCCGATCACACTGACGGCCCCCTCGCGGGCCCCGCTGAGGATCTCTCGACCAGGGGCCCTGTCGATCACGCCGATTGTGACCAGTTGGCGCGCCGAGCTGGAACCTCTCGGCACATTCTCCACTCGATCGGATGAAATGGGGGCAATTACGGGGGCAGCCGGAACCGCGCCGGAACCTCGCTGTCCGCACCGACCGCCGGGCCACCGGACCCCCGCCAGGCCGTCGACCTGGTGTGAGACAGAGAGTGGATCAGCTCGCAAGGGTCAGCGTATTGGACCGCACGGCAACGCGAGGGTGAGGGTGTTCCTGGCACTCATGACAGCTCGTCACCGCTCATGACCGCGCACCGGGATGGGGCCGTGTCACTCCATCCCCCATGCGCCTCGCGTCGCGGGGCACCCCGGAGGTTGGACCATGCAGCACATCCGTGCCCGGCGCACCGTTCTCGGTGCGCTCGCCGCACTCGCCTTCGTCCCGCTGGTGGCCTGCGGCCAGGACGCTTCCCCGGCCGCCTCCCCGGCCTCGGCGGACCCCTCGCCCCCGGCCTCCGCGACGACGGTTCCGAGTGCGGACGCGAAGGCGCTCAAGGCCGAGTTCAAGGACCTGGAGGGCAAGTTCGACGCGCGGCTGGGTGTCTACGCCGTCGACACCGGCACCGGGCGGGAGGTGGCCTACAACGAGGGTGAGCGGTTCGCCTTCGCCTCCACCTTCAAGGCGCTGGCCGCCGCGGCCGTGCTGCAGAAGCACTCCCCCAGCGAGATGGAGCAGGTGATCGAATACTCCCCGGATGATCTGATCGCCCACTCTCCGGTGACCGAGAAGCACGTCGAGACGGGGATGAGCCTGAGCGCGCTGTCCGAGGCCGCCGTCCGTTACAGCGACAACGCCGCGGCCAACCTGCTGTTCGACGCGCTGGGCGGTCCCAAGGCCCTGGATGCCGAACTCGAGAAGATCGGCGACGACGTCACCCGGATGGAGCGCCGCGAGCCGGAGCTGAGCCGCTGGGCCCCGGGCAGCACGCGGGATACGAGCACACCGGAGGCGCTGGCCAAGGACCTGCGCGCGTACGTGCTCGGTGACGTCCTCGGCAAGGGAGACCGCGCGCAGCTCACCAAGTGGCTGCGGACCAACACCACCGGAGACGACCTGATCCGGGCCGGGATGCCCGAGGGCTGGGTGGTCGGCGACAAGACCGGAAGCGGCAGCGGCTACGGCGCCCGCAACGACATCGCCGTGGTGTGGCCGGACGACGGGGCCCCGATCGTCCTGGCGATCATGTCTAACCGCAGCGAAGAGGACGACGACCACGACGACAAACTGATCGCGGAGGCGGCCTCCGTGGTCGCCGACACGTTCTCGTAACGGCCGAAGCCCTGCGCCGGGGGCGGCGCAGGGCTTCAGCGGCGTTCCGGCTCTCGACGGGGCACGGGGCCGCCCGCTATCCGTTACCGCCCCGGAGCACCGCGCCCGTCCGCTCGGCGGCGGAGGCGACGGCGGAGTCCCGCGCCGCGGACGCCTCATCCGCCCGGAGCGTACGGTCCTCCGCGCGGAAACGCAGCGCGTACGCAAGGGATTTGCGCCCCTCGCCGACCTGCTCTCCGGTGAAGACGTCGAACAGCCGCAGTGATTCGAGCAGTTCCCCCGCACCGGCCCGCAGTGCGGCTTCGACCTCCGCCGCCGGGACACTCTCGGGCACGATCAGCGCGACGTCCTGAGTGGCGACGGGATAGCCGGAGACCCGGGGCGCCGTTACCGCTCCCGCCCCGGCCCGCTCCAGCGCGTCCAGGTCGAGCTCCATGGCGCAGGTGCGGGCGGGCAGCCCCAGCGCCTTGACGACACGCGGGTGCAGCTCCCCGGCGTGCCCGAGCGTCTGCCCGCCGGCGGACAGCCGGGCGCAGCGGCCCGGGTGCCAGGGTCCGTACGCGGCGGCGGACACGGAAAGCTCCGTCCCTGCCTCGCCCGCGACCGTACGGGCGGCCTCGACGGCGTCCGCCCAGTCACCGGCGCGCTCGCCGCCCCACCAGCCCGCCTGTTCGCGGGCGCCGGAGAGGACGACCGCCACGTGCCGGGGCTGGGCGGGCAGCGCGGCGTCCAGCGCGGCGAGGTCCGCGTCACTCGGCCGGGCGCCGACCGGAAGCCGTACGGCCTCGGTCTCCTCACCGGTCGGCCGGAAGACCAGGCCGGTCTCGAAGAGGGCGAGGCCGCCGTGGCTGTCCTGGCTGCCGCGCCCTTCGTTCCGCCTCAGCGCGGCGAGCAGGCCGGGCAGCAGCATCGTGCGCAGCAACGGCTCCTCGTCGGAGAGCGGGTTGGCCAGCTCGACCGTACGGCGGGCCGGGTCGTCGGCGGGCAGCAGGAGCTGGTCGAGGACGGGTGCGCCGATGAACGGGTAGTTCAGCGCCTCGACATACCCCGCTCCGGCCAGCGCGCGGCCGACCCTGCGGTGCAGGCGCTGCCGCCCGGTCAGCCCACGGCCCGCCGGGGGCCTGGGCAGTGTGGAGGGCAGGTTCTCGTAGCCCTCCAGCCGGATGACCTCCTCTGCGAGGTCGTTCGGGTCGCGCAGGTCAGGCCGCCAGGACGGCACGGTGACGGTCAGTTCGTCCTGCCCGTAGACATCGCAGCCGACCTGCTGGAGGCGGCGTACGACGGTCTCCCGCCCGTATGCCACCCCTGCGACCCGGTCCGGGTGGTCCACGGCGATCCGGACCGTGCGGGGTCCGCTGGGGGTGGCGATCTCGGTGACGCCCTGCTCGGCGGTGCCGCCCGCGAGCAGCACCAGCAGGTCGACGGTGCGCTGGGCCGCGGCTGCCGCCGCCTGCGGGTCGACCCCGCGCTCGAAGCGCCGGGACGCCTCCGAGGAGAGCTTGTGGCGCCGCGCGGTGCGGGCCACGGAGACGGCGTCGAAGTGCGCCGACTCGATGACGACCTCGGTGCTGGCCGCCGCGCCGGTCGCGGCGTCCGCGATCTCGGTGTTGGCGCCGCCCATCACTCCGGCCAGCCCGATCGGGCCCCGGTCGTCGGTGATGACGAGGTCTTCGATGTCCAGCGGGCGGACGGCGCCGTCCAGGGTGGTGAGCTTCTCGCCCGGCACGGCCCTCCGTACGCCGATCGCGCCCTCGATACGGGCCCGGTCGTAGGCGTGCAGCGGCTGCCCGAGCTCCAGCATCACGTAGTTGGTGACGTCGACGGTGAGCGAGATGGGCCGCATGCCGGCCTTCTGCAGCCGCCGCTGCAGCCACAGCGGCGAACGGGCCTCCGGGCGCAGGCCGGTGACGGCGCGGGCGGTGAAGCGGTCGCAGCCGTGCCGGTCGGCGATCTGCACCGGCGGCCCGGAGGAGTTCGGGGCCGGCACGTCGAGCAGTGCGGGGTCGCGCAGCGGCAGGCCGTAGGCGATCGCCGTCTCGCGGGCGATGCCGCGCAGCGACAGGCAGTAGCCGCGGTCCGGGGTGACGGCGATGTCCAGCACCTCGTCGACCAGCTCCAGCAGGGCGATCGCGTCGGTGCCGGGCTCGTACTCGGGCGGCAGCACGATGATGCCGTCGTGGTCGTCGCCCATGCCCAGCTCGGCGGCCGAGCAGATCATGCCCTCGGAGACCCTGCCGTAGGTCTTCCGCGCGCTGATCCGGAAACCGCCGGGGAGGGTGGCGCCCGGGAGCACGGCCACGATCTTGTCGCCGACCGCGAAGTTGCTGGCGCCGCAGATGATGTTCTGCGGTTCTCCGGTGCCGTTGGCGGCGCCCACATCCACCTGGCAGTAGCGGATGGGCTTCTTGAACTCGGTCAGCTCCTCGACCGTCAGGACCTCGCCGACGACCAGCGGGCCCTGGAGTCCGTCGCCGAGGCGTTCGACCGTCTCGACCTCCAGCCCGGCCGCGATCAGTTTCGTCGCGACATCACGGCCGGACTCGCCGGCCGGCAGGTCGACGTACTCCCGCAGCCAGGAAAGCGGGGCGCGCATCAGATCTCCATCCCGAACGGCCTGGTGAAACGCACGTCACCCTCGACCATGTCTCGCATGTCCTCAACGTTGTGGCGGAACATCAGCATCCGCTCGATACCGAACCCGAAGGCGAATCCGCTGTACCTCTCCGGATCGACACCGCAGGCGGTCAGCACCCTCGGGTTGACCATGCCGCAGCCGCCGAGCTCGATCCAGCCCTCGCTGGAGCAGGTGCGGCAGGGTCGGTCCGGGTCGCCGACGGACGCGCCGTGGCAGACATAGCAGACCATGTCCATCTCGGCGGACGGCTCGGTGAACGGGAAGTGGTACGGCCGGAGCCGGGTGCGCATGCCCTCGCCGAAGAGCGACTGGACCATGTGGTCCAGGGTGCCCTTGAGGTCCGCCATGGTCAGGCCCTCGTCGATGGCGAGCAGCTCGACCTGGGTGAAGACCGGGGTGTGCGTGGCGTCCAGTTCGTCCGTACGGAAGACGCGGCCGGGGCAGATGACGTAGACCGGCGGCTCACGCTCCAGCAGCGAGCGGATCTGCACCGGTGAGGTGTGCGTCCGCAGCACGAGCGGGCTCGACTCGCCCTCGACGGAAGGCTCGCCGCCTGCCGGAGCACGGACGAAGAAGGTGTCCTGCTCCGTGCGGGCCGGGTGGTCCGGGGGGATGTTGAGGGCGTCGAAGTTGAACCACTCCGCCTCCACCTCGGGCCCCTCGGCGACCTCGTAACCCATCGCGACGAAGATGTCCTCGATCCGCTCGGACAGGGTCGTCAGCGGGTGGCGGGCGCCGGCGGGCACGCGGTCGTAGGGCAGCGTGACGTCCACCGCCTCCTCGACCAGCACCCGCTCGTCTCGCGCGGCCTCCAGTTCCTCCTGGCGCGCTTTGACCGCCTTGCCGACCGCTGCACGTGCCTGGCCGACGCGCTTGCCCGCCTCCGCCTTGGCCTGCGGTGGCAGAGCGCCGATCTCGCGGTTGGCCAGAGCAAGGGGGGAGCGGTCGCCGGCGTGGGCGGCCTTGATCTCACGCAGTGCTTCCAGGTCGGGGGCCGCGGCGATCGCCGCGAGCGCCTCGTCCCGCGCCGCGTCGATCATTTCCGGTTTCAGTGCCTCGACCTCTACTGGGTCGTATGACTTATTGGGTGCCGACATTTCTTCCCGTGTCTCCGTGTGGCGTGACTGCGTGGCATGACTGCGCTGCGTGCCAGGGGTCGAGTCTACGTTCCGCCCGGGGGTGGGCCCGTCCCACCCGTGAACGGAACGCGGCTGCTGGCACCGCGTCGGGCAGGGTTTGCCCGGTAGCGAGGCGTCCTGGTGCGGTCAGCGGCAGGGCGCCCGACCGGCCTCGTAGCGGGCCTGCTCGGCCGATCGGGCAACGCGGCCGATGGCCGTGCCAGGGCGTCGAGCGGGGCGAACCCTGCCCGACGCGGCGCCGGTACGCGGCGCGCGGACGTCTGCGGGGGAGCCCGCGGGCAGGTCAGGCCAGGAAGGCCGGGGCGCCCGCGGGCAGCGTAAATCGGAACCGGGCGCCGCCACCGGCCGCGCGGGAGACGGTGATACGGCCGCCGTGCGCCTCGACGATGCCCTTGACGATGTAGAGGCCCAGGCCGGTTCCGCCGCGTCTGCTGCCCCGCCAGAAGCGGGTGAAGACGCGGCTCATCGACTCCTCGGGGATGCCGGAACCCTCGTCGCTCACGGTGACAGCCGTTCCCTCGTCTTGGGGGTGGTGCGGATCTCGGGGATGGCGGGTATCTGGTGCCACATGCAGGGTGACAGTTCCCTCGCCGTGGCGCACCGCGTTTTCCAGCAGGTTGCCCAGCACCTGGTCGATCTTGTCTGGGTCGGCCCACAGCGGGGGCAGCGGCTCCTCGACACGGGTGACGAAGCGGCCCGCGGGCTGCCCGGCCACCGTGTGGGCCGCGACGTGGCGGCGGACTGCCGCGGCCATGTCGACCGGCTGACGGCGGACTTCGAGCCGCCCGGAGTCGATCCGGGAGATGTCCAGCAGTTCGGCGATCAGCCGGGTCACCCGGTTCGCGTCGGCGTCGACGGTCTCCAGCATCAGCCGCTTCTGGTCGTCGGTGAAGCGTTCCCACTTGGCCAGCAGGGTGGCGGTGAACCCCTTGACGGAGGTGAGGGGCGAGCGGAGTTCATGGGCGACGGTGGCGATGAGCTCGGCGTCGCTGCGCTCGGAGCGGCGCCGCGCCTCGGTGCCCCGCAGCGTCACCACCAGCCGGTGCAGGGGCCCGGTCGGACCGGTGCGGACATAGCGCGCGGAGACCAGCATCTCCCGCCCGCCGAGCAGCAGACCGCGCTCGGGCTGCCCGGTGCGGGTGGCGAGACCGCCATACGGATCGGTCAGCCGCCACCAGCGGTTGCCCTCGAGGTCCTGCAACGGCAGCGCGCTCTGAATGGGGCGGCCCAGCACCTGCGGCGGGCTCAGCGCGCAGATCCGGGCGGCGGCGGCGTTGAAGCAGATCACCCGGCCGGTGCGGTCGGCGACGACGAGGCCGTCAGGCAGGTCGTCGGGGTGCAGACCCAGCTCGGTGAACTCCGGTAAGACCGGGCGCACGGAGCCGTCCCGCGCACTGACCTCCATACCGCCCCGCCCCCTCCCCTGCCGCCCGGGCTTCGAGCGGCCACTTTACGGCCTGGTGCACCAGGCCGTCACTCTTCCCTCGTGACCGCACGGCACCCTCCGGCGGCCCGCTGGGCGCGGGCGGAGGCGTACAGGCATACGGCGGCGGCGGTGGCGAGGTTGAGGCTCTCGGCCAGGCCGTGGATCGGCACCCGCACCACCCCGTCGGCGAGTGCGCGGGTGCCGTCCGGCAGGCCCCATGCCTCGTTGCCGAAGATCCACGCGGTGGGGCCGCCGAGGCGGTCGCCGTCGAGCTCGGCGTCCAAGTCCCGCTCCCCCGCACCGTCGGCGGCCAGTACCCGCACCCCGGACCCGCGCAGGCCCGCGACGGCGCGCTCGACGGGCACCCCGACGGCGACCGGCAGATGGAAGAGGGAACCGACCGACGCCCGTACGGACTTAGGGTTGTAGACGTCGACGGAGGCGTCCGTCAGCACCACGGCCTCGGCCCCGGCGGCGTCCGCGCAGCGCAGCACCGTGCCCGCGTTACCGGGGTCGCGTACGTTCGCCAGGACGGCCACCAGCCGGGGCCGCGCGGTCAGTACGTCGTCGAACGGGTGGTCCAGGAACCGGCAGACGCCGACCAGGCCCTGCGGAGTGACGGTCTGCGAGAGCTCCGCGAGGGTCGCGTCCGACGCGAGATGGACGCGGGCTCCCGCCTCCCGGGCCCGGTCGAGGACCTCGGCATGCCGCTCGGCCGCCTCCTCGGTGGTGAACAGCTCCAGCAGCGCCGGGGCACCTTCCACCTGGTGCACGGCGGCCTCCCGTACGGCCTGCGGGCCCTCGGCGAGGAAGCGGCGCTCCCTGCTGCGGTGGGCGCGGCGGGCGAGCCGTCGGGCGGCGGCTACGCGCGCGGAGGACGGGGGGTTCACGCAGGGGCCTTCCTCGTCAGGTGTGGGTCCGGGCCTCGTCGCCTCAGGGCCTGCGCGGGGCGCTCCCGGGGACGCTCATGGCCCCGGGAGCGCACCGGACCCGCAGGCACGGGGCCTGCGGGTCCGGGCACGAAGACTCGGTGAGGGACTCTCAGGCGGCCTTCGGCGCGTTGACGTCACTCGGAAGGGCCTTCTGGGCCACCTCGACGAGCGCGGCGAACGCGTTCGCGTCGTTGACCGCGAGGTCCGCCAGGATCTTGCGGTCCACCTCGACGTTGGCGGCCTTCAGACCCTGGACGAAGCGGTTGTAGGTCATGCCGTTGGCGCGGGCGGCAGCGTTGATCCGCTGGATCCACAGCTGACGGAAGTCGCCCTTGCGCTTCTTGCGGTCGTTGTAGTTGTAAACGAGGGAGTGGGTGACCTGCTCCTTCGCCTTCCGGTACAGGCGGGAGCGCTGGCCGCGGTAGCCGCTCGCCTGCTCGAGGATCGCCCGGCGCTTCTTCTGGGCGTTGACTGCCCGCTTGACGCGTGCCACTTGATAACTCCTTGTAGCGGAACCGCGGGTGACTCACACGGTCCAGATCGATGGGGTCCCGGTCGAACGGGGCTTACTTGCCGAGAAGCTTCTTGATCTTCTTGGCGTCGGCCGGAGCCGTCTCGACGTCGTTGGCCAGGCGGCGCGTCAGCGTCGACGGCTTGTGCTCCAGGTAGTGGCGGCGACCTGCACGCTGGCGCATCACCTTGCCGGTGCCGGTGATCTTGAAGCGCTTACGGGCACCGCTGTGCGTCTTGTTCTTCGGCATGTCGCCGTCTCTCCTCGTCGTTGGCGCTCCCTGCCAGGCATACCGGCATGCGGAAGCGTCAAGCTGGTCGGTTGCTGGTCCCGGCCGTGGCCGGGAGGGGCTCATGCCTCCGCGGGCTCCTCGGCGGGCGCCTCGGCAGGCTCCTCTTCGAGCTCCTCGGCGCTGCCGTTCTCCGGCTGGCGGCCGGCCTTACGGGCGGCCTGGGCCTCGCGGGCCTCGGCCATCGCCTCGGTCTTCTTCTTGTGCGGGCCAAGAACCATGATCATGTTCCGGCCGTCCTGCTTGGGATTGGACTCCACGAAGCCCAAGTCCTGCACATCGTCGGCCAGCCGCTGAAGCAGCCGGAAGCCCAGCTCGGGGCGGGACTGCTCACGACCGCGGAACATGATCGTGATCTTGACCTTGTCCCCCTGCTTGAGGAACCGGACGACATGACCCTTCTTGGTGTCGTAGTCGTGCGGGTCGATCTTCGGCCGGAGCTTCATCTCCTTGATGACCGTGTGCGCCTGGTTCTTGCGCGCTTCACGGGCCTTCATGGCCGACTCGTACTTGAACTTTCCGTAGTCCATGAGCTTGCACACCGGCGGACGTGCTGTCGCCGCCACCTCGACCAGGTCAAGGTCGTATTCCTGTGCCAGCTCCAGGGCCTTGGCAAGCGGCACAATGCCGACCTGCTCGCCGCTGGGACCGACGAGTCGCACCTCGGGGACGCGAATCCGGTCGTTGATACGGGGCTCGGCGCTGATGGGGCCTCCTCGGGTCCACCACACGGCGGTCTGGCGGACGGCCGTGCATGAGTCTTATGAGTATGGTGACCACCGTACGAAGCACGCAAAAAACCCCGCACGGGACACAGGCGGGGCTCCTCACAGACCGGGAGCACCACCGCGTAGGCGGGGCGCAGCCTGACCTTTGACCCGCGGTCCGTAGGACCACTGGGTGGGAGATCGGAGCCTCCACTTGCGGGCCGGATCCGGAGGCCCACGTCGGTGGGGCTCGCGCATTCGGCCGGTCGATGTTCGAGCATACCAGCATTCGGGGGTGGGTGCCCGCCGCCGACCAGGGCCCTCGGCCTGTTGCGGCGCAGCACTAGGCTGGGGGCCATGAGCGACCCCGCGACGACGCCCCACGAGACGAACACCCCGGACTTCGACGGCCTGACCCGCGACATCGCGGACGTGCCGGCCGTGGAGGTGATCACGACGGTGGCCGTCCATCTGATGTCCTCCGCCGCCGTCAAGTGCGGTCTCGCCGAAGAGGGGGACGAGCACAAGGACCTGGACGAGGCGCGGAAGCTCATCCAGGCGCTGGCCGGCCTGGTCACCGCCAGCGCCACCGAAATAGGCACATACCACGCGGCCCCGCTGCGTGACGGGCTCAAGTCGCTCCAGCTCGCCTTCCGCGAGGCGTCCCTGGTGGCCGACGAGCCGGGGCAGGGTCCGGGCGAGAAGTACACCGGGCCGGTCATCGGCTGACGGACGCGGGCCGGCCCAGGGTCGGCGGATGCGTCACGCCGTGCGCCAGCGCCGCGAGCGCCCCGCCGAGCAGCGGTGCGACCAGGAACAGCCACAGCTGACTCAGCGCCGCACCGCCCGCGAACAGCGCGGGCCCGATGCTGCGCGCCGGGTTGACGGAGGTGCCGGTCAGCGGGATGCCGACGAGGTGGACGACCGCCAGCGCCATGCCGATCGGCAGCCCGTCGAAGCCGGTGACGGCCACCCGGTGGGTCACCGCGAGCACCACGAACACCAGCAGGAAGGTCAGCACCACCTCGGCGACGAACGCCCCGCCGGTGTTGATGTGCACGGCGGAGCGGTCACCGAAGCCGTTGCTGCCGAAGCTCTCACTCGTCTCGATCCCCGGCACCTGTTTGGCGACGAGGAAGAGCAGCAGCGCACCGAGGATCGCACCGAGGACCTGGGCCACCCAGTAGCGCACGGCCATCGCGAGGTCGATGCGCCGGCCGATCAGCATGCCGAGCGTGACCGCCGGGTTGACATGGCAGCCGGAGACCGCTCCGAGCGCGTATGCCAGTGCCAGCAGGACCAGCCCGAAGGTGAGGGCGATGCCCAGCGTGCCGATGTACTCGGCGGACAGTACGGCGGCACCCACGCCGAAGAAGACGAGCAGCAGCGTGCCGAGACATTCCGCCGCCAGGATCTCCGGCGCCACCTGGCTGGTCAGCCGCGTCCGCAGACCGGAACTCCAGCTCGCTGCCCTGGCCCGGCGGCCCTCACCCCGGCCGCCGCCGGGTTCGTCGTCCGGCGCAGTCTCCCGCTCCTGGGACATGACGCCCTCCTGTCAGGGTGATCGCGGATCAGCGAGGTCTCCCTGAGTGTCGGACGGTGCCCGCATGGCCCGCACCCGGAGCGCGGCATGCGGGTGGCGGCGGACCGCGGTCAGCGCCGGTAGAGCGCTGTCGCGGGCAGGGTGCCATCGGGCGGCAGCAGGGCGAGGTCCAGCCCGCGCACGAGCCGGGCACGCAGGGTCTCGTCCGCCGCCAGAGCCCCGGCGACCCGCTGGGCGACGGCGGGGACGTCCGCCTCCGGCGCCAGTGCGAGCGCGAGGGTGCCGTCGGTGCCAGCTGGGCCCCCGGCCTCCCCGGCCTCCCCGGCGGGGACGAGCTGGGCGCCCCGCACCGCGGGCTCCGCCGCCAGTACGGTGCGCAGCGCCGTCATGACGTCCGGGTCCCGGAGCGGTCCGCCCTCCCCCGCACCGGCGTTCGCGAGGGCGCGCATACCGCTGCCGGTCAGCTCGTAGGTGACCGGACCGGCCAGGTCGATCACGAGCGTGTCGGCCTGCTCCTGTGCCGCGGCGCGCAGCGCCTGCGGCAGCCGTACGGCGACCGGACGCGCGTCGGGCTGCCAGCGGGCGAGGGTCTCGGTGGAGCTGAAGGCGGGGAGCGCTCGGCGACCGCCGGGGGCGGTCAGGGTGGGTACCGCCATGTCGCTGGACTTGTCGCGACGCAGCCCGTCCGGGCCGGTCTCCGCCTCCCTGAGCACCGCGACCACCGGGACCAGGAGCCGCGCCCCGGACAGCGCGGCGAGCAGCCGCGGTTCGGTGGCGGGGTCGGCCTTCCACGCGGCGAGCGCCTCGGACAGCGCGGGGTCGGCCGAGCCGTCGTCGCCTTCGAAACCGGGGTCGGGGATGTTCTTGGGCTCCATGACGCGAGCGTATCGGGCGTCCTCACACCGTCTTCGCCCACCACCCAGCAGGTGGGGGCGCGTCAACTGCGCGGCAGGCCGGGCCGCAGCCGCAGTCTGAACCCTCGCAGCAGGGCGAGCGCCACCCCGATGAGCAGCACGCCGCAGACGCCCGCGACCGGGGCGAGCCAGCCGCCGCCGCCACCGTCCTGTTGGTCGGGCCCGGTGCCGAAGTAGCGCTCTTCCTGCGGCAGTCTGCTCGGCTCCAGTGTGCGCGCGGAGAGATCGGTGCCCATTTCGATGGCGGCGGCGGGGTCGACGATGCCGGTCCCCAGCGCGTCGCTGCGGCCGCCCTCCGGGGTGTTCCGGGCCGTGTCGGCGATGAGGTCCTTGATCTGCGCCGGGGTCAGGTCGGGGTGTGCGGCACGTACGAGCGCGACCGCTCCGGAGACGAAGGCGGCGGCGGCGCTGGTGCCCCAGCCCTCGTAGTAGCGGCGGTCGGGCTCGGAGATGATCACGTCCTTGCCCGGTGCGGCGACGGTGGCGTACCAGCGGCGGGTGGAGAAGGAGGCGCGGGCGCCGCTCTGGTCGACTGCGGCGACGGCGATCACGCCGGGGTAGGCGGCCGGGTAGGAGACATGGTCGCCGTCCTCACCGGCGTTGCCCGCGGAGGCGACGACGGCGACGCCCTTGCGCAGCGCGTACCGGACGGCGGCGTCCTCGCGGGGTTCGGGGTGCGCGGAGTCGCTGTCATCGCCCAGAGAGAGGTTGATGACGTCGGCGCCGTGATCGACCGCCCAGCGGATGCCCTCCGCGAGGGCGCCGCCGCGGTCCCTGCGGGCCTTGTCGCGCTGCGGGTCGCCCTCCTCCAGCAGCACCCTGACCGGGAGGATCTTCGTCTCGGGGGCGACGCCGAGCAGGCCCTCGGACGCGTCCGGTCCGTGACCGTGCCCGGCGATGATCCCGGCCATCGCGGTGCCGTGCCGGGCCCAGGGCGCATCGCCGCGGGCGGCGCCGAAGCCGACCATGTCCTTGCCCGTGAGCACGGAGCCCCGCAGGTCGGGGTGGCTGCCGTCGACTCCGGTGTCCAGGACGGCGACGGTCACCCCCTCGCCCTTGGTCGTCTTCCAGGCGTCTCCGGCGTTGACCGCCTTGAGGCCCCACTGCCGACGCTGGATGTCCCCGTCCGCCGCGAAAGCCGTGCCGGGGGCCGAGGTGAGCAGCGTGCAGGCGGCGAGGAGCAGGGCGAGCAGGAGCGTCGCCGTGCGCCGGGGATGCCCCGAAGGGCGGAGGTGGTGCGCTGTCATCACTTGTCTTCCGTGTCCGCGCCGGGGAGCTGCTCGCGGAGGCCGCTCTCGATCCGGTCCGCGAGGCTCTTGGCGTCGTGCCCGAGCCCCGCCTGCGCCGCGGCGGAGGTCTGGTCCTTGGCGGTGGCTTCGGCGGCGGGCTGCGGATCGCTGACCGTACGGCCGTCGGCGAAGCCGGTGACCGCGTAGACGACCGCGGGGGCTTCGGTGAGGACGCCGAGGGTCCAGCTCGCGCGCTGTGCGTCGCCGAAGTCGGCGGAGACGGTGCCGCGTCCCGGGTAGGTACGGGGCATCAGGTCGCCGCGCTCGGAGAGCTTCTCGTCCGCGAACCGTTCGCGCAGCTTCCGCATCCCCTCCTCATCGGCCTCGGTGAAGACGACGCCGACCGTCGTCACGCTGCTGCTCGTCTCGTCGGCGTAGGTGGCGCGGATCAGCCGTTCGCAGCCGACCGCCCTGAGCGCCTTGCCGAGCAGCGGGTCGAAGGCGTTCCGGCAGGTGCTGTCCGGTGCGACCGCCACCCTGGTCCAGGCCCGGTCGGCGCCGCCGGGGCCCGCTCCCTTCCCGGTGATCTCGCGAGGGAAGAGAGTGTCGACGGGGACGTTGTGCCACAGCTCGCGGGACGTGTCGAAATCGGCCTCTGCGGCGGGCTCGGCGTCGGCGTCGCCGGTGAACCAGATGCCCGTGCCGACACCGCCGAGCAGACCCGTACCCAGGACCAGGCAGGCGACGGCGAGAAGCGTGCGCACGGGCGGGCGGCGGCGCTCGGCCGTGATCGGCCGCAACCGGAAGGTGGGCGGTCCGGCGAGGTCGGCCGGACCGGGCACGGAGGCGGCACGGCGCGGCGCGACGATGGGCTCGCCGGTGGGCGGCGGGGGTTGCGGCGGAGCGCTGGGCAGCGGCGGCCGGGGATGCCTCGACCGCTCCGGGGCTCCGGGGCGGCCGGTCTCGCGTTCGCCCGCGGTCCGGCGCCCGCCGTTTTCGCCCTGCCGTGCCGGAGCTGACGCGGGGACACCTGCGGGGGCGGTCGCGGAGCCGCCCGAAGGACCGTTGGCCGGGGCACGCTGCGGGGGCGGTCCGGGAGCGCGCATGGTGGCGCGGTCCGCGCCCGCCAGGGGCCTGCCCGCCGGCGGCGGGGGCCCGGTGCCGGGGCGTGGCGGTGCCGGTGGGCGCGGGGGCGCCGTCGGCTGCCTCGGCACGCGCTCGGAGTGCGCGGAGTCGGCTTCTGCGCTCATTCGCAGCCCTTTCCGCGCCTCGCCGCCCGCACAAGTGCCGTTCCGCGCAAGCCTGGTTGGTATCCGGACAGCATGCCGCTGCTCCTGCCGAGGTGTGGTGTGCGCGGTTACGACCTGGTGCACGACAGCCAGCGGGCTCCCGGCGCCCTGCGACTCCGCTCACTGGTCCACTCGCTACCGCGCACCGGGGCGTTACTCTACGGGGCGGACAGCCGTGCCCGACAACCCGTCTGCCCGCCGTACGCCGCAGGGTGGCACCGCCGCGAGGCTCCGCGACACTTCCCTTCCGGGGTCTGTGCGCCGGCCCGAAGGTCTGGCAATCTGCCAAGGGTGTTCGACACCACTGCCGACCTCGCCGCCGACCGGTCCCGCTACGACCGTGCGACCTCGGAGCTGGACGCCCCGCTGGCCCTTGTCGACCTGGACGCCTTCGACGCCAACGCCGCCGACCTGCGCCGCCGTGCGGGCGGCAAACCGCTGCGGGTGGCCAGCAAGTCGATACGCTGCCGGGCGCTACTGGAGCGGGTGCTGGCGACGGACGGCTTCGCGGGAGTGCTGGGCTTCACCCTTGCCGAGTGCCTGTGGCTGGCGCGCTCCGGTGTGCAGGACGTGCTGCTCGCCTATCCGTCCGCCGACCGGGCCCGTTTCGCGGAGCTGGCCTCGGATTCGAAGCTGGCGCGGACGGTGACGGTGATGATCGACGATCCGGCCCAACTGGCGCTGATCGACGCCTCACGGAACGGCGGCGGTGAGGAGATCCGGGTCTGTCTGGAGCTGGACACCTCGCTGCGGCTGCTCGGAGGCCGGGTCCGGATAGGTGCGCGCCGCTCCCCTCTGCACTCCCCAGCCCAACTGGCCGCGATGGCCCGTACGGTGCTGCGCCGGCCGGGATTCCGGCTGGTGGGCCTGATGGCCTACGAGGGGCATGTCGCGGGTGTCCCGGACGCGGTCGCGGGGCAGCCACTGCGGTCCCGGGGGATCCGGGTGATGCAGTCAGCCGCACGCCGGGAGCTGGCGGTGCGCCGAGCGGCGGCCGTGAGGGCGGTGCGCGCGGTCGTCCCGGACCTGGAGTTCGTCAACGGCGGCGGCACGGGCAGCGTGCAGCACACGGCGCGGGAGGCGGCGGTGACGGAGATCGCGGCAGGTTCCGGCCTGTTCGTGCCGCGGCTCTTCGACGGCTACACCTCCTTCACCGGCCGGGCGGCGGCACTGTACGCGCTGCCGGTGGTGCGCAGGCCGGGCCCGGGTGTGGTCACGGTGCTGGGCGGCGGCTACCCCGCCTCCGGGGCGCACGGCCGGGACCGGCTGCCGCAGCCGTACCTCCCGCCGGGACTGCGCTATGACGCGATGGAGGGGCCGGGCGAGGTGCAGACGCCGCTGCTGGGCACTCCGGCGGACGATCTGCTGATCGGCGACAAGGTGTGGTTCCGGCACGCCAAGTCCGGGGAGATGTGCGAGCACTTCACCCGGTTGCATCTGGTCGAGGGCGAGCGGGTGACCGCCACGGTGCCGACGTACCGGGGCGAGGGGCACACCTTCCTGTGACGGTGCGCCCCGTACCGGGCGGACAGGCCCTGCGCTCTGTCCGCCCGCCTACACCTGCTCGCTGCTTCCGTCGTCGTCCGCGACCGTGCCCTCTGTGACGCCCTTGACCAGCTTGTCCATGGCGCTCAGCGGCGGCGCCTCGTCATGGATGTCGAAGCCGCTGCGGATCACCAGCATCCGGCCGGAGCCGTCGGGGTGCGGGAAGACGACGGACTCGATGTAGGCGTCCGGTCCGAGCTTGTTCTCCAGCTGCCAGCGGACACGGTAGCCGTCCTCGCCCGCGACGGAGACCTTCTCGGAGAGCAGCTCCTTGTGCGACTCGATCCCGCCGTAGACCTCTGCCCCGTACGACTGCTGGGCATTGGGCTCGATGTCGGCCTTGGCGAGTGTCTCGGCGTCCTCCTCGCCCGCGGAGGCGTTCATCACGGCCGCGCCGCCGCGCACGCAGCCCTGCTCCTTGTCACCGGGGCACTTGTACGGGCCGATGGTGACCGCCGCGCCCCCGGTGCCCTCCGTGCGCTGCCAGCCGCCGAGCAGCGGCAGTTTCACGCCCTCGGCGATGCTGCCGGGCTCACCGCTCGGGGCGGGCTCCTCCGGTACGTCGTCCGGGTCATCCGGTTCGCCTGATTCACCCGGCTTGTCCGGTCCGGTGGGTGAGGGCTTGTCCTTCGCCTTGTCGTCCTTGGAGTCGTCGCCGGAGTCGTCGGCCAAGACGAGCACGCTGCCGATGATCAGAGCCACCACGACCGCCACGGACGCGCATATCCCCGCTATCAGCGGCCCCTTGGGGCGTTGGCCGGGAGGAACCCCGGGCGGCGTCGCCATCGGCATCTGCGGGTAGCCCGGAGCGCGGGTCTGCTCCGTCCAAGCCGAGCCGTCCCACCAGCGCTCCAGGGCGGGGCCATTGCCTGTGTGCCCAGGGTCTGGAAACCAGCCGGGCGGAGTCGTCATGGTCACGGACAAACCCTAGGGCAACAAACGTACGAGCGACGCGCCAGGAGGGCTTTCCGGTGCGTTAATCGGCCGGAGAAGGCGGCGGATCCGGTGCGGGCACCCCGACAGCATGGATTCCGGAGGCAGGGCGCGGTGCGGGTGGGCCTCCCCGCCCCCGTCCCGGCGCGCCCGCAGCCCCGCAGCCCCGCAGCCCCGCAGCCCCGCAGCCCGTTGGAGGTTGCCCTGTCCGCACCGCTGATCGGCATCAGCACCTACCTGGAACCCGAGGTGCGCTGGCGGCAGCCCGCCGCACTGCCTCCGGCCGGATACCACCTGTGGGTGCGGCGCGCGGACTGCCTCGCCGTACTGCTCCCGCCCGACATCGCGGGCGACCCGCGCACCGGGCCGCCCGCCCCGGAGCCACCGGTGCGGGGCGCAGCGGCGACACCGACGGCACCGTCAGCGCCGGAGCCTGCTGAGGCCGAGCAGATCGCGCACCGGACCGGCGGGCGGGCGCTGCCCCTTCGGCCATACGGCGCGCAGCGCCCGCCGCAGTGCGACGCCCTCGACCGGCACCGCCACCAGCCGCCGGGCGGCCAGTTCCTCGCCCACCGCCAGTTCGCTGAGCACCGCCGGACCCGCGCCGCCGATGACGGCCGCCTTCACTGCGGTGGTCGAGGGGAACTCGTGGAGCGGCACGGCCAGTTCGCCCAGCGCGCCCGCCAGCACCTCGCGGGTGCCGGACCCCTCCTCGCGCAGGATGAGCGGGGTGGCGGCCAGTTCGCGCGCGTCCGGCGGCCTGCGGCGGCGGGCCCATGGGTGCGCCGGGGGGACGACGACCAGCAGCCGGTCGTGGCCGATGACGGCGCCGTCGAGCCCCTGTGGCACGGTGAGCCCCTCCACGAAGCCGAGGTCCGCCTCGCCCGAACGCAGCCGCTCGGCGACGAAGGCGGAGTTGCCCGCGGCGAGCGAGACGACGGTGTCCGGGTGCCGGGCGCGCAGCGCGATCAGCCAGCCGGGCAGCAGGTACTCGCCGATCGTCATGCTGGCCGCCACCCGCAGCCTGGAGTCGCGGCGGCCGCGCAGTGCCTGCACTCCCGCGTCGAACACCTCCGCCGACTCGACGATCCGCCGCGCCCAGTCGGTGACCAGGGCCCCGGCACCGGTGAGCCGCGAGCCGCGCGGCGAACGCTCCAGCAGGGCGATGCCCAGCTGCCGTTCCATCGCCCGTACCCGGCTGCTGGCGGCGGGCTGGCTCACCCCGCACTCGCGAGCCGCCCGGCCGAGGCTGCCCAGCCGGGCGACCGCGAGCAGCAGCTGCAACGCGCCGAGGTCGGGGACCCGCCGGGACAGCCCCAGGCCGTTCTCCGGGCCCGCCGGGGAGGCCGGGCTGCCGCCGTGTGCACCGGCACCGCTCATAACCCCAGCTTATGCCCTGATAGCCGGCCGCACTCTGGCGGGTGCGGCCCGGCGGGACGACCGTTCGGGACATGACTCCCGCTCACCCGATCTCCGCTCAAGCGCCCCCCGCGCCGCACCCCATCCCGGCCCGCGTCCCCGCGCCCGCCTCCCCGTCCGTCCGCTACCTCGGTCCCAACTGGTACGCCTCGGTCATGGGCACCGCCATCGTCGCCGGTGCCGGCGCCGCGCTGCCCGTGCGGATACCGGGTCTGGCCGGCGTCTGGGCGCTGTCCGCGCTGATGCTGGCCGCGCTGCTCGCCGCCCGCGCCGTGCACTGGGTCCGGCACCCCGACCGGGCCGGGGCGCAGCTGCTGGATCCGGCCGTCGCGCCGTTCCACGGCTGCATGGCGATGGCCCTGCTCGCGGTGGGCGGCGCGGCGCTGGCCACCGGGGTGCCGGGCGGCCCGGTCATCGACGGTGTGCTGTGGACGGCGGGCACCGTGGCAGCGCTGGCGGCGGCGGCTGGAGTGCCGTATCTGATGATCACCCGGCACCGGATCGCGCCCGGCGACGCGACCCCGGTCTGGCTGCTGCCGGTGGTCGCGCCGATGGTCTCGGCCGCGCTGGGCCCACCCCTGGCTGCCTACCTGCCACCAGGGCAGCCCCGGACGGCCCTGCTGCTGGGCTGCTACGCCCTGTTCGGGCTGAGCCTGTGCGCCACGCTGCTGATCCTGCCCGTGGTCTTCGCGCGGCTGCTGCACCACGGTGCACTCCCCCTGGCCCTGACGCCGACGATGTTCCTCGTGCTGGGGCCGCTGGGGCAGTCCACGACGGCGGTCGGCAGCCTCGCCGACGCCGCGCCCGGCCCCTTCGGCGCCGCCGCGATGCTCTACGGCGTGCCCGTGATGGGTTTCGCGCTGCTGTGGCTGGCACTGTCCGCGGCCCTGGTGGTACGTGCCGCGCGGCTCGGTATGCGCTTCTCCCTTGCCTGGTGGGCGTTCACCTTCCCGGTCGGCACCTGTGTGACGGGCTCGGCCTCACTGGCCCGGCACTCCGGACTGGCCTCCTTGGACTGGCTCGCGGGCGGGCTGTACGCGCTGCTGGTAGGTGCGTGGGCGACGGCCTTCGTGTGCACCCTGCGCGGTCTGGTCAGCGGAGCGCTGCTCGCAGGGCCCGCCCGAGAACTTCCGGCGCCTCGCTGAGCGAGGGCCCGTACCAGGTCAGATGACGTCCGCTGACGAGCGCGGCGGGCAGTGCGGGAAAGGCTTCGGGGCCGTCCTCGGGGGTGAAGCGGTAGGGCTCGTCGGGCAGCACGACGAGATCGGCGCGCCCGTCGTTCAGCTCGGGCAGCGGGACGCGCGGATAGCGCTCGGCGTGCCCGGCGTACACGTTGCGCACGCCCAGCCGCGCGAGCAGGTCGCCCGCGAAGGTGTCCCGGCCCAGCACCATCCAGGGCCTGCGCCACACCGGCACGACAGCCGCCGCCCCGCACTCGGTCCGCGCCGCCCGCCAGGCGTCCTCCGCCTCGTCCAGCCAGGCGGGGCGGGTCAGCCCGCAGCCCTCCACCAGGACCCGCTCCAGCTCGCTGAACGCCTGCGGCAGCGTGCGTACTTCGGTCACCAGCACGCGCAGTCCGGCGGCGCGCAGCACGTCCAGGTCGGGCGCCCGGTTCTCCTCCTCGTTGGCGAGGACCAGGTCGGGGGCGAGGTCGATGATCGCGGGCACATCCGGGTTCTTCGTGCCGCGCACCCGGATCGCCTCCAGACCGGGCGGGTGACTGCACCAGTCGGTCACCCCGGCCAGCAGACCGGGCTCGGTGACCGCGACCGCCTCGGTCAGCGAGGGGACAAGCGAGACCACCCTCCGCACGGTGCCGGTGCCGGTGCCGGTGCTGACCATGGCGTGCCTCGTCTCTCCGGTTCTCTCCGGGCTCGCCGGCCCGATGGGTCCGTCCGGACCGTACCCCGATCGGCGAGCGGTCGAGCAGGCCCCTCGCACCGCGGCGGTGCGAGGGGCCTGCTCGATTCCCTCTTCTCCGTGGGCGGCGGCGTCCGCAGCGGCCGGGCCTGCATCCCCCATGCCGGAGCCAGCGCCGCCCTTCAGGCCGCGGCCTCCCAAGGCCAGGCCGGAGCCCCCTCCCCGCGGTCCTGCGACAGCAGGTCGATCATCGTGAACAGCTTGTCGCTGAAACCGCCGATGTCGTACCGGTGGGGCCTGGTCGCGTCGATCGTCGCCGCCGTGTAGCCGGTGGTGTCGACGCCGAACACCGGCACCCGGGCCGGCACCGCCTCGGAGACCGCGACCTGCCCGCGCGGCCCGTGGACCGGGAAGGCCTGCATGTCCGAGATCACCACGACCCGGTCGTGCCCGTCGTACGCCCCGCGCAGCGCCTCCACCGTGCGGGTGCCGTGGCCCACCTCACCGATGCGTGCGCAGAACCTGTCGATCTCCCGCAGCGCCGAGCCACCCGCGGTGATCGGGTGCCGGAACCAGTCCGAGGCGAAACCGACCAGATCCACCGCACAGCCGCGGTGCGCCAGAGCCACCCCGACGAGCGCGCCGACATCCACGTGCCGCACCTTGGAGCGCCCGGACACGGCACCGGTCATCGACGCCGAGGTGTCGACGACGACCAGCGTGCGGCCGGGAAGAGCCGGGATGTTGGCCGTCGCCGCCGTCAGCGCCCGGTCCAGAGCGTGGCCCCAGCGCAGCGACGGCGCCGCGCGGTACGCCGAGAGGAAGCGGTACGGGAACTGCCGCGAGCGCGCGATCTCGGCCGGGTCGCACAGCCGGTCGATCACCTGCTGCGCCACCGCGTCCGACACGCCGGCCTCGTCGAAGTTCCGCAGATTGCGCAGCTGCGCCATCAGGCCCATCGACGGCAGCACGGCCTCCCACGCCGCCGCGTCCATCGGCCCCTGGAGCCAGCCCGCCAGCGCCTCCCAGGTCATCCCCGCGTTCCGCAGCGTCGCGGCGGCGTCCGGGGCGGTCAGCACGGCGCGCCGCTCCTCAACCGGCAGCGCCGTCAGCTCGGCGCGGGCCCGCACGGTACCGAGCTCGCTCGGTACGTCCTGCCCCCGGCCGTGCCGCCGGTCCAGGGCGTGCCGGAACAGCGGCCCCTGCCACGGCTTCTCCCGCTCGGGCGCCGCGTGCACCAGCTCCAGCACGTCGCCGAAGCGGAACGCGCTGCCGTCGGTGTCGTACTTCAGCAGCGCGCGCTCGCCGTACAGCCGGCGCACCGCGTCCGCCAGGCCGCGCTTGACCGGCTTGGGCAGGGTGCGCCCGTGGGCGCCCATCCAGTACGCCAGGAACTCGGCGGGCTCGTCCGGCCGCAGGCACACCGCGCCGACGAGTTCCCGGTTGCCGCCGTGCAGTCCGGCGGCGAGCCGCGCGTGCACGGCCTCGGCGGCGGCCACCAGCGAAGCGGAGCGCATCTGTGCCTCGCCGCGCAGCCAGGTCAGGAAGCGGGCGGTCCAGGCATCGTCCTCGACGGCGACGGTGCGTACGAGCCGGGCGTAGCGCTCGTCGCGCTCCCCCGCCTCCTCGTAGAAGGTCTGCTCACCCACCATGTTGACGACGGCGAGCAGGACCAGCTCGGATTTGGCGTCACGTACGAATGCCTTGCCGCCCTCGTGGGTCACGGTCAGCGCGTTACGCGGAAGCGTGCGATTGAACTTGCTCATGATTCCCCCGAACCGAGCGCGAGGGGAGCGCGCGACGGCATGCCGGAGACGCCCGAGTTCTCAAAGAATCGGCGACGGTGATTCACCACAAGAAGTAGCCGTCACCTGCGCACCGGGCGCTCCGGTGTGCCGAGCGCGCCTCCCGAGATCAGAGATGTGACGACGGTCTGCTCTCCGCCGGAGCGGCGAGTCTCAGGAATTGAACCCGAATCAACCGAAGTAACCGTCGTCTTCGCACCGGGAGGTGCGTTCGTTCACGCCCATGAGATTAGGAGCAAGCACGGCGCGCGTCATGTGAATTAACCGCCGGCGGCCGGTGCTTGGCCCGGTGCTTGGCCCGCCGGGGGCGCGGCCGTGACGTTCGGCCGGTGCTGCACGGGGAAGTTCACGGATCGGGCGATGAAGCACCGGGCGGGGACCTCGGCGTGCAGCGCGACCGCCCGGTCGATCATCGAGGCGTCCGTCACGGTGATCTCGGGGCGCAGCACGACCTCGGTGAACTGTCCGCCGCCGCGCCCTCCTTCGTCCATTTCGACGGTGCCGACGGGCTGGTCCGTATATCCGGTCACCACGACGCCGCCGGTCGCGCAGAGATGGAGATACCAGAGCATGTGGCATTCCGAGAGGGAGGCGACGAGGAGTTCCTCGGGATTCCACCGGTCCGGATCACCTCGGAAGTGCGGATCCGAGGAGGCGGGAATGGTCGGCTTCCCCTCCGCGAGCACCTCGTGGATGCGGCCGAAGGAGCGGTAGGAGTCAGTCCCGGTGCCCCGGTTTCCGGTCCAGCGGACGGTCAGTTCATAGGTGTGCGAACGGCTCATGGGCTCAGCATAGGTACGCGACAGCCCGCGGGGGCGCACCCGCGGGGCGGCCCGGCCTGCGGCATGATCGGGCAGATGACACCACGGCTGATGCTTCTCGACACCGCGTCCCTGTACTTCCGCGCCTACTTCGGGGTGCCCGAATCCGTGCGGGCCCCGGACGGCACCCCGGTGAACGCGGTGCGCGGGCTGCTCGACTTCGTCTCCAGGCTGGTCCAGGACCACCATCCCGACGCACTCGTCGCCTGTATGGACTTCGACTGGCGGCCGCAGTGGCGGGTCGAGCTGATCCCGTCCTACAAGGCACACCGGGTGCTGGAGGAAGCCGAGCAGGGTCCGGACGCGGAACAGGTCCCCGACACGCTCTCCCCGCAGGTTCCGGTCATCGACGAGGTGCTCGACGCGCTCGGCATCGCCCGGGTGGGCGCGGAGGGCTATGAGGCGGACGACGTCATCGGCACCCTGGCCGGGCGGGCGTCCGGGCCGGTGGACATCGTCACCGGTGACCGCGACCTGTTCCAGCTGGTCGACGACGCACGCGGCGTGCGGGTGCTCTATCCGGTGAAGGGCGTCGGCAACCTCGCGGTGTTCGACGAGGCCGTACTGCGCGAGAAGTACGGTGTCGACGGGCCGGGGTACGCCGATCTCGCCCTGCTGCGCGGCGACCCGAGCGACGGGCTGCCCGGGGTGCCGGGCGTCGGCGAGAAGACCGCCGCGAAGCTGCTCGCCTCGTACGGCGATCTGGCGGGGATCCTGGCCGCGGCCGAGGACCCGTCCTCGGCGCTGACCCCCTCGCAGCGCAATCGCCTGCAGGCGGCGCGGCCCTATCTGGCGGTGGCGCCGACGGTCGTACGGGTCGCCGACGACGTGGCGCTGCCCGCGTTCGATCCCGCGCTGCCCACCGGTCCCCGTGATCCGGCGGCGCTGTCGGCGCTCGCCGCCCGCTGGGGGCTCGGCGGTTCCCTGGAGCGGCTGCTCGGCACCCTGGCCCCATGATCTGCTAGGTTAGGTATACCTTACTTCAAGGTCGGATGATGTCGGCGCTTCCCGGGAGATACCGTGCCAAATGCAGCAGACTCAGCAGCCGTGCCGGGCGCAGCAGCCGCGCCGAGCCCCGGAGGCCGGGCGGATCGTACGAGCCGCAAGCAGCCGGAGCCGCACCGTGGCCGGGTGCTGCGCACCGAGCGGCTCACCCCGCACATGCTCCGCGTCGTCTTCGGCGGCCCGGGGCTTGCCCGCTTCCCCTCGGACGGGCATGCCGACTCCTACATCAAGCTGCTCTTCCCGCTGCCGGAGGTGAGCTACCCGGAGCCGTTCGACATCGCCCGGATCCGCGCCGAGTTTCCGCGCGACCAGTGGCCGGTCACCCGGACGTACACGGTGCGCAGCTGGGACCCGGAGGCCCGGGAGCTGGCGGTGGACTTCGTCATCCACGGTGACAAGGGCCTGGCAGGCCCCTGGGCCGCCGGCGCACAGCCGGGCGACGAACTGCTCTTCCTCGGGCCCGGCGGCGACTACTCGCCCCGCCCCGAGGCGGAGTGGCACCTGCTGGCGGGGGACGAGAGCGCCGTGCCCGCCATCGCCGCCGCGCTCGAACGGATGCCCGCGGGCATCCCCGTGCGCGCGCTGATCGAGGTCGAGGGGCCCGAGGAGGAGCAGCCGGTGAACGCGCCCGCCGGGTCGGAGGTGGTCTGGCTGCACCGGGGCACGGCAGCACCGGGGCAGGCGCTGGTGGCGGCCGTACGGGCGCTGGACTTCCCGCCGGGGCACATACAGGCGTTCGTACACGGTGAGGCGGGCATGGTGAAGGAGCTGCGCCGCCATCTGCGGCTGGAGCGCGAGGTGGCCCGCGAGCAGTTGTCCATCTCCGGCTACTGGCGGCTGGGCCACGACGAGGACGGCTGGCAGGCGTCGAAGAAGCAGTGGAACGAGCGGGTGGAGGCGGAGCAGGAGCGCGAGCAGGAGCGGGACCGGCAACCGGTGTGAGCCCGAAGCCCTCCGGCTGCCGTCCCGCCCTCCGTCCGGCGGCTGCCCCGCCCCGGCGGGCAGCCCGCCGCGCTCAGCCCTCCAGCGGCCGCCAGGGGCACTGCCACTTGCGTACGCTGACCGGGTTGCAGCGCACCACGTCCTCGCCGCCGGGCAGTTCGGCGACATAGTCGGAGCCGTAGCGGGCGGCAAGACCCGGCACCGGGAAGTCCGTACTGACCATCTGGGCGCCGGACTCCAGGGCGTCCCGCAGCATCCCGGTGTCGCCGCTGGAGGCCTGGTCCAGCGGGACGTCGGAGCGGGTGCGGACGAAGTAGCCGCGTTTCACCAGATCCTGGATCACCGCCTTGTTGGCCCCGGTCGGATCGTTGACCTTCATGAACGCGGAGTCGGGGCGGCCCGGTTCCTGCGAGTCGGTGAACAGCACCCGGCCCTGCAGGCTCTCCCGGCCACCCGCCCGGTAGGCGTCCTGCAGCTTCGGGTCGACGTTGTCCATCAGGAACATCGTCTTGCCCCGGCTCTCGGAGACCTTGGGCCAGCCGTGCCGCAGCACCGACTGCTCCAGCGTCTCCCCCTTCCGGCGGATGTCGTCGGGCGTGACGGTGTCCCCGTCGGGGAAGACGGCGCGGATCTCCGCGTCCAGCGCATCGAGCATCGCCGTGTCCCAGGGCGGGCTCTTGGCTCCGCCCTGCTCCTCCAGCCGCGGATCGGTCCGCTTCAACTCCAGCAGGACCGGCACGGTGACATGACCGGGCTGCCGCTCCGACCACTTCCTGACCTGGGTCAGGCATTCCCTGAGGGTGACGCAGCTGCTCTGGTAGTCGAAGTCCGCCCAGTGCAGCACCTTGAAGCCGGGCTTCTTCCAGGCCGCGTCCGCGAGCGGCGGCAGACCCGCCGCCTTGCGGATCAGCGGATCGGCGTACAGACCGCCCTCCGGGTCCGGGAAGACGTCCAGCTCGATGCCACGCGCCCGCTGCCGCTCGAACTGCTGGGGCAACGAGGCGTGGCTGTAGAGGAGGTTGCGGAAGTTCGGATCGTTCTGCTCCATGAACTTCTGCTCGGCGAAGGAGACTTCGCGGTGGTAGCTGTTGTGCGTGGCCATCGCCTGGATCTGGTTGAGCCGCAGCTTCTGGGCGGGATCGCGGTCACGGTGCGGCTGGGCCTGCGCGGCCGACGAGAGCGCCGCGAGCGCGGTGACCACCGTCACGGCGGCGAGCCAGCGGCGCAGCCGCCTCCCGCCGGGGCCACGACGGCCGGAACTCTCGCTGCCGGAGTCCTTGCTGGAGTGCCTGGGCACATCCACCTCCTGTTGGGGCGCGTACAAGGTCGCGCCTCAACATGCCGCCGGTCCGCCGCACAATCAACACCGTGCGACGGACCTGCGGTTGAACTCTCGGAGACCGCCGGGCCGGAAGCGGACAGCTCCCGGCACCGGCACCCGGCCCCAGGACGCCGCGGGCCCGAGAAGATCCGCCGGACAGGCCCTATCCCACCGAGGTGTAGGCCACCACGCCGCGCCGCATCTCCTCGATCGCCCGCCGCGCGTTCTTCCCCACCGTGCCGCCGGGCGGCGCCGCCGCCGCGAGCTGGCCCAGCACATCGATCACCTGCTTGCACCAGCGCACGAAGTCGCCCGCGGGCATGTCCGCGTCGCTCAGCACGGCGTCCAGGCCGTGCCCCTCCGCCCAGCGGTACGCCGCCCAGGCGAAGCCCAGATCAGGCTCGCGCTGCCCCACTCCCTCGGCCGCCGTGATCCGGTGCTCCTCCTCCAGGGCGTCCAGACGGCCCCAGATGTGCACCATCTCGGCCAGCGCCTGCTTGGCCCGGCCGCCGGGCAGCCGGGGCGGCAGCGCGTCGTCCGAGGAGCGCGACTCGTACACCAGGGCCGAGACGCAGCCCGCCAGTTCGGAAGGCGGCAGGCCCTCCCAGACGCCGTCCCGCAGGCACTCCGAGGCCAGCAGGTCCAGCTCGCCGTACAGCCGGGCCAGCCGCCGCCCGTCCTCGGTCACCTCGTCACCGTCCAGGTACTCCAGCTCGGACAGCAGCGAGTAGACCCGGTCGAAGGTGCGGGCGATGGTGTTCGTGCGCCCCTCGATCCGGCGCTCCAGCTGCCGGGTGTCACGGCGCAGCCGGTGATACCGCTCGGCCCAGCGGGCGTGGTCCTCCCGCTCGGCGCAGCCATGGCAGGGGTGCTGCCGGATCTCCGCCCGCAGCCGGGCGATCTCGGCGTCCTCCGCCGCCTCGGACCGCTGCTTGCGGTGCCGCTGCGGCTCGTAGTGGCCCGCCTTGGTGCGCAGCGCGGACGCCAGGTCCCGGCGGGACTGCGGGCTGCGCGGATTGAAGGACTTGGGGACGCGCATCCGGTCCAGCGGCTCCACCGGAACCGGGAAGTCCAGCGCGGCCAGCCGCTTCACCTGACGCTGGGCGGTGAGCACCATCGGACGCGGGCCCTCGTGATGCTCGAAGGAGCCACGCCGCCCCGTGCCGCGGGCCGCCTGCGTGCCCGGGTCCAGCACGAGGGCCAGCCCGGCGAACTTGCCGGTCGGCACATGGATGATGTCGCCCGGCTTCAGCTTCTCCAGCGCCACCGAGGCCGCCGCCCGGCGCTGCGCCGCGCCCTGCTTTGCCAGCTCCGTCTCCCGGTCCTTCAGCTGCCGCCGGAGCCGCGAGTACTCCTCGAAGTCCCCCAGATGGCAGGTCATCGAGGCGAGGTAGCCCTCCAGCCCCTCCTCGTTCTTCTGCACCTGGCGCGAGATGCCGACGACGGCGCGGTCCGCCTGGAACTGGGCGAAGGACGTCTCCAGCAGCTCGCGCGAACGGTGCCGTCCGAACTGCGAGACGAGATTGACCGCCATGTTGTACGACGGCTTGAAGGACGAGCGCAGCGGGTACGTACGCGCCCCGGCCAGCCCGGCGACCGCGCCCGGGTCCATGCCGCGCTGCCACAGGACGACGGCATGCCCCTCGATGTCGATGCCGCGCCGGCCGGCCCTGCCGGTCAACTGGGTGAACTCGCCCGGGGTGATGTCGGCGTGCTGCTCGCCGTTCCACTTGACCAGCTTCTCCAGCACCACCGAGCGGGCGGGCATGTTGATGCCGAGCGCCAGCGTCTCGGTGGCGAACACCGCCTTGACAAGGCCGCGTACGAACAGCTCCTCGACGACCTCCTTGAAGGTCGGCAGCATGCCCGCGTGGTGCGCCGCGATGCCCCGCTCCAGGCCCTCCAGCCACTCGAAGTAGCCCAGCACGTGGAGATCCTGGTCCGGGATGTCCAGGGTGCGCGCCTCGACGATCTCCCGGACCCTTGCCCGGTCCGCCGTCGCGTTCAGCCGCAGCCCGGCGTGCAGGCACTGCTGTACGGCGGCCTCGCATCCGGCGCGGCTGAAGATGAACGTGATGGCGGGCAGCAGGCCCTCGGAGTCCAGCCGGTCGATGACCTCCGCACGGCTCGGAGTCCACAGGCGGCTGCGCTGGCGACGCTCCCGCTCTCTGTCCGCCTCGCGCTGCGGACGCCCGCGGCGCTTGTCGCGGCCCGCGGTGGGGCGGCCGTTCTCCATCCGGAGCATCCGCACCAGGTCCGGATTTACCTCCTTCTTGTCGCCCTTCTCCTCGAACAGGTCGTACATCCGCCGCCCGGCCAGCACATGCTGCCAGAGGGGGACCGGGCGGTGCTCGGAGACGATCACACGGGTGTCGCCGCGCACGGTGTCGAGCCAGTCACCGAACTCCTCGGCGTTGGAGACCGTCGCCGAGAGTGACACCAGTGTCACCGATTCGGGCAGATGGATGATCACCTCTTCCCACACGGCGCCGCGGAAGCGGTCGGAGAGGTAATGCACCTCGTCCATCACGACGTATCCCAGGCCCAGCAGGGCGCGCGAGCCGGCGTAGAGCATGTTCCGCAGGACCTCGGTGGTCATGACGATCACCGGAGCGCCCGCGTTGACGCTGTTGTCGCCCGTCAGCAGACCGACGTTGGCGGCGCCGTAACGCGCGGCCAGGTCGTTGTACTTCTGGTTCGACAGCGCCTTGATCGGTGTGGTGTAGAAGCACTTGCGGCCCTGGGCGAGGGCGAGATGGACGGCGAACTCGCCGACGATCGTCTTGCCGGAGCCGGTCGGCGCGGCGACCAGCACTCCCTTTCCGGCTTCGAGGGCTTGGCACGCCTCGATCTGGAACGCGTCCAGCTCGAAGTCGTACAGGTCACGGAAGGGTGCGAGAGCGGTGGCCGCGTCCGCGGCGCGTTTCCGGGCCACGGCGTACCGCTCAGCGGGGGACAGGTCCTCGGTCATCGTGTCTACGAGCGTACCGGCCACCTGTGACAGTGCTCGATCTTTATTGGGCGTCCTTACGACCTCTCCCGCGATAGGGCGTGGATCAGGGAGCGGCGTTCTGGGCCTTCGGATCCAAGGCGGAGGAGGGAGGCGACACGGAGCGCCGTCGAGTGACGACAACGCCGGAGGCGGAGTCGCAGGGCGTCGGGAGCCCACGCCTTATCGCGGGAGAGGTCGATATCCGCCGGTGAGCACCCGCACCGCCCCCGGCACGGTCTCCGCAGTCAGCGGCAGCGGGCCCACCGGTTCGCCGTCGGCGTAGCCGGTCAGCCCCTCGGCCTGCAGGGTCACCTTGCGGGCCCGGTGCACGGTCACCACCGGATGGCTCAGATGCGTGCCCTTGTACACCCGCGGGAAGACCCGCAGCAGCGTGCTGCGGCTGCACTCCCCCACCACCGTGATGTCGAACAGCCCGTCGTCCAGCCGGGCGCCCGCGCACATCCGCATTCCCCCGCCGTAGCTGGGCCCGTTACCGACCGCGACGAGCGTGGCGGCCAGCTCGCGCGGCTCCCCGTCGTCAAGCGTGAGGAGGTAGGGGATCGGACGCAGTGCGGCCAGCTCCGCGAGCATCGCCACGTCGTAACGCAGCCGCCCGGTGGGCCAGCGCATCCGGTTGCCCCGGTCGTTGACCCGGGAGTCGAAGCCCGAGGCGAGGACGGAGCCGAACCAGCGGTCGCCCGTGCGCCCCAGGTCCACGGCCCGGGTGCTCCCGGCCTTGAGCGCGTCGGCGATCAGGCGTCCGGCCCGTACCGGAGCGCGGACCGGCAGTCCGGTCGCGCGGGCGAAGTCGTTGCCCGTCCCGACCGCCACGACGCCGAGCGGCACCTCCGTACCGGCGACCGCCTGCAGGGCCAGCGAGGCCATGCCGTCACCGCCGACGGCTACCAGGGCCCCGGTGCCTCCCCGCACCGCCTCACGGGCCCGTGTGAGCGCGTCAGGGGCATCGCGGCCGACCACGGTGCGTACGGCGAATCCCGCGTCGCGCAGGACGCGTGCGGCGGGCTGGGCGGCCCGGGCACCACGGCCCCGGCCCGCCGTCGGATTGACGAAGAGGGTGATCTCGCTGGTCACGCGCGGACACTACCGGGTCAGGTCGCGTCGTCGTAACCGTTGCGCGCGCTGCTGCCGTCCCGCTCCGGTGCGGGGCCGGGCTCAGGTGCGGCCCCGGCCGGCGCCACCGGCTCCGGGGTGAGGTCGAGGTCGGACGCCTCGTCGTCGTCCAGCCCGGCGTACGGGTCGCTGCGGCGTCGTCGTCGGTCGTTGAAGAAGCACACGCCCACTGCCGCGAAGTACAGCAGCACGATGGGGACGGCCAGGGCTGCCATGGTCAGCGGGTCACCGGTGGGGGTGGCGACCGCGGAGAACACCGCGATGCCGATCACCATGAAGCGCCACCAGCCGAGCAGCTGCCTGCCCTTGACGATGCCGCCGAAGTTCAGCATGACCAGCAGCAGCGGCAGCTCGAAGGCGAGCCCGAAGACGATCACCAGCCGGGTGATGATGTCCAGGAAGTCGTCCAGCGGGATGAGGTTGCTCGTGCCTTCCGGGCTGAAGTCCAGCAGCGTCTTCGCGGCGGTCGGCAGGATGATGTACGCGAGCCAGGCGCCGCCGAGGAAGAGCGGGGCACCGGCCGCGACGAACCCGTAGGCGTACTTCTTCTCCTGCTGATGCAGACCGGGGGCGAGAAACGCCCAGAGCTGGTAGAGCCAGACCGGGGAGGCCACCACGAGCCCGGTGGTGAGGGCCACCTTCAACATGATGGTGAACGGGGCGACGAAGCCCTGGATCGTGATGTCGGCGCAGACCTCGCCGTTCTCCGCCTTACCGAAACTTTCGTCGCAGCCGACGGCTTCGAGGACGGGCTCGGTGAGGAAGTCTGCGATCTGCTTGTAGTAGATCATCGCCACGACGGAGACGGCGAGAATCGCCAGCACCGCCTTCATCAGCCGGTTGCGCAGCTCCCGCAGATGTTCCGCGAGCGGCATCCGGCCCTCGGGGTCTCTCTGCTGTTTACCCTCTTTGCGGGCGGACTTGAGCAACCCAGGTCCTCATGTCGGTCGTGCCGGACATGATCCGGCCGGGTGGGGTCAGTCGGTCAGTGAGGTCAGTACTGCCGGGTCAGTTCTGGCTGTTGGGCTGCTTGGCAGGCTCGCCGGCCGGGCGCGAGCTGGTCACGTCACCGGGTGCTGCCTGGATCGTCTTGGGCGCTGCCTGCGTGGCGTCAGCGGGAGCGGTGTCGTCCTTGTCACCGTCGCCGTCGGCGCCGTCCTTCTTCATCTGCTTGGCCTCGCTCTTGAGGATGCGGGCCGACTTGCCGAGGGAACGTGCCATGTCCGGAAGCTTCTTGGCACCGAACAGCAGCAGGATGACCAGGAGAATCAGCACGATCTCGAGGGGCTTCAGATTGCCGAGCATGTGCCACTACCTTCTCGCCGGGGCGGCGTGTGTTCTTGCCTGCCGTAGGAATCGGACTGGCTTCGTCGCGCCCAGCGATCGTAACCCTGTGGAGTGAACGCGTGGCAATCCCCGTGCGTACTCCGGATTGACGGTCACCGCGGCAATGACGCAGCGGGCCTAGCCTACCGCTCAAAGGTGCGGGAGCAGGAGACCGTCGCACGCTCCAGATCGTCGGCCGCCCTCGCGACGCGCTCCGAGCCGTCCCCGACCGCCCGGGAGAAGCGCCGTACCTCCAGTGCCACCCGGACAGCGAGCAGCCCCAGGACGGCGATACCGCAGAAGGCGAGCACAAGGAAGAACATCGGCCAGAGCATGCCCCGACCCTAACCGGTAGGGGCGGGCCCGCCTCACTCCCCGTACGCGGCCAGGGCCTGCCTCGCGGCGTCACGGGCGCTGTCGGCCAGCTCAGGCGGGGCCGCGATCCGGCCGTCCGCGCCCAGCCGCAGCGCGAGCCGCCGCAGGGAGGCCGGATCCGGCGTGCGCAGGATGATCCGCAGGCCTCCGTCCGGAAGCTCCTCGGCGCTGTCATGGGGGTAGTACTCGGCGACCCAGCGCCCGCCCGGAGCGACCTCGACCACCACCTCCGGATCCTCCGCCGCCGGCTGCACCAGCCCCTCCGAAAGATCCCGCAGCTCCACCGGCGGCGGATCGGAGGGCTCGTCCAGCAGCCGGATCTCGGCCACCCGGTCCAGCCGGAACGTGCGCCGGGCCTCGGAAAGGCGGCACCATGCCTCGACGTAGGTGTGACCGACCGCGAAGAGCCGGATGGGGTCGATCTCCCGCTCGGTGAGCTCGTCCCGCGCCGGAGAGTAGTAGCGCACCCACAGCCGGCGCCGCTCCGCGATCGCACGGTCCACGTCCGCGAAGACCCCGCCCTCCGACTCGAAGGTGACCGAGAGCCGGGAGGAGGCACCAGCGGTGTCGCCCGCCGCCGCCTCCAGCTTGGCTGTCGCCCGCAGCAGCGCGTCCCGGTCGCTCTCCCGCAGCCCCGGCAGCGTGGCCACCGCACGGGCGGCCACCAGCAGCGCGGTCGCCTCGTCGGCGGCGAACCGCAGCGGGGCCGCCAGGTCATCGGCGTTGCGCCACCAGATGCGCTCCCCGTCGGTGTCGATCTCCAGCAGATCGCCGCCCCGGAAGCTCGTACCGCACAGTGGCAGCACGTCGAGATCGGAGATCAGCTCGTCGACCGTGATGCCGAAGGCCCGCGCGACGTCGTCGATGCGCGCGCCGGGCCGGTCCCGCAGATAAGTGACCAGCGACAGCATCCTGCGGGTCTGGTCGATCGCGTTCGATGCCATGATCCTCTGCTTTCCGCCCCTTCAGCCCTTGGCCACGGCGCGCAGCCGGTCGACCACGTCGGCCCGCAGCTCCGCGGGCTCCAGCACGACCAGGTCGGGACCGAACTCCACAAGCCAGGCGTCCAGTCCGTGCCCGTACGGGATCTCCAGCTCGTCCCAGCCGTCGTCGCGGGGACACACCTCGGTGGCGCGCGCCCGCAGCGGATACCCGGCGCCCCCGCGCAGCAGGATGCGGGCGGTGCGTGAGGCGCTCTCCCCCGCCCAGCGCTCCACCGTCTCGCGCACGGTGACCTGATCAGGCACCACAGCGGTGAACGCCGCCGCACGGGAACGCACCGCACCGGTGATCCGGGAGAGCCGGAACACCCGCTCCGCCTGCCGGTCGCGGTCGAACCCCGCCAGATACCACTGACCGCGCCAGCACTCCAGAGTCCACGGCTCCACCTGACGGCGTCCGGGACGGGCCGCGTTGGACTTGCGGTAGTCGAAGACGACAACCCGGCGGTCGCGGCAGGCGAGCATCAGAGGCTCGAACGCGGCTTCCCGCGCCGGGATGTAGGGCTCCAGGCTGCTGTGCGGGTGCAACTGCCCGTACGACTCCGCCTCGTCCGCCTGCGGCATGCCGCCGGCGGCGCGCAGCTTGTGCAGAGCACCGCTCGCCGCGCCGGCCAGCCGCGCCTGCTGCCAGACCCGCGCGGCGAGACCGAGCGCGGTGGCCTCGGCTGCGTCCAGCGTGATGGGCGGCAGGCTGTTGCTGTCCCGGCGGGCGACATAGCCCGCGTCCCCGTCCAGGTTCTCCACCGAGTCGATGACCAGGCCGAGTTCACGCAGATCGTCCTTGTCCCGCTCGAACATCCGGTTGAAGGAGTCGTCGTTGCTCGCTTCCAGATACGCCTCGATGGAGGCGCGCAGTTCGTGTTTGGTGAGCGGGCGCCGGGCTCCCAGCAGGCACAGCGCCAGATTCATCAGCCGCTCGGCCTTGGCAATCGCCATGGACCCCTTGCCTCTCTCGATCCGCTCCCGGACACCGACCGTACCGCCCGGCGCACACAGCGCAAAGCCGAGGGCTCCTCCCGTGGATCCTGGAGGACCAGCCCGCGGCGTCCGGTGCTGCGCATCGCAAGGCGGAGGAGCGCCCTCGTACCGGGCGTACCCGGGCGCCTGAAGACAAACGCGGCGAGGTGCGGCGCCGGACGCCGCGGGCCCGAGAAGATCCACCGGACAGGCCCGGGGCCCCCGCCGCCCGCTGATCGCGCACGGCAGGGGCCCCGGAAGGGTCTCAGACGGAGACCAGATCGCAGACGAAGATCAGCGTCTCGTCCGGCTTGATCAGGCCGCCGCCGGCGCCCTGCTTGCCGTAGGCGAGGTGCGCCGGGATGGTCAGACGGCGCCGGCCGCCGACCTTCATGCCCTGCACGCCCTGATCCCAGCCGGAGATGACCTGCCCGGCGCCCAGGCGGAACTGCAGCGGGTTGCCGCGGTTCCAGCTGGCGTCGAACTCCTCGCCGGTGGAGAAGGAGACGCCCACATAGTGCACGGAGACGTTGTCCCCGGCCTTGGCCTCGGGGCCATCGCCCTCCCAGAGGTCCTGGATCTCCAGGGCAGCCGGCGGCTCACCCTCGGGGAAGTCGACCTCGGGCTTCTCGATGCTCACGAAATTGCTCCTACGAACGAATCTTCTGGACCGCGCACCAGTCTGTCACGCCGAGTGACCCGGCGGGCGATCAGTTGACGCTGAGCACATCCACGCTGAAGACGATCCCCGACTTGAACTGAGCTCGCTGCTCCTTGGGGAAGTCCTTCTCCGGCACCGAGATCACCACGCGGCTGCCCGCCTTGGCTCCCTTGAGGCCGTCCTTCCAGCCGGGGATCTGCGAGACCGGGAACTCCTGCGGGCCACCCTGCTCCCAGGTGTTCGCGAAGTCCTTGCCGTCCCAGAGCTTGGCGGCGAAGTTGGCCAGCACGGTGCTCTTCGCGTCGACCTCCTTGCCGTCACCCTCGATGATCGTCTCGCTGGTGAGCTTCTTCGGAGCCTTGGCGCCCTTGTCGATCTCGATCTCCGGCGCCTTGTCCTCGATCTTGGTGCCGACCTTGGGCAGGTCGGCGTTCGGCTCGCCCTTCACCGGCTTGCCGTCGATCTGGCTGGGCATCGTCTTCTTCAGGTCCACGACGAAGACCAGAGTGGAGTTCTGCGGGATCTGCGGCGGCTTGCCCTCCGCGCCGTAGCCCTTCTCCGGCGGGATGACCATCTCGACACGGCTGCCGAGCCGCTTGCCGACCAGGGCTTCGTCCCAGCCCTTGATCACGCTGCCGGTGCCCAGCTGGAAGCTGGCCGGGCTACGGCCCTCCTTCCAGGTGCTGTCGAAGACCGTGCCGTCCCAGAGTTGGCCGAGGTAGGCGGCGTTGAGCACCTCACCCTTCTCGACCTTCTTGCCCTTGCCCTCCTTGAGGACCTTGACCTGGAGCTTCTTCGGAGGGTCGCCCTCACCCTTCTCGATCTTGGGCGTCTTCCCGTCCTCGGCGGAGACGGCGGGCACGGTGACGGACTTCGCCTTCTTCTTCCCCCCGTCGTCGTCGGAATCGTCGCTGCCGCAGGCGGCTGCGGACGCGATCAGCAGGGGGACGGTCAGCACCGCGGCGAATCGCCGGGCAGTGGTGGAGAGAGTCATGTGTCAACTCACGGGGTAGGGGGTGTCGCCATTCACGCCAGCCTACGGCCCCGCGCGGCTCCCCCCACCCCACGGACACGGAATCACATTCCCGCGATCAGCTTTTCGACTCGCTCATCCACGGATCGGAAGGGGTCCTTGCACAGAACCGTGCGCTGAGCCTGGTCGTTCAGCTTCAGATGCACCCAGTCCACGGTAAAATCGCGGCGCTGCTCCTGAGCCCGCCGGATGAAGTCGCCGCGCAGCCGGGCCCGCGTCGTCTGCGGGGGCACCGATTTACCCTCGAAAATCTTGAGGTCGTTGCAGATCCGCGCTGCCTGACCCTTTCGCTCCAGGAGGTAGTAGAGCCCGCGACGGCGATGGATGTCGTGATAGGCGAGATCTATCTGGGCGATCCGGGGATGCGACATGGTGAGGTTGTTCTTTTCCCGGTACCGCTCGATGAGCTGGTGTTTCATCACCCAGTCGATCTCGGTGCCGACCTTCTCCAGCTCCTGGTTGCGCACGGCCTCCAGGGTGCGGCCCCACAGCTCCAGGACCTGTTCGACCGTACCCGTACGGATTCCGCGGCGCTCACAGAAGTCCACGGCCTTCTCGTAGTACTCCTGCTGCACCTCGAGGGCGGACGCCTCCCGGCCGCTGGCCAGACGCACCTTGCGCTGGCCCGTGATGTCGTGACTCACCTCACGGATCGCCCTGATCGGGTTCTCCAGTGTGAGATCACGCATCACGGTGCCCGCCTCGATCATGCGCAGGACGAGGTCGGTGGCACCGACCTTCAGCAGCATCGTCGTCTCGGACATGTTCGAATCGCCGACGATGACATGGAGGCGGCGGTACCGCTCGGCGTCGGCGTGCGGTTCGTCCCGCGTGTTGATGATGGGCCGGGAGCGGGTCGTCGCGGAACTGACCCCTTCCCAGATGTGCTCGGCACGCTGGCTCACGCAGTAGACGGCCCCGCGCGGGGTCTGCAGCACCTTGCCCGCGCCGCAGATCAGCTGACGGGTGACCAGGAAGGGAATGAGGACGTCCGCGAGGCGCGAGAACTCCCCGTGCCGGGCCACGAGGTAGTTCTCGTGGCAGCCGTAGGAGTTACCGGCCGAGTCGGTGTTGTTCTTGAAGAGATAGACGTCGCCCGCGATTCCTTCCTCGTGCAGGCGGCGTTCGGCGTCGACGAGCAGGCCCTCGAGGATCCGCTCACCCGCCTTGTCGTGGGTGACGAGCTCGGTCACGCTGTCGCACTCGGGAGTCGCGTATTCGGGGTGTGAGCCCACATCCAGATACAGGCGGGCCCCGTTCCGCAGAAAGACGTTACTGCTGCGGCCCCATGACACGACACGGCGGAAGAGGTACCGCGCCACCTCGTCAGGAGACAGCCGCCGCTGTCCCCGGAACGTACATGTGACGCCGTACTCGTTCTCCAGCCCGAAGATTCGGCGGTCCATGACTGAACATTACGCCTGATGACCGCTTCTGAAACCGGGTTCGGCGGCACCGTTGCGATCATTTTCCGCCCCTGTGGCCGCGCCGCCCGCGGAGCCCGCGACCGGGGCCGCGGCGCGGTCCGGCACCGCGACGGGAGCGTCGAGCACCCCACGCGTCGCCAGCAGGACCAGCAGCGCCGCGACACCGCCGCCGCCCGCCACCGCGAAGCCCGCCGCCGGGCCACCCCATTCGATGACCGGGCCCACCACACCCGTACCGGCGGCGGCTCCCACCCCGAAGGTCGTCACCAGCCAGGAGAACGCCTCGGTGACCGTGCCGCGCGGCGCGTGCCGGTCGACCACCACGAAGGCGCAGGCCAGCGCCGGGGCGAGGAACACTCCGGAGAGCCCGGCCAGCATCGTCATCGCCACCACATCCGGGACCAGGGCCAGCGGCAGATATCCCGCCGCCAGCGCCATCACCAGCAGCCGCAGCCTGCGCTCGGGCCGGCCCGGCCACAGCCGCGCGCCGTAGACCAGGCCGCCGAGGAGGGCACCGGCACCGAGCCCGGAGAGCAGATAGCTGGAGACGAGGCTGTCACCGTGGTCATCGGCGTACGCGACCGCGGCGACCGCTATGGTCCCCAGGGCCAGCCCGACGAAGAAGAAGGCTCCCAGCAGCGCCAGCAGCCCCGCAGAGCGGAGGGCGCCCAGCCAGTGCGCCTCCCGGGGCGCCGAGCGCCACTGCCGGGAGGGCGGCGAGACGGCGACCCAGAGGGCCCCGAGCACGCCCATGGCGTTGATGACCAGCAGCGCCGCGGCCTCGTTCCACATGGCGACGAGCAGGGTCACCAGCAGCGGGCCGACCGCGAACATCAGCTCCTGGGCAACGGCGTCCAGGGCGTAGGCGGCGTGGACCCGCTCCTCACGCTTGAGCACGCTCGGCCACAGTGCCCGCAGCCCGCCCTCCAGCGGCGGTGTGAACAGCCCCGCGACGAGCACCGCCGCGCACGCCAGCGGCAGCGAATCCGTGCCGACGAGGGCGAACAGCCCCATGCCCAGCGCCGACAGCACCGCCGAGGGCACCATCACCCGCGGCTGCCCCAGCAGGTCCACCGCGCGGCCGAGGGACGGCTGGCCGACGGCGGTGGCCAGCCCGTAGACGGCGGAGAGCACTCCGGCGAGCGTGTAACTCCCGCCTTCCGCGCGGACGAACAGCACGATGGCCAGCGCCGCCGTTGCGTTCGGCAGCCTGCCGATCAGCGTGCCCGCGAGCAGCCGCATCGCGTGCTTGGCGCGCAGCAGCTCCAGATAGCCGGTAGCCATCCGTGCGGCTCCTCTCCGCCCGGCGACGCCGGGGGTTGTACGTATAACGTGGAACTCATCCGTATCATGGCGGCTGACTCGCAGTCCAGGGACGAGGAGCGGCGCGTGCCCCGCACGAGACAGGACGGCCCCACCGGCCCCTCCGAGCGGGCGCGGCCCACCAGCCGCGACGTCGCCCGGCACGCCGGCGTGTCCCAGGCCACGGTCTCCCTGGTCCTGGGTGAGAAATGGCACGGCCGGGTCTCGGTCCGAACGGCGGAGACCGTGCGGACCGCCGCGCACCAGCTGGGTTACCGGCCCAACCTGGCCGCACGCAGCCTCCGGCTCGGCCGCACCCGGACCGCGCTGCTCGTCGTACCGGTGCTCAACAGCGACTTCTTCGCCCATGTGCACACCGGCGCCGCCCGAGTCGCCGCAGAGCACGACTTCGGCATCGTGCTCTACCCCTCACCCGAGGTCGTCAGCCCGACACCCGGCCCCTTCCACTCCGCGCGCTCGGCCCTGGACGGTGTCATCGCCTCCTCCATGGCACCCGAGGCGCTCGCGGTGCTGCGCGGTGACGGCCTGCCCCTGGTCATGCTCGACAGCGACCCGCGCGGAGCCCAGGCCGCCACCGTCAACCTGGACATCGCCGACGGGATGCGCCGCGCCGTCCGGCACCTGCTCGACCTGGGACACCGGCGCCTTGCGCACATCCCGGCGGCGGTCGACTCCTGGACCTTCGCGGTCCGGGCGCGGGCCCTGGCGGAAGCGCTCACCGGCACGGGCGGCGCCCTCGTACGCACCGAACCGGCCGCGCTCAGCGTGGCGGACGGGCTGCGTGCGGCGACCAGGGTGCTGTCGGCCACGGGGCCGGACCGGCCCACCGCGTTGATCTGCGACGACGACCTGCTGGCAGCCGGGGCGTGCAAGGCCGCGCGCCGGCTGGGGCTGCGGGTACCCACTGATCTCTCCGTCACCGGCTTCGACGATCTGGACCTGGCCACCGCGCTGGAACCCGAACTGACAACGGTGCGGCTGCCCGCCGAAGACGTGGGGGCGGCGGGGATGCGCGCCCTTCTGAGCGTCCTGGAGGGGCGCTCGACCGCCACCGAGGTGTTGCCGGTCACTCTGATACCCCGAGGCTCCACAGGGCCCCCTCCAGGCCCTTCATGAGGCTCTGGACGTGACGCGTCCCCCACCAGGCAGGCCCTGGCAGGGGACGCGTCATTCGGCCGTCACTCGGCGGTCAGGGCAGTTACTTCGCCTCGCCGGACCCCGTCGCCTTCCCGGTGCCGGGGGTCTCGCCGCCCTCGCCCTCCGTACCGGTCCCGCCGGCCTCCCCCTCCACGTCTTCCGCATCCTCCGCGGGCTCGGGAGCACCTTCCTCCAGCAGACGGGAAAGCCGGGAACCCAGCACCCGCTTGAACTTGCGCTGCTGCGGCCTGGTGCGGTCCAGCACCGCCACCTCGAGCTGCTCGGCCGTCAGGCTGCGCTCTCCGCCGTTGGTCTCACGGGTGAGCGACTCGACCGCGAGGTTCAGCGCCTCGGCCAGCGACATGCCGTCCCGATGCCGCTGATCGAGATAGCTGCCGATCTGGTCGGAGTTTCCGCCGACCGCGACGGAGCCGTGCTCGTCGACGATGGAGCCGTCGTGCGGCAGCCGGTAGATCTGGTCGTCCTCGGGCTCGGGGCCGACCTCGGCGACGATCAACTCCACCTCGTACGGCTTCTCCGCGGAGCTGGAGAAGATCGTGCCCAGGGTCTGCGCGTACACGTTCGCCAGGCCCCGCGCCGTCACGTCCTGGCGGTCATAGGTGTAGCCGCGCAGATCCGCGTAGCGCACACCACCGATCCGGAGATTCTCGAACTCGTTGTACTTCCCGACCGCCGCGAAGGCGATCCGGTCATAGATCTCGCTGACCTTGTGCAGAGCCCGCGAGGGGTTCTCGGCGACGAACACGATGCCGTCGGCGTACTGCAACACGACCACGCTGCGCCCGCGCGCGATGCCCTTGCGGGCGTACTCGGCCCGGTCGGCCATGGCCTGCTGGGGTGAGACATAGAACGGCGTCGACACCGGCAATCGTCCTTCCTGTTTCTCGGCGGCTGTTAGACGACCGGGGCCTGCGGCCCGTTGGGCTGCTGCAGACGGCCCTCGTGCACCGACCGTGCGATCTCGGAGACCTCTGCCTCGGTGAGCTTCCTGAAGCCCTCTTCGCTGATCACCGTCACGATGGGGTAGATCCGCCGCACCATGTCCGGTCCGCCCGTCGCCGAGTCGTCGTCCGCCGCGTCGTACAGCGCCTGGACGACGACGGTGGCCGTCTGCTGCTCCGTCAGATCATCCCGGAACAGCTTCTTGAGCGCGCCGCGTGCGAAGACCGAACCGGATCCGACGGCAGTGAACCCCGGTTCCTCGGAGCGCCCACCGGTGATGTCGTACGAAAAGATCCGGCCCTTCTGGCGGTCCACGTCGTATCCGGCGAACAGCGGGACCACGGCGAGGCCTTGGAGAGCCATGCCGAGATTGCCCCGGATCATGGTGGAGAGCCGGTTGGCCTTGCCCTCCAGCGACAGCTGCGAGCCCTCGACCTTCTCGAAGTGCTCAAGCTCCAGCTGGAAGAGCTTCACCATCTCCACCGCGAGACCGGCGGTGCCCGCGATGCCGACCGCCGAGTACTCGTCCGCCGGAAAGACCTTCTCGATGTCGCGCTGCGCGATGACGTTGCCCATTGTCGCCCGCCGGTCTCCCGCCAGGACCACTCCGCCCGGGAACGACGCCGCCACGATCGTGGTGCCGTGCGGCGCCTCGATCGCTCCGTGCACGGGCGGCAGCGGCCTGCTGCCCGGCATCTGCTCCGGCGCGTGCACCGTCAGGAAATCCATGAACGAGGACGAGCCAGGCGTCAGGAAGGCAGCAGGTAGACGCCCGGTGCTACGAGTTTCGGCTTCCACACGTTTCCTTCCACGTAGGAGATGGCCCGTCGCATAGCCTCGGGCCGGTCCTTGAATTGCCCCAGCGCGGCATTGCAGCTGAAGCACAACACGCCCCGGACCTTACCCGTCGCGTGGTCGTGATCCACATGGATTGCGGGAGAGGACAAGCAGATGGGACAGACGCCCATCTGCCCTGCCACGAGGTCGTCCCGTTCCGCTTCCGTCAGGCCGTACTTCCGGCGGAAATACGCCGCCCGATTCCGTTCGGCCCGGCAGGAACGGCAGTAGCTCGCCCATCCGTCCGATGAAGTCTTGTTGCGCTCCCACTGGGCGTGAGGCTTCACTTCTGCGCAAGCAGGGCAGCGTTTGTGCCCGCGCGGCACAGCCACCCGGACCCGCACCGACCGCCCTTTGGCCTCCTGACGCTCCCGGTAATACTCGGAAAAGCACGCCCGGCAATACCCCTGCAATCCGTCACGCATGGTCCTGTTGCGCCCGAAGTCGTCGTACGGCAATGTCCGCTTGCAACGGGAGCACCTTTTCATCGGCTCCAATTCGGACATTTCCGTACTATTCCCCACCCTTCTGCACAAATGACCTCACGAAATCCTCTGCGTTCTCCTCGAGGACATCATCGATTTCGTCCAGGACGGAGTCCACGTCTTCCGACAGGGCCTCCTGGCGTTCCTTGAGGTCCTCGGACGCCTGGGTCTCTTCGGCCTGCTCCTCGGTCTCCTCGGTCTGACGAGTCGCCTTCTGCTGTCCGCCGCCGGTGTCCTTGGTCGCCATTACCCTCACCCCGCTCGGTTCGGTTACGCGAGACGTACAAGATCAGACCCTACAAGCCGGGACTGACATAGGCCCATCACTTGACTCAACGTCCGGAGGTCTCCCGGATGATTCCCTGATCCGGCCACACTTAGCCGCTTATCAGCCTCCGGACAGCAGCCGCACCAGATCCTCCGCCGTACGGCAGCGGTCCAGCAGCTCCTTGACATGGTTGCGCGTGCCGCGCAGCGGCTCCAGCGTGGGGACCCGTTGCAGTGAGTCACGGCCGGGCAGATCGAAGATGACCGAGTCCCAGGAGGCCGCGGCCACGTCGTCGGCGTACTGCTCCAGGCAGCGTCCGCGGAAGTAGGCCCTGGTGTCCTCCGGCGGCTTCGTGACGGCCCGCAGCACATCCTTCTCGTCCAGCAGCCGCTGCATCTTGCCGCGGGCCGCCAGGCGGTTGTAGAGGCCCTTGTCCGGCCGCACGTCGGCGTACTGGAGGTCCACCAGGTGGAGCCGGGGCGCATCCCATTCAAGCTGGTCACGACGCCGGTAGCCTTCCATCAGCTCTCGCTTGGCGACCCAGTCCAGCTCTCCGGAGAGGCTCATCGGATCGTGCTCCAGGCGGACCAGCACGTCCTCCCAGCGGGCCAGCACATCCTTGGTCTGCTCGTCGGCGTCCGCTCCCCAGCGGTCCTCGACGTACTTGCGGGCCAGCTCGAAGTACTCCATCTGAAGCTGGACAGCGGTGAGGGTACGCCCGCCGCGCAGCGTGATCAGCTGGCGCAGCGAAGGGTCGTGCGAGACCTCGTGCAGTGTCCGTACGGGCTGGTCGATGGCCAGATCGACGGCGATGAAGCCGTCCTCGATCATGGAAAGCACCAGCGCGGTGGTGCCGAGCTTGAGGTAGGTCGAGATCTCCGACAGATTCGCGTCGCCGATGATCACGTGCAGCCGCCGGTACTTCTCGGCGTCCGCGTGCGGCTCGTCCCTGGTGTTGATCAGGGGCCGCTTGAGAGTGGTCTCCAGGCCGACCTCGACCTCGAAGTAGTCGGCCCGCTGACTGAGCTGGAAGCCGTTCTCGCTGCCGTCCTGGCCGAGTCCGACCCGGCCGGCGCCGCACACCACCTGCCGGGAGACGAAGAAGGGCGTCAGGTGGCGCACGATGTCCGAGAACGCGGTCTCCCGCTTCATCAGGTAGTTCTCGTGCGTGCCGTAGGAGGCGCCCTTGTTGTCGGTGTTGTTCTTGTAGAGGTGGATGGGATGGGAACCCGGCACCTCGGCGGCGCGCCGGGTGGCCTCCGCCATGATGCGCTCGCCCGCCTTGTCCCAGAGCACGGCGTCCAGGGGGTTGGTGACCTCCGGGGAGCTGTACTCGGGGTGGGCGTGGTCGACGTAGAGCCGGGCGCCGTTGGTGAGGATGACGTTGGCCAGGCCGATGTCCTCGTCGGTCAGCTGGCTGGTGTCAGCCGCCTCACGGGCGAGGTCGAAGCCGCGGGCGTCCCGCAGCGGGTTCTCCTCCTCGAAGTCCCAGCGGGCGCGCCTCGCCCGGTGCATCGCCGCCGCGTAGGCGTTGACGACCTGGGACGAGGTGAGCATGGCATTGGCGTTGGGGTGGCCGGGGACGGAGATCCCGTATTCCGTCTCGATGCCCATTACTCGCCGTACGGTCATGCGGCCCTCCTTGCCCGGCAGCGGCCCGCGGTGGGACCACTGCTCACGTCCCGCTGCGCATCCGGCTCGTGTGCGGTCCCCAGACCCGCACTGCGCGAGGCGGCGGTACGGCAGAGCCTAGAACGCGCAGACCCGGGTGGGGAGATCACTGCCTGCTTCCTTCTGGACTGGCTGGGAACGGGTCCGGCTGCGGGGCCCCACTCTGGGGCCCCGCAGCCGGCCGACTTCGCTACAGGTACTGACCGGTGTTGGCCACCGTGTCGATGGAGCGCCCGGTGTCCGCGCCCTGCTTGCCGGTGACGAGCGTGCGGATGAAGACGATCCGCTCGCCCTTCTTGCCGGAGATGCGGGCCCAGTCGTCCGGGTTGGTGGTGTTGGGCAGGTCCTCGTTCTCCTTGAACTCGTCGACACACGCGGCGAGCAGGTGGGAGACCCTCAGACCCTTCTGGTTCTGGTCGAGGAAGGCCTTGATGGCCATCTTTTTTGCACGGTCCACGATGTTCTGGATCATGGCGCCGGAGTTGAAGTCCTTGAAGTAGAGGACTTCCTTGTCACCGTTGGCGTAGGTGACCTCGAGGAAGCGGTTCTCCTCCGATTCAGCGTACATCTGCTCGACCACCGACTGGATCATGCCGGCCGTGGTGGCTTCGGCGTCTCCGTTGTGCTCGGTGAGGTCTTCCGGATGCAGCGGCAGGGTGGGAGTGAGGTACTTCGAGAAGATGTCCCGCGCCGCCTCGGCGTCCGGACGCTCGATCTTGATCTTCACGTCGAGGCGGCCGGGCCGCAGAATCGCGGGGTCGATCATGTCCTCGCGGTTCGAGGCGCCGATGACGATGACGTTCTCCAGGCCCTCCACCCCGTCGATCTCGGAGAGCAGCTGCGGGACGATGGTGTTCTCCACGTCCGAACTGACGCCGGATCCACGGGTGCGGAAGAGGGAGTCCATCTCATCGAAGAAGACGATGACCGGCGTGCCCTCGCTCGCCTTCTCCCTCGCACGCTGGAAGACCAGCCGGATGTGCCGCTCGGTCTCGCCGACGTACTTGTTGAGCAGCTCCGGGCCCTTGATATTGAGGAAGTAGCTCTTGCCCTGGGGCTTCCCGGTCACCTCTGCGACCTTCTTGGCAAGCGAGTTGGCCACGGCCTTGGCGATCAGCGTCTTGCCGCAGCCAGGCGGTCCGTAGAGCAGCACCCCCTTGGGCGGGCGCAGTTCGTGCTCCTTGAAGACGTCCGGGAAGAGATAGGGCAGTTCCACCGCGTCGCGAATGGACTCGATCTGCCCGCCCAGGCCACCGATTTTCGTGTAGTCGATGTCCGGAACCTCTTCGAGGACGAGCTCCTCGACCTCACTTTTGGGTACGACCTCGTAGACGTAGCCCGAACGTGGTTCCAGCAGCAGGGCGTCTCCGGCGCGGAGGGTGGCGTCCATGAGCGGCTCTGCGAGCCGGACCACCCGCTCTTCGTCGGTGTGCCCGACCACCAGGGCGCGCTCGCCGTCCTCCAGGACTTCCTTGAGGGTGACGATGTCCCCGGCGCTCTCGTACTCCATGGCCTCGACCACGTTGAGTGCCTCGTTGAGCATGACCTCCTGGCCGCGCCGGAGAGTGTCGAGCTCGACGCTGGGGCTGACATTCACCCGGAGCTTGCGGCCCCCGGTGAAGATGTCGGCCGTGCCGTCCTCGTTCGCCTGCAGGAACGCTCCGAATCCGGCCGGCGGCTGCGCGAGCCGGTCGACCTCCTCTTTGAGGGCCACGATCTGGTCGCGGGCCTCACGGAGGGTGTTGACGAGCCGCTCGTTCTGCGCGGACACGCCAGCCAGATTGGTCTGCAGCTCGACGATCCGCTCCTCGAGAATCCGAGTGTGACGCGGAGAATCGGCGAGCTTGCGGCGCAGGACGGCGATTTCCTGCTCGAGATAGGCAACCTGACCAGCCGGGTCTTCAGAACCCCGACCCGGCCGGATGCCGCGGTTGGTGTCGTCGTCGTGGGCTGCCACGGTCCTCACCTCCTCCAGGGGGAGCTGGACGCTTCCTGACCCTACCTGGGCCGGTCCGGGTTGAAACCCCTAGATCACAAAGACGGTCGGGGTGTGTCTGATCTTCACCCTTGCGCACTCCCTCACCTCCGGGGAATACCCACCGATCGACGTCGGAAAGCGGCCCGGCTGTATCGTCGATCAGGTCAACACCCTTCAGGGGTGGCACTATTTCGTCACGAGCAGAGAAACGGCAGGTACCAGGATGGGCAGCGGCACCGAAGCGCTCGAGGTCTGGATCGACCAGGATCTGTGCACGGGTGACGGCATCTGCGTGCAATACGCGCCTGAGGTCTTCGAGCTGGACATCGACGGCCTGGCCTATGTGAAGAGTCCTGGCGACGAGCTGCTGCAGGCCACGGGCGCCACGACGCCGGTGCCGCTGCCGCTGCTGCGGGACGTCGCGGATTCCGCGAAGGAGTGTCCCGGCGACTGCATCCATGTGCGCCGCGTGGCGGACGGCGTGGAGGTGTACGGCCCCGACGCCGGGTGACCGTCAGGATTACTCCGAAGCGCCGCAGGGCGCGCAGGGGCGTGGCGCCGCCGGGCGCGGCAGCTCCCGGGCAACTGCTCAGACGCTCCCGGCCACTGGCGACGGGACCAGCACGAACTTCCCGTCGCGCCACTCCCACTTGACCTCCCGAGCCTGGTCCGGGCAGCAGCGGGGCACCTCGGGCGAGGAGTAGCCCAGGAGCCGCGCGGAGACCGTCCCGTGCCCCTGGGGGCCGACCTGGAAGTCCTGCGCGCTCATGTCCTCTCCGGTCGGCATCAGGGTTTCCACGACCTGCGGCCGCCCGCCGGCTTCGGTGGGGTGGGCGACCACGAAGATGCCGCTGGGCGGGGTGCCGATCCCCGAGTGGCAGCGGACCAGGGCCACGGTCTCCGCACGGCCGTCCCCGTCGAAGTCCGCGGCACCCTTGTCCAGGATGTCGACGGCGGGGCCGGAGCGGGCGGAATCGGCGGACTTGCCCGGACAGTCCACGGAAAAACGCGCCTTTGCCGGATCCGGGGCCGCGGCCGGTCCGGCGCCCTCCGGGCGCGCGCTGGCGTCGGGCGGCTGGAACACGGCCGAAAGGCCGAGCACGGCGGCGAGCGCCACACCGGTGGCGATCCAGTGCGCGAGGCGCACACGGGTGTGCGGGAGGTCCGGGCCTGCCGACGGCTGCACGCGGGGTGTCTCCTGTGAGGCTGGGAGGGCGGGTGCCCCGCATCGTGCCATACGTCACAGCCGGGCGGCACGACCGGGGCCGCGTTTCCAGAAGCCTCAACTCGCGAGGCCGTCAACACCGGGGGGCGGGTGCCGAGTTCCGTACCGCGGAAGTACTGCGGGACGGCGGCCCGGCTGGATATCAGCCCTGGATTCCAGCCATGAATCCTAGCGGGAGCCGCCCGGGCCGGTGTAGTCGTCGCCGTAGGAGCCCTTGGAGGGCCGGCGGCGACGCAGTGGCGGCTCGACGCCGTCCGCGAGGCGGCGGGCGGTGAGCAGGAACCCGGTGTGCCCGATCATGCGATGGTCGGGACGCACAGCCAGGCCCTCGACGTGCCAGTTGCGGACCATGGTCTCCCACGCCTGCGGCTCGTTGAAGGTGCCGTACTCGCGGAGGGACTCGACGGTGCGCGCGAGCTGTGTGGTGGTGGCCACGTAGGCGCAGACGATCCCGCCGGGGACCAGCGCCTTGGAGACCACCTCCAGGCACTCCCAGGGAGCGAGCATGTCCAGGATGACGCGGTCGACGTCGGCCTCGGCGAGGTTGTCCTGGAGGTCACCCACGGTGAGCGTCCAGGCGGGGTGCGGGCTGCCGAAGTAACGCTCGACGTTCCGCTGCGCGATCTCGGCGAAGTCGGCGCGGCGCTCGTAGGAGTGCAGCATTCCCTGGTCGCCGATGGCCCGCAGCAGGAAGGTGCTCAGTGAGCCGGATCCCACACCGGCCTCGACGATCCGTGCGCCGGGGAAGATGTCGGCCATCGCCAGCACCTGCCCCGCGTCCTTCGGATAGACGACGGCGGCGCCGCGTGGCATGGACAGGACATAGTCAGGGAGCAGGGGGCGCAGCGCCAGATAGGCGACGTTTCCCGTGGTACGGACGACACTGCCTTCGGGCGCGCCGATCAGCTCATCATGCGGGAAGGCACCCTTGTGGGTGTGGAAGCTCTTCCCGGCTTCGAGCGTGAACGTGTAGTGGCGTCCCTTGGGATCGGTGAGCTGGACCTGGTCCCCGACTTTGAAGGGCCCGCGACGGCGGGCGGCACCGGTCGGTTCGGACATGCCACCAGCCTAGCCGGTCGGCCGGACCCACCGTGACCAGGGTCGCCCCGGACAGCCCGGGTGCGGGCGCTCAGCGCTTGGCCATGGCCTCGACGAACGCCTTCTCCACGTCGCCGGTGGACAGCACGCCGTAGATCTCCCCGCTCTCCTCGACCACCAGGTACTCCGTCGCGGGTGCGGCACGCAGGTGGTCGAGCAGTTCCTCCCCGGCGAGCTCGGCCGGGACCCGCATGCCGTCCTTGAGGTCCTGCGCGAGGGTACTCACCGCGACCCAGGGGCGGCGGTGCTCGGGGACGCCGACGATGGCGGACTCCCGGACCAGCGAGAGCGGGTCCCCCTGGCCGTCCACCACCACCAGGGCGCGGGCGCCGGCCTCGTTGGCCCTGCGCAGCGCCTCGGACAGCGGGGTCTCGGACTCGACGGGTACGGCCCGGCGGGTGAGCGTACGGGCACGCAGCTCCGGCAGGCGCTCGCGGAGCCGGGCCATGCGCAGGCTGTTCCCCGCTCCGGTCCAGATGATGGCGGCGAGGATCGCGGCGAGCAGCGCGTCCGTCAGGGTGTCCATGCCGCCGACGCCGTCGTCGGTGAACCCGCCGGCATGGGTGGCCAGGGGGAATCCGATCAGGACCGCGATGGCCAGTGCGCGGCCGGTCCAGGCCGCGGCGACCGTGCCGGTCATGGCCCTGCCGCTGAGCTTCCAGACGACGGCCCGCAGCATCCGCCCGCCGTCCAGCGGCAGGCCGGGCAGGAGGTTGAAGACGGCGACGATCAGGTTCGAGATCATCAGCCCGGCCAGCAGCACGCCGGGGACGGTGCCGGGCTCCACCAGCTGCATCCCGCCGTAGAAGACTCCAGCGAGGACGAGCGACAGCAGCGGGCCGACGAAGGCGAGCACGAACTCCCGGCCGGGGGTTTCGGACTCCTTCTCGATCTCGGAGACGCCGCCGAAGAACTGCAGCTGGATGCGGCGCACCGGGAGGTCGAAGCGCAGCGCGGCGACCGTGTGGGCCAGCTCGTGGACGAGGACGGAGGCGTAGAAGGCTACGGCGAAGAAGAGGGCGATGAGGTAGCGGATGTTCCCCAGCTCGGGCAGCACGCGGTCGAGCTGGCCGCCGAAGACCCAGGTGATCAGTGCCGCCACGAGGAACCAGCTGGGTGCCACGTAGACGGGCACGCCGAAGGGACGGCCCATCAGGATGCCGCCGCCACTGCCGCGTGGGGGCCGGGGTGGCCGGCCGTCCCCGTCGCCTGCGGGGCTGGGGCTGCCGACGCGCTCGCGGGGCCCGCCGCCGTTGTCCGTGTCTGCCAAGGGGTCCTCTCCGCCATGCCTCGCACCCCGCGCGTGCGCAGCCACGTCGATCATGTCGTGCGAGCGTGCCGTGCGAGGACGTCTGCCGTCGATGGTATGCGCCCCGCTGTCAGTGGCGGGCCGTAGGGTCTGGCCCATGAGTAGCCTTCCCTCCGCCGCGGGGAGATCCCGGGGGAAATCCGGGCCCGCCGTACCGCCCAGTTCGCTGTCTCCCTCCCGGGCCGGCGATTTCATGCAGTGCCCGCTGCTCTACCGCTTCCGGGTGATCGACCGGCTGCCGGAGAAGCCCTCGGCCGCCGCCACCAGGGGCACGGTGGTGCACTCGGTGCTGGAGCGGCTCTTCGACGCCCCGGCCGCGGAGCGGAGCGTTCGGCGTGCCCGTTCGCTCGTGCCGGTGGAGTGGGAGCGGCTGCTGGCGAAACGCCCGGAGCTCGCGGAGCTGTTCGCCGCGGAGGGCTCCGAAGGTGCTGACGGGGGCGCTGACGGCGCCGCGGAGCTGGCCAGGTGGCTGGCGGAGGCGGAGGCGCTGGTCGAGCGCTGGTTCACGCTGGAGGATCCGGTCCGGCTGGAGCCTGCGGACCGTGAGCTGTTCGTGGAGGCGAGGCTGGAGTCGGGCCTGCGGCTGCGCGGCATCATCGACCGGGTGGATGTGGCGCCGACGGGCGAGGTGCGGATCGTCGACTACAAGACGGGCAAGGCGCCGAAGCCGGAGTTCGCGGCGGGCGCGCTGTTCCAGATGAAGTTCTACGCGCTGGTTCTGTGGCGGCTGCACGGTTCGGTGCCGCGCCGGCTCCAGCTCGTGTATCTGGGCAGCGGTGACGTCGTGACGTACGACCCGGAGGAGTCCGATCTGCTGGGCGTGGAGCGCAAGCTGCTGGCCCTGTGGGACGCGATCGAGCGGGCGACGGAGTCCGGGGACTGGCGGCCCCGGCGGAGCCGCCTGTGCGACTGGTGTGACCACCAGGAGCGGTGTCCCGAGTTCGGCGGCACTCCCCCGCCGTATCCGCTGACAATCCAGCCGAAGCTGCCCGCGCCGCGCGCCGAGGGGGCAGGCGAGGTGGTGGGGGGAGCTTAGAAGCTGCGGTCCCGCCCCCCCGCTGGCCTCGGGGCGTGGGACAGCGGCTTCGTAGGCAAGAATGGGGGGATCGCGCCTGTCCGCCTACGAAGGAGCCTCTGTGGCAATCCGCGTACTTCTGGTCGATGATCAGCCACTGCTGCGCACCGGCTTCCGGATGATTCTCGAGGCCGAGAACGACGTCGCCGTGGTCGGTGAGGCCGGGGACGGCCTGCAGGCGCTCGACCAGGTGCGTGCGCTGCAACCGGATGTCGTGCTGATGGACATCCGGATGCCCCGGATGGACGGCGTCGAGGCGACCAGGCAGATCACCGGTCCGGCCAAGGACGGCCCGGCGAAGGTGCTGGTGCTGACGACCTTCGACCTCGACGAGTACGTGGTGGAGGCGCTGCGGGCGGGTGCCAGCGGCTTTCTGCTCAAGGACGCCCCAGCAGGGGAACTGGTGCAGGCCATCCGGGTGGTCGCCGCGGGTGAGGCCATGCTCGCGCCGTCGATCACGCGGCGGCTGCTGGACAAGTACGCGGGGAAGCTCCCCTCCGGGGAGGACCAGGTGCCGAACACCCTGCACACGCTCACGGAGCGTGAGGTCGAGGTGTTGAAGCTGGTGGCGCGTGGCCTGTCGAACGCCGAGATCGCCGCGGATCTGTTCGTGAGCGAGACGACGGTGAAGACGCATGTGGGTCATGTGCTGACGAAGCTGGGCCTGCGTGACCGGGTTCAGGCGGCGGTGTACGCCTACGAGAGCGGGCTGGTGAGGCCGGGCGCCGCCCAGTGAGCCCGTCCGGGTGAATCGCCCGCACGCTTGCCGGTGAAAACGGCCGCCGGCCCCGCTCCGTGCGGGGCCGGCGGCCGTTTTCTGTCCTGCTCAGGCGCGGTGGCTCAGTCGACGCCCCGCCCGAGCTCCCACAGCTGCAGCACGGAGGCGGAGTTGAGGGCCCACTCGCCGCCGGTGATGTCGTCGCGTACGGCGATGTACTGCTTGCCCTGCCAGACCGGGAGCAGCGGCACCTCGTCCGCGACGATGTCCTGTGCCCGCTCGAAGTCGCCTGCGGTGGCGGCGCGGTTGGTCTCGCTGCGGGTCTCCGGGATGACGTTTTCGCGGATCTCCTTGTTCGCGTAGGCCAGCTTGAGGACGTTGTCCTTCACGAAGAAGGGCGCGATGAAGTTGTCCGGGTCCAGGAAGTCGGGGAACCAGCCGAAGCCGTAGACGTCGTAGTCGCCGTTCTGGGCTGCCGGGAGGTACTCCTTCCAGGGGACGCCCTTGATCTCCACGTCGAAGGCACCGGAGGCGTTCAGCTGCTTCTGCAGCGTCTTGAACTCCTCGGCGGTGACGGCACCGTAGTGGTCGGTCGTGTAGTGGAGGGTCAGCTTGACCGGCTTGTCGATGCCCGCCGACCGGAGGATTTCCCGTGCCGCCTTGGCGTTGGGCTCGTCGTACTCGTTGAAGAAGGAGTTCCGGTGGCCGGGGAGGCCGCTCGGGACCAGGGAGTAGAGGGCCTCGGTGGTGCGCCGGTACACATCACGGGTCAGAGCCTTGCGGTCGACCACCTGGGCCATGGCCCGCCGGATCGCCTTGTTTCCGCCGATGGCCGATTTGGTGTCGAAGACGAGGTAGCGGATCTCCTGACCGGGCGACTCGATGAGGTCGATCTTGTCCTTCTGGTCCTTTTCCAGCCGCTGCACCTGCTCCGGCGAGATGGACCGGTTCATCACGTCGATCTTGCCGCTCTTGAGCGCCTTCTCCATGGTGTCGCCGCTCTTGAACATCCGCAGCTCGATCTTCGAGTTCTTGAGGTCGAGCGTGCCCTCGTACTCCTCGTTCTTGGAGAACACCGCCTCGCCGGTCTTGGGCTCGAAGGAGTCCAGGGTGTACGGCCCGGAGCCGATGACCTTGTGGCCCTTCTTGAAGCTCTTGCGGGGGTAGCTCTCGCTGTCGAGGATCGCGGCGGCCGGGGTGGCCAGCTTGTAGGGGAAGGTGGCGTCCGGTTCCTTGAGGTGGAAGACCACCTCGCTGTCGCTGGGCGCCTCGACCTTGTCGATGTTCGCCAGCAGCGAGGCGGGACCGAGGTCGTAGCCGATGTCGAGCATGCGCTTCACCGAGAACTCGACGTCCTGGGCGGTCAGCTTGTTGCCGTTGGTGAATTTCAGGCCGTCACGCATGGTGCAGCGGTACTGTTCCCCCTGCTGGTCGGTGAACTCGCACTTCTTGGCGGCCTCCATCACCGGCTCGGTGCCGGAGCGGGGCGAGCGCAGCAGGGTCTGGAAGGTGCTGCGCATGATGTTCCAGGCAGCGGTCTCGTAGCCCGCCGCCGGGTCGAAGGGCGCCGGGGAGTCCTTCGTCACGGCGAACTGGTCCGTCGTGCCCACCACGATGGTGTCTCCGCCCGAGTCACCCCCGTCCGACCCGCCACATGCGGCGAGCAGCGGAGCGAGCAGGACTGCCATGGCAGGCAGTACCAGGGTCTTTCGATTCATCGTCGACGGTCTCCCTCGTCCGGCCAGGGGTTGTTGCAGGGGTCTTATGGCCGAGAAGAAGACATTAGTAGTTGTGCCACCGGATTCCCGAACAGGGTCCTGTAAGCGGACAATCGCGCACCGATATCACCGGTCGCTGATCCGCTATACGGACGCCGGAACGTTCCTGACGACCGGCAACCAATGCGGACACAAGGGTGCGCCTTCCACAGCGATGGACCCCTCCTCAGCACAGCGGGTGAAGCCTGTCGACACTCCCCGCGCGTGACAAAACTCACCCTATCAACTCACGGGCGATGCACGGGAATTCGGACGGAGAATGCGTCCCGTCTCCCTCGGCGCCCGCTCCCGCGGTTATCCCTGCATTCCCGGAAGCAGCAGCCCGCACCCGGAACACCCTCAGTGCTCGACCATGATCAGAGAGCGCAGAAATGCGAGATCGACCTCCTCCAGCGACTCTACGACGGTACGTCCCGCGGCAGGCTCGATGGGGCTTACGGAGGGGACCGCCACCACGCGGCAGCCCGCCGCCTCGGCGGAGACCACACCGGTCACGGTGTCCTCCAGCACGGCACAGCGCGACGGCTCGGCACCGAGCCGCGCGGCGGCCGTCAGATAGGGGTCGGGGTGCGGTTTCGTCCGCTCCAACTCGTCCCCCGCGAGGGTGAAGTGGAAGTGCTCGGCGCCCAGCGAGCGCAACATCCTGTCGATGACGGTGCGGTGTGAGGCGGAGACCAGCCCGGTCGGGATGCCGTGCGCGGCCAGTTCGGTGAGCAGGCGGCGGGCTCCGGGCATCAGCGGGACACCCAGCTCGAGCCGTTCGACGAACTTGGCGTTGAGCAGCACGGTGAGCTCGGCGAGGGTGATGTCGGCGGCGGTGGCGGCGATCAGGAAGCCCGCGCTGCGTGTCATCGGCCCGCCGACGACCACCTGGCGCCACGCCTCCTCGAGATCGTGCCCGAGAGCGGCGAACACCTCGACCTCGGCGTCCCACCAGAAGCCCTCGGTGTCGACGAGGGTGCCGTCCATGTCGAGCAGCACGGCCTGCAGCCCGGACCCGTGGGCTGTACGGGGGATCGTGGCCGGGATGGAGCTGGTCATCCGCATGCACCTCCTGAGGGACACGAAGACCGGCCACCCGTGGTCAGATCCCACGGGCGACCGGTCTTACCGGATCGACCAGTGTACGACGATCTACGGCGCGGCTCCTGTCGATATGCGCGCGCCGCCCTCAGTCACCGCACCCGCCGGTGCTCACCTCGCGTTGAAGTACTTCGCATCCGGGTGGTGCAGCACGATGGCGTCGGTGGACTGCTCCGGGTGGAGCTGGAACTCCTCCGACAGCTCGACTCCGATCCGCCCCGGCTCCAGCAGCTCCGCGATCTTGGCGCGGTCCTCCAGGTTCGGGCAGGCGCCGTAACCGAGCGAGAAGCGGGCTCCCCGGTACTTCAGGTCGAACATGTCGACGACCCTGGCCGGGTCCTGTCCGGCGAAGCCCAGCTCCGACCGGACCCGGGCGTGCCAGTACTCGGCCAGCGCCTCCGCCAGCTGTACGGACAGCCCGTGCAGCTCAAGGTAGTCGCGGTAGGAGTTGGCCTCGAAGAGCTCGGCGGTGGCCTCACCGATGCGGTTTCCGACCGTGACCACCTGGAGCGCCACCACGTCGGTCTCGCCGGTCTCCTCGGGGCGGAAGAAGTCGGCAAGGCACAGCCGGCGGCCGCGGCGCTGGCGGGGGAAGGTGAACCGCGTCCGCTCCGAGCCGTCGTCGTTGAGCAGGATCAGGTCGTCGCCCTTGGAGTGGCAGGGGAAGTACCCGTAGACGACGGCGGCTTCCAGCAGGTTCTCGGTCTGGAGCTTGTCCAGCAGGCCGCGGAGGCGCGGGCGGCCCTCCGTCTCCAACAGCTCCTCGAAGTCCGGGCCCTGGCCGTTGCGGGCCTCCTTGAGCCCCCACTGGCCCTTGAACAGCGCGCTCTCGTCCAGCCAGGACGCGTAGTCGGCCAGCTGGATGCCCTTGCTGACCCGGGTGCCCCAGAACGGCGGTTCCGGCACCGGGTTGTCGATGGCGACGTCCGAGCGCACGGAGCCGTCGTTGGGCGGCGGCTCCTCGATGATGATCTCCCGCTTGGGGACGCGGCGCTGCTTGAGCTCCGGCAGGGTGGCGCCGGGGACGCCGCGCTTGACGGCGATCAGCGCGTCCATCAGCCGCAGGCCCTCGAACGCGTCGCGTGCGTAGCGGACTTCGCCCTGGTAGACCTCGTGCAGATCCTGTTCGACGTAGGCGCGGGTGAGGGCAGCGCCGCCGAGGATGACGGGGAAGTCGGCCGCCATGCTGCGCTGGTTGAGCTCCTCGAGGTTCTCCTTCATGATCACCGTGGACTTGACGAGCAGTCCGGACATGCCGATGACGTCGGCGCGGTGTTCCTTGGCCGCGTCCAGGATCGCGGCCACCGGCTGCTTGATGCCGAGGTTGACCACGGTGTAGCCGTTGTTCGACAGGATGATGTCGACGAGGTTCTTGCCGATGTCGTGCACGTCGCCGCGGACGGTGGCCAGCACGATGGTGCCCTTGCCGTCGTCGTCCGTCTTCTCCATGTGCGGTTCCAGATAGGCCACCGCACCCTTCATGACCTCCGCGGACTGGAGCACGAACGGCAGCTGCATCTGCCCGGAGCCGAAGAGTTCGCCGACGACCTTCATGCCGGCCAGCAGGGTCTCGTTGACGATGACGAGGGCGGTCTGCGTCTGCAGCGCCTCGTCCAGGTCGGCCTCCAGCCCCTTGCGCTCGCCGTCGATGATGCGGCGCTGGAGGCGTTCGTCCAGCGGCAGTGCGAGCAGTTCCTCGGCGCGGGAGGCCTTCATCGACTTGGTGTCCACGCCCTCGAAGAGCTCCAGCAGCTTGGACAGCGGGTCGTAGCCCTCGCTGCGCCGGTCGTAGATCAGGTCGAGCGCCGTACTGACCTGCTCCTCCTCCAGCCGCGCGATGGGCAGGATCTTGGAGGCGTGCACGATCGCGGAGTCGAGGCCCGCCTTGACGCACTCGTCCAGGAAGACGGAGTTGAGGGTGACGCGGGCCGCCGGGTTCAGTCCGAAGGAGATGTTGGACAGGCCCAGGGTGGTCTGTACGTCCGGGTGGAGGCGCTTGAGCTCGCGGATGGCCTCGATGGTGTTGAGGCCGTCCTTGCGGGACTCCTCCTGGCCGGTGCAGATGGTGAAGGTCAGGCAGTCGATGAGGATGTCCGACTCGTGGACGCCCCAGTTTCCGGTGAGGTCCTCGATGAGCCGTTCGGCGATGGCGACCTTGTGCTCGACGCTGCGGGCCTGGCCCTCCTCGTCGATCGTGAGGGCGATGAGCGCGGCGCCGTGCTCGGCTGCCAGGGCGGTGACCTTGGCGAACCGCGACTCGGGCCCGTCTCCGTCCTCGTAGTTGACGGAGTTGATGACCGCGCGTCCGCCCAGCATCTCCAGCCCGGCCTCCAGCACCGGCAGTTCGGTGGAGTCCAGGACGAGCGGCAGGGTGGAGGCGGTCGCGAACCGGCTCGCCAGCTCCCGCATGTCCGCCGCACCGTCCCGGCCGACGTAGTCGACGCACAGGTCCAGCAGGTGGGCGCCCTCACGGATCTGGTCGCGGGCCATCTCCACGCAGTCGTCCCAGCGGCCCTCCAGCATGGCCGTCCGGAACTTCTTCGAGCCGTTGGCGTTGGTGCGCTCGCCGATCGCCAGGTAGGAGGTGTCCTGGCGGAACGGGACGGTCTGGTAGAGCGAGGCGGCACCGGGCTCGGGCCGGGGAGAACGCTCGGTCAGCTCCCGGCCGCGCACCCGGTCCACCAGCTGGCGCAGGTGCTCGGGTGTGGTGCCGCAGCAGCCGCCGACCAGCGAGAGGCCGTAGTCGCCGACGAAGGAGTCCTGGGCGTCGGCCAGTTCGGGCGGCGTCAGCGGATAGTGCGCGCCGTCCTTGCCCAGGACCGGCAGTCCGGCGTTGGGCATGCAGGAGATGGGCACCCTGGAGTGCTGGGCGAGATAGCGCAGGTGTTCGCTCATCTCGGCGGGCCCGGTCGCGCAGTTCAGCCCGATCATGTCGATGCCCAGCGGCTCCAGTGCCGTCAGGGCCGCGCCGATCTCGGAGCCGAGCAGCATGGTGCCGGTGGTCTCCACCGTCACCGAGCACAGCAGCGGCAGCCGGGTGCCTGTAGCCTCCAGCGCGCGGCGGGCGCCGAGCACGGCCGCCTTGGTCTGCAGCAGGTCCTGGGTGGTCTCCACCAGGAGCGCGTCGGCGCCTCCGGCGATCATGCCTTCGGCGTTCACCTGGTACGCGTCCCGCAGGGTGGCGTACGGGGCGTGGCCGAGCGTGGGGAGTTTGGTGCCGGGGCCCATGGAGCCGAGCACCCACCTGGGCCGGCCGTCGGCGGCGAACTCGTCGGCCACCTCGCGCGCGATGCGTACGCCGGCCTCGGAGAGCTCGAAGTTGCGTTCGGGGATGTCGTACTCGTTGAGGGCGGCGAAATTCGCCCCGAAGGTGTTGGTCTCCACACAGTCGACGCCGACCTCGAAGTAGGCGCGGTGCACGGAGGCCACGATGTCGGGCCGGGTGACGTTCAGGATCTCGTTGCAGCCCTCCAGCTGCTGGAAGTCCTCCAGAGTGGGGTCCTGATCCTGGAGCATCGTGCCCATCGCTCCGTCGGCGACCACCACGCGCGAGGCCAGCGCCTCGCGGAGGTCGTCTGCCCGGGCGTTCTGGGCGGCGGACTCTGTACGGGACACGGCCATGGAAATGCTCCCTGGGATGCGACGGCTGTCGGCTTTGCGCGGTCCTTGGGGAAAGCGCACCTCGCCAGGGTATCGGGCGGTGCAAGACCGGCGCGGTTGTGACGGCAACGGCGCGCGGGCGGGCCGCCGGGGCCCGTCTTCCACATGGTCGGCATGAAGCGATAGTGTTCGGCATTGTCGAATCGCACACACGGAGACGCCTGGTACCCCGCAGACCGCGTGCCGGGCAGGTGACGGAGGTTTCCTGATGGCCCGGACCATCCAGTCGCTGGAACGGGCAGCGGCGGCGCTGCGGCTGCTCGCAGGCGGTGAGCGGCGGCTGGGCCTGTCCGAGATCGCTTCCACGCTGGGCCTGGCCAAGGGCACCACACACGGGTTGATCCGCACCCTCCAGCAGGAGGGCTTCGTCGAGCAGGACGAGGCGACCGGGAAGTACACCCTGGGCGCGGAGCTGCTGCGGCTGGGCAACAGCTATCTGGACGTGCACGAGCTGCGCGCCAGGGCCCTGGTGTGGACGGACGACCTGGCGCGGTCCAGTGGCGAGAGCGTCTATCTGGGCGTGCTGCACCAGCAGGGCGTGCTGATCGTGCATCACGTCTTCCGTCCGGACGACAGCAGGCAGGTCCTGGAGGTCGGGGCCATGCAGCCGCTGCACAGCACGGCGCTGGGCAAGGTGCTCTCGGCGTACGACCCGGTGGCGCACAGCGAGGCGGCGGACGGGCGGCGGGAGGCGTTCACGGAGGCCACCCGCACCGGGCTCGGCGAGTTCGAGAAGCTGCTGGACCTGACCCGGGCGCGCGGCTGGTCGGCGGACGTGGAGGAGACCTGGGAGGGGCTCGCCTCCATCGCGGCACCCATTCACGACCGGCGCCGGATGCCGGTGGGCGCGGTCGGCATCACCGGCGCGGTGGAGCGGGTCTGCGAGGACGCCGAAGGCGAGGTCCACGCGGTGCGGGCGCGCCTGGTCGCGGCGGTGCGGGACTGCGCGCGTGCCGTGTCGCGCGACCTCGGCGCCGGCCGCTTCTAGGACAATTCGCCCTTAGTGGGCAGTTAGCCAAAATCTTCCCCGCACCCCCTTGACGGGATCGGCATAGCGGGAAAAACTGCCGTCCGGCGGTCGACATTGTCGAACACCGGACGGGAACAGGACCGCCTTTCCCTCTGGACCAAGGACAAAGGAGTCGCGGGTGTCCAGCTCCGACATCTTCATCGGCGAGGTCATCGGCACCGCGGTGCTGATCCTCCTGGGCGGTGGCGTGTGCGCCGCCGTCACTTTCAAGCGCTCGAAGGCATACCAGGGCGGATGGATCGTCGTCGCCTTCGGCTGGGGCATGGCCGTCCTCACCGGCGCCTACATCGCCGCGGGCGTCTCCGGCGCCCACCTCAACCCCGCGGTCACCATCGGCCTCGCGGTCGAGGGCGGCACGGAGTGGAGCGATGTGCCGCTCTACATACTCTCCGAGATGACCGGAGCGATCATTGGCGCGCTGCTCGTGTGGGTCGTCTACTACGGGCAGTTCTACGCGCACCTCACCGACCCCGAGATCGTCGGCGAGCCGGGCGCCCCGACGAAGTCCGTCCCCGGCGGGCAGGCCGACGGGCCGGGTCCGGTCCTCGGGGTGTTCTCCACCGCTCCCGAGATCCGCCACAGCGTGCAGAACGTCGCCACCGAGACGGTGGCCACCATCGTCCTGGTGCTCGCCATCCTCACCCAGGGCCTCAATGACTCGGGCAAGGGCCTCGGCCCGCTCGGTGTCCTGATCACCGCGCTGGTCGTCCTGGGCATCGGCCTCTCACTCGGCGGCCCGACCGGCTATGCGATCAACCCGGCCCGCGACCTCGGCCCGCGCATCGTGCACGCCGCGCTGCCGCTGCCGAACAAGGGCAGCTCCGACTGGTCGTACGCCTGGGTCCCGGTGGTCGGCCCGCTGCTCGGCGGCGCGATAGCCGGCGGCATCTACAACATCGCCTTCGCCTGAGCCCGAGGATCGCCTGACCGCCACGTCCCACGCCCCACCGCCCCTCAGATGCATCGGAGCATCCCCATGACCGACACCCACTCCACCGGCCCGTTCATCGCAGCCATCGACCAGGGCACCACCTCCAGCCGCTGCATCGTCTTCGACAAGGACGGCCGGATCGTCTCCGTCGACCAGAAGGAGCACGAGCAGATCCTCCCGAAGCCGGGCTGGGTCGAGCATGACGCCGCCGAGATCTGGACGAACGTCCAGGAGGTCGTCTCCGGTGCCCTGGAGAAGGCCGGTATCACCCGCTCGGACGTCAAGGCACTGGGTATCACCAACCAGCGCGAGACCACCCTGCTGTGGGACAAGGCAACCGGCGAGCCGGTGCACAACGCGCTGGTCTGGCAGGACACCCGCACCGACGCCCTGTGCAAGGAGCTCGGCCGCAACGTCGGCCAGGACCGCTTCCGCCGCGAGACCGGCCTGCCGCTGGCCGCGTACTTCGCCGGGCCGAAGATCCGCTGGCTGCTCGACAACGTCGAGGGGCTGCGCGAGCGCGCCGAGCGCGGCGAGCTGCTCTTCGGCACCATGGACTCCTGGGTGATCTGGAACCTCACGGGCGGCACCGAGGGCGGCGTGCACGTCACGGACGTCACCAACGCCTCGCGCACCATGCTGATGAACCTGCAGTCGCTGCAGTGGGACGCCAAGATCTGCGAGTCGATGGGCGTGCCGATGTCGGTGCTGCCCGAGATCCGCTCCTCCTCCGAGGTCTACGGCGAGGCCAAGGGCGAGCTCGCGGGCGTGCCCGTCGCCTCCGCCCTCGGTGACCAGCAGGCCGCGCTGTTCGGGCAGACCTGTTTCGCGCCGGGCGAGGCCAAGTCGACGTACGGCACCGGCACCTTCCTGCTGCTGAACACCGGCGAGGAGGCCGTCAACTCCTACAACGGGCTGCTGACGACGGTCGGTTACCAGATCGGCGACCAGAAGCCCGTCTACGCGCTGGAAGGGTCGATCGCGGTCACCGGCGCGCTGGTGCAGTGGATGCGCGACCAGATGGGGCTCATCAACAGCGCCGCCGAGATCGAGACCCTCGCCAGCTCGGTGGAGGACAACGGCGGGGCCTACTTCGTGCCCGCCTTCTCCGGCCTCTTCGCCCCCTACTGGCGCTCCGACGCCCGCGGTGTGATGGCCGGTCTCACCCGCTACGTGACCAAGGCGCACATCGCCCGCGCCGTGCTCGAGGCGACCGCCTGGCAGACCCGCGAGATCGTCGACGCCATGCAGAAGGACTCCGGTGTCGAGCTGACCTCGCTCAAGGTCGACGGCGGAATGACCTCCAACAACCTGCTGATGCAGACCATGTCGGACTTCCTGGACGCACCGGTGGTGCGCCCGCTGGTGGCCGAGACGACCTGCCTCGGCGCCGCCTACGCCGCCGGTCTGGCCGTCGGCTTCTGGCCTGACACGGAGGCGCTGCGCGTCAACTGGAAGCGCGCCGCCGAGTGGACCCCCCGTATGGAAGCGGCCCAGCGTGACCGCGAGTACAAGAACTGGCTCAAGGCCGTCGAGCGGACCATGGGCTGGATCGAAGAGGAGAACTGATCAGCATGAACACCCTGCAGAGCGTCCCCTCCCCCGGGACGCACCCGGCCGCCGGCGCCCTTCCGGGCCGCGCCGAAACCAGAGACCGGCTCGCGCAGGCGACCTACGATCTGCTGGTGATCGGCGGCGGCATCCTGGGGACTTCGGTCGCCTGGCATGCGGCGCAGTCGGGGCTGCGGGTGGCGATGGTGGACGCCGGCGACTTCGCCGGCGCCACCTCCTCCGCCTCCTCCAAGCTTGTCCACGGCGGTCTGCGTTATCTGCAGACCGGCGCGGTCAAACTCGTCGCCGAGAACCACCACGAGCGGCGGGTGCTGGCCAGGGACGTAGCCCCGCACCTGGTCAACCCGCTCACCTTCTATCTGCCCGTCTACAAGGGCGGTCCGCACGGGGCGGCCAAGCTCGGCGCCGGGGTGTTCGCCTACTCCGCGCTGTCCGCCTTCGGCGACGGTGTCGGCCGGGTGATATCGGCTTCGAAGGCCGCCGCGGACAACCCCGCCCTGCGCACGGAGAACCTGAAGGCCGCCGCGGTCTACGGCGATCACCAGATGAACGACTCCCGGATGGCCGTCATGACGGTACGGGCAGCCGTCGAATCGGGTGCGGTCGTGCTCAACCACGCCGAGGTCACCGGGCTGCGCCTCAACCGCGGCCGGGTCACCGGCGCGGAGGTGCGCGACCGGCTGGACGGCACCGAGTTCGGCGTGGACGCGCGCCTGGTCCTCAACGCGGCCGGTCCCTGGGTGGACCACCTGCGCCGGATGGAGGACCCGGGCGCGGCACCGAGCATCCGCCTCTCCAAGGGCGCGCACCTGGTGCTGAAGCGGAAGGCACCGTGGCGGGCGGCGATGGCCACCCCCGTCGACAAGTACCGCATCACCTTCGCCCTCCCCTGGGAGGACCAGCTGCTGCTGGGCACCACCGACGAGGTCTACGAGGGCGACCCCGGCGACGTCTCAGCCACCGAATCCGACATCCGGCAGATCCTGGACGAGGCGTCCCTCTCCATCCGGGACGAGCACCTGACCCGGGATCTGGTCAGCTACTCCTTCGCCGGGCTGCGGGTACTCCCCGGCGGTCCCGGTGACGTCAAGTCCGCCAAGCGCGAAACCGTGGTCACCGAGGGCCGGGGCGGCATGCTGTCGGTGGCGGGCGGCAAGTGGACGACCTACCGGCACATCGGCCGCACCGTGCTGGCGAAGCTGGCACGCACCTCCGGCGCCGCACCGGCCGGAGCGGACGGCGGGCCCGTACCGGTCGCGTCGCTGGTGCGCCGTGCTCCGCTGCCCGGCCTCTCCAACCCGGCCGCGGTGACCCACCGGCTGCTGGCCGACCGCGAGCCGGAGCCCCCGATGGATCCGCTGACGGCCCGCCAGCTTGCGACCCATTACGGTTCGCTGGCCTTCGACATCGCCCGTCTGGTCAAGCAGGACCCGGCGCTCGGGGAGCGCATCCACCCGGACGGTCCGGAGATCTGGGCACAGGTCGTCTACGCGCGCGACCACGAGTGGGCCCATACGGCGGAGGACGTGCTGCGCCGCCGGACCACCCTGACCATCCGGGGCCTGGACACCGAGGAGGTACGGGCCCGGGTCACCGCGATGCTGGACGCACGCGAGGACTGAGCGCGGCAGGCCCGTACGCCGGTACCCCCGCACCCGTACCCCCGCACCCGTACTCCCGTATGGCAGGTGATCTGCCGTACGGGAGTACGGCCGTACAAGGGGTGTGAGGGGCGGCCGGGACGGGTCGCCGGACGGTTGGAGAGCCTGCGGCGACGACTGGTGCCTGCTCCAGCGCTTGCGAGGGCTGCGGCAGGGGCAGCGTCACGCCGTAGGCTGGTGCCCGCACGGATCTGGAACGGCAGCCGGTGCGGAGTAAGACGCTCCGTTCCGGCCGGAAGGAGGCGCTGGGTGATCGAGCTCGAGGGAGTTCCCGAGCTGGTCGACCCGGTCATGGTGGCCGCGTTCGAAGGCTGGAACGACGCCGGCGACGCCGCCTCCACAGCGGTTGGCCATCTCGAACGGGAATGGAAGGGTGAGGTGTTCGCGGCGCTGGACGCCGAGGACTACTACGACTTCCAGGTAAACCGTCCGCAGATGTGGCTGGACGGCGGATCCAGGAAGGTCACCTGGCCGACGACCCGGCTCTCGGTGGTCCGGGTGGAGGACTCCGACGGCAAGGGCAGAGCAAGGGACCTCGTGCTGGTGCGCGGCATCGAGCCGAGCATGCGCTGGCGGTCCTTCTGCAACGAGGTGCTGGGCTTCGCCCACGAGCTGGGCGTGGAAATGGTGGTGATCATGGGCGCGCTGCTCGGTGACACACCCCACACCCGGCCGGTACCGGTTTCGGGCATGACCTCCGACTCCGACATGGCCCGGACCATGAATCTGGAGGAGTCTCGGTACGAGGGGCCGACGGGCATCGTCGGCATCCTCCAGGAGGCGTGCACGCACGCGGGCGTACCAGCGGTGAGCCTCTGGGCGTCCGTGCCGCACTACGTCTCGCAGCCGCCGAACCCCAAGGCGACGCTCGCCCTGCTGAACCGGCTGGAGGACTTGCTGGAGCTGCGCATCCCGCTGGGTGAGCTGCCCGAGGACGCGCGCGCCTGGCAGCTCGGTGTGGACCAGCTCGCGGCGGAGGACAGCGAGGTCGCCGAGTACGTCCAGTCGCTGGAGGAGGCGCGGGACACCGCGGAGCTGCCCGAAGCCTCCGGCGAGGCGATCGCCAAGGAGTTCGAGCGGTATCTGCGGCGGCGGGACGGCGGCCCGGGCACTCCGCCCGGGCACGCGACGGGCAGCGGCGAGAGCGGACCGTCGCCTTACCTGCGCGATACGGGCAGCGGGCGTACCCGCCCGGCCAGACCGGCAGCCGCCGAGAGCGGCACGGCGGGCACCGAAGGCGGGCAGAGCAGAGAGGGCGCCGAGAGCGGCACGGAAGAGGCTGACACCGCGGAGTCCAGCAGCCGGAAACCGGAGTCCTCACCGGAACCGTCCGAGGAGCAGGACGACTCGGGCGAGAAGGACTGACGGAGGCGCCGTACGGCCGCCGGCCCGGCCCGGACCCCACTGGCGGGGTCCGGGCCGGGCCGGCGGCACGTCACACCGGTAGCACGTCGGACCAGCTCACAGCGCCACGCCCAGCAGCGCGTCGACCGCGCGCGAAACCAGACCGGGCGCCCCCTCGTCCGTACCGCCGCCTTCCTGCTGGGTCACTGCCCAGCGGTCCACGGCGGCCAGCGCGGCCGGTGCGTCCAGATCGTCGGCCAGTGCGGCGCGGATCTCCTCGACGACCGCGTCGGCCGGCGGCCCGTCGGGGCGGGATACGGCGGCGCGCCAGCGGGCGAGGCGCGCGGTGGCCTCCTCGAGCACCGCTTCGGTGTACTCCCAGTCGGCGCGGTAGTGGTGCGCCAGCAGTGCGAGCCGGATGGCGGCAGGATCGGTGCCCGCACGTCTGAGCGTGGACACGAACACCAGGTTGCCCTGGGACTTGGACATCTTCTTGCCGTCCAGCCCGACCATGCCCGCGTGGACGTAGGTCTGGGCGAACGGGTGCTCGCCGGTGAGTGCCTGGGCGTGCGAGGCGCCCATCTCGTGGTGCGGGAAGATGAGGTCGGAGCCGCCGCCCTGGATGTCGAAGCCCATCCCCAGGTGTTCGAGGGCGATAGCGACACACTCGATGTGCCAGCCGGGGCGTCCCCGGCCGAGCGACCCGCCGTCCCAGCTCGGCTCGCCGGGGCGTGCCGCGGTCCAGAGCATCGGGTCGAGCGGGTTCTTCTTTCCGGGGCGCTCCGGATCGCCGCCGCGCTCACCGGAGAGGAGGCGCATCGTTTCCGCATCGAGGCCGGACACTCCGCCGAAATGCCCGTCGGACTCGACGGAGAAGTAGACGTCGCCTTCGAGTTCGTAGGCCGCGCCCATGTCGCGCAGCCTCTCGACCATCGGGACGATGGCCGGAATGGACTCCACGGCGCCGATGAAGTGCCGGGGCGGAATCATCCGCAGCGCGGTCATGTCCTCGCGGAAGAGGGCGGTCTCCCGTTCGGCGAGGGCCGTCCAGTCCTCGCCGGTCTCGACGGCGCGTTCCAGCAGTGGATCGTCGACGTCGGTGACGTTCTGTATGTAGAGAACCTGGTGCTGGTTGTCCAGCCAGACCCGCTGTACGAGGTCGAAGGCGTTGTAGGTCGCCGCGTGTCCCAGATGGGTGGCGTCATAGGGGGTGATGCCACAGACGTAGAGGCGGGCTTCGGGACCGGTGCTTACGGTCACCGGCCCTCCGGTCGCGGTGTCGTGAATCCTGAGGTCGCGGCCTTGACCAGGCAGAGCGGGGACCTCGGAAGCGGGCCAGGCATACATGCCTTGAGCGTAACCGCACGACTGTTCCGGGTACGAGCGGGACTGCGGAAATGGCTGGAACGGCCATGGCGGGCCGCTTCGGGCGCGACCCCGGACAGGCCCTACACCGGCGGCCACGGTATGGGCGGCCAGTCACCCCCGGGCATCGGATGCCGCCCGGAGGAGAGCAGGGCCGCCGCGCGCTTGCGTACGGCGTCCACCTCGGCTCCGGTGATCAGTTCGCCCAGCCGGGTGGCGAGGGCGCCCTGCTCGGCCAGCCCGGCCGTCAGCCCCCGCAGTACGCCGAGAGCTTCGGCGGTCAGAGGTTCGCCCGCCCATCCCCACAGCAGGGTGCGGAGCCGGTCGTCGGAGTGGAAGGTGACGCCGTGGTCGATCGCGTGGAGGCGGCCGTCGTCGGTCAGCAGGTGGCCGCCCTTGCGGTCCCCGTTGTTGATCACCGCGTCGAGGACGGCGAGCCGCCGCAGCCGCTCGTCGTCGGCGTGGACGAGGAGCGCGGTGCGGCCTTCGCCGACGTCCGCACGGGCCACGGGTTTCCAGCCGGGGCCAGGCTCCTCTGCCTCGATCAGGGCGAGCAGTCCGTCGTCCGCCCCCTCCAGGCCCTCCGCGCCACCGGGACCCTCCGTCTCACCTGAGCGCTCGCCCGCGTCGCCCGGGTCCTCGCCGCCGCCCGGGTCCTCGCCCGGCACCGGGCCGATCCACCGCTGGCACATGCCCTCGCCGTACGGGCCTTCCCGCAGCACCGTGGCCGGGATCAGCCCCCAGCCCGTCGCCTCGGAGACCGCGTACGCCGCGACCTCCCGCTGCGCCAGCGTCCCGTCGGGGAAGTCCCACAGCGGCCGCTCCCCCGCGACCGGCTTGTAGACGCACCGGAGCCTGCGCCCCTCGTGCTCGACCTCGCCGAAGAGGACGGCGTTCGACGCCTCCCGGATCTGGCCGCGCACCGAGAGTGCCCCCCGCTCCAGCACCGCCAGCACATCGTGCGGTTCGAGCGGTTCTCGCGCCCCGTCCGTGGTGTCCACGTCATCCCTCATTCGCCGCGCCGGTAGCCGTTCTGGCGGGGGCACACGTGCCCGTCCGGATCGAGTGGCAGGCTGCACAGCGGGCACGGCGGACGCCCGGCGTTGACCACGTCCAGCGCGCGCTTGGCGAAGGACCGGGCCATCGTGCCGCTTATCCGCACCCGCAGCATCGGCGGGCCGTTCTCGTCGTCCTGGAGGAGCCGCTCCTCGGCGTCCGCGAGGTCGTCCTCCGACTCCGCCTCCAGTTCGACGAGGGCCTGCGCCTCGACGACCATGCGCGCGCCCTCGCCGTCCCAGGCCAGGGCCATGGTGCCGACGCGGAACTCCTCCTCCACGGGCGTCTCCAGCGGGGCGGTGTCCTCGACCTCGGCGGGGGCCACGGCGGGGACGGGGGCGTTACCGCCGGAGCGGCGCACAACCTCGTCCAGCAGTTCGTCGATACGCTCGGCGAGCGCCTCGACCTGGGCCTTCTCCAAGGACACACTCGTCGTGCGGCCGGTCGCAGAGGCTTGCAGGAAGAAAGTGCGGCGGCCCGGCAGTCCGACCGTGCCGGCCACGAATCGTTCCGGCGGATCGTAGAGGAACACCTGACGGGACACGTCCTGCTCCATTGAGTCGGCGGCTGGCTTCACCTGGCACCCTACTGCGCGTACTGATCATCGCGCGCAGGGTCTGTCCGACAACGTCAGCGGGCGGGGACAGACCCTACGCACCGCCTCCCACCGCCGCGGCGCTGCTGCGGGCCGAGGCCCCGGCTGAGGAGCCCTGCGCGACGGCCGCGCCCCCGGCACTCTCGGCGCCGTCGGCAGCCCCGGCCGCGGTTTCCGGGTGCTCCGGCGGTGCCTCCGGAGGCGCCAGGGAGTCCAGCTCGCCGGTGTCCCCCAGCCTGAGCAGGAAGGGGCGCAGCGGGGTGTAGCGGATCGCGGTGACCGAGCAGGGGCCGACCGAAATGCGCTGGAAGAGGTCGAGGTGCATGCCCAGGGCGTCGGCGACTATGGATTTGATGATGTCCCCGTGCGAGCACATCGCGTAGAGCGCGTCCTCGCCGTGCTCCTCCTCGATGCGGGCGTTCCACTCCCGCACGGCCTCCACCGCGCGGTGCTGCATGGCGCGCATCGACTCGCCGCCGGGGAAGACCGCCGCGGAGGGGTGCTGCTGCACGGTGGCCATCAGGGGCTCGGCGGCGAGCTCGGCGAGCTCCCGCCCCGTCCAGTCGCCGTAGTCGCACTCGCCGATCCGGTCGTCGGTGTGCACGGGAAGTCCGGGGCGGGCTGCGGACAGCGGGGCCAGGGTCTCCCGGCAGCGTTGCAGCGGGCTGCTGACGACGGCCGCCAGCGGCAGCGCGGTCAGCCGCCCGGGAAGGGCGGCGGCCTGATCCCGGCCGTGGTCGTCCAGGGCGACGCCGGGCGTCCAGCCGGCCAGCAGGCCGGCGGTGTTCGCGGTGGACCGTCCGTGGCGTACCAGCAGAAGCGTGGGCATGGCCGTCAGCCTACGACGTACGGATGGGGCCCAGGGGGTGCCTTCGAAGTCCCGCCTCCGCCGGCACCGCCCTCCGTGGCGGACGGCACTACTTCGAAGACACCCCCAGGGCGCCGTACGCGGTTGTGCGGGCGGCGCGGCAGGGGAGAATACCCACTGTGATCGTCGACTGTGCCCTCTACCGCGACGGGCGCCGCAGTGAAGGGCCCTCCGCCTTCTCCGCCGCGCTCACCCAGGCGCGCGAGGCGCCGGACGCGTTCCTGTGGATCGGCCTGTACGAGCCGACGCAGGAGGAGTTCGCACGGGTCACCAGCGCCTTCCGGCTCCATCCGCTCGCCGTGGAGGACGCGCTGGCCGCCCATCAGCGTCCCAAGCTGGAGATCTACGACGACTCGCTGTTCCTCGTGCTGAAGCCGGTGAGTTACGAGGAGAGGACGGGCGCGGTGTCGACGGACGAGCTGATGGTTTTCGTCGGCGACTCGTTCGTGGTCACGGTGCGGCATGGCGAGACCAATCCGCTGGGCGCGGTGCGCGAACGGCTGGAGAGGGAACCGCAGGTCCTGCGGCACGGGCCCACGGCCGTGATGTACGCCGTGAGCGATGCCGTCGTGGACGACTACACGGAGGTGGCCGCGGAGCTGCAGGTGGATCTGGACGAGCTGGAGGAGGAGGTGTTCACGCCGGGCGGAGTGAGCCGGGGGAAGGTCGCGGAGCGCATCTACGCCTCCAAGCGCCAGCTGCTGGAGTTCCGCCGCGCGGTCGGCCCGCTGTCCGAGCCGATGGAGCGGCTCACGAGGGCTGGTGTGCCGTTCGTGCCCAAGCACTCGCGGCCGTTCTTCCGGGACATCAGCGATCACCTGATCCGCGTCAACGAGCAGGTGGAGGGTCTCGACCGGCTGCTCTCGGACATCCTGTACGCGCAGCTCGCCCAGATGGGGGTGCGGCAGAACGACGACATGCGGAAGATCTCCGCCTGGGCCGCGATGTTCGCAGTTCCGACGATGATCGCCGGTGTCTACGGGATGAACTTCGAGCACATGCCCGAGCTGGGCTGGCCGTGGACGTACCCGGCGGTGATCGCGCTGATGCTCGGGGCGTGCCTGCTGCTCTTCCGCTTCTTCAAGCGGCGCGGATGGCTGTGAGGGCCGTCAGGCGGGCCGTGCCGCGGCGGCGCCGGTGCCGCCGCCCAGCGCGTCGTGCCGCTCCGGCATCCGCAGGCTGACCATCCGGCGCCGGCCGCCCAGCCGTTCGCAGCCGTACATCGCGTGGATCCCGGCGGCCAGCGTGAGCGACTTCGCCCCGGGCCAGCGCAGGATGTACCCCATCCGCTCCATCACGGCGAGGCTGACGTCACGGTGGATCCGGATCTCCTCGGCGGCGGCCTCGCGCAGCATCCCCCTGATCATCGGGCCGTATCCCTCGGCGCTGAACCGGAGCAGTTCCTCGTGGCAGTAGGCGAGGTGGTCGTCCTCGTCACGGGAGATGGTCCGCACCACCTTGCCGATCTCGGGATGCTCGCTGAAGTGGCGCCTCAGCAACCCCATCTGTTCGGCGGCCCGTTGCTCGGTGACCCGGCTGTGGGCGAGGTAGACGATGATGTCGTCGTCGGTCAGCGGGTCGTCCCGGCGGAGCTTGTCGTGGCCGAGGCCGATGCCCGCCTGCTCCAGCAGCATCGTGTAGTCGAGTTCCCTCGGGACTGCGACCGGCCGCAGACCGCGCTTGCGCAACAGAGCCCGGAAGAGCCTGCCGTGCTTGTCCTCGTCCGCCCCGTGCCGTGCGATCTTGGGCGCGAGGGTGCGGAGGGTTCCGGGGACGAGTGCCGCGATCCGGCCGTTCTCCCAGCCGCCCTGTTCCTCTCCGCCGGCCGCGACGGAGCAGAAGAGCCGGAAGGACTCGTCGTTGTCGACGATCTCCTGGAACACGCTTCTGGCCGAGAGCATCACTGCCACCTCCGAGCACACCGTCGCGGGCTACAAGTCAAAGGCAGCGGTGAAGGGGCGGCAACAGCTCACCCGGGCGGCGAGGGCCTGTCCGGTGGATCTTCCCGGGCCCCCGACGCCCGGCACGTACGAGCGCCGCGTTGTCCCAGGCGCCCGAGTACGTCCCGTACGGGGGCGATCCTCCGCCTGGCGAGGCACGGGTCCGGACTCCCCCGGGCCTGGCGGCCCCGCCGGAGTGGACCTCGCCCGAAAGGGGGAACACGCAGGGAACACACGCAGGTACGTACAACCCGGCGACGGCCGTGGCGAGGGACCCCCGTACCCCCGTCACGGCTCAGCCCCGCCTACGCGCAGGGGCCGGGCGCCCGGCAGCACCGACGGCGCGCGTCAGGCCAGTCCGGCCCGCTCCATCGCCGTCACTCCCGCGCGCAGCGAGCCGATCCGCTCGTCCAGGGTGAATCCGGCCGGGGCGAGCGACAGCGTGCCCACGCCCGCGTCGGCGTACGCCTGCATCCGCTCGGCGATCCGCTCGACGGAGCCGAGGAGCGTGGTCGAGTCGATGAGCTCCCTCGGTACGGCGGCCGCCGCGCCGTCCTTGTCGCCCGCCAGGTACTTGTCCTGGATCTCGGCGGCCTCCTTCTCGTACCCCATGCGCTGGGCGAGCTTGTTGTAGAAGTTCTGCTTGCGGCTGCCCATGCCCCCGACATAGAGGGCGGTGTAGGGGCGGAAGATGTCGGCGAGGGCGTCCACGTCGTCGCCGAGGGCCATCGGGACGGTGGGGCAGATGTCGAAGCCCGCCAGGTCTTCGCCCGCTTTGGCACGGCCCGCGCGGACCGGTCCGAGCGTGGTCTCCTCGGCGTGCTCGGGCGAGAAGAAGACCAGCAGTGCGCCCTCGGCGATCTCGCCCGTCTGCTCCAGGTTCTTGGGCCCGATCGCGGCGATGTAGAGCGGGATCCGCTCCCGCACCGGGTGGACGGTCAGCTTGATGGGCTTGCCGGGGCCGTCGGGCAGCGGCAGCGTCCAGTGTTCGCCCTCATGGGAGAGCCGCTCGCGGGACATGGCCTTGCGGACGATCTCCACGTACTCGCGGGTGCGCGCCAGCGGCTTGTCGAACTTCACCCCGTACCAGCCCTCGGACACCTGCGGCCCGGACACGCCCAGGCCCAGCCGGAACCGGCCGCCGGAGAGCGAGTCGAGCGTGGCCGCCGTCATGGCGGTCATGGCGGGCGCGCGTGCCGGGATCTGGAAGATTCCCGCTCCGACGTCGATGCGCTCCGTCTGCGCCGCCACCCAGGAGAGCACGGTCGGGGCGTCCGAGCCGTACGCCTCGGCCGCCCAGCAGACGGAGTAGCCGAGGCGGTCCGCCTCCCGGGCTACGGCGAGATTGTCCGCGTCCATCCCGGCACCCCAGTAGCCGAGGTTGATACCAAGCCGCATACCGGCCCCCTTACTGATCAGTAACGTCTTTGTCCATGGGACTCTAGCGCGCCGCCGCAAGTACGCTCAACGCCCATGGAGCACAGGCATCTGGGCCGTACCGGCCTGCGCGTATCCCGGATCGGTCTCGGCACCCTCACCTGGGCGCACGACACTGGGGAACGTGATGCGGCCGATCAGCTCAAGACGTTCTGGGGGGCGGGCGGTTCCCTGGTGGACACGGCCGACGTGTACGCCGACGGAGGCGCCGAGTACCTGCTCGGCAGACTGCTGGAGGATCTCGTGCCCCGCCGGGACCTGGTGATCGCCACCAAGGCGGGCAGCGTCCCGGAGGCAGGCCGTCGCTTCGACTCCTCACGCGGTCATCTCCTCAGCGCCCTGGACGCCTCGCTGGAGCGTCTCGGCACCGACTACGTCGACCTCTGGCAGGTGCACGCGTACGACCCCGGCACGCCGACGGACGAGACGCTGCAGGCGCTCGACATCGCGGTCAGCAGCGGACGGGCCCGCTATGTCGGTGTCTCGAACTTCAGCGGCTGGCAGCTCGCCAAGGCCGCCACCTGGCAGCTCGCCGCCCCCGGCACCCGCACCAGGCTGGCCAGCACGCAGATGGAGTACTCGCTGCTCCAGCGGGGCATCGAGCGCGAGGTGCTGCCGGCCGTCGCGGACCTCGGGCTCGGGCTGCTGCCCTCCTCGCCCCTGGGGCGGGGCGTACTGACCGGCAAGTACCGGTACGGCACTCCGGCCGGATCACGGGGCGCCTCCGAGGAGCTGGCGCCGTTCGTCGCCCCCTACCTCGACGAGACGGCGAGCCGGATCGTGGACGCGGTCGCGATCGCGGCGGACGGGCTGGCGGTGACGCCCCTCCAAGTGGCGCTCGCCTGGGTGCGGGACCGGGCCTGGGTGACCGCCCCGATCCTCGGCGCCCGGACATCGCAGCAGCTCACGGAGGCTCTGTCAGTGGAGGGGCTTACCCTTCCTGAGGAAATCTGCCAGGCGCTCGACGACGTGTCGGCGCCGGTGCACCGCTATCCCGACCAGGACTGGAGCGAGCTGTGACCAGCCAGGACAAGGCAGCCGAACTCCTCGCGGCCGTGCGGGCGGTGGAGAGCGGAGAGCGCCCTGCGGCGTCGTTCTTCACCGGCCCCGCGCCGGGCCGTGCGCCCCATGCCGCGCCCAGCACTGCTTCCCGGGGCGCCGGTGTGCCCCCGGCCTCCGGCGGGACGGACGCCGCAGCCGCCCCCTTGGTGGTCCCGGAGGGGCTGCGCGCGCTGCTCGCCAGAGGCGGCGCACCGGAGGGGCTGGAAGTGCAGGCCGTCGCCGCACTCGGCGAGCGGGCGGACGAGGTGCTGGCCGCCGACCCGTGGCAGCTGCTCGCAGTCCGGGGCGTCCTCCCTGAGCAGGCCGACGGATTCGCCCGCGCACTGCTGCAGGGCGCCTGCGGTCCGGACGACGAGCGGCGCACGAGGGCGCTGGCAGCCTGGCTGCTGGAGCGCGCGGCGCTCAGCGGGCACACGGCGATGGAGCCCGGCACGCTGACCGAGGGCCTGGCGCGGTACGGCGTCCCCGATCCCGGGGAAGCACTGCGGGTGGCGGCCGACACCGGGGAGATGCTCGTCTTCGAGGACGCGCTGGAGGAGCTCTCCGCGCCGGGCCGCGGCGCAGCACCCGGCGGAGCGGCGGCGGGCGGTGCAGCGCCCGGCGGGGCCGCTGCCGCAGAAGAGGAAGAGGCCCGCCCGGTCCGGCTGCTCGTCGGGCTGGACCGCTACGCCCTGGCGGAGGAGAGCACGGCCGACGGCCTGGCGCGGCTGATCAGTACGTTCAGCGGGCCGGTGGAGGGCGCCCCCGGCGCCCCGGAGGAATGGGAGCGGGCAGCCTCCTCGGCCGGGTCCTCTTCTGCCGCGGAGCTGCTGCGTGCCGTCGCCGGGCACGGTCTGGTCACTCATACCGGCGGCGAGGCGGCCCGGGCGGAGCCCGCGGCGCTGGTGGCGGCGGCCCGGTCGCTGGGGCTGCGGGCCTACGCGGCCGTGCACAGTGCGGGCGGGCGGCAGCGCGTGGCGGAGCTGATCACCGAGGCGGCCCGGTCCTTCCCGGGCGTGGACTCCGCGCCCGCGGACGCTGGGGCCGTGGGGGACGGCGGGCCCGAGGACGGCGGGCCGGAGGACGGCGCGGCTGCCGTCACTCTGTCCGGGCTGCTCAGCGGCCAGGAGGGCCCGGGCACCGGCGAGGACGGTGCGCGGGCGCTCGACCTGCTCGTCGTACTGGACGCCCCGCAGCTCGGCGCCGAGGAGGCGGCGGCGCTCGTCGAAACCGTGCCGGACGGCGCCCGGTTGGTGCTCAGCGGCGATCCGCTGCTGCTGGGCGGGGCCGGCCCGGGGCAGGTGTTCGCCGACGTGCTGGCCGCCCGTGTCTGCCCGCAGGTGGCCTCCCGTACTCCGGACCCGGGCCCGCTCGGGGAGCTCGTCTCCGGGATCGGGATCGGCGAGCTGAACCAGGTGGCCGCCCCGGACCGAGAGGTCGTCATCGTGCCGGTGCGGGAGGCGGCGGAGGCCGTGCACCGGGCGGTGCAGCTGGTCGCCGATTCGGTGCCCCGCGCGATCGGCATCCCCTCCGAGAGCACCCAGGTGATCGTTCCGGGCCACGGCGGCGATGCGGGCACGCGCGCGCTCAACGCCGCGCTCAAGGAGCGGCTGCATCCGGGCCCCGGCCGGTTCGGCGGCTTCGACCCGGGAGACCGCGTGGTCCACTCCCCCGCACCCGGCCGGGCGGCCGTGGGCACGGTGGTCGACGGCGAAGCGGACGGCTTGCGGCTGGAGTGTGCGGGCGGCAGCGTCCTCGTCCCGCGTGATCAGGTCGCCGGTTCGGTACGGCACGGCTGGGCGATGACGGCGCACCAGGCCACCGGGATGCGCTGGCCCGCCGCCGTGGTGGTACTGCCGGGCGACGCGGCGGCGGCGCTGACCCGCGAGTGGGTGTACACGGCCTTCGGCCGTGCCGAGCAGCATCTGTCCGTGGTCCAGGGTGCGGACGAGGCGCTGCCACGGGCGGTTGCGGGGATCACCGCCCCGGTCCGCACGACCCGGCTGCGTACGCTGCTCAGCGCCGCCGTCCGGGCCGTGACGGCCCCGGTGCGGACGGACTAGCGGGGGCCTCCGCCGCGCTCCGCGTGCTGGTCCGCGTCGTCTGCGTCCCCGTCTCTGTCCTCGTCGTCCTCGTCGTCCTCGTCGTCGGCGTCCTCGTCGGCGTCCTCGTCCTCGTCTCCGTCTGCACCCGGGCTGAGGACGGCGGCCGCCAGGCCCGTGCCGCGATCCGGCCCGAGGTCGAGTTCGGCGTCCTCCTCGTCGAAGACCGTGCTGACGTCGAAGCGGCAGATGACCCGCTCCGGGTCGGCCTGGTCGAACGGCGCGGCCAGCCACTCGCCCGGTTCCGTGGCCTCCTCCCCCGCGGAGACCCAGAGCGTGGCGTCGCCCTCCTCCAGCCCGAACTCCTTGTGCCGGGTGGCGATCTCGTCCGGCTCGTACTCGCCGAAGAGCACCCCGAGCGCCGCATGGACGCTCCGGCCCGCCGAGGCTTCGGCGAAACCCTCGTCGTCCGCCGAGTCGGGGTCGAGGTCGGTGACGCGCTGCGCCTGTGCCAGCAGGCGCAGCGGCTCGTTGACGGTGTAGTCGCGGCGCACGAACACCGTCAGGGCCCTTGGTTCATCCGGGCCGGTGTAGTCCGGCATGGTGTCACCGCCGGGGATCTCGAAGGGGGTGACCTCGTCGTACGCCTCGTACAGCAGCTCGTCGTACGCCTCCCCCGCCGCGGCCAACTCGTCGAACGCGGCGTAGACGGCGGAGTCGCCGTCACCGGCGGCCGCTTCACCGGCACGCCGCTCCACAGCTTCGAGGTGCCGGTCCAGGGCAGCTTTGACCGCCTCGGCGGCAGCGCGTACGTCGGCAGCGGATGGCTGCGCAGCATCAGACATAGTGCAGACGCTATCCGCAGTCGGGCCCTGCACGCACAATAGATGAGATGCCGGAATATGAATTTCGCGATCTGTACGTCCCGCGCGGAGTGTCCCGTCGGGCTGCCACGCAACTGCTGACCGACCACGCCGAGTACGGCCAATGGGAGTTGGACCGCACCCGGCTCTATCCCGACGGCAGCCGCAGGGTGCGGCTGCGCCGTCGGATCATCCGCCAGCTGCGCGCGACCTGGTGACCGTCCGGCGGTCCGGGGCGCACCCGGGGCCTTGCGTCTGCGTCCGCCTGTGCGTCTGGGCCTGGCCGGGAGGGCATGACGCGCACGGAGCGGGCCCCGCCACTGCGGGACCCGCTCCGTGATCTGTCGTTACGCGTGGATCAGTGCGCCTGAATCCGTGCGCCTGAATCCGTGGCTCAGCGCCGCGCGACGCGGGAGCGCCGGTAGAGCACCGTGCCGCCGATCAGCAGCCCGGCGCCGAGCGACAGACCGATGCCCAGGTCCTTGCCGCCACCGGTCTCGGCCAGTTCGGTCTCCACCTGAGGCTCGGCCAGTGTCTGGGGCTTGGGCTGAGGCGGCGTGTCGACCTGCTTGGGCTCCTCCGGCTTCTCCGCCTTCGGCTCCTCCGGCTTCGGCTCCGGCTTCTCCGCCTTCGGCTCGTCCGCCTTCGGCTTCTCCGCCTTTGGCGCGGAGGACACGTTGGCGCACTTGTTGCCGAAGGTGGGGTTGAGGGCCCCGACCACATCAACGGTGTTGCCGCACACGTTCACCGGTACGTGCACCGGCACCTGGGCGGTGTTCCCGGACAGCACGCCCGGCGACTTGGCCGAACCGCCCTCAGCGGTGGAGTCCGCGAACGCGGAGCCGCCCGACAACGCCAGCACGCCGCCGGCGGCGGCCACAGTGATCAGGCCTTTCTTGGTGACCTGTCGCATGGTTGTTTCCCTGCCTTCATTCCTTGTGAATTACGAGCGAGGGCTCGGCGGACTCGCCGTCATACCTGCTCGCCCAGGGGCCGAACGACCCCCGAGCACATGACATGTACTCCGGGGCCGTCGGCACTCTCCCCTTATGGGGTGATACGCAACGTCAGGCGTTGACGCAGGTGTTACCGACAGCGGGGTTCAGGACCCCCACCACGTTGACCGTGTTGCCGCAGACGTTCGCCGGGATGTGAATGGGCGCCTGGACGACGTTGCCGGACACCACGCCCGGGGAGCCGACAGCGGCACCCATGGCCCCGGAATCGGCAGCAGCCATGCCCGCACCGGCGAGCAGCAGTCCGCCGGCGGCAGCCGCGGTGGCGACGACCTTCTTGATCATTATTCCTCCTCGTTGGCAATGCGATCCCAGACCGCGGATCGCATCACCTGTAACGAGGGGGAGGTGATCCGGCTACGAGCGCACGGAAGCATTCACTCTTCCTGGCTACCACCGGACGTGCGCCCGATTACGTCAGCCCGGACCGAGCGAGACCGGATCAGCACAGGTCAGCACTGGTCGAGAAACCGGTCCAGCACTCGTACGCCGAACTTCAGGCCGTCCACTGGTACCCGCTCGTCCACGCCGTGGAACATCCCGGCGAAGTCCAGTTCCGGCGGGAGCTTCAGCGGAGCGAAGCCGAACGAGCGGATGCCCAGGTCGTCGAAGGACTTGGCGTCCGTGCCGCCGGAGAGCATGTACGGCACCGCACGGGCGGCCGGGTCCTCGGCCAGCAGCGAGGACCGCATCGCCTCCACCAGCGAGCCGTCGAAGGTGGTCTCCATCGCCTTGTCCGCGTGCACGTCCTCACGGTGCACCCGGGGGCCCAGGACACGGTCCAGGTCGGCGAGGAACTCCTCCTCGTACCCGGGCAGGAAGCGCCCGTCGACATGGGCGGTGGCCTGGCCGGGGATGACGTTGACCTTGTAGCCCGCGTCGAGCTGGGTGGGGGCTGCCGTGTTCTGCAGGGTCGCCCCGATGATTTTCGCGATCCCGCCGAGCTTGGCGAGCGTCTCCTCCATGTCCTCGGGGTCGAGCTCGGTCCCGAGCGCGTCGGACAGCTCGTCCAGGAAGGACCGCACGGTCTTGGTCACCCGCACCGGGAACTTGTGCCGCCCCAGCCGTCCGACCGCCTCGCACAGCTCGGTGATCGCGTTGTCGTTGTTCGTCATCGACCCGTGCCCGGCCGTGCCGTCGACGGTGAGCCGCATCCAGTGCATGCCCTTCTGGGCGGTCTCGATCAGGTACAGCCGCAGATTCTCGTTCACGGTGAAGGAGAAACCGCCGACCTCGCCGATCCCCTCGGTCACCCCCTCGAACAGCCCGGGGTGGTTGTCCACGAGATACCGCGCACCGTAGATGCCGCCCGCCTCCTCGTCCGCGAGGAAGGCAAGCACGACATCGCGCGGCGGCTTCCGGCCGGTGCGCAGCCGCTCGCGTACGACCGCGAGGGTCATCGCGTCCATGTCCTTCATGTCGACGGCGCCACGGCCCCATACGCAGCCGTCGGCGATCTCCCCGGAGAAGGGGTGGTGGGTCCAGTCCTCGGCGTTCGCGGGCACCACGTCGGTGTGCCCGTGGATCAGCAGGCCGGGGCGCGAGCGGTCCTCACCCTCGATCCGCGCGACGGTCGAAGCACGGCCGGGGTGGGATTCCAGGATCTGCGGCTCCAGACCCACCTCGGCGAGCTTCTCGGCCACGTACTCGGCGGCGGCGCGTTCACCTCTCGACTCGTTGCCCCCGAAGTTGCTGGTGTCGATCCGGATCAGGTCACGGCAGAGGTCGACGACCTCGTCCTCACCGGTACGGTCCGGGTTCGGGCTCGACTGGCTCACGCTGCCTCCTCGTATGGCGGTAGTCACCCATCCTCCCGCTTTTCCCCGGGCGGGCCCAGAAGCGTGGTGATCGACCACCGCTCCGCCAGTGCTAAAGTTGGGCGCGTCACAGCGGCCACGGGCCTGCGGTGATCACCCGGTCGGGGTGGCGGAATGGCAGACGCGCTAGCTTGAGGTGCTAGTGCCCTTTACAGGGCGTGGGGGTTCAAGTCCCCCTCCCGACACGTACCATCTCCCCAACGTGTGCGGTTCGAGGTTCGCCTCGGCCCGCACAGTTGCTTTTCCGGGGTCGTAGGTCAGCTGGAGTCCCAGGGCTGCGTACAGCTCGGCCTTGAGCTGCGGCTCCGCCCCTCGCAGAGCCGTGCGCAGGTCGTCGACGGACGAACCCGGCCCGCGGATCTCTTCCTCCGACAGGCGCGGGGAAGGCGAAGGCTCCCGAGCCGATAGACAGGCCATCGCTCCGGCCTTCTCGGCCCGCGCTTCCGCGGTCCACGAGGCAACCGTAGGGGCGTCTGCGCCAGCTTCGAGAGCGGCACGGTACCGCACGAGATTCCGGTCACACTTCTCGATCTTCTCCCGGGCCCGCGCCACCGCGGCGACCTCCGACGGATCCTCCCGTGCCGCCCGCAGCGCGTGCACGGTCTCACCCAGCCGGTGCGGCGCACAGATCCGCCCGACCCGCGCATCTACCGGCCGGACGAGATCCCGCTCTGGCAGGTAGACGTTCCGCGGGTGCCAGATCTTGTTCGCCAGGGCGTACTCGTCCAGGAAGCGGCAACGGTAGTAGAGATCCTCGCGGCTCTTCTGCCCCTGCATCTTCCGGCTGCACAGCCCGCAGAGGAGCCTTCCGCGGAAGACATAGGTATGGCGCGTAACGGTCCGCTTCTTGCGGACGCGCGCCTCACCGAACACCCAGTCGGCACCGCAGGCGCTTCCTGACCGAGGAACTCAGCCTGCGATGAGCGCTCTACTTGGCGTCTCCCGTCAAGTAGAGCGCTCACACACAGCTGCTCGTCAATCCCGCGCCCCCGGACGACCCGGCCTGCGGCCTTGGATGTCGCCCGCGCCTTCACTCGGCCTTCCTGAACAGCTCCGACATTCGGTCCCCCGCCTCGTGGCCGAGCAGCCCCGCCGAGTCCGTCTCGATGAGACCGACCCGCTCGGCCAGTTCCCGGCCGTGGACATCGACTGCGGCCTCGATGAGCCCGGCGAGCGCGTCCAGGGCGTCGCGGGCGCGGGAGCGTGCGACCGCTGCGCAGCCGACGGCGAACAGCGCGGCCGGCCACCACCAGCAGGCGAGCAGGGCGTAGCCCACGGCCCAGGCGGCGAGGCGGGCGGCGGCGCTGAAGGAGTCGTGCGCCGACTGGATGTGGCGTACGGCGGGTTCGGGGAGGATCAGCCACAGGCGGGGCCAAAGAGCGGCGAGGTCCACGCCGTAGGCGGCCTCCACGCGGTCTGCCGTCGCCTGCATGCGGTCGCCGTACCAGGTGGGGCGGGTGGGTCTGCGCAGCGCTACGCGGTTGCGGGCGTCGGTGAGGGCCTGGATCTGTGCAAAGGGCTGGGCCGGGGTCGGCACCGCGTCGCCGTCTTCGGCATCGGTGCGCGTGACGGGATAGGCCGCATTGAGCTCCTGCTCCCGGCGCCCCCACTTCCGCCTGCGCCGGTCGACGAGGGCGTGCGACAGCGGGTCGCGGGCGAAGCGCAGCCAGTACTGCTCGATCACGCCGCCGAGGAACTGCGCGGCGAGTGAGGCCGCGGTCGCGGTGAGCAGGACGAGGGCGACCAGGAGTGCGGCGGTCCCGGTGCGGTCGAGGACGGGGCGGGCGGCGAGGTCGTCCAGGGTGGTGCGCAGCCGGTCGATGTCGTTCCAGTGGCGGTGGCCCAGGGTGGTGCCGAGGGCGGTGGCGGCGAGGAAGAGGGCGCCGGGGAGGACCAGCAGGTTCAGCCAGCGTTCGGTGAGTTTGCCGCCCAGGGTGGCGAGGAGAGGGTTCATTGGGGCGGGGTCACTGTGCGGGGCCCAGTCGGCCCTTGCGCATACGGGTGTCGTTGACGGCGCAGTGCGGGGCAGGGAGCAGGTCGCGGGCCCGCAACACGCGGGTGCACTGGGCCGGTCCCGGGCACACGGCCACCTTGATGTGGGGCGTGAGGCCGGGGACTGCCCCGCCCCGGGACTCGTTGACCAGCCCGCGTGCGTCCCCGGCCTGGCGCAGCAGCATGTCCAGGGCACGGAAGCAGGCGGCGAGTTCGTCTGCGCCCGCGCCTGACCGCAGCAAGTCCCGTGCCCGCTCGGCCGTCTCCCGGACCTCGGGCTGCCGCAGGTCTCCCGGCGAGCCGAGCAGCGCGCACAGCGCCGCAGCCGCCCTGCGGTCGGGTTGTGGAGGGTCGGGAGATGCAGTCATGGCCCAAGTGTGCCGTAGATCAGGCAGAGTCAAGGGTGAGTTGACGTGCCGTCGGAGGCGACGGCTGGGGGGAGTGAAGACGTGAGGTACGACCGGGAGTGGTTCCTTCAGGCGGTGCGCGTGCGCCTCGACCGGGCTGAGACGGCGGACGGGGGTGTGGACGCGGACGCGGTTTTCGGTCCCTTCGCGGATGCCGAACTCCGGGGACTGCTACGGACCTGCGACACGAGGACCGACATGGAGGCCCGGCACGCGGCCGGCTGGCTCTGCGTCGCCCGTGCGATGGCCGACCCGGGGGACGGCGGCGCCGTCCACGGGTGCATGTCCGGGACACTGCTCTACCCGGTGTGGGTCGCCGACCCGGGGCTGGTGCCCCCGGAGTTGGCGGCGGGCTACGCGTCCAACGATCCCGCCACGCACCCCGACCCGGCGAACGCGGACGGTCCCAACGAGTGGGCGGCGTCACTCGCCGCGTTCGAGATCGTCGTGGAGGGGCGGCAGCACAACCCGCCGCCGGACGCCTCCGAGGCCGAACGCCGACTCCACGAGATGGCCGTGGTGCTGGCCGCCATGACGCTCTCGCGCGAGGCCCGGCTCGCCACCGCGATCGGGCTCGGCAGCCTCGCCGTCCTCGCGACACCGGAGTACGACCCCTCCTTCCCCGGCCGGCTCAGAGGTGTGGCCGACATCGTGACCCTCGCGGGCGCGACCTGGCCGTTCGGGGACCTGGCGGACGCGGATCCGGTCCGGTTCGTCCGCAGCGCCCTCAAGCAGATCCCGGCCGACTCCCCCGAACGGCCCCTCGTCCTCGACGGTCTGGGCCGCCAGCTCCTGGACCGCTACCGGGACTCGTACGATGCCGAAGACCTGCACGATGCGGTGGGCATCGCGCGGGACGTACTGGCGCAACTGCCGCCCGGCGACCCACATCTGCCCCACTGCTTCAGCGCCCTGGGCACGGCGCTGGTGCTGTTGCGGCAGGTGGAGGGGGCGACGCCCGAGGAGTGCGACGAGGCGGTGGAACTGTGCCGCCGGGCTGTCGCCGGCCATCTGAAGGGACCCGCGGCGGCGGGCCACGACCTGGGCACGGCGCTCGTCCTCAGGGCGCACCACACCGGCCGCGTGACGGATCTGGACGAGGCGGTCGCCGTGTTCACCGAGGCCCTGCGGGCGGCAGAGAATCCGGGAGAGACCGCCGCCCTGCGCAACGCGCTGGGCAACGCTCTGCGCGCCCGCTCCGTCGCGACCGGTTCCCAGGCCGATCTGGAGGCGGCGCTCGATCTCACCGACCGCTCCCCGGCCTCCCAGGAGGCGGCGGACGGCCCGCAACTTCCGCTCATCGCTCCCGCGATGGCCCTGTACAACCGCTACCTACTCGACCCGAAGGCGAACGGGGCGGATCTGGACGAGGCGCTACGCCAACTGCGGTACGCCGAGGCGCTCATGCCGCCGGGCCACCCGGACCGTCCCGCGGCGCTCGACGACCTGGGCCTGGTGTTGATCGCCTGCTACCAACGCTCGGGAAAGCCGTCGGAGTTGAACGAGGCCGTGCTGGCTCATCGGGAGTCGGTGACACTCACCCGGGAGGGGCACGGGTCGCTCGGACTGCGGCTGCTCAACCTCGGTGCCGCGTTGAATCTGCGGCACCAGCTGACCGAGGACGGCGACGACCTGCGAGAGACCCAGGAGTGCCGACGACGGGCCTTCGAACTGCCCGGCATGGGCCCCACGCACCGGGCGGCGCTGCTGAGCTCGACCGGGCTCAGCCTCATAGCGGGCTTCGAGCGTGTCCCCGACCCCGTCGCCCGACTCGACGAGGCGGTACGGCTCTTGAGGGAGGCGCTCGCCCTCACTCCGGAGGGCGATCCGAAGCTGCCCCGACGCCGCCACAACCTGGCCGTCGCCCTGATGATCCGCCTCTCGAAGACGATGCGGATCGGCGAGGCCCGCGAGGCCCGCGAACTGACCGACGCGGTGATCGCGGCGCTGCCCCCCAACTCCCCCGACCTGCCCCGTTCCCTCACGGTGGCCGCAGGCGCACGGCTCCTGAGCCCCCGCACCCTGCTGTCGTCGGCCGCCCGGGACGAGGCGATCGCGCTGTACCGCCGGGCGGTCGAGGCCACTCCGCCCGGCCACCCCACACGCACGCAGCGCCTGTCGAACCTCGGCGGCGCCCTGCGCGACCTGGGGCCCCGCCGCCGTCGCCGCCCAGCCGATCTGGTCGAAGCGGCCGAGCGGTTCCGGCAAGCGGCCCTGGAGCAGCAGTGCGCGCCCGTCCTGCGCCTGGACGCCGCGCGGTCCTGGGGCGAGGTCCGAGCGGAGCTGGGTGACTGGGGCGGCGCCCTGGACGGCTATGTCGTGGCGGTCGACCTGCTGCACTCGGTCGCGCCCCGCCATCTCGTCCGCGACGACCAGGAGTTCCTGCTGAGCCGTACCGTCGGGCTGGGCGCCGCCGCCGCTGCCTGCGCGGTGCGCTGCGGCCGGCCCGGGCTCGCGGTCGGACTGCTCGAACAGGCGAGGGGCGTGATCCTCTCCCACGCCTTCGACGCCGACAGCGATCTGACGCGGCTCCGGGAGAGGGCCCCCGGCCTCGCCGACCGCTTCGAGGAGCTCCGGGAGGCCCTCGACACGGCGACCGACAGCCGGGAGTTCCTGACGGAGGAACCGTCCGACCCCGCCGACGCCCGTGCCGATGTACGGCAGCGACTGGCCGCCGAGTGGCGGGACCTCACCACCCGGATCCGCGCCGAGCACCCCGAACTGGGCCTGCTGCGTCCGATGCGGGACTGGGACGAAAACGAACTGCGCGCCACAGCCGCGGCGGGCCCGGTGGTCCTGGTCAACGTCTCCCCGTACGGCAGCGACGCCCTTGTCGTCACCGAGCACTCCATCGACGCCGTTCCGCTCCCGGGCCTCGACCCACGGACGACGGCAACACGTCGACGGACCTTCCAGGACGCCCTGATCCGCATCGGGACACCCGGAACCTCCCGCAAGCAGTCGCAGCGCGCGCAGCAGGACGTACGGGAAACCCTCGCCTGGCTGTGGCAGGCGGTCACCGGCCCGGCCCTCGACCGTCTCCCCGCGGCAACCCGCGTGTGGTGGTCGCCCGGCGGCCTCCTGGGCACGCTGCCGCTGCACGCGGCGGCGCCCGCAGGTGCCGCTCCGGGCGCCCTGGACCGGGTGATCTCCTCGTACACGCCGACCCTGCGCGCCCTGCACCACGCCCGCCGACGCACCGCCGGCCCGGCGGGCACCGGAACCCTCGTCGTTAGCGTCGCGCAGGCCACCGGACAGGCCCCGCTCCCCGGCGCACGCCGCGAGGCCGACCACCTGGCCCGCCTGCTCCCCCAAGCCACACTGCTGGCGGACGCCTCCGCCACACACTCCGCGGTCGTCTCGGCCCTGCCCCGCCACGCCTACGCCCACTTCGCCTGCCACGCCCTGGGCGACCTGGAACGCGCCTCCGGCAGCCGGCTCGTCCTGCACGATCACACCGAACGCCCGCTGACCGCCCGCGACCTGGCCCGGCTGCGGCTGCCGTCGGTCCGGCTCGCCTACCTGTCCGCCTGCGACACCCTGCGCACCAGCCCCGAACTCGCCGACGAGGCCGTCCACATCGTCAGCGCCTTCCAGATGGCTGGTTTCCCCCATGTCGTCGGCTCCCTGTGGCACGTCGACGACGTGATCGGAGCGGAAGTCGCGCTCAGCGTGTACGACACCCTGAACACGGGCGACGGCACACTCAACGTCGCCCGCACCGCCGAGGCCCTGCACCGCGCCGTACGCACCCTGCGCGACACCTATCCCCAGACGCCCAGCCTGTGGGCGTGCCAGGTACACGCGGGGCCCTGATGACTCGCCTTCTGGAGATCCGGCTCCTCAAGCCCCAGCCCAGACACCCCGCTCGCATCAGACGGCATGTCCGCATGAGACGTGCCGAGCGCGAAGAACACCTCTGTGGCCACGAGGTCGTCCATGACCTGTCCGACCGTCCCGCCGACCGGCGGGCCGGACTCGCCCGCTGGCTCGCGGGGAGGGACTGCACCGTTCACTGCACCATCCTCACCTCGTTGCTCACGGCGCAGTAGGCCGCGAACAAGGAGGAAGTGATGGACGTGCGTGATGAGTTGATGGAAGGCCGACGGGCCATCCGCCGCCTCGGACGCGTCGTGGAGGTCAATCGGGCACCTCCGCCGTATGCGGTGTTCGATGCGGCGGGGGTCGAGATCGAGCCGGTCACCGCGTTTCTGCGGGATCTGGCGCTTGGGCATTCCAGCCCGCTGACCTGCCGCAGCTACGGCTACGGGATGCTGCGTTGGTTCCGTCCAGGTGTCACGGAAGGTGCAGGTCGTGACGACGTGATCTCACGTCTCTGCGCGACCGACGGGGTCGGCGACGACGAGATCGCCATGCTGGCGATGGCCCTGCTGTTCGCCGGCCATGAGACCACCGTCGTCCAACTCGGCTTCGGCGCACTGCTGCTGCTCTCTCACCCGGACCAGTGGCAGGCCCTGGCAGAATCCCCCGACCGGATCCCGGATGCTGTCGAAGAAATCCTGCGAGCCCCAGGCAAAGGCGGCGGAGGCATACCCCGCTACGCCCGCACCGACTTCGACATCGGCGGCGTCACCATCCACGCCGGGGACCTCGTAATGCTGGACAACGGCGCCGCCAACCACGACCCCGCCGCCGTGGCCTGGTGATCGACATGACCCACCCCGTCTTCGCGCGGCTGTACCCCCGCATGAGCAAGGCCATGGAACAAGCAGGCATGGCCGAACACCGCCGCACCCTCCTCGCCGGACTCACCGGCGAGGTCATCGAGATCGGTGCGGGGGACGGCGCGAACTGCACCCACTACCCGGCCACCGTCACCCGCGTACTCGCCGTCGAACCCGAACCACACCTGAGGCGACTCGCAGAAGCCTCCGCGCAGCAGGCGCCCGTTCCGATCCATGTCGTCGATGGCGGTGCCGAGAAAATTGCCGTGCCCGGAGAGAGCTTCGACGCCGCGGTGTTCTCGTTCGTCCTGTGCACGGTCTCCTACTCCGACGCGGCCCTCGACGAAGCCCCACGCGTACTCAGACCAGGTGGCGCGAAGTGGCCCAAGGCCGTCAAGAACATCACCGATGACGTCGACGAGCTGCTGGCTTTCTACGACTTCCCCGCCGAACTGGATCCATCTGCGGACGACGAATCCCATCGAATCGACCTTCGCGATGGTGCGCTTGCGGACCAAGGTCACCAAGGGGGCAGGCAGCGCGGCCGCCGCTCTCGCGATGGTCTTCACACTCGTCGAGTCCGCCCAGGCACGCTGGCGATCCTTGAACGCACCCCACCTCGTTGCCCTCGTCCACGCCGGAGCCCGCTTCGAACGCGGCCACCTCGTCGAACGCGCCCCGAGGCTCACGCAGCCTGATCAACCTCCACCGACCAGCAGGAATTGACAACTACTCTATGGAACAGCGTCGGCTGCGCTATACACTGCTATGTCGTGCAGGAGACGCGCCTCGACACTGCTCGGATCCGAGCGGCCCGCCAGGTAATCGACCCGATTTTTCTCGACACTCCGCTGTACCGCTGCGAGGCGCTGGAGCCCGACCTCGGGTGCACGGTGAGCATCAAGCTCGAAACGGCGAACCCGGTCCGCAGCTTCAAGGCCCGCGGCACCGAGGTAGTCGCGAGCCTGCTCACGGAGAATGGCCCGCAAGCCGTGGTGTGCGCCAGCGCGGGCAACCTTGGCCAGGCCCTCGCCTGGTCCGGTCGTGACCGGGGGCTCGACGTCACCGTCGTGGCATCCCGCTTTGCGACTGCGGCCAAGCTTGATCGCATCCGCGCATTGGACGCCAGGCTGGAGCTGGTGGACGGCGACCATGAGATGGCTCGCGAGCGGGCGGCGGCCGTCGCGCGGTACGACGGCATCCGGCTGGTCGAAGACAGCCTGGACATCGAGACCTGCGAGGGCGCGGCGACCATCGGCCTGGAACTGGTGGACACCGCGCCGTCGTTCGACACCGTCCTGATCGCACTCGGCGGCGGGGCGCTGGCCACCGGCGTGGGTCATGTGGTGAAGACCTGGGCACCCGAGGTCGAGGTGATCTGCGTCCAGCCGCTGGGCGCACCGGCGCTGACACACTCGTGGCGCCAACGGCGCGTCGTCACCACCGACTCGACCAACACCATCGCTGACGGCGTCGCTGGCCGGCGTCCCATCCCAGCCGTCCTGGACGACCTCCTCCTGGTCGCTGACGACGCCGTCCTGGTCCAGGAGGCGTCGATCACTGCCGGTATGCGCATGCTCCTCGACCACGCTGGCCTCGTCGTCGAACCGTCGGCCGCGCTCGGTATCGCGGCGATCCTCGAAGACCGTGACCGCTTCGCTGGCCGACACATAGTCACCATCGTGTGCGGCAGCAACGTCGACGTAGACGCCTATCACCGCTGGGTCGGTGCGGCTCCCATCCACAGGTCTTGACAATTGCTCGCCTCCGCTCGCGCGGAGAGGACTTCCAGTCCACAATGACCGTCTCGCCGTCTATCGGGGCACCTCCGCGCGAGCGGAGGTCCAAGGAAAGCGTCGCTCAGGTCAGGTCAGTGATCCCATAGCGTCCTTGTGCTCCTCTCGGCCTCCGTCCTTGCGGGCGTCGGGCAGCCCGCACTGACGGAGGGCCCTCTCCCACACGCGGTTCCAAGCCCGGAGCGACTGTCCGGCCCACTCCCTCCACTCTGGAAGACACGGTGCGCACCAACCCGGATCCTGGCACGTCGCCGCCCGGATCACCCGGGGCGGCCGCCGCATCCACCTTCGAATATCGGTGACCTGGCCCTGGCGGAATGAGCTCGCGGCCGCATTCCACCGATTGGCCGCACTGCCCCGCCCCGCCAGCTGGCTTCCCGTCACCCGGTCACCTCGGCCTCAAGGACCTCGGAGAACGCGACCCCGCGTCGGGCCCTCACCATGTCCACCGGCCGACACGGCCTCAAACAACACCACTCAGCCGCCCAGCAGCCCCAACTGAAACGGCAAGGCTGATCAACACCAGCCACCAGGTGATCATGAACGGACCGAGCTACCGGCCCGACGAGCGGCCGAGAGGAGGCTCCGAATAGGAGGACGACGAGAGCAGTTACCCGAAGTTTGCAGCATGCGTCGCGTGAGTACGAGTCCACGAATTCTGAGGCCTTGCACGAATGATCATCGGGGGTACCCAGATCACGAAGATCCCGATCATAGTGGCGCCGACCAAGGCGGCGCCCGCCGCCCGTGCGCTCCCCGCCGCCCCCAGGTCGCCTACGACGGCAGCGCCGCCGCCGTCGGCTGGTGGACGGGCATCGTCCCGTGGATGACGGAAGGCATGACCAGCGCCGACAGCACATCCGAGGGCGTGTTCATGGGCCAGCCCCTGTGGCTGACCGGCCTCACCGCGGTTTCAGGGTCGGCCCGGGAGTGGTCAAGGGCCGGTTTCAGGGCCCTTCTCCATCAGCGCTATCACGATATTCATTAGTATGGTCATGATCGGCGGAGCCGTCCTTTTCCCGCCGCCTGTGGTGTGGGATGACTGGAACCAGGAACACGATCAAGAGAGCGTACAAGGCGTACAGGGCACCCAGCCAGTAATACGGGCCAGGCCAGTAATACGAGCACGAGAAGAGCATGGAAAGAGGGGGAACGATGGCACGAGTGAGGGCGCAGAGCCTACGGAGGGTGGCCTCAGCGGTGGCCTCCGGTGCCGATCCCCGGCAGGCGGCCGAGGAGGAAGTCCGCCAGCGCACGGGTCGGCCGGCCGGCCGACCGCAGAGCCGGGGACAGGCCGGCCAGGGGCGGAACGACGCCGACGAGGAGTCGTACACGCCGGAGGAAGAAGGCATGGACCCCGCCGACTTTCCGGCCGCGAGGGAACAGGGCGGCTCCATCGCCACGGTCATGGCGCAGAAGACCGTCTCTCTCGACGAGGCCGGCGAGGCGCTCAACCAGAGCGAGCAGCAGCGTGAAGGCGGCGAGCAGGTCCATGCGATCTGCCCGATGGTGCTCCCGAAGGGCCGTTCGTTCCTGAGCATGCTCCCGGTGTTGTCGCTGCTCGTCCTGGGCGCGGTGGGCACCGCGGTCGTGTCGACGGTGGACGACTCCCCGCTGACCAACCCGCTCTTCGGGCTGCACTACTGGGTCATCTCCCTGGTCGCGGTCGCCTTCGTGTGGTGGCGACAGGGGATGGTGATGGTCCCGGACGGCTGCCAGGCGCTGATCACGCGCTTCGGGAAGCTGGAGAAGGTCGTCGGCCCCGGCCGGGTGATCCTGATCAGCCCGTGGAAGCGGGTCTCGTACATCCTCAACACCACCCGCGAGTACCCGTTCAACGCGCCGGTGCGCGAGGCGCCGACCAAGGGTGGCGTGAAGGCCTCGATCGACCTGTTCATCCAGTTCCGGATCAGCGACGCGACCGAGTTCGTCTACACACTGGGTGCGGTACGCGGCTTCGAGGAAAAGCTGAGCAACGCGGTGAGCGAGACGATCCGCAGCCTCATCTACGAGCAGGAGGCCGCCGGGATCTACGACATGGTCGGCGAGGACACCAGTCGGCTCCTTGAGCAGCTGAACCAGCAGTTCCGGCCCGCGGTCGAGCTGACCAACGCCAACATCACGCATGCGGAGCCGTCCGACCGCAACTACCGGATGGACCTGGCCGCCCCGGAGATGGTGCGGATGGCGAAGGAGGCGTACACCCACGAGTACGCGCTGATGCTCCGCAAGGAGCAGGACGAGGGCGACCTGAGCAAGGAGCTGGCGACCAGCCACGAGACGCTCTCCGCGATCCACGCCGACATCGCGCAGTACCAGGCCCAGATGGACACCGCCGTGGAGCGTGAGACCAACCGCGCCCAGGCCCTTGCCCGCCAGCGCTACGTACAGGCCGAGTCCGAGGCGAAGGCCAACGCGGCGCTGCTGGAGGCACAGGCCCTCGACATCCGCGCGGTCACCGCGGCCGAGGCTCCCGAGATCCTCGAGTACCGCTACCAGCAGCAGATCCTCGACACCCTTGAGCAGGTCGCGGACCATCTGCCGCGCCTCGTCCGCATCGGCGGCTCGGCGGACGGCGACGGCGCCGGGGTCGACTTCCTGCAGCTGGCCCGGGAGATGGTCGGCGAACGCGGCGAGGAGCTGTTCAGCGAGGCGGACATGGCCGCCATGCGCGGGCAGCTCGCCGCGATCGGCGACCGTATCGCCGGGCGTGAGGAAGAGATCGTGGTGCTGCTCCAGGCCGAGCGGCCCACCGTGCCGGCGGCCGAGAGCGGAGCACCGACGGGCACTTCGACCGGCCAAGAGACCGCCGAGCAGGCGAAGGCGTCCGAGATTCCCGACTTCTCCGAGGAGGGCGGTCAGTGAGTACCGCACGTATGAACCGCAGGTCGGTCATCTCCGAGGCGGTCGCGCCCTGGAGCGACATCGCCCAGCTGCTGCGCGGCGGCGAGGCCGGCACGCTGATCCCGGTCATCATCCCCCGCCACCGGCGCAGGCTTTGGTGGATGCTGCCCCTGTGGCTCGGCCTGTTCGCGCTGCTCATGGGCATGATGCTGTCGCTGCGCGAGGCGGACTCCGACGGCGCGGCGGACCTCGCCTACGGCACACTCGCCGGGCTCGCCTACGCGGCCGGCGGCCTGCTCCTGATCATCGGCGCACTGTGGTGGTGGCGCTCCTCGATCGTCGAGATCGAGCAGGGCACCAACGGTGTCCTGACCCGCTACGGCGCGGTCACCCGCACCCTGGACGCCGGCCGCCACTACCTCTGGCACCCCTGGTCGAAGGTGGACTTCGTGGTCGACACGGCCACCGAGATCCCGTACTCCGCCCCCGTGATGGCCTGCCCCACGCAGGAGAACGTCCCGCTGCGGTCGATCGAGTTCTTCCTGAAGTTCCGCATCACGGACGCGGTCCGGTTCGTTCGCACGATCGGCGCGGGCAACTTCGACCTGGTCCTGTCCAGCGCCGTCCAGGACGCCATCCGCCAGCGCGCCCGCCAGATGCGCACCGAGCGGGCGTACGACCTGCGCGGCTCGGACGTGGCCGACATGCAGGAGCTGCTCAACCGGCAGCTGGAGCGCTACGGCGTGCGCATCACCGGCTCCAACATCCCGGACGTCCAGCTGCCGACGCAGTATCAGCAGCACCTGGCGACCAGGGAGCGGGTCGCCAAGGAGCGCACGGCGTACGAGCAGGAGTGGGGGCTGACCCGCAAGCGCCGTATCGACAGCCTCGGCATGGACATCGAGCGGGCCAAGAAGGTGCGCGACGCGCGCATCGTCGAGGTGAAGGCCGCGCTCAACAACGCCCGCGAACAGGTTGCCCAGCTGCTGGAGGAGCAGGAGACCAACGCCCAACGGGTCCGTTTCGAGATCGAGACCCGCGGTCGCAGCGGCCTGATCTCCGCCGAGAACGAGGCCCGCGCCCAGCGCGCCCTGGCCAAGGCCTACCGCGACAACCGCGCGGTGCTTCAGTACGAGCTGGCCCGCCGCCGCCTCGAAGTGGGCGCGGAGCTGGCGTCGAAGGCACCGCAGCCGGTGGTCGTACGCACCGACGGCGGCAGCGGTGACACCTCGGCGCTCTCTACACTGCTCGCCGCGCAGCTGCTGCCGCGGATGACGGCGCTGCCCGCGGCTCCGACGCAGTACTTCGAGGACGGGCAGCCGGACGGGGACGACGACGCCTGACGCAAGCGTCACCCGCCACGCTCACCCCGGCGGCTCCCGGCTCCAAGCTCTCCTCGGAGCCGGGAGCCGGGAGCCGGGAGCCGCCGTTGCCGTTCTCTCGGGCTCGCCCCTGGACGGAGCATCCCCGGACGATCCCACTCAGTAAGCTTTCGGTCACACTCGGTCAGGGCACGTCGCCAACATGGTGCGGGAGTGCTCGACCTGCACCGGCGCGAAGGCGCTCGCCAGCCAGGTGTCCAGCGGGTCGACGAGGTCGGCCTCGCGGACGTAGACGTTCAGCGGATGCTGGATGCTGTTGGCAAGGGCGTATTCGTTCGGGAAACGGCCGGCCGTGCCGTGCTCGATCGCGGTGAACGTGATCAGCGTCGGCGCCGCCATGGTGACGGCGGAGAATCCGGCGGCGTACACCCCCTGGTAGACGCCCTGGGCACGGGCGTCGGCACGGTGCTGCACCGCGCCGCCTATGTGGCGCTCGGCCTGGACTGGGGCTACCGCGCCATCGACTGCACCCCCGACCGGCTCGCCTCCTTCCTCGCCTCCCTCGACGACGGCCGGGCGTGGCTGTCGCTGACCCCTACGGCGTCTCCGGCGGATCAAGGACGGACCGGGAGGAGGTGAGCCGGGAAAGAGCCGTCGGCCGGGATGAAGCCGCTCGTCGCCAGGATCCCTCCCATGTCGGCGAACTCCTGGCAGGTCGCGTACGTCCCGCCCTCGAGCGGCCATTCGGCGCGGACGGTTGGGCGGGTCAAGGCTGTCAGTTCTGGTGCGTCTTCTCGGCGGCCATGGGTAGTTCCAGGCGGGGCCCGTGGAAGCGTTCGCGCAGGAGCCGGTCGTGCGTCACCACGACCAGCGTGCCGGTGTAGCGGGCCAGGGCTGCCTCGATCTCTTCCACCAAGGCGGGGGACAAGTGGTTCGTCGGCTCGTCGAGCAGTAGCAGATCGAGTGGGCCGGCCGTCACGAGCCGGGCCAGTTCGAGCTTGCGGCGCTGCCCGACGGACAGGTTCCGTACGGGAACAGCGAGGTCGGCGGCGCGGAACAGGCCGAGCGCAAGGAGTGCGTCGGCGTGCTCGTCGGGCTGCCCCGCCCTGTCCGCTGCGAATGCCGCGAGCAGCGTTCGGGCATCGAAGGCGTCGTCGGGCGCGCTTTGCTGACGTAGGAATCCAACCCGGCGCGGTCGGCGCACGATACCGGCGTCAGGCGTCAGCTCCCCTGCCAGCAGCTGGAGAAGGGTGCTTTTGCCGACACCGTTGGCGCCGGTGACGAGGAGTCGGTCACCAGGGGCGAGTTTCAGGGACGGAACGTACAACTGCCCTTTGACCAGGACGCCTTCCAGGTGCGCTGCTGTTGATGTTTCCTCGGCGGTCGGCGTGCCTTCGACGCGGCCTGTGAACCGCAGTGGCTGCGGAGGTGGCGGCACGGGGTGCTCCGTGAGCCGTTGCAACCGCTCGCGTGCGTTCCGGATGCGGCTTTGTGCACCGTGTGCCCGCGAGCGCGCTCGAAAAGCGCCGGCGCCGCTGAACGCCCACGGCCCCTTGCGGGGGATCTCGGCCAGCAGCCCGATACCGGAGTCGGCAAGGTGTTCCTGCCGGGCGACCTCATTGCACCACTGCTCGTGTTCCCACACCCACCGGGCCCGGGCCGCCGCCTTGGCGGCGAGAAAACCTGCGTATCCATTGCCGTAGCGCCGTACCGTGCGCTGATCGTGGTCCACTTCCAGGATGGTGTCGGTGACGCGTTCCAGGAACGCCCGATCGTGCGTGGCCACGATGACCGTGCCCCGATGACGGCGCAGATGTCCTTCGAGCCAGGCCACGGCCTCGTCGTCCAGATCGTTGGTCGGCTCGTCGAGCAGCAGCAGTTCGGGGGCCAAGGCCAGGGTCGCGGCGAGCGCGAGCCGGGAGCGCTGCCCTCCGGAGAGGGTGCTCAGCACACGCTCCCGGTCCAGCGGCACGTGCTCGCCGAGCCGGCGCAGGCTCACCTCGACCCGGCGATCCGATCCGTGCCCGCCCCGCGCATCGAACTCGGCCACCAGTGCGGCGTAGCGCTCGAACTCAGCAGTGCCAGCCGTGCCCAGTGTGGCCTCGGCGACACGAATACGGTGCTCCAGGGCGCGCAGTTCGCCCAGTACGTGATCCACGGCATCGCCCACGCGCGCCGAACGGGGCAGATCGAGAGTCTGGCGAAGGTGGCCGATCCCACCCGGTGCTATGACGGTCAGGCTGCCGTTGTCGACAGGCTCCTGTCCTGCTAGCAGCCGCAGGAGCGTGGACTTCCCGGAGCCGTTGTCCCCGACGATCCCGACCTTTTCGCCCGGCCGGACAGTGAGAGACACGCGGTCCAGCACCATGCGGTCGCCGTAGTGCTTGGTCACCTCGGCAAGAGCGATCTGAGACGTCGTGAGAGGAGAAGCAGTGACGGTGGTGTCGACGGAAGCACGGTGCAAGAGCAGTCCTTTGCTGGGCGAACAGGATCGCGCGGCAAGCAGAAGGAGCACCAACTGCCAGCCGACGAACAAGAAGTTAGACGATACGGTCCGTCTCGTCAACCTGAACACCACCCGCAAGGTCACCGCCGAACGTCTCCCGGCCGAGACGGGCGGAACCGCAGATGTCCACCGCCTGCCAGCAGATCGTGCACGCCTTCAACCAGCATCCCGACCAGGCGTTCCGGTCCGCGAACTGCACGAACCACCCGGCCCGCCCACCGATGACCCGGCCGTGAACGTCACCCGCAGCCGCCTCGGACGCCTCACTCGCCAAGGCTTCCTCACCCCACCCGGACGCGGCCGTGAGAGAGACCGAGCGCTTCGTAGAGCGGCTGCTTTCGACCCGGGTCAGCCGCAAGCAGTCTGTGTGTCATACCACCCAACGTGCGGATCATGTCAGCCAAGACCGCTTCAGAGATGCGAGCTGTCGGCTCGGGTTCCTGACGCGCACGCAGCCGCCGCTCGGCGGCGTCTTTTTCCCGCTGGGCCTCTTTGATCCAGCCAGTGACCAATGCCGGGTTCGTTCCCGCATCGAGCGCGGCCCGGTAGCTGAGGATGCGTCGCTCGCAGTCATCGAATTGCCGCCTGGCCTCCGCTGGGGCCGGCGACCGTGAGTGGATGGTCCAAATCCGCACTCTTCGCGCATTCCGCTGCGTAACGGCACCGGTAACACGGGACGCCATGATTATAGTTCCCTTGCATTTTGGGCTTCGCTGAGGTCGGCGGCCTCAAGGATGTTCAGGTGCCGACGGCCCCGGATTCCTCTGAAGGGGCTGGACGGCTGCCTTCTGCGGAAGTCACGCGAGCTGGGCCGCTGCATGGCGGCCTAAGCCTGGACTGCCAGCACCCACGAAGGGCGCGGAAGCCATCAAAAGGCGATGTCCTATGAGTGGAGCAGGACACGCTTGCGGAGGAGATCGAAGCCTGCGCGGCCGAACATCTGTCGCTTGAGCATCTTGATCCGGTTGACGTGTCCTTCGACGACGCCAGATTTCCAGGGCAGGGTGAGGCCGGCCGTGACAGCATCACGGTCGCGGTCGATGCCTGCAGCCAGGGTGTGGATGAGTGGCAGATCGTCCTGCCGGACGGCGTCGAGCCATTCCGGCAGACGTTCGCTCTGGCTTTGTCCACGAGATTGGGCTCTGGTCCACTTCTTGTGGCGAGTAACGCTGTGTTATGGCTCGATATCGAAGTGCGCGAGAGTGGGAGGCACTGGGACAAGCACTTTGCGAAGACGGTTGAGGTGCGCGCCCCATTGCTTCCAGTCTTCGGGGTGAACCCAGCTGGGTGTAGCTCTTCTGCGGGGAGATGCCTGAGTTCTGCCACCGACCCCTGACAGGCTGGCACCTGCGTCTTGATGTGGGGCGCCTAATCGAGTACCGGTGGCCCCGCCTCGATGCGCCGCAGCACCGGAGCCAGGCAGTCCACATCGGGGCCGGGATCGAGTTGCCTTTCGTCCCACCAGGTGGCACCCGCGTCGCGCAGCGGGCCGATCACATCCTTGGCCTTGGCAGCGTCCGCCGGAGTGGCGCCGCCGACTACGAGGTCGAAGGGGCGCTGGGTGTCGCCTTCTCGATGATCGCGCACATAGGTGATCAACTCCCGCACGTCCTCGCGGTCCGGCGGGTATCCATGCAGGGCGTTCTTGAACAGAGGAACCGCGCCGTCCCACCGCGCGGCCCGTCGCATGGGCGGACGGTTCGGCCAGAATCCCCCGATCCACACCGGCGGCCGGGGCCGCTGCACGGTGGCGGGCTGCAGGCTCACGTTCCGCGCCTGGTAGTGCCGACCGTGATGGTCGACGGCCTCGCCCGTCCAGAACCGCCCCAACAACTCCAGCCCTTCGTCCAGTCGCTCGGCGAGCACACGTCGATCGGTGGAGTCGCCGAAGCTGCCGTACTCGTCCTCGACCGGCCCACCCAGCCCCGCGGCGAAGACGACCCTGCCTCCGCTGAGGTTGTCCAAGGTGGCCACCTGCCGCGCGAGTTGCTGCGGCCGACAGCGAGCTACCGGAGTGAGCAGCGTCCCCACCCGGATCCGTGACGTCGCGAGTGCGGCCGCGGTCAGCAGCATCCACGCGTCCCCGAAGGGCCGCCCCGAGTACCCCCGGTAATGGACGTGGTCCCAGACGAAGAGCCCGTCCCACCCGGACTCCTCGGCTGCCGCCGCTACGGTCGCCACGTTTCGGGGGTCGGCGAAGTCGCCGAAGTTCGGGATATTGATCGAGAAGCGCATCCGGGCATCGTGGGCTACCCCCACCTGTCCAGGCAACGGGTTATGCGCGGTCACACAGTGGAATCCATCGGTGCCCCCGGCTGCGGGGGCACCGAAGTACGAGCAGCCGGGGGCCTAGCGCGGAAGCGAGCCTGGGGATGAGCGGGTGGAGGGCGGCTCCGCGTTAACTGCCGGGCGACGGACCGCTTGCTGTGACCGGCGGCGAGGAGAGCGTGAATGGTGACGTGCTTGGCGCGAGTGCGTTCGGCGAACTGGTGCCCGGTCGGCCAGGGCGACCACGCGGCCGGCTCCGCCTGCGGTTCCTCCGGCTGGACCGGCGTGGGACGTAAGCAGCCTCGGTGCCGGTACGCACTTCTCGGCGGCCTCGCTGAGGTTGTGCCAGAGGGTACTGGTTCCCACCGCTCCGGCACCGATGCCCGCCCCGGCCGCAGACCCCTTCGGCTCACCCTGGCCGAGAGGGCACCGGTTCGCCGATCGCACCCGGGCCCGGCACGCCGCCGTCCACGCCCTGCTGAAGGCAGGGCATAGCCGCCGCTCGGTCCAGCGGCAGCTCGGGATGACCTACCGCACCGTCAAGCAGTTCGCCGACGCTACGAGACCGGAGGGACTGTTCACCGGGCAGTGGCAGAACCGACCCTCGGTCCTCGACGACTACAAGCCCTACCTCGACGACCGCTGGAGCGAGGGCTGCACCAACGCCTGGAAGCTGTGGGAGGAGATCGTGCCACTCGGCTACAAGGGCAGCTACCAGCGCGTTCGCGCCTACCTGCGCGAGAAACGCACCTCCCCGCGACCGGTGACCGCCCGGCCGCCCTCGCCCCGGACCGTCGCCGGATGGATCCTCCGCCGCCCGGAAGCCCTCACCGAGACCGAGCAGCTCCAGCTCAAGACCGTCCGCACGCACTGCCCCGAACTCGACGCCCTCACCCGCCACGTCCGGTCCTTCGCCCAGATGCTCACCGAGCGCCAGGGCGAACGACTCCCGCAGTGGCTCGACGCCGTCCGGCAGGACGACCTGCCCAGCCTCCACACTCTCGCAGCCGGCATCGACCGAGACCGCGACGCCGTCATCGCGGGTCTGACCCTGCTCTGGAACTGTGGCGTCGTCGAAGGACACGTCAACCGGATCAAGATGCTCAAGCGCCAGATGTTCATGGCTTCGGGCAGCGCGGCCCCTGCCGAGTTGGCAGGGGCCCGCGGCATAGACAGCAGAGGAGCGCCGGGACCTGCCCTCGACGAGCAGCACCCTGGCCAACACGGCTTACCGTCTGCTGGTGGCCTGACGGCCCGGCCTCACTTCAGGTGCCGGGCGAAGAACCGGGCCCCGTCCTCCATCTCGGACCGCGGGACGCCGGTGTGCCCGCCGAGATTGGCGTGCAGGGACTTCTCCTTGGAGCCGAAGGCGTCGAACAGGTCCAGGGCCGCCTGCCGGTCGTTCCCTTCGTCGTCCCACTGCAACAGGACCCGCAGCGGAATGGTGACCTGGCGGGCCTCCTCGAACATGGCGGCGGGGACGAAGCTCCCGGCGAAGAAGCCGGCGACCGCGACGCGCGGCTCGACCACGGCAAGGCGGACGCCGATGGAGATCACTCCCCCCTCGAACCCGACCGGGCCGCCGATCTCCGGCAGCGAAAGGAGGGCGTCCAGGGCGGCCTGCCATTCCGGGACCGCCTTTTCGACCAGCGGGAGGACGAGGGCGTCGACGATCTCGTCGCCGACCGGCTCGCCAGCCTCCATCGCCCGGCGCAGGTCGGCACGGGCCCGCTCGGCGGCGGCCCAACGGGGCCGTTCACCGCTCCCGGGGAGTTCGATGGTGGCCGCGGCGAAACCGTACTCCGCCGCGTAGTACCGGGCCCTCCCCGCCAGCCGGGGGTACATCTTGCGCAGTCCGAGCGGGGGGTGGCCTATCAGGATCAGCGGCGCCGGTGCGGACGCGGGCGTCCACAGGAGGCCGGGGATCTCGCCGAGGGTGAACGCGCGCTCGAGGACCGCGTCGTCGAGACGCTGTTCAGAAGTGAAGTGCATGGTCGTGCCTTTCGGGAGTGCTCAGAGCGGCGCTCCCGGACGACCTATCGCCCGACCGTGACCCCAGGGAAGAGCACCCATGTCGATACTGCGTTCACGGGTACCACCTCCTCGTTCTCCAGCACGGCCTCCGGAAACGTAGCAGCGGTCGCGTGTTCACCCCAACGGGTTTTTTCGCGGGCCCCGTGGCCGGATGCCAAGGAGTCGGAATACTGCGCAGAGCTGCTTGGGGCCTCATCACGTCTTCCCGAGGCGAGGCCCTGCGACGGCGGGGCGCGCTGGCGGCGCTGGCGTTCCTCATGAACATCGACCACGACGCGCCGCCGACACCTCCCCCTCTCATGTACTGGTGCTGTCGGTTCTCGGTGAACAAAGCCACTCGTATCCCGTCTTCGGGAGGCGGAAAACAGGAAGTTCTGCATGTTCGACTCCTGCGCCCTCGAACCATGCCTCGATGCTGGTAGGTGAGGCGAGCCAGTAGGGGTGGTTCGTACGCGGCGGTCCGCCTCCGCGCCGGCGGGCGGGTAGCGGCGCGCTGAGGGTCCGGGGCTCGGCAGAACTGACGGCGCGAACAGTTCGCCGACTCATGGAGGTGCCCATGCGCCCCTGCTCCCCGTCCATTTCCCTTGGGGCCCGTTCACCGATCGAAGAGCTGGAGCTGGCGTTTCATACCCTCCCTCAGGCACCACCCGGTAATCGGAGTTGGTCTTGGCCACCGTGGGGCGCGGGTTTCGCCGGATGCTCGGGCGGACGGACCCGTTGCTGGCCCCCAGCCGCATCTGTCGCCGAAGGAGATCGTGCGCGGTGTGCGCGACGAGGAGTGGGGCGCCACCCACACCACCGGACGGCCCTTTGCATAACGCCATCGAACTCGTATACCGCCCCTCAGCCGGAGCACGAGCCCCGCCTCGGCCCGCTGGCTGAGCCCGATGTCAGAGAGGTCCCCTAGTGTCAGTCGGCATGAGAAAGATGATTCTCGTCGACGGGACAACCAGAGGTGGCCGCTCCGACGGCTGGGAGCTGGAGATCGCCGAAGAGCGGCTGACCGTGCGTGAGCTGATCCGGCGGCGGGTCTTCCAGAAGGTGGCCAACTACAACGCGCGGCCGACCGAGGTGTTCCAGGGCCTGGCCCAGCCCGAGGACACCGAGGTGACGTTCCTGAAGCTGGTTCCGCTGGTGGGGAGTTGAGCGAGATGGAAGGTGTTCCCAACCACATCGCCGCGGGTGACATCGAGCTCGCGGACAGGACTCTCAACGCCATGGGAGTCACCGACAGCGGCTACCGGGGCGTCGGCTGGTCGGTGCAGCTTCTGGACCAGCTGCGTGATCTCCCTCAAGAGCGTCGTCGCAGCCTCGCCCGTTCCCTGGTCGAGCGTTACCACCGCATCGAGGATGCATCCGAGTTCCGGACGCGGACACTGCTTCTCGCCGGGATCCTCGCCGCAGATCTCCCCGAGGACCCACTGTCCGCCGAGCGCGTCGAGGTGCTCGACGACCTCGGCGAATGCCACTCCTTCTGGTACGAGGAGCATTTCTCGGTTCTGGTGGAGGCGGAGCTGGCCGCCGGCCGTTCCCTCACGCCAGCTGCGACTGCCGCCTTCCGGCGCAGTGGCATGGAATACGGCTCTCCGGCCGCACCACTCGGCCGCGCTGGTGAGAAACCCACCGACCCGGTGCTCAACGTGGGTGAGAAGTGGGCCGAGCGTGCCATGGAGCAGGTGGGTCCCGGTCCCGACGACCCGTGGCGGGCGCTGCTCGCGCACGCCCTCACCGCCACGTCCGCCAAGCCCAGCGCGAAGTGGGACAGACTGGCTCGGCAGCTCGTCGAGCCGCTGGGCCCTGAGCTGGTGCGGGAGAAGGTGGTGTCCTGGTTCGCCCTGGTGGGCGTTCCGCGTACCTTCCGTGTCAAGCCCGTGTTCTGCGAAGACCGCCACTTCAACGAGGTCTTCGACCCGTACAACGCCCTCGCGCTGCGCGGCCTTGCCTGGCTGTTGTCGCTGCTGCCACCGCATTCCGACGCAGCTCGTGCGATTGGGGCGTTGGTGGAGACCTCGCTGAAGAAGGTGCCTGGGCGGGGCCCGCGCAGTGCGAAGGTGGCGCATGCGGGCGCTCTCGCCTTGGGCCGGGTCGACAGTGAGCCCGCGCTGGCCGAGCTGGACCGTCTCGCCGCCCGGGTGACACACAAGGGCACCGCGAAGGTGATCGCCACCGCCCTGGAGGCGCACACGCGACTGCCCTTGGTCTGAGAGGGCGGTGAGCGAGTTGTTTACCCGTGAGCGTCTCCCACTGGCAGCCTGCACGGGACTGGTGGCGCACACAGCACCGCCGAACCCGCTGATCAGCTCGAACCCGACAGTTCCACGTTCCAACGATGACAGATCAGCCATCAGCTCACATACCGCCCTCTCAGAAAGTGACACGGAACCTGATTTCTAGATCCGGCAGCCCCTCGGCTCATCCGGCGACTGCCGCAACTGCCAGATGTCGCCGAGCGGGTGCCAAGGGATGCCGCGCGGGCCCGCCATGACCGACGGAGAGCCGATCCGCCGCGCCAGGGGCGGCTTCGGGCAGGTGAGCCAAGCCCCGCCGCTCGCTCCCGGCGCGGACCACGCCGGAGACGACCGGTCAAGGTCCGCGCAGACACGGCGTACTACTCCGCAGAGCATCACCACTGCGCGTCGGCAAAACCCACACGTGGCGGCCGTCCTGCCGGACGGCCGAGGATCGCAACCGCGAGTCGGGGCGCGACGACGAAGCCCGTACCGGGTCGCCCGCACAGCGCTCCTCGCCCACGCCACACCGGACCGATGAGCATTCCTACGGCGGTCGTGCGCGGAGGGCAGGGAACACTGTCCCTGGTCAACCCCTCCGCTATGGCGTACAGACCGCGTCCGAGCAGGTACTGGCCGAAGATGCGCACCACGACGTGCGCCGTGACCGGACCCGGCTCCAGCCGCTGGATCCGCCGACCCTCCGCGGCCTCCCAGGATGCGGGTGCGGCCCCTCGACCTCGGCCTGGGAGCTCATGGCAGACCGGCTGCGGATCTTGATCCGGTTGCGCTCCCCCTTCTTCTCTGAACTGCGAGTTGAGAGGGTCAAGGTCGATGCCAGACCGACATGGCCGGTCACGCTCCGATGAAGCTCACGGTTTCTGTCATGTCGGCCCGCCCGGTACGCAGCCGTGGCACGCCTTCCTTCTCGAATCCCACCGCGACACCGCAGAACAGTACGAGCCCGTCATCGGCTCCGACGATCTGGCTGACGGTCTTGCGATACATCGTCCACATCACCTGGGGGCAACTGTGCAGCCCTTCCGCCCTCAGTAACAGCATGACCGTCTGCAAGTGCATCCCCGCGTCCCCCCACTGCCCTGGCCCCATCGTCTGATCGAGGTAGCAGAACAGCACGACCGGTGCCCCGAACGCCTGCGAATTCAGAGCGGCGATCTTCATGGGCCTGTCGGGGTCATCGCGCTCGATTCCCAGTGCCTTGTACCGCTGGGCAGCTGCGGCGGAAAAGCGGTCCACGTACGGCGAGGTCAGTTCGGCCGGGTACATCAGATGCTCCCGCTCATCCCCCGGGTCTCCCGCCAGTGCCCTGGCTGTTGCGCGCCTCTTCAGCTCGGCCAGGGGCTCGCCGGTCACGACATACACATGCCACGGCTGGAGGTTCCCACTCGACGGAGCCCGCGTTGCTGCGGCCAGCACGCGTTCGAGTATCTCTTTGGATACCGGCTCATCGCTGAACGCCCGCACAGCCCGGCGACTGTCCACGGCTTCATACACATCCACGTCTGCTCTTCCTCTCACTTCACGACAGCCACTTCTCTACCGTCTTCAGCACGCACACAAGGCAACAGGTGATTCGGATCGCACTTCGATCTGCGGCTGGCCGCAGCACTGTTCTTCGGCCTGTCGATGCGCTCGGCCTCCGCTTGCTCCACGAGGCGGTGGACGGGCTCGTACGTGATCGGAGGAATTATGGAGCGGGCTCCTTGACGTCACTGGTGCGGATCGCGATCTGGGCGAGGGTGGGCATCCCCAGGTCGATTCAGAGCATGGCGTGATGGACGCAGTCACGCTTGAGAGGACAGTCTCGGAGGATCTTCCGGGTCTTCATGCGGGCGAAGGCATTCTCGACACGGGCGCGGACCTGTTTGTGGGACTTGTCGTGTGCCTTTTTCCAGCCGGGCAGTTCTTCGCCTGCGCGGCGGCGGCGGGGCATGACGAGACCTGTTCCGGGATAGCCGCCGTCGGCGATCGTCACAGTCTGACCGACGGCGGCCTTGGCCCCTGACTCCCCCATGCCTTGCAGTCGTTGTGGTTGCCGGGCAGGGAGGGCCTACCAAGACAGCGAGGCGGGTGTCGGCCTCGATGACGACCTGATGGTTGGTCGAGTACCGATAGTTCTTGGACTGCTCAGCGATGGTGCGGTCACGGGTGGGCACCAGCGTCCCGTCCACGCCCAGTACGGTGTCCTTGGCGAAACGCTTGCGGGGCCGGAGCGCGATCATCGGCCCGAGACGGCTGATGATCCGGTCTGCGGCCGACTTCGACACACCGAAGAGCGCAGCGAGCTGCCGCACCGTCAAGTTTGTACGCCAGTAAGCCGTGACGAGCAGAGTTCGGTCCGACAGAGACAAGCTCCACGGCCGGCCCCTGCCGAGGGCGTCCGCGCCCCCGCGCCGCAGAGCCGTTCCAGCGTCGCGTCCTGCCCGCGCATCGAGGCGCTGATCCAGTGGTTGCCGGCGCGGCTGGTCTTGGTGGCGGTCTGGCTTGTTGACCAGTAGGTGGAGGTTCGCGGTGTTCGGCCACCGGTTCGCCGGTGCTCCAGCCAGTCCAGCAGATGAGCCGCGTCGCCGGGATGGTGGCCGCCGCGACGGAGCGGTCGACCTGCTCTGGGGATGAGCGGTTGCAGACAGGCGTACTCGTATTGCCCGACCTTGATCCGGCTGGTGGGGTTGCGGAAGATCAGTCCGTTCCGCTTGGCCCAGGTGAGCAGCGAGCGCAGGGCGGCGAGTTGGTCGCGGCGCTGGTGGCCGTGGAGTGTCCTGATGCAGGTGAGGACGTCGTCGCGTGTCACTTCGCGCAGGTGGCCGTAGGGGTTCGACCATTGCAGCATGGCCGGGCGGACTCGGTTGAGGTAGAGCCAGACCGTGCCTTCACGTCGCGGGAAGCTGCGGGGGCCGCCGTCACGCAGCACGCGGCTAGGGAGGGCAGAGCCGTCCGCTGCAGCCGCCCCAGGCCAGACAGCCGTCGGCAGGAGTCGGTGGGCTTGCGGTAGCCCTTCGGATACCGGCTCATGCAGGTGGCAGCGACCGGCCGTCGCGACGCTCGGGCACCACCGCCGGAACCGGTGCGGCGACGCCGACAGCGGTCTCCTGCATGCCCCCGGCCCGGGGCTCATGTGCCGCCCCGGACCCCGGTCTCTGTCACCGTGCATGGACGTACCAGGAATCGATCAGACCTGTTCGAAGTGGAATGCCTTGATGAAGCAGTCGCGGGGCTGGGCGACGGCGAAGAGGATGCACTCCACGAGTGACTGCGCGGTGAGAGCGTCCTTAGCCTTGCGCGGTGCTGTCTCCCATTCCTCGGAGAGCGGGTCAGGGTTGGCAAAGTCGGGCGGGTAGAGGGAGATCACCCGGACCCCCTGCGGCCGCAGGCGCTTGGAGAGGATCTCGGCGAACCCGGCCTGGGCGCTCTTAGCCGCGTAGAAGGCTTCGTGCGCGTCCGAGCGGTGATGCCCGGCCGTTCCGCAGGCGGAGACCATGGTCACCACGTCTGGTTTGTCCGAGTTGAGCAGGAGAGGGAGGAAGTTCTTCACGGTCAGGACGGTGCCGGTGGCGCCGGATGCGATGGTGTCGACGACGTCGGTGTCGGAGGCGGATTGCAGGTCTGGGCTTTCGAGGTAGCGGGAGCCGTTGTTGATCAGCACGTCGATGTGGTCGGTGTGCTGGGTGACGTCGGCAGCGAAGTCGCGGATCGAGGCGGGATCTGTCAGGTCGCAGGCGAAGGCGTGAACCTGTTGGTGCCCTCGGCCGCGGATCTCGTCGCGGACACGCTCAGCGTTGGCGAGAGTGCGCGCGGAGAGGAAGACCTCGGCGCCGAGGTCCGCGAGACGGATGGCCAAAGTGCGCCCGAAATCGCGGCCTGCGGCGGTAATGACCACGCGGTGATCGTCGAATCTCATGTCGGAGCTCCTGGTCCGTGGATCGGATGTTGCGGTGAAGTGCGGCGGCTGACCTCGGTGGCGTAGGCGGCCCAGTCTCCGGCAGCGGCTCGCTGCCATTTGACAGCGACGGTGATGTCGATGCCGAGGGCGCAGGAAGCTCGACCGGGACGGCGCCGAGGCGGATGCGGACCGCTCTGTCCGTCACCTCGATGTCGTCGACGGTGAGCCCGGAGATCGCCGCGGGCCACTGGGCATGGAGGAGCAGCAGCAGGCCAGTGAGGCGGTCTTCGGACTTGAGTGTGTCATCGTGCAGCAGGCGTCATGCGGTGGCCCAGCGGGCTTCGTCGTCCATCGACGAGGAGGGGCCGTTCCATCGCTCGGCCTGGAAGCTGAGATCACGGGTGATCTTCTGGGCCAGGGACCGTGAGCTGGTAGTGCGTGATCTCCTTGCCGCGGTTGCGACGGCGAAGCCTGCGCAGGAGGTGCCTAGCCTTCGGGGAGCTCGTCGACCGCGTCACGGTCGGCGCCCGGGGCGATCGAGGTGATCACTTCGTGGACAACCCTATGTGGATCACGGTCGTCGTTGTCCGGACACATCGAACAGCGCGGCAGGCCCCTGCGGTCTCGAAAGCCGACGCGTCGAACGTTGCCACAGGCAGTGCACTCGGAGGTCTCCTGCCCGCAGACCGAGCAACACCAGTCCTGGCCCTGGCGCTGGAGGGTTCGGAGTTGCTTGCCGCACTCGGCACAGACCGGCGGTGAGATCGCCGAAGCGCCGGCCTTGCGGCGCTCGATGAACAGGTCGCCGATGGCCCGGGGCGCCGGGGGCCGGCCGTCTCGAGGAGGTCGTCCATGGTGCAGTCGAGGATGTCGAGCAGGGCTATGAGGATCCTCAGACTCAGTCGCTCCGGTCGCTCGACGACGAGCCGGTAGACCTGACTCGACTACAGGCTGATGCCGCGTTCGGCGAGCGGAGGGATGAGGTCGGTATTGGAGAACATCCCGCGATCCGCCATGACTTTGCGCAGGTGCCAGTGGTAGTCAAGCTGGCGGCCATCGCCGGATCCCTCCTGTCAGGCCCCGGTGAACGCCAGGGAGCTGTCGCACTCGTGGCCGACCTGCTGCTGGATGAACCGGCGGTCGACTCCGCCCTCGGTGAGATTCGTGACGCAAGTGTGGCTTGTGGCCGCAGAAGCCGTGTGCGGATGACCTCGTGTTGCGATTGAGCAGGCCGGGGGTCGAGGCCGCATTCGCGACCCAGCTCGTCGAGCGTGTTGCATCCGAGGGGTCTCCTGGGGTGCAGATCACTCATCGCTGTTGACCGTGGGACCGAGTTGTCAGTGGGGGCTGAGATCGTGCAAGCGTGAGCGAACTGGTTGAGCATGTCGATGAGCACGACCGCGTGCTGGGGGTCGTCGAGCGGGGTGAGGCGGTGCGTGAGAACTGGCTGCATCGCATTGCAGCGACGATCTGTCGTGATCGCGAAGGTCGGATCTTGGTGGTGCGGCGGGCCAAGACATTGGCCCGGTTTCCAGGCTGCTATGACGTCATGGTCGGTGGGGCCGTGGACGTGGGCGAGTCGTATGAGGAGGCGGCGGTCCGTGAGTTGGCTGAAGAACTGGGCGCTCGTGTGCCGGTGCGCTTCCTGTTCAAGCTCCTGTTCCGGGAGGGGATCAGCCCCATCTGGCTCGGGGTGCATGAGGCTGTCGTGTCGGAGATCTTCGTCCAGGACTCGGGTGAGATCGGCTGGTACGACTGGCTGACAGTGGCCGAACTGCGCGAAGTCGTTGATGAATGGTGCTTCGTTCCGGGAGGGCGGAAGGCTCTGCGCCAGTACTTGGGGTCTGGATTCGGCAGCGGTGCGAGCGAGCTGCCAGCCGGGTGACCGGCGATGTGGGTTGCCTCGGTTCAGGGCGGGCATTTCAGCTGCGGGACCCGATGACGGTGGTTCGCGGTGCTGGGAGGCGGCTCGCGGAATGCCGCACATTCACTGGCGGGCCGCTCTGAGCTCGCGGATCAGGGCGCGGACGGAAACGCTGGAGGCCAGCTCCGGGGTGGTGATGTAGCCCACGGAACGGGTCGGACGGTCGGGTCCGAGATCGGTGATCTCGATGCCGTCCGGTGCTTCGTTCAGCGAGAGCGCGGGCATGATCGCCATGCCGAGACCTCTGCTCACCATGGAGAGCACCGCTCCGTCGTCCTCGGTCAGGACGGTCGCCTTCGGAATCCAGTCCTGCCCAGCCCACCACTGGCGGGTGTAGGAGCCGCAGTTCTCGTGCCAGTCCACCAGCGGCAGGGAGCGTGGGGCGGGGTGGCCTGCCGGGTGCACCAGCGAGTAGGGCTCCTCGATGAGTACGTCGCCGATGAGCCCAGCGGGCACGGGCGAGCTGGCGCCCATTGTTGCGATGCCCACGTCCGCGTGCCCCTCGGCGACTTCTCCGGCGGTGCCCGCGCCCAGCTCACGGACGACATGCACCTCCGGTTCGATGCCGGGGTGGCGGGCGGTGAGACGCTCGAGGACGGGCGGCAGCAGGTAGAGGGCGGCGCTACGAAAGGCGGCGATGCGCAGCGGGCCGGCGACCGTGCCCTGCTCGGCGCCGCGGGCCTCTGCGGCCAGGGTGTCCAGGAGTCGCAGGACCCGGCGGGCGTGGGCGGCAGCGGCGGTACCGGCCGCAGTGGGCGTCGCGCCCTTGCGGCCCCGCTCGAAGAGGACCGCTCCGACCTTGCGTTCTGTCCCATGTATGGAGTGCGAGACTGCGGACTGGGTCAGTCCGAGGACCTTGGCGGCCGCCGAGAACCCGCGCTCGCGGTCGACGGCCACGAGGATGCGGAGCTCGTGCGGGGCGAGGTCGGTGGCGGCAGCCGCAGTCGGTGCGGGGGCTACGGGGGCTGCGGCTGTCATGAGGGGTCCCACCTGCTTCTATGAGGGCCCTTCATGGACCGGGCCGTTCCATGAGCGCAACCTTCTCCCCAGCCCCCGCATTCCTCCGTACGGTCACCGTCATGACCGAGACCGCGCTCACCGTGCACCAGACCGCCCGCCCCCATGGCTTCCCCACCCCCGACGACTTCGCCTTCGTCGAGTCCGCGATGCCGGAACCCGGCCCGGGGACGGCGCTGGTGGAGAACCTGTACTGGTCGGTGGACCCCTACCACCGCGAGATGATGGACGGGGACTTCGCGCTGAACACTCCCCTGGAGGGCCGCACTATCGGCCGGGTGGTGGACTCCCGCGATCCGGCGCTCCGCGAGGGCGAGATCGTCTTCCACCGGCAGGGCTGGCGCACCCACGCTGTCGTCACCCCCGAAGAGGCGCGTGCTGTCCCCCGCTTCGAGGGGGTACCGCTCTCCGCGCATCTGAGCATCCTCGGCGGCACCGGCCTGACCGCCTACGTCGGTCTCACCCGCATCGCCGAACTCCGCGAGGGTCAGGACGTGTTCGTCTCGGCGGCGGCCGGCGGTGTGGGCACGGCCACCGGGCGGCTCGCCCGGCTGATGGGCGCGGGACGGCTGGTCGGCAGCGCGGGCAGGGCGGCGAAGGCCGCCTACCTGACGGAACACGTCGGCTACGACGAGGTCTTCGACTACCACTCGGGCCCGGCGGCCGAGCTGCTCGGCAAGGCGGCGCCCGACGGGATCGACCTCTGCATGGACAATGTCGGTGGCGAGCACCTCGAAGCGGCGATCTCCTCGCTGCGTGAGTACGGACGGATCGTACGGGTCGGCACGATCGCCCAGTACAACAGCACCGGCACGCCCTACGCCCTACGCAACCTTCCTGACATTGTCGAGAAGAGCCTGCGGATGGAGGGCTTCTTGGTCCGCGACTACCGTGACGTGCAGGAGGAGTTGTACGAGTTCGTCGTGCCGCACCTGCAGAGTGGACGCGTCACGCTCGATGAGACCGTGGTCGACGGCTTCGGCGGCATCGTGGACGGGTTCCTGGGGATGCTGCGGGGCGAGAATCAGGGCAAGATCATCGTGCGGGCGGCCGGGGCGGGCGTCTGACGGACCGGGACGTGCCCGGCGCCCCTGGACGCCTTGGTGCTGGAAGTCGTCCAGCACCGGCACGTCCCCTCGGACGCAGGGACGATCACTCATGGCACTCCCCCGGGACAGCCGGTCAGCAGCCGTCGACTGCACATCTCTCGAGCCGAGACGCTGCCGGACTTCTCCACCGAAGGAATTCCACAGGACCCGATAGCCGGACTTGTCGAGGCATGCAGCGGAATTGGGTGACCGGACCTGACAGCTGCTTTTCCTTGCCGCGATCACGCCGAGATGAACGGCTCCGTCAGATGCGGCGTCGCCAGATGCAGCGTGGTGGCGGTTTCGCGGGCGAGCATGCGCTCCCTTGAGTGCCTGGCCGCCACGGGGTCGATCTCGTGCGAGTAGGCGAGCTCGGGGTAGAGCAGCTGGAGCGCGTGCACCAGGAGGTCGCCGGTGATGAGCGCCAGCTCGCGCCCGTCGGCGACCAGCACGCTCTGGTGCCCAGGCGTGTGACCGGGCGTGGCGACCGCGCGCCCGGCGCGCAGCGGCGTGTCCCCGTCGAGGAGCCGGAGCCGGCCGGCTGCCTCGAGGGGGTCGGTGAGGGACTCGCGAAGCTGCGGGTTGAGCGCGTCGAGGGCGTCGAACTCGGCCCGCTGGAGCAGGTATTCGGCGTTCGGGAAGTAGGGGCGGCGGTAGCTGCTGGTCGCTCCGCTGGTCGAAGCGTTGCCGTCCACCGCGCGGCCCGCTGAGGGGACGGCCGCCTCGGTCACGACCGCCCATCCGACGTGGTCGGTGTGCAGATGCGTGAGCAACACGGTGTCGACCTCGGCCGGGTCGATGCCCGCGGCGGCGAGCGACTCGGGGAGCGCACCGGGCACGGGCGCCCACGAGCCGGCCGGGCCGTCCGCGGGACCGATCCCGGCGTCCACGACGGTGAGGCCCTTTTCGCTGCGGATCGCGTACGCGCGGAACTGGAGCCGCCAGCGGCCCTCGGCGTCGACCGCGCCGGGGTCGTAGCGATCGGCCTCGGCCCACTGAGCGGCCGTGGCCTCGGGAAAGGCCTCGGCGCGCGGGGAGAAGAACGGGCCCTCACCGTCGGCGAGAGCGGTGATCTCGCTCGAGCCGATCCGGAGGCGGGGAAGGCTAAGGGACATGGCCGTGATCCTGCCATTCCTTGCGCGCGGGTGGTGACTCGCCCCATGTCCCGATGATGTCGGTGTGGGACGAGGTGATCTCCCAGAGGGACAGTGAGCAGTGCTGGGGTCGTTTGGGGACTCGACGGTGCCGAAGCCGTCCTCCCACTCCGCGCACTGAGCACGAACGGCGACTTCGACTACTCCTGGCGCTTCCAGACGGCCCGCGAACACCAACGCCTCTGCTCCAGCCCTGACCAGCAGGATCACGGCCTCACTACTTGATCCCGACGTAACTTCACCGGACGGCCGAGGATCGCCACCGCCGCACCCTTCACCGGTATCGGATGGTCCGGCAACCGTTCCCGAGTTCGACGGAACCAGCCCAGATCGCCCCTACAGTGCCATCGTGGCGCAAATGGGCAGGTCGCAGAGCCGTTCAGTCGACCAGCCATGCTTGGTGGCCTCCGCCCAGGGCTCGACCTGCGGCCGACGGCCAAGCCGCTTCACCGGCACAGGATGGCCTCAAGATCTCATTCTGAAACGATCAGTAAGACGTGGGCACGCGCGTCCGGCAGGCATCGGTCTGAACCCTGACGTGCTCGTACGGCGGGCCTCCGCCCTGCGAAGCCGGAGACCCGCCGCACCGATCGTGCCCGTACGTCTGCCTTTACACGTACGGGATCCTCAGCACCGCCGCGTCCGTGCCCGTCTGTACCCGGGACGTTCCGTTGCCCAGCGCGTTCCAGATCTCCAGGCGGACGGTGCCGTTCTTGAGTTCGCCCAGGCTGCCGGTGACGGCCTGCGCGCCGACCGCCTGCGTGTACTCCTCCCAGCCCGCGACCGGGTCGGTCGCGAAGTAGCGGAAGGTCTCGGTGCGGTCGAAGGTGCCGTCACCGGTCAGGTCGTAGCTGACCCGGACCTGCGGGGCGAGCCCGACCTTGGTGCCCGCGTCCACCCGGAGGCGGAACGCGGTGGCGGCCCCGGAGGAGACCTTGCCGTTGACCTTCTTCGCCTCGTAGACGGCCGGCCGGTACGGGGTGCCGTCCCGGTTCACGCCGTCGGCCGAGGCCAGGGTGTCCGCGCCCGCCGGGTCGGTGGTGGCGGTGGTGAGGACGCCGCCGGACTTGAGGCGGAAGGTGTTGCCGGTGGACGGGCCCGGCTCCTCCGGGTCCGGGTCCGGGTCTCCACCGCCGGAGCCCGTGTCGGTGGCCGTCGAACGGGCCGGTACGGAAAGGGTCTTGCCGTCCGAGAAGGTCACCGTGCGGGCGGTGGAACCGTGGTTGTGGGCGGTGTAGGTGCGGGTGCCGTTCTTGGTGAAGACGGCGGAGGTGGGCAGGTCGCCGCTGACCGTCATGTCCGGTGCGCCGAGCGTGTTGAGGGTGTTGATCCAGTGGTAGGTGTGCGCCTTGGACTCACCCTGCTCCGGGGTGTAGTTCCCGTTCACACCGTCCCACTTGGCCTTCGCCGACGCCGGATCGGCCAGCGCCTCGAACTCCCAGAGCAGGTCGCGCCACTCCTGGGCCGGGCCGCCGTTCTCGCGCTCCATCTCGGCGATGTTCCGCTTGATGCCGGCCTTCTCACGGGCCAGGTGGAGTGAACCGCCGGTCACCGGGAGGACGTTGATGCCGTGGATCTCCTCCGGGTTGGCGGTCCACCAGGTGGAGTACGCGGCGCCGCTGCCCCAGACCATGCCGACCGTGCCGTACTTGTACGAGGCGGGGAAGACCTGCTCGCTCACGTCGAACCAGTACTGGGTGATCGCCTCGGACTCCGTCGTCAGCAGGTAGCTGCCGAGGTCGCGGAGCGAGGTGTCACCGGTCGCCGCGCCCAGGAGCACAAGACCGGCGCTGAGGTTGATGGACTCCGACGAGGACTCCTGGTTGTTGCCCGCCGCGAAGCCCTGGTGGCCGGAGGCCCAGCTGTGGCCCGCGTACACGTCGAAGCCGCGCAGGAAGGGGTACGCCGAGTCGGTGCGGCTCGGGTTTGCGGTGTCGCGGACCAGGTGCTTGATCATCGTGCCCCAGGCCGAGTCGGCCGCCCAGTCCGGGTCGTACTGGGCGATGATCGCCGCCGCGTAGACGTAGTAGCTGTAGTGGAAGTGGTGGTCGTTGAGTTCGGTGTCGCTGCCGTACGAGGCCGGGTAGCCGGTGAGGGTCTTCCAGTCCTTGTCGTAGCTGAACTCGCTGGCCCCGCCCGCCGTGAACCACTCCTGGAGCCGGCCCTTCATCAGGCCGAGGAGCTTGTCGCGGGTGGCGGTCTGCCCGATCTGGTCAGCTACGGGGACCAGTTGGGCGAGACGGCCGAGCGCCTTGCCGGTCCAGTAGGTGTCGCCGGCCCCTGCGAACGGATCGGAGGCGTTGGCGACCTCGTTGAGGTAGCCGGTCAGCCGGGCCCGGTCGACGCCGCTGGAGGCGGGCAGGGCGGGCACCACACCGTTGTTCTTCTGGCTGGTGGTGAAGGAGGCGGACTCGCGCACCTTCATGGTGCCGCGCGGTGAGACGTACGTGTACGGGGTCAGCGCGTCGTCGGTGTGCAGCCACTGGTGGCGGTAGAGGGCCTGGAGCGTGCCGCGCTCGGTGCCCTCCTTGGCCTCCGTGGCCAGGGTGTAGGTGGCCCGGACGTTGCCGCCGGTGCTCTGCCACGCCACCTTGGAGCCGGTGACGAAGCTGAACGCGTACTTGCGGTAGGTCTCGAGCGCGTCCCTGGAGGGCAGGACGGCGAGTGAGAAGTAGTCCTTGCCCGCGAGCCCGGCGGTGATCGCGGTGCCGGAGATGTTCCAGTCGGCGCCGCTTGGGGCGAAGAGGGCGTAGTGGTGACCGGCGACCGTGATGCCGACGACGTTGCCGTCGTCCGCGAAGACGGTGGGGGCGGAGGCGGTCGTGATGCGGGCGTCGCCGCCGGAACCCTTGGCGTACACGAACGGCATGCCGTGGCCGATGGTGGCCCGGAAGGTGCGGGAGCCGTCCGCCCAGTACGGAGTGACCGTCCAGTCGGACCAGGCGTCGGCCTTGGTGTCGGGGGAGTTCAGGCCGGTGAGGCCGACGGTGAGGTCGGCCTTGTGGGCGTACTCGTACTGCCGGCCGCCACCGACGATCGCCGGCGTGGTCGGGTAGCCGACCTCCAGGCCGGAGGCCTTGGCCTGGTACGTGAGGGGGTGACCGTACATGGGGGTGGAGTACGGGTTGTCGCCGTAGCGCTGGTAGGCGAGCGAGGACCACCAGTCGTTGGTCGGGACCGGCTTGTCCCGGGCGGCGGCGGTGAGTTTGGGGGTGACGGGGGCGCCGGTGTTCGTCGTGGGCCCGGACGTACCGGCGGGGCGGGTGTCGGTGTAACTGCCGGAACCTGCGGGGACGGTGGCGGCGGTTGCGGGGGACGCGGCGGGGCCCAGGCTCACGGCGGCCATGGCGATGGCCAGGAGCGTCGCCGCTACGGGTCTGGAGAGGGAGGCTTGCATGATGAGCAGCACCTCGATCATGGGGGGGGCGAGGAGCGCGTTTGAGAGCGCTCTCACATATCAGGGAACGTAAAACTCCTGAAACCTAAGTGTCAAGAGAACGCACACGGGCGGCAGTTGGGTGTGACGCCAAGCTGTTGTGCGTTCGAGTCTTGACGGGGAGGAGGTGGGGGCCCGTACGTCGGCCCCGTCGCCGGGGACAGCGGCGTCCCGGCTACGCCCCGTCAGCAGCACATCGCGTTATGCGGACGACACCTCGCGCTCATCCGGGACGACCCGTCCGAGCGGGCCGCGTCTGGCCCACGCCCAGAGATCGCCGGAGGGGTCCAGTGGGAACTGCACTGATCACCGCACTTGTTGTCGTCACGGCCGAGCAGACGCTCGCCTTCGCCGTCCCCAGAGTGGCCCGTGCCGCAGGCGCCTGGTGGCGCAAGCGGGGTAACCGGTAGTCCGGGAATCGGCAAGTCAGCCCCTGCCCACTGAGTCGGCGGCGGGTAGGGCTCCCCCCTTCACAGCCCCTGGACGCGCAGCACGCCCGTCAGCATCGGGAGAGTGAACTCGCCGCGGGCGGTCTCCGGTCGACTCGCGAGGAAGGCGCGGATGCGGCCCAGCGCGGCTGCTTGTCCCTGTTCTGGCATGACCAGCATCCCCGCGCACGTCGCGAGGGTGGCGACGAGGGGGTCGGCGGTGCGGCGCTGCCCGTGCGGGAACTCGGCCTGCTCCGGCGAGCCGAACCGGGCTGCCACACCAGTCTCCGGAGGGTGCATGTCTGCCGTCTCGGCGCGCCGACTGGTGGGCGCGCCGAGAGGGGCCGATGGCCGCGCCGAGGTCGAGCAGACGCGGGCCGGGCGCGGGCTCGAGCGCCCAGCACGCCGCGGCCTGCGCGTAGTCCGGCCGGCGCTGCGGCGTACGCGCCCGCCGCAGCGCCGAACGACGAGGAAGGAAGCAGCCGTTCGTCCTGATCCCTCCGGCTGGCCTATGGAGGCTGCCAGCGGTCGGCTGCAAGGCGCGGCCCTCCGATGGGGTGACGCCCCGCCCGACTCACCAGGCCTTGCCGGCCTGCTCCCGGACCGTGCGGTTGATCCGGTTGAAGAAGTTGGTCGTCGCGATCTCCAGGGTGATCGCGCCCAGTTGCTCCTCGCTGAAGTGGCCGGCGGCGGCGTCCCAGATCTCGTCGGTCACGCCCGCCGCGCCGTCCTGGAGCCGGGTGGCGGCCTCGGTCAGGGCGAGGGCCGCCCGCTCCTCATCGGTGTAGAAGGGCGTCTCGCGCCACGCGACCACGTTGTGCAGCCGCTCCTCCGTCTCACCCGCCTGCTTCGCCGACTGGATCGTGGCGAAGATGCACGGGCTGCAGCCGTTGATCTGGCTGACCCGCAGATGGATCAGTGACAGCAGATGCTTGTCCACGCCCCCGGCGTGAATTGCCTTGTAGAGATGCTGGACTGCTGTGACCACGTCGGGACTGGCCGGGCTCTTGATGCGTGCTTCCATCGGTCCTGCTCCTTCGTCGGTGGTTCATCGGTTACCTGCGCCCTTCCGGGCACGTCATCCCCATGACGGAGCAGAGCCGAGGAAGGTAACAACATGTCCGACACCAGCCCGACGCACCCGATGGCCGAGACGTTCGAGGCCCAGCGCGATCGGCTGCGGGCGATCGCCCACCGCATGCTCGGATCGCACGCCGACGCCGAGGACGTGGTCCAGGAGGCATGGTTGCGGCTCTCCCGCCAGGACGCGGCGACCATCCACAACCTCGCCGGCTGGCTGACAACGGTGGTCGGCCGGATCAGCCTCGATGTCCTGCGATCGCGCCAGACCCGCCCGGAGGCGTCCTACGACGACCGTCTGTCCGAGCTCGTGGTGACGGTGGACGACACTCCTGATCCCGAGGACGACGCGGTGCTCGCCGACTCGGTGGGGCTCGCTCTCCTCATCGTCCTGGAGTCGCTCGGGCCGAGCGAGCGGCTGGCGTTCGTGCTGCACGACCTTTTCGCGGTGCCGTTCGACGAGATCGGCCGGATCCTCGGCAAGTCCGCCGCCGCCACCAAGATGCTGGCCAGCCGCGCCCGCAGGAAGGTGCAGACGGTGGAGCGGCCGACCGGCGTCGGACGGGAGCAGCGCGATGTGGTCCGGGCCTTCCTGGCGGCGGCTCGCCGCGGTGATTTCGAGGAATTGCTGCGAGTACTCGACCCGGAAGTGAAGCTGACCGTCGACACCCCTTCCGGCGTGGTCGTCACCCTCGGCGCCACCAGGGTCGCAGCCGGCGCGCAACTGTCCGCCGGCGCAGCCACACAAGGGCGGGCGGTGCTCGTCAACGGCATCCCGGGGGTCGTTTCCTGGCACGAGGACGGCACTCCGCTCTCGGTTCTCGCGTTCAGCGTCGTCGACGGCCGGATCACCGGCATCACGGTCGTGATCGACCAGGCCAAGCTCGCGCTGATGGACCTGCCGGATCCGGCGTGAGTCGAGTCGAAACACGACCCAGGCGCTGCCAGAGCCGGCGGCACGCGCTTCTATGTGAGGGAACTGGTCTTGGGCCGGTGGACCTCCAGGACAACCGCCGTGCCCGCCACAGACCGGTCCTCGTGCATGGTGACCACTTGGCCGGGCTGAAGGTGCTGCCACTGCGAGGGGTCAAGGGGAGCAAGTCGTACCGTGGCTTGCCCGCCAGGCTTCAGGAAGGGCGTGAACTCCACCCAGAGCCTGGCGATGTCGAGGGCCGGTACGCCAGTTTGGGTTCGGTTCCCGATGTTCCACATCGGTCGCAGGACGCCGGCACCGGAGATGGGCGTCTGCCGTCGCGCTTCGTTGGCCGGGCGGAGGGTGAAGTCGGCTCGGATGATGCCGTTGCGAGTCTCGTAGCAGCGCCAATGGCACCAGGCCGCGCTCTTGTCCAGCCGCATCTGTTCAGCTGCGGTGGCCAGGGTCTCCCAGAAGCTGAGCGGAAGCGGTGGGACGTCACCGAGTTCTTCCAGCAACCCGAGTGCCACTTCCCACTCGTCCCGAATGAGGTGCTCCCAGACGTCGTTCACCGTGATGTCGTTCTCGGTGGCGGTCTCCTCAGGAACCAGCAGGGAAGCGGCTTCCAGCAGCTTGGGGACGTCCATGCCCTGATTCTGGACCACGGTCTCCTGCCGACGGCTGGACCTGCCCGATGGCCCCCATCGAGCAGGTCGCGGCACTTGTGTCCCGCGCCGCCCGGTCACGCTCCAGGTGTCGCCCACCAGCTCAGCTGAGACCACTTCGGACGAGGATCAATTCACTCACAGCCGCTGGCTGGGAGAGAAACGGGTGATGGCCGGCGTCGAGTTCCACGATGCTGCCCGCCCTGCGGGCGTACTCGCGTTGCAGCTGGGCGGGGGTGCCCCTGTCCTGGGCGCAGACGAGGTACGTCGAGGGCACATGCCGCCACGCCGCTGCTTCCACCGGCTGCTCGAGGACCGCCAGGCTCTGCCGGGCCGTCTTGTCCGCGGCCCGTCGCTGGATCTCCGGATCGCAGTCCTGGAGGAACGTCTCGGCCAGAGCGTCGGGCCGGACGGTGAAGGTGCCGGCCTCGGGGTCGATGTCGAGAAACGGGGCCGGCTCCTCACCGCCGAACGAGGAGAGGCTCTGCCCGACCTCGGGCAGGTAGCTCGACACGAGCAGCAGGTGGTGCACGGCGTCAATGCCCGCGGCTGCCTCCGCGGTGACGATCCCGCCGTAGCTGTGGGCGACCACGACGGTCGGCTCGTCGTTCGCAGTCAGTACGTGCCGGACCGCGGCGACATCCTCGGCCAGCCCGGGTCCTCCCGCGCCCGTCGGCCCACCCGTCTCGCCGCAACTCGGCAGGGCAGGCGACTCGCTGGCGACACCCCGCTCGGCCAGCAGCTCGCCAGTCCGGTGCCACCACCACGATCCGTCCCTGACGCATGCCCCGTGCACGAAAACGACCCTCATCATGACCTCCTCGTCTTCCTTCATTCGCCTGTGGAGCGATATTAGACGTACTGGTTGTTACGTGAAAAAGTGACGCCATGGGCAGGCAGCGGCAACCGCAGATCAGGCAGCGGCTTCTCGTCGCGTGCACCGACTACTCGCTCGAGCACGGGCTCCCCGACCGGCTCGAGCCGTTGGCCACCGCCGCGGGCACCTCGAGCCGAATGCTGATCTACCACTTCGGGACCCGTGACGGACTGCTCCGCGAGATCCTCGGACAGGCCCGGCAGCGCCAGCTCCAGGCCTTCACCGACCTGATATGCCTGCGACCTGACGAGCCCTACCCGATCACCCTTGCCCGCGCCTGGTCCGCGATCTCCGGGCCGGAAGGCGCGCCCTACCTCCGCATGTTCAGCCGGCTGCACGACACCGCCGGAGAACCCCTCTGGCCCGGATTTCGGAGGACCGCGACCACCGACTGGCTCGCACCCCTCGAGGCCGGCATGCACAGCCTCGGTCGACCCGAGCTGGCCACCGTCGTGCTCGCCGTCATCCGCGGCCTCCTCATGGACCTGGACGCGACCGGCGATGTCCCGCGCACGCACCAGGCATTCCATGACTTTCTCAGCACTATCGACAGCGCCCGAGAGCGCGCCTGACGGTCTACCTGGCCCTGGAAGGCGCTATGTGAGCTTATGCCTGTTTTGCTCTTTTGGGGAGTGGTAACCGGGTCGGCCGCGGTGTTGCCGGGCAGCGCGGAGCGGTGGACTTCGATCAGCCGCGGCCTCGCGAGGTGGAGTCCCCGCAGTACTCGGGGAAACCCGGGTGGACATGGCTCGACAGACTCCCGACCAGGAGATCGTCGAGGTTCTGGTGGGAGGTTGCCGAGTGGTCGCTCCAGTGTTCACGGAAGAGGAGCCGGAGGGCTGCGGCGGTCCTGGCCATGGTCGGGCGTTGGCCGTTGGCATGGCGGGCTTCCGGTCATGTGGCCAGGTCCAGCCATTCCCCGACGGCCAGCACGTGTGCGCGCCGTCCGGCGTGCGTGCGGAAGTCCTTCTCCGGGTCGGGGACCTCGACGTAGCCCGCGATCTTGTCCGGCTGCTCCGTCTCGTAGTGCATCGGCACCGCGTACCGGGCGTCGAGGATCTCCGCGGCCGCGGCGGCCTGCCTCGGGTCCAGCGCGGCGGGCAGCGGGCTCGGCGGCTGGAGGTGCGGTGCGTCGACCACCGCGCCGTTGGCGGGCAGGAACACCGCGTCGAACGGGCTGAACCGGCGCGCGATGAGCCACCAGTAGCCGTGGAACATCGTGTCGCCGCCGTGGAAGACCCGCTGCCCGTCGGCCTGCACCACCCAGTTCACCTGCGGGTCACCCAGACCGTCGACGGAGGGGACCGCGGTGACGCGGAACGGCCCGACTTCGCGGGTGGACCAGACATCCACGACCTCGGCAGCCAGCCGGTGCAGGGCCAGCTCGCGCTCGGCCAGCAGCGTCGTCACGTTGTCCACGTCGTCGCCGTGACCGGGCGCCGGCCGCAGCACCGACGCCCCCGGTGTCAGCGCGTCCGCGAGCGCGGACGCGTCGGCGTGGTCCCGGTGCAGGTGGGTGACCAGTGCGGCGGTGACCTTCCCGCTCGGCGCCGCCAGCCCCACGCCGGGCTTCCACCCCGTGAACAGCGGCGAGAGGTCCCGCACGTAGTCGATCACCAGCCGCTTGGCGCCCGCCTCGATCTCCAGTCCGGCCCAGCCCAGTCGTCGCACCCGCATCGCGCACTCCTTCGCTCGGTGATTGCGAACGTTAGCGTACGACCGTTCACTAAATCAATAGCGAACGCACGTACGCTATCCTCGTCACATGTCACCACGACGCTCAGCAGCCGAAGCGCAGGCCACCAGGGGCCGGATCCTCGGCCGTGCCGCCGAGATCGCCTCCGAGGAAGGACTGGACGGCATCACCATCGGCCGGCTCGCCGGGGAGCTGGAAATGAGCAAGTCCGGGGTGCACAAGCACTTCGGCACCAAGGAGACGCTGCAGATCTCCACTCTGGACAAGGCGTTCGTGGACTTCTGGCACCGAGTGGTCGAGCCCGCACTGACCGAGCCCCCGGGCCTGCGGCGGCTGCGCGCGGTGTGCGCCAACTCCGTGGGCTACCTGGAAGCGCCACTGCTGCCCGGCGGCTGCCTGATGACCGCGGCGCTCACCGAGTACGACGGCCGCCCCGGCCGGGTCCGCGACGCGGTGGCCGAGGTGTGGTCGCGCTGGCGGGAACAGCTGCGGGCGGACCTGACCGCGGCGGTGGAGAACGGCGAACTGCCCACCGGGTTCGACATCGACCAGGCACTGTTCGAGATCATCGCTGCCGGGCTGGCGCTGAACGCGGCCATGCAGCTCCAGCACGAGCGGGCGGCCGCGGGCCGGGCCCGCCGCGCGATCGAACGGGCCTTGGACCAGTCCTGACCGCACGCCAGAACGGGCACTGGCCGAGCACGATCTCATGACGAGGCAAGATAGTACGCATGACTTTGGCCACCCCCATACTGCACACCGCTCGCCTGCGACTGCGACCCTTCACCGACACCGACGCGGACCCCCTCTTCGCGCTGCACAGCAGCACCTACGTGCTGCGCTACTGGGACTCCCCGCCGTGGAACGAACGGGCCCGCGCCGAGCGCTTCCTCGCGACTTGCCGGAAGATGGCGGACGAAGGCACCGGGGCACGGGTGGCCATCGACCGTGCTTCTGACGGGGCCTTCGTCGGCTGGTGCGGTCTGACCGAATGGAATCCGGACTACCGCAGCGCGTCGCTGGGCTACTGCCTCGACGATGCGATGTGGGGCCACGGCTACGCGACGGAGGCCGTGAACGCCTTGCTGCAGTGGGCATTCGACACACTGGACCTGAACCGAGTCCAAGCCGAGGCCGATACGCGCAACGTGGCATCTGCCCGGGTCCTGGAGAAGAACGGGTTCGTGCGGGAAGGGACGTTGCGGGAAGACTGCGTCGTGAACGGCGAGGTATCCGACTCGTGGGTGTTCGGATTGCTCAGGCGAGAGTGGCGGCCGTCGACGGTTCGCACATCCGGGCGTTAGAGGGGGCGCCAGACGGGACGAAGCCCTGTCGACCGGGGCAGAACCCGGTGCGCGGCAAGCGTGATACGCGACGGCATCCACGAAGCCTTCCTCACCCTCGGATGCGCGCTCGTCTGCTGGCGGCGCCTGAAGTCCTTGCGACTGGAGTGCTAGGGGGCGGATCCAAGGTGCTGAGCGAGAGTGCGGGTGTGCTCCGGTCGAGCCAGGAGGCGCAAGTGGCGCCGCTCATGATTGCGCGCTAGATACGTGGTCAGAGCAGCACCGATGACGCCGCCGCCTGCTACGCGCGGTGGTGTGGCGGTGCACCGGCAGCAAGCAGCTTCTCCGTGTGCTCGTGCAGTCGCCGGGCTTCCTCGATCGCGAACGCGGGCCCGTGCGGGCTGAGCGGCTCTCCCCGCACAACGGCGCTGAGCAACGCGGCTGGCGGGGCGTCCAGCAGCGTGAGGATCGGCGCTATGGCCTCCTCGACCGGCTGGGCGGATCGGCGTACAGCTTCGATCTGTGCCATGACCTCGGGGGTGTACTGCCCGGAGAAACTGGTGTCGACCGTTCCCGGATTGAGCAGTACGTACCGCACTGTCGTCTCTGGCCGACTGTCCGCGAAGCCGACGCCGAGCAGGTCGTTGAGCCGTCCTCCTTGTGCGAGCGCCCGTTGGCCGTCGTACTCCCGTGCAAGCTGCAGGTCCTCCCAGTAGATTTTCCCTCCGCCGCCGGGCCCGGCGACGTTGAGGATGACCGGGGTGTCCGCTGCTTCGAGCAGACCGGCCAGCTCGTGGCTCAGTACGAAGCGGCTCAGGTAGAAGTGCGCGAAGGTGTTCTCGAGGCCTTCGGCAGTGACCAGGCGGGTGGTCCGGAAGTGCCGGGCGCACAGCACCAGGGCGTCGATTTTCGCGCAGACGGACCGGATAGCGTCGATCGCCGCTCTGGTCTCGGACACCAGACTCAGATCGGCCTGCACGAAGTGCGCCCGCCCGGCCGCGTCATGGTGGCGCGCGGCATCGAACCACGCCTCGCCCTTCTCGGCGCTGCGCCCGACGACTATCACCTCCTGCCCCCTTTCCAGGTATTCGAGGGCGAGAGCCCTGCCGATGCCGTCCGTGCCACCGGTGACGACATAGGTCTTCATCGTTGTGCTCCTTCGCTGCTCATCCGGGCTCACAGGAACCGCGCCGCGATCTTCTCGGGGCCGACGTGCACGGTGACCAGCTCGGGGAGGGTGGCATACGACTCCGGGTGGTGTTCGGCGTAGGTCTTGCCGGTGTACTTGACGGCCAGTTGGTCCATCCGCTCCCGGCTGCCCGCGCTCTCGAACCGCGCGGTGCCGCTGATGACCGCGTAACCGTAGGGCTCGTCGGGCGGGTTGACTGTCACGCTCAGGCGCGGGTCGCGCCGCAGATTGCGGATTTTGAGCTTGTCGACGCCGGTCACGAAGAACAGGTCGTCGCCGTCTCGCCCCACCCAGACCACCGACTGGTGCGGGCTGCCGTCGGGCTGGAGGGTCGCCACGGTGACGAAGACCTGGCCATCGAGGGCGTCTTTCAACTTCTCGGACATGTGGACCGGGCTCACGCATGACTCCTGGATTGAGGAACGGCGCGACGACGGATGCGCCAGACAGATCAACTGCCACAACTATGTGACAGTTAATCAAGGAAAGGCAATAGTGATGAGGTAGTTTCTGGCCCGTCAGTCCCACTCCTGCGTATGCTCCGCACACGATGAGAGCTGATGCGGCACGCAACCTGGACGCGGTCCTGCAGACCGGAGCACGCCTGCTCGCGCAGGATCCTCGTACGAGCATCGCGGCAATCGCCCAGGCGGCGGGCGTCGACCGCCGCACCGTCTACCGCCGCTTCAAAACCCGCGAGGACCTGATGGCCGCCGTCCACGTGGCCAAGCTCGACGCCTGCGAGGAAGTCCTCTCCCAGGCCCGGCTGGACAAGGCGCCCGTGGTCGTGGCACTGCACCGGTACGCGGAGGGCATCATCACCGTCAGCAGGCGATGGCCGGTGGACGTGCGGCAGGTACAGGACGAAGCGGCGGCCGCCCGCCTCGGCCGGCTGATCGAGCAGCTCGACGCCTTCATGGCCCGCGCGGTGCGCGAAGGGTTCGTCCGCCCCGGCCTCCCGGACCGCTGGGCCCGGTCCCTGCTGGTCCATCTCACCACCATCGCTTCACACGAGATGCCGGAGCTGACGCCCGCACAGGGAGCCGACATGGTGGCCCAGTCCCTGTTCACGGGACCCAGCTCCACCTGACACGGCCAAGCCGCGCCCCGCCACCCCAGGTGGTCGATCGCGTCCGCGGGCTGCCGTTTCGCACGGATATCCGTCCGGCGCGGCAGGCGCCCAGGACCGGCACCGGGAGACAGGCCAGGCCGTGGTCATACCCAGGTCTGACGCCGGAGACCAGGCCCTGGTCCGACGCCCTGGGCAAGGCTTCCGGGCCACAGTCGAGTCATGACCCTCCCACCACGGACAACCGCCCCTGACTCCTCACCAGTGCCCGCCAGCGCTACCGTGTCTGCCTCTCTGACCGCCCTGGACAGCTTCCGTCGCATGCTCCGCGTGGAGCGCATGGACGCGTTCCCCGGCCGCTGGGCGGGCGGCGTCACCATGGTCCTGGGCCCGCTGCTGATGCTGGCCGGAGCCTTGCTGCGATCCCGTTTCGACTTCTTCTATCCCGCTCAGCTCACCGCGTACGACCGGCATCCCGGCCTGATGGCCACCTCCCACACCCTCTTCGCGGTGGGGAACCTGCTGCTCTGGCCCGCCGTGGCCCTGCTCGCCGCCCGCATCGGCGCCCGCAGCCCCGGCTGGGGTCTGTGGGGCGGGCTTCTCGCGATGTCGGGACTCTTCGCCCGCGCGTTCCACGCCGGGGCGGACCATATGGCCTTCCGGCTGGCCGATGCCGAGGGCCCCGCAGCCGCCACCCGGGCCGTGTCCGACACCTACGGCGCCTTTCAGGTCTTCTCCACGCTGAACCTCGCCATCCTGGCCGGGTGGCTCGTGCTCGCGCTCGGCGCGTGGCGCACCCGGGTCCTCGGTCCCGTCCGTGCGTCCGCCCTCGGGCTGATGGCGATCCTGCCGCTGGGCGTGCTGAAGGGCACCACTCCCCTGTCACTGGTGGCCCTCGTCGGGTTGGCGCTCGCCATGCTCCCCCTGGGTGTCCGCCTGTTGCGCGAAGGTCCGCGTCCCAGCCGTGCTGCGGTGCTGCGATGGGTTCCGGTGACGCTGACGGCGGTGGGGCTCATGTTCCTGCTGGGTCAGGCAGGCTGAGTGGGTCTGCACCGGTACGGTCATGCCTTGACTACTCCCCCAGCTGAAGCGGGGGGGTATCCACGAAGGAGACCGGATGAACCGCCGCCTCGGGCGCCATCTCCGCGCCATCGATGGGGCGCTGGCAGTCACTCTGAGCGTGGTCTACGCCGGTTTCGCGCGGATGTCGGCAGCCGATGGGCAGCCTGTCTACTCCGGTCCGGCCTGGCTCGCATGGATCATCGCCGCCGCCGTCGGCCTGCCCGTCGCGTTCCGCCGCCGGTGGCCGTTGCCCGTACTGGGAATCGTCCTGGCGGCCCTCACCGCCGCCTCGCTTCTCGACCTCACCCGGGAGCCGTACGCCGCAGCGGGGCTGGCCGCCTATCTGGTGGCGCTGGCCGAACCATCCCGCCGCTCGGTACCTGCCCTCGCCGCCGCCCTGCCGGCGGCGGCCTGCGGGGTCTACGTCGGCGACGCCGTGATCACACCCGGCGGGAGCCGGCAGGATTCAGCCGGCCTGGTGGCCGTCGTGGTGCTGGTCGTCGGCGTCTCCTGGACAGCCGGCTTCCTCGTGCGGTCCCGCCGCGCCGAGCAGCGCCGGAGGGAACAGCACCGGGCCGAGCAGACGTTGACCGAGGAGCGGCTGCGCATCGCCCGCGAGCTGCACGACATCGTGTCGCACAACCTCAGCCTGATCGCCGTGCGGGCGGGAGTCGCCGCGCATGTGGCCGAGGCCGATCCGCAGGAGGCCCGGACGGCACTCGGGGTCATCGAGGAGACAAGCAGGTCCGCGCTGACGGACATGCGCCGTACCCTCGGCGTACTGCGGGAGGGAGCACCACTGGGTCCGGTCCCGGGCGGCGACGGCCTTGAGCAGCTCGCGCAGGATGCGCGGCGGGCCGGGGTCGACGTGGACCTGACGCTCCGCGGTCTGCGGCCCCTCGCGGAGAGCACGCAGCTGACGGTGTACCGGATAGCACAGGAGGCCCTGACCAACGTGGTCCGACATGCGGCCCCCACGCGGTGCCGGGTCACCATCGTGGCGGACGGCAGAGCGGTAGCCATCGATGTCGTCGATGAGGGGCGAACGGCAGGCCCCCGCTGCCGGGCTGCGGAACTCCCCGGCGGGCATGGCCTGATGGGCATGCGGGAGCGGGCACTGATGTATGGCGGCGGCTTCACGGCCGGGCCCCGTCCGGAGGGCGGCTTCGCGGTCTCCGTGCGGCTGCCGATCGCGGAGGAGAGCGTGTCATGACCGAACCGGCATGGCCGGCAGCAGCTGCCACGGTTCCCGTTACCACCCGGGTGGTCATCGCCGACGACCAGGCGATGGTCCGCGGCAGCTTCCGTGTGCTCGTCGACCACACCCCCGGGCTGAAGGCCGTCGGTGAGGCCGCGACCGGAATCGAGGCGGTCGAACTCGCCCGTCGTGAACAGCCGGATGTCGTGCTGATGGATATCCGCATGCCCGGCCTTGACGGCATCGAAGCCACCCGCCGCATCTGCGCCGACCCCGAGACGGCTGGCGTACGGGTCCTCATCCTGACCACGTTCGACCTTGACGAATACGTCTACGCCGCACTCCGCGCGGGCGCTGCGGGTTTCCTCCTCAAAGACGCTCCGCCTTCGGAGGTTCTGGGCGCCATCGGCGTCGTCGCCTCAGGTGACTGCCTCCTTGCTCCCTCGGTCACCCGTCGCCTGATCGCCGAGTTCACCCGGAGGCCGGAGCCCGGCCGGCCTCCGGTCCGTGCCTTCGACGGGGTCACGGACCGTGAGCTGGAGGTCCTGGGGCTGATCGCGCGTGGCCACTCGAACACGGAACTTGCGGAGCACTTGCAGCTGAGTATGGCCACGGTCAAAACCCATGTCGGGCGGCTGCTGGCCAAGCTCCATGCGCGCGATCGTGCTCAACTGGTGATCGTCGCCTACGAAACCGGCCTGGTGGGCGACCGTCGGCCCGGCGCGGCGGGGCTCCTGGGCTGACCACCGGACCCGTCAGGGGCGGCTGGTCAGATAGCCGCCCATGGAGGTGAAGTACTCCCCCGCGGGCATCTCCCGGCCGTCCTCGGTCCGTACGCGTGTGACGGCCAGGCCGTGGTTGCGGCCGGTGCGGGCGTCGGCTCCGGCGACGATCACCACGGCGTCGCCCTCGCGGTAGAAGATGCGGCCGGGTGTGCCGCCGTAGCGGTTCTGGGACACCACGGCGGCGAGGACTTCGAGTCGCCTGCCCTTGTGGAAGGTGTAGGCACTGGGGTACGGCTCGGACTGCGCGCGGACCAGCCGGTCGAGGTCCTCGGCCGGCCAGCCCCAGTCGATACGGATGTCCTCGGCGGACCGCTTGTGGAAGAAGCTTGCCTGGGAGCGGTCCTGCTGGGTGAACTCCGTCTGCCCGGCGGCGATGAGGCCGAGGGCGCCGGTGGTGACCGGGGCGATGAGGTCGACGGTCTTGTGGAAGAGGTCGGTGGCGGTGTCCGCCGGTCCCACGGGAACCGCCTCCTGCCGGACGATGTCGCCGGCGTCGAGTTCGTCGTTCATCATGTGGGCGGTGACGCCCACTTCGGGCTCGCCGTTGATCAGGGCCCAGATCAGCGGGGAGAAGCCGGCGTACTTCGGCAGCAGCGAGTCGTGCACGTTCAGCGTGCCGTGGCGCGGGAGGCCGAAGATGCGCGGAGGTATCCATGTCCGCCAGTTGTTGGCCACGAGGATGTCCGGGTCGGCCTCCTTGAGGCGTTCGAACAGCTCGTCGTCGTCGGGGCGGTTGCGGATGAGCACCGGTACGCCGTGCTGTTCGGCGAGGTCGGCGACGGAGTCGCTCCAGATCTTCTCGTACGCGTGCTCGCTCTTGGGGTGCGTCACGACGAGTACCACGTCGTGCTCTGAGTCCAGGAGAGCTTGCAGGGTCCGGTGCCCCCAGGTCTGGTAACCGAACATGGCGACCCGCATGGGGTTCCTCCTCAGGGCAGGGATGGATCGGCGGCAAGTAAAGCAAGGCTTACCTATGTTCGCAATGATCGCCCCGGACGGCCCGACTGACGGACAGCGCCGCCCGGCTGGCCCGTTCTGCACGGTCGACAGCCCTGCGTGATTAGCTTAGGCTAACCTAAGTTCGAACAGGCCGCCGCCTCGCCGGCGTGCCCGCCTCTCGTACTTCCCCCACGCCTGACAGGCGGCTTGCCCGCACGATGGGAGTGACATGTCACAGGTTCTTCCTGGCGACGCATCACCGGTCCGCGACCTCCTTGGCATCGGCTTCGGCCCCTCCAATGTGGCCATGGCGATCGCGCTGCGCGAGCACACCGCGCGCGTCGGCGCACAGGAAGCAGTCACCGCTCACTTCTTCGAGCAGCAGCCGCGCTTCGGCTGGCACCGAGGCATGCTGATCGATGACGCGACCATGCAGGTGTCCTTTCTCAAGGACCTGGTGACGCTCCGCAATCCGGCCAGTGAGTTCAGCTTCCTCTGCTATCTGAAGAGCGCGGGACGGCTGATCGACTTCATCAACCACAAGAACCTCTTCCCGCTGCGCGCGGAGTTCCACGACTACCTTGAATGGGCCGCGGCCAAGGTCGAGGACATGGTCTCCTACGGACACGAAGTCGTCGGCGTCGTGCCTGCCGTCCGTGACGGAGCCGTGGAGCACCTGGAGGTGACGGTCCGCTCGGGAGAGGGCCTCTCGGTCCACCGGGCCCGCAACCTCGTCATCAGCACCGGGCTGCGTCCCCTCATGCCGGACGGCATGGAGCGCAGCGACCGCATCTGGCACAACTCCGAACTCCTGGCGAAGGTCGACGCGTTGGAGGGCACCTCGCCCTCCCGGTTCATCGTCGTGGGCGCCGGGCAGAGCGCCGCCGAGAACGTCGCCTATCTGCACCGCCGCTTCCCCCGGGCCGAGATCTGCGCGGTCTTCTCCCGCTACGGCTACAGCCCCTCCGACGACAGCAGCTTCGCCAACCGGATCTTCGACCCCGGGGCGGTCGATGAATACTTCGCCGCGCCCGAGGACGTCAAGCGCCGGCTGATGGACTACCACGGCAACACCAACTACTCCGTCGTGGACATCGACTTGATCGACGACCTGTACCGGCAGACGTACCAGGAGAAGGTCCACGGCACCGAGCGGCTGCGCTTCCTCAACGTCTCCCGGCTCACCGACGTCAAGGAGACGCCGGAGACGGTGCATGCCACCGTGAAGTCCCTCGTCACCGGTGAGGAGACTCCCCTGGACGCGGACGTCGTGGTCTTCGCCACCGGTTACCGCCCCGCCGACCCCCTGGGCCTCCTCGGCGAGGTCGCGGACCGCTGCCTCCGCGACGAGTTGGGACGCGTCCGCGTCGAGCGCGACTACCGCCTCGTGACGGACCCCGGCCTGCACTGCGGCATCTACCTGCAGGGCGGCACGGAGCACACGCACGGCATCACCTCCTCCCTGCTGTCCAACACCGCGACCAGGGTCGGCGAGATCCTCGGCTCGCTCCTCGACCGTGGCCTCAAGCCGGCTCCCGACGCGGCCCGGGCGGTCGCCGACGGCACCGGCATCCCCGGCACATCAAAGGGATAACGTACGTCGACATGTGCACGACTGCAGTTGACCGCCCCGCGCCCAGGGGCACCACGGACGCCCGTCGGCGGCGGGTCGTGGGTTTGGGCACGCTCGTGGTGGTCCTCGTGCTGGCCGGGGCGGTGTCGCTGGCTGTCGGCGCGCGTGCGCTGAGCCCCGCCGAGGTGTGGCACGGGCTGTTCGCGGCGCCGGACGCCGATCAGCGGCTCACCGAGATCAGGCTCATCGTGCGGACCGTGCGGGTGCCCCGGACGGTGCTCGCTGTCGTGGCGGGCGTCGCCCTGGGGGTCGGCGGTGCGCTGATCCAGGGGTACACGCGCAATCCCATCGCCGATACGGGCCTGCTGGGGGTGAACGCCGGCGCCTCGTTCGCCGTGGTGTCGGTGATCGCCGTGTTCGGGTTGTCCAACCCGTTCCAGTACGTCTGGTTCGCCCTCCTGGGAGCGGCGGTCGCCGGTGTCGTCGTCTTCGGGCTGGCGAGCATCGGCCGGGGGGCGGGCAACCCGCTGACGCTCGCACTGGCCGGGCAGGGGATCACGGTGTTCCTCGGGGCGATGACCATGGCGGTCGCACTGTCGGACCAGAAGTCGCTGAACGCGCTGCGGTTCTGGAACTCGGGCTCCGTTGCGGGTGTCGGGTTCGACGTCATCTGGCCGGTTACCGCGTTCATCGCGGCCGGGCTGGTGCTGGCGCTGACCACGCTCCCCGCCCTCAACCTGCTCAACCTCGGTGACGACGTGGCGCGGGGGCTGGGTGTCAACCTCGCGCTGAGCCGGACCGTCGGCATCCTCGCCATCACCCTGCTGGCGGGCGCGGCGACCGCGGCGTGCGGCCCCATCGCGTTCCTCGGGCTGATGGTGGCCCATGTGGCCCGGTATCTGACCGGTGCGGACTACCGCTGGCTGGTGCCGTACGCCGGTCTGCTCGGAGCCGTCGTCCTCCTGGTCTGCGACATCGTGGGGCGTCTGGTGGTGCGGCCGGGCGAGTTGGACGCGGGTATCGTCGTCGCCCTTCTCGGCGCCCCGTTCTTCGTGGCTCTGCTGTGGCGAGGAAAGTTCAAGAACACATGAACGGGGCAGAGGTGAAGCCATCGGTGGCGCCGGGTGTCCGGCTGGGCGGCCACGTGTCGTTCGTATGGCGGCCCTGGATCGTGTGCGTCACGCTGCTGCTGGCGGCGGCGACCTTCCTGGTCTTCTGCCTGTCCATCAGCATCGGGGACTTCCCCATCGGTCTGTCCCGGGTGATCGCCACGATCTTCGGCCGGGGCGAGCAGGTCGACGAGTTCGTGGTGATGGATCTGCGGATGCCGCGTGCCCTGGCCGGGCTCGTCGTGGGGATCGCGCTGGGAGTGTCCGGGGCCATCACTCAGTCCGTCGCGCGCAATCCGCTGGCCAGCCCGGACATTCTGGGGATCACCGGGGGTGCCGGTGCGGTCGCCGTGTTCCTGGTGACGGTGTCGGGCGGGACCGCCACGGCAGTCGTCAGCACCGTGGGCCTGTCCGCGGCGGCGGTCGCGGGCGGTCTCGGCACGGGACTGCTCGTCTACTTCCTGGCGTGGCGGCGCGGGATCGACGGCTTCCGGCTCATCCTCATCGGCATCTCGGTGAGCGCCGTGATGGAGGCGATCACGACCTGGCTGCTGGTCAGGGCAGACATCAACGACGTGGCCCGGGCCCAGACCTGGTTGGTCGGCTCACTGGACAACCGCTCGTGGGACGAAGTCCGGGTGGCGCTCTGGTGCTCGCTCGTCCTCTTGGCCGTCGTGGCCTGTGCCGCGTTCCAGTTCAAGCCGATGCACCTCGGAGACGAGGTCGCCGCGGGCCTGGGCGTCCGGTATTCGAGGGTGCGGGCGCTCCTGCTGCTGTGCGCGGTCCTGCTGGCCGCGGTGGCGGTGGGCGCGGCGGGCCCGGTCCCGTTCGTCGCACTGGTGGCTCCACAGGTGGCGATGCGTCTGACCAGGTACCCGACGCCGCCGATGGTGGCCTCCGGCCTGGTGGGAGCGTTGCTGCTGATCGGCTCGGACCTGACGGCGCGCACGATGCTGCCGGTCTCTCTCCCGGTGGGCGTGGTCACCGCCGCGATCGGCGGCCCCTTCCTCGTCTATCTGCTGGTACGGGCGAACCGCAGATGATGATAGAAAGGTTAGGCAAGCCTAAATAAAGGGGGACTTGTGACCGCGCAGTGCATCACGGAGATCGGGTCCGGGGTCGATGACGCCGCTCGGCTGGCAGCCAGGGGCGTCACGGTCGGGTACGGCGGCCGGACGGTCATCGATGACCTCCACGTAGCGATCCCGCCGGGGGTGATCACCACGATCATCGGCCCCAACGGCTGCGGGAAGTCCACCCTGTTGCGCACCCTGACGCGACTGCTCAAGCCGGTCAAGGGGTCGGTCGTCCTGGACGGCGAGGACATCGTCAAGCTCAGAACGAGGGATGTGGCGAAGAAACTCGGGCTGCTGCCGCAGGCGCCGGTCGCCCCGGAAGGGCTGACGGTCTCCGACCTGGTCGCCAGGGGCCGCCATCCGCACCAGAGTTGGCTGCGGCAGTGGTCGTCGGACGACGCCGCCGTCGTGGAGCGCGCACTGGCGATGACCGGGGTCTCCGAGCTGGCCGACCGCCCGGTCGACTCCTTGTCCGGCGGGCAGCGTCAGCGCGTCTGGATCTCGATGACCCTGGCTCAGGGAACCGATCTGCTGCTGCTGGACGAGCCGACCACCTACCTCGACCTGGCGCACGCGATCGACGTGCTCGACCTGGTCGACGACCTGCACGAGTCGGGGTGCACGGTGGTCATGGTGCTGCACGACCTCAATCTGGCCACGCGCTACAGCGACAACCTCATCGTGATGCGGGAGGGTGCGATCCAGGCGCAGGGCCACCCGCGCGACGTGATCACCGCCGAGTTGCTGCACGAGGCGTTCGGACTGCAGGCCAAGGTGATCGACGACCCGGTGGGCGACCGGCCGCTCATCGTCCCCATCGGCCGCACTCACGTCCGGCTCGGCCAGCTGGGCCCGAGCAAGAGCTAAGTTAGGCTAGGCTAGCCTCACTTCAGCGCGATACGGTTCGTCCGCCCTGACACAGGGTGCAGCGGACGGTGCGAAAGCAAGGGATCTGGCATGCTCCTCCATCGAACGACACTCGTGAAGCCCTGGCGGCGCCTGGCGGCGGTCCTGTCCGCCGCGACGCTCGGCGTCGGCCTCCTCGTGGGCTGCGGCTCCGACTCGGCGGAGGATGCGCCGGGCGACGACGCCCCCGCCGCCGCGGGCGGCGCATTCCCGGTCACCGTGGAGCATGCGTTCGGATCCACGGAGGTCACCAAGGCGCCCAAGCGGGTCGTCTCCGTCGGCTACACGGACGACCAGGCCATGCTGGCGCTGGGCACCAAGCCGGTCGGCATGGTCGACCAGTATCCGAACCCGGCGGGCAAGTCCCCCGACATCAACACCCAGTGGCCCTGGGTGAAGGACAAGTGGGGCGACACCCGCCCCGAGGTCATCATGAAGAACGGCGACTCGGGCCCGAACTACGAGAAGATCGCCGCCCTGCGGCCGGACCTGATCGTCGCGGTCTACTCCGAGATCGACAAGGCAGCCTTCGACAAGCTCTCCAAGATAGCTCCGACGGTGGGCCGTACCAAGGCCGAGAAGGAGCCCTTCAGCGCGCCGTGGCAGGACAACGCGGTCCACATCGCCAAGGCGCTGGGCAAGGAGGAAGAGGGCACCAAGCTGGTGCGGGGCATCGAGAGCAAGCTCAAGGCGGCCAAGAAGGCGCACCCGGAGTTCGCGGACCAGACCGCCGTGGCGTTGTCCTGGTACGAGGACTCGGTTGCGCCGTTCACCTCCACCGACGTGCGCGGACGGCTGCTGACGGGCATCGGCTTCACGTACCAGACCGAGATCGACAAGGTCGCGGAAGGCAGCTTCTCCACCGAACTCTCCCCCGAGCGCATCGACCTGGTCGACGTCGACCGCATCTTCGTCATCAACGACAAGGCGGACACGGAAGCGCTGAAGAAGTTCAAGCTGTTCACCAACCTGGACGCCGTGAAGAAGGGCAACGTGTCGTACCTGCTGGACAGTGAGGGCCCGGCAGTCGGCGCGGCCATGTCCCAGGGCACCCTGCTGTCCCTGCCGTACGCCATCGACGAGCTCGTCAAGTCGGCCGAGTAGGTGTGGGCACGCCCGAGACGCGCGCCGCCCCGGCGACTCTGCGCACGGCGACCGGAGGCCAGGCCAACCGATGGATCGCGGCGCACTGCCGCGAGATGCCCTGGCTGACGGTCGCCACCGTGCTCACCACGGTGGCCGGGGCGGCGCTCCAGGTGCTCCCGGTGCTCCTGCTCGGCCGGGTTGTCGACGGGGTGGCCGAGGGCGGGTCCCGCTCGATCCTGGTCACGGTCGGGGTGTTGATGGTGGCTGCCGCGCTGCTCGGCGCGGTGGCCACCGCGGTGTCGACCTACCTGATCGGGCGGCTGGGCGCGGATCTGCTCGCGCGGCTGCGCGAAGGCGCGGTACGGGCGGTGCTGGGAATGCCGAGCGCGCGGATCGAGCAGGCCGGCCGGGGAGACGTGCTGTCCCGGGTCGGTGACGATGTGGCCGTGCTGTCCAAGGGCATCCGCACAGCCGTCCCCACCGTGTTCTCGGCGGGGGTGCTGGTCGCCATCGCGACCGTCGGCATGTTCGGACTGGACTGGCGGCTCGGTCTGGCGGGCGCCGGCGCGCTGCCCGCGTACGCCCTGGCACTGCGCTGGTATCTCCCCCGGTCCGCGCCGCTCTACCGGAAGCAGCGGGTGGCGCAGGCCGACCGTGCGCAGGCGTTGATCAGTGGCCTGAACGGGATCGACACGGTCCGTGCGTACCGCCTTGAGGGCGCCTTCCGCGAGAAGGTCACCAGCGAGTCGTGGCGGGTGCGCGAACTCGGCATCGAGGTCTTCCGGTTCTTCGGCCGGTTCGTCGGCCGGGAGAACCGCGCCGAGTTCATCGGCCTCGTCCTGATCCTCGTGGCCGGGTACGCCCTGCTGGAGGCCGACGCCGCCAGCCTGGGCGAGGTGTCGGCGGCCCCGCTGATGTTCCACCGGCTGTTCACCCCGCTGGGCGCCATCATGTTCACCTTCGACGAGGCGCAGAAGTCGGGCGCGAGCCTGACGCGGCTCGTCGGGGTGCTGGGGGAGGCTGCGGAGGACAGACTGGTGGGGGACGCGTCTGTCGCCCCGGCGGACGCGGGGCCGTACCCGGTGCGGGTGGAGGGGCTGACGTTCAGCTATCCCGACGCCGAGGAGCCCGTCCTCCGGGAGGTCAGCCTGACGATCCCGGCCGGCGGCTCGCTCGCTCTGGTGGGGGCGACGGGCGCGGGCAAGTCGACGCTGGCCGCGCTGATCGCGGGCATCGGGTCACCGCAGTCCGGGTCGGTGCGTGTGGGGCCGCACGACCTCGCCGGTCTGGACGAGGCCGGGGCGCGGGCGTTGGTGAGCATCCTGACGCAGGAGACGCACGTGTTCTCCGGGCCGCTCGCCGACGATCTGCGGCTGGCCGCGCCGGAGGCGGGCGATGCCGAGCTGGCGGAGGCGTTGCGCACGGTCGGCGCTTCCGGGTGGGTCGACGCGCTGCCCGAGGGGCTGAACACCATGGTCGGCGAGGGCGGCGAGCGTCTGGACGTGACCAGGGTCGCCCAGATCGCCCTGGCCCGGCTGGTGTTGGCCCGCTCGCCGGTGGTGGTGCTCGACGAGTCGACGGCGGAGGCGGGCAGTGAGGGCGCCGCCGAGCTGGAACGGGCCGTGCTGGCCGCGTGCGCGGGCCGGACCACGTTGTTCGTGGCGCACCGGCTGACCCAGGCGATGACGGCGGACCGGATCGCCGTACTGGACGCGGGGCGTGTGGTGGAGCAGGGAAGCCACGAGGAGTTGGTGGCTCTGGGGGGCAGGTATGCGCGGCTGTGGCGGGCCTGGCGGGAGAGTAGCTAGGTAGTAGTTAGGTAATCCTAAGTTAGGCTAGGCTAACTTTCACGCCGGGAAGGGATGCTGTGTCTTCGATGAGGGATTCGACGGGGGAACACCGCGCTCGCCACGTACTGCTCTCCCCCACCTCGCTGGCCGACGTGCGCCGGCGAACCGGCGACTTCTCCGACCGGACCATCGCCGAAGCGTGCGCCATCGGGCTTTCGTACTGGGCGACGGGCCGCAGCCCCGACGGCATGGACCTCACCCCGGCCACTCCGTTCGCCGACGTCCTCGGGTGGGCCGGCGACGGCGGGGCCGGGCCGCAGGGCTGGGAGGCCGGTGCGGACGGCCGGAGCATCGCCGTTCCGGAAGGCGTCGCGCCGGCTCAGGCGCAGCTCGCGCTGGACGACCTGGCCCTCTTCCCGAACCGGCCCCTCGGCACCATCAGCCCTACCAGCGTCGCGGCGAGGCTGGAGGCGCTGGCCGAGTGGAACGACACCGGGGCCGACCGGGACCGCCCGACGCTCGTGGAGATGTTCGCCGAGCAGGCACGGGCCAGGCCGGACGCCGTCGCCATCGTCGACGAGCAGCGATCGCTGACCTACGGTGAGGCGGCCGAGCTGTCGGGCCAGTTGGCCCACCATCTGATCGAACGCGGCCTCACCGCCGAACAGGTGGTCGGCATCTCGCTGGACCGCTCCGCCGAGATGGTGATCGGGCTGCTCGCCGTGCTCCAGGCGGGATGCGCGTTCGTACCGCTCGATCCGCAGTGGCCCGCCGCGCGCCGAGCCGTCGTCATCGAGGACGCCCGGGTCGTGGTGCAGCTCAACGGCTCCGGCGAGCAGCGCCCGGGTGAACCGGCCGCCGTGGCCGTCGACCTCGGTGACTGGCGGTTCGGCTCCTGCCCTGCCGAGGGCACCGGAGTCACCCTCCCCGGCTCCGCCCTGGCATACGTCATCTTCACGTCCGGTTCGACCGGGCGCCCCAAGGGCGCGATGATCCGGCACGAAGCCATCAGTGAGCGCCTGCTGTGGCAGGTCGACGAGATCCTGGGTTGCGGTCACGACGACGCGTCGCTGTTCAAGGCGCCGCTGTCCTTCGACATCTCCATCAACGAGATCTTCCTGCCGCTGGTGTCCGGCGGCAGACTGGTGGTCCTGCGTCCCGGCGGCGAGCGCGACCCGCACCATCTGCTGAGGGTGATCGCCGAACAGCGCGTCACCTTCACCTATCTGGTGTCGTCCATGCTGGACGTGCTGTTGGAGATCGCGGGCGACTCCGGTCGTCTCGACAGCCTGCGGCACGTGTGGTGCGGCGGCGAGGTGCTGACCCCGGAGCTCTACGAAAGGTTCCGCACCCGGCTCGACATCCCCATGTACCACGGCTACGGCCCGGCCGAAACGACGATCGGTGTCTCGCACGTCATCTACCGGGGCGCGGCGGAACGCCTGTCGACGTCGATCGGCAAGGCCAACCCCAACACCCGGTTGTACGTGCTGGACGACGAACTGCGCCCGGTCCCGGTAGGGGTCGGCGGCGAGTTGTACGCGGGAGGACTCCTGCTGGGGCGCGGGTACGTCCAAGCGCCCGGCCTGACGGCGTCCCGCTTCGTGGCGAATCCGTTCGCAGACGACGGGTCCCGGCTCTACCGGACGGGTGACCTCGCGCGGTTCGCCCCGGACGGGTCGCTGGACTTCCTCGGCCGGGCCGACAACCAGATCAAGATCCGCGGTATGCGGCTGGAAATCGAGGACGTCGAGATCGGTCTCGCCGAGCACCCCCGCGTACGGCACACCTGCGTGGTCGCGAAGAAGAACGCGACGGGCGGCACCTACCTGGTGGGATACGTGATCCCGGCCGCCGGGGCCGAGGGCCTGGGCGCGGAAGAGCTCAAGGCGTGGGCCGCCGAGCACATGGTCGCCCACATGGTGCCCGCCCACCTCGTGGTGATGCGGGAGTTCCCGCTCACCGCGAACGGCAAGGTCGACCGGGGGGCGCTGCCGGAGCCCGCGACCGCCACGGGCCCGCTCGTCGCGCCCGCCACCGAGAACGAGCACGCGGTCTGCGCGGCGGTCGCGGCGGTGCTGCGGCGGGGAGATGCCGACGCAGTCGGTGTCGACCAGGACTTCTTCCAGCTCGGCGGAGACAGCATTCTGGCGATCTCCCTGCTGAGCACGCTGCGCGAAGCGGGCCTCCACGTCACCGCACAGCAGATCTTCACCCACAGCGTCCTGAGGGCGCTGGCGGCGGTGGCGAGCTGTGAGGACGTCTCCATGCTGGACGACGGAGATGTCCCCACTGGTTCCGTCGTGGGCTCGCCCATCGTGCAGTGGCTCGGCGAGACCACGGACACGATCGACGGCTTCGTGCAGTCCGTGGTGCTGAACACCCCGTCCTGCCTGACCGCCGACGCACTCGACGGGATACTCGCCGCGCTGCTCGCGCGACACGACATGCTGCGCGCCAAGCTGGTGCGCGGCGACCGCGGCGACCGCTGGAGCTTCGACATCCCGGAGACGGGCAGGGCCGTCGCAGCGTGGCAGGAGAGCGACCGACCGCTCGACGCGTGCGTCGCGCTCGCCACCGACGGGCTCGACCCGGACGACGGCGTGATGCTGCGTGCCGTCTGGCGCCGCGAGGCACGGCAGTTGGTCCTCGCCGTCCATCATGTGGTAATCGACGGCGTGTCCTGGCGGATCCTGATGGAGGATCTGGCCACGGCCTGGCGGCAGTTCACCTCGGGCGCGCCGATCGAGCTGCCCCCGGTGGGCACGTCGTTCCGGCGCTGGACGCAGTTGCTGGAGGGCGCGGCGTTCGGCGCGGACCGTGCCCATTACCAGCGCCCCCTGCCGGGAGGGGACGCACCGGTGGGCCGGCGCGCGCTGTCCGAAGCCGACACCGTCGCCCGGGAGCGGACTCAGACGGTCTCGGTGGGCCCCGAGGTCACGGCCGCACTGCTGGGCGAGATTCCCGCGAAGTTCCACGCGGGCGTGAACGACGTGCTGCTGACCGCGCTCGCGGTCACCCTCGCCCGGTGGCGCCGCGACCTCGGGCAGGATCAGACCTTCGCCCACATCGAACTCGAAGGCCACGGCCGCGAAGGCCGGTTCGTGGCGGGCAGCGCCGGCTTCGAGCCGGACCTGTCGCGGACCGTGGGCTGGTTCACCACCCTCTTCCCGGTGACGGTGGACCCCGGTGCGACCGCCGACTTCGGCGCCCCCGCCTATCTGGCCGCCGCGCTCAAGGCGGTCAAGGAAGACCTCGCCCGGGTGCCGGGCAACGGCGTTTCCTACGGTGCCCTGCGATACCTGTCCGGCGCCGGGTTCGACGCGCCCGCACCGCAGGTGTTGTTCAACTATCTGGGCCGCTTCGACGCGGGCGCCTCCGGGGACTGGCAGCTCACGGGCGCCACGGGCCAGCTGGGCGAGAAGCGCGATCCGAGGACGCGCCTGCCGCGGGCTCTGGAGTTCAACGCGACAGCCGAAGCCGGCTCCACCGGCGGGTACGAGCTGATCACCACCCTCTCCTGGCCCGAGGGGATGTTCACCGAGGAGGACATCGCCACGCTCGGCGCGTACTTCCGGGCGGCCTTGACCGGACTGGCCGCGCTCGACGAGGGCGGCCACTCACCCAGCGACTTCGCCCTGGTGCCGCTCACACAGTCCGACGTCGACGCCCTGGACGGCCCGTCGCTGCGGGACATCCTGCCGTTGACCCCGCTGCAGGAGGGCCTGTACTTCCACTCGGTCTTCGACGACGACTCGGCGGGCAGCTACGTCGAGCAGCAACTGCTGACCCTGGACGGCGAGGTGGACGCCGACCGGCTCGCGGCGGCGGCCACCCGGCTGCTCACGCTGTACCCGAACCTGGCCGCACGGTTCGTGGCCCTCGCCGACGGCCGTGTGGTCTCCGTCCTGGAGAGCGCTGGGGAGGCGCCCTTCACCACGCTGGACCGTCCCGGCATCACCGACGAGGAGATCCGCGAGCACGCCGAGCGGGACCGCCGCGCCGGTTTCGACCTGGCCACCGGCCCGCTGATGCGGTACACGCTCCTGTGCGGGGGCCCCGGCCGTGAGGTCCTTGTGCAGACGGTGCACCACCTCCTCGCCGACGGCTGGTCGGTGCCGCCGATGCTGCGCGCCCTGCTGGCCGAGTACCACGCGCCGGGCAGCGTGTGCCCACTCGGCGGCTTCCCCGACTACGTGAGCTGGCTCGCCGGACGCGACGACGGCGAGAGCGACCGGGTGTGGCGCGAGCAGCTCACCGGCCTGGCCGGCCCCTCGCTGGTCGCCGAGGGGCACAGCCCCTCCGACGCGTTCGCCGAGACCGCCGTGGAACCGGTGGAGGACGTCGACGCGGCCTGCCGCTCGGCCGGCGTACCGCTGAGCGCCGCCGTGCACAGTGCCTGGGCGGTGACGCTCAGCGGTGTCCTGCACGGGAGGGACGTGGTGTTCGGTTCCACGGTGTCCGGGCGCGACGCGGAGGTGCCCGGCATCTCGGACATGGTGGGTCTGTTCATCAACACGATCCCCGTGCGCGCCCGATGGGCCCGCACCACCACGGCGCGCGAGCTGCTCGCCTCGGTGTGGGAGCACCAGAGCGCGGTGCTGCCGCACCAGCACGTCTCGCTGTCCAGGATCGGCCGTCAGGCCGGCACCGGTCCCCTGTTCGACACCCTGGTGGTGTTCGACATCGCGACGGATGTGGACGGCCTGCGCGGTCCTGACGACGAGCTGGTCATCACCGGCATCGTGAACGAGGGCGCCCCGCACTACCCGTTGACGCTGGTGGTGGAGCGTGACCCCGACGACCGTGCGCGCTTCCGCCTGATCTACGACGGCGAACTGCTGCGGCAGGCGAGCGCCCAGGCACTCCTGCGCACCTTCGCCCGTACCCTCACCGGCCTGCTCACCCGGCCGGACGCCCTCGTCGGCAGCCTTGCCGACGGCACGCCCGAGGACGCCCGGCGTCCGCGTCCCGCAGGGCTCCCTCGGACGACGCTGGGCGGACTGTTCGACGCCGCCGTGAACCGCGCCCCGGCCGCCACCGCCGTCACCCAGTGCGGACTCGACGGCGGTACCAGGTCACTGACCTACGGCGAGCTGGCGGACGCCAAGAACGAGCTGGCGTCGGCCCTGCGCGCGGCCGGGGTCGGGCCGGGCGAACAGGTCGCCGTCGCCGTCCCGCGCTCACTCGAACAGGTGGTCGCCCTGATCGCGGTCGTCACCGCGGGCGGCGCGTACGTGCCGCTGGACCTGGCCTACCCGGACGAGCGGCTGGAGTACATCCTCGCCGACGCCGCTCCGCAGGTGGTCCTCGTCGACCGTGAGCAGCGAGACCGCTTCACGGAACTGCTGGCCCGGGCGGGCGTCCCGGCCCGCGTGCTCGTGCAGGGCGACGAACCGCCGCAGGGGGACGAGCCGCCGCCGGGCACCTGGCCCGAGGTCAGCGGTCAGGACCCCGCGTACGTCATCTACACGTCCGGCTCGACCGGCAGGCCCAAGGGTGTCGTCGTCCAGCACTCCAGCGTGGTGACACTGCTCGCGAACACCCAGCCCGACATGGGCTTCGGCCCGCACGACGTGTGCGTCCAGTTCCACTCCTTCTCCTTCGACTTCGCGGTCTGGGAGCTGTGGGGCGCGCTGGTGCACGGCGCTGAGCTGCTGGTGCCGGACTACGGGCTGACCCGCTCCCCCGTCGACTTCCACCGGCTGGTCCGCGAGCGCGGAGTCACCGTGCTCAACCAGACCCCTTCGGCGTTCTACCAGTTCACCGAAGCCGACCGGCACGGCGGTGAGCCGGTCACGGCGCTGCGCCGGATCGTCTTCGGCGGCGAAGCACTGGATCTCGGACGGTTGCGCGGCTGGGTCGAGCGGCACGGCACGGCCTCGCCGGAGCTGGTCAACATGTACGGCATCACCGAGACCACCGTCCACGTCACCCACCGGGTGCTGACCGAGGAGGACTTCGCCCTGCCCGGCGACGTCAGCCCGATCGGCGGCCCGATACCCGGCCTGGTCACCTATCTGCTCGACGACCGTCTCCGGCCCGTACCGCCGGGCCGCGTGGGCGCCATCTACGTCGCCGGCGACCAGGTGTCCCTGGGCTACCTGGGCAGGCCGGGGCTCACCGCAGGCCGGTTCGTGGCGGACCCGTTCGCGGACGACGGCTCCCGCATGTACCACACGGGTGACCTCGCCTGCCGCACGCTCGACGGCGAACTGCGGTTCACCGGCCGCGCGGACGACCAGGTGCAGCTCAAGGGTTTCCGTATCGAGCTGGGTGAGGTGGAGTCCGCGATCAGGGGACTCGACGGGGTGGTCGATGTGGCCGTCACCATGGCCGACAGCCGTGACCACCTCGTCGCACACATCGTGGGCCGGGTTCCCGGCGACCTCGCCGGGCTTCTGTCCACGGCCCTGCCCGCGTACATGGTGCCCAGCCAGGTGCTGCCGGTCGGCACTCTGCCGCTGACGGTCAACGGCAAGCTGGACCGGAAGGCGCTGGCAGAGCGGGCGGGCGCACCCCCCGCGGAGCGCCCCGGTGGCTTGGCGCTGACCACTCTCGTCGGCATCTTCACGGAAGCCCTGCCCGGCTGCGACGTGGATGGTGACACCGACTTCTTCATGGCCGGAGGCGACAGCATCGTCGCCATCACCGTGATCAACCGGGCCAGGGCACTCGGCCTGCCGATCGCGCCCCGGGACGTGTTCCTCTTCAGGACACCACGCGCGCTCGCCGGGCACCTGGGGACGCGCACGCCGCAGGCCGCCGTGACACCGCCCGCCCGCCGCGAGGACGGCCCGCTGACACCGACGCCGGTCATCCTGCGCCAGCGGGAGATGGGCGGATCGCTCGCCCGGTTCGCGCAGGCCAGGATGCTGGTGGCGGAAGAGGGCACCGGTTTCGCCGACGCCCAGCGCGCCGCGCACGCCGTCGTGGCCGCGCACCCGGCCCTCCGGATGCGGCTGCGCACCGAGTACGGAGTGTGGGCGCTGCGTACCGAACCCGCCTACGAGGTCACCGTCGTGCGGTCGGAAGCCACCGACGCGAGGAGCGCGGCGAACGAAGCCGCCGGACGGCTCGATCCCGAGTGCGGGGACGTCATCGCGTTCTCGTGGCTGGCCGCGAGCCGGACGCTGGTGGTCACCGTCCACCACCTCGCTGTCGACTCGGTGTCCTGGCTGGTCCTTCTCGACGACCTCGCCGCCGCTCTGCGCGGGACGGCCCTGGCACCGCCGACCACCTCCTATGCCGAGTACGCCGAAGCGCTGGCCACGCAGTCCGCCCAGGTGACCGGCGACCTCGGGCGCTGGGTCACCACGCTCCGGGCGCCCGCGCTGCTGTCCTCGGCCGGGGAGCTGCACGCGGTCGAGCGGCACGAGACCACCGTCGTACTGGCACCCGAGGTGAGCGACACGGTGACGCGTACCGCGCCGACCGCACTCGGCGTCGGCCTCACCGAGCTGCTGTGCGGCGCGCTGCGCACCGCGCTGACCCGCATCCAGCCCTCGCCCACCGATCTCGCGGTGGAGTTGGAGCGGCACGGCCGGGTCCCGGCGCTTGAACACCACGACTACACCCGCACGGTCGGCTGGTTCACCGCCATCGCGCCCGTGCGGCTGACCGCGCACACCGATCCCGTCGCGGCGGCGCACGAAGTCGCCGAGCGCCAGCCGAACGAGCGCGGCCACGTCGCCTACGGCCAGCTCAGGTACCTCAACCCGCAGACGGCCCCGCTGCTGAACGCCTGCCCGCAGGTGCTGTTCAACTACCTCGGCCGGGGCGGCGAGTCCCAGGCACTGCACGTCACCGGCGGCGAACAGCACAGCCCGTACGCCGTCGAGGTCAACGCGTGGACCGACGAGGCCACCGGAAGCCTGCATGCGGCCTTCACCCTCGCCGAGGGCATCCCCGACGAGATCACCGCGCACTGGCGGAGCGCGCTGGAACACATCGCGGAGTCGGCCTCGACGGCCGAGCGCACGGCACCGGTCACCCCGCTCCAACGGGGCCTGTTCTTCCAGGCCCAGCTGGCCGGTCCGGACGGTCCCGGCCGGGCGCGGTATGTCGCGCAGAGCTACTTCACCTTCGACCGGCGCCTGGACACCGACGCGCTGGCGGAGGCGATGGCGTACGTGATCGCGCGGCACCCGGTCGTGGGCGCCGGCTTCACCACCGACGACGACGGGAGCCCGGTCCAGGTCCTCCGTGCGGGCCGGCGGGTCGAGGTCCGCACGATCGAGCTGTCGACGGCGGCGGAGATCGAAGCCCTGCGCGCCCGGGACCGGGAGACGGGATTCGATCCGGGGAAGCCGCCGCTGATCCGGCTGACCGTGGTGGGTCTGCCCGACAGCCGCGACGGCCTGCTGCTGAGCTACCACCTGCTGCTGTGGGACGGCTGGTCCCGCGAGATCCTGTTGCGGGACCTGTTCGACGCCTATCAGGCCGTTGTCGCGGGCGAGCCGCTGGATGCGGCCCCGGCCACGCCGAGCTTCGAGGACTACGCCCGGCGGCTCGACGCCAGGGACCCCGCCGTGTCGGAACGCTTCTGGGCGGAGCACCTGGCCGGCCTGCCCGGCCCCACGCTGCTCGCCGGACCGCAGCCCTCCCTTTCGGACGGTCTGCCGCACGCGCTCGTGCACACGCTCTCCTCCGAGCAGTCGGAACTGCTGAGGGAAGCGGCAAGGGTGCACGGCGTCACGCTGAACTCGGTGCTGACCGGCGCGTTCGGCCTGCTGCTCGGCGCGCACACGGGCCGGAGTGACGCCGTGTTCGGCGTGACCGTCTCCGGCCGGGAGGGCGAGGGCCACTCCGGCATCGTCGGTGTGCTGCTCAACACCGTGCCCCTGTGGACGCGGGCACGGCCGGACGAGACAGCCGGCGAGTACCTGGCGGCCGTACAGGCGGCCAGGGTCGAGGCCATGGAGCACGAGCACCTCGGGCTCGGCGAGATCCAGCGGGCCAGTGGGCACGACACGCTCTTCGACAACCTGTTCGTGCTCCAGAACTTCCTGGACACGGACGCCTTCGCCGACATGAACACCAGGCACGGCATCACCTCGGTGAAGGCCGACGACTCCACCCACTACCCGTTCACGTGGGTCATCACGCCCGGCGAACGGCTGACGGTCAAGCTGGAGCACCGCGGAGCAGCGGGGCGCGGCACCGAGCACGCCCGTCGTCTCCTCGGCGACTACCTGCGCGTGCTGGAGGATCTGGCCCGGTGCACCGGGCCCGTCGGCGCACTGCGGGGCCCGGGGCCGGCGCCGGAGCCCGTCGAGCGCACGGACATCGGCACGGACACGGTCGTCGACCGGTTCGACCAGGCCGCGGAGCGTGACCCGGGGCGGGTCGCGCTCGTCGCCCACGGTTCGACGATGACCTTCGCCCAGCTGCGCGACCGCAGCCGTGCCGTGGCGGGTGTGCTCGCCCGGCGGGGCATCGGCCCCGAGAAGACCGTGGGCCTGGCGATCCCGCGCTCCCTCGATTCGATCGTGGCGCTGTTCGCCGTGCTGCGCGTCGGCGCCGCGTACGTACCGCTGGAGCTGGACCACCCGGACGAGCGGATCGCCGCTGTCGTCGCGGATGCCGGCCCGGAGGTGGTACTCACCGTGAGCGCCGTATCGCCCCGGCTGACCGGTGAACTGATCGAGCTGGACCGCCCGCTGCCCGAGGCCGAGCCGTATACGACATTCGCACCGGAGGACCCGGACCGCCTGCGGCACCCCGCGTACACCCTCTACACCTCCGGCTCGACCGGGAAGCCCAAGGGTGTGGTGACCGCATACGCCGGGCTCACCAACATGCTGATCAACCACCAGCGCAGGATCTTCGAGCCGGTCCTCGCGGAGCACGGCCACCGGGTCTTCCGGATCGCGCACACCGTGTCGTTCGCGTTCGACATGTCGTGGGAGGAACTGCTGTGGCTCGCCGACGGCCACGAGGTGCACATCTGCGACGAGGAACTGCGCCGCGACGCGCCCCGTCTTGTCGAGTACTGCCTCGGGCACGGGATCGACGTCATCAACGTGACCCCCACCTACGCGCAGCAACTGGTGGCCGAGGGCCTGCTCGACAACCCGGCGCGGCGCCCCGCGCTGGTGCTGCTGGGCGGCGAAGCCGTCACCCCGACGCTGTGGCGGCGGCTCGCGGAAACCGAGGGGACGGTCGGCTACAACCTGTACGGACCCACCGAGTACACCATCAACACCCTCGGCGTCGGCACCTTCGAGTGCCAGGACCCGGTGGTGGGCGTGGCTATCGACAACACCGACGTGTACGTGCTGGACCCGTGGCTGCGTCCGCTGCCGGACGGAGTCCCCGGTGAGCTGTACGTGTCGGGCATCGGCATCGCGCGCGGCTATCTCGGGCAGCCCTCCCAGACCGCGCACCGCTTCCTCGCGTGCCCCTTCGGCGAGCCCGGCGAACGCATGTACCGCACCGGGGACCTGGTGGTCCGGCGGACGGACGGGAACCTCACCTACCTCGGCCGCATCGACCAGCAGGTGAAGATCCGGGGGCACCGGGTCGAGCCGGGCGAAGTCGAGGCCGCGTTCGCAGCGCACCCGGCGGTACGGTTCGCCGCCGCGGTCGCCCAGCCCGACCCGCGGGTCGACGGGGCGTACCGGCTGGCCGCCTACCTCGTGCTGGACGGCTGCGAACTGGCGGCGGTCGCCGCGGAGGTGGGCGCCGAACTGCCGGACTTCCTGCGCCCGACGCACTATGCCCAGGTCTCCGGAATCCCGCTGACGGTGAACGGGAAGGCTGACACGAAGGCGTTGCCGGAGGCCAAGCCGCTGGGCGCGCTGACCACGCCGGGGGAACGCGGCCCGGAGACGGAGACCGAGACCGCGGTGTGCGAAGTCTTCGCCGAGGCACTGGACCTGGACGATGACGAGGTGAGCGCGGTGAGCGACTTCGTGTCCCTCGGAGGGCACTCCATGCTGGCGGTGCGGCTGGCCGGGCTGCTCCGCCGAGAGTACGGTCCTGTGGTCACGATCCGTGACCTGTTCACCCTGCGAACCCCGGAAGCGATTGCCCGCCATCTCGATGACCACTCCTGACACACAGCCCCGCTCGGGGCCCGGCATCCTCCGCACCGCGCTGCGCCGCAACATCGGTGCCATGACCTGGGGCACCGTCCTCATGGGCCTGTACCAGGCAGGTGAGACCGCCTTCCCCATCGCGCTCGGCCTGATCGTCGAACACACACTGCGGGAGGACCGGAACCTCGGCTCCCTCGCCCTGTCGATCGCCGCGCTGGCCGTGATCATCACCACCGTTTCGCTGTCGTGGCGGTTCGGGATGCGCGTCCTGCAGAAGGCCAACACCACCGAGGCCCACCGCTGGCGTGTGCGGGTCGCGGCCTGCGGGCTCCAGCCGGTGGCCAGGGACGTCGACCTCAAGTCCGGCGAGGTGCTGACCATCGCCACCGAGGACGCCGACCAGACGGCCGACATCATCGAAGTGGTACCGCTGCTGATCAGCTCGCTGGTCGCGGTGCTGGTCGCGGCGTTCGCACTGGGTTTGGCAGACATCCGGCTCGGCCTGCTGGTGATCGTGGGCACCGTGGCGATCCTGTCGGTCCTGAGCGTGATGTCCAAGCGGATCGGCTCGAGCACCCGCGAACAGCAGGCGCGGGTGGCGCGGGCGGGCGCGAAGGTCGCCGACCTGATCACCGGTCTGCGCCCGCTGCACGGCTTCGGCGGCAACCAGGCGGCGTTCCTGTCCTATCGGAAGGTCAGCACGCGGGCCAGACGCCAGGCGATCACCGTCGCCAGGGTGAACGGCGTGTACGCGGGCACCGCGCTGGCCCTGAACGCGGTCCTCGCCGCGGCGGTGACGCTGACGGCGGGCTGGCTCGCGTTCGACGGCAGGATCAGCATCGGGGAGCTGGTCATGGCGGTGGGTCTCGCGCAGTTCATCATGGAACCGCTCAAGCTGTTCTCGGAGATGCCGAAGTACGTGATGGTCGCGCGCGCGTCGGCCGAGCGGATGGCGCTGGTGCTCGCCGCGCCACCGGTGACGGCTCCGGGCCCGGAGTGCCCGGCCCCGGGCGGAGACCTGGAGGTCGACTGCGTCCGGTACGGGCCCCTGCGCAAGCTGAAGTTCCAGGTGGCCGCCGGGGAGTTCGCGGCGATCGCCGTCTATCAGCCGCGCGCGGCGGCCGACCTCGCGGCGGTCCTCGCCGTGAACGTCCCGCCCGACGCTTACGAGGGCGTGGTGCGGGTCAGCGGGCGGGAGCTGACGGACCTGTCGATCGAGGCGGTCCGCGCGCACCTGCTGGTGAACCCGTACGACGGGGAGATCTTCGCGGGCAGCCTCCGCACGAACATCGACCCGTCGGGCACCAGCCGGATGCTCCCCGAAGCCGTCGAGGCGTCCATGCTGACCGATGTCGTCGCCCTCCACCGTGAAGGACTCGACTACGCGGTCCGTGACCGCGGCGCGAACCTTTCCGGGGGGCAGCGCCAACGGCTCTCCCTGGCCCGCGCACTGGCCGCCGACACCGACATCCTCGTCCTGCACGATCCGACGACGGCGGTAGACGCGGTCACCGAACAGCTCGTCGCACGCAACGTAGCGAAGCTGCGCCGGGGCCGTACCACCGTCGTGATCACCAACAGCCCGGCCCTGCTGGACGCCGCCGACCGTGTCCTCGTACTGGACGACGGCGTCATCATCGCCGAGGGCACCCACCGCAACCTGCTCGCCGCCGACGAGGACTACTGCCTGGCCGTGGCCCGGTGACGCCCTAAGAGCCCCTGACAGAATGGGCGGTCGGCTTGCGACGCCTGGCACGCGCGCTCGCCGCGTTGTCGGAGTCGTCCATGTACGCCCAGTACGAGGACGATCCTCCGCCTTGCGAGCGCACGCACCAGACGCCGCAAGCTGATCGACCGCCCATTCTGTCAGGGGCTCTAAGCGAGCGCCCAGGCGACGTCCCTGAGCAGGGCGTGCCGCCAGCCCGCCCGGTCGTGATGCGATGCCGACCGCGAAACGCGCACGGTCGCACCGGCCTGTCCGGCCAGTGTCTCGGCCAGCTCGCAGTGGGGCAGCATCCGCGTCTCGTGTTCCCCCACGTCGAACGCGACCCGCAGACCGGACAGATCGGGCCGCTCCCGCAGGCGCGCGGCGATGGCGCCGCCGACCGGGCCGCCCAACGGGTCCGCCAGACCCGGGGCTTCGGGTGTCCACCAGAACGCCGCCGACTGGCAGGCGACGCGGGATACCAGGTCCGGGAACTCCAGTGCCGCGTACATCGCGCTCAGCCCGCCGAGGCTCTGCCCGGCGACCACCAGCCGGTCCCGGTCAGCGGGTATGCCGCTCTCCGCCACCAGCGGCAGCAGTTCGTCCCGGATCGCCTCCCACAACGCCGGGCTGCAGCCGAACTCGGCCTGCCTGTCCCTGGCCGGGAGGAAGACGAGGGTGACGGCGGGCATCTCACCACTGGCGACGGCCGAGTCGAACGCGGTCACGGCCGGATGCAGGTACAGCCAGTCGTCCCCGTCGAGCAGCAGGACCACCGGTCCCCCGCCGCCCGCCGGGTGGACTCGCACGGTGCGCCGCCCGCCGAGCCGTTCGCTGGTCCAGCGGAGCCGGGTTCGCGGGACCGGCAGTACGACATCGGTGCCGGCGCCGCTGTCGGGCCAGTGCGGCTGGGCCGGGGTGTCGGGGGTCGCGGCGATGGACCGGTCACCGCCCGCACCGGCCGGGTTGAGCGGGTCGGCGTGCGCTTCCCCGCGCGCCAGGAACTGGTAGGTCACCCGCAGCCGCGCGGGCATGCGCACCTGGGCATACCAGCAGTCCGTATCGCCCCATCGGTGCAGTGGCACCGGCTCCGACCAGCTCTCGAAGCCGATGCTCGCCGGAGACCCCCGCCACAGGAACAGGGTCACCCAACCGCCGTTGTCCGCAGGCACCGAGGCGGGTGTCCGCGCCGCCGCCCAGAACTTTTCGGTGCCCGGTTCGCCGGGCAGTCCGAACTCGGCGAAGGCGCTCTGCTCGGTCACCGGGCGCATACACGTCTCCTTGTGAGGGGGAGGGCGAAAGGCTAAGCTCGCCACTTAGTTAGGTGAGCCTAATCTAACCGCGACTGAGGAGGCACCGACACATGAGCACCAACCCTTTCGACAACCCCGAAGGCCGCTTCCTGGTCCTGGTGAACGACGAGGGACAGCACTCACTCTGGCCGTCCTTCGCCGACGTCCCCGGAGGCTGGACGATCGTCTTCGACGAGAACACCCGAGACGCATGCCTGGACTTCATCGACACCCGCTGGACGGACCTGCGCCCCCGCTCCCTCCGCGCGTCCACGGACGCCTGACCCTCCGTCGCCGGTCAGTGCGGAAGCTCAACCGCCAGGTGCGGTGTCAGCGCCCGGAGGAAGTCCGCCGCGTCGAACATCGCGCCGGCCGAGGCCACGCCCGTTGCCCGCGTGTGCCCGGCCAGGATTCGCTGGACGGCCTCCACGACCAGTGGCGCGGTGACCGCGTAGATGTCCTGGCCACGAGCCGTGGCGCGTCGCTCGACGCCACCCGCGCGGACCAGGGCGTCGACGACGAACGTCTGGTCCGACCGCCCCGAGGAGTCGACCGGCTCCGGCGTCGGCGTACCCTCCTCGGCCAAGTCCCTCGCGGCTTCGACGGCCATGTAGGTGCGGACTTCAGGCACGGCCAAGTGGCTGGGAACGGTGACGATATCGGCCATGGAGAACTCCGCGATCACCGCTCGCCGCCCCAGCGGCTCGGGGAAGAGCCAGTCCTGCTCTGAGACCTTGTCGTCGTGGTATTGCAGCGCGCCGCCCGCGAACCGCACCCGACGGCCCGCGCGACGCTGATGGGACACCTGACCGGCCACCCGGGTGCCCGCCGTCGGATGCCAGCTGCTCAACCCGTACGCGACATGCGCTGTGTCCGCAGCAGTCCATTCGCCCATCGCCGCGGTCACCAACAGGTCGCCGAGCCCACCGTAGAACGCCATCGCCGGCACCACGGGTGTGTCCGACTTCCGCGCTGCCTCCGCATGGTCGGCGAACATCGAAGCGTTCGCCTCGATCTCTGCCGCGACATCGACGTACGGGATCCCCGCGCGCAACGCCGCCTCGACGACCGGGCTTCCCGTCACCGCGAACGGGCCGGCACAGTTGATGACAGCCGCTGCGCCCGCCAGGGCGCGGTCCAGCGAGCTCGCGTCGTCCACGGTGGCCGGGCGCACGACCACATCTCCCCACTCGGCGGCCAGCACCTCCAGCTGAGCCGCGTCACGGCCGGAGATCACAGCGGTGAAGCCACGTCTGCGCAGTTCGGCGACGATGAAGCGACCGGTGTGCCCTGTCGCCCCGTAGACCACTACTGCGGCCGGTGTACCCATGATTCCCCCATCTCGATGTGCTGATGAGTCCAGCCTCGCCGCAGACGGGCCCTGACCGTGAGAGTCTGGAACGACATCACACGTACACTTTCGGACATGCCCACTGTCGCGCTGCTGACCGCCGGCCACCCGCTGCACTTCGAACTGGCCGTGGCCTGCGAGATCTTCGGCAATCCCCCGCGTGAGGCCACGGAGGGCTGGTACGACGTACTGCTCTGCGGGCCCGGACCAGTGCAGGTCGGCCCGTTCACGGTCGAGCCCGAGCACGGCCTCGAGCGCTTGGCCGGCGCCGACACCGTGATCGTGCCCGCGTGCGCGGACATCGACGAGCCACCGCAGACGGAGCTGATCGAAGCCGTGCGTGCGGCCCACGAGTCGGGGGCCCGGGTTGCCTCCCTCTGCACCGGAGCATTCCTGCTCGGCGCCGCGGGCCTGCTGGACGGCCGGCGGGCCACCACCCACTGGGCTCACGCCGCGGCGTTGAGTGCCCGCCATCCGCAGGCCGTGGTGGACCCGGAAGTGCTGTACACGGACAACGGCAGCGTGCTCACGGCCGCGGGCAAGGCCGCGGCCGTGGACCTCTGCCTCCACCTGATCCACCTGGACCACGGCGCCACCATCGCCAACTCCGTCGCCCGCCGCCTCGTCATGCCGCCACATCGGCCCGGCGGCCAGGCCCAGTTCGTGGCCACGCCGATGCAGGTCACGGGCGACCACGCGCTGACCGGTCTGCTCACCTGGGTCCAGCAACGCCTGGACCAGCCGCTGACAGTGACCGACATGGCGCGCAAGGTGAACACCAGTCCGCGCCATCTCGGACGGCAGTTCCAGTCAGTCATCGGGCAGACGCCGATCCAGTGGCTCCTGACCCAGCGCGTACGTCGCGCCCAGGAGCTGCTGGAAGCCACCGACGAGAGCATCGAGGCGGTTGCCCGCGCTACCGGCATGGGCACCGCCACGACACTTCGGCGCCAGTTCAAACGGATCGTAGGGGTCCCACCCGACAGCTACCGGCGCGCGTTCCGCAGCGCGAAGCCCGCCTGACCGGTACGGGTGGCAGCTCCCCGCCCGAATTCACCGTAGGGGCGGGCCCGTCGCCCCCGTGGGGAGTTCCTGGACGCCCAGTACCCGCAGCAGCTCAAGCCGCTCGCGCGCCTCGGCGTCCGCCGGGCTCAGCACCAGCAGCTGCTGACCCTGGTCAGGGGTGACCCAGAGTCTCGCAGGCCATCAGCAGGCGGCCCACCCGCGAGTACTGGACGGTCTTGCGGTCGGCGCGCCGGACCGCCACCTCGTACTCGCCCCAGAGCCGGCGGGTTCGGCGCTCCTCCCGCGGTCCCGCACTGGAGCCCCTCCCGAGCCCCGCGAGCATCCTGCCGCACCGGGCACCGACCGCCCGGCTCCGGATCGCAGACACGAGGGTGACGCTGCTGGGCCCGTACGTGCCCTCACGAGGCCCGCGCGAACGCCGCAACGAGGGCAAGCACGCCTTCCAAGCCGCCGTCACCACAGCCCTCCTCGGCCTGGCCACCGATGCGGACGGCCCGGTGATCGTCGCGGGCGACCTGACATCGTCGTGGGGGCGTCCGCCAGAACCTGAGCAGCCGCAGTAGACACACCAGGCCCACACTGACACACACAGCGACTCTTGCCTCCATGAGCTTGCATTGACACACTGTGCCATTCAAGTCATGGTGAGCCTATGAACACCGCCGCCTCGCAGACACGCCCTCGATGGTCCGCTGCCGAGATCCCCGACCAGACCGGTCGCACCGCCCTCATCACCGGCGCGAACAGCGGCCTCGGCCTGGAGACCACGCGTCAGCTGGCCCGTCGTGGTGCGCACGTGATCATGGCCGTGCGCAATCAGCGCAAGGGCGAGGACGCCGCCAGAAGACTGCGCGACGAGATCCCCGGAGCCCGCCTCCAACTGCGCGCGCTCGACCTCGCCGACCTGGACTCGGTGCGGTCGCTCGCAGCGGACCTCAGGTCGGAGGGCGCTGTGATCGATGTGCTGGTGAACAACGCGGGAATCATGGGGGCGGTGCGGTCGCTGAGCCCGCAGGGGCACGAAAGCCAGTTCGCCACGAATCACCTCGGCCATTTCGCCCTCACCGGTCTGCTCCTGGACACTCTCCCGTCGGGACCGGATCCGCGCATCGTCACCGTCACCTCGTTCACGCACAGCCGTGGGCGTATCGACTTCGAAGACCTTTCGGGCGAACGGAAGTACTCACCGATGCGTGCCTACACACAGGCCAAACTCGCCAACGCTCTTTTCGGCCTGGAGCTGGACCGCAGGCTGCGTGCGAGGGGCTCGGCAATCCGCAGTGTTCTCGCCCACCCTGGCTACGCGAACACCCCCATGCAGCGCACCGGACCGAACGCCGTGGCCCGCTCCCTCACGGGACTCGCCGGCGCACTGACAGCCCAGCCCGCCGAAGTGGGCGCACTCAGCCTGCTCTACGCCGCCACCGCACAGGCCGCACAGGGCGGCGACCTCATCGGCCCTGACGGCCCGAGGGCGAAGAAGGGCCACCCGACCGCGCTCACCCCCGCCCCCTCGGCCACCGACCAAGCTGCTGCCCGTCGCCTGTGGGAGGTGTCGGAGGAGTTGACCAAAGTGCGCTTCCCCCGCTAGAGGTGCGCGTTGCCCGGAGTGTCGAGCAGTGTGAACGCCTCGTTGACCAGGGACTTCAGGGGCGGGGCTCCGCCACGGTCCACCCATGCGGCCAGTGCGACGTCGAAGGCGGCGAAGGCGGCCGCCGTCATGAGGGCGGGCCGCATGTCTGCTCGCGCGTCGGTGTCCATGCGGCGGGCCACCTCCTCGGTGAGGTCTGCCCGCCATTCGGCCTGCCGCTCCAGGTAGCGGCCATGGAGGGCAGGGGTGGAGAGCATGAGTTCGGCCAGGCGCAGCGGCGTCTGGGAGGGATCGCCGTAGGCGTCACCGAAGGCCGCGAGGGTGTGGCGCAGGGCGGCACCGGGGTCCTCGTCCGCCGGGCGCCCGGCGAGCTGGTGGCGCAGCTGCGGGCCCAGGTCGCCGAGGAACTGGACGATCACATCTTCCTTGGAATGGAAGTAGCGGGAGAACGTCCTGCGGGAGATACCGGCCTCGGTGACGATCTGTTCGACGGTGGTCGCTTCGAAGCCCTGGGAGGTCATCAGCCGCAGCGCCGCGGAGGTGAGCTCCGTACACACGACCTGCCGTTTCCGTTCGGCGATGGTGACGGGCAACGACCCCGGCGGTGAGCTGGTCATGAAAGCAACCCTAAGGCACGCCGGTCCTTGTGCGCGGCAAATTACGCAGCAGGCCGCAATTGACTCACCGTGCCACTCCTTCCGTGTTGAACTCCCCCGCGAGAACCGCCGGCCTGGACGGCTCCACGACCAGCCGGCGTGTTCCTTATGCTCGGAAACATGACTATTCAGCGGATGGACAACGTCGGCATCGTCGTCGACGACCTGGACGCGGCTGTCGCGTTCTTCACCGAGCTGGGCATGGAGCTGGACGGCAAGGGGCAGATCGAAGGCCGTTGGGCGGACCGCACCGTCGGACTCGACGGCGTCCGGAGCGACATCGCGATGATGCGGACCCCGGACGGCCACAGCAAGCTGGAGCTGGCCAAGTACCACACGCCCGCGGCGTCCGGCGCCGAGCCAAAGAACCCTCCGCCCAACACGCTGGGGCTGCATCGTGTCATGTTCGCCGTCGACGACATCGACGACACGGTTGCCCGCCTGCGCGCCCACGGCGCCGAGCTTCTCGGCGAGGTGGCGCAGTACGAGAGCGTCTTCCGGCTCTGCTACCTCCGCGGCCCCGCGGGCATCATCGTCGCCCTCGCCGAACAGATCGGCTGATGCGGTCTGCCGCGCGCCGCGGGCGCGTCACATGCGGTCGGCGATGTGGTTCAGGTAGTGGGCCAGTGTCGGGTGCTTGGCCGGTGTGAGGGCGCGGTCGTTCCAGGAGCCGACGCGCCCCTCGGGGTCCACGAAGTGCCCGGAGGTGTGCATCGTCTGGTCGTCGCGGGAGGTGACCGGTATCCAGGCCGGGTTCCAGGCACGCCCCCACTGCTTCACGTAGAGACCGTGGTTGAGGCGCAAGGTGAACATGTGATGGATCTGCTGCGCCTTGTCCAGGCTGATGAAGGCGTGGCCGTCCATGAAGTCCCACCGCATGCCCCGGTCGCGCACGTCGTACGCGCCCTCGTGGATACCCCACAGCGTCCGGAGTGCCTCCGGTATCCGCATGTCCTGGTCTTCTTCGAGCGCACGGACTGCGGCCGGCGGCGCCGGCGGGCGCAGTGGCGGATACGTGTCCGGATGCCGGGAGATTGCCTGCTGGATGCGGTTCCATGCCTGCTGTATCTTCTGCTCGCCTGCCATCACGCGTCCCCCTGGTCCTGGTTACGGTGCCTGCGGTGGAACGGCCGCCAGTCGTCCAGCTCTTCGTAGAGCCGACGGGCGGGATCGTCCCAGACGAGGGAGCCGTCCGAGATGCCCGGCACGTCCCCGCCCGTCGACTGGTCGGGCGCTTTGTGCAAGGCGTCCGCCTCCGACTTCAGGTAGTCGGCCAAGGTGGTGCCCATCGACACCGTCGGCATCTCCGCCTCCGCCCAGTGCCCGACGAAGCCGGTCTTCGTGTCGTGGAACATGCCGGAATACGGGTCGGTGGGGTCGTTGCACACGAACGGTATCCACGACCGCTCCCACCCCCGCTCCTCCCCGTTCTCCAGTGGATGGCAGCGGACTGACCCGTCGATGCTCAAGGGCGCGTAGCCGTCGAGGAAGTCGGGGAAGGTGAACAGGTAGGCGCCCTCGTTCACTCCCCACAGTGCCTTCAGGTCCGCATGTACGGGCGTGCCGATGCGCTGTTCGTACCACTCCAGCGCCTCCGGCGTCACCGGCGGGCGCAGGCGTGCGTAGGTGGCGGGGGCGTGGCGCTTCAGCCAGGAAGTGATGCGTTCCCACTGGTGGGTGACCCTTGCTGGTGAGTCCACTCTCTGTCCTCCCGTCGGCCGGCGTTGTGCTGGTGTACGGCGCTGGTCCTGCGGACTGCCGCACGCGGCGACGGTCGTCGTCGTGGAGGTGAGGGCTGCGAGTACAACACTGCGGCGGCGCACGCTTGTCGATGTCACCGGGCCGACCATATCGGGCAGGGGTTCGGCATCGCCCCTCACCACAACTCCTCCGGCACCGACACCGACGCCTTCTCAGGCCACCGGGCGTTGTTCATTGCTGCGGACCGGGTCACTGAACAATCCGTGCCGCGCTGAACTGGGCTTGCGGTGCCTGCGTTCGGCACCCGCGAAGACGGGTCACAGCACGGAGAGAGGTCGTTGGATGTTCAAGAGGCGGAGCGTCACCGTGGTGGCCGCCGGGCTGGTACTGGCCGTCAGCGGCTGCGGGGGCGGAGACGGGGACGGGGCAGACGGGAAGTCCGGCACGTCGGACAAGAAGTCGGCCAAGCCGCCGCCCAAGGAGCTGGTGGAGTGGGTGGGCGACATGTGCGAGTCGACGACCGCGCTCAAGACCGTCCGGGCGGACAGCACGGCGGCCCTGAAGAAGGTCCGCAAACCCGGCGAGACCGACCCGTCCCCCGAATTCCTCGCCTATGACCACGTCTTTGCAGCGCCACCGTCGGTGAAGGATGTGGAACGCGACCTCAAGAAGCTCGGCCGGTCGGGCGTTTCCGCGGCCGACCAGCTGCACGGGGCCTGGCTGCGGAAACTGAAGGACGTCAGGCCGGAGCTCGACAAGTTGTCCCCGTCCGCGGCCTTCGACGACCCCGAGGGCAGCGCGGCGGACGCCGACAAGCTCGTGCAGTCCCTCGCCCCGCCGAAGCCGGACCTGACGGCCCTGACCAAGAAGGACCGGCAGCTCGCGGCCGCACACAAGCGCGCGAAGCAGTGCGCCCCGGGCTGGAAGCCGCCCGGAAAGGCGGCCTCGCACGCGCCCGACCCGACCGGCCCGCTGCCCAAGGCAGCGGACGGCGGGAACAGCGGGGCCTGCGCCGACAGCAAGTGCGAGATCCTGGTGACCTCCTCGGTGAACATCACGGCGAAGGGGCTGAACCTGCTGGTCACCGTGGACGACGAGGGCGTCTCTCTGCAGACCGGTGATGGCGGCTTCATGCAGCTGGGCGGCAGGGGTTCGATCGAGTTCGCCGAGGGCGTCGGCGTGTTCGTCATCGCGCAGAACGAGGACGGTGCCGTGCTGCACTTCACTCCCTCTTGAGCGCCGTCCCGCACGCGCCGTACGCGCCGCACGCTGCGCACACGCCGCACCCCGCGTGCCTATCCCTCCTCGCACGACTCCCGGTAGCCGAGTTGCGGCAGGCTTTCCTCCCATTCGGCGCGGGTGAGGACGCCCTGGGTGCGGTCGCAGACGTAGTCCGTCGCACGCTCCGCCTCCAGGGTCCACACGCGGGCCGTCAGGTCGTAGCTGGCGGAGGTGAGGGTGCCGCCGTCCGGGCTGAACGCGACGGAGGTGACGGTCTCGAGGTGACCGGTGAGTGGCTGGCCGACGGGCTCGGCGCGGACCGGATCGGCCACGTCCCACAGGCGGACGGTGCTGTCTCCGCTGCCGGTGGCCAGCGTCCTGCCGTCCGGGGCGAAGGCGACGGACCTGACCGGCCCGCGGTGCTCGGCCAGCTCCTCCCCCACCCGCCGTACGCGGTCCGTCCGTTGTACGTCCCACAGCCGCGCCGTGCGGTCGTCGCTGCCGGTGGCCAGCGTCTTGCCGTCCGGGGCGAAGGCAACCGTGTTGACGGTCTGGTCGTGGCCGGTGAGGGCTTCACCGGCCGGCCGTGCCCGGGCTGGGTCGCGTACGTGCCACAGCCGCGCCGTGTTGTCCTCGCTGCCGGTGGCCAGCGTGCGGCCGTTGCGCGCGAAGGCCACGGAGGTGACGGTGTCCCGGTGGCCGCGCAGCGGTTCGCCCAGCTGCCGTACGCGTTCCGGCCGGCGTACGTCCCACAGCCGCACCGTGCCGTCGTCTCCACCGGTGGCCAGCGTGCGGCCGTCGGGGGCGAACGCGACGGTGAGGGCGCCGTCTTCGTGCGCGTCCAGCGGTGCGCCGAGCGGGGCGGGGCGTTCGGGCGCGGAGATGTCCCACAGCCGTACGGTGCCGTCCTCCGAACCGCTGGCCACCGTACGGCCGTCGGGGGCGAACGCGACGGCCAGCACCTCGGCCTCGTGGCCGGTGAGCGTCCGAGGTATGCGGCGCGGGCGGCCCGGCTCGTCCACGTCCCACAGGCGGATCAGCCCGTCGTCGGTACTGGCGGCGGCGAGCAGGCTGCCGTCGGGGCTGTAGGCGACGGCGGTCAGTGGGTTGGTGAAATCGGTGAGGACGGTCGGCGGCCGGTGCCAGAGGCGGACGCTGCGGTCGGCGCCGGTGCTGGCGAGGGTGCGGCCGTCGCGGCTGAAGGCCACCTCCCACACGGCCTCCGTGTGGCCGGTCAACGGCTCCCCGAGCTGTTGCGGGTATGCGGGGTTGGCCACGTTCCACAGGATCGGGGAGTCGTCTTCGCCCGCGGTCGCCAGGGTGCGGCCGTCCGGGCTGAAGGCCACCGACATGACGGACGCGGAGTGCTCGGTGAGCGGTTCACCCAGCGGCTTGAGGCGGGCCGGGTCGGAGGCGTCCCACAGTCGTACGGTCTCGTCGAAGCCGGCCGAGGCGAGGGTCTGGCCGTCCGGGGAGAAGGCCAGCGTCCAGACGGAGGCGGTGTGTTCGCGCCGCGGCTTGCCGAGCGGGGCGAGTCCGTCGTCCTCGCTGAACTGCCACATCCGCACGGTCCCGTCGTAGCCGGCCGTGGCCAGGGTTTCCCCGTCCGGGGCGAACACGACGGCCCGGACGCTGCCCTTTTCGGATTGGTCGGCCTCGGCGGGCTCGCCGAGCGGCGCGGGGCGGGACGGATCGCTCAGATCCCACAGCCGTAAGGTCCCGTCGTCGCCTGCGGTGGCCAGCGTCCGGCCTTCGGGTGCGAACGCGACGGAGACGACGTTCTCCTCCTCGTGGCTCACCAGCGGCCGGGCGACGGCGCGGGGCCGCTCCCGGTCGCGGACGTCCCACAGTTGGATGGCGCCGCCCTCCCCGGTGGCTGCCAGCAGGTCGCCGTCCTGCGGCGCGAAGGCGACCGCGCCGACGGGGCCCGTACGCAGGCGCAGCGGCTTCCCCAGCGGCCTCCCCATGCCCTCGGACGTGTCCCCCGGCCGCGCGGCGGTGTCCCACAGCCGGACCGTGCCGTCGTGGCCGCCGCTGGCGAGGGTACGGCCGTCGGGCGCGTACGCCACGGAGCTGCCCAGGCCGCGGTGCCCGGACAGCCGGGTGGCCAGTACCCGGCCCGCGTCCGAGGCCAGCCGCGTCCGCAAGTCCGGGGTGGAGCGCATGCGGTGCGCGGCGACGTCGAGCCGGGCGGCCAGTCCGGCGCGGGTCTCGCGGACTCCGTCGGCCTCGGCGGTGAGACGGCCGAAGACGGCATCGTCCCGTTCGGCGTGTGCGGTGGCGCGCGCCTGGAGGGCGACGACGGCGGTGCCGCTGGCCAGCATCACGAGCGCGGCGAGCACGGCCACGACGGTACGGCGCAGGCGCGCGGCACGGTGCCGGCGCCGGAGCGAGGCGCTGAGGAACTGCCTTTCCGGCGGGGTGAGTTCGTCTATGCGGCGCTCCTCACGTGTCTCCCGCTCCGCCTGTCCGCTGCCGTGCGGCTCGGCGGCGTTCGGCGGGAAGGCGTCGTGGGCGGCGTCCAGACGGGAACCGGCGTAGAGCGCGGCGTTCTCCCGGCCGAGTGCCTGCCAGGTGCGGGCCGCCTCGGAGAGCGAGCGGTGGACGCGGAGCCGGTCGCGTTCGGCGTCGATCCATTCGCGCAGGCGCGGCCAGGCGGTGATGAGTGCTTCGTGGGCGAGGTCGACGGTGCCGTCGTCGAAGGTGATGAGGCGGGCACGGACCAGGCGTTCCAGTACGACTCGGGTGTCGGCGGGCCCGCCGAAGTCGAGCTCCGCGTGCTCGGTGGGGCGGCGTGTGTCGGGTGTGCCGTCGCCGGGGGCGATGAGGCGGAGCAGGATGCGGCGGGCCAGCTCCGCCTGGGAGGCGGTGAGTTCCTCGTACACCTGCTCGGCCGTACGGACGACGGCGCCGTGCAGCCCGCCTGCGGCCTCGTACGCGGTCTCGGTCAGTGCGCGTCCGCTGCGGTGGCGCCACGTCTCCAGCAGGACGTGCGACATCATCGGCAGTCCGCCTGGTGCGCCCTCGACTTCGTCCAGGAGGCGGTCGGTCAGGGAGCGTTCGACGATGAGGCCGTCCACTGCTGCCGGGCGGACGATGGCCTCCCGCAGCTCCGCGCGGCTCATCGGTCCGGCGAGCAGCGTGGCGTCCTGCAGCACGGCCGTCAGGCCCGGGTGTTCGGCGCAGCGTCCGAGAAAATCGGCCCGCACCGCGATGACGACGCGCAGACGGCTGTCGGCTTCGGTCGCGGCGACGAGGCGGTCGATGAAGGTGTCCCGCTCGGCCGGGTCGGCTCCGAGGGTGTAGAGCTCCTCGAACTGGTCGACGATGAGCCAGGTGTCGGCGTCGGTGCCGGATACGGGCATGAGCCGGTCCGCGTGGGTGTGCAGCGGGTCCGCGCCGGGCGTGAGGATCCGTACGGCTGCGGGGGTGGCGCCGCGGTCCCCGTGGCCTTCGCCGTGGGGCGAGTTGCGCAGGCGCGGGATCAGACCGGCCCGCAGCAGCGAGGACTTGCCACTGCCGGAAGGGCCGAAGACGGCGGTGAAGCGGTGCTTGCGGTTCAGCTCGCTCAGCCGCTCCACGAGCGGGTCGCGGCCGAAGAAGAGTTCGGCGTCGCCCGGTTCGAAGCGGGTCAGGCCGCGGTAAGGCGGCCGGAAGGTCTCGTCGTCGGCGGTCTCGGCTGCCAGTTCGGCCGACGCCTCGCGCCAGCGCCGCTCCCACTGGTTCACGTCGCCGCCGCACGCCTTCACATAGGCGAGCGTCACCGGCCGGGTGGGCAGCTGTTTCCCGGCAGCCGCCTGCGACAGGGCGGTCACGCCGTACCCCGCCTGCTGAGCCATCGCCCGGTACGTGGGTCTCCCCGCGGACTCCCGCAGTGCGCGCAGTTCGGCGGCGAACCTCGGCACTGGTCCGGCCTCCGGATCCAGTTCGCCCTCGTTCCGCCCCGGTCCTGGTTGTTCCGACACGTGCCCGCCCTATCCTCGTTCACTTAAGTCGTCACCAGGCATCACACAGCGCGTCCGCTGGGGCGCCCACGGTAGGGAGTCCCGCGGACGGCCGCAACCGAGGGTGGGCCGTATCGGCAGGTGGGGCAGCGCCGTTCACCCGATCTTCACGATTCCTCCTGCCGAGTCCGCACGCTCAATCGGGCGCGTTCCCGTTGTTCAGTACCGGGAGAGGGCCTGCTGAACAACGGCGTACGGCGGTCGAATAGCCGTGGGACATGGCCAGGACGGGTCATGGCGCGGTCCGAACCCGCCACTGGGGGGAGGGTTCGGGCCGCCATCCCGCATCCGCACACGCGCGACAGACTGAAGGGGAGTCATGTACGGACGACTTCGCGCCCGGCACCTCGCCGATCCGCCCGGCACGGCCGCTCCGACCGGGATACCGCGCATGCCCGGCGCCCTCGTCCTCGTGCTCGTGCTCGTCACCGTGCACGCGCTGGGCACGGCCGTCGGCGGCTGGGCGGTCCTCGACGAGAACCACAGCAAGCAGGACCACGGGCAGGATCTCCTCATGCCGATGGGCATTGCCTGGTTCGTGGCGCTGTGCTGCTGGGGGCTGGCAGCGCTCCAGGTCGTCTGCGTCGTGCTGGCCCGGAGGCGCCGCCACTGGGTCCGTGTGGTGCTCGCCGCGTGGCTGATCTTCGTGACGCTCTCGATGGTCCTCGGCCTCACCGGCTCGCTTGCCGCCGGGACGCCCAGCCCCGCGGTGCTCGTGATCCTCGGCATCGATGTGGCCGCCCTGTGGGTGGTGCTCGGCGAGACCGCCCGCCACTGGTTCTCCGTACGCAGCCCGGCACCCATTTCACCTCAGGGGTGATCACCCATGGACTACCCGATCCACGAACACGACCCGTACCAGCCGCCCGGCGAGCCGCCGGAGCCTCCCGAGCCGCACGGGGACCCGGGCCTGCCCGACCCGCCCCCGTCCGACCCGCTGGCGGCGGCCCTCGGCAACGCCTCACTGCTCGGCATCGGCTATCTGCTGCTGGGCCAGTGGCGGCTGGCCGCGCTCGCCGCGCTCTGCACGGGCATGCTCCTCAGCTTCAGCGCCTCGGACGCCACTGCCTGGTGGGAGGTCGTGCTGCTCCTGTGGTGGGTGTCCGGCATCGCCGCCGGCTGGTTCCTGGCACGCGGGCGCGCGGAGCATGCCGTACGGCGCGGGCAGCGGGCGGGCGCGCTCGCCGTCACGGTCGCGGTGCTGCTGGCCGCCGCGCTGCTGCGTGTCGACGCGTACGGGATCGAGGACCGGGTGAACGAGGCCCGCGAGGGCGGCGACTGCGAGACGGCCGTGGCCGCGCAGGACGAGGTGTGGTTCGGCCACCGTCTGGCGGGCGCACCGGTGGTCGCGCCGGGCGACGCGGTGGTGGAGGCGTGCCACCGGCTGGAGCGGGCCGCGGCCAGGCTGACCGCCGGACGGAGCGGGAGCGCCGACGACCTGAGGCAGGGCTTCGGCATCCTCGCCGGCGTGCTGGAGAAACCCGGCAACGAGAAGACCGTCGAGACGGTCCTGGACGGCTTCCTCGACGGCCTGCCCACCGAGGACTCCTGCAAGACCGCCGAGATCACCGACTGGCTCCGCGACCGCAAGCCCACCCGCGACGTACTGGACCAGTCCGCCGACACCGCGACCCGTACGGAACCCGCAGCGCTGATGGGATGCGGCGACGAGCTGATGGACGAGGACTCCTGGAAGAAGGCGCGAACGCACTACCAGCACCTGCTCGACGAGCACCCGGACGACGCGCGCACCGGCGAGGCACGGAGCGGTGTGAAGAAGGCGACCTTGGCCATCGAGCTGGACAACGTACGCGGTCTTGTCGACTCCGCTGTCGACGCGTCGTCCGGCTACTGCGACGCGCCCGCCCAGTACAGCGGCGCCCCGAAGTACCGCAAGGGGGAGAACCGCGCACTGTTCCTCGGCGACAGCGAGTACACCGGCAAGCTCCCCGGCGACTGGCGTACCGAGGACCCGGCCAAGGCGGCGCTCGTGGTCTGCGCGGACACGGCGAAGAACGGAGCCGCCGTCGAGACGTGCGACTACGAGAACGACCGGTCCGAGTTCCTCCCCCACCAAGTGACCTTCTACAAGGTCAAGATCCCGCTGAAGGTCTACGAGCTGCGCACCGGAAAGCGCCTCGACCCGCGCGAGGTGCAGATCAGCGGCGGAAGCTGCCCGAGCGTCCTGCGCTACGAGTACTACGGCACGGCGGACCTGGGGCCGGGCGACCAGTTCGTCTCCACCGCCAAGTCCGGCGTCCGGGACGCCTTCCGGTCCGTCATCACACGGTGACGGCGGCCTGAGGCCCCGGCCCCGCGCCCGGCCGGCCCCCGGCCCCCGGCCCCCGGCTGTGACGCCTGCACGTCACAGCCGGGGGCCGGGGGCGCGTGCGGGTGCCTGCGTGCACCGCACACGGACGGCCCTCACCGAGCGGCCTTGAATTGAGGATTTCGGTAGAGTGAGCCACTGGTCTCCGCGAGCGGAAGCGGGTGAGCATGACGGTGGTGCGAGGGCCCGGCATTCTGACGGCGGGGGCAGGCGAGGCTCTCCCCGCGCGTGCTGTGGAGCACGCATGATGCCGACGCCGTCGACCGCGACCGAAAGCGCTCCGGAACCTCTCGTCTCGCCGGTCAGTTCGCACAACGAATGGGATCCACTGGAAGAGGTGGTCGTCGGGCGTCTCGACGGCGCGACGATTCCTTCCAGCCATCCGGCCGTGACGTGCAATGTCCCGCCGTGGGCGGCGCGATTGCAGGGGATTGCCGCCGGCTTCAGATATCCGCGCATGTTGATCGAGCCCGCACAGCAGGAACTCGATCAGTTCATCACTCTCCTGGAGTCTCTCGGCATCACGGTCACGCGCCCCGAAGCAGTCGACCACAAGCGACGTTTCCGCACCCCGGACTGGTCGTCGCGCGGATTCGGCAACACCTGCCCGCGGGACAGCATGCTCGTGGTCGGTGACGAGATCATCGAGACGCCGATGGCCTGGCCGTGCCGGTATTTCGAGACCCACTCCTATCGCGCGCTCCTCAAGGACTACTTCCGACGTGGCGCGCGCTGGACGTCGGCGCCGAAGCCGCAGCTCACGGACGCGCTGTTCAAGGCGAATTTCCGTCCCCCAAAAGCCGGCGAAGCCATGCGCTACATCCTCACCGAGTTCGAGCCCGTGTTCGATGCGGCGGATTTCGTGCGCGCGGGCCGGGATCTGTTCGTCACGCGGAGCAACGTCACGAACCAGATGGGCATCGAGTGGTTGCGCCGGCATCTCGGACCGGGCTATCGCATTCACGAGATCGAGAGCCGCTGCCGGACGCCCATGCACATCGACACGACGTTCCTCGTGCTCTCGCCCGGCAAGGTGCTGGTGAATCCCGAATACATCGACGTCGACCGCCTGCCCGACGTGCTGAATTCATGGGACGTCCTGATCGCCCCCGAGCCCGATCCGATCAATGAGCGTCTACTGAAGATCACCTCGATGTGCGGCAGGTGGCTCAGCCTGAACATCCTCATGATCGACGGCAAACGGGTGATCGCGGAACGGCACCACACCGCCATGCTGCGCGCGCTCGAAAAGTGGGGTTTCGAGCCGATCCCCTGCGACCTGCTGCACTACGCCCCCTTCGCCGGTTCCTTCCACTGCGCAACCCTCGATATCCGCCGCCGCGGCACCCTCGAATCGTATTTCCCCTGACCGGACCGAAGTGACAGCCCTGAGGGGCCGGTCATGCCGTCAGCCCTGCGTGCATGACCGCCGCCGCCGCGAGGCCTCGGATGAGGGGATGCGGGCGGCTGCCGTCGTCAGCGAGCTCGGGCTGGAAGAGGGTGGCGAGGAAGAACGGGTGGCCGGGCAGCTCCGCGACGCGCACTTCGCCCTCCGCATCGGTACCGGTGAAGCGCATCCCGCGGGCGCGGAGAAAGTCCACGTGGTATGGGTTGGCACCGTAGTTGCAGTGGTAACGCTCGACGGACTGCTCGGCGCCGATGAGCCGTTCGGCCCGAGAGCCCGCGGCCAGCTCGATCGTGCCCTCGTGGCCGACCAGGGAACAGGCGAGCGGCACCACCACCGCGTCCTTGGCCGGGGTGTCCGGCGTGTTCTCTGCATGCTCCACCGTCGCCAGACCGCACACGTTGCGGGCGTATTCGAGCAGGACATGCTGGAAGCCGGCGCAGGTGCCGAGAAAGGGGATGCGGTGCTCGCGGGCGGTGCGGATGGCCGCGAGGGCCCCGGCCTCGCTGCGGTAGGGGCTGCCGGGCAGCACCCAGACCGCGTCGAACGCGGCGAGTGCCGTGACGTCCGTCGCCTCTTCGGTGGGAATCCAGTAGGCATCCAGATCCAGGCCGTCGCGCTCGCGCAGCGCGTCAAGCAATCCCGGAACGCGCATATGGGACCGGACGTGGGGCGAGCGGTCGCCGACGAGGGCGATGCGGGCGGTATGGGTCATGCCGACCATCCTGAGCCAGCCTGCCGCATCGCGTCCAACGATGATCTCTGCATCCAGTATCAGCAATACTGATGCTCATGGATCCGCAGCAACTCCGCACGTTCGTCTCGGTGGTCGATCACAGGTCCTTCTCCCTCGCGGCGCGGGCTCTCGGGTACACCCAGTCCGCCGTCTCGCAGCACATCGCCGCCCTCGAGGCCGACCTGGACACCCCGCTGGTCACCCGCCGCCCGGTAGCCCCGACCGAGGCGGGCGTACGACTGCTGGAGCACGCCCGTCCGCTGCTGCTCCGCCTGGACGCAGCCCGCGCCGACATCGCGAGGCTGCGACAGGTGCACCCCGGACGGCTCACGCTGGCCTGCACGCCCGGTGCGCTGACGCCCGCCGTCGCGCACGCGGTGGTCCGCCTCCGCACCACGTCCCCGCGGCTCGCCGTCTCGGTACGGACCTGCGGCCGCGGCGAGGCGGTGGAGGCGGTGCTGACCGGAACGGCCGATCTCGCCCTGGTCGACGGCGCGGCGGCACCCAGCGATCCGCTGCCGCTGCCCGACGCCGGGCCCCTCACCGCGTTCGCCATCGCCCAGGAGCCGCTCGCGGTACTGCTGCCCGCCACCCACCCGCTCGCCGGACGGCCCGCACTGCGGCTCGCCGACCTGGCCGCCGCCCGCTGGATCGAAGCCCCGGACGCCGCCGTACCTCTGAGCCACCTGCGGGCCGCCGCCCAAACCGACGGCTTCGGACATCAACTCGCCTATGCCGGAGGCGACATGAGGGGGCTCGGCACTCTGGTAGCCGCCGGAGGCGGGCTCACCACAGCAGCCCTGCCTGCGGCCCGCCACGTCCCGGGCGTCGCCGCCGTGCCGATCTCCGTACCCCGGATCGTGCATCGCGTCGAAGTCCTCCAGCCCCGCTCCTCCACCGGCCCAGCCGCCGAACTCTCCGACATCCTGCGGCCCTCGCAGTGAGCATGCCTGGGCTCAGCCCGCGGCCGAGCCCTTGGTCAGGGCGTCCATGAGGAGGGCGACGAGCCGGCCGGCCTGCTCCCGGGTGGCGTACTGACCGGCGGACAGGGCGATGCCGCCCATGAAGAGCAGCACGTCCTCCGGAGTGATGTCCCCTCGCAGGCTCCCGTCCCGTGCACCGGCCTCCAGGAGGGTCGAGACGGCATCGACGAGGAGGGTGCGGCTGTCTGCGTACGGGTCGACTCCGGAGGCGATGACCGTGTTGAGGGCCTCGGACATGCCGCTCTTGGCCGTCGCGTAGTCGAGGAAGTGTTCCATCCACGCCCGGGTGGCCTCGGCGGCCGTGTGCCCGGGGAGGAGTTCGGCCGCCTTTTCGCATACGAGGGTGAGCCGGCGCCGGTAGGCGGCGTCGATCAGGGCCTCACGGGTCGGGAAGTGGCGGTAGAGCGTGCCGACGCCGACCCCCGCCTGCTTGGCGATGGCGGCCGGAGCGGTGTCCAGGCCCTGCTCGGCGAAGACCTGCGCGGCGACCTCCAGCAGGCGTTCCCGGTTCTGCAGCGCATCGCTCCTGGTCCGGCGCGGTGTTGCGGGCATACGGGCTCCCTCGGCGGCCTCCTGTTGCATTCCGGAATGCGTTCCGGTTAACTGCTTAAGCGGAACGCATTCCGGAATCACTCTATCCGAGGACACCCCTATGCCCACTCCGGCTCTGCCCACTTCGGCTCTGCCCACCCCCGCCGACAAGGCCGTACGTCGCTGGTTCATCACCGGAGCCTCCGGCGGCCTGGGACGCCACCTCACCGAACACGCCCTTCAGCAGGGCGACCGCGTCACCGCGACGGTCCGTCGCCCCGGCGCCCTGGACGACCTGCGCGCCGCGTACGGCGAGCGCCTGACCGTCGAGACCCTCGACGTCACCCGGTCGGCGGACATCGACGAGGTGACCGCCCGCACCCTCGCCTCCGGGCCAGTCGACATCCTCGTCAACAACGCCGGGTACGGCCTGGTGGGCGCCACCGAGGAGATGACCGTCGAGCAGATCCGCGACCAGGTGGAGACCCTCCTGCTCGCTCCGATGCTGATCACCCGGGCCTTCCTGAAGCCGATGCGCGAGCAGGGCGGCGGCCGCGTCATCCAGATCTCCAGCATGGGCGGCCAGGTCGGCTCCCCCGTCTTCAGCGCCTATCACGCGGGCAAGTGGGGGCTGGAGGGCTTCACGGAGGGCGTCAGCCGTGAAGTCTCCGGCTTCGGCATCCACTTCACCCTGGTCGAGCCGGGCGCCACCCGCACCGGCTTCACCTCCGCCCTGCGCTACACCATCGAATCAGCCGCCTACCGGGACAACGCCGTCGGAGAGATGCGGCACTGGCTGGAGGCCGCCGACGACAGCGCCCTCACCGTCGACCCGGCCGCACTCGCCGCCGCCGTCTACGACACCACCCGCCGACCGGCCCCGCCCCTGCGCCTCGCTCTGGGCGCCGACACCTATGACGCCGTCCACGCCGCACTCACCGAACGCCTCGCCGCACTCGAAGCACAGAAGGACCTCGCAGCATCGGTCGCGTTCACCCGCTGAAACCCGGCACTCCCTGTACTCTCTAGTGGTTACTCAGGCACTGCAGGAGAGTGAGAGTGACGTGGAAGAACGCACCTTTCCTTGACTGGGGAGAGCCTGATGGGGACCAAGCAGTTCAGCGGCCTGCCCGAGGACGCAGACCTGGCGCGCGCGGACTCCCTGGCGCGCGAGATCTTCGCGGACGTCGCCAACAAGTGGGCGTTCCTGATCATCGAGTTCCTCGGCGAACGCACCCTGCGCTTCAGCGAACTGCGGGACGAAGTCGAGGGCATCAGCCACAAGATGCTCACCCAGAACCTGCGCATGCTGGAGCGCAACGGCCTGGTCGAGCGGGACGTGCACCCCACCGTGCCGCCGCGGGTCGAGTACACCCTCACCGAGGCGGGCCAGGCTCTGCGGGCCACCGTCGACGGCATGTGCGGCTGGACCCGCCAGTACCTCGGGCACATCGAGTCCTCCCGCGACCGCTTCGACGCCTGACGGGTGCTGCCGGCCCGCTGCCCGACTCCGGGGTCTCAGTCGAGAACCGCGGTGGCGTCGACCTCGACCAGATGACCGGGTACGGCGAGTGCGGCAACGCCCAGCAGAGTGGCAGGCGGGACCGGGGTGGCCCCCAGCTTCGCGGCCGCCGCGGCGATCCCTTCCAGGAACAGAGGCATCTTGTCGGGGGTCAAGTCGACGACATACGCGGTCAGTTTCGCCACGTCATCGAAGGAGGCCCCCACTCCGGCCAGGGCGGTGCCGACGTTGACATAGCACTGCTCGACCTGGACAGCGAGGTCACCTTCGCCGACCGTGACCCCCTCCGCATCCCAGGCGACCTGCCCGGCGATGTGGACCAGCTTCGACCCGGTCGAGACGGACACCTGCCGGTAGACGTCGATCTTCGGCAGTCCTTCGGGGTTCACCAGGGTGACGGCCATGCTGACTCCTTCTCGTGAGAGCGGCTCATCGGTCTCTTGTGGTTACTCAGAAACCGTAAGAGAGTGGCCGCTGACATGGAAGAACGCACTTTTTCGTGACTGGGGAACCTTATGGTGACCTAAGGCGTGATTGAGAAGTAGCGCCGGCCGTCCGGAGGGCGAGACAGGCGGGACTTCTCAAACACTCCCCAGTGTCTGGCAGTTCAGGTGCCGTGGATTTCAGCTGGTCCACACCTTTCAACGGACCGGGCGGCTCAACAGGTGGAGCGGCTCGTGTTGTTCAGGGTGAGGTTCCGGTAGGTGATGTTGGTGCCGCAGGGGCTTTCCCGCAGCGAGGTGTCGTTCAGCGTGAGGTTCTGCAGGGTGATGTCCCGGTTGTTCTCGAACTCCGAGCGGGCCGCGAGCCGTACCTCGCCGCCTCCGCTGATCGTGCCGCCCTGCCCGGCGATGGTCACGTTGTAGCAGTTCTCGATCAGGATCGCGTTGTTGCCGGTGTTGGTGAGCGTCACCCGGTCGATGACCGCGCCGCCGCTCTGGGAGACGCAGAACACCCCGCGTCCGCCGCCGCTCGCGACCACCTCGCCGACGTGGATGTTCGTCGGGTAGCTGCTCCCGACGCGGCCGTTCCCGTTGGCCATGCGGAACGCCGCGTATCCGGTGCCGCTCCCGGTGTTGGCCGCGTCTACCTTGCCGATGTCGGCGTTGACCGTGTCGTTGAGCAGCAGCCCGGAGTAACCGACGTCGCGGGTCGTGACCGTGCCGACGTTGAGCCCGTCCACGCCGTAGGTCTCCACGCCGTGGTTGCCCGCGCCGGAGACGTACACGTCGTCGATGCGGATGTTGCGGGAAGGCTGCGAACGGTCGCCGTGGTTGTCGATCCGGATGCCCAGGCCGCCGGACAGCCGCATGTCGATCTGGCCGAGCACCACGTTGCTGACGTTGCGCATGAAGATCCCGTACAGCGGGCCGCCGGTCAGCCTCAGATGGCCCACCTCGATGTTCGAGGCCCCGCGGGCGTATATCGGCGCTTGGTCACCGGAGCCGGAGCCCGTGACGTTGATCGTGCCGCACACATCGATCCCGGTGTAGCTCGCCAGCGAGACACGGGTGCCAGCACTCATCGAGCCGGAGCCGCGTACCACCACGCGCTCCATGGACGTGCGGTTCGGCGTGAGGCTGCTGACCGCCGCCTGCATCGCGTCCCGCATGTTACCGCCGGTGTAGACGGTGCTGCCGCCGTTGCGGGCCGTCCAGGTGCCGCCGTTCAGCTCGGCCTCCGCCTGGTAGGACCCGCTGCCGCACTCTTCGCTGCCGCCGCCGGAGCCGACCGGGGTGAGGGCCCATTGCTGATTGGCGCCGTCGAGGTCCGAGTACTGCGAGACCCGCGCACCGTCGTCGGTGGACCACTCCCAGACCTCGAGTGCCTTGCCGCTGTGGCGGTTGATGAGCTGGATGTTGCCGTTGCCGGAATCGGTGACGGCGAACTGCTGGTTGGGCGAGTTGCTGTCCGTCCACTGATAGACGTTCGCACCGTCCTCGGTAGACCAGCCCGCGATGTCGAGCACCTTTCCGCTGTGCCGTGATCTGAGGCGGTAGTACCCGTCGCCGGAGCTGACGAACTGCCACTGCTGCCAGGCACCGTCGTTCCTGGGCCACTGAACGATCTCGGCCCCGTCGTGGGTGCCCAGGTTGTACACGTCGAGTGCCTTGCCGCTGTGCTGGTTGGTCAGCACGTACCAGGCACTGGTGTCGATGGCCGCGGCGTGCGCGCGGGGTGCGGGCAGGGCGACGAGGGACACCCCGGCCAGCACGCTGACCAGCAGGGCGGCGAACAGCACTCGCAGGCTGCGCACTCTTCGGAAAGGCATGGCGGCTCCTTCTCACTGAGACAGGGAATCTCGGGAAGCCCGGCCGACACGCGATGAATCGTTTCACTCCAAGGCCGCGTGCAGCGCGGTTGGGAGCGCTCCCATGACCCGGCAAGATATCAGTTTGGTCATGCCCAGGACAACCACTGCGCGGCGGGCGGTCAAAAGGTGTCGAGGCCGTCGACCAGGCGGTTGAGGAAGCGGGTGAAGGTGGCTTCGGGGGTGACGAGGCGTCCGGGGACGGAGAGGGCTTCGGCGAGTTCCGGGTGGTGGCCGTCCGCAGCGACGGCGGCGAGGTGCCCTGGCTGGACGACGTGATGACGCACCCGGACGCCAACGAACTGAACCTCCTCGTGGAGCTGGCCACGTACACGGCGCCGAGCGCGCCGTGAGCAACATGCGGTCTCTCGGAGGAGGTCACAAGATCCTCCTCTTTGACGGCGGCATGCCGTACCGCCTCTCGGTGAAGGCCGCGCTCAACTCCCGGCGGCGGAACCGCGAGGTGGAACGGAAGTAGCCGTGGATCAACAGCCGCACCGTGAGCTGGGGTCGCAGGGCGCAAAGCCGCGCTTCTCGGCGTAGTCGGCCAACAGGCCCGAGGTCCAGCACTTCGTCCACCAGGTCGGCGACAAACCGGGCCAGGTGGTCCTCGAACAGCCCATCCCACCGCGCATAACCTGATCATCGGCATGAAGGACCAGGAACACACGCGGGCGCGGAGCAAAGTGGCGATCGTTCCACTGGTCGGCGTGCGCCTGAACCGCACTTCCGAGAAATTTCGCAGGTCCTTGCTCGGGGATGTCGAAATCGTCGCGCGTGCTTCTACCTATCAGTGAGAGCGCCTGACAGGAGCGCACGAATGTGAGGAGCAGGTCGTGAAGTACATGCTGCTGATGCAGTTCAGCGAGCAGACAGCTGACTTCCCGGAGATCGGGACCTGGAGCGCGGAGGAGCTCAAGGCGCATATCGCGTTCATGAAGGACACCAACAGGAAGCTCGGCGAAGCCGGGGAACTGGTCGACGCCCAGGGTCTGGCGATGCCGGAGACGGCCAGGATCGTCCGCTCCCACGGCGGCGGCGTGCCCGTGGTCACCGAGGGCCCCTACCCTGAGACCAAGGAGTTCCTGGCCGGCTACTGGATCGTCGACTGTGACGAGCCCGAGCGTGCGGTGGAGATCGCCGCGTCCGTCTCGGCCGCACCCGGCCCCGGCGGGAACCCGCTGAACATGCCTATCGAGGTGCGCCAGGTGATGTCGGCACCGCCCGGGGAGATGTGAACACTGGCTGACGCGGACATGAACGCCGACGACCTGCTGCGCGAGCTGGCGCCGCAGGTCGTCGGCGTGCTCACCCGGCGTTTCGGCGACTTCGACGCCGCCGAGGACGCGGTCCAGGAGGCGCTGCTGGCAGCAGCGACCCAATGGCCGAACGAGGGAGTGCCCCGCAATCCGCGAGGATGGCTGATCCAGGTCGCAAGCCGCCGCATGACCGAGCAGGTGCGCAGCGAGCAGGCCAGGCGCCGCCGCGAAGATCTCGCAGCCAGGCGGATGTCGGCCGACCGGCAGTCCGCGCCCGCGGCGGACGCACAGGACCCCGCCGGGCGGGACGACACCCTCGTCCTGCTGCTCATGTGCTGCCACCCCGCGTTGTCGCCGGCGGCGGCAATCGCATTGACCCTGCGCTCGGTGGGAGGTCTGACCACAGCCGAGATCGCCCGCGCCTTCCTCGTGCCCGAGACGACCATGGCGCAGCGGATCAGCCGGGCCAAGCAGCGCATCAAGGCCTCCGGAATCCCCTTCGGCATGCCGGACCGTGAGGACTGGGCGCCTCGACTCGACGCGGCATTGCACGTCCTGTACCTCATCTTCACCGAGGGCTCCACCACCAGCAGCGGCCCCGACCTGCTGCGCCCCGAGCTCTCACGGGAAGCGATCCGGCTGGCCAGGGCAGTGCACCAGATACTTCCCGACGACAACGAGGTGACCGGGCTGCTCGCGCTGATGCTGCTCACCGACGCCCGGAGCCCGGCGCGCACAGGCCCGGGCGGCGAGCTCATCCAGCTGGCCGAACAGGACCGCAGTCTGTGGGACGAGAAGGCGATCGCCCAGGGAGTCGCGCTTGTCACCGAAGCCTTGGCCACGGGCCCCGTCGGCCCCTACCAGATCCAAGCGGCGGTAGCCGCAGTTCACGACGAGGCGGCGACGGTCGAGGAGACCGACTGGCCCCAGATCCTCGCGCTGTACGGAGTGCTGGAACACATGTCGCCCAATCCCCTGGTCTCGCTCAACCGCGCCGTCGCTGCCGCCATGGTGCACGGCCCGGCCGCCGGCCTCGACATGCTGAGGGTCCTGGAGTCCGACGGACGCCTGGCGGAGCACCATCACCTGTACGCCGCCAGGGCCCACCTCCTGGAGATGGCCGGCGATCTTCAGGCCGCGATCGAGAGCTACCGCGCAGCCGCAAACCGTACGACCAGCCTGCCGGAACGGCACTACCTCACCATCCGCGCCGCCCAGCTCGCCGCCCCGCCCACGTAGGCCCCGACACAAGACGCGGCGCGCAGGCCAGGAACGTCACTGAGCACGGCACCCGCCACGCGAAGCGCTCTCTCGCCAACTGAAGCAGTCACAGCCGGTTACCGGGACACGCTCCTGGCCGAGGCGAGGGGCTGCCGCTGCTCGCTCTGGGGGCTCGCACCGTCCCGGCCCCATTCCTCTCAGGCAGCCCCGGCGGTGCGCACGCGCACCGCCGGGGGCACATCGCCCACCCGAGAAGGGGTAACACCCGCCTCGCGGCGGCCCAGCAAGATCCAGACGAGAGACCCTAGCGGCGCAGCGCTGCCGCGCCCGCGTACTGGGCGCTGTCGCCCAACTGCTCCTCGATGCGGGTGAGTTGGTTGTACTTGGCGGTGCGGTCGGAGCGGGACAGTGATCCGGTCTTGATCTGGCCGCAACCCGTGGCCACCGCCAGGTCCGCGATCGTCGTGTCCTCCGTCTCTCCCGAGCGGTGCGACATGACGACGGTGTAGCCCGCCCGGTGGGCGGCGTTGACGGTGGCCAGGGACTCCGTCAGGGTGCCGATCTGGTTGACCTTCACCAGGACCGAGTTGGCGACGCCGGAGCCGATGCCCTCTCGCAGGAGGGTCTCGTTCGTGCAGAACACGTCGTCACCGGTGAGCTGGCAGCCCGCACCGACCCGTGCGGTCAGGTCCCGCCACCCTGGCAGGTCGTCCTCGGCCATCGGGTCCTCGATCGACACGATGGGGTAGGCGTCGATCAGCTTGACCAAATAGTCGGCGTGTTCGGCGGGTGTGCGCCGTACTCCTTCCCCGGTGTAGTCGTAGACGCCTTCGCGGAAGAACTCGGACGACGCCGGGTCCATGACCAGGCCGACGTCCGTGCCCGGCCGGTAACCCGTGCGCTCGACGGCGGTCATCACGAAGTCGAGGGCCTCCTCGGCGGTGCGCAGGGCGGGTGCGAAGCCGCCCTCGTCGCCCACGCCCGTGGAGTGCCCGGCGGCGAGGAGGTCGCGGCGCAGGGTGTGGAAGATCTCGGACCCCATCCGCACGGCCTCGGCGAAGGTCTCCGCGCCGATCGGGGCGATCATGAACTCCTGGAAGTCCAGGGGATTGTCGGCGTGCGCACCCCCGTTGACGATGTTCATCATCGGTACGGGCAGCAGCCGGGCGTCGGAGCCGCCGAGGTAGCGGTAGAGCGGCAGGCGGTGGGCGGCGGCTGCGGCCTTGGCGGTGGCCAGGGAGACTCCGAGGATCGCGTTGGCGCCGAGCCTGGACTTGGCGGGGGTGCCGTCCGTGGCGACGAGGGTGGCGTCGAGGCCGGCCTGGTCTTCGGCCTCGCGGCCGGTGACGGCGGCTGCCAGCTCCGTGTTGACGTGGCGTACCGCGTGGTCGACGCCCTTGCCGTGCCAGCGGGCCGGGTCGCCGTCGCGGAGCTCGACGGCCTCGCGGGCGCCGGTCGAAGCGCCGGAGGGGACTGCGGCCCGGCCGATGGAGCCGTCCGCCAGTTCCACGTCCACTTCGACGGTGGGGTTGCCCCTGCTGTCGAGGATGCGGCGGCCGGTGACGGAGGTGATGGCGGTCATGGGAACCCTTCCCGTTGTCGCATGCGTGCCGGGGTTCGGCTGCGGCGACGGTGGCGCTGGACCCGGCGCAGAACACTCTACAGCAATGCTGTCCAGTTGTGCTGTTTAGTTTGGCTGTTCAGTGATGCTGCGCAGTTCTGCTGTGCAGCGCTGTGCTGCGTTAAAGTTCGGTATGCCCCTTCCGGAATCCGCCGCCGTCGCGGCCGAACTGCGCACCGCGATGGGAAAGCTCACGCGGCGCGTGAAGCTCGAGGACCAGATGCCGCTCGGTCAGGTGGCCGTCCTCGGTGCGCTGGACCGCAGCGGTGCGATGACCACCAGCGAACTGGCGGCCGATCAGCGGGTACGCCCGCAGTCCATGGCCCGAGCCGTCGGACTGCTCATGGAGCAGGGGCTGATCACGCGCCGGGCACATCCGACCGACGGCCGCAAGAGCCTGGTCGAGCTCTCCTCTGCGGGGCAGGCGCTACTGGAGGAGGAGCGGGGGCGCAGGGCGGATTGGCTTGCGCGGGCGATCGAGGCGGAATTGACGGGCGAGGAGCGGGAGTTGCTGGCACGCGGGATCGGGCTGGTGGAGAGGCTCGCGGCGCGCTAGGGTCTCTCGGCGGCCGAGCCGACCACGGGCGAACTGTTCGCACGCGATCGCGCCTCATACGCAGCCCGCCGACGCGTCTCCTCGGCGGTGACTTCCCCGATCGGGCGTTCATGCAGGGGTCGCCGAGCACCAGCCCCGCCGCTGTCAGAATCCGATGGCTTCGCGGAGCAGCAGAACGGTGCCGCGTCCAGGGCGGTGTTCCGCGTTGAGGATGAGAAGGCGGTTGATGACGCTGGGCCACCCGTGGGCTTCCTGCGTGCGGGCGGTTTCCAGCGGGAGGCAGTGGTCTTCGACGCGCCGCAGCGCGGTGTCCAGGTCGGGCACCACCTTCTGCGCCCCGACGATCCAGATCGCGCGGGCGGCGCCGCCGGCGTAGCCGGGCAGCTGGCTTCCGCTGCCCGAGGCGATGACGAGGGAGCCGGTTTCGGTGAGGGCGGCGACGCTGCCCACGATGACGTCGGGGCTGGCGAGCAGCCGCCGGATGTCGTCGGCGCCGGTGACGCGGTCCATGGCCAGGACTCGTGGCTTGATGGCCTGGTACCGTCCGCCGGCGTTGATGTCCTCATCGATGCCGGACAGACGGAGCGTCTCGCTGGACCCGGTGAACACGCTGGCGCCCTCCGGTATCAGCTCTGCGATGCGGGTACGCGCGGCGGCCACGTCGTCGAGGATCTCCACGGTGAAACCGTGCACGGTCAGCGCAGTGGCCGCCCGCTCCAGGCGCAGTGCGGGCGCCGGGTCGGCGAACGGTGTTACCGGCATCGGGCTAGTCATGAGGTCTGAGCTTCCTGTTCGCTGGGTGACGTGTTCGTCTCACCAGTTCGACAACACAGCCCCTCCGAATGTGAGGTGACGCACCGGCCTCACGTTCCGGTGCGCTGTCTTTTCGAACTGGTGAGGACAGATGCGACCAAGGGAGCCGTCGGCACCATGACCACCCGATCCGGGCCCAGGACACGGCCGGCCCGATCCGGGCCTGGACGTGATCATGAGCGAGCGGCTTCAGCTGATCAACACCGCCTACCGGCTCCTGGGTTCTCTGGCCGAGGCCGAGGACTCCGTCCAAGAGGCCTACGCCCGCTGGTACGCCATGCGCCTGGGGCAGCGGGACGTCATCGAGTCCCCCGGCGCCCGGCTGACGACGGTCGCCAGCCGCATCTGCCGCAACTGGCTCGGCTCCGCCCGAGCCCGGCGCGTGACCTACGTGGGCGAATGGATCCCCGAGCCACTGCCCGAACCTGCGGAGTGGAGCACCGGGCGGCCGGACGGCACCACCGGTGACCCGGCCGACCGGGTCACCCTCGACGAGTCGAAGGCGGCGAGCAGATCGCGCACGCCTGGATCGAACTCGCCCGCCGGAGGCCCGGCGGCATGACGTGCCTGGAACGTACGGTCAACGGTCAGCCCGGTCTGGTGGCTCAGCAAGGCGGCGTCACCGTGACGGTGTTCGCGTTCGACGTCGCCTGGGCCGCGAAGGCGAGTTCAGTGCGCCGGATTGCTGCGCAGCTTGCGCCGCTCCCAGCGGCTGGGGTGGCGGATGACTACTCCCGCCATTCCGGCGGACCCGGTGAGCCGGATCAGTGGAGTTCCCGGGAGCCGGTCGGGAGTGGTCTTGTCCGTAAAGCCGCCTACGCCGGGATCCATGCCGCTGGTGTCTGCGGCCCAGGCGTCGGGGATGACGATCGTGACACCAGCCATCTCCCCGTACGCCTCGACTGCGACCTCGGTGAGGCGGCACTGAACCCGGGTGAAGTCGACCTTGACGCCGCCCATGCCTCCGCGAGCGACCACGTGCCCGGGAACCTCCCAGCGCCCGGGACCTCGCGAAGCGCCATGCATGCCGCCCTTGAGCACCAGCGGCGGCCGGCTCTCAGAGCTATGCAGCCTCGGCAAGTCGGCGGTCAGGACGGCCAGTTCGGCGTGAGTCTTGGACTTCAGCGCCTGCTCCAGGCGCGTATCCAGCTCATCGAGATCGATTCGCCCCTCGGCTGCCGCATCGCGCAACTGCTCCACCACCGCTTCCCGGTCGTCATGAGAGGCGCGGAGCTCTCCCGAAGGAGCAGGGCGCGGAGATGGCTCCGAAGGATGGGCAGTCATGGCCACAAGGATAAGCGGCCGGCGGGCCGGGTGGCCCGGACTGCGCTTGACCTTGTCGCTGCGACAAGGTCTCTACTGGTGCCATGCGGATCGGAGAACTCGCCGGCGTGGCCGGCATCACGACACGCGCCGTGCGGCACTACCATCGCATCGGCCTGCTGCCCGAGCCCCCACGGCAACCCAACGGCTACCGTGAGTACTCGCTGCGCGATGCCGTCGAGCTCGCCCGCATCCGCCGCCTCACGGAGTTGGGGCTGAGTCTGGACGAGGTCCGCGATGTCCTCGCCGAGGACGTCGGCAAGGATCTGGCCGAGGTACTCACCGAACTCGACGCGGATCTGGCACGCCAGGAGGAGTCCGTCCGGGAGCGACGCGCCCGCCTGGCGCAGCTGCTGCGGCAGACCGATGAAGGCGGCACGCTGTCCGCCGAGGCGCCGGTTTCTCCCGCGCTCGCCGCGCTGTTCGACGACATGGAACGTACCTCGGCCCGGCTCCCCGGGCCGGAGCCCGCGATGGCGGTCAAGGAGCGCGAACTGCTGGCGCTGCTGGAGACCGGCTCCCCGGGCGGTGACCGCGGCTGGCTCGACGGCATGATGCACGCGCTGAGGTCCGATCCGGAGGCCATCACGCGGGCGTACGCCGTCTACACCCAGCTCGACGAGCTGGCGGGGGCGTCTGAGGATGATCCTCGGGTGGAGACCACAGCCCGTGCAATCGTCCGCAGCATGCCGGAGGGGGTGCTCGAGGCGATGACTGCGCCAAGCGGCCAGGAGCCGGAGGCGGCGGGTGCCGGTTTCGAAGCGGCGTTCTTCGCGGACTTCGCGCCGGCACAGGCCGCGGCGATACGCCGCGCCATCCAGCTGTTGCAGGAGCGGACGCGATGAAGGCGCTGCGCAAGGCGGTGCGGTGGTCGTTCGCCGCCGTGGTGCCCGGCGAACTGGTGCTGGTGGTCTGCCTGGTGTCCGGGGCAGGCATGGCACCGGCGGCGCGCATCGCCGTGGAACTGGCGGTACTCGTCGTCATGGTGGCCTCGGCCACGCTGCTGGCGCTGGACTGTCACCACCACCGGCGCGGCGGCATGGGCTGGCGCCAGGCCGTCCTCGCTGCCGTCGCGGACTCGGTGCCCGTTTCTGTACGCAGGCTCATCGCCCACGAGTTGAGGCTCTCGACCAGCTTTCTGCGCTGGATCACGCGGCACGGGCCGCACGGCGTGCGCGAGGGCGACACGGCGGTGGCGTATGCCTCAGGGCAGGCGGCTGTGAGGTACGGCTTCCTCTTCGTCTGCGTCGTGGAGACGGTGGCCCTCGCCTATCTGATCCCCTGGCCCGTGGTGCACGCGATCGTCCTCGTTCTCGACGTCTGGGGCGTGTACTTCATCATCGCCCTGCATGCCTCCTGCGTCGTACGCCCGCACGTCATCGGCGCCGACGGCGCGCTGTGGCTGCGTTACGGAGTGCTGCTCGACATCCGCATCCCCGCTGAGCACATAGCCTCCGCCCGCGTCGAACGCCGCTTCCCCGAGAGCCGGCTGGCAGCCGTGGACGAGGACGGCGGTGCGGACCTCGCCGTGGGCGCCCAGACGACGGTCACCGTGCAACTGACGGAGCCGGTCTCCTACACCCGGCCGCTGGGGAAGCCCGCGCAGGCCCGCACCTTCCGCTACTACGCCGAGGACCCGGCATCCGCTGTCGCGGAACTCCGTGCACGCGCGGCTTTCGACGGGACGTGAGGCGGCGGCTCCACGTCCGTCGCCAGGCGGGCGTGGCGCTCGACGTCGTAACGCACGCCGTCGTGTTCGAGCTTCTGCCGTTCCGGGCCTCGACGGCGAAGCCCGCGGCACAAGCCACGCCGCATGAGGCCGCGTTGTTCACCCGGTGCCCCAACTCCAGGCGGAACAGGCCCGCCTCGTCGAAGCACCAGCGGGCGAGAGCGCGACAGGCCCGGGAGGCGCCCCCTGCCTGCCCGCGCATGAGGGGATCCGCGAACGCGGCCCTCACCGACGTGGCGTCCGGGAACGTCCACCGCCACAGCACCAGCCCCGGCGAAGCCTCCGCACGCTCATCCGATTCTGCGGGCGAGGGTGAGGCCGTCGGCGAGGGGCAGCATCACGGATTCGACGCGGCTGTCCGCGCGGACCCGTTCGTTGAAGGACCGGATGGCGCGCGCGTTGCCCTCCGCTCCGGCGTCTGCCGCCTCTCCTCGGTACAGCACGTTGTCCGCGAGGAGCAGACCACCGGGGCGGACCAGCGGAACGAGCAGTTCCCAGTAGGTCTCGTAGCCGGGTTTGTCCGCGTCCAGGAACACCATGTCGATCACCGGGTCCGCGGGCAGGCCGCGCAGCGTCTCGGCCGCCGGGCCGAGCCGGAGTTCGATGCGGTCGGCGACTCCGGCCTCCTGCCAGGCGTCGCGGGCGACGGAGGTCCACTCCTCGGAGACGTCGCAGGTGATCACTCTGCCGCCGGTGGGCAGCCCGAGCGCGAACGCCAGCGTCGAGTACCCCGTGAAGGTGCCGACTTCGAGGATGAGGCCCGGCCGGACGATGCTGGTGAGGAAGGTCAGGAAGGCGGCTTGCTCGTGCGGGACCTGCATTCCGGCCACACCACCGCCGAGGGACCTGGTGCGCTCTATGAGCTGGGCCTGCACGGCGCTCGGGGGCGTGGCCTGCTCCAGCAGATAGTCGTACACCTCGGGCGTCATCGGCACGGTCTTCGTCGCGCCTGCCAGGTGGCGGGGCTGCATGCCGGCCCCGGCCCCGGCGTTGGTGTTGATGTTGGTGTTGGTGTGGTTCACAGGCACGGTCCCTTCGCGCGTCAGCGCCGGGTGGATGACGACTCCAGGATCACCCGGCGCCCGCCGACGTGGCCACCCGGGGCAGGTACGGGCACGCACTGCACGCAGTGCGTGCCACGGTGGCTGCGAACCGTCACATCCCCCGCTCCTTCGGGCCCCCGCTGACGCTGGAGCCGCGGACGACGAGTTCGGGTCGGAGGACGATCTGCTGGTGCCGGTGGTGCCGGGCCGCGTCGCCGGTCTCCTCCATGAGGAGTTCGGCGGCGATACGGCCCATCCGCTGGGCGGGCTGGCGCACCGAGGTCAGCGGCACCGCGGCCGCCGAGGCGAACTCGATGTCGTCGTAGCCCACCAGGGCGATCTCCTCCGGCACCGAGACGCCCGCCCCGTAGAGCACCTGGAGCACTCCGAGAGCCAGCAGGTCGTTGGCGCAGAACACGGCCGTCGGCCGTGGTGACATGCCCAGCAGCCGTGCGGCCGCGTCGCGTCCGGCCTCCGCGTCCCGACCCGCGGTGTCCTCCAGCCCGCCGGTCTCGATATGACGGAGCCTGGATCTCGGCAGGCCCCACCTCTCGATCATCCCCAGCGCTCCGGTGTACCGGTCCTGGCACTGGGTCAGCCGCATGGGGCCGCTGATGTACGCGATGTCCCGGTGTCCTTGTTCCAGCAGGTGGCGGACTGCCAGGCCGCCGCCCATCACGTCGTCGACGGAGACCGAGCAGCCCTCCTCGCTGGGCTGCGCCCGGTCGACGAAGACGACGGGGGTGCCACGGCGGCGGAAGTCGGCGAGCTCGCGGCCGCTCCCGTCGACGGGGGTGACGAGTACACCCCGTACCCGCTGCTCAGCGAAGAGTGAGAGGTATCCGGCCTCCTCCCCCGGGCTCTGCGCGCTGTTGCACAGCATCACCCAGAGGCCCGCCTCGCGCGCCGCCCGCTCCGCGCCGGAGGCGACATCGACGAAGAACGGGTTGGCCATGTCCAGTACCAGCAGGGAGATGATCCGGCTCTGGCCCGCCCGCAGCTGCCGCGCCGACTCGCTGCGGACGTAGCCGAGCCGTTCTATGACGGCCAGGACGCGTACCCGGGTCTGCTCGGAGACGTTCTCCGGCCGGTTGATGACGTTGGAGACCGTGCCCACCGACACTCCGGCCTGCTGGGCGACCTCCTTGATACCTACCGATCCGGCCATCAAGCGGTGACCTCGACCAGCTCCAGTCCGCTGAGGCCGGCAAGCGCCCGCAGCTCGGGCAGCAGCCGTCCGGTGGCCAGAGCCCAGTGGTGGCCGATGCCGCTGGCGCTCCAGGCGTCGGTCCACTCGCCGGGGTCGGCGCCGAAGTCGACTCGGGAGGTGGTGTTTCCGATCGACAGCAGCGGCCCGCCGACGACCTCTCCCTCGGCCGCGATCAGCCGGTAGCGGCCGTCGCGGGTCTGGCCGACGCCGACCAGTGTCACCGGGCCGTGCTTGACGTCGAACTCCACCGAGACGCCCCAGCCGCGCTTGCCGTGGTAGACGCCGAGGCCGCGCAGCAGCGGCTTGTTCTCGCTGATCGCCAGGTGTCCTGGGCCGTCGTGCCCCATCTCGACGACGCCGTCCCGGAAGTTGAGCGCCTGCAGTTCGGTGAAGGAGCCGCCGGCGCCCAGCCGGTCGCAGATGAGCATGGCGAGTGAGGTGCGCAGCTCGAATTCGCCGGCCGCGGGGATGCCGCGGGCGGTGAGCAGTGAGGAGCCGAGGATCATGCCGGCGCCGAGGCGTTCGTGGATCTCGCCGTCCAGCCCGCGGTGGTAGTAGGCGAGCGAGTCGAGGTCGAAGTCGGCGACGAGCCGGTCGAGTCCGGCCGCGACCGTGGCGGCCCACCGGAGATCCTCGTCGATGACCGAGCCGTCGACCGCGAAGGTCTCACGGGTCTCGGCGAGCTTGGCGGCCGTCTCCTCCTCGGTGACCTGCTCGACGCGCGTGCGCAGGTCGTCGAACTCCAGGACCTCGACGTGTCCGCCGAAGCTGCCGGGGACCATGGTGAGGTCGGTGGAGACGTCGTACATGCCGGGGTAGAGGTGCCCCATCAGGCCGTGGCGGCCGTTGCGGAGCACGGAGCGCACGCCCGCCGCCCGTATCCACCTGCCGATGCGCTGCCAGGCCCGCTCGTCCTCGAGGTGTCCGGAGACGGAGCGGAAGTCGACTCCCACTCGTTCGAACGCGTTCGCCATCTCCGGCAGCGGGCAGGCGCCGCAGTAGGCGAGCCACTGGCCGGTGTCAAAGGCGGCGTGGTCCATCGCCTCGGTGGGCTGGAGGTTGACGAGCAGCACCGGGGCGTCGCTGCGCTGGGCGATGGGCACCAGCATGGTGGCGGTCATGTAGGTGGTGAGGAAGCCGACGATGAGGTCGCAGTCGGCCTCGCGCAGCCTCGCCGCCGCGGCGGCGCCTTCCTCGGCGTCCGAGATGAAGCCGACGTCGATGACCTCGGCGTCGAACTCCCGCACGCGCTCGGCGACCCGGACGGCGGACCGTTCGAGCTGCGGCAGCAGGTCGGGGAACTGCGGCCAGTAGGCGCCGAGTCCGCCCGCGACCAGGCCGATCCTCGGCTTGCGGGCGACCGCCGGGGTGCGTGGGATGCCCGGGGCGCGTGCCGTGCTCGGCGTGCGTGTCGTCGTGGTGGTCGTGGTGGTCATGGTGAGCAGTCTCCTCTCTTACCGGGGCAGGGCGAAGTCGATGACGCGGATGGGCGAGGGTGTCGTGCCGCTGGAGCGGCGCTGGTACATGAACGACAGCACTCCGTCCTGGGCGAGCCGGGTCTCGTCGAGGACGATCTCGCCGAAGGCGTTCAGTTCGCGGCCGTTGTAGAGGGTCTTCCAGTCGGTCCAGCCCGACGCGCGGGAGGCGGCGACGATCCGGCCGTAGGGCATGATCGCGTACGCGTTGTCGTAGGCGTCGAAGGCGAGCTTGGTGCGCTGGGTGGAGTCGAGCGGGACGTCGATCTCGGTCTTGTGCCAGTTGCCCTCGTCGTCCTTGTGGAGGTGGAAGACGCGGCCGTCGGCTGTCCTGTCCCGGACGTAGTCGGTGGTGCACTGCCCGAAGCGCCCGGGGACGTAGCTGACGAGGGCGTGCGGACGGTTCGCCGAGTCGGTGGCCTGGGTCTCCTGGTTCATCAGCGAGTGGTCGGGCCCCAGCGGGTCGGCGACGGTGCCGGGGTCGCCGACCGCGACGAGATCGCTGCCGCCGGTGGTGCCGATCACGGTGCCCTCGGCGTTGCGCCAGGTGCGGCCGCGGTCGGTGGAGTGCACATAGCCGGTGTCGTGGTTGCTGAGCCCGCCCGGTGCGCACATCACGGCGCCGTTCCCCTCGCGCCAGGTGTAGAAGGCGTGCAGGGTGCCGTCGGTGTCGTAGTCGATGCCGTGGAGGTACATGTTGCGGCGGTCGCTGGAGCCGTGCCGGGTCGTGTAGGTGCCCGACGAGCTGGACCACTCGCCGAGCACGCTCCAGGTGTCGCCGTCGTATTCGGCCAGGGCGTTGCGCCCGTTTCCGGAGATGCCCACCCGGTAGCTGAGCTGGAGCGCGCCTTCGGGGGTGGCGACGAACTGGGGGTAGGTGAACTGGTCGGTGAGGTTGAGGCCGTCGAGCGTGGTCTGTACGGGCCCGAAGCCGGCGGCCGTCCAGTCGTGGCCGCCGGGGTCGTTCATCAGCCCGGCGGCGGACTTCACGTAGAAGAGGCTGTCGCTGTGCGCGTCCATCAGGATGTGCATCCGGCCGTCTGCCTTGGAGACGCCCATCGAGATGACGTTGTGCGAGTCGTCGGACTTGAGCCGGTGGCCCAGCTTGACGGTCTGCCACCGGCTGTCTCTCGCGGCAGACTCCAGCTTCCTCCGGCCGATGACGGCGCTGCGGTCGGCGGTGTACCAGGCGGCGTACTGGTAGCCCTGGTGGGTGAGTACTCCGTTCTTCTGGAAGGAGTTGTTGTTGACGAGGCCGTCATAGGAGACGAAGTAGAGGGCCTCGTCGTCCAGCCGGGTGTCGGCCAGTTTCTCGACAAAGGGCCCGGGGGCGGCGGCCGGGCCGGTGCCGGCCCGGACCGCGCCCGCGGGGAGCGCCGCGGTGGTGGCGAGGAGTGCTCCGACAGCCAGCACGGCGGTGGGGAGTCTCATCAGGTGATTCCTAGTCGAGGTGGAAGACTTCGGTCAGTGGGCGCATCGCCTCGTCGGGCTGGGCGCCGTCCAGGGCCTCGAAGTAGTCCGCCATCTGGGCCTGCCAGCGGGCGTTGACTCCGGTGGCGGCCATCGCGGCCTGGGCGGCGGCGAAGTCCTCGGTCTCCAGGTAGCCGACGAGCAGGCCGTCCTCGCGCAGGAAGAGCGAGTAGTTGCGCCAGCCGGATTCGGCAAGTGCCGCGCGCATCTCGGGCCACACGTCGGCGTGCCGCTCGCGGTACTCCTCGAGCCGGTCTGTTCGCACCTTCAGCAGAAAGCAGACGCGCCGCACCTTTTCTCCCGCCGCTCAGAAGTCGAAGTCGTCGATGTTCTTCTTGTCGAAGACGGTGGGCGGGCCGAGGATGACCTCGCCGTCCTTGCCGATCTCGTACTCGCCGAGCTTCCCGGCCTTGAACTTCTCGCCCTCCGCGCCGGTGATCTGCCCGGAGGCCAGCGCCGCCGCCGCGTACGAGCCGAGGTAGCCCAGTTCCTCCGGGTTCCAGAGGGAGAACTGCTCGACGGTGCCGTCCTTGATGTACTTGCGCATCTGGTTCGGGGTGCCGAGGCCGTTGACGATGACCTTGCCCTTGTACGAGGAGGAGCTGACGTAGCGCGCGGCGGCGGCGATGCCGACGGTGGTGGGCGAGACGATCGCCTTCAGCTTGGGGTGGGACTTGAGCAGGCCCTGGGCTTCCTGGAAGGACTTCTGGTCGTCGTCGTTGCCGTAGCGGGTGTCGACCAGTTTCATGTCCTTGTATTCGGGCTTCTTCAGCTCCTTCTTCATGTACTCGATCCAGGTGTTCTGGTTGGTGGCGTTCTGGGTGGCCGACAGGATGGCGAGCTCACCCTTGTAGTCCATCTGCTTGGCGACGTGCTGGATCTGGGAGCGGCCGATCTCCTCGGAACTCGCCTGGTTGATGAACATCTGCCGGCAGTCCTTGGAGGTGTCCGAGTCGTAGGCGACGACCTTGATGTCCTGCTTCATCGCCTGCTTGAGCGGGCCGCAGACCGCCTTGGGGTCGTTGGCGGCGATGAGGATCGCGTCCTGCCGCTGCTGGATGAGGGTGTTGATGTAGGAGACCTGGGAAGACGCCTTGGCGTCGGAGGGTCCGACCTCCTTGCCCGTGCCCTTGTACTCCTCGGCGGCCTCGATGCCCGCCTTGTTGACGATCTTGGAGTAGGGGTTGTTGATCTGCTTGGGGAGGAAGGCGACCTTGAGTCCCTCCTTCAGCGGGGCGTCCGGGTCGGCTTTGGCGTCCGAGGTCTTGGCATTGGCGTCGCCGCTCGAATCGTCCTTGGTGGTGCCGCCGCAGCCGGTGAGGGTGACGGCGAGTGCGCCGGCCACGGCGGTCGCCGCGAAGGCGGCCCGGCGGGTACGGGCGTGCGGGTGCGTCATTGCGGTGCCTTTCGGGTGATGCGCTCCTGGGGGGCGCGCTCTTGGGGCGGGCGTTGCCGGGGTGGGCGTTGTTGGGGCGGACCGCTGCCGGGCGGCTCGCTGCCGGATGTGCCGCTGCCCGGCGGCGGGTTCAGGCGTTGCCGCCGTTCGGAGAGCACGGCGATGAGCCGCGGGGTGAGGACGGAGGCGATCAGCAGCAGCCCGGTGACGATGACCCGGATCTCGTTGGAGATGTCGTTCAGCGTGAGGAGGTTGTTGAGCAGGCCGATCAGCAGCACTCCGGCGACCGCGCCGCCGAGCGTGCCCTTGCCGCCGTTGAAGTCGATGCCGCCGAGCAGCACGGAGGCGATGACGACGAGTTCGAGGCCGAGCCCGTTGTCGGCGCGGGCGCTGCCGTAGCGGAGGGTGTAGACGATTCCGGCGAAGGCAGACATCACTCCCGTGAGGACGAAGAGCAGCAGCTTGATGCGCCGCACCCGGATGCCCGCGAAGTAGGCGGCGTCCTCCTGCGCGCCGATCGCGAACAGTGACCGGCCGAAGCCGGTGCTGTGGAGCACGATCGCGGTGATCACCGCGAGCACGGCGAACAGGGCGATCGGATAGGGGATGAAGGTGCCCGGCACGGTCTCGAGGTGGGTGGCCCACTGGGAGTAGGTCTCCGGGAAGTCGGCGACCGCCTTGTTGCCGAGGATCACGGAGGCAAGACCCCGGTAGAGGGTGAGGGTGCCGATGGTCACCGCGAGCGAGGGCAGCCCGACGCGGGTGACCAGCCAGCCGTTGAGCAGTCCGCCGGCCATGCCGACCAGCAGACAGACGGGCAGGATCATCTCGAAGGTCCAGCCGGCGTCCCACAGCGCGCCGGCCAGCGCGCTGGAGAGCCCGAGCATGGAGGCGACCGACAGGTCGACCTGCCCGGCGACGACCAGCAGGGTCATCGGCAGCGCGATCAGGGCGATTTCGGCGGTGTCGTTGAGCGCCGCGGAGAGGTTGCCGGTGCTGCCGAAACCCTCGGTGCTGCCGGTCCCCGCGAGGAAGACGGCGATGAGCAGCACCCCGACGACGGTGTCCCAGCGCAGGAACTTTCCCAGTCCGGTCACTTCCTGCTCCTCTTCCTGAGTGCACTGGTCGTGCGCGTGTGCACGATGCGGTCAGTGGTGATGGCCGCGAGCAGCAGTACGCCGGTGATGGCCTGCTGCCAGAAGGAGTTGACCTTGAGGACGACCAGGACGCTGCCGATGGTGGTGAGCAGCGTCGCGCCCAGGGCGGCGCCCCAGACGGAGCCGACACCGCCGGTGATGGCCACGCCGCCGACGACGACGGCGCTGACGACGGTCAGCTCCCAGCCGTTCGCCGGGTCGGCGACGACGGTGCCGAAGCGGGCCAGCCACAGCGCGCCCGCGAGCCCGGCGACGGCGCCGGAGAAGAGATACGCGCCGAGCACCCGGCGGCGGATCGGGATCCCGGCGAGCCGGGCGGCCTCCGGGTTGGAGCCGATCGCGTACAGCTCGCGACCGCTGCGGTAGGTCCGCAGGTAGTAGGCGGTGGCCACCAGGACGGCGACCGCGATGAGCGGCAGATACGGCACGCCCAGGACGTTGCCGCTGCCCAGTTCCAGGATGGGGTCCGGCACGTTGGCGGCGCTGATCTGTCCGCCGTCGGCCCAGTAGTAGCCGATGCCCTGGATGACGTAGAGCATGCCGAGTGTGACGACCAGGGCCGGCACCCGGCCGAAGCTGACCAGGGCGCCGCTGACGAGTCCGCACAGTGCGCCGAGGGCGATGCCGAGGAGCACCATGGTGGCGGCGCTGTGGTCGCTGCCGGAGACGAAGCTTCCGCAGGCGAAGGCCGAGAGGCCGACCACCGATCCGACGGATAGGTCGATGTTGCGGGTGAGGACGACGACGGCCTGGCCGACGGCGAGCAGCAGCAGGATGGAGGAGTTGAGCAGGAGGTCCTGGGTGCCCTGGCTGTCCAGGAAGCTGGGGTTGGTGATCCAGGTGACGAGGATCAGCAGCACCAGGGCGCCGCCGATGCTGAACTCGCGGGCGCGCAGCAGCGCCTCGGCGAGGGCGCGCGCGGAGCGGCCCGGTGTGCCGGGGCCTGGTGGCGCTTCCTCGCCCTGCCGGGTCTTCCGGGGTGTGGTGATCACGCCGCTTCCTCCCCGCTGCCGCCGTTGCGCCCGGTGGCCGCGGCCATCACGGAAGCCTCGGTTGCCTCGTCGCGCGGGATCTCGGCGACCAGCCGTCCCTCGTGCATGACCAGCACCCGGTCGGCCATACCGAGTACCTCCGGCAGGTCGGAGGAGACCATCAGTACGGCGAGTCCTTCGGCGGCGAGGCTGGACAGCAGCCGGTGGACTTCCGCTTTGGTGCCGACGTCGATGCCGCGGGTGGGCTCGTCGACGATGAGCACGGACGGCTCGGTTGCCAGCCACTTGGCGAGCACGACCTTCTGCTGATTGCCGCCGGAGAGCACCTCGACGGTGTCGGAGAGGCGGTTGTACTTGAGCTGGAGCTTGGTCGCCCAGTCGGTGGCCCGCCCGCGCTCCAGGGTGCGGCGCACCAGTCCGGCCCGGCCGAGTTCGTCCAGGCCTGTCAGTCCGATGTTGCGTTCGATGGACATCTCCATCACCAGCCCGCGCTGCCGCCGGTCCTCGGGGACGAGCGCGATCCCGGCGTCCATCGCTGCGGTGGGTGAGCCGGGCGGCAGTGTCCTGCCGTTCACCTCGACGGCGCCCGCGTCGGCGCGGTCGACGCCGAAGACGGCCTGGACGACCTCGCTGCGTCCGGCGCCCACCAGCCCGGCGAGCGCCACGATCTCTCCGCGCCGGACCTCGAAGGACACGTCGAAGAAGACACCCTCCCGGGTCAGCCGGCGCACCGAGAGCGCGCACTCGCCGATGCGGGTGTCCTGCTTGGGGTAGAGCTCGTCGAGGTCGCGGCCGACCATCCGGTGCACCAGATCGTCCTCCGTGAGGTCTGCCAGCGGCTCGGAGGCGATCCAGCAGCCGTCGCGCAAGGTGGTGACACGCTGGCAGAGCTGGAAGATCTCCTCCAGACGGTGCGAGATGAACAGCACGGCCGCGCCCTCGGCGCGCAGTGTCCGCACCACCGAGAAGAGCCTGGCGGTCTCGCTGCCGGTCAGCGCCGCAGTCGGCTCGTCCATGATCAGTACGCGGGCGTCGAAGGAGAGCGCCTTGGCGATCTCGACGATCTGCTGGTCGGCGATGGAGAGGCCGCGGGCGGGCCGCTTGGGGTCGAGGTCGACGCCGAGCCGCCGCATCAGGGCCGCGGTCGCCTCGTGCACGGCCGCGTGATCGATCCGCCCGAAGGAGCGGAGCGGCTGCCGGCTCATGAAGATGTTCTCCGCGATCGTCAGATCGGCGAAGAGTGTGGGCTCCTGGTAGATGACGGCGATGCCCGCGTCCCGGGCGTCGGCGGGGCCCTGGAAGTCGACGGGCTCACCGTCGAGCAGCACGGTGCCGGTGTCCGGCCGGTGCACTCCGGCGAGCGTCTTGATGAGGGTGGACTTACCGGCTCCGTTCTCCCCCGCGAGGGCGTGCGCTTCGCCGGAGTAGAGCCGCAGGGAGACTTCGCGCAGGGCACGTACGGCACCGAACGACTTGCTGACGTCGGTGAGCGCCAGGACGGGGACCGGGTCGCCCGTCTCGGACTGTTTCATGAGAGCTCCAGGGCGGCGGCGCGCCGGGCAGGCCGCACAGCCGTGAAAGGTTTCAACCAGATTTCAGGGAAGCTAGACGGCTCTCCGGCTCCGAGTCAATGGGTGGGAGGCCAGAAACTGTTCAATGCCACCCGGAGTGAAGGCGGACAAGGACCGTGCGCCCACACCTCTTGACGACTCCAAGAGCACGCCTATAACTTCACGATCGTGAAACGATTCAAGCTCGCCTCTGACAAGGAGCACTGATCGATGACCGCCGTAGCCGCGGTGAAGGCCGCACTCAGGAGCCAGGCCATCGAGACGCCGTCATGGGCGTACGGCAACTCCGGCACCCGCTTCAAGGTGTTCGCCCAGCCTGGCGTCCCCCGCACCCCGTGGGAGAAACTCGACGACGCCGCCCGCGTGCACGAGCACACCGGAGTCGCGCCGACCGTCGCCCTGCACATCCCGTGGGACAGGGTCGAGGACCTCGAGGGATACGCGGAACTGTCGGAGTACGCCCAGGAGCGCGGACTGCGGCTCGGCGTCATCAACTCCAACGTCTTCCAGGACGAGGACTACAAGCTCGGCAGCGTCTGCCACCCGGACCCCGCGGTGCGCCGCAAGGCCCTGGGCCACCTGCTGGAGTGCGTCGACATCATGGACGCCACCGGCTCCCGCGACCTGAAGCTCTGGTTCTCCGACGGCACCAACTACCCGGGCCAGGACGACATCCGCACCCGCCAGGACCGGCTGTCGGAGGCGCTGCACGCGGTGTACGAGCGGCTCGGCACCGACCAGCGGATGCTGCTGGAGTACAAGCTCTTCGAGCCCGCCTTCTACGCCACCGACGTCCCCGACTGGGGCACCGCCTACGCCCACTGCCTCAAGCTCGGCCCGCAGGCCAAGGTCGTCGTGGACACCGGCCACCACGCGCCGGGCACCAACATCGAATTCATCGTGGCGCTGCTGCTGCGCGAACAGAAGCTGGGGGCCTTCGACTTCAACTCCCGCTTCTACGCCGACGACGACCTGATGGCCGGAGCGGCCGACCCCTTCCAGCTCTTCCGGATCATGTACGAAGTCGTGCGCGGCGGCGGACTGACCTCCGAGGTCGCCTTCATGCTCGACCAGTGCCACAACATCGAGGCGAAGATCCCCGCGATCATCCGTTCGGTGATGAACGTCCAGGAGGCAACCGCCAAGGCGCTGCTGGTCGACGGCGACGCGCTGCACGCGGCCCAGTCGGAGGGGGACGTCCTCGCGGCCAACGCCGTGCTGATGGACGCGTACAACACCGATGTGCGGCCGCTGCTCGCCCAAGTCCGCGAGGAGATGGGCCTCGCCCCCGATCCGGTCGCCGCGTACAAGGCCTCCGGCTGGGCCGAGAAGATCGTCGCCGAACGCGTCGGCGGCACCCAGGCGGGCTGGGGAGCCTGACGCCCCACCACCGGCTGGAAACCGGACACTGTCGAAGCCCGGCCACTGTCGAAACCCAGACTCATCAGACTCAAAGGAACTCCAGGGAATGACGGACGCAACTCACGGGCCAGTGGCCGAGCTGCTCGCCCGCTCGCACCGCCTCGGCGCCGATCCGCGCAACACCAACTACGCGGGCGGCAACACGTCCGCCAAGGGCACCGGTGCCGACCCCGTCACCGGTGACGAGATCGGCCTCCTGTGGGTGAAGGGCTCCGGCGGGGACCTCGGCACCCTGACCGCGGGCGGCCTCGCCGCGCTCCGCCTGGACCGGCTGCACGCACTGACCGGTGTCTATCCGGGCGTGGAGCGCGAGGACGAGATGGTCGCCGCGTTCGACTACTGCCTGCACGGCAAGGGCGGGGCCGCGCCGTCCATCGACACCGCGATGCACGCCCTCGTCGACGCCGGCCACGTCGACCATCTGCACCCCGACTCCGGCATAGCGCTGGCCTGCGCGGCCGACGGCGAGGCGCTGACCGGGGAATGCTTCGGCGATCAGGTGGTGTGGGTGCCCTGGCGCCGCCCCGGCTTCCAACTCGGCCTGGACATCGCCGCGGTCAAGGAGGCCCACCCGGAGGCCATCGGCTGCGTCCTGGGCGGCCACGGCATCACGGCCTGGGGCACGAGCAGCGAGGAGTGCGAGCGCAACTCGCTGTACATCATCCGCCGGGCCGAGCGGTTCCTCGCCGAGCGCGGCAAGGCCGAGCCGTTCGGCCCCCCGCTGGCCGGGTACGGGCCGCTGCCCGAGGCGGAGCGGCGGGCGCGCGCCGCAGCGCTGGCACCGGTCGTCCGCTCTCTCGCCTCCGCCGACCGCCCGCAGGTCGGGCACTTCACCGACTCGGAGACGGTGCTGGACTTCCTGGCCGGCACCGAGCACCCCCGGCTGGCCGCGCTGGGCACCTCCTGCCCGGACCACTTCCTGCGGACGAAGGTCCGCCCGCTCGTCCTCGACCTTCCCTCCGACGCGCCCCTGGAGGACGCCGTCGCCCGGCTGCGCGAACTGCACACCGCCTACCGGGACGAGTACCGCGCCTACTACGAACGGCACGCCTCCCCCGACTCCCCCGCCATGCGCGGCGCCGACCCGGCCATCGTGCTCATCCCCGGCGTCGGGATGTTCTCCTACGGCAAGGACAAGCAGACCGCCCGGGTCGCGGGCGAGTTCTATGTGAACGCCATCAACGTGATGCACGGCGCCGAGGCCGTCTCCGCCTACTCCCCCATCGAGGAGTCGGAGAAGTTCCGCATCGAGTACTGGGAGCTGGAGGAGGCCAAGCTGCGGCGGATGCCCGCGCCCAAACCGCTGGCCACCCGTGTCGCGCTGATCACCGGCGCCGGCTCGGGCATCGGCAAGGCCATCGCGCAGCGGCTGGCCGCCGAAGGCGCCTGCGTCGTGGTCGCCGACCTGGACGCGGCGAGCGGCGCGGCCGTCGCCGAGCAACTGGGCGGCCCGGACAAGGCAGTCGCCGTCACCGTGGACGTGACGGAGGAGGCACAGATCCAGGCGGCCTTCGACGCGGCGGTACTCGCCTTCGGCGGAGTCGACCTGGTGGTCAACAACGCGGGCATCTCCATCTCCAAGCCGCTGCTGGAGACCACCGCCGCGGACTGGGACCTCCAGCACGGCATCATGGCCCGCGGCTCCTTCCTCGTCTCCCGGGAAGCGGCCCGGGTGATGACGCAGCAGGGGCTGGGCGGCGACATCGTCTACATCGCCTCCAAGAACGGCGTCTTCGCCGGACCCAACAACATCGCCTACGGCGCCACCAAGGCCGACCAGGCCCACCAGGTGCGGCTGCTCGCCGCCGAGCTGGGCGAGCACGGAATCCGGGTCAACGGCATCAACCCGGACGGCGTCGTCCGCGGCTCCGGCATCTTCGCGGGCGGCTGGGGCGCCAAACGGGCGGCGGTGTACGGAGTCGAGGAGGAGAAGCTGGGCGAGTTCTACGCCCAGCGCACCCTGCTCAAGCGTGAGGTGCTGCCCGAGAACGTGGCGAACGCCGTCTTCGCCCTGACCGGCGGCGACCTCACCCACACCACCGGGCTGCACATCCCCGTCGACGCGGGCGTCGCCGCGGCCTTCCTGCGCTGACGCCGCCGCTGACGCACCTGCCCGGCCGCCGCGCGCTCCTGCCGTGCGGCGGCCGGGCAGAGCACCACCGCCCTGTCGTGGGCACCCGCGGACACGGAGTCGCCGCGGGCCGCGCCCCCACCACGATCACCAGGACCGCCATGCCCCCCAGCTCCCCGCCCGCCTTCGCGGCCGTCGACCTCGGCGCGTCCAGCGGCCGCGTCATCCTCGGCCGCGTCGGCACCGGCCGCACCGGCCGCACCGGCACCGACGGGCTGTCCCTGACCGAGGTGCACCGCTTCCCCAACCGCCCCGTACGCCTGGGCGGCACCCTGCACTGGGACATCCTGGGCCTCTACCGGGGCGTGCTCGACGGCCTGCGCAAGGCGGGCGAGGTGGCCTCCGTGGGGGTGGACTCATGGGCCGTCGACTACGGACTGCTCGACGCCACCGGCGCCCTGCTCGGCAACCCCGTGCACTACCGCGACAGCCGCACGGAAGGCACCGCCGGACGCGTTGCGGCAGTGCTGCCACCGCCCCGTCTCTACTCCCTCACCGGCCTCCAGCATCTGCCGTTCAACACCGTCTACCAGCTCACCGCCGCCCGGGGCACCCCCCAGCTCGGCGCCGCCCAGCGACTGCTGCTGATCCCCGACCTGATCTCCTACTGGCTGACCGGGACGGCCGGGACCGAGCTGACCAACGCCTCCACCACCCAGCTCGTCGACCCCCGAACCCGCGACTGGTCCCGTCCTGTGGCCGACGCCCTCGGCATCGATCTCACCCTCTTCCCCCCGCTGCGCATCCCCGGCGAACCGGCGGGCGAGCTGCTGCCCGGCGTCCGCGAGGCGACCGGTCACACCCACCCCGTCCCCGTGACCGCCGTCGGCTCCCACGACACGGCCTCCGCCGTTGTCGGAGTCCCGGCGGCGGGCCCGGACTTCGCGTACATCGCCACCGGCACCTGGTCGCTGGCGGGGCTCGAACTCGACGCCCCCGTGATCACCGAGGCGAGCCGTCGCGCCAACTTCACAAACGAGCTGGGTGTCGACGGCACGGTCCGCTATCTGCGCAACATCATGGGGCTGTGGCTGCTTCAGGAGTGCCAGCGCAGCTGGGAATCCGAGGGACGGCCGTACGAGCTGCGGGAGCTGCTGCGCGGAGCCGCCGAGGCTGCCCCGCTGCGGTCCGTCGTCGACGCGGGCGACCCCCGCTTCATCGCACCGGACCGGATGCCCGCCCGGATAGCCGAAGCCTGCCGCGACACCGGCCAGCCCGTGCCACGTGACGCCGTGGAGACCGTCCGCTGCGTCCTCGACTCGCTCGCGCTGGCCCACCGCCGGGCCGTCGAGGACGCCCAGCGGCTCTCCGGCCGAGGCGTCAGCGCCGTCCATGTCGTCGGCGGCGGCGCCCACAACGAGCTGCTGTGCCAGCTCACCGCCGACGCCTGCGGCCTGCCCGTCGTCGCGGGCCCCACGGAGGCCGCGGCGCTGGGCAACGTGCTGGTCCAGGCCCGCACGGCGGGCGCCGTCCACGGCGGCCTCGCCGACCTGCGCGAGCTGCTGCGTACGGCCCTGCCGCTGCGCCACCACCAGCCCGCGGGCCCGCAACAGGCATGGCGGAGGGCGGCGGAGGCCGTGTCCGCGCAGGCGAACGGGTGACGCAGGGCATCCGGCTGCCAGCCGGGTGGAATACCTCGCACGGGTCGACAAATCGATCGGCTGTCGCGTGGTAGGGAAGCCCCTTGTGAGTGTTACTGATCCCGTACTCGAAATGTTCCTCGACATCCTCCCCGCGGAACGACGGCAGTGGGTGGAGGGCAGGTCCCTGGAAGAGCAGCGTGCGATGACCGAAAACTGGATGGAGGTAACGGGCCTGGCTGCCACCGACGTCCTGTCCGGCCCGTCCGCTGAGGCACGCGCCCTCGCGGCGGGCCTCGTCGAAGCCTCTCAGTCGGCGGCGGGCGGCTGACCGGCAGCGGGGCGCGCCAACGGCATTACTATGGGGCGCCGGAAAGACGAGACGGGGGGCGCCGCAGTGACGCAAGGGCGTAAGCACGGTCGGCAGAGCCCCTCCCCGCCCCACGGACACCGGCGGGCACAGGGAGAGCTGGAAGCGCTCATACTCTCCGCACTGCGGGAGGCACCCGCCCCGGTGACCGCCGGATGGGTACAGGAACACCTCGGCATGGAGTTCGCGTACACCACGGTGATGACGATCCTCACCCGGCTGCACACCAAGGGAGTTGTGTCCCGGGAGCGCGATGGCCGTGCCTTCGCCTGGCGGGCCACCTCTGATGAGGCGGGCTTGGCGGCCCTGCGCATGCGGCGGGTGCTGGACAGCGAGTCGGACCGGGGCGCGGTGCTCGCCCGGTTCGTGACCGGTCTGTCTTCGGACGACGAACTGCTGTTGCGCGGACTGCTCAGGGAGACGGCTGAGGGATCGGCTGAGGGGCCGGAGGAATAGCCGCATGGGCGTCTTCGTCTTCTTGCCGCTGGTGCTGCCGGTGACGGCATGGCCGATCGTCCGCCTCGCCGAGCAGCACCTCCACCCCCGTGGTGCGGCCCGCCTGTTGACGGTCGTCGGGGGGCTGCTGGCGGTGTGCAGCACACTCTGCCTGGTGCTGCTCATGGTGGTCGGCACGGCGCAACTGCCCGGAAACCCGCTGCCGGACGGCTGGTCGGATCCGGAGGTGCGCGCGGCCGTGCCACACGAGAAGTACGTCGGCGAGGTCTCGATCGGCGCGCTGCTGGCGGTGCTGGTCGCCTGGTCGCTCGCCGTTGCCGGGCACTTCCGTGTACGGCGGCGTGCGCACCGGTCGCTGGCAGGGCTGCCGGACGCGGAGCTTGCCGTGCTGCCTGACGCCGCCCCGTACGCGTACGCGCTCCCCGGCGACTCCGGCAGGCGCGGCCGGGTGGTGGTCTCCACGGCGATGCTGGACCACCTCGACGCCGACGAACGCCGGGTGCTGATCGCCCACGAGCAGGCGCACCTGGCGGCCCGTCACCACCGCTTCCTGCTCCTGACCCGGTTGGCGGCGCGGGCGAACCCGCTGCTGAGTCCGTTGCGGAACGCGGTCACCTACAGCGCGGAGCGGTGGGCCGACGAGGAGGCGGCACGGGAGGTGGGCAGTCGGCGCACGGTGGCCCGCGCGGTCGCGAAGGCGGCACTGGTCACCCGGCGTGCGCACGCCTCCGCGCCGCCGGCGTTCGCCGAGCCCGGCCCGGTGCCACGGCGGGTCGCCGCGCTCCTCGCGCCCGAGCCGCCGGCACGCAGCTGGCCGCCGACGGGGACGGCGGCGGGGCTGGCTGCCTGGGTCGCCGCCGCGGGCACGGCGGCCTCCGCCCTCTCCGCCCTGATCGCCGCCGCGGCGCTCACCGCGATCCTGATCGCGGCCACCCCGCTCTAGCCGCCCCGGCATGGGGTCAGAGGTCGAACTCCGACGGCGGGATGCCCAGTGCGAAGCAGGCCTCGCGTACGACACCCTGCTCGGTCCTGTCGAAGTCGCCGTCGGCGCCGCCGATGACGATGCCGATCTGGACGACGGCACGCGCCTCGTTGGGCTTCTTGCCGACCTTGCCGATCGTCTGCATGAGGCTGACCTTGCCGACGGCGAAGTCCGCCATGAGCTGCTGGCAGTTGTCGTTGAACCGCTGCTGGAGTTCCTCGGCGGGGAAGTTCCGCAGCACCTCGTTGCCGGCGATCAGGGAGGCGACTCGCTGACGTTCGTCGGGGTCGATGGTTCCGTCGGCGGCGGCCACCAGCGCGCACATCGCCATGCTGGCGTCACGGAAGCCGCCGCCTTTGAGCTCGTTCTTCTTCGTGTTGAGCTGGGTCTGCATCGTCGAGGCGGATTCCTTGAACCGGTCCCACAGGGCCATCAGCCATCCTCCGAGCCAAATCGACTTCTACATGGGTGTAGAAGTTGCACGTGGCCAGGAGTCTACAGGCCGGCTGACGCACCGTGAGAGCCGCTCACGGTTTGCGGTGACGCACCCCTCATCCTCTCCCCCGCCCTCCTCTCTACAGCCATGTAGAGGAAACGTTTAACATGACGCAACGGACTGCCTTCGACGGCCGTCCCCCGCATCCGAACGTTCCCAAGGAGTCGCAGTACCGCGATGGACGATCCTCCGAGTAGCCGCAGTGCCATGCCGTGCCCGTCTTCGCGAGCGGGGGTGGCCCGGTGACCGAGGCACTGCTCCTGCTGGTGGCCCTGGCGCTCACGCTTGCCTGCGCGGTCTTCGTGGCAGCCGAATTCTCGCTCACCACGATCGAGCGCGGCGAGCTGGAGCGCTCCGCGGCGGCAGGCGAACACGGGGCCGCCGGTGCGCTGAAGGCGGCGCGGGAGCTGACGTTCCAGCTCTCCGGCGCCCAACTGGGCATCACCGTCACCTCCCTGGTCATCGGCATGCTCGCCGAACCCTCCCTCGCGGGGCTGCTGCGCGGCCCGCTGGAGGCCACGGGGCTGCCCCTCGGGGCGACCTCCGCCCTCGGCGTCATTCTGGGCGTGATCCTCTCGACCGTGGTCCTGATGGTCGTCGGTGAGCTGGTGCCGAAGAACTGGGCGATCTCCCGCCCGCTGGCCGTCGCACGGGTCGTGGCGGGGCCGCAGCGCGGATTCACCGCCGCCTTCGCACCGCTGATCCGGCACCTCAACAACTCGGCCAACCGCCTGGTGCGCCGCCTGGGCCTGGAACCCGCCGAGGAGCTGGCCTCCGCGCGGAGTCCCGAGGAGCTGATCGCCCTCGCCCGGCACTCCGCGGCCAAGGGCGCGATCGAGGCGGACTCCGCCGAGCTCTTCGTCCGCACCCTGCACCTGGGCGAGCTGAGCGCGGAGAACGTCATGACGCCCAGGGTGGACGTCATGGCCCTGGAATCCCACAGCACGGCCGCCGACGCCGCCGAGCTCGCCCTGGCCACCGGCCTGTCCCGCTACCCCGTCTACTGCGACACCCTGGACGACATCCTCGGCACCGTGCACATCCGGGACGTGCTGGCCCTGGACGAGGACGAGCGCGCCGGCACCCCCGTCACCGGCCTGATGACCGAACCGCTGCTGGTACCGGACAGCCTCGCCGTGGACCGCCTCCTGGACCGGCTGCGGCACAGCCGCACCATGGCCGTCGTCGTCGACGAGTACGGAGGCACGGCGGGCGTGGCGACCATGGAGGACATCGTCGAAGAGATCGTCGGCGAAGTCCGGGACGAGCACGACCCGGAGGAACGGCCCGACCTCCTGCCGCTCGAAGGCACCGGCGACGGCCGCCCCGCATGGGAGGCCGACGGCAGCGTACGCCTCGACCAGCTCGCCGACCTCGGCCTGCTGGCCCCCGAAGGACCGTACGAGACCCTCGCCGGGCTCATCGCCGACCAGGTCGAACGCATCCCCGCCGCCGAAGACACCGTCGAGCTGGACGGCTGGCGGCTGGAGGTCGTCCAGGTCGACCACCACCGGGCCGAACGCGTACGCATCACCGCACCGGCGGCAGCGCCGGCACCGGCAACCGCTTCGCAATCCCCTGGGAAGGAAGCCCGATGACCGCCCTGCAACTCGCCATCGGCGCCCTCACCCTGATCACCAACGCCTTCTTCGTCGGCGCCGAATTCGCCCTGATCTCCGTACGCCGAAGCCAGATCGAACCCCGGGCACGCGCCGGGGAGAAGCGGGCCCGCGCCACCCTGTGGGGCATCGAGCACGTCTCCGCCATGATGGCCACCGCCCAGCTCGGCATCACCGTCTCCTCACTGGTGCTGGGCGCGGTCGCCGAACCGGCGATCGCCCACCTGCTGGAGCCCGGTTTCGACGCCGTGCACGTACCGCACGGCCTGGTGCACCCGATCGCCTTCGTGATCGCCCTGGCCGTCGCGACCTACCTCCACATGCTCATCGGCGAGATGGTGCCGAAGAACATCGCCCTCGCCGCGCCCGAACGCACCGCCCTGCTCCTGGGCCCGCCCCTGGTGGCCCTCACCCACGCCCTGCGCCCGCTGATCTTCGGCATCAACGCCTTCGCCAACACCCTGCTGCGCCTCCTGCACGTCGAGCCGAAGGACGAGGTGGCCGCCGTCTTCACCGACGACGAACTGGCCCGCATGGTCGAGGACTCCCGCGCCGCCGGACTCCTGGAACCGGCAGAGGGCGAACGCCTCCGGGACGCCCTGGACCTCGGCACCCGCCCCGTCGGCAGCATCCTGGCGCCCCTGGAGACCATGGTCACCGTCGACGAGCGCATCACCCCACGGCAGCTGGAGCGCGCCTCCGCCGAGTCCGGCTTCTCCCGCCTCCCCGTCATCACCCCCGGCGGCAGCGGCACGGTGCTGGGCTACCTGCACATCAAGGACGCGCTGGGGGCCACGCCACGCGACCAGCCCTTCCCCCGCTCGACCCTGCACCCGGTCACCAAGGTGAGGGACGACACCCCGCTCGACGACACCCTCACCGCCATGCGCGCCACCGGCACCCACCTCGCCGCGGTCTCCGGCGCCGACGACACGCTGCTCGGCTTCGTCACCATGGAAGACGTCCTGGAAGAGCTCGTCGGCCCCGCCCCCACCACCGCGTCAACTTGACCCCGCCCCGAGGAACGGCCTCAGCGGCCGAACCCGGCCGCGATGCGGTCGGCGAGCAGCAGCGCCAGCGGGCCTCCTTGCAGCAGGAAGCGGCCCTCGGCGGCGGCCTGGATCGCGTCAGTCATGGGCCACCACGTCAGCTTGAAGCCCTCATCGCCCGGCTTGAGCTGCTGGGGACCGCAGGTGAGTCCCTCGGCCAGGAAGAGGTGAATGCGGGCGCCGGAGTCCAGCGTGATGGCGTATGAGCCGAGGGGGCGCCAGAACTCGGCGGTTACGCCCGCTTCCTCGCGCAGCTCGCGCCGCGCGCACTCTTCCGGCGTCTCCCCGGATTCCTGGCGCCCTCCGGGCAGGAACACGTACTCGCCGCCAGGCCGGCGGAAGTCGGCGGTCAGGACGGCGACCATGCCGTCCGCGTCACGGGCCACGGTGACGGAGGCGTCGCGCCGAGCCCGCCTGTCGGATACGTCGGTCATGGCCCGCGAGCGTAGCGCTTTACGGTGCGAGCACAGCGGCGAACGGCACGTTCAGCACGGCGGGGTGAGCAATTCCACGGCCGTGGTACCCATCGAACGCATCACCGTGGTCGGCGCACATGATGATCAGCCATCTCTTCTACTGCCAGGGCTTGAGTGCGTCCTCGGCCAGCCAGCGGCGCACGGTGGAGGCTGACACGAACGTGCGATGCCCCGCTGGATGGCCTCGCAGGCCAGCTCCGGGCACGACCGCCGCGACAGCGGTATGCCGCTCTCGACGGGCGGTTGGCAGGCCAGGGCCTTGACCTGGGCGGTCTGCAGTGCGGTGAACACGCGCGGGCGGCCCGGGCGCTTGCGGTCGGCCAAACCCGGCAGGCCCTGCCCGGCGAACCGGCCCCGCCAGCGGCGCACGGTATCCACGTGCAGCCCCGTCTGGCGGGCGATCGCTGCGGTGGAGCGGCCTCTGGCCGCGTGCAGGACGACCTGCGCACGCAGGCGCGTCCGGTACTCGCTCTTGTGAGCGCAGGCCATCTTCTTCAGCTGCTTGCGCTCGGCGGCGGTCACTGTGATGGGGCGGGCCGGGGTTACGGGCATGTCGTTGAGCGGGCCGATCGGGAGAAACGGATGCCGATCTGCCGCGTCCGGTGGCAACTGCCCGGTCCGCGGCGGTGGTGCAGGCACTGCGGGCCAGCTGGACCCTTGTGGCGCGAGGCGCGAGCCGGCCCACGGCGGTCTCGGCCGCATCATGGAGACGGTGGCCGCGGGCGCGACGGTCAGAGGCCTAGGTAGGGGGCGAGGGTCGCGGCTGTGGTCGCGGACTTCAGGTAGTTCTCGGCGTGGTGGAAGCGGTAGTGGGGGCTGATGACGGTGGTGTGGTCCAAGGCGATCCCGTCGAAGCGGCTGCCCAGTTGAGGTTCGGCGGCCCAGGCACGCATCGCCCGGCTCCAGGTGATGGGACTCCGCACTCTGCGCTACTTCGTGGCGGTCGCCGATGAGCTGCACTTCGGCAGAGCCGCCGTGCGGCTGCGGATGACGCAGCCCCCGCTGAGCCGGGCCGTCAGACAGCTGGAGACCGACCTGGGCTGCGAACTCCTCCGCCGTTCCCCCTCGGGCGTCGCCCTCACCCCGTCCGGAGCCGTGCTCTACGACGAGGCACGCACCCTGCTGGCGCGGGCCGACCAAGCGCGTGCCCGGGTGGCCGACACCGCCGGGAGCGCGACCCTGACCCTCGGCACCCTCGCCGACAGCGCCGAGCAGTTCGGAACGCGGCTGGCCGCCGCCTACCGGCGCCGCCGCCCCGGCGTGGACGTCCGCATCCGCGAGGCCGACCTGACGGACCCGACGACCGGCCTGCGGTCCGGGCTCGTCGACGTGGCCCTGACCCGGGCACCGTTCGACACCACCGGCATCACCACCCTCGTGCTGCGCTCGGACCCGATCGGCGTGGTCCTGCGCACCGACGACCCGCTTGCCGACCGCGACCAGCTGCACCGGCACGAGCTCGCCGACCGCAGGTGGTTCCAGTTCCCGGACGGCACGGACCCCGTGTGGCGGGCCTTCTGGACGGGCCCCGCCCAGGCGGACGGGCACCATGACTGGCCCGTCGTCCGAACGGCCCATGAATGCCTCCAGTCCGTCCCGTGGAACGGCACCGTGGGACTGGCGCCGCTCGCTCACGCCCTGCCGGACGGCCTCACCACCGTGCCTCTGGCCGGCACGCCGCCCAGCGACCTGGTCATCGCCTGGAACACCGCCCACACCACCCCACTCATCCGCTCCTTCGTACGAACCGCCGCCACCGCCTTGACTGACGCAGCGTCAGCTGCTGGAGCCTGAGCCTGCTCGCTGCTCGGCACACGACTGCGGGGCTGCACTCCCGTCTTCCCGAACTCCGCACGGACGGCAGTACCGTGGAGCACAGGCTCCGGCGGGGAGCCGCTGCCGGAGGGTCGGCGTCGCTCAGTCGTCGACGGCGCAGAGAGTCTCGGTCAGTGCCGCCAAGCGGGCCCGGGCGTCCGGGTCGTACGCCTGGGCCTGGGCGGGGGCTTCGGTGAACTGGTCGAAGTAGGTGCCGGTGACGCCCGCCACGGCCGGGTCGGCGATCAGCCTCAGCGTCGGCCGCATTCCCTCGGCCAGCTCGGCCACGGGCGTGAAACCGCTCTGCCGGACCATCTCGGTGTCCATGAGGTGCGCCGGATGCAGCACGTTCAGGGTGATTCCGTCGCCCGCGAACTCGGCGGCCAGGTCGAACGTGGCCATGATCATGGCCAGTTTGCTCTGACAGTAGGCACGCACGCCTTCGTACTCACGCTCCAGCATGGCGTTGTCGAAGTCGATGGGGGTTTGGCCCATCGAGGCGACGTTGACCACCCGGGAGGGTGCGGACGCGGTCAGCAGCGGCAGGAGGCGGCGCGTCAGGAGGTAGGGCGCCAGATGGTTCACGGCGAACCTCAGTTCATGCCCCTGGCGGCTCACCTCCCGCCGCGCGGGATCGACCCCACCGCCGACGGCGGCGTTGTTGACCAGGACATCCAGGCGCGATTCGGCACGGAGCAGGCGGTCGGCAAGGGCGCGCACCTGATCGAGGTCCGACAGGTCTGCCAGATAGGTACGGGGCGGTGCGTCGGGAGCGAGGGCTCGGACCTCGGAGGCGACCTGTGCCATCCGGGCGCCGTCGCGTCCGTGGAGCAGCAGGGTGGCGCCCGCGGAGGCGAGTGCGTGAGCGAGGTGACGCCCCATCCCCTGGGTGGCACCGGTGAGCAGGACGGTCTTGCCGTGCAGATCGTACGCAGCTGGGCCGGTGGCGTGGTTTTCCGTCGGGCGGTTCGTCGCTGGCAGTGTGTTCATGCCCTGCTTTCTATCAATACTTTGATAAGTAGTCCAGTATTGATTCTGGACTCCGGGCTATAGGATCGCCCGCATGGACATGCCTCCCGACACGCGGCTCGGCCTGGACATCAAGCGAGCCGAGCAGGCCCTCATGTCCGCCAAGAGCACCGCGGTGAAGGCGGCGGACCTCAGCGTCGCCCAGTACGCCGCACTGCTGGTCCTGTCGCAGAACCCGGGCATGTCCGCTGCCGCGCTGGCCCGCGCGTGCCTCGTCACCCCCCAGGCGATGACGGCCGTGCTCAAGAACCTCGAACAGCGCGCCCTGATCAAGCGCACGGCACATCCCTGGCATCAGAAGATGCTGGAGACACAGCTCACCGAAGCGGGCAGGCAGGCCGTGGAACTCGCCGACCGGGAGGCCGTCCGTATCGAACGCCGCCTTGCCGAGGAGTTCACCGGCGAGGAACGAGACACCCTCCGCACCCTGTTGTCGCGCTGCGTCCGGGCCATCCAGAGCGGCGGCTGACTCCTGCCCGCCGCCCCCGCCGACCGCGCACCCGGTGAACACCTGGGCGCGGCCGTCGGAGCGGCCGTGCTCGGTTTCTCGGTCGTGGTGGCGGTCCTCGTGGTGGAACACCACGTGGCTCGTACGCAGCGGCGGGTGAGCGCCGCGTTGCCCCGGCCGGTACCTGCGCAGGCCGGTACGGCGATTCCGCAGTAAATTGGGTGCGTGGCCCGCCCCAACAAGGAGATTCAGGCCCTGCTCCAGGAGTATGCGGACCTGATCCTGATCACCGGCGGAGACGCCTTCCGGGCCCGGGCCTACGAAAAGGCCGCGCGGGCCATCGGCGGCTCCCGTGCCGACGTGTCGCAGCTCGACGAGAAGGGGCTGCGGGACATCCCCGGTGTGGGCAAGTCCATCGCCGACAAGGTCGTGGAGTATCTGCGCACCGGCGAGATGCCCGAGATGGGAGAGGTGCGGGAACGGATCCCCTCCGGCGTACGGCATCTCGTGGAGATCCCGATGCTCGGCCCCAAGAAGGCCAAGATCCTCTACGACGACCTGGGCATCTCCTCGGTCCCCGCGCTCCGGGAGGCGATCGAGCAGGGGCGGCTGCGTGACCTCAAGGGCTTCGGCCCGAAGACGGAGGAGAACATCCTGCACGGCATCGAGCTGCTGCGGGTGGCCGGTGAACGCATTCCGCTCAACGTCGCGACCGAACTCGCCGAGGAGGTCGTCGCGGCGCTGAACGAGGTCGAGGGCTGCGAGAAGTGCACCTGGGCCGGATCGCTGCGCCGTATGCGGGAGACGGTCGGCGATGTGGACATCCTGGTCGCGGCGCGACGGTCCGAGCCCTTCATGGAGGCTTTCCGTGCGCTGCCGTACGTCGCCGAGACCATCGCCCAGGGTGAGAAGAAGACCTCCATCCGCACCTCCACGGGCACGCAGGTCGACCTCCGGGTGGTGCCTCCCGGTTCCTGGGGCGCCGCGCTGATCTATTTCACCGGCTCGAAGGCGCACAACATCCGGCTGCGCGAGATGGCCGTACGGCGCAGGCTCAAGCTCTCCGAGTACGGGCTCTTCCACGCGAAGAGCGGCAAGAAGATCGTCTCGGAGACGGAGGAGGAGGTGTACGCCCGGCTGGATCTGCCCTGGATTCCGCCCACGCTGCGGGAGGACCGCGGTGAGATCGCGGCCGCGCTGCACGACGGACCTCGCCGCTCGGGCGGCTCACGCGCCTCGCGCGGTTCACACGAGGCGGAGAAGGAGAAGGAGTCCGAGTCGGCGGACGAACCGCAGCAACTGCCCGAGCTGCTGACCGAGAGCGACATCAAGGGCGATCTGCACACCCACACCAACCTCACCGACGGGCTCGCCTCGCTGGAGGACATGGTGGACGCTGCGGCGCGGCGGGGACTGCTCTACTACGCGGTCACCGACCACGCCCCGGAACTGCGGATGCAGCAGATGACGGAGGAGAAGATCCTCGCACAGCGCGAACGCGTGCGGGAACTGGACGGCAAGCGCCGGAAGATGCGCCTGCTGCACGGCACCGAACTGAACATCGGCCCCGGGGGAGACGTCGACTGGCCCGAGGACTTTTTGCGGGACTTCGACATCTGCGTGGCCTCGGTGCACTCACACTTCAACCAGAACCGCGACGCGCAGACCCGGCGGCTGCTGCGCGCCTGCGACAACCCGCGGATCCACATCATCGGCCACCCCACCACCCGGATCATCGGCAAGCGCGAGGGGCTGGACGTGGACCTCGACGCCGTCTTCGCCGCCTGTGCCCGCACCGGCACCGCGCTGGAGATCAACGCACACCCCCATCGTCTGGACCTGCACGACGAGCACATCCTGCGGGCCAAGCACCACGGCGTGAAGTTCGCGGTCAACACCGACGCCCACTCGCTGCCCGATCTGGAGTGTCTGGGCTACGGAGTGGGGATGGCGCAGCGCGGCTGGCTCACCGCCGACCAGGTGATCAACACCTGGCCGCTGCGGCGGCTGCGGAGCTTCCTGCGCACTCCCCAGCCCTGAACCATCCGCACGTTCCTGCTCGTCACCGGGGGGGCGTCAAGTGCTGGAGCGCGACGCGGATCTGGTGGCGGCCGTGCCGGGCGGCGGCTCGTGAAACTGCTCAGTGGTACTGGTGCACCACCGCGTGACCCTTCCCGCGACCGATCAGCCACTTGTTGACGGGTGTGGTGACCAGGAAGGCCACGGCGAAGGCGAAGGCGAGCGCGCCCCAGAACAGCGCGTCCGAAAGGTGCGCCTCCATGGCTCCGGGCACCATCAGCAGCACGCCGTTGTCGACGATCTCCATCACGGCGATCGAGAGGGTGTCGGCAGCGAGGGCGACACCGATCGCCGCCCTGAGGCTCACGCCCGCCCGGGTGACGGCGTAGAGGGTCAGCGCGTAGCCGAAGAAGAAGGCGAGGACGATGGCGAGGGCCATCGTCGGGGCGGTCCCCCAGCCCAGGGCCGTGCCGATGATCATGCCGAGCACTTCGCCGATGGCACAGCCGGTGAGGCAGTGCAGTGTGGCCTTGGCGGCCATGGCCCAGCCGACCGGGCCGTGCCCGTGAGCGTGCCCGTGATCGCCATCGTGGCCTGCCTGATCGTGAACCGCTGTGTCCCCACCGTGGTGCCCATGGGAAGCGTGCTGAGCGTGCGGGGCCTGCATGTCGTGCGCAGCGTGGGTGTCAGGGGTGTCGTGCGTCATGGCGTTCCTCGATGTTGAAGCAGCTCGACCCCACCGAATATATACCCCCATAGGGTATAAGGCAAGGGACTCTCCGCCCCGTGGAAGTGGGCGCGCGCGCCCATCGAAGGCAGGCGATGCCAGGCCCCCGGGAGGCGGCGATGGCGGTCATCGCGGCGAGGCCCAGTGCTGAGCCGATCTGGTCGCCGGCGTTGACGAGGCCCGCGGCCAGGCCGCCCTCCTCCGGGCGGGCGCTGGAGATGGCCGCCCCGAGGGAGGGGATGAACGCGAGCGCCGTCCAGCGCCTCGGGTCCGGCCGGGTCGACGTTGTCGAACGTCTTCCTCACCTCATACTCCCTGGGGGTAGCTCGTGAACAAAAAGAGAACTTACCCACAGGGGGTATGAGTGACGAGCGGGTGAGGACGGGCGAGGACTGGGTACTCGGCCGCGAAAGGCAGCATCGGCTCACTGATAGGGGGCATCTTGACAATGCTCCCATATGCACCTTATGTACGTTTTATCGGTTGTTTATCTCCAGGTCCGTGCCCGAGTCCCCTGCTTCGGCGGGACGCACGAGCTTGCCAATGAGGAGGAACCTGAGATGGCACGCGCGGTTGGTATCGACCTCGGCACAACCAACTCGGTGGTCTGCGTCCTGGAGGGCGGCGAACCCACCGTCATCACCAACGCCGAGGGCGCACGCACAACGCCTTCGGTGGTGGCCTTCGCCAAAAGCGGCGAACTGCTGGTCGGCGAAGTCGCCAAGCGTCAGGCGGTGACCAACGTGGAGCGCACGGTGCGCTCCGTCAAGCGCCACGTCGGTGAGGCCGACTGGCGTTTCCCGCAGTCGGGCGACATCGACGGAAAGCAGTACACGGCGCAGGAGATCTCCGCCCGGGTGGTGCAGAAGCTGAAGCGCGACGCCGAGTCGTACCTGGGCGAGGACGTCACGGACGCCGTCATCACGGTGCCCGCGTACTTCAACGACTCGCAGCGCACCGCCACCAAGGAGGGCGGTGAGATCGCGGGCCTCAACGTCCTGCGGATCATCAACGAGCCGACATCCGCCGCCCTCGCCTACGGCCTGGACAAGGAGGGAGACCAGACCGTGCTGGTCTTCGACCTGGGCGGCGGCACCTTCGACGTCTCGCTGCTGGAGATCGGCGAGGGCATAGTGGAGGTCAAGTCAACCTCCGGGGACACCCACCTGGGCGGCGACGACTGGGACCAGCGGATCGTCGACCACCTGGTCAAGCAGTTCAAGAACGGCTACGGCGTGGATCTGTCGAAGGACAAGATGGCGCTTCAGCGGCTGCGCGAGGCGGCGGAGAAGGCCAAGGTCGAGCTGTCGGCGGCCACCGAGACGACGATCAACCTGCCCTACATCAGCGCCTCCCCCGAGGGCCCGCTGCACCTGGACGAGAAGCTCACCCGTACGCAGTTCCAGCAGCTCACCTCCGACCTGCTGGAACGCTGCAAGGGTCCCTTCCACCAGGCGGTCGAGGACGCCGGGACGGACGTCGCCAAGGTGAACCACGTGATCCTGGTCGGCGGCTCCACCCGCATGCCCGCGGTGACCGAGCTGGTCAAGGAACTCACCGGGAAGGAGCCCAACAAGGGCGTCAACCCGGACGAGGTCGTGGCCATCGGCGCCTCGCTCCAGGCCGGCGTGCTCAAGGGCGAGGTCAAGGACGTCCTGCTGCTGGACGTCACCCCGCTGTCCCTCGGTATCGAGACCAAGGGCGGCATCATGACCAAGCTGATCGAGCGGAACACCACGATTCCGACGAAGCGCTCGGAGATCTTCACCACGGCCGAGGACAACCAGCCGTCCGTGCAGATCCAGGCATTCCAGGGCGAGCGCGAGATCGCGGCACACAACAAGAAGCTCGGGATGTTCGAGTTGACCGGCCTGCCCCCGGCGCCGCGCGGGGTGCCGCAGGTCGAGGTCACCTTCGACATCGACGCGAACGGCATCATGCACGTCGGAGCCAAGGACCTCGGCACGAACAGGGAACAGAGCATGACCATCACCGGCGGCTCCTCGCTGCCGAAGGACGACATCGAGCGCATGGTGCGGGAAGCCGAACAGCACGCGGACGAGGACGCCCGGCGCCGCGAGTCCGCGGAGACCCGCAACCAGGCCGAGCAGCTCGTCTACCAGACGGAGACCCTGATGCGGGAGAGCGGGGACAAGATCCCGGCGGACTCCCGGCAGGAGGTCGAATCCGCCGTCTCCGACCTCAAGGAGAAGCTGAAGGCGGACTCCGGCGAGAACGAGGACACGGCCGCCATCCGCGCGGCGGCGGAGCGGGTCAGCGAAGCGAGCCAGAAGATCGGCTCCGCCCTCTACGCCCAGGCACAGCAGCAGCGGCAGGGGGCCGCGGGCGGTACGGAGGCTCCCCGTGAGGGCGCGGCCTCCGGTGCGGGTGCCGGTGCGGGTGCCGACGAGGAAGAGGAGGTCGTGGAAGGGGAAATCGTCGACGAGGACGACAGGTCGAAGGGAGACGCCGCATGACCCGGTCCGGGGAGGGCCGGGTCCGGGCCCCTCGCCCGCGCCCGGGAGCACGACGAGGTGTCGGGTCTCTTCGGACAGGTCGCCGACATGCCGGAGAAGGAGACGAGCGCCCTGGGCCCGCAGTCGTCCGGCGAGGCCGGTGACGCCTTCGAGCCGGGCTCGACGAGGCGCTCGCCCACTCGTTCGACGAGGATGCCGATCACGCCACGTGCACCGAGGTGTTCCGTCCCGGCTACCGGATCGGTGACCAGCTGCCGCGGCCGGCCCAGGTAGCCGTGACCGAAGGCCCTCGGTCCGAGGCGTCCCAGCAGGAGGGCACCTCCGGGTGACGGCGGGGGCCGGGCCACCTCGACGGAAGGGGTGAGCACTGTGCCGTGGCAGCCGTGTGTGCTTCTCAAGTACGGCGAACTCGCGCTCAAGGGCCGCAACCGGTGGCTCTTCGAGCGGCAGCTCCGCGACAACGTACGCCACGGCGTGGCCGGAATCCGCTCGCCCGTGCGGATCCGCGGGCGTCGTGGCGTCCTCGTGCTCGCCGCGGCGCCGGAACACCAGGAGGAACTGGTGGCACGGGCGTGCGAGGTGATGGGCATCAGTGTGGTGCAGCCCGCACTGCGGGTGCCCCGTACTCCCGACGACGCCGCGTCGGCCGCGCTGGAACTCGCCTCTTCGCGCGGGGCGTCCCGCCCTGCCCCGCGCCGCTTCGCCGTACGGGCCCGGCGGCGGGACAAGAACTTCCCGCTGTCCTCGGACCAGCTCGCCGCACATGTCGGCGCCCGGATCTGCAAGGAGCTGGGATGGCCGGTCGATCTGGACACCCCGGAGCTGGAGATCGCCGTCGAGGTCGACCGGCACGAGGTGTTCGTTTCCACCGCGCGCCTCCCCGGCCAGGGCGGGCTGCCGGTCGGGGCCAGCGGCCGGGCGCTGGTGATGCTCTCCGGCGGCTACGACTCTCCCGTGGGGGCCTATCGCGCCATGCGCCGGGGCCTGCACTGCGAGTTCGTCCACTTCACCGGCGCTCCGTACACCGGGCCCTCCTCCACCTACAAGGCGTACGCGCTGGCGCGGCGGCTCGGTGCGTTCCAGGGCGGTGTGCGGTTGCACGTCATCCCGCTCGGTGAGGCCCAGCGCGCGCTCGCCGTGGCCGGGGCCGGGGAGCTGCAGATCGTGGCGCAGCGGCGGCTGATGGTGCGTACGGCCGACCGGCTGGCAGCGCGGCTCGGAGCGCGGGCGCTGGTCACCGGGGACAGCCTGGGACAGGTCTCCAGCCAGACGCTGCCCAACCTCACGGCGGTCGAGCAGGCCGCCACGCTCCCGCTGCTGCGTCCGCTGCTCGGTTGGGACAAGGCAGAGATCATGGCCGAGGCCGAGCGCCTCGGCACCGCCGAGATCTCCCGGCTGCCGGATGAGGACTGCTGCAAACTGCTCCTGCCGCCGCATGTGACCACGCGGGCGGCACCTGCCAGGCTGGACCGGCTGGACCAGCGGATGGACCCTGACGAGATGGCCGAACGCCTCCTGACGCGGGTCCGGGTGCTCCAGCCGGAGGGGAGACCGGCCGAAGCACCCGGGCCGGGCTGAGCGGCCTCCCCGCATTGCCGGTCGGGACGCGGCACAGTGGCGTACTGCGCACAGCCGCCGTGCACGTCCCAGCCGGTGCGGACGGACGAGGGGCAGGTTTCCCCCACGCCGGAGGCAATGGCATCACGTCCCGCAGGTCCAACGCAGCCAGGGAACCCCCACCCGAGCGGCGGACCGACCGCCTCGTGACCGGGAGCGACGCGCGCATCGTGCCGGGGAGCCCGGCGTTCCTGTGCGTCATCCCCCTCGGCTCCCTCGGCCTCCCCCCTCCCCCCTGCATCTGACAGCTAGGTGTGTTGTCCGGGAGACGTGCAACGGGCGGTGCTGCGGTCAGTCGGCCCGGCCCCGGAACCCGTATCCGGCGTCGTCGAGTACAGCGGCGATCGCCGCCTCGTCGGGCCCGCCTTCGGAGGTGACGGTCATCCGCCCGGTGGAGGTGTCGACGTCGACACCGCTGACGCCGTCGAGCTCGCCGACCACCTTGGTCACGACGCCCTTGCAGTGGTCGCTGTGGACGCCGGAGACCTTGAAGACGGTGTCGGTCGGCTCCGCGGCCCCGGAGTGGCAGCTGCCGTCGGTGGTGCAGCAGGACGAGGCCGTCGCTGCGGTCTCTTCGGTCGTCTCGGTCGTCGTCACATCGGACATGGGTTCCTCCTGGAAGAGACAAGGGCCAGGCGCTCAGCGGGTACCGGGGTAGGTACCCCGGAAGGCCGAATCACTTGCGCTCTTTATACCCCTCCCCCGTATACACCCGCAAGATTTCACGGTCAGCAAAAACACCCGCCAGGGGTATTTCCACCTGCGGTGACCGCGTAGTCGGCTACAGGGACGCTGCGGCAACGCAGCGGATGCGCGCCCGCCAGGGGGCGTCGTCCGGTGCGTGCGGTCCGCCGGTCCGCCGGTCCGCCGGTCGCCGCGGCCCAGGGCTCGGTCCTGCCGGTCCCGGAGGACGCAGGCCACATGCGCCGTCTGCGCCCAGCCCGCCGGCGCGAGCAGCCGCGACAGGGAGTCCGGAGGCGCGGCGGCCCGTACGCGGCCCTCTCGAGCCGCCGAAACCGCCGAGACCGCCGCGCGTGCCGCGTCCGCCGCGTCAGAACGCGGGGTCGAGAAGAGAGTCGAAGGCGGCCGGGAGGCGCATCCAGGATTCACGCCCGGCCGCGTACTCCGCGTCCGTGAGCAGGCAGGAGTCGAGAAGCTGTGCCAGTGCTTCGCGGTCCAGGCCCGGCGAGGTGAAGACGAGGTGCTGGCAGCGGTCGCCGTGCTCCGGATCCCAGTCCAACGCGGCGGCTGCCCTGCGCACCGGCGGCACCATCTCCCAGGCGGCGTCCGGCAGCGAGGCCAGCCACGGGCCCGCGCTCTCCACACACAGTGCGCCGCCCGCCGCCTCCCAGGCGAGCAGCGTGTCCGGCCGGTCGGCGAGCCAGAAACGGCCCCGGCTGCGGGCGGCGCCGCAGCACAGCTCCTCCAGTGCCCGGTAGAGCCGTTCGGGGTGGAAGGGGCGGCGGTGGTGCCAGACGAGCGTGGCCACGCCCGCTTCGTCCGCCTCCTGCGGCAGCAGCGCGCAGGCCGGGTGCTGGGCGGCGGCGGCCGAGCCGACGTCGAAGCCCGCGAAGGCGGCCTCGGCGAGATCGCCTGAGCCGGCGGTCACCTGCCGTGCGGTGGGGTGGAGTTGGGCGAGGAGTGCGCGGTCCTCGTCGTCGGCCTCCTCGCTGTCGACAAGCGCGAGGACGGGCGCGTACTCGAGCTGGCGGGCCCAGGTGTCCCCGACCGTACGCTGATCGGTCGCTGCCGCCGCGAGCCCGGCCTCGGTCAGATCGTCGCCGTTGGCGAGGTAGGGGAGCACCAGTGCTGGGTCGACGGCGGTCAGTACGTTGCGCAGGTCGAGGACGTCGGCGCCGTGCGCGGCGATGACCTCGGCCATCGCCTTGGGTTCGACCGAGTCCCACAGTTCGACGACGGCCAGCCGGGGCGTGCCGTCGGCGGCCAGGCGTCGCAGTTCGGGTACCAGGTCCTCGCGCAGCGCGCAGCAGGCGCAGTCGTTGACCAGTGGTGCCGCGCCGGAGGTCAGGTGCCCGGAGGCGTTGCGGACCAGGCGCCGCACCGTGCCCCCGGCGGCGGTGGCCAGATCGTGGTGGAGGGCGACGCTGCCGGGCACGGCACGCAGCAGTTGGTCCACCACCTGTGTGCGTGCCGCGGAGTGGAGACCGGCGACGATCACCACGGGCAGCCTCATGCGCGGCCTCCCTTTCCGTAACGGCGCTCGAAGCGCTCCACGCGGCCTGCGGTGTCGAGCACGCGTGCGGTCCCGGTGTAGAAGGGGTGGCTCACGGAGGAGATCTCGACGTCGACGACGGGATAGGTGTTGCCGTCCTCCCACTCCACCGTCTTGTCGCTGGTGAGGGTGGAGCGGGTGAGGAAGGCGGAGCCGGCGGCCTTGTCGCGGAAGACGACGGGGCCGTAGGCGGGGTGGATGCCGGGCTTCATGGCGGTGCCCTTCGGGACGGGAGGAGTGCGGTCAGCGTTCTTCGCGGAAGTCGACGTGCCTGCGGGCCTGCGGGTCGAACTTGCGCAGCACCAGGCGATCGGGGTCGTTCCGCCGGTTCCTGCGGGTGACGTAGACGTAGCCGGTCCCCGCCGTGGAGCGGAGCTTGACGAGTGGGCGTAGTTCGTTGCGGGCCATGGGCGCTAGTATATGACAACGATTTTCATTACCGAAAGCACTCGGAGAGAGAGGCAGGTCACCCGTTGTCCGCCCACTGCCAGCTGACCGGCGCCCAGCCCCGGTTCGGAAACAGCATTTCCCACTCGCACCGGCGCACCTCCCGGCGCTTCGACCCCAACATCCAGCGCAAGCGCTACTGGCTGCCGAGCGAGGGCCGCCACGTGCGCCTGACGCTGAGCACCAAGGCGATCAGAGCAATCGACACGATGGGCATCGAGGCGGCCGTGGCCCGCATCCGCGCGCGAGGGGTGAAGGTCTGATGGCGAAGAAGAGCAAGATCGCGCAGAACGAGAAGCGCAAGGCGACCGTCGAGCACCACGCCGCACGGCGGGCCGAGCTGAAGGAGATCATCCGGCGCCCGTCCACGCCGGACGCCGAACGCCTGGCCGCCGTGGCGGAGCTGCGCCGCCAGCCGCGAAACGCCAGCGCGACGCGCGTACGCAACCGGGACAGCGTGGACGGCCGCCCGCGCGGGCACCTGCGGCGGTTCGGGCTCTCCCGCATCCGCGTCCGGGAGCAGGCTCATGCCGGGTTCCTGCCGGGAGTCACCAAGTCCTCCTGGTAGGCGGCACCCACGGGGGCAGCGCCGACCGGCGGCACCTGCGGCCCGCGCCCTTCGGGCTGCGGGCCGCAGGTGCGGTGCCTAGGTAAAGAGTGCCTAGGTAAAGAGGTACCGCTCCCCCGCCGTCGCCCGGAGCGTGGTCTCGCCGCCGGGCAGCAGCGTGCTGCGCAGGGTGAGTTCGCCCGTGCGGCTCGCGGTGAGGGCGATGCGGCTCGCCCGTCCGCCGCTCCAGGTGATGTCGAGGGTGACACCGCCGCGCGCCCGCAGCCCCCGCACCTCGCCCCGGGGCCATGCGCCGGGCAGCGCGGGCAGGATCTCGATCGGGCCGTGCTGGCTCTGCACCAGCATCTCCGCGATGCCCGCCGTGGCACCGAAGTTGCCGTCGATCTGGTACGGGGGGTGGGTGTCCCAGAGGTTCGGCAGCGTGGAGGCCCTGAGCTGCTCGGCGAGCATCGTGTGGGAGTGGTCCCCGTCGTGGAGCCGCGCCCAGAAGTTGATCTTCCACGCCTTGCTCCAGCCCGTGCCGCCGTCACCGCGTGCGGTGAGCGACACCCTGGCGGCCTCGGCCCACCGGTCGCCCGCCGCTATCTGGCGGCCGGGATGCAGGGCGAAGAGGTGCGACACATGGCGGTGCTCGTCTTCCTGGCTGTCCAGGTCGGCCTTCCACTCCTGCAACTGGCCCCAGGAGCCGACGCGCAGCCCCGGATCGAGCGCGTCCAGCGCGTCTTCGAGCCGGGTGCGGAAGCCGGGAGGTTCGCCCAGAGTCCGGGCGGCCTCCAGCGTGCTGGTGAGCAGATCATGCACGATCTGCTGCGACATCGCCGCGCCCGCCGTGAAGTCACCGTGCTCGGGCGAGTAGCTGGGGGTGGCGACGAGCTTCCCGTCGCGCGGATCGGGGCGCAGGTTGTCCAGCCAGAATTCGGCGGCCTCCTTCATCACCGGGTAGGCGGTGGCACGCAGATAGCCGAGGGAGCCGCTGAAGCGGTAGTGCTCGTACAGCTGCCCGGTGATCCAGGCCGCGGCCTCCGGGAACCAGAAGGCGGTCGGCCAGTCGTGCACGCCGGTGAAGCCGTACGGATTGGTCTCGTTGTGCACCACCCAGCCCTTCGAACCGAACATCTTCCGCGCGGTGCGCCGGCCGGGCGCGCACAGCGTCTCGACGAAGCGGGCGTACGGCGCGGTGGTCTCGGCGAGGTTGGTGACCTCGGCGGGCCAGTAGTTCATCTGCAGGTTGATGTTGACGTGGTAGTCGGCGGACCACGCCGGGCCGGTGCTGTTGTTCCACACGCCCTGGAGGTTGGCGGGCAGCGAACCGGCACGCGACGAGGCGATCAGCAGATAGCGCCCGTACTGGAAGAAGAGTGCCTCCAGCGCCCGGTCGGCGGCGCTCGAACCGCCGGTGTATTGGGCGAGAAGCTGGTCGGTGGGCAGGTCGGGGAGCTGCTGGCCGATGTCCAGGGAGACCCGGTCGAAGAGTGCCCGGTGGTCGCTCTCGTGTTCGGCGCGCAGCTCCTCGTACGGCCGCCGGGCGGCGTCGTTGACGGCCCGGGTGACGGCGGCGTGCGGGTCGTCCCCTCGGTAGTCGGGATAGGTGTCGGCGTAGTCGGTGCCCGCCGCGAGGACGAACCAGGCACTGTCGGCGCCCCGCACGGTGAGGGTGCCGTCCGTCCGGGCCGTGACGCTGCCGCCGGCGGTACGCACCTCGATCTGGGCCTCGAAGCGCAGCCCGTTGTCCTGGAGGGCACCCCGCACCGTGAGGCGGCTGCCGGAGGCCGTGGCCGTGAAGTCCTTACGGGGCGAGGTGTAGCGGAGGGTGAAGCCGACACTGCCCGGCTGGTCCGCCCGGAAACGTCCGGCGAGGACCCGGCCGGGATGGGAGGCGAAGAACTCCCGCTGGTGGGCGGTGCCCTGATGGGTGTAGGCGACGGTGGCGACGGCCGTGGCGAGGTCGAGACCGCGCCGGTAGGAGGGGTCGGGGGCGGTGGGTGCTGCGGGCACGTCCAGCACCAGGTCCCCGAAGACCTGGTAAGCCCCGTAGCCGCGCTTCGGCTGGCCCAGTTCACCGGCGACGGACTCCGGGGAGAGCGATCCGTCGGTCTCCAGCCGCCGCTGGACGGAGGCGAGGGCACCGGGGCGGGGAGAGGACCAGTCGCCGTGGTCGTAGCCTCCGGCGGCACCGGGCCCGCCGGTCCACAGCGTCTTCTCGTTGAAGACGAGCCGCTCGGAGGCGAGGGTGCCGTACACGCTCGCGCCGAGGGCCCCACCGCCCAGGGGGAGACTCTCGCGCTCCCAGTCGGCGGCGGGCCGCGTGTACCAGAGGGTCAGTTCCCCGGCTGCGGTGGCGGTGTCGCTGCTGGTGGCGGTGTCGGCGGCGGCAGCAGGCTGGGCTCCCAGTGCCAGCCCGCCCGTCACACCGAGCGCGGTCTTCATCGTCGTCCTTCGACTGATGTGCTGAGTCATGCCAGATCACCTCGAACGTCGGTGGTACGGCGGGTCGGGGTCGTGCAGGTCGGGGTCGTGCAGGTCACAGGCCGTAGATCCTGGTCGCGGTCGCCGAGAAGACGGCCTCCCGCCCGCCCGTCCCCAGCCCCTCGGTGAGGGCCCACGCGGCCCCGACCACCTCCGGGTACGAGGCGGCGAGCAGGCATACGGGCCAGTCGGAGCCGAACATCACCCGGTCCGGGCCGAAGGCGCGCACGACGGTGTCGGCGTACGGACGCAAATCCTCGATACTCCAGGTGTCCCAGGCCGCCTCGGTGACCAGCCCGGAGAGCTTGCACGCGGTGTTGGGGAGGGTGGCGAAGGCGCGGACGGCCCGCGCCCACGGTTCCAGCTCACCGGCGGCGACGGGCGGTTTGGCCAGATGGTCGAGCACGAAGGTGAGGGCGGGGACCGCCGCCGCGGCCTCGTAGGCGGCCCGCAGCTGGTGCGGCCGGATCACGAGGTCGTAGGCGAGCCCCGCCTCGGCGAGTGCGCGCAGCCCGCGCAGTACGTCGGGGCGGACGAGCCACTCCGGATCGGGCTCGTGCTGGACCTGGTGGCGGATGCCGGCGAGCTTCCCGCCGCCCGGCAGTTCGCGCAGCCCTTCGATGCGGTCGGCGATCTGGGGCGAGGCGAGGTCGGTCCAGCCGACCACGCCCGCCACCGCGCCGCCGCCCGCCGCCAGCCGGAGGAGTTCGGGGGTCTCCTCGGCGACAGTGACCGTCTGCACCACCACGGTCGCCCGCACGTGCGCCGCGCGCAGTTCCGGTGTGAGGTCTTCGAGGGTGAAGTTCCGCCGCAGCGGCGTGAGTTCGCGGCCGGTGATCCAAGCCTGATCGCGCACCGAGAGGTCCCAGAGGTGGTGGTGGGCATCGACGATCCGCATCGGCCTCACCCTTCCCTGTCCGGCGTGGGGACCCGGTCCGGCAGCAGGCCCTCGGCGCGCAGTTCGTCCCACAGCGCGGCCGGGACGGGGCGGCCCGGCGGCGCGGCGGCGTCCCGTACCTCCGCCGCCGACCGGGCGCCGATCAGGACGCTCGCGACGGCCGGATGCCCGAAGGGGAACCGCAGCGCGGCGGCCCGCAGGCCGACCCCGTGCCGCTCGACGACCGCCTTGACGCGCAGGGCCCGGTCCAGTACGGGAGGTGGCACCGGCGCGTAGTCGAAGGTCGCGCCCGGCCGCGGGTCCGCCAGCAGGCCGGAGTTGAAGACGCTGCCGACCACGACGCTGCGCCCGCGCGCGACCGCCTCCGGCAGCACGTCGTCCAACCCCTGCTGATCCAGCAGGGTGTAGCGGCCCGCCAGCAGCACGACGTCGACATCGGTGTCGCGGAGGAAGCGGGCGAGCAGCGGCGACTGGTTCATGCCGACGCCGATGGCGCCCACCACGCCCTCCGCGCGCAGCCGTTCCAGCGCGGGGTAGGCCTCGTGGAGGGCCTGACGGGCGTGGTGATCGGGGTCGTGGAGATAGACGATGTCGACCCGGTCCAGGCCCAGCCGCTGAAGACTCTCCTGGAGGCTCCGGCGCACGCCGTCGGCGCTGAAGTCCCAGACGCGGCGGTGGGTGGCGGGCACCGCGAAGCCGTGGGCGAGGTCGTCGCCGCCGGGCCCGCCGGGCACCAGCAGCCGTCCTGCCTTGGTGGAGAGGGTGAAGTCGGCGCGGGGCCGGTCGGCCAGGGCGGCGCCGAGCCGCCGCTCGGACAGGCCGAGCCCATAGTGGGGTGCCGTGTCGAAGTAGCGGATTCCGGCGTCCCAGGCGGCGTCCACGCAGTCGGCGGCCTGTGCGGAGCTGACGGAGGCGTAGAGGTTGCCGATCGAGGCGGCGCCGAGGGCCAGTCGGGTGACCCGGACCGTGCTGCGGCCGAGCGTGACCTTCATGACCGCTCCGGCCGGAGTCTCAGGCCCGCCATACCGCCGTCGACCGCGAGCGCGGTACCGGTGACCGACGCCGCACCCGGTCCCGCCAGATAGACGATCGCCGCCGCGACCTCCTCCGGGCTCACCAGGGCACCCGTCGGCTGGCGCGCGCTCAGCGCGGCACGTTCGGCCGCCGGATCGTCGGCAGCCTCCAACAGCCGCGCCACCCAGGGGGTGTCGACGGTGCCCGGCGTCACACAGTTCACCCGGATCCCTTCGCGGACGTGGTCCGCCGCCATCGCCAGAGTCAGCGAGAGCAGGGCTCCCTTGCTGGCGCTGTACAGGGCGCGCTGCGGCAGCCCGGCGGTGGCGGCGATCGAGCAGGTGTTGACGATCGCCGCGTGGGCGGATTCCCGCAGGTACGGCAGCGCCGCCCGGGTGGTGCGTACGGCACCGAGGAGGTTGACGTCCAGCACCCGGTGCCACTGGGCGTCGTCGTTGTCCTCGACGGTGCCCTGCGCCCCGATGCCCGCGTTGTTGACGAGGATGTCGAGGCCGCCGAGAGCCGCTGCGGCGTCCCGGACCGCCGTACGGACGGATGCGTCGTCGGCGACGTCGGCGCGGTAGGCGAGCAGCGGCGCCCGCACGGCGTCCGGCTCCAGATCGACTACGGCGACCCGGGCCCCGTACGCCGCCAGCGCCTCGGCGGTGGCCCGGCCGATCCCCGACGCACCGCCGGTGACCAGGGCCCTGAGACCCGTCATGCCCGGTGTCATGCGACCGCCTCCCCGGTGGGCGCGGCGAGGGTGGGCGCGGCGAGTTCGGCCGCCCAGAAGGTGCCCTCCGGATAGCGGTATTCGGCGAGCGACTCGGCCCGCATGGTGGCCGAGAAGCCGGGCGAGCGGGGCGCGTCGTACCGCCCGTCGCGGACGGAGACGGGGTCGAGGAAGTGCTCGTGCAGATGGTCGACGTACTCGATGACCCGCGCGCCGAGGCTTGCCGACTCGGTGCTTGCCGAATCGGTGCTTCCCGAATCGGTGCTTCCCGACAGCGAGACGTAGTCGTACATCGCAAGGTGCTGGACGAGCTCGCAGAGGCCCACGCCGCCCGCGTGCGGGCAGACCGGGACGCCGAACTTGGCGGCGAGCAGCAGGATCGCCAGGTTCTCGTTGACGCCGCCGACACGCACGGCGTCGATCTGCAGGATGTCCAGTGCGTCCGCCTGCAGCAGCTGCTTGAAGACGATGCGGTTGTGGACGTGTTCCCCGGTCGCGACCTTGACGGGCCCGACCGCCCGCCGGATCGTGGCGTGGCCGAGGATGTCGTCGGGGCTGGTGGGCTCCTCGATCCAGTACGGGTCGAAGTCCGCGAGCGCGCGCGTCCACTCGATCGCCTCGTCGACGTTCCAGCGCTGGTTGGCGTCGACGGAGATCCGGATGTCCGGCCCGACGGCTTCGCGGGCGACCCGGCAGCGGCGGATGTCGTCGGCCACGTCCGCGCCGACCTTGAGCTTGATGTGGGTGAAGCCTTCGGCTACCGCCTCCTTGGCGCGGCGCGCGAGCTTCTCGTCGGAGTAGCCGAGCCAGCCGGGCGAGGTGGTGTACCCGGGGTAGCCGCGCTCCAGCAGCGCCGCCTCGCGCCCGGACGCCCCGCGCCGTCCCGCGCGCAGCATCCGCAGCGCCTCCTCGGGGGAGAGCACGTCGGCGATGTAGCGGAAGTCGATCTGCGAGACGATCCATTCGGGCTCGGCGTCGGCCAGCACCTTCCACAGCGGCTTTCCCGCGCGCTTGGCCGTCAGATCCCATACGGCGTTGACGACGGCGCCGATCGCCATGTGCATCACGCCCTTCTCCGGTCCGAGCCAGCGCAGTTGGCTGTCCCCGACCAGTTCGCGGCTGAGGGTGCCGGGGTCGGCGCACAGCGCGTCGAGCGGGCGGCCGAGCAGGTACGGGCGCAGCGCCTCGATGGCCGCGACCTGGACGCCGTTGCCGCGCCCGATGGTGAAGGTGAAGCCGTGGCCCTCCAGTCCGTCCGGGGCGTCGGTGCGCAGGACGACGTAGGCGGCGGAGTAGTCGGGGTCGGGGTTCATGGCATCGGACCCGTCCAGCTGCCGGGAGGTGGGGAAGCGGATGTCGTAGGTGTCCACCGCGCTGATCAGGGCGGCGGCGGACGGTGACGCGTACGGCGAGGTGGCCCCGGAGGGCGGAGTCGGCTCGGAAGCCGGAGATGACGCGGTTGACATGGTGCGGACCTTTCACACGAGGCGGTTCAGCCTGGCCGCTCAGTCCTGGCCGCGGCCGGTGGTGACCCGGGCGATCATCAGGGCGACGAGGATGATCCCGCCGTAGATTGCCTGGATCCAGAAGGACGACACCTGGGCCAGGGTCAGCAGGTTCTGCACGATGCCGAGCAGCAGCACGCCGGTGAGCGCGCCGAACATGGTGCCTTTGCCGCCGTCCAGGCTGATGCCTCCGATCACCGCCGCCGCGAAGACGGTGAAGATCATGTTCTGGCCCTGGTTGGCGTTGATCGCGCCGACATAGCCGGTCTGCATCAGGCCGCCGAGTGCCGCGAGGACACCGGCGACGACGAAGACGCCGAGCAGGACGCGCTCCACCCGGATACCGGCCGCGCGGGCCGCCTCCGGGTTGCCTCCGATCGCGTACAGCGCGCGCCCCCAGCGGTGGTACCGCAGCACGAACCCGGCGAGGCCGAACGCCGCGGCGGCCAGCCATACGGACAGCGGGATATGCAGGAAGGTGCTGGTGGCGAGCGTGTAAAAGGCTTCGGGCAGCCCGAAGAGGGTCTTCCCCTCGGACGCCCCGACCAGCAGCCCGCGCAGGACGATCAGCATGGCCAGGGTGACGATGAACGCGTTGAGTTTGAGGTGCACCACCAGCAGGCCGTTGAAGGCACCGAGCGCCGCGCCGACGACGAGGATGGCCAGCAGGGCCACCGCCGTGGGCAGCTCGGTGCCGAACCCGGCCTGGGCGGCGGGGAGCACGAGCAGCGCGCCGAGCGCGGGGGCGATGCCGAAGACCGATTCGAGTGACAGGTCGAACTTGCCCGCGATCAGCACCAGGGACTCGGCGAGCACCACCATCGCCAGGGCGGCCGAGGCGCCGAGGATGGAGATGAGGTTGCGCTCGGTGAGGAAGGAGTCGTTGAGCAGCGTGCCCAGCAGCATCAACAGCAGCAGCGCCGGTACGAGCGCCAGCTCCCGGGCCCGGCGCAGCAGGAGCGCCCTGACCCCAGGTGCCTGGGGCGAGCTCTTCCCGCCGGATGGAGGCGGCGCGGTGGAGGGCGCCGGAGTCTTGGTGTCAGCCACGGTCAACTCCTTCAATCGAGGCGATCAGCTCCTGGTCCGACCAGCCCGCCGGCCGGTCCGCGACGACCCGGCCGTGGAAGAGGACGAGGACCCGGTCGCAGCGCCGCAGATCGGCGAGTTCGTCGGAGACCATCAGCACCGCGGTCCCGTCCTCGCGGGCCTGGTCCACGCGGGCGAGCAGTGACTGCTTGGACTTCACGTCGACGCCCGCGGTCGGATTGATCAGGACGAGCAGGCGGGGGCCGGAGGCCAGTGCCCGTGCCATGACGACCTTCTGCGCGTTGCCGCCGGAAAGGTCGTGCACGGGCTGCTCCGGCCCCTCGGTATGGATGTCGAGCCGCTCGATGAGCGCGCCAGCCACGTCCCGCTGCCGGTCCGCGCTGACGAAGCCGTACCGGCCCAGCCGCTCCGGCACGGTCATGGTGGCGTTGTCGCCGACGGACATCCCGGCGACCAGGCCCTGTTCGTTGCGGTCGCGCGGCACACAGCCGACACCTGCGCGCAGGGCGGCCGGGACGTCGCCGAACGGCAGCGGCTCACCGTCGAGTTCGGCCGTGCCGGAGACCGGGTTGTGCAGTCCGGCGAAGCTCTCGGCCAGCTCGATCTTGCCGCTGCCGCTGCTCCCGGCCAGGCCCACGACCTCGCCCCGGCGGACGGTGAGGTCCACGTCCTGGTACGCCCGGGAGCTCAGCGCCTGTGCCCTCAGGACCACCGGCGCGTCGGCGGGGGCCGGGGGTCGTACGGCGTCGGTGTCCGCCACCGGCTCCCCCGCCATGGCCTCCACCAGTGCGGCGTGCGGCAGACCGGTCACGGGTGCGGTGGTGATCCAGCGGGCGTCCCGCAGCACGGTGACCGTCCGGCAGACCTCGTACACCTCCTGGAGATGGTGCGAGATGAACAGGAAGGTCACCCCGGACGCCTGGAGCGCGCGCATCCGGGTGAAGAGCCGCTCGATCTCGCGGTTGTCGAGCTGTGCGGTGGGTTCGTCGAGAACGATGAAGCGGGCGCCGAAGGAGAGCGCCCGCGCGATCTCCACCATCTGCCGGTCCTCGACCGGCAGATCCGCCGTACGGGCGTCGGGCGCGACGCGCACGTCCCAGGTGTCGAGGAGTGCGGTGGCCTCCGTGCGCAGCCTGCGCCAGCTGATGACGCCGCCGCGTACGGTGGGCTGCCGGTTGATGAAGAGGTTCTCGGCGACCGTGAGTTCCGGTACGACGGTGGGTTTCTGGTAGACGCAGGCCACCTTGCGGCGCCAGGCGTCGCGGTCGGCGGGCGGAGGCGCGGGCAGACCGTCGAAGGTGACGGTGCCCTCGTCGGGTGACTGCAGGCCGGTGAGGATGGAGACGAGGGTGGATTTGCCCGCGCCGTTGCGGCCGACCAGGGCGTGGGATTCGCCGGACCGCACGGTCAGCCTGCCGTCCTGGAGGGCGACCGTCGGTCCGTAGCGCTTGGTGATGCCCAGCGCTTCGGCGAGCGGCGCATCCCCGGCCCGGGTCTGAGTATGGGTTTCGGTCTCAGCGTCCTTCTCGGTCTCGGTATTCATTCGACGGTGTTGCCCCACAGCTCGGGGTCGTCGACGTTCTTCCTGGTGACCAGGGGCGCGGGCAGCTGGTCCTCCAGCAGGCCGTTGGGCAGCCGGACGATCTCGGAGCCGTGGTCCGTCGGGCCGGGCTTGAACGTCTCACCGGCCATCGCGGCCTTGATGTAGTGCATGCCGTACTTGGCGTACGCGTCGGCGGGCTGCGAGACGGTGGCGTCGATCTGGCCCTTGCGGATGGCCTCCAGCTCCTGCGGAATGCCGTCGTTGGAGACCACGGTGACATGGCCCTTCTCGCCGGACTTCTTCAGCAGCCCCTTGCTCTTGAGGGTCTGCAGGGTAGGGGCGAGATAGACGCCTCCGGCCTGCAGGTAGATGCCCTTGATGTCGGGGTTGGCGTTCAACAGGGTGTCCAGCTTGGCGGCCGCGGTGTCGGCCTCCCAGTTCGCCGGGATCTCCAGAACCTTCAGGTCCGGGTACTTCTTCTCGGCGCAGTCGCGGAACGCCTTGGAGCGCTCGCGGCCGTTGACCGAGGCCAGATCTCCCATGATCTGCACGACCTTGCCGGACTTCACCTGCTTCCCGAGGTAGTCGCAGGCACGCTTGCCGTAGGCCACGTTGTCGGCGCGGACGACCATGGCGACCTTGCCCTTCTCCGGGGCCACGTCCACGGCGACCACGGGGACGCCCTTGCGTTCGGCCTGGTCCAGCCCGGCGGAGATGGCGGCGCTGTCCAGGGGAGCGACGACCAGCCCTTCGACGCCCTGGTTGAGCTGGTTGTTGATGTCGGTGATCTGCCGTGCCGAGTCGCTGTTCGAGTTGACGGTCTTGAGAGCGTCGACCCCCGCGGCATCCGCCATCTTCGGCACGTAGTCGTTGTACGCCTGCCAGAACGGCGAGGTCAGCAGCGGAACGATCACCCCGACCTTGCCGCCCCCGCCACCGTCAGCTCCACCGCCGACGTCGTCCTTCGTACTGCCGCAGGCCCCGAGGAGCAGGGCGGCGCATGCGGCGAAGGACACCGCACGTGCCCGTAGCATCCCGTGTCTCACTGCCATGGCAACCACCTGACGGCCCCTCACCGAAGAGGAGCACTCAGTACGGCGGGCTCACCGGCCTAGCTGTGGTCCGGAGATCCCCTTCTCCACACGAAACGAATAGTGATCCGACCAATCCACTCCGTCAATGCCGCCGCAGGCACTTTTTCTCGATCATTCGTGTATTACTCGAAGAGTGGTCCGACCACCTGTGGGATTGAAGGGGTAGAATCCCGTAAATCCGAGACAAGGGGAGGAACAGCATGAAAGAGGAAACTCCGGACCAGGAAGCTCTGCCCAAGGAAGCTCCGCACAAGGAGACGGTGACGCAGCGCGCCATCGAGCAGATCAAGGCGATGATCGCGCAGGGCCGCCTGGAGCCGGGGCAGCGGCTGCCCACCGAGCGGGACTTCGCCGCCCAACTCGGCCTCTCCCGCAGCTCCATGCGGGAGGCGATCCGGGCACTCACGGTCCTCGGCGTACTGGAGGCCCGGCACGGGTCCGGGGTCTACGTCACCCAGCTGGAGGCGGGCGATCTGCTGGAGACCTTCGGCGTGGTCGCCGACCTCTCCCGCGGACCGCAGCTGGCCGAACTCCTGGAGATCCGCCGCATCATGGAGTCCTCGGCGACCGCCCTCGCCGCGGCCCGCATCACCCCGGAGCAGCTGGGCGTCGTCGAAGCGCACCTGGAAGCGATGCGACTGACCGAGGACCCCGAACGGATACTCGCCCACGACCTGGCCTTCCACCGGGCGATCGCGGTGGCCGCGGGTAACGAGACCCTGGCCGTCCTCCTGGAGGGGCTCTCCTCCCGCACCTTCCGGGCCCGGGTATGGCGCGGCTACCGCGAGGAGGGCGCGTTCGAACGCACCCGGCGGGAACACGAGCGCATCCACCGCGCGCTGGTCGCCCGCGACCCGGAAGCGGCAAGGGCGGCAGCCGCCGCCCACGTGGGCGAGGTCGAGCGCTGGCTCCGCCTCCAACTCGACCAGGGCACACCTCTGCCGGGCTGATCACCCGGACGCGTCCTCCGGGGAGGAGGACGCGTCCGATGCGGCGGACAGCTCCGCCCACACCGTCTTCCCGATGCCGCCTACGCGTTGGCGCACGCCCCAATGGTCGGCCAGCGCCTCCACCAGCAGCAGCCCGCGCCCGCACGTCTCGTCCTCGCCGGGCCTGCGCACCTCCGGCTTACCTTCACCCGCGTCGCTGACCTCCAACCGAAGCCGCCCGGAGCCGGATTGAACGATCCGCACCCCCACCTGCCGGTCCGGCGGCACCGGCACCTGCACAGCATTGGTCACCAGCTCCGACAGCACGAGTTCCGCCCGAGGAGATCGACCAGTTCGTCCAAGTGCGGATGGCCCGGCAGGAACGGCTCAGCAGTGAGACCCCTCTGGAGTTGTGGGCGGTACTCGCGGAAGGGGTTCTTCGGCAGCACGTAGGCGGCCCTGCGGTGATGCGTGCACAGTTGGAGCACCTGGCGGCGATGGCTGAGCTGCCGAACATCACTGTCCAAGTACTGCCGTTCTCGCGCGGTGCGCACTCCGGTATGTTCGGCCCGTACCTGGTGCTGAGCTTCCCGCAGGTGACATCGCTTGATCTCGTGCTGACGGAAACCCCGACCGGCAACATCTGGATGGAACGGGAACCCGAAGTCGCTTACTATCGTGCGCTCTTCGATGATGCGCGAACGGACGCGCTGCCGCCCACGGAATCGCTCAGGCTGATCCGCCGCATCGCCAAGGAGTATCGATCATGACCCGTGAACATCGGCTTCCCCCGGAAACAGCATGGCGAGCGAGCACATACAGCGGCGGACAAGGAAACTGCGTCGAGGTGGCCGACGGGATACCCGGTCTCATCCCCGTACGCGACAGCAAGCGTCCCACCGGGCCCGTGCTGCGCTTCCCCCAACACGCCTGGGGTGCCTTCCTCGACCGCCTGCGCTGAAGCGCGTCGCCACTGCCGTTGGTCGGGTACTCCCGGCAGTTATTGCCGGTCACGGCACTCGAAACTTGGTACCGTGGCCCAGGTCGCTACCGCTGGGAGAGTACGGCAGCGCGCTAGGCAGGGGGCCGGGCAACGATGCAGGCGTCAGAGTTCCCGCGTGCGATGGCCGCGGCCATGTCGATCGCCTCAGCACTTGGCCTGACAGCCGACGACGCGATCGTTCTCCATGACTCGAACAAGCTCACGCTGCGCCTGCTGCCTTGTGACGTCCTGGCACGGGTGGCACCCGTAGCGCATCAGGTCGCACAGTTCGAAGTCGAGATCGCTCAGCGGCTCGCCGAATCCGAGAACCCGGTGGCTGCTCTTGAGCCCCGAGTCGAGCCACGCGTCTACGAGCGCGACGGCTTCGTGGTCACGCTGTGGACTTACCACGAACCTGCGACGCCTGAAGAGGTCTCGCCAGCCGACTACGCCGATGCCCTCGCCCGGCTGCATGCAGGCATGCGCAAGCTCGATGTCCCGGCACCGCACTTCACGGACCGAGTCGAGCAGGCCCAGCAACTCGTGGCAAGCCGCGACCGCACACCGGCGCTCGCCGACGCGGACCGGGAGCTCCTCGGCAACACGTTGCGGGGCCTGAGACGAGTGATCGGCGAGCGCGGCGGCGCCGAGCAGTTGCTGCACGGCGAGCCGCACCCGGGCAACGTGCTCACCACGGAGAACGGGCTGCTGTTCATAGACCTTGAGACGTGCTGCCGTGGGCCTGTCGAATTCGACCTCGCCCATGCGCCCGAAGAAGTGAGCGAGCACTATCCGAATGTCGATCAAGGCTTGCTCCGCGAGTGCCGGATCCTCGTGCTGGCGATAATCACCACGTGGCGTTGGGACCGACACGACCAACTCCCCAACGGGCGCCAGCTGGGCACCGAGTGGCTCAGCCAGATCCGAGCAGCGCTCGACCGCAATGGGCTGGATACCCCTGGCTGATCGCGGGCCTTCGAGGTCGTGGACGCAGGACTCGCCGCACTTCTCGGCGCCGCTGGTTGCCCAGGCCTCGTCCGTCGGCGATCCCCTCCAGGTTCTCCCGGTGGCGTTTCACCGTCCCTCCTGCCGTCAGCGGAAATCCGTTCGACGCACCGGGCCGGAGTGTCATGATCCCAGTCGTGACGACTTCCCCGCAGTTCCTGGCCCGGGCCGCCGCCCGCAACAACGCCGAGTGGTGCGCGGCGATGAGCCGATCGCACGGCTTGGTGGGCGAATTCGAGGCACAGGCGTGGTCCGCTCCGTCCCGCACGCCACTGTATTACCCCGACGCGGTGACGCTGGTGCCGGGCGCCGACCCGACCGCGCTGGTGTCCCGGGTCGACACCACCGCACCCGGCGCCTCCGTCAAGGACAGCTTCGCCGACCTCGACCTGACGGAGGCCGCCGGCTTCCAGGTGCTGTTCGAGGCGCAGTGGATCCACCGCCCGGCGCGCGCGCCCGCCCCGGCGCCGGACCTTTCGTGGGACGTGGCGGGCAATCCGGACGCGCTGCGCGCCTGGGCACTCGCCTGGGACGACAGGGCAGGCAACGCGGACCTCTTTCGGCCCGAACTACTCGACGACCCAGCTACCTTCCTGCTCGCCGGACACTCCACCGACGGCCGTGTGCTCGCCGGAGCGGTGGCGAGCCGCAGCGACCAGGTGGTCGGAATCTCCAACGTCTTCGCGCTGGACAGCGGCCCTGACGCGGCCTGGCCGGTCGTACTGGCTGCGGTGAACCAGCTGTTCCCCACCCTGCCGGTGGTCGGCTACGAACAGGGAGACGACCTGGCGGCAGCCATACGTCATGGCTTCGAGCCGGTCGGTCCGCTGCGGGTCTGGCTGCACGGCTAAGAGCGAACTGGGCACGCAGCAGCAGCCGGACCAACTCGGCGTCGGTCTCCGCTTCGTCCGCGTGCATCTTTCCCATGCCTACCCGCCACATCTCTCGGTTCCTGCCAGGATCGTCGCATAGTCAGACCGTGCCCGAGAGCTCATATGTGCCGACCGCGCTGCCGGAGCGACACCACGCAGGCGGTGCTGCTTCAGCCGCAATACGTGTTGCGCAACAGCGTGTTGATCCGCTTGCCGTCGGCCTCGGTCACCGTGTGGTTCCCGGTGCTGAACCGCTCGGCGGCGAGCTGGTCCGGGGTGGCGGCGGTCCGCTGGAGGTCGGCGCACTGGGCGTCAGCCTTGCTGATGTCCTTGGCTGTACCAAGTGCGGCATCGATATAACGCAGGCCGCTTTGGAGGGCGGCTGCGCGCGCCGCGCCGAACGCCTCGTCGACCTGGGAGCTCGACTCCGCGGTGGGTTCCGCCGGAAGCTTGTCGTCGGTGGGGCGGGGCGAGGCACTCGGACTCTTGTCGGGCGTCGCCTCCGGCCCCGGCGATCGGGTGGCCTGGCTCTCCGACGTCCCACCCGTGCTCGGCTGGTCGGGGCCGGCCTTGTCCGCGCCTTCGCTCCCGCATCCGGCCAGCAGCAGCGCCATGCCCGGAGCGAGGAGTACGAGAGCCACGCCTTGGCGTCGCGTGGAGAGCATCTGGCGCATGGGATCCGCTCCGTGGTCAGAACCGGCCGCTGTCCTTGGCGAACACAGTATGGCGTACCGCTTCCCTGGCCGCTCCCGGTCCGCGCGATCGCGCCAACGGCACGGCCGCGCGCACCCGTCGGTGCGCGCGGCCGTCGCGCCGTCACCCGACGAGGGCCTCCCAGGTCTTCGCGCCCGCCAGACCGTCCACGTACAGGCGGTTGGCGCTCTGGTAGGCGCGGACGGCGGAGGTGGTCACCGAGCCGAAACCGCCGTCGACGGCGAGCCCCGCGCTGTGCTTGTTCAGCATCACCTGAAGCGCGCGTACGTGCGATCCCGAGTTCCCCTGCCGGAGCGAGTACACGAGTTTCGGCCAGGTCTTCGGCCCGACCTGGCCGTCCGCCACCAGCCCCCGGGAGGTCTGGAACTTCTTGACCGCGCTGACCGACACCGAGCCGTAGACCCCGTCGGCTACAAGTTTGGTGCCGCGCTGGGTGATCAGGTACTGGATGGCCCTGACGGTCGTGCCCGCGGCCCCAGGACTGATGGCCGACCAGCCGCCGCCCAGGTCCACGCCTCGGGCGGAGAGGTAGGTGACGGGATTCGTCGTGGCCCCCAGCCCTCCCGCGTGGGTCTCGAAGTGGAGGTGGGGACCGGTCACGTTGCCCGTGGCGCCCATGTCGCCGATGCGCTGGCCGACGGAGACCCGGGCGTTCAGGGCGATCCGGAACCGGCTGAGGTGCCCGTAGTAGGTGTACCGTCCGCTGCCGTGCGAGAGGACCAGGCCGTACCCGCTGCGCCCGGTCAGGACGCCGGTGCCGCGGCGGATCACGGTGCCGGCGGCAGCCGCGTAGACGGCCGTGCCCGTCGAGTTGGTGACGTCCTGCCCCGCGTGCGGGTAGCTGCCGCGCGGTGCCCCGTAGTGCCCGCCCGAGGGGAAGTAGCCCCGGGCGGGGTTGCACCAGCGGCCGTCCTTGAGAGTCGCCGCCGAGGCCGATGACGTCAGCATCGGCGCCCCCGTCAGCGCCACCCCGAGCCCGGCGCCGACGCCGAGCACAAGCTTTCTGCGTGACGGCCCCGAGGGCCGGGCCTCCAGCGGCTCTTCCCCCGCGCCCTCGTCCGGACCACACTGCTCACACATGTCCCGCCTCCTGGATTCCCAGTGGTTCTACGCGCGTTGCATTGGCGAGAGCATGCCAGATAACCAACCCACGCTCCAGGGGTCATGCAGGGCTGGGCGGGGGCTGCACACCCTGGCCAGTTCGTGATCTTCGTCGGTCGATGGCGTGACCATGATCCGTGGGAAATCCTGGTCAGAACATCGACCGATACCAGCGCTGCTGTGTCAGACCAGTTGCCGCAACGCCGCTTCGGTCACGGTGTCAGGTGCGGACCCCGTGTGCCGGATCCAGTCGGTCAGCTGCTCGACGTCGCGCGTGATTCCGCCTGAGCACCGGCTGCGCCGACAGCCCGGCTGGGCGAGGAGTGCCAGCTACCGACACCGATACGGACAGAGCGGCGGGATACTGCCGGGGGCTGGCACTCCGCCCATCTCGGCGAAGAGCTGCCCCCGGTCGCCGGCGGTCAGTCCTCGCGGCAGCGGAGGACGAGCTTTCCGGTGGTGTGGCCGGTCTCGCCCTCGGCGTGGGCCTTGGCGGCCTGCGCCAAGGGGAAGGCCGCGGCGATCGTCGCGCGCAGTTGGCCCGCGGTGACGAGGGCGGCGATCGCGTTCATGCCGCCGTGGTCCGACTCGACGACCATCAGCTCCGCCCGCACGCCGCTGCGGTCGGCCTCTTCCCGTAGCTTCTGCTGCCCGACCGGCAGGATCGAGACGAGGGTGCCGCCGCGGCGGAGGGTGGTCAGGGAGCGGGTGCGGTAGTCGTCGCTGCCGATGGTGTCCAGTACGACGTCCACCCCGCTGACGGCGTCGGCGAAGTCGACCTGCCGGTAGTCGATCAGCTCGTCCGCACCCAGTCCGCGCAGCATCTCGTGCTTGGCGGCGCTGGCCGTGCCGATCACGAACGCGCCGCGCGCCTTGGCGATCTGCACAGCCAGATGCCCGACCCCGCCCGCCGCCGCGTGGATCAGTACCCGCTGCCCGGCCTGTACTCCGGCGGTGTCCACGAGCGTCTGCCAGGCCGTCAGCGCGGCCAGCGGCAGCGCTCCGGCCTGCACATGGTCGATCCCGGAGGGCTTGTGGGCGAAGCTTCGCGCAGGTGCGGTCACATATTCGGCGTGCGCGCCGGCACCGTACGGATAGGGCAGCATCCCGAAGACCTCGTCGCCCGGCTTGAAGAGGGTGACGCCGAGGCCGACCTTCTCGACGACCCCGGAGACGTCCCAGCCCAGAACGAACGGCGGTTCGCCGAGGAAGAGCCCGCTGGCCCGGTGCTTCCAGTCGGTCGGGTTGAGCCCCGCCGCGTGCACCCGGACCAGCAGCCCGCTCACGCCCGGCTCAGGGCGTTCCACTTCCTTCTCCGTCAGCACCTCGGGGCCGCCGAGGACGTCCTGACTGATCACACGCATCATCTTCGTTGTCGTCATGGGCTCAGAGTGCCCCGGTCCGGCGCCGCGAAAAATGCCCGGACGGCGCGGAGGACGGCCGGTACGAAATCCTCACCCGCACGGCCGACGGCCGTCCGGTGAACGGCTGGCTCGCGGCCATACGGACCGGCCGGGACACCGCCCCGGTCCGTTTCCTCGTCGCGCGGCCGGACGGGTGCGGCCGCGGACCGGCCCGCCCGCGGGGAGGTTCAGCGGGGCGGACCGGTCCGCGGCAGGAGGTCAGGCACCTCTTCGTGCACCCGGATCACGCGTCCCGTCAGGGATAGGACACCACCGTGGACGGGATGGTGTCGCTGCCCGAGGTCGGTGCGCCGATGTTGTTGATGACGTGCTCGTACTGGCCAGCGCCGCCCAGGGACACGACGAGCAGATGGTGGAACTTCACGCCCGGCTTGTTCGGCGCCGCGAATCCGTGGCCCTGGATGATCGTCGGGTCCACGTTGTAGTAGCAGTAGTTGCCCAGCCCCCATCCCTCGTGGGTGTTCACGGAATCGCCGACCCGGTAGGCGGCGAAGCCCTTCTGACCGTTGTTGTCGATCGCCGCCTGGTTGGGGGCGTCGTACGCCTTCTCGCTCTGGAAGAAGATGGTGCGGCCCCGCTCGCCGAACCACTGCACGTCGTACTTGTTGAAGTGTTCGACGAACAGCCCGGTCGCCAGGACGTCGGCACCGTTGACGACGAGGCCGTAGTCGGCGCGGTTGGTCTCCCAGCCCACGCCATCCCCGTGGTCGGCGCGCCAGATCCACGTGTGATCGATGATCGTGTGGCGGCTGTTGACGACCAGGCTGGTCGTCGCCTTGCCGGGGCCCGCGCCGCCGATGCGGATGAAGAGGTCCTGGACCGTGATCGGGTTGGCGGAGTGGTTCGCGGACGCGCCTTGCTGCCCGACCTCCACCAGGGTCTCGGAGTTGGCCTGGCCGGCGTCGACGAGTATCCCGGCGAGGCGTACGCCGTCCACGTCGGCGACCCGCAGTGCGGTCACGCCGTTGTCCGGGATGAGGGTGGCGTAACCCAGCCCGAGCACCACGGTGTTCGCGTGCCGCACCTCGATCGTCTGGTCGAGGTGGTAGATGCCGGGGGTCAGCAGCAGATGGAGGCCCTGTTCGAGCGCCGCGTTGATGGTGGCGGCGGTGGCGCCCTCCTTGACGACGTAGAAGTCGCTGAGCGGCAGCGACTGGCCGCGCGGGGTGCCGTTCCCCCAGGTGGTGCCGCTGGAGTTGGTGCGCAGCTCGGGGAGGAAGACCCGGTAGTCCGCACCGTCCAGGTAGAGGAAGGGCTTTTCCCGGGAGAGCGGGGTGGTGGCCAGGGTGGTGTAGGGCGGGTCGGGGAAGCTCTGCGCCGGCGCGCCCTGGACCCCGGAGAACACCATGTTCCACACGGCGTTGAGCCAGCCGCCGACCGAGCTGTCCCGCGTGTACCACTGCTGCTGGGAGTACGGCCCGACGGTGCCGTCGATCCGGCTGTCGGCGATGTAGCCGCCGCTCGCCCAGCCGTAACCGGCGGGCGCCAGGTTGAGGCCGCCCCTGATGTGCATCCGCCGGAACGGCGCGGCCTGGGAGACCGCCCAGCGGTTGGTGCCGCTGACCGGGATGAGGGCGAGGTTCTCCACCGAACGCCAGAAGTTCTGCGTGGCGTTGCCCTCGAACCATCCGGCGTCGACGGTCACGTCGCCGTGGAAGGTCGTGTCGTCGGGCGACAGGCCGAGGCCCGCGATGGAGGTGTAGAAGCCGATCTGGGCGTTGAGTCCCTGGTAACTGCCCGGCTTGAAGAACAGCTGGTAGCGGCCGGTGCCGAACTGCGCCGACTCTTGCCGGGCGAAGATCTCGTCCAGCTTGCCCTGGATGCCGGGTGTGGAGGGGTCGAAGACCAGCACGTTCGGGCCGAGGTCGCCGCCGCCGGGCAGGGGATCGGCGGCGGCGGGCAGGGAGTCGGCGGCTGCGGTCTCCGCCGAGGAAAGGGTCGTGAGGGTGGCGGCCGGGACCGCGACGGCCATCGCTCCGAGGACCTTCCGGCGGGAAGGTGCGGATCTGGGGGTATCCGCCGCGTCGTGGGTGGGGGGCGTGGGCATGGGCAACTCTCCTAGTTCAGGAAGTGAACGACTGAAGACCTGGGAGCGCTCTCTTGCGTCCGGAGCTTTCTTGGAAGTGAACGAGGTGTCAAGGGCTGCGGACGGAGTTCTCTCAGTTCTGGCCGACTCCTCGACAGAAAGGCACCGTGTTCTGGTAATTGGTCCCTGTTTGCCGCTGCCGGCAGGGCCCGCTGACCCGATCCGTTGAGTTCATGAGGTGACGAATGCAGGGCAGTTCGTCCGGCGTCTTGACAGTGCCGGGGCGCACTTCTACCTTGCGAGGGAGAGCGCTCTCCAGCACTCAGCCGGTCTCCTGCCCGGCGGCGGCCGCCGTGGGCGCGGTCCGCCTGCTCCCCGCCGACCTCCTGAAAGCGCCCGGCACTTGCGACCGCCTGGTCTTCGCGTAAAGAGGAGTGGGCCGCCCGACTGCGGGCGCGTTACCTCCTGGCGTCCGCGCCCGGAGGTACGGTCGTCCTCGAGGTGGCGTACTGGGGCCCGTTATCGGGAATGCTTTCCCGTGACCACATGCCGGAATGAGCTGAACCAGGACGCAAGAACGGGTTATGTGTGACGTGCATTACCGTCCATGCTTTTCGGAACTAATTATTCCGCATCGTTTCACGCAACTCCCGCATAACTGCGCGACAGGTGTGGTAGGTTGGAGATGCGATACTGCACCGTGAACGGCCGTCAATGGCTTTCAACGGTGCCGCCGTGGCACACCGAAATCGAAATCCTCGATGGCTGTCCGTTCAACCGCGGAAATACCGCAGTCGGACAGCGCTTTGATCCGCGAAGCCCCGCGCGCATTCCCTCCGGGGCTCGCCGACCGCATCGGCGCAGGTTGTCGGCGTAGGCTTCCGGCGCTTCCGCTTTCCTCCCCGGCAGCAATTCGGCGCGTGACGCGCGACGCACTGCGCCGCAGCGGTGATCGACTTGGAAGCAGGCGCGCGCACGGGCAGATACCCGGAGCCGGGCAGAGCGATGACGAAACTCCCGCCTCCCGGCCGGCGGCCCCGGCAATATGAGCGCGCTGACTCCAACCTGCACACTCTTACGCCTCGGCAACCCTAAGCCTTAGTGTCACTACACGAAGTCACCGGTGCCTCGATGTGGGGCGCGTAAAAGGGGGGTTGTCCGTGTACCGCACAAGACTGACGACGCACGTCGTCGCTTTACCGTCAGCCGGCCTGCGGGGCGCCGCGCTGCTCGACACGCCCGACCCCGCAGCCGGCAGAGCCACACCGCAGCCGCGGGCCGCTTCCGGTCCGCGGCTGCGAGGCGTTCCCACCCCCCGGGCCGGCGGCCTGGCGCAGGCCCGGGACCAGCACAGCGGGCGGGCCTGCGACCGCTGAACCGCCCGCCCGCGTCCGTCATCCGCCCACTGACCGTATGACCCGCGTTGGTATGCCCGTCCGCCACCCCGGTCCCCGCGTCTGTCCCACCAGCAGGCCAAGACTCCCCGTCACAAAACGGCTCGCACCATCGGCCTCCCCGGGAGCGCCGGCGCCCACCGCGGCCGTACGGCGTCGGCGTGCGCACCTCGCTTCCCCCTGTCTGCGGTGTCCGTCAACCAGGACGCCGCCACCCGCGCCCACACCCAGCACCTGAAGCGGCGAGGCCGGCACGTCCGGCAGCGCCCGCATCCGTCTGTCCAGCACCGTCGCTGGATGCCCGCATCACCCCCGTCGCGTGACTCCGCGAGTGCCGGTCCGCCATGCCCAGTGACCGAGGGCGGCACACGGCTGCCCTACACCGACCGGCCCGGTGCCTCGCCGCGTCACCCTTACCGAGAAAGGCCGAACATGGCTGATGCCCTCAGTGAGAACGCGTCCACCACCACGTACGACACGCGCACCGCGCACACGGACACGTTCGTCCTCGACAACATGCCACCGCTCTCCCAGCAGCCGGAACTAGGCTCCACCCTTCCCGAGCTCGACTTCCCGACACGGGTCAACTGCGCCGGCGAGTTCGTCGACCGCTGGGCGGAGCAGGACGATGCCGGGGCGCGCCTCGCCCTGATCTCACCCCACGGCATCCGGTGGACCTACCAGGATCTGGACGAGATCGTCTCCCGGATCGCCCACGTGCTGACGACCGATCTCGGCCTGACCCCCGGCAACCGCGTGATGCTGCGCGGGTCCAACAGCCCCATGCTGGCAGCGATCTGGCTTGCCGTCATCAAGGCGGGCGGCGTGGTGGTCACCACCCTGCCGCTGCTGCGGCCCAAGGAGATCACCTACATCCTGGACAAGGCCCGCATCGACCACGTGCTGTGCGAGCGGGGACTGTCAGGGGATCTGGCCGAGGCGCTGGAAGACCGGCCGGAGGGTGTCCGGCCCCGGCTGATGTACTTCCACGGGGGCCCGGAGGCCGGTCTGGAGGCGGCGATGGCCGCCAAGCCGGTGCGGTTCACACCCGTCGACACCGCCCGCACCGACCCGTGCATGATCGCCTTCACCTCCGGCACCACCGGCTCCCCCAAGGCATCGGTCCACACCCACCGGGACGTGCTGGCGGTCTGCAACACCTTCCCCCGCCATGTGCTGGAAGTGTCGGAGCAGGACCGTTTCATCGGGTCACCACTGCTCGCCTTCACCTACGGACTCGGCGGCCTGCTGCTGTTCCCGCTCTACCACGGGGCGTCGACGGTGCTGCTGAGCGAGGGCTCGCCGATCGCCCTGGCCCGCGCCATCGCCGACTTCCGCGCCACCGTCTGTTTCAGCGGTCCCACCGCCTACCGCATGGTGGCGACCGAGGCGCACGACTGCGACCTCTCCTCGCTGCGCGCATGCGTCTCCGCCGGGGAGGCGCTGCCCACCGCCACCCGCGAACTGTGGAAGCAGAAGACCGGTATCGATCTGACAGACGGAATCGGGGCCACCGAGCTGCTGCACATCTTCATCTCCATGCCGGGTCGCGACGCACCGGCCCGCCCCGGCGCACTCGGGCGGGCGCTGCCCGGGTACACGGCCGCCGTATGGGACGAGCAGGGCCGCGCGCTGCCGCCCGGCCAGGTGGGGCGGCTCGCCGTGCGAGGGCCGACCGGCTGCCGCTACCTCGCCGACGAGCGCCAGCACGACTGGGTCAAGGACGGATGGAACCTCACCGGGGACTCCGGCTCGCTGGACGAGGACGGCTACTTCTACTACCGCGCACGCACCGACGACATGATCGTCTCAGCGGGCTACAACATCTCGCCCGCTGAGGTCGAGGACGCCCTGCTGTCCCATCCGGCGGTGCTTGAGTGCGCTGCGGTGGGCGTGCCCGACAGCAGACGCGGCTCCATCGTGAAGGCGTTCGTGGTCCTCGCCGGGAACCGCGCGCCCGGGCCCCAACTGGTCGAAGAACTCCAGAACTTCACCAAGCAGACGATCGCGCCTCACAAGTATCCGCGCGCGATGGAATTCTGCTCCGAGCTGCCCAGGGGCGGCACCGGGAAACTCCAGCGGTTCCGGCTGCGTGAGGCCGACGAAGCCGCCCGGAAGGCGGTATCCCAGGATGCCCGGTAATCCTTCCCGGCCTGCGGAGTTCGCAGTCGAGCGGCTCATCCGTTTCCAGCACTGCGACCCGGCGGGCATCGTCTTCTACCCGCAGTACCTCTTCATGGTCAACGAATTGCTCGAGGACTGGTTCGAGGAGCATCTCGGGATCGACTACGGGGCGATGTTCACCGAGCGGCGCATCGGCATTCCGACCGTACGGCTGGAATGCGACTTCCTCGGTCCGAGCAGGGTCGGTGACCGGGTGCGCTTCAGCGTACGGCTGCAGCGCATCGGCAGCAGTTCTTTCGAGCTCCAGTACCTGTGCGTGGGCGCCAAGGAGGGCGATATCCGGGTGCGCATGCGCGCGGTGCTCGTCTTCCTCTCCCTCACCTCGCACAATTCCCTGCCGGTGCCCGAGGACATCCGGGCGGCGATGGAGCCGTGCCTGGATCCGGTGCCCGGGAGCGGCACAGCGCCCGGGAAGAATTCCGGCCCCTCCGATACCGGCCCCTCCGATACCAGCACCACCGACACCAGCACCACCGACACCAGCACCGCAGGCCCCGGCGACTCCGGTGCCGCATGAGGAAGGAACACGAACCGATGCAGTCGAACCTGCTGAAGAACAAAGCGCTCGGCGCCGGCAACTTCTTCCCGCTGGCGAGCGCGGACACGGTCCTCGCCGTGGCGGTCGCCATCGAACTGGACCAGCCCTACACCTGCCACGACGGCCGCGTCCTCACCTCGCTCACACTCCCCGAGCTGGACGAGGTGAGCGACCGGATAGCCGGCGGCTACTGGCAGGACGGCATCCGGCCCAAGGATCCCGTCGCCCTCTTCCTGGACGAGAGCGTGCGCTACCTCGTGCACTACGTCGCCCTGAACAAGATCGGCGCCATTCCCGTCTTCCTCAACAGCGGGCTGCCGACCGACATCGCGACGCGGTTCATCGGCAACGTCGGTGCGGTCGCGGTCGTCTCGGACCACGACCGGCTCCCCCCGGACGCTCTCGGCATCCGCTACTACGAGACCGATCCGCACTCGGACCAGCCCTACCGGCGCTTCACCCACACCGACAACGACCCGACCCTGATCGCCCACACCTCCGGCACCACCGGCGTGCCCAAGGCCGTGCAGTTCAACCACCGGGGCTTCTTCTTCGGCATCAGGCAGCAGTCCGGGGCCGACCTCGGTGCGCGCATCCTCTCCGCCCTGCCGCAGAGTCACGCCTCGGCGATCTCCGTGCTGATGTCCGCCGTGCTGCGCGGCTCGACGGTGCTGCTCGCCACCCAGCGGGGACCGCAGCAACTGGTGGAGGCCATCGAGCGCTTCCGGCCGAACCTCGTCGGGGGCTTCCCGAGGACTTTCGTGGACCTGTGCCGGGTCGACCTGGACAACCGCGACCTGGACTCGGTCTCCCGCTGGATGTGCACCGGCGACGCCAACCACGAGCAGCACATCAGGAAGCTGGTGCGGCAGGGCACGCACACCGACCGGGGCGGGGAGGTCCGGCGCGGCTCCCTGTTCATCGACAACTTCGGCTCCTCCGAGTTCGGCTTCGCGATGTTCCGCACCGTCCACACGCCGACCAGCGACCGCTACGGACGCTGCATCGGTCAGCCCTTCGACTGGATCGACGTCGAGATCTTCGACGTGCACGACGAGCCGGTCGGGCCCATGACCGTGGGCCGTCTGGCCCTGAAGTCCCCGACGGTCACCTCTGGTTACTGGAACAACACGCTGCTCAGCGAGCGAAACCGAGTGCGCGGCTACTGGCTGACCGGCGACCTCGCCTACCGCGACCAGGACGGCCTCTACTACCACGTGGACCGCGCCTCCGACAGCATCACCACCGGCGGCGGCACCGTCTACAGCACCGAATGTGAGGAGCTGATCCTCACCGGCTTCCCGGAGATATTCGACTGCTCCCTGGTCGCCGCCGAACAGGGCGCCGACCGGGCCGCCGACAGCGCGGACGCCCACCTCGTCCTCAGTGTGGAGCCGGCGGACAGCCTCGCGGAGGGAGACCTCGACGACCTGCGCGGCCGTATCAACCTGGTGCTGCGCGAGCAGGGGCTGCCGCGGATCGAGCGGATCGTCCTCAAGGGCAGCGACGAACACGCCGGTCTCACCGGCAAGGCACTCAAGCGCACCATGCGCGAGGCGTACTCGAGCCAGCCGTGACCCATTCGAAGTCCCAAGGGGGAGACTTGTCCTCGTTACCGATCCTTCCCGCACGGCCGCAGCCGGACGCCGCCTCCGAGGCCCGTTGGGGCACCCCCGCGGGCGTGGGCGTCCTGCGCGTCAGCCAGCCGATGAACGTCCAAGCCGCCGCGGCTCTCGCCACTCTGGAGAAGGCGCTGGACGAGCGCCGCGGAATGCTGCTCCACCGAGGCGTGGACCGCGTCGTCGGGTACGTCGATCCACCGCTGGAAATCAACGTCACCGGCGGCCTGCTGGCCGTACGGGCGCTCAACGCACGTGGCCGGGTGCTGCTGCCCGCGCTGCGGCCGGCGCTGGCAGAGGTCCTGCGGCAACCGGACGTCACCGCGGACGTGGTGAGCGGCCTGGTGCCGCCGCCCGGCGTGGGTTTCGCCGAGGAGGACCGGACGCGTCACTCCGGCGTCTTCGCGGCGCTGCGCACGGTCAAGGCGGCACTGGCATCACGGGAGGACTCCCTTCTCGGTCTCTACGGTGCCTTCGGCTACGACCTGATCTTCCAGATGGAGCAGATCGAGCTGCACCAGGAGCGCAACCCGCAGGACCGGGACATGGTGCTGCATCTTCCCGACGAGATCATGGAGTTCGACCTCGGCGCGGACCAAGTCCGCCAGCACCGCTACGACTTCCGGGTCGGTGAGGTCTCGACACTCGGGATGCGGCGCGACACGCCCGCTCTCCCCTTCTCACCGGGCACGACCACGGAGCCGCGCGAGCGCGCCCCCGGCGAGTACGCCCGGCTGGTGGAGAGGGCGATGCCGCGCTTCGCCGCCGGTGACCTCTTCGAGGTGGTGCCCGGTCAGGTCTTCCGGCGCGGCTGCGCCCAGCCGCCCTCCACCGTCTTCCGCCGGCTGCGGGAGACGAACCCGGCGCCGCACAGTCTGCTGGCCAACCTGGGCGGAGGCGAATACCTGATAGGCGCCTCGCCCGAGATGTTCGTCCGGGTGCACCGCACCGGCGAGCTCGGCCAGGAGCGCGAGATGGTGGAGTCCTCGCCGATCAGCGGCACGATCGCGCGCGGCCGGGACGCGCTGGAGGATGCGGCCCGCATCCGGGAGCTGCTCGACTCCGTGAAGGAGGAGTCGGAGCTCACCATGTGCACGGACGTCGACCGCAACGACAAGGCGCGGGTGTGCGTACCGGGCACCGTGCGGCTGACCGCACGGCGGCAGACCGAGTTGTACTCCACGCTGATCCACACCGTCGACCGCGTCGAAGGGGAGATCGCCCCTGGCCGGGACGCGCTGGACGGCTTCCTCGCCCACCTGTGGGCGGTCACCGTCACCGGCGCGCCCAAGCTTGCGGCCGTCGAGTTCCTGGAGCGTGAGGAGCGGTCACCCCGCCGCTGGTACGGCGGTGCCGTCGGCAGCATCGGCTTCGACGGCAGTCTGGACACCGTGCTGACGCTGCGCACCATCCAGGTGCGCGACGGCGTGGCCACCGTACGGGCGGGCGCCACGCTGCTGCACGACTCGTCGCCCGAGGCGGAGGAGGCGGAGACCGAGCTCAAGGCGTCCGCGCTGCTGAACGTACTGGACCCGCCGCGCAGCGTCCCGGCAGCGCCCGCGCGGACCCGTACCGGTGACGGCCTGCGGATCGTACTGGTGGACCACCGCGATTCGTTCGTCAACTGTCTGGCCGACTACCTGCGGCAGACCGGCGCGGAAGTCACCACCTACCGCAGCGGCCGGCATCTGCCGGTGATCGAGCGGCAGCGTCCCGACCTGGTGGTGCTCTCCCCCGGGCCGGGCCGCCCCGCCGACTTCGGCCTCGGGCGGACGCTGGAGCTCGCCGAGCGGCTGGAGCTGCCGGTCTTCGGCGTCTGCCTGGGCCTTCAGGGGCTGGTGGAGTACTACGGCGGCGGCATCGGGGTGCTGGAGCGGCCGGTGCACGGCAAGCCGTCGCGGGTGCGGGTCACCGACGCGGACTCGCCTCTGCTGGCCGGGCTCCCCAAGTCGTTCGAGGTGGGCCGTTACCACTCGCTGTACGCCCTGGCGGACGCCCTCCCGGCGGAGCTGCGGATCACCGCGGAGACCGACGACGGCGTGCCGATGGCCGTGGAACACGCGCAACGCCCGTTCGCCGCCGTGCAGTTCCACCCCGAGTCGCTGATGTCCCTGAGCGGGCGCATCGGACACACAGTCGTCGACAACGCGGTGCGGGCACTGACCCGGCGGCCCCGGCTGCTGAGCGGCACGCGCTCATGACCGCCCCGCACGGCGGTCACCGCCCGGCCCGCACCGCAGCCCGCACCGCAGCCCGCACCGCAGCCCGCACCGCAGCTCAAGCCCGCCCGGCAGCCCATCCGGTCACATTCCACCCGAAGGAGACGCGCATGTCCTCCACCGGCCCCAGCTCCCAGACCACCGACTTCCCGACAACCCTCCCGCCCGATCCCAAGGCCGACACCTGGCGCGCGGTCCCGGCCGCCCAGCAGCCTGAGTGGCCTGATCCCGGCGCGCTACGCGCGGTGACCGACGAACTGACCACCCTCCCGCCGCTGGTGGCGGCCTCGGAGTGCGACACGCTGCGGGACCGCCTCGCGGCCGTCGCCCGCGGTGAGGCGTTCCTGCTCCAGGGCGGCGACTGCGCCGAGACCTTCGACTCCGTCACCGCCGACCAGATCGGCCACAAGCTCAAGACGCTCTGGCAGATGGCCGCGATCCTCACGTACGGGTCCGAGCTGCCTGTGGTCAAGGTAGGCCGCATCGCCGGCCAGTACGCCAAGCCGCGTTCGAGCTCCGAGGAGACCCTCGGCGGGGTCACGCTGCCCTCCTACCGCGGGGACGCCGTCAACGGCCTGGAGTTCACACCGCAGGCGCGCAGGCCCGACCCGGGACGGCTGCGCCAGGTCTACGACCACTCCGCGGCGACGCTGAACTTCGTGCGCGCCGCCACCAGCGGCGGCATCGCCGACCTGGCGCAGGTGCACACCTGGAACCGGGAGTTCCTCGGGCTCTCCCCGGCCGGGCAGCGCTACGAGCATCTGGCCGGCGACATCGACGGCATGCTTCGTTTCATGCGGGCCTCGGGCGCCGACCCCGACCGGCTGAGCCCCACCGAGTTCTTCACCAGCCACGAGGCTCTGATCCTCGACTACGAGAGTGCGCTGACGCGCGTAGACAGCCGTACCGGCGCACTCTACGACGTGGCCGGGCACATGGTGTGGATCGGCGAGCGGACCCGGCAGGTGGACGGGGCGCACGTCGAATTCGCCCGCCACATCAGCAACCCCGTGGCCGTCAAGCTCGGCCCGGCCACCACCAGCGACGACGCCCTCGCACTGATCGAGCGGCTCGATCCGGAGCGGCGTCCGGGCCGGCTGACGTTCATCAGCAGGATGGGAGCCGACCAGATACGGGAAAAGCTGCCCCGGCTGGTGGAGAAGGTGCAGGCGAGCGGGGCGCAGGTCGTGTGGGTGTGCGACCCGATGCACGGCAACACCTACACAGCACCCGACGGTCACAAGACGCGGCGGTTCGACGCCATCATGGACGAGATCACCGGCTTCTTCGAGGTCCACCGCGCGCTGGGCAGCCACCCCGGCGGCATCCATCTCGAACTCACCGGCACCTCGGTCACCGAGTGTGTCGGCGGCACGGTGGAGGAGGTCACCGAGGACGAGCTGGGGTTCCGATACGAGAGCGCCTGCGATCCGCGTCTCAACCACAGCCAGTCGCTCGATCTGGCGTTCCTGACGGCGGAGATCTTCAGGCGCTGATGATGACGACGGCTCACACGGCTCACTCCCCCGGCGCGGGCGGCAACGAGCGCGACGGCCCGCCGCCGGACCGGCCCACCGTCCGGCGGCAGCGCACCGTGCTCATGCTGATGTGCGCCTGCGTGCTCGTGCTGCAGTCGCTGGTCGCGGCCATCAACCTCGCCATCGCCGAGATCTCGGCCGGCGACCTGCGGCCCAGCTCCCCCGAGCTGCTGTGGATCGTCGACGCCTATGTCATCGTCTTCGCCTGCCTGCTGATCCCGGCGGGCATGCTCGGCGACCGCTTCGGACGCAAGGGCATGCTGCTCACCGGCATCGGCGTCTTCGGCGCCGGTGCGCTGATGAGCGCGCTCGCCACCGGTGTGCCCGTGCTCATCGCGGGCCGCGGGATCTCCGGGGCGGGCGCGGCGCTGGCGATGCCGGCCTCCATGTCGGTGCTGGTGCAGGTGATGCCCGCCGAGCGGCGGGCCTCCGCGATCGCCAGCTGGAGCGCTTCCGTGGCGATCGGCGGCGTGGTCGGCAACGCGGGAGGCGCACTGATCCTCCAGGCGTTCCCGTGGCAGGGGCTGTTCTGGGCGTACGTCCCGGCGAGCGTGCTGCTGCTGGCGGTGACGGCAATGGTCGCGCCACGCCTGCCGCATGGCACGGGCGCGCTCGACGTACCGGGGGCGGTGCTGCTGACCTGCGGACTGGTGCCGCTGCTGTTCGGCATCATCGAGGGCCCGGAACTGGGCTGGTCCTCGGGGGTCGTGCTCGGCGCCTTCGGCGTCTCGGCCCTGGTGCTCACGCTCTTCACGCTCTACGAGCTGCGCGCCCGGGTCGTCCTGCTCGACCCGAGGCTCTTCCGGCTCCCGGCGGTGCGCGCGGGCACCATCGGGGTCGGCGCCGTCTTCTTCGCGATGTTCACGCTCTTCTTCGTCAACGCCCAGTTCCTGCAGTACGTCAAGGACTACTCGCCGCTGCGCACCGGCTTCGCCATCGTGCCGATGGCGGTGGGGATGGTGATCGTCACGCAGATCAGTGTGCGTTGGGCGCGGCGCTACGGCGAGCGGCGGGTGGTCGGCACCGGACTGATGCTGCTCGTCGCCGGGCTGCTGCTGATGTCGACGGCCACCCGCGACACGCCGTACACCCTCTACACCACCTGGCTCATGGTGATGGCGGTCGGCGCGGGCCTGGCCATGCCCTCGCTCTCGTCCGGCATCCTCGGCGCGCTGCCCCCGCAGCACGCGGGGATGGGCTCGGGGCTCAACGGTGCCGCGCGGGAGCTGGGCGCGGCGCTGGGCATCGCGGGTATCGGCACCGTGCTGAACATCCGCTTCACCGACCAGCTTCCGGAGGCGCTGGCAGGGGACGCGCACTCCACCTCCGCCGCGCTGGCTGCCGCGGCCGAGGAGGGGGAGGCGCTGCATCTTGCCGCGGTGGAGAGCTTCACCCGGGCCGTGGCAACCGGTTACCAGACCGCCGCGGCGGTGCTGTTGCTGCTCTGCGTGCCGGTGCTCTTCGGCCGTCGCGAGGGGCGGTGAGCGGAGGATGCGCCAAGATGGGCCGGTGGGGCGGCGAGAGGTCAGGCGCGACGGCTCTCCGCCCGCAGCAGGGTCACCCCCTGCTCCGCGCACCGCCCCTCCAGCTCCAAGGGCGCCTCGGCATCGGTGACCAGAGTCCAGCCGCCGGACAGCCGCGCCCAAGCCGGTGCGTCGCCCACTTTCAGTTTCGTCGCGTCGGCGAGTACGGCGACGCGATCCGACCGGGCGGCGACGCGTTCCTTGACCGCCGTCTCCTCCAGCGTCGGCTCCCCGACACCCCGGCACGGGTCCACCGCGTCCGCGCCCAGGAAGGCCAGGGCGAACGACATGCGGTCCAGCGCGAGGTCGGTGAGCGGGCCGACCATGCCGTGGCTGAGCCTGCGCACGCTGCCGCCCAGCATCACCACGTCGAGCCCGGGTGACTCGGCTAGCGCCGCCGCGGTCTCCAGGCCGCGCGTCACCACCAGCGTCCGCGTGGTGGCGGGCGTGGAGTGCGCCAGCCTGCGCGCGAGTGCCGCGCAGGTGGTGCCCGCGTCGACGAACACGGCGCCGGAACTGGGCAGCAGGGACTGCGCGGCGGCCGCGATGTCGTCCTTGGCCTGGCGCCGTACCAGCGCGCTCTCGGCGACCGGCCGCTCCTGGAACGCCTCCGGGACTACGGCGCCGCCGTAGGTACGCGCCACCTTGTTGTCCTTGGTGAGCCGTGCCAGGTCGCGCCGCACCGTGGAGGGCGAGACGGCAAGGGCGTCGGCGAGATCCGGTACGTCCGTGACCCCCTTTCGCAGTAAGGCGAGCAGCGCCTCGTGCCGCAGCCGGGTGCCCTGCCGCGCGGCGGGCTCCACCGCGGGCCCGGCTGCGGGCTCCGCTGCGCGCCCATCGGCCGCTCGTAGCCCTGGTCCGTCCGATCGGCCCACCGGATCATCCTCCGTCTGGTCAGGAACCGTATGTCTCACGGATCTTCGGAGCGTACGGGCTGTAGTCGACGCCCGCGAGATACGCCGAGAGCATGGTGCCGTGATGGGCGCGGCCGGTGCCCGCGATGTCGAAGGCCGTGCCGTGGTCCACCGAGGTACGCAGGATCGGGAGTCCTACCGTCACCGAGATGGTGCCGTCGAAGTCGTAGGTCTTCGCCGGGATATGGCCCTGGTCGTGGTAATGCGAGAGCACCCCGTCGTACCGGCCGGTGAGCCCCTGGTGGAAGACGGAGTCGGCGGGCACCGGCCCGGTGACGTCCAGCCCGTCCGCGCGCGCCTGTTCGCACGCGGGGGTGATGTGCACGATCTCCTCGTCACCGAAGGCGCCGTTCTCGCCGCCGTGCGGGTTGACGGCTGCGACGGCGAGCCGGGGTGCCTCGGTGCCGAAGACGCGCAGCGCCGTGAGCGCCTCGCGGATGGAGCGGCCCACGCTCTCCTGGGTGATCTGGTCCAGAGCCCTGCGCAGCGAGACATGGCGGGTGGTGAAGAAGATGCGCAGATGGTGCCCCGCCGCCGCCGTGTTGCGTACGACGAACATGGTGTCCTGGCGGGTGACCCCGGTGAGTTCGCCGAGCATCTCGGTGTGGCCGAGATGCTGTGAACCGGCCTTCCAGATGGCCTCCTTGTTGATCGGGCCCGTCACGATGCCGGACACCTGGCCGTCCATCGCGGCGCGGGTGGCGACCTCGATGGCGGCCACGGCGGCCCGGCCTGCGCGGGCGTCGACGGTGCCCCACTCGGGCACGTCGGTGCCCAGCACACCGGTGTCGAGGATGTCGATCACGCCTTCGCCCGCGGGTTCCGCGTCGAAGCCGCTCACTTCGCGCACCTCGGCGTCGACGCCCGCGGCCCGTACGCCACGGCGCAGCGCCTCGGCGTCGCCGACCGCGACGCCGTGGTGTGTGCCCTGACCGGCTACCTCCGCGAGGGTGCGGGCGGTGATCTCCGGGCCGATTCCCACGGGGTCGCCGAGGGTGAGGGCGAGAACGGGACGGGTCATGAGGGTTTCCTCCTGGCAGGGGTGTGGGTGTGAGCGGATCGGACCTGACGGCGGGCCGCCGAGGCAGCCCGCCGCAGTTGCTCAACGCAGACGACCGTCGTGGCGGCGTCTCCGACGAGCCCTCCCTTGGTGACCACCGGCAGACCGGCCCAGGGGCCGCCGACGAAGGCCCCGGCGACCGCGAGCGGGACGATCTCGTCCGTCACGTCCAGCCCGTCGGCTTCCAGTTCGGCGAAGAGGGCGGCCGAGACGTCCCCTCCGGTGGCGTACAGGCCGTCGACCGGCCATCGTTCCATGGCGCGGCGCACCGCCTGGGCCAGGGCCGCCGTCAGCCGCTCGCTCTGCAGTGCGCTGTGCGGGGTGACGTCGGCGCCGTCGAGGACGGTGGCCAGCAGGACGATCTCCGCGGGCCCCGCCTGCGCGAGCGCCGCGGCAAGGGCCTCGGCCGTCGCCGCGACGTCCGGTACGGCGCCGTCTCCCGCGGTCGCGGGGCGTACGACGGTGACCGGGTGTTCGGCACGGAGTCTCTCCAACTGGCTGCGGGTGAGCCGGGTCGTGGAGCCGGAGACGGCGAGCACCGGGGCGCCCTCGGAGCGGTCGGTGAGACCCAGTGCGCGGGCCAGCGCCACCGAGGCGGGGCCCGGGTCGACACCGATCCAGACAACATCGTCGCCGTCCGCGTCCCGGCCCGCGTCGACCGCCGCCGCGGCGGCCCGGTCCAGATGCTCCTCGGTGAGAGCGTCCGCGATGATCATCTCGGCGCCGTCCCGCAGGTGGCTTCTGATCAGTTCGCGCAGTTCGGCCGGGTCGCCGGTGACGGCGGACAGCGGCAGGTGGGCGACCCGCAGATCCGCCTGCGCCCGGACCAGCGCTGCGATGTCCGAGGTGCGCACGGGTGCGCGCGGGTCGCGGGCGAGCTCGGTCTCCTCCAGCCGGGTGCCCGCCAGCAGTTGGGTGCCCTGCACGGTGTGCCGCCCCGCCGCCGGGTGCGCCGGTGCGCACAGCGCGACGCTGCGGCGGCCCGACTCCTTCCGTACGGCCTCCAGGGCTGCGGCGGCCGAGGCGCCGACGTTCCCTCGAAGGGTGGAGTCGACGCGGTCGCAGACGAGTGCGGCGGGCCAGCCCGCGTGGACGACGGCGCGGATCTGCGCGGCGGCTTGTTCCGGAGAGCAGTGGCGGCTGTCGGTGCTGACGACGACCACGTCGAAGCGCTCGGCGAACTCGGCCACCAGGTCCGTGGACCGGTCGGCGCCGACGGTGACCGCGCGCAGCCCTGCGCGGGCGAATCCGGCGGCGGCGGCGTTCGCACCGGTCAGGTCATCGGCGATGACGAGGACAGGGGCGCGTGAGCCGCTCTGCGTTCCACTCATACGAACACACTCGCTATCAGCAGCAGCGGCAGCGAGCCGAGCCATACCGCGCTGGTGATGCCGGACCATCCGCGCAGCGCCGCCGTGCCCTCCAGCCCGGTGAAGCGGGTCACGACCCAGAAATACGAGTCGTTGAAGTAGCTGAGCACCATCGAGCCGGCACAGCAGCCGAGGGCGGCCAGCAGCGGCGATATTCCCAGGCCGCTCACCAGCGGTGCCGTCACCGAGGCGGCGGTGATCATCGCGACGGTGCCGGAGCCCTGGGCGACACGGACCAGGGAGGCGATCAGGAAGGGAACCAGCACGCCCGGCAGGCTCCAGGAGGAGATGGCCTCCGCCAGCTCGTCGCCGACGCCGGAGTCGCGCAGCACCTGCCCGAGCGCGCCACCGGCACCGGTGATCAGGATGACCAGTCCGGCCGAGGCCGCCGCCTCGGAGAGCCAGCCACCGACCTGGCTGCGCGTCGTCCAGCGGGGCAGCAGCACGTAGACGGCGAGGATGACGCCGATGATGAGGGCCACCACCGGGCTGCCGATGAAGGCGAGTATTTCGGCGGTCCGGGACGGGTCGTAGTCCTTTCCGTCCAGCGCGTCCTGGGAGTTCTGGTCGATGGCAGTGGTGACCGTGTTGGCGACGATCAGCAGGAGCGGTACGAGCAGCGGAAGTATGGCGAGGCGGACCGGCACCCGGTGCGGCTTCGCGCCCTCCGGCGGTGTGCCCAGGGCGGCGGCCGGGTCGGGCTCGCCGAGGGAGTCCGGTTCGCTGCCGTCCAGGTCGGCGCCGTCCGCGCCGGAGCCGGGTGAACCGGCAGGACCAGCTGAACCAGGGCCCGAGCCGGGCCCCTTGGTCAGGACGGTGCTTCCGGCCTGCTTTGCCTCTGCGGAGAGTGCCGCACCGCCGTAGACCGCCTCACGGACCTCCGGGGTCAGCTCGCTCTCCAGCCGCGGGCCGACCCAGCGGGCGTACAGCACCACGACCGGCATCAGGCACACGCTGAAGGCGAGGCCCCACAGGACCAGGGCGCCCAGATCCGCGCCGAGGATGCCGGCGACGCCGAGCGGGCCCGGGGTCGGCGGCACCAGGTGGTGGGTCAGGGTCATGCCGCAGCCGAGGGCGAGGGCGAGCGTGACGTATCCGGCCTTCTTGCGGCGCGCGATGGAGCGGGCCAGCGGGTTCATGATGACGTACCCGGAGTCGCAGAAGACCGGGATGGAGACCATGGCCCCGGTGCCCGCCATCGCCCATGGCTCGCGGCCCTTGCCCAGTGCTCGCACGACTGCACGGGCGAGGGCGTCGGCCGCTCCGGACACCTCGAGGATCTTGCCGACGGCCACGCCGAGGCCGATGACGATGCCGATGGAGCCGAGTGTGCTGCCGAACCCGGTGGTGATCGAGTCGAGCACCTCCGGTGCCGGGGTGCCTGCCACGAAGCCCGTGACGAGCGCGGCGATGAGCAGTGCGACGAACGCGTCGAGGCGCGTTCGGAGCACCACCACGATCATCGTGGCAATGCCCAGCACAAGGGCCGCCAAGAGTTGGAGATCCACGCTGATCCTCCCTGTCGTGGGACACACGCACCGCCTTGGAAGGTCGGGCGGACGCCATCCTGCACCCGAAGAGATGCGCAAAACAAGCATCCAGCAGGATGAACTTGCGCGAACTGAGCAACTAGCCCGCGTGCAGTCGCACCCCGCGCGGAATCTCGTATTCCATTTGTGCAGCTCAGGGCGCCGCGAGACGCCCGGGGAATTGCGGGAGAAGCCCGGACAGGGACGGCGGCATGCCGGAGACTGTGGGCGCCGGTACGCCGCCGAGCCCGCCCCGTAGCCGCCCCGAGCCCGCCCTGCCTCCAGGAGGACCCCCATGAAGGTGACCGCCGCTGTCTCGACCGCGCCGCAGGCCCCGTTCGAGATGCGCGAGCTGGAGCTCTCCGCGCTCGCACCGGACGAGCTGCGCGTCCGGCTCGTCGCCACCGGCGTCTGCCACACCGACGCCCTCGTCCGCGACCAGGCGTATCCCACCCCGCTCCCGGCGGTGCTGGGCCACGAGGGGGCGGGGGTGGTCGAGGAGACCGGTCGGGACGTCCGCTCGGTGCGGCCCGGCGACCAGGTGGTGCTCTCCTTCGACTCCTGCGGGCAGTGCGACCACTGCCGTTCGGGCGCACCGGGCTACTGCCGCTCCCTCCTCGCACTGAACTTCTCCGGTCGCCGCCCCGACGGGAGCAGCACCCTGCATGACGGCCGCGAGCCCCTCTCCTCCCGCTTCTTCGGCCAGTCCTCCTTCGCGACCCACGCGAACGTCGCGGAACGCAGCGTCGTCAAGGTCGACCCCGGGCTGCCGCTCGAGCTGCTGGGCCCGCTCGGCTGCGGCGTACTGACCGGGGCCGGGGCCGTCTTCCACACCTTCCGCCCGCCCGCCGGTTCCTCGATCGCGGTCTTCGGCACCGGAGCGGTGGGCGCGTCCGCGCTGCTGGCGGCGCAGGTCGCGGGCTGCGCCACGCTGATCGCGGTGGATGTGCTCGGCTCGCGGCTGGAGTTCGCCCGCGCGCTGGGTGCCACGCACACCGTCGACCCGAACGCCGGGGATCCCGTGGAGCAGATCCGGGAGATCACCGGCGGCCGGGGCGTGGCGTACGCGCTGGAGACGACCGGGCTGCCCGCGGTGCTGCGTCAGGCTGCCGACTCCCTCGACATCCGGGGCACGGTCGGCCTCGTCGGAGCCGCCGCGCCGGGGACGGAGACCAGCTTCGAGACGGGTCTCTCGCTGACGAAGGGCTGGACGCTGCGCATGATCATCGAGGGGGACGCGGTCCCGCAGGTCTTCGTCCCCCGGCTCATCGAGCTGTGGAGCCGGGGCCGGTTCCCCTTCGACCGGCTCATCACGCCGTACCCGTTCGCGAAGATCGACGACGCGTTCCGGGACTCCGCGAACGGGGACGCGGTGAAACCGGTGCTGACCTTCGGCTGACGCGCTGTCACCAGGGCCTCTCGTCCGAGCGGTCAGCCGACCGCCTTCGCCGCCGCGCGGCCCGCCGTCCGTCCGGAGAAGAGGCAGCCGCCCAGGAAAGTCCCCTCCAACGAGCGATAGCCGTGCATCCCGCCACCGCCGAACCCGGCCGCCTCGCCCGCCGCGTACACCCCCGGCAGCGGCTCGCCTCCTTGTGCGAGTACCCGGCCTGAGAGGTCGGTCTCCAGACCGCCCAGTGTCTTACGCGTGAGGATGCTGAGCCGCACCGCGATCAGCGGACCCGCCTTCGGGTCCAGCAGGCGGTGCGGCGTCGCGACCCGGATCAGCTTGTCGCCAAGGTAGTTGCGGGCTCCCCGCATCGCGGTGACCTGGAGGTCCTTGGTGAAGCGGTTGTCGATCTCGCGGTCGCGGGCGGTGATCTCGCGCCGCAGCTCCGCTTCCTCGATCAGCGGGTCGCCGGTGAGTTCGTTCATCCGGCGAACCAGCGCGGACAGGTCGCGTTCGATCACGAAGTCGGCGCCGTGGTCCATGAACGCCCGCACCGGACCGGGCGCCCCGGAGCGGGCACGGCCCAGCACCTGGCGTACGGACCGGCCGGTCAGGTCGGGGTTCTGTTCGGAGCCGGAGAGGGTGAACTCCTTCTCGATGATCTTCTGGCTCAGGACGAACCAGGTGTGTTCGTGGCCGGTCCGCATGATGTGTTCGAGCGTGCCCAGGGTGTCGAAGCCGGGGAAGAGCGGGACGGGGAGCCGCTTGCCCGTCGCGTCGAGCCAGAGGGAGGAGGGGCCGGGGAGGATGCGGATTCCGTGCTGGGCCCAGATCGGGTTCCAGTTGGCGATGCCCTCGGTGTAGTGCCACATGCGGTCGCGGTTGATCATGCTGGCCCCGGCCGCCTCCGTGACGCCGAGCAGTTCGCCGTCGACGTGCGCGGGGACTCCGGAGAGCAGGTGCCTTGGCGGGGTGCCCAGCCGCTCCGGCCAGTTGGCCCGCACCAGGTCGTGATTGCCGCCGATGCCGCCGGAAGTGACGATCACAGCCTGGGCCCGCAGCGTGAAGTCCCCGGTGGCCTCCCGGCCACTGGCCGTGCCGCGCTCCGCCCCGCTCGGGGCCAGGATCTCGCCGCTGACGGTGTCGACGGCACCCGCGCTGCGGCTGAGGCCGGTCACCCGGTGCCGGAAGCGCAGGTCGACAAGTCCGCGTGCGACGCCCGCCCGCACCCGCGCCTCGAAGGGTTCGACCAGTCCGGGTCCGGTCCCCCAGGTGATGTGGAAGCGCGGCACCGAGTTGCCGTGCCCCGTCGCCTCGTAGCCGCCGCGCTCGGCCCAGCCCACCACCGGGAAGAGCCGCAGCCCTTGCTGCCGGAGCCAGGAGCGCTTCTCGCCCGCCGCGAAGTCGACGTACGCCTCGGCCCAGCGGCGCGGCCAGTGATCCTCGGGGCGGTCGAACCCGGCCGTGCCGAGCCAGTCCTGCCAGGCCAGTGCGCGGCTGTCGCGGATACGCAGCCTGCGCTGCTCCGGGGAGTCGACGAGGAAGAGGCCGCCGAAGGACCAGTGCGCCTGGCCGCCGAGTGACTGCTCGGGCTCCTGGTCGAGGAGGATCACCTTGCGTCCGGCGTCGACGAGTTCGGCGGTGGCAGCGAGCCCGGCGAGCCCGGCGCCGATCACGATCACCTCTGCGTCGTACGCGTCGTGCGCCATGCTGCCCACCTGCTCTTCCGTTCACGGCCGCCGTTGGTGACTGGAGAGTAACCCCCGCCCTGCGGCGGTGACACCCCTGTACCGGCTGTTGAATGGCGGCATGACGGATCAGGAGATCAGCGGCAGGTCGGCGGATGAAGTGCTGGACATCGTCGACGAACACGACCGGGTGGTCGGGCAGGCGCCGCGCGGAGAGGCGACGGCGCGCAGGCTGCGCCACCGGTCGGTCTCCGTACGGGTGCGGGACCCAGAGGGGCGGATCTTCGTACACCAGCGCACCCCGGTGAAGCTCATCTTCCCCTCGATGTACGACGTCGTGGTGGGCGGCGTCGTCGGCGCGGGCGAGAGCTACGACGAGGCGGCCCTGCGGGAGGCGGAGGAGGAGCTGGGTGTGAGCGGTCTGCCGACGCCGCAGTGGCGCTGCCACTTCCTCTACGAAACGCCGGAGCACAGCTGGTTTCTGAACGTGTACGAGGTGGTCTGCCCGCTGCCCGTGGCGCCTCAGCCCGAGGAGGTGCAGTGGCACGCCTTCCTCACGGACGAGGAGCTGGCAAGGCGGCTGCCCGGCTGGGACGTGGTACCGGACGGGCTGGAGTGCCACCGCCGGCTGGACGCCTGGCACCGGGAGCACGACGCCGGGTGACCGGCGGACCGGCGCCCGCAGAGGCGGGGCCGCTACCCTCGGGCCATGATCAACCGGCTGACGGCCACGCTGCGGCTGTGGTTCGCCCCGCAGCGGCTGCGGGAAGAGGGCCGTACGCCCGACTACCGCTTCTCCCTCGCGAACGAGCGCACCTTCCTGGCGTGGATCCGTACCGCGCTCGCGCTGGTCGCGGGCGGGATGGCGGTGGACCAGTTCCTCACCGGCATGCGGTGGGGTGTGCGTACGGCGATCGCGGTGGCGCTGCTGGCGGGCGGCGCGGTGTGCGCCGTACGGGCGGTCCATCACTGGATGAGGTGCGAGCGGGCGATGCGCCGGGGCGAGGATCTGCCCGTCTCGCGCTTCCCGGCGCTGCTGGGCGTGGCGACGGCGATGGCGGCGTTGCTGGTGGTGGCGGCCGTACTGCTGGGGCAGGCGGGAGCGTGACGGCGGGCGGGCTCGTGACGCCGCCGGGCCCCGGCAGCGGCGGGCCCGACCGGGGTGCGCAGCGGGAGCGCACGCGGCTCGCCTGGCGGCGTACCACGCTCACCTTCACGGTGGCGGCCGGGCTGGCGGTGCGCAGCGCATTCGAGGGATCGGTGGCCATCGGGGCCGTCGCCGCCGGGGCGGTGGTGCTTGTCTGGATTGCCTTCCTGGTGGTGGCGCACCGGCGGGTCCGTGAACTGACCGAACTGCCGGTGGTCGGGGCGGCCGGTGGACGGCTGCGGTCGGCGGCACTGTGGACGCTGGCACTGACGGCGCTCGGCGTTGTACTGCTGCGGTGACGTACGGCCTCTGGACTCCATACCGACCAGTCGGCATGATCGGTGCGGACCGGCTGTCCACCCCCGGAAGAGGAGCCGCACGCGATGAGCATGGACAATCCGCCCGGACTCGACCTGGCACGGCTCGCGGCATACCTCGGCCGGGAGCGCCCGGACCTGGCGGCCGGGCCGTTGCGGGCCGAGGTGATCGAGGGCGGGCGGTCGAACCTGACCTACCGGGTGTACGAGAGCGGCGGAAGCGGCAACGGCGCGCGCTGGGTGCTGCGGCGTCCGCCGCTGGGGCATGTGCTGGCGACCGCGCACGACATGGCGCGCGAGTACCGGGTTATCAGCGCCCTGCACGGGACCGCCGTACCGGTGCCCGGCACCGTACTGCTGTGCGAGGACGACTCGGTGCTCGGGGCGCCGTTCTATCTGATGGAGGAGGCCCCGGGCACCGCCTACCGCAAGGCCCGCGAGCTGGCGGTGCTGGGACCGGAGCGCACCCGCGCACTGGTGCTCTCCCTCCCGGACACCCTTGTCGACCTGCACGCCGTGGACCCGGAGGCCGTCGGGCTCGCCGGGTTCGGCCGCCCCGAGGGCTTTCTGGAGCGGCAGCTGCGGCGCTGGGGCAAGCAACTGGACGCCTCCCGCGGCCGTGAACTGCCCGGGATCGACGAGCTGCACGCGGCGCTCGGCGCCGACCTGCCCTCCTCGCCCGCCCCGACCGTCGTGCACGGCGACTTCCGGCTGGACAACGTGCTGGTGGGTCAGGACGACGGGATCACCGCGGTACTCGACTGGGAGATGTCCACGCTCGGCGATCCGCTCACCGACCTGGGCCTGCTGACGATGTACAGCGAGCAGCGGGAGATGCCGGGCTCCCCGGTGGCCACGACGCGCGACGCGCCGGGTCATCCTGAGCCGGGTGAACTGATCGAGCGTTACGCGGCCGGGTCGGGCCGCGACGTGTCGCGGATCGGCTGGTACACCGCGTTCGCCTACTTCAAGCTGGCGGTGATCTGCGAGGGCATCCACCACCGCTTCACGCTCGGCCGGACGGTCGGCCCCGGCTTCGACCGGATCGGCGCACTCGTCCCCGTCTTCACCGACAGCGGACTCACCACCCTGCGGAAGGGCTGAGCAGCATGGACTTCGCATTCGACGCACGCACACAGGAGCTGCGCGAGCGGCTGCTCGCCTTCATGGCGGAGCACGTCCGCCCCGCCGAGGCCCTCGTGGCCGAGCAGCGCGCGGCGCAGGACGACCCCTGGCGTACGCCGCCCGCGGTCGCGGAACTGCAGGCGCGGGCGCGCAAGGAGGGGCTGTGGAACCTCTTCCTCCCCGACCGCGCCTACGGGGCCGGGCTGAGCAACGTGCAGTACGCGCCGCTGGCCGAGATCACCGGCCACAGCCCGCAGCTGGCGCCGACGGCGCTGAACTGCGCGGCGCCGGACACCGGGAACATGGAGCTGCTGGCGGAGTTCGGCAGCCCCGAGCAGCGCGAGCGGTGGCTGGAGCCGCTGCTGCGAGGTGAGATCCGGTCCGCGTTCGCGATGACCGAGCCGGAGGTCGCCTCCTCCGACGCCACCAACATCGAGACCCGTATCCAGCGCGAAGGCGACGCGTACGTCATCACCGGCCGGAAGTGGTACATCTCCGGGGCGATGAACCCGGACTGCCGCGTCTTCATCGTGATGGGCAAGACGGACCCGGAGGCCGGAGACGTCCGCCGCCAGCAGTCGATGGTCCTTGTCCCGCGCGGCACGCCCGGCCTCGAAGTGCGCCGGGCGATGCACGTCTACGGCTACGAGGACCACTACCACGGCGGCCACGCCGAGATCGTCCTCGACGAGGTGCGGGTACCGGTCGAGAATCTGATCGGTGAGGAGGGCGGCGGGTTCGCCATCGCCCAGGCTCGGCTGGGGCCCGGCCGCATCCACCACTGCATGCGGCTGATCGGGATGGCGGAGCGGGCGGTCGAGCTGATGTGCCGACGGGCGGCCGGCCGTGCGGCCTTCGGGAAGCCGCTGGCGGCTCAGGGCGTCGTACAGGAGTGGATCGCGGACGCGCGGGTGCAGATCGAGCAGCTGCGGCTGCTGGTGCTCAAGACCGCCTGGCTGATGGACACGGTCGGCAACCGCGGGGCGCACACCGAGATCCAGGCCATCAAGATCGCGACGCCGCGTGCGGTGGTGGGCATCCTGGACCGGGCGGTGCAGCTGCACGGGGCGGGCGGGGTCAGCCAGGACTTCCCGCTGGCGGAGCTGTGGGCGGCGGCGCGCACGCTCCAGCTCGCGGACGGGCCGGACGAGGTGCACCAGCGGTCGCTGGCGCGGCGGGAGTTGAAGAAGTACGCCTGAGGCGGGACTTCCGGGCGCGGCTGCGGGAAGCAGAGCCGCGCCCGGCAGCGCGCCGGACCCGGATCAGGCTGAGCCGGTGTCAGGGCTGGACGACCACCCGGCCGGTGGTCACACCGTCGAACACTCGTTGCACCGCTTCCGCCGCGCTCGCCAGCGGCACCCGCTCGCTGATCAGCGGGCTGATCGCACCCTGCGCGGCCAGTTTGGCCAGCTCCTCGTGGCAGGCGTCCACCGCGGCCGGTTCCCGGCGGTTGTAGAGACCCCAGTGCAGGCCGAGGATCGTGTAGTTCTTCACCAGCGCGTGGTTGAGTCCGGGGGTGGGGACGGCGCCGCTGGCGAAGCCGACCACCACGATCCGGCCCTCGAAGGCCACGCACTTCACCGACTTGGCGTACGCGTCGCCGCCGACCGGGTCGTAGACGACGTCAGCGCCCCGCCCCTCGGTGGCCTCCTTCACCACGGCCACCAGATCGTCCGTACGCCGGTCGACGACCAGGTCGCAGCCCAGCTCCCGGGCGGTCTCCGCCTTGGCCGCGCCACCGACGACCCCGATGACGCGGGCGCCCGCCGCCTTGCCCAGCTGGACGGCCGCGCTGCCCACTCCCCCGGCGGCGGCGTGCACCAGGAGCGTCTCGCCCGGCTGCAACCGGGCCCGCCGGTGCAGTCCGAACCAGCCGGTCTGGTAGCCGATATGGAGCGCGGCGGCCTGCGCGTCGTCCAGCGAGGCCGGGGCGGGGCGGGCCGTATCGGCGTCGACGAGCGCGCGTTCGGCGAACCCGCCCGCGGGCAGCACCGGCTGGGCGATCACCCGGGTGCCCACCGCCGCAACCGGCCGCGCCTGCGTGCCGGAGCCGGACTCGGCGCCGGAGCCGGGGCCTGCGGCCAGCACCTCTCCGCACACCTCCACCCCCGGGGTGAAGGGCAGCGGCGGCCGGGTCTGGTATTCGCCCCGGCAGAGCAGCGCATCGGGGAAGTTGATGTTCGCCGCGAGAACCCGGACCAGCAGTTCGCCGGGACCCGGCTCCGGCTCGGGAGTCTCCTCCAGCCGCATCACGTCACGTGGTTCACCGTTCGTATGGACGCGCCATGCCTTCATCGCGGGCCTCCGCCCTGTGGATTTCCGGTGTGTCGTGGCCTGGTGGCCTGGTGGCCTAGGGCCGCAGTGCGCGCAGCAGCAGCCCGGCCAGGTGGTCGGCGACCTGCTGCGGTGTCAGCGGACCGTCCGGGCGGTACCAGCTGCTGAGGTGGTGGACGGATCCGAAGTGGTAGTCCACCACCAGGTCGGCGGGTGTCTCGGTGCTGAACGCCCCACTGCTCTGCCCCTCTTCGATCAGCGCGCGGAACCGCTCGTGGTAGCGGCGCCGCTCCGTGCGCACCTGCTTGTGCTTCTCCGGGCTGAGCTGGTGCATTGTCCGGAAGAAGATCACGGCGTCGTCGAGGTTGTCGATGGTGGTCACGACCACGTCGGCCGCCGCGTCCCGCAGTCGGCGCTCGACGGGGGCGTCCGCGCCGGCGAAGGCGTCGAGCCGCTGCTGCTGAAGGCGCAGCAGCCGGCCGTAGATCTCGTGGAGCAGATCGTCCTTCGACCCGAAGTAGTGGTACAGCGCGCCCTTGGTGACCCCTGCCGCCTCCACTATCTCCTGCACGGAGGTGCGCTCGTACCCGCGCTCCGCGAAGAGCCGGGTGGCGGCGGCCAGCAGCCGTCGCGGTACCGGCTGGTCCGTCGACCCGGTCAATGTGCTGCCTCCTGCCGGAGCCGCTGACCTGCCGCGTGCTCCACCTTCTGCTGGATCTGGTTCATGCCGGACAGCCAGCGGTCGGGGTCGGCGGCACGTGCCGCGTAGTAGCGCGCGGTCTCCGGGTGCGGCAGCACGAGGAAACGGCTCCCGGCGATGGCGTCGAGCAGCGCGTCGGCGACCTCTTCCGGCTCGATGGCCGTGGGTGCGAGCACGAGTTCGCCGGTGGTCCCGGTGCCGCGCAGCATGTCGGTGTTGACGCCCTGCGGACAGATGGCGTGGACGTCGATTCCCCGGTGGCGGTAGGTGAGAGAGAGCCACTCGGCGAAGGACAGCGCGGCGTGCTTGGTGACGCTGTACGGCGCCGAACCGACCATCGTCAGCAGTCCGGCGGCGGACACGGTGGCGATGAAGCGCCCGCTGCCGCGCTCCAGCCATTCGGGCAGCAGTTCGTGTGCCGCCCGTACGTGAGCCTTGACGTTGACGTCCCAGGCGGCGTCCCACACTTCCTCGGGCGCCTCCGGACCTCCTTCGGGCGCGACTCCCGCGTTGGCGCAGAAGATGTCGATGCCGCCGCCCAGTGCCGCGCGCGCCGAGCCCACGACGCCGGAGGCGTCGCCCGGGACGGCGGTGCCGCCGATCTCGGCGGCGACGGCCTCGGCCCGTTCCGCGTCCAGGTCGTTGACGACGACCCGGGCTCCCTCGGCGGCGAACCGGCGGGCCAGCGCGGCTCCGATGCCCGCCCCCGCCCCCGTGACGACAACCCGTGCTCCGCTCAGGATCTCCACGTACGCCCGCCCTTCACTGTCGGCCCCGCGGCAGACTAACCGGTCGGTATGTCATGGGGAAAGAGTCTTCGTGGCTTCGACCGGGAACGGGTGACCCACATGTTCCGTTATTCAGGTTGGGGCAACTCGCCCTCTGCAAGAAGCGGACTCCCCGAGAGGGATCCGATCCCGTCGCGGGTGCGTCACACCTTCGACGAATCGGCTCCTCTCTGTCGGAGGTGGGAAGATTGGCCGGTTTCAGAGCGCTCGCCGAGCAGGTTCGCGATGGGAGCAGGACGCCCTCGCAGCGGCGCCAGGCGTTGCGCAAGTGTCTGGAGCGCTTCGCTCCGTACGGACATCGCGCTACCTGGCACCACCTGTGCACCAGCGCGGGCTTCTCCCCGGAGGAGCGCGAGCCGGATCCGGCACTGCTGGTTGCTGCCCTGGAGGAGCTGGAAGAGGCCCGCTCTGTGTGGCTGGCCTACGAATCGGAGGTCGCCGCCCGGCGCAGACGGGAGAAGCACGACGGCATCAGACAGCCGACCGCACTCGACGGCTGGCACCGTCTGGTCTGGGGCGGAAGATCCCTGTTGCCGTGTGACGATCCGACCGCCCCGCCGGACACCCGGCTCGCGGTGGTCCTGCGCCGCCTGATCGCCGCCATGGAGAACGCCGCGCGGCCCGACTACCGCAGCATGGCCCCCACACCTGGCTGACCCTGGCAGACCTCCTTCGCCGACCTGACCCCTCGGCCGAGCTCTCCGAGCCACTCCGCCGACCTGACCCCTCGGCCGAACCCCTCCACGCCCCCGCTTCACACCGTCGCGCCACCGGCCGTTGACAGGCCGTGCGCACCCCCGCATGCTGAGCGAGCGCTTAGGGCGTGTGCATCCCACACCCCCGCAGCGCGTCGGCCACGCGCGCGTGGCCGGCAACGAATGCCGGTTGTGCGTGCGTGGGAGGTAGTACGGATGGCGGAGCCCCGGGTTTTCACCTCGGCTGACGAATTGCGGGCAGCGGTCGGCGAGGAGCTGGGCACCAGCGACTGGCTGGAGATCGACCAGCGGCGCATCGATCTGTTCGCCGAGGCGACGGGTGACCACCAGTGGATCCATGTGGACCCCGAGCGCGCGCGCAGTGGTCCCTTCGGCTCGACCATCGCGCACGGTTATCTGACGCTCTCCCTGCTCCCCGCCCTCGTGCCGCAGATATTCCACGTCGAGGGTTTGCGGATGGGCGTGAACTACGGGGTGAACAAGGTGCGCTTTCCCGCACCCGTGCCCGTCGGCTCCCGGCTGCGGGCGCACGCACGCCTCGCCGACGTCCACGAGGCCGGAGAGGGAGTGCAGGTGACGGCGCAGGTGACGGTGGAACGCGAGGGCGGCGAGAAGCCGGTGTGCGTCGCGGAGACGGTCAGCCGCTACTTCTGGTAGGTCCGGCGCCGACCATGCGCAGCGCGAGGCCCGCGTAGAGCGTGCCGATCTCCTCCGGGGTGCGCGGCCCGCCGGTGCGGAACCAGCGGGCGACGTCGACACACAGCGAGAGCACCGCCAGGGCGGTGCCGCGCAGGTCCTCGACGGTGAACTCGCCGTCCGCGACGCCGTCGGCCAGCACCCCGCGCAGGATCTCCTCGGTCCGCCGCCGCATCCCGACGATCTCGGCGTAGTGCTCCGTGCCGAGTGCCGTCAGCTCGTACTGCACCACCCGTGCGGTGGTGTGGTGCTCGGCGTGCCAGCGGACGAAGGCACGTACGGCGGTGCTGAGCCGTTCGGCCGCGCTGCCGCCGCCCTCGGCTGCGGCGCTGAGAATCCGCACCGCCCGCTCGTGCCCGACGCGGCTGATCTGGTAGAGCAGCTCTTCCTTCGTCCGGTAGTGGATATAGAGCGCGGCCGGGCTCATGCCGGCGCGGCCCGCGATGTCCCGGGTGGTGGTGGCGTGGAAGCCGCGCTCGGCGAACGCCTCGACGGCGCCCAGCAACAGCCGCCGCGCGGCGTCCGGGGTGACCCCGCCGAACTCCTCCGCTGCCTCGCCCACCGTCTCCGCCCTCTCGCTCGCCGCGCGGCACCGGCAGTGCCTCCCTCACGGGGCGATTACCATACAACGCCCACTGAGCAGACGCTTAGGCTCTGCCACCGAACACCCGGTCATCGAACACTCATACGGCCGAACAGGCGCGCTCTACGATGTGCGCATGGCCCGACCCCGCAAGCCCCTGCTCAGCCGCGAGCGGATCGTCGGCTGCGCGCTCTCCCTCGTGGACGCGGAGGGTCTGGAGGCGGTGTCCACCCGGCGGCTCGCCGCCGAACTCGGGGTGAGCGGCCCCTCCCTCTACAACCACTTCCGCACCAAGCACGAGATTCTGGACGCCGTCGCCGACACCGTGTGCGCACAGGTCGACGTGGAGATGTTCGAGGACGGCACCGAGTGGCACGAGGCGCTCCTGAGCTGGGCGCGTTCGTACCGCGCGGCGCTCACCGAGCACCCGAACATCGTGCCGTTCCTTGCCCAGGGCCCGGGCCGCCGCCCGAGCCAGCTGCGGATGGCGGACGCGGTGTTCGGCGGCATGACCGGCGCGGGCTGGTCACGCGCCGAGGCCACCCGTATCGGCGCGCTCATGCGCTACTTCGTGGCCGGGTCGGCGCTCGGCTCGTTCGCCAGGGGCTTCGTGGACGACGCGGCGGTGTACGCCGCCGACTATCCGCATCTGGACCAGGCTCATCTGCTCGCCGAGCATCAGCAGCGGGTGGACGAGGGCGCGTTCGAGACGGGACTGCGCGCCCTGATCGACGGCCTGTCCCTCCGCCGCCGAAGTGACCGCCGCCCGGACTGACCGCCGCCCGGACGGACATCCCGCGCCAACGAGCCTACTCGAAGACCACCAGCGCGCGCCCTCCCCGCCCCTCCGCCATCGCCGCGAACGCCGCCGGGATGCCGTCCAGCCCGATCCGGTCGGTGACCAGCGCGCCCAGATCCAGCCGCCCCCGCCGCACATGCTCGGCGAGCACCGGCAGATCGCGGGCCGGATCGCAGTTGCCGTAGACGCAGCCGGAGAGGGTGCGGGCGAAGTGGAAGACCTCCAGCGCCGAGAAGGAGATCTGGTCGTCCTTGCCGCCGATGCCGACCACCGTCGTACGGCCGCCGCGCCGGGTGGAGCTCCAGGCGGTACGGATCGCCGTGCCGCGTCCGGCGCACTCGATGGCGACGTCCGCCCCGTGCCCGCCGGTCAGAGCGCGGATCTCCTTGGCCGTGGTGCCGGAGGCGAGAACGTAGTCGGTGGCGCCGGCCGCACGCGCCAACTCCTCCTTGCCCGTGGTGACGTCCACCGCGATGATGCGTCCCGCCCCCGCGATGCGAGCGGACTGCAGGGTCGCCAGGCCCACCCCGCCGACTCCGAAGACGGCCACCGACTCCCCCGCCCGGACACGGGCGCTGTGGTGCACCGCGCCGTAGCCGGTGAGGGCGGCGCAGCCGAGCAGCGCGGCGTCGGCCAGCGGCACCCCGTCGGGCACCGGCAGCACCGCATGTGCGGGGACGACGGTCTCCTCCGCGAACGCGGCGACGCTCAGCCCGGGGTAGAGATCCGTGCCGTCGGCCGTACGGGCATGGGGCGTCGTCGTCGCGGCGTTCGCGTGCTGGCACAGCCAGGGCTCGGAGAGCCGGGCGCAGAAGTGGCAGCTTCCGCAGGAGGGCGCCCAGTTGAGCACCACCCGGTCGCCCGGCGCGGTCGAGGTGACCCCGTCGCCCACCGCGACGACCGTGCCCGCGCCCTCGTGGCCGAGCACGGCGGGGACGGGCTGCCGGAGAGTCCCGTTGGAGAGCGAGAGATCGGAGTGGCAGACCCCGGCGGCGGCGAGGCGGACGCGTACCCGGCCGGGGCCCGGCTCAGGCAGTTCGATGGCGGCCAGCTCCAGGGGAGCTCCGACGGCGGGCAGTACGGCGGCGCGGATCATGCGTGGCTCCTCGGAAGCTGTTGTCCTACCTCGGCCTGATTCCAACCCGGGTAGGGCAACTCAGAACTGCAGCGACTTGGTCTGGAGGTACTCGGCCAGGCCGTGTGCGCCCAGCTCTCTGCCGACGCCGGAGCGCTTGTAACCGCCGAAGGGGGCGCGGGGGTTGAAGCGGCCTCCGTTGATGTCGACCTGCCCGGTATCGAGTCGGCGGGCGAAGGCGACAGCCTCCTCCTCGTCCCGCGACCAGACGGCGCCCGCGAGGCCGTAGACGGTGCCGTTGGCGATGCGGAGGGCGTCCTCGGTGTCCTGGTACTTCAGGATCGTCAGGACCGGGCCGAAGATCTCCTCCTGGGCGAGGATCATCTCCGGGGTGACGTCGGCGAAGACGGTCGGCTGTACGTACCAGCCGCGCTCACACCCCTCGGGCGCGCCGGCACCGCCCGCGACGAGCCGCGCGCCCTCCCGCACTCCCTGGGCGATGTAGCCGGTCACCCGCTCGCGTTGAGCGGCGCTGACGACCGGGCCCATCCGTACGGAGTCGTCCAGCGGATCGCCGGGGCGGTACTTGGCGGCGGCCTCCGCCGCCAGGGCCACAGCCTCTTCGTAGCGTTCGGCGTCGACCAGCATCCGGGTCCAGGCGCTGCATGTCTGACCGGAGTTGGACATGACGTTGGCGACACCGACCTTGACGGCCCTGACCAGGTCGGCGCCGGGCAGGATGACGTTCGCGGACTTGCCGCCCAGCTCGAGTGCCACCCGCTTCACCGCGCCGCCCGCGAGGGCGCCGACCCGGCGGCCGACCGCGGTGGAGCCGGTGAAGGAGACAAGATCCACCTCCTCGTGCTCGGCCAGCGCCTGTCCGGCCACCGGGCCGAGTCCGGTGACGAGGTTGAACACGCCTGCGGGCAGGCCCGCCTCATGGACGGCCTCCGCGAAGAGCTGGGCGATGAGCGGGGTGTCCTCGGCGGGTTTGAGTACGACCGTGCACCCGGCGGCGAGAGCGGGTGCGACCTTGGCCACGATCTGGTGCAGCGGGTAGTTCCAGGGGGTGATGGCGCCGACCACTCCGACGGGCTCGTGCAGGACGCGCGAGTTCCCCGTCGTCTCCTCGAAGGCGTACTCAGCGGCGAGTTCGGCATAGCCGGCGGCCACCGCGAGAGGCACGCCGGCGTGCACGGCATGGGAGAAGGCGAGCGGGGAGCCCAGTTCGGCGGTGACGGTGCGGGCGATCTCGTCGCGCCGGGCGGCCAGCACGTCCCGCAGTGCGGCGATGCGGGCGGCGCGTGCCGCCGGTGGCGCGGCGGCCCAGCCGGGGAGCGCGGCGCGGGCGGCCCGTACGGCGGCGTCCACGTCCTGGGCGCCGCCGGACGGGACGGCGCCGAGCACCGTCTCGTCGGCCGGGTTGACGACCTCGATCATGCCGGTGCACGCGGCGGGCCGCCACGCGCCGTCGATGTACATACCGTCGTGTGGCTGCATGCGCCCAAACTAACGGCGCTAGTTTGAGCTGTCAGCAGCCTGTCGCGTGCGCTGGGTCACTCACCGGCCGTGGGCCGGACCCTGGGGCGTGTTTGAGAAGTAGCGCCGGACCCCGCGAGACAGGCGGGACTTCTCCAACACGCCCTAAAGGTGGACCATGACGGTCTTGGTCTCGGTGTAGGCGTCCAGGACCTCGATGCCGTGTTCGCGGCCGAGACCGGACTGCTTGAAGCCGCCGAACGGCACCGTTCCGGCGCTCATGTCGGCGTAGGCGTTCACCCACACGGTCCCGGCGCGCAGGCCGTCGGCGGTGCGGTGGGCGTGTTCGAGGTTCGTCGTCCACACCGAGGCGGAGAGGCCGTAGATGGTGTCGTTGCCCTGGGCGATGGCGTCGTCGGCATCGGTGAAGGTCATCAGCGACGCGACCGGGCCGAAGATCTCCTCCCGCACGACGCGCGCCTCGCTCCCCACGTTCTCGATCAGCGTGGGCGGCATGTAGAGGCCGTGGCCCCTCTCGCCGGACGTCTCCAGGGTGCCGCCCTCCTCGCGGGCCACGTCCAGATAGGACGACACCCGCTTGAAGTGCTCGGGCGAGACCAGCGGCCCCATCCGGGTTTCCGGGTGGAAGGGGTCCCCGAGGGTGTACGCCTTCATCTCCTGGACCAGCAGTTCCCGGAACTGTTCGCGGACGGATTCCTGGACGAAGATCCGGCTTCCGGCGACGCAGCCCTCGCCGCTGCCCTGGGCGAAACCGGCGACGGCTCCCCTGGCGGCGGCCTCCAGGTCGGCGTCGGCGAAGACGATGGTCGGCGACTTGCCGCCGAGCTCCAGCGTCACCCGCTTGAGGTCCCTGCTGGAGACCTCCAGGATGCGCTTGCCCACGGCCAGTGAGCCGGTGAAGGAGATCTTGTCGACATCCCCGTGCTGGGTCAGCGCCTCGCCCGTGGTGACACCGTCGCCGGTCACGATGTTGACCACACCGGGCGGCAGGTCGGTGGTCTGCAGCAGCTCACCGATCCTCAGCGCTGACAGCGGTGACCAGGCGGCGGGCTTGGCGACCACGGTGTTGCCGGTCGCCAGCGCGGGGCCCAGCTTCCAGGCGAGTTGCAGGACCGGACCGTTCCAGGCGGTGATGGCCGCCACCACACCGAGCGGCTGGCGCAGGGTGTAGCTGAAGACCGTCGGGTCGGACGGCGCGGTCTGCCCGTATATCTTCGTCGGCCAGCCCGCGTAGTGCCGGAAGACCTCCACCGAGTGGTGCACCAGCCAGCGGGTCATCCACAGCGGGCCGCCCATGTCGAGCGAGTCCAGCACGGCCAGTTCCTCGGCGTGCGCCTCGATCACGTCGGCGATCTGGAGCAGCACCCTGCTGCGCTGGTAGGGGGTGATGTCCGCCCAGGAGGGCGCCTCGAAGGCGCGCCGGGCAGCCGCCACCGCCAGGTCGACGTCCTCGGGCCCGGCGGAGGCGACGGAGGCGAGGGCCTGCCCGGTGGTGGGGTCGAAGGTCTGGAAGGTCCTGGCTGCGACCGGGGCGGTCCATGCGCCGTCGATCAGCAGCTTCTTGGCCGGGCCCTCGGTGAGGAAGGCGGGGGCCGGGCGCGCCGAGGCGTCCAGCGTGAGGGGGGTCGTCATGAGTGCTCCTATGCAAACGAACTGGTTCGTTCCTCTTGCTCGACGGTAACCCCGGCCGCTCGGCTACGCAAACGAACCAGTTCGTTTAAAGTGCTGTCATGGACAATGTGGTCATGGACAAGGGACAGGCCAGCAGGCGGCGGCTCCTGGTTACCGCCGCCGCAGAATTCGCCGCTCACGGCATCGCCGGCGCGCGCGTCGACCGCATCTCGGCCGACGCGAAGGTGAGCAAGGCGCAGATGTACGCCTACTACGGCAGCAAGGAGGATCTGTTCGACGCCGTGCTCTTTGACCAGGTCCAAGGCGTCCTCGACGCCGCCCCGCTGACACCGGAGGATCTACCCGGCTACGCCGTCCGCCTGTACGACGCCTATCTCGTGCATCCACAGCTCGTGCGGCTGGCCACCTGGGCACGCCTGGAGCGCAAGCCCACCGGACACCTGTTCTCCGAGGCGGACGAAAGCCCCAAGATCCAGGCCGTCATCCGGGCTCAGGAATCCGGACACATCGATGCCGCACTGCCCCCGGCCGACGTGCACTCCATGGTGATCTCCCTGGCCATGACCTGGTCACCGGGCAGCCTCACTTACACCGCGACGGCGGCCGACCCGCAAGCCGACCACGACCGCCGCCGCACCAGCCTCGCCGCCGCCGCCCACCGCGCCTTCGCTCCCGCACCGCAGGGTCATTGACGTAGCAGGAGCTCCATTCCTATGGTCTTCCATAGGAATCTAGAGGTGGGAGCAATGCCGATGAGCAGCACCGAGCAGGCGCGCAAGGCGGCGGAGGGGTTGCACCACCTCTCCGGCTTCGGGAACGAGCACAGCAGCGAGGCCGTTCCAGGCGCCCTGCCCCTCGGCCGGAACTCACCGCAGCGCGCCCCCCTTGGCCTGTACGCGGAGCAGCTCAGCGGCAGCGCCTTCACCGAGCCCCGGTCCGCCAACCGCCGCTCGTGGCTCTACCGCATCCGCCCCTCGGCGGCCCACCCCCGGTTCGTGCGGGCGGAGAACGGCACGCTGGCCGGAGCCCCGTTCACCGACTCGGTGCCCGACCCCAACCGCCTCCGCTGGAATCCGCTCCCCGACCCGGCCCCCGGCACCGACTTCCTCTCCGGCCTGTGGACTCTGGGCGGGAACGGCGACGCGGCGCAGCGGGCCGGGATGGCCATCCATCTGTACGCCGCCGACTCCCCCATGACCGACCGGGTCTTCAGTGACGCCGACGGCGAACTGCTGATCGTGCCGGAGCGCGGCGGGCTGCTGCTGCGCACCGAGTTCGGGCTGCTGCGCGCCGAGCCCGGAGACGCCGCGCTGATCCCGCGCGGCGTGCGCTTCCGGGTCGAGCCGCTGGACGCCCTGGTGCGGGGGTACGTCTGCGAGAACTACGGCCGCCCGTTCGCCCTCCCCGACCTGGGCCCGATCGGTGCCAACGGGCTCGCGAACGCGCGGGACTTCCTGGCGCCGGTGGCGGCGTACGAGGACGAGGACCGGCCGGTCGAGGTGGTCAGCAAGTTCTGCGGCAACCTCTGGACGGCGACCTACGACCACTCCCCGCTGGATGTGGTGGCCTGGCACGGCAACCACGTGCCCTACGTCTATGACCTGCGCCGCTTCAACGTGCTGGGCAGCATCAGCTACGACCACCCGGATCCCTCGATCTTCACGGTGCTCACCTCCCCCTCCGACACCCCGGGACTGGCGGGGGTCGACTTCGTCGTCTTCGCTCCGCGCTGGCTGGTGGGCGAGGACACCTTCCGGCCGCCCTACTTCCACCGGAACGTGATGAGCGAGTACATGGGCCTGATCGAGGGGGCGTACGACGCCAAGGCCGAGGGCTTCGTGCCCGGCGGCGGCTCGCTGCACAACATGATGTCGGCACACGGACCGGACCGGGAGACCTTCGAGGCGGCCAGCGCCGCCGAGCTGAAGCCGCAGAAGGTGGACAACGGTCTCGCTATCATGTTCGAGACTCGTTGGCCGGTGACGGCCACTCCGCAGGCGCTGGACACGAGCCGCCTGCAACAGGGGTACGACCAGGTATGGCAGGGTCTCGAACGCCATTTCCGCTCATAACCGGAGCCCTTCGGAGCCGTCTTGACCGTTTTTGCTCCTGACTCGCTCAGTCTGAACCGGAAACTGCCCCTCTGGTATCAGGTCTCGCAGTCCCTGCGTGCCTCGATACTGGGCCGCACCGCGGACGCGCCGCTCCGCCTGCCGACCGAGGACCGGCTGGCGGCGCACTACGGCGTCAGCGTGCTGACCATGCGCCAGGCCCTCAAGGAGCTGGAGACGGAGGGGCTGATCAGCCGGCACCGGCGGCGCGGCACCTTCATCGAGCCCGCCACCCGCCGCGCCCGTACGGTGCGGGTACTGGGCTCGGTGGACGCCATCGTGGCCCAGCAGTCCGGCGAGGAGACCACGCTGCTGCACCACCGCGTCGGCGCGGTCCCGCCCGAGCTGGCCTCCTACTTCCCGGACATCGCCGAGACGATGACCTATCGCAGGCTGCGCCGCGACCGGGAGAGCGGAGAGCCGACGAACTGGGCGGAGAACCTGATACACCCCGAGGTCGCCGCGCATGTCGAAGCGGCCGATCTGGAACGCGGCTGGCCGATGACCAAGGTGCTGCGGGACGCGGTGGGGGTGCGGATCAGCCGGATCACCGACACCGTGGAGGCGCGGCTGGCGGACCCCGAGACGGCCCGGCTGCTGGAGGTGCCTCTGCTGAGCCCCATCCTGCACTACACGGGGGTGACCTACGACGAGTCCGGGCGGGTGGTGGACGTCGCGCGCATTCACTACCGGGGTGACCGCTTCTCGTTCGCGGTCACCGTGGACGCCGCACCGGACTGATCTCGGAGAAAAGGGATACCCGGGGGGATGCCGGGGGATATGGGTGCCTGGGGAGGAGTTTTCAGGGATGGCACTGCCCGGGCCGTCCCCCTCGGCCCCGGCAGCTATGCCAGCTCGGCGAGCCCACCCGCCCTGCTCCGCGAGCACGACGCTGTGGACCCGGCACCGCCGGCCCAGTGTCAGCCGCGCCCACCGAAGATCGATCGCCGCAACCTGCGCAGTGGCGCGAAGAGCGACACACGCGCACGCCGGGTCTTCGACCGGCTCGGAGCGGTGTCACGCCTGGTGATCTCCCGCATCAGCGTGGTTGCTTCCTCGGTTTCGACCAGCGGAACCGCGGGACCGGCAAGCACAGAGAGATGCCGGTCGAGGCGCGAGCTCGTCGCACCTGTGCCGCAGTTGATCGCGGGCACGCGCGCCCTACTGCGCACTGTTATCTGTTCCATGACACTCCCCACCCATACGAGGGCACCAGCCCGGGCACAGTAACCCTATCGCCAGTCCGCGACACTCCGGTATCCCGGTCACCTGATTCACCTACCCCGCAGGGCTGTTGACGAACGCTGTGCGAAAACGCACGTGCGAGGGCAGCGGCCATGCCGGATCATTACCGCCATGTGTGCCGACCGCCCCGCCGACGACAGGAGCCCCGTCGTCCTGCCTTCTCCCTCGCCCGCGTCCACTCAGGCATCCGCTCAGGCACCCGCCGAGCGCTCGCTGCCCCTCCGGCTGAACCTCGACGACAACGACTCCCCCTCGGATGTCCTCGACGCCCTCTTCCTGGGCCGCTTCACCACCGGGGAGCAGCCCTCTTCGCGCAGCCACTCGGTGAGCCGGGTGAAGAAGGACCACACCCTGCTGCCGCCGGGCGCGACCGTGCTGCGGGACGCGCAGGACGACGACCGCAGCACGGTGCTGGCCGAGGGCGAGGGCTGGACGATACTGGTCTCCCGGTGGAACGACGGCGCGGACGTCACGGTCACTGCGGTCAGCGGCGAACTGGCCGAGGAGCGCCTGAAGCAGGCGGTCGACGGCGCGGAGGACGAGCCGGAGCCGCAGCCCGAGAACGTCTCGATGGGCTTCTGGTACCAGTCGCCCCGGCGCGGCCCCTACCGCACCACCCGCACCATCACCGCCGGCACCTGGCAGGAGGTCAGCGCGAACTACACCGCCCCGGTCGCCGACGCCATGGGCGAGCTGATGAAGATCACCCCGGACGCCGTCTCCGGTCGGCTCCTGCTGCTGCACGGGCCGCCCGGTACGGGCAAGACCTCCGCCCTGCGCACACTTGCCCGCTCGTGGCGGGACTGGTGCCAGGTGGACTGTGTACTGGACCCGGAGCGGCTGTTCAACGACATCGGCTATCTGATGGACATCGCGATCGGGGCGGACGACTCCGAGTCGGGCCAGGAGCGCTGGCGGCTGCTGCTGCTGGAGGACTGCGACGAGCTGATCCGCGGCGAGGCCAAGTACGCGGCGGGCCAGGCCCTCTCCCGGCTGCTGAACCTGACGGACGGGCTGCTCGGCCAGGGCCGCAACGTACTGGTCGGGGTCACCACCAACGAGGACCTGGAGCGGCTGCACCCGGCGGTCGTACGGCCCGGCCGGTGCCTGGCGCGGATCGAGGTCGGCAAGCTGACCCGCGGTGAGGCGGTCGACTGGCTCGGTACGGAGGAGGGAATCGGGCGGGACGGCGCGACGCTGGCCGAGCTGTTCGCCCTGCGCCGGGGCACCTCGCCGGCATCGGTGCCCTTCCAGGGTGACCGCGCCGACGCGGGGCTGTACCTCTGACGCCCGCCCGTACGGCCCTCACCGCGCTGGGCCGTACGGGCCGTACGCGTTCCCGCAATCACCCTCGGGGAGTACAACCCTGCTGCCGTCCGAGGTGTCCCTGTGAAGAGAGATTCTTCTTGGGGGAAGGTTTTGACCATGCGTTCTCACCGATTCCGCACCATCGCGGCCTGTGCTGCCGTCGCCTCCGCCGCCTTCGGGATGAGCCTCGCCACCGCCGGGCAGAGCCTGGCGAAGGAGCGCCCGGTCGCTCCCGCGCCCGGCTTCCTGGAGGCCGAGGAGCTGCCGCCGCACCCGTCGTCCGAGTGGCGGGCGGGCGATGTCACGGAGGGGCTGCCCGACCCGCTGCCCTTCTGTCTGGATGACGACGCCCTGCGGGAGGAGGGCGACAGCTACCACCGCACGTTCAGCACGGATCTGGACACCGGCGCGGTCCAGGTCAGCGTCACCGCGCGAAGCACCGAGGAGGCAGCCGAGGTCGCCGCCGAGCTGGAGGAGTCCGTCGCGGAATGCGCCGGTGACTGGCTCAGCGCAAATCCGGGCGGCACCGCCTCCTGGAACGACTACGGCAAGGTGGACGCAGGGGACGGCGCACATCTGTACGGCGTGTACGTCGCGCAGCCCAACTCCTCGCACAATGTCCATCTCTTCGGCGTCGGGCGGGACGGCACCACCGTGACCGCCATCCACTGGGGCCAGATCGGCACCCTCGCGGACGCGCCCGTCCAGGACTTCCGCAAGACCACCATCACGGCGGTGAACAGGCTGTAGGAGGTCGCCGGAGTCCGCCGCCCCGGTCCGTACGGCACGCGGTACGGGCCGGGGTGCGGCCTGGGCGGCAGAGATCATAAGCTCGGTGGATGGCGAAGTATTTCGATGTGCACCCGGACAACCCGCAGCGCCGCACGATGAGCGGAGTGGCCGACAGCATCCGCGCGGGCGCACTTGTCGCCTATCCGACGGACTCCTGTTTCGCCCTCGGCTGCCAGCTGGGCAATCAGGACGGCATCAACCGCATCCGCTCCATCCGGCAGCTGACCGATCGGCACCATTTCACACTGATGTGTCAGGACTTCGCCCAGCTGGGCCAGTTCGTGCACATCGACAACAGGGTGTTCCGTACGATCAAGGCGGCCACGCCCGGCAGCTACACCTTCATCCTCCCGGCGACGAAGGAGGTGCCGCGCAAGCTGATGCAGCCGAAGAAGAAGACGGTCGGCGTCCGGATCCCGGACCATGTCGTCACGCAGGCGCTGCTCGCCGAGCTGGGTGAGCCGCTGGTCTCCAGCACCCTGCTGCTGCCCGACGAACCCGAGCCGCTGACCCAGGGCTGGGAGATCAAGGAGCGGCTGGACTTCGTGGTGGACGCGGTGATCGACTCCGGCGACTGCGGCACCGAGCCGACGACCGTCGTCGACTTCTCCGGCGACGAGGCCGAGATCGTACGCCGGGGAGCGGGCGACCCCGCGCGCTTCGAGTAGCGGCCTGCGCCTCAGCCTTTCTGGAAGGCCGCGCGCAGCGCCTCCTCCACGGCCGCGCGTGCGGCGGCCCGGTCGGCCCCCAGCCGGTACGCGCGGTGCGCGTACGTCTGCGCGGCCTCGGCCAGCGCGCGGTCCGCCGCGTCACCGGCTGCGGCGATGAAGGTGCCGTTGCGGCCCCGGGTCTCGATCACCCCGTCGGTCTCCAGGGTGCGGTACGCCTTGGCGACCGTGTTCGCCGCCAGCCCCAGTTCCTGCGCCAGGGCGCGTACGGTCGGCAGCCGGTGCCCGGTGGGCAGCCGTCCGCTGCGGGCCCCGTCGGCGATCTGGGCGCGCAGCTGCTCGTAGGGCGGCTCGGCCGAGGTGGGGTCCAGGCTGATCTGCTGGGGCACGTGCGCTCCGGCTCTGCTCGGGAAGGGTGTGCGCGGGCGGGGGCTCGCAGGGCGGGCCGCTGCTGATTCTCCCCCTGCGGGGGCGGAGGCGCGGCCTCAGCCGGGAGCCCGGTCGATGGCGAGGCGGCGGCCGACCCGGCCCAGGGCACCGGCCAGCACCTCCAGCTCCTCGGGCTCCAGGAGATCGATGAGCGAGGCGCGCACGGCCGCCACATGTCCCGGCGCCGCCTCGCGGAGGACCCGGCGGCCCTCGTCGGTGATCACGGCCAGCACTCCTCGTACGTCCGTGGGACAGGAGCGGCGCCGCACCAGGCCACGCCTCTCCAGTTGTCCGACCTGGTAGGTGAGCCCGCTCTTCGAGGTGATGAGCAGGTCGGCCAGTTCGGTCATCCGGATCTCACCGTGCGGGCAGGCCTCCAGTCGTACGAGGATCTCGTACTGCGGATGAGAGAGCCCTGCCTCGTCCCGTAGCTGCTGTTCCAGATGGCGGGCCACACGGTTGCTCGCCTGGAGGAAACCCTCCCAGGCTGCCATTTCGCGCTCGTCCAGCCACCGAGTCTCGTTCATGCATCTATTCTACGCAGTTGTTCAAATTCCAACTACGCGCTAGCCTCGACGTTATTCGAATTTGAACAACCTGAAGCAGCTTCCCCGAACGACCAGCTCGGAGTCCCCCTCATGACGTCCCCCCGCGCCGCCGCACTCCCCTCCCCCGGCACCCCCGCCTCCGCACCCGCGCACGACACCGGGCTGCTGCTGCTCCGGCTCGCCCTGGGCCTCACCCTGGCCGCGCACGGCGTGCAGAAGCTCTTCGGCTGGTTCGACGGCGGCGGGATCACGGGCACCGGCCAGTTCTTCACCTCCGTCGGCTACCCGTCCGGCGAGACCATGGCCGTCGCCGCCGGAGTCACCGAGACGTTCGGCGGCCTCGCGCTCGCCGCCGGGCTGCTCACCCCGCTGGCGGGCGCCGCCGTCCTCGGCACCCTGCTCAACGCGCTCGCCGTCCGGTGGGGCGACGGCTTCTTCGCCCCCGCCGGAGTGGAGTACGAACTGCTGCTCGTGGTCGGCGCCGCCGTCCTGACCCTCGCCGGCCCCGGCCGCCTCGCCGCCGACCGGCTCCTGCCCGTGCTCCCCTCGCACCGCCTCGTGCACGGCACCGCCGCCGTGCTGCTGGCCGTGGTCGCGGCGGGGATCATCCTTCTCGTACGCGACTGAGGTGCCGCCCGCCATGACCGAAGACCGCACAGCCGCCGCCCGGATGCCCGTGCTCTACCTCTCCCACGGGGCGCCCCCACTCGCCGACGACCCCCTGTGGACCGGCCAGCTGGCCGCCTGGGCGGCCCGGCTGCCGCGCCCGAAGGCGGTGCTGATGATCTCCGCGCACTGGGAGTCCGCGCCGGTCACCCTCTCCGCCACCGGCACCGTGCCCCTGGTGTACGACTTCTGGGGCTTCCCCGAGCACTACTACCAGGTGCGCTATCCGGCGCCCGGCGCGCCGGCGCTGGCCGACCGGCTGCGGCGCCTGCTGGACTCCCCCGAGACACCCGTGCACGACGATCCGCACCGGGGCCTGGACCACGGGGCGTACGTCCCGCTGGTCGAGATGTACCCCGACGCCGACGTCCCCGTACTCCAGATGTCGATGCCCTCACTCGACCCGGAGGAACTGATGCGGCTCGGCCGGCGCCTCGCACCGCTGCGGGACGCCGGAGTACTCATGATCGGCAGCGGCTTCTTCACCCACAATCTGAGCGGTCTGATGTGGGGCGCGGGGCCCGACGAAGCCCCCGGGTGGTCACGGGAGTTCGACGACTGGGGCCGTCAGGCGCTCGCGGGCGGCGACATCGACGCCCTGCTGGACTTCCGGCACCGCGCCCCGGCGGGCCGCCTCGCCCATCCGCGCACCGAACACTTCGCACCGCTGTTCGTCACCCTCGGCGCCGGAGAAGCGGACCTGGGCACCCAGCGCACCGTCATCGACGGCTTCTGGGGCGGACTGGCCAAGCGATCCGTGCAACTCGGCTAACGACCTGGTGCACTGGCTATCGTGCACCAGGTCGTAAGGGCCGTCCCGTAGGGCCGGTTCCGGAAGGTACCCCGATTGACCCGCGGCGTCCGGCTGGACGGGGCGGCGCCGCGCCCCGCCGACGGCGGACACGCCGTCGCCCGGAATAGCCGCACCGCGCGGCGGGTTCGGTCATGGCATGGAAAGCACCACGCCCACACAGTCCCTCGCCCATGACCTCGGACGCCTCGGCATCTGGAGCGCCACGCTGCGGTCGGAGGACCCGGCCCATCGCGGCGCGATCACCGAAGCGGCGGCCGAGCTCGAAGAGCTGGGCTACGGCACCATCTGGCTGGGCGGCAGCCCCGGAGTCGAGCAGGCCCTCCCCGTACTGGCGGCCACCTCGCGGATCGCGGTGGCCACCGGCATCCTCAGCATCTGGTCGCACGAACCAGCCGATGTGGCCGCCGCGTTCACGGAGGCGAACGCAGCACACGGCGGCCGGTTCGTGCTCGGCCTCGGTGTCAGCCACGGTGCCCTGACCGACCGCTACCGGCGGCCGTACTCGGCGATGGCCGATTACCTCACCGCCCTGGACGAGTCGCCCACACCGGTCCCGGCCGACCGCCGGATGCTGGCCGCGCTCGGCCCCCGGATGCTCAGGCTGTCCCGGGACCGGACAGGCGGCGCGCACCCGTACCTGGTCACTCCCGAGCACACCGCCGAGGCCCGCGACGTCCTGGGCGAGGCCGCCGTGCTGGCGCCGGAACTGAAGGTGGTACTCGACCCCGACCTCGACCGCGCCCGTACCACCGCGCGCGCCTACCTGTCGCGCTACCTGGCTCTCCCCAACTACACCAACAACCTGGAACGCCTAGGCTTCACCGAGGACGACTTCCGGGAGGGCGGCAGCGACAGGCTGCTCGCCGCGGTGTTCGCCCTCGGCGACGCCGAGACCGTACGGGCACGGGCCGACGGCTTCTTCGCCGCGGGAGCCGACCACCTCGCCCTCCAGGTGGTCACCGAGGACCCCGCCAACGACATCCCCCTGCCCGCCTACCGCACGCTGGCCGACACCTTCGGTCTCGGCCGCTAGGGCGGGGGCCGCCCCGGTTTCTTCCGGCTCATCGGCCGCTGGCTGTTCGGCTTCTGCTGGATGGCCGTCTTCGTCCCCCTCCCTCTGGCATCGGACAGCGACGTGGAGCAGCAGGACGCGGTGGTTCTGCGTAGGGTGCGTCGATGATCCGTTCCTTTCGTTTGCTGTCCCGGAGGCGGCGCCAGGCCCTGACAGGCGCGGGTGTCGCCGTCGCGGCCGTCGCCGGATTCACCGTCTACCACGTCACCTCCAGCGAGGCGGACCGTCCGCTGAACGTCGAGTTCGTGCTCGGCGGCGGGGCGGACGGCGCCGGCGAGGGCGGGGAGTTGAAGATCAGTGGCAGTTACGCGGGGCTCGCCGCCGCCCCCGACGGCACCGTCTACCTGTTCACGCAGGAGGACGACGGGATGGTGATGTGGCAGCGGAAGCCCTCCGGCGCCACCAAGCGCACTGCCGTCTCCGGCCTGGACGAGGCGGACGCGGAGCAGGCTGCCGTCGCACCCGACGGATCCGTCTACCTCGCGGCCGGCGACCTGTGGAAGGTCAACCCGGAGGGCAAGGCGACCAAGGTCGTCCGGACCTGCAGGAAACCCGACCCGCTCGCGACAACGGTGAAGGAGTTCTGCGCCGGAGAGATCACCGGCGTCGCGCTCGCCGAGGACGGCTCCCTGTACATCGGCGACCAGGTGAACTGGGGGGAGACAGCCTCCTATGTGCACCGGATCGACGGCGATTCGGTCGAGCGGGTGGCGGGGCGCCCGCCCAGGGACGGCGAGTCCTACAAGCGCTCCAATCCGGCGGTGAAGAACGGCGTCAACCCGGCCGCGGGTACGAAGGCGAAGGAGGTGCTGGTCACAGACAACTGGAACTCCGGCTGGCTCGCGTCCGGTAAGGACGGCCTCTACTGGAGGTCGGGCCCGGGGATCGTGCGGATTGACCGTGACGGCACGCTGAGCCCGTTCATGGCGGCTGCGGCCCCTGACCGGGTCACCGAAGGGAAGGGGCCCTTCGACAGCGCGGGCAAAGCGCGCGACGCGATGATCTCGCGCAACGTCTCCGACGGCCCGCGGGGCGGCTTGGCCGCCGTCCCGGGGCGTGGCGAGGTCTACTACGCCGACAGCGGTGAGTACTACCGGCCCGCTCTGGAGGGCCCGTACCGCTGGCGCGGAGCCTCATCCGACGCGCAGAAGGAGCTCCTCGAGAAATCGACCAACGGGAAGCTCGTCAAGCGGGTGTCCGACGGGGAGCTGTCCTCGGTGATCGCGGGAGTACAGGCCCTCGCGACTTCCGACGACGCGCTGTACGTCGCCGTGGAGGCCGAAACCGGAGACGACCGCAGCACTCCGGAGAACTGGACCACGGCGGTCGTCCGGGTGGGCCTCCCGTAGGAGGACAGGACGGCCGAGCCTCAACCTCCAGCAGCCCGCGGACGGTCCATGGCGTACCCGTCCCGTCCGCGAAGGCCGGCGCGGACGGCAGACCCTGGGGGTGAGGGCCGTACCGCGCCGGTGACTCGGGCTCAGGCGCGGGCGGCGGCCTCGTCGGCCAGGGCCGTCAGATCACCGATGGACGTCGTACCCGGCGGCAGCCCCTCCCGCGCGAAGATGTTCGCCGCGTGCCGCAGAGTGTCGTTGACCGGCGTAGGCACCCCGTGCAGGCGCCCGAGCAGCGAGATCTCCCCGTTGAGGTAGTCGGCTTCCACCGACCCCGTGCCCCGCGCCAGGCTCTGCCACGAGGACCCGCCCCGCACCCCCGGAGGCGGCTGGACCTTGCCGTCGCGTGCCGCCGCCTGCTCGGCCTCCGAGACGTACGCGATGCCCGCCGCCTCGAACACGGCCTCGCCCTCACGGACCGCCCGCTGCTGCAACGCCGTCTTCTCCTGGCCCGGTTCCGGGCCAGTCGCCGCCTGGATCGCGTTGGCCAGATTCGCCAGCAGCTTTCCGTACTTCCACCGCATCACGTCCTCGACCACCGGCGCGTCGAATCCGGCCTCCGACAGGTCGGCCGCGATCCGGTGGGCGAGCCTGCCGGTCCCGCCCGCCGCCGGGCCCAGATGGAGCATCCCCGTCAGTGGAGCGCACAACGCCGAGACCACACCCGGCTCCAGGAAGGTCGCGGGCAGCCAGACGCACATCCCGTACACGCGCGCGAAGCGCCGCAGGGCCAGGCGTTCGCTCTCCACTCCGTTCTGCGCGCACAGCACGGGCAGCCGCTGCGCCGCCGTGCCGCCGCCCGCGATCTCCGCGTCACCCCACGCGTCGAGCGCGGCGATCGCGTCCTGGGTCTTCACGGTCAGCAGCAGCACATCGTCCGGCCGCAGTTCACCGAGGTCCGCGGGCCCGGTGACCACGGACAGGCGGTGTACGCGCTCCCCGTCTGCCGTCGTCAGCCGCAGCCCGTCCGCCCGCAGCGCCTCGGCGTGCGCGCCGCGCGCGACGAGGACGGCCTCCCGGCCTGCCTCCGCGAGGCGCCCGCCGATGGTCGCGCCGATCGCCCCGGCGCCAATGATCACGTAACGCATGCCTGGAGCCTGGCACATCCCTCGCCGTGCCCGGCGTCCGGGTGACCGCGCAGCGCGGTCGGTGACCGTGCCAGGGCGGCGAGCGGGGCGAAGCACTAGGATCCGCCGGGCGCGCCTGTCCGTACGGACCAGGAGGGGCGGGAGTTGAGCGCGCTCACGTCCATGTCCGTGGTGCGGCGCATACCCTCGCGCATGCCCGTCAGTTCGGCTGCGGTGAGTACCTCGCCGATGTGGCGGAAGCCGTCCGGTGCCCTCTCGGCCACCGTGTTCAGCACTCGGTCGGAGGGCATGTCGCGGCAGGCGGAGGCTATTTCGTTCGCCGGGCCGAGCCGCTCCGTCTCGTACGCCCGGAGCGCGGCGGCCGGGTCCGGCCGTCTCCCGGACGGGCTGCCGGGTCTGGACCCTCCGGCGAGCTCCCGGGCCAGCTCGCGGGCGAAGACGCGCGCGTCGAGTACTGCCTGCGAACCGCCGTTGGAGCCGACCGGCAGCATGGGGTGCGCGGCGTCGCCCAGCAGCGTCACCCGCCCCCGGCCCCAGCGGGAGAGCGGATCACGGTCCACCATCGGGTAGTCGAGGATGCTCGGTGCGCCACGCAGCAGCGCGGCGATGTCGAGTCCGGCTATGCGCCAGTCCTCGAAGTACGGCAGCACGTCCGCCAGTCGCCCCTGGCGTGACCAGTCGGCGCCGGGCACGGCCGACGATGCGGGCAGCCGCACCTCGGCCACCCAGTTGACCTGACCGTCGCCCAGCGGATAGACGACCACACGGGCGGGACGGTAGCTGCCCGCGACGATCATCGTGCTGCCGTCCAGCGGCGGCGGGGCGTGTGTGACGCCGCGCCACATGCGTATGCCGTTCCAGCATGGTTCGCCCTCGCCCGGGTGCAGTTGGCGGCGTACGGCGGAGTGGAGGCCGTCGGCCCCGATCAGCACGTCGGCGTCCAGCTCCGCCGCGGGGCCGGCGGAGCTCCCCCGGTCCCGGAGCAGCCCGGTCACGCCGTCGGCGCGCTCCTCGAAGCCCTCCAGCGTGAGCGCCGTACGCACCGCGCCCGGTCCCAGGCGTTTCTTGACGGCGTCGAGCAGTATCCGCTGGAGTTCGCCCCGGTGCACGGACAGCTGCGGCCATCGGTAGCCCGCGAACCGCCCACGGGGGTGGGCGGTGATCCGGTTGCCGTGCCGGTCGGTCAGCAGCAGCCGACGCGGCTCGGCGGAGACCGCCGCCAGCTGCTCCCCCAGGCCGAGTTCGGTCAGCTCGCGCACCGCATGCGGCTGGAGGTTTATCCCCGCCCCGACCGGCAGCAGTCGCTCGGAGGCGTCCACGACCGTGATGCCGCCGCCCACTCCGGCGGCGTGCAGGCTGAGTGCCGTACTCAGCCCTCCGATTCCCGCCCCGACTATCAGTACACGCAGGTCTTTCACCGGTATTTCCGCGCCAAGTGCCGTGACCATGCCGTAGGTCCCTCTCGGACGTGTGTGCGGGCGGTGTTGCCGCGCCGCACACCGTACCGGGGCATGTTCGTACGCCAGTCCGGAACCCGGTGTTACGTACGGAAGGTCCGGCGGTAGGCGCCGGGCGTGGTGCCCAGAGCGCGGCGGAAGTGCTGCCGCAGGCCGTCGCCCGTGCCGATCCCGCTGCGCTCGGCGACGGAGTCGACCGGCAGGTCGGTGGTCTCCAGCAACTCCCGTGCACGGGTAAGCCGTTGCCGGTTGAGCCACTTGAGGGGAGTGGTACCGACCTCCCGCGCGAAGTACCGCCCGAAGGTACGGGTGCTCATCCCGGCCCGCCCGGCCAGCTCCACCACCGTCAGCGGTTCGTGCAGCCGAGACAGCGCCCAGTCGAGCACCGGTGCCAGCCCCTCGCCCGTACGGCCGCCCGCTGCGGGGCGGGCCGGGGCCGGTACGAACTGCGCCTGGTCGCCTTCGCGGTGCGGAGCGACGACCATGCGGCGGCTGGTCTCCCCCGCCGCCCGCGTGCCGTAGTCGCGGCGGACGATGTGCAGGCACAGGTCGATGGCGGCGGCCGTGCCCGCGCTGGTGAGGATGTCGCCGTCATCAACGTAGAGCGACTGCGCGTCGACCCGCACCCGGGGGTGACGGCGGCGCAGCTCTTCCGCGTACATCCAGTGCGTCGCGACCGTACGCCCGTCCAGCAGCCCGGCGGCCGCGAGGACGAAGGCGCCGGAGCAGAGCGAGGCGAGACGGGCACCGCGCGCGTGCGCGGCGGCCAGCGCGCGCAGGAGGCGGGGCGGCGGTTCGTAGGTGCCCATCACGCAGGCCGGGACGATCACCAGATCCGCGTCGTCCAGCGCGTCGAGGCCGCGCGCGGTCTCCAGCCGCAGGCCGCCGGCGGCGCTCTGCGAACCGGGGGCCGTCCCGCAGAGGGTCAGTGTGTATCCCGGCTGGTCGAAGACGGCGCAGGGGACGGCGAGTTCGAAAAGCGAGGTCTCCTCGAGGACGGTCACGGCGACCCGGACCGGTGGTCGGCTCACCTGGGCCTCACTCCGGGGTTGGCGTACGTCTGGTTGGCGTAAATCTTCGGGACCTTGTCATTTGCGCCAATGGTAGCCCGCACGCCGCGTCAGCAGGCTGGTCCCCATGGACACAGCCCCCGTACGCACCCCAACCCCCGCTCCCGCGCCCACACCCCCCTCCGCACCGGCACCGGCCCGGGCCCGGCTTCCCCCGCAGTGGCGGCTCGGGCTGGCCGGGGTGGCAGGGATCGGCGTCACCTTCGGTTTCGCCCGCTACGGATACGGTCTCTTCCTCCCCGAGTTCCGCCGCGATTTCGGCCTGTCCGTCGCCCAGGTGGGCCTGATCGGGAGCGCGGGCTACGTCGGCTTTCTGGCCGCCCTGCTGCTGGTCGGCGGGCTGGTCGCGCGCTTCGGGCCTCGCCCGCTGGTGGTGACGGGCGGGCTGTCGGCCACCGTCGGCATGGTCCTGGTGTCCGTCGCACGCGACCCCGGCACGCTCACGGCGGGCCTGGTGCTGGCCGGTACCAGCCCAGGCTGGGCCTGGGCGCCCTACTCCGATGCCGTCGACCGCATGGTGCCCGCCGGGCTCCGGGCGAAGGTGATGGGGGCCATCGCCACCGGTACGGCCTTCGCCGTCGTCCTCGCCGGGCCACTGGCCCTGCTGGCACGGGACACCGGCTGGCGCTTCGTCTGGCTGGTCTTCGCCGCTCTGACACTGCTCACCACGGTCGGCAACGCCCGGGTGCTGCCGACGGGCCCGCACCGTCGGCAAACGGCCGGGACGACGGACGGGAAGCCGGACGGGAAGCCGCCCGGAAAGCCGGAGCGCACCGCGCTGCGCACCTTCGCCACCCGCCGTGCCGTGCCGCTCTTCTGGACTGCGGTGCTCTACGGCTTGGTGGGCGCCGTCTACTGGGCCTTCGCCGTCGAGGCGGTCAGCGACGCGGCGGGTGAGGGCAGCATCATCGTGCCACTCTTCTGGACCGTGATGGGCCTGTCCGGCACGGCAGGAGTACTGACCGGCCACGCCGTCTCGCGGTACGGGCTGCGCGCCGTGCACACCGGCCTGTTCGCGGGCATCACCGCCGCCGTCGCCCTGCTGGGCGCGGCGCCGGGCACGCTGGGTGCGGTGCTGGTCTCGGGGCTGCTGTACGGGCCGTCCTTCATGGCGGGTTCCGGGCTGCTGGCCGTCTGGAGCTACCGGGTCTTCCCCGCACAGCCGTCGACGGGCTTCAGCGCCACCGTGTTCTTCGTCGGGCTGGGCACCGTCGCCGGGCCCGCCGCGCTGGGGGCGGCGGCGGACTCGTACGGACTGCGCACGGCGCTGCTGGTGACGGCCGCACTGGGCGCGGCGTCGCTGGCCATGCGGCCTGCGCACAGCGCGGGCGGTGAGGCAGGAAGCGAGCCCGGTGCCAGTACCGGTGCACGGGCGGATGCCGCTGCCGGCGCCGAGTAGGGCGGTGCCGAGTAGGGCGGTGCGGCCCGCTGCTCAGAACCCGCCGCCGAAGTCGCCACCGCCCCCGAAGCCACCGCCGAAGTCACCGAAGCCGCCGCCGAAGTCGCCCGGCTCGAAGTCGGAGCCGGACATGTCGCCGCCCCCGTAGTCGCCGCCTTCGCCGCCCCCGTACGCACCGGCGGCGTCGGCTCCGTAGCCGTAGGGACCGATGGCGCTGCCCAGCATGGTGCCCATCAGCAGGCCGGGCAGCAGGCCGCCGCCGAAGTAGCCGTAGGCCCACGGTCCGTAGACGGGACCAGCCTCCCAGTACGGCCGCCGCCCGGACGGCGTCTCCACCTCGCGGGCCATCGGCTCCGCACCGTCCGCCAGCCGGACGGCGTCGGCTGCGCAGACGGGCACGGTCCGTTCGGTGCCGCCCTCCGGTGCCCACAGCGCGTCCTCGGCCGCCGGGCCGTGCCGGGGGTCGAAGAAGCACGGCGTACGGCGTTCGGGCAGCGGCTTACCGGACCGTCGCGCGTCCAGCGTGGCCAGCGAGAACCGGCCCTCCTCCAGCGCCCGGGTCACCTTCCGCACCTCACCGGGGCGGCGCGCGTCGGCCATCATCGCCTTCGCCTTCTCGTACGAATCGAGCGCGCTTGCGTAGTCCTCGCGCATCGCGTCGTCCATTCCCGCGGTCTGCGGGGAGATGTCGATCCGGTCCAGCTCCTCGCCGAAGGCGGTGATGTCCTCGTCCACCACGGGGCGCAGCGTCGCCAGCTGCTGCCGCTCCCATTCGGCGCGGCGCTGCCTGCGGCTGCGGGCCTTGACGAACAGGGAGCCGCCGACGGTGAGGGCGAGCAGCGCGACCAGACCGGTCAGCACGGCGAGGCCCCCGGCGCCCAAACCGCCGGCATCCGGTCCGCCGTCCGCGCCTTCCCAGGAGGCCGGTGCCGTGCCCTCCGCCTGCTGGACCGCCTGATCGGTGAATCCGGTGACCATGGCCTGTACGTCGCCGGGATCGGAGCGCTCCACGGCTCCGGCGAGGTTCGCCACCTCGGCACGGGACATCACCGAGGAGTCGGCGCGGGCGGAGAAGTCGTCGCCCAGCGCGACCACGTAGGCACCCGTGATGCCGACTTTGGTCCGCAGGTCCTGGAACAGCGTCGCCTTGTCGAATTCGGCGGCGTCGGGCAGTACGGCGACGAAGACCGGAACATCGGCCTTTTCGATGGTGTCGGCCAGGGCACGGGCCTCGTTTCCGTGCAGCTCACCGGCGGACCTCGGGTCGACGTAGACGGGCCCCTGGCGCAGGTTCGCGGCAGCCCGGTCGAGCCCGTCCGCCGCCCGCGCTCCCGTCGACGTGGCGACCACCAGCGCGAGTGCGGCGGCCAGCACGGTGGCGAGCGCGGCGACGAGCACGCCCGGCAGCCGGACGGGAAGCGGTCCCCCGTACTTCGGTGCGGTGCTCATACTTCACGGTAACTCGGCCAGGCGCCCCGCGGGCAGTCGTGGGAGCAGGTTCGTGGGCAGTCCTGCGCGGGGCGGGCGGTGCGGGGCGGTGCAGGGCGGTGCAGGGCGGTGCAGGGCGGGCGGATCGTAGTATCGGTGCCATGACAACAGAGTTTGTGGAGGTCACGTCCGAGTCCGAACTCCGTGAGCTGATCGGCGAGCCCACCACGCATGCCGTACACAAGACACGGCCCGTCCTGCATGAGCTGGACCGCGAATGGCTGGCGCAGACGCCGCTCTGCCTGATAGCGACCTGCGGTCCGGACGGCACCTGCGACGTCTCACCGAAGGGCGATCCGCCCGGCTTCGTCAAGGTGCTCGACGAGCGCACGCTCGCGATCCCGGACCGCCCGGGCAACAAGCGGGTCGACGGCCTCCGCAACATCCTCGCCAACCCGCACGTCGGCCTGATCTTCCTGCTGCCCGGCCGCGGTGACACGCTCCGCGTCAACGGCCGGGCCAAGATCGTGCGGGAGGCGCCGTTCCTCGACGAGATGGTCGTCCGGCGCAACCGCCCGAAGCTGGCCGTGGTCGTCGAGATCGACGAGGTCTTCCACCACTGCTCCAAGGCGTTTCTGCGCTCCCACGCCTGGCAGCCGGAGACCTGGCATCCGGAGGCGGTGCCGAGCCGGGCCCGTATCGCCAAGGCCCTCGACCGGCAGGGCGATTCGCTGGAGTTCCTGGAGGACTACTACGGGCCGAAGTACGCGGAGAAGCTGTACGGCTGAGCGCCTGGCCCACGGGTGAGCGGGGCGCGGCGCGGGAAGCGGGCGCGGCGAGTGGCCGGCCCGCCGGGCATCCGCCTCACGCGGGCAGCAGGAGCAGACCCACCGCGAGGGCCGTGATCACCACGCTCGACACCACCGCCGTCACCATCCGCCCGCGCGGACCGGTCAGGGCCCGGCCGAGCACCGTACCGCCGGCGGCCAGCAGCAGCTGCCAGCTCGCGGAAGCAGTGGTCACCGCCGCGACGTAGGCGATCCCGCCCAGCACCCCCGCGTCCCCGCCCACGCCCGCCTGACGGCCCAGCACCAGCGCCGAGAAGTAGATGATGGTCCACGGGTTGAGCAGGGTCAGGCCGAGGAATCCCAGATACGCCCGCCACGGCGCACCCAGGCCACGGTGCCGGGCGCCCGGCGCCTCCGGCGCACCGCGGCTGCGCAGCGCGGTCACCGCAATTCGCACTGCCATCGCGACGAGCACCAGTGCGGCGACCCACCGCAGCGGCCCCGCGACCGGCCGCACCGCGTGCGCCACCGCCGCGCCGCCGAGCAGCGCGAGCGCCGCGTAGGAGCCGTCGGCCGTCGCCACCCCGAGGGCACCCGAGGCGCCCACCCGGAAGGAGGTCCGTGCCGCCAGGTTCACCAGCAGCACGGCGAGGGCGCCGACCGGGATGGCGAGGGCGTAGCCCGCCCACAGGCCCGCGAGGATCGATTCGGTCATGACAGGCAGTCTCGAACGCCGGATTTTCCAGGTCCATCGAAAGATTCAGCACGGCATCTTGTTGAATAGCCACATGATTGATCCGCGCCTCCAGACCCTGCGCGTGCTGTACGAGCGAGGCACCGTCACGGCGGCGGCCGAGGCCCTGCACCTCACCCCGTCGACGGTCTCCCAGCAGCTCCGCCAGCTCGCCGACCGCCTCGGTGTGACGCTCCTCGAACCGCACGGCCGCCGGGTGAGGCTTACCCCGGCGGCGCTGGCACTGCTGCGGCACGCGGACGCGATGTTCGCCCGCTGGGAAGAGGCCGACGCGGAGCTGGCGGCCTACCGCGACGGCACCGCCGGACGGCTGCGGGTATCCGCCGTGGCCACCGCCCTCGCGGCGATCGTCGCCCCGGCGGCGGAGCGGCTGCGCCGCGAGCACCCCGCCATGACCGTCGACCTGACCGAGGATCCCGGGGAGGACCGCATGGGGCTGCTGCTGACCGACCGGGCCGACATCGCCGTCGTCATCCCCGCCCCCGGCGGACCGCCGCCGGACGATCCGCGCTTCGACCAGCAGCCCTTGTACGAGGAGCCGCAGGACCTCCTCGTACCGGCCGGACACCGCCTCGCCGCACGGCGGCGGGACGGCGTGCGGCTGACGGAGGCCAAAACCGAGAGCTGGATCCGCGCGGGCGACCCCCGCGACCAGCACACGCTGCTCCTGACGGCCTGCGCCGCCGCCGGGTTCACCCCCCGGATGTCGCACGGCGCGGTGGAATGGCATGCGGTCGCGGCGCTGGTGGCGCACGGCTTCGGAATCAGCCTGGTGCCCCGGCTCGCGTATGTGCCACGGGAGTTCGACGTCGTACGGGTCCCGCTGCGCGGGCGCCCGGCCCCCACCCGCCAACTCCTCGCCTGCGTCCGCCGCGGCAGCGCCCACCACACCCCGATCACCCGCGGCCTAGCGGCCCTGCGGGAGGCCGCAGAGGAGGTCGCGGGCACGGGGCCGGCCGACCAGGGCTCGTCGCACCTTCAGCGGTGATCGTCGCCTTGCTGAGCCCGCGCGTGGCCGCTCGTGTGGACGGCGACGGCGCCGACTGAGGCCGCTGTGACGAGGCCGACGGCCAGCCACTGAAGCGTGGATAGACGCTCGTGGAGGAGCAGGAGGCCTGCCATGCCGGCGGCTGCGGGTTCCAGGCTCTGCAGGACTCCCACCACACGGGCCGGCAATCGGCGAAGCGCCGTCAGCTCCAGGGAGTAGGGCAGCGCCGCGGACAACAGGGCCACCAGAAGTCCCAACGTCAGAGCGTGGGGCTGCACCATCTGGTCACCGCGGACAGAACGGCGAAGGTCAGACCGGTCACGGACAGCGGGCCTGAGGAGGATGAGCCGGGAAGCATGAAGCACGCGATCCCCGCCGCTGCGAGCAGCCCCCAGGCGGCATCGCGTGCGCGGCGAGAGGTCGCCAGGGACACCGCCAGCGGGCCGGTCAGTTGAATGGTCACCGCCACACCCAGGGGCATGCGCTCCAGGGCCAGGTAGACGAGGTTCATACCGGCGATCGCCGCGCCGAAGGCGAGAATCAGCAGACGACTCTCGCGGTCGGCGGGCAGGCGGCGCGGACGCCACAGCAACAGGAGGAGCAGAGCGGCGAGCAGCAGCCGCAATGCGACGGCCCCCATAGGGCCCCCGGCGGTGCCGATCAGTTGCTTGCCCAGTGCCTGGCCGCTCTGGACGCTGATGACGCTGCCCAGTACGAGCAACGGGGCCGGGACGGGCAAGCGGCGCCCGTAACCGACGGGATCAACGCGCCGTTCGGCGGCGGATCGATCCCGCAGGGAGCCCGTCCTGCTCACGCTTGGTGACACTCCGGCTCGGCAGCCACGGCCCAATTCGCCTCTCGGGCCTGGTCACTTCCCGGGACGACCAGACGAGGCGGGGCTGTTGGGGCGGGCGTGTGCCATACCCGCAGCAGACCGCAGACGCAGCGCGCGTACACGATGGTTCCGTCGGAGACGGAATGGCGGGAGACCACGTTCTCGGACTGCCCCGCAGGCCAGCCACATGCAGGGCACCTGCGTTCAGCTTGCCCAGAAGGATCAGTCATGCCTCCTAGTTTCGACACTCGCAGCATGCACGTCTATCGCACATTTCCGCATGTAATCATGTTGCATGACTGCATGATTGATCTCGGTCTCCTACAGACGTTCCGTGTGCTCCAGGAGCAGGGCACCGTGACGGCGGCAGCGCGGACGCTGAGTCTGTCGCCGTCCGCCGTCTCGCAGCAGCTCAGACAACTCTCACGCCAGGCCGGAGCGGAACTCCTCGAACCGGACGGCCGGCGCCTGCGCCTGACCGCCACGGGGCGCGTACTACTCCGTCACGCGGACGTCATGTGCGCCCAGTGGGAGGAGGCGCGTGCCGAGCTGGCGCAGCATGGAGCCCCCTCGCGTCGCACGTTGCGCCTCGCGGGCTTCGCCACGAGCGTCGGACCGCTCCTCGCGCCCGCCGCTGAAGACCTGCTGCATGCCGCCAGACCGACTCAGGCCACCGTCACAGAGACGGACACGCGTGGCTGCTACCAGCAGCTCCTCGCGAACCGCGTCGACATCGCCGTGCTGACCCCCTTGTCCGACAGCCCACCGATCGACGACGCCCGGTTCCACCAGGAACCTCTGCTGGAAGACGTGCTGGACTTGGTCGTGCCCGCGCACCACCGGCTCGCGACGCAAGAGGGCGTCGACTTGTCGGCAGCGGAGCGCGAGACCTGGATCTCACCTCATCACGACCAGGACCGCCTCACCCACGCCCTGTGCACCGCCGCCGGCTTCGCCCCGCGCACCGTGCACCACGCCGACGAATGGCATGCGGTACTGGCCCTCGTCAGTCATGGCCTCGGCGTGTGCCTGGTGCCGCGCCTCATCTCCCTCGACGCCCATCCACGAGCAGTCCGACTGCCCCTGAAGGGCGACCCGCCACCCTCCCGCCGCATCCTCACGTGCGTGCGCCGGGGAAGTTCGGGTCAGAGTGTGGTCTCCGATGGGTTGAAGGCGCTCAGGGCGCGTGCAGAGCAGGAGGCCACGACGACACGACCTGGTTGTCAGCGATGAGACACGTCTCCGCATCCAGGTTCACCCCAGCCGTTCGCGACCGACCGGCGGCATCGGTCGGAGCGGTCTCCTGCGCTGACGAACAGTGCGGTCAGCATGGGAACGCCGTGGCCGAGTGCCTGGCGCGGCAAGGGGCCGGTGGCGACGAGTGAGGCGATTCCGTGGCCGATGGTCCAGCTTTGCGTGGCCAGCTCCAAGGGGTCGACGTCCTCGCGGAAGCGGCCGGCCGCCTTGGCTCGTTCGACGGTGCGGACCAGGCAGTGCAGCGCTTCGTCCGCCGCGTCGGCGTCTTCGAGTGCGAAGCCGGCGTCGAACATGACTCGGTAGAGGTCAGGGCTCTCCAGGGCGTTGGACAGGTAGGCGGCTCCCAGGGCGGCGAGGTCCCGCACCGGGTCCGCGGACGCCGAAACGGTGGCGAGTTTGGCGGCCAGCCGGATGAAGCCCTCCTGGCGCAGCGCCTGCCACAGGCCGCCCATGCCGCCGAAGTAGGTGTAGACGGCCATCGTCGATACGCCGGTCCCGGCGACCAGCGTGCGGAGCGTCACCGGTTGCCGCATCCGGAGCATCTGCGCTGCCCGGTCCAGCAGCAGGGAGAAATCCGGTAGCGGGGCAGTGGGCGCTCGGGCATGCTCGCGCCCATGGTTTCAGTGGTGCAGAACATCGCGGTCGACTGTACGAACGCCTACGAACTTGCCCGGTTCTGGAGCGAGGTGACCGGCAGGCCACTCCACCCGGAGGACGGGCCGGGTGACCCGGAAGTCGACGTGATGCTGCCGCAGGGGCCGCTGCTGCACTTCAACCAGGTGCCGGAGGCGAAGACGTTCAAGAACCGGATTCACCTGTGCCTGCAGCCGGAGAGTCCGCGTGAGCAGGAGGTCGAGCGGCTGCTGGGCCTCGGCGCCGCCCTCCTCGCCGATCACCGGAAACCCGACGGCTCGGGCTGGGCCGTCCTCACGGACCCCGAGGGCAACGAATTCTGCGTGCTGCGCAGCGAGTCCGAACGCGCCGCGATGTCCCACTGACCCTGGCGACGGCGTCGAGCCCAGCAGCGGCACTCTGGTGCGGGGAGTTCGCCGCCTGAACCCATCCCGCCACGGCCCGGATTGGCCGGCCCCGCCCCCGTCTCCGGCGGGGGCCTCGCCATGTTGCACGCTGCGGATCAGCGGCGTTGCCTCGGTCTGTGAAGGTCGCTAAGGTCGGCCGGGTGACTACCGGGCCGGCCATGGGCCATGCACGAGTGAGGTTCCCGGCGCCGACGTGAGCGCGAGGCGGGCAAGAGGCCCGCCCCCGTCTCCGCGTCCTTGCTCCCGGCGCCCGCCGCGGCGCCCCATCCCAGCGGATCACAAGCCCCGGAGACACCTCACCGATGTCCGATGACCAGCAGTACCCGCACGCATCCGAATTGCCGACGGCCGTCGCCCAGCTCAACCACACCGTCGTCTACGCCAGCGACCGGCACCTGTCCGCCGAGTTCCTCTGCGCGATCCTGGGGTTGAAAGTCGGTGCTCCCTTCGGGCCGTTCCTGCCCGTCGACCTCGGCAACGGCGTGACGCTCGACTACTACGAGAAGCGCGACGAGCCGATCCAGTCGCAGCACTACGCGTTCCTCGTGCCCGAGGCGCAGTTCGACGGGATGATCGCCCGCCTGGAGGCGGTCGGGATCACCTACTACGCCGACCCCAGCCACACCGAACCCGGCCGGATCAACCACCTGTTCGGCGGCCGCGGCGCGTACTTCGACGACCCGGACGGCCACAACATGGAGATCATGACCCGCCCCTACGTCCGCCCCTAGCAGACCGCCCTTGGCAGACCGCCCGGCAACGGTCCGCAGGGCCCTCTCCGCCGAGCGGCTCCCCCACTTCCCGGCCCGCCGGCGAGGTGATCCGCTTGGCGGGGTCCGGGGGGGGCGAACGCATGACCAAGGCGACGGCGTCGGGCGTCGCCGGTCACCTTCCACCCCTGCGCAAGGCAGGTGTCCCGGTCAGGTGTCGCGGGGTTTGACGAACTCTCCGATCAGGACGGGATACTGCTCCCCGCCGTGTCCGGCGGCGATCGAACGGTCGGCCATCGCCTTGATCAGCTTCGGTAGTTCGGCGTTGACGCCCAGCGTCTCACTCTCCTCGATCAGGTGCGCCATCGCCCGCGCCTCGGTCTCCAGGGCCGACACCTCGGCCGGGAAGGAGCCACTGTCGATCTGCTCGGCATACCCCGGCAGCCATTCGGCCACACCGGCAGCGATCTGCCGCGCGAACGGCGCATACGTTGCGGCGTCGACACCCGCCGTCCTGAGCAGGGCAGTGCCCTGGAGCCAGGCGTTCAGCACGCTCCACATCATGGCCAGGCCGGCCACGTCGTACAGGGACGCCAGTCCATGGTCCGCACCAAGGTAGGTGACGGTGCCGAGCGCTTCGAGTGTTGACTCCTGTGCCTCGAAGTCCGGCTGCGGTCCGCTGTTCAGAATCACCGCCTCGGCGGTCCCGATCGCCGGCGGGATGGCCATGATGGCGCCGTCCAGATAATGGGCGCCACGCTGCTCGGCCCATTGGGCGGCTTCCCGGGCCTGGGCCGAGTCACCCGAGGTCAGGTTGATCAGCGTGGTGCCGTCCAGCTCGATATCGCCCGCGCCGAGCAGCTCGTGCATGGCCTGGTAGTCGGTGACGCAGATGACGGTCAGGGAACCTGCCTTGAGCGCCTCGCCAACGGTGGGCGCCAGCCGTGCGCCCTCGGCCACCAGACGGCCGGCCTTGGAGGCTGTACGGTTCCACACCGTTGTGGGATGCCCGGCTTTCAGGAACGCGCCGGCGAGTGCCTGGCCCATCAGTCCGAGTCCGATGACGGTCACGGGTGCAGCGGTTTTCTTGTTCATGGCAGCATCGTCAACGTTGATACCGGTGTGAAGGTCAAGTGAGGTTCGATGCGGATCGGGGAACTGAGTCGTCGGACGGGCGTCAACGCCCATCAGTTGCGCTACTACGAGGCCCAGGGCCTGCTGGAGGCAGACCGCGGCGCGAACGGTTACCGCGAGTACGACGAGAACGCCCTGCTGCGGGTGAAGCAGATCCGGCACCTGCTGGGTGCCGGTTTGTCCTCCGAGGACATCGCATACCTGCTGCCCTGTGCGGTCGGAGAGGCCCCGGAGCTGCTCGGGTGTCCCGAGTTGCTGGCCGCGATGCGGTCACGGCTGCGGCGACTGGACGATCAGATGGACAGGCTCGCTCAGTCCCGCGACGCCCTTGCCGGCTACGTCGATGCGGCCGAGAGGATGGGCAGCGAGAGCTACCCGCCCTTTGACGATGCTGACCAGGAGCCTGTCCCCGCCTGAGCAGGCGGGGTGCACGTGCGGCTCGTGGCTGGTGCGGCGGGCTGGCGTGTCAGGCGGCGTCGTCCAGTTGGCCCGCCGGGTGGGCCGCCGTGCTGCCGAAGCGGAGCCGGGCCCGGTCGGCGGCGGCCTCCGCACGGCGGGCGTTCTCCTCGCGGGGGTCGAGGGACAGCTGATGGGCGGCGAGTTCGGCGGCGGTGAGCTCCTCCGCGCGCAGCACGACCGCGCGTACCCGGGCACGCTGGAGCCCGAGCGCGTCGTGCAGCGCGTAGGCGGCGGCGGTCAGTGCCGGGGTGTGCGCGGTGGGCTCGTCGAGACGCCGGGTGCGGGTGAGCGTGGAGCGGTCCGCGCAGCGGACCGTGAGGGTGAGCACGCGGGCGACCCGTTCCTCCGTACGCATCCGGAAGCCCAGCTCGTCGGCGAGCGTCAGCAGCGCCCGTCGGCGCAGGCCCGCATCCAACTCATCGCGGCCGAAGCGGTATTCGCGGCTCAGCGAGCGCGCCGGTGCGCTGGGGGTGACGGAGGACGGGTCGACGCCGCGTGCGCGCTCCTGGACCTGTCGGCCCGTAGCGGCACCGAGGATGCGCTGCAGCGTGCCGAGCCGTGCGGCGGCGATACGGCCGACGGTGTCCAGCCCGTACGCGCACAGGGTGCGGGCGGTCGCCGGACCGACGCCGTACAGAGCGGCGGCGGGCTTCTCGGCGAGAAACGCCGCCGCTTCCCCCTCCCCCGCGGGCACGCACCGCACCTGCCCCGGCGGCCCGTCGTATGCGGCCATCCGGGCGAGCAGCGGATTGGCCGCGACGCCGACGGTGCAGTCGACGCCGTGCAGGGCCAGCGTGCGGAGACGGATGAGCGCGGCCAGCCCGGCGGCGTCCCGCCCGAAGTAGCGCAGGGCGCCCCGCACATCGAGAAGCGCGGCGTCGGGCGGCAGCGCCTGGACGACGGGGGTGATGTCGCCGAGCAGCTCCAGCAACTGCGGATAGCACGGCATGGCCCCGGGGCCGAAGTGCACATAGAGCACCTGCGCTTGCGCTGGCTGCGCCTCAGCCGAAGGGGGCCCTGCGGGGCCGCCGTCCGGCGGGCCCGCAGAGCCCGCCCCCGCGCCGGCGGCCAGCGGTGCGCGCCCGGCCTCCGCGCCGCGCGCCTCGCCTGCGGCGGCGTCCTCCGCCCCGGCGGAGTTCAACGCGCCCGGTGACGGGCTCGGGGCAGGGGCGTCACCGGAACCGGCAGCGGGCCCGCCGCCCGGCGCGGGCTCGGCGCCGATGGATCGCGCCCGCTCGGCCGTCGCTGCTCCGCCGGATGACGGGGCGGTTTCGCCTGGTTCGGTGGGGTGCGTCTGGGCGGGGGTGGGCGTTGCCGTGCGGGCCGGACGGGCCGCCCCGGGTGTGGCCGCCGCCGCGTGCTGTCGCATGGGTTTCGTCATCCCGCGCTCCCCTGGCTGGAGTGCCACATCTTGCGGGGGCTCTTCGCGGGTTCGCCTGCGGGCCGGAGGTCGGCCCAGGGGTGCATCCGGTAGCCCGTCGGCATTTCGATACGGCGGCCCCCGGTGGGGTCGTCCTCCTCCCCGGACGGGCCGGCCCGCTCGCCGTTCTGCCCGTCGGCCCGCTCGCCGTTCTGCCCGTCGGCCCGCTCGCCGTTCTGCCCGTCGGCTCCCTCGCCGGCCTGCCCGCCGGGGCCCTCCGCGAGGCGGGCCGCGACTTGTTCCAGGCCCCCCGTGCGCCGCAGTTCGATCAGTTCGGCCAGGTCCCAGGCTGCCGCGCCGACCACGCTGAGGCTGCGGGGTCCGCGCCGCTGGACCACGCCCCGTACCAGCAGCAGCCAGGAGTGGAAGACGGTGTGTGCGCAGGCGGCGTGGGAGTCGTCGAAGAAGGCGCAGTCGACCAGCCCCGTACCGTCGTCGAGAGTGATGAAGATGACGCGCTTCCCGCTGCGTATCGGCGGGGTCTGGGTGGCGGCCTTGGCGCCCGCGACCAGGACCGTGTCACCGTGCCGCGCCTCGCGCAGCGTACGGGCGGAGTGCGCGCCCAGTTCGCGCAGGAAACCGGCGTGGTCGCCCATGAGGTGGCGGGAGGCGTCCATGCCCAGGACGCCGAGTTCCGCGCCCAGCCGCTCGTCGCGGTCGAGGTCCGGCAGTCCGGCCGGGTCTGGCGACGCGGCGTCGCCGAGTGCCAGCTGCCCTTCCCGCGCGCCCTTTCCGCGCTGCTGGCGGTGGAGTTCGGCGATGTGCAGCAGCATGTCGCGGCGGTTGGGGCCGAACGCGTCCAGCGCGCCGACCCGGGCGAGCCCCTCGGCGACCGGACGCGGCGGCCGGGCCCGGCGCCAGAGGTCGGTGAGCGAGTCGTAGGGCTGCCCGGCGGCGATCCGTTCCGCGTCGGCCTCGCTGATGCCCTGCACCTCGCTGAGGGCGAGCCGGATGCCCCAGCGGCCCGCGCCAGGCGCACCAGCTCCCGGCGCGGCATCGGGCGCGGGCTCCCGTTCGATCCGGTAGGTGACCCCCGACCGGTTCACCTCCAGCGGCAGCACCGGCACCCCGCGCCGCCGTGCGTCCGCCAGCAGCAGCCGCTTCGGGTACATCCCCGGGTCGTGCACGAGCAGTCCGGCGTAGAAGGCCGCCGGGTGGTGGGCCTTCAGCCAGGCCGACTGGTAGGTGGGCACCGCGAAGGCGACGGCGTGCGCTTTGCAGAAGCCGTAGCTGCCGAACGCCTCCACGATCGCCCAGGTGCGTTCGACGACCTCCGTCGAGTAGCCCTTGCGGGTGGCCTCCTGTGCGAACCAGGCCCGCACCCTCCCCTGCCGTTCGCTGTCGGACAGCGCCCGCCGTGCCTCGTCGGCCAGTGCGCGGTCGCAGCCGGTCATGACCGAGAGGATCTCGATCACCTGCTCGTGGAAGACCACCACGCCGTGGGTCTCGCGCAGCGCGGGCTCCAGGTCCGGGTGCGGGTAGCGCGCGGCCTTCCTGCCGTGCCGGGCGTCGATGAAGGGCCGCACCATGTCGGCGGCCACCGGGCCCGGCCGGAACAGCGAGATGTCCACCACCAGGTCGTGGAAGGTCTCGGGCTGCAGGCGTCCGATCAGGTCGCGCTGCCCCGGCGACTCGATCTGGAAGCAGCCGAGCGTCTCCGACGACCGGATCAGCTCGTAGGTCTCCGGGTCCTGCTGCGGTACGGCGTCCAGGTCTACGTGTTCCCCGTCCGCCCGCTCGATCTCCTGTACCGCGTACGCCATCGCGGACTGCATCCGCACACCCAGCACGTCCAGCTTGAGCAGGCCCAGATCCTCCACGTCCTCCTTGTCGAACTGCGACATCGGCAGGTTCTCGCCGCTGGTGGGCACCACGGGGGTGCGGGCGCGCAGTGAGCCGTCGGAGAGCAGCACCCCGCAGGGGTGCATGGCGACACCGCGCGGCAGCCCGTCCAGCGCCTCGACGAGTGACCAGAAGCGGTCCCCGTAGCGGTCCGCGTCCACCGCCTTGAGCTCCGGCAGTTCGGCGAGCGCGGAGCGCGCGTCCCGGGCCCGGATGTGCGGGAACGCCTTGGCGAGCTGGTCCGTCTCCGCCGGGTCCATGCCGAGGGCTGCGCCCACGTCCCGTACGGCGTGGCGCACCCGGTAGGTCTCCGGCATCGCGACGGTCGCGACCCGCTCCTCGCCGAAGCGGTCGAAGATCGCGTGGTAGACCTCGATCCGGCGGGCGGATTCCACATCGATGTCGATGTCCGGGAGCGCGGCCCGGCGCGGGGAGAGGAAACGTTCCATCAGCAGTCCGTGCTCAACCGGATCAGCCTGGGCGATGCCCAGCAGGTGGCTGACGAGGGACCCGGCGCCGGATCCGCGCGCGGCCACTCGTATGCCCATCTCCTTCACGTCCTCGACCACGCGGGCGACGGTGAGAAAGTACGAGGAGAAGCCGAGTCCTTCGATGATCCGCAGCTCCTCCTCCAGCCGGTTCCACCTGGTGCGGTCGCCGTCGTACCGCCGCCGCACCATCCCGGCCGCGCAGCGCGACCGCAGCACCCGCTCGGCCGTCCGCTGCCCGGCGCCCACCAGCTGCGGTTCGGGGAAGTGCACCCGTCCGATCCCGAGGTCGTCCTCGGGGTCGACCCGGCACTCCCCGGCCGTCTCCTCCGTGAGCTGGAGCAGTCGGTGCGCGGTGTTGCGCCGGTAGCCGGCGGCCTCCGCGACCCGCCCGGCAACCTCGGCCATCTCCGCCGGGCCCTTCAGCCACCGTTCGCCGCCGTCGAGCCCGGACCGCCCGTCCACCGGTATGAGCCGCCGCGCCGCGTCCAGCACATCCGCGACCGGCCCCTGGCCCGGGTCGGCGTAGCGGACGGCGTTGGTGAGCACCGGGGTGATCCCTTCCTGTGCGGCCAGCCCCAGCGCCCGCGCGGCTTCCCGCAGCGGCCCGGAGCCGGTCACCGCGAGCCGCAGCCCGTTTCCGAAGATCTCCCGCCATGCGGCGAGCAGCCGCGCGGCCCGGTCCGGCCTGCCCGCGGCGAGCGCGCGTCCGACGTCGGACTCCGCGCCCAGCAGCACACTCACCCCGTCTCCGGCCGTGTGCAGCTCCTCCCAGCCGAGCTGGGGGCGCGCGGCGCCTCCGCCTCCGCCGCCATGGGGGGCGTGCGCGCCGTGCGCGGCGTGCGCTGCCGTCACCATCCGGCACAGCCCTGCCCATCCGGCGGCGCCGTCCCGGGCCAGGAAGACGACCCGTTGTGCTGATTCGTCGACAAAGGAACCGCCCCTGACCGGCGCGCGGCGCCTGCGCACAGCGTTCGAGGGCTCGGTCTGCTCCCCCACCGCGAGGTCCACCCCGTACACCGGCCGCACTCCGGCCCGCGCGGCCGCCTTGGCGAACCGCACCGCACCGGCGAGGGTGTCGCGGTCGGTCAGCGCGACCGCGTCCATTCCGCGCTCGGCCGCGCGGTGGGCCAGCAGATCGGGGGGCGAGGCGCCGTAGCGCATCGAGAAACCGGAGGTGACGTGCAGATGAGTAAAGCAGTCCATCTGCCGCTCCTCTCCGTACCCCGCGCCTCCTGGCCACCCCCTCTCCTCTCTCCACCATAAACCAGAATCTCGAATGTCCGTTCGAATGCTGGTGCGGGCTCACCCCGCGCCCACCCGAGACGGGCGCCGGGCGGGTGCGGGCGGGTACGGGCAGGCACGGACGGGGTGCTCTGCGGGCGCCGAATCCCGTTCCGTGCACACTTCATGTCCACTCGATGCCCGGATGTGTTTACTTTGGCGTGGCAAGGTTCTAACCTCATGGCGAAACCACAGACCCGGGCATGAAACGGACGCGAAACGATATGTACGCACCAGAGCGCCAGCAGGAGATCCTCCGCCTGGCCCGGGAGCGCGGGCGGGTCGACGTGGTGTCCCTCGCGGAGGAGTTCCAGGTCACCGCCGAGACCGTACGGCGGGACCTGAAGGCCCTCGACCGGGCCGGGCTGCTGAACCGGGTGCACGGCGGCGCGATCCCCGCCGGGCGGCTCGACTTCGAGCCCGATCTCGCCGAACGCGACGCGCTGGCCGCCGACGAGAAGGACCGCATCGCCCAGGCCGCCCTCGAAGAACTCCCCGCCGGCGGCAACGTGATCATCGACGCCGGGACCACGGCTGCCCGGCTCGCCGCCGCCGTACCGCTCGACTCCGACCTCACCGTGGTCACCCACGCGCTGCCCGTCGCCGCCCGCCTCGCCGATCACCCCGGCATCGCGCTGCACCTCGTCGGCGGGCGGGTGCGGCACCGTACCCGTGCGGCCGTCGACGCCTGGGCGCTGAGCGCCTACGGTCAGGTCAACGCCGATGTCGCCTTCCTCGCCACCAACGGCTTCTCTCCGGAGGGCGGTCTGACCACCCCCGATCTCGCCGAGGCCGCCGTCAAGCGGGCGATGATCGCGGCCGCCCGCCGCGTCGTGCTCCTCGCCGACTCCGGCAAGCTCGGTCAGGAGCATTTCGCCCGCTTCGGCGACCTCTCGCACGTCGACGTGCTCATCACCGACACCGGACTCGCCGACGACGCCGCCCGCGCCCTCAAGCGCCAGGGCACGGAAGTAGTACGCGCATGATTCTCACCGTCACCCCCAATCCGAGCCTCGACCGTACGTACGAGCTGCCGGGGCTGGAGCACGGCGCCGTCCTGCGGGCCACGGCGGACCGTGTCGACCCCGGCGGCAAGGGTGTGAACGTCTCCCGCGCGGTCGCGGCGGCCGGGCAGCGTACGGTCGCCGTCGCGCCGCTGGGCGGGCCGGAGGGCGCGCTGCACGCGCAGCTGGCCGGCGAGTACGGCATCGAGGCGGCCGGAGTGCCGATCGCGGGCAGCACCCGCGTCAACGTCACACTCGTCGAGCCCGACGGCACCCTCACCAAGGTCAACGCGGCCGGGCCCCGGATCACGGCGCCCGAGGCGGAGGCCCTGCTGGAGGCCGTACGGAACCGCTCCGCGGCGGCGGCGTGGATCGCCTGCTGCGGCAGCCTGCCGCGCGGGCTGCCGCAGCAGTGGTACGCGGAGCTGGTGGCCCGCAGCCACCGGGCCGGTGCCCGGATCGCCCTCGACACCTCCGGCGGGGCGCTGACCGCGGCTCTGCGGGAGCGGCCCGATGTGGTCAAGCCGAACGCGGACGAGCTCGCCGAGGCCGTGGGCCGCCCGCTCGCCACGGTCGGCGACGCCGTCAAGGCGGCGGAGGAGCTGCGCGAGCGCGGCGCCCACTCCGTCCTGGCCAGCCTGGGCGCCGACGGGCAGCTGCTGATCGACGGCACCGGCACGTACTACGGCAGCACGCGGGCGGGCACGGTCCGCACCGTCCGCAGCAACGTCGGCGCGGGCGACGCGTCGCTGGCGGGCTTCCTGACCGCGGGCGGCATCGGCCCGGCCGCGCTCGCCTCGGCCGTCGCCCACGGCACGGCTGCCGTGCAGCTGCCCGGCAGTGTGATGCCGACTCCGGCGGACCTGGACCTCTCCGCGGTCACCACGACCACGGCCATCCCCCTGGACCGCGCCCTGACGGAACCCACCTCATGACCGCCGCACCCGGCACCCGTGCGGCCGAGTACGCGCGCACCCGCGACCCACTTTCCCCGGCCGTCCGCAAGGCGGTCCACGAGCAAGGAGACCCGCGATGAATGAACTGATCACCGCGGAACTGGTCGACCTCGATCTGTCCGCCGAGACCAAGGAGTCGGCCGCCCGTTCGCTCGCCGAGCGGATGTGCGCCGTCGGCCGCGTCACGAACCTCGAAGGCTTCCTCGCCGACGTGGCCGCCCGGGAGGCCCAGATGCCGACCGGCCTGGAGGGCGGGATCGGCATCCCGCACTGCCGCAGCGCGCATGTGACGGTGCCGACGCTCGCCTTCGGCCGCAGCGGCCGGGGCATCGACTTCGGCGCGGTGGACGGACCGGCCGACCTGATCTTCCTGATCGCGGCACCGGCCGGGGCCGACAGCGACCACCTCACGATCCTGGGGAGCCTGGCGCGCCAGCTGATCAACCCGGACTTCACCGGTGCGCTCCGCACGGAGCGTGACCCCGCCGCAGTCGCGGCCCTGGTGCGCGGCGAGGAGGCTGCCGACGCGACGGAGGAAGCCACGGAGGAGACCGCGGAGGAGGAGGCCGCAGAAGAGACTGCGGAAGAGGCCGCGCAGGAGCCGGGGAAGGCGACCGCGGCGAACGGACCCTTCCGGATAGTCGCCGTCACCTCGTGCCCCACCGGCATCGCGCACACCTACATGGCCGCCGAGTCGCTGGAGACCGCGGCCCGCGCCGAAGGCGTCCTGCTGAGCGTCGAGACGCAGGGCTCGGCCGGTTTCGAGCGGCTCGACCCCGCCGTCATCGCCGCCGCCGACGCGGTCATCTGGGCACACGACGTCGAGGTGCGGGAGAAGGCGCGGTTCGGCGGCAAGCCGATCGTCGACGCCGGGGTGAAGGCCGGGATCAACCGGGCCTCCGAACTGATCGCGCAGGCCCGGCAGAAGGCCAGGCGCGGTGAGATCAGCGGCGCCCTGGACGCCACCACGCCCGGGGAGGGCGGCGGCGGAAGCGGCGGCGGCGAGCACTTCGGCGTCCGGCTGCGGAAGTACCTGATGTCCGGCGTCAGTTACATGGTGCCGTTCGTCGCCGCTGGCGGCCTCCTGATCGCCCTGTCCTTCGCCATCGGCGGCTACGAGATCGCCGACGCCAAGTCCGTCGCCGATCACTTCGTATGGGCCGAGGCCGACAGCTGGGCCGCCCTGTTCAACCAGATCGGCGGCACCGCCTTCGGCTTCCTGGTGCCCGTGCTCGCGGGCTACATCGCCTTCGGCATGGCGGACCGGCCAGGGCTTGTGCCGGGCTTCGTCGGCGGCGCCATCGCCCTCACCATCGACGCCGGCTTCCTGGGCGGCCTCGTCGCCGGTCTGCTGGCCGGTGCGGTGGTGATGGCGATCCAGCGGGTCAAGGTACATCCCACCCTGCGCGGCATCATGCCGGTGCTGGTGATCCCCCTGATCGCCTCCACGGTCGTGGGAACCCTGATGTTCATCGTCGTGGGCAAGCCGATCGCCTCGCTCCAGGACGCCCTGACCGACGGGCTCAACAGCCTCTCCGGTTCGAACGCGGTCATCCTCGGCATCGTCCTCGGCCTGATGATGTGCTTCGACATGGGCGGGCCCTTCAACAAGGTCGCCTACGCCTTCGCGGTGGGCGGTTTGGCCGACCCGACGCCCGCGGGCCTCAAGGTGATGGCCGCGGTGATGGCGGCGGGCATGGTGCCGCCGCTGGCACTGGCGCTCGCGACGACCGTGCGCGGCAGGCTGTTCACCAAGACCGAGCGGGAGAACGGCAAGGCGGCCTGGGTGCTGGGCGCGTCGTTCATCACCGAGGGCGCGATCCCGTTCGCGGCGGCTGACCCCCTGCGCATCATCCCCTCCGCGATGGCGGGCGGCGCGGTCACCGGAGCGCTGTCGATGGCCTTCGGCTGCACGCTGCGCGCGCCGCACGGCGGCGTCTTCGTGGTCCCGTTGATCGGCGAACCCTTCCTCTACCTGATCGCCATCGCGGCCGGTACGGCGGTCACGGCGGGCCTGGTCATCCTGCTCAAGGGCGTACGCGGGGCCGCCGGGGCGCCCGGCGGCCCCGCGACCGAGGGAGCCGGGGCCGCCAAGGAGCCGGTCGCCGCCTGACCCAGCAACCGGCCCCACCAGCCACCGGCCAACCAGCCATCGCCCCAGCCAGCTACCGCCCGAACCCGTAGGAGTGGACCCATGCACCAGCGCACCGTCGCCGTAGGCTCCAGCAGCGGGCTGCACGCCCGTCCGGCCTCGCTGTTCGTCAAAGCGGCGACCCGACAGCCGGTCAGAGTGACCATAGGCCGGGACGGTCAGGCCCCGGTCGACGCCCGGAGCCTGCTCTCCGTCCTCGCCCTGGGAGCCCGGCACGGCGAGTCCGTGGTGCTCGCCGCCGAGGGCGACGGCGCGGAAGCAGCGGTCGAGGAGCTGGCCACCCTCCTCACCGACGACCTGGATGCCCAGGAATAGAGCTCGTTCACCTTCGGGCAGTAAGCAATCACCGGCCGGGGACCAGGGAAGGTCCCCGGCCGCACCCCGTCGCTACTGGTTCGACGTGTGTCAACATAGACACATGCCGAATGTGAAGGCACCACCGCTGCCGGAAACCGACACGCCTCCGGGCCCGGACCGGGAGCTGGAGAGCCTGGAGCCCGGCCTGGAGCCTGTCGCCGGACCAGTCGTGATCCCGTGCTGTGCACCGCTGACCGACCGCCCCTTGAACGCCGAGGAGGCGGTCCGTACCGCCGCGATGTTCAAGGCGCTGGGAGACCCGGTCCGGCTGCGCCTGTTCTCCCTGGTCGCCTCCCACGAGGGCGGCGAGGCATGCGTGTGCGATATTTCCGACGTCGGCGTCTCCCAGCCGACCGTCTCCCACCATCTGAAGAAGTTGAGGGAGGCGGGCCTGCTCACCTCGGAGCGGCGCGGTACCTGGGTCTACTACCGCGTGGAGGCGTCCGTACTGGCCGCCATGGGCCAGACACTCCAGCGCTACGCACCCTGATTCCGCGCCCCCGGCGCCGCCTCGCGGCAATCGAAAACCGCACACCGGGGCCGTACACTGGACCGGCAGGGCATACTGAGGGCAATGACAAGGTCAGCCGCAACCCGGCGCAATCTGCCCGCCAGCCCCTTCAAGAATCCGGTCGCACCGCCCCTGAAGCATTTCGCCGTGGGGGACCGCGTCTCCCACGATGAGCACGGCCTCGGCCGGGTCATCGGGCTCGAGGGCGAAAACGCGGTGCTTGTAGATTTCGGCCCGGTCCAGAAACGGATCATGGCTCCCTTCACCAAGATGACCCAACTCTGAGATCGTCGGCCATGCCAGGCCGGGGCCATGGCGGCCGGTCGGGGCTCCCACCAGCCCGACCGGACCGCCTACCCGCCCCGCGCCCTCCGGTCCGCCCATGACCGGAGCGCACGACGGGTGCCACACCGGCACCACACCGCGTCACGCATTACCGCGCGACGCATCGCACCCAAGGAGTCAATTCCCATCGACACAACCTCGCTGTTCTCGGAACCCGAGCCGGCGGTCATCTCCGCCACAACAGCAGAAACACGCCCGCCGACGACGGATCCCTTCCAGGCACCCGACTTCGCCGACGACACCTCTGAAGACTTCGCCACCGGCCCAGACCCGGACCCGAACGAGCCGCAGCTGCGCGCACCCTTCGCCCCTTCGGCCTAAGGGCTGTCCCGTAATCCCTGGCGGGCGCACGACGACAGCTACGGGCACCCCTCGGCGCCGAGCGCGTACCCCCTTCGAGGGAATCGCCCGCCCGCGCCGAACGGCCCTCCGTCGGCTTCAGCCAGGGCGCAGTACGCAGGGGTGGCTGAGGAAGTTCCCGAGCCACCCTTCGCCGTCGCCGTTCTTGCAGGCGTGCGCCACACCGGTCAGCCGACCCTCTTCGAGACGGAGCTGCAGACCCAGCACGGGGCTGTTGATCCGCGCGTCGGCGGTCGGCAGCTGCAACGGGACCTCGGCGCGCACCGCCCACGCCTCGGAGGCCGACGCCTCGCCGGTGACGCTCACGCCGTCCACCCGCAGCCCGATCCGACGGCCTGCCAGCACCCACAGCTCGACCGGCACCTCCCGCTCGGGCGCGCTGATCCGGCCCTCCCAGACGGCACCCTCCGGCAGGTCCATCGGCCGGGCCGGATCGGGAACCCCCGGATCGGTCAGCGCGGACGTGTACCCGGGGACCAGCGCGCCCAGTACGTACCGCAGCACCATGTCGCGGGCCGCCTTGCTGGTGGAGTTGGACAGCACGGCCACCGAGAGCCCCAGCTCGGGCACCGCGACCACCATCGCCGCCACTCCTCCCCCGCCACCGCTGTGGCTGAGCACCACCGGAGTGCCCCCGTACGACACGCTCCAGCCCAGCCCGTATCCAACCCGCGCGTTCAGCGGCGGCGCGGCGCGCACGGCGGCGGCCGTCTCCGGCCTCAGCAGACGCTCATACGACTGCGCGAAGAGGGCCAGCTCACCGGCGGGGGCCCAGCCGAGGGTGGCTCCGGGGTGGCCGCAGCCGTAATCCGGGTAGGCGCGCCCGTCGACGGTGTACCGGACCGCCGACGGCGCGGGGCCCGGATACGTACGCCCCAGGTGGCTGCCGTGCAGGCCCAGCGGCTCGAACACCCGCTCCCGGACGAAGGCGCCGAGCGGCTGCCCGGTCACCGACTCCAGCAGTCCGCCCAGCACCCGGTAGCCGAGGTTGGCATAGGTGAAGCCGGTGCCCGGCTCGCGGTGGAGCACCGTGTAGCGGCCCGGATCGACCATGGGCTCGCCCTCGCCGTACTCCCAGGCGTAGAACGCGCCGAGCCCGCCCCGGTGCTGGAGCAGCTGCCGCGCCGTCGGCGCGGCCCGGCGCCCGTACTCGCCCGGTACCGGGGCGTCCAGATCCAGCAGCCCTTCGTCGGCGGCGAGGCACACGGCGGTTGCCGTCACCGGCTTGGTGACGGAGCCCAGCAGGTACGCGGTCGCGGGCGTGGCCGCGCGCCCTTCCGCCAGTCCCGCGAGCCCGTACGCCTCCGCGAGCACGACCTCACCCCGCTGGGCCACGGCGACCGAGACCGACGGACACCCGTGCTCCGCCAGCGCCTCGGCACAGATCTCATCCAACCGCTCCAGCACGCCCGGCCCCTCCCACCCCAGTTCCCGGTCCTCCTTGAGGACCTCCCCCCAGTGTCCCCGCCGCCCCGAGGCGGGGAACGCGCGGGCGGCGGTGGGTCAGCATCGGGTCGGCGGCAGGTCAGCCCACCCGGCGGCGGTGGTCGGCCAGACAGGCGCGCAGCGTCGCGGCGTGGACGGCGCGGGCCAGACGGGAGCCCCAGCGGGAACGGGGACCGGCGAAGGGTTCCTCCGGGTGCCCGTCCACGATGAGCGGCGCGGCGGCGCACACCGCGTCGGTCGGGGTGCCCGAGGCGTCGTAACCCGCGTCCCGCAGCGCCTGGACCTTGGCTTCCGTCGCCGTCGTGACGGCGTTGACGAGGGCGCCCGTACTCAGCGGCACGGGCAGCGCGACGACGATGTTGACCGTCCCCGCACGGGGCGGGCCGGGACGTGCGGCAGGCACGGGCACAGGGGCCGCGGCCCACCCGTGCACCCCCACCCCGGCGGTGACCAGGGCCTCCGCGCCCTCGTCCGCAGCCCAGCACCGGTCCGTCACCTCCGCCGCGGTCATCAGTCCCACCCCCGGCCCCTCGGCGCCCGCCTCGGCGGCCAGGGCCGCCAGGTGCGCGGCCGGATCCGGCCTGCGGTAGCCCGGGGTGACCTGCGCGTTGAGCACCCAGTGCCGCTCACCCCAGCCGCCGCCCAGCACGGCGCTGGAGAGCATCCGCCAGCCGGGCCCCGGCGCCCACAGCAGCAGGGGCAGGCGGAGTCCGTCCTCACTGCGCTCCAGGAGCACGGTCTCGGACAAGGGGGCGGAGGTACGGCTGGTGAGGGTCACGCCGCACTGTAACGGACTGCAAACGATCTTCATCGGCCGACGGAAACGACGCCTTGGCCCTGTCCAGGCCCCCGGATCGTGGTCACGGCGTCGACCGACGAAGGCCGCCCGCCCCGTACAGCGCCCCCGCCGCACACAGCAGCGCCGGGGCCGCCGCCACCGCGAAGCAGGCGGCCAGCGGAAGCCGCCCCACCAGCAGGCCGACCGCGGCCGTGCCTCCGGAGACCCCGGCGTTGAGGGCGGTGTTGACCCACGCACCGGCCTGGGTGCGGCTTTCCGGGGCGGCGGCCTGGTCCGCGAGCAGATAGGCCGAGGTCAGCGCCGGGGCGACGAACAGCCCGGCGACTCCGACCACCGCGGTGAACACCAGCAGCCCGGGGGCGAGCCCGGCCGCGGCCAGGATCAGTGCCAGGGCGGCGGTGAGCACGGGCAGCCGCAGCCGCTCCGGGGCGCGCCAGGAGACGGCACCGTACGCGAGACCGCCGGCGGCGCTGCCCGCTGAGAGTGCGGCCAGCACCCAGGCGACCGCCGCCGCCTGGTGGCGCTGCTCGGCGAAAGCCACCGCGAGCAGCTCCAGTGCGCCCAGGCACAGGCCCACTCCCGCCGAGGCGAGGACGGCACGGCGCAGATCCGGTGTCACCCGCAGCCGCTTGCGCTCCCGCCGCTTCCGCTCGGCCTGCCCCTCCTGCCCCTCCTGCCCCTCCTGACCGCCGTGCCCGTCCGGTACGGGCCGGGCCACCGCGCGCGCACGCCCCGGCATGGCGCGGACGGCCGGGGAGGAGACCAGCGCGAGGCAGCCGGTCAGCACGAGTGCGGCGCTGACGGCCACCCCGGCCGCCGGTGCGGCGAATCTCATCAGCAGCCCGACCAGCAACGGCCCGCTGACGAGGAGCAGTTCCTCGGCCACGGAGTCGAGGCTGTACGCCCGTTGCAGCAGCCGCCGGTCGGGCAGCAGCCTGCTCCAGAGCGTCCGCATCACGGGGCCGAGCGGCGGCGTGCAGGCACCGGCGGCCATGGCGAGGACCGCCAGCGTGAGCTGGGAGGCACCTGGCCGCCAGGTGGCGTGGGCGAGTGCGGCCAGCAGCAGCGCGTACGCCCCCGTCATCGGGGGCAGTGCGCGGCGCGGGCCGTGACGGTCGATCAGCGCGGCGCGGGCGGGCGAGAGAAAGACGCTGGTCAGCCCGAACAGCGCCAGGACGGAGCCTGCCACGGCGTAGGAGCCGCTGGTTTCCTTGACGGCGAGCATGAGGGACAGCGAGACCATCCCATACGACAGCCTGCCCAGGAGTGCGGTTCCTCAGCGTGCGGTTCACCGGGAAAAGGGAGGTGCGTGCAGCCTTCCGGCGGTGCCAAGCTGCGCCGATGAACCGTGAACAGATGTCCAGGATCGCTCATGCACGTCATCCGATCAAGTCTCCCCTCGACGACGATTCGGTACGCGAACTGCTCGCGCAGGGGATCTCCCAGCCGGACGCGCGGGTGCTCGATCTCGGCTGCGGAGGCGGAGAGTGGCTCCTACGCGCCCTGGCCGCCAGTCCCCGCCTGCGCGCCGAGGGCGTCGACATCTCCGAAGACGCGATGGCACAGGCCCGTGAGGCGGCGGGCAGCCTCGGTCTCCAGGAACGCCTGGTCCTCCACCACCAGGCGGCCGCCGACTTCACCTCCGCGCACCCGTTCGACCTGGTGCTCAGCGTCGGGGCCGCCCACGCCTTCGGCGGCCTGCTCCCCACTCTCGCGGCAGCACGCAGGCACCTGGCTCCCGGCGGACGCGTGCTGGTCGGTGACGGCTTCTGGGAGGAAGAGCCTTCCCAGGAAGCCGTGGAGATGCTCGGCGACTTCGCCGACCTGGCGACCACTTTGGATCGCGTGACCGCTGACGGGTGGACGCCCGTCCACGGCCACGTCAGCACCCGCCGGGAGCGGGATGACTACGAGTGGGCGTGCTGGGGGTCGCTGGCCTCGTGGGCTCTGGACCATCCGGATGATCCGGACAGCTCCGAAGTCCTCGCGACAGCCGCCACCCGCCGCTCCGAATGGCTGCGTTCCTACCGTGAAAGCTTTGGCTTCGTCTGCCTGGTCCTGCGCCAGACCTGAGCCTTCACGGCAGGAGTGGGCGTCGGCCTTACGACGAAGGCGACTTGCGGGCCGACGTCACCTGGCAGGAGTAGGTGAGCCGTTCATTGGTGCTGTGGGAGGTGTGCATGCTGACGGTCCGGTCGCCTCCCGCGCTGACCGTCACCGTATTGGGGCGGGAGGCGATGGTCTTGCTCGCTACCGTGGAGTTGGCGTATTTACCGACCTTGAACTCCACCGTGAAGGAGTAGCGGAAGGCGTAGTCGCTGGAGGAGTTCTGGATGTCGACGTCGTAACTCATCTTGCTGCTGGCGCGGTCGTAGCGGCAGTTCTGGCCGATGACCTCGCCCGTCGCGTTCTGGTTGTACGTCGGCTGCGCCGTCGGGCCGCTCCCGCCGCTGCTGCTCCCGGAGGTGCCGCTCGAAGTCCCGCCCGACGTACCGGACGAACTACCGCCGGACGAAGTACCGCCGGACGCCTCGGGGATGTCGGGCATGCCGGTGGGCATGTTCGAGAGTGAGGGGTTCGGCATGGTCGGCGGCGCGGGCGCCTCCCCGAATCCGCCGAAGGCCTTGTCCTGCGGATCGTCGGCACAACCGGAGAGCGTGGCGACGACGGTGAGAGCGAGCGTGGCGGCGCCGACGGCGCGACGAATGTGCATTGTTGATCCCCCGAGATACCGATCTTGCGATGTTCCGACAAGTTTAGGGCCAGAGCTATAGGCAGATTAGTCGGATCACTGCCGGGGAAACCACTGCCTCCCCTGTCCCGTCTTCCGCCTGTAGCACGTCCGTTGCGCTCCTGTACCGCAATCGTGCGACGCCCCGGACCGTTGCGAACCGTTGCGATCTCGGGCTCCAACGCGGACGACTCCCTTGGTACTTTGGCCGCTCACCGCACACTCGTGCTCAACGCACACGCTTCAACATCGGGGGATCCATGAGCCAGCCCTGGCAACCGCAGCCACAGCCACAGCAGTACGCCCCGTACGGTCAGCCCGGGCAGCCGCCCGTACAGCCGCAGCAGCCGGGATACGGATACCCGCCCCAGCAGCCGATGCAGCCCATGCAGCCCGGCTATCCCTACCCGGGCTTCCCGCCGCCGCCTCCCGGAGGGGGCGCGAAACCGGCCAAGGCGTTCTTCCTCGGGCTGCTCATCTCCGTGGTCTTCACACTGGCCTACATGGGCATGCTGCTCGCCAGCTACGAGGATCTCTCGAGGGTGGGCCTCCAGGTCAGCTACATAATCCTCGCGCTGGCACTCGCGGCGTGCGTGGGCGCGGTGGCGGGCAGCGCGGGCGGCCGCAGCGTCGGCGCGCACATCTGCGCGGCCATCCTTGCCGCACTGGGCGTGTTCTTCAGCGTGACGAACGGCTATGTGGCCGTCCTGCTCGATGCCGGCGGCACCGACATCCTCGAATCCATGCTGGAGAACGAGCCCATGCTCCCGGCCGAGTTCTGGTGGAAGCGGCTCAAGGGCGGCATCGCCCTCCTCGGCATCGCCCTGGCAGGCGGCGGCGCCTTCACCATGGCCCACCTCGTCGGCAAGAAGCGGTCCCACTAGGGCCCTTCGGCTGCCCACGCCACGCCGTTCAATCGTGTGCGCTGCGCGCAGCGCACACGTACGGTCCAGGTATGAGCGAGCGTCCCGTGCCGCACGGATTCTGGGAAGGCGCCGGGGCCGGCAAGGAGTTCACCCACCGGCTCGATCCCGAGCTGCTGACGGCCTGCCTGCCCCGCGACGCCCGCGTCCTGGACTACGGCTGCGGCTACGGGCGGCTGACCGCTCAGCTGGTGGACCTGGGGTATCAGGACGTGCGCGGTGTGGACCCCTCACGCGCGATGATCCGGCGGGGCCACCGCGAGCACCCGGAACTGGACCTGGTGCATCTGTCCGTCCTCCCACTGCCCTCGGTCGACGCCTCCTATGACGCGGCGCTGCTGTTCGTCGTCCTCAACTGCGTGCCTGAGGACGCCGGGCAGCGGGCGATCCTGCGGGAGGTGGCGCGGCTGGTGCGGCCGGGCGGGGTGCTGTACGTCAGCGACGTCCCGGTGCAGAGCGACGCCCGCCACCTCCAGCGGTACGAGGCCGGGGCGCCCGGCCACTCCGCGTACGGCGTCTTCACCACGGACGAGGGCGGACTCTTCCGGCACCACCACCCCCAGCACCTGCGCACTCTGCTGCACGAGCACGGTTTCCGCATCGAGCAGGAACGGCCCGGAACCGCCGCCTCGCTCCAAGGCCACACCACCGGGAACCTCCAGGTGATCGCCCGCCGCGTCCAGACCGTGCCGGAGACCGCCTAGTGCCTGTGGCCGGGAAGGTTCACCGGCTCGCGGCGTCCGGTGCCGCGGATCGCAAGGCGGAGGCTGATCCTCCTACCAGCGGCACCACACCCCTGGAGGACCCGTACTCCCGCCTGGCGCAGAGGCGGGCGCGGTGGCTCCCCCCGCGTGGCGTCACTTTGTGAACGCAGGAAGTCCCGCTGCGGTGACGCGGTATCAAGCATTGACACGTTCTCGTCAACGGCGCAACACTGAAGTCGCCTTGGAGAGCGCTCTCCGAGTAGCCGGGAGAGGCACGCCCTCGCGTCCGCAGAACGGCATGGAGGTCCACATGCTCCGAAGAACGAAAACTCTGTCCGGGCTCCTGATAGCCGCCGCACTCGCCCTTGTCGCGTTCACTCTCCAGTCCATCAGCGCGGCCGCCACGCCGGGCGCCGGGAGCCCGGACGGAGGCGGGCACGCCAATCACGGGGCGAAGGTCTCCGCCTCGGGCGACGACCCGGACGGCGACGGGTACATCCCGGCGGACCCGCCGGTGACCGGTGTGGAGCCGTCCACCAAGGAGCCGCCGCACCGGTACTTCCACGAGTTCCAGGCCAACTGCTCGGTCTCGCACACCGGGCCGGACGACCCCATCGTCTACCCGGGCCAGCCCGGCGCCTCCCACCACCACACCTTCATGGGGAACACGACGACCGACGCTTTCAGCACCACTGACTCGCTCGGTGCGGGCGGCACCACCTGCAAGGCACCCGGCGACAAGTCCGCGTACTGGATGCCGACGATGTTCAACGGGGACGAGGAGATCCGTCCGGTCGGCCCGCAGACCATCTACTACAAGTCGGGTGTCACCGACTACACGAGCGTCCGGCCCTTCCCCAAGGGACTGCGGTACGTGGTCGGCAGCCCCATGCAGTCCGCCGACGAATTCCGCAACCACCCCGGCTGGGTGGAAGGCTGGGAGTGCGGGGAGAGCTACTTCAACGCCGACTTCCCGGAGAGCTGCCCGACCGCTCGGGACGTCCAGGTCAACGTCCGCTTCCAGTCGCCCAGTTGCTGGGACGGCGAGCACCTGGACACACCGGGGCACCGGAGCCACATGGCGTATCCCGTCGCAGGGGGCGCGAACCAGAACACCTGCCCGGCCTCCCACCCGGTGGCCGTGCCGATGATCGAGTTCAAGATGGCCTTCCCCGTCAACGGTGACCTCTCGGAGCTGAGGCTCGCCAGCGGCACCGGACACTCGTTCCACTACGACTTCTTCAACGCCTGGGACGAGCCGACCCTGAACGCCATGGTCGACCACTGCATCGTGGGCGGCCTGCAGTGCGACGCGCGGGGCTACGACCAGACACACCCCGAGCGGGGCGCGGCCCTGGACGAGGACTACGAACTGCCCACGGCAGCCCCATAGTCCCCGCCCCTGCCCAGCGCTCCCCCGGCGCTCCCACCGCACCGTCAACTTCCCCGGATCGCACATCCCTCAGAGCGCTCACCCGTTCTCCGGGCGCATCTCCCACCCCCCAACGCAGGAGGTCCCGTGCCCCACTCCGAACTGCTCACGCGGCCACGCCGCAGGCCCAGGCCCAGACGCCGAGCCCGGCGGACCGGTGTCGCCGCCGCGCTCACCGCGCTGCTCGCCGCCGGTCTGACCGGCCTGCCCGCGTCATCTGCCACGGCCGCAGCGGGAAGCGTCGTCGAGGTCACCGGCTCGCAGGGCGACTGGCAGCTCACGGTCGACGGCGCCCCGTACCAGGTGAAGGGCCTCACCTGGGGCCCCGACATGGCGGACGCCGACACCTACATGCCGGATGTGCGGTCCATGGGCGCCAACACCGTGCGGACCTGGGGCACCGACGCGAGCAGCAAGCCCCTCTTCGACGCCGCCGCAGCCAACGGCGTCAAGGTGATCGCCGGGTTCTGGCTCCAGCCCGGCGGCGGGCCCGGCAGCGGAGGCTGTGTCAACTACCTCACCGACACCGGCTACAAGAACGACATGCTGGCCGAGTTCCCGAAATGGGTGGCCGAGTACAAGGACCACCCGGGCGTCCTGATGTGGAACGTCGGCAACGAGTCGGTCCTCGGGCTGGACAAGTGCTTCGCCGGTGACGAACTCGAAGAGCAGCGCGACGCCTACACCAGCTTCGTCAACGACATCGCGAAGGAGATCCACGCGGTCGATCCGAACCACCCGGTCACCTCGACCGACGCCTGGACCGGCGCCTGGCCGTACTACGAGAGGAACGCGCCGGATCTCGACCTCTACGCCGTCAACGCCTACCAGGCGGGCTGCGGTGTCCGGGCCGACTGGGAGGAGGGCGGCTACTCCAAGCCCTACATCCTCACCGAGGCAGGACCGTCCGGCGAGTGGGAGGTCCCCGACGACGCCAACGGCGTACCGAAGGAACCGGCCGACACCGCCAAGGCGGAGGGCTACCAGGAGTCGTGGGACTGCGTCACCGGACACACCGGTGTCGCACTGGGCGCCACGCTTTTCCACTACGGCACCGAGGACGACTTCGGCGGGGTCTGGTTCAACCTGCTCCCCGACGGGAAGAAGCGCCTCTCCTACTACGCGGTCAAGGAGGCGTACGGCGGTGACACCGGAGGCGACAACACCCCGCCGGTCATCTCCGGCATGACGGCCGACAGCGCCGAGGGCGTGCCCGCCGGACGGGAGTTCACCGTGCGGGCCCCCGCCACGGACCCGGACGGCGACGAGATCAGCTACTCCGTACACCTGAGCAGCAAGTACGTCGACGAGAACGGCTCGCTGACCGACGCGGAGTTCACCCGGGAGCCGGACGGTACCTTCCGGGTCACCGCTCCGGACAGGCTGGGCGTCTGGAAGCTGTATGTGAAGGCCGAGGACGGTCAGGGCAACGTCGGCATCGAGACCACCTCGGTCAAGGTCGTGCCGCCGCCGGTGGACGGCACCCACCTCTCCCGGGGCAAGGCCGCCACGGCGTCCTCCACGCAGGCGGCGGGCGGCGACTGCCCGTGCGTCGCCGGCAACACCACGGACGGCGACCACGGCACACGCTGGGCGAGCGACTGGAGCGACCCGCAGTGGGTCCAGGTCGACCTGGGTGAGAAGACCTCGTTCAGCCATGTCCAGCTGGCCTGGGAGACCTCGTACGCGAAGTCCTACACGGTGCAGACCTCCGACAACGGTTCGGACTGGCAGACGGTCCACACCACCACCGGGGGCGACGGCGGCATCGACGACTTCGATGTGAGCGGCTCCGGCCGGTACGTGCGAGTGCACGGCACCGAGCGGGGAACCGGATGGGGTTACTCGCTCTACGAGTTCGGCATCTACAGCTGAGCACCGGCTCGGCCTGACGCCGCCCGCACCAGTCCGGTGCGGGCGGCGTCAGGCCGATTCCCGTACGACCAGCTGGGGATCGAAGATCACCGAGGCCACCGGCCGGTCCGGGTGCTCGACGCGCTCCACCAGCAGCCGGGCCATCTCTGCCGCCATCTCCTCCACCGGCTGCCGCACCGTGGTCAGCGGAGGGCGGCAGGTGAGCGCCGCGCCGCTGTCGTCGAAGCCGACGACGGCGACCGCGTCCGGGACCGTGCGGCCGTGCTCCCGCAGGACCTCGCAGGCGCCCGCCGCCATCAGGTCGTTGGCCGCGAAGACGCCGTCCACCCCGGGGTGTTCGTCGAGCAGCCGTTCCATCGCCGCCGCTCCGCTCTCCTGGGTGAACTGCCCCTCCACCACCGGAACATACGCGTGGCCGCGGCGCGCCATCGTCTCCCGGAACCCGGCGAGCCGGTCCTGTGCCGCGGGCACGTCGAGCGGGCCGCAGATGGTGGCGACGGACCGGCGGCCGGTGGCGAGCAGCTGCTCGGCGGCCAGCCGCCCGCCCTCCTGGTGGGCGAGGTCGACGTAACTGATGGGCAGCAAAGCGGCGGGCCGGGCGAACAGCACGGCCGGGAGCCCGGCCGAGGTGATCAGCTCGGGCAGCGGGTCCTGGGCGTGGGTGGAGACGATCAGGGCACCGTCGGCGTTGCCCTGCCGCAGGAAGGCGACGACCTGTTCTCGGGTCTCACCGGCCTCGGCGAACATCAGGACAGGGTGCATTCCGCGCGGACGCAGATGGCTGATGACGCCCGCCACGACCCGTCCGAAGAAGGGGTCGCCGACGACGCGTGCCAGCTCGTCCGGCGTCCCGCCCGCTCCGGACACCACCAGGGCGAGGGTCTCGCTGCGGCGGGTGACCAGGGAGCGGGCCGCCCGGTTGGGCGCGTAACCGGTGGCGGCGATCGCCGCCAGCACGGCTTCGCGGATCGCCGGATCGACATTGCGGGTGGCGTTGACGACCCGCGAGACGGTGGCGCGGGACACCCCGGCCACCCGGGCGACGTCCTCGAGGGTGCTGGGCGCGCGGGAGGCCGTCCGCGGGGCTTCGCTCATGAGCATCTTTATAACAGACGAGGAGAGCGCTCTCCGCTACGGAGAGCACGGTCGCCGACGGTGCGGGGGCACTGGTGGGCGCCGCGGTCCCGCATGAACGCGCTGGCAGCGGCCCCGCCGCGTCCCGCATGCTGTCGCAGTGAACATCAACGTAGCCACGGCGCGCGACTGGCCCGCCATCTGGCCCTTCTTCCACCGGATCGTCGCCGCGGGCGACACCTTCACCTACCCCGCCGACCTCGACGAGGCACTGGGCCGCGACATGTGGCTGCAGCCCGCGCCCGCCCGTACGGTCGTCGCCGTCGACGACGCGGGCCGGGTCCTGGGCACCGCGAAGATGAACCGCAACCACATGGGCAACAGCTCACACATAGCGAGCGCCAGCTACATGGTCGACCCGGATCACGCCGGACGGGGCGTGGGCCGGGCGCTGTGCACGTACTCGGTCGAATGGGCGCGCGCGGAGGGCTACCGCGCGATGCAGTTCAACGCCGTCGTGGCGACGAACACACACGCCGTGAAGCTGTACGAGTCTCTGGGCTTCACGATCGTGGGCACGGTGCCGGAAGGCTTCCGGCACCCCCGGGAGGGCTATGTGGGACTGCACATCATGCACCTCGCCCTCTGACCCCGGCGATCCTGCGGTCCGGCGCCCCGGAGGCGTTGAGCCCGGAGGCATGAGCCGCAGGTGTGACCCAGGTCAAAGGGTTTGGCGACCGTAGCCGGAGCAAGGCAGGGTAGGGGAAGCAGGAGCACAAGGACACAAGCGAGGCGTCAAGGGTGACGCACCGCGCTGGTGCCACCCAGAGTGCCGATCAGAGTACGGACTGCAGAAGGAGCCCCATGAGGATCGGGATCGTCGGAGCCACCGGTCAGGTCGGCAGCGTGATGCGCGAGATTCTGGCCGAGCGGAAGTTCCCGGTCGCTGAGCTGCGGCTGTTCGCCTCGGCCCGCAGTGCCGGGCGTACGCTGCCGTGGCAGGACGGCGAGGTCACCGTCGAGGACGCGGCCACGGCCGACTACTCCGGGCTGGACATCGTGCTGTTCTCCGCGGGCGGCGCGACCTCCCGGGCGATGGCGGAGAAGGTCGCCGCACAGGGCCCCGTCGTGATCGACAACTCCTCCGCCTGGCGGCTCGACCCCGAGGTGCCGCTGGTGGTCTCCGAGGTCAACCCGGAGGCCGCTCGCCAGCGCCCGAAGGGCATCATCGCCAACCCGAACTGCACCACCATGGCCGCCATGCCGGTGCTGCGCCCGCTGCACGGCGAGGCGGGGCTGACCGCCCTGGTCGTGGCCACCTACCAGGCCGTCTCCGGCAGCGGTCTGGCCGGGGCGGCGGAGCTGGACGAGCAGGCACGCAAGGCGGTGGAGAGCGACGCGAGCAGGCTCACCTTCGACGGGGACGCCGTGGACTTCCCGGAGCCGGTGAAGTTCAAGCGGCCGATCGCCTTCAACGTGCTGCCGCTCGCGGGCTCGATCGTCGACGACGGTCTGGACGAGACCGACGAGGAGCAGAAGCTGCGGCACGAGAGCCGCAAGATCCTGGACATCCCGGCGCTCAAGGTCTCGGGTACGTGTGTGCGCGTCCCGGTCTTCACGGGTCACTCGCTCCAGGTCAACGCGCGCTTCGAGCGGCCCCTCAGCGCCCAGCGGGCGCGCGAGGTGCTGGCGGAGGCGCCGGGTGTGGAGCTCTCGGACATCCCGACGCCGCTCCAGGCGGCGGGCCGGGACGCCAGCTACGTCGGCCGGATCCGCAACGACGAGACGGTGGAGCACGGCCTCTCGCTCTTCCTCTCCAACGACAACCTGCGCAAGGGCGCGGCGCTCAACGCCGTGCAGATCGCGGAGCTGGTGGCGGCCGAGTCCCGCTGACCCTCCGACCGGCCCACCGGCCAACCCGCTGACCCGCTGACCCGCTGACCCGCTGACCCGCTGACCCGCTGACGGAAACAGCACAGCCCCCCGGACGGATACGGGGGGCTGTGCTGCGTGGGGGGGGCTGAACGCTGCGTCGTACATGTGGGGGGTAACGCCGAGCGGTCAGCTTGCTGCGGTCACTGTGGTGCGGTGTGGTGCGGCCGGGGAGTGCCGTACCGCGCCGGGCGGTACGGCACCGTGCCCCGATACGACCGGGGGTGCCCGGCCGGTCTAGCCGATTTCGGCGCCGTACGCCTGGAGTGCCTCTCCCACTGGCTGGAAGTAGGTCTCGCCGCCGGAGGCACAGTCGCCGCTGCCGCCGGAGGTCATTCCGAGCGCCTCGTCGCCGGAGAACAGCGCGCCGCCGCTGTCGCCGGGCTCGGCACACACGTTGGTGTGGATCAGGCCGTCGACCGTGCCCTGCGGGTAGGACACCGAGGCGTTGACGGCCAGGACCTCACCGTCGTGCAGCTGCGTGGTGCTGCCGCTGCGCTGGACGGTCTGGCCGACCGTCGCCTCACCCGCGCCGGAGATGGCCTGGGTGCTGCCGTTGTAGAGGTTCACCTCGCTCGGGTGCGGTACGTCCGCCGTATACATGGCGAGGCCGTAGTCGTCGCCCGGGAAGCTGCCGCCCTCGGTCGCCGCGACCTCCTGGCCGCCCTGTGCATCGGACCAGCCGGAGACGGACTCGGTGCAGTGCCCGGCGGTGAGGAACCCGGGCTGACCGTCCACCGTGACATTGAAGCCGAGCGAACACCGGGAGCCGGCGCCGTAGATGGCGTCTCCGCCGGCCAGCTTGGTGGTGAACTCTCCGGCTGTGCGCTTCAGTACGGCCTTGCCGTCCTGTGCGGCGACCTGCTTCTTCAGCTTCGCCAGCTCGGCACCCTTGACGGTCTTGTCGGCGGTGACCACGAGCTTGTTGGTCTTGGGGTCGACCGCCCGGGAGGTGCCGGTGACGTCGTGCTCGGTGAGATCCTTCTTCACACTGTTCAGCTCGGCCATGGTGTGGTCCACCATCTTGGCCTCGGCGCCCGCGGCCTGGACCTTCTGCCTGGCCGCGTCGTTCACGACGTTGACGACGAGCTTCTTCGCCCCGGCGTCGTAGTACGCACCGCCGTCGCCCTTGATGTCGGACACGAGGTCCTGGGCGAGTGTGCTGGCGGCGGTCTGCGACAGCGTGTCAACGGCGGGGCCGTCGGCGGCGTTGGCGTTCGACAGGGTCAGTGCCCCGGCGACGAGCGCGGTGACGCTCGCTCCCGCGAGGGCCATGCGGCGCTTGGATATACGACGGTTGTGCCTCAACTCTCAGCCTCCTGTGGGGGGTTGAGCACGCCCGAGTCAGAGCGCGCCCGGAGGAGGCACAGACGTGTCCGTGAAGAGGACAAACAGAAGGACGCGTCCATGCCAACTGGCGCGCCGAGTATTGCGCGAACGTCGGTTAACACACAAGGGCCAACGGTGAGGCACGTCCGTCAACTGCCCGTCAGACTCCGGATTCCGGGGTGGTTTCCGTAGGTTCGGGCGAAGATGTCGCGCAACTGCCCGGGCGATCTTCGAGGCACGCGAAGTCCGCCCGGACAGCCAGGTGTCCTATTCGTTCCGCTCGGGGTCCTCCGGCGAGGGCGAGACGTCTGGTTCGCCGCGTTCAACCGATTCCGGCGCGTCGGCCGGCCCCGGCGGGTCCAGCAGCCCGAGCTCTCCAAGTGCCCGCAGCCGCCCGGTCCCTTCCGGGGCTTCCACAGCCTCCGCACCCTCGGAAGCCGCCGCCGGCTCGATGGCTTCGTCAGCCTCCAGGGCCCGGGGCTCCTCGCCGCGCGCCGTGGTGCGGTGCTGTCGCCCGTCCGGGGCCTGCCGTTCCCCCGACTGCTGCGAACGGTCGAGGAACCGCAGCAGCTCGACCGGGAACGGCAGCACCAGCGTGGAGTTCTTCTCCGTCGCCACCGAGGCGACGGTCTGCAGCAGCCGCAGCTGAAGCGCGGCCGGGGCGTCGGACATCGCGTCCGCGGCCTCGGCGAGCTTCTTCGACGCCTGCAGCTCCGCGTCGGCGTTGATCACCCGTGCCCGCCGGTCCCGGGTCGCCTCCGCCTGCCGTGCCATCGACCGCTTCATCGTCTCCGGCAGGGAGACGTCCTTGATCTCCACCCGGTCGATCGTCACACCCCAGTCGACCGCCGGGCTGTCGATCATCAGCTCAAGGCCCTGATTCAGCTTCTCCCGGTTGGAGAGCAGGTCGTCCAGCTCGCTCTTGCCGATGATCGACCGGAGCGAGGTCTGCGCCATCTGGGAGACCGCGAAGCGGTAGTCCTCGACCCGGATGATGGCGTCCACAGGATCGACGACCTTGAAGTAGACGACCGCGTCGACACGGACCGTGACGTTGTCCCGCGTGATGCCCTCCTGCGCGGGCACCGGCAGCGTCACGATCTGCATGTTGACCTTCTGGAGCCGGTCGACAGCTGGAACGATCATCGTGAATCCGGGCTGTTTCAGCCCGCCACGCACCCTGCCGAGGCGGAAGACGAGCCCCTGCTCGAACTGCTTCACCACTCTCGCCGCCGCCAGGACATACACCGCGCCGCCGGAGAGCGCTACCGCGACCAGCTCCCAGACCATTATGGCCCCCAAAGTCCGCTATACCCCAAAGGTAAACCTGGAGGCGACCTCGGTCGAATCTTCCTGAGCGGCTCTGAAGCCCTCAGCGGGCCGGATCCAGCCGGCACGGTCCGGCCAGGCACCCTGGCATCCCCAAGGCGGTCAGCGGAGCTCTCGGGCACCCTCAGCACCCTCAGGCGCAGCAGCCCCGAGGTGCACGGCGCCCACGGCAGGCACAGAGCGGCAGCGGCGGTGGCCCCGGCAGTCGGCCCGTACGACCGGCCCGGCTGCCCTGGTCGCCCAGTCGCGGGCCCCGGCTCTTCTCATTCGCCGTCAGTTTCCGTACCCCGCCCCGCAGACGAGAAGATGCGAGGATGATCCCGGTTCCACCGCCCCCTTGTGACGGCGAATCACCTAGGGTGGTGGCCATCCCGCTCACCCATCTGTCCCCCATGAACACCCGTCCGGCGGGAGAGCCGGTATTCAGCACTCCGTCACCATTCCTGCACGGAAACTCCCCTGATCCGGCGCCATATCTTTCTGCACCAGAACCGTCACGAATCACATCTGCGGTGGCAATCCACTTGGCACATCATCCGCCTCATGCACGACCATAGGACTGCGGACCCCGCGGCGGTGCCGCCACAGGTTACTTTCGCCGCCGCACGCAGAGGAGAGGAGGCGTCCATGGGATCGGTGCGCAAGGCAAGTGCCTGGCTGGGCCTCGTCGACGACAGCGAGATGCGTTACTACGACGACGACTACGCCGAAGGACCGGAGCCCGGCGACGCCGCTCGCGAGTCGTGGGTGACTGACCCGCGGGTCCGGGTGACGGCCGAAGCCGCTCAGGGCCAGGGCACCCGGATCGCCACCGTCACCCCGGACGGGTTCCGGGACGCCAGAGGCATCGGCGAGCTCTTCCGGGACGGCGTGCCGGTGATCGTGAACCTCACCGCGATGGATTCCTCCGACGCCAAGCGTGTCGTGGACTTCGCCGCCGGCCTGACCTTCGGGCTGCACGGATCCATCGAGCGGGTGGCGACGCGGGTGTTCCTGCTGACCCCGGCCGAATACAAGATCGTCAACGGTCAGGAGCGCCGTGCCTCCGAGGGCGGATTCTTCAACCAGAGCTGATTCACCCGATGGGGTGGGTCCCGATGTGGTGATGTGCCGTGGCGGCGGATGCGAGCTGCCGCCGCCACGGTGAAACCCGGCGCCACGCTGCACCCGGCGCAGCAGGTCGTTGCCGGAAGGCTCGTCGTCACCGGAAGGCTTCGAGCCCGGTGAGCGCCTTTCCGAGCACCAGTTGATGCATCTCGGTGGTGCCCTCGTACGTCAGCACCGACTCCAGGTTGGCGGCGTGCCGCATCACCGGGTACTCCAGGGAGATGCCGTTGGCGCCCAGGATGGTGCGCGCCGTACGGCAGATCGCGATCGCCTCCCGCACGTTGTTCAGCTTGCCGAAGCTGACCTGCTCCGGGCGCAGCGTCCCCGCGTCCATCCGCCGCCCGAGGTGGTAGGCCAGCAGCAGGCCCTTGTGCAGTTCGACTGCCATGTCGGCGAGCTTCGCCTGGGTGAGCTGGAAGCCGCCGATCGGCCTGCCGAACTGCTCGCGGGTCTTCGCGTAGCCGAGCGCCGACTCGAAGCTGGCGCGGGCGGCACCCATCGAACCCCAGACGATCCCGTAGCGGGCGTGGCTCAGACAGTTGAGCGGGGCACGCAGCCCGAGGGCTTCCGGCAGTACGGCCTCGGCGGGGAGCCGTACGTCGTCCAGCACCAGCTCGCTGGTCACCGAGGCGCGCAGCGACAACTTGTGCTTGATCTCCGGGGCCGCGAAACCCTCGGTCTCGGTGGGTACGGCGAAGCCCCGGACGCCTTCGTCGGTGCGCGCCCAGACGACCGCCACGCCCGCCACCGAACCGTTGGTGATCCACATCTTGCGGCCGTTGAGCACCCAGTCGGTGCCCTCCCGCTTGGCGTGGGTGCGCATGCCCGCCGGATCCGAGCCGTGGTCCGGCTCGGTCAGGCCGAAGCAGCCGATGACCTCACCGGAGGCCATCCGCGGCAGCCAGTGCTGCTTCTGCTCCTCGCTGCCGAAGCGGTGGATGGCGTACATGGCCAGCGATCCCTGCACGGAGACCAGGGAACGGATGCCCGAGTCGGCCGCCTCCAGCTCCAGGCAGGCAAGCCCGTACTGCACGGCGCTCGCACCCGCGCAGCCATAACCGGTCAGGGACATCCCGAGGGCGCCCATGGCGCCCAGTTCGCGGGCCAGCTCGTGCAGGCCGGGCAGTTCGCCGCGCTCGTACCAGTCCGCGACATGCGGCAGGACGCGGTCGGCCGCCCAGGAGCGCACGGTGTCGCGGACCGCCAGGTCCTCCGGGTCGAGGAGGTCGTCGAGACCGAGCGGGTCGGCGGGGTCGAAAGGCGGCAGCGCGGACATGCGGACCTCCGGGTGGATGGGCGGCGATGGCTGATCGTCGCGGCGTGCGGCCGACGCTATGGCTGAGAGATCCCGCCGGACAAGAGCGTACCGGCCCGCTTGTCATGTACGGATGACGCCCCATGCGGGGAGGAGGAGGGCCCGGCATGTGGGGAGGGCCCGGCGCCCCGGGTGGAGGCGGGGTGCGCCGGCGGCTGAGCGGGAACCGAGTGCGCGGCGGACGGCGGCGGCCCCGCCGGCCTGGACGGCGGTTCCTGCTCCCGCTGCCGTGCGCAGTCCATGGTGCGCGGCAGCCGCAGCGCGGCGACGGCACCGAGCAGCAGCAGTCCGGCGCTGACGATCAGCGTCATGTGCATCCCGTGCACGAAAGACTGGCGTGCCGCGTGCAGCAGAAGGTCGCCGGTCGGGTCGGCGAGCCGGGAGGCGACCCCGTACGCCTCGCCCAGCGAGTGGCTCGCGTCGCCTCTCGCCTCGAGCGGGACTCCGGCCGCGTTCCGGACGCCGGGGGCGTAGGTGGCGTTCATCACGCTGCCGAGCAGGGCGATGCCGATCCCGGCGCCGAGCTGGTAGGCGGTCTCGCCCATGGCCGCCGCGCAGCCCGCGCGGTCGGCGGAGGACTCGCTGAGCATCGACTCGTAGCAGCCGAAGAGGGTGGTCTCCAGCCCGAAGCCGAGCAGCACGAAGCCGCCGATCAGGAGTGCGGGGCGGTCCTCCTGGCCGACCCCGGTCAGCAGCAGCACGGCGAAGGCGGTGACCAGGAAGCCGAGCGCGACCATGAGCCGCGGACCGAGCAGCTGGAGCATCCGGGAACCGGCGAGTCCGGCGGCCACGGCGGCCACGGAGAGCGGCAGCAGCCGCAGACCGGTCTCCAGCGGTGAGAGGCCGAGCACGAGCTGCAGATACTGGGCCGCGATCAGCGCGAGTCCCACCAGTGCGAGCACGGTGAGCACGATGCAGCCCACGGCCACGCCGAAGGCGGGCCGCGTGATGGCCGCGATGTCGATCAGCGGATACGGGCGGCGCCGCTGCCTGCGTACGAACAGGACCAGCAGGGCGGTGCCGGTCGCCAGGGGCAGCAGCGTCTCCGGGGAGAGCGCCTCCCCGGTGCCCGCGGACTTGACCCCGCATATGACGCCGAAGAGCCCGAAAGCGGCCAGTCCGGCGCCCCATACGTCCCAGGGGCCCTGGGCGGCGCTTGTCGACTCCGGTAGCAGCCAGCGGCCGATGGGGAGGCTGGCCGCCATCAGCGGCAGATTGATGAGGAAGACGGAGCCCCACCAGAAGTGCTCCAGCAGGAGCCCGCCGAAGAGCGGTCCGACCGCGGCGCCGACCGCGGCGACGGCGCTCCAGACTCCGACGGCGAAGGCCCTCTCGCGGCGGTCGGGGAAGACCTGGCGGAGTATCGAGAGGGTGGCGGGCATGATCATCGCGCCGCCGACGCCGAGCAGTGCGCGGGCCCCGATCAGCATCTCGGCAGTCGGGGCGTACGCGGCGAGCGCCGAGGCCAGCGCGAAGAGCGCATAGCCGAACAGCAGCACGCGCCGTCTGCCGATGCGGTCCCCGAGCGTGCCGAAGAGGATCAGCAGCGCGGCGCAGACCAGCGGGTAGACATCGACGATCCAGAGCAGCTGGCTCGATCCGGGCCGCAGGTCCTCCGAGACGGCGGGGACCGCGACATGGAGCACGGTGGCGTCGAGTGCGACCAGGAGCAGGCTCGCGCAGAGGACGACGAGTACGGTCCACCGGTTCGCGGGCCCGGTCCCGGGGGACGCGCCCGGCCGCTGCGGAGGCACTGCCTCCCGGGCTCCAGCCGTGGTCGTCCCTGACATGTATGCACCTCCTCTTGCGCCCGAGCCTCGCTGGACCGTGGGGAATGCCGGGGCGCCCGTGCGCCGTCCGGCCCGGTGGGAGGTACGAGTGGGCGCCAGCGTACGCGAGACCCCGGGGCCCATGAGTGGCGCGTCTCACCTTTCCGGGTGACGCGCACGGCGGCGGCCGGATGTTCGTATGCTCCTCCTGCGGGTGCCCGCGCGCCGGCCAGGGCGTATGGGCGGGGAGGCCGGGCGGGGGTGCGCCCGGGGCGGGAAGCGAGGGGGAATTCCGCATTAAGGCGCGGTGAACGAAATCCATAGACTGTGCGATACACCCATGACAAACCAGACCGGAATACCGGCCCAGCACCCGGCGCATGTCCGTGCTATGCGTGCCCTATGCCGGGACAGTGTCCGTTCTAAGCATGGGATAAGCAGCTGGAATACTCGGGATAAAGCCCGTCGGGGGGGCGCACTCCACATCACATCGTCATCACAAATACGGTGAGTTGTACGTTTGCCTCTCAGACCCGCTGTAACGTCGATTGGGTGCGTACCGAGCGAATCCTCGCCAGGCTGGAGCAAGAGCCTGAGCGACCGAGCAACCGCGGTGTCCCGCGGATGAGCCGAACCCGAAAGTGGTTGTTCGGCTCGACGATGGTGCTGTACGTGCTCATTGTCGCCGCCGTCCTGCTGTCGACTCAGCTCGTCCGCGTGGACTGGCAGATCATGCTGTTCCGTCCGTACAAGCAGTGGCCGGAGTACCACGCCTTCCTCGACTACTTCGTAGTGCTCGGCCAGCGCGCGCCGACGGCGGTGCTGGTCGCCGCCTGGCTCGGCTGGCGCTCCTGGCGCCAGCGCACGCCACGGCCGCTGCTGGTGCTGGCGACATCGCTGCTGCTGCTCAACACCACCGTCGGCGCGGTCAAGATCGGCCTGGGGCGCCTCGGACCGCACTACGCCACCGAGGTCGGCTCCGCCGAGATGTTCGCCGGCGGTGACATATTTCCCTCCGGCCACACCGCGAACGCGGTCGTGACCTGGGGAATCCTGGCTTATCTCGCCACCACTCCACGCGCCCGCAGGCTGCTCTCCGTCGTCGCCGCCTTCTGTGCGCTGGGAGTGGGCGCGACCACCGTCTATCTCGGCACGCACTGGGTGAGTGACGTGCTGCTGGGCTGGGCTGCCGGGCTGGTCATCCTGCTCGGACTGCCCTGGTGCGAGCCCTGGATCGCCCGCGCCGAGGCGCTGGTCCTCGACTACCACGAGCGCCTGCGCGCGTTCGCCCGGCGGCGGTCGCCGGTGCCGTACGCCCCGGTGGGTGCTTCGCTGGCCACTCGGGGCGAGGGGACCGAACCCGGCGGCGAAGGGGCGCTGCCGGGCGAGGAGGTCCCCACCGCGGGCCCCCCGGCCGCTCCGGCGGCCCGCCCGCACCACGCTCCACGCCCGCACGCCACGCGCACCGACCGGGCCCCTGGCGGCCCGGCGGGCGGCAGCCGGAGACCGGGCGGTGAGCGTACGGTGACGCCGCGCACGGCCCCGCTGGGGCCGCGCGGGAAGTAAGGGCTGTCCCGTAACCCCTGGCGGGCGCACGACGACAGCTACGGCACCTCGCTGCGTGCCGGAACGCCCGGATACGCCCGGCATGAGGACGCCCCTCCGCCTTGCGAAGCACCGCATCTGACGCCGCGCGCTGATCCACCAGGGATCACGGGACAGCCCTCAGCTGTCCGGGGAGCAGCGGTTCGAGAAACCAGTCGGGGAGCAGGGCCGGGGCCGGGCGCTCAGCCCTTCCAGCACCGCACAACGACACCGTCCCGCACGGCGAGGTTGAGCCGCCCCGACAGGTACTCCATGGTGATGATCGCGTCCGGCGACAGGACTCGCACCGTCGTCCAGCCGCGCTCCCGGGCCCACTGCTCGGCGGCCTCGGCCGGGAGGCCGAGATACCTCTCGGGGTCGTCCTCGGGGAAGTAGAAGTCTGCGGAATCGGGTGCCATACCCGTCACCGTACGGGCCGGGTCCTGTCTGACAAAGAGCACCGTCCTCCCTGGGCCTCGGCGGTCCGGCAGGTGCCCCTCGGAGGGCGGCGGTACACCCGGAAGTCCCGGCGGTATCGGTACCGCGTCACGCTTCTGTCACAGCTACGGCCAGTCGGGCGACCAGTTATGCGCTCCGCCATACGGGTCAATTGTGCTCGTCGTATTTACACCGCGCGGAGAGAATCCCACCCGCCGGCCGGCCGAAAGGAATATGCCCGCTTTCGAATTCCGGCGGCTGCCGAGGAGAGGAAGATATGCGCCGGAGGTATTCCTTCCGGAACGGGGAGGCGGGGAGGCGGGGAGGGAGACGAGGGGCGGAAAGGGTCATTGCGGCCGCCGCGTGACCCCGGACTCTGCGGGCCCCGGTGCCGCTGCGGCCCGGGGCCCGGGGGGCGAGGGCTCGCCGAGTGCGCGGGTCAGCCGGTCCCGGATGGCCCTGATGTGGTCCGTCAGCTCGACCGGTTCGCGTACCTCGAAGTCGATACCGATCATCGCCAGATGGATGACCATCACGTCCAGCGCATGCGCGCCCGTACGCAGCAGACAGCTGTGCTCATCGACCGTCTCCAGCGTCCCCGAGGAAAGCGAGACCACTTCGGCCGCCCGTTCGATCGGGGCGTGCAGCAGCACGGTGGCCTGTGTGGCGTACGCCCGGGTGGACACCCCTTCGGAGACCCAGGCGGCCAGATCCTCGGCGGGAGGCGTGCGCGGGGCGAAGCGCGGCCCATGCGGCGGGCGGAGGGTGATGCGGTCGGCACGGTAGGTACGCCAGTCCTCGCGGTCCACGTCCCAGGCCACCAGATACCAGCGGCGCAGCGTGCTCACCAGACGGTACGGCTCGACGGTGCGCCGGGTGACGGCGCCGCCGTGCGCGAGGTACTCGAAGCGGACCCGCTCGTGGTCCCGGCAGGCGTGTGCCAGCACGGTGATGGTCTCCGCGTCGGCGGCGGGCCCGCCGGCCTTGCGGGTCATCGGCACGGTGTAGGCGTTGAGCGCGCTGACCCGGCGGCGCAGCCGGTGCGGCAGGACTTGCTCCAGCTTGGCGAGCGCCTGCGCGGACGCCTCCTCGATGCCCTGCACGCCGCCGTTCGCCGCGCCCCGCAGGCCGACGGCGACGGCGACGGCCTCCTCGTCGTCCAGCAGCAGTGGCGGCAGTTCGGCGCCCGCACCCAGCCGGTAGCCCCCGGCCGTGCCGGTCATCGAATGGACCGGGTATCCGAGCGCCCGCAGCCGGTCGATATCCCGGCGCACGGTGCGCGGGGTGACGCCCAGCCGTTCGGCGAGGTCCCCGCCCGACCATTCGCGGTGTGCCTGAAGCATTGAGAGCAGTCGCAGCAGACGTGCCGAGGTCTCCAACATGGCCCCGAGTCTGTCACCCGCTGCGGACGAGTTCTGTCCGCAAGCGGCTCCACCAGCGGCCCGGTGGCATGCCTGACAGCTCTGGGCACCGGCTCGTCAGCCCTCCGCCCGCTCCACGCGTACGGCCAGATCGTTGTCCCGCGTGTAGTAAGGCGTGGCCGTGCCGGTAGGTGTGGAACACGGCGGATAGCTGACCGTGCGCTGCTTCTCCGGCACGTCGTCGAGGATCCGGGCGATGCGCACCGGCCCCGCCGGCCGCTCCGCCGGATCGGCGCTCCCCGAAGGACGCAGCCACAGCTCCCACTCCCCCGCCCCCGGCAGCTCGGCGAGCGGCAGCGCGCTGCAGAAGAGCTCGCCCTCCTCCGCCCCGCAACGGGCTCCCACCGGGACATCCGCGGGGACGAACACCGGCTCCCGGTCCTGCTGCCGCGGCCGGGCCTCCAGACCGGCCCCGGTCGCGAGTTCCGCTCCGTACAGCCGCCCGCGCAGGGAGAGGACGCCGTCCTCGATCCACAGGTCCCCCACCTCGGCATGCGGCCAGCGCAGCCAGGCGCGGACGGAGAGGTTGCCGTGCCGGGTGGCGTAGGGGACCCGCACGCCCAGCCAGGTGCGGTGGGCGCCGGGCACCCGCTCGACCAGCGAGCTCAGATCACTGACTCCGGGCCGCAGCCGCTGCGGCCCGTCGTCGCCCAGCGAGACGTAGACGTCCCAGACCCCTTCGGCCAGCTGCACGGTGCTCGGCAGCGCAGCGCGCAGCCGGCCCTCGCCGAAGGGGAACAGGGGCAGTCTTACAGGACCCTCGGCGCCCGTGCCGCTGCCACGACGGTGGAGCAGGAGGGCGGCGTCCCAGCGCTCCTCTCCGTCGGGCAGCGCCAGGTCGAACGTCAGTCCGCCCGCGGAGTCCGCGGTGCAGTCGGCAGACGGTCCCGAGGGAACGGCTGCCGCTGCACCGGGCCTCCTCGGCAGGGTCATCTGACCCGTCCCGCAGGCACACGGGCGTGGACCGGGCGGGCACGGCGGACTGAGCCGGTTTGTTGCGAGATGTGCATGTTCCCCAGGTTTCACGGAGCCGCGCGTTCAGTCCCTCACTGCCCGCCTGACACCCCTGTAGACGACTGTCGCCCTGCCTGGGTTGGCCTCTTTCACCAGCTTGTTCTGGAAAGGTTCTGACATTGTGAGGCGATCAGGGGAACCCGGATGATCATTTCTCCGTCCCCGGAGGGACGACCGGGCGCGGACTGGCCCTAACCTGCCGCTCCGGGAATGACCAGCTCGGTTCCGATCTGCAGGTACCTCGGGTCCGGCCCGACGGCCTCCCGGTTGGCCTCGTGCAGCGCGGGCCAGCCGCCCGTGATGCCGTACCGCTGTGCGAGGTCGTACAGCGTGTCACCGGCCAGTACGACGTGGACGGGGCCCCGACCGTCCTCCGAGGTCGGTGGGGCCTGCGGGGTCTGGGCGGGTGGTGCCTCTGGTGTCGGTGTCGTCGGTGGTGCCTCTGAGCCCTCAGGCGCCTCTTCGGCCTCCGACGGTGCTTCCGTCGTCGACGCTGGTGAATCCTGGGACTCCTGGGACTCGTGTCCGGTGAGGCCGTAGCGCGCCGAGCAGACCGGCCAGGCTTCCCAGCCCTGTTCGGCGAGCACCCGGCGGGCGATCTCGATCTGCTGTTCAGGGGTCGCCAGATCCGCCCGCGCGGCGAACTCGAGCCCGCCATACGCCTCCCAGGTCGGCTGGTAGAACTGGAGCCCGCCGTAGTAGCCGTTTCCGGTGTTGCTGTCCCAGTGCCCGCTGCTCTCGCACTGGGCCATGCAGCTCCAGGGCCAGCCGTTCTCGGCACAGCCGGGTCCCGATTCCGATTCGGGCCCGGCGCTTGTATCGGAAGAAGTGGCGTGAGCGGAGCCGACGGGAAGCAATGCGGCGGCCACAGCGGCCACGGCAACGACTCCGGCACGCATACGAACACACATTTGCGACATCGGCACACGCTAGGCACGCCCCACCCCGTGTTCCGCACAGCCGCGCCCACGACGCGCGCACTCCCCACCCGGTCGGCGCACACATGAGCCCGGCGTACACGCCCTCACGGACCGGGGTGGCATCAAAGCCGCGCCGTCCGCCCGGAGGGCGGTGCGGGCGGGGGCTGCCGCGTGCGGCTGCGAAGGGGCGGAGGCGGCCTCGCAGTGGGCTACTCAGGGGCTGCGACAACGCAGCAGACGCCCGTGCCGGGCGCCGCCGCCAACGCGGGACTCTGACGCCGCCCCCAGGCCCGTGACCGCGACCGCCCCCGCCCGTTAGGCCCTGCGGACAGAAGCCCGACCCCGCGTGTTCCCGCCACCATCGAACCCGCAAGAAGCCAGGAGTCCCCCGTGCCACCCATGCTCGACGTCAGTGACGACGTACGCTCCGAGATCGGCGATGCAGAAGCCGCCCGGCTGCTCGCCGGGGAGAACTCCCCGGGCAGCTACGACTGCACGTCCTGCCGCACCCCCGGAGACACCGGGAGCGAGCGCACCAGCACCGTGCTGTTCCTGGGAGAGGAGACGGCGCTCCTCGCCTTCGCGCACGCCACCTGCATCCCGTCCCAGGTGGTGAAGGTCTCCGAGGAGCAGCTCCAGGGCGCGGTACGCACCATCACCGGTGATCAGCAGCAGGCCTCCGGACAAGGCTCCGGCGCCCGGCCTGCCGTGCTCAGCGTGACCTGCGGCCAGGTGCTGATCGACGGCACCCTGCACCCGGCGGTCGTCGTCGAGCCGAACAGCGCGATCAGCCGGCCGGGTTCGACCGGGCCCGGCGACGACTTCCTGCCGCTGCTCATCGAGCAGGGCTTCCGCCCGGTCTTCGATCTCTCGCAGGCCCCCGAGACCATCGAGGGCTGGTCCGTGCTGATGGCCATGGGCCAGTTGCACGGCATCCTCCAGCCGTCGGCGCAGGGCCACGGCCAGCCGACCTCGTGGTGGCAGGCGCACCAGCCGCTGCCGGTCACCGACGGCTGGCGGGTCGCGGCGAACAAGAGCCACACCGTGCTGGTGTACGCCGCGCCGACCGGTTCCATCGGGCAGCAGCCCCGCGAGGATCTGCTGCGCGAAGCGCTGGAGCGGGCGGCCGCGAACGGCTCGCTGGTGGCCGGGGCGATGCCGCTCACGGGCACCTGACCGGGGCGCCCCTCGAACGGATTCTTCGCGAACAGGTCATTTGCCGCCCGGCACCGCATCCGCCGGGCGGCGAATTCGTTTGAACTGTCGTGCAGCCCTACGAACCCTCCCGCGCCCGGAACCACCGCCACGGCCACGTACCCGGAATGCGCCCGCCCTTCACCGGTACGTACAGCGGCTCGGCCGCCGGCTCGGCCCGCGCCTCGGCCACGCCGATCTACGACAGCCTCTACGCCGAATACCAGCGGCTCTTCCGGGCCCTGCCCGGCGACCGCTCCGGCGAGGAGGAGCTGGCCTTCGAGCGCTTCAACACCGTCCACGGCACGGGCACGGGTTCCTGGAGCGCCCTCGCCCGGCGGCGCGGGGCGGCGCTCCCCGCGCTGCCGCCCGCCCCGCGTGACGGCAACCGCTACGACAGGTAGCGGCTGCCTCTGCTGCCTTCTCGGGGCCGCTGCTTTTCGGGCCCCTGCTTGCTCCGGCCGCTACTTCTTCCGGCCGCGCTTCTCCCGCACCCGCACCGACAGGTGGATCGGCGTCCCCTCGAAGCCGAACTCCTCGCGCAGCCGGCGCTCGATGAACCGCCGGTAGCCCGCCTCCAGGAAGCCGGAGGCGAACAGGACGAAGCGCGGCGGCTTCGTACCGGCCTGGGTGCCGAAGAGGACGCGCGGCTGCTTGCCGCCGCGCACCGGGTGCGGGTGGGAGGCCACGATCTCGCCGAGGAAGGCGTTCAGCCGCCCCGTCGGCACGCGTGTCTCCCAGCCGGCCAGTGCCGTCTCGATGCCGGGCACCAGCTTCTCCATGTGGCGGCCCGTACGCGCCGACACGTTGACCCGAGGGGCCCACTGGACCTGGACCAACTCGCGCTCGATCTCCCGCTCCAGATAGAAGCGGCGCTCCTCGTCGAGGGTGTCCCACTTGTTGTAGGCGAGCACGAGCGCCCGCCCCGCGTCCACCGCCATGCTGATGATCCGCAGGTCCTGCACGCTGATCGACTCGCTGACGTCGATGAGGACGACCGCGACCTCCGCCTTCTCCAGCGCGGCGGCGGTGCGCAGCGAGGCGTAGTAGTCGGCGCCCTCCTGCAGGTGCACCCGGCGCCGGATACCCGCGGTGTCCACGAACTTCCAGGTCTTGCCGCCCAGTTCGATCAGTTCGTCGACCGGGTCGCGGGTGGTGCCCGCGACGTCGTGGACGACGACACGGTCCTCGCCCGCCACCTTGTTGAGCAGTGACGACTTGCCGACATTGGGACGGCCGATCAGCGCGACCCGGCGGGGCCCGCCGAGGGCCGCGCCGAAGGTCTGCTCGGGCGCGTCGGGCAGCACCCGCAGGACCTCGTCCAGCATGTCGCCCGTGCCGCGCCCGTGCAGTGCGGACACCGGCTGCGGCTCACCGAGGCCCAGCGACCACAGGTAGGCGGCGTCCGCCTCGGCGGAGGGCCCGTCCACCTTGTTGGCGCACAGGACAACCGGCTTGCCCGCCCGGCGCAGCAGTTTGACCACGGCCTCGTCGGTGTCGGTCGCGCCGACCGTGGCGTCCACCACGAAGACCACCGCGTCGGCGGCCTCGATGGCGAACTCGGCCTGCGCGGCCACCGAGGCGTCGATGCCGAGCACGTCCTGCTCCCAGCCGCCGGTGTCGACGAGTTTGAAGCGGCGGCCCGCCCACTCCGCCTCATAGGTCACCCGGTCGCGGGTGACGCCGGGCCGGTCCTCGACGACTGCCTCCCGTCGGCCGATGATCCGGTTCACCAGGGTGGATTTGCCGACATTGGGACGGCCGATGACGGCGAGCACGGGCAGCGGGCCGTGCCCGGCCGCGTCCAGCGCGCCCTCGACCTCTTCAGGGTCGAAGCCCTCCTCGGCGGCGAGCTCCATGAACTCCGTGTACTCGGCGCCGCCGAGCTCACCGTGCTCGTGCCCGTCACCGGACTGGGTCTGGTCGTTCATGAAGTCTCGTCCTCGTTCGCTGTTCACGTCTGGTTCGCGGTCCGGCCCGGTCCGGCCCGGTTCAGCGGCCCGTGAGCGCTCTGGCCTCGGCCAGATGCCCGGTCAGCCGCTGCTGGATGCGCGCGGTCGCGGCGTCCAGGATCTTGCGCGTACGGAGGCCGGTGCCGTCCCCGGCCGCGAAGGGATCGCCGAAGACGACATCGACACGGGCGCGGAGCCTGGGCAGCCCGCCCATCACCCGGCTCGGCTGCTCGGCGCTGCCGAGCACCGCCACCGGTACGACTGGTGCTCCCGACCGTACGGCGAAATACGCAAGCCCGGCGCGCAGTGAGGCGAAATCGCCCTCGCCCCGGGTCCCCTCCGGGAAGATCCCCAGCACACCGCCCCCGTCGAGCACCGCCAGCGCGCTGCCGACCGCGGCACGGTCGGCCCCCGAGCGGTCCACCTTCAGCTGGCCGATGGCCCGGAGGAAGGGGTCGAGCGGGCCGACGAACACCTCCCGCTTGATCAGGAAGTGCACCGGCCGCGGGGCGGTGCCCAGCAGCATCGGGCCGTCGATCACATGCGAGTGGTTGACCGCCAGGATCAGCGGGCCACGCGCGGGCACCCGCCAGGCGCCGAGCACCCGCGGCCGCCACAGCCCGTGCATCACACCGATGCCGATCCGCCGCCCGGCCGCCGCGCCGGGCGGCGAGGGGGCGGCGAGGGCCGACGCGGACGACGGGGCCGAGGGCGTGCGGCTCACGTGGCCAGCTGCTTCTCTTCGACAAGGGTCACCACGCACTCGATGACCTGCTCCAGGGTCAGCTCCGTGGTGTCCACCTCGACGGCGTCGTCCGCCTGCTTCAGCGGGGACGTCTTCCGGCTGGAGTCGGCCGTGTCCCGGCGCAGCAGCGCCTCACGGGTGACCGACAGGTCTGCGGCGTCCTTGCCCTTCAGCTCGCCGCTGCGGCGGGCCGCCCGCACCTCGGGTGAGGCGGTGAGGAAGACCTTGAGGTCGGCGTCGGGCAGCACGGTGGTGCCGATGTCCCTGCCCTCGACGACTATGCCGTGGTGCGCCTCGCGGGCGATGCTGCGCTGCAGCTCCGTGATCCGGGCACGGACCTCGGGCACGGCGCTGACGGCGCTGACGGCCGCCGTGACCTCCTGGGTACGGATGGGGCCCGTCGCGTCGGCGCCGTCCGCGGTGATGGTGGGCGCGGCCGGGTCCGTACCGGAGACGATCACGGGCTTGCCCGCCGCGGCGGCGACGGCGGCCGGGTCGTTCACCTCGACGCCGTTGCTGAGCATCCACCAGGTCATCGCGCGGTACTGGGCCCCGGTGTCGAGATAGCTCAGGCCCAGCGCGGCGGCCACAGCCTTGGACGTGCTGGACTTCCCCGTGCCGGAGGGGCCGTCGATGGCGACGATGACGGGAGCCGGTGCGGTTTGCACGGTGGCGGACACCTTTCTCGAAACACGGGGGTATGGGCCGACGGGCCCGGCCCCAGGTTACCGGCTGCGGGATGGCCTCCCGCGCCCCGGTGGGCGCGGGAGGCCACGGCTCCGCCGCAGAGCCTGTCGGTGACCTTTGACCGGGGCGGCCTCGTCACTGCGCGCGGATGGCCCAGCCCCGCTCACGCAGTGCCGCGGTCAGCACCGGTGCCGCGCCAGGCTCCAGCATCAGCTGCACATGACCGGCCTGCTGGCCCGTGGCGTGCTCGATGCGTACGTCCTCGATGTTGACCCCGGCCGCTCCCGCGTCGGCGAAGATCCGTGCCAGCTCGCCGGGGCGGTCGCTGATGAGCACCGCCACCATCTCGTACACGGCCGGCGCCTGGCCGTGCTTGCCGGGCACCCGGGAGCGGCCCGAATTGCCCCGGTGGAGGACGTCCTCGATCCCGAGCACGCCGCCGCCGCGCTTCTCCTCGTCCGCGGAGTCCAGCGCGCGCAGCGCCCGCACGGTCGCCTCCAGGTCCGTCGCGACGGCCGCCAGCACATCGGCCACCGGCCCCGGATTCGCCGAGAGGATCTCCACCCACATGCCCGGATCGGAGGCGGCGATGCGGGTGACGTCGCGGATGCCCTGGCCGCACAGCCGTACCGCCGTCTCGTCGGCGGTCTCCAGCCGGGCCGCCACCAGGCTCGACAGGAGCTGCGGCGTGTGCGAGACGAGCGCCACGGCGCGGTCGTGCGCGTCGGCGTCCATCATCACCGGCACGGCCCGGCACAGGGCGACCAGCTCCAGGGCGAGGTTGAGCACCTCGGTGTCGGTCTCGGGCGTGGGTGTGAGCACCCACGGCCGGCCCTCGAAGAGGTCGGCCGTCGCCGCGAGCGGGCCGGACTTCTCCCGCCCGGACATGGGGTGCGTTCCGAGATAGCTGCTCAGGTCGCAGCCCTGGGCGCGCAGCTCGCGGCGCGGCCCGCCCTTGACGCTGCCGACATCGATATAACCGCGGGCCAGGCCGAGGCGCTGCGCGCCGGTCACCGCCTCGGCGATGTGCGCGGGCGGTACGGCCAGGATGGCCAGGTCGACCGGGCCCTCGGGCTCATCCGCGGTGCCCGCGCCCAGGGCCGCGGCCGTACGGACGTGCTCCGGGGCGTGGTCGCGCAGATGCACCCGCACACCGCGGGCGGCGAGCGCGAGCGCGGCGGAGGTGCCGATCAGGCCGGTGCCGATGACGAGGGCGGTACGCATGGGCGGGCGGTTTCCTTGCCGGGTGCGGGGAAGCGGGCGTGCGGGTTGGCTGGTGCGTGGTGGCCGGTGCGTGGTGCCGGGCGCCTGATGTCGGGCCGCGGGCGGGCCGCCGCCGGACGGCCCGGCGGCCGACTGCCACGGCGGCCGCTGTCACGACGGCCGGGAACTCACCCGCCCGGCCGGTGGACGGTCGCCGCGCGTGCCGACGCCGGAAGTCAGAGGCCGACCTCCTGCATCAGCATGCCCACCTCGGGGTTGGTCAGCCGACGGAGCCAACCGGACTTCTGGTCACCCAGGGGGATGGGACCGAAGCGCGTCCGGACGAGCCGGTCGACCGGGAAACCGGCCTCCGAGAGCATGCGGCGCACGATGTGACGGCGGCCCTCGTGCAGCGAGACCTCGACGAGGTAGTTCTTGCCGGTGTTCTCGACGACCTTGAAGTGGTCGGCGCGTGCGTAGCCGTCGTCCAGCTTGATGCCGTTCTTGAGCTGCTTGCCCAGGTCACGCGGGATCGGGCCCTGGATCGCGGCGAGATAGTGCTTCTGCACGCCGTAGCGGGGGTGAGTGAGGCGGTGGGCCAGCTCACCGTGGTTGGTGAGGAGGATGAGGCCCTCCGTCTCGGTGTCCAGACGCCCGACGTGGAAGAGCCGCGTCTCGCGGTTCTGGACGTAGTCGCCCAGGCACTGGCGGCCCTCCGGGTCCTCCATGGAGGAGACGACACCGGCCGGCTTGTTCAGCGCGAAGAAGAGGTACGACTGGGTGGCTATGGTCAGCCCGTCGACCTTGATCTGGTCCTGGTCGGAGTCGACCCGCAGCCCCTGCTCCAGGACGATCTCGCCGTTGACCTCGACCCGCGCCTGCGCGATCAGGTCCTCGCAGGAGCGGCGCGAGCCCATGCCCGCGCGTGCGAGCACCTTCTGGAGACGCTCGCCCTCCACCTCCCCGAAGGTCTTGGGCAGCTTCGCCGGTCCGTCGCTGTGGCGCGCGCGATTGCGCTCCTCGATCTGCGCCTCGTACTCACGGGGGCGAGCGGGGGCCGACGGCTTACGGGCACGGCTTTTGGGGGCGCCGCTCTTGGTCACGGTCCTGGGCGCGGGGCCCTTGGATCCGGCCTTGGATCCGGCCTTGGATCCGGCCTTGGAGCCCGCCGCCGGACCCCTGCCGCCGGTCGCGGGCTTACCCGCCGAGGGCCTGCCGCCACCTGCGGGTTTGCCGCCGCCTGCGGAGGGCTTGCCACCCGCTGCGGGCCTGCCGCCCGCGGAAGGCTTGCCGCCCGCCGAGGGCTTGCCACCGGACGGGGCCTTGCTTCCCGGCCGGGCCGTCGGGCGGCCGCCGGCCTCATGGCGGCGCTCCTCCGGGCGCGGGCGGCCCGACGAGCGCTGCTCCCTGTCGTCGCCCGCCTTGGCCGCGCCGGACCCGCCACGGGCCGACCCGCCGCGCGGGGACGCGCCGCGAGGTGCTCCCTGGCTACCCCTGCCCTTACTGTCTCGGTTTCCGCTGGTGTTCCTGCCGCTACTGCTTCGCATCAAAGATCCGTCGTCTGGGTGTCGCCGCTGTCGTCTGGGTCGAACGACGGAATACCCTCCTGTGTCTCCCCCTCGACCGCGTCCGCCTCTGGAAGGAAGGGCGCCAGTTCCGGCAGCTCGTCCAGGCCACGCAGGCCCATTCGCTCCAGGAAGTAATTCGTCGTCCTGTACAGGATCGCACCTGTTTCGGGTTCCGCGCCCGCCTCGGCCACCAGACCCCGCTGGAGGAGGGTACGCATCACCCCGTCACAGTTCACTCCGCGCACCGCGGAGACCCTCGAACGGCTGACCGGCTGCCGGTAGGCGACCACCGCCAGCGTCTCCAGCGCGGCCTGCGTGAGCCTGGCCTGCTGGCCGTCCAGCACGAAGCGTTCCACCGCCTCCGCGTATTCCGGGCGGGTGTAGAAGCGCCAGCCGCCCGCGACCATGCGCAGCTCGAAGCCGCGCCGCTGGCGGGCGTAGTCATCGGCAAGTTCCTTGAGGGCGTCCGAGACGGCGCGGCGAGGGCGCTCCAGCACCTTGGCCAGCTGCTCCTCGGTCGCCGGTTCGTCGACGACCATGAGAACGGCCTCCAGCGCGGGCCTCAGTTCCAGCTCCGCGACGCCGTCCCTGCCCGCGAGGTCCGTGCCCGCGAGGTCGCGGTCGTCCGGTGCGGGGTGAATCCCCGCCTCGCGGATCTCGTACGTCTCCTCGCTCATGCCTCTCGCTCCTCCGGTCCGGGTGCGGGCACGGAACGGGACGGGCGCCGCGCCTCCTGATCGAACTCGTCGGTCACCAGCGGACGGGCCGCTCCCCCGCCTTCCTCACCGTTCCAGCGGACGGTGAGCGTGCCCAGCGCCTCCTCCTGGTCGAGCGTGACCGCGCGCTCCCGGTAGAGCTCCAGCAGGGCCAGGAACCGGGCGACGACGGTGAGGGTGTCGGGGGCGTCCTCGGTGAGCGTCCCGAAGCTGGCTTCGCCCAGCTCGCGCAGCAGTCCCATCACCACCTCCGCCTGCTCGCGCACGCTGACCAGCGGTGCGTGGATGTGTTCGACGTACACCTGCGGCTTCGGCCGGGGCCGCATCGCCTTGACGGCGAGCTGGGCGAACCCCTCCGGACCGATACGGAGCGCCACCTCCGGCAGCAGGTCGGCGTGGTGCGGCTCCAGACCGACCGTACGGGGGTAACGGCGCCCCTCGGTGGCCAGCCGGTCCGCGAAGATCGCCGCGATCTCCTTGTACGCGCGGTACTGGAGCAGCCGGGCGAACAGCAGGTCACGTGCCTCCAGCAGCGCGAGATCCCCCTCGTCCTCCACCTCGGCCGAGGGCAGCAGCCGCGCCGCCTTCAGATCCAGCAGGGTGGCGGCGACGACGAGGAACTCGGTTGTCTGGTCGAGGTCCCAGTCCGGCCCCATGGCACGGATGTGCACCATGAACTCGTCGGTGACCCTGGAGAGGGCGACCTCGGTCACATCGAGCTTGTGCTTCGAGATGAGCTGCAGCAGAAGATCGAAAGGGCCCTCGAAGTTGTCGAGCACGACCTTGAACCGACCGTCATCCACGTCGGCCGCCTCCGGCGGCCCCTCTCCCCCATGGCGCGCGTCGGCCGCGCCCTCCTGTGGCACCTCGCGCGGGCGTCCGGCCTCCTGCGCGGCACCGGGCTCCGCCCGGTCCGACGGTCCCCGTTCCTCACGCAGCCCGCCCTCGCTCGGCGCCGGGCAGTCCACGGAAGCCGCCCTCGCGCCCGGCTCCGGCCCGCCGGCCCCCCGCACGGGGGCCGCCGGGCGCTGCGGCGCGGCATCAAGCTGCGCCGCCCCCGCATCCGGCTCCCGCCCGGTGGCCCGGCCCTGGTCCGAGGCCCCGCGCCGGGCTCCGGGCTCCGGCGCGGCGTCAGACTCCGGCCAGCCGGGCTCATCACGCAGTCCGCCTCCGTGCGGGGCCAGCCAATCCCCGGAGGGCGCCTCCGCATCCGGCTCCGGGATGGCCGGCTCCTGTGCGGTTCCCGTCCCGGCGGGGTGTCCGGGCAGGGCGGTCTTCTGTGGAGCATCCGGGCGCGCACCGGTGCCGAGTGCGGCAGGAGGGCCAACGGGGGCCGTGGGCCCTGCGGAGGGCTGTGGGGAGGGCGGGGCCGGGTGAGGCTCGCTCGGGCGGATGTCCGGTCGGGTCGTCGGCTCGGCCGGAGCGCTCTCCATGGCGGCGGCCGGGCTCCCGGCCGGGGCCTGTCGGCTCTCGACCACGGCGGCAGGCTGCGGCTCCGGAGGTACGGGCTCCGCAGGTACCGGCTCCGCGGGTACGGGCGGCGGGTCGGGGTTCCGCTCGCGTCGAGCGGCGGGCTCCGGCGCCCCCGGCGCAGACGCAGCCGTACCCGGGCCGCGGCCCAGGGGGCGGCGGCCACGGGTGGCCGGTGCGTCGTCGTCGGATGTCGGCATCGCCGGGCAGCGTACTGGGCAACGCCCGGCCATGACGCCCAGGCTCACCCCACGGGCGGCTGCGGTTTCTGCCGGGCAGCAAGGGCCTGTCCGGCGGATCTTCGAGGATCAGCCAGCGGGGGCCTCCCGGCCGCCAGCCCCAAGGGGAGTCCGGCCCCGGCGAGATTCCAACGGAGAGACCCACCGAGCAGGCTCCAGGGCCGGTCAGCGGCCCCGCAGGCGGCGGACGAGGATGCTCGCGTCACCGCGGGATTCGAGATCGGCGAGAACCACCGCGACGGCCTCCCGGACGATGCGGCCTCGGTCCACCGCGAGGCCGTGCTCGCCGCGCAGCACAAGCCGCGCGTGCTCCAGGTCCATCAGCTCCTCGGCCGACACATAGACCGTGATCTTCTCGTCGTGGCGTTCGCGACCGCTGGGCCGCCGGTTCGCCGCGCGGCTGCGGCGGCTGCCCGAGCCTCCGGTGCCTTGGCGGCCCTTGGCCTGGCCTCCCCGGGGAGAGGCCGCCGCCTGGGCCCCCCGCCCGCTGATCGGTCTGCGCGCGTCCTGCTGGTCCTGCGCGTACGCCGCCGATCCCGAGGCGTCATTCCCAGCCGCGCCGCCGGCCACGCCCGGAGCCGCGTTCCGCCCCTGGCGGCCCGCCGAAGGGCCGGAGTCCTGCCCCGGCACCGACGCGGGTGCGCCGGAGCGCTGTTCGCGCCCGTAGTGCTCCCCGGTACCGTCGGCCGGGGTGGCAGCGTCCGTGGGGGCGTCGGCAGAGGTGTTCTCGCCGTCGTCCGCCGTGGTGTGCTCACCGGTTTCCCGGTTCTCTCCGGTGCGCTCACGCGCCGGTTCACCCGCGGGCGCGGGCACCCGCGGTTCACCACCCTGCTGCTGCGGGGCCGACGGCTGGACCGCGGATCCCCCTGTCGTACGGAACAGTTCATCGGCTGCCGGAAGACTCACTCGGCGGGGCACCGGGCGAGCACCTCCCTGGCGAGCTGTCGGTAGGCCGCAGCGCCGACGGAGTTGGAGGCGTAGGTCGTGATCGGTTCGCCCGCGACCGTGGTCTCGGGGAATCTGACCGTGCGTCCGATGACGGTGTGGTAGACGTGCTCGTCGAAGGCTTCGACGACTCTGGCCAGCACCTCACGGCTGTGCACCGTGCGCGAGTCGTACATGGTGGCCAGGATCCCGTCGAGCTCCAGTTCCGGGTTGAGCCGCTCCTGCACCTTCTCGATCGTCTCGGTCAGCAGCGCCACGCCGCGCAGCGCGAAGAACTCGCACTCCAGCGGAACGATCACCTTGTGCGCGGCGGTGAGCGCGTTGACCGTCAGCAGGCCCAGCGACGGCTGGCAGTCGATGACGATGAAGTCGTAGTCCGGCAGCAGCGGCGTGAGGGCACGCTGGAGTGTCGACTCCCGCGCGACCTCGCTGACCAGCTGCACTTCGGCAGCCGACAAGTCGATATTGCTGGGCAGCAGGTCCATGCCCGCGACCGCCGTCTTCAGCAGCACCTCGTCGGCCGCCATGCGGCGCTCCATGAGGAGGTTGTAGACGGTGAGGTCCAGTTCCATCGGGTTGACCCCGAGGCCCACGGAGAGGGCGCCCTGCGGGTCGAAGTCGACGAGCAGCACCCGGCGCCCGTACTCGGCGAGGGCGGCACCCAGATTGATGGTCGAGGTGGTCTTGCCCACCCCGCCCTTCTGGTTGCACATCGCGATGATCTTGGCGGGGCCGTGGTCGGGAACGGGGCCCGGGATAGGGAAGTAAGGGAGTGGCCGCCCGGTCGGTCCGACCCGCTCACGACGCTGACGGGCGGCGTCGGGCGCGAGTGTGGCCGCGTACTCGGGGTCGGGCTCGTACTCCGCGTCGGGGTCGTAGAAATGCCCCTGGGGCAGTTCGCCGTATTTCAGGTCGTAGTCGGCGAGTCGGTTGGCGGACTGACCGCCGGTAGCGTCGCCGGCCATGGCGTTCACGTAGTGGCCGTCCATGCTCTGGTGGGCTGTCGCTCTCGGTGAGGGGCTCTGGTGGGCGGTGAACGTGCGGACAGCGACGGAGCCGACAGCCTCGGGCCGCGCGGGGTCCTGGCCCCGTACCGGCGCTCCTGGTTGACCACCCCCGGGAGTAAATGTCGACTCATTCACAAGTCGTCCTACCTCCTTGGCGACCAGGAAACATCTAGACAGGTCAGCGTTGCACCATGCCGACGTTTGGCGACTCTATGGCGTGTCGGTGGTTCACAGCAACACAATCCGCCGGAGTCAGCACGATGTGTCGGCAATCGAACGTGCCGCTGTCAAGGCCGTAGGGGGCGCATCCGCGAGGTTTCACCACCGCGCGAATCGGTTAAACAGTTATGTTCAAGGCGAGTTGACTTGCGATTGTGCCGCAGGCGCGCCGCGGGACACGCCGCCGGCCCGCCCCCGTATCCGGAAGGCGGGCCGGTGACGTGACGTTGCTGACGTTGACGCAGGGCGTCAAACGGCTACTCGGAACGTCGACTTGTCAGCTCAGCAACTGCGTCAGGTCATGGGCCGGCAGTCCGTGCGCCTCCGCGACCGGGCCGTAGACGACCGCACCCTCATGGGTGTTGAGGCCCTTGGCCAGTGCCGCGTCCCGGCGCAGCGCTTCCCGCCAGCCGCGGTTCGCCAGCTCCACGATGTACGGCAGTGTGGCGTTGGTGAGCGCGTAGGTCGAGGTGTTCGGCACCGCGCCGGGCATGTTGGCGACGCAGTAGAAGACGGAGTCGTGCACCCGGAAGGTCGGTTCGGCGTGCGTGGTCGGCCGGGAGTCCTCGAAGCAGCCGCCCTGGTCGATCGCGATGTCGACAAGGACACTGCCCGGCTTCATCCGCGAGACCAGCTCGTTGGTGACCAGCTTCGGCGCCTTGGCCCCGGGGATCAGCACGGCACCGATCACCAGGTCGGCCTCGAGCACGGCCTGCTCCAGCGAGTAGGCGTTGGACGCCATCGTCTGCACCGTGGTGCCGAAGACCCGGTCGGCGTCTCGCTGCTTGTTCACGTCCTTGTCGAGCAGCGTGACATGGAAGCCCATGCCGACCGCGATCTGGGTGGCGTTCCAGCCCGAGACGCCACCGCCGATGATGACCGCGCGCCCCGCGCTCGTGCCCGGCACGCCGCCGGGCAGCACGCCGCGCCCGCCGGCCGAGCGCATCAGGTGGTAGGCGCCGACCTGCGGCGCGATCCGGCCCGCGACCTCGGACATCGGGGCGAGCAGCGGGAGGCTGCCGTTGGCGCTCTCCACCGTCTCGTACGCGATGGCCGTGGTCCCCGACTCCAGGAGCGCGTCGGTGCAGGCGCGGGAGGCGGCGAGATGCAGGTAGGTGAAGAGCGTCTGGTCCTTGCGGAGCCGGTGGTACTCCTCCGCTATCGGCTCCTTGACCTTCAGCAGCAGGTCCGCGGTCGCCCAGACGGCGTCGGCATCGGCCTGGATGACGGCGCCGGCCGCGATGTACTCCTCGTCCGTGATGGAGGAGCCGGATCCGGCTCCCCGCTGCACATGGACCTCGTGTGCGTTTCGCACGAGTTCATGCACGCCGGCCGGGGTGATGGCCACGCGGAACTCGTTGTTCTTGACCTCGGTGGGGATGCCGACCTTCACGTCGATCACAGTCCTTGCCTGGAAGGGTGCGGGTGAGACCGAGGGGAACCCTTGCACATCAGCATATAGGGGTGGATGCCGGATGCCCTTGGGAAGTCCACGGCCAGACAAGTTTAATGAAGGATCGACCCCTGTCCAGCCTTGCAAAGCTTCAATTCTTGCGCAGAAGGCTATTAGTTTCGCAGGTTGCGTCCGGCGATGGCGGAGGTATCACCACTCGTCTCCGACTCCTCACCCTGCGTGCTTCCCGCGGGCCACCCGAGGAGCCCTTCGGCGGCGTCGCGGTGCGCCTGCGCCGTCACCGGGTCGTCGGCCCGGTCGCAGGCGTCCGCCAGCCGGAGCCGCAGCACCGCCTGCAGCCCGTCGTCGCCGGACCGGCGCGCGGCGGCGAGCGCCTCCTGTGCGGTCCGGAGCGAGTCGTACGGACGGCCGGCGAAGTCCAGCACCCGTGCGACCTCACTCAGGGCCCGCGCGTTCCCGAGCTGGTCCCGCAGCCTGCGGTGCACCGCCGCCGCGGCCCGCCACTCGCGCAGCGCGTCCCCCCAGCGCCCCTCGTGCAGATGCGCGGCGCCGAGGCGGCCGTGCAGCCGGGCGGCCGAGGGCAGGTCGCCGTCCGTCTGGCGCAGCGCGAGCGCGCGGTCGTACCAGTCGGCGGCACGGGCCCAGTCGCCTAGCTCGGCGTACGCACCGCCCAGCGACTCCAGGGCACGGGCAACCGCGGCGTGGTCGCCGCAGGCGCGGGAGGCGTCCAGCGCCGCGCGGTAGCGGGTGACGGCCTGTTCGAGGCGGCCCCAGCGGGCGTCCTGGTCCGCGAGGTTGAGCAGCGCCGCCGTCCGTTCCCGCTGCAGGTCGCGGCGCTCCGCGACGCACAGGACCAGCTCGTGCAGCCGGTAGATCTCAGGTGCGGACTCCTCCGGAGTGCGGTGCGCGCCGAAGGCGCGGGACAGCGCGTGGATCAGGCGGCGCGCGAGGGTGTCCAGTTCACCGCCGCCCTCCGCGACGGCCAGCTGGGCGGCGGCGAGTATCGCGGCACGGCGCAGCTCCAGCCAGCGGCCGGCCTCGGCGGCACTGGTGAAGCGCAGTTCGCGGGGCAGGCCCGCCAGTTTCTTCCGGGCGGGTGAGCCGGTCGGCTCCCTCACGGCCCAGCACGCCTGCAGTCGGCGCACGGTCCGCTCCAGCATCCTGGCCCGGGCCAGCATCAGCTCCGCGGGCCGCTCCTCCGCCTCCAGCGCGGCGCGCAGCAGCGGGTCGAGGCAGCCTGGCACCGTGTAGCAGCGTTCCCACGGGGGCGGCGCGTACGCCCGCCCGCCCGCGCCGTGAGCTGCGACGCCGTGGCCTGCCGTGGCGGGCTCCCCGGTGCGGTGGTGCAGCAGACCCAGTTCCGTCAGCTCCTCCAGCGCCGCGCCCGCGGCGTCCACCCCGCAGCCCGCGAGGGCGGAGGCGGTGTGCGCGTCCACCACACCGGCCGGTGCGAGTGCGAGCAGCCGCAGCAGCCTGGCGGCGGAGCGCGGCAGCGAGGCGTGCACGAGGCGGAAGGCGCGGGCGAGGAAGTCGGTGTTCCGCTCCTCGGGCGGTGCGGGCACGGCCTCCAGCCGCGCGGTCGCGTCGGAAACCGACAGCTTGGGCTGGGCGGCCAGCCAGCCGCCGATCAGGCGCAGGGCGGCGGGCAGATCGCCGCACGCCTCCGCCAGCGACTCGGCACGGCGCGGGTCGACGGTGATCCGTGGGGCGGCTCCGGCCCAGCCGCGCAGGAGTTCGACAGACGCGGCCCGGTCCAGGCCGCCCAGCGTGCAGGGCCGTACGTCGGGCACGCCGGTCAGCGGTCCGGCGGCGACAGCCACGACGAGGCAGTCGCGGCTGTCGGGCAGCAGTTCGAGCAGCTGCTCGGGGTGATGGACGTCGTCGAGCAGCAGCAGGGCACGGCGGCCGGAAAGGGCGGCGCGCAGCTCGGCGGTCAGATCGTCCTGGTCGGCGCCGGGCGGTGCCGCCCCGTGCCCCAGTGCGCCGAGCAGATCGCGGACGGTGCGCTCGATGGGCACCGGCGACCCGCCCGGATCGAGCAGCCGGGCCCGCAGGACGCCGTCCGGGTAGTCCCCGGCCAGCTGCCGGGCCAGCTCCTCGGCCAGCGTGGTGCGGCCGGAGCCGGGGCGGCCAGCGATGAGCAGGACACGGCTCTGCGGGGCCGGACGGCCGGAGAGGGTGTGAAGACCGGCGCGTTCGATGTCCGCCCGCAGTTCGCGCAGTTCGCGTACGCGACCCGTGAATCCGCCCGCCGCGTACGGACTCGGCCCACCGCCCCGCACCGCCTGATCCGTCACGGGCCACGCTCCCGTCCCTCTGAGCCGTGCGTACGAGCCCGCTCGCGGGCGCGAGCGGGCTCACCGAGCGTAAGTCACCCGGACCCGCTCCCGTCGGAGCGCATGGCTGACGGCTACGGCAAAGATCACCGCATCGGATCACCGCACTCGGCCGCGGCCGGTGGATCTCCCCGGTCCCGCCCCCTCCCGGCCCGTTCGGCATGCGGCTCCGCCGTGCGGGGAGGCTCCGCCCCGGACCCGGTCCTCAAACGCCGGACAGGCTGGAGAGCAGCCCTTCCGGCCTTTGAGGACCAGCCCCGCGAACCCGGCGGGATCCAAACGACAGGCCCTAGTCCTCGAACGGCCGGGCGGGCCAGGGCGCGTCCGCGGGACGCAGTGCGTCGAGGCCCTCGCCCGCCAGCGCGGCAGTCAGCGCCAGCGTGCCGACGGCCAGGCTGTTGTTGTTCAGTTCTCCGCCCAGCACCGCCCGTACGAGCTGGGGCAGGGGCACCCGGGCCTGCTCCATCTCGGCCTCCTCCCCGGTGACCTCGAAGCGGGGGCGGTCCGCCGTGGAGATCTGCCGGGCGAGGAAGATCCGTACGGCCTCGTCGCAGCCGCCGGGCGTCGTGTACACGTCCACCAGGACCCGCCAGTCCTCGGCCTTCACGTGGGCCTCCTCGTACAGCTCGCGCTGGGCGGCGTGCAGCGGGTTCTCCCCCGGTACGTCCAGCAGACCGGCCGGGATCTCCCACAGCTTCCGCCGCACCGGATGCCGGTACTGGCTCAGCACCAGCACCCGCTCCCGCTCGTCCAGGGCGACGACGGCGACAGAGCCGGGATGCACCTGGTAGTCGCGGCGGGCGGTTGTGCCGTCGGGCATCCGCACGTCGTCCGTGCGGATGCTGGTCTTTGCACCGCGGAACGGCATCGCGGTCGCCGTGACCGGCCACTCCTGAGGGGCGTCCGCGATGTGCGGTACGTCGGCGTTCTGCTCTGCCATGGTTCAGCCCTCGTTCCCGGCGGCGCCGGACTGCGCGGTGCGCGCGTCCCGCTGCCGGGCGACGGCGGCCTTCACCAGCCCGGCGAAGAGCGGATGCGGACGGGTCGGGCGCGAGCGCAGCTCCGGATGGGCCTGGGTGGCCACCAGGTACGGGTGGATCTCGCGCGGGTATTCGACGTACTCGACGAGCTTGTTGTCCGGGGAGGTGCCGGAGAAGTGGAGCCCGGCCTTCTTCTCCAGTTCGGAACGGTAGGCGTTGTTGACCTCGTAGCGGTGCCGGTGCCGCTCCTCGACGTACTGTTCGCCGCCGTAGACCTCGCGCACGATCGATCCCTCGGCGAGCCTGGCCGGGTACATGCCCAGCCGCATGGTGCCGCCCATATCGCCCTCACCGGCCACGATGTCCAGCTGCTCCTCCATCGTGGAGATCACCGGATCGGTGGCGGCCTGGTCGAACTCCGTGGAGTTGGCGCCGGTGACTCCCGCGAGGTTGCGGGCGGCCTCGATGACGATGCACTGGAGACCCAGGCAGAGCCCCAGCAGGGGGATGCGCTGCTCGCGTGCGTAGGTGATGGCGGAGAGCTTCCCCTCCACGCCCCTGTCGCCGAAGCCGCCGGGTACGCAGACCGCGTCGACGTCGCTGAGCTGCCGCTCGGCGCCCGCCGCGGTGCGGCAGTCGTCGGAGGTGACCCACTTGATGGTGACCCGGGCGCTGTTGGCGAAGCCGCCGGCACGCACGGCCTCGGTCACCGAGAGATACGCGTCGGGCAGGTCGATGTACTTGCCGACCAGCGCGACGGTGACCTCGTGCTCGGGCTGGTGCACCCGCTGCAGCAGGTCGTCCCACTGGGTCCAGTCGACATCGCGGAAGGGCAGGTCCAGGCGGCGGACGACATAGGCGTCCAGGCCCTCCGCGTGCAGCACCTTGGGGATGTCGTAGATCGACTTGGCGTCGATGGCGGCGACAACGGCCGCGTCGTCCACGTCGCACATCAGGGAGATCTTGCGCTTGATGGCGACGGGGACCTCGCGGTCGGCGCGCAGCACGATCGCGTCGGGCTGGATGCCGATGCTGCGCAGGGCGGCCACCGAGTGCTGGGTGGGCTTCGTCTTCAGCTCGCCGGAGGGGCCGATGTAGGGCAGCAGGGAGATGTGAATCACGAAGACGTTGTCCCGGCCGACCTCGTGCCGCACCTGGCGTACGGCCTCCAGGAAGGGCAGTGACTCGATGTCGCCGACGGTGCCGCCGACCTCGGTGATCACCACGTCGACGTCCTCGGTGGCCATCCGGCGGATGCGGTGCTTGATCTCGTTGGTGATGTGCGGGATCACCTGCACGGTGTCGCCGAGGTACTCGCCGCGCCGTTCCTTGGCGATCACCGAGGAGTAGACCTGCCCGGTGGTGACGTTGGCGGAGCCGTCCAGGTCGACGTCGAGGAAGCGCTCGTAGTGTCCGATGTCCAGATCGGTCTCGGCGCCGTCGTTGGTGACGAACACCTCGCCGTGCTGGAAGGGGTTCATCGTGCCCGGGTCGACGTTCAGGTATGGGTCGAGCTTCTGCATCGTGACCCGCAGCCCGCGCGCCTTGAGCAGCGCGCCCAGACTGGAAGCCGTGAGCCCCTTGCCGAGAGAGGAGGCGACACCCCCGGTGACGAAGAGGTGCTTGGTCGTCGTGGAGGACGAGGATCGGGTCGGCATGGCCAAGAGGAAGCTCCCGTGGGTCGCGAGGTGAAGTGCGTACCGGCGCCCCGGGCGGTCCGATGCTCGGGGGTGCCGTCGCTGCGGTTCGGGGGGCTGCCGTATCGACGGATCGAGATGCCCTGCCCACCGGTCACGGGCGACCAGGTTATCAGCGACGGGCACCGGCCGCGCCACCCGGCATCCGCGTGGTGCCTGCCGGGTGTCTTCCCGGTGCACCCCAGGGGCCGTTCCGCAAGCCTTCCCGCGGCCTCGCGGGTGCCTCCCGGTCACCGGTGCGGGCTTCCGGCGCGACCGGACTCGCGAAGCGTGCACGGATCACCGCACGCGCATCGTAAGCTGCACGGACCACCCGTATGGGCAGAGGGAAGTACGCGCGTCCCGCGGGGGCGTAGCCGCAGGTTGACTGGAGATTCACGTGGCTGGGCGCATCGAGGATTACGCACTTATCGGGGACATGCAGACTGCCGCCCTCGTCTGCCGGGACGGCTCGGTGGACTGGCTGTGCCTGCCGCGTTTCGACTCTCCCGCAGTCTTCGCCGGGCTGCTGGGGACCGAGGAGCACGGCTTCTGGCGGCTGGGCCCCGCACACGCGACCGGTGGCGAACCGCCTCCGGCGACCCGTCGGCGCTACCGCAGCGACTCCCTCGTACTGGAGTCCGAGTGGGACACCCCGCGAGGCCGGGTCCGCGTGATCGATTTCATGCCGCCGCGCGGCACGGGCGCACCGCAGCTCATCCGGATCGTGGAGGGGGTCAGCGGCCGGGTGCCGATGCGCTCCAGCCTGCGGATGCGCTTCTCGTACGGCTGGGTGGTGCCGTGGGTGCACAAGGTGGACCACCGCACCGTCGCCGTCGCCGGGCCCGACTCGGTCTGGCTGGACACCGACGCGGAGACGTACGGCAAGGATCTGACCACCTACTCCGACTTCACCGTCGGGCCGGGCGAACGGGTGGCCCTCACCATCAGCTGGCAGTCCTCGCACAAGGGTCCGCCGCCGCTGCCGGACCCGGAGGGTGAGCTCGAGGACACCGAGAAGTTCTGGCGCGAGTGGGTCGAGAACTGCACGTACCACGGCCCCTACCGTGAGGCGGTCGTCCGCTCGCTGATCACGCTCAAGGCGCTGACCTACGCCCCCACCGGGGGCATCGTCGCCGCCCCGACGACCTCGCTGCCCGAGGAGATCGGCGGCTCCCGGAACTGGGACTACCGCTTCACCTGGCTGCGGGACGCCGCGATCACCCTCTCCTCGCTGCTGCGCACCGGCTATCACGACGAGGCGCGCGCCTGGCGGGAGTGGCTGCTGCGGGCGGTCGCCGGCGACCCGGAGCACCTCCAGATCATGTACGGCATCGCCGGTGAACGCGATCTGGGTGAGCGCGAACTCACCTGGCTGCCGGGCTACGAGGGCTCCGGCCCGGTCCGGATCGGCAACGGCGCGGCCGGGCAACTCCAGCTGGACGTCTACGGCGAGGTGACGGAGGCGCTGCATCTGGCCCACATGACGGGCCTGGCGCGCAACGACTACGCACAACTGCTCCAGCTCAAGCTGATCCACTACCTCGAGGACCACTGGAACGAACCGGACGAGGGCATCTGGGAGGTGCGCGGCCCCCGCCGCCACTTCGTGCACTCCAAGGTGATGGCGTGGGTGGCCGTCGACCGCACGATCAAGCTCATAGAGTCCGGCGAGGTGGACGGACCGCTGGGCCGCTGGCAGCGGCTGCGCGAGGAGATCCACCGGGACGTGTGCCGGAAGGGGTACGACCCGGAGCGCAACACCTTCACGCAGTCCTACGGCTCCAAGGAGCTGGACGCCTCCCTGCTGCTGATCCCGCAGATGGGCTTCCTGCCGCCGGACGACAAGCGCGTCATCGGCACCGTTGAGGCGGTCCAGCGGGAACTGTCCACACCGGACGGCTTCGTGCGGCGCTATCCGACAGTCGGCGACTCTGCGGGCGTGGACGGCCTGGAGGGTGACGAGGGCGCGTTCCTCGCCTGCTCCTTCTGGCTCGCCGACGACCTGGCCATGATCGGCCGGGTCGAAGAGGCGCGGCAGCTCTTCGAGAAGCTCCTGGCCCTGCGGAACGACCTGGGGCTGCTCGCCGAGGAGTGGGATTCCCGGCTGCAACGCCAGGTCGGCAACTTCCCGCAGGCGTTCAGCCACGTGCCGATGATCGACACTGCGCTGCGGCTGACCACGTCGGGGGCGTACGGGGGCTGACGCCGCGGGTACGGGTGCGCACGGGCAGTCCGTACGCACCCGCGCCCGTGCGGTCAGAAGGGCGTGAGTGTCAGCGTGATCTCCGCCGGCGCCCCGTCCTGGATGTACGAGGCGAACCCCTCCACGTCATCGAACGCGAACCCGTACGCCTTGCCGTCCACCGTCGCGGCGTGCATCGCCTTGGCGTAGAGGTGGGCCGGGTCCCCCTGGTAGAAGCCCGCCGGATCGTTCGTCGGCTGGGTCGCCGACGCGAGGAGCGTCGTGCGGTTCAGCGCGGCGCCGAGGATGGCGGCGACAGGGCCGGTGACGCCGTCGTTGGGCGCGGCGAGTGCGCCGTCGCAGAAGAGGACGTCCCGGGTGGAGGGTTTCGCGAAGGAGACGTCGCCCGGACCGCTGAAGGAGAGCCGTCCTCCGCTCACCCGCCCGCGGAAGACACCCGCGTTCGTGGTGACGCTGAGGTCCCGCGACGCGTAACGGCTCCACACCTCGTCGACGTACGGATCGAAGTAGTCGCCGGGGAAGATGCCGGCGTCGAGTCCGTGGCCGGGGGCGACGATCCGGCGGTCCCCGTCGACGAGCGACCCGAACGGGCCGTCGGCCAGCTCGGCGAAGACCCTGGCGCGGGCTCCGTCGCGCAGGGTGCCGGTGGTCTGCTGAGCGGCCCCGTTGAGCTGGATGGCAAGCGGGACGCTGAACATGTCGACCATCGTGGTGTTGCAGAACATGCCGTCGGGGTTGAAGGTGAACTCCGCGCAGTCGTGCAGCACCGCGTAGTTGGGGTCGGATTCGACCCAGCCCGCCGGATAGGCGAGAGCGGGCTTCCCGTTGCCGTCCTCGACCGCCCGGAACTTGAGCCGGTCGCCGAGCGCGGTGTAGATCCGGCCGGACATGTGCGGCAGCCGGAGTGTGGTCGTACCGGAGGCGGCCAGCGGGATGGCGTAGTCGGTGTAGCCGTCGGGCCCGTTGTCCGAGAGCGCGACCGGCCGCACTTCGCCCTCCGGGGTGAGCCGCACCTGGCGGGTGCCGTCGTTGCCGACGACATAGAGCCATACCGAGGCGTTGTCGTAGGCGCCGCTGTTGTTGACGATGTGCAGCGGCATCGAGGAGGCTGCCCGGTTTCCGGCTCCGGAGGCCCGGCCGCCCGCGAGGGTGAGGCCCGCGCCTGCGGCGGCAACGGCGGCGGTCGCGCCGCCCAGCAGTTTCCGTCGGGAGATCATCGGCCCGCACCTCCGGTCGCGTTCCGGGGCGCGGCGACGGAGACGGCGACGTTGTCGACGAGCATCGAGGCGCCCGGCCTTGTGGTGTCGGTGGGGGTGCGATGACCGGCCACGCCGTCCGGGAAGGCGCCGCCCATTGCCAGGTTCAGCAGCAGGAAGTGGCCGTGGTTCGTGGCGTTGGCCCAGGTCTGCGCGTCCATGTCGCTGGAGCGGACCGAGTGGTACTGCTGTCCGTCCACGGACCAGCGCAGCTCCTCGGTCGGGCCGGTACGGTCGAGCTCCAGCGCGTAGGTGTGGTATCCGGCCTGGCAGGCCATGGTGGGGCAGGGCCTGGAGGCGCCGATGCCCTGCGTCTCGTTGCACGGGCCGCCCGGGTTGACGCCGCAGTGCAGCACGCCCCAGACGGAGTTGATCCCGTTGACGTTCTCCATGATGTCGAACTCGCCGATGCCCGGCCAGTTCCAGTAGTTGCCGCGGTATGCCTCGCCGAGGGTCCAGAAGGCGGGCCAGTAGCCCAGCGCCTCGGCACCGCTGACGTCCGGCATCCGGATGCTCGCCTCGATGCGCATCGATCCGCCCTCGGGCGCGGCGAAGTCGGTACGCCGGGTCTCGATGCGGCCGGAGGTCCAGGTGTTCCCGTCCTTGAGGGCGGTGATCTTCAGATGTCCGGCACCGTCCAGCTTGAGGTTGGCCGGGTTGTCGGTGTAGGTCTGCACCTCGCCGGTGCCCCAGTTGCCCGGGCCGCCCGGGTAGCCGGTGCCCTTGTCGATGATCCAGTCCTCGGCGGAGGGGAGTGATCCGGCGGCTCCGTCGAAGTCCGTGCGCCAGACCTCCTGCAGTGCGCGCGTCTGCGTCTGGTTCTGCGCCTGCTTCTGCGAGGCGTTCTGGTAGTCCGCCCGCGGCGCCGAGTCCGGCTCTCCGGCCTGTGCCACGGGCAGGGCGTACGCCCCGAAAGCGGTCAGCGCGGCCACCGTCCCCAGTAGCCAGCGTCGCCTGAATCTGAACATGATCATGTCATGCGCTCCTTGCAAGTGGGGGTGAGAGCGCTCTCTGGTCAGGTGCCTGCACATTGCCGGGAAGCAGGAGTAGCGTCAAGGCCCTTCGACGGAAAAGGAGTTCGCAGTGCCCGGTGACCTCGGTTCGCGTCCCACCCTGGAGGGCGTCGCCGCGCACGCGGGTGTCTCCCGTGCCACCGTGTCGCGGGTGGTGAACGGGAACGTCGGAGTACGGGCCGAGATCCGGGAACGCGTGCAGCAGTCGGTGAGGTCGCTCGGGTACGTCCCCAACAGGGCCGCCCGCAGCCTGGTCACCCGCCGTACCGGTGCGGTCGCGGTCGTCATCGCGGAACCGGAGACCCGGGTCTTCTCCGACCCCTTCTTCGCCCAGCAGTTGCGCGGAATCAGCCGCGAACTGTCCGCGCACGACACCCAGCTCCTGCTGTTGCTGCTGGAGCAGCGCCGGGACTACGACCGGATCGGCCGCTACCTGTCCGGCGGGCATGTCGACGGCGCCCTGATGTTCTCCCTGCACACCGACGATCCGCTGCCGGCGATGGCCGCCGAGTCCGGGCTGCCGACCGTCTTCGGCGGACGGCCGGGATGGCCGGGCGCGGACCGCGAACCGCTCCCCCTCTACGTCGACACCGACAACCGGGGCGGCGCCCGGCAGGCCGTAGAGCATTTGCTGGAGCGAGGACGACGGCGCATCGCCGTGATCACCGGCCCGCTCGACCAGACCTCCGCACTGGACCGCCTGCACGGATACCGGGACGCGCTGGACGTCCGGGAGGCGGACCCGGATCTGGTGGCACACGGCGGCTTCACGGCGGAGGGCGGCGAGCGGGCGATGGCCGAACTCCTGACCCGTAGCCCCACCCTGGACGCCGTCTTCGCAGGCTCCGACCTGATGGCCTCGGGCGCGGTCCGCGCCCTGCGCGCGGCGGGGCGGCGGGTGCCGGACGAGGTGGCCGTGGTCGGCTACGACGACCTGGAGCCCGCCGCCTGGGCCGATCCCCCGCTGACGACGGTGCGCCAGGACGTGGAGGGGATGGGGCGCATGATGGCTGAGTTGCTGCTGCGACGACTCAGTCACGAGCCGGGGCGGGCTCCGGCTCCCGGGAGCGTGCCCGGCTCAGTGGTCACCCCGGCCCGGCTCGTCGTCCGCGCGTCCAGCTGACCTGGCGGGGGCGGTGGCGCCGGGGGTGATCTTGTTCGGTCGACGGACGGTCACACTCCGGGGCGTTGACACGTCCGTACCGTCGACCGAACAAGATCACCCGGTCAACTCGTCGTAGACGCTGAGCACCTGGGCCACCGTACGGTCCTCGGTCGGCCAGGCCGCCGCCCGGGCGCGGGCCGCCGCCGCGAGCGCCGTGCGGCGTCCGGGGTCGGCGAGCAGACCCGCTACGGCCTCGGCGAGAGCGTCCGCGTCACCGCAGGGCACCAGCAGGCCGCCGTCGCCCACCAGTTCGGATGTCCCGGCAGCGGCGGCGGCGACCAGCGGAATGCCCCCGCGCAGCGCTTCACGGGCCAGCGGGCCGCTCTCCGGGCAGGCGGCGAGCACCGCGATGTCCGCGACGGCCAGCAGGTCGAACGCGTCGGCCCGCTCCCCCAGCAGCCGTACCGGCAGTGTCTCCGCGTCGATCCTCGCCTGCAGTTCGGCCCGTTGCGGCCCCTCCCCCGCGATGGCCAGCAGCGGCGGCGGCTCCAAGTCGCGCCAGGCACGGGCCGCCGTCAGCACGGTGCCGTAGCCCTGGAGGGGCTCAAGGCCGCCGAGGGCGAAGAGTAGCGGCCGCTCCACCGCGCCGACCTCGGCCCGGGTCTTGGCGGCTGCCTCACCGTCCGGTGGCCGCAGGGGCGAGCGTGGCGGGTCGGCCGCGACGGGCAGCCGGAGTGCGACCGGCGCGAGCCGGGCGTCTCGTGCGCCGTGGGCCCGCGCCAGGTCGACCAGGCCGGTGGTGGCACCGAGCACCACGGCCGAGGCCAGTGCCACGCGCCGCTCCCCCAGCCGTACCGGCGGCGCGCTCCGCGTATCGGCAAACGGCTCCGGTCCGTGCAGCGTGACGACCAGCGGGACACCCCGCCCCCGCCGTCCCCGTGCGAACGTGGCGAGCAGTCCCGCACGCAGACCGTGCGCATGCACCAGTCCGGCGCCCGCGCAGACGGCGCGCAGCACTCCCGGCGCCGCAACGCGCCCACGCCCCCGCACGGGGACGAACCGGGCCCCGGCAGCGGTGAAGTCATGGCGCTCCTCCGCCTGGGGCGGTGCACAGACCGTGACCCGCAGCCCGTGGTCCACCAGCCCGGCGGCCAGCGAACGCACATGCGCACCCTCGACGGCCCCCGCATCGCCCTCACCGCCCAGCACCTGGACGACATGCAGCGGTGCCTCGCCGCGCTGTGGCGGGGACTGCTCGGGCGTACGGCTCACAGCGGTCGGACTCCGGGGTAGCGAGTTGCGGGCGCGCGGTGGGGCGGATGCGCTGCGCCCAGGATGCCAGTCGGTGACGTCGCGGGCGCACCGTGTCCGGCCCAAGGAGCCGCCACAGCACGCGAGCCCTCCTCACGGATCACCCACCTGGCCGACACCCGACGCCCCTGCCGGCGCCGAGGAGAACCACCGGCCAGGTGACACCGGCACGCACCCGCCCCAGCTGGCTTTAGCGCCAGGGTCAGTGGGTGGAGCGGGCCGCCGCCAGGAGTTCCTCCGCGTGGGCGCGGGCGAGCTCGGAGTCCTCCTGCCCGGCGAGCATGCGGGATAGCTCGCGCACCCGGTCCTCACCCTCCCGTGCCTGTACGCCGCTGCGCGTCACCGATCCGTCGTCCGTCTTCTCCACCACCAGGTGCCGGTCGGCGAAGGCCGCCACCTGCGGCAGGTGCGTGACCACCACGACCTGCGCGGTCCGGGCCAGCCGGGCGAGACGTCGCCCGACTTCGACCGCCGCCTTTCCGCCGACGCCCGCGTCCACCTCGTCGAAGAGATAGGTCGGCACCGGGTCGGACCCGGCGAAGACCACCTCGACGGCGAGCATCACGCGGGAGAGTTCACCCCCGGAGGCACCCTTGGCGATGGGACGGGGAGGCGCGCCGGGGTGCGGGGCGAGCAGCAGTTCGATCTCGTCGGTTCCGTGGGGGCCGAAGGCGACGGTGCGTCCCCCCGCGTCGAGCCCGTGCGGGTCCTCGCTCTGGCTGAGGTCGAAGGTGACCCGGGCGTGCGGCATCGCCAGCTCGGTGAGTTCGCCGGTGACCGCCTCGGCGAACCGCTTCGCCGCGTCCGTACGGGCCTCGGTGAGGCGCTGGGCCAGCGCGGAGAGTTCGGCCCGCAGCGCGTCCCGTTCGGCGCCGAGCTCCCCGATGCGGTCGTCGTCGCCCGAGAGTTCGGCGAGCCGGGCGGCGCCCTGCTCGGCCCAGGCCAGCACGTCGTCGATGTCCTCGCCGTACTTGCGGGTGAGCTGGGTCAGCGCCGCGCGCCGTTCCTCGACGGCGGCGAGCCGCAGCGGGTCCGCGTCCAGGTCGTCGGCGTAACCGGCGAGTTCACCCGCGACATCGGAGAGCAGGATGGAGACCTCGCCGAGGCGCTCGGCGAGCGAGCCGAGTGCCGGGTCGTGCGCCCGTACGCCCTCCAGCGCACGCTGGGCGCCCGATACGAGGGTCGCCGCGTCCATCCCCTCCTGGTCGGCCGGGTCGCCCGCCAGCGCGCCGTGGGCCTCGGTGGCGGCGGACGCCAGGGCCTCCGCGTGGCCCAGCCGCCCGGCCTCGGCGGCGAGTTCGGTGTCCTCGCCGGGGCGCGGCTCGGCGGCGCCGATCTCCTCCAGTCCGAAGCGGAGCAGATCGGCTTCCTGCGCGCGCTCCCGGGCAAGGGTCGTCAGTTCGTCCAGTTCGGCGGCGACCGCCCGCAGCCTCGCGTAGGCCTCGGTGTAGTCGGCGAGCGGCGCGGACACCGCCTCGCCCGCGAAGCGGTCCAGTGCCTGCCGCTGTCTGGCGGGCCGCAGCAGGCCCTGCTGGTCGGTCTGTCCGTGCACGGCCACCAAGTCGTCGCGCAGTTCGGCCAGCAGGCCCACGGGCACCGACCGGCCGCCGAGGTGGGCGCGCGAGCGGCCTTCGGCGGAGATCGTACGGCTGATGAGCAACGCGCCGTCGTCCAGCTCGGCGCCCGCCTCCTCGGCCCGCACGGCCGCAGCCTGGCCCGGCGCCACCACTATCCGTCCCTCCACCACCGCGGCCTTCGCTCCCAGCCGAACCAAGGCCGGGTCCGCACGGCCGCCGAGCAGCAGGCCGAGGCTGGTGACCACCATGGTTTTGCCCGCGCCGGTCTCGCCGGTCACCGCCGTGAAACCGGGGGCCAGCTCGACCACGGCGTCATCGATCACGCCCAGGGCTCTGATCCGCATCTCCTCCAACACGGGTACGACCATACGAGGTCCCCGCGCCAAAGCCACCCCGGGGCCGGAGCCCGTCCCCTGCGGACACCCTTGTGGACACCCCTGCGGACGGGCCCCGGCGACGCTGGGCGAGCCGTTGTTCAGGCCGCTGGTGTACGGTCCGCACAGGCTTCGGCGATGGCGGCGGTGTCCCAGTAGAAGGGGCGGACTTCGGCGATGCGCCCGTTCTCGACGGTGACGGTCTGCAGGATCGGGAAGTCGAGTTCGCGCCCGGTCGCGCGGGCGCGGGCGCGCACCTGCGTGAGGACCACCACCGTCCCGCCCGCCTCGCCCTCCGCGAGGAACTCCTGCTCCAGCATGTCGAAGGATTCCCAGGCGCGGCTCATCGCGTCGAAGAACGCCGCCATGCCCGCGTGCCCCTCCCAGGTGCCGCCGTACGGCAGGGCGGAGGCCTGGTGCAGGACCACGTCGGCAGCGAAGAAGGGGGCGAGCAGGTCGAAGGAGGCCTTGCCGGGCCCACCTGCTGCCAGGTACCGGGCCTCGGCCGCGTACATGCCGCGCAGTACGGCCGCGGGCGTGATCGTCTCGGAAGGAGAGGGGGAGTTCGTCGTCATGCGGTCAGTGTCGGCGCGACCGGCGCCGCGCACCGGCGGGTTTCGGACGACGGCCTCGCGGTCCGCCGTCGGCCGCCGCCCCGCACCCGTGCGGCGCTCCCTACTGCGGCGCCCCGCGCCAGCCCGCCACCGGAAGGGCGAACTTGGCGACCAGCCGGTCGGTGAAGGAGGCGTGGTGCAGCCGTGCAAGCCGCACCGGTACGGCCCCGCGCCGGACCTCCACCCGCGCCCCGGCGGACAGTTCCGCGCTGCGCCGCCCGTCGCACCACAGCACCCCGTGCGGCGTCTGCGGCTGCACCTCGACGGCGAGCACCGAGTCGGGCGCGGTGACCAGTGGCTTGGCGAACAGCGCGTGCGCACTGATCGGCACCATCAGCAGCGCCTCCACCTCGGGCCACACAACCGGACCACCCGCCGAGAAGGCGTACGCCGTCGAGCCCGTGGGGGTGGCGCACACCACGCCGTCGCCGCCGAAGCGGGATACGGGGCGGCCGTCGACCTCCGTGACGACCTCCAGCATCCGCTCCCGGGCGGCCTTCTCCACAGCGGCCTCGTTGAGCGCCCAGTCGGTGTGCACGATGTGCCCGTCGTTGCGTACGAGCACGTCCAGGGTCATGCGCTCCTCGACCTCGTACGCCCGGGTCACCACCCGGTCCACCACCTTGTCCAGGTCGTCGCGCTCCGCCTCCGCGAGGAAGCCGACGCGGCCCAGGTTGACGCCCAGCATGGGCACGCCGGAGGCGCGGGCGAACTCCGCACCGCGCAGCAGCGTACCGTCGCCGCCGAGCACGACCAGCAGCTCGCATCCCTCCAGCACGTCCGTGCCCGCCTCGACCGTCTCGACCGACGGCGGCAGCGGCAGGTCGCTCGCCTCGTCGCCGAGGACCCGCACGCCGATGCCCCAGCGCAGCAGTCCCTGCACGACCAGTTCGGCACTGCGGATGGCTGCGGGCCGCCCGGTGTGCGCGAGCAGGAAGACCGTACGGCCCTCGGTCGGTGTCGTCGTCACTTCGGCCCCTCCGCCACGGCTCGTTCGACATCGGCCGGGTCCAGTTCCGGCGCCCCGGCACGCAGCCACAGAAAGTATTCGACATTCCCGGACGGTCCGGGAAGCGGGCTGGCGGTGACACCCAGCACGCCCATGCCCAGCGCGGCGCCCTGCGCCGCCACGGTGGTCACCGCCTCGGCGCGCAGCTGCGTGCTGCGCACCACGCCACCGCTGCCGAGGCGTTCCCTGCCGACCTCGAACTGCGGTTTGACCATCAGCACCAGGTCGGCGTCCGGTGCGGCGCACCGCAGCAGCGCGGGCAGCACCAGGCCCAGCGGGATGAACGAGAGGTCGCCCACCACCACGTCGACAGGCTCGCCGCCGATCATGTCCAGGGTCAGCTCGCGTACGTTCGTACGATCCTGGACGGTGACCCTGGCGTCACTGCGCAGGGACCAGGCAAGCTGCCCGTAGCCGACGTCGACGGCGACCACGTGGGCGGCACCCGCGCGCAGCAGTACGTCCGTGAAGCCGCCGGTGGAGGCTCCGGCGTCCAGGGCGCGACGCCCCTCCACACGCAGCCCGGACGGGCCGAAGGCGGCCAGCGCCCCGGCGAGCTTGTGGCCGCCCCGCGAGACGTACTCCGGGTCGCCGTCGTCCTCGCGCACCACCAGGGGGGCGCTGGTCTCCACCTGGGTGGCGGCCTTTGTCGCCGTCGCCCCGCCGACGGTCACCCGCCCCGCGTCGATGAGCCGGGCGGCGTGCTCGCGTGAGCGGGCAAGCTTCCGGCGCACCAGTTCGGCGTCGAGTCGCCTGCGTTGCGGGCGGGTCACAGCCACGTGGGGTTCAGCTCCTGACTTCGGACACTACGGGTACTGCGGGTACTGCCGGCGCTGCCGGCTGGTCGAGCGCGGTCAGCGTGTCGCGCAGGCCGCGATGCACATCTTCGTACACCTCCAGGTGCCCCGACACAGCGAGGTGGTCCGCGTCCTCCAGCCGCCTGAGCTGCGCGTCCACGGGCTCGTGTCCGGTGGGCTCGATACCGAGGCCCAACGGGCTGGGGCCCGCTTCCGTGCCCGCGCCTGTGCCCGCTTCCGTACTTGCGTCTGTGCCCGCTTCCGTACTTGCGTCTGTGCCCGCTTCCGTACTTGCGTCTGTGCCCGCTTCCGTGCGTGCGTCCGGCCCCGCGACTGTGCCTGTGTCTCCGTGCTCCTCCGGCTCACCACCGGGCATGGGCTCGCTCATGGGACCGACGCTACCCGCTGGCAGCAGCGGGGAGGGATACGGCGGCGATCTTCATCGGTCGACGGCTCCGTCACAGAAAGGCCGCTCGAGTGACCAGAGCGTCGACCGAACAAGATCCGACAGGCTCTCAGCGCACCCGACGCGCTGCCGGGACGACCAGCGGGGTGCCCGACTCGGGGTCCTCGATCACCCGGCACGGCAGCCCGAAGACGCCCTCCACCAGCTGTGCGGTGACCACCTCGGCGGGATCGCCCTCCGCGACGACCGCCCCTTCCCGCATCGCGATCAGGTGCGTGGCGTACCGGGCGGCGTGGTTGAGGTCGTGCAGTACGGCCACCACCGTGCGTCCCTCCTCGTGCAGACGCGCGCAGAGGTCGAGCACCTCGATCTGGTGGGCGATGTCCAGATAGGTCGTGGGCTCGTCCAGCAGCAGCAGCGGTGTCTGCTGGGCCAGCGCCATGGCGATCCACACCCGTTGCCGCTGACCGCCGGAGAGCTCCTCCACCAGTCGGTCGGCCAGGTCCGCGACGCCGGTCGCCGCCATCGACTCGTCGACGATGCGCTCGTCCTCGCGTGACCACTGCCGCAGCAGGCCCTGGTGCGGATAGCGTCCGCGCGCCACCAGATCCGCGACGGTGATCCCGTCCGGGGCGATCGAGGACTGGGGCAGCAGCCCCAGAGCCCGGGCCACGCGCTTCGGCGGCAGGGTGCTGATGTCCGTGCCGTCCAGCAGGACGGCACCGGCTGACGGCTTCAGCATCCGCGACAGTGCGCGCAGAAGGGTGGACTTCCCGCAGGCGTTGGGGCCGACGATGACGGTGAACGACTGGTCCGGGACGGCGACGTCCAGTGCTTCGGTGATGGTCCGCTGGCCGTAGCCAAGGGTCAGCCCCTCGCCCCTGAGCCGCACAGCCCCGCGGCCCTGAGGGTGAGCGGGGGCAGCGCGGTCCGGAGTGCGCTCCGCCGCGCCGGCGCCCATGTCCGTGCCGGCGCCCATGTCCGTACCGGTGCCTGTGTCCGTGCCTGTCATATCCGACCTGCCTTGCGCTCCGTGGCGAGCAGCCACACCAGATAGCCTCCGCCCAGTACCCCCGTGACCACGCCCACCGGCAGCTGGCGGTCCGCGAAGACCCGCTGTGCGGCCAGGTCCGCGGTCACCAGCAGTGCCGCACCCACACAGAGCGAGGGCAGCAGGTTGGGGCCGGGCGACTTCGTCAGCCGCCGTGCCAACTGCGGGGCGGTGAGGGCGACGAAGGCCACCGGCCCCGCTGCCGCTGCACCGAAGGACACCAGCAGTACGGCCGCCGCCAGCACCGTCAGTCTCGTCCGCTCCACCCGTACGCCGAGGGCGAAGGCCGCGTCGTCTCCCATCTCCAGCATGTGCAGGGCCCGCGCGCAGCCGATCAGCACCACCGGCAGCAGCACGGCCATGGCCACCAGCAGCGGCATGGCGTCGTCCCAGCCGCGCCCGTCCAGGCTGCCGGTGATCCACAGCACGGCCCGCGCGGCATCGGTGATCTGAGCCCGGGTCAGCAGGTAGCCGTTGACCCCGGTCAGGATGGCGGTGATGCCGATGCCGATGAGCACCAGCCGATAGCCGTGCACGCCCTGACGCCACGCCAGCGCGTAGATGAGCAGCCCGGTGGCGAGCCCGCCGACGACGGCTCCGGAGGCGAGGGCGAGGCTGCCGCCGCCGAAGACCACGATGACGGTGAGCGCGCCGGTCGCCGCGCCTTGGGTGAAGCCCAGCACGTCAGGGCTGCCCAGCGGGTTGCGTACGACGGACTGGAAGACCGCCCCGGCGACGGCCAGCGCCGCACCCACCAGCAGGGCCGTGGCGACGCGCGGCAGGCGGACGTCGTTGACGATGAACTCGTCCGCGGGGTCCCCCGTGCCCAGGAGCGTACGCAGCACCTGGCCGAAGCTCATCGGATAGTCGCCGCTGCCGCTGCCGATGGCGAACACGGCCGCCACCAGTGCGAGCACCGCGCAGCCCGCGCCCACCGCGAGCCCGCGCGGCCGGTAGGCCAGCGAGAATCCGCCGGCCGTACGCAGGACGCTCATGCGCGCGCCACCTTCCGTCGCCGTACGAAGTAGAGGAAGAACGGCCCGCCGAGCACGGCCGTCACGATCCCCACCTGGAGTTCCGAGGGCCGGGCCACGACCCGGCCGAAGACGTCCGCGCCCAGCAGCAGCACCGGTGCGAGCACCGCGCAGTACGGCAGCATCCAGCGCATGTCGGGTCCGGTGAGGGTGCGCACCATGTGCGGCACCATCAGACCGACGAAGACGATCGGTCCGCAGGCCGCGGTGGCGGCCCCGCACAGCAGGGTGACGGCGATCATGGAGCCTGCCCGGGCACGCGCGGGCCGGGCGCCGAGCGCCTGCGCCGAATCGTCCCCGAGAGCGAGCGCGTTGAGCGGCCGGGCCAGCGCGAACGCCAGCACCACCCCGACCGCCATGAAGGGCGCCACCCGCAGCACGGTGTCGCCGTGGGCTCCGGCCAGCGAGCCGACCGTCCAGAAGCGCATCCGGTCCAGCGAGGCGGTGTCCAGCAGTTGAACGGCGTTGACATACGAGAAGAGCGCCGCGTTGAGAGCCGCCCCGGCCAGCGCCAGCCGCGCCGGGGTCGCCCCGCGGCCGCCGCCCACCACGTACACCAGCACCGAAACAGCCGCCGCGCCCGCCAGCGCGAACCACACATAGCCGGTGAAGCCGGTGATGCCCAGAAAGGAGATCGCGGAGACGACGGCGGCCGCCGCACCCGCGTTGATGCCGAGGAGCCCGGGGTCGCCAAGCGGGTTGCGGGTCAACGCCTGCATGACTCCCCCGGCCAGCCCGAGCGCGACGCCGGTCATCAGCCCGAGCAGGGTGCGCGGCAGCCGCATCTCGTGCACCACGGTGTACTCGGCTGAGGCGCTGTCCGTGAGCCCGCTCCATGCCTGGCCCACGCTCAGCGGTTTCGCCCCGACAGCGAGGCTGAGAGCGCAGATGACCAGCAGGAGCAGCAGTGCGCCGGCCAGCCCGGCCGCCCGGCGCGCATGGCGACCGCTGCCCGGCGGCCGTGCGGCGGGCGGAGGCGGATCGGTCGGATCCGCCTCCGCCCGCGGGGACTTGGTGAGCGACACGAGCGTCACGTACGGGCTCCGGATCTGGACGGCGGGCGGCGCATGCCCCTGACCACTGGACAACAACTTTGGTTAGGTTAACCTAACTGTACGGTGGGGCCCACTGCTCCCCCGGCGTCCGAGAAAGGCCCGTCCGAAAGGCCCGTCCCATGAGCACCGCCATGAGCACCGCCGCACCCGAAGCTCCCGCCCTGCCTTTCGAGTTCTTCGACGTCCTGGTCGTGCGCACACGCCGTGTCAGTCCCTCGATGATGCGCGTCACCCTCGGCGGCGACCGGCTCAGGGACTTCACCTCCGGAGGGCGGGACCAGCGCTTCAAACTGTTCCTGCCGCAACCGGGCCAGGACGCCCCGGTGGTGCCGAGCGACGCGGGTGCGGAATGGTTCCCCCAGTGGCGGAAGATGGACCCGGCGGTACGGGGCATCATGCGTTCCTACACCGTTCGCGAGCAGCGCCGGGCCGCTGGCGAGCTGGACATCGACTTCGCACTGCACGGCACCGGCATGCACGGCTCCGGCATGCACGGCACCGAGCCGGTTGCCGACGGTCCGGCCTCTCGCTGGGCGGCGGGCGCGCAGCCCGGCGACCGGGCGGTACTGCTGGGTCCTGTCGTCAAGGACAACGCCGGCGTCGACTTCCGCCCGCCCGCCGGAACCGACTGGGTGCTCATCAGCGGTGACGAGACCGCGCTGCCCGCCGTCGCGGGAATCCTGGAATGGCTCCCGGCCGGGATGCCCGCAAGGGTCTGGATCGAAGTCGGGCACGCGGAGGACGTCCAGAGCCTGCCGACGGAGGCCGACGCCGAGATCCACTGGCTTGTCAGGGAAGACCTTCTCCAGGCGGATCCGGGTACGGGAGACGCGGTCCAGCAGCTGAGCCGCACGGCCCTCGCACCGGACGCCGTCCGCGCCACCTCGTTCCCGCCCGGCACGCCGTACGCCTGGGTCGCCGGTGAAGCGAGCACCGTACGGGCGCTGCGCCGCCATCTGGTCAAGGAGCGCGGCATCGACCGCAAGGCCGTCACCTTCACCGGCTACTGGCGGCTGGGCGCGACGGAGGAGCAGCTCGTCGAGGAGGCGGTCTCCGAAACCGGTCCGGACACCGAGAGCTGACCGACGGATACCTCACCGGCAGGGCGGGCAGGGCGGGCAGGACAGGTCAGGCAGAACAGGTCAGGATCGGGCCGGGCAGGCAGCAGCGCTGGCGGGCTCACAGGCCCAGCTGTGCCAGTGCTTTGCCCCCGTCCAGCGTGCGGCCGGATTCGCCGGCAGCCGCCCACGCCGCGCCGCACAGCGCTCGCAGCCCGTCCAGGGGCTCCCCCTCACCATCCAGCGCGCAGGCCCCGTCCCGGACGGCGGCCATCCACCGCCCGCAGCGGAAGCCCGCCGCCTCCTCGGTCACCGGCGGCTGCGGGGCCAGCAGGCCGCGCAGGTCGGCCGCCACATAGGTGGGCCGGTGCCGGGGCACCGCGGCCAGCAGCTGAGCCGCGTCGGTGACTCCGCTCAGCACCAGCAGCGAGTCCACGCCTCCCGCGTGCGCCCCCTCGATGTCCGTGTCCAGCCGGTCGCCCACCACCAGGGGCCGCACCGCACCGGTGCGCAGGATCGACTCCCGGTGCATCGGCGGCTGGGGCTTTCCGGCCACCACCGGCTCGGGTGCGTCCCGCATCCAGCGCGTGGCGCTGCGTACGACCTCCACGGCCGCGCCGTTGCCGGGTGCGATGCCCCGGGGGGTCGGAATCGTCAGGTCGGTGTTCGAGGCGAACCACGGCAGTCCGCGCCCCACGGCGATTGCCGCTTCCGCCAGCCGCCCCCACGGCAGTTCCGGCCCGCCGTAGCCCTGCACCACCGCCACCGGATCGTCGTCCGCTGACTCGACGGGCGTCAGCCCGCGCTCCGCCAGCGCCACCCGCAGCCCCTCGGCACCCACGCACAGCACCCGCGCCCCGTCCGGCAGGCGCTCCGCAACGAGGCGGGCGACCGCCTGGGCCGAGGTGACGACGTCCTCGGGGCCGGCGGAGACGCCCAGCCGGGTCAGATGGGCGGCGACGGTCTGCGCGGTGCGAGCGGCGTTGTTCGTCACATAGGCGAGCCGCATGCCGCCGTCGCGCGCCGCACCCAGGGAGGAGACGGCGTGTGGAACGGCCACGCCACCGGCGTACACGACCCCGTCGAGGTCCAGCAGTGCGGTGTCGTACGCCTCGCTCAGCGCCTGCCGGGAAGCTCGCAGCATGGGGGTCCCGCTCCTTAAGCTCGGCCGGGCTGTGCCGGTGGCCCTCTCATAACCCGATCATCATCCCGCACCCGTGCCCCATCCAGCCGACCGGGCGGCATAGCATTCCCGGATGAGTGACGCCGGGCTCCACCTCCATCCCTTCCGAGGACTGCGCTACGCCCAGGACCGGGTCAGCGGCCTCGCGGCCGTCACGTCCCCGCCGTACGACGTGGTGGTCCGGCCGGACGGCGTGCAGCATCTGGAGACCGCGGACCCGTACAACATCGTCCGGCTGATCCTCCCGCAGGCCGCCGATCCGGCCGTGCGCCACCGCCAGGCCGCAGACACGCTCCGGCGCTGGCGGGAGGAGGGAGTACTCGCCCAGGACGACCGCCCGGCGCTGTACGTCTACGAGCAGCGGTCCGGCGAGCTGCTCCAGCGCGGCCTGATCGGGGCACTCACCCTGGACGGGCCGGTGCTGCCGCACGAGGACGTGGTGCCGGAGATCGTCGCGGAGCGCGCCGACCTGATGCGGGCCGCGGCGGCGAACTTCGAACCGCTGCTGCTGGCCTACCGGGGCGAGGGCACCGTCACCGGCGCTACCGCCGTGATCGAACGGGCCCTGCCGCGTACCCCCCTGCTGGCCACGACCACCGAGGACGGCTTCGCGCACCGGCTCTGGGCCGTCACCGACCCGGACGAACTCTCCGCCGTCCACGCCGACCTGAGCCACCGCGAAGCGCTCATCGCCGACGGACACCACCGATGGGCGACCTACCTCCGGCTGCGCGCCGAGCGCCCCGGCGAACCCGCCTGGTCCCGGGGCCTGGTGCTGCTTGTCGACACCGCCCGCTATCCGCTCCAGGTGCGCGCCATCCACCGGGTGCTGCCCCGGCTCACCCTCACCGATGCCCTCGCCTCTCTGGACGGCTCCTTCCGCGCCCGTACGGTCACCGGGCCGCTGGAGCGGGCGATGGCAGAGCTTTCGGAGACGGCGGGGAACGCCTTCCTGCTCTCCTCGGGGCCCTCGGAGTTCCGGCTGCTGGACCGCCCTGACGCCGCCCTGCTCGACCGTACGATCCCCGGCGACCGGCCCGAGACCTGGCGGCGGCTGGACGCCACGGTTCTGCACTCCACCTTGCTGGAGCGCGTGTGGCAGATCCCGGACTGCCCTGCCGACATCAGCTATCTGCACTCCGCGGAGGACGCCGTCGACCAGGCGCGGCAGCGGGGCGGCACGGCGGTGCTGATGCGGCCGGTCGTCGAGGAGACGGTGCGCGAGCTGGCGGGGCAGGGTGTGACGATGCCGCGCAAGTCGACCTCGTTCGGGCCGAAACCCGCGACGGGGCTGGTGCTGCGCACTCTCGACGGCCGGGACAGCAGCGGCGGCGGGGCGGACGGCTGAGGCGGGGACCCGGAACGAGCGACGCGCCCGGCCCCGCCGTAGCGGGACCGGGCGCGTCGCTCCAGGGGGCGCTCAGCCGTACTCAGCTCAGCCCTCGGCACGTGCCTCGCCGTCGGGCCCGTCACCCTGGTGCGGTGCGTTCTCCGGGCCCGCGTCGTCCTCGTCGTCCGCGTCCTCGTCCAACGCGTCGAGGAACTCCACGCCGTCCAGCTCGGCGAGCCGGTCCGAGGCGTCCGTCGCCCCGCTCTGATCCGCTTCCAGGGCCTTGGCGAACCACTCGCGCGCCTCGGTCTCCCGGCCCACCTCCAGCAGCACATCCGCGTACGCGTAGCGCAGCCGCGCCGACCAGGGCTGTACGGAGTGGGAGGCGAGCTCGGAACTCTGCAGCGTCACCACGGCGGCCTCAGCCTGCCCCATGTCCCGCCGGGCGCCGGCCGCGACCAGTCGCATCTCGACCTGCCCGGCCTTGTCCAGGCTCCGCACCTCCGGCTCCCCGGCCATGGCCAGCGCGCGCTCAGGGCGGCCGATGCCGCGCTCGCAGTCGGCCATCACCGGCCACAGCTGCACGCTGCCCGTCATCCGCCGTGCCGCCCGGAACTCCGCCAGCGCCTCGGCGTACTTGCCCACCGCGTACGCCGCGAACCCGGCGGACTCACGGACCGACGGGACCCGGGAGGCCAGCCGCAGCGCGATCTTCGCGTAGCCGTACGCCTGCTGCGGCTCCTCGTCGAGCAACCGGCCGACCATCACGAGGTTCTTCGCGACATCCTCGGCCAGGCCCTTGGGGAGGCTCATCAGCTCCTGCCGCACCTCCTTGTTGATCTCCTCGCCGGTGACGTCCTCGTCGATCGGCAGCCGGCGCAACGGCTCCCGCTCCGGCCTGCGATCGTCACGGCGGTCATCACGGCGATCCCGTCCGCCACGGTCGTCGCGCCGGAAACCTCCCCGGTCTCCACCGCGGTCTCCACTGCGGTCACTGCTGCGGGGAGGCCGACGGTCGTCGCCGCGCCCACGGTCCCTGTCATCCCTGCCACGGCCCGCGGGGGCTGGACGCCGCCCGCCCCGATCGTCCTCGCGGCGGGGGCCACGGGGGCGGTCATCGCCAGGGCGGTCACCACGGGGACGGTCACCACGCGGCCTGTCGTCGCGAGGACGGTCACTTCGGGGACGGTCACCACGGGGGCGATCGTCACGGGGACGGTCGTCGCGGGGACGGTCGTCGCGAGGACGGTCACTACGCGGCCTGTCATCGCGGGGGCGGTCATCGCGGTCGCGCCGGAACGGGGGGCGCTGACCGCCGCGGTCGGCGGTGCTGCCACGGCTCGCGTTCCGGTCGGGGCCGCGGTCGGGGCCGCGCTCGCGCCCGCCGGTCGGCCGACGGTCCTCTCCACGTCCCGCGGCGGGGGGCCGTCCGCCGCGGTCGTCCTCACGACGCGGACCACGCGGCCGGTCGTCACGGGGACGGTCACTTCGGGGCCGGTCGTCACGACTACGACCGCCACCGTACGGGCGACGCTCGTTGCTGCTGTTGCCCCGGCTGCTGTCACGGCTGTCGTCACGGCGCGGGCCGCTCGGCCTGTCGTCCCGGCTGACGGGGCGCCCGGAACCTCGGTCGTCCCGGCCTCGGCTGCGGTCGTCGCGGGACCGGTCGCGGTCGTTGTCCCGACGCGGCTGACTCGGTCGGTCATCGCCTTGTCGCGGACCTCCCTGGCGAGTCCGGCGCTCCGGCCGGTCGTCGGGCGAGTTGGTGGACATCGGCGTGACTCCTGTCTGCAGCTTTTGCATGTTGTTCTCGCACAGCCGCACAACCGGCAGGCATCGAACGGAAATGGATGTGAAAACCAAAAAAGAGCCGTCGGCCCCCAGCGCATGAACGCTGAGGGCCGACGGCCCCTAAAGATTGTTCGGCGGCGTCCTACTCTCCCACACGCTCCCGCATGCAGTACCATCGGCGCTGTAAGGCTTAGCTTCCGGGTTCGGAATGTAACCGGGCGTTTCCCTCACGCTATGACCACCGAAACTCTATTCAAGTCATCGTGAAATTGAATTCACGACGACTCAGAGTCTTAGCGAACAAGCACACTTTTCAATTAAGTCTGTTTGTTTCAAAGTCTGATTGTTGTCTCAGAACAACACAGTGGACGCGAGCAGAATCTATGGTCAAGCCCTCGGCCTATTAGTACCGGTCAACTCCACCCCTCACGAGGCTTCCATATCCGGCCTATCAACCCGGTCATCTACCGGGAGCCTT
>NZ_JAJAGO010000010.1 GCF_025165795.1 Streptomyces gossypii
CGACGTCACCGTCGAGGCGCACACCAGCGTGTTCACCGACCCCGCGATGCTGCCGCTGCTCACCAGGCTCGCCGAGCCGGCCTGCACGAGCGGCGCCGTCAGCCGTGACCAGGCCGACGAGTGGCTCGCCGAGCAGCGCCGACGCGCCGAGGCCGACCGCTTCCTCCTCGCCATTCCGTTCCTCGTGGCCGCCGCCTCCGCCTAGCCCTGTCCGGGCGGTCTTCTCGGGCCTGCGGCGCCCGGCACCACACCACCCCACCGGCGCACGTACGTGCCGCGGGGAAGGAAGAGCAGAGATGACCGGTGAGGGCCGTGACTGACACCGATCGCATGTTCACCGGGTTGCTCGATGCCGGCCATGGCCTGTCCCTGGAACAGCTGCCGAGCCTGGTGCGTGAACAGGCAGCCCGCGCGGGCCTCGGCAATGCGCTGATCTACCTGGCTGATCTGCAGGAGGACGTCCTGCGGCCGGTGACGGGCCGCAGCCCGGACGCCGGATCGGGCACCGGCGAGGACGCCGCCGAGCTGCGGATCGACGACACGCGTGCGGGAGAGTCCTTCGCCCGGCCTGGCGCCACTGGGGGCAGACGGGGACAGGCCGGAGGCCGCGCTGGACGCCGCTGCTGAACGGGCAGAGCGGCTGGGTGTCCTGCAGGCCGACACTGGCGTCACGTTGTGGCCAGCCAGCGATGAACTACCCAGTTGGTATACGGATGTCCGATCCCGCGTATGTCCCGCGGCGGCTGTCCTGGGGCTGCTTTCGGTGGCACTCGGCTGCACAGGGCAGCAGACCCCCTGATCCGGCGCTTGCCTGATCAGAGGGTCTTTTTGGCACCTGATCTGCGCCCCCCGGCAGGATTCGAACCTGCGCGCACGGCTCACCACGGCCGTACCTCGATCGGTGTGGAGAAGTCATGGCCCGCCGCCCGAAACTTCGACGCAATCTCCTGTCAACCGAATCGGGACCCTCGGCAACTCTTGATTAACCGCCGGGCGGGCAGGCTCGCGGCATCCGCGCAGGAGGTAGGGGGCACAGTGGCAGACAGCGGGTACGGACTCACACCGAGCCAGACGTTAACCGACGGCTTCGACCACGTGCGTGTGGCCGTGGCGGGAAAGCTCCGCCGCTGTCGCGGCACAGTCGCCGCCCAGGCGCAGCACACCGTGTCCGGGTACGCCGCCAAGTAATGCAAAAGGGGCGTAAGTGCCCGGTTCCCCGACCGGACATCGGCCTCCCTCGGTCGAGGAGGTCCACGCTCCACCGTCCCCCTGTCTGCCTGCCAGGTGCACACCTCGTGCAGGGCAGCGGCTCCATCTCTCAGAACCCAGAGGGCATGTCGTATGAATGCTATTCCGCTGCTATTGATCGGCCTTGCGATGTTCGCGGGCGGATATGTCCTTTACTCGAAATTCCTGGGCAACCGGGTCTTCAAGCTTGACGCGTCCTTCGAGACGCCCGCGCACGAGCTGCAGGACGGCGTGGACCACGTCCCGACCAACAAGTTCGTGCTGTGGGGTCACCACTTCACTTCGGTCGCGGGCGCAGCGCCGATCGTCGGCCCCGCAGTCGCCGTGATCTGGGGCTGGCTGCCCGCGTTCCTGTGGGTCACGCTCGGCACGGTCCTCTTCGCGGGCATGCACGACCTGGGCGCCCTGTGGGCCTCGGTGCGCAACAAGGGCCGCTCGATGGGCACGCTCTCCGGCCGCTACATCGGCCGCCGGGGCGCGAACCTTTTCCTCGTCGTGATCTTCCTGCTGCTCCTGATGGTGATCGCGGCCTTCGCGGTGGTCATCAAGAACCTGCTGATCTCCACCCCCTCGGCGGTCATCCCCGCCTGGGGCGCGGTCGTGGTGGCGCTGCTGGTAGGCCAGGCGGTCTACCGCTACAAGATGAGCCTCGGCCTGGTCACGGTGGTCGGCGTCGCGGCGCTCTACGGCCTGATCCTCCTCGGTGACGCCGTCCCGGTGGAGCTGCCCGACCCGATCCTGGGCATGCCCCCGGCGACCTTCTGGATCATCGCCCTCTTCGTCTACGCCGGTATAGCCTCCCTGGTGCCCGTGTGGGTGCTGCTCCAGCCGCGTGACTACATCAACGGCGTCCAGCTCTTCGTCGGGCTCGGCATCCTGTTCGTCTCGGTGCTGCTGAGCGCCCCGAAGATCGTCGCCCCGGCCATCAACGACGCCGTGCCCGCGGGCACCCCGGACCTCGTGCCTCTGCTCTTCGTCACCATCGCGTGCGGCGCGATCTCCGGCTTCCACGGCATGGTCTCCTCGGGCACCACCTCGAAGCAGCTGGACAAGGAGACCGACGCCCGCTTCGTCGGCTACTTCGGCGCGGTCGGCGAGGGCATGCTCGCGCTCGGCGCGATCATCGCCGCCGTCGCGGGCTTCCGCACCCTGGCCGACTGGGAGGCCGTCTACAGCGCCTTCGGCGAGGGCGGTGTCGGGGCGTTCGTCGCGGGCGGTGGCGAGATCATCAACAGCGGCCTGGGCCTGTCGCCCTCGCTGAGCTCGACGGTCCTGGCCACCATGGCGGTCCTGTTCGCCGCTACCACCATGGACACCGGCGTGCGCCTGCTGCGCTTCGTCGTGCAGGAGGCCGGTGAGGCCGCAAAGGTGAAGATCAACAATGGTGTCGGCACCCTCATTGCGGTCGCCGCCGGTATGGCGCTCACCTTCAGCCAGGGCGCCGACGGCGCCGGCGGCCTCCGCATCTGGCCGCTGTTCGGCACCAGCAACCAGCTGCTGGCCGCCCTGACCCTGTCCATCGTCGCGGTCATGCTGATCCGCAAGCGGCGCAACCCGGCGCCTGTGCTGGTGCCGCTCGTGTTCGTGTTCGTGATGGCGTTCTGGGCCGCGCTCGCGCAGCTCGGCGACCTCTACGACGCCCGGGACTGGCTGCTGCTGGCCATCGACGTCGTCATCATCATCGCCGCCGTGTGGGTCGCCTTCGAGGCGGTCGTCGCGATGCGGCGGGCGTCCCAGGAGCCGCCGGAGGCCCTTGACGCCGACGTGACGGAGAAAGCCGAGCTGAAGGGGTGACATCCCGCTGGGCCTCGCTCCGGGCCGGGCTGGAGGAGTTCTACGCCGGCCCCTACCGGCGTACCTTCGCCCGCGCCCGGCGTGAGGAGGACGACCTCTTCCGGATGGTCGTCCTCGCGGAGGCACTGGGCGTGCCCGACCCGGCGGCGTACTACACCGTCGAGCTGATGCCCGCCCTCTACGAGGACTTCCACGCCTGGCACCTACGGATGGGCATGGACCACTCGCCACTGGAGCATGTCGGATGCTGCTAGACCTCATCACCTCGCGCAGGGTCGTCTTCGTCGGCGGCAAGGGCGGGGTCGGCAAGACGTCCATCGCCGCGGCGCTCGCCCTCGGCCGTGCCAGGGCGGGCGCCCGCGTGCTGCTGGTTTCCACCGATCCCGCCCACAACCTCGGCCACCTCTGGGACCGCGCCGTGGGCGACGAGCCCGTGCGCCTCGCCGGCCCCGGGGACCTAGCCCCCGGGGCGGGGGCCGGGACGGCGGGTTACGTCGACGGACTGGAGATCGACCCGGAGCGCACGGTCGAGCAGCACCTGTCCGTGGTCGCCGGGACGATGCGGCGGCTGCTCCCCGAGCGGATGCACGCACCGGCCACCCGGCACCTGGAGCTGGCCCGGCAGGCGCCCGGCACCCACGAGTCGGCGGTGCTGGAGCGGATCGCCGAGGCGGTGGAGCTCGGAGAGGAGGCGTACGACCTGGTCGTCTTCGACACCGCCCCGTCCGGCCACACACTGCGGCTGCTTGCGCTGCCCGAGCAGCTCACCGCCTGGACCGAGACCCTGCTCGCCAACCGTGACCGGTCCGAGCGGTTCGGCGCCGCGTTGCGCGGTCTCGGCGGTGACGAGGAGACCGACCGCGACGCCGAGCTGCGCCGGATCCTCGTACGCCGGCGCAACCGCTTCTCCCGGCTGCGCGAGGTGGTGGCGGACCCGGCGCAGACCAGGTTCGTGGTCGTGCTGACCGCCGAGCTGCTCCCGATCGCCGAGACCATGGAGGTGTACGAGAAGCTCACCGGCCTTGGCGTCGACGTGGCCGCACTCGTCGCCAACCGCCGTTCCCCGGCGGACGCCGGTGAGCTGCTCGCCCGGCGCCGGGGGCAGGAGGACGAGCACCTCGTCCGGCTGCGGCAGCAGATCCCGGACGTACCGCTGCTCGACGTGCCGCTGCTGCCGGGGGATCTCGTAGGCACGGAGGCGCTTGCCGCGCTGGCCGACCAGCTCGGACCCTCCTCTTCCTGAGTTTCCGGATGATTCAGCACTACCTGCTGGCCCGTGACGGGCGCCGAGCTGGCGATCTCTTCGGCTGCGGTTCTCTTGGGAGTAGCCAGGCCGCGTCAGGGCGATCGCGCCCCCTGCCGTGATCTCGACCAGATCCTGGTCCCGTTTTCTGACCTCGAAGGTGTTCTTGGACGGCTTCGTGAGGCGCGCGGAGTTGGCTGCACACGCGGCCAAGGGCGCCGACGTCGAGGGCGAGAATCGGTAGGCGATCGCGTACGAGCCGAGGGCTGCCACGACCCCAGGCCGGACCGCGGCGACGGCGGCCCTTCTGGGCTCGGCGGAGCGGACTCGGGCATGACTGACGCAGGGACGGCGACTCCTCACCGGGGGCGGTGTGACAAGAAGTGAACGTGGACCAGTAAGGGATCAGCGGCGACGATCCCGGTCCGTCAGCGCATACGCGGCGAGCAGGCAGAGGCCGCACCCCGGCACCCAGGCGAGCTGGTACCAGTAGAAGAACGGCGTTCCGGCGAGCATCGGGCTCGCACCGGCGTACCAGGGGACCCACAGCAGGCCGGCGGCGGGCATGAGAAGCAGCACGGCGATCGCGACGCGCCGTAGCCGGTGATGACCCCTCCGTCCCATGACCTGCGCTCCTCTCCCGCTCAATGTCGGTCTGTGCAAGAGTTGCCCACACGCCTGAACCGGTTGACAGCGAATGTCCACGAGATTTCCCCCGGGTGTTTTGTCCTCCGGACAGGCCCCAGCGCAACTCTTCTGCGGGGGCACAGGCACACCAAGGACGGTGACCGATGGCCGACGGCGCCATGATCGCGACGTTCCTCGCCGTAATAGGCGGAGCGTCGCTGCTCGCCATGACCGCGCGCCGCCTGCACCCCAGCGACAAGCTGCCCTCGCTGGAGGGCTGGGCGCTGGCCGACCGCAGCCTTGGCCCCGTCTGGACCTGGCTGCTGCTCGGCGGCACGATCTTCACCGCCTACACCTTCGCCGCCGTACCGGGACTGGCTTACGGCAACGGCGCCGTCGCCTTCTTCGCGGTGCCGTACACGGTGATCGTCTGCCCGATCGCCTTCGTCCTGCTGAGCCGCCTGTGGACCGTGGCCCGCCGGCACGGCTACGTCACCGTCGCCGACTTCGTGCGCGGACGCTACGGGTCGCCGCCGCTGGCCCTGGTGGTCGCGCTGACCGGCATCCTGGCGACCATGCCGTATCTGGCGCTGCAGCTGCTCGGCATACGCGCGGTGCTGACCGCCGGCGGCGTCTACCCGCGGGGCGTGGCCGGGGACTTGGTGGTGGTGGCGCTGTTCGCGGGGCTCGCGGTGGCCACCTACCGGCACGGGCTGCGCGCACCCACCGTCATCTCCGCGCTCAAAGCGGTGGCGGTCTTCGTCTCCCTGACCGCCGTGTGCTGGCTGGTCCTGGAGCGGCTCGGCGGGCCCGGCGCCGTGTTCGAGGGCGCGGCACGGCGGCTCGGCGGCACGGACGTGGCCCACTCTCCCCTGCTCCTGTCCCCCCAGCAGCAGCCCGCGTACGCCACGCTCGCCCTCGGCTCCGCGCTGGCCCTGCTGATGTACCCGCACGTGCTCACCGCCGCCTTCGCCGCCGACAGCCCGCGCACCCTGCGCAAGGCATGCGTGGCGCTGCCTGCCTGGACGGGACTCCTTGCGCTGTTCGGCTTCCTCGGTATCGCCGCTCTCGCGGCAGGCGTGCAGGCGCCCCGGGGAGGCGCCGAGTCCGCCGTGCCGATGCTGGTCGACCAGCTGATGCCGGGGCCGCTGGCCGGGCTGGTGTTCGGCGCGATCACCGTGGGGGCGCTCGTCCCGGCAGCCGTGATGTCGATCGCGGCCGCCACCAGCTTCGTACGCAACGTGTACGTCGAGTACGTCCACCCCACCGCCACGCCCAAGCGGCAGGTGCGCACCGCCAAGGCTGTGTCGCTCACCGCCAAAGTGGGCGCGGTGGCCTTCGTGTTCGGCCTGCGCGACCAGGACGCCATCAATCTCCAGCTCCTCGGCGGGGTCTGGATTCTGCAGATCTTCCCGGCGGTGGCCGTGGGACTGTTCACCGGGCGGCTGCATCCGCGGGCACTGCTCGCCGGGTGGGGCGTGGGCATGGTCGCCGGGACTTTCATGGTCGTGCGCGAAGGGTTCTCCCCCCTCGTACCGCTGGGCTTCGTACCGCTGGGCTCCGGATCGCTGGAGATCTACGCGGGGCTTGCCGCCCTGCTGCTCAACCTGACCGTCGCTGTGGCCGGGACCGTGGCCCTCGAACGCCTCGGCGTCACACGCGGCGCCGATCTGACCGACCTGCCGTCACGCCTGACCGTCAGGTGGCGCCCGGAGACAGGGGGAGACCGCCCGTGATACGCAAACACACAACTCCCCTGCGGAAACCGTCCGCCGCACAGTCGGCCGAGCCCCTCGTGCCCGCGCCGACAGATCCGGACGACCTGGAACGCGAGGCCGGCCTCGCCCGGCTCTTCGAGCTGCACTACTCCTCGATGCTGCGCCTCGCCGTCCTGCTCGGCGCGGACGACCCGGAGAACGTGGTGGCCGAGGCGTACTACCAGATCTACCGCAGGTGGCGGCGCCTGCGGGACGTCGAGGCCGCTGAGGCATATCTTCGCTCCACCGTGTGCAACCTGACCCGTATGCGGATACGTCACCTCCAGGTCGCCCGCAAGCACGTGGAGACCCCGCCGGACGAGACCGTCGCGTCAGCCGAGAGCACCGCGCTGCTGCGCGAGGACCAGCGGGTCCTGATCGGCGCGCTCCAGCAACTGCCACCACGCCAGCGCGAGGCGCTCGTGCTGCGGCACTGGCTCGGACTGAAGGAGAGTGAGATCGCCGCCGCGATGGGCATCTCCTGCGGTTCGGTAAAGACACACACGTCACGCGGCACCACCGCGCTGACCCAGGCGATGGAGGCCCGGCGATGAACAACACCAGTCCGGCCCGCACGGAGCGAGAGCTGCGCGAGGCCCTGCAGGCGCTGGCCGACGGCGTCCAGGCCGCACCCGACGCCTATCGCACGGCACGCGGCGAGTGGCTGCGCCGCGAACGCCGGCGGCGGCTCGTCCTCGCGGTGCTGATCGCCATCGTCTTCGCCGCGGCCACGCTGATCGGCCTGTGGGTCCTCAACCAGGCCCCGTCCGCCCCAGGCGTGATCTTCTCCGGCACCGACAGCCCGCTCAGTCAGGCATCACTCTTCCAGCAGCACCCCTGATTGTTCTCGGCTGATTGTTCTCGGCGCTGGGGGCGACAGCTCCCTGATGGCACGCCGACGCGGCTCTCCTGCACACACCGGACAGCCGCTGATGGTGGCGGCCTGCGCGAGCTCATAGCCGTCGCGCGCCAGGGAGTCGTTGCACGCCGCCAGCAGCCGCTGCACCTCCGGCGCAGCTGACCAGCGTGCTGCTGAGACTCAGGAGCATCATCTTCTGCAGGTTCCCGACTCCCGCCAGGTCACCGTCCTTCGACGCCGTGAAGAAGTCGCCCTCCGGTCCGTTCACCCCGGCCGCAGCCGCGGCGTCCAACTCGTCCTTCGGCGCTGTCCCTGTCGTCATCATCCCTCCTCACAAACTCACCGACCCTCGTGTCGCTGCTGCTTTACAGCCTCGACACGTTCGGCGTGGCCGATGACGGAAGGATCTTCTTCAACGAGCGCGGCGGACTGGTGGGTTCAACCACCTACTCCCGGGTGTGGGCAGAGGCTCGCGAGTTGCGGGCTCCCTCCAGAGCTTGTCAATGGCCCGCTCGCAGATCACCCCTACGACCTGCGGCACTCCGCGCCCTGTCGACGTGGCTCAACGCCGGAGTCGACCCCACGGAGGTTGCCGAGCGCGCGGGCAACACCGTCGAGGTCCTGTTGGCTCGCTACGCGAAATGCCTCGACGGCAGACAGGGGATCGCCAACCGACGGATTGAGAAGCTGCTCGGCGGCGGCTGACGAACACGACAGCAGGTAGGTTCGGGCCTCGGTGGATCACTCTGCCGGGGCCTTGCTGCTGCCGGTTCTGACCTGCGGAAACGGGGACAAGATCCCCGCCACAAATACGCCGCGACCACCGACAAACAGCCGCTTCGCGCTGCCTCCGGCTGCGCACGCACAAACGCCCCGCGTTCCAGGGTTTCCCTGGTGGCGGGGCGTTTCGGCACCTACTGCGAGGTGCCCCCGGCAGGATTCGAACCTGCGCACACGGCTCCGGAGTGAATTCAACGTTCACCCCTCGCACGGCTCCTGACCTGCACCGGAAGGAGTCGACAGGGGAGACCGGGCCGTCAGTGGGTCGCGGGTGGGTCGGGAGAGCCCGGATGGCGTCGCTCGCGGGCCCGGAGTGCGGGAGGTAGAGCCCCCTCCCCTCTACCTCCCGCACTCCGCCCGGTTGGTCGGTGCGGGGCGACCCGTGGCCGCCGGGTAGCGGGGGGCCTCTACCGGGGTAGAGGGGGGAGGTAAAGGGCCTGAGCAGCGGGGTAGCGGGGGTAAGGGGGGCGGTGCGGCGCCGGGTGTTGTGTGCGGGTCAGGGTGAACAGCAAGAAGGACCGCCCTTCGGGCGGACGATTCTCGGGCGCCCAGGGCGGGGAGCTCCCGCACGGCTGGTCGGCGGGTGCGGGCCGCTCCCCCCCACTAAGAGCGCTTTTCAGGCGGGGAGGTTACGGGGTGTGCCCGTCTCCCCCCCCTCCCTCCAAGTCCGCTACATCCGCTACACCGCTACGCCGCAGGTCATAGGTGCAGTTTCTGTAGCGGATGGCTGTGGTGTAGCGGCTAGGTCCGCTACACCAGACTCCTCGCTCACGGAACGCGACCGACACAGCCTCTTAAGAGGAGGAGATCAGGGGCCTGCGAGCCGTCGGCTGACACCGGGCAGGATGCTAGCGCGACAGCCACACAGAGTGCAGGGAGGCGCCGGGGGAGGCAGGGAGTTCTCCCTAACCGCCTCCCTGATGCCCCACACCCTCCCTGATCTGCGGAAACACGCACGTCAGGGAGGTAGGGAGGCCAGGGAGGCGGCTTGTGGATCAGCGTCAGAAGCCGGAATCGGCCTCTCGTGCGGACCCCCCTCCCGCCTCCCTGGGTACACACGGTCATCATCTGCGCGGGTTGAACCTGGCTCGCTCCCCAGGAAGCTGCCTTCCAAGGGGGGCTCTGCCAAGTGCCGCGATGCGATCCGCTCTATCCGCGAAGCTCGGCCTCGGGAGACGGCATGACCGCCCGCCCTGCCCCCCCTTGGAAGGCATCACCAACACACCCACCAGCGACCGCTACGCCGCACCAGCCCTCTTAAGAGGCTGTGTCGGTCGCGTTCCGTGAGCGAGGAGTCTGGTGTAGCGGACCTAGCCGCTACACCACAGCCATCCGCTACAGAAACTGCACCTATGACCTGCGGCGTAGCGGTGTAGCGGATGTAGCGGACTTGGAGGGAGGGGGGGGAGACGGGCACACCCCGTAACCTCCCCGCCTGAAAAGCGCTCTTAGTGGGGGGAGCGGCCCGCACCCGCCGACCAGCCGTGCGGGAGCTCCCCGCCCTGGGCGCCCGAGAATCGTCCGCCCGAAGGGCGGTCCTTCTTGCTGTTTGGCTGTTCAGTCGAGCACGTACTCAGCGGAGAGCTCTCGCCCCGACCCAAGGAAGTCGACGGCATGCTCAGTCACCCTGCCGTGCTGGTCCCAGTACGTGTTCGTCATGGTCAGCCCGAGGGATGCAGCGGGAACCTGGAGCAGTTCGGCCAGGTCATCAGGGATGGGCCGCATGGCAACCACATCGCGACGCTTCGAGGCACGCCGTCCCGTACGTTCTTCGACCAGGCCGAAAGTCATCTTCGGCAACGGCCCCGTGCTCAAGAGCTCCGGCGCCGATTCGGCGAATTCACCGGGCAGCCACGAGGTAGAGACCGTCACTACGCCCCGGCCATCCCGGTAGACGCGCTGACGCTGCACCACGTCGGCCCCTACCTCGATGTCCAGCGCCAAGGCCACCGAGTCGGGAGCCGGGACCAACTCGGACATCAACACCTCGACGCTCTCACCAGCCTGGAAGCCGTCTCCGCCTGCACGAAGCATGGTGAGACGGTCGGGGCCCGTGGTCTGCGGTTTCGGGTGGGAGACGATCGTTCCCACGCCGGGAATCGAGTCCGCGTATCCCTCTTGGCGAAGGACCGCTGCCACGCGGGTCGCCGTCGCTGTTGAGACGTTCTCCGTGCGCTCGATCTCCCGAACCGACGGGATGCGATCTCCGGGCCTCAGCTCGCCGCGTTCAATCTGGCTCTTGATCCTTGCTGCGATCCGCCGGTAAGGCGGCAACGCCGTTTCACCAGGCATTTTCCACTCCGCTCTAAAGCGCTTCAGCACGGTACTTGACGACCATATCCGCTCTAGAACACTCTAGAGCTGTCGTTGCAAAGCAACAACCAGCAACGGTCGCCAAGGGCACACCTGTGCCTAACGCAGCAGGGAGCGGCGTCTCCCGCCAAGAAGTCCGCCGCTCCCCATACCCACAGAAGGGGTGTCTTCATGATGCCTGGAACTGTCGTGGAACGGACAGAGCCGCAGGTCACGAGTGTGCCGTTGGTGGAGCGGCGGCGTGCGGGTGAGGAGTTTCCTCGCGTGCCGGTCGGTTCGGTGGAGCTGACTCGGGAGCAGGTGGCCGCCGTGCTGTGCGCGGAGCTTGAGCGGGTGCCGGAGATGCCCGGATACGAGGACTTGATGGACGCGGTGCGCTGGGGTCTGCACCGCTGTGACGCGGCCGGTCTGGAGGCGCGGCTGGCCAGGCTGACCGCCCTGCCGATGGAGGACCAGCGGGCTCAGCGTGCGTGGTCGTGGGCGTACCGGCTGTGCAGGGCGTACTGGTACGAAGGGGCCGCGTCGGTGCCGCTGCGCCAGGAGCAGGTGGCGGCGGCGCTGTACGCCTCCGACATCGAGGTGCGCCCCGGCTTCAGCTCCGTACGCGGCGCCGCTGAGGTGAACAGCCACCTGGCCGAAGGGGTGTCCCGTCTGGGTGCCAACCGGATGGTCGAGCTGGGGGAGTCGGCGTATGACGAGTTCGGTTGCCGTCCGGTGCCGGGCGCGAAGCAGTCGGCCGACTACCTGGCGGCGATGCCGGATCGCAAGCGGCGCCGCTGGTGCTACCGCGTGGCCGTGAACCGCTCGGCGGCCAGGGGGTCGCTCCCGCTGCTGGTCTGCCTCTTCTCGGGTGAGCACGCGGTGGGCATCACCCCGCCCGAGGACCCGCACGCGGTGGCCCACGAGCGCCTGAACCGAGGCGGTGCCGCGTGAGCGCGTACACCCGCCGGTCGGCCGACTGGTTGGCCAACCGGTCGGGGTCTGAGCAGGCCCAACGCGCACCCGGCATGCCGACCGGTTCGCGCGGCGCCGACCGCGAGCGGTCGACCGTTCCCGTGTGCCGAGAGTGCCACGACCGGGCCGCTCCCCGGCCCCCGAAGGTGTGGCGGGCAGTCCTCACTCCCCGGCCCGACTGGTCCCACACCGACGGCACCCCGCTGTGCCCCGTCCCGAACCCCGGACGGGTCGACCACTGGGGTCCGTACGCGAGTGAGCCGGAGTTCGTTGACGACTCGGGGGAGACCTCATGAAAGCACCGACCACAGACGATCTGCTGTCCGTCGCGCAGGTGCGCGCGCTGCTGGGTGTCCCGCAGTCGACGTTCTACCGCTGGCGCCAGACGGGCAAGGGGCCGCGCTCGATCAAGCTGCCGAACGGTGCCGTGCGCATCCGCCGGTCCGAATTCGATCGGTGGCTCGCAGAGTTGGAGGAGTGCGCGTGAGCGGCACGGAGGGGGTCGACTCCCGTGCGCGGGGGTCGGCCCGTGCTGGGTACTCCTTGGATGTCAAGTTGTGGAAGGTGACCCGGAGGGACAGGAAGGCCAGTCCGTATCGGCTGCGTTGGGTGGTCGGTGGCCGCGTGCACAGTGCCCCGTTCGCGACTTCGGCGCTTGCCGAGAGTCGCCGGTCGGAACTGTGGCAGGCGATGAGGCGCGGCGAAGCCTTCCGTGTCGACAGCGGCCAGCCGGAATCCGAGGTGCGCGCGGCGGAGGAAGCGGCGGCGGCCAAAGCGCCGGTCCGGTGGTTCGAGTTCTGCCGGGACTACGTGGCCGGACGGTGGCAGACCAGCGCGGCGAAGTCGCGTGAGGGCATGGCGGACAGTCTCGCGGCCGTCGCGCTGGCCATGGTGACGCGCGCGGACGACATGCCCACGGATGAGGAACTACGGCTCGCGCTGCGGTGGGCGGTCGTGCCCGCGAACAAGGGGGCCGATCCGCCGGCCGAACTCAAGACGGCGTATGACTGGCTCAGCACGTCAGACCGTCCGGTGACCGACCTCCACAAGCCGGAGGTCTTCCGAGACGTGCAGTACCGGCTGAGCTTCCGGCTGGACGGAGTACCAGCCGCGGGCGATACCTTCCGGCGCCGCCGCCGGGCGCTGAACACCGCGCTGGAACACGCGGTGGACACCGGAGTCCTCACCGAGAACCCGCTTCAGCGCGCCCGCATGAAGCGGCTGGCCTCCAGCGGCACCGTAGACCCGCGCGTCCTCGTGAACGCCGTACAGGGGCGCCAGTTGCTCACCGCCGTGGCGTACGTCGGATCGTGGCACCGGAAGCGCGGGCGCCGTCTGACGGCGTTCTACGCGGTCATGTACTACGCCGCGTTGAGGCCCGCTGAGGCGGTCGGACTTCGACTGTCGGACTGCGACCTACCCGCGCCCCCGGAAGATGGCCAGGTGCCCCGTTGGGGCACGCTCACGCTGCGGGAGACACGGCCGGTCTCCGGGAAGCAGTGGACGGACTCCGGTGAGCGTCACGACCGCCGTGGCCTCAAGGCGCGGGAAGCGACCGTAGACCGGCCGGTCCCGATTCCGCCCGTACTCGTGGCGATCCTGCGGGAGCACATCCGCCTGCACGGCACGGCCGATGACGGACGGCTGTTCACCAACGAGCGCGGCGACCTGGTCGGCACGTCGACGTACTGGCGCGTCTGGGAGGAAGCTCGGTTGCTGGCCCTGCCACCGGATCGGGTGAAGTCTCCGCTCGCCGGTCGGCCGTACGACCTGCGCCACACCTGCATCACACGGTGGCTGAACGCGGGGGTGCCCATCGCTGAGGTAGCGCGGCGCGTCGGCAACTCCCCGGAGGTGATCCACCGGCGCTACCACGGATGCGTCGACGGCCACGAGGAAGCGGCCAACGCGAAGATCGCGAAGTCCCTGGAGGAAGAGGGCGACACCGCGTAGGAGGTGGGTCGCGTATGGGTCGCGAACAGTGAGCGACAGTGAGAAAGAGCGGGAGTCAGTGAGACTGACTCCCGCTCTTTCTGTCGGCATCCGCCCTGGTCAGCGCATGATCTGTGCTGATGAACGGCGAGTGCCCCCGGCAGGATTCGAACCTGCGCACACGGCTCCGGAGGCCGTTGCTCTATCCCCTGAGCTACGGGGGCGTGTCGCGTTCTGTGGGCGACGGGTAGAACCCTACCAGCTCGGACGGGGTACGCCGGAACGGGTTTCCGGTGGGGGCGGGTTGTGGATCGGTCGATGGAGTGGACGGTTCCGGGGCGGTTCCGTGGGTGTTGCGTCGACCGGTCGGGGCGGTGCGCCGGGCGGGGCGGAAATGGGGAAATCCCGGACGCGGGCGGCGGTGCGCGCCTAGGCTTCGTGGTGTGCAGGGTGGGTACGGACGGGTGCTTGTTGTCGATGACAACAAGGTCATCCGGCAGCTGATCAAGGTCAATCTCGAGCTGGAGGGCTTCGAGGTCGTGACCGCGGACGATGGTGCCGAGTGCCTGGAGATCGTGCACCGGATCCGGCCCGACGTGATCACGCTGGATGTGGTGATGCCCCGCCTCGACGGTCTGCGTACGGCTGAGCGGCTGCGTGCCGACCCCCGTACGCGGCACATCAGGGTCGCGATCGTGAGCGCGTGCACGCGGGCGGAGATCGGGGTGGAGCGGTCGTCGGGGGTGGACGCCGTGCTGGCGAAGCCGTTCGAGCCCGCGGCGCTGGTGCGGATGGTGCGGCGGCTGGCGCGCGGTGCGCAGAGGGGTGCGCCCTCCCTGGCGGGGGTGCCCGAGCTGTCAGAGTTGCCAGGCCTGTCGGAGGACGGCATGGCGGGCGGCGGCATGGCGGGTGACGGGCTGCCGGGGGACGGCAGGCAGGGCGGCGGTTCGGGGTCCGCCGTACGGCCGCTGGGCTGACCGCTTCGGTGCGGGTGGAAACCCGTTCGCGCCACCCCTCCCCTTCTCCCATACCCTTGCACTGTGACGCCCGCCCAGCTCTCCCGCACCGTGCTGCTTTCGCTGCACGGTGTCGCCGACGACGCCGGGTGGCCTGTGGATCTTCCCGAGCGGGTGGTTGTCGAATCGCCGCCGCGCCGGGGGAGTGGGGATTACGCGACGGGTGTCCTGCTGCGGCTGGGGCGGCGGGGGCGCGGCTTCGCCGGACCGCTGGCCGTGCGGCTGGGGCGGGAGCGTGGCATCGGCCGGGTGGAGATCACCGGGCCGGGGTTCGTCAACGTGACGCTGAACGGCGTCGGCCGAGCGGAGCTGGTGACGGCGCTCGTGCGGGAGGGGGCGCGGGCCCGGAAGGGCATCGGCAGTCCGGAGGCGGAAGCTCGCGATGACGCCAGTCCGGTGGAGGATGAGGACGACAGTCCGGCGGAGGATGCCGCCCGCTGGGCTGCCGCAACCACGGCCACCACGGCCACCGCAACCACCCCGGCTGACCTGCTGGTACGGACGCACGCCAATCCTTTGTTCCGGGTGCAGTACGCCCATGCCCGCGCCCGCGCCCTGCTGCGCAACGGTGCCGCGCTGGGCGTGGAGCCGGTGCATCAGAGGGGCAGTGGCCCCCACGGCGGGCCCCACGGCGGCTACGCCTACGACCATCCGGCGGAGCGCGCGCTGCTCGCACTGCTCGCCGACCATGACCGGGTCGCCCGCGCCACGGCGGTGCCCCCCGGCGCCCACGCACGCCATCTGACAGCCGTCGCCGACGCCTTCTTCGACGTCCACGACGCCTGTCCGCCCCTCCCCCAGGGGGACCGGAAACCCAAGGCCGCCCACCGCTGCCGACTGGCCCTCGCCGAGGCCGTCGGGACGGTGCTTGCCGGTGGCCTCACCCAGCTCGGCGTTACCGCACCCGCACACCTCTGAGGGGATCAGAGAAGAACCATGAGCCGTTCCGCACACCCCGCCGGCCCCCGTCACGCCGATGTAATGCCCGAGGGGCACTACTCCGCGCCGCCCTCCGATCTCAATGCCCTCGATTCCCGCGTCTGGGCCCGCACCGTCAGCCGTACGCCGCAGGGCGCCGTCACCGTCGGCGGTCTCGACGTGCGGCAGCTGGCCGAGGAGTTCGGCACGCCCGCCTATTTCCTCGACGAGAGCGATTTCCGGGCCCGCTGCCGGGCCTGGCGGGACGCGTTCGGTGACGAGGCGGACGTGTTCTACGCCGGGAAGGCGTTCCTCTCCCGTGCCGTCGTGCGCTGGCTGTACGAGGAGGGGCTGAATCTCGACGTCTGCTCGCAGGGCGAGCTGACCACCGCGCTCGCCGCCGGGATGCCCGCCGAGCGCATCGCGCTGCACGGGAACAACAAGTCGACGGAGGAGATCCGGCGGGCGATCGAGGCGGGCGTCGGGCGGATCGTGCTGGACTCCTTCCAGGAGATCGTCCGTGTCGCTCACATCGCGGACCGGCTCGGCAGGCGGCAGCCCGTCCAGATCCGGGTGACCGTCGGTGTCGAGGCGCACACCCACGAGTTCATCGCCACCGCGCACGAGGACCAGAAGTTCGGCATCGCGCTCGCCGACGGACAGGCCGCCGAGGCCGTGCGCCGGGTGCTCCAGCTGGAGAGCCTGGAGCTGGTCGGCATCCACTCGCACATCGGTTCGCAGATCTTCGACACCTCCGGCTTCGAGGTCGCCGCGCACCGCGTCGTCGAGCTGCTCCGGCAGGTACGGGACGAGCACGGCGTGGAGCTGCCGGAGATCGACCTCGGTGGCGGGCTGGGCATCGCGTACACGCCGGAGGACGATCCGCGTGAGCCGCAGGAGATCGCCAAGGCTCTGGGCGCCATCGTCACGCGCGAGTGCGAGGGTGCCGGGCTGGCGGTGCCCCGCCTGTCCGTCGAGCCGGGCCGGGCCATCGCGGGGCCGACCGCGTTCACGCTGTACGAGGTGGGCACCGTCAAGCCGCTCGAGGGGCTGCGTACGTACGTCAGCGTGGACGGCGGCATGTCCGACAACATCCGCACCGCGCTCTACGACGCCCAGTACACCGTCTCGCTGGTCTCCCGTGCCTCCGACGCCGGGCCGATGCTCACGCGCGTGGTCGGCAAGCACTGCGAGAGCGGCGACATCGTCGTGCGGGACGCCTTCATGCCCGCCGACCTGGCGCCCGGCGACCTGATCGCGGTGCCCGCCACCGGCGCCTACTGCCGCTCGATGGCCAGCAACTACAACCACGCGCTGCGCCCGCCGGTGGTGGCGGTCCGGGACGGCGAGGCGCGGGTGATCGTACGGCGCGAGACGGAGGCGGACCTGATGAGTCTCGACGTGGGGTAGCCGGGTGAGCCGGGCGGGCCTGGGAGACGGATGTCGCCCAGCGAGATATGTGTCCCACATACTGAACCGGACGTGGAATCTCCCGGTTGGTGCGTGAGACTGAGTCCACACGATTGACAAGTGAGTGAGGTCGAATGATGCGTACGCGTCCGCTGAAGGTGGCGCTGCTGGGCTGTGGGGTCGTCGGCTCAGAGGTGGTACGCATCATGTCGACGCACGCGGACGACCTCGCCGCCCGCATCGGTGCCCCGCTCGAACTGGCCGGGGTGGCAGTGCGCCGCCCCGGCCGGGTCCGGGAGGGGATCGATCCGGCCTTGGTGACCACCGACGCCGTCGGCCTCGTCCAGCGTGACGACATCGACGTCGTGGTGGAGGTGATCGGGGGCATCGAACCCGCCCGCACGCTGATCACGACCGCCTTCGAGCACGGCGCCAGCGTCGTGACGGCGAACAAGGCGCTCCTCGCGGAGGACGGCTCCACGCTCCATGAGACGGCCGAGAAACACGGCGCCGACCTCTACTTCGAGGCCGCCGTCGCCGCCGCGATCCCGCTGGTGCGCCCGCTGCGCGAATCGCTGGCGGGGGACAAGGTCAACCGGGTGCTGGGCATCGTCAACGGCACCACCAACTTCATCCTCGACCGGATGACCACCAGCGGCGCCGGCTACAACGAGGCGCTGGAGGAGGCCACCGCCCTCGGTTACGCCGAGGCCGACCCCACCGCCGACGTCGAGGGCTTCGACGCCGCCGCCAAGGCCGCGATCCTGGCCGGGATCGCCTTCCACACCCGCGTGCGGCTGGACGACGTGCACCGCGAGGGTCTGACGGATGTCAGCGCCGCCGACATCGCGTCCGCCAGGCGGATGGGCTGTACGGTCAAACTGCTGGCCATCTGCGAGCGGTCGGCGGACGGGCGCTCCGTCACGGCGCGCGTCCACCCGGCGATGATCCCGCTGAGCCACCCGCTCGCCTCGGTGCACGAGGCATACAACGCGGTCTTCGTGGAGGCGGAGGCGGCCGGGCAGTTGATGTTCTACGGCCCCGGCGCGGGCGGTGCGCCCACCGCCTCCGCCGTCCTGGGCGACCTCGTCGCGGCCTGCCGCAACAAGGTGAACGGGGCCCGGGGGCCAGGCGAGTCGGCGTACGCCCAACTGGCGGTTTCGCCGATGGGAGAGGTGGTCACCCGCTACCACATCAGTCTGGATGTCGCCGACAAGCCCGGTGTGCTGGCACAGGTCGCCACGATCTTCGCCGAGCACGGCGTCTCCATCGACACCGTCCGCCAGCAGGGCAAGGACGGCGACGCCTGGCTGGTGGTCGTCACCCACCGTGCTCCGGACGCGGCGCTGACCGCGACCGTCGAGGCGTTGCGCAAGCTGGATACCGTACGCGGCGTCGCGAGCATCATGCGGGTCGAAGGGGAGTAAGGGAAACGATGAGCATCATGGAACGAATGTCCACGAATCCGGAGCAGGGCGGGTCTGTCGAGCCTGGTGGGGCTGCGGGAGGCCCGGGCGGCGACGCGCGCTCCGGCACCTCCCGGCAGTGGCGCGGGATCATCGAGGAGTACCGGGACCGCCTCTTCGTGAAGCCGGACATCGAGGTGGTCAGCCTCCGTGAGGGCGGCACCCCGCTGGTGCCCGCCCGGGTGCTCTCCGAGCGCACCGGCTGCGACGTGCATCTGAAGGTCGAGGGGGCGAACCCCACCGGTTCGTTCAAGGACCGCGGCATGACCATGGCGATCACCGAGGCCAAGGCCGCCGGTGCTCAGGCGGTCATCTGCGCCTCCACGGGCAACACGAGCGCCTCGGCTGCCGCGTACGCCGTCCGGGCGGGCATGGTGTGCGCCGTTCTGGTGCCGCAGGGCAAGATCGCGCTCGGCAAGATGGGCCAGGCCCTGGTGCACGGCGCGAAGATCCTCCAGGTGGAGGGCAACTTCGACGACTGCCTGACGCTGGCGCGCGGCCTGTCTGAGAAGTACCCGGTCGCACTGGTGAATTCGGTGAACCCGGCCCGTATCGAGGGGCAGAAGACAGCTGCCTTCGAGATCGTGGACATGCTGGGCGACGCACCCGACATCCACGTCCTCCCGGTCGGCAACGCGGGCAACATCACCGCCTACTGGAAGGGCTACGGCGAATACGCCGACGGCGCCTCCGCACGGGCCACCCGGACCCCTCGGATGTGGGGTTTCCAGGCGTCCGGCGCAGCGCCCCTCGTGCACGGTGCGCCCGTGCGGGACCCGAGCACGATCGCGACCGCGATTCGCATCGGCAACCCTGCGTCCTGGTCGCTGGCCGAGCAGGCACGCGACGAGTCGGAGGGTTTCATCGACTCGGTGACCGACCGTCAGATTCTGCGGGCCTACCGCCTGTTGGCCGCAGAGGAGGGTGTCTTCGCGGAGCCCGCCTCCGCCGCGTCCGTGGCCGGGCTGCTGCAGGCAGTCGAGCAGGGCAAGGTCGATCCGGGCCAGCGCATCGTCTGCACGGTGACGGGAAACGGCCTCAAGGACCCGGACTGGGCAGTCGCGGGCGCACCGCAGCCGGTGACCGTGCCGGTCGACGCGGACGCCGCGGCGGAGCGGCTCGGCCTGGCCTGACGCCCCGCCCGGGGGCGTGACACACCTCCGGCCCGGCGCAACCGCCCGGCAACCGCCCGGCACCACAGCCAGGCACAACCGCCCGGCGCAACGGCCCGGCAGGGCGTGACGACCGGGTCCGCCCGCCCCGTAGCAAGCTGAGCGCACGGACTTGCTGCAAAACGCATCATGCGCCTCCCGTGCGCCCTGTGTCGCCAGGCAACCTTCCTTGGATAGGCTTGTATTCACCCCGGTCCTACGCACGTACGACACTGCGTCGGGTCAGCGACCGGTCCGGTATGGCTACCGCGGTCCGCTGGGGAGTCTCTGCAAGCAATCCGTAGTCCGATGAGGAGAGTCATCGCAAGATGGCCGGTCCCGCGTTCCGCGCAGCCGCTGTCAGGGTGCGCGTCCCCGCCACCAGTGCGAATCTGGGCCCAGGTTTCGACGCCCTGGGTCTGGCGCTGGGGCTCTATGACGATGTGGTCGTCCGGGTCGCCGAGTCCGGTCTGCATATCGACCTCGCGGGCGAGGGCGCCGACACCCTCCCGCGCGACGAGGACCACCTGCTCGTACGGTCGCTCCGTACGGCGTTCGACCTGCTCGGCGGCCAGCCGCGCGGCCTCGAGGTGGTCTGCGCGAACCGCATCCCGCACGGCCGGGGCCTCGGCTCCTCCTCGGCCGCGATCTGCGCGGGCATCATGGCCGCCCGCGCGGTGACCACGGGCGGCGAGGCCCGGCTGGACGACGCGGCACTGCTCGAACTCGCGACCGAGATCGAGGGCCATCCGGACAACGTGGCGGCGTGTCTGCTCGGCGGATTCACGCTGGCCTGGATGGAGGGCGGGGCGGCCCGGGCGATTCGTATGACACCGGCCGAATCCATCGTCCCGGTGGTCTTCGTTCCGGCGAAACCGCTGCTCACGGAGACGGCAAGGGGCCTACTGCCGCGTACTGTTCCCCATGTGGACGCGGCGGCGAACGCGGGGCGTGCCGCCCTGCTCGTGGAGGCGCTCACCAGGCGTCCCGAGCTGCTGCTGCCCGCTACGGAGGACCGGCTGCACCAGGAGTACCGGGCCCCCGCAATGGAGGAGAGCGTGGCGCTGGTCAACCGGCTGCGCTCGGACGGCGTCCCTGCGGTCATCTCGGGGGCGGGGCCGACTGTTCTCGCGCTGGCCGAGGGCGACGCGGCGGACAAGATCGCACGATTGGCGGGGGAGCACTGGACAGCCAACCGACTGACGCTCGACGGCCCGGGGGCCTGCGTACTACCCCTCACCCGGGGGGACGCGGACGATCCGGGCGACGCGGGCGGCGCGTCTCCGTGACAGCTGATTGCCGGTCTTCGAGAGGGGGAATGTGTACCGTATCCGGTAGTGTTAACCTCAAGTCTGCACTCGCAGTCCCCTGGGTCGTACCTAAGGCCCGTAGAGTGCTGTGCTTGGTGTCCCTGTCAGGGACCACCCCTTCTTCCGGGAGCCTCCCACACTGCCTGAGCAGCCCGCCGAGCAGTGCCGTGCACGCTCCGGAATCGGTGTGATGGACACATGTCACTGAATCACGCCGAACAGCACGATGACGTATCTGATTTCTCCGCCATACGCACATACGCAGAGGCGGGACCACCGCCCCGGCCCGGTCCACAGCAGAGGGACCGCAGCCGGACAGCACGACCGGTCGCCGAGCCAGACAGGCCGACGCCCGCTCCAGGGAAGGACCCTTCGTGAGCGACACCACCGATCTGATGGGCGTGAACCCCGACAGCGCTGCTGCCGAAGCGTCCGCCACGGATGCTCCTGCTGCCCCCAAGCGTCGGCGCTCGGGCACCGGCCTCGAGGCCATGGTCCTGGCCGAGCTCCAGCAGGTTGCCTCCGGCCTCGGAATCAAGGGCACCGCGCGGATGCGCAAGAGCCAGCTGATCGAGGTCATCAAGGAGAAGCAGGCGGGCGCAGGCGCAGCTTCGACTGCGGGCTCCGCCCCCGCCGGCGAGGGCAAGAAGGCCAAGGCCGCCCCCGCGGAAACAGCGAACAGCAGCGGCACAGCAAGCACGGCGAAATCGGGGAACGCGACGGACACGGCCGGTGCGGCCGAGTCCAAGCCGAAGCGCCGTACGACATCGAAGTCCCGTACGGGTGAGCCCGCCGCGGATGAGACGGAGCAGGCCACGACGGCTCAGCAGCAGATCGACATTCCCGGCCAGCCGGCGGACGAGCGGCGTACGCGCCGCACCAGGAACGACGCCAAGGCGGAGGCCGCCGCCGACGCGGCTGAGGGCAAGCAGGACACGGCCCGCCAGGAGTCGAAGGACACCGACACCAAGACGGACGGTGCCCGCGGTGACGGCGGCCGAGGCGAAGGCCGCGGTGACGCCAAGCAGCAGGACCGGCCGTCCAAGCGGGACCGTCAGCGCGACAGAGACCGTGACCGCGATCGCGACCGGGGCCGCAACAAGAGCGCCGACGGCGGCGGTCAGCAGCAGCAACAGCAGACCGGCGGCGGTGGCGGGGGCGGCAACCGGCGCGACGAGAGCCGTCGTGACGACAACCGCCAGCAGGACGACGACTTCGACGGCGGCCGCCGTGGCCGGCGTGGGCGCTACCGCGACAGGCGTGGCCGCCGTGGCCGTGACGAGTTCACCGGCGCGAGCGAGCCGCAGGTGGCGGACGACGATGTGCTGATCCCCGTCGCGGGCATCCTCGACATCCTCGACAACTACGCCTTCGTGCGCACCTCCGGCTACCTGCCGGGCCCGAACGACGTGTACGTCTCGCTCGCCCAGGTCCGTAAGAACGGCCTGCGCAAGGGCGACCACATCACGGGCGCCGTGCGCCAGCCGCGTGAGGGCGAGCGGCGCGAGAAGTTCAACGCGCTCGTCCGGCTGGACTCGGCGAACGGCGTGACGCCCGACGGCGGCAAGTCCCGTCCCGAGTTCACCAAGCTCACCCCTCTGTACCCGCAGGAGCGGCTGCGCCTGGAGACGGACCCGGGTCAGCTGACGACCCGGATCATCGACATGGTGTCGCCGATCGGCAAGGGGCAGCGCGGCCTGATCGTGGCCCCGCCGAAGACCGGCAAGACCATGATCATGCAGGCGATCGCCAACGCGATCACCACGAACAACCCCGAGTGCCACCTGATGGTCGTCCTCGTCGACGAGCGTCCGGAAGAGGTCACCGACATGACCCGGTCGGTCAAGGGCGAGGTCATCTCCTCGACCTTCGACCGCCCGGCCGAGGACCACACGACCGTCGCGGAGCTGGCCATCGAGCGGGCGAAGCGGCTGGTCGAGCTGGGCCACGACGTGGTCGTGCTGCTGGACTCGATCACCCGGCTGGGGCGCGCGTACAACCTCGCCGCTCCCGCGTCGGGCCGGATCCTCTCCGGCGGTGTCGACTCGACCGCGCTCTACCCGCCGAAGAAGTTCTTCGGCGCCGCGCGCAACATCGAGGACGGCGGCTCGCTCACGATCGTCGCCACCGCGATGGTCGAGACCGGCTCCCGCATGGACGAGGTGATCTTCGAGGAGTTCAAGGGCACCGGCAACATGGAGCTCAAGCTCGACCGGAAGCTCTCGGACAAGCGGATCTTCCCGGCGGTGGACGTCGACGCGTCCGGCACCCGTAAGGAGGAGATCCTGATGGGCGCTGACGAGCTCGGCGTCGTCTGGAAGCTCCGCAGGGTGCTGCACGCGCTGGACCAGCAGCAGGCGGTCGAGCTGCTGCTGGACAAGATGAAGCAGACGAAGTCGAACGCGGAGTTCCTGCTTCAGATCCAGAAGACGACCCCCACACCGGGCAACGGCGGCGACTGACGTCTGGCGGACGGAGTCCGCACAGCGTTCCGAAGCTGTGCGGGACCGTGCCGTCCGGGTGAAGTCACCCGAATGGATGCATGGCGAGGGCCGCTCCACCACACACGGTGGGGCGGCCCTCGCCATGCGCCCGTTTGCCTGAGTGCCCCGCCACGCCCCGTACGGCCATCCGGGGACCCGTGCTCGTCGCGCGCGACGGCGTCGTCGCAGGTAGAAGGGGAATAACGCAGGCGCGTCGGCGGCCCGCGGTTCCCCGGACCCCGTTCACGCGCTGTGCGACCGTTCCGCAGGACAGGAGCACGGGGACCCGAGCCGGAAGGGGAGAGCAGAGGCGATGGCGGACGAGGACACCACTGGCGGGCCGGAGGCGGCCGCGGGCAGCTCCTGGGGCGTGCGCCCCACGGAGCCCCCTCGCGGCCGGCGCTCCGGGCGCAGGCGGGCCTTGCTGGCCACCGCCTGGACGCTGACGGGCGTGGTGCTGCTCGGCGGTGCGGGGCTGGGCTTCGTCTACTACAAGCTCAACGGCAACATCTCGGGCATCGACATCAACGGCGCGCTCGGCTCGGACCGGCCCGAGGACGCCGCGAACGGATCGATGGACATTCTGCTGATGGGTTCCGACTCCCGCGCCGGGGCAGGGGGCGAGTACGGCGGCGACGACGGCACCGCCCGCTCCGACACCGCGATGATCGTGCATGTCGACGAGGCGCACGAGCGGGCGAGCGTGGTGTCGATACCGCGGGACACGATCGTGCGGCGGCCCAGCTGCCAGAAGCACGACGGCGGTACAGCGCCGCCCGCCCGCGAGTCGATGTTCAACGAGTCGTACCAGGTCGGCGGCCCTGTCTGCGCCGTGAAGACCGTCGAGAAGATGACCGACGTACGGATGGACCACTACCTGGAGGTTGACTTCTCGGGCTTCAAGAGCCTCATCGACACCCTCGGTGGCGTGGAGGTGACCGTCAACAAACCGATCAGGGACCGGGACAGCCACCTGAATTTGAGGCCGGGCACGCACCGGCTCGACGGGGAGCGGTCACTGGGGCTCGTCCGGACCCGCCACAGCGTCGGCGACGGCAGCGACCTGGGCCGTATCCAGCTCCAGCAGGCGTTCATCCGCGCGCTGATGGAGCAGGTCGACAGCATCGGACTGTTCGGCAGCCCGAAGAAGCTCTTCGACCTCGCCGACACCGCGACCTCCGCGCTGACCACCGACTCCGAGCTGGACTCCGTCGGGGACCTCACCGAGATGGTGAAGACGATGAAGGGCATCAAGGCCGACGAGATCCGCATGGTGACGATGCCGGTGCGCTACGACCCGCAGAACCCGAACCGGGTGCTCCCGGTCGAGCGGCAGAGCGCCCAGGTGTGGGCGGCGCTCAAGAAGGACCGGCCGATACCGAAGTCGGCCTCCCGGAACACGGCGGGCGAGGAGAGCGACATCGGCCGCGTCGTCGAGTGAGGGCTGTCCCGGCGTCGCAGACCCGGCAAGATCCGGACGACAGGCCCCCAGCCGCGTGGCTGGAATAAAGCACCGCGGACCCCGGTTTTGGGGGGTACGGCCAGAAGTGGCAGACTGGTCCGTCGGTCCCGGTTCACGTGAGGCAATCCGCTTCGCGACCCGGCGCCCTCCCGAACCTAGGAGACACCTTGAAGCGCGAGATTCACCCCCAGTACTACGAGACGCAGGTCAGCTGCACCTGCGGAGCCTCGTTCACCACCCGTAGCACGGTGTCGGAAGGCGCGATCCGCGCCGACGTCTGCTCCGAGTGCCACCCGTTCTACACGGGCAAGCAGAAGATCCTCGACACCGGAGGCCGCGTGGCCCGCTTCGAGGCCCGTTTCGGCAAGAAGGCCGCCTCCGGCTCGAAGTAGCGACCCGACAGCGCCGGTCCCGCTGCCGCCTTCACGGGCGGCCGGACCGGCGCTTTTGTCGCCCCGGACCAGCCGCCTCACCTCTGGGGCCGCTCCGCAGCTTCACCGGCACCTTCGCGGGCACCCGCACGGCTCACCTTCCAGACAAGGAAACACACGATGTTCGAGGCGGTCGAGGAACTGATCGGCGAGCATGCCGACCTCGAGAAGCAGCTCGCCGACCCGGCGATCCACGCCGACCAGGCAGGCGCCCGCAGGCTCAACAAGCGCTACGCGGAGCTGACGCCGATCGTCTCCACCTATCTGGCCTGGAAGCAGACCGGTGACGACATCGCCACCGCCCGCGAACTGGCCGCCGACGACCCGGAGTACGCCGCGGAGTTCGCCGCCGAGGTCAAGGAGCAGGAGGCACGCCGTGAGCAGCTCACCGAGCGCCTCCGGCTGCTGCTGGTCCCGCGCGATCCGAGCGACGACAAGGACGTCATCCTCGAGGTCAAGGCAGGCGAGGGCGGCGACGAGTCCGCGCTCTTCGCGGGCGACCTGCTGCGGATGTATTTGCGGTACGCGGAGCGCATCGGATGGAAGACCGAGCTGATCCAGTCCAACGAATCGGACCTCGGCGGCTACAAGGACGTCCAGATCGCCGTCAAGGCGCGGAGGAGTCCCGGAGGCGACAGCGCCGAGCCCGGCCAGGGCGTATGGGCCCGGCTCAAGTACGAGGGCGGGGTGCACCGCGTCCAGCGGGTGCCCGCGACGGAGTCGCAGGGCCGCATCCACACCTCGGCCGCCGGTGTCCTGGTGCTGCCCGAGGCGGAGGACGTCGACGTCGAGGTCAACCCCAATGACCTGCGGATCGACGTCTACCGCTCCTCCGGGCCGGGCGGCCAGTCGGTCAACACCACCGACTCCGCCGTGCGGATCACCCACGAGCCCACCGGTATCGTCGTCTCCTGCCAGAACGAGAAGAGCCAGCTCCAGAACAAGGAGCAGGCCCTGCGCATCCTGCGGGCCCGGATGCTCGCGGCAGCGCAGGAGGAGGCCGAGAAAGAGGCGTCCGACGCCCGCCGCAGCCAGGTGCGTACGGTGGACCGGTCGGAGCGGATCCGGACGTACAACTTTCCGGAGAATCGGATCTCCGACCACCGGGTCGGTTTCAAGGCGTACAACTTGGACCAGGTGCTCGACGGTGAACTGGATCCGGTGATCCAGGCATGTGTCGACGCGGACTCGGCCGCGAAGCTCGCAGCTTCGCAGTGAGTGTGCGCAAGGAACGGGTGGAGGACCCCACAAGTGCAGCCAACTCCCGGGGGGCACAACGACCCTCAGCGGCTCCGCCGCGGGCCGTACTCCCAGACGGTGCTGCTTGCCGAGGTGGCCCAGGCCACCCAGCGGCTGGCTGACGCCGGCGTGCCGTCACCGCGCTTCGACGCGGAGGAACTGGCGGCGTTCGTGCACGACGTCAAGCGCGGCGAACTGCACCGCGTCGCCGACGCGGACTTCGACGCGCGCTACTGGGAGGCCGTCGCCCGGCGTGAGGCGCGCGAACCGCTGCAGCACATCACCGGGCGGGCCTTCTTCCGCTATCTCGAACTCCAGGTGGGCCCCGGCGTCTTCGTGCCCCGGCCCGAGACGGAGTCGGTTGTCGGCTGGGCGATAGACGCGGTACGCGCGATGGATGTCGCGGAGCCCCTGATCGTCGACCTGTGCACCGGCTCGGGCGCCATCGCGCTCGCGCTGGCGCAGGAGGTCCCGCGCTCCCGGGTGCACGCCGTCGAGCTGGACGAGGGGGCGTACGGCTGGGCACTGCGCAACGTCGAGGGCTCCCGGGTCACCCTGCACCGCGGCGACGCGCTGACCGCCCTTCCCACACTCGACGGCCAGGTCGACCTCGTCGTCTCCAACCCGCCCTACATCCCGCTCACGGAATGGGAGTATGTGGCACCGGAGGCACGCGACCACGACCCCGAGCTCGCGCTGTTCTCCGGCGAGGACGGCCTCGACACCATCCGCGGCCTGGAGCGCGCGGCACAGCGCCTGCTGCGGCCCGGCGGTGTCGTGGTCATCGAGCACGCCGACACCCAGGGCGGGCAAGTGCCGTGGATCTTCACCGAGGACCGTGGCTGGGCGGACGCCGCGGATCACGCAGACCTGAACAACCGTCCCCGTTTCTGCTCAGCCCGCAGGGAGGTGCCCTAGTGCTACGCCGCGCAGCCCTGGTGCTACGCCCCGGAGGTTCCTGGCGTCACGGGGGCGACGCCGTCAGCCCGGCGTCCGAAGAGCGGTCAAGCCCTGACCGCCGCTGTGAAGCGGGCAGTACGGGGATTGCGGCAGACTTCGCAGCCAGCTCGGGGAAAGGAAACTGATGGCACGCCGTTACGACTGCACCGACGCGACCGACCGCAGGACGGGTCTGCGCGAGGCCGCCTCGGCCGTGCGCCGCCGCGAGCTCGTCGTGATGCCGACGGACACCGTCTACGGCATCGGCGCGGACGCCTTCAGCGTGGAGGCCGTCGGCGAACTGCTGGAGGCCAAGGGACGCGGGCGCGGTATGCCCTCGCCCGTCCTCGTCGGCTCGCCCAACACCCTGCACGGGCTGGTCACCGACTTCTCCGAGAGGGCCTGGGAGCTGGTCGACGCCTTCTGGCCCGGTGCGCTCACGATCGTCGCGAAACATCAGCCCTCACTGACCTGGGACCTGGGGGAGACCAGGGGCACCGTCGCCGTACGGATGCCGCTGCACCCGGTCGCCCTGGAGCTGCTCACGGAGTTCGGCCCGATGGCCGTCTCGTCCGCGAACCTGAGCGGTCACCCCGCCCCGCAGGACTGCGACGCGGCCCAGGAGATGCTCGGCGAATCCGTCTCGGTGTATCTGGACGGCGGCCCGACCCCGGACACCGCGCCCTCCTCGATCGTCGATGTGACGGGAGAGGTGCCGGTGCTGCTGCGGGCCGGCGCGCTGAGCGCGGAGGAGCTGCGCAAGGTCGTACCGGACCTCGAGGTGGGCAGTTGACCCCGCCCGAAGGGCGTGGCATACCGGTACCGGCCGCACCGCACGGACCCGGCGTCTTCCGGATCCTCCACGTCTCCACCGGCAACGTCTGCCGCTCGCCGCTCACCGAGCGGCTGAACCGGTACGCCCTCGCGGACCGGCTCGGAAACACGCGCAGCGGCGGCATCGTGGTGGAGAGCGCTGGCACCTGGGGTCACGAGGGTGCGCCCATGGAGGAACACGCGGCTGCGGTGCTCCACGAGTACGGCGCCGACCCGGGCGGCTTTCTCGCCCGCGAGCTGCTGGACGAGCATGTGATCCGCGCCGACCTGGTGCTGACCGCGACCCGGGACCACCGGGCGCAGGTCATCTCGATGGGCCACTCCGCCGGGCTGCGCACGTTCACGCTGAAGGAGTTCACCCGGTTGGTGCGGGCGATAGACCCGGCGACGCTGCCCGCCCCCCGTACGGCGGTGAGCGTGGTCGAGCGCGCCGGTGCGCTGGTGCAGGCGGCGGCGGCGCTGCGCGGCTGGCTGCTCGCGCCGAACCCGGAGGCCGATGAGATCTATGATCCCTATGGTGCTCCGATCCCGTACTTCCGGAGTGTGGGAGACGAGATCAGCGAGGCGCTGGACCCGGTGGTGACCGCCCTCACCGGTGTACCGGCGCGCATGTAAGAGGCATATGTACAACCGAATCGGCTGCGCGGGTGTCTTAGTGTGTGGTCCTGAGCAGCCGGCGAGAACACTGGGGAGCCCGTGCGTGAATATCTGCTGACCCTGTGCGTCGCGGCGGCGGTCACTTATCTGCTGACAGGGCCGGTGCGGAAGTTCGCCATCGCGGCGGGTGCCATGCCCCAGATCCGCGCGCGCGACGTGCACCGGGAACCGACGCCGAGGCTCGGCGGCATCGCGATGTTCGGCGGCCTGTGCGCGGGGCTGATCACCGCCTCACAACTCACCAACATCGGCGAGGTGTTCATCCTTTCCGATGAACCTCGCGCGCTGCTCTCCGGCGCCGGGCTGATCTGGCTGCTCGGCGTCCTGGACGACAAGTGGGGCGTCGACGCGCTCGTCAAACTCGGCGGCCAGATGATCGCCGCCGGCGTGATGGTGCTCCAGGGGCTGACCATCCTGTGGCTGCCGGTGCCGGGTGTCGGCAATGTCGCGCTGACGCCGCTCCAGGGGACGCTGCTCACCGTCGCGCTCGTCGTGATCACCATCAACGCGGTCAATTTCGTGGACGGCCTGGACGGCCTCGCCTCCGGCATGGTCTGCATCGCCGCCGCGGCGTTCTTCATGTACGCCTACCGCATCTGGTACGGGTACGGCATCGAGGCCGCCGCTCCGGCGACGCTCTTCGCGGCCATCCTGATGGGCATGTGCCTGGGCTTCCTGCCGCACAACATGCACCCCGCCCGGATCTTCATGGGCGACTCCGGATCCATGCTGATCGGCCTGGTGCTGGCCGCCGGAGCGGTGTCGATCACCGGCCAGGTGGACCCGGACCTGATGGTGCAGCACGCGGGATCCGAGCGCTCCGCGGTGCACACGATGGTGCCCCTGTACATGCCGCTGGTGCTGCCGTTGACGATCATCGCCGTGCCGGTGGCGGACCTGGTGCTGGCGATCGTGCGGCGGACCTGGAACGGCCAGTCGCCGTTCGCGGCGGACCGCGGGCATCTGCACCACCGTCTGCTGGAGATCGGGCACTCGCACAGCCGCGCGGTGCTGATCATGTACTTCTGGTCGGCGCTGTTCGCGTTCGGCGCGGTCGCCTTCTCCGTGGAGTCCTCCAGCCTGGTGATCGTGCTGGCCGTGGTGCTGCTGAGCTCGATCGGCCTGGTGGTGCTGTTGCTGCCGCGTTTCACGCCGCGGGTGCCGGGCTGGGCGTCCGCGCTGGTGCCGCCCCGGTACCGGCTGGGCGCGCGGGACGCGGCGGCCGAGGCCGCCGGGAAGGCCGGAACCGGAGCAGGCGGGGCTGTCCCCGTCGCGGTGGCCGCCGCGCAGGGGGAGGCCGCCCTGGGCGAGGCCGGAGCTGCCGCGGTGCAGGCGGACGGGAAGACAGGCGCCGCCGAGCCGGAGCGGGAGCCCGCGCTCGCGGGGCTGCACGGCTCCACGGCGATCGGCGACCGCCAGCGGTTCACCCGCCGCCGCAAGATCGACACGCGCTCGTAGTATGAGAGGTCGGCGGGGCGCACCACCCGGCAGGGTGGGGGCACCGCCGCCCATAACAGGCATAGCGAACCTCGTGAGTTGGGCTCACCCGTCATGCTCAGCCGTGTGACGGGCAGCACATAAACTTGGTAAAGACCTCATCAAATAGTTTGTGATAGCGTTCACGAGACCCGGTGATCAGGTCGAAGGGGCGCAGTGCGACGGTCCTTCGGCGGGTGAGACGTTCTCCAGCAGAATGTCCGCAATGCCGGGGATACGCTCGTCAGCGACGACAAGACGCCCCCGACTCCCCGGAGTTCCCATGCAGCCGAACGATGCTCGCATGCTGCTTTATTCCGCCGTTCCGACCGCTCTCGCGGGCGCCGTCGGCGCCGCTGTGAGCGCCGCCCTCGCGGGTGGCAAGGGGGCGATCGGCGCTGCGGCGGGCTCAGTTGTCGTGATCCTCTTCATGGGTATGGGGCTCTTTGCGCTGCAGAAGGTCGCGAAGTCCTTTCCGCACCTTTTCCAGGCAATGGGCCTGTTGCTGTATACGACCCAGATTCTGTTGCTCGCAGTCGTCCTGGCCGTGTTCAAGGACACCACGCTGTTCAACACCCAGGCGTTCGGCCTCAGCCTGCTGGGAGCCACGCTCGTATGGATCGCCGCACAGGCCAGGGCTCACATGAAGGCGAAGATCCTTTACGTGGAGCCCGAGTCCTCCCCCACCCCCGCCGCCGGCACGGACGAGAAGTCCGACGCGCAGGTCAAGGCCGCTGCGACGGGGGCCAATTCATGATCGGCGGGGCCGGGGGAGAGCCGGGTCCGGCCAACTGCTATCGTCCGGTTTCAACTGCGGCGCAGCAGGTGCAGACGGCTGACACGCCGTGTTCCACGGTGTGGGACCGACAGCTCCGCTCGCTGATCGGCCGCCGTCACCACATTCGCCAGACCAGTCCAGTGCCGTTCCGCGGCCGTGCGCCGCGCCGACACATCGAGGTAGCCGTATCCATGCGCCATGCAGAAGGAGCTCGCGGTGAGTGCTGACCAGACGCTTGCCTTCGAGACCGATTGCCACATCTTTGACGGTTGCGGCTTCCCGGCCCCAGGGCTCCACTCCTTTGTCTTCAAGCCGATGTTCACCGTCGGCGGCTTCGAGTTCAACAAGGCGATGCTGCTGGCACTGCTGGGCTCCGTGCTCATCGTCTGGTTCTTCTGGGCGGCGTTCGCCAAGCCGAAGGTCGTGCCCGGCAAGGTACAGATGGTCGGCGAGGCAGGCTACGACTTCATCCGCCGCGGTGTTGTCTACGAGACGCTCGGCAAGAAGGAGGGCGAGAAGTACGTTCCGCTCATCGTCTCGCTGTTCTTCTTCGTCTGGATCATGAACCTCTGGTCAGTGATCCCGCTGGCACAGTTCCCGGTCACCTCCATCATCGCCTTCCCCGCCGGCCTCGCGATCATGGTGTACGTCCTCTGGGTCTCGCTGACCTTCAAGAGGCACGGCTTCGTCGGCGCCTTCAAGAACTTCACGGGCTACGACAAGTCACTCGGCCCGGTGCTGCCGCTCGCCATGACCATCGAGTTCTTCTCGAACCTGCTGGTTCGGCCCTTCACCCACGCGGTGCGGCTGTTCGCCAACATGTTCGCCGGGCACCTGCTGATCGTGATGTTCACCATCGCCAGCTGGTACCTGCTCAATGGTGTGGGCATCGCCTACGCGGGCGTCTCGTTCTTGATGGCCGTCGTGATGACCGCCTTCGAGCTCTTCATCCAGGCGGTCCAGGCGTACGTCTTCGTCCTCCTGACCTGTACCTACATCCAGGGCGCGCTCGCCGAGCACCACTGAGCGGCCTCGTCCAGCCCCACAGTTGTCCGGTGGCCAACCCCCACCGGCCAGTTCACAGCAAAGGAATGCAGACATGATGAACCTCGCTGCCGAGGTCTCCGGCTCGCTCGGTTCCATTGGCTACGGCCTCGCCGCCATCGGCCCCGGTATCGGCGTCGGCATCGTCTTCGGTAACGGCACGCAGGCCCTGGCCCGTCAGCCCGAGGCGGCCGGCCTGATCCGTCAGAACCAGATCCTGGGTTTCGCCTTCTGTGAGGCCCTCGCTCTGATCGGCATCGTCCTGCCGTTCGTGTACGGCAAGTGATCAGTGCCGGTTGACGGACCTTTTCAACGGAAGGCACTGATGTGAACGCTCTGATGCATTTGGCAGAGGAAGAGCAGAACCCGCTCGTCCCGCCGATCCCCGAGCTCGTCATCGGCCTGATCGCCTTCGGCATCGTCTTCTTCTTCCTCTGGAAGAAGCTCCTCCCGAACATCAACAAGGTTCTGGACGAGCGCCGGGAGGCGATCGAGGGCGGCATCGAGCAGGCCGACGCGGCCAAGCTCGAAGCCCAGCAGACCCTTGAGCAGTACAAGGAGAAGCTCGCCGAGGCACGGCACGAGGCGGCGCGGATGCGCAGCGAGGCCGAGCAGCGCGGTGCCGAGCTGATCGCCGAGATGCGCGCGGAGGGTCAGCGGCAGCGTGAGGACATCATCGCTGCCGGTCACGCCCAGATCGAGGCCGACCGCAAGCAGGCCACCCAGGTCCTGCGCCAGGACGTGGGCACGCTTGCCACCGAGCTGGCCGGCAAGCTCGTGGGTGAGTCGCTTGAGGACCACGCGCGGCAGAGCCGTACGATCGACCGCTTCCTCGACGGACTCGAGGACGGCGCGTCGAGGGCTGAGGCTGCCCGATGAACGGCGCGAGCCGCGAGGCACTGGCCGCCGCGCGTGAGCGGCTGAACGCGCTCACGGACGCGACGTCCGTCGACGCGGGTGCCCTCGCCGAGGAGCTGGCCTCGGTCACCACGCTGCTCGACCGCGAGGTGTCCCTGCGCCGGGTCCTCACCGACCCGGCGCAGCCGGGCGAGGCCAAGGCCGAGCTGATCGGCCGCCTGCTGGGCGGCCAGGTCGGCGGCGAGGTCACCGACCTGGTGTCCGGCATGGTGCGGGCCCGCTGGTCGCGGTCCCGCGACCTGGTGGACTCGATCGAGGAGCTGGCGGACACCGCGGACCTCATCTCGGCCGAGCGCGACGGCACGCTCGGTGAGGTGGAGGACGAGGTGTTCCGGTTCGGCCGGACAGTGGCGTCCTCGCCTGACCTGCGCGCGGCGCTGACCAGCCGTACGGCGAAGGTCTCGGCCCAGAAGGAGCTGCTGCACACGCTGCTCGGCGGCCGGGCGCGGCCCGCCACCGAGCGGCTGCTGACCCGTCTGGTCAGTGCGCCGCGAGGACGTAGCCTTGAGGGAGGGCTCGAAGCCCTCTCCAAACTGGCGGCGGACCGCCGTGACCGTTCGGTCGCGGTCGTCACCTCCGCGGTGCCGCTTAGCGAGCAGCAGAAGCGGCGCCTCGGCGCGGCACTGGCCACGCTGTACGGGCGCGAGGTGCATCTGAACCTCGACGTGGACCCCTCGGTCCTCGGCGGGATCGCGGTGCGCATCGGCGACGAGGTCATCAACGGCTCCATCGCCGACCGCCTCGAAGAGGCACAGCGACGGATGGCCGGCTGACGGACAGGACGAGCAGCGAGCCTGCGGCGTGGCCGCACAAGACCAACTCAACAAGCATGATCGGCGGCCCGGGTTGGGCCGTATCAAGGGACCTTCTGGGCACACCCCAGAACCCGAAGTAACTTACGGGCCCAACAAGGAGAGCAGGGAACCCAGATGGCGGAGCTCACGATCCGGCCGGATGAGATCCGGGACGCGCTGGAGAACTTTGTCCAGTCGTACACGCCGGACGCGGCCTCGCGCGAAGAGGTCGGGACGGTCAGCGTTGCCGGCGACGGCATCGCAAAGGTCGAGGGTCTTCCCTCGGCCATGGCGAACGAACTGCTGAAGTTCGAGGACGGCACTCTCGGCCTCGCACTCAACCTCGAAGAGCGCGAGATCGGCGCGGTGGTCCTCGGGGAGTTCAGCGGTATCGAAGAGGGCCAGCCGGTGCAGCGCACCGGTGAGGTGCTGTCGGTCCCGGTCGGCGAGGGCTACCTCGGCCGCGTCGTGGACCCGCTGGGCAAGCCGATCGACGGGCTCGGCGAGATCGAGTCCGACGCCACCCGTGCCCTCGAGTTGCAGGCACCCACGGTCATGGACCGCAAGTCGGTGCATGAGCCGATGGAGACGGGCTACAAGGCCGTCGACGCGATGACCCCGATCGGCCGAGGTCAGCGTCAGCTGATCATCGGTGACCGTCAGACCGGCAAGACCGCGCTCGGTATCGACACGATCATCAACCAGCGCGCCAACTGGCAGTCCGGCGACCCGGACAAGCAGGTCCGCTGCATCTATGTCGCCATCGGCCAGAAGGGCTCCACCATCGCGTCCGTACGCGGTGCGCTGGAGGAGGCGGGTGCCCTGGAGTACACGACGATCGTCGCCGCTCCGGCGTCCGACCCGGCGGGCTTCAAGTACCTCGCGCCCTACACCGGCTCGGCCATCGGCCAGCACTGGATGTACCAGGGCAAGCACGTACTGATCATCTTTGACGACCTCTCCAAGCAGGCCGACGCCTACCGCGCGGTCTCCCTGCTGCTGCGCCGCCCGCCGGGCCGTGAGGCGTACCCGGGCGACGTCTTCTACCTGCACTCCCGGCTGCTGGAGCGCTGCGCGAAGCTCTCCGACAAGCTGGGCAAGGGCTCGATGACCGGCCTGCCGATCGTGGAGACGAAGGCCAACGACGTCTCGGCGTTCATTCCGACGAACGTCATCTCCATCACCGACGGCCAGTGCTTCCTGGAGTCCGACCTGTTCAACGCGGGCCAGCGCCCGGCGCTGAACGTCGGTATCTCGGTCTCCCGTGTCGGCGGTTCGGCCCAGCACCGGGCCATGCGCCAGGTCTCCGGGCGGCTCCGCGTGGACCTCGCGCAGTTCCGTGAGCTGGAGGCGTTCGCCGCCTTCGGTTCGGACCTGGACGACACCTCGAAGGCCTCTCTGGCCCGTGGGCAGCGGATGGTCGAGCTGCTGAAGCAGAGCCAGTACGCCCCGTACGCCACCGCGGACGAGATCGTCTCCATCTGGGCCGGTACCACCGGCAAGATGGACGATGTCCCGGTCGCGGACATCCGGCGCTTCGAGCGGGAGATGCTGGACTTCCTGCACCGTGAGCACCAGTCCCTGCTGACCAGCATCGTCGAGGGCGGCAAGATGTCCGACGACACGATGCAGTCGCTCGCCGACGCGGTGGACTCCTTCAAGAAGCAGTTCGAGACCGCGGACGGCAAGCTCCTGGGCGAGGGCTGAGCATGGGTGCCCAGACCCGGGTCTACAAGCGGCGGATCAAGTCCGTCACTGCGACCAAGAAGATCACCAAGGCGATGGAGATGATCGCCGCCTCGCGCATCGTCAAGGCGCAGCGCAGGGTGGCGGCCTCCGAGCCGTATGCGACCGAACTCACCCGTGCGGTCACCGCGGTGGCGACGGGATCGAACACCAAGCACTCGCTGACCACCGAGGTGGAGCAGCCTCGGCGGGCCGCGGTGCTGCTGATCACCAGCGACCGCGGTCTGGCCGGCGGCTACAACTCCAACGCCATCAAGGCGTCGGAGCAGCTGACCAACCGGCTCGCCGGTGAGGGCAAGGAGATCCTGCACTACGTCGTCGGCCGCAAGGGCGTGGCGTACTACGGCTTCCGGGAGCGCCCGGTCCAGGAGTTCTGGACGGGGTTCACCGACAGCCCGTCGTACGGGGACGCGAAGGCGGTGTCCGCGCCGCTGATCGAGTCCGTCAAGGCAGACACCGCCGAGGGTGGTGTGGACGAGCTGTACATCGTCTACACCGAGTTCCTCTCGATGATGACGCAGCAGCCGGTCGACAACCGGATTCTGCCGCTGTCCTTCGACAAGTCGACGGAGGAGCCGGCCGAGGGCTCGAAGGGCAAGCCGGAGATCCTTCCGCTCTTCGACTTCGAACCGTCCGCCGACGACGTGCTCGACGCGCTGCTGCCGCGCTATGTGGAGAGCCGTGTCTACAACGCACTGCTCCAGTCCGCCGCCTCCAAGCACGCGGCCACGCGGCGTGCGATGAAGTCGGCGACCGACAACGCCGACGAGCTCATCAAGACGCTCACGCGGCTTGCCAACGCGGCCCGACAGGCCGACATCACCCAGGAAATCAGCGAGATCGTCGGTGGCGCGAGCGCCCTGGCCGACGCTTCTGCGGGGAGTGACCGATAAAATGACCACCTCTGTTGAGACGGCCCCAGAGGTCGTCAAAGCGACGGGCCGTGTGGCGCGGGTCATCGGCCCGGTCGTCGACGTGGAGTTCCCCGTCGACGACATGCCGGAGATCTACAACGCACTGACCGTCGAGGTTGCCGACCCGACCGAGGCCGGCAAGAAGAAGATCCTGACCATGGAGGTCGCCCAGCACCTCGGTGAGGGCGTCGTCCGGGCGATCGGCATGGAGCCGAGCGACGGCCTGGTGCGCCAGGCCGTGGTGACGAACACCGGCAAGGGCATCACGGTGCCCGTCGGCGATGTCACCAAGGGCCGGGTGTTCAACACCCTGGGCCGCATCCTGAACGAGCCGGAGGCCGAGGCGGAGGTCACCGAGCGCTGGCCGATCCACCGCAAGGCTCCGGCCTTCGACCAGCTCGAGTCCAAGACCGAGATGTTCGAGACCGGCCTGAAGGTCGTCGACCTGCTGACCCCGTACGTCAAGGGCGGCAAGATCGGCCTGTTCGGCGGTGCGGGCGTCGGCAAGACGGTCCTCATCCAGGAAATGATCATGCGTGTGGCGAAGCTGCACGAGGGCGTTTCCGTGTTCGCCGGTGTCGGTGAGCGCACCCGTGAGGGCAACGACCTGATCGAGGAGATGGCCGAGTCCGGCGTTCTCCCCCAGACCGCGCTGGTCTTCGGCCAGATGGATGAGCCGCCGGGCACCCGTCTGCGGGTCGCGCTGGCCGGTCTGACCATGGCGGAGTACTTCCGCGATGTGCAGAAGCAGGACGTGCTGTTCTTCATCGACAACATCTTCCGCTTCACCCAGGCCGGTTCCGAGGTCTCCACCCTGCTCGGCCGGATGCCCTCCGCGGTGGGTTACCAGCCGAACCTGGCGGACGAGATGGGTGTGCTCCAGGAGCGCATCACCTCGACCCGTGGCCACTCGATCACCTCGATGCAGGCGATCTACGTGCCTGCGGACGACCTGACCGACCCGGCCCCGGCCACCACCTTCGCGCACCTCGACGCCACGACGGTGCTTTCGCGTCCGATCTCCGAGAAGGGCATCTACCCGGCGGTCGACCCGCTGGACTCGACGTCCCGGATTCTGGACCCGCGCTACATCTCGCAGGACCACTACGACTGCGCTTCGCGCGTCAAGGGGATCCTGCAGAAGTACAAGGACCTCCAGGACATCATCGCCATTCTCGGTATGGACGAGCTCGGCGAAGAGGACAAGCTGGTCGTCAACCGCGCCCGCCGTATCGAGCGCTTCCTGTCGCAGAACACCCACGCGGCGAAGCAGTTCACCGGTCTCGACGGGTCGGACGTACCGCTGGACGAGTCGATCGCCGCGTTCAACGCGATCGCGGACGGCGACTACGACCACTTCCCTGAGCAGGCGTTCTTCATGTGCGGCGGCCTGGAAGACCTCAAGGCCAACGCAAAGGGACTCGGCGTCTCCTGACCCGGGCTTCCACGGGTGGGGGCGGGTCATTTCGCCCGCCCCCGCCCGTACCCCCTATTCTCTTACCACCCCAGTCTTGAGGAGCCACTGTGGCTGAGCTGCACGTCGAGTTGGTCGCCGCAGACCGCAAGGTCTGGTCGGGCGAGGCCAGCCTGGTCGTCGCGCGGACCACCTCGGGTGATATCGGCGTCATGCCCGGCCACCAGCCTCTGCTCGGTGTGCTGGAGTCGGGCTCGATCACCATCCGTACGACGGGTGAGAGCGGTACGGGCACCGTTGTCGCCGCCGTGCACGGCGGCTTCATCTCCTTCGCGGACGACAAGCTCTCACTGCTCGCGGAGATCGCGGAGCTGTCCGACGAGATCGACGTCCAGCGCGCGGAGCGTGCGCTGGAGAGGGCCAAGGCGGACACGGACGCCGCGGCGGAACGGCGCGCGGATGTCCGGCTGCGCGCGGTGACGGGTGCCCACTGACGCAGGGACACGAGGAGACAACCCTCAGCCGCGGACCGCACTGGAATCCTCCAGGGCGGTCCGCGGCTGAAGCCATACAGGTGCGGGGTACGGTTTCGCAGCATGAGACACGGCGAGGAGGTCGGTGAAGATGGTCCTCGCGATGCTGCTGTGCGGCGCGGTCCTGCTGCTGGTGCTGATGGGGTTGTTCGTGTTCGGGCTGCGGCGCAGGCTGATCCAGCGCTCCGGCGGCACTTTCGACTGTTCGCTGCGCTGGGACGTCTCCGAGGAGGAGAGCAAGGACCCGGGCGGCAAGGGCTGGATCTACGGCGTCGCGCGGTACAACGGGGACCGTGTCGACTGGTTCCGGATCTTCTCCTACGCGCCCCGGCCGCGCCGGACGATGGAGCGCAACGGCATCGAGGTGCTGGACCGCCGGCTGCCGAGCGGCGAGGAGGAGCTGGCGCTGCTCTCCGACCAGATGGTGCTGGGGTGCGCCTGGCGGGGCACGCGGGTGGAGCTGGCGATGAGCGAGGACGCGCTGACGGGCTTCCTCGCCTGGCTGGAGGCGGCGCCGCCCGGCCAGCGGGTGAACGTGGCCTGAGCGGCTGACTACCGGGCCCCGATCCGGGGCGAGGCATTGATTTCTCCTTACGCGCGAGTAAGTTTACTGCCCAGTAAGGCAGTAGGGCACTGGGCCCCGCAACGAGCCGCGAAGGAGCAGAACCATGGGAGTGCGGAAGGATCTGAAGAGGGCCAGGCGGCGCTCCGGACTGGCAGACCGCGTCCCGATGGAGCTGGTACGGGAGGACGGCGCCGTCCGCGAGGCCCGCGCCTCGCCGCTCGTCACGCCGCCCACCACCGGCAGCACGGCCGACATCCCCTTCACCAACGCCGCCGAAGCCCCCTCGTCCGTCGTCATCCGCCGCAAGGCAGGCAGCCGCTGGCACAGCGTCACCGCCGCGGACTTCGCCCGTGACGTCACCGCCGCGGCCAAGGGCCTGGTGGCCGCGGGCCTGGAGCCGGGCGGCCGGGTCGCCCTGATGGCCCGCACCCGGTACGAGTGGTGCGTGCTGGACTTCGCCGTCTGGGCGGCGGGCGGCCAGACGGTCCCCGTTTACGCCACCTCCTCCGCCGAACAGCTCGCCTGGATCCTCTCCGACTCCGGTGCCCGCTTCGCCGTGGTGGAGACGCCCGAGAACGCCCGGACGGCGCAGACCGCCGCGGCCGGTCTGGACGTGCCGCCGCGTGTCTGGCAGATCGAGGGCGGGTCAGGGCCCGCCCTGAGCGGCGGCGCGCTCGCCGAGCTGGCCGAGCTGGGCCGCGAGGTGCCGGACGAGGAGATCACCAAGCGGCGTACGGCGCTGACTCCCGACACCACCGCCACCCTCTGCTACACCTCCGGAACCACCGGACGCCCCAAGGGCTGTGTGCTCACCCACGCCAACCTCCTGGCGGAGGCGGCCAACACGATCGAGCTGCTGCACCCCGTCTTCACGGAGGTCACCGGCCGGCGCGCGTCCACCCTGCTCTTCCTTCCGCTGGCGCACATACTGGGCCGCACCATCCAGATCGCCTGCCTGCGGGCGCGCATCGAGATCGGCCACTGCCCCAGCATCAGGCCCGACGAACTGCGGCCGGAACTGAAGAGCTTCGGGCCGACCTTCATCGTCGGGGTGCCCTATCTGTTCGAGAAGATCCATGACACCGGACGCGCGACGGCGGAGAAGATGGGCCGGGGCTCCTCCTTCGAGCGGGCCGACCGCATCGCCGTACGGTACGGGGAGCGCCGGCTCCAGGACCTCCTCGGCACCGGGCCGGGCCCCGGCATCGGGCTCACCCTCGCCTGGGGCCTCTACGACCGGCTCGTCTACCGGCGCATCCGCAAGGAACTGGGCGGCCGTCTCAGCTACGCGATCAGCGGCGGCTCCCCGCTGGACAGGCGCCTCAGCCTCTTCTTCTACGCCGCCGGGGTCGTCATCTACGAGGGATACGGCCTCACCGAGACGACCGCCGCCGCCACCCTCACCCCGCCGCTGGACCCGCGCCCCGGCACCGTCGGCCGGCCGGTGCCCGGCACGGCCGTACGTATCGCCGGCGACGGGGAGGTGCTCATCCAGGGCGGCATCGTCTTCGGCTCCTACTGGAACAACCCCTCGGCGACCGAAGAGGCCCTGGACGGCGGCTGGTTCGCCACCGGTGACCTGGGGGAGCTGGACCAGGACGGCTATCTGACCATCGTCGGGCGCAAAAAGGACCTCCTCATCACCAGCGGCGGCAAGAACGTTTCGCCCGCGCCGCTGGAGGACCGGCTGCGCAGCCGTCCGCCGGTCGCCCAGTGCATGGTGGTCGGGGAGGGGCGCCGCTGTGTCGCCGCCCTGATCACCCTGGAGCCGGAGGCCGTCGCCCACTGGCTGGACGTACACAAGCGGTCCCCGGAGACGCCGTTCGCGGCGCTCCGCACCGACCCGGAGCTGCTCGCCGACGTGCAGCGGGCTGTCGACTACGCGAACGAGGCCGTCTCCCGGGCCGAGTCCATTCGCGCCTTCCGGCTGGTGGAGGGGGAGTTCACGGAGGAGAACGGAATGCTCACGCCCTCGCTCAAGGTCAGGCGGGCGGCGGTGGCCGCCGCGTACGCGGACGAGATCGAAGCGCTCTACGCGGGCTGAAGCCGCGTGGCGCCGCACCGCGCAGGCGATGCTCATTTCCGTATGAGGCGTTGCCGCCGACTGCTGCCTCCCGCACAAGGAAACCAGCTGAATTGCGGGTGCCGGCGAATAGTCGCGGCTGTGCATTGCGTGCCCGAATTTCCGTGCCTAATCTCGTGCTGCTGAGAATCCACGGCATCTCCGGGGAAGGCGGTTGTCCATGGCGCGGTACCGGGCCCGGCACGCGGCGGCTCCTGAAACGCAGCCCAGGAGAAGAGGCGGCAGGCTGCGCAGGGGAGTCAGCGCCACCGCCCTGGCGACGGCGGCGATGGCCGCCATCACCGCCTCCCAGGCACCGGGCATCGGCCCGGCGGACGAGGCGCCGGGCGCTGCCTCGGCCGGGGAGGAGCGGGGCGGGCCCGCGCTTCCCGGGAACGCCGGAGGCACCGGCAGCCCCGGGGACGGTTCGTACCACACCGAGTTACCGCCGCTGAACTCGCCGAGGACCGGCATCGGTTCGCCCGGTGCCCCCGGCGGCACGGGCAGTTCCGGCGGGCCGGGCGGGCTCCCCGCCCTGCGGGGGGCCGAGGCGGGCATCCCGGCGACCGTGCTGGCCGCCTACCGCAGGGCGGAGCAGCGGCTCGCCGGGTCCGACCCCGGCTGCGGCCTGCCGTGGGAACTGCTCGCGGCAGTCGGCAAGGTGGAGTCGGGGCAGGCCCGCGGGGGTGCGGTGGACAAGGAGGGGACCACCCTCTCGCCCATCCTGGGCCCGCAGCTCAACGGGAACGGGTTCGCCCGGATCACCGACACGGACGGCGGCGCGTGGGACGGCGACCTCACGCATGACCGCGCGGTCGGCCCGATGCAGTTCATACCCTCGACCTGGGCCATCTGGGGAAGCGACGGGAACGGCGACGGCCGTGCCGATCCCAACAACGTCTACGACGCGGCCCTCGCGGCGGGGCGCTACCTGTGCGCGGGGGACCGCGACCTGGCGCGGGCCGCCGATCTGCGGGCCGCGATCCTGAGCTACAACCACTCGTCGGCATATGTGCGCACGGTCCTGTCGTGGCTGCAGTTCTACCGCGAGGGCACGCACTCCGTGCCGGACGGGGAGGGCACGTTGCCTACCTCGCCGGGCGCGGGCGGGCCGGACAAGCCCGGTGGCCACAAGGGCGGCGGCGGAGGCGAAGGAGACGGCTCCGGGCGTACGCCGGGCGGGAAGAAGCCGGGCGGCGGCATCGACACGGGTTCGGGCGGCGGCGGGGCCGGGAACGGCAGCGGTGGGAAGGAGAGTGGCGGCAACGGAGGTGGCAGCGGCGGCGGTTCGGACGGCCCTGGCGGCATTTCCCCACGGCCCACCCCCGGGCCGACCGGCGGCGGCGACGATGGCTCGGACTCGCCCTCCCCGTCCCCCACCGAGAGCGACAGCGCGAGCCCGGACCCCACGCCCACCGAGTGCCCGTCCGGCACGGCGTCCCCCTCACCGTCACCGACCGAGGATTCCGACGCACCCTCCGGCAACCCGGGCAACAGCCCAGTCACCAGCACCAGTCCGAGTCCGACCCCGAGCCCCACCTGCTGACCGCAGGCCGCCAGGGCGCAACACACCCTAGAGCAGGCCGCGTCCCTGGGCCCTGGGCCGGTCCGGGGGCGCTGCGGCGGTCTGCCCACGTAACTGGAGTGCCCGGAGGACCAGTTCGAGGGCGAATCGCGGGTCCGGTTCGGTCAGCTGGCTGCCGAAGGCGCGGTCGAGGTTGCGCAGCCGGTAGCGCACCGTCTGCGGATGCAGATGGAGGATTTCCGCCATCTGCACCGCGTTCCCCCGGGTGTCCATCCAGGCGCGCAGGGTGTCGATGAGCCGTTCACGCTGGTTCGGCGTGAACTCCGCGAGGGGTGCCAGCTGTCTCTCCGCCAGTTTCTCCAGGAGTTCCGGGTCGGCGAAGAGCCAGAGGGTGACGAGGTGGTCCTCGCAGTAGGTGACCGGTGCCTCCGCGATCACGCCGTTCTCCACCAGGGCGAGAGCACGGCGCGCCCAGCGCAGTGATTCGGCGGCCTGCCCCAGCGGCACCGTGAGCCCGACCGCCGCCCGCAGGTGGCCGGGGGCTGTGGCGATCACTTGGCGTCGTTCGTCGTCGATGCGGCCGGGGATGAGCAGGTGCGGCTGCGGGTCCTCGAAGTCGGTGAGGATGTCGGCGCTGAGCGCGCCCCGGTCCGGCTTGGCCTCCGGGCTGACGGCCAGCAGCGTGACCTCGTCCGGAAGTGGCCAGTTCGTGCGGTCGGCGGCGTCGGCGAGCGCCTTGTACGAGGTGGCGGAGCCGGAGAGGATCAACTGGAGCAGCAGACGCCGCCGGCTGTCCTGGCCCTGGTCCATCTCGGCTCTCGCCTGCAGGTATCCCTCACGGGCGATCTGCACGAGATCGTCGAGGTAGGCGAACAGCGCGTCGGCGAAGGTCATCAGGAGTGCGGGCGAGAGGTTGTAGCGCTTGCCGACCGTCTTCGCGCGGTGCAGGGCGAGTCTGGCCCCGATGCGGAGCGATGCCTGCATCGTGTCCAGGCTGCGGTTCTCGTACGCCTCGAACCGGCCGAAGCGGCGGATGAGCTTGTCGCGTTGGGAGGTGGAGAAGCGCGGGTCGCCCACCTTCTCGACGAAGGTGGACAGGCTCTGGTCCACGAGGTGCTGTACGGCGCGGGCGTACGGGCCTGCCATGACCTCCGCGTATTCGGGCACCGAACGGCCTATCTCGGCGGTCACCTCGCGGATGAGGCTGGGCAGTTCGGGCCGCATGATGGTGGCGAACTCGGGTGGCAGCAGACCCTGAGGATGCGTCATCTCCGGGACCCGCAGCGTGGTGGTGTACATCGCAACTTCCCCTCACTCCGTCGGTGTGGGTAGCCGCCGTATCGGACGGGAATGCGGTGGGGCTCCGCGCGACGGCAGCGTGGTGGCGCTTCGGATGCTTCTGAAACGTAGGCCATCTGGGGCCGGAGCGCAGCCCTCCTGACACAGACAGTGAGAAAACCGTGCCAGTGGACACTGGCCTTGTGTCTTCAGTGCGCCTGCCTGGGGCGTTGGCGTCAAGAGTGCTGCACGGAGTGCTCTCCGGGGTGCGGGTTCCGCCGCCGGACCACTCACCCGGGTGACAGCAGCCGCGGCGGTGCCGCAGGGGCCCGTCCGGCGCACGCACCGTCAAGCCGTGGGAGCGGAATTACTCATCAGCGGATGAATGCCGGGGGCGAATTACTGCCGTTGGGACAATGCGGGGAACGAGGTCGGCGGCACCGGTGAATTTTCCCGCAGGAGCCATTGCGTGACGGGGTTACTACTACGTAACGTCCGGTTCTCCAGAGGCCCGCGGAATCACCGTGCCAGGCCACACCGCACATTCGGATAACCCCGCCCTCCGCAGGGAGAAAAGCCGATGAGAACTGCCAAGAGCCGGCACCGTGTTGCGCGTGTGGCTTCTGTGGGCTCTGTGGCACTCCTCGCCGCCCTGCTCCCGAGTACGGGTTCCACCGCGCGGGAACAGGCGGCGCGGGTCAGCGCGGGTTACCTCTGCGAACCTTCCTCGGCCGCCGGGGAATCCGCCACGGCTGCCACAGCGGTGAACGTCGGCATCTCCGCCACCTTCCCGGAAACCGGCACCCCGGGCGAACCCATCCAACCGGGCGCACTCACCGTACGGGTGAGTCTCACGAAAGCCGCCGCCGGCGAGGTCCTCGGCGAGGACGCCGCCACCGTCGAGGGCTCCGCCGCGCTGACCACCGAGGTCGCGCAGAACGACGAGCGGGCCCGGGCGCGCTGGACCGGGCTGTCGGCCGCCGGCGCGCCCGTACCGGACGAGGGGGAACTGGAGCTCGCCCACACGGGCACCGTGCCCCCGGTAACCGTCCGTTCACCCGGCGATTTGACCTTCACCGCCGACCGGCTCGACCTGACGCTGCGCAGCGCCGCCCGCAACGAGCAGAGCGACCCCGGCACCCTGCCGGACACCACGGCCGGAGACGACACCCCGCCCGGCCCGGACCAGCGGCTCGTGCAGCTGACCTGCGCCCCGCGCGAGGGCGAGGACACCCGGCTGGCGTCCGTGTCCGTACCGGAGGGGGCGGCCGGTGAGCCCGACACCCCGCCGAGCGGGTCCGCGGACGCCGCGCGCGGCGCGGAGGGCGGCGGCGGTCCCGAGGACCGTGCCCCGGCGGACGGTGCGCAGGACGGCGGCACCGCCGACGGCGACGCGGACGCCCCCGGCATCGCCGTCGCTCCCGGGCAGCGCGGCGAGGCCGCCGTCTGCCCGGCCGAGCCCCCGGTCGGCGAACTGGACCCCGAGCGCTTCCCCGAGCCGCCGCCCGGGTCGAGCGAAGGCACGATCGGCGCCTCTCTCTGCGCCGTGCCAGTCGGCTACGCGACCGTACGGAAGCAGGACGGGGCGGTGCTCATCAACGATCCGCGCCGCGCGGAGGTGGGGATGATGCATCTCAATCTCGGTCAGCGGACCGTCAGCGGAGTCGACTACCTCGAATCCGACTCCCTGGGCCTGCTCGACTTTCCCGATTCCGCGTCGGCCTTCCTGACCTTCGGGTTCCAGCCGGTGTCGGCCAGGATCGCCTTCGAGACGGAGCCCGCGACCGTCGTCAACCTCGTCAAAGCCGGCCGGGCCACCACCTCGGTCGGCTACTACCAGCGGCTGCGCCTCTACGACGTACGGGTCAACGGGGTGCCCCTGGAAGTGGGCGACAACTGCCGCTCAGCCCATCCGATGGACACCGAACTGACCGGCGCTTACCCGTTCATGGAGGGCGGCCTGCTCAAGGGGGAGATCGACATTCCGCCGTTCCGGGGGTGCGGCGGCGAGCGGGAGGACCTGGACCCGCTCTTCACCGCGGCGGTCTCCGGCCCCGGCAACGTACTGGAGATCCAGCAGGGCCCGGTGCTCGGCGCGGGGACCGCGCCGACCGTACCCGATCTGCCTCGGCGTTGAGCCCTACGACCTGGACCCACGGGAGGTGTCGTGAACCCGCTCCCCCACCCGTAGGAGGGGGCTTCCAGCCGGAAGGCTGCGGTCCAGCCCGAATCGATCCCATGCGGGACGTGCGCAAACCACCAGAAACCAGGGAAGCGATTCCCCCACCGACTGAAGCCGGTGGTCCCCTCGCTAGGAGACTGATGGGGATTGAAGTCGTCGTCGAGGGCCTGACCAAGACCTTCGGCAGGCAGAACATCTGGCAGGACCTCACGCTCACCCTGCCACCGGGTGAGGTCAGCGTCATGCTGGGCCCCTCGGGCACCGGAAAGACCGTCTTCCTCAAATCGCTCGTCGGCCTCATCCGGCCGGAAGAGGGCAGCGTGCTGATCGACGGCGTCGACATGGTCAACAGCCGCGAGAAGGACGTCTACGAGGCCCGAAAGCTGTTCGGCCTGATGTTCCAGGACGGCGCGCTGTTCGGCTCCATGTCGCTCTTCGACAACATCGCCTTCCCGCTGCGCGAGCACACCCGCAAGAAGGAATCCGAGATCCGGCGCATCGTGATGGAGCGCATCGACATGGTCGGGATGCTCGGCTCCGAGGGGAAACTGCCCGGCGAGATATCCGGCGGCATGCGCAAGCGGGCGGGCCTCGCCCGCGCCCTGGTCCTCGACCCCAAGATCATCCTGTGCGACGAGCCGGACTCCGGCCTCGACCCCGTCCGCACCTCGTACGTCTCCCAGCTGCTCATCGATCTCAACGCGCAGATCGACGCCACCATGCTCATCGTCACCCACAACCTGGACATCGCCGCCACCGTCCCGGACAACATGGGGATGCTCTTCCGCCGGAGCCTGGTCACCTTCGGCCCCCGCGAGGTGCTGCTCACCAGTGACGAGCCGGTGGTCGAGCAGTTCCTCAACGGGCGGCGGGCCGGGCCGATCGGCATGTCCGAGGAGAAGGACCAGGCAACCATCGACCGGGAGGCGCTGCACGGCATCGTGGTGGGCGAGGCCACCGAGCGCCGCATCGTGCCGCAGCTGGAGCCGACCCCCGGACTGCCCGTCCGCCAGGCAGCGCTGCGCCGCCGGGAGCGCGTACTCGGCATGCTGAGCACGCTGCCCCCGGCGGCGCAGCGGGCGATCACCGCCAGCTTCGCCGCCGAGGGGCAGCCGTGACGGCGCCCCCGCGCTCCGGCTCCAGGCGGCCGCCGCGCAAGCCGCTGCCCGGCCTGGGCGTCCTGCGCGAGATCGGCCACCTTTTCGCCCTCGCGGTGACCGTCGTCAAGCTGACCTTCCGACGCCCTTTCCAGGTACGGGAGTTCATCGAGCAGTTCTGGTTCATCGCCAGCGTGTCGATACTGCCGGCCATGCTGGTGACCATTCCCTTCGGTGCGGTGATGGCCCTTCAGGTCGGCTCGCTCATAGAGCAGTTCGGCGCCCAGTCCCTCACCGGCGGCGCCAGCGTCCTGGTCATGATCCAGCAGGCCAGCCCGCTCATCGTCTCCCTGCTGATCTCCGGCGTCGCGGGCTCGGCGATCTGCGCCGACCTCGGCTCCCGCGCGATCCGCGAGGAGCTGGACGCGATGAAGGTGATGGGCGTCTCACCCGTCCAGCGCCTCGTGGTGCCCCGGGTGCTCGCGGTGGTGCTGGTCGCGCTGCTGCTCAACGGCCTGGTCTCGGTGGTCGGCACCCTCGGCGGCTATTTCTTCACCGTGTACATGCAGGACGGCACCCCGGGCGCGTACGTCGCCAGCTTCTCCGCGCTCGCCCAGCTCCCCGATCTCTACATCAGCGAGATCAAGGCGGGGATCTTCGGCTTCATCGCCGGGATCGTCGCCGCCTACCGGGGGCTCAACCCGAAGGGCGGTCCCAAGGGCGTGGGGGATGTGGTCAACCAGTCGGTCGTCTTCACCTTTCTCATCCTCTTCTTCGTGAACACCGTCCTGACGGCGATCTACCTCCAGCTCGTCCCGTCGAAGGGGATGTGAGCGATGGCGATTACCGACCGGGCGGGCGGCGGCGAGGGCGACGGCACCGGAACACCGGCGAAGCCCCCGGCGCGACCCCGCCGCGGCCGCGGCCTGGGCTGGCTGGAGCGGCCGGGAGACGAACTGCTCTTCTACCTCCGCGCTCTGCTGTGGATTCCGCGCGCGCTGCGCCGCTACCCCAAGGAGATCCAACGGCTCCTCGCCGAGGTGTCGTTCGGCAGCGGCGGTCTCGGCGTCATCGGCGGCACCGTCGGCGTGATGGTCGGCATCACCGTCTTCACCGGCACCGTCGTCGGCCTCCAGGGCTATGCGGCGCTCAGCCAGATCGGCACCGACGCGTTCACCGGCTTCGTCTCGGCCTACTTCAACACCCGTGAGATCGCACCGCTCGTCGCCGCGCTGTCCCTCTCGACGACGGTCGGGGCGGGATTCACCGCCCAGCTGGGCGCCATGCGCATCAACGAGGAGGTCGACGCGCTGGAGAGCATGGGCGTACGCAGCATGCCCTTCCTCGTCTCCACCCGCATCGTCGCCGCCGCCATCGCGATCATCCCGCTCTACGGGATCGGCCTGCTGGGTTCCTATCTGGCCTCCCGCGCCGTCACCGTGCTCTTCAACGACCAGTCGACCGGCACCTATGACCACTACTTCGGCCTCTTCCTCGCACCCACCGACGTGCTGCTGTCGTTCCTCAAGGTGCTGATCTTCAGCGTGATGGTGATCCTGGCGCACTGCTACTACGGCTTCCGTGCGTCCGGCGGCCCGGCCGGGGTCGGTGTCGCCGTCGGCCGTTCCGTGCGCACCGCGATCGTGCTGATCAGCGTCACCGACTTCTTCCTCAGCCTGGCGCTCTGGGGCGCCACGACGACGGTGAAGGTGGCCGGATGAAGGCGCGCCGGAAGACCCGCCCCGACGAGCGCACCCTGGCGCGCCGCCGCAGACTCGCGGGCGTGGTGTACCTGCTGGTCCCCGCGCTGCTGGTGTGGCTTTCGGTGGCCGTCTACAACAAGGAGTTCACCGACTCCGCCACGATCGTCGTAGAGACCGGGGCCGTCGGCAGCGAGATGCACCGGCATGCCGAAGTCAAGCTGCGCGGGGTGGTCATCGGCGAGGTCTCCGGGATCGACACGGACGGTGCGCGGGCCCGGCTGACGCTGGCGCTGAAACCGGAGGCGCTCGGCCGGGTGCCGGCGGACGTGACCGCGCAGATGCTGCCCACCACGCTCTTCGGTCAGCGGTTCGTGGCCCTGGTGCCCCCGGCGGAGCCGTCCTCCCAGCCCCTCTCGGCGGGCAGCGTCATCCCGCAGGACCGCAGCGCCAACGCCATCGAGCTCCAGGAGTCGCTGGACAACCTGCTGCCGCTGCTGACGGCGGTCAAGCCGCAGAAGCTGTCGGCCACTCTCACCGCCGTGTCCCAGGCGCTGCGGGGGAGGGGTGCGAAGCTCGGCGGCACCATTGTCGAGCTGGACGCCTATCTGAGGAAGCTCAACCCCCAACTGCCCGTCCTCAACCGGGACATCAAGGAGTTCGTCGAGGTCAGCCGCACCTACACCGAGGCGGCGCCGGACATCATCGACGCGCTCGAGGACGCCACGACGACCAGCAGCACCCTCGCCGACCGCAAGCAGGGGCTCTCCGCCCTCTACGCCTCGGTCACCACCACCTCCCAGGACCTCACCACCTGGCTCCGCCAGAACGAACGGAACCTCATCCGGCTGGTCTCGGCAAGCCGCCCCACCCTGGAGATCTTCGGCAGGTACTCGCCCTCCTTCCCCTGCACCCTCAGCACACTCGCCGACTTCGTGCCCGCCATGGACCGCGCCCTGGGCAAGGGCACCGACCGGCCCGGCCTGCACGTCGACGTCCAGGTGGTGAAGGAGCGCGGCGCGTACCTGCCGGGCAAGGACGACCCCGCGTACGGCTCCGGCGGCGGGCCACGCTGCTACCCCGTGCCGTACACCGGGCCCCTCCGGCACACCCCCGCGAAATCCACAGAAGGCACGGAGGCAACGGCGCTGACCAGCCTGGAGGACGGCCTCGGGGTGGCGAACTCGCCCCAGGAGAACACCCTCGTCAACGAACTGCTGGCCGCCGAGAACCGGAAGCGGCCGCAGGAACTGCCCGACTGGTCCAGCGTGTTCGCCGGACCCGCCTACCGCGGCGCGGAGGTGAGCCTGAAATGACCCGCACCAGCCTCACCGCGACCGTCGTCAAATCTCTGGTCTTCCTGATCGTCACCGCCCTCGCGACGACCGCGCTGGCTCTGAGCATCGCCAACACGGGCGTCGGCGAGAGCGAGAGATACAAGGCGTGGTTCACCGACGCCACGGGGCTGATCGAGGGCGACTCCGTACGCATCGGCGGCGTGGAGACCGGAAAGGTGGAATCCATCGAGGTGGTGCAGCGCCGCTACGCCCAGGTGGAGTTCTCCGTCGAGAAGGGCCGCACGCTTCCGGTGTCCACCCATGCGTCGATCAAGTACCTCAACATGGTCGGCCAGCGCTACATCGACCTGGAGCGCGGCACCGGACCGGTGGGCCGCGCACTCGACCCGGGCGCCACCATTCCCCTCAAGCGCACCAGCCCGGCGCTCGATCTGACCCAGCTCTTCAACGGCTTCCAGCCGCTCTTCCAGGGGCTCTCACCGGACGACACCAACAAGCTCGCCGGGTCCGTCATCCAGGTGCTCCAGGGCGAGGGAGCCACCGTGGAGAGCCTCGTCCGTACGGTCGGCTCGCTGACCAGCACGCTGGCCAGGAAGGACCAGGTCATCGGGCAGGTGGTCACCAACCTCAACACCGTGCTGGACACCGTCAACACGCGGGAGACGAAGTTCACCGAGCTGGTGGGCACCCTGGAGCAGGTCGTCTCCGGCTTCTCCGACGACCGCGAGCCCATCGGCCAGGCGATCCAGGGCATGTCCCAGCTGAGCATCAGCACCGCCGGGCTCCTCCGGGACGGCCGCAAGCCGCTGAAGGAGGACATCGGTTCGCTGGGCCGGGTGTCCAAGACCCTCGCCGACAACGCGCCGTTGGTGGAGAACTTCCTGGAGAAGACGCCCGAGAAGATGCGGGCCGTCACCCGGATCGCGTCCTACGGATCCTGGCTGAACCTCTATCTGTGCGAGGCCCGGGTCAGCGGAGTGACCACCTCGGACGGCAGCCCGCCGCCGACCGGGATCGCCATCAGGGATTCGAGGTGCGAGCCGTGAGGCGGCCCACGCTGCGGCGCTCCGGCGACCGGAACTTCGGCGACCGGCGTTCGGGGCCTGGGCGCTCCGGCCGCAAGCGGTGGCGCCTGAAGCCCGTCCAGGAGCGCAACCCGATCGCCGTGGCGCTGGTCGGACTGCTCACCCTCACCCTGGTCGGCCTGCTCGCCTACAGCGCCGGATCGCTGCCGCTGCTCTCCAACGGCACCACCTACACCGCCGACTTCAAGGAGTCCGCCGGCCTCAACCAGGGCGACGAGGTGCGGGTCGCGGGGGTGACGGTCGGCGAGGTCGAGGAAGTCGCCCTGGACGGAGCGAGGGTGAAGGTCGCCTTCACCGTCGAGGACACCTGGGTCGGCGACGACAGCACCGTGGCGATCGGCATCAAGACCCTGCTGGGCTCCAAGTACCTCGCCCTCGACCCCCTCGGCACCGGCGAACAGGACCCGGACAAGCGCATCCCGCAGGAGCGGACGATGTCCCCGTACGACGTCGTGGACGCGCTGAACGGGCTCGGCGAGACGGCCGGCGAAATCGACAGCGGCAAGCTCGCGGAAAGCTTCGAGGCGATCTCCGGCACCTTCGAGAACACCGCCCCCGACGTACGCACCGCCGTGCGGGGCCTCTCCGACCTGTCCCGGACCATCTCCACCCGGGACACCGAGTTCGCCAAGCTCCTCAAGGGCAGCAACAAGGTCACCAAGACCCTCAGCAAGCAGAACAGCCGCTTCGAGAACCTGCTCACCGACGGCGGCAAGCTGCTGGCCGAGGTACGCAGGCGCCGCGACGCGATCCACACGCTCTTCACCGGCTCCCGCGACCTCGGCACCGAGCTGCGCGGCCTCGTCGACGACAACGACAAGCAACTCGCCCCCACACTCGCCGCCTTGGAGCGGGTCACCGGCGTGCTGAAGAAGAACCACCGGAACCTCAACGAGGCGCTGGCCTCCGTCGGCCCCTACTACCGGCTCGTCGGCAACACCCTGGGCAACGGCCGCTGGATGGACAGCTATCTGTGCGGCCTCGTGCCCGACACCTATCTGCCCGAGGGCACGCCTCCGGTGACCGGATGCATGCCGCCCCGGCAAGGAGGAAGCTGATGGCGGACGACCCGCAACGGAGCGGCGGACGGATCAGGCGGGCCGCCGGCCTGAGGCTGCGCCGTGCCCTGTTGCTGGGCCTCGTCCTCGCCCTGGTGGTCACCGGGTCGCTGGCCGGGGCACGGGCGGTGTTCGGCGGCGGGGACGGCATCCGCCTCACCGCCTACTTCGACAAGACGATCAGCGTGCACGAGGGCTCGGACCTGCGGGTGCTGGGCATACGCGTCGGCAACGTCGACGGCATCCACCCCGAGGGCGAGCGCGTGAAGGTCACCTTCTCCCTGGACGAAGGGGTGCGGGTGCCCGACAAGGTGCAGGCCGTCGTGGTCGCGCCGAGCGTGGTCTCCGGGCGCTTCATCCAGCTCAGCCCCGCCTACGGAGGCGGCCCCCAGTTGCGGGACGGCGGCGTCATCCCCCAGGCCCGCACCGCCACCCCCATGGAGGTCGACGAGCTCCTCAAGAGCATCAGCGACCTGGCCGAGGCCCTCGGTCCGGACGGCGCCAACAAGGACGGAGCGCTCGAAGGACTCGTCGACACCGGCGCCGAGAACCTCAAGGGCAACGGGAGGGAGATCGGAAACACGATCCAGCAACTCGGCGGCGCCTCCAGGGTGCTGAACGGCAGCAGCGCCGATCTCGTCGCCAGCATCAAGCAGTTGCAGAAGTTCACGACGATGCTGAAGAAGAACGACGGGAAGGTCCGTACCGTCAGCCGCCAACTCTCGGACGTCAGCACCTTCCTCGCCCAGGACAAGGAGGCACTCGCCGCCGCACTGAGACAGCTCGGCACCGCTCTCGGCAAGGTCAAGGGTTTCGTGAAGAGCAACCGCGGCAAGATCAAGACCAATGTGGACCGGCTGGCCGACCTCACCCAGTCCATGGTCGACCAGCGCGGCTCGCTCGCCGAAGGGCTCGACGCCCTGCCGCTCGCGGCGTCCAACCTCGGCAACGCCTACAACCCCGGCACCCGCACCATCGACGGCCGCGCGGACCTCAACGAGCTGAGCATGGGGCGCGGCGAGCAGCCGGACGGCGGCGCCCGCCCCCAGTCGCTCCCCGCCCTGCCCCTGCCACCGGTCGGCAGCGTCTACGGCAGCCCGGCAGGCGGGTCGGAGCACGGGCCGGGGGAGGACCGGTGAGCCGGGCCGCGAAGGCGGGCATGACCGTCTGCGCCGGGGTGACCGCCCTGGGCCTGGCCCTCCTGCCGGGCGGATGCGGCGCGCCGGAGATCGGCGGCATCGAGGATCTGCCGCTGCCGGGCGGGGCCGACCTGGGCAGCGATCCATACGAGATCACGGCGGAGTTCCGCGATGTGGTCAGCCTCTTCCCGCACGCTTCGGTCAAGGTCAACGACGTGGCCGTGGGCCGGGTCACCAAGATCTCGCTGAACGAGAGGAACTGGACCGCGAAGGTCACCATGCGCGTCCACGGCAAGGTGAAAGTGCCCGCCGACGCGTACGCCAACCTCGAGCAGTCCAGCCTGCTCGGCGAGAAGTACGTCCAGCTCGTCGCCCCTGCCGAAGCCCCTGCCGAAGCCGCCGTCGAAGCCGCCGCCGCCGACAAGGGGCGGCTGCGCGACGGCGCGAAAATCCCGCTGAGCCGCACCAACCGCAACTCGGAGGTCGAGGAGGTCTTCGGCGCGCTGTCGCTGCTCCTCAACGGCGGCGGCGTGCAGCAGCTGCGCACCATCACCACCGAGCTGAACAAGGCGCTGAACGGCAATGAGCCCGAGGCCCGTTCGATGCTCAGACGGGTCAACACGCTGGCGAAGAACCTCGACACGCACAAGGGCGACATCACCGACGCCCTCGACGGTGTCAACGAGCTGTCCTCGACCCTCTCCACCCGGCACCGGAAGATCGGCACCGTCCTGGAGGACCTCGGCCCCGGGCTCGACGTACTGGAGGAGCAGCGCGGCTCGCTGGTGACCATGCTGCGCTCCCTCGACACCCTGTCGAGCGTCGCCGTCCGCACGGTCGACAGGAGCAAGAAGGACCTCGTCGCCGACCTGCGGGCCCTGGCACCCACCCTGCGCAACCTGGCCGACGCCGGACAGGATCTGCCCGACTCCCTCCAGGTGATGTTCACCTACCCGTTCACCGACGAGGTGCTCACCGGGGTGAAGGGCGACTACCTCAACGTCTACCTCAAGGTGGCCGCGGCGCCGGGGACGGAGATCATCCCGCCCGCCACCGAGCGCGACGGCACGAAGCAGGGCACCGCAGCCGGTGCCGCGCCGCTGCCGCTGCCCTCCGTCGGCGGCACCCGGGACGCCCGAGGAGGCGAGAGCTGATGGTCACCCTCAGCACCCACATCCGCAACCTCACCTTCCTGGTGCTCGGTGCGGTGGTCCTCGCCTACATCGCCGTCCAGTACGCCGACCTGGGGCGGTACATCGGCATGCGCGGCTACTACACAGTCCGGGTGGAACTGCCGCGGACCGGCGGCCTGTTCGGCAACGCCAACGTCACCTACCGAGGGGTCGACATCGGCCGCGTCGGTTCCGTCGAGCTGACGGACGGCGGGGTCGAAGCAGAGATCCGGATCGACGACTCCGCGCCGCCCATCCCCGCCGATCTGAGTGCCGAGGTCGCCAGCCTCTCCGCGGTCGGCGAGCAGTATCTCGACCTCGCACCCCGTACCGACGAGGGACCGTATCTGGAGGACGGCTCCGTCGTCCAGCAGCAGGACACCGCCACCCCGGCCCCCGTCACCGACGTGCTCACCAGCGTCAACGACCTGGCCGCCTCGGTGCCGCTGGATTCACTGCGCGTCGCCGTCGACGAGATGGGCAAGGCGTTCCACGGACAGGGGCAGAACCTCCAGGTGCTGCTCGACACCGGCAGCGAGTTCATCGCCGCCGCCGACGAGGCCCTGCCCGCCACCACCCTGCTGCTGACGGACGGCGAGACGGTGCTGCGCACCCAGAACGAGGAGGCGGAGGCGATCCGTTCGTTCGCCTCCGGGGCCGCGGAACTGGCCGCGCAGCTGAAGGACTCCGACTCCGACCTGCGCAGGCTGATCACGCAGGCCCCGCAGGCCGCCGACCAGGTGACGGCCCTGGTCCGGGAGAACGACCCGGCGTTCAGCGTCCTGCTGGCGAACCTCACCACCACCTCCGAGCTGCTGGTCACCCGCCAGCGCGGCACCGAGGAACTGATGGTGCGGCTGCCCCAGGTCATCGCCGCCGGATCCACCGCCACCACACCGGACGGCATCCGCTTCGGCATGGTCACCACCTTCTTCGAGCCGCTGCCCTGCACCTCGGGATACGGCGGCACCACCTACCGCAACGGGCTCGACACCTCGCCCCCGCCTTCCGTCAACACCGACGCCCGCTGCGACGCGTCGCCGGCAAGCGGCCAGAACGTCCGGGGCAGCAGAAACGCACCGAGCGGCGGCGTACCCGAACCGGCACGGGCCGGCTCCCTGGACACCGGGAACGCCGGTGTGGACGACGGCCCCAGAGACCTGAGCGGCCTGCTCGGGGTGGAGGACTGAGATGCGCACCCGGATCGCTTCGGCCCCAGGGCTTGTCCTGGTACTGGTGGTCTCCACGCTGTTCTGCGCGTTCTCCCTCTGGGCGTACGTACGGGCAGACGGCGACGGCGACCTCTCGTACGCGCGGGCGCGCGACGACGCGCTCGGCGCCGCCCGCACCCACGTCGCCCGGCTCAGCAGCATGGACGGCACACATGTCGCCGAGGGCCTCCGGAAGTGGCGCGAGTCCGCTACCGGGCCACTGCGGGACGAGCTGGAACGCACGAGGGGCAAGAGCGCCGAGGTGCTCAAGGAGGAGGGCACCACCACGCGCGGCACCGTGACCGATGCGGCGGTCACCCAGCTCGACGAGCGGGCGGGCACCGCGAAGGTCATCGCGATGGTGCGGGTCGCGGTGGAACCGCGCCGCGGCGAGGCCACCACGGACCGCAAGCGGTTCGAGGCGGGACTCGCCAGGACGGCCGACGGCTGGAGACTCACCTCGCTCCAGGCCGTACCTGCCAAGGCGAACTGACCGGAAGGGGAGGGGAATGTCAGTGACGGACGAGGCCGAAGCCCGGCTGCCCGAGCAGCACCCAGGGGAGCCCGAGCCGGAGGCCGCCCCCGCACCCGCCCGGCGGTGGCGCCGCTGGTCCACGCTCGCTCCCTCGCTGCTCTCGGCCGTGCTGCTGCTGGCGAGCACCCTCCTCACCGTGCTCACGGCGGGGCTGCACGACTCGCCGGCCGCCGGGAACAAGGCCCTCACCGACACGGCGGCCACCGACCGGGTGACCGGCGAGATCCGCAGCGCCCTGGGCAGGATCCTCAGCTACTCGCCCGACAGCCTGGCGGCCACGGAACGGGACGCGAAGACGCTGTTGCGCGGACAGGCGGCCAAGGAGTACGACGCGCTGCTCGCGAGCGTGCGGCAGCGCGTGACCGACCAGGGGCTGACCCTCACCACGCAGGTCGTCCGGATCGGGGTGAGTCACCTGAGCGGTGACACCGCGCGGCTGCTGGCCTTCCTCGACCAGACGACCCGGCGCGACGGCGAGAAGGCCACCGCCGTGCCCGCACAGCTCTCCGTGACCGCCGAACTGGACGGCGGGCACTGGCGGATCACCAAGCTCAAGGCCCGGTAGGCGGTGGAGGGACGGATGTTCATGGCCCGTGTGAAGAGGATCAACCCGCTGCTCGCGGTGGCGCTGACCCTGGCCGTCCTGACGGCAGGCTTCGCTGCCTGGTCCGGCTGGACCTGGTATGCGGCGGCGGACGACGAATCGCTCGCCTTCGCCAAGACCCGCGACGAGGTGCTGGCCGCCGGAGAGCAGGGCGTGCAGAACCTCAACACCCTCGACCATCGCGAGCTGCGACGGGGGATGGAGACCTGGGAGAAGTCCACCACCGGCGACCTCCGCGACCAACTGCGCGAGGGACGTCCCGAATTCGAGAAGCAGGTGCGGAACGCCCGGACGGTGACGAAGGCGAAGGTGCTCTCCGGGGCGGTGACCGAACTCGACGAACGGGCGGGCAGGGCACGGGTCATGGTCGCCCTGCGGATCACAGTGGACGCGCCGAAGGAGAAGGCGGTCACCAAGGAGAGCCGGATGCTGGGCGCCCTCACCCGCACGGACGACGGCTGGAAGCTGAGCGACCTGGGACAGGCGCCCGTGGGGGACACCGGCCCTTCCGCCGGTGAATGAGACGAGAGGCCACGCCGCATGTCGACGACACGTCATCTCATCAACCGCAGACGGCGGTTGGCCGCGACACGGCCCGACCGTGACGAACGGCAACGGCTGGATCCGGACCAGGATCCGCGCAAGCCTCCGCTGCGCAAGCCCCCGCCGCCCAGGGCTCTGCGCCAGAGCCGCCGGGCGATCCCCTGGGTGCCGCTGCTCGGTGTACTGGCCGTGCTGCTGGGCGGGTTCGCCGTGTGGGCGGGCGCACGGGCGGACGCCCTGCACGACGGTCCGGCCACCCGCAATACCGCGCTCACCGAGGCGGCGCGTACGAGCGAGGTGAAGGGCAGCGTGACCGAGGCCGTCAACGCCGTCTTCTCGTACGACCACACCTCGCCGGAGGCGACCGAGGACGCAGCCGGAGAGGTGCTGGTCGGCAAGGCCGTCGAACAGCACCGGGAGATGCTCGCCCAGGTCGTCGCGCAGGGGGAGAAGCAGCAGCTGGTACTGACCACGACCGTCACCGACAGCGGTGTGGAGATGCTGGACGGCAACCGGGCCCGGCTGCTGGTCTTCGCCGACCAGCGCAACACCCGCACCGGAAAGGGCGGCGACACGACGCACGCCGCCGCCATGTTCGCCGTGGAAGCGGTGCACAGCGACGGCAGTTGGCGGATCTCGGACATCGACACCTTCAACCGTTAAGGAAGCGAAGGAGTGAAGGAGTGAAGAGAATGTTCCGTCGTGTGGTCACCGGAGTCGCGCTGTCCGCCGCCGTCTCCCTCGCCGTGGTCGGCTGCAGTTCCGCCGGCTCACCGGGGGAAGCACCGGAGGTGACATGGGCCGGGAACGTCTGCGAACACCTGAGCAGGAACGGGTCACAGCTGAGGCTCCCCGCAATAGACCAGAAGAAGCCGCAGCAGGCCAAGAAGCGCGTCGTCGCTTTCCTCGACGGCCTGGCCACACAACTCGGCTCGCTGGAGAAGGACATGAAGAAGGAGGGCGCGCCCCCGGTCGAAGACGGCAAGCAGTCCTTCACCAAGGCCATGGAAGGGCTCAGCCAGGCGAAGCAGGAGGTCGACGGGGCGGTGACCAGCGTGCGCGAGTCGAAGGTCGACGACGAGAAATCGCTGAACGCCGCGCTGGCCAAGGCGGGTGAGGGATTCCGCAAGGCCGGCAGGTATCAGGGACCGGCCCAGGAACTCCGCGCCGATCCCGCCCTGAAGAGCGCCTTCGACGAGGCCGAGGACTGCGCCGGGATCCCCGTCAGCTCCGCCAAGCCCGCCACGGCGGGAAACTGACCCGGTGAACTCCGCCGAGCCGCCCGCTCCTGGGCCTGTTCCGGGCCTGGCCCCGCAGGGCACCGAGCTGAGCGCTCCCCGCCGCGCGGTGCTACGGCTGTGCGCCGCGCTGGTGGCCGCCCTCGCCGTCGCGCACGCGGGGATGATGCTGCTCGACGTCGCCGGGGACTTCCCCGTCTCGGAGAAGAACGCCGAACGGGTGGACAGCTGGATGAACCCGCTCTTCATCCAGGACTGGAAGATCTTCGCCCCCGATCCGCCCCGGCACAACCAGCATCTGGAGGTGCGGGTGAAACGCGGGGAGCGCTTCGGCGCCTGGACGGACGTCACCGCCCACGACAACGCGGCCTACCGCCGTCAGTTGCTGCCCAGCAAGGAGGACCAGCTGACCCTGCGCCGCGCCACCGGCCAGTACCGGCGCTGGGTGCGGGAGGGGAAGGCGCCGCCGGAGACGAACAGGGCGGCGCGGCTGCTCCGTGACGTCGTCCTGATCCGGCTGGCGGACATGGGGCAGGACCGTGGCGAGGGCATCGAACTGCGGCTGCGGACGACACCCATACCGCCGCCGGGGTCCAACGGTCCGGCCCCGGCCTCCAGCTACCTCCCGCTCGGCTACCTGAGGACGCCCGGATGACGATGCGCGCGGTGCTGCGGCTCGGCGGGGGAGCCGTCGACAGGCTGGACACACAGCTCAGACGGCACCTCCGGCAGGTGACACTCCAGCCCTTCGCCCTCTACAGCGCAGCCGTCGTCCGCATCGGACTCGCCGGGCTGTTCCTGCTGTTCCTGCTGCGGGAGCTGCCGCACGCCGACCGGCTGTGGGGGCCCGGTTCGCCGTTCACCCCGGCGCTGCTCCAGGAGACCGTCCAGGCGAACGGCTGGGACGGCTTCCTCGGATGGTGGTTCACCTTCCTCGCCACGGACGAACCGCTGGTGTTCTGGACGCTGTACGTGACGGCGATCGTCGTCAGCGCCCTCTACCTGCTCGGCTGGCACACCCGGGCGCTGGCGTTCGTGTTCTGCTTCTTCGTCGTCGCCTTCTACATGCGCGGCTTCCTGGCCAACAGCGGGTGGGCGATGCTGAGCATGCTGTTCGCCAACTACCTGGTGTTCTGTGCCTCCGGCCGCCGCTGGTCGCTCGACGCCCGACGCCGGGCCCGCCGGGAACGCGAGGCGTCGGGGGGGAGGATGAGTCCGGCGGGGATCAGCGAGACCGAGGAACTCCGGCGCCGGCTGGTCACCGTGCTGCACAACGCGGGCATGGCCGTGATCGCTTTCCAGGTCATGGTCGTCTACGGGTCGGCCGCGATGTACAAGATCCAGGGCGAGACCTGGCGCGAGGGCACGGCGCTGTACTACGCGCTGCTCTCCGACGACTTCTCGACCTGGCCGGAGCTCTCCTCCTGGTTCGCGGGCCACGGCACCCTCATGGCCGTGCTGGCCTATGTCACCGTCTTCTCCCAGGTGCTCTTCCCGGCGCTGGTCTTCAACCGGAGGCTCAAATACTGCGTGGTCGTGGTGATGATGGGCACTCACCTGGGAATCGGCGTCCTGATGGCGCTGCCGATGTTCTCGGCGGTATCGATCGTCGGGGACCTGGTGCTGCTCCCCGACACGTTCTGGCTCCGCGCCGCCGCCCTCGTCCGCCTGCTGCGCGCCCCGCCTCCGACCGCGGCGCGGGTGGAGTGAAGCGGCAGAGCCGGCCCCGGCCGGTGGCCGGGGCCGGCACTTCGCCGGGGTGGTCAGACGCGGCTGGTGAGATCCATGTCGATGGTGTTGCCGGGTCCGGCCATGAAGGCGCCGAGGACATCGTTCAGGAAGCCGCAGTCAGCGAGTTCGGGGAGGGTGTATTCGCCCTTCACCTTGCCACCGCTGAGGGGGTTGAAGCGTCCCTCGGAGGCGAGCTCGATGCTGGCGGTTTCGGCGGTCTTGCATTCCTGGCCGCCGCCGACGGGGAGGCCGAGGATGGAGACCTTGGGGAGCTTCACGTACATCTTGGAGCTGGTCTTGAGGTCTCCGGCGGCGTTGAGGGTGCCGGTGGTGATGCCGTCCTGCTCGAATTCGACGCTGGCGGTGGCGGGCAGGAAGCCGAGTACGGTGAAGTCGCCGCTGCTGGGGTCGAGGGTGAGGTCGGCGTCGAAGGTGCCTTGTGCGAGGTCGTAGTCGGCCTCGATGCCGCCGTTGAGGGCCACGTCTCCCTTGGCCGCCTTGATGTGCGAGTTACCGGCGAGGTCGAAGTTGATCAGCACACCGTTCGTACCGGGCTCGGGTCCGGGTGCCGCGGGCTCCTCGTCCGGGGCCGTTCCCGGTGCCGTGGGCTCCGTGGCCGGGTCCGCAGGCTCAGTGCCGGGTGCCGTGGGCTCAGTGCCGGGGTTGGTGCCGGTCTCGGTGCCCGGCTCCGTGGGCTCCGTTTCCGGGCTGGTTCCGGTGCTCTCGACGATCTCGAAGGTGTGCAGGGTGGTGTCGGTCGAGGTCATGGTGCAGTCCGAGGTGAACGGACCGTCGGGGAAGCCGGGGAAGACGATGGTGTTGCCGTCGGCGTCCTTGACCTCCATGTCGGACATGCCGAGGTCGGTGACGTCGATGGTGCCCTGGCCCGCCTGGTTGAACTGCAGTTGCGGGGACTGACCGGAGGCGATGACGTCGAAGTCAGCCGTGGGGCTGGGAAGGTCGGTCTTCGCGATGCTGTTCGGCACCTGGACCGGCACCTCGCCCGCCGGCGTCGTGATCTTGACGTCGGCGGTCGCCGTGCCTTCCATCGTCTTGCCGCCGACGAGCGTCATGCCGTCGGCAGCGGCCTTGGGCACGGTGGCGACCGAGGTGATGTCGAAGGGCGGAATGGTCTCCCCGACCTCGACCTGAGCCGGAAGCTCCGCACTGATGTTGATCTGGATCGGCTGGTCGCCGATCAACGGGAACGAACAGCTGTACTCCTGGTGGAGCGTGGCCGTCTCGGCGGATGCGGTCCCCGCACCGATAAAGCCCAGCATGCCGACGGCGAGACCGGTGGCCGTCGCGGCGGCCAGACTGATCCTCGCTCTGGCCCTCTTGCCATGGACTGTCATTGACGAACCTCTCGTGTTGCGTGAAGTGGGCACCAACACTTACGGCTTCCCCGCCGAAACGGGCCATCTCCAGATCAGGACCGGGAAAACTGCGTGGGGGTGGGCGGGGAACGTGATCTCCATTACCGAGCGCAGATACGGCCACGTTTCGAATCGGTAAACTACTCACGGGTAGGGCGGGGGTCAAGGCTCATTTCCAGGACTGGTCCGGGAATTCGGAATCAGACTTCTTCTTTGTGATTCCGGTGAGCATCGCAGGTGATCGCTTCATCATCGCGGCGTGCAACAAGCTGAGATCAGGGGCTCGGCTAGCGGATACGGGCGGAAATGGATCTGCTGCCGCAGCTCTGCGGCTCCAGTGACAAAAAACTCTGCTGCTGTACTCATCGGGCGAGTAGTTCTCGCGATGTGATGCGGTGGGCGGTTCTTCCCGTGGTCCTCTCCTTGACCACCCGACTACTCGTCAGTATTTTGCTGAGCCACGAAGCTCGTATTCTGTGAAAGGGAGGGCATGGGAGTTCACCGGAGAAAGACCCGGGCGGCCAGGACGGCATTGGGCGTCGCGACCGTACTGGGAACCACGGGAGCCGCTACCGTCCTGCTGGGTGCGGGCACCGCCTCGGCGGAGCCCGCCTCGCTGACGCAGAAGTACGCGTGCGCATTCCCGTTGATCGGCGCGGACCCGATCGACATCGAGATCACCTCGGACATCCCCGCGACGGTGGCGGTCGGGGACTTCAGCGGCAAGCTGAAGATCAACTCAGTGACGGGAGTGAGCAAGAAGGCCGCGCAGGCCCTGACCCTGGTGGGCGTGAAGACCCTGGAGGGCGTCGCGACGGCCGAGGCCAGCGTGAACCTGCCGGGCGGCGGCAGGCTGCATGTGGAGGTCGACAACACGGTGGCGAAGACCCAGCTCCCCAACCCGGCAGCCGCCTTCGACGTCACCGCGAAGGGCGAGGCGCCGTCGATCGGCTTCGACCAGACGGGTAAGGCGTCCATCGACGTCAACGCGCTCACCCTGAAGCTGACGGCGCGGGACGCCGCCGGCAAGCCCGTTCAACTTCCTCCGTACGGGGACGTCTTCGAAGCGAAGTGCACGCTGGACCCGGCGGACCAGAACAAGACCCTGCACACCTTCACGGTCACCGAGGAGGGCTCGGGCGATCCGACGGCCGGTACCACGGGCTCGCCCACCACCGCGGGACCCACCACTGCCGGGCCCACCGGCTCGACGAGCGGTAACGACACCGGATCCGGCGGCTCCCCGGGCGGCGACGGAGGCTCGGGAGCCTCCCCCCAGTCCACCGGCGGCGGCTCCGGGGACACGGACTCCACGGGTTCTGCCGGCTCCAGCGGCTCCACCGGTTCCGGCGGAGCGCCGGACGGCGACGCCGCCTCGGACGGGACGCAGCTGAGCACGTCGGTCAAGCCCGGTGATGATGACGACGGCGTCCTCGCCACCACCGGGACTTCGGCGGTGGGCCTGCTGCTCACCGGTGCGGGAGCGCTCGGAGGCGGCGGCATCGCGGCCTGCCACTATCTGCCGCGGCGCATCCGGGGCGACGGCACCGCTGCCTGACCACCGTCCGGCGCGGCGACCGGCGCGGGCCCGGGGCACCTCCGATGCCCCGGGCCCTTCCGGCTGCACTTCGACGGCCGCTACGGCGCCGCCCGTTGCCGTCGACGGTGGAGGAGCCAGCCCGCGAACCCGGCCAGCAGTACCACCGGAATGAGGAGCAGCCCCCAGCTCACACTGCGGAACGAGGTGCTTCCGCTCTCGACCAGCTGACCGTCCTTGTCGCTGGCGGTCACCTCGATCTCGCCCCAGTCCAGCATGGGCGGCCCCGGCCACTTGTGTGTGACCAGCACCCGTTGTCCGGGCAGCAGTTCGGCGGGTAGCAGCTTGCCGGTGGAGCTGAGCGAGGTCCGCCCCAGAATGCCCTTCGCCTTCAGGTCGACCTGGGGCTCCAGCATGGTGTTGCCGCTGTTGACGAGGGTGTAGGTGACGGTCGCGTCCTCGCCGGTGCCGGGGACCCACGGGGAGTCGTACGCGAAGCGCACGTTCTCGATGCTGAGTCCGGGCGACCGCTCCCCGTTCACCTGGAGGTAGATCCGGGTGCCGACGGCCTGCTGCACACCCACCCCGACCTTGCCCTTCGCCTTGGCCACGCGCTTGTCGACCGCGAGGACGGCACCCACGTGGTCCCCTGGTTCGGCGTCGTCGGGGACGCGGAGGGTGAAGGCGACGGTTTTCTCGCCACGGGCGGGGAGGGTGATCTCCCGCTTCTCCAGCCGCGTCCAGGAACCGACGTCCTTCTGCTTCTCGTTCCGGCTGCGCACCGCGAAGCCGCCGTCGCGCGGGGTGTTGTAGGCGTCCGCCGCGTACAGCACGAAGGTCATCGTCTCGCGGGAGCGGTTGGAGACGGTCACCTTGTCGCGCAGCGTCCCGCCAGGGTCCGCCTGTACGCGGAAGTTGGTCCGGATGGCTGCCTTCTTCTCGCTCCTGCCGTCCTTCTTCTCCCCTTGCTTGTCCCCGTCCTCTTGCTTGTCCCCGTCCTCGGGTTTGGCCGGGAAGACGGCCCAGCGTCCGTTGTCGGCGGCGTGCGAGGGCTGTGCCGGCGGGACGGTGAACGTGCCCAGCAGCAGCCCCAGCGCACACAGGAGGATGTACGGTCTTCTGCGCATGAGAGGTCCCTGGAAATGGGTCGATGGACCAGCCCAGGGATTTATGCGACAGCCCTGGGCCGGTCCACCTGTGGAGGCATGGATCAGGTCAGGGTGAGGGTGAGCACCGCCGAGTAGTCGCCCGCGGCGGCGGTCGCCGGGACCTCCAGGTCCAGACCCGCGTTGACGGTGAACTCACCGCCGGTCTGCTCCGCGTCCGGTGCGTTGGCCAGTGTCGCGCCCTCGCTGCCCACCGTCCCGGCGCTGCCCGCCACGCAGTTGCTGACCGCGCCCGCGGCCGCTTCGCAGGCCGGGGTCCAGCTCAGCTGGTCGGCGCCGATGGGATCACCGGCACCGGTGAACTCGGTGACCTTGCCGGTGAGCGACCATCCGGAGGAGCCGTTACGGGCGTCCGTCACCTGCACGGTCTGGAGGTCGCCGCTGGAGGTGCCGCCCTCGCCTTCGTTGACCGGCGACATCTCCACGGTGTCACCGGCCTGGGACATGGTGAGCGTTCCCGCGCCGGCCTGCACCGAGGTGTTGAGGTTCTGGCTCCCGTCCGTGGGGTCGGTTCCGGGGTCGGTCCCCGGGTCGGTCCCCGGGTCGGTTCCGGGGTCGGTTCCGGGGTCGGTTCCGGGGTCGGTTCCGGGGTCGGTTCCCGGGTCCGTTCCGGGGTCGGTGCCCGGGTCGGTTCCGGGGTCGCCGCCGCCGTTGTCGACGATGTCGAAGGTGTGCAGGGTGGTGTCGGTGGAGGTCATGGTGCAGTCCGAGGTGAACGGACCGTCGGGGAAGCCGGGGAAGACGATGGTCTTCCCGTTGGCGTCCTTGACCTCCATGTCGGACATGCCGAGGCCGGTGACGTCGATCGTGCCCTGGCCCGCCTGACTGAAGAGCAGCTGCGGGGACTGGCCGCGCGCGATCGTCTCGAAGTCCCTTGTCGGGTTGGGGAGATCGGTCTTCTCGATGGCGTTGGGCACCTGGACGTCCAGGCCACCCGCCGGCGTCGCGATGGTGACGTCGGCGGTCGCCGTGCCCTCCAGGGTCTTGCCGCCGACGAGCGTCATGCCGTCCGCCGCGGCCTTGGGCACGGTGGCGACCGAGGTGATGTCGAAGGGCGGAATGGTCTCCCCGACCTCGACCTGCGCCGGAAGCTCCGCACTGATGTCGATCGTGATCTTGTGATTGCCGATCAACGGAAAAGAACAGCTGTACTCCTGGTGGAGCGTGGCGGTCTCGGCGGATGCGGTCCCCGCACCGACGAAGCCCAGCATGCCGACCGCGAGCCCGGTGGCCGTGGCCGCGGCCAGACCGATCCTGGCTCTGGCCCGTTTTCTCTCGGGTCCCATGAGGCACCTTTCGTGTTGCGCGAATTGGGCACGAACACTTACGCCTTGGTGCGCCCCGCCGAAACGAGACCACGGCCCGGGAGGGTAATCCACGCCAGAACGGCAAGGCTCGTTGTTGCGTGGGGGGTGAATTCGAGGGGCGCCTGGCCGCGTCTGCCGTGTTTTCCAGCAGCTGCGGCCATGTTTTGGATCGGTAAATTACTGACAAGTAGGCACCCGGTCAAGGGCGTCACCAGGGAAGCTGCGGCCTGTTTGCGGCCGGATTGCATTTTTAGTCAGCGGGTGAGTAGCGGGTCCACCGGATTCATACGCCCAGCAGTATTCCCGGCACTGGCCAGGGGCAGGGACGCGCGGCCGGACGCGACGACACGCAGTCGGACACCCGGCTAACGGCTGTCCCGTGATCCCTGGCGGGCGCACGACGACAGCTGCGGCACCTCGCTGCGTTGCCGGAACGCCCGGATACGCCCAGTATGAGGACGCCCCTCCGCCTTGCGAAGCACCGCATCTGACGCCGCGCGCTGATCCGCCAGGGATTACGGGACAGCCCTCAGGTACGGGGTCAGGCACAGGTTGCCGGCGCGGCGGCACACCTTCCCGAAGTGACAATCCGGGCAGGTGATTTAGTCAGCCGGTTACAAAAGCCGGCCCCGGCCCTGCGCCTCTCCTTGACCGGCTGAGATACCGGCACGTACGTTGCGGATTCCACCTGGCGCCCCCATTTCGGGCAGTTCCTCTCCCGTTCCTGCACTCATTGCGCCCCGCATTCACCCCTGCGCGAACGACGATTCGGAGTGCCATGCCGCCCGCCTCGCTCGGCAGCATCGTTCTGGAGCGGATCTCCCCGCGAGTCCACGCGCCCCAGGGCGGTGAACGGTGAGCCGGATCCTCTTCGTCGTCCCGCCACTCGCCGGTCATGTGAATCCGGCCGCGGCGGTCGCCGCCGAACTGGAGGCGCGGGGGCACCAGGTGGCCTGGGCGGGGCAACCCGCCGCGCTGGCACGCTGCCTGGGGCCCGGAGCCCGCGTCTACTTCTGTGCGGGCCCCACCGGCGCACGGCCCGATGTCCGCCCAGGCGACCGGCCCGGCGAACCGCGCGGAGCTGCCGCCCTCAAGGACCTGTGGGAGGAGTTCTTCGCTCCGCTCGCGGTGGCGATGGCACCCGGAGTGACCGCCGCCGTCCTGGAGTTCTTCCCGGACTTCCTGGTCGTCGACCAGCAGACCGTCGCCGGGGCGCTGGTCGCCGAACGCCTCCGGGTGCCCTTCGTCACCTCCTGCACCACCTCGGCCGAACTGGCGGGCAGCCTCACCGGCGTGCCCAAGGTCGCGGACGGCATCGCCCGGCTGCTCGGCGGCCTGCGGCAACGACTGGGTGACCCTTCGGCACGGTACGATCCGCGCTTCTCCCCGCTGCTGACCCTGGTCTTCTCCACCCCCGAAATCACCGGCGCACACGCGCTGCCGGTGACGCCGCTACGGTTCCTCGGCCCGGCAGTCGGCCCGCGCCCCGGCGCCCCGGACTTCCCGTGGGAGTGGCTGGACCGGGGCAGCGGCCACGGCCGGGAGCGGCTGGCCCTGGTGACCCTCGGCACCGCCGGCTCCACGGCGGGCGCGCCCTTTCTCCAGGCGTGCGTGACCGCCGTACGCGCCCGGAGGGGAGAGGTACGTGCAGTCGTCGTGGATCCCGCCGGGGTGCTCGGCGACGCGGCTGCCGCAGCGGCCGAGGACCCGGATGTGCTGGTGCGCGCCTCCGTCCCGCAGCTCGCCCTGCTGGAGCGGGCCCGCGCGGTGATCTGCCACGGCGGACACCACACCGTCACCGAGGCGTTGTGGCACGGCGTCCCGCTGGTCGTCGCACCCGTCCGGGACGACCAGCCGGTCGTCGCCGCCCAGGTCACCGCCGCGGGAGTGGGCGTACGGGTGCGCTTCCGGCGCGCCGACCCCGTACGCGTGGGGAGCGCGCTCGACGCCGTACTGGAGAAGCCGGGGTACGCGGCGGCGGCGCGGCGCGTCCGCACCGCCTTCCGTGCGGCGGGCGGGGCTGCCGCGGCCGCCGCCCAGCTCGATGAGCTCGCGATCGAAGAGGACGACTTCCCCTGGCACAGCCGCGCGGCCCGGCCCGCAACGTGACGGCCCGGCCCGCAACATGAAAAGGGGAACGGGGGAGAAGGCAGGCGGTGCCCTCTCCCCCGCTCCGTCTGTGGGGACTCCCGGTGCTGCCGGTGGTGTTACTTGAGTCCGCTGTCGATCGCGGTCATCAGCTCGCCGTTGCTGGTGTCACCGCTCAGCTCCCAGAAGAACGCGCCTCCCAGGCCCTGCTGCTTCGCATAGTCCATCTTGCCGTTGATGGTGCTGGGGGTGTCGTAACTCCACCACTGGTTGCCGCAGTGGGCGTAGGCGGTGCCGCCGACGGTGCCGGTGGCCGGGCACCTGTTCTTGAGCTCCTTGTAGTCGTCGATACCCGCCTCGTACTTGCCCGGTGCCGCTCCGGTAGCCGTGCCGCCCGGCTCCGACTGGGTGACGCCCGTCCAGCCGCGGCCGTAGAAGCCGATGCCGAGCAGCAGCTTGTCCGCCGAGACGCCCTTCGCCTTGAGCTTCTGGATCGCCGCGTCGGAGTTGAAGCCGTCCTGCGGGATGCCGTTGTAGGCACGCAGCGGGGAGTGCGGGGCTGTGGGGCCGTCCTTCGCCCAGGCTCCGAAGAAGTCGTACGTCATCACGTTGTACCAGTCGGCGTATTGTGCTCCGCCGGCGTAGTCGGCTTTGTCGATCTTGCCGCCGTCCGAGCCGTCGGCCGTGATGGCGGCGGTGACCAGCTGGTCGCCGAACTTGGTGCGGAACGCCTGCATCATGTCCTTCATGACGCCGGGGCCGCTGGTGTCACAGCTGAGGCCGCAGGCGTTGGGGTACTCCCAGTCCAGGTCGATCCCGTCGAACAGGCCCTGCCAGCGCGGGTCGTTGACGAGGTTGTAGCAGGACTCGGCGAACGCGGCGGGGTTCTTCATCGCGTCACCGAAGCCGCCGGACCAGGTCCAGCCGCCGAAGGACCAGAGGATCTTGAGGTTGGGGTTCTTCTTCTTCAGCTTCAGCAGCTGGTTGAAGTTGCCGCGCAGCGGCTGGTCCCAGGTGTCGGCCACGCCGTCGACGCTCTGGTCGGCGGTGTACGCCTTGTCGATGGCGGCGTACGAGTCGCCGATCGTGCACTTGCCGCCCTGGACGTTACCGAAGGCGTAGTTGATGTGGGTCAGCTTTCCGGCCGAGCCGGAGGTGTCGATGTTCTTCGCGTGGTAGTTCCGGCCGTAGACACCCCACTCGGTGAAGTAGCCCATCTTCTTGTACTGTCCGGGCGGGTCGGGGTTGCCGCCGCCGCCGGTGGTCGTCGCCTGCACCGTGTTGCTCGCGGGGCTGGTCTGACCGATGGTGTCCTCCGCCGTGACGGAGTAGGAGTACTGCGTGCCCTTGGTCAGCCCGCTGTCCTTGTAGGAGGTACCGGTGACTGCCGCGACCTCGGTCCCGTTGCGGAACACGTGGTACTTGGAGACGCCCTTGTCATCGGTGGCCGCCGACCAGCTCAGGTCGATGCTGGTGTCGGTGATCGTCCCGGCCTTGAGGCCGCTGGGAGCGGTGGGGGCCGCGTCGCCGGGCTCGCCGCCGCCGTCGCAGGGCTTGCCGTTGATCTTGCAGTTGCTCGGCTCGCCGCCGCCGGTTCCGTTGAAGCCGATCGTGGTGCTCTGGCCGGGTGTCAGCGAACCGTTCCAGGACGAAGGCGTGGCGGTGTAGTGGTTGCCGTCCTTCGTGATGGTGCCGTTCCAGTGCGAGCCGGCCGTGGTGCCGGAGGGGAAGTCCCACTCCAGCTTCCAGGTGTCCATGGTGGTGTCGCCCGTGTTCTTGACGGTCCACTGACCGCCGAACCCGGTGCCCCAGTCTGAGGTCTTGATGAACGTCGCGGTTGCCTGCTCCGCGGCCTGAGCTGGGGAAGCCAGACCGACCAGCAGACCGATGGGCAGCACGAGTGCTATCCCGAAGGCCGTGATTCTGCGCTTGAAGCGTCGTGCGGTTCCAGATCTCAAGGGCGCTCCTCGAGTAAGGTCCGGAAAACCCGGAGGGGGCGGGAAGGGGACCTGCGCCGCCTTGCGAACGCGTGTGGGGCACGCTCACCGCAGTCATCCGGGACACTAAAGAGGTCTGGACCACTGGTCAATAGGTATGGACCAGTTGCCGTTCAACTGATGTTCAAACCTTGATTTTCACGAATCCGTCACGCCCAACTCCTGCGCCAGCACCGCCGCCTGCGTCCTGCTGCGCAGGCCCAGCTTCCGCAGCAGCCTGCTGACGTGCGTCTTCACCGTCGCCTCCGCCATCTCCAGACGGTCCGCGACATCCGCGTTCGACATCCCCGCGCCGAGGCAGCCGAGCACCTCGTGCTCGCGCGGAGTCAGCCCCTCCAGTTCCGGCGGCACGCGCTGCGCCGGACGCGCACCGGACCGCGCGAACTCGGCGATCAGCCGCCGGGTCACCGACGGAGCGATCATGCCCTCGCCCGCCGCCACGGTCCGCACCGCGTCGATGACCTCCGCCGCCTCGCTGTGCTTGAGAAGGAACCCGGCCGCACCGGCCCGCAGCGCCCCGAACACGTACTCGTCCAGGTCGAAGGTGGTCAGCACCAGCACGTCCGCCAGTTCCTCACCGGTGATCTGACGGGTTGCGGAGACGCCGTCGAGCCGGGGCATCTGTATGTCCATCAGCACCACGTCGGGCCGCAGTTCCCGGGCCCGGCGCACCGCCTCCTCGCCGTCCGCCGCCTCCCCGACGACGTCGATGTCGCGCGCGCTGCGCAGAATCAGCAGCAGCCCCGCCCGCACCGCCGACTGGTCCTCGGCGACCACCACGCGGATCACTGACTCTTCGTCCCTCACACCGGCTCCCTAAGGGCTGTCCCGTAATCCCTGGCGGGCGCACGACGACAGCTGCGGCACCTCGCTGCGTTGCCGGAACGCCCGGACACGCCCAGTATGAGGACGCCCCTCCGCCTTGCGAAGCACCGCATCTGACGCCGCGCGCTGACCCACCAGGGATCACGGGACAGCCCTTAGCCACGCACCCTGGGGTCTCCTCAAAGCTCCTCCACGGGCAACTCCGCCCGCACCTCCCACATCTTGTGCTCCGCTGTGCCCACGACCCCCGCGCCAGCGCCAGTCCGGCCGTCGCCCGGCACGGTGACCGGCCCCGCCTCCAGTCGCCCGTGCAGCAGTTCGACCCGCTCCCGCATCCCGATCAGTCCCGCCCCCGAGCCCGGCGCACGCGGACCCTGCGGGTCGCCCAGCGGGTTGGTGACCCGTACGACGAGCGACCCCGCGGCACCCCCGGCCCGCTCAGCACGTCCGACGCGGACCGTGACCGTCCCCGGCCGCGCGTGCTTGAGCGCGTTGGTCACCGACTCCTGCACCACGCGGTACGCCGCCAGCTCCACCGGCGCGGGCAGTGCACCGCCCGCGCCCTCCTGCCGGTCGTCGTGCAGCACGAAGGTGAACCCCTGGTCCGCCATGGCGCGGGCGCGCTCCAGCAAGGCGTCCAGACCGTCCAGTGTCGGCGACGCGGTGGCCTCGCCCGCCCCCTCCGCGTCCCGCAGGATGCCGATCAGACGGCGCATCTCGGTCAGCCCCTGAACGCTGTTCTCGCGTATGACGCCCAACGCCTCACGGCTCGCCTCCCGATCATCCTCGAGGGCCAGCGCGGCCGTGGAGTGTATGGCGATGGCGGAGAGATGGTTGGCCACCATGTCGTGCAGCTCCCTGGCCATCCGCGCGCGCTCCGCGTTCACCGCCGAGACCCGGTCCATCTCGGCCAGCAGCGCGGTCTGCTCGGCCCGCAGCCGCTCGGCGGCGGCCTCCTCCCGGTGGAACCGGACGATCGCACCCGTGAACGCCGGTGCCGACGTCACCAGCCCCGTCAGCAGCCCGACGAACAACGACTCGGGCGTACGGAACACCGCCAGCGGCACGAGCGTGGCCAGCACCGCCACCAGCACGGTCAGCCGGGGGAGGCGGCGCGCCAGCGCGGGCGGGCCGTACACCACCACCGCGTACACCACGTCAGTGAACATCACCACGGTGGCGACGAGACTCCCGGCGCAGACATCGAGCACGAGCGCCGCCGTCGCGGCGGGCAGCGCCACCGCCGGCGCCGTACGACGCACCAGCTCCGCAGCGGACATCGCCGCCAGCGACACCAGCGTGAGCGACGGGGGCAGCCCGAACAGCGGCGGACCGGCCTGCAACCCGATCGCCCACAGCACGAGACCGCCGAGCAGCCCGGCCACGGCGATCAGCACATCGTGGCGGTGCGGGCGGGGCAGCTGGGGCATGAGTCCATGACAGCACGGAGGCGGGGCCCGACGCGTCGCCACAGGGACGTACATCGAAGGATGCAGCGCGGGATCGTCGCTGGTGACGACGCGTGCGGGGGCGGTGGTCGGCCACAGTGGCGGGGACCCGTACGAGAGGAGCCCGCCACCATGCTGGTCACCCTGATCATCGTCTGCGAGGTCGGCTTCTGGGTGCTGCTCGCTCTGGGCCTGTCCCTGCGCTACCTCGCCAAGAGGCCCCGCGCGGGGGTGGCGGTCCTCCTGTGTGAGCCGCTCCTCGAAGTCGTCCTGCTCGTCGTCAGCGCCGTGGATCTGAGAAACGGCGCCGAACCGGACTGGAAACACGGCCTCGCCGCCGTCTACATCGGCTTCACCGTCACCCACGGCCACTACATGATCAAGTGGGCGGACGGCCACGTCGCCCACCGCTTCGCGGGCGGTCCGCCCCCGGTCAAGCCGCCGAAATACGGCATGGCACGCGCCTTGCACGAATGGCGGATGTCCCTGCGCGCGATCTTCGGGGCGGGCATCGCCGCAGCCCTGCTCCAGTGCGCCGTCTGGTACGTGGGCGACGCCGGCCAGACCGCCTCACTCCAGGCATGGCAGGGGAAGATGGGCATTGTCGCCGCCGTCAGCCTGATCATCGCCGTGGGCTACACGATCTGGCCGAAACAGGCCCCGGCAGGCGCGCGGTCCGAGCACGAGCGCGCGGGGTAACGGGCCCTCAGCCGTGCCCCGCCGTGCGGCGCTGGTGCGTGCCCGGTGTGCAGCCGAAAGAGTGGCGGAAGACATCGATGAAGGCGCTGGTGGAGGACCAGCCGCAGCGGTGGGCGACCGCCGTCACCGGCAGGTCGTCGGCCAGCATGCGCAGCGCGTGGTACAGGCGCAACTGGGTGCGCCACTGCGGGAAGGTCATGCCCAGCTCGCGGCGGAAGAGGCGGCTGAGGGTGCGCTCGCCCGCTCCGGTCGCCGCCCCGAGTTCGGCCAGGGTGCGCGCGTCCGCCGGGTCGCGGTGCAGCAGTTCGCAGACGGCCGTGAGCCGCGGGTCGGACGGGGCGGGCAGCTGGACCGGCTGCTGGGGTGAGGCGCGCAACTGGTCGAGGAGGACGGCGTGCAGGCGGCGCCGCTCGGGGGTGTCGTCCCGGGTGCTGCGCGTGCAGGCGAGGATCAGTTCGCGCAGCAGGGGGCTGACGGCGAGGACGCTGGGCGCTTCGAGGCCCAGCGGGTTGGTGTCCGGCGGCAGCCCGAGCAGGTGCAGGGCGAGGTGGCCGTGGGCGCGGTGCGCGTGGACACATCCGGCGGGGACCCAGATGGCCCGGGTGCCGGGGGCGAACCAGGTGCCCGCCTCCGTGGTGACGGCCAGGACACCGGAGCCCGCGTAGACGATCTGGTGATCGTCATGACGGTGTGCGTCGATGCGCTCCCCGGGGGCCAGCAGCTGGGTGCGGGTGGGCGCCTCGGGGGTGTGGCGGATGTCCGGCATGATCTGGCACTTTATCGGAAGCACGCCATGTCTGCCGTGGCGAGGATGGGCGGGTGCCGACGAAACAGAGCTCCCGTACCAGGCCGCTGACCCTGCTCTCCCTGGGGCACGCCTGCGTGGACGTCTACCAGGGCGCGGTCGCCGCGCTGGTGCCCTTCTTCGTCGCCGAGCGCGCCTACACCTACGCCGCCGCATCCGGCATCGTGCTGGCCGCCTTCCTGTTGTCCTCCGTGGTGCAGCCGTTGTTCGGGGCCCTCACCGACAGGTGGGCCCTGCCATGGCTGCTGCCGGTGAGCACGCTGCTGGCCGGTACGGGCGTCGCCCTCGCCGGTGTCGGCGGCTCGTACGCCCTCACGCTGGCGGCCGTCGCGGTCTCCGGGGTCGGCGTCGCCGCATACCACCCGGAGGCCGCACGGGTGGCACGCCAGGCCAGCCGGGGCAGCCACACCGCGATGGCCTGGTTCTCCCTCGGCGGCAACCTCGGCTTCGCCGCGGCGCCCCTGATGGTCTCGGCCGCCGTCGCCACGGGTGGCCTGCGCGCCTCCCCGCTGCTGGTCGTGCCCGCTCTCGCGGGCGCGGCGCTGTGCGTGGCCGCGCTGCGGAGTCTTCGGGTTCCCCACGCGGCGGCGGCAGCGGCTGCGGCGACGGCAGCGGAGGCGGACGGCGGCACGGGCCGGGCCGCCGTCCGGGACGACTGGCGGTCCTTCCTCAAACTGTCGGGCGCCGTCGTGTGCCGCTCGATCGTCTTCGTCGGGCTGAGCGCGTTCATCTCCCTCTACGCCCGCCAACGCACCGGCGGCGGCGAAGTCGCCGGTACGGCCGCACTGTTCGTGCTCTACCTCGGCGGCGCGGTGGGCACCCTGGCAGGCGGGAGACTCGCCACCCGCTGGGGCCGCCTCCCGGTCGTCCGGTGGTCCTACGCCCTGACGGTGCTCGCGGTGGCCGGAGTGGTCCTCGTCCCCGGACCGCTGCTCTACCTCTGCGTGGCCCTCACCTCGGCGGGCCTGTACGTGCCCTTCTCCCTGCACATCACTCTCGGCCAGGACTATCTGCCCCGGCACATGGGCACCGCGAGCGGCGTCACCCTGGGCCTGACCGTCAGCATGGGCGGCCTCGCCACCCCGCTCATCGGAGCCCTCGCCGACGCGGCCTCCCTGCGGGTGGCCCTCGCCCCGCTGATCGCACTCCCCGCCCTCGGCTGGCTCCTCCTGCGCATCCTGCCCGAGCCGGGGGCGCCCGGGGCGGCCGGTGGCAGTGATCCTCCGGCTCTTCAGCGGGCGACGCTCCGACGTCCGTGATGCGGTGGCGACTCGGCCTCACTCCGTTCCTGCACTCCGCCCCGTCAGCCGGGCGGCGGCGGGAGTTCGCCGGAGCCGCGGGGGATCAGCCGGGTGGGGACGGTGGCCGTGCGGGCCGCCGTGCGGTCGCCGTCCAGGCGGGACAGCGCGAGCAGGGCCGCTTCCCGGCCGAGCATTGCGGGGTCCTGCGCGATGACGCTGAGGCCGGGCTCCAGCAGGTCGGCCAGCGGGAGGTCGTCGAAGCCCACCAGGGCGACGTCCTTGCGGCGGTCGGCGGAGAGCGTCGTCAGCGCGCCGAGGGAGGCGAAGTTGTTCGCGGTGAACAGCGCGGTCGGCGGCTGCGGGAGTGCGAGCAGCCGCCGTACGGCGCCGCCCGCCACCGTCGGGCTGTGCGCGTCGGCGACCAGCGCCGGATCGTACGGGATGCCCGCCGCCTGGAGTGTGGCGCGGTAACCCCGCTGCCGCTGTTTGCGCGTGTACAGGGAGCTGGGAACGTCGCCGATGAATCCGATGCGGCGGTGGCCGTGGGCGATGAGGTGGGCGACACCGTCGTGCGTGCCCTCGGTGTTGGCACTGACGACCGCGTCGGCCGTGACCCCTGAGCCGGGGCGGTCGATGAAGATGAGAGGGAGGCCGCTGGAACGCTCGCGCCGCAGATAGCGGTGGTCGCCGTCGACAGACGGCACGATCATCAGGGCGGTGACCCGCCGGGCCAGGAACGAGGAGACCACCACCTGCTCCTTCTCCGGGTCCTCGTCCGAGGAGCCGAGCAGCAGGGTCAGATTGCGATCGCGTATGGCGTCCTCGATGCCGTCCGCCACCGAACCGAAGAACGGGTTCGCGATCTGGGGGACGATGAGCCCGATGGTGGAGTCGCGCGCGCCGACCCGCATGTTGCGTGCCATGAGGTTGGGTCGGAAACCCAGCTCGGTGACGGCGGCCATGACCTTCTCACGGGTGGCCGCCGATACCGGACCGTCGCTGTTGAGAACGCGGGAGACCGTCTTGGCGCTGACGCCGACACGTTCCGCCACATCAGCCAGGGTGGGCCGCCGCGAGGTTGCCATGATGTGCGTTCTCCCCTTCTGCGTACAGACGGAGCCGCGGCGGCCGTACCCGTCAGTCGGTCGGGCGAGGCGTCAGGCCCGCGGCCCGCGCCGCGTTGGTGTCCGTGACGACCGTACCGCTGCCCGGCTCGGAGGAGACCTCCAGGGCACCCGTCATGATCGACACGACCTCCGCCATGGAATGGTCCCGCGGGAGGATCTGTGCGACCCTCCGGCCCAGCCGCTGTACGTGGATGCGGTCGGCGATCTCGAAGACATGCGGCATGTTGTGGCTGATGAGCACGACTGGCAGCCCCCGCTCCCGTACCCGCCGGATCATGTCCAGGACCTGCGCGGACTCCTTGACGCCGAGCGCCGCGGTCGGCTCGTCCATGACCACCACGTGCCGGGACCAGGCGACGGCGCGGGCGACGGCGACGCCCTGGCGCTGTCCTCCGGAGAGGGTCTCGACGGACTGAGTCAGCGAGCGCAGGCCGATCTTCAGCTCGGACATGTGCGCGGCGGACTCCGTGCGCATCCGCTTGGTGTCGAGCTTGCGGAAGACGCTGCCCAGGACGCCGGGACGGCGGAGCTCGCGGCCGAGGAACATGTTGCTGGCGATGTCGAGCGAGGCGGCGACGGCCAGGTCCTGGTAGACGGTCTCGATGCCGTGGCCGCGGGCGTCGAGCGGGCTGCGGAAGGCGACGCGCGCGCCGTCGAGCCACATCTCGCCCTCGTCCGGCTGGAGCGCACCCGTGAGTGCCTTGATCAGGCTGGACTTGCCGGCGCCGTTGTCACCGATCACGGCGAGGACCTCGCCCGGGTAGAGATCGAAGTCGGCACCGTCCAGGGCGGTGACATGGCCGTACCGCTTGACCAGGCCGCGGGCCCGGAGGACGGGGGAGGGGGCGGGCTTCGGGTTCATGAGCGCTGCTTCCGTCGGGAGATCTGGTCGAAGGCCACGGCGGCGATCACCAGTACGCCGGTGATCAGCATCTGGTAGATGGAGCCGACGCCCATGAGCTGGAGTCCGTTGCGGAAGACGCCGACGATGAGCGCCCCCAGCAGGGTGCCGAGCACCAGCCCGCGCCCGCCGAAGAGGCTTGTGCCACCGAGGACCACCGCGGTGATGGAGTCGAGGTTGTCCGTCTGTCCGGCCTTGGGGTCGCCCACGCCCGTACGGGCCACCAGCAGCAGCGCCGCGATGCCGTAGATGACGCCGGCCACGGTGAAGATCGTCATTCGCAGCCGTGCGGTGCGGATGCCGGTCAGCCGCGCGACCTCGGGGCTGTTGCCCAGCGCGTAGACATGCTTGCCCCACGCGGTCTGCCCGAGCACGTACGCGAAGACGAGGAACAGCACGATGGTCAGCACGGAGCCGTAGCTGATGTCGGTGCTGCCCATCGGGAAGGTGTCGCCCAGCACGGTCAGCTCACCAGGGAGCTGGGTGACGGTCTGCTCGTCCGAGTAGATGTGGGTGAGCGCGAAGGCGATGTTCAGCATGCCCAGGGTCACGATGAAGGGGGGCAGCTTGACGAAGGTGACCAGGGCGCCGTTCGCCGCGCCGAGCAGGGCGCAGACACCGATCCCCGCCGCGATGGCGACCAGGGGCGGCAGGACGCCTTCCGCCGCGAGTTTCGCCATCACGATGCTGCCGAAGGCCATGATCGCACCGCAGGAGAGGTCGATTCCCGCGGTGAGGATGATGAGCGTCTGCCCGAGGGCCAAGGTACCCACGACCATGATCTGCTGAATGACCAGCGCCAGATTGCCACCCGAGAGGAACTGGTCGGACTGGAAGGAGAAGAAGGTGCTCGCGACCAGCAGGGCGAGAACTGGTCCCGCGGTGGGTGTGTGGACGAACCGCTTCCAGGCCGGCGGGTCCTGGGCCGCCTGTGACGGTGGCTTCGAGGGGGCGGGTGCAGTGGTGGTACTCATGGTGCGGGCTGCTCCTTGAGGACTGAGCGGACGGTACGACCCGGGGCGTCCTTGGCCCGGGGTGCTGCGGGTGGTGCCGCGTTCCCGAGGCGACGGGCGTCCGTTTCAGCCCCAGCACCTGTCGAGGCCGAACGTGCTGTCCTTGGCGGCCTGTCCCTGCACGGCGTCGTCGGTGATGAGGTTGACGCCCGTGTCGTAGTAGCCCTTGAGGTCGGTGTCCTTCTCCACGTGCTGGACTACGGCCTCCACGCCCTGCTCCGCCATCACCAGTGGGTACTGCTGCGAAGTGGCAGCGATCTTCCCGGACTTGACGGCCTCCACGCCCGTGCAGCCGCCGTCCACGGACACGATCAGGGTGTCCTCGGCACGCCCTTTGGACTTGAGCGCCTTGTACGCGCCCAGCGCGACGGGCTCGTTGATCGTGTAGACGACGTTGATGTCCGGTGCTTTCTGCAGGCAGTTCTCCATCGCGGTCTGGCCCTTGGACCGGTCGCCCTGGGTGTGCTGTGAGCAGACCACCGAGGGGTCGGAGTCCTTGATTCCGTATCCCTTGAGGAATCCGTCGTGGCGCAGCGTGCCGACCGCCACGCCGGGGGCGAGGTCGAGCATGGCGATCTTCGCCTTCTTGCCCTTCATCCGGGCCTTGGCGTACTCGCCGATCAGCTCGCCCGCCTTGTGGTTGTCGGTGGCGTAGAGCGCGTCGGTGGCCGTCTTCGGTTCGGTGGGGCTGTCGAGCGCCAGCACCAGCACGCCCTTGTCGCGGGCCTGTTCGAGCGCGGGGACGATGGCCTCCGAGTCGTTGGGCGTGATCATGATGCCGTCGACGCCCGCCGCCACCATGTTCTCGACGGCGGTGACCTGGCCTTCGTTGTCGCCGTCGAACTTCCCGGCAGCCGTGGAGAGTTCGACGTCGTGCTTCTCGGCGGACTTCTTCGCTCCCTCCTTCATCTTCACGAAGAAGGGGTTGGTGTCGGTCTTGGTGATGAGGCCGACCTTGACCGGGCCGCCGTCGTCTCCGGCCTGGGCACCCTCGCCGCAGGCGGTCAGCCCGGCGAGGAGGAGGGCTGCCGACGCCGCGCAGGCGGCCGTCCTGCGGGTGGTGGCGCGAGCCGTTCTGCGGGCGCGGACGCGGGCGGCGGGCATGGCTGAACTGGGCATGGCTGTGGGGCCTTTCGGCTGGAACGGAGCGCGTGAGCGAGTGTCAACGTTGACATGTGTCATCGTTGACATCGAGTGGGCAACATGGTGAACTCCGCGGCGAGTCACGTCAATGCCTTACGGCAGTAACGGAACGGAAACCGAGGTCCTCTCGATGAGCCGCACGAGAACGCCCGCACTTCTGTCCACCGCCGGTCTGGTCGCCGCCCTGCTCGGCGGCGGCGCCCCCGCGCACAGCGCCGAGCACCGTGCCACCGGCCCCGCCAATCCCGGCTTCGAGACCGGCGACCTGTCCGGCTGGAAGGTCGTCGGCGGAGACGCCTTCAGCGACCGGGCCGTCTCCAGCGAAGACGCATACTGGGGCGGCCCCTTCCACCAGCAGGGCACCCACCACCTGTGGGGTCACGCCGCGGCGGGTGACGAGGCGCAGGGCGAACTCGCCTCCTCCACCTTCGAGGCGCCCGCCCGGATGAGCTTCCTCGTCGCCGGGGGCTGGGACCCCGAGCGGCTCTATGTCGCGCTCGTCCGCGACAGCGACGGCAAAGAGCTGGTCACCCAGACCGGCATGGACGACGAGGCGTACGTCCGCATCCAGTGGGACACCTCCGCCTGGCAGGGCGAGCCCGTCCATCTCAAGGTGGTCGACCGCAAGTCCGGCAGCGGGGAGGGAGCCTGGGCCCACATCAACCTGGACGACGTACGGACCGAGAACACGGCCCAAGGCGAGGACGGACTCACCTACCGGCCCCTCGGCCAGGCCAACCAGCCCCGGCCCGACCAGCCCGGAGCCGCCGACTACGCGGCGGACCCGCTGCGCCCCCAGTACCACTACACGCCCTACCAGGGCTGGATCAACGATCCCAACGGCGTCATCAAGTGGAAGGGCAGACACCACCTGTTCGCCCAGTACTACCCCGGCGCCCCCAAGTGGGGCCCGATGCACTGGACGCACGCCGACAGCCCCGACGCCGTCCACTGGCAGCAGCGCCCCGTCGCCCTCACCCCGCCACCGCCCAGCACCCCCGGGGATCAGTCCGGCATCTTCAGCGGCAGCGCCGTCGACGACGACGGCACCCTGACGGTCGCCTACACCCGCTTCACCGACACCGCGGCCAACCCCGGCGCGACCCCGGAGACGGTGGAGATGGCGACCAGCACGAACGGGTCCGACTTCACCCCGGTATCCGGGAATCCGGTGATCCCCCAGCCGCCGCCCGGTTCCGACGCGGGCTTCCGTGACCCGAAGGTCTTCAAGGACCCCCTCGACGACAAGTGGAAGATGGCGGTCGGATCAGGCCACGAGGGCCGGGGCAAGGTGCATCTCTACGCCTCCGACGATCTGCGCGACTGGAGCTACACCGGCGTGCTCGCCGAAGGGGAGAGCGCGGAGACGGGCGCGATGTGGGAGTGCCCCGACCTCTTCAGGCTCGGCGACAAGTGGGTGCTCCTCTACTCGACGAACGAGGGCGGCCAGTCACTCCAGCGCTACGCGGTCGGCGACTACGACGGCACCACGTTCGACGCCGACAGGCACGGCGTGCTCGACGGCGGCGGAGACACCTACGCCGCGCAGAGCTATCAGGACGACGACGGCCGCCGCCTCATGGTCGCCTGGATGAGCGACTGGAGCGCCAAGGAGCCCACCCGGGTCAACGGCTGGGCGGGCGCCCAGTCCATCCACCGTGAGCTGTTCCTGACGGACGAGGGAAAACTCGGGCAGCGCCCCGTCGCCGAGGTCGCCGAACTGGCCACCGGTGACCCGGTCACCACGGGCCCCCGCACGGTGACTGAGCCCTGGAAGCTCGGCAGCGCCCGTACGGCCAGGCTGCGGACCGAGCTGGACATCGGCGCCTCCACGGCGGACACGTTCGCGCTGCGGCTGCACTCCTCCTCGGCCGAGGGGACCGAACTGCGCTACGAGAAGTCCACCGGCACCCTCACCCTCGACACCACGGACGCGGGTTACGGCACGGCCCGTACCTGGTCCACCACGGCGCGGCCCGACAAGCACGGCATCCTCCGGCTGGACATCCTGCTCGACCGCTCCTCGGTGGAGGTCTTCGCGGGAGACGGAGCCGCACTGACGGCGCGTGTCCACCCGCGCTACGAGGAGTCCCAGGACATCGTGTTCACGACGACGGGCGGTGACCTGCGACTGCGGAGCACGAGCCGCACCCCGCTCGGCTCCAGCTGGACGTCCTGACCCTCCCCGGACCCGGGCAGCGCGCCACCCCTCCCGGCACCGGCGCGCTGCCCGGCTCCTCCTCCCTTCCCCCTCCCTTCCCTTCCTCGGAGAAAGGCCCACGCACATGACCGTGCCCGTGCCCGCGCACCCCGCCCCGTCCGCCCCGATCGCCGTGGTGGGGGAGTGCGTCGCGGACGCGTTCGTCTCCGACACGCCCCGTGCGGTGGGCAGGCCGGGCTTCGGAATGGAGGTACTCCCGGGCGGCGGCCCGGCCAACACGGCTGTGGCGCTCGCCCGGCTGGGCACCCCCACGCGCTTCGTCGGCCGCCTCTCGCGGGACGTCTTCGGACGGATGTTCCGGGACCGGCTGCGCGATTCCGGCGTGGAACTGGACGTGGCGGTGGCGGCGGACGGACCCAGCACGCTCGCTGTGGCGGATCTGGACGGAGCGGGCGGCGCCCGCTACTCCTTCCACGCCGAGGGCGCCGCGGACTGGCAGTGGACCGTGCCCGAACTGACCGCGGCCGTGCGGGACACCCCGTCCTGCCTGCACACCGGCTCGTTGACGCTGGTGCGCCCGCCCGGAGCGGCGGCCGTCGAGGAAGTGCTCGGCCGCGTGCGGCCACATACCACCGTCTCGATCGACCCCAACGTACGGCCTGCGCTGGTGGACCCGGCCGTCTACCGCGCGCGGATCGCGCGGTGGAGCGCGCTCGCGGACATCCTGCGGCTGTCGGACGACGACCTCGGGCATCTGCTGCCCGGTACCGCGGTGGAGGACGCGGCGGAGGCCTTCCACGGATACGGCGCCCGGCTGGTGCTGATCACCCTGGGCGGACAGGGCGTGTTCGCCTCGCTGGACGGGCACCGGCTGCACGTCCCGGCGCCCCGGGTCCGGGTGGTGGACTCGGTCGGTGCCGGGGACGCGTTCATGGCCGGCGTGCTGCACAAGCTGCACCGGGACGGCCTGCTGGGCGGACGCCTGGACGGTCTGACACCGGAACGGCTGCGCGCGGCCCTCACCGTCGGAAGCCAGGTGGCCGCCACCGTCTGCACCGTACGGGGCGCGGACCTGCCCCCTCCAGTGGGCGACTGATCCCTCAGTTCAGAGCGCCACCGCGTGCAGGCTGTAACTGACCTCGCCCGAGGTCTTTCCGCTGGCGATGTAGGCCGTGCCGTTGGCGATGGCCGGAGACGTCATGAACCGCGTATCGCTGTCGGGGGCGAAGGCCCAGCGCTTGCGTCCGGTGGCGGCGTCGAGGGCGTACAGCGTGCCCTCTTTGTTGCTGAAGCAGACCGTGCCGTCTCCGACGGCCGCGCCCGGGATCACCCTGCCTGTGAAGGGGAAGCTCCAGCGCTGCTTTCCGCTCGTGCCGTCGAGGGCGTACACGCTGCCCTCGGATTCGTGCACATAGACCATGCCGTCGGCGACGAAAGCCCCGTAGGGCAGACCCTTCGTCGTGAAGGTCCAACGCTGCTCTCCACTGACCGCGTCGACGGCGTAAAGGGTGTCGTCCTTGGCGGGGAAGTAGACCGTGCCGTCCCCGGACGCGACGGCCGGGAGGAAGTTGTAGGCGTCGTTGGCGGGATGAGTCCAGCGCTTCCGCCCGGTGGAGGTGTCGACAGCGTGCAGTGTGGCGTCGGAGCGGCCGCCGCTGAAGACGTAGACCGTGCCGTCGGCGGCCACGGGGAGCGAATGCGTTCCGCCCTCACCGTCCGGGGAGAAAGGGTAGGTCCAGAGTTCCTCCCCCGTGGCAGGGTGGAGGGCTTGGAGCCCTCGTTCCCCGACGTTGACGTACAGGGTGCCGTCGGCGGCCGAAAGACTCCAGATGCCCGCACCCATGATGCGGGGGGCTCGGCGCTCCTGCCCGGTAGCGGCGTCGAGGATGTGCAGTTTGTCGTCGAGGCCGAGATAGACGGTGTCGTCGACGACAGCCGGAGGCGGGTAGACGTCCTCGACGGGGAAGGGGAAAGTCCACCGTTTGCGTCCGGTGGCGGTTTCGAAGGCGGAGAGTCCGTCCGCACTGATCCGATAGACGGCGTCGTCGACGACTGACAAGATGCCCGGCATGGTGGATCCCGCGATGGACCACCGCTCCGTACCGCCCTTGACCTTGCGCCCGCGAGCGCCGTTGCCGCCGGAGCCCTGGCCGGACGAGTCGCCCGACGACTCGCTGCCGGTGCCGCCGAGGAGTCTCCAGCCGGTGAAACCTATGCCGGCGGTGCCCAGGGCGGCCGCCGCGAGCAGCACCTGCCGACGGGTACGGCCCGGGCCGCCGCCTGCCCCGGGCACTGCCGGAGATGGCACCGCCGGAGGTGGCGCGGGCGGCAGCACCGGTACCGGAGGCACGGAAGTCGTCTCGGGAGCCGGTAGCCCGAGAGCGGTCGGGGGATGGGCCGGGTCCGGGCCGGCTGCTCTGCCGGACCGGGTGGGAGCATCATGGGCGACGGCCGGGCCCGGGGCGGAACCGGGCTCCTCAGCCGACTGCTCCAGAGGCCGGTGCGGAGCCAGAGCAGCTCCCGTGCTGCTCTGCTCGTGGAGCGCCAGGGCCACCGGCTGCGGCAGCCAGCCATGCTCGGAGTACAGCCGGGACGGCTCGTGTCCCGCGTCCCGGAGGGCCTGGGCCAGCTCCTCCAGCAGCACGCCCACCGCGGGCCGCTCCGGTGGCTCCTTGGCCAGGCATCTCGCCACCACCGAGCCGAGCACCGGGGGCAGACCGCTCAGGTCGGGCTCTTCGTGGACGATGCGGTAGTGCAGGGCGTGCGGCGCCCCGGTCCCGAACGGCCCCGAGGTGGTGGCGGCGAAAGCCAGCACCGCCCCCAGTGCGAACACATCGCTCGCCGGGCCGACCTGCCCGCCCGACGCCAGCTGCTCCGGAGACATGAATCCGGGGGTCCCGATGACCATGCCCGTCCCGGTGAGCACACTCACCTCGTCCGTCACCGAGATCCCGAAGTCGATCACCCGAGGGCCGTCCGGCGCCAGCAGCACGTTCGACGGTTTCAGGTCCCGGTGGACGATTCCGGCCGCGTGGATGACCTCCAGCGCCTCGGCCAGCCCCGCGCCCAGCGCCAGCACACCCGCTTCGGGCCACGCCCCGTGCTCCACGACCGCCTGCCCCAGGGACATCCCCGGCACGTACTCGGTGGCCAGCCACGCGGGAGATCCCTCCAGGTCGGCGTCGACCACCGCGGCGGTGAACACACCGGTGACCCTGCGAGCCGCCGCCACTTCCCGGGCGAACCGCCGCCGGAATCCGGCATCCTCGGCGAGCTCCTCGCGCACCACCTTCACCGCCATGGCCCGGCCGCCGGGCGAGCGCCCCAGAAAGACCCGGCCCATGCCGCCCGCGCCAAGCCGGGCCACGATCCGGTACCGGCCCACCTGACGCGGGTCCCCCGCCTCCAGCTCTGCGAACACCGTCCCGCCCCCCGTTCGGTATCCCGCCAGGGTCAGAACAGCCGCGGGACGATGCACGATACCGACTGACACCGGCTGATCAAGTCTGCCGGGATCTTCGTCCGTCGATGCTTCGACCACGATCCGGGCGGGATGGTGGTCGAAGCGTCGACCGGCCGACCGACCGGCCGACCGGCCTCGGCCTCAAGCCCGGCGTACCGGCGCAAGCTCGGGTCGCTTGGCGGTGCGGCCGTCGCCCGTGGAGCGGCCGCGGAGGCGGCGGAGGGCCCACGGGCCCAGGAAGCCGCCCAGCCAGGCGGCCTCCGTCGCGGCCTGCTGCCACGCGTGGCGGGCGGGCCGTGGAGGCAGCGGGCGCGACCAGGAGTCGTCGCTGCCCGGGAGGTCCAGCGCGTGGGCGGCCGCCGCGGCGATACGGGTGTGGCCCAGCGAGTTGGCGTGCAGGCGGTCGAGGCACCAGATGCGCGGGTCGGCCGCGAAGGCGAGCGGGAAGGTGTCCACGACCGTCACCCCGTGGCGCCGCGCGGCGGCCCGGATGCGTGCGTTGAGGTCGATCACGCGTGGGCGCAGTACGCGGGTGCTCGGGGCGAGCCGGGCGATGTCGGGGAAGGTGAAGGTGACGACGCGTGCCCCGGCGGCGGTGAGCTCCGCGTACATCGCCTCCAGTTCGCGCTCTGCCGCCACCGGCTCGTAGCGCGGCCGGATCAGGTCGTTCAGCCCGGCCAGCACGGCGGCCAGGTCGGGCTTGAGCGCCAGCGCCGCGGGGAGCTGTTCGGCGCGGATGCGGGCCGCAAGCCGGCCGCGTACGGCCAGATTGGCGTACTGGACGTCCGGGTTCAGCGCGGCGAGCCGCTCGGCGAAGCGGTCCGCCCAGCCGCGGTAGCCGCGTATCTCGTCGCCGTCGCCCAGCCCCTCGGTCTGGCTGTCGCCGAGCGCGACGAAGCGGGCGTACGGCGCGGGCGACGGGGGCGGGGAAGGCGGCGGGGCGTCGTCCTCCGGCAGGCGGTGCGGCAGTTCCGGCATGGGCGGTGGCCTCCCCTTCTCGCAGGATGCGCGGCACCGCGGCGGTTCCCGCGCGGCCCGTGGGCAGCGAGCCTACGGCCTCGGGTTGACCCGGCCCCGTGGGGACGGGTTTAGCGTGCACGCACGTGACCTCGCGAGGAGGAGGGATCAGATGCGTGCGGGAGACGCCGCTGCCGCGGCCGGTGTGACGGTCAAGGCGCTGCGGTACTACGAGACGCTCGGGCTGCTCCGGCCCGCCCGGCTGCGCAACGGCTACCGGGATTACAGCGACGCCGACGTACGGGTCGCCGCGGAGGTCCGCGCGCTGCGCTCGCTGGGCATGTCACCCGAGGAGACCCGCCCGTTTCTGGCCTGTCTGCGCGAGGGGCACGAGGCGGCCGACGACTGCCCGGAGTCGCTGGCCGCGTACCAGCAGAAGATCGACAGCCTGGACGTGCTGATCGCGGGGCTCAGCCGCAGCCGGGAGCGGCTCGCCGGGCAGATGCGCAGCGCCGCCCGGCGCGGATTCCCGCCCCCTTTCCCCGACGAGTCGCCATCCACCACCGAGGAGTCAGACCAGATGTCCGAGACACCGCCCCAGCCCGACCCGCTGCCCGACGCGCTGCCCGCGCCGGTGGACGACGGCGCGGCCCGTCACCTGCCCGGGAGGCGGCTGCCAGCCCTGTCGCTGCCCTCCACCGACGGGGAGGACGTCGCGCTGGAAGCGGTCAGCAGCGGCCGTTGGGTGCTCTTCCTCTACCCCCTGACCGGCGAACCGGGCAGGGACATGCCGCGCGGCTGGGACGAGATTCCGGGAGCCCGCGGGTGCAGCCAGGAGGCGTGCGGTTTTCGGGACAACCTGGCCGCTCTGCGCGCGTCGGGCGCCGAGCGGGTCCTCGCACTCTCCTCCGACCTGGGCGAATACCAGCAGAGCCTGGTGACCAGGCTGCACCTGCCCTATCCGCTGCTCTCCGACCCGGGCCTGTCGCTCGCCGGTGCGCTGGGGCTGCCGACGTTCGAGGCGCACGGCAAGACGCTCCACCGGCGGCTGACGATGATCGTCGACGGAGACCGGATCGCCCATGTCTTCTATCCGGTCTTCCCGCCGGACACGCACGCCGCGCACGTCGCGGAGTGGCTGGCGGCCAACCCGCCGCCGGTGAGCGCCTGACCCGCGACGGTCAGCGGTTCTCGCCCGGCACCCACAGGACGTCGCCGACCGCCTTGTTGGCCGTGCGGGCCAGGATGAACAGCAGGTCGGAGAGCCGGTTCAGATAGGTCGCCGTCAACGGGTTCATCACGTCGCCGTGCTGCTCCAGGGCCGCCCAGGTGGAGCGCTCGGCGCGGCGTACGACGGTGCAGGCGTGGTGCAGCAGCGCCGCGCCCGGGGTGCCGCCGGGGAGGATGAAGCTGCGCAGCTTCTCCAGCCCTTCGAGGTGGGTGTCGCAGTCCGCCTCCAGCTTGTCGATGTAGCCCTGTTCGACGCGCAGCGGCGGGTATTCGGGGTTCTCGGTCACCGGGGTGGCGAGGTCGGCACCGACGTCGAAGAGGTCGTTCTGCACCCGTACGAGGATCAGCCGCACGTCCTCGGAGAGCTGCCCCGTCGCGACGGCGACCCCGATCGCGGCGTTCGCCTCGTTGGCGTCGGCATAGGCGGCGATGCGGGCGTCCGTCTTGGCGGTGCGGCTCATGTCGCCCAGGGCGGTGGTGCCGTCGTCTCCGGTGCGGGTGTAGATGCGCGTCAGATTGACCATGGGCCGAGCGTAGCCGCGACGTCGCGCGGGGGCCTGCCGCCAGGAGTGTCAGCTGCGTCACCGGGACGGCGGACGGTGGACGGCGGCGACTACGCTCCCGCTCTGCGGAAGAGCCGGGCGCCCAGCGTCATCGAGACGACGGCCAGGGCGGCGGCCATCCCCGCGCCCAGGATGACGGTGCCGCCCGTGTAGTCGCCGACGAAGCCCGCCCGGACGGCCTCCACGATGTAGCGCAGCGGAATGAAGTGCGACAGGGCGTCCAGCCAGCCCGGTGCCAGCGCCATCGGCAGCAGCAGGCCGGACAGCAGCATCACGGGCAGATTGACCGCGTTGACGACGGGCGAGAACGCCTGCGGCGAATCCACCCGCATCGCCAGCGCGTACGAAAGCGAGGCGAGCGACATCGCCACCACCGCCACGAACGCGAAGCCCATGACGATGCCGAGCACCGGAGCGCGCAGCCCGAACGCGACCCCGGTCAGCACCAGGATCAGGGACTGGACCAGGAGTTGCACGACATCCCGCAGGACCCGCCCGAGCAGCAGCGCGAGCCGGCTCACGGGTGTCACCCGCATCCGCTCGATGACCCCGTACTGCTTCTCGACGAGGATGCTGATCCCGGCGAACGCCGAGCTGAAGAGGCCGAGCTGGATGAGCAGCCCGGGGATCAGGACCTGCCAGGCGCTGCCGTCGCCGCCCAGGTCGACCCGCTCCAGCAGCGGGCCGAAGAAGATGAGGAACAGCATCGGCTGGATGATGCCGAAGGTCAGTGCGAGCCGCGAGCGCAGCGTCTGCCGCAGGTAGCGGCCGAAGATGATGCCGGTGTCGGTGAGCAGGTGGGACATGCGTGCGTACTCCTCGCTTCGGTGCTTCAGACCGCGATGGGGGTGGCTGCCGCTGAGGCGTCGCTGGTGTCGGTTTCAGCTCCGTGCCCCGTGGCGGCGATGAAGGCGTCCTGCAGGGTCGCGCCGGGCGAGCCGCCGTATGCCGACTTGAGCGCCTCCGCCGTGCCCTGGGCGACGATCCGGCCCTTGTCGACGATGACCAGCCGGTCCGCGAGCGCCTCCGCTTCGTCCAGGTAGTGGGTGGTGAGGAAGACGGTCATGCCCCGTTCGCTGCGCAGCCGCCGCACCAGTTCCCACAGGTCGGCGCGGCTGCCCGGGTCGAGTCCGGTGGTCGGCTCGTCCAGGAAGAGGATCTCGGGCCGGTGGGCGAGGCCCATGGCGATGTCGAGCCGCCGCCGCTGACCGCCGGAGAGGGCCGCGCACTTGCGTTCCAGCAGGTCGCCGAGGTCCAGCTCGGCGGCCAGCTCTCTGGTACGGGCGGCCGCCTCGGCGCGGGAGAGCCGGTAGAGCCGCGCCTGGGTGGTCAGCTCCTCCCACACCGTCACATGCGGGTCGACGCCGCCGGACTGGGCGACGTAACCGATCTTCCGGCGTACGCCCTCGGGGTCGTGCGCCAGTTCGCAGCCGGCGACGGTCGCGCTGCCGCCGGTGGGGGCGAGCAGGGTGGTGAGCATGCGGAGCGTGGTGGTCTTCCCGGCGCCGTTCGGGCCGAGGAAGCCGAGTATCTCGCCGCGCGTGACGGTCAGGTCGATGCCGCGCACGGCTTCGACGGTGCCGGATGTGGCCGGGAAGCTGCGGGTGAGGCCGGAGGTGCGGATGGCGGGGGGCGTCGGGACGGCAGGCGTGACCGGGATGGCCGGGGTGGCCGGAGTGAGTGGAGGCATGCCGCCAGAAAAGCAGAGTCACTTAAATTTTGCAATGACCCCAAGTTTCTTTCGGTGGCACGGTAGACTGCGCAGATGACGGGCCTCAGGGAACGGAAGAAGCGGCAGACCAGGCAGCTGATCTCGGACATCGCGACGGGCCTCTTCCTCGACCGCGGGTTCGACAGGGTGACGATCGCGGAGATCGCCGAGGCCGCCGAGGTCTCGGTCAACACGGTCTACAACTACTTCCCCTCGAAAGAGGACCTCTTCTTCGACCGGGAGCCCGAGCTCATCGCCCGGTCCTCGGCGCTGGTGCGGGAGCGGCAGCCCGGCCAGTCCGCGGCCGACGCCCTGCTGGCGCAGCTGCGGAAGGACCTGGACGAGCGGACCGTCCACGTCGGCATGACCGAGGGGTACGCGCGCTTCATGGAATGCGTGCGCGAGTCGCCCGCGCTGCTGGCCCGGATGTGGGTGATGCAGGCGCGTGTGGTGCAGGGGCTCACCGAGACGCTGCGCGAGGAGGCGGGCGCCACGCCCGACGATCCGGCACCCGAGGTGGTCGCGACCCAGCTGGTCGGCGTCAACAACACGATCTTCCGGACGGTGTCCATGGGCGTCGCCGAGGGAGTCGGGACGGACGAGATCAGTCGGCGGGCGCGCCGCAAGCTGGAGGCGTTCGTCGCACTGCTCAGCGACGAAGTGCTCAACTACGCGACACGCCCTGCCGGATGATCCGATGAGCTGTCCGGGTGGTTCGGAATGAGCATCAAGCCTCACGGAACGGACGCGTCCCGTGTGACGTCCGCCATGTGAGACGTGATGCGCGTCTCTTCGCAGACCAATGCCGCTGCCCGAGACGCTAAAGTCGCCGAACACGTCAAAGGAGAGGTGACTGCCGTGGCGAAGAAACTCGCCGTCATCGGGGCCGGACTCATGGGTTCCGGAATCGCGCAGGTCTCGGCCCAAGCGGGCTGGGAAGTGGTACTCCGCGATGTGACCGACGAGGCTCTCAGCCGCGGTACGGACGGGATCAAGGCATCCTTCGCCAAGTTCGTCGGCAAGGGCAAGCTGGACGCCGAAGCAGCCGACGCCGCGCTCGCCCGGATCACCACCACCACCGACCTGGAGGCCGCGGCCGACGCGGACGTTGTCGTCGAGGCGGTTTTCGAGAAGATCGACGTCAAGCGCGAGATCTTCAGTACGCTCGACCGAGTGGTGAAGGAAGGCGCGATCCTCGCCTCCAACACCTCCGCCATCCCGATCACCAAGATCGCGGCGGCCACCAGCCGCCCGGAGCGCGTGGTGGGTACCCACTTCTTCTCACCTGTGCCGATGATGGGGCTGTGCGAGCTGGTTCGCGGCCACAAGACGAGCGACGAAACCCTCGCCGTGGCCCGCGAGTTCGCCGAGTCGACCGGCAAGACCTGCATCGTCGTCAACCGTGACGTCGCGGGCTTCGTCACCACCCGGCTGATCTCGGCGCTGGTCGTCGAGGCGGCCAAGCTGCACGAATCCGGCGTCGCCTCGGCCGAGGACATCGATATCGCCTGCAAGCTCGGCTTCGGCCACGCAATGGGACCGTTGGCCACGGCTGACCTCACGGGCGTCGACATCCTGCTGCACGCTGCGGAGAACATCTACACCGAATCACAGGACGAGAAGTTCGCCCCGCCGGAGCAGATGCGTCGCATGGTCGACGCGGGCGACCTGGGGCGCAAGAGCGGACAGGGCTTCTACCGGTACTGAACGCGGGTATCGGCCGCGGTCACCTGATCGGTCACCGATCGCGGTCACCAATCGCACAGACGAACGCGGTACTGAACTCGGTACCGGGCCCAGATGCCCCCGCTGAAGCCGTCACGGCTCACCCTCAGGGGTGAATTCCGTATCGGTTCGAGCACGGACGGCAACTCACTGCCCGTCAGGCAGTCAGTTGTGGTGAAACATTGAAGAGTAAATGTTCACGCGCGCGCAGAGCGGCGCACGCGCACAGCAGCGATCCCGGGGAGCGTTTATGCACATCAGGGGCGACCACGACAAGCTGGTCGTCGGAGGCCGTCTGGACGTCCGCAGTGCCGCGGACGCCCGTACGGTCCTGCACTCCGCCGTCGACTCCGGGCGCGGTGATCTCGTGCTCGATCTCGCCGGCCTCGACTCCTGGGACGCGACCGGCCTCGGCGTCATCATGGGCGCCCACCGGCGGGCGGGCCGCTGCGGGCGGCGGCTCGTACTGCGCGATGTCCCCACCCAGATGCAGCGGCTGTTGGTCGCCACGCGGCTGCACCGTATCCTCGCGATCGAGGATGCCCCCGCCCCGGCGGCCGGTGGGGCTGTGCGGGCCCCGGAAAACCCGGTCACCCCGCCGATGACGCAGGTTCAGATCCTCACCAAGCCGTGACGTACCGGCCCGCGACGCGGCCGAGCGGCTCAGGGATACTGTGCTGCCGAATAAAGCTTCATGGGGGCGGAGGCCATGGTTCAGCACGAGGGTGACCATTCCGGTGGTCGGGAGTCCGGTGACATAGGGACCGGCGCCGAAGGGCAGCCGGGAAGCCACCGGGCGGGCGGTCCGGCGGCAGGCGGTCAGTCTTCCGGCGTCGCCCGGTCCGGGTACGAGCCGCCCGGCGGCGAGGAGTCGCACGAGCGGGCGGGCGCCCCCGCCCGCATGGCCCAGTTGATATCGGGCGAGCATCTGCTGACGGTCAACCCCGTCGACGGCAGCGAGATCGAGCCGTGTCCGCCCGGCCGCCTCCCCGGGCCGCCCCGCAAGCGGTCACCGAAGGAGCGGCCCCCGACCGGCCGTCCCGGCCACTCGTTCAGCGGCGCCGCCGACGTCGCCGGGGCGCTCCCGCTGCTGGACCGGGCGGAGGAGCGCGAACGCCTCTCCCGGCTGCTGGCACGCGGCCGTTCCGTCCGGCTCACGGCGCAGCGCGGCGTCGGCCGCAGCGTCCTGCTGGACGCCGTCGCCGAGGACACCACGACTCTCGCTCCGGACGGCGTGCTGCGGCTGAGCGGCTATCACCGGACCCCCGACCAGGTGCTGCGCGACCTGTTCGCCGCCGTGTTCGACGCCCCGCACGTCCGGCCCGACCGGGGGCAGTTGCTCGAATCGCTGTCCTCCGTCGGTGCGGTCGTCCTGCTCGACGACATCGAGTTCGGCGGCAGCGCGCTGGACGAACTCCTCGCCGCCACCCCCGAGTGCGCCTACCTGATCACGGCGACTCCGGACACCCCCGCGGCCCTGCCGGAATCCGGACTGGAGGAGGTCCACCTCTCCGGACTCAGCCGCAACAGCTGCTCCGACCTGCTGGAACACGCGGTGCGGCGGCCGTTGACGGACGAGGAGGCCGACTGGGCCGGGGACCTGTGGTTCACCAGCGAAGGGCAGCCGCTGTGCTTCGTACAGGCCGGTGCGCTGCTGCGGCAGCGCGACCAGCGGGACGGGGCAGCGGGCGGTCTGCCCGGAGCGGGAGCCAGGGGCAGCGGCGGAGGCATCGCCGCCCTGCTGGCCGAGGGCCTTTCCCAGCCCGCGCGGGAAGCGCTGCGCTTCGCCCTCGCCCTCGGCGGTGTACTCCCGCACCACGCCCACCTGCCCGCGCTCGTCGGCGATACGCACGCCGACGACGCGCTGGCCGAACTCACCGGATCCGGCCTGGTCACGGCGGTCTGCGGCCACTACCGGCTCGCGGCCGGTGCCGCCGCCGAACTCATCGCAGCCGGGCACGAGGACGGCGCCGAGGACCGCGTCCAGTCCGCCGCACAGCACTACGGATGGTGGGTCGGCCACCCCAAGGTGACCGCGGAGCAGGTCGGCGCGGAGACGGACGCGGTGCTCGCCGCCGTACGGGGCGCGCAGCGCGGGGGGAGACCCAGCGCTGCCGTCCTGCTGGCCCGCACGGCGGCACCGGCGCTGGCGGCGGCGCTGCGCTGGGAAGCCTGGGAGCGGGTGCTGCGCACCGGCCAGGAGGCCGCGCGGAAGGCCGGGGAGGTCGCCGAGGAGGCGTACTTCCACCACGAGTTGGGCATCCTGGCGCTCTGCGAGGGGAACCCGGAGCGGGCCCGCGCTGAGCTGGAGACCTCCATCGGCATGCGCGGTGTGCTCGCCGACCGGCGCGGCACGGTGGCCGGACGGCGCGCGCTGGCGCTGGTGACCGACCGGCTGGCCGCCGAGCGGGACACGGCTTCGGGCGGACCGGCGGGTGGATCCTCATTCGGCAAGGGGACGCGGCCCGGGGCGAGCAGTGCGGCGCTGCCCGGCCGCGCGCCGGGGGGCGGCGGACGGCCGACGGGGACGGTGCCTCCTTTCCTCGCTCCCGGGGCGCCTGGCGCACCCGCGGGACCCTCGGAGGCGGAGACGGGCGTGCTGCCCGCCGTTGCCGCCTCCGGCGCCGGGCCGGGATCCGGCCCGGGTACGGCGGACACGCCGCCGGGCGGCTCCGGCTCCGGTGCCGTTTCTGGTGCCCGAGCAGGCACCGGTCCCTTCCCGGCACCGGCGGAGCCGGGAGCCGCGCTGAGTGGCGGCGCGGCTCACCACGACAAGGACTCGCCCGAGACCGGGGTGCTCCCGGTGATGCCGCTGGGCAGTGGTGCCCAGCCGGGCGACGGCGACGAGACGGTGCTCTCCCGTACGGTGGCTCCGGGCGGCGGCGGTACCGGCCCGAAAGCCACCCATCGGCTGGGGCGCAGCGCCCGCCGGAACCTGATGGCGGCCGGTGCGGGCGCCGCCCTGGCCGTCGTGCTGGGCACCGTGGTCGCGGTCAGCAGCGTCTCCGACAGCGAAGACGCGCCTGCGGACACGGTGAAGCCCGAGCGGTCGGCCTCCCAGGAGGAACCCGAGAGCGAAACGCCCTCCAGCAGCAGCCCGAGCGCCGAGGCGGAAACCACCCCGCCCCCGTCGTCCCCGCCCAGCGAGTCGCCCGCCCCCGGACCGACCAGCTCGGCACCGGAGCCCTCCGAGTCCTCCAGCGACGCCTCACCCAGCGAGGAGGAGTCGTCCCCGGACGACGACACCTCCTCGCCCTCGGACGACGGCTCCACGGAAGGCTCCGCCGACGCAGGCGGTACGGGCGACGGCGGAGCGGACGACGGCGGCAGCGACAACGGCGACCCGACCGGCGACCCGTCGGGCGACCCCACGGGTGAACCGACAGGTGAGCCCACGGGTGACCCGTCGGGCGACCCCACCGGTGAACCGACGGGTGACCCGTCGGGCGACCCCACGGGGGGTGACCCCACGGCCGGTGGGGAGACCGAGGGCAGCACCGAGGGCAGCACTGCTGGTGAGTCCATGAGGGTCAGCAACGCGTCGCCCGGCGGCAGTGCGGTGGGTGGTACCGGCGGCTGAGCCACCGGGTGCCGGGGGGGGGGGGGGGGGCCGGGCCCCCCCCCCCCCCCCCCCCCGGGGAGAGGGGTTGGGGGGGGGGCTCAGAACAGGCGGAGTTTGTCGTCCTCGATGCCGCGCAGCGCGTTGTAGTCGAGGGTGACGCAGGAGATCGCCCGGTCCGTCGCCAGTACGCGAGCCTGCGGCTTGATCTCCTGGGCGGCGAACACGCCCTTCACCGGCGCCAGATGGGGATCGCGGTTGAGCAGTTCCAGATAGCGGGTCAGCTGCTCGACACCGTCGATCTCGCCGCGCCGCTTGATCTCGATCGCGATGGTGGTGCCGTCGGAGTCCCGGCCCAGAATATCCACCGGGCCGATGGCAGTGGGGTATTCACGCCGGATCAGTGTCCAGCCCTCGCCCAGGGTCTCCATCCGGTCAGCCAGCAGTTCCTGGAGATGAGCCTCCACCCCGTCCTTGATCAGTCCGGGGTCGGTGCCCAACTCGTGTGAGGAGTCGTGCAGTACCTCCTCCATGGTGATGATGAGCTTCTCACCCCCCTTGTTCTCCACCGTCCAGACGGCGTCTCCACCGTCCGGGTCTGCCGCTTCCTCCTTGAGGGTGCAGGGCGGAGACATCCAGTTGAGCGGCTTGTAGGCGCGGTCGTCCGCGTGGATGGACACCGAGCCGTCAGCCTTGACCAGGATGAGGCGCGGGGCCGAGGGGAGGTGGGCGGTGAGCCGGCCCGCATAGTCGACAGAGCAGCGGGCGATGACGAGTCGCATGGTCGGTCACGCTACTGGACGGCGGCTGGTGCACGCGATTCGCCCTCTGATCTGCCGGTTGATGAATGGCTTGTTGTGTACGCATTCGCCTGGTGCGTCCGTACCAGCAGGCTTACGCTACGCAGCGGGGGCGTCGCCGTCCGAAATTGTGCGGTCGCGGCGGGGTCCCTGGTCCCGTCCGTGAGACCCCGGCCTCCGGGGTCGCGAGAGGAGAACTCATGTCGCTCGACGTCTCACCGGCCCTCCTGGAACAGGCCGAGCGAGGCGAGGTCGACGAGGCCGACTTCGTCGACTGCGTCCGTACTTCGCTGCCCTATGCATGGGAAATGGTCAGCTCATTGGTAGCCCAACTGCGGGTCGACGGCGGTGAGTTCGCCGACAACCAGACGCCTCCGCCGGACGAGCAGGCGCGGGGGCAGCTCCTGCGTGCCCTGGCGAGCGACGCGATACGCGGCTCACTGGAACGCCACTTCGGTGTCCGGCTCGCCTTCCAGAACTGCCACCGGCTGGCCGTCTTCCCGCTGGACTCCTCGGTCGACGAGCGGCTCACCCGCTTCACGTCCGTACGCGGCCAGCTGCTCAACCAGTCCCCGGAGCTGCGCGACTGCTAGGTGTATTGATCACGAGCGTGTTTGGGAAGTAGTGCCGGCCGCCCGGAGGGCGGGTCTCGCGGGGTCCGGTGCGTGCGATCGCAAGGCGGAGGGAGGAGAGCGCGGCGGGCTGCGCCGACGACGGACAACGCAGCGAGCGTGGGTGCCGGACCCCGCGAGACAGGCGGGACTTCTCCAACACGCCCCAGTGTCTGACGCGGCGCTGGTGCCGCCGGTGCCTGCGGCGGCACCCGGGGGCGACACCCACTTCCCGCTCTTTCTCTTCCGTCGGGGCGGGGAGTCGCCCTGCCCGGGAGTCCGGCGGGCCGCGTCGGCTGCGCCCTGGCGGGCGGCCGCCGCGTCCCGCCAGGGCGCAGCCGTGTGCTGCGGCGCAGCGCGCTGCGCGGCCGGGTGAGCGCCGCTCAGCTCAGCAGCGGCAGTACGTCGCTGCCCAGCCGCTGTACGTTCGCCTCTGTGGCCGCGAGGTCTCCGGTTCCCTCAACGAGCAGGGCGAAACGGCTGATTCCGGTCACCTCCGCCGTCCGGGCCAGCCGGTCCGCGCACAGCTGTGCGGGCCCCACCGGGTGCAGACGGCACAGCATCTCCGTGTACTCCAGCGGGTCGCGGACGGTGCGAGCGCGGCCGTCCACAGTCCGGTGCGCGTCCAGCCCTTCGCGCAGCCAGCCGGGCATCGCCTTGGTCAGCGCCTCGGTGGCCTCGGCGGCGGTGTCGCCCAACTGTGCCACGCCGACCGAGACATGGCACGCGGCGGCCTCCGCGACGGCCTCCGGCGAGTGCCCGGCCGCGCGCGCCTCGCGGCGCCACAGGCCGGTCATCGATGCCTTCTCCTCGTCTCCGCAGTGCATGCCCAGCAGCATCGGGAGCCCGCGCTGCGCGGCGAGCCGGACCGTGCCCGGTGAGGTGCACGCGACGAGGACCGGCGGCGCCTGAGCGGCGCCCGGCGCATTGGTCACGCCGGCCGTACCCGGTACGCCGTCCGCGCCGAGCCGCAGGGCCTCGCCCGGCCGCGGTACGACCGGGACCTCGCGGAAGCGGTACCGCTCACCGGCCGCCCCCACCGAGGGCTCCCGGAGCCAGCGCAACAGCAGGTCGAGCGCCTCCGGAAAGCCCTGCTCGTACGCTTCCAGACCGCCGCCGAAGACCTCCAGATCCATCCACGGGCCACCCCTGCCCACCCCGAGGGTGAACCGCCCCTCCGCCGTGAGGTGCAGCAGCGCCGCCTGCTCCCCGAGCGCCACCGGGTGCGTACTGGACAGCACGCTGACGGCCGTGCCCACGCCGATCCGCCGGGTACGGCCGAGCAGCAGCGCGGCCAGCGTGACCGCCGACGGACACACGCCATACGGCACGAAGTGGTGCTCCGCCAGCCATACGGAGTCGAGCCCGGCCCGCTCAGCTTCCTCGGTGGAGCGCACCGCCCGGTGCAGCGCCTCGCCCTGCCCCTGGCCGGGGAACTGCGCGGCCAGTACGAAAGCTCCAACCCTCATCGAAATCCGCCTCCTTGGGCCCACCAGGGACTCCTCACCCGGCATTAACGCCTGACACGTGCCAAAGGCACGGTCTGGCATGAAAATCCTTCGATGAGCCCGGCTTGCGAGGTCAGTAGGCTTGTGGGACGTCTCGCGGTGCCCCGCGGGGCGTCCCGGCCGAATGAGGTGTCCCGTGTCCCCGCGCCGTAACCGTCCGCGCAGCGGCGGCCATCCCCCCGCAGGCAGTCCCGGTGACGAGGGCGGGGACGACGGCCGCCCGGGGTTGCGCTACGGCCTGGAGCGCACCGAGGACTGGCGCGGCGAGGAGTGGGTGGTGCGCATGGTCGGCGGCGCGGCCGGCAAGCGCTACCGCTGCCCGGGCTGCGACCAGGAGATTCCCTCGGGTGTGCCGCATGTGGTGGCGTGGGCGCGGGACGGCCAGGTGGACGACCGGCGGCACTGGCACAAATCCTGCTGGAACGCGAGAGACCGCCGCAGCGCACGCCTCCAACGCTCCCGCAACGCGCCCCGGCACTGACCACCCCGCCACGGCCGCGGCCCCCGGCCCCCGGTGGTGGAGGGGGCCGGGGGCCGCAGCGGGTGGAGGTGTGGTCAGACGTCGCGCTTGGTGAGCATGGCGTACGCGGCCATCAGTGCCCCCGCCGTGACCAGTGCCAGCAGGCCGAGCAGCGGCCACCCCGAGGCGTCCTGGTCGTCCTGCATCGGGATGAGGTAGAGCGAGGCCAGGCCGTTGAGCGGGGAGAACTCCAGCATCTTCTCGCGGAGGGTCTCCATGGCCTCGCCGACCATGAACAGCGCGATCACCAGCGGCATCAGCACCACGCCCATCATGGTCGTGATGGCCCCGGCCGAGTGCCGCAGCAGCGCGCCGACGGCGAGCGAGAGCAGCCCCAGCAGCGCGACGTACAGTCCGGCGCCGACGGTCGCGCCCAGCCACTCGCCGTCCTGGACCACGAATTCGCCGGCCTTCACCGACTCCTCGTACGAGGTGTAGCCGTAGTCCAGCCTGTCGACCGGGCCGGACAGCACGGAGTGGTGGATCAGCGCGGTGAGCGTGCAGGCGACCGTCGTCATGACGAAGGCCAGCAGGAAGAAGATCAGCGACTTGGCGAGGAGCACCCGGCCGCGCTGCGGGCAGGCGGTGAGGGTGGTGCGGATCATGCCGGTGCCGTACTCGGAGGTGACCACGAGCACGCCGAGGGTGATGATGCAGATCTGCCCCAGCATCAGGCCGAACAGTCCGCTGGAGAGCATCGGCATGCTGATGTTGTCCTCGCCCGCGCGGCCCACCGCGCTGAGCCCGCCGATTCCGACGACCAGGACGAACATGATGCTTAGCGTCCACATCGTGGAACGCACGGAGCGGATCTTGGTCCACTCGGAGGCGATGGCGTGCCCCAGGTGTGTCCTGGTGATGGGGATCGGGGAGGAGTAGCCGCCGCCGTACGCACCAGCGGGCGCGCCGCCCGGAGGCGGATACTGCGCCGCGTGATCGGCGCCCGGGGGCTGGGTCGGGGGCTGGGCCGGAGGTTGTGCCGGGGGCTGGGCCGGTGCCTGCTGCGGCGGCTTGGTGTAGGAGAGCGGCTGCGCCGTCTGGGTCGCGGCCTGTGCCGTGGACGGGGCCTCCGCGGCCGGGCCGCCGCCCGGCGGCTGTGCCTGCGGCTGCTGGTGCGGCGTCGTCATCGGTGGTCCTCGGGGGTGGGAGCGGCGGTGGTGGTGGGAGCGGCGGCTTGTGCCGGGGGCGCCTGCCAGCCCTGCGGCGGCGCGTACTGCTGCGGCTGCGGCTGGCCCTGCGGCTGAGGCTGCTGGGGCGGATAGCCCGCCCCGCCGGGCGCCCCGTACGGCGGTGCCCCGCCCGGTGCTCCGTACCCGGCGGGCGGGCCCGCGGGCGTCTGCAGTCCCGTGCGCTGGTCGGCCGTCGAGCGGTAGTCCACCGCGCCCTGCGTCATGCGCATGTACGCCTCCTCCAGCGACGCCTGGTGCGGCGACAGCTCCCACAGCCGTACGTCCGCCCCGTGCGCCAGATCGCTGATCTGCGGCAGCGGGACGCCTGTGACGCGCAGGGCGCCGTCCTCCTCCGGCTGCACCTGGCCGCCCGCCGCCGCCAGGGCCGCGCCGAGTTTCTCGCGCTGTTCCGGCTCGCCGTCAGGGGTGCGGACCCGGGCGAAGCCCACGGAGTTCTGGGCGATGAAGTTGTCCACCGAGGTGTCGGCCATCATCTGGCCGCGCCCGATCACGATGAGGTGGTCGGCGGTCTGGGCCATCTCGCTCATCAGGTGGCTGGAGACGAAGACCGTGCGGCCCTCGCTCGCCAGTCGTTTCATCAGATTGCGGACCCACAGGATGCCCTCCGGGTCGAGCCCGTTGACCGGCTCGTCGAAGAGCAGCACCTGCGGGTCGCCGAGCAGCGCCGCGGCGATCCCGAGCCGCTGGCCCATGCCGAGCGAGAAGCCCTTGGAACGCTTGCTGCCCACTTCCTGGAGGCCCACGACGCCCAGCACCTCGTCCACCCGGCGGGCCGGGATGCCGGAGAGCTGCGCCAGCGAGAGGAGGTGGTTGCGCGCGTTGCGCCCGCTGTGCACCGCCTTGGCGTCCAGCAGCGCGCCGACCTGGCGCGGTGCGTTGGGCAGATTGCGGAAGTTGTAGCCGCCTACGGTCACCTGGCCCGAGGTGGGTTCGTCGAGGCCCAGGATCATCCGCATGGTGGTGGACTTACCGGACCCGTTCGGTCCCAGAAAACCAGTGACGGCACCGGGCCGTACCTGGAAAGACAGGTTGTAGACGGCAGTCTTGGCGCCGTAGCGCTTCGTCAGGCCGTACGCCTCGATCATGCAGATTGCCCCTGAACGCAGAACGGGGCTCATCGTCGCCCCCCGACACGGGCTAGGAGGCTACAACCCCGGTTTTGGTTCCAGGACAGCGGCATCCGGTATTCCGCTTACGGCCTCCCCGGCGGCAGGGGGTGGATCAGTGAGCGGCGTCATGGGGCTTCCAATCCAAGGCGGAGGAGGGAGGCGACGCAGGGCGTCGGAGGCCCACTCCCTGTCGCGGGGGAGGCCGTTAAGGTTGAGGAGGATCCCCGGAGCCCGCCCATCCAGGTTCTCAGGCGTCGCGTTTCTTCAGGACGAGGTACCCGGCGATCAGCGCCGCGATCACCCACCCGACCATGATCAGCAGCCCGCCCCAGGGCCCGTACGGGCGGTCGCCGCCCTCCATGCCGCCCTCGACCACCGACATGATCATCGAGCCAGCCTGGTCCGGCAGATAGTGCCCGACGTTCCGGGTCGCCGACACGCTGCCGAGGATGTTGGAGATCAGGAAGAAGAACGGCATCAGGATGCCGAACGCCAGCAGCGGACTGCGCAGGACGAAGCTGACGCCCATCGCGAAGAGCGTGATGAGCGTCATGTAGAGCCCGCCGCCGATCACCGCCCGCGTGACCCCCGGCTCACCGAGCGAGGTGCCGAGGTCGCCGAGGAGCGCCTGCCCGACGAAGAAGGTGATGAAGCTGGTGAGCATCCCGACGACCAGCACGAGCGCGGTGGCCACCAGGAGCTTGCACGCCATGAAGGTGCCGCGCTGCGGGACGGCGCTCAGCGAGCTGCGGATCATGCCGGTGCTGTACTCGTTGGCAACCACGAGGACCCCGAAGGCGATCATCGCCAGCTGCCCCAGCGTCATCCCGGCGAAGCTGATGAAGGTCGGGTCGAAGGTCGCCTTCTCCTCGGCGGAGAAGTCGTCGTACCCCGAGTTCGTGAAGGCGCAGATCAGGGCCGACAGACCCACCGTGACGATGAAGGCGGCGAACAGCGTCCACAGCGTCGACCGGACGGACCGCACCTTGGTCCACTCCGACTGGAGCACCCGCGTGGTGTGTGCCATCTCAGCGACCCTCCTGCCAGCCCTGGCCCCAGCCCTGGCCGCCCCGGCGGGCCTCGGGCCCCTCCGCCGTCGTGTGCGCGTGGTACTCCACCGAGCCCGCCGTGAGCTGCATGAACGCTTCCTCCAGCGACGCCTGCTGCGGAGACAGCTCATGCAGCACGATCCGGTGCTCCGCCGCCAGTTCGCCGAGCCGCGCCGCCGCGACGTTCTCGACCTCCAGCGAACCGTCCGACACGGCGACCGCCGGGATACCGGCAGTGTGCAGTACGTTCCGCAGCCGCTCCGGCTCCGGCGTACGCAGCCGTACGTACGTCCGTGAGTTCTCGTGGATGAACGCGGCCATCGAGGTGTCGGCCATCAGCTTTCCCTGCCCGATGACCACGAGGTGCTCCGCCGTCAGCGACATCTCGCTCATCAGGTGGCTGGAGACGAAGACCGTGCGCCCCTCGGCCGCCAACTGCTGCATCAGCGTCCGCACCCAGTGGATGCCCTCCGGGTCGAGCCCGTTGACCGGCTCGTCGAACATCACGATCCGGGGGTCGCCGAGCAGCGCCTGAGCGATGCCCAAGCGCTGGCCCATGCCGAGGGAGAAGCCCTTCGGACGCTTCTTCGCGACCGCCGTGAGGCCCACCATGTCGAGCACCTCGGGGACCCGGCGCTCCGGGATGCCGTTGCTCTGGGCCAGGCAGAGAAGATGGTTGTAGGCGCTGCGGCCGCCGTGCACCGACTTCGCCTCCAGCAGCGCGCCGATGTAGTTCAGCGGATCACGGAGCTGGTCGTAGTGGCGGCCGTCGATCCGGATGTCCCCGGCCGTCGGGCGGTCAAGGCCGAGCAACAACCGCATGGTGGTGGACTTCCCCGCCCCGTTCGGCCCGAGGAATCCGGTCACCACCCCCGGCCGGACCGAGAAGGTGAGGTGGTCCACGGCGACCTTTTCGCCGTACCGCTTCGTGAGCCCTTCTAGCTCGATCATGCACTCGACGCTAAAGGCACCGGGGGGGTTCGTCCACAGATGTGCCCCCGCACGGGTAGACCCGAACGGGGGCACAGCGGCCGCGGCTGAGGCGACGCGAGGGGTGGAGCCGTACGGCCTCAGCGGGACTGCTGGGCCGGGACGCCGCGCGTACGCGACTCGTCCTCGACGGCGTCCTCGTCGGCCGGCGAACCGGCGGCGGCGACCGCCGCACCCGTGAGGGTGGCCAGCATCTCGCGGACGTTCGTCAGCTGGGCGTTGATGCTGTCGCGACGGTTCGTCAGCGCCGCCAGCTCGCGCTCGGACTCGCTGCGCACGCGGTCCGCCTTCGCGTTGGCGTCCGCCACGATGTCCTCCGCCTGACGCTGCGCGGTCTCCACCGTCTGACGGGCTCGGCGCTCCGCGTCCGTCCGCAGCTTCTCGGCCTCCAGGCGCAGCTGCTCCGCCCGGTGCTCGATCTCCGCGAGCCGCTTCTCGGCCTTCGCCTGCCGCGAGGCGAGGTCGCGCTCGGACTGCTCCCGGCGCTTGGCGAGGTTGGTCTCGAAGTCGGCGGCGGCCTGGGCGGCCTTGGCGCGGGTGTCCTCGAAGAGGGAGTCGGCCTCCTCGCGCTTGGACTGCGCGTCCTTCTCGGCCTCGTCGCGAAGCGTCGCCGCCTCGTTCTTCGCCTTCTCGACGACACGGGCGCCGTCGTCCTCGGCCTTGGCCTTGCGCTCGGCGGAGAACGCCTCCGCGTCGTTGCGGACCTGCTGTGCGGCAGCCTCGGCCAGCTCGCGGTGCTGCTCGGCGGCGCGGCGCGCCTCCTCACGCAGGTCCTTCGCCTCCTCCTCGGCGAGGCGGAGGATCTTCTCGACCCGGGCACCCAGACCGGCGTACGAAGGCTCGGAGTCGGTGACCTGAGCCTGGGCGTTCTGCGTTTCGAGGTGCAGCTCCTCGATGCGCTTTTCCAGAGAGGTGATTCGGGCCAGTGCGCTGTCACGGTCGGAGACGAGCTTGGTGATGCGGTCGTCCACCTGCCCGCGCTCGTAGCCACGCCGCACGAGCTCGAAGCCGAAGGGGGAGGAAGTGTCGCTCATGGAGTTCCTGTCGAGTCAGACGGGTTATCAGACGGGGAGAGAGTGATACGGGGAATCCTAGGGGGACAAACGGCGTGTCATCGAGCTAATGCCCGTTTGGTAGGGAGAATGTGCCCTCGTTCGAGTGGCCGGTGTCTGGGGTGGTGTCTGGGTCCGATGTCTGGGGTCTAGCGATCGGAGCGCTTGCTACCCGTTCGTGTCGTGCCTACACCAACACCTGCCTTGACACCACCATTTGCCCCGGAAACGGCACCACTCTTCTTGCTGCCGCCCGAGCCACCGCCACCGGAGCCTGCCCCGGAGCCCGGCGTCTCGAACGACTCCAGTGCCTCCAATACCTCTTGGACACGGGAGATTTCACCGTTGATGTCCTGCTGGCGCCGCTCCAGGACATCGAGTTCGCGCCGGCCTTCGTCGATCATCTGCCGCGCCTCCGCCTCGGCCTCCTCGCGCAACTGCTTCGCCTCGCGCAGCACGGTGGCCTTCTTCTGCTCCGCCTCCTTGAGCAGACCCTCGGCCTTCTTCACCGCAGCGATACGCACCTTGCTCGCCTCGGCACCGGCATCCGCGACCAGCTTGGCGGCCTGCTCCTGGGCCTCGGCCAACTGCTCCTCCGCCGCCTTGACCAGCTTGTCGCAGCGCTCGCCCGCGGACCGCATCGCCTCGGACGACTCCCGCCGCGCCCGCTCGTGCAGTTGCTCGACCTCGCCCTCGATACGCGCCCGCAGCTCCTCGGCGCGGTCCCGTACGGCAACCGCGTCGTTCCGTGCCTCGTTCAGCATGGTGTCGGAGTCGCCACGCGCCTGCTCCACGACATCGCGGGCCTCCGTACGGGCGTCCGCCACCAGCCGGTCGGACTCCTTCCGCGCGGCACCCACCATGCTGTCCGACTGCTTCTCCGCGGCGGCGGCGCTGCGCCGGGCCTCCTCCTCCGCCTTCGCCAGCAGCTGATCGGCCTGCTCGGCCGCCTCGCCCCGCTTCCGCGCCGCGTCATCGCGGGCTTCGTCCCGCATCCGCTCGGCCTCCGCGCGGGCCTGCTCGGACTCCTCGAGCGCCTCCGAGACCGCACGCTCCGCCATCGCCTTGGCGGCGTCCGTCTCCTCCCGCGCCTCCCGGCGCAGCTTCGCCGCGTCCTCCTCGGCGGCGGCACGCAGCGCCGCGACATCCAGCTCCGCCTGCTCGTGCAGCCCGGCCACCGACTCCCGGATCTGCCGCGCGGACTCCTCGCCCGCGGACACCAGACCGGCCGCCCGCCGCTCGGCCTCCTCGACCAGCGTGGCAGCCGCCGCCTGCGCCTCCTCGGTGCGCTGCCGCGCCGAGGCGAGCAGCTCCTCGCCCTGCTCGCGGGCCGCGGTGCGCTCGCGGTGCGCCTCCTCGCGGGCGTCCGCGAGCAGCTCCTCCGCCTCCCGGCGGCGGCGCGCGGCCTCCTCCTGGGCGGCGGAGAGGGCCTCGGCCGCCTCCGCGTTCGTACGCTCCGCCGCCGCGTCCGCCTCGGCCCGCACCCGGTCGGCCGTCTCCTGGGCCTCGGTGCGCAGCTGCTCGGCCTCCGAGGCGGCCTCGGTGCGCAGCTGCACGGCCACCGACTCGCCCTCGGCGCGGGACTGCGCGGCATCCGCCGCGGCTTCCGTGCGCAGCCGCTCCGCTTCCTCCTCCGCCTGCTCCTGGGCGACGCGACGGCGCTCGGCGGCCTCCGCGCGCAGCCGCTCCGCCTCGCTCCGTGAATCCTCCCGCAGCCGCTCCGCCTCGGACCGCGCGTCCTGGAGCGCCTGCTCGGCCTCGGCGACCTTCTGCTCGGCCTCCGTGCGCAGCCGCTCCAGCTCCTGGGCGGCCTCCGCCTTGCGGTCGGCGGCGGCCTGGTCGGCGTCCTCCCGGACCCGCTGCCCCGCCGCGTCCGCCTCGGCGCGGGTGCGCCCGGCCTGCTCCTCGGCGCCGGCGCGCACTTCCTCGGCTTCGGCGCGCGCCGACTCCAGCGCCTCCTCTGCCTGTTCGCGCAGCGCGGTCGCCCGCTCGGCCGCCTCGGTACGGACCCGCTCGCTCTCCGCCGTGGCGTCCCCGCGGACCTCCTCCGCGTCCGCCCTGGCCTTGGCCAGCAGCTCCTCGGCGCTGCTCGCGGCCTCCTCGATCTGCTGCACCGCCTCACGGCGTGCCTCGCCGCGGATCCGCTCGCCCTCCTCCGCGGCCTCGGCGCCCAGTTGCTCGGCCTCGCCGCGCAGCCGCCGCGCCTCCTCCTGGAGGGCGACCGTCTTTGCGCGGTACTCCTTCGTGTCGTCCTTGGCGGCGCCCTTGAGCTCCTCGGCCGTGTCGTGCGCCTCGGCACGCAGCCGGTCGGCCTCCTCCTCGGCCTCCCGGCGCAGGCGCTCCGCCTCCTCGGAGGCCGCCTTGGTGGTGGCCTTCGCCTCCTCGGACGCCTTGTTGAGCACCTCCTCTGCGGTGCGGGCGGCCTCGGCCAGCTGGTTCGCCGACTCCTCGGCCGTACGGGTGCGGGCGTCCTCCCTGGCCTCCGCGATCAGCCGGTCGGCCTCCGTACGGGCGTCCGCGCGCAGCTGCTCGGCCTCCGCCTTGAGCGACTCCGACTCCTTGGTGGCCGCGCCGACCATCCGGGCGACCTCGGCCTTTGCCGTGCGGACCCGCTGCTCGTTGACCGACTCGGAGTCAGCCAGCCGCTTGGCCGCCTCCTCCTGGGCCTCCTCGAGCGCCTTGGCGGCCTCGGTGCGCGCCTCCCGAAGGGACGACTCGGCCTCCTGGATCCGCTCCTCGGCGCGGCGCATCAGCTCGGCGGCCTCGCGCCGGCTGGCCTCCGTCTCGGTGCTGGTGCTGGCGCGCAGCTGCTCGGCCTGGTCAGTGGCCTCCTGGGCCTGCGCCGAGGCGGCGCCCAGCAGCCGCTCGGCGTCCGTACGGGCCCGGCGCAGGATGGCCTCAGCCTCTGAGCGGGCGCTTTCCGCCTCGCTGCTCAGCCGGTGCCGCGACTCCTCGGTGAGCCGCTGGGCCTCGGCGCGCGCGGTGGCCAGCGAGCGCTCCGTCTCGGCCCTGGTCTCCTCCATCAGACGGCGGGCCTGCTGCTCCGTGCGGGTGCGCAGCTGCTCGGCCCAGGCGACGTTCTCGTTGACGTGCGACTCGACGGTGGCGCGGCGCTCCGACAGCTCCTGGTCCAGCTGCTGTCTGCGGCGCACGGCCTCCGAGTGCAGCTCGGACTCCAGCCGGGACTGCGCCTCTCCCTGCTCCTGCATCAGCCGCTGCGTCTGGGCGCGGACATCGCGCAGTTCCCGCTCGGCGTCGGCGCGCAGCTGGTCGGCCTGGATCTGGGCGTTGTGAAGCAGCTGTTCGGCCTGGTGCGAGAGATTCTCGTAACCGGCGGGGCGCGTGGCGAGGGCGCGGCGCGCCTCGTGCAGTTTGGCGCGCAGCACTTCGACCTGGTAGCCGAGGTCGTCGGCGTGTTCGACGGCCTTCTCGCGCTCTTTCTTGAGCCGCTCCATCTCGGCCTCGAACTGCGAGAGGTGGTCGTCAGCCTCGTAGCCCGGCACTGCGCGGTCCCATCCGTCCCCTGGTCGTTTTGAAGTGAACTGGCCATTCCCGATGCCGTGCAGGGGAAATGGTGTCAGATCATCGGCGGAACGTGGACCGAGCGCAGCCCGGAACCCTCCACGGGTCCTGGAGAGCCCGCCCCGCAGCCACTCTACCGGCCAGGGAAGCGGACGTCAGTGGTCCGTTGTGGCGGAGGGCGACGCGGAGGTGACCAACTCGGTGAGGACACCATGGCAGTCCTTGGGGTGCAGGAAGGTGATCCGGGAGTCCATGGAACCGCGACGCGGTTCGTCGTAGAGAACCCGGACGCCACGCTCTGCGACGGTGGCCGCGGCGCCGTCGACGTCGGCGGTGCCGAAGGCGATGTGGTGGACGCCCTCGCCGTGCCGCTCCAGCCACTTGGCGACTGTCGAATCCGGCCGCACCGGCTCCAGCAGCTGGATGTACGAGGCGCCGCCGTCATCCGTGCCGTTGATCCGCAGCATCGCCTCCCGCACACCCTGTTCCTCGTTGACCTCGGTGTGGAAGACCTCGAAGCCGTAGGTGGCGCGGTAGAACTCGACTGTCGTGTCCAGGTTGAAGCAGGCGATCCCGATGTGGTCGATACGCGTCAGCATGGGGTTCAGCATGGAAACAGTGAGCCCTTTCCGGTCCGATTACGCAACGTGCGCACGGTCACACCGGCTGACCGGTGACCGGACGGAGTACCGCTCAGTATCTTGGAGATAACCCTCGTTAACTTCCAGCTGGAAGAGGAACCTCATGTCTGGCACGACCGGCACGACTGGCACGCCCCCCGGCACCACCTCGGTGATCGTCGCAGGAGCCCGTACGCCCATGGGCCGCCTGCTCGGGTCCCTGAAGTCCTTCTCCGGAGCCGACCTGGGCGGCTTCGCCATCAAGGCGGCCCTGGAGCGCGCGGGAATCAGCTCAGACCAGGTCGAGTACGTCATCATGGGCCAGGTGCTGCAGGCCGGTGCGGGCCAGATCCCGGCCCGGCAGGCCGCGGTGAAGGCGGGCATCCCGATGCACGTCCCGGCACTCACGGTGAACAAGGTCTGCCTCTCCGGCCTCGACGCCATCGCCCTCGCCGACCAGCTGGTGCGGGCCGGGGAGTTCGACGTGATCGTCGCGGGCGGCCAGGAATCGATGACCAACGCACCGCACCTGCTGCCGAAGTCCCGGGAGGGCTACAAGTACGGCGCGCTGGAGGTGCTGGACTCCATGGCGCACGACGGGCTCACCGACTCCTTCGAGAACATCGCGATGGGGGAGTCGACCGAGAAGCACAACACCCGGCTCGGCATCAAGCGCCCCGAGCAGGACGCCATCGCCGCCGCCTCGCACCAGAAGGCCGCCGCCGCACAGCGGGACGGGATCTTCGCCGCCGAGATCACCCCCGTCGAGATCCCGCAGCGGCGCGGTGAGCCGGTGGTCTTCTCCGAGGACGAGGGCATCCGCGCCGACACCACCGCCGAGTCGCTGAGCAAGCTCCGCCCCGCGTTCACCAAGGACGGGACGATCACCGCTGGTTCCGCCTCGCAGATCTCGGACGGCGCCGCCGCGGTGGTCGTGATGAGCCGGGCCAAGGCCGAGGAACTGGGCCTGGAGTGGATTGCCGAGATCGGCGCGCACGGGAACGTCGCGGGCCCGGACAACTCCCTCCAGTCGCAGCCGTCGAACGCGATCCAGCAGGCGCTGAAGAAGGACGGCCTCTCGGTCGACGACCTCGACCTCGTCGAGATCAACGAAGCGTTTGCGGCCGTGTGCGTGCAGTCACTGAAGGACCTGGGCGTGTCCCCCGAGAAGGTGAACGTCAACGGAGGCGCCATCGCCCTGGGCCATCCGATCGGGATGTCCGGAGCCCGTATCGTGCTGCATCTGGCGCTCGAACTCCGGCGGCGCGGCGGCGGCACCGGCGCGGCCGGCCTGTGCGGGGGCGGCGGGCAGGGCGACGCGCTGATCGTCCGCGTCCCGGGCGAGTAGCGGTCCGTACGAACCGCGGCTTGTACGAACAGTGGTCCGGCGCGTGCGACGCCACGCGGCGGCCGTGTGAACAGAGGAGCTCGAACCGATGGTGGACGTCCCCACACTGGTGGCACAGGCGCGGGAGGGACGGCCGCGCGCCGTGGCCCGGTTGATCTCCCTGGTGGAGGGGGCGTCACCGCAGCTCCGCGAGGTGATGTCGGCGCTCGCACCGCGCTGCGGCAACGCGTACGTCGTCGGCCTCACCGGTTCCCCCGGAGTGGGCAAGTCGACCTCCACCTCCGCGCTGGTCTCGGCGTACCGGCGGGCCGGAAAGCGGGTCGCGGTGCTGGCCGTCGACCCCTCCTCGCCCTTCTCGGGCGGCGCGCTGCTCGGCGACCGGGTGCGGATGAGCGAGCACGCCTCCGACCCCGGCGTCTACATCCGCTCCATGGCCACCCGCGGGCACCTCGGCGGCCTGGCCTGGGCGGCACCGCAGGCGATCCGGGTGCTGGACGCGGCGGGCTGCGAGGTGATCATCGTCGAGACGGTCGGTGTCGGGCAGTCCGAAGTGGAGATCGCCGCGCAGGCCGACACCAGCGTCGTCCTGCTGGCCCCCGGCATGGGGGACGGCATCCAGGCGGCGAAGGCGGGAATCCTGGAGATCGGCGACGTCTACGTGGTGAACAAGGCCGACCGGGACGGCGCGGACGCCACCGTCCGCGAGCTGAACCACATGCTGGGCCTGGGTGAGGCCCGCGGGCCCGGCGACTGGCGTCCGCCCATCGTCAAGACGGTCGCGGCACGCAGCGAGGGCCTGGACGAGGTGGTCGAGGCCCTGGAGAAGCACCGGGCGTGGATGGAGGAGCGCGGCGTCCTCGCCGAGCGCCGCGCCCGCCGGGCCGCACACGAGATCGAGACCATCGCGGTCACCGCCCTGCGCGAACGCATGGGCGGCCTCGGCGGCCCCCGCCGCCTCGACGCCCTCGCCGAACGCATCGTCAGCGGCTCCCTCGACCCCTACACGGCCGCCGACGAACTGATCGCGGGCCTGAAGGCCACCGAGTAGCGCTCCCGCAGCGTTCCGCCTCGGTGACCGCAGGGCAGGTTGTCGGAGTGCCCGTTGTGCACGCGATTCGCTCGGCGCCGAGTAGGCAGCCGCTGCTCTTCTGCCCGGCACTGCTTCCTCGGGTGCGTGGTGCGGGGCGGAATCAGCCGAAGAGGGCTGCGACGAAGTAGAAGGCAATGCCCCACAGCGGGACGGCGAGCGCGACGACCAGACCGGCGAGACAGCCCATACATGTGAGCCTGCTGCCGGTCCTGGCGTCGTCCCTCTGGCGCTGCATGCCCACAGGCTGCCATGCCCGGGGCGGAAGGGGCCGGGCTCCAGTCGAACCCGGTGGCCGTCACCGCGATGCGGTGACGGCCACCTTGGATGTCCGGGGCTCCGCCGGGTTGCCTCCGGCGGGGTGACGGGCGGGTCAGTCGTCGTCGCCCGCGCCGTCGTCGCTGTCGTCCTTGCTGTCGTCCTTGCCGTCGTCAGAGTCGTCGTCGGAGCTGTCGTCGTTCGTGTCGTCGTCCTGGTCGAGGTGGTTGGCCAGGATCTTGCCGTTGGTCGCGTCGATGGTGAGCTCGTGCCACTTGTCGTCCTTGCCGAGGACGTCCGCCTCCCAGACCAGGCCGTTGTGGTCGTCGTCGTCATCCAGGTCGAGGGACTGCACGGTGCCCGGGACGGAGGCGAGGGCCTTGTCGACGGCCTGCTTGGCGGTGAGAGTCGCCTCGGTCAGGTTCTTGGCGTCGTCGTCCGTGCCGTCCTTGTCGTCGGCGTCGTCCTCGCCCCGGTCGTCGCGGTCGTCCTTGCCGTCGTCGCCCCGGTCGTCGCGGTCGTCGGTCACGACGGACTGCGTGCCGGCCTGGGCCGTCGTGGCGGCGGAGTCCGTGCTGCCCGACCCGTCGTCCGAGTCGGAGGTGAAGGCGGCGGCGGTGGTGCCGCCGACGGCGAGTGCGGCGGCGGCGATGGCGGAGATGAGAAGCCTGCGCTTGTTCGAGGACGTACGGCTCATGGTGTGTGCCTTCCTGGGCGGTCGTTGATGTGCCCTACCGTCGCAAGCCGTGGCTGAAGCTCCGCTGAAGCTCCCTGAAGATCCCTTCAGCAAGCTTCGGGCAAGCTGGACCCATGCGCCTGTTGATCGTGGAAGACGAACGGCGGCTCGCCCTGTCGCTCGCCGGAGGACTCACCGCCGAGGGTTTCGCCGTCGATGTGGTCCACGACGGGCTGGAGGGTCTGCACCGCGCGAGCGAAGGCGTGTACGACCTGGTCATCCTCGACATCATGCTGCCGGGCATGAACGGCTACCGCGTGTGCGGCGCCCTGCGTGCGGCCGGGCACGAGACGCCGATCCTCATGCTCACGGCCAAGGACGGCGAGTACGACGAGGCCGAGGGCCTGGACACCGGCGCCGACGACTACCTGACGAAGCCCTTCTCCTATGTGGTGCTCGTCGCCCGCGTACGGGCCCTGCTGCGCCGCCGCACCCGCGGCGCCGCCGCCGTGCTGCGGCTGGGGCGGCTGACCGTGGAACCGGCCACCCGCCGGGTCGCGGTCGGTGAGCGGGAGGTGAGCCTGACCGCCAAGGAGTTCGCCGTGCTGGAGCAGCTGGCGACGAGGGCGGGCGAGGTGGTTTCCAAGGCGGAGATCCTGGAGCACGCCTGGGATTTCGCGTACGACGGGGACGTCAACATCGTCGAGGTCTATGTGAGCGCGCTGCGCCGCAAGCTCGGCGCGGGATGGATCGGCACCGTACGCGGCGCCGGATACCGGCTGGTGGACGCGGGTGCGTAGGGGCTCGGTACGTACCAGGGCCGCGATCGGCGCGACGGTCGTCGTGGCCGTGGCACTGGTGGCCGCCGGGCTGGCGGTGATCTCGGTGCTGCGGGGCGGGCTGGCCGACAACGCGCGGCTGGAGGCGGAGTCGGCCGCCCGCGAGGTGGCGGCGCAGGCGGCGGACGTCACCGCGCGGCGGATCGACGGCATCGAGGGGCTGGAGAGCGACCAGCCGGTGCAGGTCGTGGACGCCGACGGGGCGGTGCTCGGCGCGTCCGAGGGGCTGCGGGGTGCTCCCGCGGTGGCGGACTTCCACCGCCCGCCGCAGAAGCCAAAGCCGGAGCCGGAGCCGGAGCCCACCCGTACGGAGGGTGACTCCGACGACGACTCGGACGACGGCCCCGAAAACGACTCCGAAAACGACTCCGAGAACGACTCCGATGACGACGAGGGTGCGGACGACGCGGATGACGACGACACTCCCGCGCCGCCGCCGCAGTCCCGCTCTCCGGAGCCGGTCGCCGTCGACCGCAACAGCGACGACGAGACCCTCTCCCTCCCCGTCGACTCCGACGGGGAGCCCGTCTCCGCCGCCGACGCCACCGGCGAGCAGGACTTCCGCCTCGTCGGCGTCCAGAGCGTGACCCGCGACGGCACCCCGGTTACCGTCTACGCCGGGTCTTCGCTCGCCGACCAGGAGGAGGCAGTCGGCTCGGTCAGCCGCACCATGCTGATCGGGCTGCCCGCCGTGCTGGCGGTGGTGGCCGGGGTCACCTGGCTGGTGACGCGTCGCGCGCTGCGGCCGGTGGAGGGCATCCGCCAGGAGCTGGCGGAGATCACCGCGAGCACCGACCTGACCCGCCGGGTGCCGGAACCGGAGGCTCGCGACGAGGTGGCCCGACTGGCCCGTACGACGAATGAGACGCTCAGCGCGCTGGAGGCGTCAACAGAGCGGCAGCGCCGCTTCGTGGCGGACGCCTCGCACGAGCTGCGCAGCCCCATCGCCTCCCTGCGCACCCAGCTGGAGGTGGGCGCCGCCCATCCCGAGCTGCTGGATGTGGACGGGGCGGTGCAGGACACCGTACGGCTCCAGGGACTCGCGGCCGATCTGCTGCTGCTCGCCCGGCTCGACGCGGGGGAGCGTCCGGGGGAGGCCCCGGTGGCGCTGTCGGCGCTGGTACGGGAGGAGCTGGACCAGCGGGTGGGCGACCGGCTGCCGGTGACGTGCGACCAGCTGGCCGACATCGAGGTGGTGGGCTCGCGCGGGCAGCTGGCCCGGGTGCTCGGCAACCTGCTGGACAACGCCCAGCGGCACGCGGCGGCCGCCGTACGTGTGGAGGTGCGCGTCAGTGGGGGCGAGGCGCTGCTGGAGGTTGCCGACGACGGTGCCGGGATCCCGGAGACGGAGCGCGAGCGGATCTTCGAGCGCTTCGTTCGCCTCGACGACGCCCGCACGCGCGATGAGGGAGGCGCCGGGCTCGGGCTGGCCATCGCCCGCGATGTGGCGCGGCGGCACGGCGGCACGCTGGACGTCGACACGGCCCCGGAAGGCGGGGCCGTGTTCCAGCTGAGGCTGCCGGTCGGGCCGGTCGGGCCGGTCGGGCCGGTCGGGCCCGAGCCAGACGACAGGCCGTAGGCCCCCGTAGTCCCGCCGATCCCGTCAGGAATCCCGCTGACCGTGCAGATGGAGAGCGACCGGGGACAGTGACTTCTGCAGCTCGCTGAGGCTGTCCTCCGGCAGCAGGTCGATGAAGTGCCGCCGCACGGAGGAGACATGGTGCGGTGCGACGCTGAGCATGGTCTCCCAGCCGTGCTCGGTGAGCACCGCGAAGAGGCCGCGCTTGTCCGAGTCGCAGCTCTCCCGTCTGACCAGGCCGCTGTTCTCCATCCTGGTGATCTGGTGGGACAGCCTGCTCTTCGACTGGAGGGTGCGGGTGGCCAGCTCACTCATCCGCATCCGGCGCTCCTCCGACTCGGAGAGGTTGACCAGGATCTCGTAGTCGTTGTTCGTGAGGCCGAACGGTTGGAGATCGCGCTCCAGCTGGTGCATGAGGAGGCGACTGACCTCCAGATGCGTGCGCCACACCCGCTGTTCTTCGTCATTGAGCCAGGGGGCGCTGTTTTCGGGGTTCATACCTGTCGACCTTACCGAGGGATCCGTAATCGGGTGTTCAAAGTCCGAAGCGCCGTTGCAGGTCGCCGAGCTGACCCGGCATCCGCGGTGTCTGCCCGCCGGTACGGCCCGGCTGGCCCGACCGGCCCTGCTGCCCGCCGCCCGGCCCCCCCGCCTGCTGCGGGACGCCGCCGGTCGCCTGTTCCGGCATGAGCACCTCCGTGGACTGGATGAGCACCGAGCCCGCGCCGGAGAACTCGAACTGGTGCTCCTCACCGGAGGCGCCGCCCAGGCCGGTCAGCGCCCGGACGCCGCCCATGACCCCGCGCATGTACTGGTGGTCGTAGTGGTGGCAGGGCGAGGGGCAGTCCGCCCAGCCGACGAGGGCCTGCGGGTCGACCCGGACCGGCGGTTCCACGAAGTGCACCTGGCCGTTGGAAGCGGCGACGAACTTGCCCGTCCCGATCAGCGTCAGGAAGCCGGGGATGATCGACTGCTTGAGCGACAGCGTCGGCTCGAAGGCCAGCAGATTGCCGGAGCGGATGGTGAGGTTGCCCTCCTCCAGGTCGTACGAGTTGACGTCGAACGCGCGATCCGCGAGCAGCATCTTGCCCTGCCCCTCGGCCACCACCCAGTCGGAGGCGTGCAGCGGGGAGTGGAAGCTGCCGGAGACCAGCCGGTCCAGCGGGCCGTGCCCGATGCCGTTGAAGCTGATCTGCCCGAAGTAGGCGATCATCTTCCCCTTCTGCAGGAACCACTGCCCGTGCAGGTCCACACAGAAGGTGTACGGGTTGACGTTGTCGTCCGACGGCAGGGTGTGGAAGTCGAAGACGGCCGGGCCCCCGGGGCCTGCCGGACCGCTCGGTCCCGTTGGTCCGCTCACAGCTTCTCCTCGCTCGCCTGCACGAACACCGCGCCGTCTCCCGACAGCTCCAGCTGGAACGCCTCGCCGGAGCCCCGCCCGACCATGTCCCGCCAGCCGAGCGCGGTGGACAGCTTGTTGCGTACGTCGCCGTGGTGGGCCACATAGGCCTGCGGATCGACATGGACGGGACGGCCCGGGGTGATCGGCAGCTCCAGGACGCCGCCGTGCGCCATCACGGCGACCGAGCCCCTGCCCTTGAGGGTGGTGGTGAACAGCCCCTGCCCGGTGACCTGGCCGCGCACCATGCCCATCACCCCGCCCTGCGAGCCCATGAACATCGTGCCCTGCTCCAGCGAGCCGTCGAAGGCCAGCAGCCGGTCGGCCTCGACGCACAGGGTGTCGCCGTCCAGCTCCACCACCTGGATGTGGTGGCCGCCGTGCCCGAACATCACCGTGCCGTTGCCCTCCACGGTCATCAGCGGGGCGGCCTCGCCCGCCACCCGCCTCCCGATCATGGACATCACGCCGCCCTGCCCGCTCGCCCTGTTGGGAGTGAAGGACACCTCGCCCCGGTAGGCGATCATCGCGCCGCGCTGGCTGAAGAGGCGCTGGCCCGGCACCACCCGCGCCTCGACAAGCTTCGAGTTGATCTCGTGGAACGGCATCAGATCTCGCCCCCCAGGGTGTTCCGCTCGCTGGGCTGCACATAGACCAGCCCGTCGCCCTCGAAGCGGACCTGGAAGGCCTCGCCCGAGCCCTCGCCCATGAAGGTGCGGAAGCTCACTCCGGACTGGAAGCTCTGCCGCAGGTCGCCGGTGTGGGCGACGTAGGCGCCCGGGTCGACCTGTAGCGGCGTGCCCTGGCCGACCCGCAGCACGACGGCCGGTCCGTCGGAGATCAGCGCCGCCTGGCCGCTGCCCTCCACCGTCGTGGTGAACAGCCCGCTGCCCTGGGCGGCGCCGCGTACGCCGGTGAAGGTGGTGCCGGTGCGCAGGGCGGCCTCCGTGCACAGCAGATTGCTCGCTTCGACATGCAGCTTCTCGCCGCTGAGCCGGACCAGGCTGATGTCGGCGGCCCGGTCCGCGAAGTAGCAGGTGCCCTGCCCCTTGACCTCCATGACGGTCAGCTGCTCGCCGGTGATCCGGCGGGTGACCATGCCGCGCAGGCCCTCCCCGCCGCCGGACATCTTCTTGAAGGCCATCTGGCCGTCGTACGCGACCATCGAGCCGTTCTTCGCCTGTACGGCGTCGCCGGTGAGTGTCACGGCGAGGACCTTGCCACCCTGAAGCAGAAACTGAGCCACAGGGGTGAACTTATCGGGCCAAGAGCACGGATACCAGGCCCCCTCTTCTGGACCGTCCCCCGGACGGGCTGCCGCACGCGCCGGGCTCGGGTCGTGCGCGGCCCGGTCCGGGTGCATCCGACCGGCTCTGAGAGAATGGCCGGGCTCGTGCGCCGCGCGGGGTGGGGGGAGCCCGGAGGAGCGCAGGGCGACGTCCGTTTTCCCGACGCACTCACGAAGGCACCCTGTGGACATCAAGACTGCTGCCGCACTGCACCGACTGCGGCTCGTCTCCGTACCGGAGGCGCTTTCCTTCCCGGCCCTGCTGCTCTTCGGCTCGCTGCTCAGCCGGGTCTCGGACATCGACTTCCTGATGATGCCGCTGGGCGTCATCCACGGCGTGCTCTTCGTCGCGTACGTCGTGCTGCTCGCCGATGTGTGGAAGCGCACGAAGTGGCCGCTCAAGCGGGTCGGGTTCTTCTTCCTGCTCGCCCTGCTGCCCTTCGGCGGCCTCTACGGCGACCGGGTGCTCAAGCGCGACGAGCGTGCCGGGGTCATCGCCGCGCGTGCCCGTCAGGAGCGGGTCGGGGGCGTGGTCAACAAGTGATCGTCGCCTTCTCCGTCACACCGCTGGGTGTCGGCGAGGACGTGGGTGAGCTGGTCGCCGAGGCGGTGCGCGTGGTGCGCGAGTCGGGGCTGCCGCACCGCACGGACGCGATGTTCACCTCCCTCGAGGGCGACTGGGAGGAGTGCATGGAGGTCGTACGCCGCGCGGTCGCCGCCGTCGAGGCGCGCGCCCCCCGCGTCTCGCTCGTCCTGAAGGCCGACATCCGGCCGGGCGTCACCGACGGTCTGACCTCGAAGGTGGAAACCGTGGAGCGGCACCTCGCCTGACGGAGCGACACCGTCGGGGACGGCGTGAGGCGGCGCTGAGGCGCCGCTGAGACGGTGCGAGGAGGCAGTGCCGCCCGCTCGGACCCTCCCAGTTCGACACGGTTCTTTATGTCCATTTTGGTGGGCATATCGGCTAAGTCGACGGGCTGGAGGGACTGTGGCGCCGGAGGCCTACGACTACGAGACCTACAGCCGGCTCGCCGGACCCCTCACCCGCGCGGGGCCCGAGTACCGGGTCCGCTACCGCAGCCTCCTCTCCCGCGGGCGGCACCGCGTACGGGCGACACTCCTCCTGGGCGCGGCGCCCAGCGCCTGCCTCGTCATGCTGATCTGGCTGATGTGGCCCTCGCACTGGGCGGAGCGGAGCGAGGGCCCGCCGTGGCTTGTCGGTGCCGACGCCGTGATGCTCGTCTCGCTCGGGCTGATCGAGGTCTTCCGGCTGATCAATGTCGTCTCCGTCGCCCACGCCACGCTGGTGGCCTGCGATCCGATACCCGTACGGCCCAGGATGGGCACCCGGGTGGCGTTCCTGACCACCTACGTGCCCGGCAAGGAACCGCTCTCGATGGTCCGGGCCACCCTGGAGGCCGCGGTCCGAGTGCGTCACCGGGGCAGGCTGCATGTCTGGCTGCTGGACGAGGGCGACGACCCGGATGCCCGCGCGCTCTGCGCGGAACTGGGGGTGCATCACTTCACCCGAAAGGGCGTCGAGGACTGGAACCGCCCCCGTGGACCCCATCGGGCGAAGACCAAGCACGGCAACTACAACTCCTGGCTGGACGCGCACGGCGACGACTACGAGTTCTTCGCCTCGGTCGACACCGACCACGTACCGCTGCCCGCCTTCCTGGAGCGGATGCTCGGCTACTTCCGCGACCCGGACGTCGCCTTCGTCGTCGGGCCGCAGGTGTACGGCAACTACCGGGGGATCGTCACCAAGTTCGCCGAGAGCCAGCAGTTCCTCTTCCACGCCCTGATCCAGCGGGCGGGCAACCGCTACGGCTCGCCGATGTTCGTCGGCACCAACAACTGCGTGCGCGTCTCCGCGCTGAAGTCCATCGGCGGGCTGCGCGACTCGATCACCGAGGACATGGCGACGGGCTTCGAGCTGCACCGGCGGCGCAATCCGGAAACCCGCAGGCGGTGGCGCTCCGTCTACACCCCGGACGTCCTGGCCGTCGGCGAGGGCCCGGAGTCCTGGACTGATTTCTTCACCCAGCAGCTGCGCTGGTCGCGCGGCACCTACGAGACTCTGCTCACCCAGTTCGGCCGCACCCCGCACCGCCACTCGGCCGGGCGGCTGCTGAGCTATTCGCTGATGCTCGCCTACTATCCGATGAGCGGTCTCACCTGGATGCTCGGCGCCCTGAGCTGCACCCTCTTCCTCTGGGTCGGCGCCTCCGGCACCCAGGTCCCGCCGTCGCTGTGGCTGATGTTCTACGGGGACGCGGCGGCGCTGCAGATCGGGCTCTACCTGTGGAACCGGCGGCACAACGTCTCGCCGCACGAACCCAAGGGCTCCACGGGGCTGGCCGGAATGCTGATGTCGGCCCTCTCCGCGCCCATCTACGCCCGCTCCCTGATCGCGGCGGCCTTCCGCAGGCCGTGCCGTTTCGTGGTCACCCCCAAGGGCGGATCGGTCAGCCTCGACCAGCCCGCCACCTTCCGTACGCATCTGTGGTGGGCGGCTGCCGTGGGCGTCTCCCTGACCGCCTCCGCCGTGCTGGGGCACACCCATGTGGCGATGCGGGTGTGGTCGCTGCTGGCGCTGGCCGTCGCACTGGGCCCGGCGGTGGTCTGGTGGTACGCACAGGGCAGGGACGAGCACCGGATCCGGGAACTGCTGCCCGCGGCAGCGCGGAAGCTCCGCGCGTGGCGCGCGCCCGCTGCCCCGGGCGGCGCGGCCGAGGCGGCTGGAGCGGCGGACGGCTCTCCGGGCGGCGTGACGGACCTCGCCCGCACCACCATCCCCGCCGGAGCGCCGGGCCAGGGCGAAACGGCACCGGCTTTCGCCACCACCTCGGCCCAGCGCTGAGCCCTCAGGTACGGGCCTGCGCCAGGGCGATCCCGAGCGGGGTCCGCTCGTACAGCACCTGGTGGCGCAGACGGTACGACGTCAGGAGCCCCGCGCCGCGCAGCGCCGAGAGATGGACCGAGACCGAGGACGGCGCGAGCCCGAGCCGGGCGGCCAGCCCCGTCGTCGACGCGGGCTGCTCCAGCGCGGCCAGGATGGCCGCCCGGTTCGTGCCGAGCAGCCGCACCAGCGCCGCCGGGGTGTCCGCCGCGGGCTCCGACCACAGCGCCCCGATGCCGCGCGCCGGATAGACGACGGCGGGCTGCCACGGCGGCTCGAAGCCGCTGACCACATGCGGCCAGGCGAACACGCTGGGGACCAGCGTCAGCCCGGTGCCGCCCAATGTGCGGGTGTACTGGTAGCAGTGGTTGACCGTCAGCGTGCCGTCCGTCCAGGAGACCTCGGGGTGCAGTCCGTCGAAGAGGGCGGCGAGCCCGCCGTCGGCCAGCCTGCGGGTGTGGAAGGCGATGTCCGCTTCCAGCAGTGCCCGCAGTCGTGGCCAGTGCGGGGCGACCAGCACCTCCCAGGCGCGGGTCTTGGCGTCGGCCAGCTGCCGTACGGCCGCTGCGGGGTCGGCGAGCATCGCCTCTCCCTCGGGGGATTCCGCCGCGCCCGGGGTGTCGGCCAGCGAGCGGACCAGCTCCGCGTGGGCGAGTGCCGGATCGGTCGCCCGCACCTCGGCCATCTCCTCGTCGAAGGAGGTGGCGGGTCCGGTCGGCGGCGGGCACAGGAAGTCGGGCGTGTATCCCCGCCCGGGCATCAGCAGCCACAGCGGCTCCAGCCCGAGCCCCTTCGCCGTCCCGGTGCTCTGCCGCAGCCACGGCAGATGATGGCTCCAGCCGCCGGGATGGGCCAGCAGCCGGACGGCCTGCTGGGTCTCCCAGGAGGGTGACAGCGCGAAACGGCAGTTGAGCAAGTCCTCGGCACCGAAGTGCATCTGGTACGGCATGGCTGCCCGGTTCCGCTCTCCCGAGGTGATTCGTGCTGCCACGAAACACTACGTCGCCGCCGCGCACCCCGGCAGGCTGCCCTGATGCCAGCCCAGAAAGCCGAGAAAGCCCGGAAAGCCCAGCCAGAACGGTCGGCCCAGCCGGCACCCGAGACCCCCGCGCCGCCCCGCACCACCGGCGGCAGCTACCGCGAGGTCTTCGCCGTAGCCGAGTTCCGCGCCGTCTTCGCCGCGCACGTGCTGTCCATGCTGGGCAGCGTCGTCTCGCACATCGCCCTCCCCGTACTCGTCTTCGCCGAGACCGGCTCCCCGCTGCTCTCCGCCCTCACCTTCGCCGCCGGCTTCCTGCCGTTCGCCGTCGGCGGTGCCGTGCTGGCACCGATCGCCGACCGCTACCCCGCCCGGCGCATCCTGGTGGGCTGCGACCTGCTGTGCGCGCTGTGCGTCGCGGCGATGGTGGTGCCGGGCGTCCCGATCGCGCTGCTGCTGGTGCTGCGCGCCCTGTCCGCGTTCGTCCAGCCCCTCTTCGGCGGAGTACGGGCAGCCAGCCTCGGCGAGATCCTGGACGGCGACGGCTTCGTCCTGGCGCGCTCGCTGATCCGGATCGTGGCGCAGAGCGCACAGATCGTCGGGTACGCGGCGGCGGGTCTGCTGCTGATCCTCGTCAGCGCCCGCTCAGCGCTGCTGATCACGGTCGGCTGTTTCCTCGGCTCGGCGCTGATCCTTGCCACGCGCACCCGGCTGCGCCCGCCGACGGCCACGGCCCGGCACGGGGGCGGCACCCGGGCCCTGTTCGCCGATCCCCGCATCCGCGCGCTGCTCGCACTGAGCTGGCTGCCGCCCGCCTTCGTCGTCGTCCCGGAGGCGCTGGCCGCGCCGTACGCCAAGGAGCTCGGGTCCGGTCCGGCGGTGGTCGGGCTGCTGCTCGCCGCGATGCCCGTCGGTTCCGCCGCAGCGGAGCTGGCCGTCGGCGCCTGGCTCACCCCGAGGGCGAGGGAGCGGCTGGTGCTGCCGCTGGCGGGCTGTCTGCTGCTGCCGCTGCTGGTCTTCGCCGTCCGTCCGGGGCTGCCGCTCGCGTTGGCCGCGCTGCTGCTCGCGGGCGCCGGGATGGCGTACATCCTCGGGCTGGACCGGTGGTTCTTCGACGCGGTCCCCGAGGCGCAGCGGGGCCGGGCGATGACGGTGATGTCCGGCGGTCTGATGACCGGGCAGGGGGTCGGAATGGCGGCGGGCGGCCTGGCGGCGGAGTTCGTGCCGCCGCACTGGGTCGCCGCGGGGGCGGGTGCGGCGGGTACCGTGTGCGTGCTGTTCGCCGTGCGGGCGGTGCGGTCTGTCGGGCGGGGACCGCTTGCTGAGACACCTGTGCCCGTCAAGTGACCGCCCGGTAGGGTCGGATGCGTGCCGAAGCCGCTCAGCCTGCCGTTCGACCCGATCGCCCGCGCCGATGAGCTCTGGACTCGCAGATGGGGGTCCGCGCCCTCGATGGCCGCGATCACCTCCGTGATGCGCGCGCACCAGATTCTGCTCGCCCAGGTGGACGCCGTCGTCAAACCGTACGATCTGACGTTCGCCCGCTACGAGGCGCTGGTGCTGCTCACCTTCTCCCATGACGGCGAGCTGCCGATGTCGAAGATCGGTGAGCGGCTGATGGTCCATCCGACGTCCGTCACCAACACGATCGACCGGCTTCAGAAGTCCGGTCTGGTCGCCAAGCGCCCCAACCCGAATGACGGCCGGGGCACCCTCGCATCCATCACGGAGAAGGGCCGCGAGGTGTGCGAGAAGGCCACCCGGGAGCTGATGGCCGTGGACTTCGGCCTGGGTGTGTACGACGCGGAGGAGTGTGCGGAGATCTTCCGGCTGCTGCGCCCGCTGCGGGTGGCGGCAGAGGATTTCGACGAGGACTGACGGTCCGGGCCGCGCCCCGGCGCGGCCCGGACCGTGCCCTTCCCGGCGGGGTCCGGGGAGATCGCCCCGAACCGCCCGTTACGCTCTTCCTCATGAAGAAGAGCGTCCTGACCCGCTACCGGGCGATGGCCTATGTCACCGCCGTCATGCTGCTGGTGCTCTGCGCCTGCATGATCTTCAAGTACGGCTTCGACAAGGGCGAGGACCTCACGTTCGTGGTCTCGCAGCTCCACGGTGTGCTCTACATCGTGTATCTGATCTTCGCCTTCGATCTGGGCCAGAAGGCCCGATGGCCGTTCGGGAAGCTGCTGTGGGTGCTGGTCTCCGGCACGATTCCGACTGCCGCGTTCTTCGTCGAGCGGCAGGTCGTGCGTGACGTCGAGCCCCTGCTCGCGGGCGCGTCCGGTGAGCCCGCCAAGGTCTAGGGCGGGACTTGGTGCTGCGCCGGGAAGCGGGCGGCTGTAGCCCTCTGTGACCGGGCCCTCGCCCTGCATGGCTTGCGCGGAGGGCCCTTACGGAAGGACACTTAGTAGGACGTCCTAGTAATTGCTTCCCGGCAGCGTCGGCCCCCACCCCGGGTCGGCCCGTCCGGGGCCGCACCGGGACCCCGTGGTGCGGGAGCGCAGAGAGGCGAGAGACCGCATGAATGCTGAGGCAATCGAGCAGGGGCGGCAGCGCTGGCAGGCGCGCTATGACGCGGCCCGCAAGCGTGACGCCGACTTCACCACGCTCTCGGGCGACCCGGTCGAGCCCGTCTACGGCCCGCGCCCCGGGGACACCTACGAGGGCTTCGAGCGCATCGGCTGGCCCGGCGAGTACCCGTACACCCGTGGTCTGCACGCCACCGGCTACCGGGGGCGGACGTGGACCATCCGCCAGTTCGCGGGCTTCGGCAACGCCGAGCAGACGAACGAGCGGTACAAGATGATCCTGGAGGCGGGCGGCGGCGGCCTGTCCGTCGCCTTCGACATGCCGACCCTGATGGGCCGCGACTCCGACGAGCCGAAGTCGCTCGGCGAGGTCGGGCACTGCGGCGTCGCCATCGACTCCGCCTCCGACATGGAGCAGCTCTTCCGCGGCATCCCGCTGGGCGACGTCACCACCTCCATGACGATCTCCGGGCCCGCCGTCCCCGTCTTCTGCATGTACCTGGTCGCGGCGGAGCGGCAGGGCGTCGATCCGGCGCTGCTCAACGGCACGCTCCAGACCGACATCTTCAAGGAGTACATCGCACAGAAGGAGTGGCTCTTCCAGCCCGAGCCGCATCTGCGGCTGATCGGTGACCTGATGGAGCACTGCGCGCACGGCATCCCCGACTACAAGCCGCTCTCGGTCTCCGGCTACCACATCCGCGAGGCGGGCTCCACTGCCGCGCAGGAGCTGGCGTACACGCTGGCGGACGGCTTCGGATACGTCGAGCTGGGGCTCTCCCGCGGCCTGGACGTCAACCACTTCGCATCCGGCCTCTCCTTCTTCTTCGACGCGCACCTGGACTTCTTCGAGGAGATCGCCAAGTTCCGCGCGGCCCGCCGCATCTGGGCCCGCTGGATGCGCGACGAGTACGGCGCCACCTCCCCGAAGGCGCAGTGGCTCCGCTTCCACACCCAGACCGCCGGAGTCTCGCTCACCGCCCAGCAGCCGTACAACAACGTGGTGCGCACCGCCGTGGAGGCGCTCTCGGCCGTCCTCGGCGGCACCAACTCGCTGCACACCAACGCCCTGGACGAGACCCTCGCGCTGCCCAGCGAGCAGGCCGCCGAGATCGCCCTGCGCACGCAGCAGGTGCTGATGGAGGAGACCGGCATCACCAACGTCGCCGACCCGCTGGGCGGTTCCTGGTACGTGGAGCAGCTCACCGACCGGATCGAGGCCGACGCGGAGAAGATCTTCGAGCAGATCAAGGAGCGCGGCCGTCGTGCCGTCCCGGAGGGGAACCACCCCGTCGGCCCGATGACCTCCGGCATCCTGCGGGGCATCGAGGACGGCTGGTTCACCGGCGAGATCGCCGAAGCCGCCTTCCAGTACCAGCGCTCGCTGGAGAAGGACGAGAAGCGGGTCGTGGGCGTCAACTGCCACACCGGCTCGGTAACCGGCGATCTGGAGATCCTGCGGGTCAGCCACGAGGTGGAGCGCGAGCAGGTACGGGCCCTGGGCGCCCGCCGCGAGGCTCGCGACGAGTCGGCCGTGCGCAAGGCGCTGGACGCGATGCTCGACGCTGCCCGCGGCGACGCCAACATGATCGAGCCGATGCTGGACGCGGTTCGCGCGGAGGCGACGCTCGGTGAGATCTGCGGTGTGCTGCGCGACGAGTGGGGCGTCTACACGGAGCCGCCGGGGTTCTGACCGTCCCTCTCGCTCACCGGGGCCCCGGCCGGAGACTCGGCCGGGGCTCCGATGGCTCTTGCGGGTCTCCGGAGGCGGCTCAGCAGGGCTCCGGGGGCGTCCGGGGCTGCGGGGGCGGGGCTGGGGGGTGCGCGGCGCCGAGACCCGCCACCAGCAGCGTGGCGAACCCGGCGGCCCAGGCCTCGTCCACCGGTTCCCCGCTCACCAGCGCGCGGTGCACCACGGCCCCCGCGATGAGGTCGAAGACCAGGTCCGTCTGCCGCGCCGCCGACGCCGGATCGCTGTCGGGCGGCAGCTCGCCGCGTGCCTGGGCCCGCGCGCGGCCGTCCAGCACCAGCCGCTTCTGGCGGTCCACGACCGCGCACCGCAGCCGGTCGCGCAACGCCGCGTCGCGGGTGGATTCGGCGACCACCGCCATCAGTGACGTGCTGGTCTCGGGCCGTGCCAGCAGCGCCGCGAAGGACAGCACGACCCCCTCGACATCGGCGTGCAGACTTCCACGGTCCGGCAGTTCCAGCTCGTCGAACAGCACCGCGACCGCGTCCACCACGAGCGCGCTCTTGCCCGTCCAGCGCCGGTAGAGCGTGGTCTTGGCCACCCCCGCGCGGGCCGCCACGTCCCCCATCGTCAGCTTGGACCAGCCGAGTTCGACGAGCGCGGCGCGCGTGGCGTCGAGAATCGCACAGTCGGCCGCGGCGCTGCGGGGTCTGGCCATGGTCGGCACCCTAGCGCCGTGCTCGCGCCCGCCGGCGCCCCCGGTGTTACGCTACGAGTCGTAGCGAAACGCTCGTTCGAGCGGCAATCACACACGCTGGGTGGGGACCCAGTAACGAACGCGGCGCGGAAGGGGGAGACTGGTCTCATGCAGCCACGCAATATGTCCATGAGCGGAGTGGTCGACCTCGCCGCGGTGAAGGCGGCCGGAGAGGCCAAGCAGAAAGCGGAGCAGTCGCGGGCCGACGCCGCCGAGGGAGGCGGACCTCCCGCGCCGAGCGGCCTGGTGATGGACGTCGACGAGGCGGGCTTCGAGGCGGACGTGCTTCAGCGTTCGGCCGAGGTGCCGGTGGTCATCGACTTCTGGGCCGAATGGTGCGAGCCGTGCAAGCAGCTCGGTCCACTCCTCGAGCGGCTGGCGCGCGAGTACGCCGGGCGCTTTCTGCTCGCCAAGATCGATGTAGACCAGAACCAGATGCTGTTCCAGCAGTTCGGCGTGCAGGGCATTCCCGCCGTGTTCGCGGTGGTCGCCGGGCAGGCGCTGCCGCTGTTCCAGGGAGCGGCGCCGGAGCAGCAGATCAGGGAGACCCTCGACCAGCTGATCCAGGTCTCCGAGCAGCGCTTCGGCATCACCGGCCTTCAGGGCGTGCCGGGTGAGGCCACCGAGGCGGGAGAGGGCGCTGAGGAGGCGGCGGGGCCGCAGGCCCCCGAGCCGCCAGAGAACGCCGCACTCGCCGCGGCGCACAGCGCGCTGGATTCGGGTGATCTGAACGGCGCGGTGCAGGCGTACAAGAACGTCCTTTCGGATGAGCCGGGTAACACCGAGGCACAGCTCGGGCTCGCCCAGGCCGAGTTGCTCGGCCGGGTGCAGGGGCTCGACGCCCAGCAGGTGCGTGCGGAGGCCGCGGACCGGCCGACGGATGTGGGGGCGCAGCTGCGGGCGGCCGATCTCGAACTGGTCGGCGGCCATGTCGAGGACGCGTTCGGCCGCATCGTGGAGACGGTGAAGCGGACGGCAGGGGATGACCGGGAGTCGGCACGGCTGCGGCTTCTGGAGCTCTTCGAGGTCGTCGGTGCGGATGACCCGCGGGTGGTCACCGCGCGTAGCGCCCTGGCGCGCGTCCTGTTCTGACCTGGCCACTCGGCCTGCCCGGTGCGTCACCACTCATTGATTTAGCGACTTCAGCGGCTGCGTTTTACCAAAACTTGGTAAGCGCAGCCGCTATTACTCGCAGTAAGTGAGCTAAGGAATTCGACCCGGACTTGTCCGAATAATCGGCCTGTTGGGTGATAGATTCCGGCGACCCTCTGTGGCGCGCTTGCGCTTCGAGGCAGCCTGGCGGTTATCCGTTCGTTACTCCCAAGTAAGGAACCCCTTGTGTGCGGGCCGCAGATGGACCACGATCGGCCAAGCTCGGTCCGTCCCCTGCGGGCTCCTGCGGCCAACCGGTCCGTGTGTTCACAGGGGGGCGGTTCCCCACCGGGCGGCCGGAAGGCAGCAATGCCGGTTCGCGGACAGGGGGGTCTTCGCCGCAGGTGGAGCCTGTCCGCTCATGAGGGTTGCGCGGGAGCGTGGCCAGTGGTTGTCACTCGGGGGTGATCGCCGACAGCTCGGACGCACGTACTAGTACGGCTTCAGGTGACGGCGCTCCCCTTCCCGAGGACGTAGCACTTCTCCCATCCCGGGTGTGGGCCCGCAGCCCCCGTACCGGAGATGTACGTCCGAGAAGGAGGAAAGTCATGGAGTCTCTGGCTCGTGGCGGGACCAGATGGAAGCGGTTCGCCGTCGTCATGGTGCCCAGCGTTGCCGCTACAGCCGCCATCGGAGTAGCCCTGGCCCAGGGCGCGCTGGCGGCTTCGTTCAGTGTCTCCGGCCAGCAGTTCAAGGTGACTGCTGACCGGCTGGAGGCCACCGGGTTCACCCAGTACGGTGCGCTGGACAGCACCAAGAAGGGCAAGAAGCCCGTCACCGTCGTCGGAATGAACGACGCGGAAATCAAGAACCTCTGCCAGTCGGTGGTCATCCCGGTACCGCTCTTCGGCGATATCTCGATGAAGCTGAGCGCGGGCCGGGGAAACACACCCGTCACGGCGAAAAAGCTCTATATCGACGCCGATGACCTGGCGGCGAACGCCACGTTCAAGAACTTCGATATCGGTGTCTCGGTCGACGACGCCACCAAGGGCCCGGGTGTCCAGAAGGGTGACGAGTACGCCAAGGGCTCCTTCGGGCAGCAGGCCGACTCGGTCATCTTCACCGACGTCAGGCAGCGTGCATGGGCCACGACAGCCGGAACCTTCAAGCTCAGCGGCCTCAAGATGTCCGTCAAAAAGGGCGCACACGAGTGCTACTGACGCACTGACCGTACGGGCGCGGGCCCGCGCCAGGGTGGGAACCGCGCCCCGACCCCGGGCCCGTACGGCTGTTCCACCCCGCAGGCTTTGTGCCAGTCCCGAGGAGCTGTAGACATGAGCGCCGACACGCGAGAGCGGCCGATCGACCGGCTCGGCCGGATGCGCGCGAATTTCCGGGTATGGCGCGGTCAGCGCCCCTTCTGGGGCGGCATATTCACGCTGCTCGCCGGTATTCCGATCATGTACGTCCCTTACCAGAACCTGACTCTGGGCTCGCTGACCATCAGGATGTCGACGACGGCGGGCGCGGGCTCGCTGATCATCGGCGTTCTCCTGATCGTGCTCGGCCTGACCATGTGGTTCCAGCCGCAGTCCCGGGTCTTCGCCGGTGTCGCGGCGATCCTGCTGGCGCTGGTCTCGCTTGTCGTCTCGAACTTCGGCGCCTTCCTGATCGGCTTTGTGCCGGGGCTGCTCGGCGGCGCCCTCGGTGTCTCCTGGGCACCCGGGAGACCTCTGCCCACCGAGTCCGCCGTCGCCGGGCGTGGTGCCACTCGCGGTGAGAGAGCGAAGGCGGCCGGGCTCCTGGAAGCCGACGACGCCGCGAACGACGACCTGTCAGTCACTGGAACGGCCTCGGCTCCGGCTTCGTCCGCGTCGACCGCGGCCGACGGGAATCACGCGAACGGGAGGCACGGTGCCGGGTGACGAAGCGAGGGAGGAAGCGACTGCCGTGGCCGACGCCCCGACCCGCGGGCGTCGCACGAGGACGGCACCACGGCATGCGGCTCCCCGCAAGCCGCTGCTGACCCGGCTGCATCTCCCCGCCGGCAAGGCGGTGGCCATGGTGGCCATGCCGTCCGCCGTGCTGATGGGCATGGGGCTCACCCCCCAACTGGCGAACGCCAAGCCGCTGCCCAAGAACCCTTTCAAGGACGGACCTTGTGTGTCCGCGCCGGACCAGGAAGCCGACGCGGAGAAGAAGGCGGCCAAGGAGAAGGCGGCCAAGGAGAAAGCCGCGAAGGAGAAGGCGGCGAAGGAGAAGGCGGCGAAGGCCGAAGCGGCCAGGGAGAAAGCCGCCAAGGAGAAGGCGGCCAGGGAAAAGGCAGCCAAGGAGCCCGGAGCGGGCGAGGGGGATGAGGCCGCGCCTTCGGAGCAGGGTACGCCGGACTCCCCGGGATCCGACGGTTCGCCGTCCGGCGGGGGCACGGACGGTTCAGACGCGGGCAGGACCGAGCGGGAGCCCGATCCGGAGCCCGACCCGTCCGAGCCGGAACCCGAGCCCGACCCGGAGCCGGAACCCGAGCCCGGGAAGAAGAACCCGCTGGACCCGCTGGGCCTGGGCGAGAAGCTCAAGGACGCCCTGACTCCCAAAAAGAAGAGGGAGGCGGAGAAGGAGGCGGAGGAAGCCGCGCCCGAGTCGGAGAAGTCCGTCGGGAAGAGTCCGACCGAGGCGGTCGAGGAAACCGTCGACAAGGCCGAGGAAGGCGTCGGGGACACCGTCGACAAGGCGGAGAAGGGCGTCGAGGACACCGTCGAGGGCCTTCGGGACGTCACGGGCTCTCAGGGCGGTGAGGACGCCCAGGACGGCGGGGGCGGCGAGGAACCTGAGGAGCAGCGGCCCGGCGCGTCCGGCACGTCGGGCGTGGAGAAGGATGACCCGGACGCCGAGGACGAGGGAGCGGCCGGCGAGGCATCCGAACCAGAGGAGGACGGCAAGAAGCCGTTCCCGTGCGTCGAGGAGAAGAAGGTCGACGGCGACGACGAGCGGACGCCCGTCACGCTGCCCAACCAGCCCTGGTACTTGGAGGCCAGCTCCCTCGCGCTGCACGACCTGGACTACGAGGGCGTCGTCAACGTCACGATGGCGAACGGCAAGACGAAGCAGGCGCTCAAGTTCACGTCCAGCGGCCTCGACATCGGCGACCTGCACCAGATCGTTGCCGGTCCCCAGGGCACGACCTACCATGTCGAAGCGGCGAAGGGCACCACGTCCACCATCCGCGACGGCCGGGTGACCATGTACACGGAGCGGCTGGAGGGCAATCTCTTCGGCCTCATCCCGATCGTCTTCGACCCGGAGCACCCGCCGCCCGTCAACGTTTCCGAGGCGTACTTCACCAAGGTGAAGGTCACTCAGGCGGGCCAGTTCGGCGGCACCCTGACGATACCCGGCCTGCACCAGTCGATCACCTAGGGTCTGTTTCGTCAGCAGCGCCGCGAACGGCCGGGCCCGCGACCCCTGGTGCTGCGCCGCGCAGCACTGAGAGGTGCGGGCCTCGGCCTCGGACCGGGGGTGTCAGGGAGCGGTCAGTCGTCCGCCCCGTCCAGGTGGTGCACCCGGACCATGTTCGTGGTGCCCGGCACGCCGGGAGGCGAGCCCGCCGTGATGATCATGATGTCGCCCTTGTCGTAGCGCTTGAGCTTGAGCAGCTCCGCGTCGACCAGGTCGACCATCTCGTCAGTTGTCCCCACATGCGGCACCACATAGGATTCCACGCCCCAGCTCAGCGTCAGCTGGTTGCGGGTGGAATCATCCGTGGTGAAGGCCAGGATGGGCTGGCAGGCGCGATAGCGGCTCAGCCGCCGCCCGGTGTCTCCCGACTTGGTGAAGGCGATGAGCGACTTGGCGCTCAGGAAGTCGGCGATCTCGCAGGCCGCACGCGCAACGGAACCGCCCTGGGTGCGCGGCTTCTTGCCCGCCACCAGCGGTTGCAGGCCCCGGCTGAGCAGCTCCTCCTCCGCCGCCTCGACGATCTTCGACATCGTCTTGACCGTCTCGATCGGGTACTGCCCCACCGAGGACTCGGCGGAGAGCATCACCGCGTCGGTGCCGTCCAGGATCGCGTTCGCGACGTCGGACGCCTCGGCGCGCGTCGGGCGCGAGTTGGTGATCATCGACTCCATCATCTGGGTCGCCACGATCACCGGCTTGGCGTTGCGGCGGCACAGCTCGATCAGCCGCTTCTGCACCATCGGGACCCGCTCCAGCGGGTACTCCACCGCCAGGTCACCGCGCGCGACCATCACCCCGTCGAAGGCGAGGACGACCTCCTCCATGTTCTCCACGGCCTGCGGCTTCTCGACCTTCGCGATCACCGGCACCCGGCGGCCGACCTCGTCCATCACGCTGTGCACGTCGCGCACGTCGGACGCACTGCGCACGAAGGACAGCGCCACCATGTCCGCGCCCATCCGCAGCGCGAACCGCAGGTCGTCGATGTCCTTCTCGGACAGCGCGGGCACGTTGACGGCGGCACCCGGCAGGTTGATCCCCTTGTGGTCGGAGATCACCCCGCCCTCGATCACGATGCAGCGGACGCGCGGCCCGTTCACCTCGATGACCTGGAGGGCGACGTTGCCGTCGTTGATCAGGATCGGGTCACCCTTGAAGACGTCACCCGGCAGCCCCTTGTACGTGGTGCCGCAGATCGACTTGTCACCGGCCACGTCCTCGGCGGTGATGGTGAACTCCTCGCCGCGGACCAGCTCCACCGGCCCCTCGGCGAAGGTCTCCAGGCGGATCTTGGGCCCCTGGAGGTCGGCGAGCACGCCGACCGCCCGGCCGGTCTCCTCCGCGGCCTTACGGAGACGGTGGTACCGCTCCTCATGCTCGGGGTGGGACCCGTGGCTCATGTTGAAGCGGGCCACGTTCATCCCCGCCTCGATCAGCGTTTTCAGCTGATCGAAGGAGTCGACGGCGGGGCCCAGGGTGCAGACGATTTTGGAACGGCGCATGGAGCGCATCCTCTCATTTTGTTCAAGAGCGGAACGTATCAGGGGGTGAGCCGAGTCACGTACGGGGCCTTTCTCCTCCCGGTCTACTCCCGGGCCGGCTCCGGACTGACCAGCGCATAGGTCTGCCGGGCGATCTCCAGCTCCTCATCGGTCGGGACGACGGCGACCGCCACCCGGGCGCCTTCGGGCGAGATCAGCCGGGCCGTGTCCGCACGTGCCGCGTTCAGCTCCGCGTCCACCGCGAGCCCCAGCCCGTCCAGCCCGGAGACGGCCGCCTCCCGCACCGGCGCGGAGTTCTCGCCCACACCCGCCGTGAAGGCGAGCGCGTCCACCCGGCCCAGCACCGCGTAGTAGGCGCCGATGTACTTCTTCAGCCGGTGCGCGTAGATGTCGAACGCGAGGCGCGCCGTGTCGTCGCCCTCGTCCACCCGCCGCCGGATCTCCCGCATGTCGTTGTCCCCGCACAGCCCCAGCAGTCCGCTCTTCTTGTTGAGCAGGATGTCGATCTCGTCCACCGACATCCCGGCGACCCGGAACAGGTGGAAGATCACCGCCGGGTCCACGTCCCCGGAGCGGGTACCCATCACGAGGCCCTCCAGCGGAGTCAGCCCCATCGAGGTCTCCACACACACCCCGCCCCGCACCGCCGACGCGGAGGCGCCGTTGCCCAGATGCAGCACGATCACGTTCACCTCGGCCGGATCCCTGCCCAGCAGCTGCGCCGTCCGGCGGGAGACATAGGCGTGCGAGGTGCCGTGGAAGCCGTAGCGGCGGACGCGGTGCTCGTCAGCGGTGCGTACGTCGATCGCGTAGCGGGCGGCGTGCTCCGGCATCGTCGTGTGGAAGGCGGTGTCGAAGACCGCGACCTGCGGCAGTCTCGGGTTGAGCGCCTGAGCGGTGCGGATGCCCATGAGGTTCGCCGGATTGTGCAGCGGTGCCACCGGCACCAGCCGCTCGATCTCCGCGAGCACCGCCTCGTCGATCACCGTCGGCTCGGTGAAGCGCTGCCCCCCGTGCACGACCCGGTGCCCTGTCGCGGCCAGCTCCGGCGATTCCAGCCCCATCCCGTCCGCCGCCAGTTCCGCCGCGACGGACTTGAGCGCGGCGTCGTGGTCGGCGATCGGCGCCTCGCGGGTACGGGAGGTGCCGGGGGCGCCGCCGGAGGCGAGCAGGGTGTGCGAGAGCCGCGAGGTGGCCTCGCCGATCCGCTCCACCAGCCCGGTCGCGAGCCGCGAACCGTCGGCCATGTCCAGCAGTTGGTACTTCAGCGACGAAGAGCCGGAGTTGAGGACGAGGACACGGGTCCCGGTCGCGCTCGCGGTGTTCGTGGTGGCGGCGCTCATGACGCGGCGCCGTTCCGCGCGCCCTGCGGTGCCGGTGCCGGTGCCGGTGCCCGTACGGCGCTCTGCGCCTGGATAGCGGTGATCGCCACGGTGTTCACGATGTCCTGCACCAGTGCTCCACGGGAGAGGTCGTTCACCGGTTTCCGCAGCCCCTGGAGCACCGGGCCGACGGCGACCGCCCCCGCCGAGCGCTGCACGGCCTTGTAGGTGTTGTTGCCGGTGTTCAGATCAGGGAAGATCAGCACCGTCGCCCGGCCCGCTACCGCCGAGCCCGGCAGCTTGGTCTCCGCGACCGAGGGCTCCACGGCGGCGTCGTACTGGATCGGCCCCTCCACCAGCAGCTCCGGGCGGCGCGCCCGTACCAGCTCGGTGGCCTGCCGTACCTTGTCGACGTCCTTGCCGGAGCCCGAGGTGCCGGTGGAGTACGACAGCATGGCGATCCGCGGCTCCACCCCGAACTGCGCGGCGGTGGCCGCCGACTGGATGGCGATGTCGGCCAGCTGCTCGGCGTCCGGGTCCGGGTTGACGGCGCAGTCGCCGTACGCGAGCACCCGGTCGGCCAGGCACATGAAGAAGACCGAGGAGACGATGCCGGTGTCCGGCTTGGTCCGGATCACCTCGAAGGCGGGCCGGATCGTCGCGGCGGTGGAGTGCGCGGCGCCCGAGACCATGCCGTCGGCCAGACCCTCCTGCACCATGAGCGTCCCGAAGTAGGAGACGTCCGCCACCACGTCGTAGGCGAGCTCCTCGGTGACTCCACGGTGCGCGCGCAGCCGGGCGTACACCTCGGCGAAGCGCTCCCGCAGCGGCGAGGTCTGCGGGTCGACGACCCGGGCGGTCGCCGCGGCCGGACCGTCAGCACCGGCGGGGTCGGCGATCTCGTCGTCGCTGAGGAGCTGGAGGTCCAGGCCCAGCTCGGCGGCGCGCTTGCGGACGGCGGTGCTCTCGCCGAGCAGGGTCAGATCGCAGATGTTGCGGCGCAGCAGCACCTCGGCTGCGCGCAGCACCCGCTCCTCGGAGCCCTCCGGCAGGACGACGTGGCGGCGGTGGGCGCGGGCGCGCTCGATCAGTTCGTGTTCGAACATCATCGGGGTGACCCGGCCGCTGCGCACCACCGAGAGCCGCTCGGTGAGCTGTGCGGTGTCCACATGGGTCTCGAACAGGCCGAGCGCGATCTCCGCCTTGCGCGGGCTCGTCGCGGTCAGCCTGCCCCGCAGCGGAACCAGTTCCGCTGCGGTGGGGAAGGAGCTGTCCCGGACGGCCAGCAGCGGGGTGCCGGGGGCGAGGCGGGCCGCCAGCCGCATCGTCTCCTCGCCGGGCCGCTCGTCGAGGGTCAGGACGACGCCCGCTATCGCCGGTGATCCGGCGGAATGCGCCGCCAGTGAGCCGATGATCAGATCCGCACGGTCGCCGGGCGTGATGACCAGGCAGCCCTCGGTGAGGGCGGGCAGGAAGGTGGGCAGATGCGCACCGCCGAAGACGAAGTCGCGCACGTCACGGGCGAGCCCGGCAGGATCGCCGAGCAGCACCTCGGCACCCAGCGTGTCGCGCACCTGGGCGACGGTCGGTGCGGAGAGGGCCGGATCCTCGGGCAGTACGTAGACCGGCTCGGGCAGGTGGCCGCCCAGCGCGCGGGCGGCCTCCCGGGCGTCACCGTCCCGCACCCGGTTGACGATCGTCGCGATCACCTCGCAGCCCAGGGCGGCGTAGGCGTCATGCGCGTTGCGCACCTCGGCAACCACGGTTTCGGCGGTCTGGTGGTAGCCGCCGACCACCGGGATGACGGCCGCGCTGAACTCGTTGGCCATCCGCGCGTTGAGCGCCAGCTCGGCCGGGAGCCCGGTGTCCGCGAAGTCGGAGCCCAGCACGAGCACCGCCTCGAAGGAGGCGGCCACCGCGTGGAAGCGGTCGACAAGCCGGGACAGCAGCTCGTCCGTGCCCTGCTCGGCCTGGAGCGCCGCCGCCTCGTCATGGCGGAAGCCGACGACGGTCTCGACGGGCTGGGTGAGCCGGTAGCGGGACCGCAGCAGGTCGAAGACGGGATCGGGCCCGGCGTGGGCGAGCGGCCTGAAGACACCCACCCTGTCCACCTGGCGGGTCAGCAGCTCCATCACCCCCAGATCCACGACCTGGCGACCGTCCCCCCGGTCGGTGCTGGTCACATACACGCTGCGTGTCACGCGTGCTCTCCCTCTCCTGCGGTCGTTCGCCGGCTGGGCTGGCTGGGCTGGCTGGGCTGGCTGGGCTGGCTGGGTCGGCTGAGCTGACTGGTCCGCTGGGCTGGCCGGCGGGGCGGTGACGGCCCGTGGGGTCCCTACGGTCCGCCGTGCGGTCTCCGCACTGAGACCTGCCCGCCATGAGCTGTGCGATGAGATGTCATGGGGGTGCCATGGGCCGCGCCGTGCACCGGCGGTGCCGCGGCGCTCGGCCTGGTGCGCGACAGCCAGCGGGCTCCCGACGCCCTGCGACTTTGCCTCCGGCGTTCTCGTCGGTCAACGACGCTCCGCGTCGCCTCCCTCCTCCGCCTTGTGGCCGAAGCCCCATGACGCCGCTCGCTGATCCACTGGCTATCGCGCGCCAGGCCGTTACTGTTGACGGTACCTGCGTGCCCGATGATGCCGCGCGTCAGGCGTTCTCGTGTGTTGGACGCCCGTGCGGGATGTGTTCAAGACATGAAACAATCGCGTCAGCTCATCGGACCGACGCTCCACCAGTGGGCATCAGCGGCAGGAGAAGCGAACCTCATGCGTATCGGAGTCCTCACCGCGGGCGGCGACTGCCCCGGCCTGAACGCCGTGATCCGGTCCATCGTCCACCGAGCGGTGGCCGATCGGAATGATGAGGTCATCGGTTTCGAAGACGGTTTCAAGGGGCTCCTGGAGGGTCGCTACCGCACGCTCGACATCGACTCGGTCGCCGGCATCCTGGCTCGTGGCGGCACCATTCTGGGCTCCTCGCGGCTGGAGCGGGACCGGCTGCGCGAGGCGTGCGACAACTCCGAGGAGCTGATCGAGCGTCTGGCCCTGGACGCCCTCATCCCGATCGGCGGCGAGGGCACGCTGACCGCCGCGCGGATGCTGGCGGACGCGGGCCTCCCGGTGGTCGGAGTGCCCAAGACCATCGACAACGACATCTCCGCCACCGACCGCACCTTCGGCTTCGACACCGCCGTCGGCGTCGCCACCGAGGCGATGGACCGGCTCAAGACCACCGCGGAGTCACACCAGCGCGTCATGGTCGTCGAGGTCATGGGCCGTCACGCCGGGTGGATCGCACTGGAGGCCGGCATGGCGGCCGGGGCGCACGCGATCTGCATTCCGGAGCGACCCTTCCAGGTCGACGACCTCGCGAAGATGGTCGAGGAGCGTTTCGCACGCAGGAAGCGTTTCGCGCTCATCTGCGTCGCGGAGGGCGCGCATCCGGCGGAGGGCTCGATGCCGTACGAGAAGGGCGTCATCGACCAGTTCGGGCACGAGCGCTTCGTCGGCATCGGCAACCGGCTGGCGGTCGAGCTGGAGCACCGGCTCGGCAAGGAGGCCAAGCCGGTCATCCTCGGCCACGTGCAGCGCGGCGGCACCCCCACCGCGTACGACAGGGTGCTCGCCACCCGCTTCGGCTGGCACGCGGTGGAGGCCGTCCACCGGGGCGAGTTCGGCAGGATGACGGCGCTGCGCGGCACGGACATCGAGATGGTGCCCCTGGCGGACGGCGTCTCCGAGCTCAAGCGCGTCCCGCAGGACCGCATGGACGAGACCGAAGCGGTCTTCTAGCGCTGAGCGTGATCCGCCGCGCGGCCCGGCGCAGAGCAAATGCCCCACCATGCGGTGCACGATGGGGCTGCTTAACCCGGTGGGTGTCGGCGACGTCTCAGACGGCGCCGAACTCCCCGCCCTTGACGCCCGCCACGAACGAGGCGAATGCGTCTACGGAGGCGTTCAACACCGGGCCGGTCGGGTTCTTGGAATCACGGACAGGGATCACACCGCGCGAAGCGGCGAGGTTGGCGGCCACCTCCACACAGGCGCCGCCATTGCTGCTGTAGGAGGACTTGAACCAGCGAGGGGATTCGGTCGTCACGTTGTGCCCTTTCGCAACTGCTCGATTATGGCCACGGAAGCCGCCTGGGACAGCGCCTCGGCCTGTAGCTGATGGTATGCCGTCAGCATGGGCAGGACGAAGGTGTTGTCCCGCTCGAGATCCCCCCGCTGCGCGGATTCGGCGTAGGACATCAGCGAGCGGTCCGCCATCGTCAGGATGTAGACCGGCAGATCGAGCGTGCGACGCGCACCCATGTCGTACGGAGCGATCTGGAGCACGGTGTTGGGCAGCCCGGCGAACTCGGCCAGATACGCCAACTGGGCGTCCATGACGGCTGCGTCGCCGAGGGGACGGCGGATGCAGCTCTCGTCCAGCACCACGAAAACCAGGGGCGGGGGCGTGCGCACGAGCGCGGCTTGCCGCTCCGCGAGGAACGCCATCCGCTCCTGCGCCTGCGCGGCGCTGATCGCTCCGCGTCTGACGTCGCTGTCTGCGATCACCCTCGCGTACTCCGGCGTCTGGAGCAGACCGGGGATGATCCCGATCTCGAAGAGCCGTATCTCCGCCGCCCGGCCCTCGTAGCCGACGTACTGCGGGAAGCCTTCCAGCAGTGAGCCATGCCGGATCTCGCGCCACTCGCGTTCGAAAGTATCTGCTGTCTCCGCGATACCGAAGGCGAGGTCGGCACTGCGCGAAAACCGCAAGGTCGGAAGTTTCCGACCGGTTTCGACGGATGACATATGCGTACTGGAATATCCCATCAGCTCCCCCAACTCGTCCTGCGTCCACCCGCGCTCTCTGCGCAGCCTGCGCAGGCGCGCCCCGAAGGCGGCTTGCGGGGAGCTTTCCGGGTCCAACTCCTTGACGTTCAAAGGACTGACACCAACCTTCCGTCCCGTCCTGACACGTTGAACGGTTCCCAACGCTAGGCCACGCTGAGCCGCCTTGGTAGTGGAACCACTACGGAGAGGAGTGGCGGTGTCTGAGCAGAGCGTTCCCACAGACGGGCAGGAGCCCGCCTACGTTCCGGAGCCCGGCACGCTCATGGTGGACATGCGCCATGGCCGGGTCGGAGAGTTCCGCGGAGTCGTCGGCCCGTACTGGTTGCTGCGTCCGGTCTGCGGCGGGACCGAATGGGAGGCGAAGCCCGAGCACGTCCGCCTCACGGCACCGATAGAGCGGCTGCGAGCCGAGAACACGCGGTGCAACGCCCGGAGCCGAGGCGAGTATCTGTGACACCGCCAGCCAACCGCGTGTTCCGCTTCGTCAACTGGAGGCTGCGGTCCGACCAGGACGACGACGCCCCGCCGGTCAGACTCAAGTTCCGGTGTCTCACCCTCACCGGCGACGACACGGAGTGTGGCGCGGAGTCGGAAGCGCTCACCGATGCGCAAGAGGCACAGCGGTGGACGTTCCAGCACCTGCGGGAGTACCCCGACCACACCAGCTACGCCGAAGTGATCGAGCGCCCGTGGGTGATGTGGCGGGAGGGCCCGGCATGATCGGCAGATCAGAACCGGCGGGCTACCGGTGCGAAGTGCTCGCCGAGGGCTTTGTGTACGGCACTGGCCAGACGGTGCAGTACGTCTTGGGCAGGGCGCCCGCTTCGCTACGGCCACGTGGTCTGGCTGAACGTGCCTCAGGTTAGTCCCTTCCTCTGGTGATGGGCCGGACTTACGCTCGTGTGGTGGACCCCGCGACCGAGGACAACACCGGCCCGGACTGGAACGCTCGCGCAGCGGCGGCTATCGGGATCGCTGCTGCGCTTGGGGTGCTGACGTTGGCGGGCCTCGACTTGGCTCAAGGGCCTGTCGACTGCGACTCGAAGTTCGCCGTGGAGCTGCCTGACAGTGCCGAAAACGTCGAGTGCAGCAGCAAGGACCGCCACAGTGCGCAATGGCGCTTCACGATGCCCACTGACGAGGTCGAACCCTGGTGGGCCCAACAGTCCCAGAGTCAGCTCGAACTCGAAGCGTGGCTCTCGACCGAGGGGCGGTTTCAGGGCGAGGAGATCGTCGAAGGCCCATTAGGGGTGAACGCGTATTACCCCGAGGATGAGGGCGGGCTTATCTGGGTCAATCCGCAGTCCGACGGCACGTCGCAAGTGTTCATCAACGGCGCATGGAAGTAAATGCCGTCCCGTGCAGGCGCCAGCCGACTGGGCAGCGTGTCCCTTTCCTGGGGGTCGGGCGGCTGGGGCTTGTTGGCCGGCCCTGTATCGCTGGCACGGTCTTCGGCGGGTGCGGGATTAGAGGACGGGGACGGCGAGGTCGAGGTCGTGGAGGCGCTGGGGGTCGGCGATGACTTCGTACTCGGTGATCCGGCCTGCGCTGATCGTGAGGCTGAGGGCGAGGCGCAGCCGCCCCCGCGGCGCCACGATGATGCCCAGGGCCCCGTTCACCAGCGCCGGTTCGGCGAACCGCGCCTGTCGGGACAGGAGGAGGGTTTCCTCGACCACCGCCTGCGCACCGCGGATCTCCAGCGGTGTGCCCGGCGGTACGGCCGCGGCGTCGGCCCGGCGTACGACCTGCGGGTCGAGGACGTCGAGAAGCGCGTTGATGTCGCGGCCGCGTGCGGCGGCGAGGAAGGCGTCGACGACGCGGCGGTGCCAGGCCAGATCGACCTCGGAGGCCGTGGCGTCGCCCCGCACGCGGTGGCGGGCGCGGCTGGCGAGTTTCTTGGCGGAGACGGGCGTTCGTCCGACGACGGGGGCGATCTCCCCGAAGGGGACGGCGAACAGGTCGTGCAGGACGAACGCGATGCGCTCCGCGGGTGCCAGCCGCTCCAGCACCACCAGCAGCGCGCTGCTGACGGATTCGGTGAGCAGCGCCTCGTGTTCCGGGTCGGACTCCTGACCGGTCGTGACCGGCTCCGGCACCTGCCCGCCCACGGGATCGTCCCGTCGCGCGAGGCGCGAGCGCAGCATGTCCAGGCACACGCGGGAGACGACCGTGCGCAGCCATCCGGCGAGGTTCCCGATGTTTGCGGCATCCGCGTGACTGAGCCGCAGCCACGTTTCCTGGACGGCGTCGTCCGCGTCGCTCGCCGAGCCGAGCATCCGGTACGCGAGTGCCCGCAAGTGGCCTCGGTGGGAATCGAAGCGTTCTGCCAGGAGGTCGTGCTCGTCCATCGGTCACCTTTCCTCGTCGCCGTTCGTCATACCCAGTGATGAAGTGAGCTGAGAGCGGCGGGCGCCGTTTCTGTGCCCCTGACCTCCCGCTCCGCCAGCGTAGCCGGTCGGGGCGCCGCCTCCCCGGCTCCGCGGATTTGCTCCCGCTGTGCATGCCCTGGGGGAGCTCTGCGACCGGCCTGATTTCCGGCTGACGACCCTTGATGCCTGGCTGATGCCCGGCTTGAACCAGGAGATGACATGTCTGAAGCGATTGACCTCGATGTACGAGAGCCCGCTCCGGTGCGGGTCGCGGTGGCTTATCACAGCGGCTTCGGGCACACCGCCCGCCAGGCGCAGGCCGTGGCCGCCGGGGCCTGCGAGGTGACCGGCACGACGGTCGAGCTGCTGCCGGTGGACCGGCTGGACGACGCCGCGTGGGCGAGTCTCGACGCAGCCGATGCCATCGTCTTCGGCGCCCCCACCTACATGGGCAGTCCGTCGGCGGCGTTCAAATCCTTCGCGGAGGAGACCAGTGCCGCGATGCAGGACGGCATGCGCTGGCAGGACAAGATCGCGGCGGGATTCACGAACAGCGGCGCCATGAGCGGGGACAAGCTCAACTCCCTTGTCGACTTCGCGCTGCTCGCCGCCCAGCACGGCATGCTCTGGGTCGGGCTCGCCCAGCAGGCCGGGTGGTCCAGCTCCACCGGCTCGGTGGAGGACCTGAACCGGCTGGGCAGCTGGCTGGGCGCGATGGCCCAGTCGGACAACGACACCAGCGCGGAGACCGTGCCGCCGGCCACCGATCTGCGCACCGCGCGCGAACTGGGGCGGCGGGTGGCCACCGTCGCCGGGACCTACCGGCGCGCGCGGGCGGACGAGCGCCTCCTCTCCCCGGTCAGCCGTTGACAGGTCAGCCCTTGACCCCTCCGCTCAGGGTGAAGCCGCCGCCGATGCGGCGGGAGATGAGGATGTAGAGCACCAGGACGGGGGTGGAGTAGAGGAGCGAGAACGCCGCCAGTTCGCCGAAGGCGACGGAGCCGTAGTTGCCGAAGAAGGTGAAGATGCTCACGGAGGCCGGAAGTTGTTCGGGGCTCAGCAGCAGCATGAAGGGGACGAAGAAGTTGCCCCACATCATGATGAAGCTGTAGATCGTGACGACGGTGAGGCCGGGCCCCATCAGCGGCACGATCACCCGTGTCAACGACTGGAACCAGCTGGCGCCGTCCGTCCACGCGGCCTCCTCCAGCACCACCGGGACGCCGTCCATGAAGTTCTTCATCAGCCATACGGCGAACGGCAGTTGCGACGTGGCCAGGAAGAACGCCGTGCCGGAGAGCGTGTCGATGAGGTTGATCTGCACGAACAGGCCGTAGACGGGCACCATGATCGCGGTGATGGGCAGGCAGGTGGTGAAGAGGATGGTGAGCAGATAGGGGCGGCTGAAGCGGGACCGGTAGCGGGAGAGCGGATAGGCGGCCAGCGCCGCGCAGACCATGGTCATCAAGGTGGCGCTGCCGCAGATCAGCAGGCTGTTGCGCATCGGGGTGAAGGTGATCTCGTCGGTCAGCACCGCCGAGAAGTTGTCCAGCGTCGGCGAGGCGGGCGGACTCACCCGCAGGTCGGCGTCCGCGTCGAGTGAGGCGAAGACCAGCCACAGCAGCGGCACGACGAACGCGGCGGCCACGGCGAGCAGCGCCAGGTTGGCGGCGAGTCGCTGGCGGGCGCGCCGGGTGAGACGAACGGGCCGGGCACGCCGGGCACGCCGGGTGGACCGGACAGGCCGGGCGGTTCGGGCGGCGGGGGTGTGGGCCATGCTCAGACCTCCTCGCGCATCAGGCGCAGATAGATGACCGAGAAGAGCGCGCCGACCAGGAGCAGCAGCAGCGCGACCGCCGTCCCGTAGCCGATCAGGGCCTTGTCGAACGCCTGGTCGTACATGAAGACCGGGAGGGTCTGGCTGCGATTGCCCGGTCCGCCGCGCGTCATCGCCCAGATGAGGCCGAAGACCGAGAGCGTCTGGAGGGTGTTGAGCATCAGATTGGTGCCGATGGAGCGGCGGATCATCGGCAGGGTGATGAACCACAGCCGCTGCCGGGCGTTCGCCCCGTCGACCTGTGCCGACTCGGTGACCTCGGTGGGGATCTCGGACAGCGCAGCCGAGTAGACGAGCATCGAGAACGCCGTGCCCCGCCAGATGTTGGCGAACGACACCGCCAGGATCGGCAGCGTGAACAGCCAGTTCTGGCTGGGCAGATGGAGCCAGTCGAGTACGGCGTTGAGGGTGCCCTGTCTGTGGAAGAAGGTGTAGAGCAGGAATCCGGCGACGATCTCCGGCAGCACCCAGGCGCAGATGACGACCACCCCGGTGACGGTCCGCACCGTCTTCCCGGCACGCTGCATCAGGGCGGCCAGCGCCAGGCCCAGGGTGTTCTGCCCGATGATCGAGGAGAGCAGGGTGAAGACCAGGGTCAGCACGACCGCGTTGATGAAGGCGTCGTCCTGGAAGGCGCGGCGGAAGTTGTCCAGACCGACGAAGGAGGCCGACTCCTGGCCGGTCAGCTGCATGTCGGTGAGCGCGATCCAGACGCAGTAGGCGATCGGCCCGCCGAGGAAGAGCAGCAGCAGGGCGGTGGCCGGGGCGATCGGCAGCCACCGCCAGTACCGGCGGCCACCGGCCGCCGGGACCTTGGCGACGCTCACCGTGTCGTGACCGCCCCGTCGGTGAGGGACTCGAGCTCCTCGTCATACCTGTCGGCGGCCTCGCCGGGCGAGGCGTCGCCCGCCGTCACCTGCTCCATCGCCTCCGTCAGGGCGGCGGACACCTGCGGGTAGACGGGCAGCGCGGGCCGGTACTCGCTGACCTCGACGAGGTCGGTGAAGAACTCGATGCCAGGCATGGAGCCTTGGTACTGCGGATCCTCGGCGACATCCGCGCGCACCGCGATCTGCGCGCCGCGCACACAGAAGTCGGTGGCGTTCTGCTGTGTCTGGAAGGTCTTGATCATCTTCCAGGCGAGATCGTGGTTGTCCGACTGCTTCGGGATCGACCACGTCCAGCCGCCCGACATGCTCACCTTCCCCGCGCCGCCGCCGTCCTGAGTGGGCATCGCCGCGCGCCCCATCGTCGTGGACCACTCGGGCCAGGGCTTGCCGCCCGTCTTGATCCACTGCTGGCTGAGCCAGGAGCCGTCCAGTGCGATGGCCAGCTTGCCCTCGGGAAGGTACTCGGTCGGCACCCTTGTCTGGATGTTGGCGTCCAGGGCGTCGGAGACGTCCGGGCCCAGCTTCTCGGAGTAGACCGTCTCGACGAACTCCAGGCTGTCGCGGAACCCCTTGCTTCCGGTGACCCACTTCCTCGAACCCTCGTCGTAGAGCGGGTCGTCGGTGCCGTACAGCAGCATCTCGAAGCCCTGCATGGCGGCGGCCTCGCCCGCGCCCTTGCCGGTGAAGACGTTGAGCGGGATGACGTCCGGCAGTTTCCGCTTGAGGGTGCGCGCGGTCTCCAGCACCTCGTCCCAGGTGCGCGGTTGCCAGTCCTGGGGCAGCCCGGCCTTCTTGAACAGCTTCTTGTTGAACCACAGGCCCCGGGTGTCGGTGCCGTCCGGCACGCCGTAGGTCTTGCCGTCCTCCGCCCTGGCGGCCTTCTTGGCGCTCTCCTCGAACTGGTCCCAGTCCTTCCAGTCCTTCAGATAGCCGTCCAGTGGGAGCAGATAGCCGCTCTTGATGTCCGAGTTGATGAGGAAGGTGTCCTCGTAGACGAGGTCGGGTGCGGTCTTCGAGGACCGCATCATCTGCTGGATCTTCGTGTAGTAGTCGTTCCCCGTCGCCTGGATCGGGACCGGCTTGACGTCTTTGCCCGGGTTCGCTTTCTCGAACTTCGCGGCGATGTCGTCGATGTAGTCGTCCCGCCAGGTGACCTTGTTGTTGGTGTCCTTCGGGAAGGCGACCTCGAGGGTGTCCTTGTCGTTTCCGGAGCCCCCTCCGCACCCGGTGAGTGTGCTGAGGGCGACTGCGGCGGTGAGGGAGAAGATCAACGGAGCGGTGGGGCGCACGGGCATGACCTCCTGGGCCACGGCCGGGGGTGGCCCTTGGTGGACCGTCGGCCTCGTGGGCTGCTGCCAGGTCTGCCGTTTGGATCATGCCGGGTTCGCGTGCCCTGGTGCGCGCCTTCGCCGCGTTGTCGTCAGTCGCCAACGCTCCGCGTTGACTCCCTCCTCCGCCTTGCGACGCCACGCACCAGACCCCGCTCACCGATCCAGCATGATCCAAACGACATACCCTAGGGGACCGTACGAGCGTCGCCATGACCGGTCAATAGGTCCTGCGCCGACGGCCGGGGCAGGGATGGGTGCGCTCGGGACGGGTGTGGTGTGGGAGGCGGATGTGGCCGTCAGGCCTGGGTGGCGCGCCACCGGTAGCGGAACTCCGGGCGCCCCACGCCGCCGTACTGCGGGCTCCGCTCCGCCTGCCCCGTGGTGACCAGATGTTCGAGGTAGCGGCGTGCGGTGATCCGGTTGACGCCGATCTCCTGGGCACCACTGCTCGCCGTCAGCCCACCGGCTCCCGCCGCGCGCAGGGCGGACGTCACCGACTCCAGCGTCGGACCGCTCAGCCCCTTGGGCGGTGTGGAGGGCTGCGGTGCCCGCAGCGTGGACAGCGCGCGGTCCACCTCCGCCTGACTTCCCGCCTCGCCGCCCGCGCCGTTGGTGCTGCTGCGGAACTCCGCGTACTGCTGGAGCCGGTCCCGGAGCGTCGCGAAGGTGAATGGTTTCAGCACGTGCTGGACGACCCCGAGGGACACCCCTTCACGCACCACCGTCAGATCGCGGGCCGAGGTGACCGCGAAGACGTCCGTGGTGTGCCCGGCACCGCGCAGCGCCCGCAGCAGCGAGAGGCCGTGGCCGTCGGGGAGATACAGGTCGAGCAGGATCAGGTCGACCGGCAGCCGGTCGAGCGCGCGGCCCGCCTCCGCGCGGGTGTGCGTGACGCCGGCCACCCGGAAGCCGGGCACGCGGGAGACATAGAGGGCGTGGGCGTCGGCGGCCACGGGATCGTCCTCGACGACCAGGACCTCCACGGGGGCCGGAACGGTGCGGTCGGTCATGCGGTGCCCCCCACCTGCGCGGACGGGGTGGGCGGCGCCTCCGTGCGCAGCGGCAGGCGTACGGTGAACTCCGCCCCGCCGCCCTGTGCCTCGTCCAGCCGTACGGTGCCCCGGTGCCGCCCCGCGGTCTGCCGCACCAGTGCCAGCCCGAGGCCGCGCCCGTCGCCCACCGCTTCGGTCGCCCCTGGGCCGGCTGAGGGGCCGGCGGCCTTTGTCGACCAGCCGCGCAGGAAGACGTCCTGTGCGTCGGCGGGGCTGACGCCGGGCCCGTTGTCCGCGACCCGGATCAGCAGCGCGGTGTACTCGTACGCCTCGCCCGCACCCGGCCGCTCGGCCCGCACGGTGACGGTGACCCGCGGCGTACGGGGCGCGGGGCCGGTCGCATCCGCGCCGTCCGCGGTGTCCGCCGTCGCCGCGGCGTCGACCGCGTTGTCGATCAGGTTGCCCACCATCGTCACCAGGTCGCGCGCCGGGAGCTGCGGCGGGATCAGCCCGTCGTCGATGCGGCTGTCCGGGGTCAGCGCCAGCTCCACGCCGCGTTCGTGCGCCTGTGCGGCCTTGCCCAGCAGCAGCGCGGCCAGCACCGGTTCCGCGACGGCCGCCACCATTTGGTCGGTCAGCGCCTGGGCCAGCTCCAGCTCCTCCGTCGCGAACTCGGCGGCCTCCTCCGCCCGCCCCAGCTCGATCAGCGAGACGACCGCGTGCAGCCGGTTCGACGCCTCGTGGGCCTGCGAGCGCAGCGCCTCCGCGAAGCCGCGCACGGAGTTCAGCTCACCGGCCAGCGACTGGAGATCCGTATGGTCCCGGAGGGTGACCACGGTGCCGCGCCGCTCACCGCCCGAGACGGGTGAGGTGTTGACGACGACCACCCGCTCCGCCGTCAGATACACCTCGTCCATCCGTGGCTCGGAGGCGAGCAGTGCGCCCGTCAGCGGCGCGGGCAGACCCAGCTCGGCGATGTTGCGGCCGAGCAGTCCGGGCCCCTGGAGTCCCAGCAGCTCCCGGGCGCCGTCGTTGACCAGCGCGATCCGGCGCTGCCCGTCCAGCATCAGCAGACCCTCGCGCACCGCGTGCAGCGTCGCCTCGTGGTAGTCGCGCATCCGGCTCAGCTCCGCGGCGTTCATGCCGTGGGTGTGGCGGCGCAGCCGGGCGTTGACCACGTAGGTGCCCAGCCCGCCCAGCGCCAGGGCGATCCCGGCGGCGCCGATCAGCGCCGTGACCTGTTCGCGCACCTGCTCGCTGATGGCCTCGACCGCGATGCCCGCGCTGACCAGGCCGACGACGCGGTTGCCGTCCCTGACCGGCGTGACCACGCGCACCGAGGGCCCCAGGGTGCCGGTGTAGGTCTCGGAGAAGGTCCGGCCCGCCAGCGCGGGGGCGGTGTGGCCCACGAAGGTGCCGCCGATCCGCTTGGGATTGGGATGGGTCCAGCGCACCAGGTTCGTGTCCATGATGGTGACGAACGTCACGCCGGTGTCGTGCCGTACCTGCTCCGCGTAGGGCTGCAGCACCTCGCTGGGGTGCGGGGTGCGTATCGCCTCGGGTACCGAGGGCGAGTCGGCCACCGCCTGTGCCGTCGCCATCGCCCGGTGCCGGGCCGAACTCTCCGCCTGCTCGCGGTGTGTGAGGTAGGAGAAGACCGCACTGCCCGCCACCAGGGCGGCTACCAGCACGACCTGCATCGCGAACAGCTGGCCCGCGAGACTGCGGGGACGGGGGACACGCATACGGCCAGTCTGCCCCCGAGCGCGACGCTCGGTGGCACGGCGAGGGCGTCGTTCCGGTGAGGTTTCGTGCCGCCCCCCGTGCACGTAATGCACGTAACAGTGACCTGCGCCACAGCGGCGTGCATAGTCGCCGGGATTCCTGAACCTCGTATCCGGGGCGGCGACGCCCCGGGACAGCTGGTCCGGGAACGACCCTCAGCCGTCATCCCCTGGAGTCGACGTGTCCATCCAGTCTCCGCCCAAACGCCCGCGGGACAGAACGCACTACCTCTACCTCGCCGTGATCGCCGCGGTGCTCGCGGGGATCACGCTCGGTTTCGCCGCACCCGGTGTGGCCGTCGAGATGAAGCCCATCGGTGAGGGGTTCATCAAGCTCATCAAGATGATGATCTCGCCGGTGATCTTCTGCACGATCGTGCTGGGCATCGGCTCGGTGCGCAAGGCCGCGAAGGTCGGCGCGGTGGGTGGGCTCGCGCTCGGCTACTTCCTTGTCATGTCCACCGTCGCACTCGCCCTGGGACTCCTGGTCGGCAACGTGCTGGACCCCGGCAGCGGCCTCGACCTGACGAACGAGGTGCGGGAGGCCGGAGCCGCCGAGGCGGAGGGCGCGAGCGAAAGCACCGCCGACTTCCTGCTCGGCATCATCCCCACCTCGATGGTCTCCGCCTTCACCGAGGGCGAGGTGCTGCAGACCCTGCTGATCGCGCTGCTGGTGGGCTTCGCCCTCCAGGCGATGGGCAGGACCGGTGAGCCGGTGCTGCGCGGGATCGGTCACATGCAGCGGCTCGTCTTCCGGGTGCTGGGCATGGTCATGTGGGCGGCCCCCGTCGGCGCCTTCGGCGCCATCGCGGCGGTGGTCGGCGAGACGGGCCTCGACGCGCTCAAGTCGCTCGCGGTCATCATGATCGGCTTCTACACGACCTGTCTGCTGTTCGTCTTCCTGGTGCTGGGCCTGATCCTGCGGCTGGTCGCGGGAGTGAACATCTTCCTGCTGCTGAAGTACCTGGCCCGGGAGTTCCTGCTCATCGTCTCCACCTCCTCCTCGGAGTCGGCGCTGCCGCGGCTGATCGCGAAGATGGAACATCTGGGCATCAGCAGGCCGGTGGTGGGCATCACGGTGCCGACCGGCTACTCCTTCAACCTGGACGGCACGGCCATCTACCTCACCATGGCCTCGCTGTTCGTCGCCGAGGCGATGGGCGACCCGCTCGCGTTCGGCGAGCAGATCTCCCTGCTTGCCTTCATGATCATCGCCTCCAAGGGTGCGGCGGGCGTCACCGGCGCCGGTCTCGCCACCCTGGCCGGAGGTCTCCAGTCGCACCGTCCCGACCTGGTGGACGGCGTCGGGCTGATCGTCGGCATCGACCGCTTCATGAGCGAGTGCCGCGCCCTGACGAACTTCGCGGGCAACGCGGTCGCGACGGTGCTGGTCGGCACCTGGACGAAGGAGATCGATCAGGAGCGGGTGGCCCAGGTCCTGGCCGGAAAGCTCCCGTTCGACGAACAGTCCCTCGTGGACGACGGCCACGGGGCTGAGGTGGACGGCGCGGCCCACGGCGGCGGTGACGGAGGCGCCAACGGCGCTGGGACGGACGCGGTCAACGGCCTGCCCGCCCAGGCTGAGCCGACGAAGAGTCCGGCGGCCCATTAGCCGGGTGAGCCGAGAGCGGCGGAGCCGATCGTGTGCGTCTACGGCCATATCCTGGCCGTAGACGCACACGATGTGGGCGAATCCCGCCGCCACCCCGTCACCCGTCACCCGTCGGGCTCTGCCCAGGTGACCTCGTAGAACTTCACGCGCTCGTCCTCCGCGACCTGCCGCATGCCGGCCGCCAGCATGACCTTCTGGGAGGCGATATTGCCGTGGTCGGCGTCGCCCTTCACACAGACGATGCCTCGGGCGCGGGCGAACTCCAGCAGTCCGCGCAGCGCCTCGGTCGCGTATCCGTTGCCCCGCACCGAGGGGATCAGGGCGTAGCCGATGGTCATGCGGCCCGCCTCGTCCGGCGGTCCGTTGAAGCCCAGGCCGCCGATGGCCCGTCCGTCCTCGCGGCGGCGGATCTCGTAGTCGCCGAAGGGCTGCGGATTCCCGGTCGCCGCGCAGGCGTTCAGGAAGTCCCTTACCCCTTCGACGTCCCCCTCGGCCGGATACCCCGGCGCCCACCGGTCGTCGGGCCCCGGCTCGCCCGACGCCACTCGCTCCGCCTCGGCGACGGTCAGCGGGTGGAGCAGCAGCCGAGTGGTCAGAAGATCGTCCATAGCGGCGAGAACTATCATGCGGCACCCCGGAGCACACTCCGATTATCTGCCCGCTGTCTGCCCGCTCTCTGCGCGCCCGGTCGCCCGGACAGGGCCTAAGAGCCCCTGACAGAATGGGCGGTCGATCAGCTTGCGGCGTCTGGTGCGTGCGCTCGCAAGGCGGAGGATCGTCCTCGTACTGGGCGTACATGGACGACTCCGACAACGCGGCGAGCGCGCGTGCCAGGCGTCGCAAGCCGACCGCCCATTCTGTCAGGGGCTCTAAGGCTGTGCCCCCGTCCCTGGGCACGGGGTGCCCTCCAGGCAGAAGGTGGCGCGGGCTGTCTGGAGCAGACGGTTCTGGGATTCCCTGTCCTCGGCCGGGCCGATTGCGCGGATCGCGTACAGTTCGCCATCCTCCGCCTGGAAGCGCCGGTCGACGACGTACCGGAGGCCATGCTCAGGATGGACGTAGGTGTACTTCCACTCGGCCGACTTCCGTATCGGACCCGCGCCGCTGCCGTTCCTCTCGCCGATACGGCGCAGCGCGAGGCGCTCGTATGCGCGGGCCTTGCCCTCATCTCTGAGGAGGAGGCCCTCCGCGAGTTCGAGAGATTTGTAGGGCGTGGGGTCTTCGACCCAGAAGAGGTGAAGCTGACGACGGCGGTCCGGTGACTCGTAGGAGACGACCGGGGCGGCCACCCCCTGCTCCTCACGCCCTTCCCAGCCGTCCGGGACGTCCACGGTGAAACCCTCCGGGCCTGCGGCGCGGGAGAATCCGGGAACCGGCGCCGAGGACCCCGGAGCGGTGGAGGGCACCGGGGCCCCGTCTCCGGGCCGCTTCGTGCCCTTGTCGTCCGGTGGCGCCACGGGTGCGGAGGCGGACGGCGAAGCGGACGGGGCGGCATCGCTCTTCGCGCCCGGCGCCTCGTCACGTACGAGGAACCAGCCCCCCGTTCCGGCCGCCGCGCCGAACAGCACCATGGCAAGGCCCGCAAGCACCAGCCGTTGCGGACGGGTGGGGTGCGGGCGGTGCGGATCTCCGGGAGGGGCCGGGGGAGCGGGATCGCCCGGGGCCGCCTGCCGCATGCCCTCGGCGTCGTCGGTCCAGCGCTGACGGTCCGGGTCCCACTGCCTCATTGCATCAGCTCCCCCACCGCCTGGGTGACGGCCGCCGCCGACGCCAGTCCTCCGACGGCGGTCGCGCCCGCCTCCAGACGGGCCCGCAGACGCTCCAGTCGGCTGGAGTCCGCTCGGCCCGTACGAGCGATGTCACCCTGGACCTCCTCGAGTTCGCCGTCCACCTCCGCCGTCTCCTCCGTGGGCTGGAGCAGCCGGATGTGTTCACGCAGGGTGTCGACCGCCTCCAGGAGCGCCCTTGTCGCCTCGTCCGTTGCGCCCTGCGGGGCGGCGTAGTGCGCGGCGTGGCCGTACGGGCCGGTGGCGATCGCACCGCCCGACATCGAGGTGATGTGCACCGTGCCGCCGCCCGCGCCCCCTTCCACTCCTTCGGCTGCCCGCCGCTCCTGTTCCGCCGCCCGGCCGCCCGTCGAGTCCGCTGGTCCCGTGTTCACTGCTGGTCCCCCTGCATGTGTGTGGCCCTGCCTTGAGCGCCGGTTGCCACGGCGCCGCCGCGCATCTCCCCGATGAAGATTCCGCCCTCGCGCACGTTCACGATCTGCTGCTCGAAGCGGTCGGTCTCGTAGCCGCTCTGCTCCAGCGCGTCCCGCACACCGCTCGCGATACGGTCCTGGACAGTCTTGATGTGGCGGCTGACGTCCATTTCCTGGAAGAGCGACAGGTCGTTCGTGCTGCCCAGTTCCCGCACGGAGGTGAGCGGCGCGTCCGGCAGCGCGCGCTCCGGTCCGTTGATCGCGGCACGGAAGGCCGAGACCAGCATGCCGACCGCCGCGATGCCTGTCGCGAAGGTCGCGGCAGGGGCGGCGAGCACCGCCTGCACGGACTCGCGCGGCACGTCACCGGGCCGCCTTGCCGCGAGGGTGTCCAGCTCTCTGAACTCCTCCGTGACGGGCCCGAGTACGTGCGGGACGACCTCGAGCACCAGCATTCCGCCCTGCGTGTGCACCCGCACGAGTACCGAGAGGACGATCTGCTCGTCCCAGGCACCGACGCGGATGCGCAGGAAGTGCCGGCGTGCCTCGCCGCCTTCGTTCACGGAAGCTGCCAGATGCTGTGCGACGGCCGACGGCTCGTAGATACCGGCGTCACGCGGCACTCCTGACGGCAGGTAGACGAACTCCTCGATCTCCAGCTGCCGCAGCCGGTCCCGGCTGGTGCGCTCTGCGGAGGCACGCAGCGCGATGAGCCGCGGCTTGATCAGATCGATGACCGTGCGGCTGGTCAGCGGAACTTCTCCCTGGTTCGGGACGGCCGCGACCGGCTTCTTGAGTTCCAGCGCCAGCGACCAGGGCTCGTACGGGCTGCCCGCGCCCACGAAGGGTCGGTGCGGGTCGTACAGAACCATGGACGCGTACTGCTCGCGGGCGATGGCCGCGCCGACGCGGCGGTAGCGCCGGCGGGCAGGCAACTCCGGGGGCCGGCGGTGCGGGAAGACCTCGTCGCCCAGCTCCTCCCGCATGACCGTGGCCACTCGAGTGCGCTGGACGCCGATGACGAGTGCCATGAGGAGCGGGAAGATGACCGAGGCGGGTTTCTCGGTGAAGCCGGCGAGGGCGGCCATCCAGTAGGTGAGCATCGCGCCCCAGGCGGGGACGATGAGCACCGCGCCCCAGAACGTGGGCAGCTTGGTGCCGCGCCTTCGCTGGTCCGTGTCGGTGGCGGGCCGGAGGGCTGAGACGGCGCGCGCCGCCCACAGGAAGAAGCAGGCGGCCCCGTAGAAGAGCGCCATACCGCCGGGGACGCTGAGCGCGTCACTGCTCGGCTCGTCACCGCCGGAGAAGCCGGCATCGGCACCGCTCGAACTCTCGAAGACGTTCGGGGTCGGGATGTTGAATTCCTTGTCCGTCATGGCGATGTCCACGCCGAAGAAGCAGATCCAGAGCGCCAGCAGGAGGAGCGCCGTGAACACCTCCCGACGGCGGGCGCGCAGCGCGTGCGCCAGCACGGACACGGCGTCGATGCCGAGGGAGGGCGCGGCCGGGCGCTCCTCGTGGCCGACCAGTTCGTCGATGACGCGGCGACGGAAGCCGTTGTCCAGATGACTGCCCGCGCACAGGAGACGAGTGGCCTCACTGTGAGCATGACGGCGTGCCGGAGCGTCCACAGATCCCTCGGCTTTCACTGACGATGTGACAGGGAGAGTCGAGAAGATACCGGACGGTGATGGTCTCTGCGTATCATTCGGACGAAAAAGGACAGAAGCTCCGGTTGGGTCAGGGGGCGTGCGGGTGCGGTGCGCCCGGGGTGACCGGTCCGCGTACCGGGCGGAGCCACACCGTGGCCAGCGGCGGCAGCGTGGTGCTCAGGGAGCAGGGGCGCCCGTGCGCCGGGACGGGCTCCGGGGTCAGCGGGGCACGGTTGCGCACGCCGCTGCCCCCGTACGCGAGGGAGTCCGTGTTCATCACCTCCGCCCAGGCGGGGATCTCCTCCGGCACACCAAGCCGGTAGCCGTGCCGTACGGCGGGGGAGAAGTGGGAGAGGGCGAGCAGCGGATCACCCGCCTCGTCGTAGCGTAGGAACACGAAGACGTTGTCGTCGCTCGCGTCGCAGTCGATCCAGCAGAAGCCACCGGGGTCGGTGTCGCGCTGCCAGAGGGCCGGCGTGCGCCCGTAGACCTGGTTCAGCTCGCGCACCAGATCGCGCACGCCCCGGTGGTCCGGCTCGGCCGAGTAGGCCGGGTCGAGCAGCCACCAGTCCGGCCCGTGGCCCTCCGACCATTCGGCGCCCTGCGCGAACTCCTGCCCCATGAAGAGCAGCTGCTTGCCGGGGTGCGCCCACATGTAGCCCAGATAGGCGCGGTGGCTGGCCCGCTGCTGCCACCAGTCGCCCGGCATCTTGGCGACCAGCGCCTGTTTTCCGTGCACCACCTCGTCGTGCGAGATGGGCAGCATGTAGTTCTCGGACCAGGCGTAGACCATCGAGAAGGTCATCTCGTTGTGGTGGTACTTGCGGTGCACGGGCTCCTTGGCCATGTACTCCAGGGAGTCGTGCATCCAGCCCATGTTCCACTTGAAGCCGAAGCCCAGGCCGCCGTGGTCGGTGGCACCGGTCACCCCGCCCCAGGCCGTGGACTCCTCGGCGAGCGTCACCACGCCGGGGCAGCGGCGGTAGAGCGTGGCGTTCATCTCCTGGAGGAAGGCCATGGCGTCCAGGTTCTCCCGGCCGCCGTGCGCGTTCGGAGACCAGGCGCCCTCCTCGCGCGAGTAGTCCAGATAGAGCATCGAGGCGACGGCGTCGACCCGCAGGCCGTCGAGGTGGAACTCCTCGCACCAGTAGACCGCGTTCGCCACCAGGAAGTTCCGCACCTCGCGGCGCCCGTAGTCGAACTCCAGGGTGCCCCAGTCCGGATGTTCGGCCCGTGCCGGATCGGCGGGCTCGTACAGCGGCTCGCCGTCGAACCGGGCCAGCGCCCAGTCGTCCTTGGGGAAGTGCGCCGGGACCCAGTCCATCAGCACGCCGATGCCCGCGCCGTGCAGCGAGTCCACCAGGAACCGGAAGTCGTCCGGGGAGCCCAGCCGGGAGGTGCTGGCGTAGAAACCGGTCACCTGGTACCCCCACGAGCCGCCGAACGGATGCTCGGCGACGGGCATCAGCTCCACATGGGTGAAGCCCAGATCCCTGACATAGCCGGGCAGCTGCTCCGCCAGTTCGCGGTATCCCAGGCCCGGCCGCCAAGAAGGCAGATGCACCTCGTAGACGGAGAACGGCGAGCGGTGCGGGGCCCAGCCGGCACGGCGCGTCAGCCAGTCGGCGTCCTGCCAGACGTGCCGCGAGACCTCCACGACGGAGGCCGTCGACGGCGGGCACTCGGCGCGCCTCGCCATCGGGTCGGCGCGCAGCGTACGCGTGCCGTCGGAGCCCGCGATCTCGAACTTGTACCGCGCCCCCTCGCCGATCTCCGGCACGAACAGCTCCCAGACGCCGCTGGAGCCGAGCGAACGCATCGGCAGCGCGGTGCCGTCCCAGTAGTTGAAGTCCCCGGCGACGCGCACGCCACGCGCGTTGGGGGCCCAGACGGTGAAGCGGGTGCCGGTGACCCCGGCATGCGTCATCGTGCGGGCACCGAGCGCGCGCCACAGCTGCTCGTGGCGCCCCTCGGAGATCAGGTGGAGATCGAACTCGCCGAGGGAGGGCAGGAATCGGTACGGATCGGTGAGCCGCAACTCGGTGCCGCCGTCTGAGCTGCCCTCCGCATCGCCGTACCGCACGAGCAGTTCGTACTCGGGGATTCCGGGCATCGGCAGCACCCCGGCGAAGAACCCGTCCCCCTCCTCGTGCAGTTCCGCCCGCAGCCCCTTCGCGAGCACGGTGACCGCGCGGGCGTACGGACGCAGCACCCGGACCACGATGCCGCCCCGCACCGGGTGCGCGCCCAGGCAGGCGTGCGGGTCGTGGTGCGTGCCCGACAGGAGGCGCCCGCGATCGCCCTCCGCGAGCGGCTCGGCGACCCGCACGCCGTGGCCGTGCGGGCGTGGAGGCGAGGGCGGGGCGGCCGACGGCGTGGCCGGACGGGAACGGAAGACCGCCGGAACGGTGCTGGGTGGCTGCGGCTGCTGGTAGGGGCTGAGTGTCATGGGACAGGCCCTCCGGGCTCAGTCGGGGCGGGTGAGAGTGTGGGCGGTCGCGCGGGCTGGCTGGCGGTCGCGCGGGCCGGGGTCGAAGCGGGTCAGGTCTCCGGAGCGGGTCAGGTCTCCGGAGCGGCCAGCCGACGGATGGCGGAAAGCGGGATGGGCAGCCAGCCGGGGCGGTGCCGGGCCTCGTACAGCACCTCGTACACCGCCTTGTCGGTCTCGAACGCGCGGAGCAGCGTCGCGTCGTCGCGCGGGTCCGCGCCCGTGACCTCGGCGTAGCCGCCGCAGTAGGCCGCGCGATTGGCCTCGGCCCAGAGGTGGGTCCAGCGCTCGCTGATGCCCTGCTGGCAGGCGGCGTAGTCGAACGAGCGCAGCATGCCCGCGACATCCCGTACGGCGGGCTGCGTACGGCGCCGCTCGTCGAGGGGACGGGCGGGCTCGCCCTCGAAGTCGATCAGACTCCAGCGCCCGCCGTCTGCGGCGCACAGCGCCTGGCCCAGATGCAGGTCCCCGTGCACGCGCTGGGCCCGCCGGGTATGGCCGCGCCGGGACAGCTCACCGAGCGCGGCGAAGGCGCTCCGCAGCCCCCCGCGGTACGGGCGCAGCGCGGGGACGGCGTGTGCGGCCGTGTTCAGCCGCCCGTCCATCTCCCGGGCGAGCTGGGCGAGCTGGGAGCCGTGCAGGACGGTGGTCGGCAGCGCGTCGGCCAGCCCCGCGTGCACCTCGGCCGTGGCCCGGCCCAGCGCACGGGCCTGACCGGTGAAGTCCTGCCGCCCGGCGAGCGCGTGCAGCGCGAGTTGCCAGCCGTCTCCGCTGCCCGCGAGGAAGGGCTGCAAGACGCCCAGGGTGAGCGTCGCGCGCCGGGGCGCAGGCGCCGTCTCGAACCAGGCGGTGGGCTCGGGCACCCGGTCGCACCCGGCGCGGGCGAGCGCGAGCGGCAGCTCCAGATCGGGGTTGAGGCCGGGGCCGACGCGGCGGAACAGCTTGAGGATGTAGGCGTCGCCGTAGACAACCGAGGAGTTGGACTGCTCGGCGTCCAGGGGGCGCGGCCGCAGCGTCCGGATGTCGGGGCGGGTGTCGCCGCGTGTGCTGGTCGTGCCGGAGCTGGTCGTGCCGGAGCTGGTCGTGCCGGAGCTGGTCATGCTGGTGCCGGTCATGCTGGTGCCGGTGCTGGTGCCGCCCATGCCGCCCGCGAAGCGGAGGGCTCCAAGCCGTCCGGGGGAGCGCAGCCGCTCCAGCAGCAGGCCCGTCAGCCGGGGGTCGTGCAGCGCGTCGTAGACCGCCAGTCCGCGCAGCGCTCCGGTCGCCGGACGCCCGATGAGCGCGGTCGCGAGACCGGGCGGGAGCACGGACCGCACACCGAGCAGCAGCTGGTAGCAGTCGGCTTCGGCGCCGGGAGCGAGCTCGGCGGCGGTGGCCGTCTGCCGGGCCCGTACGAGCATGTGCAGCAGCCCCGGCGCCGTGCCGTCGACGGCCAAGGGCAGCAGCTCAGTCGCGGTGACCGGAGTGAAGCCGCTGATCGGGTGGCCCTTCCCGGCGAACCACCGTTGCCGGGGCAGCCAATCGGCGAGCAGCGGTGCCAGCGAGTGGAGCAGCTCGGCACCGGCATGCCCGGTGGACGGGGGAGCGGGCGGAGCCGCCGTGAGGGGCAAGGAGCTGTCCGACATGCCATCCTTTCCCCGGGCACACGAAAGGTACGCGAAGTGTCCCGTTATGCGGCGTCTGCTGCGCGGCGGTGCCGGATGTGTTGACCGAGATTCCGCCGTGCGGCGTAGGCGCAGCCCGCCGCCACACCCCCATCCGAGGTCGCCGCGCCCCCGAGGCGGCGGGCTGCTGGCGTCCTCCGCGGCGTCCGGTGCTCCGCGCTCGCCTCTGCGAGGGCGCGCCGGGGACACCCGGCGTTCCCGCCGCACCCGGGCCCGCCTCCCCGGGCACCTCGCGCCAGGAGCACCTCGGCTGCCCGCCGACCGCTGCCTGGGCGGCACGCTCCGCCCGCGTCCGGGTATCTGGCCTCCGGCGGCTCCGTGTGCGTGACTCGGTGGCTGGCCGGACGGCTGCAGGTCCGCGCCCGTTGTCCGGCGATCCAGCTGGCTGGGCGGCTCGCTCGCTCCGCCCTGTCCGGGTGGCGGGGCCCAGGTGACCGCCCCCGGCGGTCCCGTGTGCCGGGGCACCGTGCCCTGGGGCTGGTCGGGGACGGCCGTGGACCGGGGGCCCGCAGGCCGGGCGCCGACCCCGGCGACTTCGGCGGTACGGACCGGGTCAAGCGGCTGAAACGCAACCGGCCCCGCCCCCAGAAGGTGCCCACACCGGGGCCAGAGGCGACTGACCCGGCGGCCCGTGTGCCGGGCCACCGCCTCTCGGTGGCCGGTGGGGGACGGCCGTGTGGCCGGGTGCGCTCTGCCCGGCGTGAGGCGGCCGGGCAACCGCGCTGCGCCCGCGGGCTGGTGGCTGGGCGGCTCGCTGCGCCCGCATCCCAGCCGCATCCAATCCGCTGCCCGGCCGCAGCGCGGGTGCCCGCGAGGCCGGGTTCCGACAGCTCCGCTGGTCGGGGATGCTCCGGCGCCCAGCTCCAGCTCCAGCCCCAGCCCCAGCGCCTCGTGGCGGGGTGGCCCGGTGGCCGGGCCACCCCGTTGGGCGGGGCTGGGACGCGGGAGGTTACGCCGCCGCGCGGACGCGCTGGCGGCGCAGGCGGAACCAGTAGAAGCCGTGCCCGGCGAGTGTCAGCAGGTAGGGCCACTCGCCGATCGGCGGAAACCGTACGCCGCCGATCAGTTCGACCGGTACGCGGCCGTTGTAGTCCCGCAGGTCCAGCTCGGTCGGCTGGGGGAAGCGGGAGAAGTTGTTGACGCAGACCACCAGGTCGTCCCCGCCGTCCCCGGTCAGCGGGGCTTCCCGCAGGAAGGCGAGTACCGCCGGGTTGGAGGAGGGCAGCTCCGTGTACGTGCCCAGGCCGAACGCCGGGTTCTGCTTGCGGATCTCGACCATCCGCCGCGTCCAGTGCAGCAGCGAGGACGGTGAGCTCATCGCCGCCTCGACGTTGGTGACCTGGTAGCCGTAGACGGGGTCCATGATGGCGGGCAGCGTCAGCCTGCCGGGGTCGCAGGAGGAGAATCCGGCGTTCCGGTCAGGTGTCCACTGCATGGGCGTACGCACCGCGTCCCGGTCGCCCAGCCAGATGTTGTCGCCCATGCCGATCTCGTCGCCGTAGTAGAGGATCGGCGAGCCCGGCAGGGACAGCAGCAGGGCGGTGAACAGTTCGATCTGGTTGCGGTCGTTGTCGAGCAGCGGGGCGAGCCTCCGGCGGATGCCGATGTTGGCCCGCATGCGCGGGTCCTTCGCGTACTCGGCGTACATGTAGTCGCGCTCTTCGTCGGAGACCATCTCGAGCGTCAGTTCGTCGTGGTTGCGCAGGAAGATGCCCCACTGGCAGCCGGACGGGATGGCCGGGGTCTTGGCCAGCACTTCCGAGACCGGGTAGCGGGATTCGCGCCGCACCGCCATGAAGATCCGTGGCATGACGGGGAAGTGGAACGCCATGTGGCACTCGTCGCCGCCCCCCGCGTACTCACCGAAGTAGTCGACGACGTCCTCCGGCCACTGGTTCGCCTCCGCCAGCAGCACGGTGTCCGGATAGTGCGCGTCGATCTCGGCCCGCACGCGTTTCAGGAAGGCGTGCGAGGCGGGGAGGTTCTCGCAGTTGGTGCCCTCCTCGGCATACAGGTACGGCACCGCGTCCAGCCGGAAGCCGTCGATCCCCAGGTCCAGCCAGAAGCGCAGAGCCGAGATCATCTCCTCCTGCACGACCGGGTTCTCGTAGTTGAGGTCCGGCTGATGGGAGAAGAAGCGGTGCCAGTAGTACTGCTTGCGCACCGGGTCGAAGGTCCAGTTGGACGCCTCGGTGTCGACGAAGATGATCCGGGCCTCCGGGTACTGCGAGTCGTCGTCCGCCCAGACGTAGTAGTCGCCGTACGGCCCGTCCGGGTCGCTGCGGGATTCCTGGAACCACGGATGCTCGTCGCTGGTGTGGTTCATCACCATGTCGATGATGACCCGCATGCCCCGCTGGTGCGCGGAGTCGACGAACTCGACGAAGTCGGCGAGATCACCGAATTCGGGGAGTACCGAGGTGTAGTCGGCGACGTCGTAACCGCCGTCGCGCAGCGGGGACTTGAAGAAGGGCGGCAGCCACAGGCAGTCGACACCCAGCCATTGCAGGTAGTCGAGCCGGGACGTGAGGCCCTTCAGGTCGCCGACACCGTCGCCGTTGCTGTCCTGGAAGGAGCGGACGAGGACTTCGTAGAAGACCGCGCGCTTGAACCAGTCCGGGTCGCGGTCCTTGGCGGGGGTGTCCTCGAAGGTGTCGGGGACGGGCTCGTTGACGATCATGAATTGGGTGACCCTCCGGTCGATGGGGACGGTCGCAGCGAGAACACGTGCGCCGGTGCGGGCATCCGGCCCGGCGCCAGGCGCACGTAGTTGTCCCTGCCCCAGTTGTGGGCTTCACCGGTGAGCTCGTCGCGCACCTGAAAGAGCTCGGCGCCACTCTCCTGCGCGGGAGTGAGGCCGAGTTCCGGGGTGTCCAACGACACCGTGGCCTCGTGGGTGTGGTGGGGATCGAGGTTGATCACGACAAGCACGGTGTCGGCGGAATGCCTTCCGCTTCGCTTCGAATACGCGATGACCTGCGGATTGTCGGTGGTGTGAAAGTGCACTCCGCGCAGCTGCCGCAGCGCGGGCTGCTCCCGGCGTACCCGGTTGAGAGTGCTGATCAGCGGGGCGAGACTGCGTCCGGCGCGTTCGGCCGCCGCCCAGTCGCGGGGCCGCAGCTGGTACTTCTCCGAGTCCAGATACTCCTCCCCGCCGTCCGGCGCCGCGCTCGCCTCGCCCAGCTCGAATCCGGCGTAGACACCCCAGCTGGGCGACATCGTCGCGGCCAGCACGGCCCGTACGGCGAAGGCGGGCAGCCCGCGCCCCTGGAGGTTGCGGGGCAGGATGTCCGGCGTGTTCACGAAGAAGTTGGGCCGCAGGTAGGCGGCGCACTCGCCCGCCAGCTCGCGCAGATAGGCCGTCAGTTCCGCCTTGCCGCTGCGCCAGGTGAAGTAGGTGTAGGACTGCTGGAAGCCGATCTTGGCCAGTGTGCGCAGCATCGCCGGGCGGGTGAAGGCCTCGGCGAGGAAGATGACGTCCGGGTCGGTGCGGTTGATGTCCCCCAGCACCTTCTCCCAGAAGGCGACCGGCTTGGTGTGCGGGTTGTCCACCCGGAAGATCCGCACCCCCCGTTCCATCCAGAAGCGCAGCAGGCGCAGCGTCTCGCGCACGATGCCCCGGTAGTCCTCGTCGAAGGCGACCGGATAGATGTCCTGGTATTTCTTCGGCGGGTTCTCGGCGTAGGCGACGGAGCCGTCCGTCCGCTTGTGGAACCACTCCGGATGCTCCTTCACCCAGGGGTGGTCGGGGGAGCACTGGAGCGCGAAGTCGAGGGCCACCTCCATGTCCAGCTCGCGGGCGCGTGCGACGAAGGCGTCGAAGTCCTCGAAGGTGCCCAGGTCGGGGTGGAGCGCGTCGTGGCCGCCCGCCCACGAGCCGATGGCCCACGGCGAGCCCACGTCGTAGGCGCCGGCCGTCAGCGCGTTGTTCGGCCCCTTGCGGAAGGTGTCGCCGATGGGATGGACGGGTGGCAGATAGACGACGTCGAAGCCCATCGCGGCCAGCGCGGGCAGCCGCTCGGCGGCGGACCGCAGCGTGCCGGTGACCGGGGGCGCCCCCTCCTCGACGACCGCGCCCTCCGACCGGGGGAACAACTCGTACCAGGCCCCGTACAGGGCGCGTTCGCGCTCCACCTGAAGCGGGAGCGCGAGCGATGCGGTAACCAGCTCGCGCAGCGGATACCGCTCCAGTACGGCCGTCACCTCCGGCGCCAGCGCGGCGGCCAGCCGGTCCGCGTCCGCCAGCGTGGTGTCGCGCAGCGCGACCGAGGCCGCCAGCACGGCCGCCCGCCCGCCGCCGCTCTTGGGCACGTCGGACGCCGCCCGCGCAAGCAGTGTCGCGCCCTCCTGGAAGGTCAGCTCGGTGTCGATGCCCGCCGGGATCTTGATCAGAGCGGTCTGCTGCCAGCTGGTGACCGGATCGCTCCACCCCTCGACGATGTAGGTCCAGCGCCCCTCCGCGTCCGGGGTGACCTCCGCGCTCCAGCGGTCCGTGCCGGGCTCCCCCTCCCGCATCGGGATCCAGGGGCCGGAGCGGCCACCGGGGTCGCGCAGTACGACATTGGCACCGACCGCCCCGGGCCCTTCGCGGAAGACGGTGGCGGAGATTTCGAAGGTCTCTCCGGTCACGGCCTTGGCGGGTCGCCGACCGCAGTCGACGAGCGGCTGGACGTCGAGCACGGGAATGCGACCGATCATGGGCTCACCTGCCAGATCTGCGAAAGTGTGCGGGTATCCGCTCATTTGTAGCGGTTCTGCGGGCCCCCGCAGCGGTGCGCCCGTGACGCCCGCTGCGCGCTCACCCGTCTGGCGGGCCCCGCGCTGGCGGGCGCCTGCCGGGTACCGGCGCCGGTCGACGCAATCCCCACGAGTACGGGGCGCAGGTGTCATTACCGTCGACGGACTCCGGGGTTCCGCACACGGGTGGAAGTGGTGGATGGACATGGGGACATGGCCGGAGGGTGCTCGGGCGGGCGGCGGTGCGCGCGTATCTTCGGGCGGATGAAGGCTATTCGTCGCATTTCGGTCCGTCCTGTCCTGCCCGAGCCGCTTCAGCCGCTCTCCGAACTGGCGCACAACCTGCGCTGGGCCTGGGATCCGGGAACCAGAGAGCTGTTCCGGGACACCTACCCCAAGGGCTGGGAGGCCGCCGGAGGCGACCCCGTGCGGCTGCTCGGTTCCGTACCGGCGGACCGGCTCGTCGAGCTCGCGCGGGACCGGCGGTTCCTGCGGCGGCTCACCGCGGTGGTGAAGGACCTGCGGGAGTATCTGGAGCAGCCGCGCTGGTACCAGCGCGAGGGCGACGGCCGGAACGGCAGGGAACGGCCGCGCGCCATCGCCTACTTCTCTCCGGAGTTCGGGATCACCGAGGCGCTGCAGCAGTACTCCGGCGGGCTCGGCATCCTCGCCGGAGATCACCTGAAGACCGCCAGCGACCTCGGCGTACCGCTCATCGGCGTGGGCCTGCTCTACCGGCGCGGCTACTTCCGGCAGAGTCTCTCCCGCGACGGCTGGCAGCTGGAGCGCTATCCGGTGCTCGACCCGCACGAGATGCCGCTGGAGCTGCTGCGTGAGAACGACGGAACGCCCGTCTCGGTGGTGCTCGCGCTGCCCGGTGGCCGGTCACTGTGCGCCCACGTGTGGCAGGCGCGGGTCGGCCGGGTGCCACTGCTCCTGCTCGACTCCGAGGTGGAGGAGAACGACCGCGCCGAACGCGAGGTGACCGACCGGCTGTACGGAGGCGGCGACGAACACCGGCTGCTCCAGGAGATGCTGCTGGGCATCGGCGGAGTCCGCGCGGTGCGCGCGTACAGCCGGATCAGCGGGCACCCGGAGCCGGAGGTCTTCCACACGAACGAGGGGCACGCCGGATTCCTCGGCCTGGAGCGCGTGCGCGAACTCGCCGTGCTGGGGCGGGGCTTCGACGCCGCGCTGGAGACCGTACGGGCGGGCACCGTCTTCACCACCCACACCCCGGTGCCCGCGGGCATCGACCGCTTCGACCGCGACCTGGTGGCCCGGCACTTCGGCGACGACGCCGAACTCCCCGGCATCGCCGCCGAGCAGGTGCTCCGGCTCGGTACCGAGAACCACGGGGGCGGCGATCCCGGCCGCTTCAACATGGCCGTGATGGGCCTGCGGCTCGCCCAGCGGGCCAACGCCGTGAGCACTCTGCACGGCACGGTGAGCCGTGAGATGTTCGCCGGTCTGTGGCCCGGCTTCGAACCGGCCGAGGTGCCGGTCGCCTCGATCACCAACGGCGTGCACGCCCCCACCTGGATCGCCCCCGAGGTGCCGCGCGACCCGGCCCGGCTGGCCGACGGCGAGCTGTGGGAGCTGCGCCGCACCCTGCGCGGCCAGCTGGTGCAGGAGGTACGGACCCGGCTGCACGCGTCCTGGCGCCAGCGGGGCGCGGTGCGGGCCGAACTGGGCTGGATCGACGGAGTACTCGATCCGGACGTGCTGACCATCGGATTCGCCCGCCGGGTCCCCTCGTACAAGCGCCTCACGCTGATGCTGCGTGACCCGAAGCGGCTGACGGAGCTGCTGCTGCACCCGGAACGGCCGGTGCAGATCGTGGTGGCGGGCAAGGCGCATCCGGCCGACGACGGCGGCAAGCGGCTCATCCAGGATCTTGTGCGATTCGCGGACGACCCCCAGGTGCGCCACCGCATCGTCTTTCTGCCGGACCACGGGATCGGTATGGCGCAGAAGCTCTGCCCCGGCTGCGATGTGTGGCTCAACAACCCGCTCCGGCCGCTGGAGGCGTGCGGCACCTCCGGGATGAAGGCCGCGCTGAACGGCGGGCTGAACCTCTCGGTGCGGGACGGCTGGTGGGACGAGTGGTTCGAACCCGACTTCGGCTGGGCGGTGCCCAGCGCGGACGGCGCGACGGCACCCGACGAGGACCGGCGGGACGACATCGAGGCCGCCGCGCTCTACGAACTGATCGAACGCCATGTCGCACCGCGCTTCTACGACCGGGGCCCGGTCGGCGGCGAGGTGCCCGGCCGGTGGATCGAGATGGTGCGGCAGACGATGGCGCGGCTCGGCCCCAAGGTCGTCGCCGACCGGATGGTGCGCGAGTACGTGGAGCGGCTGTACGCACCGGCCGCGCTCGCCCACCGGGCGATGGACACCCACGCGGCCGAGGAGCTGGCGGCCTGGAAGGCCCGGGTGCGGGCCCGCTGGAGCGGCGTGGTGGTGGACCATGTCGAGCAGGCTGGCTCGGCCTCCGCCTCCCTGGAGCTGGGCGGTTCGCTGGCGCTGCGGGTGCGCGTCGCACTCGGCGGGCTGCGCCCCGACGAGGTGGAGGTGCAGGCGGTGGCGGGCCGGGTCGACGAGTCGGATGTGCTCACGCCCGGCGAGACCGTACGGGTGCCGCTGAAGCCGTCCGGCGGACCTGATCTGGAGGGGCGCTGGACCTACGAGGGGCCGCTGGCGCTGGACCGTACCGGGCCGTTCGGCTACACCGTCCGGGTGCTGCCCGCGCACCGGCTGCTGGCGGGGACTGCGGAGCTGGGGCTGACCGCCGCCCCGCGGGACGATGTGGGGCTGTCCGGCGGGGCGGCGGGGGCACTCGTGGGCTGACGCCTGAACTGCTCAGGCTGAACTGCTCAGGCTGAACTGCTCAGTCCGGCCTGCTCAGAAGGTGAGCTTCCAGCTGTCGATGTAGCCGGTGTCGGCCCGGTAGACGTCCTGGGCGCGGAGCTTCCAGGTGCCGTTGGCGGTCTCCGAGGAGGCGTTCTTCGTATAGGTCTCCAGGACGTTGTTCGCGGAGTCGCCGTTGGAGTTCTTGAGCCGGTAGAGGGTGCCGTCCGGAGCGACCAGGTCGAGGACCAGGTCACCGCGGTAGCTGTGCTTGATGTCGACGGACACCTTGAGGTCGCTGGGAGCGTTGCCGCTCACACCGGTCACCGCGATGGAGGAGGTGACGGCCGCTCCGGCGTCCGGGATGTTGACGTTGTCGGTGTTCTCGAACTCGTCGCCGCCGGGCTCGCCCGGGTCGCCGGGCCGGTCGCCGACGTTGACGGCCGCCCAGGCGTTGGCGACGGCAAGCTGCTCGGGGCTGTCCGCGCCGTAGAGCTCCGCTGCTGCTTCCAGGGTGTCGGCGCGTGCGTCCGCGAAGGTCTCGTTCGAGTGCATCTTCTCGGTGAGCGCCTTGAACCAGATCTTCTCGGCCGCGTTGATGCCGATGCCGGTCACCGGCTGGTTGTCATAGGTGGGGCTGTCGTAGGACACGCCGTTGATGACCTTCTGCCCGCTGCCCTCGGACACCAGGTAGAAGAAGTGGTTGGCGATGCCCGAGGAGTAGTGGACGTCCACGTTGCCCGCGCCGGAGTACCAGTTGTCCAGGGAGGAGCCGTCCTTGCTGGGCTCGTCCATGTAGCGCAGCGGGTCGCCGTTGCCGAAGAGGTCGACCTTCTCGCCGACCATGTAGTCGCCGACGTCCTCCGGGTTGTTGGCGTGGAACTCGACGGCGGCGGCGAAGATGTCGGAGGTCGCCTCGTTCAGGCCGCCGGACTCACGGGAGTAGACGAGCCGCGCGGTGTTGGAGGTGACGCCGTGCGTCATCTCGTGGGCGGCGACGTCGATCGAGGTGAGCGGGTGCTCGTTGTTCGCGCCGTCACCGTAGGTCATGCAGAAGCAGGAGTCCTGCCAGAAGGCGTTCTGGTAGGCGTTGCCGTAGTGGACGTTGCTGGTGGCGCCGACTCCGTCGTTCCGGATGCCGTTGCGCTGGTGCACGTCCTTGTAGTAGTCCCAGGTGAGCGCCGCACCGTAGTGCGCGTCCACGCCCGCGGTCTGCACGTTGCTGGGCAGGCCGTTGCCCCAGACGTCGTCCGCGTCGGTGAAGACGGCGCCGGTGTCCGAGTTCCTCGTCTCGTGGCCGCCGCGCACGGAGTCCTCCATGCGGTACGACCCGGAGGAGCCGGAGGTGTCGATGCCGACGGTGCCGCTGTACTGGCTGTTGCCGGTGCCGTTGTGCACGCCCTGGTACTCGTAGAGCTTGTCACCGGTCTTGGCGTCGGTGATGACGTGCAGTTCGTTGGGCGTGCCGTCCTTCTGCTTGCCGCCGACGACCTTCTCCCAGGCCAGCGTCGGCTTGCCGTCGGCCGCCCAGATGACCTTGCGGGGCGCCTTGCTGTCCTTGGCTGCGGGCGTCTTGGGCTTCGCGTCGGCGGATGCCTTCGTCGTCGGCACGCTGATCTTCGTCTCGACGGCCTTGTCGACACCGTCGACGGCGCCCTCGGGCGTCCGGTGCACGATGACCTCGCCGCCGAGGACCGGCAGCCCGTCGTAGGTCTGCTCGTAGCGGGTGTGGGTCGCGCCGTCCTTGTTCTTGACGACGTCCCGCACCCGCAGCTCGCTCTTGCCGCCCAGGTCGAGAGCCTTGGCGGTGGCGTCCTGCTTCTGCTCCGCCTTCTGGAGCAGGGCGGCCTTCTGCTGCGGGGTCACCTTGGCGGGAAGGGCGCCGGGGTTGGCCTTGGATGCCTCGGGGGCGGCGCTGGCGGTGTTCGCCTGTACGCCTACGGCCACCATGGCTGCGGTGGCAATGAGGGCTCCGGCGGCTCTGGCGCGCTTGTTGGCGCGTCTGGGGGAGGTGGATCTCACGCGTGACTCCTTCTCTGCTCGGCCGGCGAGGGGCGCGGCCGTGTGGGGATGCCGGTCGGCGATGGTTCGCCGTCCGGCCCGTTCGGCAGATCAGTTGGAGCGATACTGCGTGTGGGGGGTGGTGGTACGGCGCATGTGCGGGCCTGTAGGGAGTGCTGCGCCGACCGGGAGCCAGCGTGCCACCGCGGGCGTGGTCTGTCAGGGTCGCGACAAGAGTTTGGCTGAAATCTGTCCGTTGCCCAGAGTTCAGTGTCCGGCTATCGGAAAGACGCCGCCCCGCCGGGGGCCGTGGGGCCTCCGGCGGGGCGGCGTGGGTCGTGCTGCGTGGGTCGTGCTGCGTTACGAGACGCTGACCGCGGTCCAGGCGGCCTCGACCGTCTTGACCTCGGGGCTGTCCGCTCCGTACAGCCCGGTGGCCGCGGCCACCGTGGCCCGTCGTGCGTCGGCGTAGTCGGTGGTGGACGTCATCTCTTCGGTGAGCGCCTTGAACCAGATCTGCTCGGCCTTCTCGATGCCGATCCCCTCGACCGTGGAGCCGTCCGCCGTCGGCGAGTTGTACTGGACGCCGTTCACCTCGCGCTCGCCGCTGCCCACCGACAGCAGGAAGAAGAAGTGGTTGGCGATGCCGGAGGAGTAGTGGACGTCCACGTCACCGGCGTCGGGTGACCAGAAGTCCAGCGAGGAGCCGTCCTTGCTGGGCTGGTCCATGTAGCGCAGCGGCGTGCCGTCGCCGTTGAGGTCGATCTCCTCGCCGACCATGTAGTCGCCGACGTCCTCGGGGTTGTCCGCGCTGAACTCGACGGCGGCGGCGAAGATGTCGGAGGTCGCCTCGTTGAGGCCGCCGGACTCCCCGGCGTACTCCAGGCCCGCGGTGTGGGAGGTGACGCCGTGCGTCATCTCGTGGGCGGCGACGTCGATCGAGGTGAGCGGGTGCTCGTTGTTCTGCCCGTCGCCGTAGGTCATGCAGAAGCAGGAGTCCTGCCAGAAGGCGTTCACGTAGTTGTCGCCGTAGTGCACGTTGCTGCTGGCGCCGACACCGTCGCCCTTGATGCCGTCCCGCTTGTGGACGTTCTTGTAGTAGTCCCAGGTGAGCGCCGCGCCGTAGTGCGCGTCCACGCCCGCGGTCTGCCGGTCGGCGGGGGTGCCGTCGCCCCAGGCGTCGTCGTCGTCCGTGAAGAGGTCGCCGCTGCCCTGACCGCCCTTCAGGTCGTACGTCTTGTGGTCGCCGCGCTCGCCGTCGGTGAGCGTGAAGGAGCCCGAGGAGCCGGAGGTGCCCAGTTCGACGCTGCCGGCGTACTGGCTCTCGCCGGTGCCGTTGTGCACGCCCTGGTACTCGTAGAGCTTCTTGCCGGTCTTGGCGTCGGTGATGACGTGCAGTTCGTTGGGCGTGCCGTCCTTCTGCTTGCCGCCGACGACCTTCTCCCAGGCCAGCGTCGGCTTGCCGTCGGCCGCCCAGATGACCTTGCGGGGCGCCTCGCTGCCCTTGGCCGTGGTGGCCTTCGGCTTCTCGGCGGCCGGTGCCGCCGTCGTCGGCACGCTGATCTTCGCCTTCGTCGCCTTGGTGACCCTCTCGGTGGCACCGGACTTGCTCCGGTGGACGACCAGGTCGCCGCCGAGGACGGGCAGTCCGTCGTACGTGCGCTCGTAGCGGGTGTGGGTGGTGCCGTCCTGGTTCTTGACGACGTCCCGCACCTCCAGCTTCTCCTTGCCGCCGAGGCCCAGCTCGCGGGCGGTCTCGGCCTTGGCAGCCGTGGCGTCCGCCGACTTGACGAGCTTGGTGTGCTGGGTGGCTGTCAGCGGCGCGGGCGCACCGCCGGAGTCGGCACCGTCCTTGGCGGGCGAGGCTCCCGCCGTGCCCGCGGTGACACCCGCCGCGACCAGTGCGGCGGTCGCGGCGAGCGCGGATATGCGGTGCTTCCTGCTGATGCTTCTCACTCGGTCTCTCCATCTGCCGTGGGGGGCCGGAACGGCGCGCCCGTGGGGGCAGGCGCTCCGGACAGAACTGAGGTACGTGTGACGCGTGTTTGTTCGTGTGACTTGCATCGGCAGACTGCCACCGACATCGCGTACATGTCATCAACGCGAAGAAAATCGATCACGCTTGGCCGGAAATCGTTATGCGTTCACCGGATAGCGGGCAGAACCGTCCTGCCGTGGCCGTCAGACGAGGGAATCCCGCCAGGCGCGGTGCAGATGCGCGAACCTGCCCGTACCGGCGATGAGCTCGGCGGGCGGCCCGTCTTCCACGATCCGGCCGCCCTCCATGACCAGCACCCGGTCGGCGATGTCGACGGTGGAGAGCCGGTGTGCGATGACCACCGCAGTACGGCCGCGCAGCACGGTGTCCATCGCGCGCTGAACCGCCTGTTCGCCGGGGACGTCCAGGGAGGAGGTCGCCTCGTCCAGGATCAGCACGGCCGGGTCGGCGAGCAGCGCGCGGGCGAAGGCGACGAGTTGGCGCTGCCCGGCGGAGATGCGGCCGCCGCGCTTGCGCACGTCGGTGTCGTACCCGTCGGGCAGGGCGGCGATGAACTCGTGCGCCCCGATCGCCCGCGCCGCCTCCTCGATCTCGGACCGCGTCGCGTCCGGGCGGCCGATCGCGATGTTCTCGGCGACCGTGCCGGAGAACAGGAACGCCTCCTGAGTGACCATCACCACCGCCCGGCGGAGCGTCACCGTGTCCAGCTCGCGCAGATCCGTGCCGTCCAGCAGCACCCGGCCCGCGCTCGGGTCGTAGAAGCGGGCCAGCAGCTTGGCGAGCGTCGACTTTCCGGCCCCCGTCGCCCCGACGACGGCCACGACCTGCCCGGCGGGCAGGGTGAGAGCGAAGCGGGGCAGCACCTCGTCGCCCGTGCGGTAGGTGAAGCGGACGGAGTCGAAGACGACTTCGCGCCCCGGACTGCCCGGCTTCCGCTCCGGCAGCGGCCGCGGCTTTGCGGGCTCGGGGACGGACGGCTGCTGGCAGAGCAGCCCCGCGATCTTCTCCAGCGAGGCGGCAGCCGACTGGAGGCTGTTGAGGAACATCGCAAGCCGGTCGATGGGCTCGTACAGACGGCGCAGATACAGCGCGGCGGCGGCGAGCACTCCCAGCGCCAGCTCATCCGACGCCACCCGGTAGGAGCCCCACAGCACGATCGCGGCGACGGCGACGTTGGCGGTCAGCCGGGAGCCGACGACATAGCGGGCCATCTCCAGGATGGCGTCCCCGTTCCTCCGCCGGTGGTCGTCGTTCAGCTCCCGGAACGCCTCGTCGTTGGCGGGCTCCCGCCGGAACGACTGGACCGGGCGGATGCCGTTCATCGTCTCCGCGAACTTCACGATGACGGCGGCTATGGCGGTGGACCGGCTGCGATAGATCCGCATCGACCGGCGCTGGAAGGACCGCACGAGCAGGACGAGCGGAAGGAAGGACAGCAGGGCGGCGGCGCCCATGCCCAGGTCGAGCCAGAGCAGCAGCACGGCGATGTAGACAACCGAGATGATCATGGTGAGCAGTTCCTGGAGCCCCTCGTCCAGCAGCTCGCGCAGCGACTCGACGTCGGTGGTGGAGCGTGAGATGAGGCGGCCGGAGGTGTAGCGGTCGTGGAAGTCGACACTCAGGGACTGCGCATGGCGGTAGATCCTGCCGCGCAGGGCGAGCAGCACCGTCTGGTTGACTCTGGCGGCCGTCCTGATGAAGCCGTAGTGCAGCACCCCGGCCGTGAGGGCGCAGACCAGATAGGCGACGGCGACGGCGATGAGCGGCCCGTGGTCGTCGTGCTGCCGCAGGGCCGGGACGGCGTTGTCGAGGGAGTAGGCGACCAGCAGCGGTCCGGCCTGGACGGCCGCCTGCTGGAGCAGCAGCTGCGCGGCGGCCGCGGCGACGAGGCGGCGGTGCGGACGCAGCAGCGAACCGAGCAGCCGGCGGGACGCGCCGGGCGGGGCGGGCAGGACATCGCTGTCGAACGGGTCGCCTTCGGGGGGTGCGCCTTCGGGAGGTGCGCCGTCGGCGGGGCCGGGCGTCCGGCCCGGCGTGGGCTCGGACGCTGCCCCGGCCTTCGCGGTTCCCGGTCCGGACTCCGGCGGCTGGCCGTCCACCGTCGTGGTCACCGTGCGCTCCTCTTCCGCTCGCGTCCCCGCTGAGGGGCCTGGTCACCGGACATCAGCGCGGCGTACTCCGCGTCGCCGCGCAGCAGTTCGTGATGGGTGCCCACCGCCGTGACCCGGCCGCCCGACAGCAGCGCCACCCGGTCGGCGAGCAGCACCGTCGACGGGCGGTGCGCGACCACCAGCGCCGTGGTGGCCGCCAGCACCTCGCGGAGCGCGGCCTCGACGGCGGCCTCCGTATGCACGTCCAGCGCGGAGAGCGGGTCGTCCAGTACGAGGAAGCGCGGCGTACCGACCACGGCGCGGGCCAGCGCGAGCCGCTGCCGCTGCCCGCCGGACAGCGACAGCCCCTGCTCGCCCACCTGGGTGGCGGTGCCGTGCGGCAGGGCGGCGACGAAGCCGTCCGCCTGCGCCACCCGAAGTGCCCTGTCCACATCCGGGTCCTGGGCGCCGCCGGCCCCCATCAGGACGTTCTCTTCGACGCTGGCGGAGAAGAGAGTCGGCTCTTCGAAGGCCACCGCGACGAGCGTACGCAGCTGGGCCCGGGACATGGCGGCGATGTCGGTGCCGTCGAGCGTGATGCGGCCCGAAGTCACCTCGTGCAGCCGGGGGACGAGGGCGGTGAGCGTCGTCTTGCCGCTCCCCGTCGCACCGACGAGCGCCATCGTCTCGCCCTGCCGGATGTGCAGGTCGACACCGCTCAGCGTCGGCGCCGTGCCGGGCGCGGCGTCCGGATAGCGGAAGGTGACTCCCTCGAAGCGCAGCCCGGTGACCTCGAGCCCGCCTCCCGGCGGCGCGGCGCCGCGAACGCCCGCAGGGTGGTCGGTGTCCGGAGGTATCGGGGTGTCCAGCACCTCGAAGTAGCGGTCGGTGGCCGTCGCCGCCTCGTTGCTCATGGCCAGCAGGTAGCCCAGCGACTCCACCGGCCAGCGCAGCGCCAGCGCCGTGGAGAGGAAGGCGACGAGGGTGCCCGCCGAGAGCGAGCCGTCCGCGACCTGAAGGGTGCCCAGCACCAGAGCGGCGCCGAGGGCGATCTCCGGCAGGGCCATGATCACGCCCATGATCCCGGCCAGCAGCCGGGCCTTGTGCAGCTCCGTACCGAGCAGGCGTTCGGAGAGCGAGCGGAAGGCGCGGGCCTGGCTGCGGTGCCGGCCGAAGCCCTTGATGATCCGGACGCCGAGCACGGCCTCCTCGATCACCGTCGTCAGGTCGCCCAGCTGATCCTGCGCTCTGCGCCCCGCGAGGGAGTAGCGCACCTCGAAGAGCGAGCACAGCACCATCAGGGGCAGCAGCGGAGTGAGGATCACCAGCCCCAGCGTCCACTCCTGGACGAGCATGATGACGCAACCGGCGACGATCGTGGTGCCGTTGACCAGCAGAAACGTCAGCGGGAAAGCCAGGAAGAGGCGCAGCAGCTGGAGGTCGGTCGTCGCTCTGGAGAGCAGCTGGCCGCTGGACCAGCGGTCGTGGAAGGCGACCGGGAGGCGCTGCATGTGCCCGTACAGATCGCCACGCAACGAGGCTTCGACGCCCGCCAGCGGACGCGCGACCAGCCAGCGCCGCAGGCCGAAGAGCACCGCCTCCAGCACGCCCACACCCAGCAGCAGTGCGCCGCCCAGCCACACTCCGCCGGTGTCGCGGTCGGCCACCGGCCCGTCCACGATCCATTTGAGGACGAGCGGGATCACCAGCCCCAGGCAGGAGGCGACGACCGCGACCAGGGCCGCGCTGAACAGCCGCACCCGCACCGGCCGCACATACGGCCAAAGGCGCAGCAGGGAGCGGACGGCGGACCGTTGACCGCCGTCAGCGGCGGTGAGATCTCGGGGGGCGGCGCTCTCGGCGGCGGTGGCAGACATCAGAAGTGAGATTACGGTTCGGGACTGACATCTCCCACTGGGTTTCCGCTCCCTTCCCTACCCGTCCTTCGCGGGGACCCTCGCGCGGCCGTCCGCGCCGCCTTCCGCCCGCGGCAGGTTGCGGATCGCGGGCACCGACAGCAGCGCGCAGCAGACGAGTACGGCCGCCACACCACTGGCCACCAGCACCGTACGCCCCCCGAACAGCGCAGCCGCCGGGCCCGCCAGCGCCTGCCCGGCGGGCATCATGGCCAGCGAACCGGCAACCTCGTAGGCATGGATGCGGTTCAGGATCGGGCCCGGTATCTGGGTCTGCACGCTGGTCGCCCACATCACGCCCCAGAAGGCGCTGGCCGCGCCGGCCGCCGCCGTACAGGCCAGCACCGCGCCCATCGGGAGCTGAAGCCCGACGGAGGCGGGGTAGAGGCCGAAGCCGAACAGCGAGAGCGATCCGGCGCGCAGCAGCCGCGCCGGGCGCACCCTCATGGCGACCAGCCCGCCCACCACGGTGCCCGCGCCGAGCGCGGAGTTGACAAGGCCGTACGCCCCCGCGCCCTGGTTCGGGATGATCTCGCTGGCGGTGAGCGGCACCAGCGGCCCGGTTACCGTGATCATCAGGACCATCCAGATGAGGATGACCCCCCACATCCAGCTGCGCGCACGGAACTCCCGCCAGCCTTCGGCCAGATCGGCACGGTAGCTGCTGCGTGCCTTTCCCGGGCTGCCCGCCGCAGCTCCGCCTGTTCCGGCCCCGGCCCCGGCCCTGCCCGTGACCGGTTCCGGCAGCCGCAGCAGCAGCAGGCACAGCGCGCTGAGCGCGTACGTCGCCGCGTGCGCCGCGAAGACGCCGCCCGCCGAGGCCACCGCGACGAACATCCCCGCGACGGCCGGCCCCGCCAGCATGGCCAGCGATTCGGCGGTACGGATCGCGCCGTTGGCGCCCTGCACGTCGCGGGCCACCCGGGGCACCGTGCTCGCCACACCGGGCTGGAAGGTGCCGGCGGCGATGCCGTTGACGGCTCCTATCGCGCAGATCTGCCACAGCACCACATGTCCGCTGAAGAACAGTCCGGCCGCCAGGCCCTGGGTGCCGATCCGCACCACGTCCGAGCCCACCATCAGCCAGCGGGTGTTCATCCGGTCGGCGAAGACGCCGCCGAAGACGACGAAACCGGCGAAGCAGACGGAGAAGGAGGCCATCGCGTAACCGATGGCGCCCGCGCCGTGCCCGTACTGCAGGAGCCCCGCCGACAGCGCGATGGGCAGCATCGCGTCCCCCAGCCTGGCAACGGCCCGGGCGGCGAAGAAGAGCAGGAAGTTGCGGGTCCACAGCCCTTCGGGCAGCGGCGGCCCGGAGACCCCGGATCCGGCGGGCGGGTTCGCCGGCGGGTCAGCGGGGGCGTCGGGGGAGGCGTCGGCCCTGGGAGCGGTCACAGCCCCCCAGTGTGGTGTGGACCAATCCTCCACGTCCATCGGGTTACGAACCGATGCACGAGTTTCCGTCCGCCGCCGCCTCCGGCAGCAGGCCGTTACGGCACCGCGCGCAGCAGCAGAACGGAACGCTCCGGCAATAGGATCTTCGTACCGGCCCGGTGCGTCGTCCCTGGTGCCTGCCCCTGGTCCTCGTGCGAGGTGTCCACCAGCAGTTCGTACCGCTCGCTCCACGGCGGGCCGGGCAGCGGGAAGCGTCGCGGGCGCGCGCCCGCGTGCAGCACGCACAGGAAGCTGTCGTCCGTCACCGGCACCCCGCACGCGTCCCGTTGCGGGATGTCCTGGCCGGACAGGTACATCGCCAGCGTCGAGCCGGGGACGAACCAGTCGTCCTCCGCCATCTCCTCCCCGTCCCCGTTGAACCAGGCAAGGTCCCGCAGCCCCTCCGGCCCGTGCGCACGCCCCGAGAAGAACGCCTTGCGGCGCAGCACCGGGTGACTGCGCCGCAGCCGCAGCAGCCGGGCGACCAGATCGGTCAGCGTGCCCCAGCCCGGCTCGTCGCGGAGCGACCAGTCCACCCAGCTGACCGGGTTGTCCTGGCAGTAGGCGTTGTTGTTGCCGCCCTGGGTGCGGCCCATCTCGTCGCCCGCGACGAGCATCGGCACTCCGGTGGACAGCAGCAGCGTCGTCAGCATGCCGCGCAGTTGCCGGCGGCGCACCGCCGCGATCTCGCGGTCCTCCGTCCCGCCCTCCACGCCGCAGTTCCAGGAGCGGTTGTCGTCCGTCCCGTCCCGGTTGTTCTCGCCGTTCGCCTTGTTGTGTTTGCGCTCGTACGTCACCAGGTCGCGCAGCGTGAATCCGTCATGCGCGGTGATGAAGTTGACCGAGGCGTACGGGCGCCTGCCGCCCCAGGCGTACAGGTCGCTGGATCCGGACAGACGGTAGCCCAGATCCCGCAGGTCCGGCACCGTACCCCGCCAGAAGTCGCGGACGGTGTCGCGGTAGTGGTCGTTCCATTCAGTCCACAGCGGCGGGAACGACCCGACCTGGTAGCCGCCGCTGCCCACGTCCCAGGGCTCAGCGATCAGCTTCACCCGGCGCAGCACCGGGTCCTGGGCGATGACCGCCAGGAACGGCGAGAGCATGTCGACGTCGTGCATGGAGCGGGCCAGCGCGGCGGCCAGGTCGAAGCGGAAGCCGTCGACGCCCATCTCCTGCACCCAGTAGCGCAGCGAGTCGGTGAGCAGCCGGAGCGTCTGGGGCTGCACCACGTCCAGGGTGTTTCCGCAGCCGGTGTAGTCGGCGTAGCGGCGCGGGTCCCCGGCGGCGGGGCGGTAGTAGCCCAGGTTGTCGATGCCGCGCAGGGAGAGGGTCGGCCCGGTTTCGGCGGCCTCCGCCGTGTGGTTGTAGACGACGTCGAGGATCACCTCGATGCCCGCGCCGTGCAGGGCCCGCACCATCCGCTTGAACTCGCCGACCTGCTGCCCGCGGCTGCCGGACGCCGAGTACGCGGCGTGCGGGGCGAAGTAGCCGATCGAGTTGTAGCCCCAGTAGTTGCGCAGCCCGCGCCGCAGCAGGTGCTCCTCGTGGGCGAACTGATGTACGGGCAGCAGCTCCACCGCGGTCACCCCCAGCCGGGTCAGATGGGCGAGCGCGGCGGGGTGCGCGAGCCCGGCGTAGGTGCCGCGCAGGGGCTCGGGGATGTCCGGGTGCTGCTTGGTGAAGCCGCGTACGTGCAGCTCGTAGAGGACGGAGTCGGCCCAGGGCGTCTTCGGCCGGCGGTCGTCGTCCCAGCTGTCGCGGTCGTCGACGACGACACCTTTGGGTACGTACGGCGCCGAGTCACGCTCGTCCCGCACGGTGTCGGCCACGTCCTGCTGCGGCCAGTCGCGCACATGGGCGTACACCTCGGCGGGCAGCGTGAAGCCGCCGTCCACGGCCCTGGCGTACGGGTCCAGCAGCAGCTTGGCCGGGTTCCAGCGGGCGCCCGTCTCTGGGTCCCAGCGGCCGTGCACGCGGTAGCCGTAGCGGTGGCCGGGGCGTACGCCGGGGACGAAGCCGTGCCAGATCTGGTGGGTCAGCTCGGTCAGCCGGCGGCGCGTCTCGTGCCCCTCGTCGTCGAACAGGCACAGCTCCACGCCCTCCGCCGACCCCGCCCACAGGGCGAAGTTGGTGCCCTTCACGCCGTACGGGCCCACATGGTGGCGGGCCCCCAGCGGTTGCGGAGAGCCCGGCCAGACGGTGCCCTCGGGTTGTTCGGCGGGCGCCGCGCGTTCGGGTGCGTAGGACACGTACCGGCCTCCTGCTGCGTCGGGGCTTCTCGGGCCGCGGTGTTCGCGGTGCCGCGGTGTTCGCGGTGCAGCGGTGTCGATGTGTCACCACGCCGCTGTGCGGGAGCCCTTCCCGGTGCGCGGCCCTTCGTCACGGCCGGTGGCCGATCTTCGCGCGGAAAGCGGTGCGGACGCCGTGCGTGGGGCCGAAAACTGCGACGGAACAGTGACACAGAGGGTGGCGATGCTGATATGCCCGTGTGATTGTCTGAAAATGATCGGGGGCGCACGCCGGGTGCGCGGCACGTGCGAACGGAGAGGGCTTTTCGTGGACCTGAAGGCCATGTTGAACGCGGATGCGATACGCGAGGGGAACCGGGGCCGCGTCGTCGGCGGGTCGGCGGCGGCCCTCGCCGCCCTGCTGGCCGTCCTGCTGCTCGTCGTCACCTCCTGCGGCGGCACGGGCGACTCGGCGGCGAGCACACAGGACGGCAAGGACGGCAAGGAACAGAAGAAGGAAGTGCCCAAGGGCCCTTCCGAGGCGATAGTGAAGATCGCGCCGAAGAACGGCGCGGACGACGTCGCCACCACCGGCGCACTGAAGGTGACGGCGGCCCAGGGCAAGCTGACGAAGGTCACGGTCAAGGACGACGACGGCACCCGGATACCGGGGAAGATCGTCAAGAAGGGCGCGGCCTGGAAGCCGGAACGCCACCTGATGACCAAGACCGAGTACTCGGTGCACGCGGTCGCCGAGGACGCCGAAGGGCGCACCTCCGCCGAGCACACCAGCTTCACCACCATCGTCCCGGCCGACACCTTCATCGGCTACTACACCCCCGACGACGGCGACAAGGTCGGCGTCGGCATGCCGGTGTCCGTCCGCTTCAACCGGCCCATCGCGGACCGCGAGAGCGTCGAGAAGGCGCTCTCCGTCAAGGCCGACCCCGGGGTGAAGATCGAGGGCCACTGGTTCGGGAACAACCGCCTCGACTTCCGTCCGGAGAAGTACTGGAAGGCCGGCACCAAGGTCACCCTCAACCTGCACCTCGACGGGGTCGAGGGCGCCAACGGGGTCTACGGCACGCAGCACAAGACCGTGAAGTTCACCATCGGGCGGGCCCAGGTCAGCGTCGTGGACGCGAAGAAGAAGACGATGACCGTGCTGCGCGACGGCAAGAAGATCAAGCAGGTGCCGATCAGCGCCGGTGCACCGGCCACCTCCACCTACAACGGCAAGATGGTGATCAGCGAGAAGCACGAGGTGACCCGGATGAACGGGGACACCGTCGGCTTCGGCGGCGAGTACGACATCGAGGACGTGCCGCACGCAATGCGCCTCAGCACCTCCGGCACCTTCATCCACGGCAACTACTGGGCGGGCAAGGCGACCTTTGGGTCCGCGAACACCAGTCACGGCTGCATCGGCCTCTTCGACGCGCGCGGCGGCGGTGACAAGAGCACGCCCGCCGCATGGTTCTACGACAACTCGCTGGTCGGGGACATCGTCGAGGTGAAGAACTCCAAGGACGAGACGATCCAGCCCGACAACGGGTTCAGCGGCTGGAACATGGACTGGGAGGACTGGACGGCGGCGCCCTGACGCCTCCGACCCGGCCCGACCCTCCCCGCCCCGCCCGGCGTTCACCCGGGCAGGGGCACCACGGTCAGCACCGCGGAGACCACCACGATCCCGGCCAGGGCCACCGACTCGGCCCTGGCCGGGCGCGCCGTACCGTCCAGGTCCCGCCGCCCGTGCAGCCGCTGCCGGGCGCCCAGGGCAAGCGCGCTCACGGCCGAGAACAGCGCGAGCTTGACGAGCAGCGTGCGCCCGTACGCGGTGTCCAGCACCGCGTCCAGGGGCAGCCGCCGCAGGGTGCTCAGCGTCCCGGTGACGGCGACCGCCGCGAAGGCGAAGGCCGCCAGCCGGGTGTAGCGGCCCCACAGCGCCCTCACGGCCGCGGGCCGGTGCCGCCACAGCCGCGTCGCGCGCAGTACGTACACCAGCCCGCCCACCCACAGGCAGGCCGCCGTCAGATGGACGAAGGTCAGCAGCGAGCCGTAGAGCGGACTGTCCGGCTCGGGGTGCGCGCGCAGCGCCTCGGCGAGCACGACCGTCGCCAGCGGTACGGGCGCCCAGGCGTGCCGCCGGGTGCCGAAGCACAGCGCGGCGAACAGGAAGCCGTTGGCCGCCAGATGAGCAAGGCTCCCGGTGCGGGTGCCGTACACCTCCACGAGGTCGGCGCTGCCCGAAGCGGTGGCCAGCGAGCCGCCGCTGTCGAGCAGGAAGAGCTGCCCCTCGGCGGACAGGGCTCCGACGACCGCCGCCGCCGTCGCCCAGCTGCGGGGCAGCCGCAGGGGCGCCGTCCCCGCATCCAGCCCGGTCCCGGTCCCGGTCCCGGTCCCGGCCGCAGCCCCGGCCTCCGCTTTTTCCCCCGGAAGGGTGCGGGCCATCCGGGCCACCGCCAGCTCGCCCAGCAGCAGGGCGAGGGAGACGACAAGCGCCGACCGCAGCAGCGCGGAGGTCCCGGTCGCCGGTGAACGCAGCTCGTTCGTCCCGTTCGTGGCGAGGGTGGCGCCGGTGAGGGCGAGGAGTACGGCGCACAGGACCAGCCCGCTCACCAGGAGGACGCGGCGGAGGGAGCGCGGGCGGGCATGCCTGGCTGCGCGGTCGGAAAGCGTCACCCCGAGATCATCTACGTACAGAAGACGGTACGACAAGTTTACGGGGTATATGGAGGGTTACCGGCATACCGGATATTCGTCCTTTCGAATCAGGGGTACTCCACCAGGGCTGCCGCGTACATGTGAACGACGGCTAACCTTTCCGTATGACTGTGACTCTCGAAGTCGACCAGGGCGTCGGCATCCTCCGCCTCGACCGTCCCCCGATGAACGCGCTGGACATCGCCACCCAGGACCGGCTGCGTGAGCTGGCCGAGGAGGCGACGGCGCGCGACGACGTACGGACCGTGCTGGTCCACGGCGGCGAGAAGGTCTTCGCGGCGGGCGCGGACATCAAGGAGATGCAGGTGATGGACCACGCGGCGATGATCGCCCGGTCCCGCGCCCTGCAGGACTCCTTCACCGCCGTCGCCCGTATCCCCAAGCCCGTCGTCGCGGCGGTGACCGGCTACGCGCTGGGCGGCGGATGCGAACTGGCGCTCTGTGCCGACTTCCGTATCGCGGGCGAGCGGGCCAAGTTCGGGCAGCCGGAGATACTTCTCGGCCTCATCCCCGGCGCGGGCGGCACGCAGCGGCTCGCACGCCTGGTCGGCCCGTCCCGTGCCAAGGACATGATCTTCACCGGGCGGCAGGTGCGCGCCGAGGAGGCCCTCTCCATCGGGCTGGTGGACCGCGTCGTGCCCGACGGCGAGGTCTACGCGCAGGCGCACGCCTGGGCCGCCGCCCTGGCGACCGGCCCGGCCCTCGCGCTGCGGGCCGCCAAGGAGTCCGTGGACGCGGGCCTGGAGACGGACCTCGACACCGGGCTGACCATCGAACGCAACTGGTTCTCGGCACTCTTCGCGACGGAGGACCGCGAGACGGGGATGCGCAGCTTCATCGAAGAGGGCCCGGGCAAGGCGAAGTTCCGCTGACCGGCGTGTGGCGCGTCCACTCGCTGCGGGGTGGCGGCGCTGCCGGCGGGGGGCTGCGGGTGGGGGGCTGCCGGTGGGGCGCTGCGGGGATGGCGCGCGCGGCGCCGCCCCGCGCCCGGCATGTGGGGGACGCGGCCGCTTCCGGCCCGGCCCGGCACCTCCGCCGCCGCCACCACGCGTGATCACCCGTCCACGGCAAGTAGCCCCTGGTCAGACCTGAGGGGCGGTCAGCCCGTAGACTTCCGGGAGTCTGCGGACGGTTGACGGTCGGCGGTGCGATCCGCCGTATCCGTCCCGAAGCGCGCGTACGGGCGCCATGATGGGGCCATGGTGGGAGTGGGAGACGTGTCGAGCCCGACCGAGATGCCCGTGGCGGAGTGTGGCCCGAAGACCGAGCAGCTCAGCGCCGATCACCCGGAGCGCAGCCCGGATGGCAGCCCCCTCGCCCTCCTGGAAGTCGTCGGTGATCCGACGGTGCGCGAGGTGCGGCTGCCCAACCGCCCCCAGTCCGCGAGTACGGCCCGGCGGCTTGCCCAGGCGGTGATGGAGCTGCGCTGGTCGCTGCCGGAGGAGCCCACCGAGCAGACCGTCCTGCTGGTCTCGGAACTCGTCGGCAACGCCGTGCGCCACACCGGGGCGCATGTCTTCGGGCTGCGCATGCAGAAGCGCCGGGGCTGGATCCGGGTCGAGGTCCGGGACCCCTCCCGGGGCCTGCCCTGCCTGCTCCCGGTGCACGATATGGACACGAGCGGGCGCGGCCTCTTCCTCGTCAACACCCTCGCCGACCGCTGGGGCGTGGACCTGCTGCCGCGCGGCAAGAACACCTGGTTCGAGATGCGCGTGCCCGAGCGCTGAGAGGCCGTCGGAGCGGACGCCTCTGCTCGCCGGGGAGCCGATTTCCCCTGGTGGTCGCGGTGCCGTAGAGTTGCAGACATCGCCGCGGGGTGGAGCAGCTCGGTAGCTCGCTGGGCTCATAACCCAGAGGTCGCAGGTTCAAATCCTGTCCCCGCTACTGCGAAGGAGGCCCGGCACACATCGTGTGCCGGGCCTCCTCACTTTCACTGCGGAGCGCGCGCCGTGTGCACGGTGATGGTGCTGAGATAGAAGGCGTCGGGGCGCCGGAGGATGCCGGTTTCGGCATCCGCGTCCAGGAGGGCGTCCAGCGTCCGGTTGTCCTCAGAGCTGAGGCCGTCGCCGACACCGTCGCGGAAGCGGCTCATCGTGGCATGGACGTGCTCGCGCGCCCGGGCATCCAGCGGGGCGGGCAGATCGATGACGAAGCTGCGGGAGCCTGCCGGGGTCAGTCCTGCGCGGGCGAGCATGCCGGGCCAGTCCTCCACCACCCTCACGGAACCGGGCAGCTCATCGCGCATCCCGGTGAACCAGTCCTCGAGGGCGGCCTCCAGCCGGGCCTCCAGGCCCGGGCGTCCGATGCCGATGTCGCGGGGCAGGCTGCGGCGGCTGAGTCCGCGCTCGGCGACCGCCAGCAGGCCGCCCGGCCGCAGGGCGCGCGCCAGCCCGTCGAGAGCGGCCTGCTGGTCACCGATGTGGTGCACCGTCTGGCTGGCCCAGATCAGCTCGGCGCCGCCGAGCGTCTCCAGGGTGCCGAGACCGTCCGGCAGCTCGGCGTGGTGGGTGCGGACCCGCTCTTCCAGCCCCAGCGAGGCGGCCCGCGCCCGGACGCGCTCCAGCAGCTCCGGGGTGCCGTCGACGGCCACCGTCTCGGCGTCGGGGAAGTACCGGGCGAGCAGGGCCGTGACCACACCGGGACCACTGCCCACGTCCAGGACCCGGCTGACGGTGCCGGGCGCCTCCGGGCCGTGAAGCAGACCGTCGCGCAGCCAGCCTGCGGCCTCCTTCAGGTAGCCGCTGTGCAGCTCGGCCTCCCGCTCCAGCAGCTCGGCCATCTCCTCCCAGTCGAAGTCGTGGTCGTGGCGTCCGTGCTGGTGGCCGTGGTTGCTGTGATGTCCGTGGGTGCCGGTGTCGCTGGTCATTACCGGGTTCCTCCGATTGCGCTGGCGTGTGGGCGTGGGCGTGGGCGTGGGTGAGTACGGGAGACGCGGGGGTGCGCGGTCAGGCGCTCCGCTGCTGAGGCTGCCGCTGCCGAGACTGCGGCACCTACCGCCCACAGTCCAAGATCTTTTGCCGTTCCGGCGAAACGGGCGGCGACGGCCGGACCGTCCGGGTGGCTTCCCGGGGTGACCGGAGGGGAAGGACCTGCGGGGGGACGGGTGGCGACATACGGTCACGCGGCGACAGGAGGCCCAATATGGGTGCGCTGGACGGCAAGAACGCGGTGGTCACGGGCGGTTCCCGGGGCATCGGACGAGCCATCGTGGAGCGTCTCGCGGCGGAGGGCGCGACGGTGGTGTTCAACTACGCGCGCAGCACCGACGCCGCCGCGGAGGTCGAACGCGGCGTCCTCGATGCGGACAGCGGCGGGCGTGCGTACGGAGTGCGGATCGATCTGGCCGCCCCGGGAGCCGTGGGCGAGCTGATGGCCACCGCGGGGGAGCGGCTCGACGGCCTCGACATCCTCGTCAACAACGCGGCGGCGGATTTCGAGGCCGCGCCGATCGCCGAGACCGACGAGGACGAGTACGACCGGGTCATGGCGGTCAACGCCAGATCGGCCTTCCTGACCATGCGTCATGCCGCCCGCACCATGCGGGACGGCGGCCGCGTCATCAACATCTCCACCGGCAACACCACCCGTGCGGCCCCGGGCAACGCCCCGTACGCCGCCAGCAAAGGCGCGATCGAGCAGCTCACCAAGGTCGCGTCGATCGAACTGGGCGCCCGCGGCATCACCGTCAACGCGGTCTGCCCCGGCCCCACCGACACCGACCTGCTGCGCGGGGTGAACGAGGCGGCAGCGCTCGAAATGATCGCCCAGCACACACCTCTGGGGCGGCTCGGGCAGCCCGCCGACATCGCCGATGTTGTCGCGCTGCTGGCCGGAGACGGGGCGCGATGGCTCACCGGCCAGATCGTCAACGCCACGGGCGGCCTCTGCTGAGCCGCACGACTGTCTGGCCCAGCGGCCGCAGGACGTCGCGGAGGCGGGCGGGTCACGGTCTGCCGCGCGCGCTCGGCCTCGTCTGTGAGGCGGCGCGGGCGGCCACCGAGCCCGGTGGCCCGGCGCAGCTCGTCGAGCAGCGCTTCCGACTCCTCGTCCCGGTCGGCGGCATGGCGCTCGTCCCCGCGGTCGACCGCCGAGCTGATGGCGGCACGGGCCTGTCCGTCGAGCAACGGATCAGCGCTGGAGTCTGCGCCGCGCCCGCCGTCCTCCGCGCCCCTGGCGCCGACGCGCACCGACGCGCACCGACGCGCCGGCGCTCAGTGCGACCGCAACCGCGACCCCGCCGTCGCCCGGGCACGCTTGGCGCGGCGGGCGCAGTGGCTCGGGGACTTCTGGGCGTTGCGCAGACCGCCCTGGACGGAATTGCCCAGGCTCCCGACCTGCTTCCCCGTCGAGTGCGCGACGTGCCGGGCGTGCCAGCCGAGCGACGGCTTGCCCTCGGTGTCGGCGACTGCCAGCAGCAGCCCACCCGCGAGCCCCGCGTTCTTGAGGAAGTGGATGCGCTGCGCATCCCGTTCGCTCGCGTCCTCCAACTCCCAGAACTTGTGTGCGGACGCAGTCGTCGGCACCAGTGAGGCCAGCAGCACCGCGGCGGAGAACCGGGGGAACCTGCCGAGCGCCAAGGCCGTACCGGCGACGATCTTCGCCACGGCGTCCAGCTTGACCAGGGTCTCCGGATCGGTCGGCACGGAGTCGGGCAGCTTCTCGGAATGCGCTCCGATCGTCTTCTCCAGCATGGGCGCGGCCATGTCGGCATGGGCCTTGCTGTAGCGGAGGGCGTTGATGCCGCCGCTGATGAAGATCGTGGCCAGCAGCGGACGTGCGAGGCGGCGGAGGAGCATGTGAAGCACCTTTCTGTTCTGTCGGCATGCGCACGCATGCGGCACCGCAGGCGGCATGCCCCATGCGGTGCGACCGGTCACCCCGACCCGTCATCCCTACTCTGCCGAGACTCCGCCCACCCCGCATGTCCAGCGCCCGCGGCTGAGAGCCTGTCGGGTGCCCCCGTGCCGGGCCGCTACGCCCCGGCACGCACACTTTCGTCGTTGGACCGCGTCCTCTCTCCGGCCCGAGGCCACCCGACAGGCTCTCAGCCGGCCGTGCCGGTCACGACGCCCGCGAAACGGTGCGCCACCTCACGCCACACCGGCGTCGACGCCGGTTCGTCCCGCTCCGCCGTACGCCGCACCTCGTCCGGGTCGAACCCCAGCTCACGCAGCCTCTCCGGGGGCCACGTCCCGACCTGTGCCGCCGTGGCCTCCGGGTGGAACTGCACGCCCCAGGCGCGGTCGCCGTAGCGGAACGCCTGGTAGGGGCATCGTTCGCTCTCCGCCAGCCAGTGCGCGCCGGGCGGCAGCGAGGTGATGGCGTCCACGTGGTTCTCCACCGCCGTCAGCTGCTGCGGCAGGCCGTGGAAGAGCGGGTCGTCCGCCGCTTCGGGGCGCAGCGTGAGTGCGGTACTGCCCGATTCGGGCGCACCGTGGTCGGCCCGTACGGTGCCGCCCGCCACCTGGGCCAGCAGCTGCCCGCCCAGACAGATCCCGAAGACCGGCACCCCCGTCTCCAGCGCCTGCGCGACAAGGGAGCGGGTGGGCGCCAGCCAGTCGGCCCGGTCATCGGCGTCCGGCATGTAGCCGCCGCCGAGCACCATCACCGCCTCGTGCGCGAGCCGCGCGGGCAGAGGCGCTCCGGCGTACGGGTGGAAGACGTCCAGCTCCAGCCCCGCCGCTCCTTCTCCGGTCGCGGCTTCTCCGGCTGTGGCCGCTCCCGCGCCCTCGATCAGCCAGTCGCCGAACCGGCCCGGACCTCCGTTCGGACCGTTCTGCACCACTAGCACGCGTGTCATCCGTACGCCCCCTTCACGCCTCTCAAACCGTCTGGTCTCCACCACATTCGATCACCCGGACCTGAACCGCCTTCCTCCAGGCCGCCTGGTGAAACCTTTCGGGTAGCGGCGTCCGCCCCCACAGCCGCGTCCCATAGGGTGATCGCATGGCCACTGCAACCATCGACGGCATCTCCATCGGCTACGACGACAAAGGTGACCTCGACGGCACACCGCTGCTCCTCGTCCACGGTCACCCGTTCAACCGGAGCATGTGGCAGCCCCAGGCGGACGAGTTCACGGCCGCCGGATACCGCGTCATCACACCCGATCTGCGCGGCTACGGAGAGAGCGGCGTCGTCCCCGGCATCACCGGGCTGGAGGTCTTCGCCCAGGACACGGCGGGCCTGATGGACCACCTGGGGCTGGACCGGGTCATTCTGGGCGGCCTCTCCATGGGCGGCCAGATCGTCATGGACTTCTACCGGCTCTTCCCGCAGCGGGTAACCGGACTGATCTTCGCGGACACCTTCCCCGCCCCCGAAACCGCCGAGGGCAAGGTCTTCCGCAACACCATGGCCGACCGGCTGCTCGCCGAGGGCATGGACGGCTACGCCGACGAGGTCATCGACAAGATGGTCGCCCCCTACAACGTCGCCACCCTCCCCACCGTCGCCGGACACGTCCTGCGCATGATGCGCGGCACGCCCCCGGAGGGCGCGGCGGCGGCGCTGCGCGGCCGGGCCGAACGCCCCGACTACCGCGATCTGCTCACCACCGTGAGCGTGCCCGCGCTGGTCGTGGTCGGCGCCGATGACGAGTACACGCCGGTCAGCGACGCCGAGTTCATGCACCGGCAGCTCCCCGACTCCACCCTGGTGGTGATCGAGGGCGCCGCGCACATGCCCAACCTGGAGCGCCCGGACGAGTTCAACGCGGCCCTGCGCCCGTTCCTCGCCCGCGTCCAGGACGGCCGATGACGGCAGCGGCCGTCCCGCCCCCGCCTCCGCCGTCGCCCCGCCCGCAGCACCCGCTGCTCGGCATGCTCCTCGACGCGGCGGACGGCCGGTTCCCGGCAGCCGACGGAGGCGTAACCGTACTCCCCGCGATGCCGGACGGGCAGGAGTGTTCGGTCGCCTTCACCGGCCACGCGGTGATCGCCACCGCGCGCCCGGAGGCGGCCGTATGCGAGGCACCGGGCCCGCCCGACGGCCTCGGCGGCTCGCTGGCACCGGACTTCCTGCGCTGGCTGGCGGGCCCGCGCGGGCGGATAGTCCACCTGGACGTGACCCTCGTGGCACGCGGCACGGGGGACGACAGCGCCCCGCGCCTGCCCGAACGCCACGACCTCGACCGGCATCCCCGGGTGCGGCTGGCCCAGGAGCTGCGCACCGACGTGCGGGTGCACGGTGACGAACGGGGCCTGATCACCCTGGCCGACGGCCTCGCGGGCCGCCGCGAACTCGGCATAGAACTCATCGACGGCTCCGACGGCTCCGACGGCTCCGACGGCCACGGCCCCGGTCAGGAACAGGGCCGGGGGCACGGCCGCGCCCTCCTGCGCGACGCGCTCACCCTCGTCCCCTCGGGCGAACCGGTCTTTGCCGCCATCGCCCCGGGCAACGCCCGCTCCCTGCGCTCCTTCCTCGCCGCCGGGTTCACGCCTGTCGGCAGCGAGGTCGTGATCATCCCGGACCCGGAGCGGTACTGAACCTTCCCGCTGCCGCGAGACGCCCCCGGCGCTGAACAGCGCGCGGCGTCCGCGCGGCGTCCGCGCTCACCCTGCGGCCGCCTCCCGCTTCTCGGCCTCCCGCGCGATGTTGCGCGCCATGCCCCCGAACACCACCCCGTGGAAAGGCGAGACGCCCCACCAGTACGCCTGCCCGGCGAGCCCGCGCGGATGGAAGACCGCACGCTGCTGATACACCGTGCGTCCCCGTGCGTCCGGTACCGAACGCAGCTCCAGCCACGCCAGCCCCGGCAGCCGCATCTCCGCGCGCAGGCGCAGCAGCCGTCCGCGCTCGATCTCCTCGACCCGCCAGAAGTCCAGCGAGTCACCCACCCGCAGCCGCTCGGAGTCCCGCCGGCCGCGCCGCAGGCCGACACCGCCCACCAGCCGGTCCAGCTGGCCCCGTACTGCCCAGGCCAGTGGCAGGGAGTACCAGCCGTTCTCGCCGCCGATGCTCTCGATCACCTGCCACAGGGCCTCCGACGACGCGTCGACGAGCTGTTCCCTCTCGTCGGTGTAGAGGCTGCCGCCCGCCCAGTCAGGGTCGGTCGGCAGCGGATCGCTGGGTGCGCCGGGTACCGAGGCGGACGACCAGCGCGTGGCGACGTTCGCCTCCTGCACCCGTTGCAGCGCCAGTTCCACGGACCGGTCGAACGAGACCGGCGTGCCGGGCGGCGACGGCAGGTACCGCTCGATGTCCCGCTCCTGGCACACCACCTCGTGCCGCAGCGACTCCGCGAGCGGCCGGGCGATCGAACTCGGCACCGGCGTGACCAGGCCGACCCAATGGCTGGAGAGGCCGGGCGTCAGGAGCGGGACAGGCACGATCAGCCGCCGTCGCAGCCCGGCCACCGCCGCGTAGCGCTGCATCATCTCCCTGTACGTGCACACCTGCGGGCCGCCGATGTCGAACGTGCGGTTCAGCTCGGCCGGCAGCCGCGCGCAACCCACCAGGTACCGCAGCACATCCCGTACGGCGATCGGCTGGATCGGCGTATGGACCCAGCGCGGCGTCACCATCGCGGGCAGCCGCTCGGTCAGATAGCGCAGCATCTCGAAGGAAGCGGAGCCGGAGCCGATCACCACCGCCGCCCGCAGCACCGCCGCCGGTACGGGCGCGTCGAGCAGAACCCGGCCGACCTCCGCGCGCGAGCGCAGATGCGGCGACAGTTCGCTTTCGGGTACGCCCGCCGGAGTCAGTCCGCCCAGGTACACGATCCGCCGCAGCCCCGCCTCGGCGGCCTGCTCGGCGAAGGTCCGGGCCGCGCGGCGGTCGGTCTCCTCGAAGTCCCGCCCGCTGCCCAGCGCGTGCACCAGGTAGTAGGCGACGTCCATGCCCCGCAACGCCGCGCCGACCGACACGGCGTCGGTGACATCGCCGCGCACCACGGTGACGTCCGCCGCCCACGGATGGTCGCGCAGTTTCGCGGGTGTACGGGCCAGGCACACCACCTCGTGGCCCGCCGCGAGCAGTTCCGGCACCAGCCTGCCGCCGACGTAGCCGCTGGCGCCGGTCACCAGGCAGCGCAACGCCTTCGCGCCCTCTCCGGTGTCTTCCTCTCCTTGGGCGCTCTCCTCCCGCACGGACCGGGCTCCTCTCCGCATCCCTCGCTCACGACGGCCCCAACCCCAACGGCAGGCCACGGCGCCCACTGTGCCGCCTCGCGGCGGTCGGCCTGCGCTCCGCCGCACCGGAGAAACCGGTATGACAACACGTCCGGCGGTGGTGCAGGCTGCGAGGATGACCCACTCCGAGCAGCCCGCCCCGCGCCCCGACTTCCGCGCCAAGCCCACTCTCGACGGCGAACTGGTCGTACTGCGCCCGGTCACCGGCGCCGACGTCCCCGCGCTGCTGCCGATGCTGCGCGACGCGGAGGTGGCGTGGCTGACCGGGAGTCACGATGAGGGCGAATTCGAGGAGGCCCGGGCACGGGCCTGGTACGAGACCCGGGAAGACCAGGACGACCGGCTGGACCTCGCCGTCGTGGAGCGGGCGACCGGCCGCTGCATCGGCGAGGCGGTGCTCAACGAGTGGGACGCCGAGAACGAGAGCTGCGGCTTTCGTATCGGCTTCGTGCCGGGCGCGTTCGGACGCGGCCTGGGCACCGAGGCGACCAGGCTCATCGTGGGTTACGGCTTCGAGCGGCTGGGCCTGCACCGCATCTCGCTGGAGGTCTTCCCGCACAATCCCCGTGCCCGGCGGGTCTACGAGAAGGCGGGCTTCGTCGCTGAAGGGGTGCTGCGCGAGTCGTTGTACTGGGAGGGCGCGCGGGTGGACACCGTCTTGATGTCGATCCTCGCGCCGGAGTGGGCCCGGCACCACGGGCAGCCGTGAGCGGTCCTGACGGGCGCCCCGTACGCCGCCGCGCCGCGCCCCGTACGCTGCGCGCGGCGCCCCGCCCGTACGCTGCGCGCGGCGCCCCGCCCGTACGCTGCGCGCGGCCGTGCGGGGCACCCGTCGGCGCGGACAGGCCCTACTTCCGGGCCCCTCGCAGGGTCCCGGCCAGGCTGGTGAAGCTGTCGGCCCCGTGCCCGGCCGCCACGCCGCGCCGGAAGATCTCCAGCACGGCTTCGGGCAGTGCGGCGTCGATGCCCGCGTCCTTCGTCGTGTGCACGATGTGGTCGACGCTCGCCACGCCCATGGCCAGCCGGTCCACGTCCCCCGGGTGCTCACCCGCGTCGAGGCGGGGCGCGTAGAAGTCGAGGAACTGGTCCAGCGCCGCCGCGTTCTTGACGTACGGCAGAAGGTCCGTGGCCTTGATGCCGTGCGCCTCGGCCACCGTGAAAGCGTGCAGGCAGGCAAGCATCGAGGTCCGGAAGACATCCATGTTCAGCTGGTAGTAGAGCGCGGCCAGCCCCGCGTCCTCACCCCGGTAATCGGTGGCGGTGAGCACCTCAAGGGTGTCCCGGTGGGCCTCGAACGTCTTCCTCGGCCCGCTGTAGAGGGTCGAGAACTCCGGGTTCCCGATGCCCGAGGGCGGCGTCAGGACGCCGCCGGTGAGGTGCTCGGCGCCGTGCCGGGCCGCCCACTTTGCCGCCGCGCGGGCCTTCTCCGGGGTGTCGGAGGTGAGGTTGACGATCACCCGGCCGGAAAGTGAGTCGGAGACCGGCTCCAGGATCGCGTACATCGCCTCGTAGTCGGTGAGGCTCAGCACCACCAGCTCGTTGGCGGCCACTGCCGCACCGGCCGAGGCGGCGCGCACCGCGCCCTCGGCCACCAGCTCGTCGGCCCTGCTCGCGGTGCGGTTCCACACGGTCACGGGGTGGCCCTGGGCCAGGTACGCCCGCACCATCGCGCTGCCCATCGGACCGAGGCCGATGACGGTGACTGCCTGCTTGCTCATGAGATCCCCATTGCCGTCGCTGTCGATGCGCCGCCTGCGGCGGCACTAGAACGAACGCTCTAACTACTGACTGGGGCAGCGTAGCGCATCTCTAGAACGAACGCTCTATCCGGTAGAGTCACCCTGTGAAGACCACGACCGCTCAAGACGAGACCGCCGCCCCGCCCCGCAGGGCCGCCGCCCCGGCCCACGGCCTGAGCACGCGCGAGCGCATCGTCCGTTCGGCGTCGCTGCTGATGCAGCGGCAGGGATACGACGGCACCGGGATCAAGCAGATCTCCCGCGAGGCCGAAGCCACCCTCGGCTCCGTCTACCACTTCTTCCCGGGCGGCAAGCAGGAGCTGGCCGTCGCGGCCGTCCAGCACGGTGACCAGGAGTTCGCCGACGCCCTGCGCGAGGTCCTGGCAGGCGAGGACGACCCGGGGGTGGCCATCATCGCCTGCTGCCGCATGCTCGCGGACGGGCTGCGCGCGTCCGACTGGATCGAGGGCTGCCCGGTCACGGCCACCGCACTCGGCACGGCGGGCCGCGCCCCCGACATCCAGCAGGCCGCCGCCGAAGCCTTCGCCCGCTGGCAGGACCTGGTCTTCGACAAGCTCCGCCAGCCCGGGACGGGCATCGCCGAGGACGACGCGCGCGACCTCGCCTGCACGGTCATCAGCACGCTGGAGGGCGCCGAACTGGCCGCCCAGGTCTCCCGTGACGACCAGCCCCTGCGGGCTGCGGGCAAGCACCTGTCCCGGCTGATCGGCTCCTACCGGGCCTGACCGCCGCGCCGTCCGATGCCCGCCCGCGCTGCCGCGCCGTCCGAAGCGCGCCCGCGCTGCCGCGCTGCCGCGTTCCCGCACCGAAAGCGTTCGCCCCGCCGCGCGCCGCCGCATACGCTCGCCGCATGACTCTCGTCGCGATCCTCAGCGGCGCCGGGATCTCCACGGACTCCGGCATCCCCGACTACCGGGGCCCCAACGGCCTGTGGCGCCGCGACCCCGGCGCCGAGAAGCTGGTGACGTACGACGCCTACATGAGCGACCCGGATGTCCGCCGCCGCTCCTGGCGCATGCGGAGCGAAAGCCCGACGCTGCGCTCCGAGCCGAACGCCGCCCACCGCGCCGTCACCGACCTGGAGCGCTCCGGGACGCCCGTCCGCGTCCTCACCCAGAACGTCGACGGGCTGCACCAGCTCGCGGGCACCTCCGCCCGCAAGGTCCTCGAACTGCACGGCACCGCCCGGACGGTCCTGTGCACCGAGTGCGACGCCCGGACCCCGCTGGAGGAGGCGCTGGCCCGCGTCGCGGCGGGGGAGGAAGATCCCCCGTGCCTGGAGTGCGGCGGCATCCTCAAGACGGCGACGGTGATGTTCGGCCAGCAGCTCGACCCTGAGGTGCTGGGGCAGGCGATGGCCGTTGTCAAGGCGTGCGACGTGTGCGTGGCCGTCGGTACGACCCTCCAGGTCCAGCCCGCAGCCTCCTTCGCCGCTGTCGCCGCCGACCACGGCGCCCGCCTCGTCATCGTCAACGCCGATCCCACGCCGTACGACGACCGTGCCGACGAGATCGTCCGCGAACCGATCGGCACGGCCCTGCCCGCCCTGCTCCGGCAGTACCACGCCGCCTGACGCGCGCGGAAAACGAGCGTGGCGTACTACGGCCACCTGGTGGCCGTAATCCGCCACGCTTTTCGCCGTGGGGCGCTGAGCCCCCTGTCACCGGTGCTCCTCCAGATATCCGAGGAGCACCCGGCAGTCCGCGACGAGGTGGCGTACCTGCACATGCGCGGTCAGCGGATCCGCACCCGGCGCCTGCCCCAGCAGACGCCGGATCGCCTCCAGCCTTCCGCGCCGCAGGTTCCAGGACAGCGAGCCGCGCCACAACCCCTCGACCACCGCTTCCGCATCCGGGAGCAACTGCTCTGCGTACTGACGTAACTCTCGCTCCAGCGCAGCCAATTCCGGCCGACCGGGCAGTGCCAGGGTCTCCAGCGCACGGTCTATCAGGGCCCGGAGGGCGTCGGCGGGTACTGGAGCGGGGGCGTGCTCGGGCGCAGTGGAGGACACGGAGGCTCCCGGCGTCGACGGTAATCGGTATATCGGAAGGCTCCTCTCGTATGCCTGATTTCGGGATGACCGCCAAGGGTTACCGAGCCGGTAATACAGTCAGTAGTGTCAACGGTGCGCTGCGGAGTGTGCCGAGGATCGCCCAGGAAGCCTGACAGCTTATGGACAGTACTTCCGGTCCGCTCACCCCCGACATCCTCAGCCGAGAGGACCTGCGTCGCGCACTCGGCGAGCACGACTTCGCGGCGGCGTTCGCCCTGATGAAAAAATGGGGCGGACTCTCGCAGAACAGGATCGCAGCCGCCTGCCGGCTCACCCCCGGCAAAGTCTCCTCGATCCTCAACGGACAGCAGCGGGTCACCTCGATAGACGTGATCCGCCGCATCTCCGACGGGCTGCGCATCCCCGGCCACATGGTCGGCCTCGCCCCCCGTCCCTGGGAATCCTTACCCGAACGGCCGAACGACGGCGACCCAGCGCCCCCCAACACGCCGACCTACGCGCAGGCCGACGAGGACGCCGTACCGTGGCGGCCGGACGTCTCCGCAAGCATGGCCGCCGCACTGACCAGGAGCGACCTCGTGATGGACCGCCGCGCCGCGACGCGCGCCCTCGCAAGCGCCGCAGTCACCGGCGCGCCCCTCCTCGAAGCGCTCGACGGCTGGCGCGTCCCCGCCGTCCGCGACGAGAGACCCCGCCGCTCCGCCCGCCCCGGCAGACTCGGCGCCCGCGAGGTGGACGACCTGGAGACCACCGCGCGGGCCTTCCGTCAATGGGGCCGCAACGGAGGCGGCGGGCTCCGCCGGAAGGCGGTTGCCGGACAACTCGCCGAGGTGTCCGCCGCCCTGGACGAACACCAGGCCCCGGCCATCGAGCGCCGCCTGCACGCCGTCATGGCCCAACTCGCGGGCACCGCCGCCTCCATGGCATGGGACGTCGGCCAGCAGCGACGCGCCCAGGACTACTACCGGCTGGCCCTGCGCGCCGCACACTCGGGCGGCGACACCGAGTTCGGCGCGAACGTACTGGCAGGCATGGCACGGCAGATGCTCTACCACGACCGGCCGCACGACGCCCTCGAACTCGTGCGCCTCGCGCAGGACGGAGCACGCGGCAACGCCACCCCACGGCTGCTCGCCATGCTCCACACCCGGGAGGCGTGGGCGCTCGCCCACATGAACCGCCCGGCGGCCTTCCGGCGCGCGACGGAACAGGCGGCCGGAGCCCTCACCGATGCGGCAGGCCTGGCCGACGAGCCGTACTGGATCGGCTACTTCAACGAGGCCGAATTAGCCGGGGTCACCGGCGGCAGACTCCTCGACCTGGCCCGCACCGAACCACGCGCCTACGCCGAACAAGCCGCCGACCACATCCGCACAGCCCTGGAGCAGCGAGGAGCGGAAGCGGGCCGCAGCCACGCACTGGACTGCATCGGCCTCGCCGAATGCGCGTTCCTGCTCGGGGACACGGCGGCGGCGACGGAACACACCCGCGCCGCGATCGACGCCTCCGCCCGCCTCCCCTCCGGCCGGGTCCGCTCGCAACTTGCCCGGCTCTACCCGTACACGGTCGGCGACAGCGTTCCCCGGGGTGTCGCCGACGTGCGAAGTAGCATCCGAACCCTGCTGACCGCATGAAAAGAGTCTGATGATCGTATGAGAGCCTGCTGGCCGCGCGAAGGGCTTGCTGACACGCGTGACGAGCCTGCCGGCATCATGACGAGGAAGGGCAACCATGACCACAGTCGCTGTGACCGGGCATATGGACCTGACCGACGCCTCGGTGCCCCTGGTGCGGAAGAAACTGGCGGAACTGCTGGCCGCGTACGACCCGGCCGCCCTCGTCGGGGTCTCATGCATCGCGCGCGGAGCCGACAGCCTCTTCGCCGAAGCGGTGCTGGCGGCAGGCGGACGACTGGTGGTCGTACTGCCCTCACGCGACTACCGGCAGACGAAGGTGAAGCCCGACCATGCCGCCACGTTCGACCGGCTCGTGGACGCTGCGGCGGAGGTGCTGGTCATGCCGCACGACACGGCCGACCGCGAGGCGTACGAGGCGGCGAACCGCACCCTCCTGTCCCGCGCGGACCGGCTGATGGCGGTATGGGACGGCAGCCCCCCATCCGGCCGCGGCGGCGGCACGGCGGACGTCGTGGCCCAGGCCCAGGCCGCAGGGCTCCCGATCGACACCGCGTGGCCCCCTGGCGCCAGGCGTACGCTTTGAACAGCCGAGCCCTTACTCAGGCCGCACCATGGCACGTCAGCAGAAACGCGTCCCACGCCTCCGGAGACACGGCAAGCTGCGGCCCACCCACATCCTTCGAATCCCGCACACGCACGACCTCGGCACACGCGGCGACCTCGACGCAGTTGCCGCCGCCACTGCCGCTATAGCTGGACTTGCGCCAGGCAACAGCGACTTCGACGCAGTTGCCGCCGTCGCTGCCGCTGTAGCTGCTCTTGAACCAGGCCAGCTCGTCGCTCATAGCTCTCCTGCCACGCGATCGATCAGACGTGCGGACTCCTCAATGTTGAGGGCCTGCGAGCGCAGCTTGCCATACCGGAGACCGAAATCACTGACCGTGCTTGCCTCTGTGATCACCAACCCGGTGTCCTGCGACTCCAGATAGGCCACTCGCCGGTGTTCCTGCGTCTCCAGCAGCACCATCGAACCGTTGAGGCCCGGATGCATGCCAGCGACCGCCGGAATCACCTGGATCTCCACATTCGGCAATTCGGTGACCTTCAGCAGATGGCGGAGCTGCGCCTTCAGCACATTGGAGCCCCCCACCGGATTGCGCAGGACCGGCTCCCAGAGCACAAACGAGAACTGCACCATCGGCGTTCGAGTGAGCAGCTTCTGCCGCTCCATCCTCGCTTCGAGGTGCTGCTCGAACAGTTCGGGCTCCAACTGCGGGACGTGGCCGCTGAACACCGCCCGCGCGTACTCCTCCGTCTGGAGCAGGCCCGGCACGAGCTGGGGCTCATACTCGAAACGGCTCACCGCCTCCAGTTCGATCTTCGCGAAGTCCTGGAAGAAACGCGGCAGCTTGGCCAGTTCCACCTCTTCCTGCAACGCCATCAGCGCACCCCGCGCACCAAGCACCCGCTCGGCCGCCTCCGTGAACGTGTACTTCGCGGGGCGGCGGCCCTGCTCGATGGAGGAGGTCTGCTCGTAGGAGTACCCGATGCCGTCAGCCAGCGCGGTCTGGGTCAACTGGGCCTGCTCACGGAAGAGTTTGACCAGTCGGCCGTAGCAACGCCACGCCTCCGGCCGGTCGTCCTGCTGCTGTGACTGCATCTTCTTCGTCGTCTGGCGGCCCATGCCCGCCACCTCCACGTCTGAACGGTCCGGCTCGTACGTGTCCCGTACCAGCCCGTACGTCACAGATCGGTACACCGGACTGATCTGGCCACTCTAGACGGAGTGACGGGATGGTCACCCTGTGAAGTCAAAAACTCCCCCCGCCGTCCCTACCCGGCTCTTCTGCATGCGCTTCAGCTCCACCCGTCGCGGCGCCCGCCTCGCCCGCCACCTGGCGGCCGACCGCCTGGACGCGCTGGGGCTTCCGTACGACAGCGTGCCCACCCGCACCGTCGAACTGATCGTCGGCGAACTCTGCGCGAACGCGGTCCGCCACGGCTGCGTATCCGGGCGGGACTTCGAGCTTCAGATCGCCGTCCTGCACAGCGTGATCCGCATCGACGTCTCCGACGCCCGCCACGAGCAGTACCCACCGACCACCGCCGAACTCCCGCCCGCCCACGCCGAATCGGGCTACGGCCTCCTCCTGGTCTCCACCCTCGCCACCCGCTGGGGCACCCACCCCCGCACCCCAATCGGCAAAACGGTCTGGGCCGAAGTCGACCTGTCCCCGGGCGCCCCCACATGCGCTAGCGTGAACCGATGACCAACCGCGCGGCCGATATGTCGCATTCCCTGAAAGTGAATGAAACCGGCCTCCCCTCCGGATAAACCCCCAGGTCACCCAGCCTGCTCCCCGCGCACGCGGGGATGGACCCATCGCCCTGGTCCTGTTCGTCGGCAACCCGCTCTGCTCCCCGCGCACGCGGGGATGGACCCGTGGGGTCAATCTTGCGCCGCGTGCCTTCCTTCTGCTCCCCGCGCACGCGGGGATGGACCCGTCACCAAGGCGCTCGGCTTCCCGCGGCGCAACTGCTCCCCGCGCACGCGGGGATGGACCCAGGGTGAGGACGGCTGCGGATCCCACGATGGTCTGCTCCCCGCGCACGCGGGGATGGACCTGAGGCCAACACCGACGGCAACAGCCGCTTCTACTGCTCCCCGCGCATGCGGGGATTGGGGCTGACTACGGCGTATGCGGCCGGTGGGTCAGTGGAGGCCCAGGCCGCCGCGGACGGTGGTTTCCTGGCTGGTGAATTCGCCCGTCAGCATCGGCATCGCCTCGTTGATGGCGGCCTTGGCCTCGGGGAGTTGGAGTGACGCGTCGTGGCGTTCCTTGGTGTGCCAGACCTCGGTGACCCAGATGGTGTCCTGGTCCGTTTCCGACACGCTCACGACGTACAGGTCGCAGCCCGCCTGACGCAGGCTGTCCGCGTTGCGCAGCAGGATGGACACGACGTCCTCGCGGTGTCCGGGCTTGGCCTTCATCGAGCCGATGTAGCCGTACGTCATGATGCCTCCGCTCTCCTCCGGGCCTCGACAGCCCTTCCCCGCACCCTGTCACGGATCTTCCCCGGGATCCTGGACTCGGACCCGGATCCCCGTGATCGGTCGACGGAATGGACGCTTCCGCAGCGGAAAGCTGGTCATTCCGTCGACCGATGCACGGCCTGCAAGGCCTACGCGGAGGGTTCGACCGGGATCCAGAGTTCCGCGTCCGCTTCCGTGGCGTCCGGGGAGAGGCGGGTGCGGAGGATCTCGGGGCCCGGCACGCTCTGGTAGGGGTTGGAGGGGAACCACTGGGTGTACACATCGCGCCAGAGGTACTGGAGCGTCAGGGGGAACGGACCCGAACTCTCGAACACCGCCCAGGTCCCGGCCGGGACGAGGAGCGTGTCCATGTCCTCCGGTGCGGGGGCGCTCGTCGCCACGCCGTGGTGGTAGTCGAGCTCCGTGCCCTCCGCGCGGCTCTCGGCGATGTCGCTGGTCACGGCGACGATCCCGCTCGGCTCCTGGTCGGACAGCTCCTCCATGCGCCGCAGTGTCTCCGGCTCGATGCTCCGTATGAAAGCGACGATCGCCGGGTTCAGGCCCTCGTGTACGAGGGGGACCCGAGCCTTCTTGCCGACCACTCGGAAGGCGTCTTTCTCGACTATCCGGTACCGCATGCTGCTGTTCCCTTCGACGGTGAGGCGGAAGGACATCCGTGGCTGGGCGTGCAGTGCCGCCCTGGTTCGCCTGGCTTCCGAGGGGCCCACGCCGTGCATTGCGCGGAACGCACGTGCGAACGCCTCGCCCGAGCCGTACCCGTAGCGCACTGCGATGTCGAGCAGTGTCTCCGTCCCGGCGAGCACTTCGGCGCCGGCGAGCGTGAGCCGTCTGCGGCGGATGTACTCGGACAGCGGCATGCCCGCCAGCGCGGAGAACAGCCGCCGGAAGTGGTACTCCGAGGTGGCGGCGGTCCGTGCGAGCTCGGCGGCCTCGATGCGCTGATCGAGGAGGTGCTGCTCGATGTACTCCATTGCCTGGTTCAGCCGCTCCAGCACACCGGTCTCCTTCCCTTTGCTGTTCACTCACGCTAGGCCCGGCGCGTACCGGCGCACCCGACATCCTGTGCCCGGCACGGTCGGGTGCCGGGGCGGGTGCGGGTGCGGGGCGAGCGGGCCGCAGGTAAGGGGGAGCCCGGTGCGCGGGTGGTTGGTACGGTCCCGGCATGTCTGAAGATCTCACCGCAGAATCCGGTCCTGTCACCGCCGACGATGTCGTACTGGCCGTCCGGCTCGCTGTCGACACCCTGCGAACGGGGGTGGAGACGGGAGCGGACTGGTCCGCCAAGGCCGGTTCGCTGGAGTGGGACTGCTGGGAGACCGTCGAGCATCTGGCCGACGACCTGCTCCAGTACGCGTCCCAACTCGGCCCGCAGACGCCCGCGCTGGACCGGAACATCGCGTTCACCTGGTTCCCCAGGCGGCAGGGCGGCCCGTACAACATGGTCCATGTCGAGCGAGAGGAGGGCCCTGGTCCGGCCGGTCTGCTGGAGGTGCTGGAGGCGTGCGGCGCCCTGCTGGCGGCCATGGTGCGTACGACCCCGCCCGAGGTACGTTCGTACCACACCTTCGGGGTGTCGGACCCGGAGGGTTTCGGCGCCATGGGCATCGTGGAGACGCTCGCGCACACCCATGATGTCGCCGGCGGGCTCGGACTGGCGTGGGAGCCGCCCGCGGACCTGTGCGCACGTGTCCTGCACCGGCTGTTTCCCGACGTCCAGGCCGGGCCCGACGCCTGGTCCACCCTGCTCTGGGCCACCGGCCGCATGGACCTGCCCGGCCGCCCCCGCCGTACGTCCTGGCGGTGGGACGGCACCTCGAGGGCGGACAAGGACCCGGTTTAGGGAGCGAAGGCGAAACCCGGTGGAGGTGCGCGGCTGCCATGGTCATGATGGCGGCATGAGTAACCGCGCGTTTCCCGTAGAGGCCCTGATCGTCGTGGACGTCCAGTCGGCTCTGGTCTCCGGTGACGGGGCAGTGCCCGAGGCGGCCCGCCTGCTGGACCGTACGGCGGACCTCATCGCGCGGGCCCGGAGCAGCGGGGCGCTCGTCGTTCACGTGCAGAACGACGGGCAGCCCGGGGAGGACGTCGAGCCGCACACGCCCGGCTGGGAGCTCCATCATCCCGTCGAGGCGGGGCCCGCGGAGGTCGTGATCCGCAAGACCGTGGACGACAGCTTCCAAGAGACCGCGCTCGCAAGCCTGTTGACCGGCGCTGACGTGCGGGCACTCGCCGTCTGCGGCGTGATGTCCGAGATGTGTGTCCAGGCGACGGCCCGTACGGCCCTGGAGCTGGGGTACCGGGTGATCCTGCCGTACGACGCCCACGCGACGCACGACATACCGGCGGCACCGGGGATAAGCGACGTGGTTCCGGCGGCTGTGGTCTCACGGGTCGCGGGATGGGCCCTCGGCGACGAGGCCGAGATCACCGCGCGGGCCGCGGAGGTCGGGTTCACGGCCCCGGGCTGCACGGACAGGCTCTAGCCTTGCCGTTTCGGTCGGAGGAGGCCGGAAGCGGGGATGCCTGAAGTGGGGATGCCTGAAGTGGGGATGCCGGAGGTGGGGAGGAGCCAGGGTTCTGCCTACTGGGGACTTCCGTGTCCGGGTGCCTGCGGCACCGGTCCGCGCGCTCGCGGACGCCATCACGTCGGGCGAAAGGCACGACAACCATGATCAGGGCCGCGGCCACGGCGTAGGCGCCGTTGACGGCCAGTGCTTGGGAGAACAGCCCGACGCCCACAGCACCCACGCCGGTGCCCGCGTCGTAGGCCATGTTCCAGGCGGTGCTGGCCGTGCCGTTGCCGCTCGGTCCCGCGCGGCGGAACATCACCACCAGGGTGTCGTTCTGGAGGGCACCGAACCCCAGTCCGTAAACAGCGGCCGACGCCACAGCCAGCAACGCCGCACCCGGCACCGCGCTGGTCGCCAGGGCGAAGCCTCCCGTCCCCAGTGCGCACGCGAGCACACCCGGAACGAGGAGAAGTCCCACTCCCGCGCGGTCACTCCACACGCCCGCCGCCCAGCGCCCCGCGATCACGGCGGTGGAGAGCACGAACAGTGCGGTCGGGGCGGCCGTCGGGCCCTCCATGGCCAGCGGCAGGAAGGAAGTCACGCCGCCCAGGGCGCAGGCGGAGACGATCAGCACGGTCCACGGGCCGGCCAGCGGGCGAAGTCTGCCGACGGTGCCCTGCGCGACCAGGCCAGCTTGCGGCCGAGGTTCCTCCACGCGCTGGCCTGTCATCATCGCGGCGAGAGGAGCCGCCAGCACGCTCAGGGCTCCCGTGGCCAGAAAGACCGGAGTGAACCCGAAGCTCTCGGCGCACCACACGGCCAGGGGCAGGCAGATGACCTGGGGCAGGCCGACAGCGATGCCGTACCACCCGACAGCCCGGCCTCGCTGCCGGGCCGGTACCAGTTCGGCGACCAGCGCGCTGCCGGCGACCGCGACCATCCCGAAGCCGGCACCGCGCACGGCCGAGACCGCCAGGACCCAGGCCAGGCTGGAGGAGAACACATAGGCGAACGTCGGCAGTCCGAGCAGCAATGCCCCGGACGCCAGGATCCGGCACAGCCCGAACCTCCGCAGCAGACGGCCCATGACCAGTTGCACGGCCACGGTCGTGGCCATCGTCACGCCGGTGGCTGCTCCCACCCCGCCATGCCCCGAGCCGCCCTCGGCCGACCACAGGGAGGCGACGGCCAGCAGGGGTGCGTAGTTGGAGAACGTTCCCAGTGTGGCTGCCATCAGCAGCAGGAAGTCCCGCCCGCCGAGCCCGGTGGGATCCTGCTCCGCTCGATGCCGAGATGCGGTGAAGAGGGCCATACCAGTGTTGTACGGGCCGCACATCGATCACGTCCAACGAACGTTATCGATCGATTCGATCGAAGAGTACGATCGGTCCGTGGATTTGAAGCACCTCTCGACGTTCCTCGCGGTCGCACGCCACCTGAGCTTCACCCGCGCCGCGCAGGAACTGGACTATGTGCAGTCCAGCGTCACCGCCCACGTCAAATCACTCGAAGCCGACCTTGGCATCCCCCTGTTCGAGCGGCTGGGCCGTCGCGTCGCCCTCACCGACGCAGGCCGTGAACTGCGATCGCAGGCGCAACTCCTCCTGAATCAGGCACAGCAGGCCCGGGAGGCGGTCCAGGGCGCAGGCAGCGACACCCGCCAGATGAAAGGCACCCTGCGCATCGCTGCCCCGGAGAGCCTGTGCGCGCACCTGCTGCCTCCCGTGCTACGCGCGCTCCAGGAGCACTACCCCCTGCTGCGCGTCGTGTTCGGCCCCGCCGGCAGGACCTCCCTCATCACCTCGCTGAGTGAGGGCACCCTCGACGTCGGATTCCTCCTGGAGGAGCACGTACTGGCCCCGATGGCCAGTGCGGAACGCCTGGCTGAAGAGTCACTGCTGCTGGTCGCCCACCCCGGCCACCGGCTCCTCTCCCGCCCCCGCGTCCAGACAGCCGACCTCGCCCGGGAGACGCTCCTGCTCATCGAGCAGGGATGCGCCCAGCGAGACATCATGGAACGAGAACTGGCGCAAGCTGCCATCCATCCGGCAACTGTGGAGTTCGTCAGCGTGGAGGCGCTCAAACGTTGCGCAGCCGCCGGCCTGGGAGTCGCGATTCTTCCCGCCGCAGCCGTCGCCGACGAGGTAGCCCGCGGCGATGTCATCGTCCTGCCGTGGACCTCCCGACCGGTCCTCGGCGTCTATCTTGTCCTCCACAAGGACCGCCGCCGCACAGCGGCTTTGCGAACCTTGGCTGCACTGGCCCGAGAGCATTGGGCACCCGACTCGGAGACGTGACCTCCGCCTTGCCGCCTTGCCCGCACTGCCCCGGCCGAGTGCCGGGGAGCCGGGGTGAGGTGGTGGCGGTTCTGGTGGTGGGGTAGGGGCCGGGTGGGCTCGTGGGTTCCAGATGGGGGAGGGTGGGCGATGGAGCCGTTGAAGACGGGTGATCCGGAGCGGGTCGGGGATTTCGTGGTGCGCGGCCGCTTGGGTGCCGGGGGGATGGGAGAGGTGTTCCTCGGCCGGTCGCCCGGTGGGCGGGCGGTGGCGGTGAAGGTCGTGTATCCCCATCTCGCGCGGCAGCCTGAGTTCCGGCGCCGTTTCGGCCGGGAGGTGGAGGCGGCTCGGGCGGTGGGCGGGGCGTTCACCGCTCCGGTGGTGGCCGCCGGGCCGCAGGAGGACCCGCCGTGGGTCGCGACCGTCTACATTCCCGGACCGGACCTGGCCCGGGCCGTGGCGGAGTCCGGGCCGCTGCCGGAGGATTCGGTGTGGCCGCTGGCGGCCGGGCTGGTGGAGGCGTTGCAGGCCATCCACGCAGTCGGCCTGCTTCACCGTGATCTCAAACCCTCGAACGTGCTGCTGGCCGCCGACGGGCCCCGCGTGATCGACTTCGGGATCGCCCGGAGCCTGGACTCAACCGCCCTGACGGCGACGGGTACGGCGATGGGCACGCCCGGCTTCATGTCCCCGGAGCAGGCCGAGGGCGGCCGGGTGGGCCCAGCCGGTGACGTCTTCGCACTCGGTGCGCTGATCGCCTTCGCCGCCAGTGGCGTCGAACCGTTCGGCCAGGGCCCGCCCCTCGCGGTCCTGCACCGCGTCGTCAACGGCCCGCCGCGCCTGGACGCTCTTCACGGACCGCTGCGCGAGCTGGCCGCCGCCTGCCTGGCCAAAGATTACGAAAAGCGGCCCGGACTCGCGGAACTGCTGGAGCGGATCTCCTCGCACTGGAACCCGCCGGACCACCTCCCCGGCGCCTCCCCCTGGCCCCACTCGGTGACGACCCTCATACACAACCGCACCACGCCACCGACCGCTTCGTACACCCAGTCCGCCGGTTCCGCATCGGCCCAGGACGCACCCACTGCCACGATGCCGCGACCCCGCATCGGTATCGACTTCGGTACGACGCACTCGGCGGTCGGTTTCCTGGAGAGGGGGAAGGTCCGGCTGATCCCCAATGCCGAGGGAGCGGTGCGGACACCGAGCCTGGTGGCAGTCGCCGCCGAGGGAGAGATCGTCGTCGGCACGGCCGCCGAGCGGCAGGCTGTCACCAACCCGGACCACACCGTGCGTGCGGCACAGCGGAATCTGGCGACGGACTGGAGCATCACGCGGGGCGACGTACGGCTCACGGCGGAGGACGCCGTCAGGCTGCTCCTCACCCGCCTGCGGGAGGACGCCGAGGCTCACTTCGGAGGGCCGCTGAGCGGGGCGGTGCTGACGGTGCCCGCCTGCCTCCCGCTGGACCAGCGGGCGGCGCTGGCCCGGGCCGGTGAGAAGGCGGGGCTCCCCGTCCTGCGGGTGATCAGCGGAGCCGTTGCCGCGGCGATGGCATACGGCCTGGGGCGCGAGGACGGCACCGTGCTGTTCTTCGACCTCGGGGGAGGGACGCTTGACGTCGCGCTGATAACCCTCGGGGACGGTGTCGTGGAGGTCGTGGCGACTGCGGGCGACCATTATCTCGGCGGTGACGACTGGGACTTGCGGATCGTCCAGCACATGCTCCACCGCGTACAGCAGCAAGACGGCCTGGATCTCGCCGGCGATGCCGTGGCGGTGCAGCGGCTCCGGGAGGCGGCCGAGTCGGCGAAGAAGCAACTGTCGGCGGCACGCGCCACCTCCCTCCATCTGCCCTACCTCGCCTCCGGCCCGCATGGGCCCGTGCACCTTGACGAGGCGCTCACCCGCGAGGAGTTCGAGGCCCTCACAGGGGATCTGCTGGAGCGCTGCCGTCGGACCGTCGAGCACGCACTCGACGATGCCGGGCTCACACTCGCCGACGTCGACCGGGTCATCCTGACGGGCGACGCCACCCGGATGCCCGCGGTAGGCGACATGGTCCGTCGGCTCACCGGCGGCCGGGAGCCCTATCGCGGCCTCGCCCCAGACGGTGCTGCCACCGGCGCCGCCATCCAGGCCGGCATCCTGGCCGGTGCCATGAAGGACGTGCTGCTGCTCGACGTCTGCTCCCATTCGATAGGCGTCGAGACGGAGGGGGGCGTCAACACGAAGCTCGTACAGCGGAACACGACGATCCCCACGAAACGCAGCGAGGTCTTCACCACGCACACGGACGACCAGCCCACCGTGGTGATCCACGTCGTGGAGGGCGAACGTCGCGAGGCGTCACGGAACAGGACCCTCGCGGTCCTCGAAGTGGCGCTCCCGCCCGCACCCAAGGGCGTGCCCCGGATCGAGGTCACGGCCGACTTCGACGCGAACCGCAATTTCCACGTCACGGCCAAGGACTTGGGTACCGGCAACACGGTCACCGGCACCGTCGACCACGCGGCCGTTTCCCTGGTCGGCTCCTCCCGATGGCCCGACCTGCGCCGTCTCGTCCCCGTTCACGTCCCTGTTCCCAGGCCGGACTGAAGCAGCCGCTCGCACGTTCCGCCGGCCGTGCACGGCCGGTGCCGTTCGTAGCCCTCCTCCACTGTCCGAACGGTTCAGCCGGGCCTGGGGCGCGCCGCGCGCCCCAGGCGTGCTCAGCGGCGGGTCGCGTGCAGGTGCCACACCGTCGCCTGGACCCGCCCCTGCTCGTCGACCTCGACCTCGTCGGGGTTGATGGAGATTCCGATGTCCGCGAACCTGGCGTCCATCGCGACGATGGTCTCCCTGGTCAGCGAGGTCGTGTACTGCGCGGGCCGGATGTCGTGGATGTCCCAGTGGGGGCCCAGGTTCGTGCGCAGATTCTGCCGGCTGACGAGGAACTGGGGGAGCCGGAAACCGGTGGCGGTGTCGGCGAAGCAGAACAGGTGCAGTTGGGCGCCCGGCTTCGTCACCCGGTGCAGGGCCGCCGCGTAGTCCCGCTGCTTGTCCTCGGTCAGGCAGTGGTAGAGCGTGCTGTCCAGCACGCTGGTGAACCGCTCGTCGTCGAGTTCGGTGAGGGTGGTCGCGTCCGACCGTACGAACTCGACGGAGGCGTCGCGCTCCTCCGCCAGCCGCCGCGCCTTGTCGAGCGCGGTCTGGGCGGCGTCGATCCCGGTGACGCGGTGGCCCTTTCCGGCGAGGAACAGGGCGTTCTCGCCCAGTCCGCATCCGGCGTCCAGGATTTCGCCCTTCAGCTGTCCGGAACGCTCCAACTCGACGACGAGGGGTTGCGGTTCACCGATGTCCCACGGCGTGACGCCGAACGAGGTTTCCTTGCCCTTCACCGGCGGCTTGCCCTGGTAGGTGGCCTCGAAGTCGACGTCTTCTAACGCGAATGTGGGCTTTTCAGGCATGGCTGCTTCCTTCCCCGAACGGGATGGAGACCCGAAGGACGGAACGCCACGGTACCCGCAACTGTTGTGCGCAGAGGGGTGATTGCGGACCCTCCGTGGCGTGCGTGAACTCGCACGCCGAAGCGGGACAGGCGGGGGCAGGTGGGGCAGGGGCGTGCTGTCTCCGCATCCCTGCCCCACCCTCGGTGCGCTGCTCCGTCAGCGCCGCCGAGCCGCTGTCCGGCAGCGCGTCAGCGCCCCAGCGCGGCCTCGATCTCGTCGGCGGCGCGCTGCGTGCCGCCTTCCTCGCGGGCCTGGGCGCGCAGCTCCGCCGAGCGGCGGGCGACCTGCGGATCGCCGGTCAGCTCGGTCAGTGCCGTGCGCAGCGCGTCGGCCGTGGCGTCGGCGGTGTCGATACGGCGGGCCACGCCCAGTTCGACGAGCTTGTCGGCGTTCGCGAACTGCTCGGCTGCCTGCGGGACGGCGATCATGGGAACACCGGTGTACAGGCCCTCACCGCTGCCGCCCATCCCCGCGTGCGTGACGAACGCGTCGGCCTGCTCCAGGATCGCCAACTGCGGGACCCAGGAGTGCACTTCGACATTGGGCGGCAGGTCGCCGAGCACCTCGGGGTCGGTGTACTTGCCGATCTGGAGGACCACATGCCACCCGGGCAGACCGCCGAAGGCCGCCACGCACTGGCGGTAGAACTCCGGCTGCCGGGTGGTGGCTGAGCCGAGCGACACCAGCAGCACGTTCTCCGCCTCGGACGGGCGCGTCCAGGTGCCCTGGTCCTCGCGCTCGCCCAGGCAGGGGCCGACGAAGGTGACCGCCTCGGTGTCGACCCGGTCGGAGTTCGGCTGCATGGCGCGGGGGATCGTCGCCAGGACGCGCGCGGGCTGTCCTGCGAACAGGTCGACGTCCGTGGTGACCGCGCCGGAACGGGCCAGCCAGGACGCGAACTTCGACAGGTGGTCCGCGGCGCCGGGCAGACCCTTGAGCCAGGCGCCGATCTCCTCCTGATAGCCCTTCCACGACACATAGGTGGGGGAGAGCTGGATGACCGGGCGGTCCTGCGATTCGGCGAGGGCGCGGGCCGCGTAGGCGCCGATGTCGTACAGGTAGAGGTCGGCCGGGTCGTCGTCGTAGGCGGCCCTCAGTTGCGGGAGGGCCTGGATGTTGTCGTCCAGGAAGACGTCCATCGCGGCGATCGGGTCGTCCGGCCAGTTGTTGTCGGCCACGGGCAGCGTCGACTTGTAGGGCATGAGCTGGGCGCCGGTGGGGGAGATCAGCTCGGCTACGGCCGGGTCGTTCGCGTACGTCACCCGGTGGCCGCGGGCCACCAGCTCACGGATGATCTCCAGGCTGGGGAGGGTGTGGCTGACGGCGGGGATGCCGATCATCGCGATATGCGCGCGCGGGGCGGGTGCTGACCCGGTCTGGGCATGGGTGACAGCGGTACGGCGACGGGACATGAGAGACCACTCTTTCAGTTCTACGGTGGGAAGGCACGACAGCCCGGCACGTGGGCGCGCGCTCAGATATTCAGGCGCGGCGCAGACGTGCGGACGGGGAGGGCGGGGCGAAGCGTCGCCGCCCGTAGCCGTGTCAGCCGTAGATCTGGTGGTAATACATGCGCGGAACACTAACCCGGCGGGGAGGGCACCGTCCACCGGATTGGCGGGAGCGCGGGCGCAGCCCCGTGGGGGGAGCGCGGCTCAGTGGCGGGCGCGCCAGTCCGCGGCGACCTCTTCGATGTCCAGCGGGGACAGGTTGAGCGGGGGGCCCGCGGGCGGGTTCCGGAGCGCCTCGCGGATTCTCTCGTTGATGCCTGCCACGATCCGCCGCGCCTCCGCCTCGGACGGGGCGCGGGCCGCCGCCACCTGGGCCTCCTGCGCCTCCTTGCGGAGGGCGAGCGACGGCGGGAGGCAGGAGAGGCCCTCGCGCTCCATCTTCTCCTTGACCCACCACAGTTCGTCGTAGGGCTTGTCGAGGCCGGGCAGGGGCTTGCCCGCGCCGGGCAGGTCGTCCAGCTCGCCGCGCTCCGCGGCCTCGCGGATCTGCCGGTCGGCCCAGCTCTCGAAGCTGATGCCGGGGGGCTTGCGTTCGGTCATGAGGGATCTCCCGTACTGCCTGCACTTCGTGATACGGATGTACCATAAAGAATACCTCGCAAGCTGCCGGAGAGGCGAGAGAGCGTGCCCAGGACCGTTGACCATCAGGAGCGGCGTGCCGTGATCGCCGACGCTCTGGTGCGGGTCGCCGGGCGGGGCGGACTTCATGCGGTGAGCATGCGCGCGGTGGCCGCCGAGGCGGGTGTCTCGCTCCGGCTGGTGCAGTACTACTTCAATGACAAGTCCGAGCTGATGCACGCCGCGCTGCTCCAGTTGGAACGCCAGAGCGCTGAGCGGCTCGCGGGGAGGCTCGCGCGGCTGCCGAGTCCGCCCCCGGCGCGCGCGTACATCGAGGCGTTTCTTGCTGAGGCGCTTCCGACGGACGCGCGGAGCCGGGAATTCCACTTCGTCTGGACGTCCTACGCGGTGCTGGCGATGGGCGATGCCGCTCTGGCCGAGCAGCCGTTCGTCGCGGGGCCCGACCGCCAGGAGCGGCAGCTCGCCGGCGTGCTCCGCCGGGCCCGTACGGACGGGGAGCTGGCCGTCGGCGCCGATCCGGCCGCGGAGGCCGCGCGGCTGCTGACCCTCAGCCACGGGCTCGGCACGAGCGTGCTGGTCGGCCAGCGTACGGCCGCGGCGGCGGAGGAGGTGCTGCGCTACCACCTCGACCGGCTGTTCACCGTGCCCGGCCCCGCTCCGGCACCGGAGTGAGACCGCTGGCGCGCGCGGTCAGGGTGAGGCGGCCAGCCGCTCCGCGTGCTCCACCCGTGCCTTGACGTCGGTGAAGTGCCGCCGCATCGCCTCGCGTGCCGCCTCCGCGTCCCCCGTGCGCAGCGAGGCGACGATCGCCAGGTGGTTGGCGGCGATCTCCTCCGCCCGGTCCACCGGTGGTTCCAGGGTGTTCTCCACCTCGTGGTAGACGCCCCAGAAGAGCTGTATCAGCTGGAGCACCAGGTCGTTGCCGCAGGATTCGTACAGCAGCGCGTGGAAGGCGCGGTCCGCCTCGGGGTCCTCGCTCATCCGCTCCGCCAGCGCCTCCAGTGCCACCAGCCGGGCCGGACTGATCGAGGCGGCGACCGAGCCGATCAGGCCCACCTCCAGCAGCTCCCGCACCCCGACCAGATCGCCGAGTGCGGTGACTCCGGGTGCGGAGGAGCGGGTGCGGATGTGAAAGGCGAGGGAGGGGGTGAGCACCTTGAGCGGTGCCTCCCCGACGAAGGTGCCCAAGCCGTGCCGGATCTCCACTATGCCCAGTGCCTGAAGCGCGCGTACGGCCTCCCGGACGCTGTTGCGGCTCGCCCCGAGCCGGTCCATCAGCTGCGGCTCGGTCGGCAGTACGGAGCCGGGGGGCAGTCGCTGCTCATGAATGAGATCGACGATGCGGTCCTGCAGCGTACGGCCGCGATCCGGTCTGCTCACGGTGCCTCCTGCGGCACTGGTCGACAGGTGGGGAGAGTGAGGGACATCCTACGACCCGGCTTCGTGACTGCTGTGCCCTGCGGCTGAAACCGGCCACAGTTTCCCATGTTTCTGCTCTTGACGGGCCGAATCCGCATACCTACTGTCCCCTCACGGACACAGGACGTCCTACCTCTCGTCCTACCTCTCGGCCCTCTGCGCGAGGACCGGAACGGAGGAGCCCATGCCGTCACAGGAGCCCCCCGAGTACTCGGTGCCGTACCGCGCCGGGAGGGACGGCTACGCCAGCTACCGCATTCCCGCCGTCGTCGCGACCGCCTCCGGCACGCTGCTCGCCTTCGCCGAGGGACGGCGCGACGGATCGGCCGACTCCGGCAACATCGACATCGTGCTGCGCCGCTCCACCGACGGGGGCCGCAGTTGGGGTCCGATGACGGTGGTGTCGGCGAACGGCGCCGATCTCGCGGGCAACCCCGCCCCGGTGGCCACCGCCGGGGGCCGCATCGTCCTCGTGCAGGTGCACAACGCGGCCGAGGCCACGGAGAGCCGTATCCGTCGCGGCGAGGTCTCCGCCACCGACGGCCGCCGCGTGTACGTGCAGCACAGCGACGACGAGGGCGCGGGCTGGTCGGCGCCACGGGAGATCACCGACGCCGTCAAGCGGCCCGAATGGCGCTGGTACGCGACAACACCCGGACATGCCGTGGAACTGCGGCAGTCCCCGTACACCGGCCGGATCGTCGTACCGGCCAACCACTCGCTGCCCCCGACCGGCGCCGACAACGGCACCGAGGGCCGCTACAACGGCGGCCACGACCTGCTCAGCGACGACGGCGGCGCTACCTGGCGGCTCGGCTACGTCGACGACAACCCCGACGGCTATGTCAACGTCAACGAGACCACTGCCGCTGAACTCGCCGACGGCAGGGTCTACTTCAACACCCGCAACGACGCCGATTCGCCAGGCCACCGCGCCGACGCCCACTCGGAGGACGGCGGCGTGAGCCTCACGCTGCCCTTCCGGCCGCAGGCCGGCCTCGTCGCCCCGGTTGTCGAGGGCAGCGTCCTGTGGCTGGGCGAACCCGGCCTGCTGCTCTTCTCCGGCCCCGCCGATCCGTCGGCACGCGCGCTGATGACCGTACGGGCCAGCCGGGACGCGGGGAGGACCTGGCGCGACGCCTACACCGTCGACGGGCTGCCCGCCGCGTACTCGGACCTCGTCCGGATCGACGACGAAACGCTCGGACTGCTCTACGAGACCGGCGACTTCAGCGCCTACACGACGATCACCTTCCGCCGCATCCCGCTCTCTCAGCTCGCCTGAGCCCGCTCGCGGCCGCAGTCAAGCCACAGCCGAGCCCCAGCTGCCCCCTCTGACTCAGATGATCTCCCAAGGCCCGCCCAGGAGGACGCACATGACCGAGGTCAGCACATCCCGGCGCACCCTGCTCACCGCCTCGGCCGCGACCGCCGCCGGGCTCACGCTCGGCGCCTGCGGCTCCGAAGACAAGAGCGATACCGCGACCGAGCGCAAGCCCGGCGAGAAGATCACCCTGATGTTCTGGACGTGGGTCCCCGGCATCGAGAAGGCCGTCGCCCTGTGGAACAAGAAGAACCCCGACGTCCAGGTGAAGGTGGAGAAGGTGTCCCCCACCAACAGCGCCCAGTACGCGAAGATGCACGCCGCGCTCAAGGCGGGCAACCCGCCGGACCTGGCACAGGTCGAATACCAGAACATCGCCGAATTCCTGCTGGACAAGGGTCTGTTGAACCTCGCAGACCATGGCGCGGCCGAGTACAGGAGCAAGTTCGTCGGCTGGCAGTGGGAGCAGGTCGTCTATGACGGCGGCGTGTACGCCATCCCGCAGGCATCGGGCCCCATGGGCATGTTCTACCGCCACGACCTGTTCCGGAAGTGGGACATCGAACCGCCCGCCACCTGGGACGACTACGAGACGGCCGCCAAGCAGATCCGCAAGTCGGGCGCCTACATCGGCACCTTCCCGGCCAGCTCGGGCGGCTGGATAGCCTCCGTCGCCTGGCAGGCCGGTGCCCAGTGGTTCCGCACCGAGGGCGAGAAGTGGATCGTCGGCATCGACGGCGAGGCCACGCGGAAGGTCCTCACCTTCTGGGAGGGGCTGGTGCGCGGGAAGCTGGTGAAGACCATCCCGGTCACCCAGAGCGCCTGGTACGCCGACATCCAGTCCGGCGACATCGTCAACTGGATCGGCGCGCAGTGGGGCGACGCGCTGATCAAGGGCAACGCGCCGGACACCGCAGGGAAGTGGCGGGCAGCGCCGATGCCGCAGTGGGAGCGCGGAGCGGACGCGTCCTCCAACTGGGGCGGATCGACGACCGCTGTCTTCACCGGGGCCGAACACCCAAAGGACGCGGTCGACTTCGCGGTCTGGCTCAACACCGATCCGGAGAGCATCGACCTGTTGATCAAGGGCGGCTACGGCTGGCCCGCGGCGAAGCAGGGCTTCCAGGGGTCCAGCCTGGACGAGGCGAGCGAGTTCTTCGACGGGCAGCGGTACAACGAGGTCTTCGCCGCCTCCGACAAGGCCGTGGACACCAGTTGGAAGTGGGGGCCGACGACTGTCCCCATGTTCCAGCACCTCACCGACGAACTGACCGAGGCCATGAACGGGAACGCCTCGTTCACGGACGCGATCGGCAAGGTCCAGAAGCTGGTGATGGACGATATGAAGGAAAAGGGACTCAAGGTCGAGGCGGCCTGACCGTGGCCCCTGCCCGTACCCCCACCCGCACCCGCACCCGCACCCGGCAGCGCAGTCGGCAGCGGGTGACCGCCCCGCGGAACCGGGCCGCGGCCGGTTTCCTGCTGCCCTTCTGCCTGCTCTTCCTCGCCTGCTTCATCGCCCCGATCGGCTACGCGCTCTACCAGAGCATGCTGAAGGTGGAACGCACCGGCGCGCTCGGCCTGGGCAGCGAGACCCAGGTCTTCGCGGGCCTCTCCAACTACACGCACGCCCTGGAGGACGACCGGTTCGTCGCCGGCTTCGGCCGGGTGCTGCTCTTCGGCGCCGTGCAGGTGCCGGTGATGATCCTGCTGGCCACCGTGCTCGCCCTGCTGCTGGAATCCGCGTCCGCCCGCGGCGTCGTGTTCTTCCGTGCCGCGTTCTTCCTGCCGTACGGCGTGCCCGGGGTGATCGCCTCGATCCTGTGGGGCTTCCTCTACGTGCCCGGCATCAGCCCGCTGGTGGACGTGCTGCACGGGGCAGGGTGGGAGGTCGACTTCCTCTCCGACGGCACCCTGCTGTGGTCGATCGCCAACATCGTGCTGTGGCAGTTCACCGGCTACAACATGCTGGTGCTGATCTCCCAGCTCAAGGCCGTACCGGGCGACCTGTACGAAGCCGCGCGCATCGACGGTGCCAACGCCTGGCAGGTCGCCTGGCGCATCAAGCTGCCGCTGATGAGACCCGCGTTGGTGCTCACCACGGTCTTCAGCATCATCGGCACGCTGCAACTGTTCTCCGAACCGCTGGTGCTGCGCCCGCTCACCGGGAACGTCGACACCGGCTACACGCCCAACCTGCACGCCTATGACGAGGCGTTCAAGAGCAACAACTACCACGGCGCCGCGGCCGAGGCCGTACTGCTCGCGCTGGTCGCCTGCGTGCTGTCGTTCGGCTTCCTGCGCCTCGTCGGCCGGAGCGGAAAGGGCGACGACCGATGACGGCGACAGAGCAGACCGAACCGGCCGGGACCGATCCGGTCAAGCGCCGCAGGGAGGCCAGGCGCGCCGCGGCCGCCCGGGCCCGCAGGACCGGCGCGCCGCTGCGCCACCGCATCATCACCCTCTCCCTGCTCTGCGTCGCCGCGCTCTACTTCCTGGTGCCCGTCTACTGGCTGGGCGTCTCCTCGACGAAGAGCAGCGCCGACCTGTTCGGCACCTTCGGCCTCTGGTTCTCCGACCCGCAGCCGCTGGACCACCTGCGTGACCTGGTGACCTACGACGACGGCATCTACCTGCGCTGGTTCGCCAACAGCCTGCTGTACGCGGGTGTGGGCGCGGCCGTGGCCACTGTGCTCTCTGCCGCCGCCGGATACGCGCTTGCCAAGTACCAGTTCCGTGGCCGCGAAGCCGTCTTCAACATCGTGCTCGCCGGGGTCCTGATCCCCGGTACGGCGCTGGCGCTGCCGCTCTATCTGCTCTTCAGCGAGGTCGGGATGGCCAACACCTACTGGGCAGTGCTGGTGCCCAGTGTGGTCAGCCCGTTCGGCGTCTATCTGTGCCGGATCTACGCCGCCGCGTCGGTGCCCGACAGCCTGCTGGAGGCGGCCCGCATCGACGGAGCGGGGGAGGGGAAGATCTTCCGCGTGCTGGCGCTGCGGCTGATGTCGCCCGCGCTGGTCACCGTGTTCCTCTTCCAGTTCGTGCACATCTGGAATAATTTCTTCCTTCCGCTGGTCATGCTCTCCGACTCCAAGCTGTATCCGATCACTCTCGGCCTGTCCTCCTGGCAGGGCTACGCCGACCGTCAGCCGGTGCTGTACCAGCTGACCGTGGGCGGCGCGTTCGTGTCCGTACTTCCGCTGATGGTTCTGATGGTCGTGCTCCAGCGCTACTGGCGCACCGGCCTCACCGAGGGAAGCCTCAAGTCCTGAGAGCGGCGCACCAGCCCAGTACCTCCCCCCGTACAAGAGGAGTGGCGATGCCCACCGTCCACGGGAGCCTCGCTCCCGAGTTCACCGAGCAGGGTTTCACCGTGGTGCGCGGCCTGTTCGCGCCCCGTGAGATCGAGAAGCTGCGCGCGGAGTTCACCGCCCTGCACGCCGCCGGGCCGGTGCCCGGGCACTTCGAGCCGAAGCCGCAGCTTCCCGAGGGTCCGTACGATCCGCTGCGCGACCACCCGCGGGTCATGCACCCGCACCGCATCAACGCGCCGGCCCGCGAGGTGCTGCTCGACCCGAGGCTGAGCGAGATCCTGGAGGAACTGCTCGGCGAGCCGGTGCTGGCAGCGCAGAGCATGTTCTACTTCAAGCCGCCCGGCGCCCGTGGCCAGGCCCTGCACCAGGACAACTTCTATCTGCGGGTCGAGCCGGGCACCTGTGTCGCGGCGTGGATCGCCTGCGACCGGATCGACCGGGAGAACGGCGGCCTCGAGGTCGTCCCCGGCACCCACCGGCTGGACTTGTTCTGCCCCGAGCAGGCCGACCCGGACGTCTCCTTCTCCCGTGAGTACGTGCCGCCGCCGCCGGGCCTGGAGCCGGTGCCCGTCGACATGGACCCGGGGGACGTGCTGTTCTTCAACGGCAGCCTGGTGCACGGCTCCGGCCCCAACCGGACGGAGGACCGCTTCCGGCGCTCCTTCATCTGCCACTACACGGGCGTCTCGACGGAGCGGATCGGCGACTGGTACCAGACGCTGACGATGTCCGGTGAGCGTGTCGCGCTGGAGGAGAGCACCGGGGCGGGGCCGTGCGGCACGGAGTTCGGGCCGCCGGGGCCGCACTGATCCGGCTGGTCCCGGGCCCCCTTGCGCGGTCACCCGGGTGGTCTACCGTGACGGGATGACACCTCTGAGCCACGACCGCTGTTGCGACGAACTCGTCACACAGGCCGGGCAGTTGACGTCCAGCGTCGCCGGGGTGGACCTGTCCGCGCCGGTGCCCTCCTGTCCCGGCTGGGACTTCGACCGGCTGCTGAGGCACGTCGGCGGCGCGTACCGCTGGATCGAGACGATGGTGCGGACCCGTTCGCCACGGCCCCTCACCGAGGGCGACGTGGACAGCGGATCCGAGCCCTCGGGCGGGGACGCCGCCGTACTCGGTGCCTGGCTCATGGAGAACGCCGGGCAACTGGCGGACACGCTGCGCTCGGCAGGGCCCGACGCCGAGGTGTGGACGGTGATCCCCGGCCGGACGGCGGTGTTCTGGGCGCGCCGCATGCTGCACGAGACCGTGTTGCACCGGGCCGACGCGTCCCTTGCGCTCGGCACCGGATTCGTCCTGAGTCAGGAAATCGCCCAGGACGGGTTCGAGGAGTGGCTGGAGTTCGGTTCGCTTCCCGGACTCCTGGAGTCCGAGTCGGTACTTCCCGAGCTGCTCGGCCCCGGCCGCACCCTGCACTTCCACGCGACCGACGCCGCGTCCGGCCAGGCGGCGGACTGGCTTGTCGACCTCACCGGTGACACACCCGGCTGGCGCCACGCACGGGAGGACGCCGCAGTCACGGTGCGCGGTCCGCTCTCCGGCCTGCTGCTCCTCGTCTACGGGCGGCAGGGCGCGGGTGACGTCGGGCCCGCAGGGGCCGACCGCGTCGAACTGAGCGGCGACACCAAGCTGTTCGCCACATGGTCGGAGCGGGTCGGCCACTGGCAGCGCCGCTGACGCGGGGCCGCCGCGCCTGGGGCCGTCCTCGGCCGAGGAGCCATGCCGCCGCCCCGTGCCGGCCGGCGTGTGCGAGCGGCGCGCCACGCTGGTGCCAAACAGGCGCCAAGTGGACGTCACGGATGCCAGTGCGGCTTGCCTGCCTCGCCTCGCCCCGCCCCGCCTCGCGCTGCGCCGCACCGCCGTGGCGCACCGTGGCGTGCAGTGATGCAAGCGTGGCACACGGATGGTGCCATTTCACTTGTTGATGGCGCCATCCATGTGCCATAGTGGCGTTATGGACCTCACGCCGTACGTGGACAACCTCCGACAAGAGCTCGCGGTCGCCGCCGAGGCGGGCGGAGACGAAGCCCGTGCCCTGGCCGAGCGGCTCACCGCGCCCCTGGAGTCGGCCGCCCGTCTCACCCTGCTCAACGCGCTGTCCGCCGCCATGGCTGAAGTCACCAGTGATCTCGCACCGGGTTCGGTCGATGTGCGGCTGCGCGGGCTCGACCCCGAGTTCGTGGTGACGCCACCGCCGTCCCTCGGGCGGTACGAGGAGTCGGAGGCAGGGGAGAGCGGGCCCGCCGGTGTGCGGGCGGCGCCTGTGCCGCCCGCACCTGCCGAGGGTGACGAGGGCGGTATGGCGCGTATCAACTTCCGCCTTCCCGCCCACCTCAAGACGCGGGTCGAGGACGCGGCGGGGCAGGAGGGCCTCTCGGTCAACGCCTGGCTCGTGCGGGCAGTCGCCACCGCGCTGGAGCCGGGGGAGGTCAGCCGTCCGCCGGGGCGGGCCGGCCATGCCGGGTCCCAGGGCTATACGGGCTGGGTCCGCTAGGCAGAGCCCCCGGCAGGACCAGCCCGAGCCCCCACCGCCACACTCGCCCACCGAGCGCCCCACCAGGGCAAACACTCACCACAGCCATCAGGACGGGACAGCCATGCCTACTTTCGACACACCTGAACCGATCTCCGCCACCCTCGAATTCGACGTCGGGACCGTCCGGGTCACCGCGGGCAAGCGCACGGACACCGTCGTCGAGGTGCTGCCGAACGACGGTGCCGAGGAAGCCGACGTGCGGGCCGCCCAGCAGACGAAGGTCAGCTACTCGGGCGGCAGGCTGCTGGTCAAGGGGCCGAAGAAGCACTCGCTGTTCGGCCGCAGCGGGGCGCTGGACGTGACCGTCGAACTGCCCGCCGGATCGGATGTGCAGGGCGCCTCACCTCTGGCGGACTTCACCTGCGAGGGCCCCCTCGGCGAGTGCAGGATCAAGACCTCGGCCGGTGACATCCAGGTCGACGAGGCAGCCGGCGTCCATCTGAAGACCTCCTACGGCGACATCCGGGTGGACCGTACGACGGGCGACGCCGAGATCACCGGATCGGGCCGGATCGACATCGGCACGCTCGCCGGCGCGGCGGCCGTCAAGAACGCCAACGGCGAGACCGTGATCGGCGAGGTCACCGGCGACCTGCGGGTGAACGCCTCCAACGGCCGTATCTCCGTCGGTGTCGCACACGCCGGAGTCGACGCCAAGGCCGCCAACGGCAGCATCCGGATCGGCGAAGTGGCACGCGGCAGGATCGCGCTCCACACGGCCGCCGGTGATCTCGAGGTCGGCATCCGTGACTCCACAGCCGCCTGGCTCGACGTGAACACCCGGCTCGGCAGCGTGCGCAACACCCTCGGTGCGGCGGAGGGCCCCGGAGCCTCCGACGCGACGGTCGAGGTCCATGCCCGCACCAGCCTCGGCGACATCCTGATCCGCCGCGCCTGACCCTCCAGCCACAGCCCCACCACAGAAGGGACTGACCGCCATGCCCTCGACAGGCCCCCACATCCCCGCCCCTGGTATCACCGCCGCCAGCGCGACCGCGTCCTCCTCGACCGCGCCCCCACCGGCGATCACCGCCACCGGCCTGGCCAAGTCCTACGGCGACAAACAGGTGCTCGACGGCATCGACCTGCACATCGCCGAGGGCAGCGTCTTCGCGCTGCTCGGACCCAACGGCGCGGGCAAGACCACCACCGTCCAGATCCTCTCCACACTCATCCCCGCAGACTCGGGCGAGGCGCGGGTCGCGGGTCACGATCTGACCCGCGAAGCCGACGCCGTACGTGCCGCGATCGGCGTCACGGGGCAGTTCTCGGCGGTCGACAACCTGCTCACCGCCGAGGAGAACCTGATCCTCATGGCGGACCTGCACCATCTCGAACGGCGCGAAGGCCGACGCCGTGCCGCCGGACTGCTCGGCCGCTTCGACCTCACCGAGGCGGCCACCAAGTCCGTCGCCACCTTCTCGGGCGGCATGCGGCGCAAGCTCGATCTCGCGATGACGCTGGTCGGCGATCCGCGTGTCATCTTCCTGGACGAGCCCACCACCGGGCTCGACCCGCGCAGCCGCCGCACCATGTGGGAGATCATCCGCGGCCTGGTCGCCGACGACGGCGTCACCATCTTCCTGACCACGCAGTATCTGGAGGAGGCGGACCAACTCGCCGACCGTATCGCAGTCCTGGACCACGGCAAGCTGGTCGCCGAAGGCACCGCCGAGGAGCTGAAGCGCCGCATCCCCGGCGGCCATATCCGCCTCCACTTCACCGAGGACAGTGGTCTCGAAGCCGCTGCCGCCCTCTTCGGTGCCGGGACCCGCGACGGCGAGGCGCTCACCCTGGACATCCCCAGCGACGGGAGCCTCTCCACCCTGCGGGCCGTCCTCGACATCCTGGAGCACGGGGGCGTACAGGCCGAGGCCCTCACGGTGCACACCCCGGATCTCGACGACGTCTTCCTCACCCTCACCGGTCGGCCGCAATCCGGCCACGGAGCCGGCTCCCAGAAGGAGTACGCACGATGACCACGCTGTCCTACGCCGTCAGCGACTCGGCGACGATGCTGCGGCGCAATCTGAGGCACGCGCTGCGCTACCCCTCGATGACGGTCTCGATCGTCGCGATGCCCGTCATGATCCTGCTGCTGTTCAACTACGTCTTCGGCAGCGCGCTGGGCACCGGCATCGACGGCACGGCCACCGGCAGCACCGAGTACATCGACTACATCGCTCCCGGCATCATCCTGATGGCCGCGACCTCGGGAGCCCTGTCCACCGCGGTCGGCGTCTCCGTCGACATGACGGAGGGCATCGTCAACCGGTTCCGCACGATGGCGATCTCCCGCGCCTCGTTCCTCACCGGCCATGTCATCGGCGGCGTGCTGCAGACGCTGGCCAGCATCACGCTCGTCATCGGCGTCGCGCTGGCCATGGGCTTCCGGCCCGACGCCACGCCGGTCGAGTGGATCGCGGCGGGCGGCGTCCTGGCCCTGCTCACCCTGGCGCTCACCTGGCTGGCAGCAGGGATCGGTCTGGTGGCCAAAAACCCGGAGACCGCCAGCAACCTCCCCATGCCGCTGCAGTTCCTCCCCTTCATCGGCAGCGCCATCGTCCCGCCGGAGTCGATGCCCGCCGGGGTGCGCTGGTTCGCCGAGTACCAGCCCTTCACACCGATCATCGAGACGCTGCGGGGCCTGCTGATGGGCACACCGATCGGCGACAGCGGGATCACCGCGCTGGCCTGGTGCGCCGGGCTCACCCTGGTCGGCTACCTGTGGGCGCGGTCGGTCTTCAACCGCGGCGCCACCCGCTGAGAGGCTGCCTGGCGGCCTCAGACCGGACGGCCGCCTCGGGAAGCGTATGAGGGGCGGCCGAAGCCAACGCAACTGGCTTCGGCCGCCCCTTGGACTCTACGGGGGTCCGGTCCGGATCAGACGCCCGCCACCGACTGGATCCAGGAGCGGTACCGGGTCACGTTCGTGTACGCGGTGGTGGTCTGCCGGTCACTGGTGGAGGCGACGCCGACCTGCACGCCGTTCGCCATCATCGGGCCACCGGAGTCGCCGCCCGCGGTGATGCCGTCGCCGCGCCGTGCGCAGATCGCCGAGCCGCCATAGGCGTCCGAACACCCGCCGGTCACGGTCACGTTCGCGACCTTCAGGTACCGCGACTGGCAGTTGATCTCCGAACCGCACCGGGACGTCGCGCCCCAGCCGTAGACCTGCACGTTCTGCCCCACCGAGACGGAGCCGGGCTGCCCGAGCCGCGCGTAGGTCGCCGAGACGTTGCGGTCGAGCCGGACCAGCGACAGGTCCGACGAGTGGTTGTACACCTGGACGCCGTTGGCGACCGTGCCGCCGGAGGTCTGGTCGAGGCTGCCGATGCGGAACGAGAGCCCCCCGCCGCTGACACAGTGCTTGGCGGTGAGTATCCAGGTGGGCGCGATGATCGTCGCGCTGCATGTCTCCCTGCCGTTGGAGAACAGGCGTGCACCCCAGGGGGCGTTCTGCGCGTAGCTGCCGCCGATGATCGGCTGCGGCCCCCGGTCCGGCGACTGGCTCCCGGCTGTGGCGGCGGAGGGGAGCGCCTGGCGGGGGGACTGGTCCTGCGCTGTGGCGGCGGAGGCGAAGGTGAGGACGGAGAGTAGAGCGGCGATGAGGACGGGGACGATCCTGGTTATTCGCAAGGCTCCTCGTTTCCGAAGGCACGCGATGTCTCGCGCGTGGGGGTCCAGGGGAGACCAGGATTCCGCAAGCGAGTTCGATTGGGTAATAGCGACTTCCCATAGCACCGGCTTATGGCCCCCGGCCCCCGGCCGTGTCCACCGCCGCGGAGCAGGCGGCGACATCCTCGCGGGCGGGCGGGCGCTGGTGAGGAAGTCACCGGAGGGGGGGACGGTACTCACGCCGAGCCTGCGGGACCACGGAGAACCCGGCCGGCCCCGCTCTCGGAGAGGCGCCCGAAGCTCTCGGCGACCAGCACCGCGCGCAGGCCCCCCGTGCGCACGACGCCTGCCCCCGCGCAGACCTACGATTCACGGCCCAGGATTCAACCGGCCTTCGGCGGTGTGCGGGTCACCGCTTGTTCGTACAGGCCCAGAAGGCGGTCATGCTTCCATGGTCCGCTTCGAGCTGCGGCACGATCTTCGCGTCGTGGCCCGGTAAGAACTTGCCGCCCGCCGGGGTGCCACCGCACCGGCAGCCGCAGACCCGCCCCCGACCCTGACCCCTGACCCTGACCCTGACCCTGACCCTTCGTCATGGTCGGTATTCTGCCGTGCGCTCGCCTGGTTCCGCCATGGGCCGAACGTGTCATACGGGCGGGGGGCCGGTGTTTCCGGGAGACGCGCCGGAGGCCGGTCGGAGGTGCGTGTGGGCCTTTGTTCGGGCGACCCCGCTGACCTGCGCTTTCGTCCCGTTCGAATGGGCCGGTTCGCGGCGGGGGAAAACGCCGGAGGTCCCCCTCAAGACATGCCTTGACAAGGGATCAACTGCGACCTCACAGTAGGCGCTAAGCACAAGGCAACGAAACGTGTTCTCTGCGTACTTCCCAGCATCTTCTTTGTTGCCCCTACGAGGGCTCACACCACAACGGCGCCCAGAGGGCGCTTTTTGTCCTGCCGTAGTCCTCTCGACTGCCCGTGAGCGCGTGCAGTCACACACATCAGCGGATGAATTCCGCAGCAGTTCTCAGCAGGCGGCCTCGGCCGCTTGTTTCTCATGCCGATTTCCAATGGAAGTCCCGCATGCGAGTGAGTGCCTATCAGTGACTGGAAAGGGTGAGTGCCAAGTGACGCAAACTGCCGTCGAAACGCCAATGCAGGTGCTTGAGCATAAGCCCTATCTTGAGGTCACCTGGCGTGACAGCCTGACCTCTGCCAGCGGGTTCGTCGTGATCGACCGGCTGGTGACGGGCATCGCCACCGGCGGCCTGCGAATGCGCCCGGGGTGCACCCTCACCGAGGTGACCGAACTGGCCCGGGAGATGACCCTCAAAATGGGCGCCTTCGGGATCCACGTCGGCGGCGCCAAGGGCGGTATCGACTTCGACCCGGCGGATCCGCGCGCCGAAGAGGTGCGGGAGAGGTTCCTGCAGGGAGTTCGACCGCTGCTGGAGCGCTTCTGGGTAACCGCGGGCGACCTCGGTACGCAACAGGAGCAGCTCGACCGCGCCTTCTCCCGGGTCGGTATCGGCGAGAACTCCTTCCACGCGGCCGTGGTCCGTGCCCCGTCCGAGGCCGATGTGCAGGCACGCGTCCAGCGGGCGTTCACCACTCGTACGGACGGCCTCATGCTGTCCGAACTGGTCGGCGGCTACGGCGTGGCTGAGGCCGCTCTGGCAGCCCTGGAACACCGGGGGATCGCCGCCGAGTCGGCCAAGGCGGTCGTGCAGGGATTCGGCGCGATGGGCGGGTCCACGGCGCTCTACCTCGCGCGTGCCGGAGTGAAGATCGTCGGCATCACGGACGCGAGCGGTCTCATCCTGAACACGTCGCGAGGCCTGGACGTGGAGCTCCTGCTGTCCGCGCGCAGCACCAGCGGCCTCATCGACCGCTCCGTGCTGCGCGACGACGACATGGAAGGCCCCGGCGACTCCTGGCTGGGCCAGGAGGCCGACCTCCTGGTGCCTGCTGCCGTGTCCTACACGATCACCGCGGACAACTGCGACCAGATCCGGGGGAAGCTCGTGGTGGAGGCGGCGAACGTGCCGACCACCCCCGAGGCCGAACAGCGTCTGCTGGACCGCGGGATCACGGTGGTGCCCGACTTCATCGCCAACACCGGCGCCGCGGCCGGGGCCTGGTGGGTCATTCTCGGCGAGGTCGTCAGTCCCTCCGGCGCGTGCAGCCGGCTGTCCTCGGAGATCCGTCCCCTCGTCCGGGGCCTGATGGCCCGGGCCGATGAGACGAGGACCTCGATGCGGACCGCCGGGGTGCGGTTCGCGAGGGAGAACTCGCAGCGCATGATCCGGGAGTACGGCGGCGCGGTGGCCTTCCGTGACCTGTTCCCCGCCGTGCCCCAGGAGCGTCAGTTCCTGGACGGAGACTGCGCGACGGAAACCGGTCTCGCCGGCGCCGCGGACACCAGTGAAGCCGTCGTCCACACGTCGCACGGTGCCTTCACGGCGTCGGCCGACGGGGTCGACACCTCCCTGGACGCCGGCCGGCAACCCGCCGCATCCTGCCCCGCCTACTGGCCGGGCCCGGCTGAGGCAGCCTCCGACCCCTACCAGTGAACACGCCCACGCGGACGCTGTCGAACGTCGTCGGCCACTCTTCGGCCCGTCGTCCGGCATAGGCCGGTACCGGGGTCAGCGGCGCGGCCGTCGCTGACCCCGGTTTTCCCTTAGGGCTGTCCCGTGATCCCTGGCGGGCGCACGACGACAGCTACGGCACCTCGCTGCGTTGTCGGAACGCCCGGATACGCCGCGCGCTGATCCACCAGGGATCACGGGACAGCCCTTTGCAAGGTGGCCGGGGCAGCGGACCGCAACAATTCATGAACCGGCCAGGGCGCGAACTCAGAGCGCGCCGGGAAGGCCGCCCCAGGATTCTTCACCGCCTGGGGCGGCCATTTGCGCTGCCCCGGGCCTCCCCGGCGCGGACCCCGACCCACGGTTCCCCCCGGTACAGCCGGCGATACGGGCCAGGCGACCGGTCAGGAAATGTCATGTACGTGATTCCGTAGTGCGTCCGTCGGCTGCCGACCCTAACTTCGTGAGTACCGGAGAGCGGTCAGGCCCACAAGGACCGTGCCCGCTCTGCGGCGGACTTCCTCTCAGAAACCGAACGGAAGGCTAAAAGCATGCCGACCATCGTCACAGCGACCGTAGCGTGCCTTGTGTGTGACAGCGCCGTGGACGTCGAAAGCGGCTCGGAGAAGGGCGAGATCGTCGAGTGCGGCACGTGTGGTCAGGAGCACGAGCTGACCAACGCGTCGGAGAGCGGCTACGAGGTCTCCCTGGCCCCCGAGGTCGAGGAGGACTGGGGCGAATGACCACCGCAGCCACCGATGTCCTGCTGTCGGTGACCGTGCTGCGCCCCGACGAGCGCCGGCTCCTGGACGCACTGCGCGCCCAGGGGCTGACCGCCCGTCCGGTACTCCCGCCGGACATGGCGGAGGTCCTCGCAGCCGAGGGGGAGCGGCCACGGCTGACCGTCCTGCGAAACCTGTCGCACCGTGAGTCCATCGGCACCGCTCGCCGCCTGGAACAGGCCGGGGTCGCCACGCTGAACAGCGCTTCGGCGATCGAGGTTTGCAACGACAAGGGCCTTCAAGCCCTGTTGTTCGCCCGGCAGGGCATCCCGCACCCGATGACCCGGCACGCGTTCACCTACGAGCAAGTACACGGCATCGCGACCGAGTTCGGCTGGCCCGTGGTGGTCAAACCGGTATCGGGCTCCTGGGGGCGCGGCGTGACCCGCCTTTCCCACGAGGAGGAACTGGAGGCATGGACCGGCGGACGGGAGTCCGCGGACGCGGCGGGAAAGCTCTTTCCCGTCCTGGTGCAGCAGTACGTGGAGAAGCCGGGCCACGACCTGCGGATCGTGGTAGTCGGGGAGGAACCCGTCGTCGCCATCCGACGGAAGTCCGCCAACTGGCGCACCAACACCCACCTCGGCGCACAGGTCGAGCGGGTCGAGGTCACCGATGACATGCGGCGGCTGTGCGCACAGTCCGTCGCCGCGCTCGGCCCAGGCTTCTACGGTGTGGACATGATGGAGGACCGGCGCACCGGCGAGATGACGGTCCTGGAGATCAACGCCAACCCCGAGTTCGCCCGTTCGTCCGAGACACACGGTGTGGACATCGCAGGACTCTACGCACGCCACGTGGTCGGGTTGCTGGATCCGGCCGGTTCGGTACTCGCCGCCTGAACCGGCGGCCACCGCTCCGCCCCTCGCGTCGGGCCCGGACCGGCACCGTGCCCGACGCGACACCGCGCGCACCCGACCCGTACGACCGAGCATCCCCCTGCGGCCTGCCTCGCGGCGCGGGCCGTCGGAGAGCTGTGGAGAAATGCCACGCACAGATCGAGGAGACACTCATGGAACAGTACGACACCGCGCTTGTGCTATCCCGGGTAATGACCTCCGGCATCGTGATGAGCATCGAGAAGAACGACAAGGAACTGCCGTCGCTGGAACGGCTTCTGACGAAATGCAGCGGCCGTCTCAAAGCGGTCCTGGTCAACAGCCGGAGCGCGGCCGTGCACGCCGCGCTGACCGGTCAGGACATCGTCCACGGCGACCAGGCCGTGCTGCCCGCCGGCCTCGGTGACCGCACCCGGGCGTTCGTCGACTGGCTCGGCGTCGAGGACGCAGCGGGGCCCGGTTCCACGTCCGCTCCCGCCTTCGACCTGCTGACGCTCACCCCGGCGAACGCCGCTGACTTCGCACGGTCGGCCGCCGAATCCACGGCGCCCGCCCTGGTGGTGGACCTCACCGGTCTCGGATTCGGCCCCGCGGGAGCGGTGCTCACCGACGACGAGCGGATCTGGGCACGTGGCGAGCGGCTGAAGATCTTCGGCGCCTTCGACCTGCGGACCATGTGGACGCAGCAGGAGGCCGAGGCCGGGATGGCTCCCGGCGTTCAGTTCAACTACCGGCTCAGCCCTCTGGTCGCGGCGTGTGCCCGGATGGCACTCGCGCAGGCCGGCTCCCGCACCCCCGCGACGACCGGAGGCAGCTCCCGATGATCACCGACTTCCCCACCTCCCCACTGGCCCTGCCCGACCCGGCCGAGACCGCGGCTGAGCTGGCCGAGTTCGGCGGCGCAGCGATGATCCCCAAAGAGGTACGGCGCACCGTCTTCCCGGTGATCACCAAGGAGGATGTCTTCACCATGCTGCTGGCGCAGCGGTCCGACCCGGACAAGGTCGTGGCCGACTTCGCCCAGGAGTACCGGTCCTACGTCGGCGCGCACCGCGCCCTGCCGACCGCCAGCGGAACGTCGAGTCTCCACCTGGCACTGATCGGCGCCGGCGTGCAGCCCGGTGACGAGGTCATCGTGCCCGCGTTCACCTTCATCGCCACCGCACAGGCCGTGGTCGCCGCCAAGGCGGTGCCGGTCTTCGTGGACGTCGACCCGATGACGTACTGCATGTCGGCCGAGGCGGCGCAGGCGGCGGTCACCGAACGCACCCGGGCGCTCATGCCTGTCCATGTGCACGGGCTGCCCGCGGACGTCGCCGCGCTGCGCGGGGTGTCCGACCGGCACGGGCTTGCGCTGGTGGAGGACGCCTCGCACGCGCACTCCGCGAAGATCGGCGACCAGGTGTGCGGCTCCCTCGGGGACGCCGCGGGGCAGAGCCTCATGGCGGACAAGAACTTCCCGCTCGGCGGCGAGGGCGGCATCGCCTTCTTCGGGAGCGACGACGCCTACCAGCGGGCCGTGGACTTCGTGGAGCGCAACGGCATCGATTACGGGATGTCCTGGATCGCCGCCGCGTTCGGAGCCGGCCAGCTCAAGCGGCTGCCGTACTACGACGCGATCCGGGCGCGGAACGCCCGCCTGCTGGCCGAAGCGTTGCGCGAGACCGGTCTGTTCACCCCGCCGCACGTGCCCGAGGGCCACACCCACGCGTACAACATGTACCGGATCGGCCTGGCGCCGGAGGCTGTCGATCTGGCGGACCTGCCCGTCTGGGCGGTCAAGGAGGCGGTGCACGAGCTGCTCACCGCCGAGGGCGTGCCGGCCCGCGAGTGGCAGAACACACCGATCCCCTGCCACCTCCCGTTCCGGGAGCGGACCGGCTTCGGCAACGGCTACCCGTTCACCCTCAACCCGGCGGCGGTCCGCGACCACCGGCCGGCGGACTTCCCGAACATCCTCGCGATGCTGGAGAGCACCGTCGTGCTCTGCCGTGAGCTGCGTTCCCCCGTGGAGTACGAACGAGTCACCCGCTACGCGGACGCCTTCCGCAAGGTCGCCGCCCGCCCCGACGCCATCCGCAAGCTGGTCGCCGAACGCGAGTACGTGCGGCCCCACGAGAAGGCGGCCCGCCTTGGCTGACAACGACCGCGTACGCGTGGCGGTGCTCGGCGCCAGTGGCTACACCGGCGGCGAACTCGTCCGGCTGCTGCTGGGACACCCGCGCGTCGAACTCGCCTATCTCTCGTCCGAGCGGAACAGCGGGCACCTGATCTCCTCGGTCCTGCCCGGTATCCGCAACCATCCCGACGCCGCGCGGCTGCGCTTCGGCCCGCTGGAGGCGTGCGACGAGGTCGACGTGGCCTTCGCGTGCCTGCCCACCGGCTCACTGCCCCCGCTCATGCCCAAGCTCTCCGAGCGGGCCGCGCGGGTGATCAACCTCGCAGGGGACTTCCGGCTCACCGACCCCGACCAGGCCGCCCTCCACTACCCGCAGTCCGCGGAGTGGACAGAGGCCTTCGAGTACTTCGTACCGGAGTTCTCACCCCCGCCCGGCGAAGCCCGGTTCCTCAACCTGCCCGGGTGCATGGCCGTCTCCACGCTCTACGCCCTCCAGCCCCTGGTGGCCGCCGGCCTGGCGGCCGGAGACGTGGTCGTGGAGGCCAAGACCGGCGCCAGCGGCAGCGGCAACAAGTCGACCGAGCACCCCGCCGAGCGGATCGGCAACTTCCGGGTGCACAAGCCCTACGGACACCGGCACGCCCCGGAGATCTCGCAGGCGCTGCACACCTTCGCCGGCCGGGCTCCGCAACTGCGGTTCTCCACCTTCAGCCTGGACGTCTCCCGCGGCATCCTGGTCTCGGCCTACGGCCTGCTGGGCCCGGACGTCTCCCGGCTCGACGTCAAGCGCGCGTACGGCACCGCCTACGCGCGCAGCCCCTTCGTCAAGGCGCGCTCCCAGCTCAAGACGCCGGCGGACTTCCCGATGCTCAAGAGCGTCGTCGGTTCCAACATGGCGGAGGTGGCGGTCGCGGTCCGCGGCGACCAGTACGTGGCCGTCACCGCGATCGACAATCTGATCAAGGGCGCGGCCGGCCAGGCGGTACAGACATTCAACCTCGTCCACGGATTCGACGAGTCCACGGCGCTCCCCTTCACGGCGGTGACCCCATGAGTGCACGTCCGCTGTATGTGATCAAGGTCGGCAGCAGCACCCTGCTGCATCCGACGATCTTCGCCGAGATCGCCGCCGTGCACGGGCGGGGCGCACGCGTCCTGGTCGTCGCCGGCGGGGCCGAGGGCATCGAACGGCACTACGGCTCCATCGGCCGGACGATGCCGTCCCTCACGCTGCGCAACGGCGACACCGTGCGCTACTGCCCGCCCGGGGAGATGCCGCACATCGCTGACGCCTACCTCCGGGTGACCCTGCCCGCGGTGGAGGCGGGCCTGACCGCGCACGGCCTGACCGTCCTCACCCATGTCGCCGCGCACGAAGGACTGGTCACCGGGACCGTCAACAAGCCGCTGCGGGTGGCCGAGGATGGCCGCTCCAAGGTGGTCAGGGACCACCGCGCCGGTACGGTGCGGTCGGTCGAGGCCAAGCGGCTCGGCGTCCTGCTCGACGCCTACGACGTGGTCTGCCTCTCCCCGCCGGTGCGGGACGCCGACGGCGGCAGCGACCTCAACGTGGACGCCGACGTACTGGCCGCCACACTGGCGAACGCGCTGGACGCCGACCACCTGCGGCTGGTCACCGGGACCGCCGGAATCCTCACCGATCCCAGCGACCCGGCGTCCACGCTGCGCGACGCGTTCCCCGGCACCGCCGGCGCCTACGCGGGCGGCCGGATGAAGCAGAAGGTGCGCGCCGCGGAGCTGGGCCTGCTCGGCACCGCGGACGTCGCGGTGACCGGACCGCACACCATGGACAAGCCCGCGGGCTGGACCCGCTTCTGGGTGGCCGGGGAGCCCTCGGAGGACCTCGCGCTGCTGAGCCGGACGACGCAGATCCCGTCCACCTCGTACGACGAGCACGAGGTCGTGCGGTATCTGGTGCGGTGGTGCCGGGAGCGCGGCATCGAGGCACGGGCCGACGAGGCCGGCAACCTGGTGGCCGAGCGAGGCGACGGTCCGCGCACCCTGCTGTTGCTCGGCCACGCCGACACCGTGCCGTTCATCTGGCCGGTGAGTTGGGATTCCGCCGCCGAAGCCGCCGAAGCCGCCGAAGCCCCGACGGCCGCCACCGGGCAGGACGCCGTTCTGCGCGGACGCGGCAGTGTGGACGCCAAGGCGTCGCTGGTCGCCTTCCTCGAGGCGCTGGCGGACGCGGAAATCCCGGACGGCTGGCGGCTGCGTGTCGTCGGCGCGGTGGAGGAGGAGGTCTCCTCGTCCAAGGGCGCCTTCCACACCCGCGACCACTATCCGGCCGACGCCGTCGTGGTGGGCGAACCCAGCGGCTCCGGGGCGCTGACTCTCGGCTACTTCGGCCTGTTCAAGCTGCGGGTGACCGTGACCGTACGCAGCGGCCACTCGGCCGGCTTCCAGGCGCTGTCCGCGCCCGACCACCTCACCGACTCGCTGGCGCACATCCGGCGGGCGGTGCTGAAGGAGGCCGACGAGGCGCTGAGCGCGGTCATCGACCTGTCCTGCTCCGCCGGCACGGAGAGCCAGACGGCGACCGCGATCCTCAACTTCCGGGTGCCGCCGATGGCCGACCTGGACGCACTGCGCGCGGCGGCCACGGAGGCGGTCGGCGAGGACGTGGTGATCACCTTCCTGCGGGCCACCCCCGGCTACGCCGGAGGCCGTTCGACCCCCCTGGCCAAAGCGTTCGGCCGGGCGTTGAACCGCAAGGGCATACGCCCCCGATTCCTGGTGAAGAAAGGTACTTCCGACATGAACACGCTGGCGACGACCTGGCGCGGCGTCCCCATGGTCGCCTACGGGCCGGGCGACTCGGCGCTGGACCACACCGCGGAAGAGCACATCGGCGCCGCCGAGTACCGCCGGGGCCGCGCCGTGCTGCGGGAAGCGGTCACCGCGTTCTTCGACCTGGCCGCCCCGGACGGCCAGGGCAGGCAGCAGTTGCAGGGAGGTGCCCGATGACCACCGTCGTCCCGGAGGTCACCCGCCCCGGCCTCGTACTGACGTCCTTCCCCGGCGCGGCTCCCGCGGCTCCCGCCGCCGTCGGCACCGCGGCATCCGTGCTGCGGGAACGCGCCCTCGCCGCGCGCCGGATGGTGATCGACATGGCGGCCACCCCGACCGGCTGCCACCTCGGCGGAAGCCTGTCCGTGATGGACATCCTGATCGCCGCGCTGGACCGGACGGCCACGGACGGAGACAGCGAGGTCGTGCTGAGCAAGGGCCACGCCGCCGCCGGACTGTACGCCGCGATGTACGCCACCGGCATCCTCGATGAGGACCCGGCCGCGCACTACGGCGCCGCGACCCACCACTTCACCGGCCACCCGGGCCCCAGCGTCGAGGGGGTCCGCTTCCCCACCGGGAGCCTCGGCCACGGCGCCCCCTACGCGCTCGGCTGGGCCCTGAGCCGCCGGCTGGCCGGCACCCCGGGGCTAGGCATCGCGGTCCTGGGTGACGGCGAACTCCAGGAGGGGCTGGTCTGGGAGACCTGCCAGGTCGCGGCGGCCCAGCGGGCCGGGAACCTGGTGATCGTGGTGGACCGCAACGGCGGCCAGAACGACGGCCTGGTCGCGGACATCTCGCCCGAGCCGGAACTGGCCGAGCGGTTCCGCGCGTTCGGCCTCGAGGTCCGCCAGGTGGACGGGCACGACGTGGAGACGCTGCGGGAGGTCTTCGAGCCGGACCGGTCGGACCGCGACCGGCCGCTGGCGGTCATCGCCGACACCGTCAAGGGCAAGGGCCTGCGCCCGGTGGAGGGCAAGGCCGCCTCGCACTACGTGACCATCGACGCCGCTCGGGCCGCCGCCTGGAAGGAGATCGTGCGATGACCCTGCCCGGACGCACCGCCTACCGCGACGAGTTGACCGAGATCGCCGCGGACGACCCCCGTGTCCTGTGCCTGGAGGCGGACCTCGGAGGACGCAACCACCCCTTCGCCGCGAGGTACCCGGACCGCTTCTTCAACGTCGGGATCGCCGAGGGCGCGATGATCGACATGGCCGCCGGACTGGCCGAGGGCGGCTACCGGCCTTTCGTCTCGACCTTCGCGCCGTTCGCCGCGCTGCGGGCCGCCGAGAGCCTCAAGCTCGCCCTGGGCTACCTGGGCGCGGGGATCACGGTGGTGGCCCCGTACGCGGGTGTGTCCGGCGGCTGGTTCGGCACCACGCACCACTGCCTGGAGGACTTCGCCGTACTGCGCGCCATCCCCGGGGTCACGGTGGCCGCGCCGTACGGGGAGGAGGAGATGCGGGCCGTCATCCGACGGGCAGCCCGCTCCGGGGAACCGCACTACATCCGTACCGGCCGGAACGCCGCCCCGGTGAGCCTGCCCTGGGAGGGCACCGACCCTCCCGTCGTCAACTGGGACGACGCGGGCGCCGGGAGGGACGGCACCTGCCTGGTGTCCGTCGGCGAGGTCGGCACCGATCTCTGCCTGGCCGTGCGCCGGGCCCAGCCGGACCTGCCGCACGCGCACCTGTGCTTCGTCGACCAGCCGCATCTGGAGCAGGCCGCCGCCGAACTGGCCGGACGCTTCGACCGGTTCATCGTGGTCGAGGAGCACCGGCCGGCCGGCAGCGTCGCCTCCGCCCTCGCCCTGCTGCTTCCCGGCAGCGAGGTGCGGTCGGTCAACGCGGGCGACCGGTGGCCGGTGCACGGCGGCAGCCACGAAGAGGTACTGAACGAACTCGGCCTCAACGAGGCAGCGTTGTGGAAGGCCCTCGCGCCTTACGCGGAACTGCCGGAGAGCACTCCGGCACAGAAGAAGGAGGGAAGGCCATGAGCAGCCACCGGATCGGACTGGCACAGGGCACCGCGATCTATGTGGGGGCGATCCTGGGCGCCGGCATCCTCGCGCTTCCCGCCCTGGCCGCGGAGGTGGCCGGCCCCGCGTCGTTGCTGGCCTGGCTGGCCCTGCTGATGTTCTGCGTGCCGGTCGCCACCAGCTTCGCCGCGCTCGGCGCGCGATATCCCGACAGCGGAGGTGTGGCCACCTTCGTCTCCAAGGCATTCGGGGCACGCGCCTCCGGAGCGGTCGGCTACTGGTTCTACTTCGCGCTGCCCGCCGGCGCCCCGGCCACGGCCTACGTCGGCGGCCAGTACGTGGCGCACACCCTGGGCGGCGGCCAGCGCGCGACGCTCCTGGTGGCCGCGGTGCTCCTGCTGGCCGCGTTCGGCAGCAACACGGCCGGGCTGCGGATCTCCGGGCGCCTCCAGCTGATTTTGGTCGGCCTGCTGGCGGTGCTGCTGCTGATCGCGGTGGTCACCGCGCTGCCGCACGCCCGCACCAGCAACCTGACCCCGTTCGCGCCGCACGGCTTAGGTGCCGTCGGACCGGCGGCCAGCCTGCTGTTCTTCACCTTCGCGGGCTGGGAGGCGGTCACACATCTCTCCGGTGAGTTCCGCGACCCGGCCCGTGACCTGCGACGGGTGACCATAATGACCCTCGCGGTGATCGCCGTGCTGTACCTGGGCCTCGCGCTGACCTGCGTGCTGGTACTCGGCCCCGAACTCGCCAACACCAGCGCGCCGTTGACGCTGCTGCTCCAGCAGGGCACGGGTTCCGCCGCGTCCGCGGTCACCGCGGTGATGGCCCTGCTGCTCACCTTCGGCACGATGAACGCCTTTCTGGCCGGTGCCTCCCGACTGGGCGCGGCCCTGGCGCGGGACGGTGTACTGCCCGCGGCGCTGTCCAAGGGACACCGTCCGGGCGAGGTGCCGCGCCGCAGCCTGGCGCTGCTGTTCGTGCTCAGCTCGCTCGTCTGCGTCTTCGCGCTGGTGACCGGTACTCAGCTCGGACCGGTCATGCTGGCGGCCTCGGCGTGCTTCATCGCGGTCACCGTGGCCGGCCTGCTGGCAGGCGTACGGCTGCTGCCGCGCGGCAGCGCGGTGTGGTGGGGCGCGGTGCTGGCCGCCGTGGTGATGACCGTCATCCTGGCGTTCTCCGGATGGTTCCTGCTGCTCCCCCTGGCGCTCGGTGGGGTGGCGATCGGCTGGTCCATGTGGACGGCGCGGCGCCGGCCGGCCGCACCGGAGCCGGTGCGGCCGCCCCTCACGCCCCAGGTCGCGGAACCGGCGGAACAGGGGCTGTCCGGGTGATCCCCGAAGAGCACCCGGACAGCCCCTCGCGGATGCCGGGCATGAGGCAGGGGAAGAGCAGGACACTGAGCACAGCGGCTGGAAGGATGCCCCGATGGATCTCGGGTTGAGCGGACGGGTCGCGATGGTGGCGGCCGGGACGAGCGGTATCGGGCTGGCGGTGGCCCGCCGACTGGCCGCGGAGGGCGCTGTGGTGTCGGTGTGCGGGCGCTCCGTGGACCGGTTGCGGGAGGCGGTGGCCCTGTTGGAGAAGGAGGCCGGCGGTCCGGTGCACGGCGCGGCCGTGGACGTGACCGACCACGCGGCGATCGAGGGCTGGGTCGACGAGGTGGCCGAGCGGTTCGGCGGACCGCAGGTGGTGGTCGCCAACGCGGGGAGCCCGTCGGAGGGGGGCGCCGGCCGGTTCGGCGTACCGGACTACCGGACGGCGGTGGAGCTGAACCTGCTGTCCGCCATCACCCTCAGCCGCGCGGCGCTGCCGCACATGCGGCGGGCGGGCTACGGCCGGGTGCTGTTCGTCACCTCGCTGTCCGCCAAGCAGCCGATCCCGGGGCTGGCGCTGTCCAACACGGTCCGTCCCGCGGTCGTCGGCTACGCGAAGTCGCTGGTGCACGAACTCGCCGCACTGAGCGAAGGGGCGGTCACGGTGAACGTGATCGCGCCCGGTATGACCCGCACGCCGACGCTCCAGGCATGGGCCGAGCAACTCGACGGTGGTGTCGCGGGGTTGTGCGCAGACATCCCGATCGGCCGGCTCGCGGAACCGGAGGAGGTCGGCGCCGCCGCCGCCTTCCTCGCGTCCGCACCGGCCGGCTCGATCACGGGCACGGTTCTGCCGGTGGACGGCGGAGCCACCCAGGGGCTGCTGTGAGCCGCGAGTGATGAACTACGAGCCGCACGACCCGGGTGGGCCGGCCGGTCCTTCGACAGGCCGGGCCCCGGGTCGTCGTGCGCCAGCACAGCCCTTAGGCGGCGGGGCGGCCGTGCAGCGCGACGGCGAGCTGGGCGCGGCGGCTGATGGCGAGTTTGCGGTAGATCCTGGTGATGTGCTGCTCGACAGCACGCGAGCTGACTCCGAGGCAGGCGGCCATCTGACGGTTGGTCATACCGTCGAGCATCATGCGGCTGATCCGCGACTCGTGGGCGCTGAGCGCCTCGTCGCCGGGGGACGGCGGGGCGGCCCGGTCCCGCACGGCGGAGGCCGCTGCCAGTCCCCTCGTCGGGCCCGTACCGATGGCGGTGACCGCTCCGGTGACCGGCCCCGCGGTGGAAGACCGCTCCGGCGGCCCGGCGTTGTGCCAGCTCGGCTCGTCGCCGAGCTGCCGCGTCCGTACGTCCACGACCAGGCTCTCGTGTACATAGGGGTCGCCGCCCAGCACCTGGCGCAGCACGGCGACATCGTCGACCTGCACGATCAGGGTGTCGCCCTGCCCCTCGGCCCAGACTCCGCCGTAGAGCAGGACGCGGTCCCGAGCCATCCGCCGCCAGTACATGTGGTGCCGGGGCCGAGTGCGCCGCAGGTGGGCGCCGTCCCGCAGATGCCGTTCCACCAGGTACTTCATCGCTGCTCCCGTCGTCAGGCGGGCGGAGTCCGAGCACCCCGCCCTCCTGATGCGCAGCCTGCGGCTGCGGACTCCCGAACCGGTCCCGTTCCGGTACCTGGGCGGTGAAAGTGTCCGGGAAGTCACTCACTGTGCGCACCCACCCCGGTGGTTAAATAGAAAACTGTGTAAATCGGCATGCACGTAGTCGCGGGGGCAACTCTGAGCGGAGTGAAGGAAACGTGCGAGAACTGCGGCTGGCCCGGTTCAACATCCTCGGAACCCTTGAGTGTCTGACGAGTGACGGGGAACAACTGCCCTCCGGCGGGCTGGTACAGGAACGGGTTCTGGTCGCGCTGCTCCTCTCCCCGGATCGCGTACTGCCGGTCAGCCGACTGGTCGAGGCCGTGTGGGACGAGGAACCGCCGGCCACCGCGGCGCACCAGGTGCGCAAGGCCGTCGCCGAACTCCGGCGGCGCATCCCCGGCGGCCGGGACCTGATCGTCACCGAGGGGCCGGGCTACCGGGTCGCGGTCGAGCCGGGTCAGTTGGACCTGACCGCCTTCTCCGACCTGGTACGGGTGGCCCGCGAACAGGCGGCGGACGACAACCCGGAAGCCGCGGTGGACACCCTGCGCGAGGCTCTGGCCCTGTGGCGCGGGCCCGTTCTGGTGGGGTCCGGCGGATCGGTGATCACGGCGGCCTCGGCGGCACTGGAGGACCGGCGGCTGGCGGCCCTGGAACTGTTCTTCGAGCTCCGGCTGGGACTCGGCGAGGTCGGTGACCTGGTCGGCGACCTGCGTGACCTGGTCGCGGCGCACCCCTTCCAGGAGACTCTGTGCGGGCAGTTGATGCTGGCGCTGTACCGGTCCGGGCGCCAGTCCGAGGCCCTCGCCGAGTACAGCCGCGTGCGCAGACTGCTCGCGGACGAACTGGGCGTGGACCCGGACGGGCGGGTGACCGCGCTGCACGAGGGCATCCTGCGCAACAGTCCCGAACTCGCCACCCCACCGCGCCGCAGGCGCAGGGCCGTTCCGGCCGACACCGTGCCCACCGCCCCGGCAGCCGCCCCCGGTAAGGCCGCTCCCGCGCCGCACGCATCGCACGCACCGCACGCACCGCCCGCCGAGGCCCGCGTGGTCCTGGTGGCGGGGCCGTCGAACGACCCGCACCGCTGCACGCTGCCGTACGACCTTCCGGACTTCACCGGCCGCGAAAGGGAGTTGGAGCAGCTGCTCGCCGACCGGCACGAGCCGGACGGCCGCCGCGGCGCCCGCATCATGGCGATCGACGGGATGGGCGGGAGCGGCAAGACCTCGCTCGCCAACCGGGCCGCCCATCGGCTGGCCGGCCAGTACCCGGACGCGCACCTCTACCTCGACCTCCGCGGCCACACTCCCGGCGAGGTGCCCCTGCCCCCCGGTGCCGTAGCCGAGGGACTGCTGCGCATGCTCGACGTGCCCGGCGACCGGATTCCGGACGACGAGGCGGGCCGCACAGCGCTGTGGCGGACCACCGTGAAGCAGTACCGGCTGGTCCTGTTTCTGGACAACACCATCGACAGCGCCCAGGTGCAGCCGTTGCTGCCGGCGTCCGCCGACGCCCTCGTACTGATCACCAGCCGCGCCCGGCTGATCGACCTGGACGGCGCCGAGTGGCTATCCCTCGGCGGGATGCCCCCGGAGGACAGCACGGCGCTGATCTCCAGAATGCTCGGCGAGGAGCGTACGGCCGCCGAACCGCAGGCGGTCGCCGAACTGGTGGAACTCTGCGCCCACTTACCGCTCGCGCTGCGGATAGCGGCGGCCAAGCTGCGCAACCGTTCCCGGTGGACCGTGCAGTATCTGGTGGACCGGCTGGGTGACGAGACCCGCCGGCTGGACGAGCTGCGCTCCGGCACCCGCGGCGTCACCGCCACCCTGAACCTGACGTACGAGGGCCTGAGCCCGACGCATCAGGCCGCGTTCCGGCTGCTGGACAGCCATCCGGGGGTGGAGTTCGACCCCTACTGCGCCGCCGCGCTGCTCGGCACCGATCCCGGCCAGGCCGAGGATGTCCTCGAACACCTGCTGGACACGCACCTGATGCAGCAGTATGAGACCGGCCGCTACGTCTTCCACGACCTGGTGCGCAGCTTCGCCAAGTGGCTGAGAACCCAGGCGGGCGAGGACCCGTCCGAAGTCGACCAGGCCGCAGCGGAGCGGCTGCTGGACTACTACGTGGCCGCCACGGAAGCGGCCTGCGACCTCGCTTTCCGGGGCCGGGCCCCGTTCAGCCGGACGCTGGAGGACACCCCCCGCGCCGACATCGCGCTGCCCGTACTGCGCAACCCCGTCCGTGGCCGGCAGTGGCTGGACCGTGAGGAGGAGAACCTGCTGGCGGCTGTCACGCTCGCATGCCGCCGCAAGGCGCACGGGCACGCCGCGGAACTGGCCCGCAACGTGGTCTTCCAACTCGACAGCAGGGGACGTTTCGAGGAGTTCCGCGAGGTCGCGGGCATCGCCGTCGCCGCCTCCCGGGAACTGGGCAACCAGTACCTGCTGGCGCTGAGCCTGTCCAACCTGGCCGTCGCGGACTGGAAACTGGGCAGGTTCGCCGAGGGGCTCACCATGGCGCAGGAGGGCCTGGAGCTGTCGGTGCGGCTGAAGGACCAGCGGGGCGAGGCCAAGAACACTGGGATGCTCGGGCTGCTGCTGGCCACGCTGGGCCGGTTCGGTGAAGCGCTGCCCCACCTGGAGCAGTCCATAGCGATCAAGAGGGAGTTGGGCGCTCCACGCGCCGAGGCCGAGTCCCTGACGAACCTCAGCTCCCTCTTCGAGCACATGGGCCGGTATGCCGAGGCGGCAGCCGCCGCCGAGCGCTCCGTCGAGCTCAACCAGCGCATCGGCGCCCGGGAGAACGAGATCGTGGCGCTGACCGACCTCGCCCTCGCCCGTCTCGGCCTCGGCAAGGACGACGACGCGCGCACCTGCCTCGACCGGGCCCTCGGGCTGTGCGACGAGTCGGCGCCGCTGGGCGACAGTGCGCTGGTCTTCGCCCTCTCCGCCAGGGTGTGGCGCGGTCTGCGGGAGACCGGGCGGGCGGCGGCGCACGCGGCACAGGCGCTGGAGCTGACCCGCGGCAGCTGCGCGCCGATCCGGCAGGCGGCCGTCTGGAACATCCTCGGCGCCCTGCGCCTCCTGAGCGGCGACCACGACGAGGCGTGGGAACTGCACTCCGACGCGCACCGTATCGCTTCAGCCATGGGCTACCGCATCGAGATGGCGCGAGCCCTGAAGGGGATGGCCGACGTACTGGCGGAGCGGGGAGACACCGCGACCGCCGACACCCGCCGGGCCGAGGCCGCCCAGTTGCTGAACGCGATGAACGCTCCGGTGGGCGACCACCACCACGGCTGACACCGAGACCACCACCACGGGACCGGCTCAGTTCGCGACGGCCGGGCCCTCGCCCGAGCCCGGAGGCGTCACCACGACCGCCGGTCCCTCACCGGAACCGAGCACCTGGCCGGCCGCGTGGTGGCCCTTCACCGCCGTGTGCCCCCATCCGGCCTGTGCCCCGATCCCCCCGGACGTCGCCAGTACGACCGTCGTGAGAACCCCGGCCGCCCTGTACCGCATGCTGTTCATCTTGTGCCCCCTCGTTGAGTGACTGCGACAGCCATCAACTTGTCGGCAGCCGTTCCCGGACGAGTACGGGCTCGTTACCGCGCGGGTACCCCGCGTGCAGGGAAGACGGCGGGAATCGCTCCGCTCGGTGGCGGACACGGCACGGAGGTCCCGGCTCGACGCACACCCAGCGGCGGCGCACGAGGGATACGGCCGCACGCCGCGGCAGGTTCGGCTGCGGCAGCACGTCTCACCAGGGGCTTCCCTGGCCCAGCCGCATCTCGTCGCAGCCGTTCGCCTCCGGGTGCGCGGTACCGGAGGAGTCCTCCTGCTGCCCGTACGGGTGGCCGGGGTCGCAGTCCCGCACGATGACGGTCACGTCATCGATCGGGCATCCGGTCACCCGGGAGGCGGTGGCGGCCAGCTCGGACGCGAGGTTCGTCCGGCGTTCCTGGTCGTTCCCCTGCCACCAGTCGATGGTGATCACAGGCATGTTGGGGCTCCTCAGGGCGTGGGTGCGACGGACGGCGCTGGTCCGCATCCGCTGCGACGGCGGACCGGGCGAGAGGCCCGGTCCAGATTGCCCGCCACTGTCCACGCCCCGGTTCCCGGATCGTTCCTCTTCGGGTCCCGCAGCCGCGTGAGAGACGCGGCCGATGAGCGGAAAAGGGGGCCGCGCGGTACCGGCGGCCGGGCCCTCGTGCTGCTCCGCGCCGGCCCGTGCCGCAAGAGGGGAACGCTCAGGTCCGGGCCCGTAGCCTCAGCACTCGATGACGTTGACCGCGAGCCCGCCGCGGGCGGTCTCCTTGTATTTGACCTTCATGTCCGCGCCGGTGTCCTTCATCGTCTTGATGGCCTTGTCCAGGGAGACATGGTGGCGGCCGTCGCCACGCAGGGACATGCGGGCGGCGGTGACCGCCTTGACCGAGGCCATGCCGTTGCGTTCGATGCAGGGGATCTGGACGAGACCGCCGATCGGGTCGCAGGTGAGACCCAGGTTGTGCTCGATGCCGATCTCGGCGGCGTTCTCCACCTTCTCCGGGGCGCCGCCCAGTACCTCGGCGAGCCCGCCCGCCGCCATCGAGCAGGCGGAGCCGACTTCGCCCTGGCAGCCGACCTCCGCGCCGGAGATGGAGGCGTTCTCCTTGAAGAGCATGCCGATCGCGCCCGCGGCGAGGAGGAAGCGGACGACGCCGTCCTCGTCGGCTCCGGGTACGAAGTTCATGTAGTAGTGGAGGACGGCCGGGATGATGCCCGCCGCGCCGTTGGTGGGGGCGGTGACCACGCGCCCGCCCGCCGCGTTCTCCTCGTTGACGGCCATGGCGTAGAGCGTGATCCACTCCATGGCGTGTGCCTCGGCGTTGCCCTCGGCGCGCAGTTGGCGGGCCGAGTTCGCGGCGCGCCGGCGGACCTTGAGGCCGCCGGGCAGGATGCCCTCCTGGCCCAGACCGCGCGTCACACACGTCCGCATGACGCGCCAGATCTCCAGCAGTTCCGCGCGGATCGTGGCCTCGCTGCGCCACGCCTTCTCGTTCTCCAGCATCAGCGCCGAGATCGACAGGCCGGTCTCACGGGTGAGGCGCAGGAGTTCGTCGCCGGTGCGGAAGGGGTGGGTGAGCGGGGTGTCGTCCAGCTTGATGCGGTCCTCACCGACCGCGTCCTCGTCCACCACGAAGCCGCCGCCGACCGAGTAGTACGTCTTCTCCAGCAGTGGCGTGCCGGTGGCGTCGTAGGCGAAGAGCGTCATGCCGTTCGCGTGGTAGGGCAGCGAGCGGCGCCGGTGCAGGATCAGTTCCTTCGACTCGTCGAAGTCGATCTCGTGGGTGTCGCCTATGTCGTCGGCGAGGAGCCGCAGCCGCTTGGTCTCGCGGATGCGCCGCACCCATTCGTCGGCCTGCGTGATGTCCACGGTGGCCGGTGCGTGCCCCTCCAGTCCCAGGAGTACGGCCTTGGGGGTGCCGTGGCCGTGCCCGGTCGCGCCGAGTGAACCGAACAGTTCGACCCGTACGGAGGTTGTGTGCGCGAGCACGCCGTCGTTCTTGAGGCGGCGGGCGAACATCCGGGCCGCGCGCATGGGGCCGACCGTGTGGGAACTGGACGGGCCGATGCCGACCGAGAAGAGGTCGAAGACGGAGAGGGCCATGGGGGTGCTCCCTGGCGGGCAGGCGGTGGCGGACGTGCGGGAAGGGGGGCGCCCCGGCGAGGCCGGGGCGCCCGTCCGGGTCTACTTGTTCAGACCCGGGTACAGCGGGTGTTTCGCGGCGAGCGCGGCGACGCGCCCGGCCAGGGACTTGGCCTTCGTCTCGTCGAAGCCCGACTGGAGGGCCTCGGCGATGATGTCGGCGACCTCGGTGAAGTCCTCGGCCTGGAAGCCGCGGGTGGCCAGCGCGGGGGTGCCCACGCGGAGGCCGGAGGTGACCATCGGGGGACGGGGGTCGTTGGGCACGGCGTTGCGGTTGACGGTGATGCCCACCTCGTGGAGGCGGTCCTCGGCCTGCTGACCGTCCAGCTCGCTGTGGCGCAGGTCGACGAGGACGAGGTGCACGTCCGTGCCGCCGGAGAGGACGGAGACCCCGGCGTCCACGGTGTCCTGCCGGGTGAGGCGTTCGGCGAGGATCCGGGCGCCCTCCACGGTGCGCTGCTGGCGCTCCTTGAACTCCTCGCTCGCCGCGATCTTGAAGGAGACCGCCTTGGCGGCGATCACGTGCTCCAGCGGGCCGCCCTGCTGGCCGGGGAAGACCGCCGAGTTGATCTTCTTCGCGTACTCCTTGCGGGAAAGGATCACGCCGCCGCGCGGGCCGCCGAGCGTCTTGTGCGTCGTGGTGGTGACCACATCGGCGTACGGCACGGGGGAGGGGTGCAGCCCCGCGGCCACCAGACCGGCGAAGTGCGCCATGTCGACCATCAGCAGGGCACCGACCTCGTCCGCGATCCTGCGGAAGGCGGCGAAGTCCAGCTGCCGGGGGTAGGCGGACCAGCCCGCGATGATCATCTGCGGCCGGTGCTCCTTGGCGAGGCTCTCGACCTCCTCCATGTCGACGAGGCTGCTGTCCGCGTCGACGTGGTAGGGGACCACGTTGTAGAGCTTGCCGGAGAAGTTGATCCGCATGCCGTGGGTGAGGTGGCCGCCGTGGGCCAGGTCCAGGCCCATGATCGTGTCGCCCGGCTTGAGCAGCGCGAACATCGCGGCGGCGTTGGCGGAGGCACCGGAGTGCGGCTGCACGTTGGCCGCCTCGGCGCCGAAGAGTGCCTTCACCCGGTCACGCGCGATGTCCTCGATGACGTCGACGTGCTCACAGCCGCCGTAGTAGCGGCGGCCGGGGTAACCCTCGGCGTACTTGTTGGTCAGTACGGAGCCCTGCGCCTCCAGTGCGGCGACCGGGGCGAAGTTCTCGGAGGCGATCATCTCGAGAGTGGACTGCTGACGGTGGAGCTCGGCGTCGACGGCGGCGGCGACGTCCGGGTCCACCTCGTGAAGGGAGCTGTTCAGAAGAGTCATGAGGACTTCCTGGTGGGAGGGCGGGTGCTCAGTTACCGGCGGCGAAGGAGGTGTACTCGTCGGCGGAGAGCAGGCCCTCCGGCTCACCGTCCACCTTCACCTTGAACAGCCAGCCGCCCTCGAACGGGGCGGAGTTGACCAGCGACGGGTCGTTCACGACGTCCTCGTTGATCTCGGTGACCTCACCGGTCACCGGGGAGTAGAGGTCGCTTACCGACTTCGTCGACTCCAGTTCGCCACAGGTGCCGTCGGCGGCTACCTGGTCGCCGACCTCCGGGAGCTGGACGTAGACGACATCACCGAGCGCGTCGGCGGCGTGCGCCGTGATCCCGACTGTCGAGACGCCGTTCTCGGCGGCCGACAGCCACTCGTGCTCCTTGCTGTAGCGCAGCTGCTGGGGGTTGCTCATGGGGCAATTCTCCTGGATGGGGGATCGATGGGGACGGGCGGGCGGATCGAGTGCCTGCGGAGAACTCTGCCGTATGTCCGGGACCTGCGGCCCGGACGCCGGGCCGGGCTCCCGACCGCTGCCTCCGGGTGGTTTCCGACCGCTGCGCGGGACCGGGTTTCGGCCCTCGCGCGCTGCCGGCGGATGCTTCTGGCGCTCGGTTACTTCTGGCGCTTGTAGAAGGGCAGCGCGACGACCTCGTACGGCTCGTGAGTACCGCGGATGTCCACCGCCACGCCCCCGGTGCCCGGCTCGGCGTGCGCCGCGTCCACATAGGCGATCGCGATCGGCTTGCCGAGGGTGGGGGAGGGGGCTCCCGAGGTGACCTCGCCGACCACCGTGCTCCCGCCGTCGGAGGCGACGGCGACCACGGGGTAGCCCGCGCGCGGCACCCGGCGGCCCTGGGCGATCAGGCCGACCAGCTTGCGCGGCGGCGAGGAGGCGGCGCGCTTCGCGGCGGCCTCCAGCGGCTCCCGGCCCACGAAACGGCCGTCGTTCGTCGTCTTCTCGAACTTGACCGTGCGGCCGAGCCCCGCGTCGAAGGGGGTGGTGGCCGTGCTCAGCTCGTGCCCGTACAGCGGCATCCCCGCCTCCAGACGGAGGGTGTCCCGGCAGCTGAGACCGCAGGGGAGGAGTCCGGCTTCCGTGCCCGCCGCCCGCAGCGCCTCCCACACGGCGACGGCGTCGCCCGGGGAGACGAACAGCTCGAATCCGTCCTCTCCCGTGTAACCCGTACGGGCGACAAGGGCGGGGACGTCGGCCACCGTGGCCGGGAGGCCGGCGTAATACCTCAGGCCCGCCAGGTCCGCGTCCGTCAGCCTGGCCAGGATTCCGGCGGCCTCCGGGCCCTGCACCGCGAGCAGCGCGTAGGCGTCCCGGTCGTCCCGCACGGCGGCGTCGAAACCGGCCTGCCGATGGTTCAGCGCGTCCAGTACGACCTGGGAGTTAGCGGCGTTGGCGACCACCATGTAGCCCTCGGGGGCGACCGCTCCGGCAAAGCCGTCCGCGCCCTCCGGCTCGCCCAGCCGGTAGACGATCAGGTCGTCGAGAATGCCGCCGCGCTCGTCGCAGATCATGGTGTAGCGGGCCCGGCCGGGCTTGAGGGCCGACAGGTTGCCGATCAGCGAGTAGTCCAGCAGCTCGCCCGCCTGCGGTCCGGTGACGGTGATCTCGCCCATGTGCGAGAGGTCGAACAGGCCGGCACGGCTGCGTACGGCGAGATGCTCGTCGCGCTCGCTGCCGTAGCGCAGCGGCATGTCCCAGCCGGCGAAGTCGGTCATCGTCGCGCCGAGCGCGCGGTGGGTGGCGTCGAGGGCGGTCTTGCGGGGACCGCTGGGTGTACTCGGGCTGTTGGCGGTGGTCATGTCAGGCTCCCGGGACTGGTGACACGGATGTCCTCCCCATCTGTCATCGGAACCTGAGAGGTTCGCCATCAGTCCGTGCGTACGGACGGGTGGCTTGCACCGTGGGTGGGGCCGGCGAGCGGCCCGCTTTTCAGATCTGCCTCATCCTGCGCGGTATCGGGGCCTGAGAGATTCAAGGGAGGATCTTGCTCCTTCGGCGCCCCGTCTCTCGTGTGACATCGCAGCGCATGCGCTTCCTACGACATGCACTTTCACACGAACGTGTGAGACCGGGGACTCTCCCGCGCGGATTCAAGCGGCCTGTATGGAGTTGGCGCCCTCATCATTGCACGGGCCCACGGACATGGGCAGGCCGCGTGGACGGCGAGCAATCGTCTTGAACCTCATTACCTTTTCTTGACACTCTCGTGAGGAGCCGTGAACGCGCGGCATGGCCAGGGGAGGACTTCAGGTGGAAAGCCTGCGCAGCGCCTACGCGACGACGGCCGGAGCGTCGGTACCCGCACCGGTCACGGTGCCCTTCACGGGGCGCGATCTGCGCGGTACGACGGCGGCCAGAACGCTCCTCTTCCCGGCGGGGGACCGGGTCGTGGTCTCCGGACTGCCCGGCAGCGGCAAATCGACGCTCATCCGCCGCACGGTCGCGGTGGTGGAGCGCTCGGTCAGCCGGATCGACTCGCAGGACACCCGGGAGCGCTGGGCGCGGCGACTCCCCGGCTGGGTGCCGTATGTCGTCTACCGGCCGCTGGTCCGGTTGGCGCACTACGCCGTGCTGCGCAAGGCGCTTGCCTCGGGTGCCAGCGTGGTCGTGCACGACTGCGGCACCCAGAGCTGGGTGCGCCGCTGGCTGGCCGCCGACGCGCGGCGGCGCGGGCGCGGGCTCCATCTGGTGCTGCTGGACGTATCGGCGGACACCGCGCTGGCGGGCCAGGCCGAGCGGGGGCGCGGGGTCTCCGGATACGCGTTCGCACGGCACCGGCGCGCGGTGGGGCGGCTGCTCACCGAGGCGGCGAAGGGGCAACTGCCGCCGGGCTGCGTCTCGGTGGTGCTGCTGGACCGGGATGCGGCCGGCGCGCTGTGCGGGGTGGCCTTCGAGGAGGCGTGACGGCTCAGACGGGGCATAAGGGCCCGAGGCCGGGCAGGCCCCGTCCGGCCTGGGCGCACGCGACCCGCCGCTCCACGAGGGTGCGGCGGGCCGTGTACGAGGACAGCTGCGGCTTTGGGGCGGGCCCGCCCCGGCGGCCTGCCGGCTGACCGCGCGCCGGGTCGACGCGCGGTCAGCCGGGGAGTCCGGCGATGCCGGAGTTCTGGGCGGCGTCCGGTGCCTGCTGCTGCGCCTGCTGCTGGTCCTGCTGCTGCGGGGCCTCCGAGATGTCGGGCAGCTCGGGCAGACCCTCCAGGCCGGGAGTGGGCAGCTGACCGCTGAAGACGACGGCGGTCAGGAAGTCGACGCTGGCCGACATCGTGGACTTCAGCTCGGCACGCACCTTCTTCAGCTCCGGCGTGCGCTGGCCGGGCGTCGTCTTGTCGGCCGGGGCGGACACCTCGACCAGTGCCTCGGCCTGCTTCTGCAACTGGTCCGCCGCCTTGGCGATCAGGTCCGCGGGCGCTCCGGCGGGTGCCGGTGCCGCCCGGTGGGCGGTGCCGCCGGCGATCGCCGCCTTCCGGACGTCGTCGATCGCCGTCCGCACCGCGGCGGTGTGCCTCTCGGCCTCTGCCTGCTGGAGCTTGCCCTGAGGGGACTGGAGTACGGCCGTGACCAGCTCGTTCACCGGCCTGAGTGCGGCGCTGGTGTCGCCCAGCAGCTCGTTCTGCGTAACGATCTCCCCGGTGCCGGGCAGGGGCGCCGGAGTCTGGACGGACGGGGAGACGGGCTCGGGGGCGGCGGCGAACGCGGCGGTCGCCGCGCCGGCTCCGCCGAGGGCGAGGGAGGCCGCGAGGGCCAGGGACGTCGTCTTGTTGACGCGCATGGGACATATCTTTCTGTGCGGTTGTAACGGGGACAGTCCTCACCTTTCGAGATGAACCCACACATCGCAACCGGTCGATCGCATTACGTGATCAAACGGGTGGCCCCTTGTCCCATGGCAGGTCGTGATCCAGCCAAGATCACTCGCCCTGACTCTCCTGAACACGCTCTAGGCTGGGCACATGACCATTCCGCACCAGTACGGGCCGGGCCATGGTGGCGGTTGGCCCGGCAACGAGCTGGAGGAGACCCTCGCGGCCTCCCTCACCGTCCCCAACGCGGGCGGCCGCCTGCTGGAGGTACTCGGGCGCAGCAGCGTGTGGGTGCCGCTGCCCGAGGGGGGCGGTCCGGACAGCCCGAACCTCGACCTGCCCACCGTTGAGCTGGGCGGGGCGCCGTACGTCCCCGTGTTCAGCTCGGAGCAGCAGTTCCTCCAGGTGGTCGGCGCACACATGTCCTTCAGCGTCGCGCCGGTGAGCGAGTTCGCACGCGGACTGCCGCCCCGGGTAGGCATCGCGGTGAACCCCGAGGGCACCGTCGGGGTGCCGCTCCCGCCGGACGCGGTGGCCGAGCTGTGCCGGGCCACGCCGGGTGCCCGGGTGCCCGGGATGGCCAGTGGCGCACGGGTCAGGCTCTACGAACCGGACTGGCAGGACGAGCCGGTGGACTTCCAGAACGCCGCGGCGGGAGAGTTCGCGGCGGTGCCGACGGTGCGTACCGCCCGGCGTGCGCTGGCCAGCAGCGAGGGGGATCCGCCGGCGCTCTTCGTGGGCATAGAGCTGGACCTGCTGGATCCGGCGGCCCGGCAGTCCGCGCACGACGCGCTGGGGCGCGCGCTCGGGAGGGTGCCGGTGAAGTGGCCGGTGCAGTTGGTGCTGCTGGACGCCGCACAGGATCCGGTCGTCGAGTGGATGCGGCAGTGCGTGCGACCGTTCTTCTCACGGGAGCTGTAGTGGCTGAGAGTCACCGGGCCTCGCACGGCCGACAATTCGCCGAGTATCCGCCGAGTACACGGTGAGTACGCCACGCCCTGTCTGCCGGGACTCGTAAGCTGGTTGGATGTCCACAGGGGCACGGCCGCGTGCCCGGGCCGATCGCGTGCACGCGGGCTCGGTCGGGCCAGGCCAGGCCACCGAGTGATGACCGGCATCGCGACTGAGCGACGACTTGAAGGGGGCGGCCCACGTGAGCGCGGGTGAGAGCGTCGAACAGCTGCTGCGACAGGTGTCGCCCAGCCGGTACGACGTCTACGAGGCACTGCTGCACACCCTCGCCGAGGCCCGGCTCTGGATGCTGCTCTGGAACGGGCAGGCCGGCTCCCCGGACGCGCAGTACGGGAACATGGAGGTCGCGGGCCACGGCTACGCCCCCTGTGTGACCTCGGCGCAGGAGCTGGCGGCCTCCGGATGGAACCGCGCACACGAGGTGATCGGCGGGCGGGAGATCGCGGCGGCCCTTTACCCCGACCGCTGGGGCATCTGGCTGAACCCGCACTCGCCCGGCGGGGGAGTGGGCGTCCCCTGGCTCGATCTGCGGCGCATCGTCTCCGGCCTCGACCGGCTGCCCGCCGGGCCCCTGCGGATTTCCGAACCATCCCTGGAGCTTTCGCAGTTCTATGCCCTGCTGATCCACAACGCCCACCGCACCCCGGCGGTGCGTTCGCTGCGCCGGGCCTGGGTGCAGCCCGCGCTGGGCTCGCCGTATCTGGCGATCGGCCTGGATCTCTATGACACCGGCCAGCCGTCCGTCGACTCCGTACGGTTGATGATGCAGCAGTCGATCGGCGCGGTGCCGGAGGGCCTGCCGGTGTCCAGTGTCGCCATGTCGGACGACCACGATCCGGTCACGATGTGGCTCCGCGCCCGCGCGCGGCCCTTCTTCGACCGGGACGCGCACGCCGGTGCGGTCCACGGAGTGGCGCCGGGCTACGGGTACGGTTACCCGCGCGCATACTGATCAGGCGTGGTCAACGGTGACCAGAGCGTCTTGGCCCTCATGATCAAGGCGGACAGATACGGACTTTATCGTCAGTTTTTCACCGCTTATTAAAGATCTCCGTCCGTATAACGGAAACCCCCTGAAGACATCACAGTTGCGCATCCATTCACCGGGAGGTCTGGCGAGTGATCGTGAGCGCGATGAAGACTCCCGACCCATGGGCCGTCGGCCTTTTGTACGAACTGCAGGGAACTAGCCGCTACAGCGGCGGGCGTGGGCCGGCCACCGCCGGCCGAGAGGGGTCCTCACCACGATGACGGCACCATTGCACGACACGGTTCCGGCCGAGACCGCGGACGCCGATGTCGCCGCTCGCGTGGCGAAGGACGCGGTGGAAGGCCGCTCGCTGGGCCGCATCGCGTGGACAAGGTTGAAACGCGACAAGCTGGCGGTAGCCGGCGGAGTGGTGGTCCTGAGCCTGATCCTGGTCGCGATCTTCGCGCCACTGATCACCAGCCTCGTCGGCCAGGAGCCGAACGAGTATCACCAGGACCTGATCGACCCGCTCTTCGGCACTCCGACCGGCTCGCTGGGCGGCATCAGCTCCGACCACCTGCTCGGTGTCGAGCCGGTCAACGGCCGCGACGTGTTCGCCCGGATCGTCTACGGCGCCCGGATCTCGCTGCTCGTCGGCTTCCTCTCCGCGATGGTCGCGGTCGTCCTCGGCACCGTCCTCGGCATCCTGGCGGGCTACTTCGGCGGCTGGCTCGACGCCCTGATCAGCCGGACCATGGACATGCTGCTGGCCTTCCCGCAGCTGCTCTTCATCATTTCGCTGATCGCGGTGATGCCCAACAAGCTGCTGGGCCTGGAGGGCACCGGGGTCCGCCTGCTGGTGATGATCCTGGTGATCGGCTTCTTCGGCTGGCCCTACATCGGCCGGATCGTGCGTGGCCAGACGCTGTCGCTCCGCGAACGCGAGTACGTCGAAGCGGCCCGCAGCCTCGGCGCGGGCAGGCGCTACATCCTGTTCAAGGAACTGCTTCCCAACCTGATCGCGCCGATCACCGTCTACACGACGCTGATGATCCCCACCAACATCCTCACCGAGGCGGCCCTCAGCTTCCTCGGGGCCGGTGTCAAACCACCGACCGCCTCCTGGGGCCAGATGCTCAATACCGCGGTCCGGTATTACCAGGAGGATCCGATGTACATGGTGGTACCAGGCGTCGCGATCTTCATCACCGTGCTTGCCTTCAACCTCTTCGGCGACGGCGTACGCGACGCGCTCGACCCGAAGGGCACCCGCTGACCCCCTCAATGCCCTACCCCGGCCCGGCGCTACGTCCGGTCCGTGACAACTCGGAGGATGCGACATCGTGAGATCTCTAGGCACATCGAGGCGCCGAAGCGCCGCGGCGTCAGCCGTAGTAGTCGCGGCCCTGCTGACCACAGCGGCATGCGGCGGCGGCGACAGCGACAACGGCGACGGTGACGGCGGCGGAAAAGGCACCGGCTTCAACGCGGCGGTCGACAAGGTCGCCAACCCGTCGGACAAGAAGGGCGGCACGCTGAAGTTCATCGGCGTGCAGGACGCCGACTCCTGGGACACCACCCGGGGTTACTACGGCTTCGCCTGGAACTTCATGCGCTACTACTCGCGCCAGCTGGTGACGCCCGCGGCGGTGCCGGGCGAGGGCGGCCTGGAGCTGAAGCCGGACCTGGCCAAGAGCACGGCGAAGGTCAGCGAAGACGGCAAGACCTACACGTACGAGCTCAAGGACGGCATCACCTGGCAGGATGGCAAGCCCATCACGGCCCAGGACATCAAGTACGGCATCGAGCGCCAGTGGGCACAGGACGTGCTCTCCGGCGGACCGGTCCACGTGAAGAACACCCTGGACCCCGAGGGCAAGTACAAGGGCCCCTACAAGGACCCGGGTGGCCTCGACGCGATCCAGACGCCGGACGACAAGACGATCGTCTTCAAGCTGCCCAAGGCGAACAGCGACTTCGAGCAGATGCTCTCGATGACCTCCTCGTCGCCGGTTCCCAAGGCCAAGGACACCAAGTCGAAGTACGGCCTGTCGCCGTTCTCGAGCGGCCCGTACAAGTTCAAGGAGTACTCGCCGAACAAGAAGCTGGTGCTCGTCCGCAACGAGAACTGGAAGCGCTCCACGGACACCGTCCGCAAGGCACTTCCGGGCAAGATCACGGTCACCCTGATCTCCAACCCCGATGAGCTGGACAAGCGGCTCATCAGCGGTGACTACGACGTCGACCTCAACGCCACCGGCCTCAGCCCGGCCGGCCGCGCCTCCGCTCTGAAGGAGCACAAGGGGAACGTCGACAACCCGGAGACCGGCTTCATCCGCTACGCGGCGTTCCCGCAGTCGGTCAAGCCGTTCGACGACATCCACTGCCGCAAGGCGGCCATATACGGTTCGGATCACAAGTCGATCCAGACCGCGCGTGGCGGCCCGATGGGCGGCGGGGACATCGGCACCAACATGCTGCCGCCCGTGGTCCCGGGCTCCGACACCTCCTACGACCCGTACGGTCTGGCCAAGAACGACGGCGCGGCCAACGTGGAGAAGGCCAAGGAGGAGCTCAAGAAGTGCGGTAAGCCGAACGGCTTCAAGACCACCATCGCCGTCCGCAACAACAAGGACGTCGAGGTCGACACCGCCGAGGCGATGCAGGCGTCGCTGAAGAAGGTCGGCATCGAGGCCCAGATCGACGAGTACGACGGCGCGCAGATCGCCGGCATCGTCGGTAACCCGAAGGTCGTCAAGAAGAAGAACTACGGCATCATCGTGATGGGCTGGGGCCCGGACTTCAACTCGGTCCAGGGTTACGGCAAGCCGCTGTGGCACAGCGTCAACATCCTGCCCAACGGCAACAACAACTTCTCCGAGATCGACGAGCCGAAGATCGACAAGGCGTTCGAGAAGTTCGAGGCCGAGCTGGACGAGGACAAGGCGGCGGAGATCGCCTCCTCGATCAACAAGCAGGTGATGGAGGGCGCGTACTACCTGCCCTTCACCTTCGAGAAGATGCTCACCTGGCGCTCGAGCCGACTGACCAACGCCTACTCCACCTACGCCTACAGCGGGCAGTACGACTACGCCTCGCTGGGCGTGAAGTAACCGACCGCCGGCACACCCGCCAATAGGCACGAAGGGCAGGTGAGGGCCGCGGCGGTGGCCCGGGCACCTCTGGACGATCTCCGGAGGTGCCCGGGCCCCCGCAGGGCCGAGAGCAGTGCTCACATACCTGATCAGGCGGCTGTTCGCCGCCGCAGTGATGCTGGTCGTCATCGTTCTGGTGGTCTTCAGCATCTTCTTCCTGATTCCCAAGTGGACCGGTGTGGACCCGGCCACGATGTATGTCGGGAAGGCGTCCGACGCAGCGGCACTGGAAGGCATTCGACAGAAACTCGGCCTGGACGACCCGATCCTTGTCCAGCTCTTCGAGTTCTTCAAGGCAATCTTCGTCGGCCGTGACTACACAAGCGCCGGGTCGACGACCAGGTGCGACGCGCCCTGCTTCGGGTACTCCTTCAAGACCGAGCAGGCAATCTGGCCCGTGCTGACCGACCGCTTCCCGGTCACCTTCGGCCTGGCCATCGGCGCGGCCGTCATCTGGCTGATCATCGGGCTCACCGCCGGAGTGCTCTCCGCCCTCCGCCGCGGCAGCATCTGGGACCGCGCGTCGATGACCGTCGCCCTCGCGGGCGTCTCGCTGCCGATCTACTTCACCGGTCTGATCTCCCTCGCGATCTTCTCCTACGGGCTCGGCTGGGTCAGTAACGAGTACACGCCGATCGAGGAGAGTTTCCCCGACTGGTTCAGCGGGATGATCCTGCCCTGGGTGACGCTGGCGTTCCTCTTCGGCGCCATGTACGCCCGGCTCACCAGAGCCACGATGCTGGAAGTCATGGGTGAGGACTACATCCGTACGGCGCGGGCCAAGGGCGTACGGGAGATGGTCGTCATCCGCAAGCACGCGATGCGCTCCACCATGACCCCGATCATCACCCTGCTGGGTGTGGATCTGGGCATGCTGATGGGCAACGCGATCCTGACGGAGACGACGTTCTCCCTTCCCGGCCTCGGTCAGGCGGTACTCAAGGCGATCGGCGAGCGCGACCTGCCGGTGATCCTCGGAGTCACCCTGATCACGGCCACCGCTGTGGTTGTCGCGAACCTCGTCGTGGACATTCTCTACAGCGTGATCGACCCCCGAGTGAGGCTCGCATGACAGACCTCAGCAAGACCGACGCGGCCGTCGCCGAGCCGGCGGCCGCGGGCTCGCCCGCACCGAGCGCGTTCCTCGAAGTCCGGGACCTGAAGATCCACTTCCCGACCGACGACGGTGTCGTCAAGTCCGTCGACGGCCTCTCCTTCCAACTGGAGAAGGGCAAGACGCTCGGCATCGTGGGCGAGTCGGGCTCGGGCAAGTCGGTCACCTCGCTCGGCATCATGGGCCTGCACACGGTGGGCCAGTACGGCCGCCAGAAGGCGAAGATCTCCGGTGAGATCTGGCTCGAGGGCAAGGAGCTGCTGACTGCCGACGCCAACGAGGTGCGCAGGCTGCGCGGCCGCGAGATGGCGATGATCTTCCAGGACCCGCTGTCGGCCCTGCACCCGTACTTCACCATCGGCAAGCAGATCATCGAGGCTTACCGGATCCACCACGACGTCGACAAGAAGGTGGCTCGCAAGCGGGCCATCGAGATGCTCGACCGGGTCGGCATCCCGCAGCCGAACCAGCGGGTGGACAGCTATCCGCACGAGTTCTCGGGGGGTATGCGGCAGCGCGCGATGATCGCCATGTCGCTGGTCAACAACCCCGAGCTGCTGATCGCGGACGAGCCGACGACCGCCCTGGACGTCACCGTCCAGGCGCAGATCCTGGACTTGATCCGGGATCTGCAGAAGGAGTTCGGCTCCGCGGTCATCGTCATCACCCACGACCTGGGCGTCGTCGCCGAGCTGGCCGACGACATCCTGGTGATGTACGGCGGCCGGTGCGTAGAGCGGGGCACGGCCGACAAGGTCTTCTACGAGCCGAAGCACCCCTACACCTGGGGCCTGCTCGGCTCGATGCCCCGCATAGACCGGGAGCGGACGGAGCGTCTCAACCCGGTCAAGGGTTCCCCGCCCAGTCTGATCAACATCCCGGACGGCTGTGCCTTCAATCCGCGCTGCCCGTACGCGGACATCCCCAAGGGCGACATCACCCGCACCGAGCGTCCCGAACTGCGAGAGGTGCAGAGCGGGCACTACTCCGCCTGCCATCTGCCGCGCGAGGACCGGGAACGCCTCTGGAACGAAGAGATTGCGCCGAAGCTGTGAGCGAGGACGAGCAGATGACCAACCCCGAAGGGGCGGGCAAGGCTGCCTCCGACACCGCTGCCTCTGACAAGACCGCCTCTGGCAAGACCGCCCAGGACAAGACCGCCCAGGACAAGACCGCCCTGGACAAGGCGGTCCCCCTGGACAAGGCGGCTCTTGTCGAGGAGGACCGGGAGCAGGCTGAGGTCCTGCTCCGGGTGAGTGGTCTCACCAAGCACTTCCCCATCACCAAGGGTGTGCTCAAGCGCCAGGTGGGGGCGGTCAAGGCCGTCGACGGCATCGACTTCGAGGTGCGGTCCGGTGAGACTCTTGGCGTCGTCGGTGAATCGGGCTGCGGCAAGTCGACGATGGGCAGGCTCGTCACCCGGCTGCTGGAGCCCTCGGCGGGACAGATCGATTTCGAGGGTCGCGACATCACCCATCTCGGTACCGCGGCCATGCGGCCGCTGCGCCGCGACATTCAGATGATCTTCCAGGACCCGTACTCCTCGCTGAACCCACGGCACCCCGTCGGCGCGATCGTCAGCGCACCCTTCAAGCTCCAGGGTGTGCAGCCCGAGGGCGGCGTGAAGAAGGAGGTGCAGCGGCTCCTGGAGGTCGTCGGGCTCAACCCCGAGCACTACAACCGCTACCCGCACGAGTTCTCCGGCGGCCAGCGGCAGCGCATCGGCATCGCCCGTGCACTGGCGCTCAGGCCCAAGCTGGTGGTGGCGGACGAACCGGTCTCCGCGCTGGACGTCTCCATCCAGGCCCAGGTCGTCAACCTGCTGGACGACCTCCAGCAGGAGATGGGCCTGACCTATGTGATCATCGCCCACGACCTGTCGGTGATCCGCCATGTCTCGGACCGGATCGCGGTCATGTACCTCGGCAAGGTCGTCGAGCTGACGGACCGGCAGTCGCTGTACACCTCGTCGATGCACCCGTACAGCCGTGCGCTGCTCTCCGCGGTACCGGTGCCCGACCCCCGGGGGAAGGCCGCGCGTGGCAGCGAGCGGATCCTGCTGGAGGGCGATGTTCCCTCGCCGGTCAAGCCCCCGTCGGGCTGCCGCTTCCACACCCGCTGCTGGAAGGCCACCCGGGTCTGCAAGACCCTGGAGCCCCCCATGCTGGAGCTGCGTACCGGGCACCAGGTGGCCTGCCACCACCCGGAGGACCACGAGGACCTGCACCCCGAGGACACCGAACTGCTGACCGCTGCGGAGAAGTCCGCCGAGCACCTGCAGGTCAAGGAGACGGAGCTGGAGCGGCCCGGCCAGGAGGCCGTGGCCAAGAGCTGAGCCCCCGGCCGCTCGGACTCCCCGTACGGCGCCCTCCGGGGCGCGCGGTGCGGGGAGTTCTCGCGTCTGTACGGTCCGGGCGCGGGCCAGTCCGGGCTCAGCTCAGAAGGGGAAGCTGCTCCGCCCGTGCTGGACGGAGATCCACCGCTGGGTGGTGAAGGCCTCCACCATCGCGTCGCCGTTCAGCCGCCCCATGCCGGAGTTCTGCTCCCCGCCGAAGGGGACGATGGGCTCGTCGTGGACGGTGCCGTCGTTGATGTGGAACATCCCCGTGTCCACCTGCCGGGCGATCGCCAGTCCGCGCTGGATGTCCGCGGTGTGCACCGCGCCGCCGAGTCCGTACGGTGTGTCGTTGGTGATCCGCACCGCGTCCTGCACCTCGTCGAAGGGCAGCAGGATCGCCACCGGGCCGAAGATGTCCTGCCGCAGCACAGCTGATTGCGTGGGCACGTCGGTGAGGATGGTCGGCTCCACCAGACAGCCGTCGGTACGCCCCCGCAGCAGCGCGGTGGCACCCTCGCGCAGCGCCTGGTCGGCGGCGGCCGTCACCGCCTCGGCCTGGGAGGAGTTGATCAGCGGGCCGATCTGGGTGGCGGGGTCCTTGGGGTCGCCGACCTTGAGCGCGCGGACGCGGGCGACGAACTTGTCGGTGAACTCCTCGGCCACCCCCCGCTGCACCAGGATCCGGTTGGCGGCCATGCATGCCTGGCCCTGGTTGACGAACCGGCTGAAGACGGTGGCGTCCACCGCGTAGTCGATGTCGGCGTCGTCCAGCACGATCAGGGCGCTGTTGCCGCCCAGTTCCATGATCGGCCGCTTGAAGTTCGCGGTGGCGACGGTGGCGACATGGCGCCCCGTGCGGTCCGAGCCGGTGAAGGATATGACCTTCGGCACGGGGTGTTCGAGCAGGATGTCCCCGACCTCGGCGATGTCGGTGATCACGACGTTCAGCACGCCGGGCGGCAGTCCCGCCTCCTCGAAGAGGTGGGCCAGCAGCGTGCCGCCGGTGATCGGGGTGGTCTGGTGCGGCTTGAGCACCACCCCGTTGCCCAGGGCGAGGGCCGCGGCCACCGACTTGATGGAGAGCAGGAACGGGAAGTTGAAGGGGCTGACGACGGCGACCACGCCCACCGGTACGCAGTGGAGGTGGTTCTCCTTGCCGTCCGTCAGCGAGGGAAGTATTCGCGCGGTGGGGCGCATCGCCAGCGCGATCGACTCGCGCAGGAACTCCTTGGCGAGCTGCAGTTCGAGTTCGGCCTTGATGTGGGTGCTGCCCGCTTCGCGGATGATCGCGTCCCGCAGCTCCTGCTCCCGGTCGTCGATCATCCGGATGACGCGCTCGAAGACCACACGGCGGGCGTAACCGCCGCAGTCGGCCCATGCGGGCTGGGCACGCTCGGAGGCGCGGAACGCCTGGTCCACCTCCTCCACCGTGGCCACCGTGACGGCGGCGAGCTTGTCGCCGCTGTACGGGTCGAAGTCGATGATGTCCCAGGACCCGGAGCCCGGCCGCCACTCACCGGCGATGTACTGCAAGGTCAGCTCCGAGAAAAACGACATGGCTTGCCTCTCCGTCGAGCGCACAGCTGTAGAGCACACTGCACAGGTCCTGTCGTGATGTCCCATGTTACGTATGGGGAAGGGGTGTTGGCCCCGTTTCGGGACGAAGACCAGGGGCCTGTGCGGCACCTGCCGCCGGCGTGCCGGCAGTGGCGGCATCAGGCGCAGCCGTCTCCTCCCGGCTGGGGCGGGGCAACAGCTCCTCCGGGCTCAGGCAGGATCCGGCACAGTGCGTCCAGGGCCGCGCCGTAGGCGTGGTCCGGCGGGGCCGCGTAACCGACGACCAGGCCGTCGGCGCCGCACCCCGCCGCGTCCGGATGCCGGAAGTCGGCGAGGGCGTCCACGGCGAGGCCCCGCCGGGCGGCGGCCTCGGCAGTGGCGCGCTCGGTGCCCGGCGGCAGCCGCAGTACGGCGTGCAGGCCGGCGGCGACGCCCGTGGGGGCGATGTGCGGAGCGCGGGCGACGAGGGCGGCGACGAGCTGGTCGCGCCGCGACCGGTAGCGCTGGCGGGTACGGCGCACGTGGCGGTCGTAGTAGCCGGAGTCGATGAACTCGGCAAGCGTGAGCTGGTCCAGCACCCCGGCCCACCCCTCCCGTTCACCCTTGGCCGCCAGCACGGGGCCCACGAGGTGCTCGGGCAGCACCATCCAGCCCAGGCGCATAGCGGGGGAGAGGCTCTTGCTGACCGAGCCCAGATACAGCACGCGCTCCGGGTCCAGCCCCTGCACGGCGCCGACGGGCTTGCGGTCGTAGCGGAACTCCCCGTCGTAGTCGTCCTCCAGGAGCAGCCCGTCGTGCGCGCGGGCCCAGTCGACGACGGCCGTACGCCGGGGCGCGGACAGCGGCCCGCCCGTCGGGAACTGATGGGCCGGAGTGAGCAGCGCCGCCCGCGCGCCCGGCGCGCTCGCCAGCTCCCCGACACGGGCACCGTCCTGGTCGACGGTGAGCGGCACCGTGCGGACACCGGCGGCGGCCAGCAGCGAGCGGTGGAAGCCGAGCCCGTACGCCTCCACGCCCAGTGGGCCGCGCAGTACCCCGCCGCCGAACAGCAGCCGCATGGCGTGGGCGACGCCGGAGCAGACGACGATCCGCTCCGGCGCCGTACGCACCCCTCGGACCCGCGTCAGATAGGCGGCCAGCGCCTGCCGCAGCTCGGTGCGGCCCTGCGGGTCGCCCGGCCCGAACGCCTCGTGGGGCGCGGCGTTGAGCGCCCGACGGGCGGCGGCGAGCCAGTCGGCGCGCGGGAAGGAGGCGGCGTCCGGCAGGCCCTGGCGCAGGTTGTGCGCGGGCGGGGCAGCCGGGCGGGCCGGGTGAGCCGCTGGCTTCTTCGGTACGCCACCCGTGCGGAGTGGCACGGCGCGGTCCGCCACGCGGGTGCCGGAGCCCTGCCGGGCGGTCAGCCAGCCCTCGGCGACCAGCTCCGCGTACGCCCCGGCGACGGTGTTGCGGGCCAGGCCGAGATCGGCGGCGAGCGATCGGTACGGCGGCAGCCGGGTGCCGGCGGCCAGCCGGCCCTCCCGGACGGCGCCGCGCAGCGCGCGGATCAGGGCAGCACGGCGACCGCCCGTACCGGACAGCTCCAGATGCAGATCACGGCCGATCCGCTCCGCTGTATTGACCCATGAATCCGTCATGAAAATGCACCCCTCGCAAGGTCTATCACGGCCGTAGCGTCGTACTCATGACGATCGACAGCCACACCACCGATGCCTCCGTATCCGCCTCCTCTGCTGCCGTCGCCCAGCCCACCGCCCCGGTGCTGGTGCGCGCCGCCGATGCCGAGGTACTCGCCGACGGCCCCACCAGCCTCATCACCCTGCTCGCCGACTCCGGCGCCACCGGCGGCGCCCTGACCGCCAACCGGGCCACGTTCCAGCAGGGATCCCCCGGAGCACCCGCCCACTTCCACACCCGGGCCGGCGAGATGTTCCTCGTGCTCGACGGCTCGTTGCGGATCCTCTCCGGAGAGCAGGTGCACACCCTGGGGGTGGGCGACTTCCTGTTCGTCCCGCCGATGGTGCCGCACGCCTTCGCGCCCGCGCCGGGTCGTACCGCCGAGGCGCTGGTGGTCTTCACGCCGGGCATGGCCCGGTTCGACTACTACCGGCTGCTGGAGCGCGTACACCACGGCGAGGCCACCTTCCAGGACGTCCGCGGCTCCTCGGAGCACTACGACAACCACTATGTGGACAGCGCCGTCTGGCGCGACGCACTCGCCGAGAACGGCCCGGCAGCCCTGTCTACCCGACAGTAATAAAGTCGGTGTAGCGTGCTGTCCATGCATGCCGCCACTCTCAGCGAGTTCGACCGCGACACCGCCGTACGCCGACGCGAGCCGGGCGTCTACGACGCGGATCTCTCTGCCGGGTGGGCGATAGGGCACGCGCTCAACGGCGGCTATCTGCTCGGCGTCCTGGGCCGTGCCCTCGCCGACGCGCTGCCCCACCCCGACCCGTTCAGCATCAGTGCCCACTACCTGACCGCGACCGTTGCCGGACCGGCCGTCATCCGTACGGACACCGCCCGCACCGGCCGCAGCCTCTCCACCGGCTCCGCCTCGCTCTTCCAGACGGACGCGGACGGCACCGAAGTCGAGCGGGTCCGCGTGCTGGCGACGTACGGCGCGCTGGACGCGCTGCCGGACGACGTCCGCACCAGCGCCAAGCCCCCGCAGATCCCGCCGTACGAACACTGCTTCGGCACCGAGCACGACCCGAGCGGAGCCGACACCCCGGCGATCGCCGCACGTCTCGACATGCGGCTCGACCCGGCCACGGTCGGCTGGGCGCTGGGCAAGCCCTCCGGGAGGGGCGAGGTGCGTGCCTGGTTCGGGCTGGCCGACGGGCGGGCGCCGGACCCGCTCGCCCTGCTGCTGGCTGTCGACTCGCTGCCGCCCACCGCCTTCGACCTGGGGCTGGGCGGTTGGGTGCCGACCGTCGAACTGACGGTCCACGTACGGGCGTTCCCGGCTCCCGGCCCGCTGCGGGTTGCCCTCAGCACCCGCAATCTGGCGGGCGGGTTCCTGGAGGAGGACGCCGAGGTCTGGGACTCGGCGGACCGACTTGTCGCCCAGTCCCGGCAGTTGGCCCGCCCGCTGCGCGACGGGTCCTGAAACCGGTCCTCTTCACCGGCGCTGTTCACCGGCGCTGCTCGGCGGGCCTCCGGGCAGGGGCCCACCCCGGGTCGCGGCCGAGGAGGGCGAGAGTGCGGTCCAGCAGCGGGGCATCGGCCGCTACGGGCAGCGACGGGGCGAAGGCCGTGCCCGGCGTCTGGCGCGACTCGCCGTCGGGCACCTGTGCCGCGACGCGCAGCGCCGCCTCCAGCACGTTCTCGGGGAAGTCGACTGTGCGGCCCAGCGCGGCGGCTGCGTCCCAGGAGTGCACGACGTAGTCGATGAAGTGGAAGCCCACTGCGGTGCCGGCGGGGAAAGAGCCGGTGGGGCGGATCTCAGGGAGCCAGAACTCCCTTTGGAGCAGCCCCGGTTCGCCGAACGCGTCGAGTGCGTCCTGCGCCGAGGCGCGGTAGACCTCGCCCGGTGAGGCGCCGAGCGCTGCGTCCTGCCAGACCTCGAGATCGGCCCTCTCACCCCGGGCAGCAGCCGCGAACCCACGGTGCTGGCCCGCCATATGGGAGACGAGGCCACGCAGCGTCCATTCGCGGCAGGGGGTGGGGCGGTCCCAGTCCGCGGCCCGCGCGGCCGAGACGATCCGCAGGGACTCCCGTACGGCGATCCGGTCGAGTTCGACGATGTCCATGGGGTGCCCTTCCGCGGCGGGGGGTTCACACGGCAGCAGCTGCCTGTCGATCAGCTCGTCCAGTTCGCGCTTGAAGTGTGCGTTCGGTCCGCCCCGGAGGACGCTTCCGGTTCCGGCGCCGCTCTCGTAAGGGTGAGGCATCTGCTCCTCCTCGGTGGCACTGTTCGGCCTTGAAAAGTGTGCGAACGATCGTGCTACTTTATCACTCATCACGATCCCGGAACACGCCCGCGCATCCGCGCCCCACCCGGAGGAGCCCCAAGATGGATCCCGCCAAAGCACTCGTTCGTACGGCCCTCAACGGCACGTCCCTGGTGACGCCGCGGCTCGCGGGCTACGGAGCCTCCCGCCTCTTCCCGCTGGCACTGGCCCGCAGCGCGGTACGGCCCGCCGAGGCCCGGTTGCTGGCCGAGGCGACGACAGGGCGGCTGCGGCTGGGCGGCCGGGAGGTGGTGACCCATCGATGGGGGAGCGGGGAACGGCCAGTGCTGCTCGTGCACGGCTGGCGATCGCGGGGCTCACGCATGACGGCCTTCGTGCCCGGTCTGCTGCAGGCGGGCTACAGCCCCCTCACCTTCGACGCCCCCGGGCACGGCGCCTCCACCGGCCGCGGCACCACCGTCCTCGACTACCAGGAGATCATCGGTCGGCTGCACGGGCGGTACGGGGACTTCGAGGCCATCGTGGCGCACTCGCTCGGAGTCCTGGGCACCTTCAGGGCGCTGCACTCCGGCGTGCACGCCGCGCGGGTCGTCGCCCTCAGCGGCGTCGCCGAATTCGGCTTTCTCGCCGACGAGTTCTGCGCGATCCTGCGCCTGCGCCCACGGATCGGGACGGAGCTGCGCCGCCAGATCGAAACCCGGCTCTTCCCCGGTGAGCCGGACATATGGACCCGCTTCTCGGCTACCTACCAGCCCGAGGCGACGCACGCCCGCCTGCTGCTGATTCATGACGCCGACGACGACACGGTGCACTTCGAGCAGTCCCGCAGAATGCTACTGGCGTACGGCGACACCCGCGCCCGCCTCATCACCACGCACGGCCTCGGGCACCGCCGCATCCTCGGTGATCCCGAAGTCCTCGGCGCGGCCCTGGAGTTCATCGGCCCCGCAGCCGTCCTCTCGGGCTCTGAGGCCGCAGCCAACCGACCCTAGGGCTGTGGCAGCAGTGACGCGTCGGTGGCGCAGCCGGTCAGCCGACTGCGGATCGCCGCGCGGGCCCGCCCGTACGAGGCGGGGTCGTCGTGCAGGACGGAGTCGGCGTTCGCCGTCTCCAGAAAGGCGAGGATCTCGAAGGCGAGCTGGGCCACCTCGGTGTCCGGCCCGACCTCACCGGCCTCCCGCGCCTCCTCGATCGTCTGCTCGATGTAGGCGATCCACTCCCGGCGGGCCGTGGCGATCGCGTCCCGCACCGGGCCCTGGCGGGCGTCGAACTCGGCCGAGACGGAGTGGAAGAAGCAGCCACCCGGGAAGACCCGCTCCTCCGAGTAGCGGATCCAGCTCTCCGCCAGCGTCAGCACCCGGCCGATGCCGGGCGGTTCCTCCTGCGCGGGCTGCACCACATGCTGGACGTACACCCGCTTCGCCGCACGGACCGTCGCGAGCTGAAGCTCCTCCTTGGAGCCGAAGAGCGCGAAGACACCGCTCTTGCTCAGCTTCAGCTCACCCGCGAGCCGCCCCAGGGACAGCCCTGCCAGCCCCTCCACCGAGGCGATGTCGACCGTCCTGCGCAGGATCAGCTGGCGCGTCTGGTTCCCGCGCTCGACCCGGCGGTCCGTACGGGCGGCCTCCGCCGGTACCGGTGTGCCTGTGTCCGTCATCCGGCGGTGTCCCTTCCCCGTCTGCCCGCGTCCGCTCCGGCCTCGCGCCTCACACTCCGGACTGGGAGGCCAGCGGCCTGGTCCGCTCCGTCGTCGCGATCGTCGCCGAACCGACGACACGGGTGCCGTCGTAGAGCACGATCGCCTGGCCGGGCGCCACCCCGCGCATCGGCTCCGCGAAGCGCACCCGCAACTCGTCCTCACCCGGCTCGGCGATGACCTCGATCTCGCCGCCGTGCGCGCGGATCTGGGCCGTGTAGCGGCCGGGCGCGGCCGGGGCCGTGCCGCACCAGCGCGGCCGGACGGCGGTGAGGGCCGAGACGTCGAGAGACTCGGCGGGGCCGACGGTCACGGTGTTGTCCACCGGTGAGATGTCCAGCACGTAGCGCGGCTTGCCGTCCGGCGCCGGGTGCCCGATGCGCAGCCCCTTGCGCTGGCCGATGGTGAAGCCGTGCGCGCCGTCGTGGGTGCCCAGGCTGGCGCCCGACTCGTCCAGGATCTCGCCCTCCGAGCTGCCCAGGCGATCCGCCAGGAACCCCTGGGTGTCGCCGTCGGCGATGAAGCAGATGTCGTGGCTGTCCGGCTTGCGGGCCACCGCCAGCCCGCGCTGCTCCGCCTCGGCCCGGATCTCGTCCTTGGTGGTGAGCGTGTCACCGAGCGGGAACACCGCGTGCGCCAGCTGCCGCTGGTCGAGCACCCCGAGCACATAGCTCTGGTCCTTGGCCTCGTCGCTCGCCCGGTGCAGCTCGCGGGCCCCGTCGGCACCCCGTACCACGGTGGCGTAGTGGCCCGTGCACACCGCGTCGAAGCCGAGTGCCAGCGCCTTGTCGAGCAGCGCCGCGAACTTGATCTTCTCGTTGCAGCGAAGACAGGGATTGGGCGTGCGCCCCGCCTCGTACTCGGCGACGAAATCCTCCACCACGTCCTCGCGGAAGCGCTCGGCGAGATCCCAGACGTAGAAGGGGATGCCGATCACGTCGGCGGCGCGGCGGGCGTCATGAGAATCCTCGACCGTGCAGCAGCCGCGGGCGCCCGTACGGAAGGACTGCGGGTTGGCGGAGAGCGCGAGATGCACGCCCGTCACGTCATGGCCCGCCGCGGCGGCCCGGGCGGCGGCGACGGCGGAGTCGACCCCGCCGGACATGGCGGCGAGGACACGGAGGCGGGTGGCGGGCTCGGGCGGCACGGCGGCGGGAGTGGCATCCATAACCCCTCCAGAGTACGGTGCCGCGCTTCTCTTCTCCGGTACGCCCGTGAGCGGGGCCGGTGCCGTGCTCCTCGCCGGGGAACCGGAGACCGCACCGTGCGCGTTGTTCCGTCGCCGGACCGGAGAGCACCGGAGGCAGGCGAGCACACGCGACGGGAGACACGTGCGGCACCAGACGCGGCCCCAACCGGAGGAACCAGGACCGGAGGAACCAGGACCGACGGGGTCCGGGCCGGGGGAAGCAGGGGTGCGGGACGGGGCGGGCGGGTCGTCGGCCGCACCGGGCGGAGCGCCTGCCGGAAGGCGCGGCGGCGGCACCGCGCGCGACGGCAGCGGTGGCGTCAGCAGGCGTGCTCTGCTGATCGGCGGCGGCAGCGCCGCGGCCCTCGCCGTTGCCGGGTACGCGGCGCGGGACGCGCTCTCGCGCTGGTGGTGGCGGCTGCCGGGGAATGAGAAGCCGCGGACGCCCGGCGCCGTCGACTACCGGACCGCCCAGTGGGTGGCAGCTGACGGCGCGAACTGGCGGCGGGCCGACCGCCCGGACGACTTCACCATCGACCGGATCGTCATCCACGTCATCCAGGGCAGCTACGCGATCGCGCTCAAGGTCTTCCAGGACCCTGCGCACGGCGCGGCGGCGCACTACGTGGTGCGCACCGGGGACGGACAGGTCGCGCAGATGGTCCGGGAACTGGATGTCGCCTACCACGCGGGTAACCGGGACTACAACCAGCGCAGCATCGGCATCGAGCACGAGGGATTCGTCGACCAGCCGGAGGACTTCACCGGTCCCATGTACGCGGCCTCGGCGAAACTGGCGGCGGACATCTGCGAGCGGTACGGCTTCCCCGCCGACCGGGAGCACATCATCGGGCACCATGAGGTCCCGGGCGCGGACCACACGGACCCGGGGCCCCACTGGGACTGGGAGCGCTATCTGGCTCTCGTGCGGGCGGAGCTGAACCAGCGCCGGGAGAGCTGAGCGCCACCGACCGGGCCAGGCGAGTCAGGTCAGTCCCGCCGACCGTGCCCGGTCCACCGCCGGTCCGATGGCCTCGGCCAGCGCCGCCACCTCGGCCTCCGTGGAGGTGTGCCCGAGCGAGAACCGCAAGGTGCCGCGCGCCAGTTCCGGATCGGCTCCGGCGGCCAGCAGCACATGGCTGGGCTGTGCCACCCCCGCCGTGCAGGCTGACCCTGTCGAGCACGCGATCCCCTGCGCGTCGAGCAGGAGCAGCAGCGAGTCGCCCTCGCAGCCGGGGAAGGAGAAGTGCGCGTTGGCGGGCAACCGCCCGGCCGGATCCGGGTCGCCGTTGAGGACGGCCTCCGGCACGACCTTGCGTATGGAGTCGATCAGCGCGTCGCGCAGGCCGCCGACGTCGGCGGCGAAGCCGGCGCGCCGCTCCTCAGCCAGCCCGGCCGCCGTGGCGAACGCGGCGACGGCGGGCACGTCCAGTGTGCCGGACCGTACGTCGCGCTCCTGGCCACCGCCGTGCAGCAGGGGCGTGGGCGCGTACTCACGGCCCAGCAGCAGGGCACCCACGCCGTACGGGCCGCCGATCTTGTGGCTGGTCAGGGTGAGCGCGGCCAGTCCGGAGGCGGCGAAGTCGACGGGCAGCTGCCCGACCGCCTGCACCGCGTCCGCGTGCATCGGGATGCCGGACTCGGCGGCGACAGCCGCGAGTTCGGCGACGGGGAGAATGGTGCCGATCTCGTTGTTCGCCCACATCGCGGTGACCAGGGCCACATTCGAGGGGTCGCGGGCGATCGCCTCGCGGAGCGCCTCCGGGTGGACCCTCCCGTAGGTGTCCACCGGCAGCCACTCCACGACGGCCCCCTCGTGGTCCGCGAGCCAGTAGACCGCGTCCAGCACCGCGTGGTGCTCGACGGGGCTGGCCAGCACCCGCGTACGGGCGGGGTCGGCGGCCCGGCGCGACCAGTACAGTCCCTTGACCGCGAGATTGTCGGATTCGGTGCCGCCGCTGGTGAACACCACCTCACTGGGCCGGGCGCCGAGCGCCGCGGCGAGGGCCTCCCGGGCCTCCTCGACGGTACGGCGGGCCCGCCGCCCCGCGCCGTGCAGCGAGGAGGCATTGCCGGTGACGCCCAGGTGGGCGGTCATCGTGCGCACCGCCTCGGGGAGCATGGGCGTGGTGGCAGCGTGATCGAAGTAGGCGGAATCAGCCATGATGTTTCCGATTCTACGAGCCTTAGGGGGGCGCACGGCGGGGCGCGTGGGGTTCGTGCCCCGTAACGGTCTGGCGCACGCCGTAGCGCCGTGTGCCAGACCGGCTTGCTAGGGTCGCCCCGCCGGTCGACCGGCGTTGCGAGGGGGAGTTGCCGGTGGGTGTGGGACGAGTCCGGGTGTTGAGCACGAACGCACGCATCACGGGTGGGATCTTCTGCCTGCTCTTCGCACTGCACACCTGGACCTGGGTGCTCTACGACCTGTTCGAGCAGGGTACGGGCGGTATCTGGGATCTGTGGACAAGGTCCGCGCCCAGCGCGGCGATGGACAGCATGCCCGCCACCAGCGCAGGCGATGCCGGGCTCGGCCTGCTGCAGCTCGCCGCGGCCTTCGCCGCGTTCACCGCCGCCGGATCGGCGGGCGGACTGCTGGCGGTGACCTGTGCGCTGACCTTCGCCTACCGGGTGCCGGTGATCTGGCACGCGGCGTCGCACGAGGAGTCCTCACCCTGGTACACGGTTCAGGGCTTCTTCGACGACGCCTCGCTGGACGCCGCGCTCATCAGCTGCGGCTGGGTGGCGGTCTTCACTGGTGTGCTGGCCGTCGTGCTGCTGGCGGGCAGGCAGGAGTGGCCACCCGCCCCGAACCCGTACGAGCCGTCGCCGGAGCCGCCGCTGCCGTCCGAGTCGCCGCAGCTTCCCACCAAGGCCGGAGCCGTCGTCATCGCCGTGTGCCTCGGCATCATGACGGCGTACGGGATCGGCTGGAACATCCACACAGCCGCCGAGAGCGGTGGCGAGACCTGGCGGCAGTACTTCCTCGGAGAACACGCGGTGCTCCAGCTGCTGGACGTCGCTCCCGCCTGGCGGTGGACGATGCTCGCCGTGATCGGTGCCGTCGGGGTTTCGCTGGCAGCCAACCGGCGGGTGTCCGCGCGGGGGTTCGCGTTCGGCGTGGTCCTGGCGGTGCTGCCGGAAGCCGTCACCACGCTGTGGCAGTACGCCGACTCGGAGAGGCTCTTCGAGCTGGACGAGCGCGCTCGGATGCCGGATCTGATGAGGAAGGTGGAGCTCCTGCTGACGCTGGTCGGCGGACTGGCGGTCCTCGCGCTGGGTGTGCGCCCGGGCACGCCGGTGACACCCGAGGGGCCCGAGGAGGTTCCGTTCACTCCCTTGACCGTGGAGCTGGACCCGTACGACCCGCACGCGGGCCCCCACCAGCAGTACGCCCAGCCGTATCAGCCGTATCAGCCGCAGGCATACGGCCAGGCCGTCCCGTACCAGCAGCACCCGGCGCCGTACCTGCAGTATCCGCCGCCCTACCAACAGGCCCCCCAGTATCAGCAGCCCCAGCGGCAGCACCCGCCGCCGCACTACGCCCAGCCGTACCCGCCGCCGCCCCAGCACGGCCCGCCTGCTGCCCATGGCCCCCCGGTAGTCCCGCCGCCCCCGCCGGGCCCTCCGCCCGGCTACTGACACATCTCCGCGAGAAGGCCCCCGCCGGTTTCGTCCCGTCGGGGGCCTTCTTCTGCCTTCTTCCGGTCGCGCTCCAGTTCGACCGCCGCGTTCGGTCTGGATTCCGGCGCATACGGGAAACACCCCTCGCGCCGTGTTATCCCTGCATACGGCTTTGCCGTACGGGTGGCGTTCTACGCGAGACGCTGATCCGAGCTGACGTTCTCGGCCTGGAACATCCAGTGCTGCTTCTCCAGTTCGAGGGTGAGGCTAATGAAGATGTCCTCCGTAGCCGAGTCCACCCTGCCGACGGCCGTCATCCGTTCGCGGGCCTTTCCGATGGAGGAGGACAGGGCGGCGACCATCGTGGCGACCGCCACCGTGTCCTGCAGCCAGCCTTCATTGACCGTGCCGACCGCAGTTCCCGCGGCTACCGTCGAGGTCCGTCCGTCCGGGGGGATACCGAGTGCCGCGGCGCGCTCGGCAACCGTGTCCGAATAACGGCGCGCGAGGGTGACGACTTCGTCGAGCTGGAGATGGATGGAACGGAAACGCGGGCCCACGATGTTCCAGTGGATCTGTTTGGCGAGAAGGGAGAGGTCCACGAGGTCCACCAACTCGCCTTGGAGCGCCTCGCCCACGACCTTGAGGTCATGGTCGGGGAGTGTGCTCTTCACCGTGTATGTCACGATTAGTTCACTTTCTCTCGAGTGCACCCGTTCGCACCCCTACGGTACCGCCGCGCGCCGCATCGCGCCTGCTGTGCATCCGTGGCACTGCGTGCCGCAAGAGGGGTTCGACGATCACCGCCTGTTCGTAGGCTATTGCGACGAATTGTCGTTCTTGCAGCGCAGAAAAATTCTGGACGAAGAATGCGCTGGTCGAGCGCGCATTTGACGTCAATGGCCAGGTGTGATCAGAGATTCGGTGGCATGACTACCGCTCCCCGTGGATAGTGATGCGATGGAGCCCATGCGTGGTTCCCCGTAATCCTCCGCAGACTCGGGGTGCCCGCGCATTGCGGAGACCACCGACTCGACAACCGGAGGTTTCATCATTTCAGCGCGACCGGTGCAGGAATTTGGAGACAACCCGGTAGACGTCCGGGAAACAGGGCATTACACCGAGGAATATGTACCCAGCTTCGTGGAGAAGTGGGACTCGCTCATCGACTGGGAGAAGAGGAGTCAGAGCGAGGGTAACTTCTTCATCGACCTGCTGCGCAAGCGGGGCGTGAAGAGCGTGCTCGACGTGGCGACGGGCACCGGATTCCACTCGGTGCAGCTGCTCGAGGCGGGCTTCGAGACCGTGAGTGCCGATGGAAGCGCCGAGATGCTGGCGCAGGCGTTCTCGAACGGGGTCAAGTACGGGGACCACATTCTGCGTGTAGTCCAGGCGGACTGGCGTTGGCTGAATCGCGACGTGCATGGTGAATACGACGCGATCGTCTGTCTCGGAAACTCTTTCACGCACCTCTTCTCGGAGAGTGACCGACGAAAGGCGCTCGCCGAGTTCTACGCCATGCTGAAGCATGACGGAGTGCTCATCCTGGACCAGCGGAACTACGACACGATCCTGGACCGCGGCTTCTCCAGCAAGCACATCTACTACTACTGCGGCGAGGATGTCGCGGTGGAACCGGAATACATGGATGAGGGGCTGTGCCGTATGCGGTACAGTTTCGCGGACGATTCCGTGTACCACCTCAACATGTTTCCGCTGCGTAAAGACTACACACGTCAGCTGATGACGGATGTGGGATTCCAGCGGGTCGAGACGTACGGCGACTTCCAGCACACCTACCGCGATGAGCAGCCAGATTTCTACGTCCATGTGGCGGAGAAGGCGTACATCATGGAGGAGGGTGAGGACGGGCACTCGGCGGCGGTCTCCACGGCCCGCAGCTACTACAACTCCTCGGATGCCGACACCTTCTACGCCTCGGTGTGGGGCGGCGAGGACATCCACGTCGGCCTGTACGAGCGGGCCGACGAGCCCATCGTCGACGCCAGTCACCGCACCGTCGAGCGTATGGCGTCGAAGCTGTCGCTGACCGAGCGCTCCATCGTCCTGGACCTGGGCTCCGGTTACGGCGGCTCCGCACGCCACCTGGCCGAGAAGCACGGCTGCCGGGTCCTGGCGCTCAACCTCAGCGAGGTGGAGAACGAGCGGCATCGCACGCTCAACGCCGAGCGCGGGCTGACCGGCGCCATCGAGGTCGTCGACGGCTCGTTCGAGAGCATCCCCTATCCCGACGACAGCGTCGACGTCGTCTGGTCCCAGGACGCCTTCCTGCACAGCGGTGACCGGCACCGGGTGCTGGAGGAGGTGGCACGGGTGTTGCGCCCGGGCGGTGAGCTGATCTTCACCGACCCGATGGCGGTCGACGGCTGCCCCACCGACGTGCTGAGGCCGATCCTGGACCGCATCCATCTCGACGACCTGGGCTCACCGGACTTCTACCGCCGTGAACTGGCCCGGCTGGGCTTCACCGAGGTGGGCGAGGGCGGCTTCGAGGAGCACCGCGAGCAGGTGGCCAGGCACTACGGAAGAGTGCTGGAGGAGACCGAGCGGCAGGAGGCCGACGGTCTGGGCGGCAAGGTCAGCGCGGACTACCTCACCCGCATGAAGAAGGGCCTCCGCGACTGGGTGCACGGCGGCCAGGAGCACCACCTGACCTGGGGCATCTTTCACTTCGTGCGCTAGGGAGCCACTTCGGGCCCGTGCGCCCGCCGTCACCCGTTGACCGGGGGTGGCGGCGGGCCCGGCACCCGGGGCGGGCCCGGCACCCGGGGCGGACCCGGCACCCGGGGCGGGCCCGGGATGGGCGAGGGCGCGGGACCGGCCGCCAGCAGCGCACCGAGCCCCCGCCGGGTCGCGGCGACCACCATCCGGTCACCCGGCCGCATGACGTACCCCGGGGGCAGCCCCCACTCCAGCTCACCCGCAGGCCCTGTTGAGTCCGGTGAGAGGGATGACAGATCCGCCCGCCGCTGGCCCGGCCGCGCCACATCCAGCGCAAGCACCCGCCAGGTCCCCGCCCGGAACGCCTCGGCGACCGTACGGCCCTCCAGCAGCGGGTTGCCGCGTACGTCCACGGCCGCGAAGACCAGCACGCGACGGCCCACCGGAATCGCCCCGAGCACCTGACGCCCCATCATCGAACCCGCGAAGGCCGGAGCCGCCAGCGCGGATACGGAGCGGCTGCGAGTCTGGGCGAGCGGATAGGTGTCGCGGAGCGTGCGGTAGACCGTGGCGGCCAACTCGTCGTCGAACAGCCGCATGGCGACCCGCAGTTCGGGCTTCACCTGCCGGGCGTAGAGCACCGCCTCCAGATTGGTCCCATCGTCGCTGGTGAGGGCGAGCAGGGCGCGGCTGCGCTTGATCTTCGCCGCCTCCAGCACGTCGTTGTCCGTCACATCCGCGATCAGTGTCGGCACCCGCCGGGAGCGCGCCAGCGCGATGCCGCGTGCCTCGTCGTCGCGCTCGATGCACACCACCGGAATGCCCAGTTCCAGCAGCCGGTCCAGCACCCGGGTGCCCACCTTGCCCAGGCCCAGCAGCACCACATGGCCGGACAGCCCGCGCGGCGGATCGGGCAGCGAGGCGGCCTTGCGGAAGGCGCCGTAACTCTCCAGCACCACTGCCAGAAGCAGCGGCAGCATCATCAGTCCGGCCATTCCGGAGAGCAGTTGGAGGATCTGCTCGTCCGACGGCTCATCCACCTTGGGATCGTTGATGGCGAAGAAGTCGAGCAGGACCACATACGCCGCGTGCACCGGACTCCCGCCGCGCATCCACCAGTTGGCCGCGGCCAGCGCCGCCACCACGGCGCCCATCGCGGCCACCGCGTAGCGCAGCCGCCGCGAGAACAGCTCCTTGAGCGGCTGGAAGGGCAGCAGCCGGGGCAGGCTCCGTGTGCCGGCCCCCGGCTGCGGGCGCCGCGTGATCGCCTCCAGCACGACGGCGCCGCGCCGCCCCGGAAGCCCCGTCAGGTCGGCTTCGTCCGGCAGCAGTACGGGCCCGCCGGTCCCCTCCGACTCCTCCTCGGTGTCGCCCTCGCCCGCCTCCGGACCCGGCCCGGAGGTGTCGGGCAGCAGCGCCAGCGTGCACAGCGGGCGCCTGCCGCTCCGGGAGCCGATCGCGCCGAGAGTGCGCTCCTTGGCCCGCAGCAACAGGCCGTCGGCGGACACGATCTTGTCGCTGCCGACCACCGCGGCGGCGACCAGCGAGGGCGCCGCGGTGTCCGCGTCGGACAGCACCGTGGTGGAGGCGTCTATCTCCGACTGGTCGAGATCAGGGTGGTTGACCTCGGCGGCCCGGTCCAGGAGGTTCTCCAGGTAACTGCCCAGTGTGCGGTTGTACATCCGGATGACCAGCCGCAGCCGCGGGTTCATCCGGCGGGCACGCAGCGCGATGTGGATGTTCAGCTGGTCGTCGCCCGAGGTGAGCGCGAGCGCGGCGGCGTCTTCGATACCGGCCTCACGCAACGCCGCGTCGTCGGGCACCTGCGCCTCCACCGCCCGTACGGACAGCTCAGGGGAGCCCACCAGCGCGGCGATCTGCGGACCATGGTCACCGCCCCGCAACGACGGCAGGATCACGGTTACATGCTGCCCGTAGACCGTCGTCAGCTCCTTGGAGAGCCGCTGCGACAGCGCGTTGTCACCGCACACGACCATGTGGGGGCGGCGCCTGCGGATTCCGCCTAGGCTGCTTACCATGGACGCCTCGGACACCCCTTTGAACATCTGTGTCTTCTGCTCCGCCGCGGACCTCGACGAGGTCTACACGGCGGCTGCCCGCGAGTTCGCCGAGCTTATCGGCAAGCGCGGGCACGCCCTGGTGTGGGGCGGCTCCGACGTCGGCCTGATGAAGGTGGTGGCGGACGGCGTGCAGGGCGCGGGCGGAAGGCTCATCGGTGTGTCGGTGGAGTTCCTCCAGCACAAGGCACGGGCCGAAACCGACGACATGATCATCGCGAGGGATCTCGCCGAGCGCAAGGCGCTGATGCTGCAGCACGCGGACGCGGTGGTCGTGATGGTCGGCGGCACCGGCACGCTGGATGAGGCCACCGACATCCTGGAGCTGAAGAAGCACGGCATGCACCGCAAGCCCGTCGTGGTGCTCAACACGGCAGGCTTCTACGACGGGTTGCAGCAGCAGATGCTGCGGATGGATGCGGAGCGTTTCCTGCCCGTGCCGCTCACCGACCTGGTCACCTTCGCCGCGGACGCGCAGGAGGCGATCACCGCCCTCGGCGGGTGACCGGCGTGTGAGGCACGATGGCCTCATGGCTGCACCTACGACACACCTGATCACCGGCGCGGGCTCCGGCATCGGCGCCGCCGTGGCGCGGCGCCTGCTGGAGCGCGGTGACGGACTCTGGCTCCTCGCGCGTGACGCGGGCCGCGCCAGGGAACTGCGGGAGTCCTTCCCGGGCGCCCGCACGCTCGTCGGCGACCTCGCCGATCCGGAGCGGCTCTCCTGGGCCCTGAGCCACCAGGAACTGCCCGACAGGCTGGACTCACTTCAGCACATCGCCGGAGTGGTGGACCTGGGCCCCGTCGGCGAGCTGACCCCGAAGGTGTGGAACACCACGCTGGCGGTGAACCTGGTCGCGCCCGCCGAGCTGACCAGGCTGCTGCTTCCGCAATTGCGCTCCTCGCGGGGGCACGTCGTCTTCGTGAACTCCGGCGCAGGTCTGCGCGCCAACGCCGACTGGGGCGCGTACGCCGCGGGCAAGCACGGTCTCAAGGCGCTGGCCGACGCGCTGCGGGCGGAGGAGAGCGGCAGCGGCGTCCGCGTCACCTCGGTCTACCCGGGGCGTACGGCGACCCCGATGCAGGTGAAGGTGCACCGGCAGGAGGGCAAGGAGTACGACCCGTCCAGCTGGCTCAGCCCGGAGTCGGTGGCGACGACGCTGCTCACGGCGCTGGACCTGCCGCCCGGCGCCGAGATCACGGATCTGAGCGTGCGGCCCGGCGCCTGACGCCGGTGCCCGGCCTTCCGGTGCGGGCGCGCCGCCGTGCGCCCTTACGACCTGATCCACTGGCTATCGTGCACCAGGTCGTTACGCTTGCCGGGTGACGGAACAGGGCAGTTTCAGCTGGGGTACGGCCGCCGCGACCGGGATCGGGTCGATGCCGGGCGGCGACACACGCGAGGCCGCGAAGGCCATCACGGAAACGCTGGAGGCACTCCCGTACCTGCCGGAGCTGCCCGCACGCGGCCCGGGAGCGGACATGACGGGCCGTACGGCGGGGATGCTGGCCGAGCTGTACGTCCAGCTGGAGCCCAGCGGCTGGCGGCTGAGCGACCGGCCCGGCCGGGACACCCGCCGGGCCCGCTCCTGGCTGCGTGAGGACCTGGACGCCCTGGAGGAGTTCACCCAGGGGTACCGGGGCGCGCTGAAGGTCTCCGTCGTCGGACCGTGGACGCTGGCCGCCGCGCTCCAGCGGCGCGGCGGCGAGGCGATGCTCGGTGACCCGGGTGCCTGCCGGGATCTGACCGCGTCGCTGGCGGAGGGCCTGCGGGCGCATCTGGCGGACCTGCGGCGGCGGGTGCCCGGAGCGCAGCCGGTGCTCCAGCTGGATGAGCCGTCGCTGACCGCCGTACTGCGCGGCACGGTGCGCACCGCCAGCGGCTACCGCACGTACGACGCCGTGGACCGGTCCGTGGTGGAGGGGGCCCTCCGGGAGGTGTTCGCCGTCCATGACGGCCCCGTCATCGTCCACTCCTGCGCGCCCCAGGTGCCGTTCGCACTGCTGCGGCGAGCCGGCGTCACCGGGATCTCGTTCGACTTCGGGCTCCTCACCGAGAGTGAGGACGACATGATGGGGGAAGCGGTCGAGGGCGGTCTGGCACTGTTCGCCGGTGTCATCCCCGGTGCGGACCCCGAATCCGGTGCGTTGTCAGACCCGGCCGGTAGCGTCATGGGTGTCAGGTCGTTGTGGCGCAGGCTGGGGCTGTCACCGGCACTCCTCGCGGAGTCGGTGGTGATCACTCCGTCGTGTGGGCTGGCGGGCGCCTCGCCCGGTTACGCCCACGCCGCGCTCGCGCACTGCGTCCGGGCCGCGAGGTCCCTCGCTGACAACCCTGAGTACTGATGATCTCCGGTTCATCCCGGACCGCAGGGAGGACGAGACGGTGGCTGGCACACAGCACGCGGACGAGCAGCGGACGCACGGGCAGCAGGCGGACGAGGAGAGGGGTGGCTCGGCGCCGGTCGGCTCTGCGGGGGCGGGGGTTCCCGCCGCGAAGCGCGAGCAGCACTCTCACCTCGCCGAGCAGATCGAGGAGCACCGCTTCCGGTATTACGTCAAGGACGCACCGGTCGTCAGCGACGCCGAGTTCGACCGGCTGCTGCGTGCCCTGGAAGCACTGGAGGAGGAGCACCCCCCGCTGCGTACGCCCGACTCACCCACCCAGAAGGTGGCGGGGCAGTACCAGACGGAGTTCACCGAGGTAGCCCACCGCGACCGGATGCTCTCGCTGGACAACGCCTTCGACGCGGCGGAGCTGGAGACCTGGGGCGACCGCATCGCCCGCGAGCTGGAGGGCGTCGAGCAGCACCACTTCCTGTGCGAGCTGAAGATCGACGGCCTCGCGGTCAACCTGACCTACGAGCACGGGCGCCTCACCCGCGCGGCGACCCGCGGCGACGGGCGTACGGGCGAGGACATCACGCCCAACATCCGCACCATCGGGGACATCCCGGAGCGCCTGCGGGGCGAGCGGATTCCGGCGCTGGTGGAGGTCAGGGGCGAGGTCTTCTTCCCCATGGAGCGCTTCGAGGAGCTGAACGCGCGCTTGGTGGAGGCGGAGGACAAACCCTTCGCCAACCCGCGCAACGCCGCAGCGGGCTCGCTGCGCCAGAAGGATCCGAGAGTCACCGCGAGCCGCCCGCTGCACATGGTGGTGCACGGTATCGGCGCTCGCGAGGGTTTCGACATCGACTGCCTCTCGCAGGCGTACGAGCTGCTGGGTGAGTGGGGCCTGCCGACCTCCCGGCACACCAAGGTGGTCGAAGGTCTGGCCGGGGTGCGGGAGTTCATCGCCTACTACGGGGAGAACCGTCACTCCGTCGCGCACGAGATCGACGGCGTCGTCGTCAAGCTCGACGAGATCCCGCTCCAGGGGAGGCTGGGCTCCACCTCCCGGGCACCACGCTGGGCCATCGCTTGGAAGTTCCCGCCGGAGGAGGTCAACACCAAGCTGACCGACATCCGGGTCGGTGTCGGCCGCACCGGCCGGGTCACGCCCTACGCCGTGGTGGAACCAGTGACGGTCGCGGGATCCGAGGTCGAGTTCGCCACGCTGCACAACCAGCAGGTGGTGAAGTCCAAGGGCGTCTTCATCGGGGACACGGTGGTGCTCCGGAAGGCCGGGGACGTCATCCCGGAGATCCTCGGCCCGGTCGCGGACTTGCGGGACGGCAGCGAGCGGGAGTTCGAGATGCCCGCCGAATGCCCGGACTGCGGCACCGCACTGCGCCCGATGAAGGAAGGCGACATCGACCTGCGCTGCCCCAACGCCCGGTTCTGCCCGGCGCAGCTGCGGGAGCGGATCTACTATCTGGCCGGTCGCAAGTGCCTGGACATCGAGCACTTCGGTTATGTCGCGGCGACGGCGCTGACCCAGCCGCTGGAGCCCGCCGAGCCTCCGCTCATGGACGAGGGCGGGCTCTTCGAGCTGACGGTGGAGCAGCTGCTCCCCATCCGCTCCCACGTCCTCGACCAGGACAGCGGCCTGCCCAAGCGCGATCCGGAGACGGGCGAGGAGAAGGTCGTCACCTTCTTCGCCAACAAGGAGGGCGAGCCGAAGAAGAACACCCTGGCCCTGCTGGAGAACATCCAGGCGGCCAAGCGGCGCCCGCTCGCCCGCATCATCACCGGGTTGTCGATCCGTCATGTCGGCCCGGTCGCGGCGGAGGCGCTGGCGCGGGAGTTCCGCTCGCTGGACCGCATCGCGGAGGCGGACGAGTCGGAGCTTGCGGCGGCCGACGGCGTCGGGCCGACGATCGCGGCCTCGCTGAAGGCGTGGTTCGCCGAGGACTGGCACCGGGAGATCGTCGAGCGCTGGCGGGCGGCCGGAGTCCGGATGGAGGAGGAGCAGCCGGAGGGTGAGAAGGGCCCGCGTCCGCTGGAGGGCCTCGCCGTGGTGGTGACCGGGACGCTCCAGTCGCACACCAGGGACGGAGCGAAGGAAGCCCTGCAGAAAGTGGGCGCGAAAGTGACAGGGTCCGTTTCCAAGAAAACCGCATTCGTCGTCGTCGGCGACAATCCTGGCTCGAAATATGACAAGGCGGTGCAGCACAAGGTCCCGATTCTGGATGACGACGGTTTCACCGTCCTTCTGGAACAGGGTCCGGAAGCCGCCCGCGACGTCGCGCTGGCGCCACCCGAATAGTCCCGGGCACCCTCGAACGGCCCTGGTCCGCCCGCTGCGGCGGGCCAGGAGAGGCCCGGGCGGTGCCGCTGGCCTCCGGAGACGGGCGGCCACACAAGCCGTCTGATACGTGTACAGCACCCGTACGGCGCATAGCAGATGACCGTCGAAGGCCAGATCGCATTGAGGCAACCACGGCCGATCGCTGCCCAGCAGGCAATCCCCGGCCTACTGTTGAAGGGTGAGCCTGTCGTGGCGGCGTCAGGTGCGGACGTGGTGAGAGGGACGGGCATGCAGGAACCCCGCGGTGCCGACGCTGCATTCTCCCCGGGGACGCCGCAGTCGTCAGCGGCTTCCCCCCGGGCCGGGACGGTGAACGGAGCCGTTTCCCGGTCCGCACCGCAGCGGCAGCAAGGTACCGGACGGCCACCCGACGCCGTTCGGGCGGACGACAGGGCGGTACCCGGCGCGAGCCGGGCGCCGTGGCTGCAGCGGCTGGTGTCGGTGCGGGTGCCCGGCCTGCCCGTGGTGATCGCCGCAGTGGCCGCGCTCGTCCTCGCCGCCGCTGTGTACCGCGTACTCGGCGAGCAGCGCGCGCTCTTCCCCGACGGCACCGAGGGCTGGTCGTTCGCCCTGCTGACCGGCATCGTCGTCGGTCATCTGGTCGCACTGGGCCCGGATCGCTGGTGGAGCGGCACCGGCTCGGGAGCCGCCCTCACCCTGGCCATCCTGCTGCTCTACGGCTGGATGCCCGCCGTCCTCGTCTCCCTCGCCGTCGTCTTACTCGTCGGTGCCGCACGACGGCATCGTTGGCGGCAGGCACTGCTGCACTGCGCGATCGACATCGCGGGCATCGGCGGTTCGACCCTCACCCTCCTCGGCTTCGGCACCCGTGCCTCGGTCGAGACCCCCTGGGATCCGGCTTCCTGGGATGCGTCCGCGCTGCCCGAGATCGTCGTGGCCGCGTGCACATACCTGCTGCTCACCCGGGCGCTGCTCTGGTACGCCTACCCGGGGCGCAGCGTCCCGCTGACCACCGTCGCCCGCACCGCGCTGGTGCGGCAGGCACTGGTCGCCGTCGCACTGCTGGGCATCTCCCCGCTGATCGTGGTGGTCGCGGTCGACACGCCGCTGCTGCTGCCGCTGTTCGCGGTGCCGCTGATCGCGCTCGACTCCACGCTGTGGATGGCCCGCGCCCGCGCGGAGGAGCAGCTGCGCGACCCGCTCACCGGTCTGCCCAACCGGCTGTGGCTGATGGAGCGCGCCTGGGCGGCGCTGGAGGAGGCGGACCGGGCGGGGGAGAGGTCGGCGCTCATCCTGATCGACCTGGACCGTTTCCGTTCGGTCAACGACACGCTCGGCCATCTCGCGGGCGACCGGCTGCTGTTGCAGATAGCGGACAGGCTCCGGGAGGTGCTGCCCCGCGGCGCCGAGGCGGCACGGCTCGGCGGCGACGAGTTCGCGGTGCTCCTGCCGGTCACCGGATCCACGACGAGCGCGCAGCGGGTCGCACGGAGCCTGGTCGCGGCGCTGGGCTCCCCCCTGGATCTGGACGGACTGACGCTGGTGCTGGAGGCCAGCGCGGGCGTCGCCGTCTTCCCCGACCACGCGGCCGAGGCCGAGGGCCTGCTCCAGCGCGCGGATGTCGCGATGTACGAGGCCAAGCGCGACCGTACGGGCGTGGAGGTCTACGAGGCGGCGCGGGACAGCAACACCCCCGACCGGCTCGGCCTGCTGGCGGATCTGCGGCGGGCCCTCGACGCGGGCGAGGTCGAGCTGCACTACCAGCCCAAGGTGGGCTTCGACGGCCGGGTCGCCGGGCTGGAGGCACTGGTGCGCTGGGCACACCCCGAGCGCGGGAAGGTGCCGCCCGACGAGTTCATCGCCATCGCCGAGACCTCCGGACTGATGCCCCGGCTGACGGAGTACGTGCTGGAGACCGCGCTCGCCCAGGTCGCCCGGTGGCGTGCCAGCGGGCTCATCGTGCCGGTGGCGGTCAACGTCTCACCGCGTGACGTGCACTCTCCCGGCTTCGCCGGCTCGGTCGCCGCCCGGCTGGCCCGGCACGGCGTGCCGCCGGGCGCCCTGCAGCTGGAGATCACCGAGCATGTCCTGCTGGAGGACCCTCAGCGGGCCGCGGACACCCTCGCCGGCCTGACCGGGCACGGGGTGAAGATGTCGCTCGACGACTTCGGTACCGGCTACTCCTCCCTCGTGCACCTGCGGCGGCTGCCGGTGAGTGAGCTGAAGATCGACCGGTCGTTCGTCGCCCGGCTCGCGGTCGACGCGGAGGACGCGGAGATCGTCCGCTGCACGCTCGACCTCGCGCACTCCCTGGGGCTGCTGGTGGTGGCCGAGGGAGTGGAGGACGACGAGACCTGGGAGCGGCTGCGGGATCTGGGCTGTGACGCGGTGCAGGGCTGGCTCGTCGCGGCGGCGATGCCGCCGGCGGAGGCCACCGCCTGGCTCCGCTCCCGCGAGGGAGGGCGCGCTCCGGTCCAGCCCTCGCCCCCGTCTCCGCCGTCGCTTCCAGCGCCGCCGCCACCCGCCCAGCTGCCTGCTCCGGAACCGGGGCCGCCGGTCCCGGCCCCGACGGAGGAGGGCGCGGACCAGCCGGTCACCTGACCGGCACTCGTGCCGGACGCGGCGCTAGGGCCTGTCTGACACATCCCGCCTTGCTGGCGGCGGCTGGCACGCGCATCTGCTGCGTTGTCGCAGCGTCCGAGTAGCCCACTACGAGGACGCTCCTCCGCCTTGCAGCCGCACGCACCAGCCGCCGCCAGCACCGCCCTCCGGGCGGACGGCGCCATCTGTCAGACCCTAGGGCGTCCGGGGGCGCGCCGTCAGGGCGGCGGTCTGTTTCCAGGCGCCGTCCTCGGCCCGGTCGATCCAGACGGCGGGTTCGCGTACGGTGCGCTGCTCTCCGAAGCGGACCCGGCCCACCGGGCCCTCGGTGTCCACCGAGCCCAGCTCGGCCGCCAGCGCCTCCCGCGCCTGTGTCGCGCTGTGCCCTTCGGGAAGGGCACTGAGCGCGTCGATCAGGGCGCGTGTCGCCTGGTACGTCTCGACGGCGAACGGTGCGGCTGCCAGTTCCGCGCCGAGAGCCGACCGGACACCGATCGGGCGCATCTTCTGCGGGTCCCGCTCCGGGGAGTAGAAGCTGCGGGCCAGCAGCCAGCCCTCGACGGATGACGGGGCGGGGCTGTCGGAGCCCGGCTCGTCTGTGCATTCCACGTCCGTGGCGGCGAGCATCCGCAGTCCCTCGAAACCGCTCTCGTCCACGGCTGTTGTCCACGCGGACCGCCTGTCGTCGTCCAGATAGACGGCGTCCGCATCCGCCTCCGTGAGGACGGATCGCAGCTTCTTCTCATCCAGCCGCTCGGCACTCTTCAGGTCGTCGTCCTGGACCACCCGCACCCCCTGCTGCCGCAGGGCCGCCACCAGCGCTTCCACCCGGACGCCGGTCGCGTCCTGCACGTACACGGTGTCGACACCGTCGGCGGCAGCGAGGTACTCACCGATGCGGGCGCCCGTCTGCTGCTGGGTGGCCGACGCCATGAAGGTCTTGCCGTCCCACTTGCCGGGCGCCTGATAGCCCTGGCATCCGTGGACCAGCACAGGATCCCCGGGGCCGTTCGAGGACAGGAGCGAGCCGGACTGCGGATTGACGACAGCGACCAGATCCTCGTGACGGTCCAGCCAGCCGTCCTCGAGCCGCCGGCGCTCCTTGGCGTCGGCGGCGTGCTTCAAGGGGACGGTCCTGAGGGTGAAGGGCAGGTCCTCGCCCGCGTCCTCGACAGCCGCGCGTACGGCGTCCGCACCCGTGCCGTCCACCTCGAACCCCTCCTGGACACCGATCACGTACTGCGGGCCGTCCTCCCCGGGCCAGCCGGTGGCGGCGACCACACCGACCGCCGCCAGCAGTCCGACGGCCGTGAGCACGGCTGTGGTACGGCCGCCGATCCGGCGGGCCGGGCGTACCGGAGCACGGTCGAGCGGACGGCTGGGCACCGGCGCGGACGGTCGGGAGCCGGTACGGGGCGGGACGGCGATGCGTCGCGGAGTAGGGGCGTGTGCGTGTGCGGGGTCCCGAACCGGTGGGGCCGCCGACTCCGGCGGGGCCTCCTCCGGTTCCGTCTCCTCCGGTTCCGTCTCCTCCGGGCCTGCCTCGTCCTCCGGCTGCGCCTGCGCTGCGTCCCGCGCGAGGGCCGCGAGGATTTCCGCCACCCCTGCCGCGTCCTGCGGCCGGTCCGCCGGGTCCTTGGCCAGCAGGCCCATGACGACGCGGTTGACCTCGGCGGGCACCTCCGGCCGGATACGGCTCGGGGGGACCGGCATGTCGTGCACGTGGTTGTACATGATTCCGGCGGCGCTGCCGCTGAAGGGAGGGCGTCCCGCCAGCAGTTCGTACAGCACGCAGCCGACTGCGTAGAGGTCGGTCCTGGCGTCGCCCGCCTGGTCGCGGAAGCGCTCGGGCGCCATGTAGAGCACGCTGCCGAAGGGCATCTCTCCGGTGAGAGTCAGCCTCAGCGCGCCGGTGCCGGTCTCGGCGATGCGGGCGATGCCGAAGTCCAGCACCTTCAGTGCGCCGTCGTCGCTCACCATCGCGTTCGCCGGTTTGATGTCGCGGTGCACGATGCCCTGGGCGTGCGCCGCCGTCAGCGCCTGGCAGATCTGCGCCGCCCGTTCCAGCGCGAGCCCGACGGGCTGCGGTCCCTCGGCGGTGATGATCTGCTGGAGCGTGCGCCCCCGTACCAGTGTCATCACCAGGAACGGAACCTCCGCACCATCGGGGACGCGGGCGGTGCCGTGATCGTGCAGGGCGACGATGCAGGGACTGTCCAGCGCCGCTACGACCCTTGCCTCCTGGCGGAACCGGGCCAGCAGGCCCGCGTACTCCTCGCCGTCCGGCTCCTGCCGCGGCGTGAACACCTTCACGGCGACCTCGCGCCCGAGCGTCCGGTCCCGTGCCCGCCAGACCTCGCCCATGCCGCCCGCGCCGAGGCGTGCCTCAAGGCGGTACCGCCCAGCCAGTTCCAGTCCGGTCAGCCTGCCCTCGGACCCTCCGTACGCCATGAGCTCCCCGTTCCCCCGTCGGAAAGATCATCGTAGCCACGCGCAGGAAGAGCGGGCAGGGGCACGACTCTGCGGGCGATTTCCGCCCGCGTTCCACGGCAGTTCCCACTCCGCGGCCAAACCGCTTCGCCGACCGGGAGCCGGGCGCCATAGGATTGGGCGGGAAACGAGAAGGACCGAGAAGAACCGCCCGCACTCACCCCTGAGGATCGCATGCCTGGCATCACGCGCGAGGAGGTCGCCCACCTCGCACGGCTGGCGCGTCTGGAGCTGAAAGACGAAGAGCTCGATCACTTCGCCGGTCAGCTCGACGACATCATCGGCGCGGTCGCCGCCGTTTCCGATGTCGCCGACGAGGACGTACCACCGACCTCCCATCCGCTGCCGCTGACCAACGTCATGCGCCCGGACGAGGTCCGACCGAGCTTGACCCCCCAGCAGGCGCTCTCCGGCGCCCCGGCCCAGGAACAGCAGCGTTTCAAGGTGCCGCAGATCCTGGGGGAGGAGTGACCACCATGAGTGACCTGACTGACGTGACGAGCCTGACCAGCATGTCCGCCGCCCGGATCGCCGCCGGGATCGCCGCCGGGGAGATGACCGCGGTCGAGGTGACCGAGGCGCATCTGGCCCGTATCGCCGCCGTCGACGAGAAGGTGCACGCCTTCCTGCACGTCGACCGCGAGGGCGCGCTCGCCCAGGCCCGCGCGGTGGACGAGAAGCGGGCGCGCGGCGAGGAGCTCGGCCCGCTGGCCGGAGTGCCGCTCGCCCTGAAGGACATCTTCACCACCGAGGGCATCCCGACCACGGTCGGTTCGAAGATCCTCGAGAACTGGATCCCGCCGTACGACGCGACCGTGACCAAGCGGCTCAAGGACGCGGACGTCGTCATCCTCGGCAAGACCAACATGGACGAGTTCGCGATGGGATCCTCCACCGAGAACAGCGCCTTCGGTCCGACCGGCAACCCGTGGGACCTGACCCGGATCCCGGGCGGCTCAGGCGGCGGCTCGTCCGCCTCGCTGGCCGCCTTCGAGGCGCCGCTCGCCCTCGGCACCGACACCGGCGGTTCCATCCGACAGCCCGCCGCCATGACCGCGACCGTGGGCGTCAAGCCGACGTACGGCGGCGTGTCCCGGTACGGCATGGTCGCCTTCTCCTCCTCCCTCGACCAGGGCGGACCGTGCGCCCGTACGGTGCTGGACGCCGCCCTGCTGCACGCGGTCATCGCGGGGCACGACCCGCTGGACTCCACCTCCATCGACCAGCCCGTCCCCGATGTTGTCGCCGCCGCCCGCCAGGGCGACGTGACGGGCCTGCGGGTCGGTGTCGTCAAGGAGTTCCGCGGCGAGGGCTACCAGGCCGGGGTCATGCAGCGCTTCGACGAGTCCGTCGAACTGCTGCGGGAGCTGGGCGCCGAGGTCGTCGAGGTCTCCTGCCCGTCCTTCACCAAGGCGCTGGCCGCGTACTACCTGATCGCCCCGAGCGAGTGCTCCTCGAACCTCGCCCGGTTCGACGCCATGCGCTACGGGCTGCGGGTCGGCGACGACGGCAGCCGCGGTGCGGAGGAGGTCACCGCCCTCACCAGGGAGGCGGGCTTCGGTGACGAGGTGAAGCGGCGTGTGATGCTCGGCACCTACGCGCTCAGCTCCGGCTACTACGACGCGTACTACGGATCGGCCCAGAAGGTCCGTACGCTCATCACGCGCGACTTCGGCAAGGCGTTCGAGAGCGTGGACGTGCTGATCTCGCCGACCACGCCGACCACCGCCTTCCCGATCGGGGAGCGGGCCGACGACCCGATGGCGATGTACCTCGCCGACCTGTGCACCATCCCGTCCAACCTGGCGGGCAACGCCGCCATGTCGCTTCCCTGCGGCCTGGCGCCGGAGGACGGCCTGCCGGTGGGGCTCCAGATCATCGCCCCCGCCATGGCCGATGACCGGCTCTACCGTGTCGGTGCGGCGATCGAGGCCGCTCTCCAGGCACGTTGGGGCCATCCCCTGCTTGAGGAGGCACCGTCACTGTGAGTGGAACGCTGCAGAAGGCCAAGGGTTTCAAGAAGTCAAAGACCGGGATGTACATGTCCATCGCGACCTCACTGTTCGGTGTGGTCGGCACCGTCAAGCGGGCACAGCGTGCCCGCGAGGAGGGCGACAAGCTCCAGCTGCTGGACGTGGCGGTCTCGGCCGCCGGGATCGTCACGGGCGTTGCCCTGCTCGTACGAGAGATCCGGCGCCTGGACACGGACGATGTCCTCGCGGACGACTGAGAGGCAAGAAATTCCGTGACCGTCACTGAACTGGCGTCGTACGAGGACGCGCTCGACGCCTACGACCCCGTCATGGGCCTCGAGGTCCACGTGGAGCTCGGCACCAGGACCAAGATGTTCTGCGGCTGCGCGACCGGCCTCGGTGCCGACGCGAACAGCCAGACCTGCCCCACCTGCCTCGGCATGCCCGGCTCGCTGCCCGTCGTCAACGCGACCGGCGTCGAGTCGGCGATCCGGATCGGCCTCGCGCTCAACTGCGACATCGCCGAATGGTGCCGCTTCGCCCGGAAGAACTACTTCTATCCGGACATGCCGAAGAACTTCCAGACCTCCCAGTATGACGAACCGATCGCCTTCGAGGGCTATCTCGACGTCCAGCTGGAGGACGGGGAGGTCTTCCGGGTCGGCATCGAGCGGGCCCACATGGAGGAGGACACCGGCAAGTCCACCCACATCGGCGGCGCGACCGGCCGTATCCACGGCGCCTCGCACTCACTGCTGGACTACAACCGCGCCGGGATCCCGCTGATCGAGATCGTCACCAAGCCGATCGAGGGCGCGGGGGCGCGCGCGCCTGAGGTGGCCAAGGCGTACGTCGCCGAACTGCGCGAACTCATCCGTGCACTCGGCGTCTCCGACGCCCGTATGGAGATGGGTCAGCTGCGCTGCGATGTGAACCTGTCGCTGCGCCCGCACGGCAGGGCCGCCTTCGGCACCCGGTCGGAGACGAAGAACGTCAACTCGCTGCGCTCGGTCGAGCGTGCTGCGCGCTTCGAGATCCAGCGGCACGCCGCCGTCCTCGACAGCGGCGGCACGATCCTCCAGGAGACCCGCCACTTCCACGAGGAGGACGGCTCCACCACCTCGGGGCGGATCAAGGAGGAGGCGGAGGACTACCGCTACTTCCCCGAGCCCGATCTGGTGCCCGTCGCCCCCTCGCGCGAGTGGGTGGAGGAGCTCCGTGCCGAACTGCCCGAACTGCCGCGCCTGCGCCGCAACCGGCTGCGCGAGGAGTGGGGCATCTCCCAGCACGAGATGCAGTCCGCGCTCAACGCGGGCGCGGTCGGCCTGATCGTCGCCACGATCGACGCGGGCGCCCCGGCCGATCAGGCGCGCAAGTGGTGGCTGGGCGAGCTGGCGCGACGCGCCAACGAGGAAGGCCTCGAACTCGCCGACCTGCCCATCACCGCGGAGCAGGTCGCCCGGCTGTCCGAGCTGGTCGCCGAGGGCTCCCTCAACGACAAGCTGGCCCGCCAGACGATCGAGGGCATACTCGCCGGTGAGGGCACCCCGGACGAGGTCGTCGAGAAGCGCGGCCTGAAGGTCGTCTCGGACGAGGGCGCGCTCGGCACGGCCGTCGACGAGGCGATCGCGGGCAACGCCGCAATCGCCGACAAGATCCGCGGCGGCAAGACCGCGGCGGCGGGCGCCCTGGTCGGCGCGGTCATGAAGGCCACCCGTGGACAGGCGGACGCGGGGCGGGTGCGGGAACTCATTCTCGAGCGGCTTGCCCCGAGCGAATAGTCGGGCACTGCCTCGAGCGGCTTGCCCCGAGCGAATAGTCGGGCACTGCCTCGAGCGGCTTGCCCCGAGCGAATGATCAACACCTGCCCGGACGGGGCGGCCATCCGCGAAACCAGCGGGTGGCCGCCCCTTCACCTTGTGTGCTCCATCTGAGCTGCGGCGTGTGAGTAAGCGCACGATAAGTCCGAATGATCTAAAGAAGGTGCCAGAGTCGACGCATCGCCACATCCATGCGCATGTGCTCTTTGAGGGCCACGATTCCCTGAAAGATCCACAGACCGAACAGGGAACCGCATATGGTCCGACTCACCCGGTGGTGTCTGCGCCGCCGTCTCGTCATCATGGCGTTGTGGCTCGCTGCTCTCGTCGGCGTCGGGGCCGCTGTGGCCACCGCGGGTACGGCCTACTCGAACGATTACGGGGTGTCGGGCACCGAGTCGGTGCGAGCCGGGGAACTGCTCAGTGAGGGATTTCCGCAGCAGGCCGGAGACAGCGACTCCATGGTCTGGCGTACGACCGGTGAAGACGCCGGGAGCGTGCGCGGGGGTGAGGTCGAGCAGCGGATGCAGCAGGCGCTCACCCGCATCGCCGGACTCCCCGGTGTCTCCCAGGTCAGCGGCCCGTACGGCACCGACGGGGCGGACCAAATCAGCGCCGACGGCCGCACCGCGTACGCCACCGTGCACTTCGCCGCGGGCACGGACGACCTGGACAAGGGCCAGGTGGCGGCTGTCGTCGACGAGGCGCAGGGCGCCGCCGAGGACGTGGCGGGCCTGGACGTCGCCCTCGGCGGGCCGGGAGTCGCCACCACCGAAGGGGTCACCTCGCATCTGAGTGAGCTCATCGGAGTGGCAGCCGCGGCCGTCGTGCTGCTGCTCGCCTTCGGCTCCCTCGCGGCCATGCTGCTGCCGATCGTCACCGCCCTGGTGAGCGTCGGCACCGCGTATCTCGGCATCGGACTACTCGGCCACCTGATGACTCTCGCCGACTTCGCCCCCATGCTCGGCACCCTGATCGGGCTGGGTGTGGGCATCGACTACGCCCTGTTCATCGTCACCCGGCACCGGCGGGGCCTGAAGGAGGGGCTCGCGGTCGCCGTCGCCGCCGAACGGGCGGTGGCCTCCGCCGGCCGGGCCGTCGTCTTCGCCGGGGTGACCGTGTGCATCGCCCTGCTGGGCATGCTGGTGCTGCGGCTGGACTTCCTCAACGGCGTCGCCGTCGCGGCCTCGATGACCGTGGTGCTGGCAGTGCTGGCCTCGGTGACCCTGCTGCCGGCGCTGCTCGGCCTCATCGGCGACAAAGCCCTCAGCCGCCGGGAGCGGGCCAGGCTGGCCGTCACCGGTCCCACCTCCCAGGAGGGGATCACCGGGCCGGCCGCGCGCTGGTCCGCCTTCGTGGAGCGTCATCCCAAGCTGCTGGGCGGTGTGGCGGCGGTCGTGATGGTGGTGCTGTCCCTGCCCGTGCTCGGGCTCCAGCTGGGCACCTCCGACCAGGGGAACGCACCGGCCACCGCCACCACCCGCCAGGCGTACGACATGCTGGCCGAGGGTTTCGGGCCGGGCGCCAACGGACCGCTCACCCTCGTCGCCGAGATCGACGGGGCGGCGGGCAAACTCGCCTTCGACGAACTTCCCGGCCGGCTGCGCGGCACCGAGGGTATCGCCGAGGTCACCGCCGCGAAGCTCAACGGCAGCGGCGACACCGGCGTGATCACCATCGTTCCGGAGAGTTCCCCGCAGGCGAACGAGACGTCGCGGCTGGTGGAACGGCTGCGCACGGAGGTCCTTCCGCAGCAGACGGATGGGAAGCCGCTGCAGGTCCATGTGGGCGGGCAGACGGCGAGTTATGACGACTTCGCGTCCGTGATCCTCGGTAAGCTGCCGCTCTTCCTGGGTGTTGTCGTCGCGCTGGGCTCCGCGCTGCTGCTGCTGGCCTTCCGCAGTATCGGCATCCCGCTCAAGGCCGCCGTGATGAACGTGATGGCGGTCGCGGCGTCCTTCGGTGTGGTGATCGCGGTCTTCCAGTGGGGCTGGGGCCTCGGGCTGCTGGGCATGGGCGGGGCGGGGCCGATCGAGCCCTTCCTGCCGGTGATCATGATCGCGGTGCTCTTCGGGCTCTCGATGGACTACCAGGTCTTCCTGGTGAGCCGGATGTACGAGGAGTGGCAGCTGACCGGCGACAACCGCCGTGCCGTACGAGTCGGCCTCGCGGAGACCGGGCGGGTGATCAACTCGGCGGCGGCGATCATGATCGCGGTCTTCGGGGCGTTCGTCCTCAGCGGCGACCGGATCATCGCGATGTTCGGCATCGGCCTCGCCGCCGCCGTGGCATTGGACGCCTTCGTGCTGCGGACCCTGCTGGTCCCGGCGCTGATGCATCTGCTGGGCGGCGCCAACTGGTGGCTGCCGAAGTGGCTGGAGCGGATACTGCCGCGGTTCAGCATCGAGCCCCCGGCAGAGCAGGTGCCCGTGCCCGAGGACGCGGACGCGGACGCGGACCAGCCGGTGGGCTCCGCCGGAACGATACCGGCTCCGCGGGAGAACGCCCCGGCGCCCTCCGGGTCCTGACCCCCTCCGTTGCGCGGCGTACGGCGCGGCCGCGATGATGCCCGCATGGCCCGATTCCGGCACCGCGTCACCATAGTCCCCGTGCCGCGGCGCTGGTTCGAGGCGTACCTCCTGATGCTGCATGACCTCGCCGAGTCCGTACGTGCCGAGCCGGACGGCGCGCTCCGTCTCTCCGACGGCCGCGCGGTGCCCGAAGTGCGCCTGGCGCACGGAGAGCACCTGCGCCCCGGCACGCGCTACGAGGCGCAGCCGGAGGCGGACGGTTCACGGGCCGCGCTCCTGATCCAGGAGTGGCAGCGCGCCTCGGCCACCGCCGTACGGCTGGAGGCGCGATCCGCCGACGGTGCGGAGCTCACCGGGAGCGTACGGCTGGCCGGCGCGCGCCGTCCCGGCACGCTCGGGGGCGACTGGCACTTCACCGCCCCGGGCCGCAGTTCCGTCCTGCGGCGCGCCTCCGGCATGCTGCGGGTGGACCTGGCGGCCTGGTGGAGTGCGGCGGACCGGCGGCGCGGCGCACGGCGCGGGACGGCGCCCGTCACCGGCGCCGTGGACCACCGGCTGGCCCGCGCCCGCCTGCGCGTCACTCCCCGGGCGGTGGCCGGCGGGCGGGTGGAACTCACCTGCACCGTCTCCGTGCGGGGCCGCGCGCTGGCCCGGCCCCTGGTGGGGCTGGCGCTCCTCGTCGGCCGGGTCCGGGTGCGGCGTGAGCTGGCAGCCGCGCTGGACGAGACGGCCGCCCGGTGGAACAAGGCGGCGCCCGGCGTACTGCGCAAGGACGCCGCGCAGCTGCGGGCGGAGCTGACGGAGCAGCTGCTGCGGGCCCCGGACGGCGCGGACGGCGCGGAAGCCCCGTAGCGCGTAGCCGGACGTAAGGCCGAGCCGCAGCCGCACCGTCCAGGACAGGCCCTGGGGGCCTCTCCTAAGGCATCCCGCCGCGCCGTCTAAGGCACCCCGAAGCGTCAACACTGGGAAGGCGCCCGATGTGGCCGACCCCCCTGGGAGAAGAGAGTGGAGCCATCGGAAGACGCGCACCACCAAGTCTCGGGAGAGCACACCATGCACGAAGGCCAGTACCAGGCACAGCTGCTGCGGATCGACGACCTGCGCCGCGCCGCGGCCGAGGAGCGGCAGGCACGGAGGGCCGTCACCGGCCGCCGCCGGCGTCAGCTGGACGACGAGGCAGAGGGGCGGGTGAGGCGGCACACCGCCCGGTGGACCAAGGCAGCGTAGGCGGACGGACGATGCCGGTTTCCCGGGAGAGCCTCCCGGCCACCGCACTGGACAGCGCCGGAGCAGCCCCGATGTCGGTGGGCGGTGTCATGCTGGGCGGCGTGGAGAACAACATCGCGGTCAGCCCGGTCTTCGTCGGCCGCAGTGAGGAGTTCGCCGCCCTCACGGAGATGCTCGTGCGCGCCGATGCGGGTGAGCCCCAACTCCTGCTGGTCGGCGGCGAGGCCGGTGTCGGCAAGACCCGGCTGCTGGAGGAGTTCCTCGGGCACGCCCGGAAGCAGGGCGCCGTCACCGCCCTCGGCGGCTGTCTGGAGCTGGGGGCGGACGGCCTGCCGTTCGCCCCCTTCGCCACGGCGCTGCGCTCCCTGCACCGGACGCTCGGCGGCGCCGAGATCATGGCGGCGGCTGGCGGGCGGGAGGCCGAGCTGGCCCGGCTGCTGCCGGACTTGGCACCGCTCCCGGCCGCGGCCGCCTCCGCACACCGCGAGGTCTACGGCGGCGAGGACGGCCGGGCCCGGCTCTTCGAGCTGACCGCGCAGCTGCTGGAGCGGCTGGCCGGTGGGCGCACTCTCGTGCTCGCCATCGAGGACCTGCACTGGGCCGACCGCTCCACCCGTGAGCTGCTCGGCTATCTCTACCGCTCCGTCCAGTCCTGCCGGCTGATCCTGGTCGCGACGTACCGCGCGGACGACATCCACCGCCGCCACCCGCTCCGCCCCTTCCTCGCCGAGCACGACCGGCTGCGTACGGTGCGCCGTATCGAGCTGCCCCGGCTCAGCCTGACGGAGGTGCGGGCGCAGATCGCCGGTATCCAGGGCGTGGCCGAGCCCGAATCGGAGCTGGTGGAAACCATTTTCGACCGTACGGACGGCAATCCGTTCTTCGTGGAGGAGCTCACCGAGAACTGCGCCACCTGCGGGATCAGCGAATCGCTGCGCGATCTGCTGCTGGTCCGGGTCGAGGCGCTGCCGGAGCCGGCGCAGCGCGTGGTGCGCATCGCCGCCCAGGGCGGCTCCAAGGTCGAGCACACCCTGCTGGCCACCGTGTGCGAGCTGCCCCAGGACGAGCTGCTGGAGGCCCTGCGCGCCGCCGTCGGGGCGAGCGTCCTGCTGCCCGCGGACGACGTCGGCCTCGACGGCGGCTACCGCTTCCGGCACGCACTGCTGCGCGAGGCCGTCAGCGACGATCTGCTTCCCGGCGAGGGCGCACGGATCAGCCGCCGCTATGCCCAGGCGCTGGAGGCCGATCCCGGGCTCGTCCGGGCCGAGGTGCGCGCGACCAGACTGGCGCACCACTGGTATCGCGGCCGGGACGCGGCGAAGGCGCTGCCCGCCGTGCTGGCAGCCTCGGTGGAGGCCCGCGCACAGCACGCGTACGCCGAGCAGCACCAGTTGCTGGAGCGGGCGATCGAGCTGTGGGAAGACGTCCCGGCCGCCGTACGGGCGAAGCTGCGGCCGATTGATGACGCCGAGGTCTACCCGGCTTGCGCGGCAGAGCCCGAAGCGGAATCGCTGCGCTTCATGGATCTGCTGGCGGAGACGGTGGTCGCCGCCCGCTCGGGTGGCGAGATAGAGCGTGCGCTGGCCGTCGCGAAGCGTGCGCTGGCCATGCTCGACGAAAACCACGACGCGCTGCGCGCCGCGTGGTTCTGGGTGCAGCGCTCGCTGGTGATGGAGGCACTGGGCCGCAGCGACGGATGGGACGAGATCGCGCGTGCCCAGCAGCTCGTCCGCGGCCTGCCCCCGTCGGCCGTGCATGCGGCGGTGCTGACGGCAGCCGCAGGCTGGGGCATGCTGCACGCCCCGGGCGCCGATGCGCTGTCGACGGCAGTCCGCGCGGTCGAGCTGGCCCGGGTGGTGGGCGCCGAAGTCACCGAGGCCAGCGCCCGGATCACCCTGGGCGGGCTGATGGCGCATTCGGGAGATGTGGAAGCGGGCCTGGCGGAGATCCGCACTGCCCGTGAGCGGGCCGTCGAGCTGGGGGCGTACGCCTTGGTGTGCCGCGCCGGCATCAATCTCGCGGCCGAGCTGGATCTGGTGGGGCGCTCGTCCGAAGCGGTCGAGGAGGCGGCCCAGGGTGCCCGGGCCGCCGAGGAGCACGGCAGGCGCGACCAGCAAGCGTTCGCGCTGGGGAACCAGGCGGCCGCGCTGCAGTCGATGGGGCGCTGGGACGAGGCCGCCGAGCTGGTGGAGAAGGCCCGCCGTCTCGCCGTCTGGCCCACCACCCGTGGCTGGCAGGAACTGCTGTCCTGCCAGCTCGCCATGAACCGGGGGGACTTCGCCGCCCTGGAGGTCGCCCATGCAAGGGTGCGCGAGCAACTGCCCCGGCCGCGCCAGCCGCACTGTGAACTCCCGGCCCGCCGCTTCGCCCTGGTTCTCGCGGCGCACAGGGGCGCGTACACCCAGGCGCGTGCGGAGCTGGAGGGCGCGCTCGACCAGGAGATCCCGGTCGGGATGCACGTCTACGTCTGGCCGCTGCTGCACTCGGCCGCCAGCAGCGAATCGGGCTTCCTCGGCCTCCCCGGCGCCGAGGCGGGGCGGGCGGAGGCGCTCGCGCTCATCCGGCGGGTGGCCCGCACACTGCCGCATCCGGCGGTGGTGTGGAAAGCGCACTCGCTGCTGGTGGGCGCCGAGCTCTCCCGCGCGCAAGGGGCTTCGGACGAGACGAAATGGGCGGAGGCCGTCGCCGCCTTCGAGCCGCTGGAGCGGCCGTACGAGCTGGCACAGGCCCGTCACCGCTGGGCGGAGGCGCTGCTCTCCGGGGTGGGCTCAGGCGTGGCGGAAGGCACGCGCGCCAAGGCCACGGAGCTGCTCACGCTCTCGCACGCCGCGGCGGCCACACTCGGCGCGAGGCCGCTTATGGAGGAGGCCGAGCAGCTCGCCGCTCGGGCCCGGATCGATCTGCGCGCCGCCGCGGCGGGCGAGGTGAAGCGGCGGAGCTCCGCGCGGCAGGCCGCGCGGGAGGAGGCGGAGCCGGCCGCTTCGTTCGGGCTCACCGCGCGGGAGCGGGGTGTCCTGGAGTTGGTGGCCGCAGGGCGGAGCAACCGGCAGATAGCCGAGCAGCTGTTCATCTCGCCGAAAACCGCCAGTGTCCATGTGTCGAACATCATGACGAAGCTGGGTGTGGCGGGTCGCGGTGAGGCGGCGGCGATGGCGCACCGCCTTCGACTGGTCACCGGCGCGGGATCGCCGGTCACCGGCTGACGGCACGGGCGGGACTCACCGCACAGGCGGGCCGACGGGCCGGGTGGGGCGCGTGGTTTGGGTGGGGCGGGGCTTTCCCCACAACTCCACCGGGCAGGTCCTGAGCCGCCCTAACGCCGCAAGGTCGCCCGCTCCTCCTCCGGTGCCTCCTCGACGCGCGGCTTCGGCGGCAGCACCGCCTCCTGCGTGAGGACTACTATCTGCCCCGACTCCAGGTCGACCGGCCCACGCCCCGAGCCGTGGTCGCCCTCGATCACACGGGTGTGGTCGAGGCGCTGCCGCTCGTCCTCGGTGTGCTGAGCGCCGGGCATGAACAGTTCGCTGATTCCGAGCATGGTGCCGCTCCCTCCCCACGCCCAGGGGCCTGCCCGGGGGCGGCTTCCGCGCGCCCCGGTAGGCGGCCGGGCGCCTCCGGAGGTGAGCCCGCGCGGCCGCCCCGCGTCCGTCAGCTCACCTTCAGCTTCAGGATACGGTCGTCACCCTTCTCCGGGGTGCCCCGCGAGTCCGTTTCATTGGTGAGCAGCCACAGTCCGTCCCGCCCGTCCGGGACGACGGTGCGCAGCCGTCCGTACTTCCCCTCCAGGAACGCCTGGGGTTTCGCGACCGGCTTCGTCCCGGCCAGCGGGACGCGCCACAGCCGCTCACCGCGCAACGAGGCCATCCACACGGAGCCTTCGGCCACGGCGATGCCGCTCGGCGAGGCGTCCTCCGTCCGCCACTGCTCGACCGGATCGGCGTACCCCTCCTCTTCGGCCTTGCCCTCGGCCTCCGGCCAGCCGTAGTTCCCGCCCGGCTCGATGTGATTCAGCTCATCCCAGGTGTCCTGGCCGAACTCGGAAGCCCACAGCCGCTCCTCCTTGTCCCAGGCCAGACCCTGTACGTTGCGGTGGCCGTAACTGAGCACCACCGAGTCCGCCTCGGGGTTGCCCCGCCCGGGCGGCTCTCCGTCGGGGGTCATCCGCAGGATCTTGCCGCCGAGCGACTCCTTGTCCTGCGACTGTGCCTGGTCCCCGGCTTCGCCCGTACCCGCGTAGAGCATCTTGTCCGGGCCGAAGGCGATGCGCCCCCCGTTGTGGATCTGGCCCTTCGGGATGCCCTTGAGGAGATTGTCGGGTGCACCGAGCTGGTTTCCCGGCTCCTTCTTCTCGTCGTAGAGCATCCGCACGATGCGGTTGTCGGAGGCGGTGGTCAGATAGGCATAGACCATGCTCGCGTCGCCGGAGGGCACCGCGATTCCCAGCAGCCCGCCCTCGCCGCCGGGGGCGACCCCGGGCACCGAACCGAGTTCGGTCTTCTTGCCGCTCTTGCCGTCGACACGGAGGATCTCGCCGGTGTCGCGGGAGGAGACCAGCAGGTCTCCGTCGGGGAGTGCCGCCATCCCCCAGGGCGAATCGAGCCCGGTGGCCACGGTGCGCTCGACCTTCACGGACCCCTTCGCGGGCGGGCCGGCGGGGGAGGCGCCGTCCGGCTCCTTGCCGGAAGCCGACGGGCTGCCCTTGTCCGGCTTGCCGGTCTTCTCACCGGACGAATCCCCATCGGACGTACACCCGGCCGCGAACAGGGCTCCGGCGGCGATCACCGCCACGGCCGCCCTGGCGGATCCTCCTGCCAGTGGATGCCTACGCACGTTCAGCGCCTCCCGAGTACCCGGACCACCACGGGTGATCCAACCGTCAGTCCCAGCACATCACATCCCCCGTCATCCGGGCCCCGCGACGGTGAAGACAGCTGGCCGCGAGGACCGTCGCGGCGCTACTTCTCAAACACGCCCTAGTCCCAGGACCCCTGGCCCAGGGGAAGCGCGCCGATCTCCGCGAGGTCCTCCGCGGTCAGCACCAGATCCGCCGCCGACGCGTTCTCGGACGCCCAGCGTTCCTTCTTCGTGCCCGGCACCGGGACCACATGGCGTCCCTGTGCCAGCAGCCACGCCAGCGCGACCTGGGCCGGGGTGGTGGCGGCCCCGTGCCGTCCGGCCGTCCGGCGCAGCCCGGCGACTATCGGCTGGTTGGCGGCCATCATCTCCGCCGTGAAGCGTGGATGCCGGGCCCGTATGTCGTCGGGCTCGAAGCCGCTGCCCGGGGTCAGAGTGCCCGTCAGATAGCCGTTGCCGAGCGGCATCGCCGCCAGGAAGCCCACCCCGCGCGCCTCGCACCAGGGCAGCAGGCCGTCCAGTGCCTCCCGGGACCAGACGGACAGCTCCGCCTGCACGCTGCTCACCGGGAATATCTGCTGGATCCTGGCCAGCTGTCGCAGTGTCGATTCGTGCATCGACCCGCCGGAGCGCCGGTGGGCAGGGCGCCGGTCGGCCCGCGCGCCCATGGCACACAGCCCCAGCGCCCGCACCTTTCCGGCGGCGACCAGCTCGGCCATCGCCCCCCAGGTCTCCTCGACCGGGACCTCGGGGTCGGCGCGGTGCAGCTGGTAGAGATCGATGACCTCGGTGCGCAGCCGCCGGAGCGAGGCGTCGCACGCGCGTTTCACGTAGCCCGGCCGTCCGTTGGCCACGATGTGCTGGTCGCCGACGAGCAGGCCGCCCTTGGTGGAGACGAAGGCGTCCGCCCGCCGCTCCTTGAGCACCCTGCGGATCAGCAGCTCGTTGGTGAACGGCCCGTACATGTCGGCGGTGTCGAGGAGCGTGCAGCCGCGGTCCAGGGCGGTGTGCAGCGTGCGCAGCGAGCTCTCGCCGTCCTGCTGGGAGGCGGAGTAGGCCCAGCTCATGGGCATGCAGCCGAGGCCGATCGCCCCGACCTCAAGGGCCGCCGCACCGACAGTCCTGCGCTCCACCTGGATGAACTCCCTCCTGACGGCCCCAAACTAGCGCGTACCTCCGACACTCTTCGCATAGCCTCTGGCCATGGCTTCTGTGTCCTCGAACTCCAGCGTCCCCTCGCAGGCCGCCACCGAGGTGTGGCTCCCCGTCCCGCCCGACGAGATCGACGGCCTGCCGGGCTCACTCACCTACCGCTTCTGGGACGGCGGTCCGGACTTCCCCGCCGATCCGGCGCGCTGCGCCTTCTACGTCGTGCCGTACATGAAGGGCACGGAGGTGGCCGTACGCCCGCTGCGGCGCATGACGGGCGTACGGGTGGTGCAGACTCTCACGGCGGGCATCGACCATGTCACCCAGGCCGTCCCCGATCTGCCCAGTGGCACTCAGCTGTGCAACGCACGCGGTGTCCACGACACCAGCACGGCCGAACTGGCCCTCACCCTCACCCTCGCCTCACTGCGGGGCATCCCCGAGTTCGTACGGGCGCAGCCGTCCGGCAGCTGGCTGCCGGGCGTCCATCCGGCGCTCGCCGACCGGTCCGTGCTGATCGTCGGCTACGGCGCGGTGGGCAGCGCCATCGAGGACCGGCTCATCCCGTTCGAGGTCGCCGAAGTCCTGCGCGTGGCACGGACGGCGCGTACGACGGCGCGCGGTCCCGTGCACGCGCTCTCTGAACTGCCCGATCTGCTTCCGCGCGCCGATGTCGTGATCCTCAGCCTGCCCCTCACCGAAGCGACCCGAGGTCTGGCGGGCAAGGACTTCCTGTCGGGGATGCGGGACGGCGCGCTGCTCGTCAACGTCGGGCGCGGGGCCGTGGTGGACACCGGCTCGCTGCTGGACGAGCTGACGTCGGGCAGGCTGCGGGCGGCGCTGGACGTCACCGAGCCGGAGCCGCTGCCTGCGGACCACCCGCTCTGGCAGGCTCCCGGGGTCCTGATCTCCCCGCATGTAGGGGGTCCCACGACGGCGTTCCTGCCCCGTGCGAAGCGCCTTCTGAGCGCCCAACTGCAGCGCTGGGCAGCCGGTGAACCCCTGGAACACGTCCTCGTGACGGCCGACTGAAAAGGGAGGAAATGTACAGCATTCCTGTCCGTCACGGACCGTATCGGAACTATGTCCCTGAGTGACCATCCTGGTGTATCGTCCCGACGGGGGGCGAAACCAGGACAACGAGGGGGGCTGAGGGATGCGCGGCCAACGGACCAATCGCCGAAAGCGGCATGTGCGGTGCGGCGAGCACAGCACACCCGGACTACGGCTCACCCCGTCTCCAGGGGGTGTGCGATGAGCGCCCAGGGGGCTCCAGCGCACCCGCACTCCACGCCACCGGAAGCACCGCAGCCGCCGCCCGCGTCGGCCGAGCGGTCCACCCGGCGGCCCTGGTACAGCGCGGTCACCTCCGGTGCCGTCCCCCGGATCGTGCTCGCCGCCGTCTGCGGCGCGTACGCCACCGGGGCGGCGGTCGGCTGGGGTTCGGAGACGGTCGCTCTGGTCATGGGCGACTTCGGGCTGAGCGCGGCCGCACTGCTCGCCGCCGCCTCCTGCCTCTGGTACGCACGGGCCCACCGGGGCAACCGCTTACGGCCCGCCTGGTTCCTCTTCGGCCTCTCCTCCGCCATGGTGGGGCTCGGCAACGCCGTCTGGGGCTGGTACGAGCTGGTGCTGGACCAGCCGGTCCCGCGCACGTCCGTCGCCGACTACTGCTTCCTGCTGTTCGCACCACCGGCCATCATCGGCCTGCTGGTCTTCGCCAGACGCCCCGTCACCCGGTCCGGCTGGGTCTGTCTGGGGCTCGACGCGTGGCTGATCGGCGGTTCACTGCTGACTCTCTCCTGGTCGCTGGCGCTCGTCCACATCGCCGCCTGGGAGGACGCCACGGTCGCTCGCGCGGCCCTCACCCTGGCCTATCCACTGCTGGACATCGTGCTGGTCAGCATGGTCCTGGCGCTGCACTTCAGGCGCCCCAAGGCGGCCCGCTCGGCCGTCAACACCGCGGTCGCGGCGCTGGCCCTGACGGTGCTGTGCGACACCATGTTCGTCTTCCCCGCTCTCCGGGAGGGCTACCGCTCGGGGCAGCTGCTCGACGCGGGCTGGTTCGCGGGCTCGCTGCTGCTCGCGTACGCGCCCTGGGTCGGCACGTCCGGCCCGTCCGGCACATCCCGTAGATGCGGGCGGCACAGCGCACGACAGGACCGGGCAGTCCCGGGCGCGAACTTCGGCACCCCGGTGCCCGGACCGGCACCCGCGCCCGGCCTCGCCTCCGGCACGTCCGGTGCCGGAGCGGCGGCACCCGCTCCGGCGCCTGACACCGCGCACGCCTCCGCCCAGGCGGAGACGCCCCCACCCGGAGGGCGGGGCCCCATGGCGGGCTCACTCGCGGCTCTCACTCCCTACCTGGCCGCCGCCGTCTGCACCCTGAGCATCATCTACAACTCGATAAACGGCCGTGAGATCGACCGCGTCGTGCTGTTCACCGGCTGCACGGTGGTGCTCGCGCTCGTCGTGCGGCAGGGCATCATGCTCGTCGACAACATCTCGCTCACCCAGGAGCTGGCCCAGAAGGAGAACCACTTCCGCTCCCTGGTCCAGGGCTCCAGCGATGTCATCATGATCGCCGCGGCCAGCGGGGTGCTGCGCTATGTGTCGCCCGCCGCCGCGGGGGTCTACGGGCGGGACGGCGACGCCCTGATCGGCACCGAACTGGCTGCTCTGATACATCGAGAGGATCTGTCGCGCGTCCTGCACGAGGTGCGCCGCTTCCTGGCGACCCCGGCCTCGGCCGAGCCCTCCACCCGCATCGAGTGCCGCTTCCGGCACGGCGCCGGGCACTGGCTCAACGTCGAGTCCACCGTCAACCGCTACCAGGGCGGGCTCATCTTCAACAGCCGTGACGTGACGGAGCGCGTGCGTCTCCAGGCCCAACTTCAGCACAACGCCTCGCATGACCCGATGACCGACCTGCCCAACCGTGCGCTGTTCACCGAGCGGGTGCGCCAGGCCCTGAGCGGGCGGCGCGGCGGCGACGGCGACACCGCGGTGCTCTTCATCGATCTGGACGGCTTCAAGGCGGTCAACGACACCGTCGGGCACCAGGCGGGCGACGAACTGCTCATCAACGCCGCCCGGCGCCTCCAGGAGTCCGTACGGGCCGGGGACACCGCAGCCCGGCTGGGCGGCGACGAGTTCGCCGCCCTGATCCTCGGCGACGGAAACCCCAGCACCCGCGCCTCCGGCGCCCGGGAGACCCGTATCCGGGAGATCGCGGACAGACTGCGGCTCACCCTCTCCGAGCCCTACCGGGTGGAGGGCACGGAGGTGCGGGTGGCCGCCTCCATCGGCATCGCCTTCGCCGAGCCCGGCATCTCCCCGGCCGGCCTGATGCGCAACGCCGACCTCGCGATGTACCGGGCCAAGCAGGCGGGCAAGGCGCAGGTGAAGCTGTACGCCCCGCAGATGCAGGCCGATGTGACGCGCCGCGCCGAGCAGGCGACCAAGCTGCGCAGCGCGCTGCACCGCGGTGAATTCACCCTGCTGCACCAGCCGGTGATCGAGCTGGCCAGCGGACTGGTCACCGCCGTCACGGCGCAGCCTCGCTGGCGCTCCTCGCAGGGCATACTCTTCACCCCCGCCGAGTTCCTCCGCCCGGACGGCGCGCGGGGCGCGGAGCCACAGGGTGATCGCGCGTCCGAGATGAGCAGCTGGCTGCTGGAGGAGGCGGTGGCGCAGGCCGCCGCCCGGCACCGGGCCGGATTCGAGACCCCCGTGACCGTGCGGCTCTCCGCCGGCCGGCTGACAAACCGCGCACTCGGCCTCGGCACGGTGGAGACGCTGCTGGAGCGGCACGGACTGCCACCCGGCTCGCTGATACTGGAGCTGTCCGACAGCGACCCGCGCATACCCCTGGACGAGCTGGAGCAGCGCCTGACCGGGCTCCGCAGACTCGGGGTCGGCATCGCGCTGGACGGATTCGGCAGCGGCTACGCGGCGATGGCGGCGCTCCGTCGACTGCCCCTGGACTTGCTGCGCCTGGACCGCGGGCTGGTGGACGGCATCGCGGAGTCCGTTCGGCTGCGGAAGATCACCTCCGGGCTGCTCCGGATCGCCGGAGACCTGGGCCTCTCCTCGGTCGCGGACGGCGTGGACCTGCCCGAGCAGGTTTCGGTACTGCGGTCGATGGGCTGTACGCACGGCCAGGGCGCCGCCTTCTCGGGCGCGCTGGACGAGCACCGGCTGCGCCGCGCGCTGACCAGCGGCGGCTATCCGGTGCCCGAGGCCGTTCCGTCGGCGGCGGAGCACTCCGGAGCAGGGCGCTCGGTCGTCGTCGCGGGATCGCTGCCCGCGTGGCACACGGGCAGCCCGCTCGGTGGCCCCGGCCCTGCCGGGGGGCCGGGGCCGGACCAGGGAGTGCACGCGTCACCCGCATCCCCCGATGCGCTCAAATAGTGAGACGACCGTCCCACCCGCTTGACACCTACAGGCAGCTCGGAGGAAGGTCAATGCCATGCGCACCCGAATTCTCGTACTTGGACAGCGCGTCGGCTGACCTGGGGCTGCACTGCCCCCGGATGACCAGCGACGCGCTCCCCTCGCTTGCCTTACGGCACGGGGGGTTTTTTGTTGCACCGATGCCCCGGCACCGCCCGGGATACGGGGCACCAAACGCACAGACCGTACAAAACGAGCGTCAACCCTCACTCTCCGAGAAGAGACAGCCGATGACCGAGCAGGCCACCGGGGCCCCCAAACCGCAGCCACGGGCCCGTACCGGCGGATCACAGCAGCAGGCCGCACCGGCCGCGCGAGTCGAGTACATGACGGGCGCCCAGTCCCTCATCCGTTCACTCGAGGAGGTCGGCGCCGACACGGTATTCGGCATTCCCGGTGGAGCGATCCTTCCCGCGTACGACCCGATGATGGACTCCTCCCGGGTGCGCCACGTCCTGGTGCGGCACGAGCAGGGCGCGGGCCACGCGGCCACCGGATACGCCCAGGCCACCGGCAAGGTCGGTGTCTGCATGGCCACTTCGGGCCCCGGTGCCACCAACCTCGTCACGCCGATCGCCGACGCCCACATGGACTCCGTCCCGCTGGTGGCCATCACCGGCCAGGTGGCCTCCCGTTCCATCGGTACCGACGCCTTCCAGGAAGCCGACATCTGCGGCATCTCGATGCCGATCACCAAGCACAACTTCCTGGTCACCGAAGCGGCCGACATCCCGCGCACGATCGCCGAGGCCTTCCACATCGCCTCCACGGGGCGCCCCGGCCCGGTCGTCGTCGACATCGCGAAGGACGCACTGCAGAACCGCGGGCCCTTCAGCTGGCCGCCGCAGCAGGACCTGCCCGGCTACCGGCCGGTCACCAAGCCGCATGCCAAGCAGATCCGCGAGGCCGCCAAGCTGATCGGTGAGGCCGCCCGCCCCGTGCTCTACGTCGGCGGCGGGGTGCTCAAGGCCCGTGCCACCGCCGAGCTGAAGGTGCTGGCCGAGCTGACCGGCGCCCCCGTCGTGACCACGCTGATGGGCATCGGCGGCTTCCCGGACAGCCACCCGCAGCACCTGGGAATGCCCGGAATGCACGGTACGGTCGCGGCCGTCACCGCCCTGCAGAAGTCCGATCTGATCGTGGCGCTCGGCGCCCGCTTCGACGACCGGGTGACCGGTAAGCTCGACTCCTTCGCCCCGCACGCGAAGGTCGTGCACGCCGACGTCGATCCGGCCGAGATCGGCAAGAACCGCGCCGCCGACGTGCCGATCGTCGGCGACGCCCGCGAGGTCATCGCCGACCTGATCGTGGCCGTCCAGTCGGAGTACGAGGCCGGCCGCAGGGGCGACTACGGCGACTGGTGGAAGCAGCTGAACCGCTGGCGCGAGACCTACCCCCTCGGATATGACCTGCCCGAGGACGGCTCGCTCTCCCCGCAGCAGGTCATCGAGCGCATCGGCCGGCTCGCTCCGGAGGGCACCATCTTCGCCGCGGGCGTGGGTCAGCACCAGATGTGGGCCGCGCACTTCATCGAGTACGACGAGCCCGCGACCTGGCTCAACTCCGGCGGCCTGGGCACCATGGGGTACGCGGTTCCGGCCGCGATGGGCGCCAAGGTCGGCGTCCCGGACCGTACGGTCTGGGCGATCGACGGGGACGGCTGCTTCCAGATGACCAATCAGGAGCTGGTGACCGCCGCCCTCAACAACGTCCCCATCAAGGTCGGGATCATCAACAACGGTGCGCTCGGCATGGTCCGCCAGTGGCAGACGCTCTTCTACAACCAGCGTTATTCCAACACCGTGCTCAGCTCGGGCAGTGGCGCCGATGGCGAGGCAGCGCCCAAGGGCACGCGTGTCCCGGATTTCGTGAAGCTGGCCGAGGCCATGGGCTGTGTCGGCATCCGCTGCGAGGACCCGGCCCAGCTCGACGCGGTGATCGAGAAGGCGAACGCCATCAACGACCGGCCCGTCGTCGTCGACTTCATCGTCCATGAGGACGCGATGGTCTGGCCGATGGTCGCGGCAGGCACCTCCAACGACGAGGTCATGGCGGCGCGCGGCGTCCGGCCTGACTTCGGCGACAGCGACGACTGAGGATCGGAGATCCACGACAGATGTCCAAGCACACGCTCTCCGTCCTGGTGGAGAACACGCCGGGAATCCTCGCCCGGATCGCCGCGCTCTTCTCCCGGCGCAGCTTCAACATCGACTCCCTCGCGGTCGGTGTCACCGAACATCCCGACATCTCCCGCATCACCATTGTGGTGAATGTCGAGGACCTCCCGCTGGAGCAGGTCACCAAGCAGCTCAACAAGCTGGTCAATGTCCTGAAGATCGTCGAGCTGGAGCCCGGATCGGCCATCCAGCGCGAACTCGTTCTGGTGAAAGTGCGGGCCGACAACGCGACCCGCTCCCAGATCGTCGAGATCGTCCAGCTCTTCCGCGCCAAGACCGTCGACGTCGCGCCGGAGGCCGTCACCATCGAGGCCACGGGCAGCAGCGACAAGCTCGAGGCGATGCTGAAAATGCTGGAACCGTACGGCATCAAGGAACTGGTCCAGTCCGGCACCATCGCGGTCGGGCGAGGTGCCCGCTCCATTACGGACCGATCCCTGCGGGCGCTCGAACGCAGCGCCTGACCGACCCTTCCGCGCGCGGCTCCCCGTCCGCCTACGGTGGAGGGGCCGCCCGCATCCGCGATCCGCAGCTGTGTGGTCCGCGCCAACTGAAGCACACTGAGCCAAGGAGTTCTGAGAAGTGGCCGAGCTGTTCTATGACGAAAACGCCGACCTGTCGATCATCCAGGGCCGCAAGGTCGCGGTGCTCGGGTACGGCAGCCAGGGCCATGCGCACGCGCTGTCCCTGCGCGACTCCGGGGTCGACGTCCGGGTCGGTCTGCACGAGGGCTCCACGTCGCGTGCGAAGGCCGAGGAGCAGGGCCTGAGGGTCACCACTCCGGCCGAGGCCGTGACGGAAGCCGACGTGATCATGGTCCTGGTGCCGGACCCGATCCAGGGCAAGGTGTACCAGGAGTCGATCGCCCCGCACCTCAAGGACGGGGACGCGCTCTTCTTCGGCCACGGCCTCAACATCCGCTACGGCTTCATCAAGCCCCCGGCCGGCGTCGACGTCTGCATGGTCGCCCCGAAGGGCCCGGGCCACCTGGTCCGCCGCCAGTACGAGGAGGGGCGCGGCGTGCCGTGCATCGCCGCCGTCGAGCAGGACGCCACCGGCAAGGCGTTCGAGCTGGCGCTCTCCTACGCCAAGGCGATCGGCGGCACCCGCGCGGGTGTCATCAAGACCACCTTCACCGAGGAGACCGAGACCGACCTCTTCGGCGAGCAGGCGGTCCTCTGCGGTGGCACCTCCGCGCTGGTCAAGGCGGCCTTCGAGACCTTGGTCGAGGCGGGTTACCAGCCGGAGATCGCCTACTTCGAGTGCCTGCACGAGCTGAAGCTGATCGTCGACCTGATGTACGAGGGCGGCCTGGAGAAGATGCGCTGGTCCGTCTCGGAGACGGCGGAGTGGGGCGATTACGTCACCGGCCCGCGGATCGTCAACGACCAGACGAAGGCCGAGATGAAGAAGGTCCTCGGCGAGATCCAGGACGGCACCTTCGCGCACAACTGGATGAAGGAGTACGAGCAGGGTCTGCCGAACTACAAGTCGTACAAGAAGGCGGACGAGGACCACCTGCTGGAGACCACCGGCAAGAAGCTCCGGAAGCTCATGAGCTGGGTCGACGACGAGGCCTGACCCCTTCGGCGGCGGGGGCGGGCCGGCACGGTCCGCCCCCGCCGCCCGATCCGGGACGAACGGCGCCACGGCCGGGTGATCAATGCGTCCGAAGGACGGTTGGTGCGCTCGCTGGGTGGATAGACTGCGCAGCACAAGCGCGTCACAGGCTCACAGCGTCGTGCGTCTCCACGCGGCTGCCAAACCCACGCCTTCGGCCGTCGGGACGCGGCCGTCCGCACAGGACAAGTGAGGACTGAGACCCAGTGAGCAAGCCCGTAGTACTCATCGCCGAAGAGCTCTCGCCCGCCACGGTCGACGCGCTCGGACCGGACTTCGACATCCGCCACTGCAACGGCGCCGACCGGGCGGAGCTCCTGTCGTCCATCGCCGATGTCGACGCCATTCTCGTGCGCAGCGCCACCAAGGTGGACGCCGAGGCCATCGCGGCGGCCCGCAAGCTCCGGGTCGTCGCCCGTGCCGGGGTAGGGCTGGACAACGTCGACGTACCGGCCGCCACCAAGGCCGGTGTCATGGTGGTCAACGCCCCCACCTCCAACATCGTCACCGCCGCCGAGCTGGCGTGCGGCCTGCTGGTCGCCACCGCGCGCAACATCCCGCAGGCGAACACCGCGCTGAAGAACGGCGAGTGGAAGCGCAGCAAGTACACGGGTGTCGAGCTGTCCGAGAAGACGCTGGGGGTCGTCGGTCTCGGCCGCATCGGCGTCCTGGTCGCGCAGCGGATGTCCTCCTTCGGCATGAAGATTGTCGCGTACGACCCCTATGTGCAGCCCGCGCGGGCGGCGCAGATGGGTGTCAAGCTGCTCACCCTGGACGAGCTGCTCGAGGTCTCGGACTTCATCACCGTGCACCTGCCGAAGACCCCGGAGACCCTCGGGCTGATCGGCAACGACGCGCTGCACAAGGTGAAGCCCAGCGTCCGCGTGGTCAACGCCGCTCGCGGCGGCATCGTCGACGAGGAGGCGCTGGCGGCGGCGCTCAAGGAGGGCCGGGTCGCCGGAGCGGGCCTGGACGTCTACTCGTCTGAACCCTGCACCGACTCCCCGCTGTTCGAGTTCGACCAGGTCGTGTGCACCCCGCATCTCGGCGCCTCCACCGGAGAGGCGCAGGAGAAGGCCGGTATCTCGGTCGCCCGGTCCGTCCGGCTCGCGCTGGCGGGCGAGCTGGTGCCGGACGCGGTGAACGTCCAGGGCGGCGTCATCGCCGAGGAGGTACGGCCGGGGCTGCCGCTCGCGGAGAAGCTGGGCCGCATCTTCACGGCGCTGGCGAGCGGGGTCGCCGTCCGGCTCGATGTCGAGGTGTACGGCGAGATCACCCAGCACGACGTCAAGGTGCTCGAACTCTCCGCCCTCAAGGGCGTCTTCGAGGACGTCGTGGACGAGACGGTGTCGTACGTCAACGCTCCGCTCTTCGCCCAGGAGCGTGGTGTGGAGGTCCGGCTGACCACCTCCAGCGAGTCGGCCGAGCACCGCAACGTGGTGATCGTGCGCGGCACACTGGCGGACGGCGAGGAGGTCTCGGTCTCCGGCACCCTGAGCGGCCCCCGGCACCAGCAGAAGATCGTGGCCGTGGGGGAGCACGACGTCGATCTGGCGCTCGCCGACCACATGGCCTTCCTGCGGTACGGCGACCGCCCCGGAGTCGTCGGCACCGTCGGGCGCATCCTCGGTGAGGCGGGCATCAACATCGCGGGTATGCAGGTCTCCCGCGCGACGGCGGGCGGCGAGGCCCTGGTCGCGATGACCGTGGACGACACCATCCCGGCGCCCGTGCTGGCGGAGATCGCCGAGGAGATCGGCGCCACCTCCGCGCGCAACGTCAACCTGCAGGACTGACTGACTCCGAGGTTCCCCGAGGTTCCTTGTCCCGGCCCCAGGCCGGGCGGGCCCGGACCGGCGCGCTGTCGCCGGTCCGGGCCTTTTTCGCGCGCCTTTCCGGCGCGGGTGCACATACGCGATTGCATATATGAAGCGGATCTGGCGACTCGCCTATCACTTGGGCCTAGACGGATGAGAACTCTCCACTTGGGCCCTAGCGTGGTTCTAGGTGGAGGGAAACCATCCACCTAGCTTCGTTGTCGGCAACTCCTGGAGGTGTCAGATGCGCGCGGACGCACAGCACAACCGTGAGCAGATCCTGCGGGCCGCACGGCAGATCTTCGTCCACGAGGGGCCGGACGCGCCGCTCGACGAGATCGCCCGCCGTGCGGGCGTGGGGGTCGCCACCCTCTACCGGCGGTTCCCCAGCCGGGAAGACCTCGTGCACGCCGTGGCGGTGAGCACCCTCCAGGAGCTCTACCAGGCGATCAGCCACTCGGTGGAGCTGGAAGCCGATCCGTTCGAAGCCCTGCGCCGTGCGATGCACGCGGCCCTCGACCTCAAGATCGGCGCGGTGATGCCCTCACTGTTCGGCCGGATCGAGATGAACAAACTCCTGGGCGAAGCCCCCGACGCCGTCGATCCGCTGCAGCAGCTGATCATCAAGGCGCAGGAGGCGGCACTGCTCCGTGCGGACGTCGTGCCGGGCGACGTCATCTTCATGATCATCCGGTTGACCCGGCCGCTGCCCGGCGGGAGGTTTCCCGAGGACGAGGCGCTCGCCCACCGACAGCTGGAGATCTACCTGGACGGTCTGCGCCCCTCGGCCGCCTGGCCGCGCCGGCAGCGGCTCCCCGGACCCGCGATCGGGGTCATTTGGTTCCGGCGCATCCGGGAACGGATGGCGGGTGGTTCACCGGCCACCCCACCGGTCACTCCGCCAGCCAACCCGCCGGCCGCCGCGCGCAGTGACTGACAAGGCCGAAGACCCGCACCGGCAGCCCGCACCGGTGGTCCACACCGATGACCCAGGGCATGCGCGAAACCTCTCCCACCGCGCCTCGGCACCTCTCCGCCCCGGCGCTCCCCGCACTGGAAAACCCCCAGAAAGGGCACTGTCATGTCTGCAACCGAAGCCGTGCGACCGGAGGCCAATCCCCGGCGCTGGTTCGCCCTTCTCTTCATCGGCCTCGCGCAGCTGATGATCGTTCTCGACATCACGGTCGTGAACATCGCGCTGCCCTCCGCGCAGAAGGAACTGAACATCTCCGACGGTGACCGCCAGTGGGTGATCACCGCCTACACCCTCGCCTTCGGCAGCCTGCTCCTGCTCGGCGGCCGGATCTCCGACTACACCGGTCGCAAGCGCGCCTTCGTGATCGGCCTCTTCGGTTTCGCAGCCGCTTCCGCGCTGGGAGGGGCGGCGGGGAACTTCGGCCTGCTGCTCGCCGCTCGCGGCCTCCAGGGCGTCTTCGCCGCGATGCTCGCACCGGCGGCCCTCTCACTCCTGTCGGTGAGCTTCACCCAGCCGGCCGAGCGTGCCAAGGCGTTCGGCGTCTTCGGCGCCATCGCGGGTGGCGGCGGAGCCGTCGGCCTGGTGGTCGGCGGCACGCTCACCGAGTACCTGGACTGGCGCTGGTGCCTCTACGTCAACGTGCCGATCGCCGTCATCGCCGCGTTCGGCTGGTACGTACTGCCCGCCGACACCCTCTCCACCAAGCGCGCCCGCCTCGACGTGCCCGGTGTGCTTCTCGCCGTCACCGGCCTGGTGGCGGTCGTCTTCGGGTGCAGTGAGGCCGAATCCGAGGGCTGGGGCTCCCCGCTGGTCATCGGAGCGCTGGTGCTCGGCGTGGTACTTCTCGCCCTCTTCGTCCTCAGCCAGGCCCGCGCGCCGCAGCCCTTGCTGCCACTGAGCGTCGTGATGCACCGGGCCCGAGGCGGCGCGTATCTCGCCGTCGCGCTCTCGGTGATCGGCATGTTCGGGCTGTTCCTCTTCCTCACCTACTACATGCAGGTGGTCAAGGACTTCTCGCCGGTGGTCACCGGTGTCGCCTTCCTGCCGCTCACCGGCGGAGTGCTGGTCTCCGCGGGCGGTCTCGCCCCTCGTCTGCTGCCGAAGTTCCCCCCGCGCGTCCTGATGGTCACCGGTCTGCTGCTGCTGGCCTCCGGCACCAGCTGGCTGACGCAGGTGAAGGCGGACACCTCTTACGCGGCCGGAGTGCTGCCCGCCGAAATCCTGGTCGGCCTCGGCGTGGGCCTGGTGATGGCCCCGGCGATGAACTACGCGACGTACGGGGTGAAACCGGAGGAGGCGGGCATCGCCTCGGCAACCCTCAACACCTCGCAGCAGATCGGCGCCTCCATTGGCACCGCGCTGCTCAACACCGTCGCCACCAGCGCGACCGCCGACTACCTCGCCGACCGCGAGCCCACCCCGGCCGTGCTCAAGGACGGGCTGGTCGAAGGCTTCGCCAAGGGCTACGCGGTGGCCACCGTGGTACTCCTCGCGGCCGCGGTCGTCATCGGACTGGTGATGAACGCGCCGCGGCCCCGACGCGACGCCGAGGCCGGGGTGGACGAACTGTCCGCCGCCCACGCGGGGTAAAGACGGAAGACCGGCCGGCACGTCCGGGACAGCGCAGCTGCGGCCTTCATGGGCGGCTGTCCCGGACGTGTGCGCGTGCGCGGGCAGCGCAACGGCGCAGGCCGGGCGGGTCAGCCGGTCAGCCGTGCGGCCTTGAGCGCCATGTGCAGCAGCAAGCGGTCCTCGCCCGCCCGCAGGTCCAGTCCCGTGAGCTGTTCGACCCGGGAGAGCCGGTAGTAGAGCGTCTGCCGGTGGATTCCCAGTTCCGCCGCTGTGCGCCCGGCCTGCCCCGCGTGGTCCAGGAACACCTCGGCGGTGCTCGCCAGTTCCCGCTGTGCCGCGGCGAGCAGGGGGCGTACGGCGGGATCGGGCCCGGGCGCCGTGGGCAGCGCCGTCAGCAGCCGGTACGGTCCCAGCGCCGTCCATGTGGCCACGGGGGCGTGCCGGGGGTCCGCCCGCGCCACTCGCGCCGCAGCCACCGCCTCGCGCCAGGCCAGGGGCAGCCCGGCGAGCCCGCCGCCGGGAACGCTGATCCCCGCCGCTGCCCGGAGCAACCGCGCCGCCCCCGCCGCACCGCCCCTCGCCGCATCGCCTTGCACCGCGCCGGGAGGCGACACACGCAGCAGACGGTCCGCGACCGTATGGGCCGGGCCCAGGCTGTCGGCGGTCCGCAGCCGCACCAGTACGGCCAGGGCTCCCGGCCGGCTGCCTCCGGACGCACCGCCGCGGCCGTCGCCGCCCTCGCCCCCGGCGCCGGGCGCCGCCGCGCCGCGCGGGCCGCCGCCGGGCTCGGGGAGCACGCACCCGGCCGCCACATGGGGCAGCCCGGTGGGACTCGGGGCCCACCCGTCGAGTCCGCCCTCCGCCGAGGGAGAGGCGGCATCCACGGCACCTCCCGTGCCGCCCGCCGAGCGGTCAGCGCCGCCGCCCGCGGGGCCGGGCCACCGGAGCACCGCGATCAGCGCCAACGGCGCCCCGGCCGTCGTCCCCAGCGCGGTGCGCAGTTCCGCCGCCACCTCGTCACGGTTGCCGCCGGAGCCGGAGAGCAGGGCTTGCAGCAGGTCTCCCGTACGCGCACCGGTCCTCGCCTCCGCCGCCAGCAGTCCGCCGATGCGGTCCGCCGTCATCCGGGCCTGGGCCAGCCGGGGGTCGGCCAGGTCGAGCGCGCCGTCGTCGAGCAGCCAGACATAGCCGTAGACAACGCCGCCGTGCCGCACCGGGAGGCAGAGCCGCCCCGTGAGGACGCCTGCTGACGGGTCCGGAGGGATGCGCACCGGCCCCGTGGCGCGGGTGATGCCGAAGCTCTCGAACCACTCCCGCACCGCGGTGGTCGACCGCCGCTGCAGGATGGTGCGGGTGCGCACCGGGTCCAGGTGCAGGTCAGGGTCGGGGCTGTCCCCGTGGCTCTCGTGGGCTCCGAAGGCGATCAGCCCGAAATCCCGGTTCTCCAGCGTCGCCGGGGTACCGAGAAGCGCGGAGACCTCGTCGATCAGCTCCTGGTAGTCCTCGCGCATGCCGCCCGCGTCACCTCCCTCACTCTGATCACCTCTTGATCACTTCCGGATTACTCGCGGCTCCGCCCCGCCCGCCGCGCGGGCCGCTCCGCCGGGTGCCGCCGGGGAAACCGGCTGTCGGAAACCATTCTCATACATATGTCTGAGATCCGGCACACAGATGCGTGACAGCTGTCGATGTCGGCGCGGCGGCGGGATCCTTAAGTTGCACGGAGGAGGGTTCGATCACCGTCCCGCCCGCCCGGTCGCCTCACGACCGCCCGGGGGACCGCCACGGCGACACCCCCGCCGTCAGCCCGATTTCACTGGAGGTGCCCGTGCTGGGTCCCGTGCTCCTCGCCGCCGCGCGCAGCGAAAGCATCCGCCGTATCGTCTCGGCCGCGCCGGTCACCCGCCCCGTAGTCGACCGCTTCGTCGCCGGTGAGCGCCTCGATCAGTCGCTGCACAGTGTGCGGTCCCTGACGGACCGCGGCCTGGACGTCACCCTCGACCATCTCGGTGAGGACATCACCGACCGATCCGAGGCGCTGCGCAACCGGGACGCCTATCTCGACCTCTGCACGGCCCTCGCGAGTGACGGTGTCGGGCCGCGAGTCGAGATGTCCGTGAAGCTGTCGGCCTTCGGCCAGGCTCTGCCCGGCGGCCACGACCTCGCCTACCGCAACGTGCTCCCCGTGGTGGAGAGCGCCGCCGCGGCGGGCACCACGGTCACCCTGGACATGGAGGACCACACAACGGTCGAGTCCACCCTGGCCATCCTCGCAGAGCTGCGGAAACGCTTCCCGCAGACGGGCGCGGTCGTGCAGTCCTACCTCTTCCGCACCGAGGATGACTGCCGGGCGCTGACCGGGGAAGGATCCCGGGTGCGGCTGGTGAAGGGCGCGTACAAAGAGCCTGCCGAGGTCGCCTACCAGGACAAGCGCGAGGTCGACCGGGCGTACGTCCGCTGCCTCAAGATCCTCATGGCCGGCCAGGGCTATCCGATGATCGGCTCGCACGACCCCCGGATGGTGGCAATCGGCCAGGAGCTGGCCCGTCGCCACGGCCGCAAGCAGGATGAGTACGAATTCCAGATGCTCTACGGAATCCGCGAGGCCGAGCAGGCGCGGCTGAAGGCCGAGGGTCACCGGATGCGCGTGTACGTCCCGTACGGCACAGACTGGTACGGCTACTTCATGCGCCGCCTCGCGGAGCGTCCGGCCAACCTCGCCTTCTTCCTGCGTGCGCTGGCCGGGCGCCGCTGACCCGGCCCGCAGCCCGTCGTCCGCCCCGGGCTCCGTAAACGGCCCCCTCCACCAGACCCTTATCGAAGACCCCCGAACGTGAAGGAGACACGGAAGCCATGGACGCTGTGACCCAGGTCCCCGCCCCGTACAACGAGCCGGTGCACACCTACGCACCCGGCAGCGCGGAGCGCTCCCGTCTCGAGCAGAAGCTCAAGGAGCTGGCCGGGCACCCGGTTGACCTGCCGATGACGATCAACGGCCGGAAGCGGATGGGCGGCGGCGCGCGCGTCGACGTCGTACAGCCGCACAACCACAAGGCCGTGCTCGGCACTTATGGCAACGCCACCCGCCAGGACGCCCAGGAGGCGGTCGACGCCGCCCTGGCCGCCGCCCCGGCCTGGCGCGCGCTGTCCTTCGACGACCGGGCCGCGATCATCCTGAAGGCCGCCGAGCTGCTGTCCGGGCCGTGGCGCGAGACGATCGCCGCCTCGACGATGCTGGGTCAGTCGAAGACGATCCAGCAGGCGGAGATCGACGCCCCGTGCGAGCTGATCGACTTCTGGCGGTTCAACGTGCACTTCGCACGTGAGCTGATGGCCGAGCAGCCCCCCATGCAGCCCAAGGGCGTCTGGAACCGGCTGGACCACCGGCCGCTGGAGGGCTTCGTCTACGCGATCACGCCCTTCAACTTCACCGCCATCGCGGGCAACCTGCCCACCGCTCCCGCCCTGATGGGCAACGTGGTGGTCTGGAAGCCGTCGCCCACCCAGACCCACTCCGCGGTGCTGCTGATGGAGCTGCTGGAGGAGGCCGGGCTGCCCAAGGGCGTCATCAACCTGGTGACGGGGGACGGCAAGGAGGTCTCCGAGGTCGCCCTGCCGCACCCGGAGCTGGCGGGCGTGCACTTCACCGGCTCGACGGCCACCTTCCAGCACCTGTGGAAGACGGTCGGCGAGAACATCGCCGGCTACCGGTCCTACCCCCGCATCGTGGGCGAGACCGGCGGCAAGGACTTCATCGTCGCCCACCCCACGGCCGATCCGGCGATTCTGAAGACCGCCATCACCCGTGGTGCCTTCGAATACCAGGGACAGAAGTGCTCCGCGGCCTCCCGCGCGTACGTCCCGCGTTCCCTGTGGGAGGGCGGCCTCAAGGAGCAGCTGGCGGCCGAGGTGGACGGTCTGGCGATGGGTGACGTCAGCGACCTGTCGAACTTCGTCGGCGCCGTCATCGACGACCGGGCGTTCGCCAAGAACAAGGCCGCCATCGACCGCGCGCGGACCGCTCCGAACTGCGAGGTCGTCGCGGGCGGCACGTACGACGACTCGGTCGGCTACTTCGTGCGCCCGACGGTGGTCGCCTGCTCCGACCCCGAGGACGAACTCTTCAAGACCGAGTACTTCGGCCCGTTCATCGCCGTGCACGTCTACGAGGACGGCGACTTCGACACCATGCTCGACCAGATGGAGTCGGCGTCGGCCTACGCCCTGACCGGTGCCATCCTCGCCAAGGACCGCGCCGTGCTGGCCGCCGCGTCGGAGAAGCTCCGTTTCGCGGCGGGCAACTTCTACCTCAACGACCGGCCCACCGGGTCGATCGTCGGCCAGCAGCCGTTCGGCGGTGCCCGTGCCTCGGGGACCAACGACAAGGCGGGCTCGAAGTTCAACCTGCTGCGCTGGATGTCGCCCCGTGCCATCAAGGAGACGCAGGTGGCGGCGACCGACTACCGCTACCCGCACATGGGCTGAGGCACCCGGCAGGGCCTACGGGGTGTCTTCGAAGTCCCACCTCACCGCCGGAGCCCGGCACCCCGCGGCGGGGTGCCGGGCTCCGGTTGCGTCCGGGCGGGGGCGGCCGGCGGTGATTGCCCCGGCGAACGGTGCGGGGCGGCATTTTCACCCGATCGTGTGACCACAGGGGCCTTCACCGTCTCAGATAGTAGGAAGCCCAAGTAAAAACGAGACATCCCAGCCCACGGCCCATACGGTAGGAGGAGCCGAACGTTCCGCTCCATCGAGCGATCGCGAGCGAGGCGAGCTGCCCCGCGCAGGTGACCCCTGCCGCATGCCTGCCCCCGCACCCTTCCGGCGCGCTGAATCCGCCTTTGTGAAGCCATGCGCAGAAGGAGTTGCCGACAATGGACGAGACCGCTCGCCGCCGTGCCGCCCGCCACACCGCCGTCCGCGACCGCCGTGACGGCCGGGACAACGACCGCAGGAACGCTGCCGCGGCACTCCAGCGTGCGCTGGACCGCCGGGACAACGGGGGCGCGACCGGGCACTGAGTGCCTGATCACGCGGTGCGTGCTCGCCTGACGACGAAGTTGTCGATCCGCCGTCCCGACTCCGCCAGCGCCGTGACCGCCAGTTCCGGCCTGTCGCCGGGCCGTGACTCGACAGCGAGGAACGAGAAGCCCGCGTAGCGCACCCTGGACCACTCGACGCTGTCCGGATTCCGTGAGCGCTCCTGTGTCCAGTGGAACGTCCGGACGTGATCCCGCTCGTTCTCGTGCCCCTCGTAGCTTTCCGGCACCGGGAAGTCGTAGAGCTTCCTGCCCGCACCGCCGGCAGTGACATAGACGGTGCCGTCGCGCGCGGGATCGGTGGTCCCGCCGACGGGCAGCTTTCGGGTGGACTCGTGGCCCCTGATCGGATCGGTGCGCTCGTAGACGTGGTTGTGCCCGTTGATCACCAGATCGATCCGGTGCTTCTCGAACAGCGGCACCCACTCGTCGCGTACGCCGCCGTCCGAGGCGTGCGTGCTCGTCGAGTAGGCGCAGTGGTGGAAGAAGACGACGACGAAGTCGATGCCCGGTGTGCTGCGCAGCCGCCTCAGCCGGGCGTCGAGCCAGCGGGTCTGGGCGCCGCCGGTGTAGCCCCGGTTCGCGGGGATCTCGTAGGAGACGTCGTTCGCGTCCAGCGCCACCACCCCGACGTTGCCGTACGCGAAGGAGTAGACGCCCGGGGCGTTCTTCGCGTCCGGGCCGCTGGAAGGCAGCGACCAGCGGGCCGCCTGGCCGCCGTAGCCGTTGGGCGAGTACCAGGCCTCCATGTCGTGGTTGCCGGTCGTCACCATCCACGGCACCCGCGCCGCGACCGGCTCCGTCTGGGCGAGGAACTGATCCCACACCCTGGCGTCATAGGTGTCGGACTCCTTGCCGTGCCCTGTCTCGTCCGCGTAGCAGATGTCGCCCGCGTGCAGATGGAAGGCGGGGTTCTGACCCAGCAGCAGCTGGCCGTTCGCCAGCGCGTCGTAGCTGACGCCCTGGTCACCGAACGCGGTGAAGACGAAGGGCCCGTCCGCGCGGGGCGGGGCGGTGCTGAAGGAGCCCAGGGTCGAGATGCGGTCGGCCGCCGTCGGGTCGAACCCGTCGTGGCCGACGCCGTAGTAGTACGTGGTGCCGGGCCGCAGGCCGTCCAGCGCGGCGTGCAGATAGAACTGCTCCACGTCCCCGAGGTGCCGCGAGAGCGAGGGCGTGCGCAGCTCGCGGACCTCCGCGTCGAACCTCAGGCTCAGCTCCCAGGGTTCGGTGCCCACCCTCAGGTACGGCTTCCGCACCGCGAAGGGGACCTGCCAGGACACCACCATCTGGGTCTTCGGATCGGCCCCGAACGCGAGGTGCCGACCGAAGGGCGCGGCGAGCGAGCCGTCCACCCGTACCGGCGAGCGGACGAGTGCGGGCCCGTCGCTGCTGCGCTCCTGGTCCGAGGTGCAGGCCGACAGCCCGGCACCGCCGGCCGCTCCTGCGGCGGTCAGCGCACCGCCGCGCAGCCCGCCGCGCAGGACACTTCGCCGGGAGGGACGGCCGCGCCCGGAGAGCAGGGAGCGCAGATACGCGTGCTGCTCGGGCATGCTCATCCGCTCGGCGAGCCGTTCGGGGATGCCCATCCGTGGTGTGTCCATGGGGGAGAAGTTCCCAGCGAGTGCCAACTTCTGGAAGACTCCGGGCGGTCGGCACGGTGAAGCGCACCCGTCCGGCAGGCCAACCGTCCGGGATATGGACCAGGTGTGTCAGTTCCTGGGACGGAGAGTAGGGTCCGCAGCATGAATCTCGCAGTGATCCCCGGTGACGGAATCGGCCCGGAGGTCGTGGCGGAGGGGCTCAAGGTCCTGACCGCCGTCCTCCCGCAGGACGTCAAGCTGGAGACCGGGACTTACGATCTCGGTGCCCGGCGCTGGCATGAGACGGGTGAGACCCTCCCGGAGGCCGAACTCGAACGGCTCAAGAGCCACGACGCGATCCTGCTGGGTGCCATCGGCGACCCGTCGGTGCCCTCCGGGGTCCTGGAGCGCGGGCTGCTGCTGAAGCTGCGCTTCGCCTTCGACCACTACGTGAACCTGCGCCCCTCCAAGCTGTTCCCGCAGACGGCCACCCCGCTGGCGGGCCGCCCGGACATCGACTTCGTCGTCGTCCGCGAGGGCACCGAGGGCCCGTACGCCGGAAACGGCGGCAGCTTCCGCACCGGCACCCCGGCCGAGGTCGCCACCGAGGTCAGCCTGAACACCGCGTACGGGGTCGAGCGCGTCGTCCGCGACGCCTACGCGCGGGCCGCGGCCCGCCCGCGCAAGAAGCTCACCCTGGTGCACAAGAACAACGTCCTCGTGTACGCGGGGCACCTGTGGAAGAATCTGTTCGACAAGGTGGGCCAGGAGTATCCCGAGGTCACCACCGATTACCTTCATGTCGACGCCGCGACGATCTTCTTCGTCACCGACCCCGCGCGCTTCGACGTGATCGTCACCGACAACCTCTTTGGCGACATCCTCACCGACCTCGCCGCCGCCGTCACCGGCGGCATCGGCCTCGCCGCGTCCGGGAACATCAACCCGGCGGGCGACTTCCCCTCGATGTTCGAGCCGGTCCACGGCTCCGCGCCGGACATCGCGGGTCTGGGCAAGGCCGACCCCACCGCGACCATCCTCTCCGTCGCCCTGCTGCTGCGGCACCTCGGCTACGAGACCGAAGCCGTACGCGTCGAGGAAGCCGTCTCCGCCGACCTCGCGGAGCGCTCCGGCGCCCGTACGACCACCCAGACCGGCGACGCGATCGCGGTACGAGTAGCCAGCTAGGGCCTGTCCGCCGCTGTGCACGCCCGGGAACCATCCCGGGCGTGCACAGCGATGCCGGTCGGGTCTGTCAAGCCCGGCCGCTGGGCAACCGAGCGGTTGGGTGTCACCATCTAGTCAGGGCCGCTGCCCGCGTCCGTCTTCCGGTTCCCTTCGAGCGATAATCGAACGCGGGCCGCAGTACGAGGAGAAGCTCGGACGTCCTAGTACACGGGACGGCGGGACGCGGTCCTCAAGACACTCAGTGAAGGACGCGCTCACATGACCACGCCCCGAATCGCATTCGACCTCAAGCCCTCGGCGCAGCCGCTGTCCGACGCGGAGCGCGACGCGCTGCTGCGCGAGCCCGGCTTCGGCCGGCACTTCACGGACCACATGGTCACCGTCAAGTGGACCGAGGGCCGCGGCTGGCACGACGCCCAGCTGCAGCCGTACGCGCCCCTCCAGATCGACCCGGCGAACATGACGCTGCACTACGCGCAGACGATCTTCGAAGGTCTGAAGGCGTACCGCCAGCGGGACGGCTCGGTGGCCACCTTCCGCCCCGACGCCAACGCCCGGCGCTTCCAGAACTCCGCCCGCCGGCTGGGCATGCCCACGCTCCCTGAGGAGACCTTCGTCGAGGCGTGCGACCTGCTCGTGCGACAGGACCGGAAGTGGGTGCCGAGCGAGCCCGAGCAGTCCCTCTACCTCCGGCCCTTCATGTTCGCCAGCGAGGTCGGGCTGGGCGTGAAGCCCGCCAACGAGTACCTCTTCATGGTGATCGCCTCACCGGCGGGCGCCTACTTCCCGCGTGGGGTGAAGCCCGTCTCGGTCTGGCTCTCCGAGGAGTACGTCCGCGCCGCTCCGGGCGGCATGGGGGAGGCGAAGACCGGTGGCAACTACGCCGGCTCGCTCGTCGCCCAGGCCGAGGCGGCCGAGCAGGGCTGCGACCAGGTGGTCTGGCTGGACGCGCTGGAGCGCCGCTGGATCGAGGAGATGGGCGGGATGAACCTGTGCTTCGTGCGCGGTTCGGGCCCCGGCGCCACCATCCTCACACCGGAGTTGACGGGCACGCTGCTGCCGGGCATCACCCGCGACTCGCTGCTGGCCATCGCCCAGGACCTGGGCTACGGCGTCGAGGAGACCCGGATCTCCACCGACGGCTGGCGCGAGGGCAACGCCGACGGCACCCTCACCGAGGTGTTCGCCTGCGGCACCGCCGCAGTCATCACACCGGTCGGGCAGGTGAAGTCCGCCCGCGCGGAATGGACGGTCGGCGACGGCCAGCCCGGAAGCGTCACCACACAGCTGCGCGAGACGCTGCTCGCCCTCCAGACCGGCGAGGCACCGGACCCGCACGGCTGGATGCATCCGGTGAGCTGACGCACCGGGCTCGCCCAGGCGCTGCGGGGGGAGCGCCTGGGCGCGTGCCTTCCGCACGCTTCCCGAATCGTGAGACCGTGCCACGCCTCACCGGGAAATCGTGCAGACTGTCCCCGTGCTCTCGTTCGCCATGATTATTGGTGACAGCGCGCCGGTCCTCAGTGACCACTGACCGCACTCACGAAGGCGGCAGTGGACACCGTCCCAGACCCGCGCGCAGACCTCTCGCACCCGCGAGGGGTTTTTTCGTTTTCCGGCCCTACCGAGCCGGACGGCGGGAGCACGCGGGACGATGGGGATAAGTGGAGCCGGGTCTTCCGAATCCCTTGCCCACCCCGACAGGAGCCAGACCACCATGACAAAGGAAGCCCCCAGCGACGACTTCCACGTCTTCGACACCACACTGCGCGACGGCGCCCAGCGCGAAGGCATCAACCTGAGCATCGCCGACAAGCTGACCATCGCCCGCCATCTGGACGAGTTCGGCGTCGGCTTCATCGAGGGCGGCTGGCCCGGCGCCAACCCGCGCGACACGGAGTTCTTCGAGCGGGCCCAGCGAGAGATCGACTTCCGGCACGCACAGCTCGTCGCCTTCGGCGCCACCTGCCGGCCAGGTGTGCGCGCCGCGGACGACCCGCAGGTCGTCGCCCTCGCCGACTCCGGCGCGCCCGTCGTCACGCTGGTCGCCAAGTCCCACGACCGCCACGTGGAGCTGGCCCTGCGCACCACCCTGGAGGAGAACCTCCGGATGGTCCGGGACACCGTCACCCACCTGCGGGAGCTGGGGCGCCGCGTCTTCGTCGACTGCGAGCACTTCTTCGACGGATACCGTGCCGCCCCCGACTACGCGACCGGCGTCGTACGGGCCGCGCACGAAGCGGGAGCCGAGGTGGTCGTGCTCTGTGACACCAACGGCGGCATGCTCCCGGACCAGGTGGGTGACATCGTGCGGGCGGTACTGGCCGGCACCGGCGCCCGCCTGGGCATCCACGCCCAGGACGACACCGGCTGCGCGGTGGCCAACACCCTCGCCGCCGTCGACGCGGGCGCCACCCACGTCCAGTGCACCGCCAACGGCTACGGCGAGCGGGTCGGGAACGCCAACCTCTTCCCCGTCGTCGCCGCCCTGCAGCTGAAGAAGGGCCGGACGGTGCTGCCGGACGGCGCGCTCGCCGAGATGACCCGCATCTCGCACGCGATCGCCGAGGTGGTCAACCTCACCCCCTCCACCCATCAGCCCTACGTCGGCACCTCCGCCTTCGCACACAAGGCGGGCCTGCACGCCTCCGCGATCAAGGTCGACCCCGACCTCTACCAGCACATCGCCCCGGAACTCGTCGGCAACTCCATGCGGATGCTCGTGTCGGACATGGCCGGGCGCGCCTCAGTAGAGCTCAAGGGCAAGGAACTGGGATACGACCTGACCGGCGACCGCGAGCTGGTCGGCCGAATCGTCGCCCGGGTCAAGGAGCAGGAGCTGCGCGGCTACTCGTACGAGGCAGCGGACGCCTCCTTCGAACTGCTGCTGCGGGACGAGGTGCACGGCGGCGCCCCGGACTTCTTCCGGCTGGAGTCCTGGCGGGCCATCGTCGAGGACCGCCCGGACGGCACCCATGCCAACGAGGCGACGGTGCGGCTGTGGGCCAAGGGCGAGCGTGTCGTCGCCACCGGCGAGGGCAACGGGCCGGTGAACGCACTGGACCGGGCGCTGCGCGTCGCACTGGAGCGGATCTTCCCGGAGCTGGCCCGGCTGGAGCTGGTGGACTACAAGGTGCGCATCCTGGAGGGCAGGCACGGCACCGAATCCACCACCCGGGTGCTCATCTCCACGAGTGACGGCAGCACCGAGTGGTCCACCGTCGGCGTCGCGGACAACGTGATCGCGGCCTCCTGGCAGGCTCTCGGTGACGCCTACACCTACGGGCTGCTGCGCGCCGGAGTGACGCCGAGCGACGGGGCGCCGCCCCGCGCATAACCAGGGAGCACGGCAGGGCCCGCGCATCCGCTCCACCGGCAGCCGGCACGGCCGGTGGAGCGGCGGACCGGCCTTTCGTCAACAGCGGGTGGGGGAAGGCTGTGGGAATTCCACAGCTCAGCCCGGTTCGTCCGGCGGACCTACCTGCGTGACACCCTCTGGGAGGCGCGGTTCTGTCCAGCGCAGCCATGAATCGGGCGCGGAGACTGTACGAATCTGACGACGGCGCGGAGCGGGTGCGTTTCGTAGGGTCTATACATGACCGATCAGCCTCAGGATTCCCGCGGCCGCGTTGCCGAACTGCATGCCCTGCGGGAGCAGGCCCGCCGCGGGCCAAGCGAGAAGGCCACCGAGGCACAGCACGCCAAAGGAAAGCTGTCCGTACGGGAGCGGATCGACCTGCTGCTCGACGAGGGCTCCTTCCGTGAGGTGGAGGGCCTGCGCCGGCACCGTGCGACGGGGTTCGGACTGGAGGAGAAGCGCCCGTACACCGATGGTGTGGTGACGGGCTGGGGCCTGGTGCACGGGCGAACGGTGTTCGTGTACGCCCACGACTTCCGGATCTTCGGCGGAGCGCTCGGGGAGGCGCACGCGGCGAAGATCCACAAGATCATGGACATGGCCATCGCCGCGGGCGCGCCGCTGGTGTCGCTCAACGACGGCGCGGGGGCGCGGATTCAGGAGGGTGTCTCCGCCCTCGCCGGATACGGCGGGATCTTCCAGCGCAACACCCGGGCGTCCGGCGTGATCCCGCAGATCTCGGTGATGCTGGGCCCGTGCGCGGGCGGTGCCGCGTACTCACCGGCCCTGACCGACTTCGTGTTCATGGTGCGGGAGACCTCCCAGATGTTCATCACGGGCCCGGACGTCGTGCAGGCGGTCACGGGCGCCGAGGTCTCGCAGAACGGACTCGGCGGAGCGGATGTGCACGCCGGTACTTCCGGAGTCGCCCACTTCGTCTACGACGACGAACGCGGTTGCCTGGAGGAAGTCCGCTATCTGCTCTCGGTCCTGCCCGCCAACAACCGGGAGAACCCGCCGTCGGTGGTGAGCGAGGACCCGCCCGGCCGCAGCTGTGAGGCGCTGCTGGACTTGGTGCCCGCCGACGGCAACCAGCCCTACGACATGCGGGCGGTGATCGAGGAGCTGGTGGACGACGGCGAGCTGCTGGAGATCCACGAGCGCTGGGCCACCAACGTGCTGTGTGTGCTGGCGCGGCTGAACGGCCAGGTGGTGGGTGTGGTGGCGAACCAGCCGCAGTCGCTGGCGGGTGTGCTCGACATCGAGGCATCCGAGAAGGCGGCGCGGTTCGTGCAGATGTGCGACGCGTTCAACATCCCCCTGGTGACCCTGCTGGATGTGCCCGGTTTCCTTCCGGGAGTGGACCAGGAGCACGGCGGGATCATCCGGCACGGCGCCAAACTGCTGTACGCGTACTGCAACGCGACGGTACCGCGGGTCTCGGTGGTGCTGCGGAAGGCGTACGGCGGCGCGTACATCGTGATGGACTCGCAGTCCATCGGAGCGGATGTCACCTATGCCTGGCCGACCAACGAGATCGCGGTGATGGGCGCGGAGGGCGCGGCCAACGTGGTCTTCCGCAGGCAGATCGCGGCCGCCGACGACCCGGAGGCGATGCGCAGCCGGATGGTCAAGGAGTACAAGGCCGAGCTGATGCACCCCTACTACGCCGCTGAGCGGGGTCTGGTCGACGACGTCATCGATCCGGCCGAGACCCGGCAGGTTCTCATCGAGACGCTGGCCATGCTCCGCACCAAACACGCTGACCTGCCCGCCCGTAAGCACGGCAACCCACCCCAGTGACGGAGAGATGCACAATGACCCCGACCACACCGATCGCACCGAGCGCGCCGGCCGCACCGACCACGGCCAATCTGGTCCGTCTGGAGCGCGGTCAGGCCGATGCCGAGGAGCTGGCGGCGCTCACCGCGGTACTGCTCGCGCGGGCTGCGGCGCACAGCCGGACGGCTCCGTCGGCCCGGCAGAGCCGCGCCGCCTGGCGGCGGCTGGAGCGTCAGCACGGCTTTTCCACGGCACACAGCTGGCAGCACTGACCGGGAGCCGCTGACTGGGGCCGCGCGCCACGAGCGGGCACGTCAAAGGCCCCGTACACCTCGGACGAGAGGTGCTGACGGGGCCATTGGCGTAGGGTCTTGACGCGGGGCGGCTCAGACGCTGCCGGGGATGTCCATGAGCACGGTGCGGCGCGGGTTCGCGGTCTGGGCGGGGAGCTGCGGCTCGTGTCCCGTCTCGACGGCCTCGGTGGTGAGCTCCTCGGTGTCCTTGAGATGGGCGAGCGTGGTGCGCTGCGGGTTGGCTATGTTGTTCGTGATCATGGTCGTCTTCACGTGAGAGGTCCCCAGCGAGTCGCTTGTCGTTTTCCTATGGCATGTAAATGCTGAGAGTAGGACGGCTATTCCCAGCGCTCCCGTGATCTAGGCAACTTCTGCCGTGTGATTTTTCTCACTCAGGTACGGGCAAACGAGACAAAACACCTGATCAACTCTCCACTCGGGAACGGACAACCAGGGGCAGAAGTGAAGATTCTGTGTTCACTCCCTGCTAGTGAAGTGCAGGTAATGCACGGGGTATTGGTGGCGGTAAGTCCGTTTTCCCGGGCATCTTTTCTACAGCAGGTGATCCAATATCTGCGTAGCGTCACGGGTGTCACGGGCTTATCCACAGCCCTTGTTGGAGATCCGGCACTGTGCTGGAATTCCACGGACCGCCGCAGGAAATCAGCCGGCGCGCAGGGGGCGCAGACCAAGCGCCGTGCGGCGGTTACTGAGGGGACGCGCCGGTCACTCACGACGCCCAGGGGGCCCTGGAACCCCCATGACTCGATACCGTTCCGCCGCCCCAAAGCGGGGGGACGCCTGGTCCAGAGGTTGCGACGCTAGTGCAGGGACGTTTCAAGAGGGATGGCAGCGCTGCGGGGGACCCGGAGCTGCGCGGTTCGACCAACCGCGGCTCCTCTCCCCAGCGCGCCCACGGGAGCGGGCCGTCCGCGGCCGCCCAGGACTCCGGCAGCTCCAAGTCCAAGGGAGCCAAAGGAGCCAAGGGAGACGGCGGCGAGGGCTCGAAGACCCCGAAGGACAAAGTGCCGACCGGCCCCGGATCACGTCTTGCTCTGCGCAACTGGCGCATCAGTACGCGTCTGGTGTCTCTGCTCGCGCTGCCGGTAGTGGCGGCCACCACGCTGGGCGGGCTGCGTATCAGCAGCTCCCTGGACAACGTCGAGCAGCTCGACAACATGCAGCTCCTCACCGAGATGACGGAGCACGCAACCGAGCTGGCCGCCGCCCTCCAGGAGGAACGGGACAAGTCGGCCGGCCCGCTGATCAGCTCGGGCAACGACAAGGACGACGCGGTCGTCGCCACCCGCGAGGACACCGACCGGGCCCGCCAGGCGTTCCACGAGCACACCGGCGACATCAACTCGGACGACAAGGTGATGTCGGGTGTCCAGACCACGGTCGTGGACATCACCCGTCAGCTGAACGACATCAAGGGGATCCGGGAGGCGGCGTACAACAACGAGGAGTACACCTCCCAGACGGTCGACCGGTACAGCCGACTGATCGAGTCCCTCCTCTCGCTCTCGCTGGACATGGCGCAGGCCACGAGCAACCCCGAGATGATCCAGAGCACCCGTGCTCTCGCCGCGTTCTCCTCGGCGAAGGAATTCGCCTCCGTCCAGCGTGCGATCATCAGCGCCGGCCTGGCCCGCAAGGACGGCCCCGACCTTTCGCAGACCGACCGCCTCTACGCCAGCACAGCGATGTCCAGTGAGGACGCCAAGCTCACGACGTTCGGGAAGATCCAGGAAGAGGGCGCGGCCGAGCTCCTCAAGCCTCTCGACGGCGGCATCGTCAACATCACCGCCGCCGACACCTACCGCGATCGGGTGCTGAAGTCCGCGGACGGCATCAAGCGCGAGCAGCGTTCGTACATGGACTGGTATGACCAGGACAAGACGAAGATCGACGAGATGGGGAAGATCGAGGACACGCTGCTCACCGAGATGGAGCAGCAGGCCCGGAAGCTCCGCTCCGAGGCCCAGCGTGACGCCATCATCAACGGTGTCGTGATCTTCCTGGTCCTCGGCATCTCCCTGGTGGGCGCCTTCGTCGTCGCCCGCTCGATGGTCCGCTCGCTGCGCCGGCTCCAGGACACGGCGCAGGACGTCGCCCGCCGCCGCCTGCCCGAGCTGGTCAAGCAGATGTCCGAGGCCGAGCCGCAGGACATCGACACCTCGGTCGAGTCCGTCGGTGTACACAGCCGGGACGAGATCGGCAAGGTGGCGTCCGCGTTCGACGACGTCCACAGCGAAGCCGTCCGGCTGGCGGGCGAACAGGCGCTGCTGCGGGGCAACGTCAACGCGATGTTCACCAACCTCTCGCGTCGCAGCCAGGGCCTCATCCAGCGGCAGCTCAGCCTGATCTCCGAGCTCGAATCCCGCGAGGCCGACCCGGACCAGCTGTCCTCCCTCTTCAAGCTGGACCACCTCGCGACTCGTATGCGGCGTAACGGCGAGAACCTCCTCGTCCTCGCAGGCGAAGAGCCCGGCCGCCGCTGGACCAGGCCCGTCCCACTGGTGGACGTGCTCCGCGCCGCCGCCTCCGAGGTGGAGCAGTACGAGCGCATCGAGCTGAGCTCCGTCCCCACCACCGAGGTCGCCGGCCGCGTGGTCAACGACCTCGTGCACCTGCTCGCCGAGCTGCTGGAGAACGCGACCTCCTTCTCCTCACCGCAGACGAAGGTCAAGGTCACCGGTCACGCGCTGCCCGACGGCCGGGTGCTGGTCGAGATCCACGACACCGGCATCGGGCTGTCGCCCGAGGACCTCTCCGCGATCAACGAACGGCTGGCGAACCCGCCGACGGTGGACGTCTCCGTCTCCCGGCGCATGGGCCTGTTCGTGGTCGGCCGCCTTTCACTGCGGCACGGCATCCGCATCCAGCTTCGCCCCTCCGACTCCGGTGGTACGACCGGGCTGGTCATGCTTCCCGTCGACGTCGCACAAGGCGCCGCGCAGAGCGGGGCGGCCGGTCCCAAGGGCAAGCCGGGCGCGGCACCCCCGGGCGTCGCCTCGAACGCCTCCGGCGCGCCCAAGGGCCCCGGCCTGGCGGCCGCACTCCAGCGCGAGCCCAGGAGTGCGGGAGCAGCCGCCACGACCCGCCTCGGCGCGGTCCCGCCGCGCGGCCAGGTCGGCGGCGGCAACCAGCGCCCCGCGCTCCCCGGCAGCAGCGGGGAAGCAGGCGGCCAGCACCGGAGCAACGGACTGCCCACCCGTCCGACCGGCGCCGGTTCCACCCCGCCGGGAGGCGACAGGGGCGGCACGGCCACCGATTTCTTCGGCAGCCGGAGCGGGGGACGCCCAGTCGGCGCACCCCGGCAGGACACTCCGGCGAACGGCCTGGGAGCCGGCCAGCCCCCTGCGGCTCCGCCGCTGCCCACCCGGAGCGGTCCGGCAGGCGAATCGCCGTCACGTCCGCAGCACGGGCCGGGCGACACCGGGGAGTTCCCGCAGCCTCCGTTCACCTCACAGGCCCCGCCGGCGCCTCCGGCCGGTGCGGCAAGCCGGGGCGGCCCCGGGGACACCGCGGAGTTCGACCGGCCCGACTTCAACGGTCCGCCTCCCGCAGGCGTGCCGGGCAGCGCCGACCGGGCCGCGGAGCAGGCAAGGCCCAGCTGGGCCAGCCCGGAGGAGACTCCGCGCGGGCACGACGACGCGGAGACGAGCGGCGAGTACGCGCGCCCTGGCTATCCGGAGCAGAGCCCGCAGGACACGGGCGCGTACCCCCGCCCGGGCTATCCGGAGCAGAACCGGCAGGACACGGGTGAGTACGCCTCTCCCGGCTATCCGGAGCAGGTGCGGCCGGAGCAGGGCCCGCAGGACACGGGCGAGTTCCAGCAGTTCGGCCAGCCCGCCCTGCCCGCTCCGACCGGGCGGGTGCCGCAGCCGCAGCACACCGGCGAGTTCGCCATACCGGAGGCACCGGCCCCCGCGCCACAGCGCGACCTGGAGTTCGGCATCCCGGCCGGGCCCCCGGCCGCGGCCGACACGCCCACCCCGATTTTCGAGTCGATGGAATCCAACTGGTTCCGTGGCTCGGGCTCGTCGCAGCAGCGTTCCGTCCAACCGGAACCAGCACCCAACAGCGACGACCAGCAGCAGCCGCCGCAGGCGCACACCCAGCGCCCCGGCCCCGCCTCCGCCACACCGGCGATGCCGCAGCGCGAACCAGCCCGCGGCACCCTCGGAAACGGCGACGGCTTCGGCACCGGCACCCCCCGCGAAGCGGGGGCCAACTGGGGGTCCCCTCCGAACGACGAGAGCTGGCGGCAGGCGGAGCAGCTCCGCCAGCCCGCCGCCGGAGGGGTCACCACCTCAGGACTGCCCCGCCGTGTGCCCCGCGCCAACCTGGTCGCGGGCACCGCACAGGAGCAGTCGTCCGCCCAGTCCGGTCCGCAGGTCTCGCGTGCACCCGATGACGTACGCGGGCGGTTGACCAATCTCCGTCGTGGCATCCGACAAGGCCGACAGGCCACGGACGGTCACGACATTGGCCCCACTTACCAGCAGGAGCGTTAGTTGAGTCCGATGAGCCAGGCGGCGCAGAACCTGAACTGGTTGATCACCAACTTCGTGGACAACACCCCCGGTGTGTCGCACACGGTAGTGGTCTCCGCCGACGGCCTCCTACTGGCCATGTCCGAAGGCTTTCCGCGTGACCGTGCCGATCAACTGGCTGCGGTGGCGTCGGGTCTGACCTCGCTCACGGCGGGGGCGTCCCGGATCTTTGAGGGAGGTGCCGTGAATCAGACGGTGGTGGAGATGGAGCGTGGCTTCCTCTTCATCATGTCGATCTCGGACGGTTCCTCACTGGCCGTTCTCGCGCACCCGGAGGCCGACATCGGCCTGATCGGGTACGAGATGGCCCTTCTTGTCGACCGCGCGGGGACGGTTCTCACCCCCGACGTGCGTGCCGAGCTGCAGGGAAGCATCCTCAACTGATCTGAAGCTCCCCCCACTTGAGCACTACAGTCCGCCTCGCCGACCTCATGCCTCGCCCGGAGGAGCCATGACCCCGCCGCCCGCCTCGCCCGGCCCGTACGGTGCCCCGAATCATCATGCATCGTATGGGGGTGAAGGCGACCAGCCGCTGGTGCGCCCGTATGCAATGACGGGCGGCCGTACCAGGCCGCGCTATCAGCTGGCCATCGAGGCCCTGGTGAGCACGACTGCTGACCCGGCCCACCTGCACGGGCTCCTGCCCGAGCACCAGCGGATCTGCCATCTGTGCCGTGAGGTCAAATCGGTCGCGGAGGTGTCCGCGCTGCTGGCTATTCCGCTGGGGGTGGCCCGGATCCTCGTCGCCGACCTGGCCGAGGCCGGGATGGTGGCCATTCACCAGCCGGGCAGCACCGCCGAGCCCGGCGGCGCCCCCGCTGTGACCTTGCTGGAAAGGGTGCTCAGTGGACTTCGCAAGCTCTAGCCCACAGACGGGGCAGACAGGTCAGATGGGACAGATGGGATACGGGGAATCCGCACCCCGAGCAGCTACCTCGGCCAAGATTGTGGTGGCTGGTGGGTTCGGTGTGGGGAAGACGACCTTCGTCGGTGCGGTCTCGGAGATCAATCCGCTGCGTACGGAGGCGGTGATGACGTCGGCTTCGGCGGGTATCGATGATCTGACGCATACGGCGGACAAGACCACGACGACGGTGGCGATGGATTTCGGTCGGATCACGTTGGATCAGGATCTGATTCTGTATTTGTTCGGTACGCCGGGTCAGGATCGTTTCTGGTTCATGTGGGATGACTTGGTGCGTGGTGCGATCGGTGCGGTGGTGCTGGTGGACACGCGTCGGTTGGCGGACTGTTTTCCGGCGGTGGATTATTTTGAGAACTCCGGTCTGCCGTTCGTGATCGCTTTGAACGGGTTTGACGGTCATCAGCCGTATACGCCGGAGGAGGTGCGGGAGGCGTTGCAGATCGGGCCGGACGCGCCGATCATCACCACGGACGCCCGGCACCGCGGCGACGCCAAGAGCGGATTGATCACTCTCGTGGAACACGCACTGCTCGCCCGCCTCAAGTGACCAGGGTGATCAACTAGCTATTGCCGCAGGAGACGTTCACTCCCGTGGGTGTGTTCTTCGTCGTGCCCTCATCCGGGTTTATAACGGTTCGGCAAGCAATTGGCCCTGCCGCAACCACTGGCGGCGAGCAGAACGCTCCCCTCTGCGCATGGTTCTATAGGCTTTTGTCGCACAGTAGTTGCTATGTCCTTTTTACCTCTCGACGGCTTCCACGAAATTGCGGCGACGTCAAGTGTTTGGTAACAGACGCCTTGACGTGCTGAAATTCGTTGAACTCATCAGTAGCCACGGCTTGAGCGAAGTCGGCGGGCCGGACGCCGAGAGGTAGTAGTCGAGTGAGGCGGAGCAAGAAGGGTCCTGACCAGCAGCTCGGAGGTGGGTCGCGGGGGAACTTCACCCCGCCGCCCCGCACGACGACGGGCCAGTCCGACGCGCCGGTGCCGCCTGGCACCGGCGGCAGCAGGATGGCCGTACGGAACTGGCGGGTGCACACCCGGCTGAACGCGATCCTGCTCATCCCGGTGCTGGTCGCCCTTGTCTTCGGCGGCATCCGTGTCCAGGAATCCATCGAAACCTGGAACGAGGCGAAGGACGCCCGGCACATCGCCGAACTGGTGGAGGCCGCGGCTGACTACAGCCATGCCCTGACCAACGAACGCGACCGCTCCGCCGAGCCGCTTCTCCGCGGTGATCCCGACGACCCCGAGGTCGAGGAGGTGCGCGATGCCACCGACAGGGCGAAGCGGGCTTTCGACGCACGCATCAAGGGGGCACCGGACAAACCGGCACTCCAGCGCCGCCTCGCCGCCTTCAAGAAGGCCGAGCAGGGACTCCCCACCCTCCGCCAGGCCGCCTATACCGACCGGTTGAGCGGGGCCCAGACGGAGGAGGGCTACGTCCAGGTCCAGCACCCGCTGATGGAGTTCGCCAACGACCTCGGTCTGGGTACCGGCAACGTCACCGCGTACGGACGTGCGGTCTACGCGATCTCGCTGGCCAAGTCCGCCGAGTCCCTCCAGCGTTCCCTCGGCATGCATCTGCTGCTCAAGCCGGGGCCCTCCGAGAAGAGCAAGAAGCAGCAGCTCACGGCCCTGGCCTCGTACGCCTACCTCGAGAACATCGCACTTGAGGAGTACCGTTCCGGCGGCCGCCCCGAGGACGTCGAGCTGCTCAAGAGCCAACTGGCGGGGGTGCAGGCGGAGAGTGTGCGCGAGACCGCCGCGGCGAAGGCGGAGGCCGAGTCCGAGGACCGGCCCTTCGTCGCCCCGCCGGCCATGGACAAGATGGTCACCGCCATCGCCGGCGGTTCCCGTGCCAGCACGCTCAAGGACAGGGGAATCACCCCCGAGAGCTACTTCAGCGCCGCTACCGCCGAGTTCGACGCCTATCGCGCGGTCGAGAAGCGGCTCGCCGGCGACGCGGTGAAGGAGACCGAGCAGATATCCGCGGACGCCAAGCGAGACGCCTTCGTCAACGGTGGCGCCGTGCTGGCCGCCCTCCTGCTGGCCTTCCTCGTCGCCGGGATGATGGCACGCTCCATGGGCCGCAGCATGCGCGTTCTGCGGAACGCGGCGTTCGGCGTCGCCGAGCAGCGTCTTCCGATGCTGGTCGACCAGTTGTCGCGCACCGAGCCGGGCCGCGTCGACACCCGCGTCGAGCCGATACCCCTGGACAGCCGGGACGAGATCGGCGAGGTTGCCCGCGCATTCGACCAGGTGCACCGAGAGGCCGTACGCCTCGCGGCGGAACAGGCGCTCCTGCGAGGAAACGTCAATGCAATCTTCACCAACCTCTCCAGCCGCAATCAGGGCCTGATCGAGCGGCAGCTCGAACTGATCACGAGCCTGGAGAACAACGAGGCCGAACCGGAGCAGCTGGAGAGCCTCTTCCGGCTGGACCATCTCGCGACCCGTATGCGGCGCAACGGCGAGAACCTGCTCGTCCTGGCGGGCGAGGAGGCCGGCCGGCGGTGGAACGAGCCCGTGCCGCTGGTCGACGTCCTGCGCGCCGCCTCCTCGGAGGTGGAGCACTACAACCGCATCGAACTGTCCGGCGTGCCGGAGAGCGAAATCCACGGTGCTGCGGTGACCGACCTCGTGCATCTGCTCGCCGAGCTGCTGGAGAACGCCACCTCGTTCTCCTCGCCGCATACCAAGGTCGAGATCACCGCGACCCGGCTGCCGGACGGTCGGGTGATGATCGAGATCCACGACAAGGGCATCGGCCTGACCTCCGAGGACTTCGCGGACATCAACCACAAGCTCGCGAACCCGCCCACGGTGGATGCCTCGATCTCCCAGCGGATGGGCCTCTTCGTCGTCGGCCGCCTCGCCAACCGGCACAGCATCCGGGTCCAGCTCCGGCCCTCGGGGGCTGCGGCGGGCACCACCTCGCTGGTCATGCTGCCCGAGGTGATCACGCGTGGTGGCGGGGGCGAGGCCGAGGAGGCGCCTGCGGAGGACTTCACGGTCTCCCCGATCGTCACCGAGCAGCCCGGGACCACTGTCCAGCCCTACGCAGCGCCGCCGGTCGTCGACAGCAGCCTGCCGTCGGCCGCGGAGCTCGGTTTCGACGACGCCAGCTACCGTCCGGCTGAGCCCGGCTCGGCTCCTTCGGCGTTCGACTCCGTCAACCGCTCGGTGCAGCGGGAGGAGCGCCGTGCGGCGGTCGAGGCACGGCAGCAGAACTTCGGCGAGCAGACCCCGCCCGGACACGCGGGCCACGGGCAGACCGGGTACCAGGCTGAGCACCCCCAGCAGCCCGAGCACCTCCAGGCGGGACACTCCCAGGCGGGGCATCCCCAGGCCGGAGACCCTCAGGCGGGGCATCCCCAGATCGGCTACCAGCAGAACCAGTATCCCCAGAACGAGTACGGTGCGTCCGGTTACGAGCCGACCGGCTATGGCCGGACCGGGTATGACCAGGAGGGCTATGTCCAGGGTGGATATGGTCAGACCAGTAGCGATCAGTCTGGTAACGATCATGCTGGACCGGGCCGGCCCGACCAGCCCCTCCATTCGGATCCCGGCTACGGCCTACAGCAGTCCCCGTACGGTCAGCAGCAGCCGGACCAGCCGGAAGCGGAATCTGTCGAAGGCATTTCCGACCCCACCGGCAACCACGTAGGCTTCGAACGACCGGGTCCCTCACCGAGCACGTTCCGCTCGACCACCGGCGCAGGGCTGCCGCGTCGTGACCCGGGGTGGCAGCAGTGGGAAGAAGGCCCGGAAGCGCAGCAACAGCCCCAAACGGAATCTCCGGACCAGCAGTCGCAGGAGTCCCTGCCGGCACCGCCGGACCATTCGGAGAATGCCCATTCCGAGTGGACCTCGGTGAACGACGACCGTCGGGACCGGGCAGGCAGACTGCGTGAACCGGAAGCGGGCGGCGTCACTGAATCCGGTCTTCCCCGGCGGGTGCCCAGGGCCAACCTGGTCGAGGGCACAGCGGAGCAGGACCCCCAGGGCGGTCCGCACATCTCCCGGTCCCCGGAAGATGTGCGCGGCAGACTGAGTAACCTGCATCGCGGTGTCCGCCGGGGACGAACCACCGGTGACACCACCCAGAACGACCGACAGGGCTTCGGCCCCGGCAGCACCTACGATCAGGAGCGTTAGTGTGAGCCCGATGAGCCAGGCGGCGCAGAACCTGAACTGGTTGATCACCAACTTCGTGGACAACACCCCCGGTGTCTCCCACACAGTGGTGGTCTCCGCCGACGGACTGCTCCTTGCGTTGTCCGAGGGCTTCCCGCGTGACCGTGCCGATCAACTGGCTGCGGTGGCGTCGGGTCTGACCTCGCTCACGGCGGGGGCGTCCCGGATCTTTGAGGGAGGTGCCGTGAATCAGACGGTGGTGGAGATGGAGCGTGGTTTCCTCTTCATCATGTCGATCTCGGACGGTTCCTCACTGGCCGTTCTCGCGCACCCGGAGGCCGACATCGGTCTCGTCGGGTACGAGATGGCCCTTCTTGTCGACCGCACGGGGACGGTTCTCACTCCCGATCTCCGCGCGGAACTGCAAGGAAGCCTGCTCAACTAGTTCTCAAACAGGAGACAGGTCGTGCGCAATGCGGCTCTGCCCCATAAGGTGCGGGGACGCGGTGCCCGCTTGAGAAGCTGAGGCAGTAACTGGCAAGTGTGGCCCGCTAGTCCGTGAGCCGGAGGAGGAATCGTGACAACGCCCCCAGGCGGCCCGTCGTACGGGAATGGCCGCGACCAGCAGCTTCCGGGGTCTCCCCTGAAGCGCTTCAATTTCCCCTCCGCGCCCAGCGACCACGTGCGGGAAGAGCAGCCCCAGCCCTCACGCGAGCCGGTGCACCCGCCACAGTACGAGCGGCAGCCGCCCGCGCCGCCGCAGCAGCAGGCGCCACGCCCGCCCTCCCGCATCCAGCCGGCGCCGTCGTCGAGCCCCCGCCCCGAGGCCGGTGGCGGAGAGGGCCGCGGCGAGCCGCAGCAGTTGGTGCGCCCTTACGCAATGACCGGCGGCCGGACCAGGCCGCGCTACCAGCTCGCCATCGAGGCGCTGGTGCACACCACGGCGGAAACCGCCCAGCTCCAGGGCCAGTTGCCCGAGCACCAGCGGATCTGTCACCTGTGCTACGAGATCAAGTCGGTCGCCGAGATCTCCGCACTGCTCTCCATTCCGCTCGGCGTAGCCCGGATTCTCGTCGCCGATCTGGCCGAGGCCGGGCTCGTCGCCATCCACCAGCCTGGCGGCGGCGACTCGACCGCCGACGGCCAGCCAGACGTGACACTGCTCGAAAGGGTGCTCAGTGGACTTCGCAAGCTCTAGCGGCGGTGCGGCTGCCCGCTCCACGACCTCGGCCAAGATTGTGGTGGCTGGTGGGTTCGGTGTGGGGAAGACGACCTTCGTCGGTGCGGTCTCGGAGATCAATCCGCTGCGTACGGAGGCGGTGATGACGTCGGCTTCGGCGGGTATCGATGATCTGACGCATACGGCGGACAAGACCACGACGACGGTGGCGATGGATTTCGGTCGGATCACGTTGGATCAGGATCTGATTCTGTATTTGTTCGGTACGCCGGGTCAGGATCGTTTCTGGTTCATGTGGGATGACTTGGTGCGTGGTGCGATCGGTGCGGTGGTGCTGGTGGACACGCGTCGGTTGGCGGACTGTTTTCCGGCGGTGGATTATTTTGAGAACTCCGGTCTGCCGTTCGTGATCGCTTTGAACGGGTTTGACGGTCATCAGCCGTATACGCCGGAGGAGGTGCGGGAGGCGTTGCAGATCGGGCCGGACGCGCCGATCATCACCACGGACGCCCGGCACCGCGGCGACGCCAAGAGCG
>NZ_JAJAGO010000011.1 GCF_025165795.1 Streptomyces gossypii
CCTCGACGAACTCCAGGCAGGCGACCAAGCCGTCAAAGCCACCTTCGAACTCGGCTACAGCCAGCTCGACAAGGACCAGGCCCGCGCCTTCCGCCTCCTCGGCCTCGCCGACGGCCCCGACATCTCCCTCCACGCGGCGGCCTCCATGCTCGACCGCACCCCCGACGAGACCGAGGACCTCCTCGAATCCCTCGTCGACACCTCCCTCCTGGAATCCGCCGCCCCCGGCCGCTACCGTTTCCACGACCTCCTCCGCCTCTTCGCCCGCGCCTGCGCCGAACGCGACGAACAACCCCCGAGCGAACGCGACGCCGCCCTCTCCCGCCTCCTGGACTTCTACCTCGCCACCGCGGCCCGCGTGTACGCCCTGGACCAGCCGGGGGAAAGCCTGGCCGACTACCTGGAGCCGACGACTGCGGAGGGCCTGCACTTCACCGGCCAGAACGAGGCGATCGGCTGGCTGCTGGCCGAGTCCGCCTGCTTCCTGGCCTGCGCCCGCCAACTGACCTCCGGCGCGACGCTCCGCCGCGCCGCCGACCTCCTGATGGCCACCAGCGGCCTCGCCGAGTCGGGCGTGAACATCCGCTCCTACGAACAGGCCGCCACAGCGCTCCTGGAGACCGCGCACGAGGCCCGCGAGCCGCACGCCGAGGCGCGGGTGCGTTCCGTGCTCACGGGCGTCTGCCTGGCCACCGGCCGCTTCGACGAGGCCGACGAGCAGGCCCGCCTGGCCGGACTCCTCGGCCAGTCCGTCGAGGACCCGATCTCCGCCTCCTACTCCCTCAACGACCGCGGCATCGTCGCCAACTACCAGGCCCGGTACACCGACGCGGAGGAATACCTCTCCGAGGCCCTCCTCGCCTTCCGCCACCACGGCAACCCGGTCTCCGAGGCGAGCGCCCTGTGCAACCTCGCGCGCAGCCGCATGGCGCTGGGCCACTACGACAGCGCGATCGGGCTGGCCCGGCAGAGCGTCGTGCTCCAGGAGGCGCACGGGCAGGCCCTGCGCTTGGCCAACTGCAGGTACACCCTCGGCACTGCGCTGGTACAGGCCGGCCGAATCCCCGAAGGGCTCGACGAACTGAATCAAGCGCTGGCCATCTTCCACGAGATCCGTCAGGGCCAGTGGGAGGGCGTCACGCACTTCCGCATCGCCGAGGCCCACTTCTCGGCGCAGCGCCCCGGACAGGCAGCCGCCCATGCGGAACAGGCTCTCGCGCTGCGCGTACTCGGTGGAGAGTGGCGCCGTGCGACGGTCCTGCTGGTGCTCGGCAAGTCCCTGAACGCCCTGGGCCAGACGGACCGCGCACGCGCCATCTGGACGGACGCGCTGGCGGTGTTCGAGCAGTTGGGCTCGTCGGAGACGGACGAGGTACGGGACTTGCTCATGCCGTCCGTCGCAGCCTGAGACAGCACCGGCAGCAAACGTTCATCGATCGTTTATCGGCGACCGGCATGCTCTTCTACATCGACCCGCCGCCTCGGGGGGCAAGCGGATCGATGGGGGGAAAGAAGCCGCTGTCCCAGTAGGGTTGAGCGGCTCTGGAGCGCCCGCCCGGCGGCCCACGGGGGAGCCGCCGGGCGGGCCGTGACAACGCTTGTCTACAAAGGAGTCAGCCACCATGACCGCTCACGAGGAAACGACTGCGACCGAGCCCGACGAGAGCCGCCACGGCACGAGCGAGCCGACGGACATCAGCACGAAGAGCCGCCACGGCACCTCGATTCCGTCCAACCTCAGCACCAAGAGCCGCCACGGCACCTCGATCCCGTCCAACCTGACCTCCGACGAGACCACGGAGGACGGCACCGACAGCCGTCACGGCACGTCGGAGCCTGCCAAATAGAGCCAACACCGCACGGGGGATACATGGGGTCCGGCATCGGCGGCGAAGAGGGGGACCGCCGGAGCCGGGCCCCAATGTGCATGGCAGGAATCTGTCCGAACTTCAGTGCTAAACGGTCGCTTCTCGGCACAGACTGTAAGTAACAGGTCCCACCAAGGCGTTGAGCTGCCACGGCGGGAAGTCCAGTCCCGTACAGAGGAGTTGCCGTGACCCGCCCCAAGAAATTCCTCGTGCTTGCCGCCTTCGGCGCAGGCATTATCGCCGGAGCGGCAGCGCCCGCCCTGGCGCACCATCAGCAGGCACTGGCCCAGGGGAGTTCCCAGGCTTCCACCGAGATCCTGGCGAACCGCCACGGAACCTCAATACCCCTTTCGGGCCCGGATCAGGGCAACCGCCACGGAACCTGATATTCCAGGTGGTCACGGGGCCGAGTCGTCGACTCGGCCCCGCATTGCTATGGCCGGGCGGGGAACGCCACCTCGAACCACACCTCTTTCCCGTCCACGCCGCCCGGCCCGAACGGGGAGCCCCGTACGGTGCCCCACGCGTCGGAGAGCGCCGCGACGAGATGCAGGCCGCGCCCGGACTCGCCGGTATCCACCACGGCCCTTGGCCGTGGCGGCATGCCGCTGCCGTCGTACACGGTGACGCGCACCTCCAGCGCCCCCACGGAGAGCCACAGAAGCGAGCCCCGGCCGGTGGCGTGCACGACCGCGTTGGTCACCACCTCGGACGTGCAGAGGGTGACCGCGTCAACGATGCTTTTCAGCCCCAACGACCGCAGCACGGACGCGACGAAGTGGGCAGCGGCTGCTCATGGGTTCGCCCCTCCGGGGGTTCCGTCGCGGAACGCCACGCGGTGACGGGCCCCTCCCCGGAATGACCGGCCGGTCGTGAAGGGGTGTGCTTCCGACTCACAGGCAGCACACGGGAGTCAGGGCAGCGGGCAGCTGCCGCAACCTCCGCGTGAGAGGTACGTCACGTAGACGTACGGGGCAACCATGCGGTACTGCAACCATGACCCCTGTGCTCGCCCGGACGCTCGCTCCCGTGTGAGGGTGAGACGAACGGAAGGATCACGATGCCGCTGAGGAGTACGCCGACCGCCCGCCAAGAGCGCCTCGGCAGAGAGCTGCGCAGGATGCGCGAGGCCGCAGCGCTGACAGCACGAGACACCGCGAAGCTGCTCGGCGTTGACCCCGCGAAGGTCAGCCACATAGAGGCAGGCCGACTTGGCGTCAGTGAAGCGCGGCTGCGGCGCATCGCCGCATACTACGAATGTGGCGACGTATTTCTGATCGAGGCTCTTGCAGCCATGACGCACGAGCAACGCGGGCAGGGCTGGTGGGAGGCGTATCGCGGCATCCTCCCGGCATCAGTCCGGGACGTATCGGAGATTGAGCATCACGCCACGTGGCTGAACGCCCTCCAAATCACGCATGCGCCAGGCGTCTTGCAGACAGAGGAGTACGCCCGCACCATCTTCGGCTACGTGGTACCTCCCTTGCCCAATGACCAACTGGAGGCGCTCGTACAACATCGCATGGAGCGTCGCGGCATCCTCTTCCGTGAGCGACCACCGACGTACAGAGCCGTCATCCACGAGGCGGCGCTGCGCATGCGTTTCTGCGGTCGCAAAGTGATGCGCAGTCAACTGGAGCACTTGCAGGACATCGGCGAACTGCCGCACGTAGAGGTGCGGGTGATTCCCTTTGAGGCAGAAACCTACATCGGTTCCGGCCACGCCATGCTGCACATGGGCGGCCCTGTTCCGCAGCTCGACACCGTCCAGATCGACAGCGCACAGAGTGTCAGCTTCCTCGATGCCGACGCACAGCTGAAGAAGTTCCGCGCTATCTTCAGCCTCGTCGACGCCGGGGCACTCGACAGGCAGAAGTCACGCGATCTCATCCGGAGCATTGCTCACGGTCTATGAAAGGGATGTCGATGTCGGAACCGACAACCTGGCAGAAGTCCTCTTTCTCACAGGAAGGAGGCGAGTGTGTTGAACTGGCCTCCGTCGGCGGCGCCATGGCACTCCGCGAGAGTGACGACCCCGGTAGCGTTCTCATCAGCGAACACCGCCGCGTCAACGCGCTACTCAGGTGCATAAAGGCAGACCTGGCCTTCCCCCGCCCAAGGTGACCGGAAGACGGATGAACCCACCCCCCAACTGGCAGAAGTCCTCCTTCTCCGGCACGGAAGGCGACTGCATCGAACTCGCCGCCCTTGGCAGCAGTATCGCGGTCCGGGAGAGCGACCGGCCTGCCGAAACACTCGCCACCACGCCCGTCCGCCTCGCGATATTCCTGGCCAAGGTCAAAGCGGGGGCGTTCAACCGGGCGTGACGCGGCCGGCGGACGACGAGCGGGAGGGGACGGGGAGGGGGCGGTTCTTCCGGAACACTCAAGCGTGATGTGCGGCCGCTTGCGGCTCGTACATCATGCCGTTCCGGAAGGACCGTCACCGGACCGGCCCCGCCACCCCACCCACGCCGCCGCCACCCCCACCGTCACGGCCAAGAACGGTTCGAAGTGAGTCCGGCACCCGGGGCGTAATGGCGGGATTTCACGCTATGAAGCTTTATTGTAACTACCCGTGGCGGGCGTGCGGCGCCAGCGGTCCAGCGCAAACGCCCGTACCAACCCATGGGAGGAGCACTCATGCTCACGTCCGAACCCGCCGCCACCGCACACAAGCGCCGGGCTGCGGCGTCACCGCCCGGGCAGGGGGTCATCCCCGAGCAGCTCAGGGGCATGACCTTCGACGGCTACCCCTGCTCGTACCGCCTGCTGCAACACCCCAGCGCGCAGACCGAGCCGTTCGTACTGCTGGGCGGCGCACTCCAGGACAAGTACGCCTGGGTGCCCGGCGAGGGCCCCTTCCGCGCCGTGAGCGACATCATGACGATCGACCTGCCCGGCTGGGGCGACGTCCCCGTGCTCCCCTCCCGCTACGGGTTCGACTTCCTCGCGGACGCCCTGGCGGCGGCCATGGACCACGCGGGCATCGCCAAGGCGAACATCGTCGGCGCGTGCTACGGGGGCCTCATCGGATACATCTTCGCCAAGCGTCACCCCGACCGGGCAGCGAGCCTGGCCATGGTCTCGGCACAGGACGGGCTGTCCGACGAGACGCGGGCGGGTTTCCACCGAGCGATCGACGCGCTGAAGGCGGACGACCTGGACACGTTCCTCCAGATCGTGGTCGACCTCTACCTGCCGCCCTCCGTGACGGCCGCGCACCGCCGCCGCAAGGCCATCGCCCGCGTGCTGCGCGGCCAGATGCGCCAGCTCCCCGCGCGGGCGTTCGACAACTACATCCAGGGCACGCTGCGCCTGCTCGACTTCCGGACGGAGTTCTCGCCGCTCCCCCTCCCGACGCTTGTCGTGAACGGCGAGCAGGACACCTTCACCCCTCCGAGCGGCGGCCGGCGGCTCGCGGACCGCCTGGACGCCTCGTTCGCCCTGATCGACGGCGGCGGGCACATGCTGGGCCTGGAACGGCCGGTGGAGACCACCGAGCGCATCACCTCGTTCATCCTGGGCCGCCAGACGGCCCAGACCCCCCAGCTGCCGTTCAGCCGCGCCCCACACCCCATCTGAGCGCCCGCACCGCCCCATTCACCGCCGAGCGGGATGGTGGCGACGGCCAACGGCCCGCGCGGATCAGGCGGCGTTCACGGGCACGGCGCATACGCGGGGGCATGACCGGGCATCGTAGTAGTATTACGCGTGACACGTAATACTCAAGGAGGCTGCCGGTCATGCTGCTGAACTCCAAGGGACAGGTCACCATCCCCGCTGACCTGCGGGCCAAGCACCACCTTCACGAAGGCGACGAGATCGATGTCATAGAGGTCGATGGCGTGCTGACGATCAACCGTGCGGAACGCGCGGAAAGCCGGGGCCACCGCATGGTGCGTCGACTGCGTGGCAGCGGCACCGACGCCGCTACCGACGGGATGAGTACAGACGAGCTGATGGAGTTCCTGCGCGGTGAGTGACGCCACTCTGATCGACACGTGTGTGCTGCTGGACGTCCTCGGCGAAGATCCGGTGTGGCGCACGTGGTCCGAGCAGGCGCTGGCCGACGCCGCGGATTCGGGTCCCGTGGTGATCAACCCCATCATCTACGCGGAGGTCTCGGTGCGATACGCACGGCTCGAGGATCTTGACGCGGCCCTTCCCCCGCAGGACTTCACCCGCGAGGCGCTTCCTTATCCAGCCGCGTTCCTCGCAGGCAAGGCGTTCGCCCTCTACCGGCGCAGCGGGGGCAGCAAGCGAGCGCCTCTCCCTGACTTCTACATCGGCGCACACGCTTCAGTGGCGGGACACAGTCTGGTCACCCGGGATCAGAGTCGCTATCGGACCTACTTCCCCAAGCTGAAGCTGATCCACCCCTGACTGTCGGGTCCGAACCGTCGGCGGAATCCGCCCACGGATGGCTCCGGTAGCGCCGGGTTTCCCGTCGGCGTAGCGTGAATTGCGGCAATCGCACTGTGCGTACCCGTACGGGAAGCGAGGCGGCACGGCGATGATCAGGAACCTGATCGGCTCCCTGCTGGCCCTCATCGGAGCGGCAGCGGCAGTGTGGAGCCCTTTCCTCTCTTGGTACGGCGCCCGTGACGGGCAGGATTTCCGTCTCGGTGAGCTGTTCACGCCGGACGGGATCAGTGGAGCAGACGCGGGGCTGTGGGGCGGGCTGTTCGTGCCCTTGGCCGCGGCCTCGCTGTTGGCGCTGATCGGTATGGCTCTGCGGTCGGTGCTGCTGGTGGCGCTCGCCGGAGTCGTGGTGCTCGGCTTCACGATCCTCTGGATGGTGCGCCAGGGCCAGGCTGCGGGCAGCCTCACGGCGGGCGGCGAGACGGGCCTCGGCGCGGGTGTGGCGCTGGCACTGGCGGGTGGTCTGGTGATCCTCGTGGGCGCGTCGGCGATGCGGGGCAGGCGCAAGCGGCGCGGACGGCACCGGGTACCCGGCGGTATGGAGGAGCGGGAGTCGCGCTGGGACTCCCGGTCCCACTGGCGCGGGGGCCGTTCCGATACGGCGGCGGGCGCAGGAGCAGCCGCCGCAGGCGGAGCGGCCGCAGTCGGGGCAGCCGCCGCGCACCACGGTGATGCCGCCACGTCCGAGCGGACACCCCCGCCCACCGCCCCACCCCACCCCCACCGCCGCCCCGGAACCCAGCCCGGAACGGAGCCCGGAACCGAGCCCACGCCGACAGCCGTACAGGCGCGCGACCCCCGCGTGGAGGCGCGCGACGCCGGAACCACGGACCTGGAGACGGCCGACGCGGCTGCGGACGCCGAGCCGCATTCGGACGCGGACGCGGGGGCGGAGCCGCCCGTGACGGTCGTGCCCGAAGAGCAGGGCATGCGCCTCGACAACGGACGCAACGTGATCCCGGGCGCGGGCGCCGGCGGGAACGCCGGAAAGGACACCGGCAGGGACACGCGAGCCCAGCCCGCGCGGCATGGCGCCACGGGTGTCACTGCCGGTGCGGAGACCGGCGCGCAGGCGGACGCGGAGACCGACGTTTCGAGGAAGGAGCCGCTGCCCCGTCGGCTGCTGCACCGAGTGCAGCATCTCGGCCATGGCCACGGCCACGGATCCGGCCGTCACGACCACCGCGACGCCGCCTGAGCTGACCTCCCCGCAGCCCGAACGTCGGAGCCTACCCCTGCCGGGACTGCCCCGTGCCCTTGGCCGCATCGAGGGCGTACACGCAACGGTCCTTGCTGCAGGCGTAGATCACGCCGCCCACCGCCACCGGGGAGCCGGTGATCTCACCGCCGGTGGCCAGCTTCCAGCGGAGCTGGCCACCCACCGCGTCCAGCGTGTAGAGGCAGTGGTCGGCGGAACCGAAGTGCACGCGGCCGGCGGCCACCACGGGGGCGCCTATGACGTCGCCGCTCGCCGCGAATCGCCACCGGGGCGTGCCGCTGACCGCGTCCAGCGTGTAGAGCGCCCCGCCGCTGCCGAGGTGGACGAGGCCGTCCACGACGACGACCGGCTCGGTGGAGTGTCGCGACTCCGTGGCGATGCGCCAGCGGTCGTGGCCGTTGACGGCGTCGAGGGCGTAGACCGTGCCGAGGTAGTCGGCGAGGTAGATGCCGCCGCCCGCCACTGCTGGGCCCGGCACGAAGGCCGGGGCGCACAGGAAGGCGGCCGGGGCGTCGAAGCGCCACCGCTCGGCGCCGCTCGCCGCGTCCAGGGCGAAGACGCGCGATCCGGCGCAGATGTAGACCGCGCCGTCGTCCGCGACGGTGAGCCGCACGGGGACGCCGCCGGTGGCGGAGGAGTCGCCGACCGGGTAGGCCCACCGCTCGGTGCCCGTACGCGCCTCCATTGCGTACAGCCGCCCGTCACCCCAGGTGTAGACGGTGCCGTTGTGTATGACGGGCCCGGCCTCCGGGGTTTCGAAGTCGGCCTGTGCCCCCGAGAGCTCCCACAGCCGTTCGCCGGTCGACGCTTCCCATGTCTGTACTCCGCCGCCGCGGGTGCCGGTCACGACGGTGCCCCGGTCGACCTTCAGTGAGTAGACCCAGCCGTCGGTGGCCAGCCGCCAGCGTTCGGAGCCGTCGGCGGCGTCCAGTGCGTACAGACTCGGCCCGTCCGAGGCGTGCACCCGGCCGCCCGAGACGGCCATGGACCAGGCGACCTCGCGGGTCTTGAACTGGCGCCGCCCGGTGGCGACGTCGAGGGCGTGCACCTCGAAGGAGGTGACGTACAGCAGATCGTCGGCGACGACCGGGGTCCCCCACACGTCGTTGGACATCCGGAAGCGCCACGGGCGCCAGCGGGGCGGTGTGCCCCCGTCGGGCGGCGGGACTTGCTGCGCGGAGGGCGGAGCCGGTGGTGCGGCTGGGGTGCCGGGTGCCGGAGGGCGGGGCGGCGGCCCGGCCCTCGACGGCCCCGGGGAGGAGACGGGAGGCGCGGCGTGCGCGGCGTGCCCCGCGTGTGCGGGCGGGCTCGGGGGCGCGGCCGCGTGGGCACCGTGGGCGCCGTTCGGGGGGCGCACCCAGCCGGAGCCGGGGCCGGAAGCCGGGTCGGGCTCCCGGAGGTCGTCCGTCCGGCGCGGGCCGGGGCCGATGGGCACCTTGGCGCCGGGCAGTTGTACGTGCGACCCGTCCGGACCGGGCGCGCTCGGCGGTGCGGCGGGCGGGGAGGCGAGAGAGGCAGCCGGGTACCCGCCGGCGCCCACCGCTGCGGGGCCGCCGGGGCCGGCCGGGATGCTGCCGCGGCCCTCCGGGCGCCAGGCCGTGTCCCAGTCCGAGCTCTCGGCGGCGTTCGCCCCCATGGGGGCGGTGTCGGGTGCGTACGGTGCCCTCACGGGCGGGCCCGCGCCGGTTTCCGGCGGGGACGCGGGCGGCGGGGGCGGGGCGGCGTGCGACGGCGGCGAGGCGTGCGGCTGCGGCATCGCGGCGAGGTCCGGCCCGGCGACGGCGGAGCTCTGTGGCGTGCCGGCCCCGTGCCGGGGCCCGCCTGCCTGGCCCTGCCCCCGGTCGCCCTGGCCTCCCTGACCCTGGACTCCCTGGCCTTGGCCGCCCTGGCCTTGCCCCTGGGGTCGCGGCGTACGCGCTCCGCGCTTGCGCTCGATCAGCGCCACCGCTCCGCTGGGCAGCCAGGCCGAGGCCGTGCCGCTGTCGTCCCCCGCAGAGGAGAAGAGGTGCGGCGCGAGCTGCGTCTGGAGGTCGGCCGGGCTGGGCCGCTCCTCGGCCGCCATGCGCATACAGGAGTCGATCAGCGGGCCCAGGTCCTCCGGCATGCCCGACAGGTCGGGGCCCTCCCGGAGCAGCATGAAGACCGTCTCGACCGGGTTGGCGCCGTGGAAGGGCGCATGGCCGGTGGCGGCGAAGACCAGGGTGGAGGCGAGCGAGAAGATGTCACTCGCACCGGTGACGCTGCGCGAGTCCCGTGCTTGTTCGGGTGACATGTAGGCGGGAGTGCCGACGGCGACGTTGGTCATGGTCAGACGGGTGTTCGAGACCCCGGAGGCGATGCCGAAGTCGATGACGCGCGGGCCGTCCTCGACCACCAGTACGTTCGAGGGCTTGAGGTCGCGGTGGACGAGACCCGCGCCGTGGATCGACTGCAGCGCCTCGGCGATACCGGCGGCCAGCCAGCGGACCGCCTGCACCGGCAGCGGGCCGCACTCATTGACTATCTCCTCCAGCGACGGCGCGGGCACATACGCGGTCGCCAGCCAGGGAACCGCTGCGCGCGCGTCGGCGTCCACGACAGCAGCGGTGTAGAAGCCGCTGACCGCCCGTGCGGCCTCGACCTCCCGCGTGAAGCGCACGCGGAACAGCTGATCCTCGGCGAGTTCGGTCCGCACCGTCTTGATCGCCACCCGTCGGCCCGATGCCGAGCGCGCGAGATAGACCAGCCCCATGCCACCGGCACCGAGACGGCCGAGCACCTCGAACGGCCCGATCCGTCGCGGATCGTGCTGTGTCAGCTGCTCCACCACTTGCCTGCCACCTCCCCGTAGGGGCGTTTGCTTCGTACCCGCCCCGTGCAGCTTCTCACTGCCGTCCAGGACCTGGGCCCGGAGACCGATTCTTCCTGGCTAAGGCGACCGTAGCGAACCCGGGGCAGCGGGGTCGCACCGTGCTGCACTGGGATAACCGGATGGTTCACCAGAAAGCAGACATGTCACTCTTGCCCCGGCTCCCTCCTGACCTGCGCACGGGCATTTCCCCCTCTCTCTTCAGCAGATCTCTCACCGGCCTCTCCCGGCCATCCGGCCTCTCCCGACCCGCTGCACAGAAGGTATCCCCCGCCACTGACAGTCACGGAAACCCGTTTGCATGCGGTCGAATCGCGCACGGATCACCCCTCGGTAAGCTGACGGCATGACAGGACAGGTGCGAACAGTCGACGGCCGCGTAGCCGGGCGCCGCGGTCAGGCGACCCGCCAGAAGCTGCTCGACTGCCTCGGCGAAATGCTCAACTCCTCGCCTTACCGCGATGTCAAGGTCATCGACGTCGCGCGCAAGGCGGGCACGTCTCCCGCGACCTTTTACCAGTACTTCCCCGACGTCGAGGGCGCCGTACTGGAGATCGCCGAGTACATGGCCAAGGAGGCGGCGAGCCTGAACGCGCTCGTCGCGGACCGTTCATGGACGGGCAAGGCCGGTTGGCAGACGGCGGAGGAACTGGTCGACGGTTTCCTGTCGTTCTGGCGCAAGCACGACGCGATCCTGCGCGTCGTCGACCTGGGCGCCGCCGAGGGCGACAAGCGGTTCTACCGGATCCGGATGAAGATCCTCAACGCCGTGGCGGGCTCCCTGACGGAATCCATCAAGGATCTCCAGGGCCGGGGCAAGGTGGACCGCGAGGTCAACCCGGCGGCGATCGCCGGTTCGCTGGCCGCGATGCTCGCCGCTGTCGCCGGGCATCAGAAGGGCTTCCAGAGCTGGGGCGTCAAGCAGTCCGAACTGAAGCCGAACCTGGCGCTGCTGGTGCATCTCGGCGTGACGGGCAAGAAGCCGACTCGCTGACCGGCCGCGGCCAAGCCAAGTCGCGCCGCGCGCGCTCTGGATCGCGCTCGCGCGGAAGCCCACCGGGCGGCGGCCCACACCCGCCGCCCGGTGGGCGAGGGCCCGGTGGGCGCCCCTGTCAACCGCCCCCGGGCCCGGACCTGCTCACCGCGTCACACGTGGCACACGCTGTACACGTGCGGTGCGGATCACAGGTGTCAAAGGCGCCGCCACAACGCCGGTACGTTCGGCGGCTCCCAGCCCGTCGTGGCCTGGTGACCCTGGAGGCACTCGTACTCGGCGCCTCCGTAGGTGACCCGGTCGCCGGGCCGGTAGTCGGCGGACGCGCTCCAGGTGCCGCCCGGAGGCTCGCCCGGATCGCCCCCGCCCTGCTGGATGTTGAGGACGAAGTCGAACGAACCCTGCTTGCCGCCGCCGCCGTCCCGCACGTCCATCAGCAGCGCCGGGTCGAAGATCGTGTCGGTGTTGTTGCGCGGCTCGCCCGGGAAGTAGAGCTGCGTGGTCAGCACCGGCCTGTTGGGCGCCTGGACCTTGACATGCAGATGCCTGGTGCGGCCCGGATAGAGCCCCGGCACATGGGTGGTGAGCTTGAACGCACCCGAGGCGTCGGTGTACTGGTGCCCCCGGTAGCGGTAGCCGATGTTGTCGTACGCGCCCTGCGCGTCGGCCTGCCAGAAGTCCAGCAGGACGTCCGGGATCACCTGGCAGCCCAGGCCGAACACATAGCCGGAGACGGTCAGCAGCGTGCCGCTTCCGGAGCCGGTGAGCGAGCTGCGCCGGGGCGAACCGGGCGTGAAGTACGGGCCTTCCGTCTGCGGCGGTGTCGGATCGTCCCCGTCGTCGCAGTACGGGGTCGGGGTCAGCGGCCTGCCGCTCGCCGCCTTGTCCCGGGCCAGCGCGGTGCCACCGCCGAGGAGTGCCGCCGCCGGGCCGACGGCCAGGGCGGCCTTCAGCACGGACTTGCGGCTGATTCCGCTCTCCGCGTTGCCGGTGCGGTTCGCGGGAGTGCGGCTGTCGGCGGGGGTGGTGCCGTCAGCGGGTGTGTCCGTGGAGTTGTCGCCTTCCACAGTGACTCTCCTTCGCGTCGGGGGGTGTCGGACGCGGCCGGCCGGGCGTGGCCATGACGTTACGGAGCGGCCTGTGGTGCGTCGATGGACGAAGTACGGCAGGCATGGTGAATCCCGCCAGGCGGAGGCCCGGCGGCCGGGGGCAGGGCGGAGGTGATGACCCCGCTGTCGCGCCGGAACTCGCCCGGCGTGATGCCGGTCTCCCGGCGGAAGAAGCGGCAGAAGTACGCGGCGTCGGCGAAACCCACCTCGCGGGCCACCCGCCCCACGGTCAGGCTGGTGCTGGCCAGCAGCCGCTTGGCCTCCAGCACTTGGGCCTGCCGGACCAGCTGGCCCGGCGTCCGCCCGGTGGCCGCCTTCACCGACTCGCTGAGATGGCTGACCGAGACCCCCAGCTCCGCGGCCCAGTCACGGACCGACTGCCCGGTGGCGCCTCCGGGGCCGGTGAGCAGCCGCGCGAACCGCTGCGACAGGACGGCGGCGGGGCCGGGCCGTACGGTGGCCGTCTGCGTCAGAGGCACGTCGTGGTCCACCGGCAGGCGGTTCGCCCGTACGACCAGAATGTGCAGATACGCCTGGAGTACGGAGGCCATCCCGGGGCGCTGCTCCCCGTGCTCCCGCAGCATCCCGGTCACCACCGGCTCGATGTCGGCCGCCTCGTCGGTGTCGAGCCGGGCACCGGAGCGCTCGCCCAGGCCGCGCAGCAGATCGCGGTCGCCCGGGTGGGCGAGCAGAAAGGCGTCGTCGAAGAGCACGACCCAGCCGTCCAGATCGCTGACACCCTCCCAGTAGTGCACCTGGCCGGGGGTGATGACGCACAACTGCGGGGGCTGCAGCGGTCTCCGGCAGAGATCTACGACATGACTGCCCCGCCCGCCGGTGACATAGACGATCTCGTGGAAGGTGTGCCGGTGGGGGAACTCGGCACGGGACAGCGGGCCGATCGAGTCGAACGTCCCGATGGCGAAGGGGAGTTTGTGCGGGGCGGACACTTCCAGGCGGTGCAGTGGCACCACCACTCCATGGCTCTCTTCCACGGCCGAATTCATCCATTCTTCATACGGCTTGCGCGTCGAGAAGCCCCCCGGTTCACGCCCCTTCTACCCCCGGGCCCTCAGATGCACTCGCCTCGCAGCGGGATTGGTATGGACCGGAGGCTCGGCGGCCCGCACTCCCGTACCCGGACACACCGAGGTGCGCGGTGCTCAGCGGCACCGCGCACCTCGGGACTGTCCGTGAGGAGTTGCTGACAGTAGCTCAGAAGCGGCTGTACAGCAGCTTGTTGGGCGATCCAGTGCCCGCTGCCCTGACCCTGCCCTCGGTGGAGGCGTCCAGCAGTGCGCTGGAGACCTGAGCCGGGGTCTCCGTGGGATGCTCGGCGAGCCGGAGTGCGGCGGCGCCGGTGACATGCGGTGCCGCCATGGACGTACCGCTGAAGACGGCATTGGCGGTGTCCGAGCTGAGCCCCGCCGAGACGACCCGGTAGCCCGGGGCGAAAAGGTCAACGCAGGTGCCGTGGTTGGAGGATACCCAGCGTGCGTCCGTGCTGGTGGTGGCCGCGACGGTGAGCACCGCGGGCGCGCGGGCGGGCGACTGCTCGCACGCGTCGACATCGTTGTTGCCCGCCGAGACTGCGACGGTCACACCGGCCCTGACCATGGCGGTGACGGCGGCGTCCTTGGCGTCGGTCGCGGAGCCGCCGATGCTGATATTGGCGACGGCGGGCTTCACGTGGTTCTTCGCCACCCAGTCGTAGCCCGCCAGGACGTCGGCGGTGGTGCCGCGGTTCTCGCAGTTCAGTACGCGCACCGCGACCAGCTTCACCGACTTGGCCACACCGTACGTCCTGCCCGCGACGGTGCCCGCGACATGCGTGCCGTGGCCGTGGCAGTCCTGGGCGGTGGCGTCGTCGTCGACGAAGTCGTGGCCGGACTTCACGCGCCCGCCGAACTCGCTGTGGCTGAGGCGCACACCGGAGTCGACGACGTAGGCGGTGACGTTGGAGGCGTCCGTGTCGTAGGTGTAGCTGTCGCTCAGCGGCAGGTCGCGCTGGTCGACACGGTCGATGCCCCAGGTCGGGTCGGCCTGCGTCGCGTCGCCCTGCTCGATGCGGTTGGGTTCGACGTAGGCGACGGCGGGATCGGCAGCGAGCCTGCGGGCCGCCGTCTCGTCCGCCGTGACGCTGAAGCCCTTGAGCGCGGTGGCGTAGGTGCGCTCGACCTCGGCTCCGGAGGCACCCGACTTCTTGAGCAGGTCACCGGCCAGACTGCGTACGGAGGGCGCGGACTTGAGGCGGGAGGCCCCGGGTGCGTCCTTGCCCGTCTGCTTCATCACGACGATGTACTCGCCGCTGATCGCGCCGGGTTCGCCGGCTCCGCGGATCTCTCCGAGGCCGGTGCCGGGCTCCAGCGCACTCGCACCGGCGGCGGTGCCGCTGAGCAGGGCGAGAGCTGCGGCCGTGGCGAGGACTATCCGAGAGGTCTTCTTCGTTCTCTTCTTGGTTCTCTTCGCATGCTGCAACGGAGCGAGCCCTTTCGGTCGGGCGTGCGATGGCCGCTCCGTTCTAGCCGCACACATGTAGCACCAAGCGCTCATGTACGGCATAGGCGACTATTCGAGTCGATGTCGTTGTCGAATCGTTACCCTGGCTCGGCGGAACGTCAGGACGTACGGGCGGCGTTGAGCGCCTCGACGGCGGCCTGGGCGTCCCCGAGGTTCGTGAAGTCCACCGCGATGAAGTTCACCGGCCGTCCGCGTTCGGCCTCGCAGCGACGCGCCCGCTCCAGCACGAAGTCCTTGCCGTTCACCTCTTCGGCGTCGATCCGGCTGCCGCCGCCGTGCGTGATGAAGTGGTTGAGCAGGAACAGCCCCTTGTCCTTGCCGCCGCGGTTGGGCTCGCAGCTCATCTCCCCGGGGGAGCTGAAGGCGTAGGGCGTCTCCATGCCGTACCGGTAGTAGTTGCGATACCAGGGGGCCGGGCCGTCCTGGCTCTCGGAGAAGACGACAAGGCGGGTGTCGTCCTCGACCATCTCCCCCAGGGTGGGCCACTGAGCTTCCGGATCGGAGTCGGGCGTGAACAGCAGGTCCTCCAGACCTGCCTCCCGGAACGCGGAGGCCGTCTGCTCGCCGCTGATGCCGTCCTGGGTTATCAGGGTGACCAGTTCCCCCGGATGCTCTTCGAGCCAGTCGCCCACCTCGCGCAGGGTCTCGACGAGAGGCACGGCTCCGGCCCGGCAGATCGCATGGCACAGCCAGAGTCCGCGCCTGGGCGGGCTCGCCTTGTCGATGAGCCCGGTGACCTGCCGCTGCATGTCGGGGGCGAACTCGGAGAGCTTCAGGCGCTCGGCGATCTCGTCGGGACGCTCCCAGGTGTGGGTGTCGATGAGCAGCGCCCTGGCACCGTTGTCCAGCTGCGTGGTGATGTCGGCGTCCTGGAGCGGACTGATGAACTTGTCGGCCGTCGACGACATCGCGTTGTGGCTGGCCAGGTAGGCGACCTGGTCGTAGCGCAGATCGCACAGTTCGGCAGAGCCGTTGCAGTAGATCCGCTCCGAACCCCTCGCCGCCGTCGGCAGCAGGGCGGGGCCCAGGACGACCGTCGTCGTGACGAGCACGCCGATACCGCCCAGCGCGGCCTTCCGCGCACGCAGCGACAGCGAACGGCCCGCGGCGCGCCGCTCCCACGCGACGGAGACGACGAACAGCAGCAGGCCCGCGCCCAACGGCAGGAGCGAGGCGAGCAGTCCGGCGTCGACGAGAGAGCGGAGGCCCGTCCGCTCCAGGTCCGTCACCAGGGCGGCCAGCGAAGGCGGCCATGAGGCGGGCGGCGTCCACAGCCAGGCGTCAGCGAGCCACCGTGCCAGCAGAAAGACGGAGGCGGTCAGGGCGCCGCCCATGAGGAGCAGGCGGGCGAGGAGACGCAGGCGCCGCGCCCGGGTCCGGGGCCCGAAGAGCCACAGGAGGACGACCGCCGCGATGCCCGCACCGGCGGCGAGCGTCTGCACCAGCCCCATGGTGAGGTGGGTGATGCCGCGTGCCGAATGCAGCGCGCCGGTGTCCGCGCCCGAGTTCTGCAAGTCCTCGGCCACGTTCCACTGGCCGCCATCGGTGATCTTGAGCAGGTCCTGCTCCGCCTTCTCGCCGCCGGTGCCTGCCGTGGTGCCCGGCAGATGCGGACCGACCGCGGCCAGGGCCGTGGCCACGTCTCCCACCGAGAGCGCCCCCTCGACCTGGGCGTGCAGCGCCTCCCGTTCGCCCTTCGGCACACCGGAGAGCAGCAGGCGGGTCGCGTCCTGGACCGCCTTGTCGCCGAGCTCCACGCGGGGCAGACCGGAGGGCCTGCGGCCTGCGGCGAGATCGTCGAGAGCGGTTTCCATCGCCTCCAGGGCGGCGTCCAGATCGGCTTCGGTGCGCTCCTCGGTGCCGGAAACCAGGCTGCCCAGATACACCTCGCCCAGATCGCTCAGATTGGCCAGCACCGGTGTGAGGTCCACCGACAGGCTCAGACTGTCGGTGTCACCCCGCAGGTAGCGGAGCAGCGCGGCGATCTGATCGCCCGTCAGCTTCCTTACGGTGGCCATCGGCAGCACGGTCTTGAGGTTCGCCGTCACCACCGACTCGGGCACCGGCAGACGCGCCAGCAGGCTCCTGGTCACCGGCTGTGCCTCCGGGTCGACGAGCACCTCGTCGTACAGCCGGTCGTACGCCCGCTCGTCGTCCAGGACGCCCTGGTAGAAGCCGCGGTTGAGCACCGTGCCGCGCAGGGTGCCCGCGCTCACCAGGACCGTCACACACAGCACGGCCAGCACCCCGGCCAGGACCCTGGTCACTCTCCCCGGCCGGGCCTGACGCCAGCCGACGGGTGCAGTGGAGTCCGAGGGCCCGGTGCGGCCGGCCTTCGACGCTGCGTCGCCCACCTCGGCGCCCTCCCCTCCGGATCCGTGACAGCTTTGCTGCCCGTTTGCTGCTCACCAGACTAGTTTGCGGGGAGCCCCACTTCGTCACGTATCGCGCGCACCCCCTCGGCGAACGCTTGCGAGATCGCGGGCGGCCGGGTAGTCGCAGGCGGCCGGGTATGCGAACCTACCCCGCGCCGGGGGCGCCCTCCGCGTGCGCGCCTACCCCCGTACGCCCCCGCGCGACGTCCGGGCGGAGCACCAGGTCCTCGTCGTACGCGCCGCCCCGCTCGTGCCGGTAGGGGATCGGCGTGGCCGTGGGGAGCGTCCGGAGCCGCTCCCGGAGCTGGGCGGCGGCCTCGTCGGCGGCCTGGGCCGTGGCACGGTCCGCGCCGTACACGACAAGCGGCGGCAGCGCGGCCATCCCGGTGTACCAGAACGTGCCGTGCAGCAGCGGGAAGAGCACCTCCTCCACCTGCCCGTGGATGCCGCGCGGTCCGAAGCTGGACTCCCGGGCACCGACCGAGGTGACCACCAGTGCCCGCTTTCCGGCGAGCCCGCCGTCCCCGTACCGCCGCACGCCGCCCTGGTCGTCCTTGACGCCGAAAGCGAAGCCCTGCACGAGCACGCGGTCGAACCAGCCCTTGAGGATGGCGGGCGGCCCGAACCACCACAGCGGGAAGTGGAAGACGATCGCGTCGGCCCAGGCGATCTTCTCCTGCTCGGCGAGGATGTCATCGCTCAGCTTGCCCTCCCGGTATCCGTGCTCCTGCTCCGCGCCGACGAACAGCCGGTCGGTGGACTCGCGACGGAAGTCCCCCGCGTCCACAGTGGGCTTCCAGTCCATTGCGTAGAGGTCCGAGACGCGGGTCCGGTGGCCGGACTCCTCCAGCGCGCGCAGGCCGTCGGCCATGAGCGAGGCGTTCAGGGAGCGGGTTTCGGGGTGGGCGAATATCCAGAGAATGTTCATGCCTCCGATGCTGCGTCCGACTGCCCGGCGCGACCACTGGCCACATGGACACGATGTGAAAGAATCGGGCCATGTCTGCTGTGGCTGCCGCGCACGAGCGGCCCGACGCATCTGCCGCACCTGCCGCACCTGGCTTCGGCGCTCCCGGTCGGCACCGGGTCGCCGTCCTCGTCCGTCACGGGGTGCTGCCGCTGGAGCTGGGGCTGGTCCACCAGATGTTCGGCGGCGCGGTCGCGCCCCGCGGCGCGCCGGATGCCGGTGAGCCGCTCTACGCGGTGGTGACCTGCGCACTCGCCCCCGGCGAGATCCGTACGGATGCCGACTTCCTGATCCGCGTCGCCTGCGGGCCCGAGTTGCTGGCCGAGGCCGACACCGTGATCGTCCCGGCCTCGCACGAGGCGGACGAGACCGAGAGCGAGGGACGGCTCGGCACCGCGCTCGCCGACGCCCTCGCCCGCATACGCCCCGGCACCCGGATCGCCTCGATCTGCACCGGGTCCTTCGTCCTGGCCGCCGCCGGGCTGCTGGACGGGAAGCGCGCCACCACCCACTGGAAGTCCGCCGACCACTTCCGGGCCCTCTACCCTGCGGTGGACCTCGATCCGGACGTCCTCTACACCGACGCGGGCGACGTCCTGACCTCGGCGGGCGAGGTGGCCGGGATCGACCTCTGCCTGCACATGATCCGGAGCGACCACGGGGCGGCCGTCGCCAACGACGTCGCCCGCACCACCGTCGTACCACCCCACCGGGACGGCGGTCAGGCACAGTTCATCACCCGCCCGGTATCCGAGCCGGGGCGCCGCGCCTCCACCGGCACGGCCCGCGCCTGGGCCCTGGAACATCTCGACCGCCCCCTCACCCTCGGCGAGTTGGCCGCATGCGAGTCGATGAGCGTACGGACCTTCACACGCCGCTTCCGGGAGGAGGTCGGCCTCACTCCCGGCCGGTGGCTCAGCCAGCAGCGCGTGCAGCGGGCCCGGCAACTGCTGGAGGAGACGGACCTGCCCGTCGACCGGGTGGCCGCCCAGGCAGGCTTCGGCACCGGCACCTCACTCCGCCAGCACCTCCAGACGGCCCTCGGCGTCTCCCCCAGCGCCTACCGCCGCACCTTCCGCGGCCCCGCCACCCTGCCGGACCGCCTCCCAGCGACCACTGATCTTCATCGGTCGACGGTTTGACCACGCGAGGGCCACTTTCCTGGTCAGTCCGTCGACCGATGAAGATCCACGAGGAGAGCCGTCAGCTGGGCGGAATCGCGCACCTGCACCGCATTTCGCGGGAGAACGGCGAGTCCGTGAAACGGTGGGGTGGTGACTCAAGGCAACGAGCAGCCCCGCGTACTCAGGCCCGCGCTGGAATCGATGACGCTGCTTGTCGCGGCCGTCATCGTGCACGACACAGCCGCCGACCGCGTTCTCCTGCTCCAGCGTGGCGAGCAGGCCAAGTTCGCCCGGGGCAAGTGGGATCTGCCTGTCGGGAAGAGTGAACCGGGCGAGGCGGTCACCGGGACCGCGGTCCGTGAGCTGTGGGAGGAGACGGGGCTGACGGTGCGGCCCGAGGCCCTGAGGATCGCCCATGTCGTCCACAGCGCCCGGGGTGTCGAAGCCCCCGGCGGCTTCCTCACCGTCGTCTTCGCCGCAGACCGGTGGTCCGGCGAGCCGGAGAACCGTGAGCCCCATAAGCACTCGCAGGTCTGCTGGGTGGATACGGACGCCATACCCGGGGAGTTCGTGCCCTCCAGCGCCGGTGCTCTGCACAGTTATCTGAGTCAGCATCAGGCCCAGGCCCAGGCACGGGTGGAGATCACGCTGCACGGGTGGGGCTGAGCCGGACTCCCCGCCGGGAGGCGTCCGTCAGGCCGCGATCGTGACCTCCGGGCGCCGGCGGATGACCAGGGCCATCAAAGCCGCCGTCGCGCACAGTGCGCCCGAGGCGATCCACACGATGTCGTACGTGCCGAAGGTGTCGCGTGCCAGGCCCGCCAGGAACGCGACGATCGCCGCGCCGATCTGGTGTGACGCCAGCACCCAGCCGAAGACGATCGCCCCGTCGGCGCCGAAGTGTTCCCGGCACAGGGCGATCGTCGGCGGCACGGTCGCCACCCAGTCGAGGCCGTAGAAGACGATGAAGAAGAGCATCGGCGGCTGCAAGTCGTCCGTGAAGAGCATCGGGAGGAAGAGCAGCGAGACCCCGCGCAGCGCGTAGTACGTCGCCAGCAGCCGCCGGGGATCGTAGCGGTCGGTGAACCAGCCGGAGGCGATGGTGCCGATGATGTCGAAGACGCCGATCACCGCGAGCAGCGAGGCGGCGGTCGGTATCGCCATTCCGTGGTCGTGCGCGGCCGGGACGAAGTGGACGCCGATGAGGCCGTTCGTCGAGGCGCCGCAGATCGCGAAGGTACCGGCGAGCAGCCAGAAAACCCTGGTGCGGACGGCCGAGTTGAGTGCGCCCAGGGTGCGGCGTGCGGCACCGGTGGTGGAGACCTCGGGCGTCACATAGTCGTCGCCCGCCCCGTACGGCCGCAGTCCGACGTCCTCGGGCCGGTCCCGCAGAAGCCACATCACCAGCGGTACGACGGCGAGCGCCGCCCCGGACACGATCAGCGAAGCCGTCCGCCAGCCCGGTCCCCCCACCAGGACGGCGATCAGCGGCAGGAAGACCAGCTGCCCCGCCGCTCCGCCCGCGGTGAGCACGCCGGTGACCAGGCCGCGGCGCTGGACGAACCAGCGGTTGGTGACGGTGGCCGCGAAGGCCAGCGCCATGGAACCGCTGCCGAGACCGACCAGCACGCCCCAGCACAGGATCAGTTGCCAGGCGGAGGTCATGAAGACGGTCAGCCCGCTGCCCGCCGAGATCAGCAACAGTGCGCAGGAGACGACGCGTCGGATGCCGTAGCGCTCCATCAGCGCGGAGGCGAACGGTGCGGTGAGCCCGTAGAGCAGGACATTGATAGAGACCGCGCCGGAGATGGTGCCGCGCGACCAGCCGAACTCGTCCTGCAGCGGGTCGATGAAGAGGCTCGGCGTGGAGCGGAAACCCGCCGCCCCGATGAGTGCGACGAAGCAGACGAGCGCGACCCACCAGGCACGGTGCACGCGCGGTCGGCGGCCGGGGCGCGGGGAGTCGCTCCCGGCTCCGGTCCCGGCCTCGGAACCGGGGGACTGGGGAGGGAGTGTCTTTGTCACGCGCTCACTCTCGGCTGCCCGGCCCGTCCGCACGAGTGGCCCGACGGCCACCATATGCGAGGATCGGGCCATGAGTGTTTTCCGTCACCACGGCCGCCACCGGGTCGCCGTGTTCGTCCGCCATGGGCTGCTGCCGATCGAACTCGGCATCCCGCACCGGATGATGGGCCGCGCCAAGAGCGCGGCGGACGAACCGCTCTACGAGGTGATCACCTGTTCCGTCACCCCGGGTGCGGTCCGTACGGACGCCGACTTCAGCGTCAACGTGGAGCACGGGCCCGAGGCGCTTGCCGAGGCCGACACGGTGATCGTCCCGGCGGCGCACGAGAGTGACGAGCCGTCCACCACCGGCAGCATGAGCCCGGCGCTCGCCGACGCCTTCGCCCGCATCCGCCCCCGCGCCCGGATCGCCTCGATCTGCACCGGGGCGTACGTTCTCGCCGCAGCCGGGCTGCTCGACGGGAAACGGGCAACCACCCACTGGGCCTCCTGCCTCCGCTTCCAGCAGCTCTTCCCACAGGTGAAGGTCGACCCGGACGTGCTCTATGTGGCCGACGGAAGGGTGCTCACCTCGGCCGGGGTCGCCTCCGGCGTCGACCTGTGCCTGCACATGGTGCGCGAGGACTTCGGCTCGGCGGTCGCGAACTCCGTCGCGCGCCGGACGGTCGTACCGCCCCACCGGGACGGCGGGCAGGCGCAGTTCATCGAACGGCCGATGCCCGAGCCCGGCATACACGGCACCGGCACGGCCCGCGCCTGGGCCCTGGAGCATCTCGACCGTCCGCTTGCGCTACGGGAGTTGGCGGCACGCGAGTCGATGAGCGTACGGACCTTCACGCGTCGCTTCCGTGAGGAGGTCGGGCTGAGCCCGCAGCAGTGGCTGACTCGGCAGCGCGTCGAACGGGCCCGGCACCTGCTGGAGAGCAGCGACCTGCCCGTCGATCAGGTGGCGGCCGCGGCGGGCTTCGGCTCGGCCGCGGCCTTGCGCATGCATCTTCAGACGGCTCTCGGGGTGTCACCCAGTGCGTACCGGCGGACCTTCCGCACGGGCGGCGCCGACGCGGCGGTGGCGCAGGCGGTGGGCACGGGCCGGTGAGCGCGGGCCGGTGGGCACGCGCGGGCCCACCCGGGGCGGTGTGCCCGTGCGTACCACCGGGCGCCACACGGACGGCCACCGCCCGGACCGGCGCTCAGACCCTGCCTCCGAGGAGGCCGACGCCGTCTCGCGACCCGCAGTCGCCGAGGCTTCGGGCGCGACAGCCCGCTCCTCGACTCCCCTCACGACGCATCGCTCACCCAAGCGTGATCAAGAGGACACTCCACGTCAACACCTGGTCTGGGCTTTCCGCAGCCAGGAGGGGTGGAAGGGGGTCATGGCGGGGCGCAAAGGGCACGGGCGGCGGCGCGCAGGGAGTCGTGGGACATCACGTACGGGCGCGGACAGTCACTCGGGATCAGCAGGCAGCGGTGAGCGACCGCGGTGACCGGCAACGGCAAGCGGCGGCACTGAGGATCAGGCGGTGAAGATCAGGCGGTGAGCGGGCCCGTCGTGGCTGACTGGCCGGTCGCCGCGGGCAGGTCTGGGTAGCAGTCGAAGAGCCTGCGCACACCGAGCGCGGCGAGCACACGGTTGACATGCGAGCCGTCCTCGGCACCGCGCGCGGGGAGGATCAGCCGCAACTGCCCTGCGCAAGAGCGCATCAGCCGACGGGACGCGATCAGGACACCCACTCCGCTGGAGTCACAGAAGAGCACTTCGGAGAGGTCGAGCACGAGGCTGCGGCGGCCCTCGGCCACAGCGTCATGGACGCGCTGCCGCACGGCGGGCGAGGTGACCAGATCCATTTCGCCGGACACTCGCAGGACAGTCCACTCCCCACGCACCTCCTCCCATACTTTCAACGACACGTGGCCCCTTCCCTTTCGCTCACCGAACGAACTCGATCGCCTGCCGGAAGTGATCCTTCCCTGTCTCGGCTGCCCTGCCGACCGCGGTCAAAACTGCTTCACCTCATGACCCTATGCCCTGGTCGACCCGTTCCTCCCCTTCGTTCCAGTCGGAACAGCACGCTCATCTGGCATATCCGTGCAGGGAATACCACTCACGAACGACAAAAATCAGCAGAAAGTGACGAGTTCGACACCATCAGCAATATCTCTAGGGCGCACATTGCCTCAAAGGGGCGTACGTTGTCAGCCCCCCGCACTACATTCGAGGAGACGGCTGGGGTGACGAGGGCGTTTGGGGAGCGGGGCCACATGGCATACGACACATCACCGCGTTGGGACCGGAAGATGCAGCAGCGGCTGGCGCGAGGCGAGGCAGCGGCGCTGAGCGAGCTCTACGACCGCTACGCCGCCCTGGTCCACAGCCTCGCCCACCGCGTGCTGGACGACGACGAATCCGCAGACCGTACGACACGGGAGGTCTTCACCCATGTGTGGGAACACCCGGACGCCTACGACCCGCGGCAGGGTTCGCTCCGCTCATGGATCGCCGCGCTCGCACAGCGGCAGGCCGCGTACCGGCTCCGGCAGCAACAGCACGGTGGCTCACCCGAGCAGATCGAAGAGAAAGTGCGCGCCGCCTCCGCCGCCGCCCGCGCCGACTACATCGTGACGTCCATGCCCGCGTCGCTGCGCGCCGCCCTCGAACTCGCCTACTTCCAGCGCCGCGACTGCCGTCAGACAGCCGAGCACCTGGGCGTCACAGAAGACGAGGCGCGGCGCAGACTGCGGCTGGGGCTCCAGCTGCTCTCCTCGGCCACGACCCGGCCGCTGCCAGCCGGACCGGAATCACCCCGCATCCCACCGGGCCTCGGGCGAGCGCGGTGAACGGGCCGTACGAGCCCTCCGGCCACAGCCCGGACGAAGGGCAGAGGGGCCGCGCACCCGGAGACGAAGGCGCGGGCAGCGCGGGCAACGACGGCGCGAGCGGCGGCATCGGCCCCCGGCCGTCCCGTATACCGACACCCCGGCGGGCCGCCGAGGACGGCAACTGGCCGCCACCGCCGGCACCTGGGCCGAACCTCGAGCACACACCACCCGAGGGGCGGACCCAGACTGCCCGAACCCAGGCAGGGCAAGCACTAACGGCCCAAGCACAAACGGCCCAAGCACAGCCCGTCTTCGACCACAGCGTGCTGAAATCCCTGCTCGGCGCCTGGGCATTGGCCGCCTGTACCGCCGAAGAGGCGGCGGCACTGGAAGCCCATCTCGGCGAGTGCGCCGCCTGCGCCGACGAAGCCCTGCGACTCCGGGACGCCGTCGGCCTGCTGCGCCCCGAGGAAAACCTCGACCTCGACCCGCAACTGCGCTCCCGAGTACTGGCAGGCTGCCTCGTCCGCAGACCAGCCCGCGTCCCGATGCCCGAATGGGCCGCTCCCTACGACGCGGAGACCGCCCGGCTCGACGCACTGCTGCACGACATGGCTGAAGCGGAATGGCGCGCCCCCGTCCGACTGCACTGGTTCGACGGCAAACAGGGCGTCACCGAACGCGAGACGACCGTCGCCGGAGTGATCGGCCACCTGCTCGCCGTGGACGGCATGGTCGCCGCCTCCCTGGGCCTGCCCGACCCACTGAGCACGATCCCGCTGCCGCGCGGGGCGGGGCCCGAAGCACGTACGGAAGCCCAATGGCGCACCGGCTCCCACACCGGGCCTCCCTACCCAAGCCCCGTCGGGACGGACGACACCCCGCAGGCAATCCGCGTGCCCTGGCGCGAACAAGGCCACTCGCTGATCCGCACCGTCTCCTTCGCCGGGCGCTGCACCGCCGAACTCGAAGCGTCCTACGGCACGTTCACCCTCCCCGTGAAAGACGCCTTCCTCGAGCGCGCCTTCGAATGCTGGGTGCACGCAGGAGACATCGCAGCAGCCGTGGACTATCCGTACGATCCGCCCCAGGGCCCCCAACTGAACCTGATCGTCGACCTGGCCGCCCGGCTGCTGCCCGGCACCATCGCCAGCCGCAGACGCTCGGGCCTCGCCACACCCGCCAAACGGCTCTCCGTACCCGGAGCGCCGGGCCGCACCCTCCACCTGGAAGTCGAAGGCAGCGGCGGCGGAGACTGGTACATCCCGCTGGACTCACCCGCTGCGAGCGCCTCCCCGGAAGAAGAAGTGGCGCATGTGGCGCTGGACGGGGTGGAGTTCTGCCAGTTGGCGGCCGGGCATGTGGCACCACAGGAAGTCGCGGCCGGGCAGTGGGGAGACCGGGAAGCCATCCGGGACGTGCTTTTCGCTGCGGCGTCGCTTTCGCATCTGTGACGGGGAGGCGCCTGCGGGGGCCTCTCCCCTGACCCGCCCCTTCCCGAAACCGTGCCCAGCCCCGGACCCCGGCGACGCAGGCCCCAAGCCGGCACACCGGCCGCGCCGGGTCGGGGCGTAGCGGGCCGGGAGGAGGTCCGTCGGGGAAACGCTAGGTGAAGACGACCGTGCGGCGGCCGTTGAGGAGGACGCGGTGTTCGCTGTGCCATTTGACCGCGCGGGCCAGCGCCTGGCACTCCACGTCGCGGCCGATCGCCACGAGCTGTTCGGGGGTGACCTCATGGCCGACCCGTTCGACCTCCTGCTCGATGATGGGGCCCTCGTCGAGGTCGGCGGTCACGTAGTGCGCCGTCGCTCCGATCAGCTTGACGCCGCGCGCGTGTGCCTGGTGGTAGGGCTTGGCGCCCTTGAAACTCGGCAGGAAGGAGTGGTGGATGTTGATGATCCGCCCGGACAGCGCCTTGCAGAGATCGTCCGAGAGCACCTGCATGTAGCGGGCGAGCACCACCAGTTCGACGTCCTCGTCCTCGACGAGCCGCAGCAGCCGCGCCTCGGCCTCCGCCTTGGTGTCCCGGGTGACCGGGATGTGGTGGAAGGGGATGTCGTAGGAGGCGGTCAGTTCGGCGAAGTCGGTGTGGTTGGAGACGACGGCGGCGATCTCGACCGGCAGGGCGCCGATCCGGGAGCGGAACAGCAGGTCGTTCAGGCAGTGGCCGTACTTGCTGACCATGAGCACCACCCGCATCCGGTCGGCGGCGCGGTGCAGCTGCCAGTCCATCCGGAAGGAGTCGCCGATGGCGCCGAAGCTGGCCCGCAGCTTGCTGAGGGTGGTCAGGGACGCGGCGGCGTCATCAGCCGCGCTCTCCCGCTCGGTGCCCGGCCCCGCGCCGTCGCCCTCCGCGTGCTCGGGGCCGCCCGCGGAGCCGCCGCCGCTGAAGTGGACCCGCATGAAGAACAGCCCGGTGTCCCGGTCCCCGAACTGCTGGCTGTCCTCGATGTTGCATCCGGTCATGAACAGGAAGCTGGACACGGCGTGCACGATCCCCTGCTTGTCCGGACAGGAGAGGGTAAGGACAAACTCTTCGGCCTCGCTCATGCTCCCAGCCTGGCACACACAGGGGCGGCCGGCTCAGACCGCACGCAGCAGGACCGCCAGCGCGTCCAGCGAGCTCGGTGGCACGTCCGGGTCGTCCCCGTCGTTCACCGCCAGCCGCAGGTGTGCCTCGCGCGCCGAGCGGACGGCCTCCGGCCAGCCGTGGTGCTCCATGTACGTCGCGACGGGGGCGTCGGCGCCGACCTGGTGCATGATGCGCAGCACCCGCAGCACCGCCGTGTCGACGAGGGCGGCCTCCTGCGAATCCCGGAAGATCGTCCCGACGTACTTCTCGGCCGACCAGCTGTCCAGCCAGGTGTCCTCGACGAGGCGGTAGACCGCGTCGGTCACGTCGCCGTAGCCTGGCTGGCCCGTCAGCCAGCAGTTCTGCTGGAACGCGGGGTCGGAGAGCATGTGCAGTGCCGAGCGCACGTTACTGCGCCAGCGCCACCAGGGCATGTCATTGACGGGCATGGCGTCCATGGTGGTGGACCGACGGCCACGACGGGAAGACCTCTCCGAAGCTTGCTGCATGGTGCTCGACCATACGTTCTCCGGTACCCCCACCCACCGGCCCCCCGTAATTCACTCTGTCGTCACCGTTCGTTGGCCGGACATCACTTCCCAGTTATGCCCCGCGCGGCATCGTGCTCAGACATGACTGCTCGGCGCCGTGCTCACAAGGTTACCGCCCTCGCCGCCGTCACGGCCGCGTTCGCGTCACTGCTCAGCGGCTGCTCACTCCTCCCGGGAACGGCCGAGGCCGGAGACGACCCGATAACCGTGATGACCTGGGCCCCCGACAAGACCAAAGCGACGAACATGCCCGGAATGCCCGCGATGGCCGAGGCGTACGCGCGCTGGGTCAACGCGGAGGGCGGCATCAACGGCCGCCGGCTCGAAGTACTGACCTGCAACGACCACAACGACACCGTCAAGGCCGCACGCTGCGCGAGCCGTGCCGTCAAGGAAGACGCGGTGGCTGTCGTCGGCTCCTACAGCCAGCACGGCCGCTCCTTCATGTCGCCGCTGGAGGGGGCCCGCATCCCCTATATCGGGGGCTACGGACTCGCCGACGAGGAGTTCACCAGCCCGCTCTCCTACCCCGTCAACGGCGGCCTTCCGGCGCTCGTAGCGGGCAACGGGCGGCAGTTGGCCGCCGGTGAATGCGGACGCGTCTCCCTCGTACGGCCGGACACCACCGCGGGCGACCAGCTCCCGCCGCTGCTCAACTCCGGACTGCGGGACGGTGGAGCGGCAGGCGCCGCACCCGTCTCGGACATCCGCGCGCCGGAGGACGCCACCTCCTACCGGACGGCCGCCCAGCAGGCCCTGGAAGGGGCGGCGGGCGGCAGTGCGGTGGGCAGCGGCGGGGCGGGGGGCGGCGCCTGCATCACCGCGGTGCTCGGCGGGCGCACGGACACCTTCTTCGACTCCTTCCGGCGGATACAGGGCAACGACCCGCAGATCCGTACCGCCTCGGTGCTGGGCAGCGTCCGGCAGTCGCTGGTGGACCGTACGGGCGGGGCGGACAGCCCGCTGGACGGCACGTACGCGACGGGCTGGTACCCGGGCGCGGACGACCCGCGCTGGAACCCGATGAAGAAGGTGGTGCGGGAACACGCCTTCAAGGACAACCGGATCGACACCGCCGACCCCGGCGTGCAGACCACCTGGATCGCCTACACGGTGCTGCGTACCGCGCTCGAATCGTTGGACGACGGCGCGGCGGTCACCACGGAGAGCCTGCGCAAGACGCTCGACGAGGGGCGCCCGATCCCGACCGGCGGGCTCACCCCCGACCTGCGCTGGCACTACGAGGACCTGCTCGCCGCGCACGACTTCCCGCGGATCGTGAACACCCAGGTGACCTACCAGCGGGTGCGGCAGGGCCGGGTGGTGTCGGTGCGCAAGGGGTTCGTGGACGTGGAGGAGTCGCTGGAGGCGGGGCGGGAGGACAGCGTCACGGACAACTGAGGCGAGCCGGCCCAGGGGCCCCAGGCGGGGTCGGTGCACGGGCCCTGCGCCGGGCGGCTGCTGCCCGGCGCACGTCGTCCTCCGGTCAGAGCTGGGTGAACTTGCGCTCGCTCAGCCCGTACTCCCGGGCGGTCGGGTTCCACAGCCCGGCCGCCTCCTTCTTCGCACCCGTCGCCTCGCCGCTCGCGGTCGTCCCTGCCACCTGCTGCTGCGTCGAGCGCGGATTGCCCTTCGGGCAGCCCTTCTTCCCGGCCACCTGATCCGCCCAGGTGGCGTACGCCCGGTCGGCCCGCTCGGAAGCCTTCCAGGCGCGGGTGAGGGAGTCGCTGAGCGCGGCGTTGTCCGGGACCTTGCCCAGCTCCAGCTCGCCCAGCTTGGTGACCAGTCCCTTGCGCTGCTCGGCGGCGGCGCGCAGGTCAGTGGCGGCAGCACCGAGTTTCTTGCACTGCTTGATGTTCTGGACGGCGTTGATCACCGAAGTACGGCTGTTGTTGCTCGACTCCAGCAGTTTGTCCAGCTTCTTCGCCTGGGTCTCCGCGGTCACCGGAGCGGGCGACTTCTCGGTGGGCGGGGCGCTGGACGGGGTGGGAGCGTCCTTGGCGTCGTCCTCGTCCCCACCACCGCCGCCGCCGCTGAGGGCGGCGCCCGCGCCGATCCCGACAACGATGAGCGCGGCGACCCCCACCCCGATGAGCACGGCGGGCGAAATGCGGCTACCGCCCTCCCCGCGCTCGGCGGTGCGCCGTGCGGCACGGCCCGCCTCGTACGGGGCGCCATGCGGCTCGTACGAGGCGGCGGGCCCGGGGCCCTGCTGGTGTGCGGCGGGGTCGAACAGGGGCATGCTCTGGGTCGCCCCCGCCTCACCGGAATCCATGGGGGGAGGCTGCTGGCCCGGTCTGCCGTGCTGACCGTGCTGCTGCGGCGCGCGCTGCCCCTGCTGGGGGGCGGCTCCGCCGGGCGCCGGGTCGGACCGGAAGAGGCTGTCGAACTCGGCGGGCGGCTGCCGGTCCTCCGGCGCGCCGGGGCGAATGCCGTACGGGGCACCCGGGGGCGGCGGCGGAGTGGCCCTGGCCGGCGGTGGGCCGCCCGGCGGGCCCGGCGGGGGCTGCGGCGGCCGCGAGTCCCCTCCGCTCGCCTCCGGCGGCAGCGGGCTGCGCAGCATCGCCGTCGCCTCCGGATCGGCGTTGCCCCGCTGCGGTGGCAGCAACTGCGTGGACTCCGCGGCGGAATCCGCCCCGTAGCCCGGCTCCGCTCCGGCGCGGAAGGGCGGGATGAGCTGAGTCGATTCGGCGTCCGCGCTGTCGTGCGCGGGCTGCGGACGCAGCTGTTCGGTGAAGGAGTCCTGCGGGAGCGGGCGTCCGGCGGCGCTCGGCGGCCACGCACCGGGCTGCATCCCCGGCTGTGTGCCGGGCTGTGCCCCCGGCGGCGGAAGCGGAGCCGCGCCCCGCGACAGCGGCCCCAGGGACAGCATCTGCGTCGACTCGGCGTCACCGTCAGCGGGGGCGTGCGGAAGTGCTCCGGGGGCCGCCGGGGGCCGGCCGCCCCCTCCCCCCGTGCCCTGCCCGGGCGCCGGGGCCCCGGCGGGCGGCTGCGGCGGGAGAAGTTGCGTGGACTCAGCATCCCCGGCGTGCGGCGGGAAACCACCCGGTGGCGGGGGCAGCGCGGTGGACGGGGGTGCGTTGGGCGGAGGTCCGGCGGGCGGCAGCGGAGCGGACGGCTGACCGGGACGCCCGGACTGACCGGCGTGTGAGGGCTGACCACTCCCGGACGGCAACTGCCCCATCGCCGACGACGGACCGGCCTGCAACGCGGGCCCGCCGTGGGAGGGCGGGCCCGCGTGCTCCGGCGGAGCACTCTGCGGGGGCTGGCCCTGCGGGGGCGGCGGGCCGCCGGGCGCGCCGTGCGACGGCGGGCCGGGGTGGGGCGGCTGCCCGCCGGGGCGGGGCGGCCAGTTCGCAGGCGGCTGCGGCACGGGCGGCGGGGCCTGCGCGGGCTGACCGGTGCCGGACGGCGGGCCGGGATAGCCGTAACCGCCCTGCGCTTGCGGGCCCGGGTAGCCGTAGCCGCTCTGCGGCTGGGGACCCGGGTAGCCGTAACCGCCCTCGGAGGACTGCGGGCCGGGGTAGCCGTACCCGCCCTGGTCGGGCTGGGCGCTGGGATACCCGTACCCGCCCTGCGGCGGAGGGCCGGGGTACCCGTAACCGCCCTGGGCCGGGGGGCTGCCGGGGTACCCGTAACCGCCCTGGGGCGGGGGTGCCGCCGGTGGCGGTCCAGGGGGAGCCGGGGGCGCGCCGTAGGGCGGCGGGGGCTGTTCGGGCTCCGGGCCGCCCGGACCCCAGGGCTGCCCCCAGGGCTGGCCCTGGGCGGGCTGCGGGGCCGCCGGTGGCCGTGGCTGGTCGGGTATCCACGGCTCGCCGCTCGACGGCAGCACGACACCCTCGTACGGGGGCTCGTCGCCCTGTCCGTGTCCGCTGTGCGTTGTCACCGGGACTCCTCGATAAGCCTGACTGCCGAACGGTCGGCTCACGCTACCGGGTCGCTCGAACTGTCGACCACAGCCCCGATCATGGGGAACCTCCCCACCCTCGCATTGCGGTACCAGGCTCCTAAATACCCCGTTATGCCACCGCCCTCAGCTCCACGCGTGCGGTGAACTCGGCGACGACCGGCACCTTCGCGTACGGCACCAGTCGCTGCTGGAAGTCGTCCAGATACTCCGCCCCCCGGTCGGAACGCAGTCCGGCGAGGACTTCCGCCGCCTTTGCCCCCGTATGACAGGCGTGCTCGACCTCACGCTGCCGCAACTGCCCGTCCGCGAGCAGAAACAGTCCGATGGCCCGGCGCCGCGCGCGCCCCTCCGAGTGCCCGGCCAGGGACTCGCGCGCGCGTTCGATCGTGCCCTGCGACTGGCCGAGATCCCGGTGGCAATGGGCGAGTTCGTCCGCGAGATAGGCACGGTCGAAGTGCGCGATCCACACCGGATCGTCACCGGAGTCGGCCTGCGCCTCCGCCGCCTCCAGCGCCTTCAGCGCCTGCCCTGCCACCGCATGGCAGAACCGCGAGTCCCCCATCAGGGCATGCCCCCGCGCCTCCGCCGCCAGGAACATCGACTGCGCGCGCGGCGTCACCTGCCCCCGCGCACCCTCCTGTGCGGCGCGCGCCAACTGGGCGATCTCACGCGGGCTGCCGAGTGAGGCGGCCAGGTGGCTCATGCTCGCGGCCAGCACATAGCCGCCGTACGCACGGTCACCCGCCGCCTGGGCCATCCGCAGCGCCTGGATGTAATAGCGCTGGGCGAGGCCGGGCTGCCCGGTGTCGACGGCCATATAACCCGCCAGCTCGGTGAGCCGGGCGACCGCTCCGAACAGCGCCCGGCCGACGTCCTCCCGGTACGAGCCCGCCAGCAGCCCGGAGACCACGCTGTTCAGATAGTGCACGACGACCGGGCGGACATGGCCGCTGCCGTGCCGGTGGTCCAGCTGCGAGAGGGCGTCGGTCATCGACTGCACGGCCGCCACGTCCGCCGTACCCACCCGCCCGCCCGCCGTACGGGACACCGCCTCGTCCGGGGCGGTGATCAGCCAGTCGCGGCTCGGCTCCACGAGCGCGGTGGTGGCGACCGTCGACCCGGTCAGGAAGTCGCGGCGCCCCACGTCGCTGCGCCACAGCTCGCACACCTGCTCGACGGCGGCCGGGACGGTGGGGGCGAACTGCAGGCCCACGCCGGAGGCGAGGTTCTTGCCGTTCGCCATGCCGATCTCGTCGAGCGTGACCGGACGGCCGAGTTTCCGCCCCAGCGCCTCGGCGATGACGGCGGGCGCCCGCCCGCGCGGCTGCTGACCGCGCAGCCAGCGGGCGACGGATGTCTTGTCGTAGCGGAAGTCGAGCCCGTGCTCGGCCCCGCACACGTTGACGCGGCGGGCGAGACCGGCGTTGGAGCAGGCGGCTTCCTGGATGAGTGCCTGCAGCCTTTCGTTCGGCTGCCTCGCGACCAGTGGCCTGGCGGCCATGTGATCCCCCTTCTCCCGATGCTCCCGAATGTCACGGATGATCACTGCCCAGCGCACATACCGGGAATTCCGGCACGATGCGGCGCAATGGACCGGAGGGTGACTACCCGTACACCACCAGTAATCCCCATACGCGCCCCCGCAGATGCTCCGGTGCGCCCCAGACGGCGGAACGTTGCTGCTCGTGCGAGAGCTCGCGCCCCCGTAACCCTTGTACAGAAGGGGAGTTGGGACCTGCATGGAAGAAACCCGCGGAAACACCTCCCCCGTCGCAGCCGTCACCCCGGGCGCCCCTGGCGCCCCCCTCGGCACAGCGCCCCCCGTTCCGGCACCCGCCACGATCATCGGACAGATAGCCCGGCCGCAGGCCGGAACGCCACTGGAGCACGCCGTGCGGTACGCGGAGGACCGGCGCTGGGACGTCTTCCCCGGCACCTGGCTCACCCCCGTCGGCGGAATCCTGCGGTGCAGCTGCGAGGACGCCGCCTGCACCGCCCCCGGCGCACACCCCGCGGGCGTGCGCTGGGCAGGCGAGGCGGCCGGCAGTGCGACGGCCGCACGCCGCCTGTGGTCCCGCGAGCCGAGGGCCTCCGTACTCCTGCCGACCGGCCGTACGTTTGACGCGCTCGACGTGCCCGAGACCGCAGGCTGCCTGGCAACCGCCCGGATGGCGCGCACCGGGCGCACGCCGGGCCCGGTCATCAGCACCCCGGACGGCCGGATGGTCTTCTTCGTACTGCCCGGCGCGGCGCCGAAGCTTCCGGGCCTCGTACGGAAGCTGGGCTGGTCACCGGCGCGGCTGGACCTCGTCGCGCGCGGCGAGGGCGACTGGATCGCGGCACCGCCGACCCGGCTCGGCGGCAGGGGCTCGATGCAGTGGGCGCTCCGGCCGACGGCGGCGAACCGCTGGCTGCCGGACGCGGAGGAGCTGCTCCCCGCGCTGGCGTACGCCTGCGGCCACGGCGCCGCCAGGTCCAGCGGACCGGTCCCGCCCTCGCCGCCACCCTCGTCCTCCCCTGCACCGGCGGCCGCAGCAGGGAGGGCTGCGGCGACCGCAGCGGCGGGGAGCCGCTCGCGAGGCTGACCGCGCTCGCGGGGCGCGTACGGGGCGCACGGCGCGCGGGGGGCGTAGGTGAGGCAGGGGGACGCTGGGCGGCAGGGCGTGCGGGGGAAACCCGTGGGGCGGGGGGAAATCCTGGGAGGCGCGGCGGATGTCACACATCGGAGCGCTGCGTCGTCCTCAGGGCATGAGAATTGCCATTGGATGCGACCGTATGCCCATGGAGTACTTCCGGTTGACGGCCGGGCCAGCCACCGAGCCCGCCGGCGTGCGGGGCGGTACGCCGCTCGCGCCCCGGCCCGCGGAGCAGCCGCGATGAGGCCGGGTCAGCGGGACCCGCAGGGGCACGGACAGCAGAGGCAGGAGCAGGGCCGGGCGGAGGGGTACGACCAGGACGCGCTCGCGCGGGCGTTCGAGGCGTACCGGCCGCGCCTGCTGCGGGTGGCGTACAGCACAACCGGATCGCTGACCGAGGCGGAGGACTGTGTCCAGGAGTCCTGGCTGCGGCTGCGTCGCGTCCCGGACCCGGCGGCCATCCACGACCTCGGCGCGTGGCTGACCAGGACCGTCGGACGTCTGGCGCTGGACGCGCTGGGCAGCGCCCGCGCCCGGCGGGAGCAGTACGTCGGAACCTGGCTGCCCGAGCCCCTCGTCGAACAGCCAGGGACTCGCGGCGACCTCGACCCCGTCGAGCAGATCACGCTCGACGAGTCGGTCAGCATGGCGCTGCTCGTCGTACTGGAGCAGCTCTCGCCCGCCGAGCGGACGGCCTTCCTGCTGCACGACATCTTCGGCCTCTCCTTCCCGGAGGTGGCCGAGGTGGTCGGCCGCTCCCCCGCCGCCGTACGGCAGCTCGCGTCGCGCGCCCGTCGGCATGTCGAGGACGGCCAGCCGCGGTTTCCGCCGAGCGACGGCCAGCAGCGGGAGCTGGTCGCCGCCTTCGTGACGGCCTGCCGGCAGGGCGAGCTGGACAGACTGGTCACACTGCTCGACCCGGAAGTCGTGTGCCGTGGCGACGGCGGCGGCAAGGTCGGTGCGCTGGGTTACATCGAGCGGGGCGCGCTCAACGTCGCGAAGGTCCTTCTCGCCTTCTCCCGTCAGCTGCCGGAAACGCCGCTGATGGCCGTGATCAACGGTGCTCCGGGACTCGTCATCCGGGGCAAGGACGGCCGCCTGTCGACGGTCGCGCTGACCTTCGACAACGGAAGGATCACCGCCGTGGACGTCATGCGCAATCCGGACAAGCTCGGCACGCTGCTCGACATCGAGTCAGCCACCCGGGACTGACGCGAAGCAGCTGCCCGGTGACCGGCCGCCCAACTGACCACGGGGGGCACTCAGTTGATCGCACAGCGCGAGTAGAATCGCCCGGCGGTGCGAAAGCCGCGCAAGAACGCCATGCACCCACCACAGGAAGGAACGGGACTTTTCATGACGCGCGCGACGACTGAAGGCACGCCGCCCAGTACCGGATCAGGTGGCGGATCAGCCGCTGCCGGGCCGACGGGCCCCGCCTACCCCGTCCAGGCGGTGAACGGCCGCGGAACCGTCCGGCTGCTGCGGACGGTGACCTTACTTGCCTGCATCGAAACCCTCGTACAGGCCGCGCTGGCCGGTCAGTTCATGACCGGCGACAGCGGAAAGCTCAGCTGGCACGAGGCCAACACCGGGCTGCTCGTCCTGCTGACGGCGCTTCAGATCGTGGGGGCGGTGCTGCTCTGGCGCCGCAACCGCCAACTGCGCTGGCCGATCCCGCTGACCGTCGTGGTCCTGCTGCTGACCGTTGCACAGGCGGTACTGGGCGCCAACGGGGAGACTGCGGTGCACATACCCGTCGGCGTAGCCATCTGCGGTGCGGAGGCGGCACTCGTGCTGTGGGCCTTCCTGCTCCGCCCGAACAGCCCGAACGGCCTGAACAGCCCGACCGAACCGGACGACTCCGGCACGGAGGCCGTGCGTCCCAGCCGAACGGCCTGAACCAGGCCGGGGCCCGACCGCTCCCGGCCCCGGCTCTCCCCGACCCGGCTCTCCCCGACCCGGTTCCCCTGCGTTGCGGATCTCCACCGTCAACTGCTGTTCCGCATCAGCGACTCCGCGTCAGCCCCGGCTCACCGCCGTGAGGATCTCCGGCAGCCGGTCCGCCACCCGAGGCGCCATCAACCGCAGCGCGAGACCGCACAGCCCGGCCCCGTACGCCAGCCCCGCGGGCAGAATCAGCCACAGCGCGTCATGCGCCCCCGACAGATGCATCCAGATCGTGGCGGCCAGCAGCGGCGCACCGAGGACCACGCCCACCAGCATGCCGCCGAAAATGCTCAGATACGCGAGCGAACCCTGCCCGGGCGCAACGTTCTTGCCGCTGTCCTGTGGAATCGAGTACGCGAAGTAGGCGGAGGAGACCACCCCGGTGGCCAGCAGCGCACCCAGCAGCGCCAGAGCGAGCCCCAGCACCTCCGGCAGCGTGGCCCAGTCGTCCATCAGCAGCGCCGAGAGCAGCGACACCGCGACCACGTACGGGACGCCGACCACCGCGATGGCCAGCAGCCGCCCGCGCAGCTCGCTCGCGGCGTCGCGCGCCGAGGAGACGGTGGAGGCCACCATCCAGAAGCCGGAACTGTCCTGCCCGAACTGGTTGTACATCTGGAGCCCGAGCATGCCCGCCGCCCAGCAGACGTTGTAGACGCTGCCGTTGCCCTGCACCGCGAACACCACCGGTAGCAGGATGCCGACGCCCAGCGACGCCCCCCAGCCCACCTTGGTCTTCGGGTCGCGCCACGCGTACCTCAGCGAGCGCAGCGCCACCGCGCCCGTACGGCCCGCCGGGAGCAGCGCCGCGAGGCCCCGCGCGCCGCTGGCCCGGCCGGTCGACCCGCCGGTGACACCGTCGCCGCCCGCGCCCGCACGCTGCGGCTCGGCGGCCTGCAAGGTCGAGGAGTCCGGCGAGATCATCAGCCGCTCCATGCTGCGCCGCCACCACCACAGCGTGCCCGCGAGCGCCACCCCGCAGAGCGCGAGCTGAGCCAGCGCCAGCGCGTACGAGCCGTCGCCCGCCGCGCGTACGGCGCCCACCGCGGCGGCGGGCGGCACCCAGCGCAGCACCTCCGTCGCCGGTTCCAGCAGGGAGAGCCCGTCCGGTTCGGAGAGCTTCTGGAAGCCCAGATTGAACAGCTGCGCGCCGACGGCGATGATCAGGCCGCTCAGCAGCGCCAGATCGCGGCCCTTGCGGCTGGTCAGCAGCCGGACGTTCGCCGTGGCCACGGCCCGTGCCAGCGCCACACACAGCAGCAGGGCCACCGGCAGGGCGAGCACGGCGACCGCCGCCCCGGCCCAGCCGTGCGCCACCGCGATCACCGCACCCAGCAGCAGGGTGAGGGTGAACACCGGCCCGATGCCGACCAGCGACGCGACGAGCAGCGCGGTCACCAGCGGGCGCGGGCGCAGCGGCAGCATGACCAGCCGGGTCGGGTCCAGCGTCTCGTCCCCACCAGGGAAGAAGAGAGGCATCACGGCCCAGCCCAGCGCGAGCAGCGCGGTCAGCGGGAGGACGACGTCCTCGGCGTGCTCATGGCCGCGCAGCAGGACCAGGCCGAGCAGCTGGAGTGCGGCCACCAGCAGGGCCAGCACGATGGAGGTGACGAAAGCCGCCGTGCGGGTGGTGGACTGGTGCAGGCCGTTGCGCAGCAGCGACAGCTTGATCCGTACGAAGACGGGGGCGGGGTGCGGTGTCCGTGCGGGGGCGGCGTCGGCCGCCTCGGCCGGGCCCGCCGGGCCCGCCGGACCGCTTGCCGGGACGGAGCGGGTGTCAGCGCTCATCGGGCGCCGCCGCCCAGCCAGTCCAGGCTGTCACCGGCGGCCGAGCGGGCGCCGGCGCCGACGAGTTCGAGGAACGCCTCCTGGAGGGAGGGCGCCTCGCCCCGTACGGCGGCCAGGGTGCCGTGTGCACGGATCTTTCCGGTGGCCATCACCGCCACCCAGTCGCACAGCGACTCGACGAGTTCCATCACATGGCTGGAGAAGACGACCGTGGCACCCGAGCCGGTGTACCGCTCCAGCACCCGGCGGATCGTCTGAGCGGACACCGGATCGACGCCCTCGAACGGCTCGTCCAGGAAGAGGACTTCGGGATTGTGGAGCAGTGCGCAGGCCAGCCCGATCTTCTTCCGCATGCCGGTGGAGTAGTCGACGACCAGCTTGTGCTGGGAGCCCGCGAGATCGAGCACGTCCAGCAGCTGGGTCGTACGCCGGTGCACCTCCTCGTCGGGCAGACCGCGCAGGGCACCCATGTAGCCGAGCAGCTCACGGCCGGAGAGCCGCTCGAAGAGCCGTAGCCCCTCGGGCAGGACGCCGATGCGGGACTTCACGGCGACCGGGTCGCGCCATACGTCGTGCCCGGCGATCTCGACGGTGCCGGAGTCGGGCCGCAGCAGGCCAGTGATCATGGACAGGGTGGTGGTCTTGCCCGCGCCGTTGGGGCCGACGAGCCCGACGAACTGGCCTGCGGGCAGTTCGAGATCGATCCCGCCGACGGCGATCTGCTCACCGAACTGCTTCCACAGCCCGCGCACGCGGACGGCGGGGGCGGGCGGCTCCGGCGGCCTCACCGAGCCGTCCACGGCGCCGAAGGAGGGCACGGCGCCGTCCTTGCCGATCACCCCACGGGGCGGCTGGGCGCGGGCGGCCCCGGCGGCCCTCTCCCCCCGCTCCGGCCCACCCGCACCCGGCCCCGGACCATCCTCGGCCGCACCGGTTCCCCCGGCGCCCGCCTCCGTACTGCCCGGCCCCGAAGCCGCCGCCTCCGGGGCGGCGCTGGCCGGGTTGTCGGCGACCGGCGCATCGGCGACCGGCGCATCGGTGACCGGCGCATCGGTGACCGGGGCGGCAGGCCACGGGCCGCCCGGCGAATCCGCGTCGAGCGGACCCGTGCCGGGTCCGCTCCCGCCGTCGCGCCGTGATCTTCCGCCCTGATGTTCGCCCGTCATGCCTGCGCGCCTTTCGCCGTCCCCTCAGTGGGCCCCCGCAGGGTCCCCGAAGAGGCAGGTCACGCCCCTTCTCGAACGCCACGATAGCCACGGCTCCCCGGACGGCCGCAAGGCGTAAGGAGTTGTGGGCCTTACCTGTGCTCGAGCGCACGGCAGCCACCGGCCCCCCGCCGGCCCGCCCACACCGGGCGGCAAGCCGACACACTGCCGCGCACCGGAGGAGCGGGCTCCGCCGTGCGGGCACCGAATGCCCGCTCGCGAACAGCCCTGTGAGAGTTGTCCGAGGAGCAGGGCTCGCCCGGCGGGCGGCAAGCGGGGAATTGCCGCGGGCCGGAGGCCGGTCTCCGCGCGCACCCGTCGGAGGCCACCGGATCAGCAGGGGCTGCGCCCGGCCGGGGGCTGGGGTGCCCGGGGGCTGGCTCCCCCCGGGCAGGACGCACCCCTGGCCGGGCGGGAGGTCCGGGCCTCCCGCCGCAGGCGGGCTACGCGTTGGGTGGGAGGGTCGCCTGGAGGAAGGGCTCGACAACGCGGCGCCAGCCGTCCGGGTGGTCGTAGTGGACGAGATGGCCCGCGTCCGGCACCTCGGCGTAGATGCCGCGGGGCAGCACCCGCACCATCTCCTGCGCCTCGGCCCGGCCGAGTTCGCCGTCGATGCCGCGCACAACGAGCGTGGGGCACTGGACCTGCGCCAGTTCGTCCCAGTGCGCGTCGTGCACCCAGGTCTCGCGGGCCCGCAGCATCTGGTCCGTCGAGAAGACCGGTCTCCAGCCGTCCTCCTGCTCGGACATCACCTCCGCGAAGAACTCCCCACGGGAAACCCGTGGGCGCTCCAGCTTCGGATCGTCCTCACCGAACCACTTGCGTACGTCCGCGAGGGTCGCGAACGGCACCGGCCACGACTCGTACCATCCCTCCCATTCGCGCTGCGACTGCTCGCCGAGGGCCGAGGCCCGCATGTCGCAGATGACGAGCGCCTGGACGAGGTCGGGCCGCTTGGCCGCCAGCTGCCACGCGGTCAGCGCGCCCATGGAGTGGCCGATCAGCGCCACCGGCGCGAGATCCAGCTGCTCGATCGCGGCCTCCGCGTCGTCGACATACGCGTCACGGTCGTAGCTGGCGTCGTCGGGCTTGTCGCTGCGCCCGTGACCGCGCTGGTCGAGGCCGATGGCGCGGTAGCGCGCGGAGAGCCAGCGGGCCGTGTCGGCCCAGTGCGCGGCCCGGCCCATCAGTCCATGCAGTAACAGCACCCCGGACGGCTTGCGCTGTCGTCCCGTCGCACCAGCCGCGCCGCCGGAGCGGTGATCCGGGTGACCGGCGTGACCCACCCCGTGGTCACCTTTCGGCGGGTCGCCGAACTCCCACGCGGCGAGCCGGATCCCCTCCGGTCCCGTCACGTCGATACGTCGCACCATGCGTCCTGGCACCCCCATTCCGTCTGATTGCCGCGCATCTGGCTGACCGCTGCGCACGCTATCGAACCTCTATTCGAACAGATCGCACTTCCGGCCAAAGCCGCTCGTTCGAGTGACCTCACCGAAGGATTGATCGCCACCGCCCAGGGGAGACAGCTACCGGGAGGGCGGCCGACCCTGGGAGCTCGGGGCTCCGGGTCGGCGCCGGGGGAAACGGGGAGACGGGGCTGCGACAGCCAACGGCGCGCGAGCCCCGTCTTCCTGACAGCCGCCCGCCTCTCCGCCGCGCACCCCGGGGCCGCCGCCGACCACCGAGCCCACACCTCTCGGTCCGCCCGCTGCCGGCCCCGCGCCTTCCCTCCCACGCCATCCGACGGCTCCCCTTCCGCCCTGCCCGTCAATGAGTAGCGACAGCGTGACACGACGCAGTCACGACCGCTCGCATTCCGGCAACATAGGTACGCGTCAGACCAGTTGGGAAGAAGACGACCGGACAGGTGTCTTCCTCGCCCGCACGGACTACCGAAACGAATCTTCGAACGGATCTTCCACGACCCGCCCTGACCTGCCCCGTCCGGTACGCCGCGAGCCCCTGCGCCGCACGCCCGCGGCCCCTGCGCCCCGTGCCCGGTCAGCGTTTGGCGACGAAGACGTGCGCCGCGACACCCGACTCCAGCTCGGCAGCCTCACCGCTGCTGCCCACCTGGACTCCACCGCCCGCCCCGGCAGTCACGCTGACCACGGCACCGGGCTGCACGCCCGCCCGCCGCAGCGTGTACATCAGCTGGGAATCGGCCTGGATAGGCTCCCCGATCCGGCGCACGACCACCGTCTTGCCGTCCACACCCGGCCGCAGCTCGGAGAGGCTGACCATCCCCGCGTCCAGGAAGGGATCGGCCTCGGCCGTCTCGCCCAGCTCTTCCAGGCCGGGAATCGGGTTGCCGTACGGCGACTCGCTCGGGTGGCGAAGCAGCTCGAGGACGCGGCGCTCGACCGCCTCACTCATCACATGCTCCCAGCGGCACGCCTCCGCATGCACCTGCTCCCACTCCAGCCCGATCACGTCGACCAGCAGGCACTCCGCGAGCCGGTGCTTACGCATCACGCGCGTCGCCAGCCTGCGCCCCTCGTCGGTCAGCTCCAGATGCCGGTCCCCGGCGACCTGGACCAGCCCGTCCCGCTCCATCCGCGCGACCGTCTGACTCACTGTCGGGCCGCTCTGGTCGAGGCGCTCGGCGATGCGCGCACGCATCGGCACCACGCCCTCCTCTTCCAGCTCCAGGATGGTGCGGAGATACATCTCCGTAGTATCGATCAATCCGGACATGCGTGCCCCTCATCGGTTGGTGCGACGGCCCTGGACCAATTCTGACGCATCCCACCGACAACCGGGCCGTTCCGGACGGGTTGCCGTATTGACAGGGGAGTGGTCCAGACCTCACCGTGATCGCGGCGGAGGCCGGGCAGCGGCCCCGAGGGCAACCAGGGAGCCGCGCGGGATGAGCGAAAACAAGTTGGCATCGGACTTCTTCGACGCGTCCATCAGCCTGCTCCAGCGGGTCAGAGACACGGAATCCGCACAGATCACCGCCGCGGGAGCCCTGATCGCCGACACGGTCGCCGACGGCGGCCGCGTCTTCGCCTACGGCGCGGGCCACTCCGCGCTCCCCGCGCAGGACGTCGTCTACCGCGCGGGCGGCCTCGCCGTGATCAACCTGCTCGTCGTGCCGGGGGTCGTCGGTGTCGCCACCAGGCCCGCCACCCTCAGCAGCGCCCTGGAGCACGTCGGCGGCCTGGCGGCCACCGTGCTGGACGCGAGCCGGGCCGAGTCCGGCGACCTGCTGATCGTCATCTCCCTCTCCGGGCGCAACACCCTTCCCGTGGAGATGGCGATGCACGCGCGGTCGCGGGGCCTGCGGGTGATCGGCCTCACCTCGGTCGCCTACACCCGCAGCACCGCCTCCCGGCACTCCAGCGGCACCTTCCTCAAGGACCACTGCGACATCGTCCTCGACAACCACATCGCGGTCGGCGACTCGGAGCTGACCGCCCCCGGCATCCCCGCGCCCTTCGCCCCGGCCTCGACGGTGGTCACCAGCGCCCTCCTCCAGGCCGTGGTCGCCACCGCGGCGGGCGGGCTCGCGGAGCGCGGCATCGCCCCGCCACTGCTGCGCTCCGCCAACGTGGAGGGCGGCCTGGACTGGAACGACCGCGTCATGGCGGAGTACGCGGACCGCATCTTCTACCGCGACTAGGGCTGTGACCGGGCCAGGTCGACCAGCGTCGCGAGGCGGACGGCGATGTCCTCGGCATAGGCCGCGTCCGAGCGGTCGAAGCCGCGGCGTCCGGCGCCGCGCAGGAAGGTCGCGACCCCGAGCGTCCGGCCCCGGCTGCGCAGCACCGCGCACAGGCCGTGCACCGTGTCGTGGGGCCACTTGCGGGACTCCGCCCAGTCCGCGGTCAGGTTCGCCTCGCTCACCGACGCGCTGACCCCGCCCACACTCGTACGGACCGAGCCGCCGCGCTCGTACGCCTGCACCGCGGGGTGACCGGCGCCGTAGCCCACCGGGATGCCGCTGCGCAGGCCCGGCTCGACCGGCGGCCAGTGGCCCGGCGCCGAGACCGGGGCCGCCGCGGCCCGTACGAGCCGGGTCGGCGCCATCAGCCGGCCGGGCGAAGGCACGGCGGGCTGGGCGGCGGCGGACGGAGCGGCGGCCATCACCGAGGCCTCGAGGTCGAGCAGCGCGTGGTCGGCGAATCCCGCCAGCGCGAAGTCCAGGTGGAGGGCGGCGGCCTCCATCGCGTCCTCGCATTCGGCGGCGGCCCGCCCGGCCCGGTGGAGTTGGGCGTCGCGGAAGCGCGTCCGTGAGGCGTCACGCTCGGCGCGCTTGGTGTGCGTGATGTCCTGGAAGAGCCAGGCCACACCCAGCGGCACGGGCTCCTCGGCCAACGGGGACGACAGCCGCAGGAAGCCGCTGCGCCAGCAGCGGCGGGTGGCCGCGTCCCCGTTCGGCCCCCTCGCGTCGCTGATCCGTGCGTCACTGATCCGCGCCTCGCCCATCCGCCCGTCGCCCGAAGGGCTGGAGCGCAGGGCCACCCAGATCTCGCAGGGCGCGGGCGGCGCACCCTGCGCCAGTACGTGCTGGAAGGCGCCCTCCAGCTCTTCGAGCCCCTGCTCCAGCAGTTCGCCCAGCGGGCGGCCCAGCAGCGCGGAGCGGGAGACGCCCAGCGCCCGCGCCGCGTGCGCGTTGACGACGGCCGGACGCAGATCCGCGTCGACGATCACCACGCCCCAGGAGGCGTCCTCCAGCAGCGCTTCGCTCAGGGCGATGGACCGTTCCAGGTCGATCTGTGCGTGCACCTCGCTGAAGGCGCAGTACACCCCGGTGGGGCGGCCGTCCGCCCCGCTCACGCCGGAGGACTGCGTGCGCACGAGTACCCTGCGGCCGTCCTTCGTCATCAGCGCGAACTCGTGCACCTGCCGCCCCGGCGTGTCCCTGGCGCCCAGCAGCCGGGCCTCGATGTCCGGGGCGTCGGCCTTGAGCACCGCCCAGCCGGCCAGCCCGTGGCGGCCGACCGCCTCGTCCGGAGTCCAGCCGAGGATGCGTTCGGCCTCACGGTTCCAGTGGGTGACGACGCCCTCGGCATCGAACGCGCACAGTGCCGCGTCCATGCCGTCGAGCAGGGCGGCGAGCAGCAGTTCGTCGTCTGCCCCGCCTCCTCCTCCGCCCGTGGCGGCGCTGCCTCCGTCGCCGGAGGCTGAGTGTTCGGAGTGGGTCTCTGACTGAGCAGTCACCTGGCACCCCCAGCTGGACGCGGTTGCTGCGACTCTGCGGCACGCACCGATCATTCAACTCGAACGTGACTCAGGGCACACGGGCTTTGCGCAAATCGTTGCCGCCCTGAAATTCGCTTGCGAGTGGTTCGCGGGATGCCTAACGTGCGAAGTACACGAGAAGGGAGGTGGTTCGGCCAGATGATGAATAACCGGACGCGTGAGGTGATTGCGGCCTAGGGCCGTCGTCACGCGTGACGCCGGCTCTGCCGGCCAATCCCAGCAGTCACCCGGCCCGCGGGCTCGTCGGACTCGTCCGACCGGCGCCCTTCCGCTTCGGCGGTGGGGAGCAGTCCGCGGGCCGTCTGCTGTCCGCATTCAGCTCCGGGACCGCACGGACTGTGAGTCCTGCGGGGGCTATGAGGCAGACGAGGCGGGTGTGCCGGAGGACCGCGGTGTCCGTGAGCTCCCCGCGCGGCGCAGGGACCATACGAACAGGCCTATCAGCCCCGCCTGGAAGAGGGCGGCGGCGGCGACCCAGCCGAAGATGAGCGGGCCGTCGAAATCGGCGCCGAGCGCGACGAGGACCGTGGGCAGGGTCAGCAGGAGCATCCACACCCCGGACAGGGACGCGTCGGCGTGGTCCACGAACGCTGTGTCCACAGCCGCGAACACCATCGCCGCCGCGACCAGCCCGAGGTAGACGAGCGAGCAGGCGTTTCCGAGGGTGACGCGGGCGTTGCGGCTCATGCGCTGGAGGAAGGCCATGATCTGTCCGTTCGGTTGGCGACCTGTATCCCCAGTCTGGCCACTGGCCGGGGCGTGCGCCTGAGTACGCGTACTCATTCGGCCGCCCCGGCCGGCCACCGCGGGTCACGTCACCGCGCAGGTCACGGGCAGAGCCGCTCCACCGTCCAGTCGCCGTCGGCGTGGACGAAGCGGAGCCGGTCGTGGAGCCGGTTCTCGCGCCCCTGCCAGAACTCCACCGCCTCGGCGACGACCCGGAAGCCGCCCCACTGCGGCGGGGCCGGGATGTCCGCCCCCTCCGGGTAGCGGACGGCCAGCTCCTCGTACATCCGGTCCAGTTCCTCGCGGGTGGCCACCCGTGAGGACTGCTCGCTGGCCCAGGCCCCGAGCTGGGAGCCGTGCGGACGGGTGCGGAAGTAGGCGGCGGTCTCGTCGCGGCCGATGCGCGCGGCCCGGCCGGAGACGATCACTTGGCGGGCGATGCCGTGCCAGGGGAAGAGCAGCGAGACGTGCGGATTGGCGGCGATCTCGGTGCCCTTGCGGGAGCCGTAGTTCGTGAAGAAGACGAAGCCGCCCTCGTCGTACTGCTTGAGCAGGACCGTACGGGAGCTGGGCCGCCCGTCGGCGTCGGCGGTGGAGAGGACCATGGCGTTCGGCTCGTGCAGACCGCTCGCCGCCGCGTCCTCGAACCAGCGGGTGAACTGGCCGTACGGTTCGGGGGCGAGCGCGCTCTCACTGAGACCTGCGGCCCGGTACCGGGCACGCATGGCGGCGGGGTCGAGGTTCGGGGTACCCGCGTGGGCGCGGGCGTGGGCTTGGGCGTCATCGGCGTGGGGCACGCGCATATCTTGTCGCATCCCCAGACCGATGGTGTGTCAGTCTGCCCGGTCTTCGCTCCTCGTACACCTCGCGCGGGAGGATCACGGGCTGTGCCTCATGTCACGGGCAGTGCGCATGTGGCGAACCCGCCAAAATCACTTCCACACCGCTGTGGCCTCCATAAATCGCGCGCTATCGTGTCCGTCCGGCCGGAGCCGGGTGACCACCATCCGTACGGGGCATCACCACGGGTACCGGAATCAGTCCGCCATCGGACACGTACCGCACCGCCGGGCAACGGCAGCGGAACCGTTCCGGCACCTCCCGGAAACACCTGGATCTGACCTGACCCTGGTCACCAGTCCGTCGACCTGCCGGCAGCACCTGCCGGCACCATCACGAGGGAGCCGCCTGATGTCCGATTTCGTACCCGGACTCGAGGGAATCGTCGCGTTCGAAACGGAGATCGCCGAACCCGACAAGGAAGGCGGCGCGCTCCGCTACCGAGGCGTGGACATCGAGGATCTCGTCGGCCATGTCTCCTTCGGGCACGTGTGGGGCCTGCTGGTGGACGGCGGGTTCCACCCGGGACTGCCGCCCGCCGAGCCCTTCCCCATCCCCGTCCACTCCGGCGACATCCGGGTGGACGTGCAGTCCGCGCTGGCGATGCTCGCACCGGTGTGGGGCCTGAAGCCGCTTCTCGACATCGACGAGGAGGAGGCGCGCGACGACCTGGCCCGTGCCGCCGTGATGGCCCTCTCCTATGTCGCGCAGTCGGCGCGCGGGCAGGGCGTGCCGATGGTGCCCCAGCGGGAGATCGACAAGGCGGAGACCATCGTCGAGCGCTTCATGCGGCGCTGGCGCGGCGATCCGGACCCCAAGCATGTCGCCGCGGTGGACGCCTACTGGACCTCGGCGGCGGAGCACGGCATGAACGCCTCCACCTTCACCGCACGGGTCATCGCCTCCACGGGCGCGGATGTCGCCGCCTCGCTCTCCGGCGCGGTCGGCGCGATGTCGGGGCCGCTGCACGGCGGGGCGCCTTCGCGGGTCCTCGGAATGATCGAGGAGATCGAACGCACGGGCGACGCCAAGGGGTTCGTCACCCGGCAGCTGGACCAGGGCGGCCGGCTGATGGGCTTCGGACACCGCGTCTACCGCGCGGAGGACCCGCGGGCACGGGTGCTGCGCCGTACGGCCAAGGAGCTGGACGCGCCGCGCTTCGAGGTCGCGGAGGCGCTGGAGAACGCGGCGCTGGAGGAACTCCACAACCGGCGCCCGGACCGGGTGCTGGCCACGAACGTGGAGTTCTGGGCGGCCATCGTGCTCGACTTCGCCGAGGTCCCGGCGCACATGTTCACGTCGATGTTCACCTGCGCGCGCACGGCGGGCTGGTCGGCGCACATCCTGGAGCAGAAGCGGACGGGACGGCTGGTCCGCCCCTCCGCCCGCTACGTGGGCCCGAGCACGCGCAGCCCCCGCGACATCGAGGGCCACGCCGACATCGCGCGCTGACCCGCGGGGCGAGGCGGGGCCCGCATCTCGTGTGCGGGTGCGGCCACCTGATGGCCGCATCCGCACACGAGATGCGGGCCTGTAAGGATGACCCGCATGCCCAGCACAGGTGACCACGCGGCTCGGGCCGCGGACACGGCCGAAGCGCTCCTCGCACCCTCCGGCGGCGTCGGCCCGGACCCACTGCCCGTCCTGACCTACCCCGCCGGAGCGGATCGCCTCGCCCGCCGCGAGGCACTGCGCCCGGTCTACGAGGCGATCGTGGCGCGGGTGGGCGCTCCCACCCTGCTCGGCGGCGCCGTCCGAGGACCGAGCGTGCGCTGGTGCAGCCGTGAACGAATCCTGCTGCTGTCCGGTGACCACACCGCCACCAGACTGTCGGGGCACGACGCCCGCAAGTTCGCACGTGCCGAATGGTGGGACTTCGACGGCGCCGACATCGGAAGACGCGGAAGGCCGCACGGCTTCGACACGTTTCCCTACACCTGGCAGCTCGACCGCGGAGGCCCCGGAGACGCCCCGTTGCATACGTACAACGGGGTAGCGGTCGCCAGCGGCTGGGACCATGCGACCACGGGGCTGGAGCTCATGCTCGCCGCGTGGGTGGAGCAGTATCCCGTCCAGGCCCCGGGTGACTGGATCGGTTTCGATCTGTGGACTGCCCGCGACTGGGGCCGCCGCATGATCGTGTCGTACACCCCCGCCCACCGCGGCCGCGAACTCGCCGTCCGTATCCACGACCGGGGTGCCGAACAGACCGAGGAGCGACAGGCTCAGATGCGTGAGCGCGGCTGGCGCACCCTTGCTGAACGCCAGTGGTGGTGTACCGATTCGCCGGAGAGCGATCCGGACGGGCCCCGGCAGATCGCTGAGCTCGCCATCACCGAGTGCCGTGCCCGGGGGGCCACCTGTCCCGACGAACTGCGGGCCCATCACATCAACGCGGGTGACCACGGCGCCCTGTGGCTCACCGGTCTGGGCCTTCCGACACACCCCTCCCGCGGCCACCACTACTGACCCCGCCGACCGGTCTCCCCGGCGTGTCAGCGCAACCTGTCAGCACCTGTCAGCGCAACGTGTCGGCGATGAGGGAGGCCCACTGCGCCACCACGCGGTTGCGGCGGGGGGTGTCGTCGCGGAGGAGGTTGGCCAGGCCGAGGCCGCGGGCCATGTCCAGCAGGCCCTGCACCGTTTCCCGTACACCCGGTGTCCGCTCGTCGGCGCCGAGCAGGGCGAGGGCCATCCGGTGGGTCTCGCGTCCGATCCGTGCCTCCAGGGCGGCGACGCGCGGGCCGAGCTGCGGCTCGTTCGAGGCGGCGACCCACAGGTGCAGCGCGGCGCGGAAGAGCGGCCCGGTGTAGAGGTCGACGATCATCTCGACGGCCGCCTCGGTGGTGGCCGGGGCGGGCAGGTCGCGCAGCACCGCCGAACGCTGCTCCGCGACATACTCGACGGCCGCCGTGAAAAGGTCCTCGCGGGTGGGGAAGTGGTGCTGCGCGGCGCCACGGGAGACGCCGGCGTGCTCCGCGACGAGCGTGACCGTACTGCCCGACCAGCCGCGCTCGGCGAGGCAGGTGACGGCCGACTCCAGCAGCCGCTGCCGGGTGGCGCGGCTGCGGTCCTGTTTGGGGGCCGTGCCGCGCTCAGAAGCTGTTGTCCTGCCCCGGTCGGGGGCCGAGTGCCCGGGCACCGCCGCCTCCTGCGTTGTCGTCGGTCGCCGACGCTCCGCGTCGACTCCCTCCTCCGCCTCGGATCCGGCGGCACCAGGCCCCTCGGCCTGATCCCCGCCGGGGCAGGACAACAGCTTCTCAGTCAGCGCACCCATCCCGGATCCCGTCGTTCGAGGAAGGCGGTCATGCCCTCGCGGGCCTCTTCGGAAGCGAACAGGCGTGCTGAGAGCTCTGCGAGGCTATCGGTGTCCCGGTCGAAGGCGCGCAGCACCTCGGCCGCGGCCAGCCGTTTCGACTCGGCCAGCCCCTGCGGGGAACCGCGCCGCAGCCCGTCGAGGATGGGGGCCAGCGCCGCGTCCGGGTCCGGCGCGGCCAGGGTGACGAGTCCGATACGAGCCGCCTCGGCGGCGTCGAAGCGCTCGCCGGTGAGGAAGTAGCGCCCCACGGCACGCGGATCCAGCCGGGGCAGCAGCGGCATCGAGATGACGGCGGGGGCGACGCCGATGCGTGCCTCGGTGAAGGCGAAGGACGCGGCTGGTGACGCGACGGAGATGTCGCAGGCGCCGAGCAGACCGGTGCCGCCCGCCCGGACATGTCCGGTGACGCGGGCGACGACGGGCTTGGGGAAGGCGACGACGGTGCGCAGCAGACGGGCCAGCGCCTGGGCGGCGGCGTCGCGCGGGGAGCCCGGCTCGCCGGAGGAGGTGCCGGAGGAGGTGCCCGAGGGCTCGCCGGAGGAGGTGCCGGTCACCGCCTCGCTCAGGTCCGCGCCCGCGCAGAAAGTGCCGCCCGTGTGGGTGAGCAGCACCGCCCGAGTCGTCTCGTCCGCCGCCGCCGACTCCAGTCCGGCGTACAGCTCCGTGACGAGGCGACGCGACAGCGCGTTGCGGTTGTGCGGCGAGTCGAGGGTGAGGGTGCGAACCCCGCGCTCGTACGTACTCCGCACCAGTTGGTGTCCGCCGGTCATGAGTGGCTCTCCTTCGCCCGCAGGTGCCGTCGCAGAATCTTGCCGCTGACCGCCCGCGGCACCGCGATCACGAACTCCACCCGCCGCACCTTCTTGTACGGGGCGACCCGCTCCGCGACGTAGGCCATCACCTCTTCCGCCGTGAGCTGTTCGCCCTGCCGCAGTACGACGAACGCCTTGGGCACCTCGTTGCCGTCCTCGTCCCCGACTCCGATGACCGCCGCGTCCGCGATCGCCTGGTGGCCCAGCAGCACGGCCTCCAGGTCGGCGGGCGCGACCTGGTAACCCTTGTACTTGATCAGTTCCTTCAACCGGTCGACGACGAACAGCCAGCCCTCCGCGTCGACGCGTCCCACGTCCCCGGTGCGCAGCCAGCCCTCGCGGTCGATCATCGCGTCGGTCTCGCCCTGGCGCCCCAGATAACCCTTCATCACCTGCGGCCCGCGTATCCAGATCTCGCCCGCCTCGCCTGCCGCCAGATCCTCCCCGGAGCCGTCCAGTCCGACGATCCGCATCTCGGTGCCGGGCATCAGTTTGCCGACGGTCCCAGGCGGCGGGTCCATGGCGGCACGTGGCACGACATGAGTGCCGGGCGACAGTTCGGTCATCCCGTACGCCTGCATCACCGTCGGCAGCCCGAGCCGTCGTGCACAGACGGCGCCCAGTTCGGCGTCCAGCGGGGCTGCGGCGCTCACCACGTACTCGACGGACGACAGGTCGTACGCGTCGACCGCCGGGTGCTTGGCGAGGGCCAGGACGATGGGCGGGGCGACGTAGAGCGCGGTCACCCGGTACTCCTGGACGGCGCCGAGGAACTGCTCCAGTTCGAAGCGCGGCAGCACGATCACGGTGGCGCCGGTGCGCAACGGCGCGTTCATCAGCGCGGTCAGCCCGTAGATGTGGAAGAAGGGCAGTACCGCCAGCACCCGTTCACCGGGGCCACTGGGCATCAGCGCGTGGAGCTGCGCCAGGTTGGTGGCGATGTTGCGGTGGGTGAGCATGACGCCCTTGGGGGACGCCGTGGTGCCCGAGGAGTACGGCAGCACGGCCAGGTCCGTCGCCGGATCGATGACGGGACCGGCGACCGCCGGTGCCCCGGCCACGGCCGGGGAGACGGTGCCCGGCATGTCGAGGACGGAGCGGTGCCCCACCGCCTGGTCGCAGACGAAGATCTCACTGACGCCGCCGGTGCGCTCCGCCGCCGCGCGGGCGACCTCCAGCAGCGGCGACACAGTGACGATCCAGCGGGCCTCCGAGTCGTGCAACTGCCGGGCGAACTCCCCGGGCGTCGCCTGCGGGTGCACGGTGGTCACCGCCGCCCCGGCCAGGCTGGCCGCGTAGAACACGGCGGGATAGAGCAGGGTGTTGGGGCTGTGCAGTGCGAGTACGTCCCCCTTGTGTACCCCGGCGTCCGAGAGTCCGGCCGCGATGCGGCGGGTGAGGCCGTCGAGTTGCGCGTAGCTGAGGGTCGTACCGTCCACCGCGTCGATCAGGGCGCTGCGGTCGCCGTGCTCGGCGACGGAACGGCCCAGCACGGCCTCGTGGATGGGCAGGTCGACGAGCGGGACATCGGCGTACTCGCTGCGGAACACCATGACGGTCCCCTTCGGGAGCGGCTCGGGATCGGAGCTGGGCGGTCGGGATCGGAGTGGGCGGTCGGGACCGGCTCGGCACCGACAAGGCTGCTCAGTAGGACTTGGGCAGCCCCAGGCTCTGGTGGGAGACGTAGTTGAGGATCATCTCCCGGCTGACGGGGGCGATACGGGCGACGCGGGCCGCCGTCACCATGGAGGCGAGACCGTACTCCCGGGTGAGGCCGTTGCCGCCCAGCGTGTGCACCGCCTGGTCGACGGCCCGCACGGCGGCTTCGCCCGCCGCGTACTTGGCCATGTTCGCCGCCTCTCCCGCGCCCATGTCATCGCCCGCGTCATAGAGATGGGCCGCCCTCTGGGTCATCAGACGGGCCAGCTCGATATCAATGTGTGCTTGCGCGAGCGGATGCGCAATCGCCTGGTGCGCGCCGATCGGCTGCTTCCAGACCTGGCGCGTCCGGGCGTAGTCGACCGCCTGCGCCAGTGCGTAGCGGGCCATGCCGAGGGCGAAGGCCGCGGTCATGATGCGCTCGGGGTTGAGCCCGGCGAAGAGCTGGAGCAGGCCCGCGTCCTCGTCGCCGACCAGCGCTTCGGCGGGCAGCCGTACGTCGTCCAGTACCAGCTCGAACTGCTTCTCCGGGGCTGCCAGTTCCATGTCGATCTGGCTGCGGCCGAAGCCGGGCGCGTCCCGCGGGACGATGAAGAGGCAGGGCTTCAGCTTGCCGGTCCGCGCATCCTCGGTGCGACCCACGATGAGGGTGGCCTGGGCGATGTCGACACCCGAGACGAAGACCTTGCGTCCGGTGAGCACCCAGTCCGTGCCGTCGCGGCGGGCGGTGGTGGTGATCCGGTGCGAGTTGGAACCAGCGTCCGGCTCGGTGATGCCGAAGGCCATCTTGCGGCTGCCGTCGGCGAGACCGGGCAGCCATTCGCGCTTCTGCTCCTCGGTGCCGAAGCGGGCGATGACGGTGCCGCAGATCGCGGGCGAGACCACCAGCATCAGCAACGGGCATCCTGCGACGCCCAGTTCCTCCAGCACGATGGACAGCTCGGCGATACCGCCGCCACCTCCGCCGTACTCCTCCGGCAGATTGACGCCCAGGTAACCGGCCTTGGCCGCGTCGGCCCACAACTCGTCAGTGTGGCCTCCGGCGTCGACGACGTCCGTGAAGTACCTGCGGCCGTAGCGGCTGCCCAGCGACCGCACGGCGGCGCGCAGGGCGCGGTGCTCGTCGGTCTCCAGCAGGGCGGGAGAGGAGGGGGCGGCGGGGGTGCTGTCGGTCATCGGATCCCTTTCGGTGCGAAGCGGGAAGAGCCGTGCGGTGCTGTGCGGTGCCGTTCTGCGCTTGCCGTTCTGCGCTTGCCCGAGCTGTGCGGGGCTGCGCTCGTCAGGGGCCGGTTGCCGCCGTCTCCTGGTCGGAGACGACGACCGCCAGGACCGCGCCCACCTCGACCTGCTGCCCGACCTCGGCGTGCAGCGCATGCAGGACCCCGGCGGCGGGGGCCGTGAAACGGTGCTCCATCTTCATCGCCTCCAGCCACAGCAGTGGCTGCCCGGCCGCGACGCGGTCGCCCGTGGCCAGCCCCTCCGCTATCCGTACGACCGTGCCGGGCATCTGGGCCAGCAGTGAGCCGGGTTCGGTGCGGGCCTGCGGGTCCGCGAAGCGGGGCAGGGCGGTGAAGGCGTACGCGCCGAGGGAGGAGTCCACCCACACCCGCACGGCGGCGTCACCCGCTGCGGCGGGCCCGGCGCCGTACGCACTGATCTCGAACTCCCGGCGCACCCCGTCGGCTTCCAGCACAACGGCCCTCTCGGTGGCGGCCAGCAGCCGCACGCCGGCGAAGTCCTCTGCGGCGAGCCCGTCCCGGGTGAGCCGGTAGGCGATCTCGTACTCCCCGCCGTCGGGTTCGGCACGGTAGCTCTTGCGCTGCGGCCGGGAGGGTACGTTCCGCCACCCGCCGAGGCGTGCGGCCACGGTCGGTGCCGCCCGCCGCGCCGCCGCGTCGGCGAGCGCGGCCGCGAGCGCGGCGAGGGCCTGCGGCCGGGCGGTCGCGGTGCCCTCGGGCACGGACGGGGGCGACGGCACCTGGGCCGGGGCAGTCAGCGCGGCGAGGTGCCGGTCGAAGAACCCCGTGTCCGGCTGGGCGTCGCCGAACTCCGGGTGCCGCAGGGAGCGTACGAGCAGCTCGCGGTTGGTGACCGGCCCGTGGATGCGGGCCCGTTCCAGCGCGCGGGCGAGCGCCCGTACGGCCTCCCGCCGGGTGGGCGCCCAGGTGATGACCTTGGCGAGCAGCGGATCGTAGTGGACGGAGATCATGTCGCCGTCCGCCACTCCGGAATCCACCCGCACGCCGGGGGCGTCGGGGCCCACCTCCAGCCGGTGCAGCACACCCGTCTGCGGCCGCCAGTCGCGCGCCGGGTCCTCCGCGCAGAGGCGGGCCTCGACCGCGTGGCCACGCGGCAGCGGCGGTTCGGCCGCCGGAAGCGGCTCACCCTCCGCGACGCGGATCTGGAGCGCCACCAAGTCCAGCCCGTACACGCGCTCCGTGACCGGATGCTCCACCTGGAGACGGGTGTTCATCTCCAGGAAGTACGCCCGGCCGCGCCCGTCGACAAGGAACTCGACCGTGCCCGCGCCCCGGTAGCCGACCGCGCGTGCGGCCCGCTCGGCCGCCCCGCAGAGTTCGGCGCGCAGCGCCTCGTCCAGCCCCGGCGCGGGCGCCTCCTCGATGACCTTCTGGTGGCGCCGTTGCAGCGAGCAGTCCCTCGTCCCGAGCGTCCAGACGGTGCCGTGCGCGTCGGCGAGCACCTGCACCTCGATGTGGCGCCCGCGTTCGACGTACGGCTCCACGAAGACCTCGCCGTCTCCGAAGGCGGCGGCGGCCTCGGCCCGCGCCGCCTCGATCTGGCCCGGCAGCGCGGCGAGTTCACGTACGACGCGCATGCCGCGTCCGCCGCCGCCCGCCGCCGCCTTGACCAGCAGCGGCAGTTGCTCCTCGCGCGCCTGAGTCGCGGCCACGGACTCCAGCAGCGGGACGCCAGCTTTGGCCATCAGCTCCTTGGCGTGGGTCTTGGACGCCATCGCGTCGACCGCCTCCGGCGGCGGCCCGATCCACACCAGGCCCGCGTCCTGGACGGCACGGGCGAAGCCGGCGTTCTCGGAGAGGAATCCGTAGCCGGGGTGGACGGCGTCCGCGCCCGTGGCCAGGGCCGCCTTGATGATCAGGTCGCCGCGCAGATAGGTGTCCGCCGCCGCGCTGCCGGGCAGCCGGACGGATGCGTCGGCCTCCCGCACATGCGGGGCGGTCGCGTCCTCGTCGGAGTGGACGGCGAGGGTGGCGATGCCCAGCTCCCGGCAGCTGCGGAAGACTCGGCACGCGATCTCGCCCCGATTCGCGACGAGTACGGATTCGATTGCCCTCACCGCTACCTCAGTCCCCTTCACCGGCATCCCCCTCGCGTTCGCCTCTGTTCCTTCCCCGTCGGCCCGCACTCCGCTCTCACCTCCGGCGCACTCACGTCCGGCGCCCTCACATCCGGAAGACGCCGAAGCCACCGCGTGCCCCCTCGACGGGAGCGGTGTGGACGGCGGACAGGCACAGCCCCAGCACGGTGCGGGTGTCACGCGGATCGATCACACCGTCGTCGTAGAGCCGCCCGGAGAGGAACATCGGCAGCGACTCCGACTCGATCTGCTCCTCGACCATCGCGCGCAGCGCCGCGTCGTTGTCCTCGTCGTAGGGCTGCCCCTTGGCCGCCGCCGATTCGCGCATCACGATGGACAGCACCCCGGCGAGCTGCTGCGGCCCCATGACCGCCGACTTCGCGCTGGGCCAGGAGAAGAGGAAGCGCGGATCGTAGGCCCGCCCGCACATGCCGTAGTGCCCGGCGCCGTAGCTGGCGCCCATCAGCACGGACAGGTGCGGCACCTTCGAGTTCGACACCGCGTTGATCATCATGGCGCCGTGTTTGATGATGCCGCCCTGCTCGTACTCCTTGCCGACCATGTAGCCGGTCGTGTTGTGGAGGAAGAGGAGCGGGATGTCGCGCTGGTTGGCGAGCTGGATGAACTGGGTGGCCTTCTGCGACTCCTCGCTGAACAGCACGCCCTGGGCGTTGGCGAGGATGCCGACCGGATAGCCGTGCAGGCTCGCCCAGCCGGTGGCCAGGCTTGCCCCGTAGAGCGGTTTGAACTCGTCGAAGTCCGAGTCGTCGACGATCCGGGCGATCACCTCGCGCGGGTCGAAGGGCACCTTCAGATCACCCGGCACGATGCCGAGCAGTTCGTCCTCGTCATGGCGCGGGGGCGCGGCGGGCAGCGGATCGGGCTGCGCCTTGCGCCAGTTGAGCCGGGCGACGACGCGGCGGGCGCGGCGCAGCGCGTCCGGCTCGTCGACGGCGAAGTAGTCGGCCAGCCCGGAGGTACGGGCGTGCATCCCGGCGCCTCCCAGCTCCTCGTCCCCGGCCTCCTCACCGGTCGCCATCTTCACCAGCGGCGGCCCGCCGAGGAACACCTTCGCCCGCTCCTTGACCATGATCACGTGGTCGGACATGCCGGGAATGTAGGCGCCGCCCGCCGTCGAGTTGCCGAACACGACGGCCACGGTGGGGATTCCGGCCTCGGACAGGCGGGTGATGTCCTTGAAGAGTGCGCCGCCGGGGATGAAGATCTCCTTCTGGCTGGGCAGATCGGCGCCGCCGGACTCCACCAGGCTGATGCAGGGCAGCCGGTTGGCCCGCGCGATCTCGTTCGCCCGCAGCGCCTTCTTGAGCGTCCAGGGATTGCTCGCTCCGCCGCGTACGGTCGGGTCGTTGGCGGTGATCAGGCACTCCACGCCCGACACCACGCCGATCCCGGCGACCAGCGAGGCGCCCACGGTGTAGTCGCTGCCCCAGGCGGCCAGCGGGGAGAGTTCGAGGAACGGCGTGTCGGGGTCGAGCAGCAGCTCGATCCGCTCACGGGCGAGCAGCTTGCCGCGCTCTCGGTGCCGGGCGACGTACTTCTCGCCGCCCCCGGCCGTCGCCTTCGCCTGCTCCGCCTCCAGCCCGGCGAGTTTCCCGGCCATCGCGGCACGGTTGTCCGCGTATTCCTGACCCGTCGTGTCCAGCACGGAACGCAACACGGTCACAGCAACTCCTCCGGGATCTCGACCTGACGGGACCTCAACCACTCGCCCAGTGCCTTGGCCTGGGGGTCGAAGCGGGCCTGGGAGGCGGCTCCGTCGCCCAGGATTCCCTCGACCACGAAGTTGACGGCCCGCAGCTGCGGCAGAAGATGCCGGGTGACCTCCAACCCCACGGTCTCGGGGAGCAGTTCACGCAGCCGGGTGGTGGTGAGTGTGTGCGCCAGCCAGCGCCAGGCCCGCTCGTCGCGCACCCAGACGCCGATGTTGGCGCTGCCGCCCTTGTCTCCGCTGCGGGCCCCGGCCACCGTGCCCAACGGCACCCGGCGGGTGGGACCGTACGGTGCGAGGGCCTGTCCGAGGGGCGGGGGCAGCGGCGGGTCGGCGAGCGGGACGACGGTCCGGGTCCCGGATGGCCGGGCAACCGGGAGCCGCCGCCCGTCCGGAAGCACAGCGGTGTGCGCCACCTCGGCCGCGTCCACGTACGCCGCCTCGAACACCCCGTACGGCGCGCCCTTGCCGGGCGGGGCGGTGACATGGAAGCCGGGGTAGCTGCCGAGCGCCAGCTCGACCGCCGCCGCGCTCACCGCGCGCCCGACCGTCTCGGCGTCCCCGTCCCGCACCACCAGCCGCAGCAGCGCACTGGCCTCCTCCTGGACGGGCGCGTCGGCACGGTCCGTACGGGCCAGCGTCCAGCGCACCTCGGCCGGAGCGCCGCCGGCGGGGCGGGCGGCGGCGAGCTGTTCCTCCATCTGCTGCCGCACCAGCTCCGCCTTCGCCTCGATGTCGAGGCCGGTCAGCACGAACACGACCTCGTTGCGGTAGCCGCCCAGCCGGGTGAGGCCGGCCTTCAGGGTGGGCGGCGGCGCCTCGCCTCGTACGCTCCCGCCGTCGGCGCCGGTGATCCGCACCCGGTCCGGGCCGTCGGGCGACAGGCGCACGGAGTCCAGCCGGGCGGTGACATCCGGTCCGGCGTAGCGGGCGCCACCCGTCTCGTACAGCAGCTGGGCCGTCACCGTGCCGACGGTCACGGCACCGCCGGTGCCCGGATGCTTGGTGATCACCGAGGTGCCGTCGGAGTGGATCTCGGCGAGCGGGAAGCCGGGGCGGCGTACGTCCAGACCTTCCTGGGCGAAGAAGGCGTAGTTCCCGCCGGTGGCCTGGGTGCCGCACTCCAGCACATGCCCGGCGACGACGGCTCCGGCAAGCGCGTCCAGATTCTGGGAACCTCCCCTGTCCCAGCCGAAGTGGGCGGCGGCGGCACCGGTCACCAGCGCGGCATCCGTCACCCGGCCGGTCACCACCACATCGGCGCCCGCCCGCAGGCACTCGGCGATCCCGGCGCCGCCGAGATACGCGTTCGCGGTGAGCACGCCCTCGCCCCAACGGCCCAGCCCGGGGCCGCCCGCGAGCAGGTCGTCCCCCTCCACATGCGCCACCCGAGCCGGAACGCCGACCCGATCCGCCAACTCCCTTACCGCATCCGCGAGTCCGGCCGGGTTGAGGCCGCCCGCGTTGGTCACCAGTTTCACGCCACGGTCGTGGGCGAGGCCGAGGCCGTCCTCCAGCTGCCGCAGGAAGGTCTTCGCATAGCCACGTCCGGGGTCCTTCATCCGGTCGCGGCCGAGGATCAGCATGGTCAGCTCGGCGAGGTAATCGCCGGTGAGGACGTCGAGTTCGCCGCCGCAGAGCATCTCGCGCACGGCATCGAAGCGGTCGCCATAGAAGCCGGAGGCATTCCCGACGCGCAACACGGCGGAGGCCGCGCCAGAACCCACGCTCACGAGGCCGCGCCCGTGACGCTCGCGTCGCGCGGGGCCCGCCCCGCACCGGGCGGGCCCGCGAAGGCCTGGGCGATGCCGAGCCAGTGCTCGGCGTCGGCGCCCTCCGCCCGCAGGGCGGTGTCGCTGCGGTGCATCCGCTGAGTGACCAGCCTGCAGAAGTCCAGCGCCGGTCCCGTCACGCGCTGCTCCGCGTCCTCTGGACCGTGTGCCCACAATGCGCCGTCCGGTGCCCGCAGTTCCACCCGGAAGGAGGCAACGGGCGGCTCCAGCCCACGGGCGGCATAGGCGAAGTCGCGCGTCCGCACGCCGATCCACGCCACGTGCCGCAACCGTGCCGTCGGCTCCCGGCGGACGCCCAGCGCGTCGGCGATGTCCTCACCGTGTGCCCAGGTCTCCATCAGCCGGGCGGTGGCCATCCCCGCGGCGCTCATGGGCGGCCCGTACCACGGCAGCCGACGGCCACGGGGGACCCGGGCCAGCTCCGCCAGCAGCTCTGCCCGGCCCGCCCGCCACTCGGCCAGCAGAGCGGCCACCGGCTGCGCGGCGCCCTGCTCCGCGCCCTCGTCCACGAACGTGCCGGGTGAGGCGAGCGCGGCCTCCGCCTCCTGCCAGAACGCGGCCTCGTCCCGCACAGCGAGCAGGGCCCGCGCGTCCGTCCAGGCCAGATGGGCGATCTGGTGCGCGATCGTCCATCCCGGAGCGGGTGTGGCCTGCCGCCACCCCTCCTCGGGCAGCTCGGCCAGGAGCGGGTCCAGACTCCCGCTCTCGGCCCGCAGATCCTCCAGCACCTCGTCCGCACCGGACACGTCGAACTCCCGCCACTCGGTCAGCCGTTCCGGACCACGTCAGCCGTTCCGGCGTAGAGCGTGGCAGCACCCACAGAAACAATCAAGCACGCCTGCATGATTTTTTCCGGGAGCCTGCGGACCGCGTGGAGCGCGGGACCGGCCCCGAGGAGTCGTGGGGAAGTCCCCCTCCCCCACGACTCCGACGATCATCCGAGCAGTCTGCCCGGCATCGCCCTCTCGAGGCCCCGCGCCGCCGCGTTTCCTCGCATGACGCGGCCCGCCCCGTCACAGCCCCCGGCGGGACGGGGCAGGGCGGGGCGGGGCGGGGCGGAAAGGTTCCCCCGGCCTCAGCTGATGGTCAGGCTCGTGAACCGGATCGTGACGGTCTCGGCGCGGTCAGCGCCGGCCGAGGTATCGACCTTGATGACCGTGGGGTTCTGCATGGTGTACTGCTTGACCGCCGAGTCCTGGTAGTCGAGCAGCACGATGGAGGCGGTCGCGGGCTGGATCCTTCCATTGACCAGCCCGGTGAACTGCGCGGAATGGGTGGTGCCACGGACGACGGTCACCGTCCCGCCGCTCTGCTGGCCCGGGATGAGCTTGCGACCGGGCGTCCCCTGCTGCTGGTGCTGCTGCTGCGTGGACTGCTCCTGGTTCAGGCCCGAGACCTCCTTGAGGTACTCGACGCGCGCGCCCTCGATGTTCAGTGCGAAGTTGTGGGCGGTGAGCGAGTCGCCCGGCTGGAGGCCCCCCTCGGCCTTGGACCTCAGCTTCGAACCGCTCTTCGCCCCGGCGTCGGAGGAGCCGGCGCCCGAGTGACTCTTCTGGGACGAACTGCTGCTCGAGGAGTCGGTGTCCGAGGAGCCGGACCCGCACGCGGTCAGCAGGCCCAGGGACAGTAGGGCCGCCGTGACCGCTCCGGCCATGCGGCGGCGGCTGGAGCTGGTGGATCGGGCCATTACGAGTCTCCCTGGGCCGTCGGAGGTTCCCTGCCGGGGCGTCTTCGGCACTCGCAGCCCGGCGTGACACCTCCGACACTCGCAATCCGGTGTGCTGTTACCGCCTTGGCCGTGTCACGCCCCCGTCACAGCCACTGTGGGCCCACGGCCCGGCAGGTCCGTGTGCGCGGGAGGAACGGTGTGCGCGGCACCGGCACCGGCACCGCGCGGCTTTCACCACGTGTCCGGATGTGACAGTTAGCCGTCATTGCGGTCATGGGGTGGCGGTGGCGAGAATTGCCTCATGCCCCGTTCGCACCGTGTCGTCATCGCGGTCTTCCCCGATGTCGACCTCCTCGACGTCACCGGCCCGGCCGAGGTCTTCTCGCTGGCCAACCGGGAGACCTCGGGCCGCGCCCGCTATGAGGTCCATCTCGCCGGGCCGTCCGCCGGCGAGGTGCGGACGTCGGCGGGTGTGCGGCTGCTGGCCGATCTGTCCTTCGACGAGGTCAGCGGGCCGGTGGACACCCTGCTGGTGCCCGGCGCGGTCGACTGGACCGCCGAGGGGCCCGTGGCCCGGCTCGACGCCGGTGTCGTGGCCTGGGTGAAGGAGACCGCCGCGCAGGCCGGCCGGGTGGCCTCGGTGTGCGTCGGTGCGCACGTACTGGCGGCGGCCGGGCTGCTCGACGGAAAGACGGCGACCACGCACTGGTCGACCGCCGCCCAGCTCACCGCGGAACATCCGGCTGTCACGGTCGACCCCGATCCGATCTTCGTCCGCACCGACCGCGGCCGGCTGTGGACGGGCGCCGGGATCAGCGCCTGCCTGGACCTCGCGCTCGCCCTGGTGGCCGAGGATCTGGGCGAGGAGGCCGCGCTTGCCGTGGCCCGGCAGCTGGTGATGTATCTGAAGCGGCAGGGCGGTCAGAGCCAGTTCTCCGTGCCGCTCAGCAGACCCGCATCAGCCCGCCGGGACATCGACGAGCTGCGGCTCTGGATCGCGGACCATCTCGATCAGGACCTGTCCGCGGAAGTGCTGGCGGCCCGGATGTGCCTGAGCGAGCGGCATTTCGCCCGCGTCTTCAAGCAGGAGACCGGTACCAGTCCTGCCGCCTATGTCGAAGCCGCCCGGGTCGAGGTGGCCCGGCGCCTGCTGGAGACGACCGACTGCCCGCTCGACCAGGTCGCGGACGTGGCCGGGCTCGGCTCGGCGGAGACCCTGCACCGGGCGCTCAAGCGCCAGCTCGCCACCACCCCCGCCGCCTACCGACGCCGTTTCCGCACGCAGGCCGCCTGAGCTTCTCCCGACAGCTGAGCCTCTCCACCCCAGCGTTCCCCCGTACGCGGGCACGGCGGGCAGCTCCGTCATGCTCGGTCTCCCCATGAAAGGCACACCATGAGCACGAACCAGCCCTCCACCACGCTGCGTGACGTCATCGGTCTGGACAGCCGGCCGCCCAGGCTGAACGACTCCATCCTGATCCTGATCGACGTCCAGAACACCTACCGCACCGGCGTGATGGCCCTGGAGGGCGCCGAAGAGGCCGTGGCAGCGGCCGCACGCCTCTTGGAGCGGGCCCGCGCCGCGGGCACCCCGGTCATCCACGTCATCAACGACGGCGGCGAGAACACCCCTTACGACATCCGCGCCCACATCGGCGCCCTCAGCGACGAGGTCGCCCCGGCGGAGGGCGAGACGGTCGTGGTCAAGCAGTTCCCCAACTCCTTCCACGCGACCGAGCTGGAGAAGACGCTGACCGGTCTGGGCGCCGCCCCCGGCAGCGGCAAGGACCTGATCCTGGCCGGGTTCATGACCCATATGTGTGTCAACTACACCTCCCAGGGCGCCTTCAACCTCGGCTACCGCCCCAGCGTCGTCGCCGAGGCCACCGCCACGCGCGCCCTCACCTGTCCGGACGGCTCCGTTCTGCCCGCCGCCACCCTCCAGACCGCCGCCCTGACGGGCATCACCGACCTGTTCGGCACGGTCGTCCCCACCGTCGACGCCCTCCCCGTCTGACCCCGGCCAGGGCCCCCGGCCCGCCGCCCCCCCCGCGCGCGGCGGGGGCGGCGGGCCGGCAGCAGTCAGCCCCGCTGGTCCTGGTCGCCCAGGCGGTCCGCGAGGACCTCCGCGAGGTGCCGGCTGCGCTGCCCGCCGAGTTGTTCGAGCTGGGTGCGGCAGGAGTAGCCGTCGGCCAGGAGTTCCGTCTCCGGGTCGGCGGCGAGCGCGTCGCGTACGGCCGGCAGCAGCTGGTCGTCCGCGCAGGCGGCCGAGACCTCGTAATGGCCCTGCTCAAAGCCGAAGTTGCCCGCGAGGCCGCAGCAGCCGCTGCTCAGTTCACCGGTCATTCCGGCCCGTTCGCGCAGCCTGCGGTCTGCCGCGTCGCCCAGGACCGCATGCTGATGGCAGTGGTTCTGCCCGGCCACCGGGCGGTCGACGCGGGGCGGTGTCCAGTGCGGCGCGTACTCCTCCAGCGTCTCCGCGAAGGTGCGTACGGAGGCGGCGAGCCGTGCGGCGCGGGGGTCCTCCTCGCCCAGCAGCTCCGGCAGGTCGGTCTTGAGTGCGGCGGCGCACGGCGGTTCCAGCACGGTGACGGGGAGCCCGGCGTCCAGCGCGGGCTCGATCCGGTCCAGGGTCTTGCGCAGCACCTTCCGCGCCTGGTCCAGCTGGCCGGTGGAGACGTAGGTCAGCCCGCAGCACACCTGCTTCGGCGGTACGGCGATGCGCAGCCCGGCGTCCCGCAGCACGTGCACGGCCGCCGTACCGGCCTCCGGGGAGAGGTAGTTGGTGAAGGTGTCGGGCCACAGCACGATCCGCCGGCCGCCCGGCGAGTGCGCGTCAGACGCACGCCCGTCCGGGGACCGCCCGTCCGGCGACTGCCCCTCCTCGGCCGCACGGGCGGTGCGGTCGCGCAGGGCCTCGGCGCGCCACCACCGGCTGAAGGAGCCGTTCGGCAGGGCCGGGATGTCCCGCTCCCGCGCCAGCCCGCCAAGCCGCTTGCCGATGTCCGCCAACGGCCCGATCCGGGCACCGGCGTTGAGCAGCGGGGCGCTGCGCGTGGCGGCGATGATGCGGAGCCACTGCGGCAGCCGTCCCATCGAGTAGTGCGCCATGGGGCGACGCCGCCCCTCGTAGTGGTGGTGCAGGAACTCCGCCTTGTAGGTGGCCATGTCCACCCCCACCGGGCAGTCGCTGCGGCAGCCCTTGCAGGACAGGCACAGGTCGAGGGCATCCCGCACCTCCTCCGACTGCCAGCCGTCCGTGACGACTTCGCCGGCGAGCATCTCGTGCAGCAGCCGCGCCCGGCCGCGCGTGGAGTGCTTCTCCTCGCCGGTGGCACGGAAGGAGGGGCACATGACGTTGGCGCCCGACGAGGTCTCGCGGCATTTGGCGACGCCCACGCAGCGCCGCACCGCCGCCGAGAAGTCGCCGCCGTCGTGCGGGTAGCCGAACTCCACGTCCACCGGCTTGCGCGGCAGCGGCGCGAAGCGCAGGTTCTCGTCCATCCGGGCGGGGCGCACCAGCATGTCCGGGTTCAGCCCGGCCGCCGGGTCCCACAGATCCTTGAAGTCGCCGAAGAGACCGACCATTTCGGGCCCGTACATCTTCGGGAGCAGTTCGGCGCGCGCCTGCCCGTCGCCGTGTTCGCCGGAGAGCGAACCGCCGTGGGCGACCACCACATCCGCGAGTTGGTGGCTGAAGTCCCGGAAGCGCCGGATGCCTTGGTCGCTGAGCAGGTCGAAGTCGATCCGCACATGGATGCAGCCGTCCCCGAAGTGTCCGTACGGCAGTCCGCGCAGGCCGTGTTCGCCCAGCAGTTCGCGGAAGTCCCGCAGATAGGCGCCGAGTCGCTGTGGCGGTACGGCGCAGTCCTCCCAGCCGGGCCATGCCTCGCTGCCGTCGGGCATGCGGGTGGCCGTGCCGGAGGCGTCCTCCCGTACGCGCCACAGTGCGCGTTGCGCGGCGGGGTCGGTGACTACCGCGTGGTCGGTTGTGCCCTCGGCCGCCGCCCGGCACAGCTCCTGGGCGCGGGACAGCGCCTCGGCCGGCTCAGCGCCGCCGACCTCGGCGAACAGCCAGGCGGCGCCCCGGGGCAGGGTGGCCCGTGCGGCTTCGCCGACCAGGTCGTGCGCCATGCCCTCGACGGTCAGCGGTCCGTACGGCAGCAGTGCGGCGGCGGCTTCGGCGGCGGCGCTCTCGTCCGGATAGCCGAGCACGGCGAGCGCGCGGGCACCGGGTGTCTCCAGCAGCCGGACGGTGGCCTGGGTCAGTACGCCCAGGGTCCCTTCGCTGCCGGTGAAGGCGCGGGCCCAGTCCTCGCCGTTCTCGGGGAGCAGGGCGTCGAGCGCGTACCCGGAGATCCGGCGCGGCAGTTCGGGGAATCCGGTGCGCAGCCTGGAGAGTTCGCGCTGGACGAGCCTGCGCCCGCCCTCGCGCAGCTCGGCGGGGACGCCCTCGCCGCCGGGAGCCAGCGCGGCGCGGGCTCCGCCGTAGGTGAGGACGTCCAGTTCGCGTACGTTGTCGGCGGTGGTGCCCCAGGCCACCGAGTGGGAGCCGCAGGAGTTGTTGCCGATCATCCCGCCGAGCGTGCACCTGCCGTGGGTGGACGGGTCGGGTCCGAAGGTGAGTCCGTGCGGTGCGGCGGCGGACCGCAGGTCGTCCAGGATGACGCCGGGCTGGACGAGGGCGGTACGGGCCTCTGGGTCGATCCTCTCGATGCGGTTCATATGCCGGGTGAAGTCGAGGACGATGCCGGTGCCGGTCGCCTGCCCGGCGATCGACGTACCGGCGCCCCGTGCCACCACGGGCACGCCGCGCTCCCGGCACGCGGCGAGGACCGCCGCCACGTCGTCGGCGTCCCTCGGCGCGACGACTCCGACGGGCACGCGCCGGTAGTTGGAGGCGTCCATCGTCATCAGTGCTCTGCTGCCCGTGTCGAACTCCACTTCGCCGCGTACGGACTTGCGGAGTGCCTGCTCGATGTCGCTCATGTCTGCTGCTGCCATGCCCCCAGCGTGCACGCTGAAAGCCCCGCAGCCGAGACGCCTCACCCTTCCCATGCGCCTCGGTACTCTCCGGACTCACAGGGCCGCTCGGTGTGACGATCTCCCCCGCGCCCTGTCGCGGGGAGGTCGTTACGGCGCCGGTGGCTCCGGGCTGGCCGGACTGAGGGGGCGCTCGAAGAGGGTCTCGAGGACGACGATCGTCTGCGTGCCCGTCACCCCCTCGATCCCGAAGAGGCGGCCCAGCACCTCCTGGAGCGCCTCGGTCGTCCCCGTCCGCACCTTGACCAGCACCGACGCGCTGCCCGCCACGATGTGCGCCTCCTCGATCTCCGGCAGTTCGGCCAGCGCCTCCGCCGTTCCCGCGCTGCCCATCCAGGCGGACGCGTCGACCATCACATAGGCGAGCACGCCGCGCCCCACGGCTGCCGGATCGACCTCGACCCTCGTACTGCGCACGACCCCGCGGGCCCGCAGTTTGCGCACGCGCTCGTGCGCCGCCGCCGCCGACAGCCCCACGGCCGCGCCGAGCGTCGCGTACGACTGGGTGGCGTCCTGCTGGAGGAGGACGATCAGCTGGGTGTCAATGTCATCCACATCGCGCACCATGAGTGGACACCATTCCTTCCTTATCGAATAACTCCGTACGGTATCTTGTCTTCAGTCAATGAAGCCGAACGATACTCACCTCACCCGTCTGCCTCATCTGACCGTCTACTGCCTTTCGGAGGAAGAAGCCCATGTCCGACCTCAGCACCGAGCTGTACGACGTGATCGACAAGCGGTTCCGCCCCTGCACGATCGGCGACAGCCGACTGGAAAAGCTCCACGGCGGCGGCCGCTGGGTGGAGGGCCCGCTCTACGTGCCCGCCGGCCGCTACCTGCTCTGGAGCGACATCCCCAACGACCGCTTGCTGCGCTGGGACGAAACGACGGGCGCCGTCGGCGAGTTCCGCAGCCCGGCCGGTTTCCCCAACGGCAACACCCTTGACCGCGAAGGCCGGTTGATCACCTGCGAGCAGGGCAACCGGCGCGTCACCCGCACCGAACACGACGGCGGCATCACGGTGCTCGCCGACCGCTTCGAGGGCAAGCGCTTCAACAGCCCGAACGACGCGGCGGTCAAGTCGGACGGCTCCGTCTGGTTCTCCGACCCGGACTTCGGCATCACCAGCGACTACGAGGGCCACCGCGGCCCCTCCGAGATCGGCGCCACCCAGGTCTACCGCCTGGACCCCGAGAGCGGCGACGTACGCCTCGCCGCCTCCGGCTTCGCCGGGCCGAACGGGCTGGTCTTCTCACCGGACGAGCGGCAGCTCTACGTCTCCGACAGCCGCGCCAACCACATCCGCGCCTTCGACGTCGCGGACGACGGCACCCTCATCAACGACCGGGTCTTCGCCAGCTGCACCGAGGGAAACTTCGACAACATCCGCTTCGACACCGACGGCCGCCTCTGGGCCGCCGCGATGGAGGGCGGCGTTCACTGCTACGCGGACGACGGCACCCTCATCGGCCGCATCCGCACCCCGGAGCCCGTCGCCAACATCCGCTTCGGCGGCCTCCGGCGCAACCGGCTCTTCCTGGCCGCCAACACCTCGCTCTACTCCCTCTTCATGGGCGTCACCGGCACACCGCACCCGGTTGCGGCACGCGTCTGAACGACCGGAACCAGACGGCCTGCAACCCTTCGCACCCCTTGCGTGTCTTCATGGACAAAGCGAAGAACACCATGATTAGTGGCTTTCATGGATCTCAGCGACGAGGGGGAAGCGATGGGCAAGAAGGCACACAGGTCCCGCCGGGCACGGGTGCGGCGGGCCATGGCACTGGCGGTCGGCGCGGCGGCGTTCGCCACGCTGGGCACGGCGGGCGCCGCCGAAGCGGGCGGGCCCGCCGGGCAGCAGCGGGCACAGACGGTGGAGCGCGAGCGGATCGCCGCCTCCGTACTGGGCGACGACTACAAGATCACGCTCACCGCGCTGCGCTCGGACACCGATCCGTACGCCGCCTCGGTGCGGATGCGTGCCTTCACCCAGCAGGACGGCGCCTGGCAGGAGAGCGACCGGGTAACCGTCGGGGAGGTGGAGGGCTGGTTCTGGTTCCCGCTGACGGGAAGTCAGGCCGTCTGCCAGTTCTCCACCGCGAGCACGGAGCCCGCACCCATCACGGTGAGCCTGCTGGTCACGCCCTCGATCGGCTGCTCGGCACCCGAGGCGTTCGAACTCCGGGACGGGCGCTTCTACCGCCCCTGACGCCGCGGTTGCACCGCCGGCCGTGACAGCCCCCGCTGCCGCGGCGGGCGGTGCCTCCGTACGATCGGAACATGTCTGCAGACGCACCGCTCACCCGAGCGTCTTTCCTCCGTCTCACCCCCGTCCGCGCGCCCGCGCCGCTGCGCCTGCTGCCGGACCGCCTCTGGACGGACGAGGAGTGGAGCCGCATCCGGCAGGGCCTCCGGGCGCGCAGCATGGACGAGAAGTGGCACGTCTTCACCGAGGGCGACGTCGCCTTCCTGCACCGCAGCTGGACGGGCAACGGGATCTACGAGGTGACCTTCGCACCCTCCCCCGCTCCTGACACTGGCTCTGGCACTGACCCTGGCACTGCCTCCGCGGGCGACAGGCGGGTGGTCTCGGCCACCGTCGAGACGGATCCGGAGCGCTACCGGAGCAGGGGCGGGGAATTCGAGAGCCTGATGATCGAACTCATCCTCGGCTCGATCGTGCTGGGCGATCCGGCCCCGGAGCTGTGGGCCCGCCACGCGGAGCTGCTCGCCGTCCCGCCGCAGGACGGCGAGCGGGAGGGGTGAGGCCGTCACCGGGCCCCGCCGCTCGGTCGGGGTCGGCGTGAACGCGGGGCCGCCGCCCGTCCATAGACTGCGCGGATGTCCTGGATAACCCCGCGCCGCCTGGGCGCCGCCGCCGTTCTGTATGCGACGTTCGTGGGCGGCTGGTACCTCGGCCAGCCGTTGGATCCGGAGTGCGCGGTGGAGGCGGACTCCGGGTACGAGCCCGCACCGCCCGGGCCCGCCGATCTCGAAATCACCCAGGGCACGGCCATCGTGCGGGACGTCGCCACCGCCGAGGTCTTCAGCACCGGCTACTGCGACTCGTACACACAGCACCCTCGTGTCTGGGCATGGGTCAACGGGGACTGGCGCTGACGCCGGCGCCTGCATCCCGGCCACCCGGCGGTCGTCCGGCGAACCAGTGTTTACAGTCCGGCTGCGGCGCGCTACGTTCCGAATGGGAGCGCTCCCAGTCAGCGTCATCACTCGTTCCACCCCACAGAAGGGACGACAAGCGCAATGGCCTTACGACCGATCGACCGGAGCCTTCGGAGGCACCGGTACCGCAGAGGCACCCTGCTGGCCCTGCTCGCCGCACTGCCGGGCCTGTGCCTGGTCTTCTTCACCGGGGGCAGCGCCTCCGCCCACGGAGCGCCCATGGAGCCGGGCAGCCGCACCTATCTCTGCTGGCAGCACAGCCTGTCCGACACGGGCGAGATGAAGCCCACGAACCCCGCCTGCCAGGCCGCACTCGACGAGGGCGGCGCCACACCGTTCTACAACTGGTTCGCCGTGCTGCGTTCGGACGGCGCGGGCCGGACCGAGGGGTTCATCCCCGACGGGGAGCTGTGCAGCGGCGGCACGGGCGGCCCGTACGACTTCACCGGCTTCAACCAGGCCCGTGAGGACTGGCCTTACACCCACCTGACCTCCGGCGCGGAAATGGAGTTCTCCTACAACGCGTGGGCGGCGCACCCGGGCACCTTCCGGCTGTACGTGACCAAGGACGGCTACGACCCCACGCAGCCCCTCGGCTGGGGCGATCTGGAGGACGAACCGTTCCAGACGGTGACGGACCCGCCGCTCTCGGGCGACGTGGGCTCGATAGACGGGAAGTACACGTGGTCCGGCACCCTCCCCGAGGGCAAGGAGGGCCGCCACCTGATCTACATGGTGTGGGAGCGCTCGGACAGCGCGGAGACCTTCTACAGCTGCTCGGACATCGCGTTCGACGGTGGCAGCGGTGAGGTGACGATTCCCTGAGCACGCGGGCCGCGCGGGCGCCGCACCGCTCGCGCGGCCCCTCAGCCGGCGCAGCCCGTCAGCCCGGCGCGGCCCGTCACCCGTTCGCGTGGCCCGCCGGGAGCTCCGGGGCGCCCGGCCATCTCGCGGTACGGACCGGATCCGTAGAGTGCGGCGCTACCCACTACGCTGCCCAGGTGGCTGATATCCAGATTCCCGCTGACATCAAGCCCGCCGACGGTCGATTCGGCTCGGGTCCGTCCAAGGTGCGTACGGAGGCGCTGAGCGCCCTGGCCGCTACCGGTACTTCACTCCTCGGCACCTCACACCGGCAGGCTCCCGTCAGGGATCTGGTCGGGCGCGCCATCTCAGGCGTCGAGTCGCTCTTCCAGCTGCCCGAGGGTTACGAGGTCGTCCTCGGCAACGGCGGCTCCACCGCCTTCTGGGACATCGCGACGCACGGCCTGATCGAGAGCAGGTCGCAGCACCTGTCCTTCGGCGAGTTCTCCTCGAAGTTCGCGAAGGCCGCCAAGCTCGCGCCGTGGCTGGCCGAGCCGAGCGTGATCCAGTCCGAGCCGGGCACGCACCCGCTGGCGCGGGCGGAGGCGGGCGTGGACGCGTACGCGCTCACGCAGAACGAGACCTCCACCGGTGTCGCCATGCCCGTGCAGCGCGTGCCCGGGGCGGACGAGGGCTCGCTGGTCCTGGTCGACGCCACCTCCGGCGCGGGCGGCCTGCCCGTGGACATCACCGAGACCGACGTCTACTACTTCGCCCCGCAGAAGTCCTTCGCAGCCGACGGCGGCCTGTGGATCGCCGTGTTCTCACCCGCCGCGATCGAGCGGGCCGAGCGCCTCGCCGCGTCCGACCGGCACATCCCGGAGTTCTTCAGCCTGAAGACCGCGATCGACAACTCGCGCAAGAACCAGACGTACAACACCCCGGCCCTCGCGACGGTCTTCCTTCTCGCGGAGCAGCTGGAATGGATCAACGGCCAGGGCGGGCTGGACTGGGCGGTCCGGCGTACTGCCGACTCCGCCCGGCGGCTTTACGGCTGGGCCGAGGAGTCCAAGCACGCGACGCCGTTCGTCGCCGACCCGGCACAGCGCTCGGCGGTCGTCGGCACGATCGACTTCGAGGCCGACATCGACGCCGCCGCGATCGCCAAGACGCTGCGCGCCAACGGCATCGTCGACACCGAGCCCTACCGCAAGCTGGGGCGGAACCAGCTGCGGGTGGCCATGTACCCGGCGGTCGAACCCTCGGACGTGGACGCGCTGACGGCCTGTGTGGATTACGTGGTCGAGCGGCTCTGACCTCTCCCGCGCCTCTACGCCTCCGCGCCTCCACACGGCACGGACGGCGGCACGGACAGGGGCACAGGCAGGGCGGCAGCGCGGGCCCGGATTCGTCCCTCCTCGGACGAGTCCGGGCCCGCGGCCGTTCAGCCCCCGCGCCGTTTCCATGACTGCACGGCTGGGTACCCCGGGCGCATGGCCACTCCCACGACCGGGCTGCACGTCCTCAGTCGCCGCGGGCGAGTGCGGCTGACCACGTACGAGCCGGACGGGCGGCCGGTGGGCAGCTCCGCATGCATCGTCGTCGAAGGCGATCACGCCTTCGTGCGGACGTATCGCAAGGCGAAGCACGCCGAGCGGCTGCGCCGCTATCCGGAGGCGGAGCTGGCCCCCGCCGACCTCGGCGGGACCCCGATCGGCGCCCCGATGAAGGCGCGGGCCCGCCGCCTGGAGGGCTCCGAGGCGCGGCGTGCGGCGGCGAAGCTTGCCCGCAAGCACCCGCTGTTGCAGGGAGTGGCGGCCCCGCTCGGCAGCGCGCTGCGTCTGGACCGGCCCGTCCACTACGAACTGCGGCTGGTCGGCGAGTAGCTGTCAGCGGCTGAGGTGCTGGAACTTGCGGACGGCCAGCGGAAGGAAGACCGCCGTGATGATCAGCGGCCAGACCACCGCCATCAGCAGGGCATGCTCCTCGATCCAGCTGCCCCCGCTGGGCATCGGGTTGCCGTACAGGTCACGGACCGCGTTGGCCGTGGAGGAAACCGGGTTCCACATGGCGATGGTGCCCAGCCAGTCCGGCATCGCCGAGGGCGGGGTGAAGACGCTGGAGATCATCCCGAAGGGGAAGGCGACGGCGAAGAGGTTGCCCGCCGCCTCCTGGTTCGGGGTCATCAGGCCGAGCAGGACGCCGATCCAGATCAGCGAGAAGCGCAGCAGGAGCAGCAGCACGAAGGCGTAGAGGGTGGCGAGCAGCCCGCCGTCCGAGCGCCAGCCGACCACCAGTGCGATCAGGGCCAGCACCAGGAGGTCCAGCCCTGCGTGCAGTACGTCGGAGACGCCGCGCCCGGTCACCACGGCTGAGGGCGCCATGGGCATGGAGCGGAAGCGGTCGGTGACGCCGCGCTCCTTGTCGATGACGACGGCCATCGCGGTGTTCATGAAGCCGAAGGCCATGGTCATCGCGAACATGCCGGGCATCGCGAACGCCTTGTAGTCCACCCCCTCGCCGACGTCCATGGCGCTGCCGAAGACGAAGACGAACAGCAGTACGGAGACGATCGGGAAGCCGAGCTGCCAGGCGATCAGCGAGGGCTGCTTGACGAGATGGGTGAGGTCGCGGCGGACGACCGTCCAGCAGTCGGCGAAGGCCCAGTACAGGCGGCGCTCCGGCCCGTCGAGGTCGATGACCGGCGTGGGGGCCGCCTTCGCGGTGCCGCTCGCTCTGGTGTTCCCTGATGTGCCGCTCATGCCGCCATCACGCCCTCCTGCGGCTTGTTCTTGTTCGCCGCCTCGCTCTCCTTCTCACCGGCCGTGCGGCCGGTGAGGGTCAGGAACACCTCGTCCAGCGTGGGGCGCCGCAGCCCGATGTCCGCCACCGCGATTCCCGCGTCCTGGAGGGTGCGCGCCACTTCGGTCAGCGCCGCGACCCGCTCGCTCACCGGGGCCTGCACCCTGCGTTCCTCCCTGTCGGTCTCCGGTTCGACCCCGCCGGCGGCGACGCGTGCGACCGTCCTGACCACCTCCGGGAGGTCGGCCGCCTCGGCTGCCACGACCTCGATACGGTCTCCGCCGATTGCCTGCTTGAGCCCGGCGGGGGTGTCCTCGGTGACGTTGCGGCCCTGGTCGATGACCGCGATCCGGTCGGAGAGCTTGTCGGCCTCGTCCAGGTAGTGCGTGGTGAGCAGGACGGTCGTCCCCTCGGCTGCGAGCGCCCGTACGGCCTCCCAGACCTCACTGCGTCCGCGCGGGTCAAGGCCGGTCGTCGGCTCGTCCAGGAACAGCACCTCGGGAGCGAGGATCATGCTGGCCGCCAGGTCGAGGCGCCGCCGCATGCCGCCGCTGAAATCCTTCGGCTGCTTGTCGGCGGCCTCGACAAGGCTGAACTGCTCCAGCAGTTCGACGGCCCGCTGCCGGGCGCGTGTGCTGCCGAGGTGGAAGAGCCTGCCGAACATCTCCAAGTTCTGCCGGGCGGTGATGATCTCGTCGACGGCGGCGTTCTGCCCGGTCAGGCCGATGCGTCTGCGGACCTGCCGGGGCTCGCGCCATACGTCGAAGCCGCCTACGACGGCCCGGCCGCTGTCGAGCCGGATGAGGGTGCTGAGGATGCGGACGGCGGTCGTCTTGCCCGCGCCGTTCGGACCGAGCAGGCCGTAGACGCTGCCCCGGGGCACGGCGAGATCGAAGCCGTCCAGCGCGCGCTTGTCGCCGTAGGACTTCCGCAGCCCTTCGGCGAGGACCGAGTAGTCGGACGTTCCCGTAGTCACGGGCTCCCCCTTCATGTAGCTGAGTGCCACCGCGAGCGGCCGGACCTTGCGGATTCCTGCTGCACGAGGACGCGGAACTGGGCGCACTATTTGGGTACGCTGTACTCAGAAGAAAAAGCGTACACCATACGCAGCGAAGGTTCGAGAGAATTAGGATGGCGGACACCATGACGACGGCACAGAGCGGCAGCGGCGACATCCAGCGCAGTCTCGAACTGCTCTGGGGCCTCAAGGAGGCGCCCACCCGGGGCCCCAAGCGAGGGCTGACCCTCCGGGAGATCGTGCGGGCGGCGGTCGAGGCGGCCGACGCCGACGGGATCGAGGCGCTCTCCATGCGCCGCGTCGCGACCGACCTGGGCGTCGGCACCATGTCGCTCTACCGCTACGTCCCGGGCAAGGCCGAACTGCTCGAGCTGATGCTCGACCACACGTACGGAGCACCCTCCGAGCTGGACAGGCAACCCCACCGGGACTGGCGCACCGAGATGGAGGCCCTCGCCCGAGGCAGCTGGAAGATGTATCTGGAGCACCACTGGCTGCTCCAGATCAACGTCGCCCGCCCCCTGCTCGGCCCCAACGCATTGGCCGGATTCGACTTCGCCATGGCGGCCCTGGTCGGGCTCGGCCTGAGTGACCAGGAGCGGGTCAGCGTCATCGTCGCGATCGACAACTTCGTGAGCGGCAGTGCGCGTACGCAGATCAACAGCCTGGAGGCGGCGAAGCGCACCGGAGTCAGCGACACGGACTTCTGGGCCGCCCAGGAGCCGATCCTCACCACGGTGATGCAAAGCGGTGCCTACCCCGCACTCGCCGAGCTCGCCGAGGACAGCTTCGCGCTGACCGGCGAGGACTTCTTCGAATTCGGCCTGGTGCGGCTCCTCGACGGCCTCGCGGACTTCGTCGAGGCGGCGAGCGCGCGCGAGGACCGCGACGACCGTGACGGCCGCGCGCGGAGCAGCTGACCCGGCTGTGGTCAGCTCCGGCCGTGGTCAAGCTCCGGCCGTGGTCAGCTCCGGCGGCGGAAGAGGCGGCGGACGGCCATCCAGACGCCGACCGCCAGGGCGAACGTCGCACCGCCGACCAGCAGCTCACGGTTCTCCTCGGCCGTGTTGCCCTCTCCGTCCCCACCGGAGCCGCCGTCCTTCTCCTCGGCCGCCTTCTCCTTCGCCGCCCGCTCCGGCAGCAGCTCGCCCTCCAGGTCCTCCGGCTCGACCCCGCCGCCCTCGCCCTCCGTACCGAACATCAGCGTGCGGCCGTCCGGTGTGAAGGTCACCGACTCGCCCTGGCGCTGCATCGGGACGTTGACCGTGTCGATCGGCTCCGGACGCCCGTCGGCGGTCCAGCGGTACATCTCGGCGCCGAAGTAGCTGCGCAGCAGCAACCGGGTGCCGTCCGGCGAGAACGCGCCGTCGGTTGCCCACATGTCCGTCCTGCCCACCCGCTGGAAGGTGTTCACGCCCATGGCGGACAGCTTCTCGGGCCCCGCGTAGACGCCGCCCTTCTTCTCGTCGTTCTTGCTCGCTATGTACACGCGGCCGGTCTTCGGGTGCACCATGAGCGACTCGGCGTCACGCGGCCCGTCCGCGTACTGGACGGTGTAGCGGGTGGGCGTGACCGTCGTGTCCCGCAGTTTCTCCGGTTCGGCGAAGCGGTAGATCCACACCTCGCTCCAGCTGCCGCCGAGGTTGTCGCCGATGTCGCCGACGAACAGCTCGCCGCCGGGGCCCAGGGAGATCCCCTCCACATCGCGGGGCTCCACGCCCTGGAGGGTGACGGTGGCCACCGTCTCGCCGGTGCGGCTGTCGACCGCGTACACGTACGGGCCGTCTTCACTGTCGTTGTGGGTCCAGTAGACGCCGGGGTGGGCGCGGCTGGCGGCGAGGCCGCTGGACTCGGTGATCCGCGGGTCCTTGATGTTGAAGGCGGACGGATCGTCGGCGTTCACCCGAGTGGAGGACCCGGCCGTCGCGGCCGGGACGGTGGCGAAGAGCACGCCCACGGCCGCGCAGGCGGCGGACACGGCGAGCGTCACGGCACGGCGCGCCCGGGAGGGCCGGGGCGGGCCGGGCCGCGGGGCAGCGGCCCGCGCCGAACCGTCCCCCGCGGCAGCAGAGTTCGCGGAACCGCCGGACAGCCGGGTGCAGAGTGCGCGCATGCCGCCTAGCCTGCCATCCCCGGGCCGGGTGACCGACCGCGTGACGGGCATCACAGCCCGGCAGCGCCGCGCGTCCGGAAGGATGGGCGGATGCGGATCCTGTTCGTCGGCGACTCGATGACTGTCGGAAGCGCGGGCGACACGACCTGGCGCTACCGGATGTGGCAGCACCTCAACGCCCACTTCGGCGGGCCCTACCGCATCGTCGGCCCGCGCACGGCGCTGCACGAGGACTCCCTCGACTACGCCGATCCCGACTTCCCCGAACGCGCCCGCCGCCATCTGGCGGGCTGGGGAGAGGGCTGGCTGCAGCTGACACCGCTGATCGGCGACGCCGTGCGGAAGGGGAAGGCGGACACCCTCCTGGTCGCCCTCGGTCTGATCGACCTGGGCTTCTACACGGACGCCGCACAGACCGCGGAGAACGCCCGGCGCTTCCTGGCCGAGGCGCGCACCGCGAATCCGCTGCTGCGGGCCGTGATCCTGCCCGTCATACCGAACATCCGTGCCCTGACCGACCCCGGCTTCGCGGCGGAGTGCGCACGCTTCAACGAGCTGCTCGCGAAGACCGTCGCGGACCTCTCGACCCCGGTCTCTCCGCTGCTGCTGGCCACCGAGCCGCCGGAGTGGACCCTGGACCGGGACACCTATGACGGCACCCACCCCTCCGCCAGCGGCGAACATCTGATCGCGGCGGCCTTCGCGGACGCCCTGCACCAGGGGTGGTCGGTGGGCGCCCCGTACGAGCCGCACGGGGCGAACCCTGCCTGACGCGGCACGAGCGAGGATTCACAGCGTGCCCTCCCGCCGAACGTATCGTTGTACAACGCGACTGCATGCGACTGCGCGGCAGTGGGGAGGAGCGGCAAGACGGACGAGTTCCCGCGCGACTGACCGCTGCCCCCGGCGTGCTTGCCTGGAGTCCACTCCAAGGCGTTGGCTTGTCTTTCATGGAGTACACGCAGCTCGGACGCACAGGACTCAAGGTCAGCCGGCTCGTCCTCGGCACCATGAACTTCGGCCCGCAGACCGACGAGGCCGCAAGTCACGCGATCATGGACACCGCGCTCGACGCGGGCGTCAACTTCTTCGACACCGCCAACGTCTACGGCTGGGGCGCGGACAAGGGCCGGACGGAGGAGATCCTCGGCACCTGGTTCGCCCAGGGCGGCAACCGGCGTGAGCGGACCGTCCTGGCCACCAAGGTCTACGGCGACATGGCCACCGAGGGTGCCGCCTGGCCCAACCAGTCGAGGCTCTCCGCTCTCAACATCCGCCGTGCCGTCGACGCCAGCCTCAAGCGGCTCGGTACCGACTACATCGACCTCTACCAGTTCCACCACGTGGACCGGTCGACGCCCTGGGACGAGATCTGGCAGGCGGTCGACGTCCTGGTGCAGCAGGGCAAGATCCTCTACACCGGTTCCTCCAACCACGCGGGCTGGCACATCGCCCAGGCCAACGAGACGGCCGCACGGCGCGGCTCGTACGGGCTGGTCAGCGAGCAGTGCCTCTACAACCTCGCCGAACGCCGCGCGGAGATGGAGGTCATCCCGGCCGCACAGGGCTACGGCCTCGGCGTGATCCCGTGGTCCCCGCTGCACGGCGGGCTGCTGGGCGGCGCGCTCCGCAAGGAGCGGGAGGGCGGCGCGGCCCGCACCGCAACCGGGCGGGCGGCGGACACGCTCGGTGACCCGGTCGGGCGGGCGCAGATCCAGAGGTACGAGGACCTGCTGGACAAGCACGGGCTGGAGCCGGGCGAAGTGGCCCTGGCATGGCTGCTCAGCCGCCCCGGCGTCACGGGACCGATCGTCGGTCCGCGTACGGGGGAGCAGCTGGCGTCGGCGCTGCGTGCGGTGGAGCTGAAGCTGAGCGACGAGGTCCTCAGCGCGCTGGACGTGATCTTCCCCGGCCCCGGCGCGTCTCCGGAGGCATTCGCCTGGTGAGAGGCGCCACGGCCCGGCCCGGTGCGGCGCACGGGGCCGGGCCGTGGCCCGGCCCGGCAGGCTCTCAGCCGCCGAAGGCTGCCGCGACCGCCACCACGACGAACAGCAGCACCAGCGCGCCGCTCACGATTCGCATCCTGGTCTTGGTATTCACGCCCCCACGGTACCGGGACAGCTCGCGCACCGTACCCGGGCCCCGGTACGGCGGCCCTCGCGGCGGACGGCGGCGCCCCCCTTCGCGCCCTGGCCCGCAGATGCGAGGCCACGGCACCGAAGACGTAGAGGACGGCTCTCGCTCCCGCCGCGATGCCCAGCGGCCGGTGCGGCCCGGTCCGCCATGTCCCAGGTGCTGGCCGGATCGCCGGTGTCGTGCGGTGCGGTGTCATGCGGTGCGGTGCGGGCCGGCGCTCAGTCCGAGCGTCCCAACCGCCAGGAGGAAACCGTCTCGTAGGTCGGCTGCTCGCCGGGCACTCCGCTGACCGGCAGCCGACTGCGTACGAGGGCGAGCTCCTCGGCCGTCCAGGACTCGCTCAGGAAACCTTCCAGCGCGGTGACGTACGGCGCCAGCCCACCGGGCGGGCCGTCCAGGCGCGGGCCGCGCGCGAGCGTGAGGTGGGCGTTGAAGCGGTGCACGTCCTCCATGCCGATACCGCTGCGCCGCCCCGCCGCCGCGACCGCTGCGGCGAGCCGCTCCATCGGTATGCGGTCGCCCTCAGCACCGGCCCACAGCGTGCGGTCGCCGAACCGGCCGAGCCCGGAGAGGCGCAATCGGAGCGGCTGCCCTCGCCGGGCCGCGCGCCCCAGCCGCTCGTTCAGCTCGGGCAGCAGCTCCTCCTCGACCTCGCCGTAGAAGGCGAGCGTGAAGTGCCACTGGCTCCGGTCGGTCCAGCGCAGCCGGTCCGAACCGGGCAGCGCCCGGAGCCCTTCCGCAGCCGCCGCCAGCTGGGCGGTGACCTCGCGGGGCGGCAGCAGGGCGGCGAAGAGTCTCATACCGCCAGTCTTCCCGGTGCGGTCACTCCGCTGCCCCGGAACGGCCGGATCCGGCCGAGGCGGCAGCGGGTACGGGCGCGCGCACCGGTTCGGGCGGGGGCGCGGCCGCCCGCAGCGCCGGGAGCCGCGCGTCACGGACCGGCTGGCCGCTGCCCCGGCCGCGGATGCCGTAGTCCCGCATCCCGGCCCGCAGGCCCGACCGCAGCCCCACGCCGGTGATCCGAGCGAGCACGAGCCCGATGCCGAGGGCCACCAGGGCCGAGACCACCCCGCCCGCCAGCAGGCCGACCCGGGCACCGAAGACGTCCGTGATCCAGCCCATGATCGGACCACCGATGGGCGTGCCGCCCACGAACACCATCATGTAGAGGCTCATGACCCGGCCCCGCATCGCCGGATCGGCGGCGAGCTGCACGCTCACGTTCGCCGTGACGTTGAAGGTGAGACCCATGATCCCGATCGGCATCATCAGCGCGGCGAAGATCCAGAACGTGGGGGTCACCGCCGCCGCCACCATCAGCAGCCCGAAGATCAGCGCGGCGCCGACCATCAGCCGCATCCGTGACGAGGAGCGGCGGGCCGCCAGCAGCGCACCGGCCACCGAGCCGACCGCCATCAGCGTGTTGAGCAGGCCGTACGTCCCGGCGCCCTCCTTGAAGACCTGATCGGTGAAGGCGGTGAGCCAGATGGGGAAGTTGTAACCGAAGGTGCCGACGAACCCGACGAGCACGATCGGCCAGAGCAGTTCGGGGCGGGAGCGCACATAGCTCAGCCCCTCCCGCAGCTGCCCCTTGCTGCGCGGCGCGCGCTCGCTCTGCTGGAGCTCACTGGTGCGCATCATCAGCAGGCCGATGAGCGGGGCGAGAAAGGAGAGGCCGTTCAGCAGGAAGGCCCAGCCGCTGCCGACGGCGGTGATCAGGACACCGGCGACGGCGGGGCCGACCAGCCGGGCGCCCTGGAAGTTCGCGGAGTTCAGGGAGACGGCGTTGCGCAGCTGGTCGGGACCGACCATCTCGGCGACGAAGGTCTGCCGCGTCGGGTTGTCGATGACGGTCGCCAGACCGAGCACGAAGGCGAGCACGTAGACGTGGGAGACATGCACCTGACCGCTCAGGGTCAGCGCTGCCAGGACGAGGCCGGTGATCCCCATCACGGACTGGGTGGCGAAGAGGACCTTGCGCTTGGCGCAGCGGTCCGCGATGACGCCTCCCCACAGGCCGAAGAGCAGCATCGGGAGGAACTGGAGCGCCGTGGTGATGCCGACGGCGGTGGCCGAGCCGGTGAGGCTGAGGACCAGCCAGTCCTGGGCGATGCGCTGCATCCAGGTGCCGGTGTTGGAGACGGCCTGGCCCATCGCGAAGAGCCGGTAGTTGCGGATCTTCAGCGAGCTGAACATCGAGGTCTGGGCGTCCGGGGTGGTGCGCTCGATGGCCTCGGTGTGCTCGGCGGTCTCGGTGTGCTCGGTGTGCTCACCGCTCTTGGCGGTGTCGGGGTGTTTACGGGTCGAAGGGTTGTGGGGAGCGGGTGCGGAGTCTTCTCCGTGGCCCGGACTCAATGGGGTTTCGCCTCTCTCTTCTGTGGTCTCGTGCGGGTGACCGGGCGCCTACAGGTGCGCGAGCTTCTCCAGTACGGGAGCCGCGTCGCGCAGCTTCGCCCACTCGTCGTCATCGAGCTGGCCCGCCAGCTCGGCGAGCCAGGCGCTCCGCTTGCTGCGGCTGGCGGCGAGCATGGACTCGGCCCGCTCGGTCTGCGTGACCACCTTCTGGCGGCGGTCCTCCGGATGCGGTTCCAGCCGGACGAGTCCCTTGGACTCCAGCATCGAAACGATGCGGGTCATCGACGGGGGCTGCACGTGCTCCTTGCGGGCCAGCTCGCTCGGCGTGGCCGAGCCGCAGCGGGCCAGGGTGCCGAGCACCGACATCTCGGCCGGGCTCAACGACTCGTCCACCCGCTGATGCCGCAGGCGCCGGGAGAGGCGCATGACGGCTGAGCGGAGGGAGTTCACGGCGACCTCGTCGGCCTGGGACAGTTCCGGCATGTCATTAGGGTAACTCATTACCTCGGCTAATGACCAGTGAGTTATCCCCGGTGACTTGGTGTAAACCTCATCTCACCCGTACGAGTGAGATCGTAGGGAAAACTGACCCGTCGCCCGCGCTCCGCCGGGGACGGTGAGCGGATGACCTCCAGAGAACCGGCAGACCCCACCGGACCCGCAGTACCCGCAGAACCCGCAGGATCGACCGTGCTCAGCCTGCGCCTCGACCGCGAGCTTTTCGAGCGGCTCAGAAAACATGCCGCGAAACGCGGAACGAGCGTCCAGGACTATGTGATCCGGACGCTGGTCCGCGATGACTTCGACGAACGCTTCCAGACGGCCGTCGAGGAGACCGACCGCTTCTACGGCCGCACCTGAAGGCCGCCGGACGGGCCTACCGCACGCCGAGCAGCTGCTCGATCGGGTCCAGCAGGAAGTAGACGAGGAAGCAGACCCCGACCACGCTGAGCAGCCACGGCACCTCGCGGAACCGTCCGACGGCCGCCCGGAGCAGGATGAAGGCGAGCACTCCGATGCCGATGCCGTTGGTGATGCTGTAGGTGAACGGCATCGAGGCCATCGTCAGAAACGCGGGCACCCCGACGGTGCTGTCCGCCCAGTCGATCTCCCTGACGTTCGCCGCCATGATCAGAAAGCCGACGACGACCAGCGCGGGAGTCGCGGCCTGCGACGGCACGACGGTCGCCAGCGGCGTGAAGACCAGCGCGAGCAGGAACAGTCCACCGGTCATGAGGTTGGCGAGCCCCGTGCGCGCGCCCTCGCCGACGCCCGCCGTCGACTCGACGAAGCAGGTGTTGGCCGAGCAGGAGCCGAGGCCGCCACCGGCGACGCCGATGCCGTCCACCATCAGGATCCGGCCCATGCCGGGCAGCTGGCCTCGCCTGTCGGTCAGCCCTGACTCCTCCCCCACGCCGATGATGGTGCCCATCGCGTCGAAGAAGCCGGACAGCAGCACGGTGAAGACGAACAGGCAGCCGGTCAGCAGTCCGACCTCGTGGAATCCGCCGAACAGGCTGATCTCCCCGAAGAGCCCGAAGTCCGGCGAGCTGACCACGTCGCTCGGCACCTCCGGGACGGCAAGGCCCCAGGCACCGTCCGGGATCTCCGCCAGCGAGTTGATCAGAATCGCCACGACGGTCATTACGACAATCCCGAGCAGGATCGCCCCCCTGGCCCGCCGCACGATCAGCACGAACATCAGCGCCAGTCCGAGCACGAACACCAGCACCGGCCAGCCCTGGAGCTGACCGCCCTGGCCGAGACCGAGCGGTACGGAGGTGTGCGCTGCATCGGGGTTACGGGTGACGAAACCGGAGTCGACAAGTCCGATGAGGGAGATGAAGAGGCCGATCCCGATGGCGATGGAGCGGCGCAGCCCGTTCGGGATGGCGTCCATCACGCGCTGCCGCAGACCGGAGGCGACCAGGATCATCAGGACGATGCCCGCCAGGAACACCATGCCCATCGCATCCGGCCAGCTCATCTTCGGGGCCAGCTGGAGCGAGACGACGGCGTTGATCCCGAGCCCGGCGGCGAGCGCGATCGGCACGTTGCCGATGACGCCCATCAGCACCGTGGTGAGCCCGGCGATCAGGGCGGTCGCCGTCACCAGCTGGGCGTTGTCCAACTGGTGACCGAACTTGTCCTCACCTGCGCCGAGGATGATCGGGTTCAGCACGATGATGTACGCCATCGCGAAGAAGGTGGCGAGACCACCGCGAATCTCCCGGCCGAAGCTGGAGCCGCGCTCACTGATCCGGAAGAACCGGTCCACTCCGTTCTGCGGAACAGGTGGCAACGGATCCCCTGGGAACAGCTGCTTCATGGGACCGTGCGGGCTGCCGGCCGAATCGGACATGCGTGACCTCGGTGGGGTGGGGGCGCCCGTGGAAGGCGGATGAGCGGCACCGGTATGAGCCGGATGAAGGGCGACTTGGAGTTTCCTACGAATAAAACAGGCCGCATCGAGATGCATTCAGTATGAACAGATAACGACCCTGATCGCTATCTCCGCGCGTAGACACGGCACGTGGCGCGCCACGGCCCGCCGTAACGTCCCACGGGAGAGCGCCGGTCACCCGGCAGGCTCGGGGGTGCGCAGGCTGGATAGGCTGGAGAGGACCAGCCACTGCGCCCCGAAAGACTGATCGAGGAGCCGGACCGATGGGCCTGATGAACAAGTGGACCGACGGCGACCGCGTGGCGCCGGAACCGCTTGAGGGCAACGTCATGGCGACGGTCGCCTCCGGCACCGCGATCTGGTTCCTGCTCTTCCTCGTGCAGCTCCCCTTCTACGGCTGGTTCGACGACCGCGGGCAGACATGGTGGATCTGGACCTGCCTGACGGGTGCCGGGCTCGGCCTGATCGGCATCTGGTACGTCCGGGGGCGCGACGCGGCGCTCCGCCGTGCGGCTGCGCAGGCAGCGGAGACGGCGGGGGCAGCCGAGGCGGGCACGGAGACCGATACCGCAGGGAACGGCGCGCCCACCGCCGACTAGGCCCTGCCCAGGGGCTCACCCCGCGCCGCCACTCCACGCGAAGCGCACGAATCACCCGTAACGTCAGAAACATGACGCAAGGGGTCGGCAGCGACGCCGGTGAACCAGGACCGGACGAGGGCCCGCCCCCGGGACCACGGTCCGCCCGCGCACGCGGGCTCAGTACCGAAGAGGTCGCCGAGCGCGTCGCCCGCGGCGAAGTGAACGACGTGCCGGTGCGCAGCAGTCGCTCGGCCGCGGAGATCGTGCGCGCGAACGTCCTCACCCGCTTCAACGCCATCATCGGCGTCCTCTTCCTGACCATTCTCATCGTGGGCCCGATCCAGGACAGCCTGTTCGGCTTCGTGATCCTCGCCAACACGGGAATCGGCATCGTCCAGGAGCTGCGCGCCAAGAAGACGCTGGACAACCTCGCCGTCATCGGGGAGTCACGGCCGGTTGTGCGCCGTGACGGGCGCTCCGCCGAGGTCCCGACCGCCGGGATCGTCCTCGGCGACCTGCTCGAAGTCGGTCCGGGCGACAAGGTGGTGGTCGACGGCGAGGTTGCCGAGTCCGAGAGCCTGGAGATCGACGAGTCGCTGCTGACCGGTGAGGCCGATCCGGTGGTCAAGCGGCCCGGCGAACCGATGATGTCCGGCAGCTTCGTCGTCGCGGGCAGTGGAGCGTTCACCGCGACCAGGGTGGGCCGGGAGGCGTATGCGGCCCAGCTCGCCGAGGAGGCATCCCGCTTCACGCTCGTGCACTCCGAACTGCGCAGCGGCATCAGTCAGATCCTCAAGTACGTGACCTGGATGATGATCCCCACCGCGATCGGCCTCATCCTCAGCCAGCTCGTCGTCAAGAGCGAGGACGCGGAGGAGGCGGTGCGCCGGATGGTCGGGGGCATCGTGCCGATGGTGCCGGAGGGGCTGGTACTCCTCACCTCGATGGCCTTCGCCGTCGGTGTCATCCGGCTGGGGCGGCGGCAGTGCCTGGTGCAGGAGCTGCCCGCCATCGAAGGGCTGGCGCGCGTCGACGTCGTCTGCCTGGACAAGACCGGCACGCTGACCGAGGGCGGCATGGAGGTCGCCGAGGTACGGACCCTGGGCGGCGCGGACGAGACGCGCGTGCGGCTCGTACTGACCGCGTTCGGGGAGGCTGATCCGCGGCCGAACGCCAGCCTGCGGGCGATCAGGGACAGCTTTCCGGCCCATGGCGGCGGAGGCAGCCCAGGCCGCACGGACGGCGCGGGCGGTACGGACGGTGGCGGTACGGACGGTGGCGGTACGGACGGTGCAGGCGGTACGGACGGTGCAGGCGGTACGGACGGTGGCGGCACTGATGGTCGCGGCGGCAGCACGGACGGTGGCGGGCGGCGTGCGGCGGACGGGGTGTGGGCGTGCATCGACGTGCTGCCCTTCTCCTCCGCCCGCAAGTACAGCGCCGCCGCCTTCCGCGAGCCGGACGGCACCCGCAGCAGCTGGCTGATGGGCGCGCCCGACGTCCTGCTGCCCCCTTCCCATGACACGCTCGCCGACGTCGACGGCCTCAACGCGCAGGGACTCCGCGTGCTGCTGCTCGTGCGTACGGAGCACGCGCTGGGCGCACCCGGCATGGCGGACGGCACGGAGCCGCACGCCCTTGTCGTACTGGAGCAGCGGCTGCGGCCCGACGCCCGCGACACCCTGAGCTACTTCGCGGAGCAGGACGTGGCCGCGAAGGTGATCTCGGGCGACAACGCCGTCTCGGTCGGCGCCGTGGCGGGCAAGCTGGGCCTGCCCGGCGCCTCGGCACCCGTGGACGCGCGGGGGCTCCCGGCCGGACGGGACGCGATGGCGGGCGTGCTGGAGGACGGCTCGGTCTTCGGGCGGGTGTCGCCGCAGCGGAAGCGGGACATGGTCGGCGCGCTCCAGTCGCGCGGTCACCACGTCGCGATGACCGGCGACGGCGTGAACGACGTACTCGCGCTCAAGGACGCCGACATCGGGGTGTCGATGGGCTCGGGCTCCGAGGCGACCAAGGCCGTCGCCCAGATCGTGCTGCTCGACAACAGCTTCGCCACGCTGCCCTCGGTGGTCGCCGAAGGCCGCCGGGTGATCGGCAACATCGAGAGGGTCGCGACCCTCTTCCTCACCAAGACCGTGTACTCCGTGCTGATGGCGCTGCTGGTGGTCTTCTGGCAGGTCCCCTACCCCTTCCTGCCCCGCCATCTGACCCTGCTGGGCACGCTGACCATCGGCGTCCCGGCGTTCTTTCTGGCACTGGCGCCCAACCGGCAGCGCGCGAGGCCGCACTTCGTGCGACGGGTCATGCACTACGCGATCCCCGCCGGGCTCATCGCGGGGATCGCCACCTTCGGCACGTACCTGCTGGCTCATGGCCACTACTCGGGGCCCGGTGCGCTGGGGGCGGAGACCAGCGCGGCGACGCTGACGCTGTTCCTGGCCTCGATGTGGATCCTGGCGATCGTCGCCCGCCCGTACACCTGGTGGCGGATCGCTCTGGTGCTCACGATGGGGCTGGGTTTCCTGCTGGTCCTGATGGTGCCCGCCTTGCAGGACTTCTTCCAGCTGAGGCTGGTCGGCACGACGATGCCGTGGACGGCGGTCGGTGTCGCGGCGGTGGCCGCCGCCGCCATGGAAATCGCCTGGCGCGCGGTGGCCCGCCGCGTGCCGGCCTGACGGGTCGGGTGCCCCTCAGCGCTGAGCGTCCTCGCGGTAGAGGTCGGCGAGCAGGGCGACGGCGGCGTGGGTGGCCGGGTGGGGGTCGTGGCGGCGCCAGATGAGGTGGACGGGGATGGGTTCGGCGTCGCGCAGCGGGCGGTAGCTGATGCCGTCGCGGCGGTACTGGGCGGCGGTGGCCTGCGCGGTGAGGCCCACGCAGCGGCCGGTGGCGATGGCGGCGAGCCAGTCGTCGACGTCCTGGGTGTACTCCACGGCGGGGCGGGCGCCTTCGGGCCACAGGTCCAGGGTGGTGGTGCCGGTGCGGCGGTCCACCACCAGGGTGCGGCGGCGGATCTCGTCCAGGCGGATGCTGCGGCGTCTCGTCCACTGATCGTCGGAGGCGAGGGCGAGGTAGCGGCGTTCACGGCCGACGACGGCGTGGGCGTGGCGGCGGGTGTCGATGGCGCCGCGCACGACGGCCAGGTCGCAGAGGCCCTCGGCGAGCCCTCCCGTGGGGGTGTTGTGGCGGATCAGGTGGAGTTCGACGTCGGGGTAGCGGTCGTGCCAGCGGCGCTGGAACTCGGCGGTGTGGCGGCCCATCGCGGACCATGCGTGGCCGATGTGCAGCCGGGCGTGGCCGGTGGCGGCCTGGTAAACCAGTTCGTCGGCCTGGGCGAGCAGTTGGCGGGCGCGGGCGAGGACCTGCACCCCGGCGGTGGTGGGGGTGAGGCTGCGGCTGGTGCGGTGCAGCAGCCGCACCCCGAGGATCCGCTCCAGCGCGAGCAGTGTGCGCGAGACGGCGGCCTGGGAGACTCCGAGCTCGATCGCGGCATCGGTGAAGCTGCCGGTGTCGACGATCGCGACAAGGCAGCGCAGGTGCCGCAGCTCCAGCCCCGTATGACCAACCATGCGTCCAGCGTATAGGTGGGGCATCGGATGCATTTTGCGCATGCGCCGGTGTGGCGAACTGTCGTGCCATGGCAAGAACGCGCACAGACACGACGGCCTCCGCGGCACAGGTGCCGCCCCGGTGGACCGGGATGGCACTGATGATGGGCAGCGGCCTGTCCAACCAGGCCGGAGCGTCGGTCGCCGCGCTCGCCTTCCCCGTCCTGGGGCCGGTGGGAGTGGTGGCGGTGCGGCAGTGGGTGGCCGCGGTGGTGCTGCTGAGCATCGCCCGGCCGCGGTTGCGGGCGTTCAGCGCCGCGCAGTGGCGGCCGGTGCTGGGACTCGCCGCCGTCTTCGCGATCATGAACCTGACGTTGTACACGGCGATCGACCGGATCGGGCTCGGCCTCGCGGTCACCCTGGAGTTCCTCGGTCCGCTGACCGTGGCGCTGGCGGGCTCCCGCCGCCGTATCGATCTCTTCTGCGCCCTCGCCGCCGCGGCGGGAGTGGTGGTCCTCACGCGCCCCCAGCCCAGTACCGACTACCTCGGCATCGGGCTGGCCCTGCTCGCCGCCGTCTGCTGGGGCCTGTACATACTGCTCAACCGTACGGTGGGTGAGCGGCTGCCCGGAGCACGGGGATCGGCCGCCGCCGCAGCCGTCTCCGGCCTGCTCTATCTGCCCGTCGGCGCCACCGCACTGTGGCTCCACGAACCCACCGCCGGCGCCCTGCTGTGCGCGCTGGCCGCGGGCGTGCTGTCCTCCGCGGTTCCGTTCCTCTCCGACCTGCTGGCACTGCGCCGGGTCCCCGCCCGCTTCTTCGGGATCTTCATGAGCGTCAATCCGGTGTTCGCCGCGCTGATCGGCCTGCTGGTCCTCGGCGAGCACCTCCATGCGGCATCGTGGCTGGCGATCGCCGTGATCGTCACCGCCAACGCCGTCGCCGTGGGCACCGCCGGCAACCTCTCCCTGAAGAAGGCCGCCTGAGCGGCGCTCATCGTCTGCTGAACGAGGTGTTCGGACGCTGTTCCACCGCCGTACACCGAGCGGCGCGGCGCAGCTGGCAAGCTGCCGTGGTCGGCCCGCCCGTGCGCGCGCGGTAACGACCTTGCCCGGCGCCGCATGGCGCGGGACCCCGGGCTGCCAGGGCCCGGCGGGTATTCCTCACCGCATACTGCACAGGGTCTGGAAGATGTCTGCCGAGCACGCCACCGTGAATCCCGCAGCCGCAGCAACGCCGGCTGCCGCTGTCCCGCTGCCCCCGGAAGCCCCGGAGGAGTCGGCGGGGCCGCCGAAGCCCCGACGGGAGCACCGTTACGACATCGACCTGATGCGCGCCATCTGCGCGTCCGCCGTCATCGTGGGGCATGTCGGCGGAGAGTTCGTCGCCGCCACCGGCGGGGACCCCCGGAACGGTGCGGCGGCCTACTGGCTCGGCCTGTTCCTCGATTCGGTGACCGCGTGGGCGGTGCCCACCTACTTCGCCATCGCGGGCTGGGCGGTCCTGGTCGGTGCGCCGCCCCGTAACGGCAAGACGCTGCGGACCCGTTCGCTGCGCATGATCGTGCCGGTCGGCATCTGGTCCGCCGTCTACCTGCTCTGGGCCCGCTGGCGGGAGACGAACGAGGACCCCACCTCCGAGCTGGCCCTGCAGGCGGTCTTCGGGAGCGTACGGCCCGCCTACCACCTCTGGTACTTCTACGCCCATGTGCCACTGATCCTGCTTCTGGGCTTCGTGGTCCTGCTGCGGGCCGGTAAGCGCCCGTGGGGCGTCGCCGTCGCGCTGCTGGTGGTCGCCGCGGCACCGACGGCCTTCGGTGACCTCGCCCAACTGACCGGCTGGGACGTCCCGAAGTTCGGCTGGCAGGCTGGCACTTACTCGCTGGTCTACGCGGTGCTGGGCACGCTGCTGCTGACCCTGCCGCCCACCGGCCGCCGCGTGTGGTGGATGGCGGGGGCGGTGCTGTCACTGGCGGCCGTCATCTGGTCCCAGGACCAGGTGCACTTCGTGATCCCCAACGCCAACGTGCTGGTGGCCGCGCTCACCTGCTGTGTGCTGCTCTCCCTCAACGGGCTGCGGATTCCGGAGCGGTTGCGTGCGCCGCTGACCCGGCTGACGGGGGCGGGCCTGGGCGCGTTCATGTGCCACGTGCTGCTGCTGAAGACCTTCGCGCCCCGCCTCGCCTCGGCGGAGCACGGCTGGCTGGGTACGACGGCCCTGGTGGCGGCGTACATCGCGGCCGTCGTGGTGCCCGCCTTCGCCGCGAGCATGCTGTGGGGCCGCCTGGGGCTGCGGCGCTACCTGGGATAGGCGCTACTCGGCGCCGCTGCGGGCCGCGCCCGCCCGGCGCGATATCCGCCCCAAGGCCGGGACACGGCGGAGCAGTTGGGCGCGGGCCGAGTTGTCCCGGCCCGGCAGCTCCAGCGCGGTCAGCCGTTTGCGGCTGAAGTAGTCCTCTGTGGTGCCGTCCAGACGCTCCGTCAGCCAGCTTGCCGCGTCCTCCCGCAGACCGGGGTGCAGTTCCGCCTGCATGCAGTAGCCCACCGTCCGCAGCAGCGCCCCCGCATCGTCGGCCCGCTTCGTCGGCACGGCCACCTCGGCCGTCGGGGTCTCGCCGCGCTCCAGGTCGGCCACCAGGAAGTCCACCAGCGTCACCGGCACCCGGTTGCTGTTCTGGTAGGGCCGCAGCCGCCGCAGCAGCACCTCGGTGCCGACCTTGGCTATGGGCACCCCGTAGTACGTCGCGGCCGTCAGCATGGCGGTGGAGAAACAGCCGACCACCAGCGACGGACGGCATCTCTCGTACACGGCTTCGGCCAGCAACGGCCGGTCCAGCACGGTCAGCCGTATCCCCGCCTCGGCCGCCGTCTTCTCCAGCGCACGGGAGTAGCTCGCGGGCGCGGAGGGGTGCGGTTTGAACAGCACCGAGTCGTGGCCCGCCGCGACCGCGCCGTGCAGCATCCGGAGGTGCAGTTGCTCCTCCTCCTCCTGAGTGAGGATGTCCAGCGCCGCGAGGTACTGGCCCAGCAGCACCGCTGTGGGCTCGCTCCGCGCGGCCCGGGTGAGCGCCGGATCGGAGGCGGCGGCCTCCCCCAGCTCGGCCAGGACCCGCCGGAAGGCGTCGTCGAGGACGGTCTCCGCACGTACGCCGTACTCGGAGAGCAGCATCGGACGCAGTCCCGGTACGAGATCGAGGTGCAGCAGCCGCTCGACGCGGCGGCCCACCGCGTACGGCAGCCGGTCGCGGGTGGGTCCGTAACTCATCAGCCCGTCGGCGTACACATGGATGGTGCTGCCGCCGAATATCGCGGTCAGCGCACGGGCCGGGCCCGCGTGGAGCGACTCCACGACCAGCTCCACCTGCGCGTCGCCCAGCCCCCAGCCGAGGCGCAACACACGTTCCCACAGGGGCGCGTCGTCCAGCCGTGGCATCCAGCCGCCGGGGTGGTGCGGGCGGATCATGGCGTTCCAGTCGCGGGTCTCGTCGAAGCGGGCGGCGAGCCCCTCGAAACCGCTCATCAGTGGGAGGGCGGTCGCCGTCTCCGGCACCGAGGCGTTGTTGGACACCAGCAGGATACGGCGGGCCGCGTCCCGGGGCCCGAACTGGCCCGCGTCCAGGGCGGCGGCCACAGTGGCCGCGCCGTACAGCGTCGACACCTCGAAGATCTGGACCGGGCGGGGCACGTTCGGGGTGTTCGCCATGATCAGGCCGCCTTTCGTGCGCCGCGCAGACGGCGGAGTCTCTCAGCGCGCTTCGTGTCGAGCTCCGCCAGCGTCGTGTCCAGCACCTGCTGCGGCATCCGGTGCAGCGCCTCCGCACCCTGCTGCCGCAACCGAGCGGCGACCGCCTCCTCGTAACCCTCGGCGTTGGCGAGGTGGAAGGCGAGGATGGCGCAGTAGGTGCGTACCGCCTTGGGCAGGAAGCGCTCCGCCTCCCGGTCGGCGGCGAGGTCGTCGAGGAGGGTGTCGAAGGCGGGCATGAAGTCCAGTTGGCGCTCATCCTTGATCTGGGTGAGCGAGGTGGCGACACCGCGCCGGTAGAACACCCCGAGCAGCCCCACGACCGCGAACGACTCGGCGCGCAGGTGGAGATGCCACACCCACAGCCGGTCCTCCGCCGTACGCAGCCCGGTGGCGAACCGCATCGCCCCGTCCGCGAACAGGCCACGGCGGTATATCCCGGCCCACACGAAGGGGTAGTCGACCATCGTCTCCGCGTCCGGCGGCGCGATCACGTCCCTCGGGTGCAGCACCGCACCCTCCCGGGGTGCCGGAGGACGCCGTAGCACACGCTTGTTCCCCGTACTGACCACATGGTCGGTACGGACGAAGTCGCATCCCAGTTCCTCTATCGCCGCCACCAGTCGGCGTAGGTAACCAGGGGCGTACCAGTCGTCGCCGTCCAGAAAGGTGAGGTAGTCGCCGGTGGCGGCGTCGATCCCCACGTTCCGGCTGCGCGCGATGCCCAGGTTCTGCTCGTTCCGGATGAGTCTCGCGCCGGGCAGGGTGTGCTGCCAGCTGTCGAGGATTCCAGAAGTGGCGTCCGTCGAGCAGTCGTCGACGAGGATGAACTCGGTAGTCGGCTCGGCGTTGTTGGCAAGGCTGCGCAGGGTGTCTGAGGCGTACTCCTGCACGTTGTGGAACGGTACGATCACGGAAAGCTTGGGCATGCGAGTCCAGGACGCTGAGCGGGCCGCAAGCGCGCGGCCGGGGCGACACTTGGGGGGTGCGTGCGGCCCAGGGGGTGGCATCGGGTGATGCGGCCGACTAGCACAGTAGTCACGGAACCGGCGTACCACGGAAGCAGTTCACGGACGACAGGTGAACAACAGGCAACGGAACGGGGCGAGGCCCCCTCCGGCCAGGCCGCCTCCCCGACCCAGCCGTCCGCACGGGTGTTCACCTCCACGAAACAGCTGCCGCGCAGAATCTCACGGCATGAAGATCGAACAGGTTCCTTGGGCGGACCCGGCCGCCCGTGCACTGCGGGCGCGGCAACGCGCGGAAATCGCCGAGATGTACGGCACTCCGGACAGCGAACCCGGGGTGGCCCCGTCGGCGGCGGACATCGCGGTGTTCCTCGTGCTCAGCGACCACGACGGCACCGCGGTGGCATGCGGCGGCCTGCGCGAACTCGACGCGGAAACCGGCGAGGTCAAGCGTATGTACGTGGCCCCCGCTCAGCGCGGCTCCGGCGCGGCCGGGCAGGTGCTCCGCGCGCTGGAGGACTGGGCACGTGCGCGGGGATGGACCGCCCTCCGCCTGGAGACGGGCGACCGCCAACCCGCCGCGGTCCGCTTCTACACGCGCTCCGGCTACCGCCCCATCCCACCCTTCGGCCCCTACGCGGGGACCACGACCTCCCGATGCTTCGAACGGCCGCTGTAGGCGAGGGCGCAGCCGGGCGCCCCGTCCCCGTCCCAGCACTTCGCGCGTCCCGGGGTGGCATTCCAGGTGTTTGCGTTTCCGCAGCTCAGGTGGGGTGGAACGTCCCAGTGTCCCCCATGGGCCGCAGACCGTTGCGCGGTGGGCGAGGAGTCGGTGATCGTGGTGACCACACCGCGGCGTCGAACTTCTCCGCCGAGGTGGTCCATCACTCGTCAAGCCCAGGGGGGCCTTGTCATGCATGCCGCACGCCTTCGCCGTAAGCACACTCTCGTCGCCGTCGCCGCGCTCGCCGCGGCACTCTCCCTGACCGCGTGCGGATCCGAGGACGACGCGGGCAGCGCCGCCAAGGCCGCTGCTTCCACGTCGTCCGCGTCTTCCTCCGGGTCTTCCTCCGGGTCTTCCTCCGGGTCTCCGTCCGCGTCGTCCCCCGCACCGAAGGACAGCGGCACGGGCGGCGCCACCGCCGGCGGCGCCGGTTCCAGCAAGGACGACGCACCCGGCACCGTCGCGGGCGGCGACGGTGCCACCGCAGGGGACCCCTGCTCCGGAGACAACGTGGCCGCCACGGTCACCCGGGTCGATCGCCCGGTGAACCACCTGCTCATCAAGATCACGAACAACAGCAGCGAGCGCTGCGACGCCTTCGGCGCCCCCGCACTGCGATTCGACGAGAGCCAGGCCGCGGTCCGCGTACTGGATGAGTCCCAGCCGCAGTCCGTCGTCGGCGTCGAGCCCGGCGAGTCGGCGTACGCCGCCATCGGACTGTCCAGCGCCGAGAACCAGGGCGAGGGGCTCAGGGACGTCAGCAACCTGGAGATCCACTTCCTGGGCAAGGAACTGCAGGGCTCGGTCGGCAGTGCCCTCGACAAGGCCCTGCCGCAGGGCACCAAGATCGACGACACCGCCTTCGTCACCTACTGGCAGTCCGACCTTCAGGACGCCCTGATGTACTGAGCCCCGCTCAGGACTCCCTCACCCGGCGCACCACGATCCCCGCCCGCGCCGGGTGAGGGACGCACGGCGGACCGCGTCCGCGTTCTCCTCGCCGGCGCCGTCCGCCGGCGCCGCTCCCGTCGGCGCCGCTCCCGTCGGCGCCGCTCCCGTGGCGGTCAGCTCTCCCTCTTGATCCACTCGTCGCCGCCGTTGGGATAGTCGTAGCCGGGGCGGCCGGTGCCGCCGCTGGTGCGGAACGGTGAACCGGCGTTGTCGAGGTGCAGCGTGCCGCGGCGGTTGCCGCTGGACCAGTCCAACCTCAGATCCCAGCGGACCTCGTGCGCGTTGGTGTGCGCGGTGACGTAGAAGACCTCCGGGTCGGTCTCGCTCACCTTGTACGGGAAGTCGCGCTGGCCGTTCTTGACCTCGGCCGCAGGGCTGCCGGCGTCCAGATCGACGTCGAAGGACTTGGTGTCGACCTTGCCGCCGCAGCCGACCCCCATCGAGTAGTCGTTCCAGGCGAGCGGGGCACCCTTGCTGACGACACGCACATGCAGCGCCTCCAGGACGACGGTGTCCTGGCCGGTGCCCTGGAGCGTGAGGGCGACCTGCTGCTCGCCGGAGGCGACGGCGCCGTACGCGGCGGCCCACCGCGGGGCGTCCGGCTCGGCGGCAGGTGGCCCGACCTGCTCGGGCTCACTGTCGACGAGGAAGTGCTGGCTGCACGGACTCTCGTAGACATAGGGGCGGGTGGCGACGCTGAGCGGTGCGGCGCCGCCGGTGGCCGTTTCGCCGCTCTTGGACGCACGGGGCCCCGCCTGGTCGGCGGCGGGTCCGGATCCGGTCCGGGAAGCCGAAGCGGACGGGGGGACGGACCGCTTGCGGCCCGATTCCCTCGCGGACGGTGCGGAGGAGGAGGCCGACGCGGAGGGGGCCCTGGAGCCTTGGGTGCCGGTTGCGTCCGTGGTGGCATCGGCGGCCTGCCGGTCGCCCGCATCCCCTCCGCCCCCGCCCCCGCCGGATGAGGGAATCGTGGCGAGCGCGATGACCCCCAGCACGGCGGCCACGGCGGCGGAGGCGATCAGCACGGTACGGCGGCGTGGCCGGGCGGCGTTGCCTGGCACGCGGTCGGCGACCAACGGCTCTCCGGTCCCGCCGGGACCGACGGGGGTGCCCGCGGCAGGAGCCACGTCCGCGCCGGGAGCCGGGGCCGCGTCAGGGTCCAGGGCGGCGCCGGGAGCGGGGGCCGCGTCGACATCTGGGACCGCACCGGGGGCTGGGACCGCCGCCTCCGGGCCAGCCGCCGGGGGTGAACCGGGCGCCGCCTCCGGGCCAGCCGCCGGGGGTGAACCGGGCGCCGCCTCCGGGCCAGCCGCCGGGGGTGAACCGGGCGCCGCCTCGGGGCTCGCCGCCGGGTCCGGCTCCGCCAGCGCCGCCGGTCGCTCCGTCGCGGCACGGTCCGGCTTCTGGCCCCGGACCGCGTCCGCCAGGATCCACAGCCGGTGCAGCTCCACCAGTTCCGTCGTCGTCGCCCCGCAGACCCTCGCGAGGCGCTCCGCCGGCCCGTACTCGTTCGGCACCACCGTGCCGTTGCAGTAACGGTGCAGCGTCGACGTACTCATGTGCAGGCGCTTGGCCAAAGCCCCGTAACTCAGCCCCGAGCGGTCCTTGAACCCCCGCAGCAGCTCCGCGAACTCACCCGGCCCACCGGCTCCCGTTGCCCCCGACACCCTTCTCCATCTCCGCGTTCCAGCCACGTATGCAAGGACCCGCACGCTCCGTCAGGCCACAGCCCTTCTCCACTGGGGCTCCCATCATCCAAGCATCACACCCACGGAAAGACGAACAGGCCCCGACATGCCCAGTCTCCCGAACCCCTGTACCCGCCTCCTCACGACCGCCGCGAGCGTCGCACTCGCCGCGCTCTCCTTGACCGCGTGCGAAAGCGGAACGGGCGTCCGCTACGAGGGCACCTCCGGTGCGGCGCCCACCATGCCCACCTCCGCACAGGCCGCTGCTGACCAGGATGGTCGCAGTCCTCAATGAGTGGCTGTGACCGGCACTTCCCAACAGACCCTAGGCCAGCAGCGCTTCAGAGTGCTCTTGAGCCGTTTGCGTGCGCGCGCCAGGCCGTCAGTCGTGCCAGCGGGCGCGGGCGAGCTCGGGGGCGCGGGTGGGGTCCTCCAGGAGGGCTGCGGTTTCGAACCGGCGGGTCCAGCGGCCTGCCGCCCAGGCGAGGCCCGCTGCCACGCCCTCCAGGGTGGCCGCGTGCAGGGTGCCGTCCGGGGTGAGGCGCCAGTCCGACTCGATGCCGCCGACGAGCAGTTCGTCGTGTTCGACGTAGGTCGTCGGGGCGCCGGGCAGCAGGGTGCGTACGGCCCCCGGGACGTTGCGTTCGGTGCCCGCGTCGCCGCCGACCGTGCCGTCGGCGGTCTCGCTGAGCCGCCGTACGTCCAGAACCGCCGCCAGGGCGTCGGCCAGTGCGGGCCGTACCGGCAACAGTGGCCGCTCGCCCGCCAGTTGCACCAGGTCGGGGGCGTCGGCGACGACTGCTCCCGCGGCGTCCACCACCCGCACCTGGTCGCCGACGACGGCCCGCAGTTCGTCCGGCAGCGTCACCTCGTCCGGGTCCAGTTCGGCCAGCAGGCTGTAGAGGCCGTGCAGTTGGCTGGTCTCCACCGGCAGGTGCCGGTCGGCCAGCCGTGCCAGCAGTTCGGCCGCACCGCCCGGTCCCTCCAGCAGGGCGGCGGCGGAGGTGCGCACGCCCAAGGCGCGCAGCACCTCGGTGTCGGGGCCCCCATCGGTGCCCGTGGAGAGGGCGGAGGCGTCCGCCTCCTCGTACAGGCCCGCCAGCAGCGGGTCGCCGCCCGCCGCGCGCAGACCGGCCGGGCGGCGCCCGTCCAGCACCGGGTGTCCGCGCAGCCACCAGGCGGTGTAGGGGCGTACGGTCTCGGTCACCCCGTCCGGCAGCAGCACCCGGACGGGGGCGGTGAGCGCGTCCCGCAGCGGCGGCTGGGCCAGCATGGCCAGGGCCTGCGGCCAGCGGTCGTCGGCGACGAGGTCCAGGTCGCGTACGGCGACCAGTTCGGCGATGACGGGCGGCACCGGGGTTTCCGGAAGCGCGTCGAGTACGTCCTCGCACCACACGTCGACCGCGTCCAGCAGGCCGGTGTCGCCAGGGCGCGCGTAGTCGCCGCCGTCCGCACCGCCGTGACCGCCCTGGGCGGCGGGCGGTTCGGAGATCTCGTCCGGGTCGAGTACCACGTCGGTCGCCCGCACCAGGGCGAAGCCCGCCAGCACGCCGACGGCCGTCAGGGTCCGCTCGCCCCAGCGGTCGGCCAGCGCACTGTCGCAGGCGGCGAGTTCGCCCTCGCGGATCACCTGCTCGAAGGGGCTGCCGGGGAAGACGAGTTCGGAGGCAGGTGCCTGCTCGCCGTCCTCGTCGGGCAGGGCGAGGGCGCCCAGCCACGGCTCGTCCCCCGGCTCCAGCGCCGCATCCCGTACGAGGGTGAGGACGGTCTCGGCCAACTCCTCGGCGTCCAGCGTGTCTTCGTCCCACACCTCTCCGGAGTCGAGCGAGTCGGCGACGGCCGCCCGCACCTGCGGGGTGGTGAGCACCGCGCGCGGGGCGGCCGGGGCGGCGCCGAGCCGGTCCAGCAGCGGGTGTGAGGCGTCGGGGTGAGCCACCTTGAGGCCGAGGCGGGCGAGGGAACCGTGCCACTGGACGGTGTCCGGAGCGCGGTCCGACTCGCTCGGCGGCGCGCCCTCCGGCAGCGGCAGCAGCACCTGGCGCGGCCCGATGGTCGTACGGCCGTCGGCGAGCGGCACCGGGAGCCCGGTGAGCCGGTCCGGGTCCACTCCCGCGAGGGAGTCGTAGAGCCGCCACCACCAGCCTGGTTCCCGCCGCACACCGGCAAGCCGGTCGATCGCCTCGCCCAACGGCACCCGCGCCACCTCCAGGGCGCGCAGCTCGGGGCGGCGCTCCAGCCCGGCGGGCAGCAGGCTGGGGAAGAGCTCGGCCAGCACGGCGACCGTTTCGGCACCGGCGCCCTCCACCACCTCGGCCTCGCGGGGCCGCAGGCGGGCCGGGCGCTCCTCACGCAGCGAGTCGGCACCGACGTCGGCCGCGCCGTCGAGGGCGGAACCGGCTGCGGCATCGGCTGCGGAACCGGCCTCTCCTGCCTCGCCCGGGGCGCCCGCTTCCAGCGGGGCGGCCGGAGGCAGGAAGGGGACGCGGGGCAGCCGCTCCAGCAGCAGACCGCGCAGCGTGCCGTCGAGGGCGCCCCTGCCCAGCGGGCCCGGCACCAGGTCGAGGATGCCGGTGCCGACCGGTTCCCAGCCGCGGAGGAGGTCCACGTAGGCGTCCGCCGCGCGCTCGACCACGAAGTCGGCGAGCGGCCCGGGGGCGACGTGCCTGCGGGTCGGCTCCATCGGGAAGGTGGCGATCAGCAGGGCGGGCAGCCCCAGCGGCTCGTCGGTGGGGGTCGGAGCGTGGACGAACGGAGCGGTCAGCGGGCGGGCGGGTGCGCCCTCCGCGTCCACCGGAACCGCCCAGGTCACCGACCACCAGGGGCGCAGCCGCTCCTCCAGGGGGCGGTCGGCGAAGAGGGCGGGGTCGGCGCGGCCGCCGGCCTGCTCCACCCGCCAGCGGGTGGAGGTGGCGGGCGGCGCGGCCGCGGCCGTCGCCGGGGCGGTCGCCGCAGGTGCGGTCTCGTCGTCGACGATCACATACGGGCCGTCCGTGCGGCGGGCCAGCGTACGGACGCCGTCCGGGGTGTCCACGACGATCTCGGCAAGGCCGGGGAGGGTGAGCAGCAGCGCGTCGTCGATTCCGGCGAGCAGCCGCACGGTCAGCTCGGTCGCCGCCGTGTCGCGGAGCGGCAGCACCACGGCGGTGTCGTAGCCCTCGGGTGCGGTGCCCTCGGCGGGCAGCGGCAGCCGGAGCAGCGGCACATGGCCCTCGCGGCGGCGCAGTTCTTCGGCGAGGGCGCCCTCGCCGCCGGAACCGGCAGCCGTGACCCCGCCCGCGCCGCCACTGGCACCACCGCCGCCCGTGCCCGCTTCGCGCGCCAGTTCGCGTGCCTCGGCGAGCGACCAGCGCACGCCGCCGCCACGGCCGACGACGGCCGGTTCGTCACTCACCGCGAGGACGGCGGCGAACCCGACGCCGTACCGCCCCACCGGCGCGGGCGCCTGCTCCTCCGGACGCCCCCCGATGCCGGCTTCGGGGCCGGCTTCGGGGCCTGCTTCGGGGCCTGCTTCGGGGCCGGTCACCGTCTGCTCGTCGCGTTTCGCGGACGCGCGCAGTGTGGACAGCGACTCGACGCCCGCCGCGTCCAGCGCGGCCCCCGTGTTCGCGGCGACCAGCACCCCTTCGCGCAGGACGAAGCGGATCCGCCCGCGCTTCCCGGCGCGCGCCGCAGCGTCGGCGGCGTTCTGCGCCAGCTCGACGACGAGCCGGTCCCGGTAGCCGCCGAGGGCCAGGTCCTGTTCGGCGTTGGCGTCCTCTCGGAAGCGGGCCGACGACGCGGCCCACGCGTCCAGCACACCGCGCCGCAGTCGCGCGGTCCCGAACGGGTCCTCGCCCGGCTCCCGCCGCACCATCACCGTGCCGCCGCTGCTCACGCTGCCGCCTCCTCGCTGCTTCCCAGCGGTCCGGACGGGCTCCGTGACCGCCTTCAGGCGACCTTACGGCCGCCCATCCGGTGACCGTACGGCATCCCCGCACGGGTCCCGCGCGGCGGGCACGCCGGTCCTGTGCGCCGGGCACGCGACCGTCCTCTACGGCGAACGCAGGCGATACGCTCGCCTCCCGTGCCCGAACTCCAGTTCCTCCTCATCGCCGGTACGGCCGTGTTCCTCGGCTCGCTCGTCCAAACCGGCGTCGGTCTCGGACTGGGACTGGTGGCCGCGCCGGTGCTCGTACTCCTGGAGCCCCCGCTGATGCCCGGCGCACTGCTCACCACCACGGTGGTGCTCCCGCTGCTCACCGTCTGCACGGAGTGGCAGCACATCGACTGGCGCGGCCTGGCCTGGGGCCTGCCCGCCCGAATACCGGGCGCGGTGGCCGGAGCGTGGCTGGTCACCGCCCTCGAACCGCGTGTGCTGGGCGCGGCGGTCGGCGTGTCCGTGCTGCTGGGGGTCGCCGCCTCGCTGTGGGGGCACGGGCCGGTACGCCTCACGCCCGCCTTGCTGGTGAGCGCCGGAACGGTCGCGGGCATCACGGGCACCGCGACCTCGATCGCCGGGCCCCCGCTCGCGCTCCTCTACCAGCACCAGCCCGCCGCCCGCGTCCGCGCGACCCTGGGCGGCTTCTTCCTCGGCGGCACGCTGGTCTCGCTGCTGACGCTCGCCGCCGCAGGCGAACTGACCGGCCGCCAGCTGCACCACGGCCTGGTACTCGTCCCCTTCGTCGTCGCGGGCTTCCTGCTGGGCCGCCCGGTCACCCGCCGGCTGAGCACGACGGGCCTGCGCACGAGCCTGCTGTGGGTGGTCTCCTTCTCGGGCATCGCCCTGATCGCCCGCTCCCTGCTCTGACGCGGCGCTAGAGTCCGGGACAGACCCTGGGCGGGGCCGCCGTCCGGCGGCCGGAGAGGCGGGAACCGTGCCGGTCATCGACGCATGGATGCAGCATCCGACGCTGCGCCACTCCACTCACGAAATGTTCGAGTCACTGTGGAGGTGGACCAGGCAGGAGCCGCCGACGGAGCCGCTGCCCGTGGAGACGACGGTCGCCGCGCTGCGGGCCGCCGATGTGGAGATCGGCCTGGCGGCAGCCTGGTACGGGCCGCAGGGCGCCCTGATCACCAATGACGAGGTCGCAGGCTTCGTCGCCAAGTCGGAGGGACGCCTGCGCGGCGTCGCGGGCGCGGATCTGGCCCGGCCCATGACGGCGGTACGGGAGTTGCGGCGGGCCGTACGGGAGCTGGGCTTCGTGGCGCTCCGGATCGTGCCGTGGCTCTGGGACCTGCCGCCCACCGACCGGCTCTACTACCCGCTGTACGCCGAGTGCGTGGAGCTGGGCATCCCGTTCTGCACCCAGGTCGGCCACACCGGTCCCCTGCGGTCCTCGGAGACGGGGCGGCCCATTCCGTACATCGACCGGGTCGCACTGGACTTCCCGGAACTGGTCCTCGTGTGCGGGCACATCGGCTACCCGTGGACGTCGGAGATGATCGCCGTCTCCGACAAGCACGAGAACGTCTACATCGACACCAGCGCCTACACCGCCCGGCGCTACCCGGCGGAACTGGTGGACTACCTGCGCGGACGGGGTCGGAGCAAGGTCCTGTTCGGCACGAACTACCCGATGATCACCCCCCTTCAGGCGCTGGAACACCTGGACACCTGGGAGCTGGACGCCGAGGTCCGCGACCTTTTCCTCTCCGCCAACGCCCGCCGCGTCTTCCGCCTCCAAGGCGTGTTGGAGAAGTAGCGCCGGCCGCCCGGAGGGCGGTTCTGGCGGGGTCCGGTGCGTGCGATCGCAAGGCGGAAGGAGGAGAGCGCGGCGGGCTGCGCCGACGACGGACAACGCAGCGAGCGTGCGTGCCGGACCCCGCCAGACAGGCGGGACTTCTCCAACACGCCCCGGGCGTCACGTTCGGATCTTGGCGGGGCAGCCACCTTCCACGGTCTACTCCGACCCGGAGCTGCTCGCCACCCTGGCAGCCGACACCCACGACGACTTCGGCCCGGCCGCGGAGCCGGAGGCCCAGACGTGACGCCCCTTCCCGCGGCCCGGTCTCCAGATCCCGCGCGGACGTCAGGGGAGGAGGGGGCGGGGCGGGACGGGGGTGGAGACGATGAGGGAGCTGGTGGTCTGGCCGTGGACGAGGAAGCGGTCGAGGACGCCTTCGAGCGCGGCGAGTTCCGCGACATGCACCTTGATCAGGAAGCAGTCCTCGCCGGAGATCCGATGGCACTCGCTGACCTCGGGGGTCCGTTCGGCCAGCTCCGTGATGCGTGACATCTGCCCGGGCCCCGGCCGCAGCCGTACCCACGCGGCGACCGGCAGGCCCAGCGCTGCCGGGTCCACGTCGAGCCGGTAGCCCCGGATGACCCCGGCCTCCTCCAGCCGCCGCACCCGGTCGCGCACCGTGGGGGCGGAAACGCCGAGGTCTCTGGCCAGCTCGGAGGCGTTCCGCCGGGGGTCGGCGGCCAGCAGCCGCAACAGCTCCCGGCTCAGCTCGTCCGCCGGCAGGGATGACGGTTTTCCGATCTGAAAGCCGTTCGCGGTCATCGCTTTCCCCATTGATGACTCCTGGCCAGCCAGGGCTTCGACTGTCCATGGATATCCGGTGAATGGCTTCCTAGGTTAGTGGACATGCAGAAGCTCGCCCTCGGAGACCGTGCGGCAGCGCCCCGTACGGACCGTGTGCCGCCGCATGCCTGGTTCGTCGGGAGCGCCGTCTTCCACTACCTCGGCCCGGCCTGCGCCGTCCTGCTGTTCGCCCAGGTCGAGCCGCTGGGTGTGGCGTGGCTGCGGATCGTGTCGGCGGCCGCCGTCTTCGCCCTGTGGCGGCGGCCGTGGCGCCACTGGCGGGCCGCCGACCACGAAACCCGCCGCACACTGCTGGCCTGGGGCGGGGTGCTGGCGGTGATGAACTCCAGCTTCTATCTCGCCGTCGACCGACTGCCGCTGGGCACCGTCGCCGCGATCGAGTTCCTGCCGGTGGTCGGGCTGGCGGCCCTCGCCGTACGGGCGCCGCGCAACCTGCTTGCGCTGGTCGCAGCCGTTGCCGGGGTGTACCTGCTCACGGACGTGCATCTGACGGCCGAACCGGTGGGGCTGGCCTTCGCGGGCCTGAACGCGGCCCTCTTCGCGCTCTACGTCGTCCTTGCCCACCGCGCCTCCCGGCACCCGGCCGTGAGCGGGATCGACGCGCTCGCGTCGGCCATGCTCATCGCCTCGGTTGCCGCTCTGCCCTTCGGTATCGCCGAGGCCCGACCCGCGTTCACCGACCCCTTGCTGCTGGGCGCCGCCGTCGGGGTGGGCGTCTGCTCCTCGGTGATCCCGTACGTGTGCGATCAGCTGGCGATGGCCCGGCTCAGCCGTGGTTCCTACGCGTTGCTCGTCTCGCTGCTGCCCGCCACGGCGACCGTCATCGGTCTCGTCGTGCTCCGCCAGATCCCGTCAGCGCCGGAGGTCACCGGGGTCGTGCTCGTCGTCCTCGGAGTGGCGGTGCACCGCGAGAAGCCGCCGACGCCGGACTGACCGGTCCGCGCCCTCAGCACCCCGCACCTGTGCCTCCGCACCCGCACCCGCACCGGCTTTCGCATACGGCGGACGACCGGATCACGACACCAGCGAAGGACCCCTTGTGCACAACGTCCGACTCGGCGGCACCGGCCTCGCCGTCTCACGAATCTGCCTGGGCATGATGAGCTACGGCGACACCTCACGGCGCGGCTGGCACCTGGACGAAACCGCCGCCGAACCACTGCTGAGGCGCGCGGTGGAAGCGGGTGTCACCTTCTTCGACACGGCCGACATGTACGACGACGGCGCCAGCGAGGAGGTGACGGGACGGCTGCTGGGCAAACTCTTCCGCCACCGGGAGGAGTACGTACTGGCCACCAAGGTCTACTACCCGACCGGGCCGTCCGCCATGGAACGCGGCCTGTCCCGCAAGCACATCATGGCCGCGGTGGACGCCTCGCTGCGCAGGCTGGGCACCGACTACATCGACCTCTACCAGATCCACCGCTGGGACTACACGACACCGATCGAGGAGACCATGGCCGCACTGCACGACGTGGTGCGGGCAGGCAAGGTCCGCTACCTCGGGGCGTCGAGCATGTGGGCCTGGCAGTTCGCGAAGGCGCAGGAGAGCGCGCGGGCGGCCGGATCGACACGGTTCGCGTCGATGCAGAACCACTACAACCTGGTCTACCGGGAAGAGGAACGGGAGATGATCCCGCTCTGCGTCGACCAGGGCGTCGGCGTACTGCCCTACAGCCCGCTGGCACGCGGGCTGCTGACCGGCAGCCGCGACCGCGACGGCCGCCCGCGCACGGCACGGGCGGGCAACGATGCGCTGGCCGACGAGATGTACGAGGAGGCCGACTTCGACGTCGTCGACGCCGTACGCGGCCTGGCGGCCGAGCGGGGCCTCCCGGCGGCTCAGGTCGCGCTGGCCTGGCTGCTGCACAACCCGGCGGTGACGGCGCCGATCGTCGGGGCGACGCGGCTCGCGCACATCGAGGACGCGATCGCGGCGGTCGACGTCTCGCTGAGCGAGGAGGAACGGGGGCGCCTGGCGGCGCCGTACCGCCCACATCGGGTGCTGCACCACGTCTAGGCTCCGTCCGGGCGATCCTCTCGTGGCCTGCGACGCCCGGCACCCCACGTCGCCGCGCTGCCGGAGTCGCCGGAGTGCGCGCAGTCCGAGGGCGATCCGCCGCCTTGCCCCCGCCCCCGCCTGCGGCAGGGACGGGGGGCAGCGACGCGATCCGGCCGCCTGCCCCGCCTATTGCTCCCGCCGGCCACGCCCACACCGCGACGCGTGAGGCTGCGGGGGCCGGGCGGGGGAGGCGGCGTGAGCCGGTCGTCTGCCCCGCCCGGTTGTTCCCGCTCCGCGGGTCGGGCCACCGCCCCGCAGCGGGCGCGGTGCCCGGCCGCCACGCTGCCGGGGGCGTGCTGCGGCGGCTCGCGGCGCGGGGGCGGGCTGCCGCGTCAGGTGGACGTGCCCTGTTCCCGGCCGCGGCCCCGGCCGGGCCCGCGGCCACTCGTCCGTGCGGAGCGTTCCGCCGCGAAAACGTCTTCGAGCCGGTAGACGAGCATCCGGCCGTGCTTCCCCGCAGGGGTGAGGCGGCCGAGCTGGACCCACTTGCGGACGGTGGCGGGCGAGACCCGGGCCTCGCGAGCGGCCATCGCGCTGGTGATGAGCATCAGCCCACCCCCTCGGCCCGCTCCCACCCCGCTGGTTCCGTCTCCGGCCAGACGTGGCGGTGTGCGGGGTCCGTCCAGCAGTCGCATGCCGGGTCGCCGCAGCGGCAGGCGGGGTTGATGCACATCACGGCGCCGCGCTCGGGGAACGCCCGCAGCGATACCGAGCCGCAGTGCGGGCACCGCCCCTCCACGGCCGTCATCGGTTCGCTGTCGCCCAGGGCGCGTGCGCACCGGCGTGCCAGGCGGCGGGCCTCGGACCGTACGTGGGCGGCCAGCACAGGGTGGGCGGCGACGTCGTCGAGCTGTGCGAGCAGTCGGCCGAGCCGCTGCGGTACGGGGACGCGGCGGGCCCTGGCGAGGCCGAGCTTCTCCCGTACCGCCTCCTCCAGTTCGGTGACGCCGTCGCTGATGTCGCGGAGTGCGTCGGAGACGTGGAGCCGGAGCGGCGCGGTGGTACGGACGGGGGTGGCCGGGCCGGGGGTGGTGCGGCCCGCGCCGGGTGAGCGTCCGCCGGGGGTCAGTTCCTCGAGCAGTTCGGGGTACTGGCCGCGCAACAGCGTGAGCCAGTGGGCTGCTTCGTGGCGCGGGCTCGTACGGTCCGACGCTCCGCCGCCGGCGCAGCCCCGCGCGTGGGGGCTCATGCGGCACCACCTCGCGCGGGGGCCGGACGGGACGGAAGTCCCGGGCGGGCTGCCCATGCGTGCCATCTTCGGCCGGACGTGTTCGCTGTCATGAGGGCTCCAGGGTGATCATCGTGCGAATGCGGTCGACTGACCCGGAATGACTAATTGCGCACTCGCACGATAATCCTGCGACAAGCCGGGGCGCAACCGGTACGGACACACGACGGAGCACCGGAACGTACACGAATCCGCCACAGTTTCGCTCTCGATCGCACGTAATACCGCGCGCGAAAGCGCGTTATGCTAGCGTCCCACGAACCGGGAGAGCGCATCATGGCAGCCAAAGAACAGCTGGAGAGCTTCGCATCCTGGATCGAGCAGGTGATCCGTGACCGTGGATACGACATCGACAGCCCCAGAGGGGGCGGCAAGTCCCGGCTCGCCGACGCGGCCGGCATCCATCGCGCCGCGATCACCCGGCTCCTGCAACGGCACAGCATGCCCGACCTGGAAACCCTCCGGAGACTGGCACGCGTACTGCGTGTACCTGTCAGGGACATGCTGATCCGTTCCGGTCAGCTCACCCCGGCCGAACTGCCGCCCAACACACCCGAGGATGCGGAGACCGAGGAGACGGGCAGCCCTCCGCTCACTCTGGAACGGGCGGCGGTACTGCTCGGCATCCCCGTCGACCAGCGGGAGATCTTCGTCCGGGTCGCGGCACAGTTCATGCCCGAGACCGGGGACACGGCGTCCGAGAGCGCCCGGCGCGCCAACTGACACCCCGCATACCCGGCCGGGAAACCCCCTGTCACACCCGACCCGTCGGCACCCCCTTGCCGTACGATGTGAGTTGACCGGCTGACTGGAAAACCCCTGGTCGGCACCCCCCAGTCGGTCACCCTGGTATCGGTGCACCCTGCCGGGGTGCTGTGGCAGCCGATACGGGGAGAATCCGTGCCCGAGCGCGACCGGCCCGGTGAAGACGACTTCGACGACGACCTCATGGCCCTGCTCTCCCGTGTCGACAGCCTCGCCGAAGCACATCCACCCGATGAACTCGTCGTGCTCACCAAGGAAGAACTCCAACGCAGGGAGTTCCAGGCGTACGCCGCCGGATGGCAGGACGCGGAGGAAGCGCGCCTGGAGGAGGCCGACCAGCAGCGCTCCCCGGACACCGTCACCCCGTCCGCAGCCGCGTCGGCGAGAAGCCGGATGCGGCTCGTACCGCCGGACGCCGCGCCGGCCGACGTGCTGACGTTCCCCATGGACCGGGTGAACACCCCTCCCCCGGCCACCGCTTCACCCCCGCCCTCCTCCTCACCGGGCACCGCTGTGACCTCCGCCACCGCCGCGGCCTCCGAGCCCAACGGCGAAGCAGGCAGGGCGCCGGCCGCGAAATCCCCCGGCACCTCCCGTCAGGTTTCCGAAGAGCAGGGGCCGGAGCTGGTCCTCGACGCCAAGCCGGCCACCTCGCGGGCCCCTGACATCCCCCCGCTGCGACACGGTCCGGGCCTGCGCAGCAGGGCACGGGCCGCTCCCGCCGAGCCGGTCGAGCCGGTCGAGCCGGAGCCGGGACCGTTGTCCGCAACGGGGTTACCGGGGTTACCCACGACACCGGAGTTACCAGGGCCGAGACCACTGGCACCTGCACGCCCTCATCAGCCGCAGCAGGCAGTACGCGGCGCGCACGACCCGTACGACCCGTACGACCCGTACGACCCCGACAGCTCAGAGGGGCAGCGGGAGGGAAGGTGACCCGGCCGCAGCGCGACCGCGGGACTCCCCACCATCTGGGGGCCTGGCCGGATCTGCACACCCTTTTGAACCTTCTTACTTGCGCGCACGCACACTATCGTTCACACTTGGCGCAGCGGCGGAGCTGTGCCCGTGTCCCGGGCCCGGCCCCGCCGTTCGTGTCTCCCGCTCCCGCTGATGCCACCCCCGGCGGAATCATCCCCATGCTGCTCAGCAGCGCTGACTCCGTACTCACTCTGCGCACCACGCCTCCCACACCCCGCCTGTTCACGCGGAGGGAGGTCGTAAGCGGCGGCCGAATCGGCAGAAGGTAGTGACGTTGATGACAGAGGGCTACGCCATCAGGCAGTTGGAGCACCAGATCGCCCAAGCGCTCCACCGGATCACCGCCGTCGGCGCTCCCGGCAGGCTGCGCAGTCCCGAGAGCGAACCCCTACTGGACGCGATCCGCGAGGAACTGAACGCGCGTGATCTGCGGGCATACACCAGCGGTTGGCAGGACGCCGTCGAAGCTGCCCACCAGGCGGAGCCCGCCTCGTCCTCCGCCCCGAGGCCGTCCCGCCTCCGCACGGCCAGGGATCGCTGACCCGCACGGGCAGCGCCCGTCCCGCACCACGGCACACCAGAAGCAAGCCCGCGCAGCCGCTGCCGGGCTCCATCACGCTGCCCTCGGGGCACTTTGCCCCGAAGGGCGGCATTTCCGAAGTGAGATGTCCATGGATCCGATCCTGTACTGGAACGAGGCCGCCCTCGAGGCGGACCGCGTCACCCACACCACCCGTGCACCGGAAGAGGCCGGTACGCAAGGCCCGCTCGGCAGCTCCCGCGCCCTCGCCATCGTCCATCTCTCCATGCACGACGCCTACTTCGGCATCAACGTGGGCCACCCCTGCTACCTGGGTGCGGACCTGCCGCAGGTCGCGCCGGGTGCGGATGTCAGCGCCGCGATCGCGGGCGCCGCTCACTCCGCCCTCAGCGCGCTGTATCCGGCACAGAAGGCGTACTTCGACGCATGGCACGCCGCGGCCCAGCTCACGGCCGGCAAGCCGCACGACGACGGTCACGCCTTCGGCAACCAGATCGCGGCCCGAGTGCTGGAACTGCGCCGGGGTGACCCCGGTTACGGCGACGACGGTTACGCCTCCTCTCCGCTTCCTCCGCACCACCGGCTGGACCCGGACGCCCAGGACCAGGGCTTCTACGCGCCCTTCTACGGTGCCCGGTCCCGCTGTTTCGCGGTGACCGAACGCCACAGCCTCGACGCCCCCGCCCAGCCCGGAACCGCGGAGTACAGCAGGGCGTACCGGGAGGTGCGCAGCAAGGGCATCGCCCCGGAACTGGTGGGGACGCTGCCCGCCGAGCTGCTGCCGTCCCGCACGGCCGCCGAGACCAGCATCGGCGTCTTCTGGGGCTATGACGGCGCAAGAGGGCTGGGGACGCCTCCCCGGCTGCTGAACCAGATCATCCGACAGGTCGCCGTCGCACAGGGCAACGAACTCGCCCAGAACGCCCGGCTGTTCGCCCTGGTCAACACGGCGATGGCCGATGCGGGCATCCTGGCCTGGAGCGACAAGTACACCTTCGACCTGTGGCGTCCGGTGGTCGGCATCCGGGAGCACGACTTCGCGGTCGGCCCGGCGAGGTGCGGCGGCGAGGCCCCCGAGCCGCAGGGTGACCCGGGATGGCTGCCGCTCGGCGCTCCGAACACCAACAACGTCGGGCAGAAGAACACGACTCCGCCGTTCCCGACCTACCCCTCGGGCCACGCGACCTTCGGCGCTGCGGCCCTTCAGTCCGCCCGCCTCTTCTACGGCCAGGGAAACCTCGGCCCGGACACGCTGACCAGGGGCCTGGAGTTCGTCTCCGACGAATTCAACGGAACCAACGCCGACAACAGCGGCACCGTACGGCCGCGCCTGGTACGCCGGTTCCCCGGCGGACTGTGGCAGATGATCGAGGAGAACGGCCGCAGCCGGGTCTATCTCGGCGTGCACTGGGTCTTCGACGCATTCGCCGTCGACGAGGCCAACGAGGTGGACCTGAGCCGGAACATCGGCGGCGTCCGCCTCGGTCTCGACATCGCCAACGACATCGCCGCGCACGGGCTCACCTCCGCCGACGCCGCCGGGCCCGCCGCGCGGTGACCCAGCGCCCCGCCCCTCGCCGCATCCGGCGACGCGCGGCACACCACGAACCGCCACGGCACCAGCCGACACGACCCAGAAGGAATCGCCATGGGCAACGTCATCCCGCAGGAGAGCGCCCCGCAGGGCGCGAACCCGGACACATCGCAGGACCCGACCGTGACTCCCGCAGGCAACGCGGGCACCACGGCGGGCACCACCGCGGGCCCGCAGGGCGGCACCCCGCCGGGCGGGGGCACCGACCCGACGCCCACCCCGCCCTCCACACCCACTCCCGGGTCCGGGTTCGTTTACGTGATGAGCAACCAGGAGACCGGCAACTCCGTGACGGTCTTCAACCGTTCGGTCTACGGTGACCTGACGCGTGGCGGCACATTCGTCACCGGCGGCCTCGGCGTGGGCAAGAGCTACGACCTGGAGGCCGCCTCGGACCCCATGGTCTCCCAGGGCTCCCTGATCGCCAGCCCCGACCAGCGCTTCCTGCTCGCCGTCGACGCCGGGAGCAACGAGGTCTCCTCGCTGGCGATCGAGGGCGACCAGCTGCGGCTGGTCACCCGTGTCCCCTCGGGAGGCGTCCGCCCGGTCAGCCTCACCGTCCACGGAGACCTGGTGTACGTGGTGAACGCCGGTGGGCTGCCGCCGAACACGCCGCCCAACCCGGACGCCGTCATCGCCGGATTCACCCTCGGCGAGGACGGCACGCTGACGCCGCTGGAGGGCTCGGTGAAGCCCCTGCTCGGCGGTCCCGCCGCGGGCCCCTCTCAGATCGCCTTCACTCCAGACGGCACCCAGCTCATCGTCACCGAACGGCAGACCAACATCATCGACGTCTTCCTGATCGACGGATGCGGCCTGCCGGGCGACCCGGTGCGCAACGAGTCCAACGGCCCCGCCCCCTTCACCGCCTCGTTCCAGGGGGAGGACGTGCTGCTGGTCACCGAGATCATCGGCGTCAACTTCACCTACGGCTCACTGTCCACCTACCGGCTCTCCCCGGACGGCAAGCTCACGGTCATCTCGGGCTCGGTGAACACCACGGAGCGGACCGCGTGTTGGACGGCGGACAGCGTCCTCGACCCCAGCATCACCTACATCGCGAACAACCAGAGCGGGACGGTCTCCGGCTGCCGCTTCGCCGAGGACGGATCGATCACCATGTTCCCGGAGGACGGCCATCTCGTCACCGCGCGGGACCAGCACGCAACCCAGGACATGGCCATCACCAATGACGGCCGGTTCCTCTACGTGCTGACCGCGGGCTACGACGAGAAGATCGTGGACCCCCGGCTCCCCACCTATGTGGAGGGTTCGCCGTACAGCAACAGGATGTCCATCAGCGCCTACCGGATCGAGGCCAACGGCTCCCTGACCGCGCTCACCGGCTACGCGGTCGCCGACGAGCCGCCCACGGTCGCGAGCGTGGGCCTGCTCGAGCTCCAGACCGGCATCGCGCCCGGCAGCGAAGGGCTCGTCGCGATCTGACGCTCTGACCCGCACGGGCAGCGCACCCGTCCGCCGGCCCCGGCCCTCACCGGGGCCGGCGGACGGGCCATCGTGCACCAGGTCGCAAGGAAGCGACACGAGGGAACGGAGGCGCCCATGACCGACTCCGAAAGGAACGATCCCGCCACTGTGGCGCTGGAGTTGGAACGGCTGCGCGGGACCGTCGAGGCGGGCTTCGCCCGCGTGGACGGCGGTCTCGCCCTGCTCGTACAGCGCAGCGATCAGAGCGACAAGCACCTCGACGAGCACGACACCCGCATCGGCTCGCTCGAACGCGCCCGGTGGCCGCTGGCGAGCCTCGCCGTACTGGCGGCGCTCTCGGGCGTGGTGGTCACAGTGTGGCAGCTGACCGGCCGCTGACCGGCCCGGCCCGCCCGAACAGGCGGACCGGGGCAGGGGCGGCCTGGTGCAGACGGCTCTGGTCAGCCCTCGTCGTCGGCACCGCTGCCGTCACCGTCGTCGCTGTCGTCGCTGTCGTCGCTGTGCAGCGACAGCGCGTCCGCGCGGGTCTCGTCGATGACCGGCGGTGGCGGCTGCGGCGGCTTCGGCATGACCGCGGCCTCCGAATGAGCCCCGCAGCCGTACGTCAGTGAGACCACCTGCCCGTCCGCCGGGCTGAACTCGTTGGCACAGACGCCGAACGCCTGGCGCAGCGACCCCGTCAGCGGGACAAGGAAGCCGCAGCTGACACAGGACGCCGGGGCGGCCTGGGCCATCGGGGTGTCCGGCCCGTGCGCCTCCTCCCAGCGGTCGGCGGCGCTGTGCAGGCCGTACCGGGACAGCACCCGCGCGCGGGCCATGCCCAGCTCCTCGGCGACCGCCTGGATGCTGCCGCGCTCCGGCGGCCGGGCCAGCGCGGCCGGCGAACCGGGCAGCAGGTCGGCGTCCTCGGCGTCGGCGAGGCCGGACGCCTCCGCCACCTGCTCGGCCTCCACCCCCGCCGCCATCTCGGGCTCGGCCATCGGGGAGTTGGGCGGTGGCCCGTCCGCGCCGGAGTAGCCGGGCTCCAGCCGGAGATCCTCGGCCTCGGAGGGCAGCAGATCGCCCGGGCCCAGGTCACCGGGCCGCAAACGCTCGCTCCAGGGCAGCCACTCGGGGGCGAGCAGCGAGTCGGGGCCGGGCAGCAGCACCGTCTCGTCCAAGGTCACGACCTTGGCACGGGAAGCCCGCGCCACGGTTGTCGCCCAGCGCCAGCCACGATAGCCGGGCTCGTGGCACTCGAACAGATGAGTGACCACTCGGTCGCCGTCCGCGACGGCCTCGATCCAGTCACCCACTCTGCCCGGCGCGGCCGTCGCCTGGGCCGCCTCCCGGGCCAGCTCGACGGCCTCGGCACACAGCCGGTCGGGCGTACGGCGGTTTCGCGTCGCGGCACTCATGCAGCACTCACAAGAATCGTCTCTCCTACGCCGTAGCGCCGTAATAGCCGTATCGACGTGCGCCTGCCGTACGACCGAGCCAGGGCGGGGGATGCGAACGGAGCGGAACCGTGGAACCGCTGCGACGTCCGTGCCCGCTCAAGGGCCGTGCGGAACGCACCGTCAATCAACGCTACCCCACCATTCACGGCTCGCCTCAGCGCGGTGGTGCTCTGAGGCGACGTTGAAGGCAAGCCGTTACCCCGCGGAGTTGCCCATGGCCGGTACCTGCGGGGGTACGGGCGGGGCGCGGCCCGGCGGGACACCTTCCCGAAACGGGTTCTCATACCGGCGGTGATGTGCCCCGTCTGGGGCACACTGAACGTCGTGGCTGCCGATGAGCCGTACCAGGAGACTCCGGACCGTACCGTCACGGAACCGGCGGAACCGAGCCGACCCGGCTTGGCGAAGAGTAATGACCGCCGCTCCGGACTCAAGCTGGAGCGCAAGAGCCGCAACGGCCGCGTCAAGAAGACCGGCAGGACCGACCCGAAGCCGGACCGCAGGGGCGCCAGCATCGACCGGACCCCGCCTCCCGCCCGCCCCGGCGGCCGGTTCCGCCGCACCGCGCGCGCCACCCGCCGCCCGCCCGCCGCCCTCGCCCGCCGCATCCGCCGGGCCACCCACGCGCAGGGCGCCGGTGAATCCGGACTCGGCAAGCTGATCGAACTGCACGCGGTCAACTCGGCGGGCGACATGCTGATCACCGTCGCCCTCGCCTCCACCGTCTTCTTCTCCGTGCCGACCGACGAGGCACGCGGCAGGGTCGCCCTCTACCTGCTGGTCACGATGGCGCCCTTCGCGCTGCTGGCCCCCGTCATCGGCCCGCTGCTGGACCGCATCCCGCACGGCCGCCGCGCGGCCATGGCCGGTGCCATGCTGGCCCGGGCGCTGCTGGCGCTGACCATGGCGGGTGCGGTCGCGACCGGCGGGCTGGAGCTGTATCCGGCCGCGCTGGGCGTCCTGGTCTCCTCCAAGGCGTACGGCGTGGTGCGCTCCGCCGTCGTGCCGCGGCTGCTGCCACCGCGTATCTCGCTGGTGAAGGCGAACTCGCGGGTCACCCTCTCCGGGCTCCTCGCGACGGGCGCGGCGGCACCCGTCGGCGCCGGGCTGCACCGTATCGGCCCGCACTGGCCGCTCTACGCCGCCTGCGCCGTCTTCGTCCTGGGGACGTTCCTCTCCTTCTCCCTCGACCACAAGGTCGACTCCTCGAAGGGCGAGCGCAAGGCCCGCCTCACCCCGGAGGGGCTGCGGCCACGGCACCCCGGGCTCCGTTCGGCGGGGTCGTCCGTACCCGCCGGGCTGGTCGCCAACTCCTCGGTCCGCGCCCTGTCCGGCTTCCTCACCTTCTTCCTCGCCTTCCTGCTCCGCGAACATCCGCTGTCCGGGCTGACCGCCGCCTTCTCGCTGGGTCTGGTGGCCGTCGCGGCGGGTGTGGGCAACGCGGTCGGCACCGCGATCGGCGCGTGGCTGCGCGAGCGCGCCCCGGAGGTGATCATCGCGACGGTGCTGGCCTGCGCGCTGGCCGCGACGCTCACGGCGACGCTGCTCTACAGCACGGCCTCCATCGCCGCGGTCGCCGCCACGGCGGGCATCGTGCAGGCACTCGGCAAGCTCTCGCTCGACGCACTCATCCAGCGCGACCTGCCGGAGGAGATCCGCACCTCGGCCTTCGCGCGCTCCGAGACGCTGATGCAGATGTCCTGGGTTGTCGGCGGCGCGATCGGCATCTCGCTGCCGCTCACCGGCACGGTCGGCATGGCGGTGGGTGCGGGCCTCATCGCCGTGGGGGCGCTCACCACCATGCGACGGCTGCTGTCCGCCGCGCGGCACAGCGGCTCGCCGCGCCGCGCGCGGGTCGCCTGACGGGCGCGGGTCGACCTGACGGGCGCCGCGCGCACTTCTGCCCGGCCCCAGGAGCACGGGCCGGGCAGAACGAGCGGAGCGGACGGAGCGGGCCGTACGGCGGAGGAGCCGGGTGCGGGGCAGCGCGGTGCGCGCCCGGCACGCACCCGGCTCAGCCGTCGGCGGACTCAGCCTGGAGCGGACTCAGCTGGTCAGCTGAATCAGCCGGCGACCTTCTCCGCGCACGCGGTGGCGTCCTTCTCCATCTCCTTGTTGTCCTTGTCCTTGGCCATCACGTCGTCGGCCTTCTTGTCGCCGTCCGTGAACGCCTGGAGGTCGTCCTTGTCGGCGTACTTGATCATGACGTCCGCCGTGCAGTCGACATAACTCTTCCGGGTCTTCTCCGGTACCTCCTTGAAGCCTGCTTCCTTCGCAAGCTCCTTATCCACAGCGGAGACCACGGCCTCCTTGCTGGGCCCGTCGCTGTCGCCACCACAGGCGGTGAGGCCGAAGCTCAGCGCCGCTGCGGCACCGACGGCACACATGAGGGTTTTCCTGGAGTATTTCTTCACGATTCTTTCGTCGCCTGTTTCTGCATACAACTGCATAGCTGATGAGGGTCGCCCTCGGCGGTATTTTCGGGAGAAACCCCCGCTGCACCGATGAAGAGGGATGCTCACCTTATACGACTGAGCCCCCGGCCCGCCATCGCCTAAACGGGAGAGAATCGGACACCAGGTTTAACCCGCCGTAAAAAGGAGCCTGCTCGCGGTCAGCACGGGCACGGTAACGGAATCCCGCGCCTGACGGACCGATCAATTCCCGTCGGCTCGCCTCCGCGTGCCGGCCGGTGACCGTGCCCGCACCGGCCCGGACGCCCCGCCTCGGCGGCCAAGAGCCATGACCCTGAGCGCCCACCGCGGCCCACGGCCCAGCCTGGGCACCACCCAGTCCGCACCGCCGCACCACACGGCGGAATCCGCGAACCACCGAAGTCACGGAAACCGCAGAACACTGCGGCAGGCCGTGGCAAGAATAGACCGTCGCCACCCGATCCGAGTAATTGTTCTGGAGAATTGTTGAACTTATCCACAGACTCCCCACAGATTTCACCGAAGTGCCGGATATGCCGCCTCATCGGCACAGCCACCCGATGCTCCGCCGGAAAGTGGTCCGCAGGACGGCTGCGGCCCGTACGCGCGGTGGAGATCCCCCGCATATCCGAGCGCGCCGGGGCGGTACGGGCTCCGTCGCCGGGCGGCGCGGCGGCGGCACGCTGAGCTGCGCGCGGCGGCAGAAAACCCGCAAGGTAGCCTGCCCGCATGACTAAGAAGCTGTTGCCTTACCCCGGTCGGGATCAGGGCGAAGGGTCTGGTGCCGTCGGGTCCGAAGCGGAGGAGGGAGTCGACGCGGCGCGTCGGCGACCGACGACAACGCGGGAGGCGGCGGTGCCCGGGCACTCGGCCCCCGACCGGAGCAAGGCAGCAGCTTCTCACGCGATCTCGCGGCGGGGCCTCCGCACCGCCACCGCCATCGGTGCCGTGACCCTGGGCCTCACCGCCCTCACCGCCTGCGAAAAGCCGACACCGCTGGCGACCGTGACGGTCGGCACCACCACGGTGACGACCGAGGCCGATTGCTACGAGGACGGCAAGGCACTCAAGGAGGCCGAAGCCAAGGAGTGCACGGACGAGGAGCCGGAAAAGTCGATCAATCTCGGCGAGGGCGACACGCTGCGCGTCGGCGTCGAGCCGGACATGGCCGAGACGGGCTGGATGGTCTTCAGCGACCGCGAGGCGCTCGTGCCGGAGTCGACGAAGAAGACCTACCACTCCTTCCCCGGTGACGCCCTCTTCCAGCAGCAGGACCCGAACACCGGCCAGCCGACGGCCCCGAAGAAGAGCGCCAAGATCAGCATCATCCTGACCGAGGACGGCGAGTTCAAGGGCGTCTGGTCCGTCACGGTCAAGCGCGACAGGTGAGCCCCACGGGCCCGAGCGCGGCCTCAGGGCCGACACCGGGCCCGCCGCAGCACCCACCGACGGACGCACCGGCGCACGCACCGGCGCGCGTACTGATCGTCACCGCCGTCGCGGCGGAACGCGACGCGGTGACGAGGGTCGCTCCGGCCGGGGCGCCCGGAGACGTGGTGCCCCTCCCGCTGCCCGGCAGCCAGGTGCTGCACCGCGTGCGCTACGCGAGCGCGCCTGGTGCTGCGAGTGCGACGGGTGCCGGAGACGTTCTCGCGGATGTGCTGGCCGCCGGGGTCGGTCCCGCCGCCGCGTCCTGCGGGGCCGCGACGGCGCTCACCGCCGCCGCGCTCGCGGGCGCCCCGTACGACCTGGTCGTCTCCGCCGGGATCGGCGGCGGCATCGTGCGGACCGAGGCCGCCGTCCCCAGCTCCGGCCCCGGCCCCGGCCCCGGCACGGTTGTCGTCGCGACGGCCGTCGTCGCCGCGGATCTCGGCGCGGAGGCCCCCGACGGCTTCCGACCGGTCACCGAACTGGGCTTCGGCACCGTGCGCCATCTGCCGCCGGAGGCGCTCGTACAGGCCGTGGCCATGGCCACCGGAGCCCTGACCGGCGAGGTGCTGACCGTCTCGACCGTTACCGGGACCGCCGAGCGCGCCGCCGAGCTGGCCGCGCGGCACCCCCGTGCGGCGGCCGAGGCGATGGAGGGCTTCGGTGTCGCGGAGGCCGCCGCCGCGCACGGCGTACCGGTGCTGGAGATCCGTGCGGTCTCCAACGCCGTGGGCCCGCGCGACCGGGCGGCATGGCGCATCCCCGAGGCGCTGCGCGCGCTCACCTCGGCGTTCGGGATGATGGTTCCCGCCCTCGGGAACCCTGCGAGCTGGAAGACGGTGCGAACAGAGGATGAGTGAGCAGAGCATGACCGAGCAGCCCCTGCGCCTCGCGTACTCTCCCTGCCCCAACGACACGTTCACCTTCCACGCCTGGGTGCACGGCCTGGTGCCGGACGCGCCGCCGGCCGAGGTCACCTTCGCGGACATCGACGTCACCAACGGGATCGCCGAACGAGCCGCGAACGGCACGTCGAGGCCCGGAGAGACGCTGGACGTCCTGAAGGTCTCGTACGCCGTGCTGCCCTGGGTCCTGGAGGAGTACGCGCTGCTGCCGTGCGGCGGGGCCCTCGGCCGGGGCTGCGGGCCTCTGGTGCTCACCCGTGAGGCACCGCCCGCCGGCGCGGGCACAGGCGCCGACACGGCCACGGCCACGGAGGCGGCCACGGAGGCGGGTGCCGCCGGTGCGAGCCTGCGGGGCAGGACCATCGCGGTGCCGAGCGAGCGCTCCACCGCCTATCTGCTGTTCCGCCTGTGGGCGGCCGCCGAAGTCCCCGGCGGGGTGGGCGAGATCGTCGTGCTGCCCTTCCACGAGATCATGCCCGCCGTGCGGGACGGCAAAGTGGACGCCGGGCTGGTCATCCACGAGGCGCGCTTCACCTACCAGGACTACGGACTGCACTGCCTGGCCGACATGGGCGAGCACTGGGAGGCCACGACGGGGCTGCCGATCCCGCTCGGAGCGATCATCGCCCGGCGCTCACTGGGCACTCCGGCGCTGCGCGCGATCGCCGCCGCCGCACGTACCTCGGTGCGGATGGCCTGGGACGACACGGAGGCGTCGCGTCCGTACGTGCTGGCGCACGCGCAGGAGATGGACCCGAAGGTGGCGGATCAGCACATCGGCCTGTACGTCAACGAGTTCACCGCCGACCTGGGCGAGAGCGGCTACGCGGCGGTGCGCGGACTGCTCACCAGGGCGGCGGCCGAGGGGCTCGTGCCGCCGCTGGGCCCGGACGCGCTGCGCTTCCCCTGAGAGGGCCGCGCGGCGCGCACCGCGCACCACCCCGTACCTACACGTCGAGCTGGTCGGCCACCGCCCGCAGCATGCCCGCGATCTTGTGGCCGTGCTGCTTGTCCGGATAGCGGCCGCGCTCCAGCGACTGGGACACGCCGTCCAGCAGGGTCGTCAGATCCTGGACGATCGATGCCAGCTCGTCAGGTTTGCGGCGCTGCGCCGCCGCCACGGACGGGGTCGGGTCGAGAAGGCTGACAGAAAGCGCCTGGTCCCCCCGCTGGCCCGCCACCACGCCGAACTCGACGCGCTGGCCCGGCTTCAACGCGTCGACGCCATCCGGAAGAACCGACGAGTGCACGAAAACGTCGCCGCCGTCGTCGCGGGAGAGAAAGCCGAAGCCCTTCTCGCTGTTGAACCATTTGACCTTGCCGGTAGGCACGTCTGTCCTCGTCCTTATACTCATCCGGGCAGCAAGCTGCACGCTGAAACTGACTGAAAGATGGCTGAAAACCGATAATGAAATGAGTGCTGAAAAGCAGTCGAGCAGGCCGTCGGTTCCACCCTCACCAAGGCTAATGGTCAGGGGCTCGGTGACAAGATGCCCCCGGGCGGTTCCTCCGTGTACTTGCCCACCGATCTACCCTGACGGGGTGAACACTGAAACTCAACGGGCCGGGGATCTGCTGGTGCGGACCGGCGGCATCATCTTCCTGCTCGGCGCCATCGCCACGCTCATCACGGTCGCACCGCTATTCCTCGGCACCGAACCCTTCCCCGCCCCCGCGTACTTCCTGTGCATGCTGATGGGCGTCGGCTTCGCACTCGCAGCGGGCGGACTGCTGCGTTCCGCTTCGGCGGAACGGCGCGCGGCGCGGGCCTCCGGCCACGGGGCCGCACAGCCCTGAGGGCTGTCCCGTAGTCCCTGGTGGATCAGCGCGCGGCGTCAGATGCGGTGCTCCGCAAGGCGGAGGGGCGTCCTCATACCGGGCGTATCCGGGCGTTCCGACAACGCAGCGAGGTGCCGTAGCTGTCACCGTGCGCCCGCCAGGGATTACGGGACAGCCCTCAGACGCCGGTGCGGGGCTGACGTCAGTGCGGGCTGCTGCCCGCCTCCGGGCAGGCCGCCAGCCAGGCCGGGAAGTCCGCCAGTCCGCCCATGAGCACCACGTCCGCCCCGGCCGCCCGCAACTCCTCCGCATCGCACGGCCCGGTCGGCACGGCGACCGACAGCACACCCGCCTTACGGGCACCCCGCACGTCGCCGGTGTGGTCTCCGACATACGCCGCCGCCCCGTGCGTACGCAGCGCCTCCGCCTTGGCCTCCGCCCACAGTCCGCCGACCAGGACGTCCGGCTCCAGGCCCAGGTGCTTCAGGTGCAGCTCGGCGCTCGGCGTGTACTTGGCGGTGACGACGACGGCCCGGCCGCCCCCGGCCCGTACGGCGCGGAACGCCTCGTGCGCGCCGGGCATCGCCGGCGAGGGAGCGATTGCCGTCGACGGATAGAGCTCGCGATAGCGAACGGCCAGTTCCGGTATCCGCTCCGCCGGGAACCACCTCGCCAGCTCGACCTCCAACGGCGGCCCCAGCCGCGTGACAGCCAGCTCGGCATCGACGAACACGCCGGTCTCCCGCGACAGCGCCTCGTACGTCGTCCGAATACCCGGCCGTGAGTCGACCAAGGTCATGTCGAGGTCGAATCCGACCGTCATCCCATCCGAAGCCATGCCGAGCATTCTGCCTTGTGCCACCCCGCACACTTAGGCCAGCCTTACCTGGACCGGATCGAGGAGGGCACCTCAGCCCCTTGTCAGCACCGAGACCCACGCGGCCGGGCTGCCCCGTACGAGGTGCCAACACTCCCCCGCGCTGCCGCTGAGCGCTCCGTATCGGCGCCCTGGCCCGGACCCCCTGCCCCGCATACGCCGCAGCGGCCTACGGCGCGTCAGCCCTTGCCCGGCCGTCGCCTCGCGCGCCACAGCAGAAACAGCGCGCTGGCGACGGCCGCGGCACGCAGCACCACCGGCCAGGTGTCGGTCATCGCCTGCCGCAGCGCCTCCCCGCCCTCCTCGATCGGCGCACCCCAGCGCCCGCCCTCACGCCCCCATAGCCAGGTCGCCCCGGCGCCCAGGGCCAGCGCGGGCATGCCGAAAGCGGCCCACTTCGCCTCGTTGCGGCTCAGCTTCGGCGACCAGTAGGCCGCCAGCCAGCCGAGCGCGAGCGGCACCAGCGAGCCCATGAACGCACCCGCGACCAGCAGCCCGCAGGCCAGCAGTTCGACGATCCCGCCCGCGGCCGGCCCGCTCTCGGCCGCTCCCCCCCGCCCGCCGAGCACCCGCCCGAGCAGCCCTTTCCCGCCGCCCCCGCCCTTCTTCCCGGTCGCTTCCCCGGACACCGCGTCGGCGCCTTCGCCCGCAGCCGCAGCCGCCGCTGCCTCCGCCCGTGCCTCCGCATCCGCTTCCGCTTGGCGCTGCTGCGGGGTCTTGAACAGCTCGTCCATCTCGATGCCGCCGACGAACCCGGGCATCAGATCTTCCCCGGGCCGCCGCCCGCCACGACGCTCGCCGCCGCCGCCGAACGAGCCGGGGTCTCCGCCGTACGGCCCCGGGTCGACGCGCCACCAGTCCGGATCGCTCTCCTGCGGGCCCAGCTCGTCCATCCCGGCCAGATGCGGCGGCGAGGCGCCGTAGGCGGCCGTAGGAGGTGGCGGCCCCTCGGGCGGCGGCTCCGGCTCCTTGCGCAACTGCTGGGGCAGGCGGGGCAGTTTCGGCAGCCGCGGCCTGGCCTTGGGCGGATCCGCACCGTACGCCGGCCTGCCCGCCGAGCCGCCCGCCGAGCCGCCCGCCGCGGCCTCCCCCACCGAGCCGCCCGCCGCCGCGCCGCTGTCGTCCTCCGTCGCACGGGGCCGGGGAAGCGGCGTCCCGCCGTTGGCCGCGGCGACCACCTCCTCCGGCTCGCCGAGCCGGGAGAGGATCTTCCGCACGGCGATCTTGGTCTGGGCCCCGCCCTCCGCGAGCCGCATCCGGTCGATCTCGCCACGCAGCCCGCTCACCAGCCGAGCCCGCTCCGCAGCGGTCATCGCCGTACCGTGCGCCAGGTCTCCGACCCGGCTCAGGTAGTCGAATACCAGCTGCTCGCTCTCGATCCCCACCAATTCCCCAACGCCTGTCCCCGCTTGACCCGTCCCCAGACGTTACCGCGCACAGGCCCGGCTTCGGCCTGTCGACGCCTATTTCGCCGCCGGGAGCGGACCGAGAAGTGCGGCGAGCCGGGCGCGCAGCGCCTCGTACTCCCTGCGGCGGTCGTGCACGAAAAGCGCCGTTATGTCGCAGTGCCCCCAGGACGGGCTGCCATGGTGCCAGCTCTCGCGGGCCGCGTCGTCGGGGGAGCAGGTGTCGGCGGACCAGCTCGCACGCAGAGCCAGGTCGATTTCGTGCAGGGTCCAGGGAGCCATGCTTCGCATGGTGGCACCGGGCACTGACAACGACCGCGGGACCGAGGGTGGCAGACGGCGCTAACGTTGTACGGATGAGGAACGAGCAGCAGCAGCCCGGCGGCGGACCCCGAACGCTCGCGGACGATCTCCGGGCCCGTGCCGACAGTGGCCTGGCCACGCTGCTGTCCACCCGCCCCGACCTGCTGTCGCCGGTGCCGAAGGACTTGACCCAGCTGGCCACCCGGGCGGGCACCCGTGCCTCGGTCGTGCGGGCGGTCGAACGCCTGGACCGGTTCGCTCTGCAGGTGGCGGAGGCACTGGCGGTCTCGGCCGACCCGTGTCCGTACGAGGCGCTGCGCGCCCTGCTGACCGGTGACGACCCCGGCCCCGAGGACGCCGCCGCCGTCGGCGCTCAACTGCCGGTGGCGCTCGGCACGCTCCGCGACCGAGCCCTGCTGTGGGGTGCTGACGACCGGCTGCACCTGGTGCGTACGGCCCGCGAGGTACTCGCCCCCGCCGGTACCGGCGTGTCCCCGACCGGCCTGGGGCCCTCCCTGACGGAGGCCGCGGCGGGCATCTCGCCGGGGCGGATGCAGGAGATCCTGGCCGCCGCGGGGCTGCCGCCGACACACGATCCGGTCAGCGCGCTGGCGTCGCTCGCCGCGCTCTTCGCCGACCCCGACCGCACGGCCGCGGTGCTCCGCACCGCGCCGCAGGAGAGCCTCGCGGTGCTCGGCAAGCTGGTGTGGGGCCCGCCGTACGGCACCGCCGACCACCGCACCCCCTCCGCAGCGCTGCGCTGGCTGCTGGAGCACGGGCTGCTGCTGCCCGCGGGCGAACGTACGGTCGTGCTGCCCCGCGAAGCCGCGCTCCGGCTGCGCGGCGGCCGGGCGCACCGCCTGCTGGAGCCGCTGCCCCCGGCGGTGCGGGCGGCGCGCGCCCATCCGGTGCGGACGGTGGACACCACCGCCGCCGGGCAGGCGTTCACCGCGCTGGGCACGGTGGAGGAGCTGCTCGCCGGATGGGAGACCGAGCCACCGTCGGTGCTGCGCGCGGGCGGTCTCGGCGTCCGTGATCTCAAGCGTGCCGCCGTCGCCCTCGACCTGCCCGAGTCCACAACGGCGTTCTGGGCCGACCTTGCCTACAGCGCGGGCCTGGTGGCCTCCGACGGTGAGGCGGACGAGACCTACGCGCCGACGCCCGCGTACGACGACTGGCTGCGCGATCCGCCGCAGGTCCGCTGGACCAGGCTGGTCACGGCCTGGCTGTCGGCGAGCCGGGTCGCCGGGCTGGCTGGCGGACGGGACGCCAAGGGCCGCAACCTTGCCGCGCTGGGGCCCGGCCTCGACCGCGGCCTCGCCCCGGACGTGCGCCACCGCGTGCTGGCCCTGCTTGCCGGACTCGCGCCGGGCGAGGCGGCGGAGCCGCAGGACGTACTGGACCGGCTCACCTGGGAACGGCCGCTACGGGGCGCGGCACCCGCCGACGGGGGTACGGACGGCGGCGGCGGGTACGGAGGGGCCTCCGGAGGTGCCCACGGAGGCGCGGCCGGCGAGCCGTTCCGGACCCGGCTGGCGCGGTGGACACTCACCGAGACGGAACTGCTCGGCGTGACGGGCCGCGGTGCGCTGGCGGGCTACGCCCGCGAGCTGATCCCCGCGCACGCCCCCGCACCGGCCGGTGCCGGCGCACCGGCGGGCCGGGCCGCCTGGGTGGAACCCAGGCCGTGGGGGCGGGCGTTCACTCAGCACGAGTTGGGCGCCGCCGCCCAGCGCGCGGCGCGCGCCCTCGCGCCGCTGCTGCCCGAGCCGCTGGACCATGTGCTGTTGCAGGCCGACCTGACGGCCGTCGCCCCCGGGCCGCTGGAGCGGCCGTTGGCGGCGGCGCTGGATCTGCTGGCGGACGTCGAGTCCAAGGGCGGTGCGACGGTCTACCGCTTCACCCCCGGCTCCGTCCGCCGTGCGCTCGACGCGGGCCGTACCGCCGCTGACGTGCACGCCTTCCTGGCGGCCCACTCCCGTACGCCCGTGCCGCAGCCGCTTTCCTATCTGATCGACGACGTGGCGCGGCGGCACGGCAGGCTCCGGGTCGGCGCCGCCTCCTCGTATGTGCGCTGCGATGACGACGCGTTGCTCGCGGAGATCCTCGCCGACCGCCGTTCCGCGCCGCTGCGGCCCCGGCTGCTCGCGCCCACCGTGCTGGCCTCGCCCGTGCCGCCGGACCAACTCCTGGCCCGGCTGCGGGAGATGGGTTACGCGCCCGCCGCCGAGTCCGCCGAGGGCGACGTGCTGATCAGCCGCGCGGGTACCTACCGTGCCCCGCACCGGCGGCCACCCGAGCCGCTGCCGGACGGGCCGCCGGTGCCGGACACGCCTCTGCTGACCGCCGCCGTACGGGCGATCCGAGCCGGTGATCATGCGGCGACCGCCGCGCACAAGCCCGGCACGGACCGTCCGTACGGGGAGGGCAGCGGCCCGGCCGGAGGCGGCAGGGGCAGCCGTGGTGGCGGCAGGCTCAAGGCTCCGGCCGCCCGTACGCCCGGCGGCGAACCGCCGCGGACCGATCTGCCGGACACGCTGGCCACCATGCAGTCGGCGGTGCTGAGCGGCTCCGAACTGTGGATCGGCTATGTCAACGCGGACGGCGCGGCCAGCCAGCGGGTGATCGCACCGGTGCGGGTGGAGGGCGGTTTCGTCACGGCCTACGACCACACCGCCGAGGAGGTGCGGACGTATCCGCTGCACCGCATCACGGGTGTGGCTGAACTCGCCGACGAATAGCGAAGGCTGGCAGGCCGGCAAACCCCATCGGGCCCTATCCCGCCCGCTCCCGCACCACACGGGCGACGTCCAGCCGCCGCACCATCCGTACGGCCGGGATCTGGGAGAGCAGCGAGGCCGCCAGCACCGCCAGGGTCGCGGCCGTGAGCACCGGCCAGCCGAGCGACAGGTCGAGGGTGAACATGTCGGTGTCGAACGCACGCAGCGACTCGTATGCGGTGAGGGCGCCCAGCGCCAGTCCGAGGGGCACCGCGAGGAGCGTCGCCGTGAGGTTCTCCATGGCCAGCATCCCGGCGATGCGCCGCAGCGGCACACCGGCAGCCCGCAGCGTGGCCAACTCGGCGCCGCGTTCGGCCACGTTGACGGTCATGGTCACGTAGATGACGGTCAGCGCGAGCGCCCCGCCGAGCACCAGCATCACCCCGGCGAAGACCCAGAACAGGCCGAGGAACGCGTCGAGCTGACCGCGCAGTGCCTGTTCGTCCGTGTAGGCGACGACGCCTTCGAGACCGGTCACCGCGGAGCGGACCGCTTCCCGGTCCTCGGTGTCCGCGGCACCTTCCAGGCGCAGTTGGTAGGTGTTGCCGTCGAGGCCGGTCATCTCCCGCACCGTGCCGCGCGAGCCGTAGAGCGCGGTGCCGAGCGGCTCGTCCACCAGCCCGGCCAGCCGCACCTCGCGCTTCTCGCCCCCGTGCGTGTGCACCGTGAGGGAGTCGCCGACGGCGACGTCCAGCCGGTCGGTGAGCGCCTGCCCCGCCAGGACGCCGTCGTCCGGCAGAGTCCTGCTCCCGCCGTCCTCCGTGCGGAAGCCGTGCATACGGGTGTCGGTGCGGAAGCCCGAGAGCGAGGTGGCGTACGAGGCGCCGGCTGCCGTCACCGTCGCCGGGACCTCGGTGACACGTTCGACCTCCGCCACTTCCGGCACGGCGCGCAACCGCTGCTCCAGGTCGCGGGCGTGCGGGTCGGCCGTGACGGTGGCGTCCTGCCGCTGGACCTGGCCGAACTGCGTGTCCACCAGCGCCGTCATGCTGGTGATCATCCCGACCGAGGCCAGCACCAGGACGAGCGCGAGCACCGTGCCCGTCATGGTGGCAAGCGTGCGCCGTCTGCTGCGGGTCAGCTCGCGCAGCGCCATCCGTACGGTGACCGGGAGCCGCCGGGCGCGGGCCAGCGCGCGGCTCCAGCGCCCGGGTGACGGCAGCGCGCCGACGTCCCCGCGCATCGCCTCGGCGGGTGCCGCCCTGGAGGCGGCCAGCGCGGGGGCGAGGCCGCCCGCCAGACCGACGAGGAGCCCGAAGAGCAGTCCGGTCAGGGCGACGGCGGGGCGGTGTCCGACGACGGTGTCCGGTATGTGGAGCTGGTCGGTGTAGACGCGGGTGACGGCGGAGGTGGCGACCGTGCCCAGCGCCACCCCCAGCACGGCCCCCGCCCCGCCTGCCAGCGCGCCGTGCCCCAGATAGTGGCGCACGACCGCGCCACGCGGCGCGCCCGCGGCCAGGAAGGTGGCGATCACCTTGCGTTCGGCGAGCACCAGCCGGGTGATCAGTACGTAGGCGGCTATCGCGGCGGCGGAGAGGAAGAGGACGGGGAAGCCGAGTGCGAGCTGCTCGAAACCCTTGAGATCCTCGATGAGCACGGAGTGGGAGGGCTGGTCCGCGCGCCGCACGACGTCCACCGCGCCCGCCTCCCGCAGCTTCGCGGTCACCTCGGCGGCCGTACCGTCGCCCGCGCCGTCGGCGAGCCGCACGAGGGTCTGGCCGCCGCCGTCCGGCCCGGCGAGCTGCCGGGCGGTCGCCCCGGTGGCGAACACGACAGCGAACGAGTGCGGATCGCCGAGCACCTCCTGCCTGCTGCGGGCGGGCCACAGGTATTCGGCCGAGGTGACCACGCCGCGTACGGTGACCGGCTGCCAGCCGGAGCCGTCGAAGACCTGCATCGTGTCGCCCGGCGACAGGCCGAAGGTGTCGGCCGCGTGGCGCTCGATCAGCACACCGGAACCGTCTGCTGGGTCGCGCGAGTCTCCCTCGGCGATGCCCGTGCCGTCGGTGAGGCCCGTGCCCTCGGTCACCTCGACCCGGTTGACCTCCGGTCGGCCCTCGCCGGGCAGCCCCACCACCCGCCCGACCAGCTTGTCGCCGCCGATCCGCATCGGCAGATCCGCCTGGGTGCGCGTGGTGACATCGGCCACTCCCGGTGCCTCCTCGACGGCCGCCGCGACCTTCGCGGGGTCGCCGCCGGTGGCCGACAGGTCGGCGAAGTGCAGGCGCGAGTAGGTGCGTTCGTAGGAGTCCGAGAGGTTGCGGTAGGCGTCGTAACTGGCGACGAAGAGGAGCACGCCGACCATCACGGTCATCGCGACCGCCGCGAACTGGGGCAAGCGGCGGCGCAGGTCCCGCCGGGTCTTGGTGAGCATCACGCGGTTCACGGCGTCACCAGCTCACGGTGTCGGCATCGGCCGGTGCCGCGTTCCGCCGTACGGTCTCGACGCGTCCGTCGCGCATCGTCACCACGAGGTGGGCGAGGGCGGCGACGGAGGCGTTGTGCGTGACCATCAGCACGCCGCGCCCCTGCCGGTTCGTCTCCTGGAGCAGGGCCAGCACAGAGGTGCCGGTGGCCACGTCCAGCGCGCCGGTCGGTTCGTCCGCCAGCAGCAGATCCGGATCGGTGGCCAACGCGCGGGCGAGCGAGACTCGTTGCTGCTGACCACCGGAGAGCTGTGCGGGGAAGTGGTCCATACGGTCGCTCAGGCCGACCGCGCCCAGCAGGCCGGGGGCACCGCTGCGGTCACCGCGCCCGGTCAGCTCCATCATCGCCTCGATGTTCTCGCGGGCGGTGAGGGTGGGCACCAGGTTGAAGAACTGGAAGACGAAGCCGACCCGTTCACGGCGGAAGGCCACCAGGTCCTTCGGCGGACGACCCGTCAGCTCCGTACCGGCCACGCTGATCTCACCGGTGTCGGCCGGCTCGATGCCGCCGATCACGTTGAGCAGTGTCGTCTTGCCCGAACCGCTGGGCCCGAGCACGACGACCAGTTCACCGGGCTCGATGTCCAGATCAACGCCGTCCAGGGCGCGCAGGGCGGTCTCGCCCGAGCCGTACGTCTTGGTGACCCCGCGCAGCCGTACGCCGCCGCGGGGCGGGGCGTGCGTCTGTGCGCCTGCCGCTGCCGCTGTCTTCGCCGCTGCTTCCGTGTCCGCCATGCCTGAACCTCCTGCTGGGGATTTCCGTCCGCGTGGCCTGCCTGGGCCCTGTCTGGAACTCAGCCTTCGCCCAGGCCCACCATCCGGCGCAGTGGCCCGAGCACGGACACCTGCCGCAGCCCGGGGTCGACCAGCCGGTGCAGCACCAGTCCGTCGAGCGCGGCGCCCAGCAGCAGGACGGTGCCCTCGGCATCGGCCGGGCCGCCGCTCTCCCGCAGCCAGGCCGTCATGGCGGCCCGCCATTCACCCATCAGCTCGGACAGCCCCTCGCGGAGCCGCTCGTGCCGGGTGGCGGCCAGCAGCATCTCGCTGAACAGGATGGTCGCCGCGTCCTCGGACGTGTAGGCCGCGAGCTGCTCCAGCACCTGCGCGATCCCGGCCGCAGGGTCCTCGGTCCGGGCGAGCGTGGCCGCCACCGCCTCGGCCTCGCGCCGGGCACCCTCCAGCGCGGCGTCGATCAGCAGATCGTCGACCGTACGGAAGTGGTAGTGCACGAGGCCGGGCGGGACGCCCGCCCGGTCGGCAGCCTTGCGGGTGGTCACCGAACCCCAGCCGCCTTCGACGATGAGCTGCGCCGCGGCGCCGAGCAGCCGCGCCCTGCTCTCCTGCCCGCGTTCCGCCGATGTCGGACTCATCGCACGCGCACTCCCGATCTCCACTGGGCGATCGCACTGAGCGTTCGCCTTGGTCGTTTGACCAAGCATAGCGGACAACCGCCCCCGCCGCACAGCGCAGGCCGGCGCGGGGCCGCTCCGGCTCGTGCCGGGAAGGCGCACATGAGCCGACGGCACTCGCCCGACACGCCGGACGCGTACGCTGGAAGGCTGATTCCGGTTTGCCCCGCCCTTCGCCGCCCCGCCCTCCCCGTCTTTCCGTCCCCCCTGCTCTCCCCGTCCCCCGCTGGTCTCCTGCTGGCCCGTGCCAGCCGCTCCGGCTGCGCTGTGAGGTGTGCGTGTCCTGTCTCATCGTCCAAAGCGACAAGACCCTGCTGCTCGAGGTCGATCACGAGCAGGCCGACGAATGCCGTCGTGCAATCGCCCCGTTCGCCGAGCTCGAGCGGGCCCCCGAGCACATCCACACCTACCGGCTCACCCCGCTCGGCCTGTGGAACGCCCGCGCCGCCGGGCACGACGCGGAGCAGGTCGTGGACGCGCTGGTCGCCTACTCCCGCTACCCCGTGCCGCACGCGCTGCTCGTCGACGTCGCCGAGACCATGTCGCGCTACGGCAGGCTGCGGCTGCTCAAACACCCCTCTCACGGCCTGGTGCTGGAGAGCACCGACCGGCCGGTGCTGGAGGAGATCCTCCGGTCGAAGAAGATCCAGCCGCTGGTGGGCGCGCGTCTCGACGGCGACTCCGTCGCCGTGCATCCCTCCGAGCGCGGCCAGATCAAGCAGGCGCTGCTCAAGCTCGGCTGGCCCGCCGAGGACCTGGCGGGCTATGTCGACGGCGAGGCCCACCCGATCGACCTGCACGAGGACGGCTGGGCGCTGCGCCCGTACCAGACCCAGGCAGTGGAGGGCTTCTGGCACGGCGGCTCAGGGGTCGTCGTGCTCCCCTGCGGCGCGGGCAAGACGCTGGTCGGCGCCGGGGCGATGGCGCGGGCCCGCGCCACCACGCTGATCCTGGTCACCAACACCGTCTCGGCCCGCCAGTGGAAGCACGAGCTGGTGCGCCGCACCTCGCTGACCGAGGAAGAGATCGGCGAGTACAGCGGCACCCGCAAGGAGATCCGCCCGGTCACCATCGCCACCTATCAGGTCCTGACGACCAAGCGGAAGGGCGTCTACCAGCACCTGGAGCTCTTCGACTCCCGCGACTGGGGCCTCATCCTCTACGACGAGGTGCACCTGCTGCCCGCACCGGTGTTCAAGTTCACCGCCGACCTCCAGGCCCGCCGCCGCCTCGGGCTCACGGCCACGCTCGTACGGGAGGACGGCCGCGAGTCGGACGTCTTCTCGCTCATCGGGCCCAAGCGCTTCGACGCGCCCTGGAAGGAGATCGAGGCCCAGGGCTACATCGCCCCCGCCGACTGCGTCGAAGTCCGGGTCAGCCTCACGGACGCCGAGCGGCTCACCTACGCCACGGCGGAGACCGACGAGAAGTACCGCTACTGCGCGACGACGGACTCGAAGCGGCGGGTGACCGAGGCGCTCGTCCGCAGGCACCAGGGGGAGCAGACGCTGGTCATCGGCCAGTACATCGACCAGCTGGACGAGCTCGGCGAACACCTCGGAGCGCCGGTCATCAAGGGTGAGACCTCCAACGCGCAGCGCGAGAAACTCTTCGACGCCTTCCGGCACGGTGAGCTGAGCGTGCTCGTCGTCTCGAAGGTCGCCAACTTCTCGGTGGACCTGCCGGAGGCCACCGTCGCCATCCAGGTCTCCGGCACCTTCGGGTCCCGCCAGGAAGAGGCGCAGCGCCTGGGCCGGGTGCTGCGGCCGAAGGCGGACGGGCACGAGGCACGCTTCTACTCGGTAGTCGCACGGGACACGATCGACCAGGACTTCGCGGCTCACCGGCAGCGCTTCCTGGCGGAGCAGGGCTACGCCTACCGGATCGTGGACTCGACGGAGCTGCTCGCGGGCGACGACGTCTGACGTACGGGGGCGCACGCTCACGGGCCGTAGGGGGCGTAAGCGTGGCGGCCCTACGGCCGGGTCAGCGGCCTGCGTCGCGCTCGTGCCGGTCGCCGTACGCCGGTTCCCGGGTTCTGTCGTCGGTCAGGCCGTGCGCGCGGTCGTGGGTGCGGTCGTAGGGGCCGTGGCGCGGCTGCCCGTCGTACTGGCCGAGGACGGCGACACTGAAGGCCGTCTCGGCGAAGACCTTCGCCGCGCGCAGGGCGCTGCCCAGCACATGCCGCTGGTGAGGGCGGGGCTGCACGGCCCCGCCGGCGGCCAGGGCGGTGGCTCCTCGGCCCGGCCCCTGCCCTGCCGCGGGCTGCCGGAAAATTGCGGTACTCATACCCCCAGCATCGGTTTCTCCGTCTTTCCCGACATCAGCCGAAAGACCGAAACCACAGGCCTCGCCCTCACCCTCCGGGACGGGGCGGCCCTCAGGGTCTTCCCGGTGGATATCCGGTGGCCTGCCGCCGGCATCTGGCCTACACTCGCCGGTCTTGCCTCCTCCCTCGAAGAGGACTGCCTCTTCGGGAAGGACCCCCGGCCGCTCGGAAACCGGCCGGCGCCCTGCTCACGTACCCGCTCTCCCGTACCCGCACGCGATGCGCCGCCGCGCCACGCGCCCGTACGGGCCCCGCCGTCGTGCCGCCGCCGCGCCAGCCGCGCGCGGCGCCCGTACGCGCGTGGCCCGTGGCCGTGCACCGGCCGCCGTCTCCTGCGGTGCGGAGCCGAGATCCCGCCGGAGGCAAACCCGTGCCCGCGCACGCCCCTGCTCCCACGCCCCCCGAAGACCCGTACGGCCCGGACCCGCAGGACCCGCTCGGCCGGGAGCGTGCGCACCTCGCGGCCTCCCGGGCCGCGCTCCGCGCGATGCGCGCCGACGCCGAGGCACTCGACATCGCCGACGTCGCCGCGAACTGGGTGAACGCGGCGGTGCTGCGGGCCGAGGTCGATCTGCGGATCAAGTCCCTGGCCGACCTCGCGCACGCCCCGCTCTTCTTCGGCCGCCTCGACTACCTGGAGCGGCTCGCCGACGACGCGGCCGGCAGCTTCTACATCGGCCGCCGCCATGTGCACGACGCGGACGGCGACCCCATGGTCATCGACTGGCGTGCCCCCGTCTCCCAGCCCTTCTACCGCGCCTCCAAGAAGGACCCGCAGCAGGTCGCGCTGCGCCGCCGCTTCGGCTACACCGGCGGCGAACTGACCGCCTACGAGGACGAGCACCTCACCGACCCGTCCGAGCAGCAGCAGAGGAGCGCGCTGCTCCAGTCCGAGATCGAGCGCCCCCGCGTCGGCCCCATGCGGGACATCGTCGCGACCATCCAGCCCGAGCAGGACGAGATCGTGCGCGCGGGCATCGACGGCACCGTGTGTGTGCAGGGCGCCCCCGGCACCGGCAAGACGGCGGTGGGCCTGCACCGGGTCGCGTACCTCCTCTACACACACCGCGACCGGCTGGCGCGCACCGGCACCCTGGTCATCGGCCCGAACCGGTCCTTCCTCCAGTACATCGAGCAGGTGCTGCCCGCGCTGGGCGAACTGGAGGTGAAACAGGCGACAGTGGAGGACTTGGTGACGGGGCCGGGCTCCGCGCAGGTCGCCGTGCGCGGCACCGACTCGGCGCGGGCGGCACGGCTCAAGGGCGACGCCCGGATGGCGCGGGTGCTGCGGCGCGCCGTCCGTTCGGGCATCACGCCGCCGACCGAGCCGTGCGTCGTCGTACGCGGCTCGCGCCGCTGGCGGGTGCCCGCGTACGAACTGGGCGAGATCGTCGAGGAGTTGAAGCAGCGGGACGTCCGGTACGGCGCCGCCCGCGACGCGCTGCCCCAGCGGATCGCACACACCGTGCTGGTCCGGATGGAGGCGGCGGGCGAGGCCCCCGACGACCGGGTGCAGGACGCCGTCGCCCGCAACGCGGCGGTCAAGGCGGTGGTCAAGGCCGTCTGGCCCGCCGTCGATCCGGCAAAGGTGGTGCTGCGGCTGCTCTCCGACCCGGAGTTCCTGGCCGCGCAGGCGGAGGGCATCCTCGACCCCGAGGAGCAGCGGGCGGTGCTGTGGCCCAAACCCGCCCGCGGGGTGAAATCCGCACCCTGGTCACCTGCCGACACCGTCCTCATCGACGAGGCCGCCGATCTGATCAGCCGCACCTCCTCGCTGGGCCATGTGGTGCTGGACGAGGCGCAGGACCTCTCCCCCATGCAGTACCGGGCGGTCGGGCGGCGCTGTTCGACGGGCTCGGCGACGGTGCTGGGCGATCTCGCGCAAGGCACCACCCCCTGGGCCACGGACAGTTGGCAGCAGGCGCTCGCCCACCTGGGTAAAACCGACGCCGTGGTGGAGGAGTTGACGCTGGGCTTCCGGGTGCCGCGCGATGTCATCGCGTACGCCTCCCGCCTGCTGCCGTCCATCGCGCCCGGCCTGGCGGAGGCCACCTCGGTCCGTGAGTCGCCGGGCGACTTCGCCGTACGGGAGACCACGGCGGACGCGCTGCCCGCGGCCGTGGTCGCGGCCTGCCGCGAAGCGCTGCAGCGCGAGGGATCGATCGGCCTCATCGCGGCGGAGGCCCGCATCCCGGAGCTGTCGGCCGCGCTGACCGGGGCGGGGCTGCCGTATCTGGGGCCGGGCGAGGAGACCTCGGCCGACTCCCGCCTCACGCTCGTCCCGGCGACGCTGGCCAAGGGCCTGGAGTACGACTACGTGGTGCTGGACGAGCCCACCGCGATCGTCGACGGCGAGCCGGACCGGCGCACCGGGCTGCGCCGCCTCTACGTCTCCCTCACCCGCGCGGTCTCCGGCCTGACGATCCTGCACGCGGCGCCGCTGCCCGTCGAGTTGGGGCCGTAACCCGGAGTCCTTGGCGGACCGCGGGAACCCCAGGGACGCTCCCAGGGGTCACCCGAATCCGCCTGGGGTGAAGCCCCTACGGGTACGCCGGGGCCGGGCTCGTCCCCGCCGACGACCCGCCCCGGGCGGCCCGCGCCAAGAATGGTGGAAGCCGGAACGACAACCCTTCGCTTCTCCCACGGAGACTCCCCATGACTGGAAACCGCCCCCGCCGGACCGCCGCCGCCTGCGCCCTCCTCGTCGCCGTGGCAACCCTGGCGACCAGCTGCTCACTGATTCCGGACGAGGGGAAGACCAGCAAGTCCGCGTACTCGCTCGACGTCGACGACACCAAAGCCCTGACGGTGGACACCAAGGGCGGGGACATCGAGGTCGTCGCCGCCGACAGCCGCAGCGACGCGATCCGGGTGATCGAGCGCTACGAGTGGGACGAGCAGAAGCCGCGCACCGAACACGGGCAGCAGAACGGCCGGTTGACGCTCCAGTCCGATGACTGCGGTGACGCCGAGCGCACCTGCGATGTGGACTACGAGGTGCGGGTGCCCGCCGGCACCAGCCTGCATCTGAAGTCCGGCGGCGGTGACATGAAAGTGAGCGGCATGTCCGGCACGGTGAAGGCCGCGACCCAGGGCGGCGACATCCACGTCGACGACTCCTCCTCCCGGCGCGTGACGGCGCACTCGGAGGGCGGCGACCTGCTGGGCGCCTTCACCGACTCCCCCAGCCGCGTGTCCTTCACCAGCGCGGGCGGCGACATCGACGTCCGGCTGCCCACCGGCTCCTACGCGGTCGACGCGACCACGGCGGGCGGCGACCGGAACGTCACCGTGCCCTCCAAGGACACCTCCGACCGGCACATCAAGGCCCACACCGACGGCGGCGACGTCGCGGTCCGCAACCCGGCCTGAAAGCGGGCGGTTTGACGCCCGGCTACACTTACCCGGGCAGACTGTGCCGGTGAGGACGTGGTGGCCGCCATGCGTGAACTGGGGATGCTCGGCATCAGCGTCGGTGCCCTGCTGATGGCCTTCTTCGACAACATCACCACGCGCCAAGTCGGCCTTGGCCTCTGGCTGTTCGGCGCCATGCTGATCATCGACGCCCTCTTCTTCCGCGACGGCTTCACGGCACAGTGCCTGTGGGGCCTCTGGGTCGGCGGCGCCGTCGCCCTCTTCCAATACACCGACGTGCCCCGCACCCTCACCGACGGCAACGGCGTATGGGTGATCTCGGCCGCGACCCTCGCAGTCGACGTGGTCCTCCCCCTCCGCACCCGAGCCACCCGGACCGCCTCTCCGGAGTGAGGGCCAGGAGTGAGGGCCAGGAGTGAGGGCCAGGAGCGGACCGCGGACTGAGGGCTGGCCGGTCTCCGCGCCACGCGTCACCGGCCACGCGCCACCTGCCACGCGCCCGGGTTCAGGCGCTTACGGTCGGCACTCGGGGTTGTCAGTGGGCGACGGTACGTTCGGGTTATGAGCCTGATCGAGACTGTGCTGAGCATGCCGGGCGGGGCGAAGCCGCGGTTCTATCGCGTCGCGCTGGACGGGCGGACGCTGGTGCGGGCCGCCTGGGCGCAGGGCGGCCGTCCCCGCGAGACGGTCAAGGAACTGGAGGTCAGCGACGACCGCGAGGCGCTGCTCGCCTTCGAGAAGGCCCGCGACAAGAAGCTGCGCGAGGGGTTCGCGCGCGTCGCCGACCCTTCCGGCGCCGCTCGCGGCGACGTCGTGCTGGAGATGATCGTGCCGAACCGCTCCTGGTGCCCCGGCGCGTTCGACCTCTCCCCCGACGGCCGCACCCTGGTCGTCGCCACGATGCTGAAGGACGGTTACGGCGCCGAGATCCATCTGGTGGACGTGGCAGGCGGCGGCCGCAGGCTTGTACACGCCGAGCCGCCGGAGGTGCGTCCCGCGCCCAGGGGGCGGGGGCAAACGTTCCCGCACACCGTCCTGTTCGACGCCGACGGGCGGCGGATCGTTTATGCGCTCAACGGCGAGACCAGGCTGCTGGACCTCGCCAGAGGTCAGGGCCGGACTCTGGCGGCCTACCGGGAGTCCGCCGACGCCGACTTCAACCCGCACCGGGTCCACCCGAAGTGGGACGGCAGCCGCCGCAGACTCCTCGCGTACGACTCGGGCAACCGCGTCCGGGTACTCGACCGGCAGGGGCACATCGTCTTCGAGGTGCACGCCGACGGGCCGTACGCCTGCTGGGACGGCGCGCTCTCGCCCTCGGGAAGGCTGCTCGCGCTGAGCCGGAGCAGGGGGCGGACGTACGGCGGGAGCGAGCCGATGACGACGGAGATAGAGGTCTGGGACACCGAGGCGGGCACGATCCGCCAGCGGATACCCGTGCCCGGCCGTCAGCCCGCGAAGGACATCGGCTTCGACCCGAGCGAGACTCTGGTGCTGGCCGCCCCCTGGGGCAGCGGCGGGCCCGGCGCCTACTCGGTCGACACGGCCGAGCTGGTCTGGCACTTCGCCGACCCGCACCGGCCAGAGCGCTGGGCGGCCTGTTACGGCTGGGCGTACTCGCCCGACGGGAAGACGCTGGCGCTGGGGAGGCGGGGGGAGCTGGAGGTCGTCGACACGGCCACGCGCACGGCCGATCCCGTCTTCGGGTCCGACCACCGGCCCGAGACGGGGACCACCGGCCGTACGTACGGCGTCCGGTTCTCCGCCGACGGCACACTGGTCGCCTCCGGCGGGGACTCGGGCCGGATCGTTGTGCGCAAGCTCTGACAGCCTGTCAGGTGGCTCGCGCCGGTCAGCCGTCCGCATCCGCGTGCTGGCGGGCCGCCAAGGCGTGGGACACCTCGCGGGTGGCCGGGTAGAGGGCGAGGTAGTGCGCGTACAGGCCGTCGTAGCGCGCCGTGCCCGCCGGTTCGGGGGTGACGGTGGACTCCACCGGATTCCAGACCGCGATGTCCGCCCGCCCGGCCAGCCCGGTGCCCACGGCGGCGAGGAACGCGTCGCCGTAGGCCGCGCCGATGGTGTGCCGGGGCACGTCCTGCGCCCGGCCCGTCACGTCCGAGACGATCCGGGTCCACAGCTCGCGCGCCCCGCCGCCGACGGCGACCAGCCGCCGCAGGTCGCCGCCCGCCTCCGCCATCGCGGCGAGATTGTGCCGTACGCCGAAGGCCGTGCCCTCCAGCACCGCCCGGTAGAGATGCGCGCGGCCGTGCCTCAGGGTGAGTCCGGCGATGACGCCGCGCGCGTCGGGGTCGAAGAGAGGGGTGCGTTCGCCCGCGAAGTACGGCAGCATCAGCAGGCCCTCGGCGCCCGGCGGCAGCGCGGCGGCCTCCTCGGTGAGCGTGCCGAAGTCCGCGCCGGTCAGCTCGCGCAGCCAGCCCGTGACGGCACCCGAGGTGGCCATGCCGCCCGCCAGGCAGTACGTGCCCTCGAAGGCACCGGCCGTGGACCAGAGGCGGGCGTCCGGTACGGGCTCGGCGACGACGTTGGACAGGAACATCGTCGTGCCGTACATCAGCATCAGGTCCCCGGTGCCGGTGGCGCCGACGCCGGTGGCCTCGGCCCAGGCGTCCACCGTCCCGGCCATGACCGGGGTCCCCGCGGGGATGCCGGTGGCCGCCGACGCCGCCCCGGTGACCTCGCCGACGGCCTCGGAGGGCCAGACCAGTTCGGGCCACTCCAGGCCCGGCGCGATCTCCTCCCGCCACTCCTCGATCCAGCGGCGCTCCCGCAGGTCGTACAGGGGCGTGCACTGGCTGGCGGAGTGGTGGTCGAGGACGTACGCGCCGGTGAGCCGGTGCGCGATCCACGAACTGGCCATGAACCAGCGCTCGGTGCGCGCGTACGTCTGCGGTTCCCGCTCCGCCAGCCAGGCAAGTTTCGGTCCGACGGCCTGGCTGGTGAGCGGCGAGCCGCAGCGCTCCAGCACCTGGGCGGCACCGTAGCGGGCGGTCTGCGCGGCGATCTGCTCGCCGGCGCGGGTGTCCACGCCGTAGAGAATGGCGGGCCGCAACGGCTCGCCGTCGCGGCGGGTGGGCAGCAGGCAGGGGCCGATGCCGCTGACACACACCCCGGCCAGCAGCTCCGGCCCTTCCAGCAGCTCCGCCGCCAGCGCCCGGAAGTCGCCCCACCACACCGCTTCCGCATCGTGCTCGGCCCAGCCGGGCCGAGGCGTGTCGGTGCGGTGTTCGCGCACCGCCGTACGGACGACCTCGCCGTCCTCGGCGCGCACCAGCACGCCCTTGGAGCTCGATGTGCCGATGTCGATGCCCATCACCAGCGGCGCGCGCATGGGATGACCTCCCGCTCGTGGGTTGTGACTCCTCGGCCGCCTCCGGCCGCCCGTACCCGACTTTCGTCGCCAACAACCAGATGACGGTCGGCGCTCTCCGGTCGCCGGGGTCTCTCCAACCGAGAGATACCCCAGGCCCTGTCCGGCTGCCTCGGACGAACGAACCACCGCACGAACCGCCGAACACCGCGCACCGCGGGTGTGAGGCGAGGGGGCAGCGGCGACAATCAACGCGCCCGCATTCGGGCATAATTGATATATCCCTCCACTATCCGGGACTCGGAGATGCACATGTCGCGCACAGTGATCGACCTTGATGACGATCTGGTGGCTCAGGCAGCCGAGATGCTCGGCACGACGGGCAAACGCGCCACAGTGAACTGCGTGTTGGAGGAGTTCGTCGCCGCCGCAAAGCGCAGGCGCTTCATGGAGCTGCTGGACGAGGGGGTTTTCGATGACCTCGCCGATCAGGAAGTGATGGCGTGGGCGTGGCGGTAGCGACACATCTCGTCGACAAGAGCGTCTGGGCGAGGGCCCGGCAGCCCGCCGTCCGCAGCGCCCTGCTCCCGCTGCTCGACCGGGGCCAGCTCGCCACCTGCGCGATGATCGACCTGGAGCTGCTCTACAGCTCCCGCAGCGCCACGGACCACGCGCGCGGGCGGGCGCTGCGCTCCGGCTTCGACTGGCTCCCGCTCACCGACGAGGTCGGCACGCGCGCCGTCAAGGTGCAGTCACTGCTGGCCCGCAAGGGGCACCACCGGGCGGCGTCCCTGGCCGACCTGCTCATCGCGGCGACTGCCGAACGGCACGGAGTAACGGTTCTCCACTACAACGTGGACTTCGACACGATCGCCGCCGTGACGCGGCAGCCGGTGCAGTGGGTGGTACCGCCCGGCACAGCGGACTGAGGATTCGCATCTGTTGCACTGGCGAATGCCCGACCCGGCTGCGCGGGCGCACGATCCCCGGCGCGCGGTTCAGGGCCTGTCCGGCATCACCCAAACGACACGCACTAGCCGTCCAGCACGGTGCGCCACTCACGGACCGCTTCCGGTGAGACGGGCGAGGCCCACCCCGCCTGTCGCGCAGCGCCACCGATATGGAAGGCCGTCACCCCGCCCGCGCACAGCGCCGGCAGATGTGTCAGCCCCAGCCCGCCGCCGACCATCATCCGTGCCTGGTAGCCCGGCTCGCCGTCAGCCCCCCGCTCGGCCTCCGCCAGCAGGGTCGCCATGCCGTCGTCGACACCGGAGGCCGAACCGGCGGTGAGATAGGTGTCCAGGCCCGGCAGCTCCCGCAGCCGCTTGCGGAGTCCGTCGCGATCCGCCGCCCGGTCGATCGCCCGGTGGAACGTCCACCGGCAGGTGCCGATGACCTCCACCAGCGCACCGATCGCCGCCAGGTCCGGCTGCCCGGATTCGTCGAGGAAGCCGAGCACGAACTCCTCGGCGCCTTCGGTGCGCAGCAGCTGCGCCCGCGCGCGCAGGTCGTCCAGCGCCTGCGGCCCGCCGGCCGAGAAGCCGTCGGACGTGCGCAGCATGACGCGCAGGGGGATGCCGACCGCGGCGCGGATCGCGGCGAAGGTCTCGCGGTCGGGGGTGAGGCCGTCGGCCGCGATGTCGGTGATCAGCTCGAGGCGGTCCGCTCCACCGGCCTCGGCGGCACGCGCGTCCTGCGCACTGAGCGCGATCACCTCTAGCATTGGTCTAGACATATAACACAGCCTGCCACACACCACGGCATCACCGGTAGCTGCCCCTCACAATTGTCCACATGGAAACCCGCAGTACACAGGACGTTCTGCTCCACCGCTGGATCGCGCTGCTCCACCGCGTCCGCGCGCTCCAGCCCGACGCACGGTCCGGAGCACGGCCCCATCCGCTGCCGGACCCGGCACCGTACGGCGAGAACCTGCTCGACCGCTGGTCCGAGCCGCAGCGCCACTATCACACAGCCGATCATCTCTTGGCGGTGCTCGACCGCGTCGACGAACTGGCCGCACATGCCGCCGACGCCGATTCCGTACGGCTCGCCGCCTGGTTCCACGACGCCGTCTACCGCCCCGACCGCAGCGAGAACGAGGAGCGCAGCGCGCATCTCGCCGAAATCGCCCTCGCCGAGGCCGGAGTCGCCGCAGGCCGTACGGCCGAGGTCGCACGCCTCGTCCGGCTCACTGTCAGTCACGATCCGGAGCCCGGGGACAGCGACGGCGAGGTGCTGTGCGACGCGGATCTGGCGGTGCTCGCCGGAGCGCCCGAGGCGTACGCGCACTACGCCGCCGCCGTCCGCCGTGAGTACGGATTCGTCCCGGAGGATGTCTTCCGGCAGGGTCGCGCCGCCCTGCTGGACAGACTCCTCGCGCTCCCCCGCCTCTACCGCACCCCGTACGCCCACGACCGCTGGGAGCGCACGGCCCGCCACAACCTGCGCGCGGAACTGGAGCTGCTCACCCTCTGAGAACGTCAAGCCGGGCAGTCCACGACGCGTCACGCGATCGGGTGACGGTGCGGGCGGCGGGTGGCGGGCACCGCCTCACCAGTGCGCGGGCCGGGTCAGCCCCTGAGGAATCCGGGTGGTGTCACTCCCCCGGGCCGCGGTCAGCTGCGGCTGGGTGAGGAAGAGGCAGCCGGTGAGGTCGGCGCCGTGCAGCCGGGCGTCTCTGAGGTCCGCCCCGATCAGATCGGCCGTACGCAGATCCGCCCCGCTCAGGTCCGCCGCGATGAGGTACGCCCCGCGCAGGCTTGCACCGCGCAGGTCCGCGCCGCCGAGGCGGGCGCCCATGAGATCGGCTCCCCGGTGGTTCTTCCGCCGCCCCGGCACCGCGGCGGCCCGCACCAGTTCGCTGGCGCGCAGCAGCAGCGCGTTGACGCCCTGCCGGTGCGCGGCCATGTCCAGCTCGGCGAGCGATTCGGCGGTACCGAGGGTGAGGCGGTGGGTGTCGTCCAGCGCACGGCGCAGCCCGCGGTGGACTGGGCGTGCGTCCGGGAGTTCGAGCGCCTCGGTGACGTACCGGAGCAGTTCGTGCAGCTGCCGCATGACCGGGAACACGTCGAACATCTGCCGGGCGGTCTTTGGCGACCGGCGCCAGTCCTGCCCGCCGAAGGTGTGCTGGGAGACCTGCTGTCCGGCGCCGAAGCAGTCGTAGACCGTGCAGCCGGAGTAGCCGTCCTCGCGGAGGCGGGCGTGGATGCCGCAGCTGTAGTCCGCCTGGAGGTTCGTACACGGCTGCCCGGCGTCCTTGTCGACCGGGAAGTCCGCCGAGGCCCGGAAGGGCAGCGCGACACAGCACAGTCCGAAACAGCTGGCGCAGTCGGCCCGCAGGTCGAGGCTCCGACGGCCCTCGGGGGGCACCGGGACTGCACTCTCCGGGTCACGCACGCGCACTTCTCCTCGCCGGGGGAAGGGCACCGCGTCCCCGTGGTGCCCGGTCGGCGTCCATTGTCCCCGACCGGGCACCGGTCACCGCGGTACGTCCCTCGCGTCCGCCTTCCGGGGGAGGGGTCCGTCTGCCGGCTGACGCGGCGGCCGCACGGCCGCGGCGAGCCTGAGGCCACTCGCCCCGGTGGGCGCCGCCCTCCTGGAGCCGCAGCGTCAGCCGCCGGGTGAGCTTCTGACACGCCGAGCGCACGGGCCGTTGGTGTGCCACGGGTGGTGATGGATCTCACACGGGCGGGGCCTCCGAGCCGGTGCCGGGGAGGAATACGGGGGCCGGGGGCGGGGTTGGGCAGTGGCGTGCCCTCCGACACCCCTGCCCAGCGCCTCCCGCCCGTCCCCGCCGCCACACCCGCTGCCACGCCCGGCGCCGCGCCGGCTGCGGCGCCTGCCCGGATGCCCGTCGCCGTCTATGTGCTGGGGCTGTCGGTCTTCGCGCTGGGCACATCCGAGTTCATGCTCGCCGGAATCCTCGAACCGCTCGCCCGCGACATGGACGTCTCCATACCCAAGGCGGGGCTGCTGGTCTCCGCCTTCGCCATCGGCATGGTGGTCGGCGCCCCGCTGCTCGCGGCGGCGACGCTCAAGCTGCCCCGCCGTACGACGCTGATCGCGCTGCTCGCGGTCTTCGGGCTCGGGCAGGTCGCGGGGGCGCTGGCGCCCACGTACTCGGTGCTGTTCGTCTCCCGGGTGGTGAGCGCCCTGGCGTGTGCGGGCTTCTGGGCGGTCGGGGCGGCTGTCGCGGTATCGCTGGTGCCGGTGACCGCGCGGGCCAAAGCCATGGCGATCATGGTCGGCGGGCTGAGCATCGCCAACATCGCGGGCGTCCCGGCGGGCGCGTTCCTGGGGCAGCACGCGGGGTGGCGGGCCGCGTTCTGGGCGGTGGCCGCGATGTCGGCGGTCGCGCTGGTCGGCGTGATCGCACTGGTGCCGCGCACCCGGCCGGGGACTGGTGCGGACGCGCCGAGCCTCCGTGCCGAGCTGCGCATCTACGCCGACCGGCAGGTGTGGCTGGCGCTCGCCCAGATCGCCCTGAACGCCGCCGCGGTCTTCGCCCTCTTCTCCTACCTCTCGCCGCTGCTCACCGACACCGCCGGGCTAGCGGAGAGCTGGGTGCCTTACGTGCTCGGGCTCTTCGGGCTGGGCGCGCTGATCGGTACGGCGCTCGGCGGCCGGATCGCCGACGCACACCTGTTCGGCACCATGTACACGGGCATCGCCGCGTCGACCGTCGTGCTGGCCGTCCTCGCGCTGGTGGCGCACAACGCGGTCGCGGCGATCGCGCTGGCCTTCCTGCTCGGCTTCACCGCCTTCCTCACCGCGCCCGCGCTGAACGCCCGGATGTTCAACGTCGCCAACGCCGCACCGACCCTCGCGGGTGCGACTACGACCGCGTCGTTCAACATCGGCAACACGCTGGGCCCGTGGCTCGGCGGCCTGGTCATCGGCGCGGGCTGGGGCTACCCGGCGGTGGCCTGGGTCGGCGCGCTGCTCGCGGCGGCGGCCGTCGCCGTGACGGCGGTGGCCGCCCGGCTGCACCGCACCACGGCCGGGTCCCGCGTCGTCACCGGCGCCGCACCGGCGGACACGGCGGGCACGGCTGCGAAGACGGCAGCGGACACGACTGCCCGCTGAAGCCTCCGCTAGCCGCGCCGCGGCCGGGGAACGTTGTGGTCGCGAATCCGCCGGGCCCGCCTCGTCATGGCTGCTGTACTCGGTCACCAAGCCCACCGGTGCCCGCGTCAGGAGTCCAGCCATGCCCACAGCGGCAATCCCCGCCGGAGAGGAAGCCGCCGGCGCCCGCTCGCCGCTGACGGGACGGCTTGGGCCTGCCCTGGCCGTCTTCGCCGTGATGGCGGGGATCTTCTCGATCGTCACCACCGAGATCATGCCGATCGGTCTGCTCACCCCGATGGGCCGCAGTTTCCAGATCTCGGAGGGCACCGCGGGCTGGATGATGACGATTCCGGGGATCGTCGCCGCGATCGCCGCTCCTCTGGTCACCGTCGCCACCGGGCGGATCGACCGCCGGGCGATGCTGTGCGCGCTGATGGCCCTGCTGGCAGTCGCGGACTTCCTGGCCGCGGCGGCACCGAACTACGCGGTGATGCTCTCCTCCCGGATCCTGGTCGGGCTCACCATCGGGGGCTTCTGGTCGATCGGCGCCGGTCTCGCCGTACGGCTGGTGCGGGAGGAGTCCGTGGCCAGGGCGACGGCCGTGATCTTCACCGGTGTGCCGCTGGGCTCCGTGCTCGGCGTGCCTGCGGGCACCTTCCTGGGCCATGTCGTGGGCTGGCGGGCCTCGTTCGCCGTGATGGGGGCACTGACCGTGGGTGTGCTGATCGCACTGCTGGTGCTGCTTCCCCCGCTGCCCCCGCTTCCGGCCGTGCACCGCACCACGCCGCGCGTGCTGCGCGACCTGTTCCGCATCAGTCAGATCCGCATCGGGCTGGCAGCGATATTCCTCGTAGTGATCGCCCACTTCGCCACCTACACCTATGTCGACCCATTCCTGCGGCAGGTGACCGGGGTCCCCTCAGCGGCGATCGGCGTCCTTCTGCTGGCATACGGGGCCGCCGGCCTCGCCGGGAACCTCCTGGCGGGATCGATGCTCACACGCAGCCTGCGCGGCACCTTCATCTGCAGCGCGTCCCTGCTGGCGGGCGCGGCCTGGCTGCTTCCGGCAGCCGGTCGCTGGCAGGTCGGGGCGGTGGGCCTGCTCCTCCTGTGGGGCCTCGCCTACGGCGCCGTCCCGGTGTGTGCGCAGACCTGGCTCGCCCGCTCGGCTCCGCATGCGCCGGAGGCGGCAACGGTGCTGTTCACCTCGTCGTTCCAGGCGGCGATCTCCCTCGGGGCACTGCTCGGCGGGGTGGTCGTGGATTCCGCGTCGCTCTCGGCCGTGATGCTCTGGGGCGGCACGCTCGCCGCTGCCGCCGTCCTGGTGCTGCGGCTCCTCGGCGGCCCGGGCGGGCTCGGTGGAAGGTCAGACTGACGCCGCGTGCGCGACCGAGGGGCGCCCCGGCCACAGCTTCGCGGTGTGCCGTTGTCTCCTCTGTGGTGTGCTGGAGGAGTCGTCGGGCCACTTCTCAGCGGGGCGGGGTTCTCCTGGGAGGAGCACCATGCCGCACATCCACATCGCCGTTCCCACGTCGGCACGGCCCGGAATCCTGCTGCCCCGGCGTGAACTCGCCGTCGCGTGGATCCTGCTGCTTCTGCTTGCCGTACTGGCATGGGTGCTCACCGTCGTCCAGTCCCGTGGCATGGCGATGGAGCCCGGGACGATGGGTCTGGCGCTGCCGCTCTTCCTGCTTCTCTGGGTGACCATGATGGTGGCGATGATGTTCCCGTCGGTGGCGCCGGTGGCCATCACCTGGGCGCGTGCCATCGGCCGGAAGTCCTCCGGTGCGGTCCGCGCCATGCGCATCACCCAGTTCGCCGGGGGCTACCTGCTCGCCTGGACGGCATTCGGTCTGCTCGCCTACGGCATCCTGTCGGCGGTCGGGCGGCTGGTGGACGGCTCTCCCGAGGCAGGCCGCTGGATCGGCTCGGCCGCGTTCCTGCTCGCGGGGCTGTACCAGTTGGGGCCGCTGAAGCGCGTCTGCCTTCTGCACTGCCGCAACCCGCTCTCGCACTTGATGCGGTACTCACGCTTCCGCCCGTGGGCCCGCGATCTCCGCGTGGGCGCGCACCACGGTCTCTACTGCGTGGGCTGCTGCTGGGCTCTGATGATCGTCCTCGTGCCGCTCGGCATGATGAACATGGCGGCGATGGCGGGCCTGGCCGCGGTGATCTTTCTGGAGAAGCTGTGGCGGCGCGGCCCCTTGCTCAGCTGGGCGGTCGGTCTGGCCTTCCTCGTCCTGGGCGCGCTGGCCCCGTTCCAGGACTGGATGCTGCCCGGGCTGCAGATGTCCGAACACATGATGAGCCCGGTGACCGACCGACCACGCTGAGATCCGGCCGACCGCTCGTCAGTCGGGGCCACTCCAATCGAAGGGGAAGTACTTGCTGGACTTGCCGCTGCGGCTCCACCGGAAGCCGAAGGCGTCGGCCTGGTCGGTGGTGGACCGGCCCCAGGTGGCGATCTGGCCCGGGCCGACCTCGGCACCGGGGGCGTTGTGGACCTGGACCCGCGCCCCGGCAGGCGTGGTGGGCCCTGTCAGGGCCTCCGCACGGGCGGTGACCCGGCCGGGGACCTCAGCGCGCCACGTCCCCAGGTCCTCGTCGACCTCGACGATGACCGGCGCGACATCCATGCCCCGTATCTCGGGGCCGAAGACCTCGGTGAACTCCTGCGGCCAGCCGCCTGCCTCACCGCCGAAGATCGCGCCGAGTGCGGCACGCTGGTGGTCGTCTGCGCGCTCGTCGACGAAGACGGCGGCATACGGGTCCGTGTGCTCACCGGTCCACACGTTCCCGGTGAAGGACCCGAGCATCAGGACGTTCAGATCGTCGAGCCGGACATCCCCGTACCGTCCCTCGCGTATGTGCCAGGCGAGCACGCCCTGGCAGTCACCCTCGGACGGGGGCTGGGCGAATGTGCACGGGCAAGGTATGGCGCACTTGCAGGTGTCGAACCAGTCGCCGGCCACGTGCCAGGACGGGTTGCTCTTTGTCTGCTCAGACATCTCGCTCCTCCTCTCCCATTCCCTCAAGCGGCGACACTTCCAGAGTGCGCCTCGCCAACGCGAAAGCGAAGTGCTCCCAGGACGAGAAAGGTGTACGAAGCCCTCCGGGCGGTCCGGCGTCAGTCTCCGGAGAGGCCGGACCGGCCCGTTGCCCGGGGGCGGCGCAGGCCGGCGGCCGTCAGGCGGCGCAGCAACTCCTTGGCGCCCACCTCCACCGCGCCGTGCCGCACCGCCGCACCGTAGCGCTCGGACGGTACGTCGTAGTGATCGTGGTCGAACGAGCGACGCGGGCAGCCGATCTCCTCGGCGAAGGCATGCAGTTCCTCGTACGAGGCGTCGCTGACCAGGTGGGACCACATCCGCCCGTGGCCCGGCCAGATCGGCGGATCGATGTACACCGTCACTGCAACCGCCCCAGTGCTCCGACGCGGGCCACGGCCGTCGCCGTCTTCACGCACACCCAGTGCGGGTTCTCACCCAGTTCCGGCTCGATCTCCAGTGCGTGCAGGTCCGTGCCGCCGCAGACCGGGCACAGGGGCCAGCGCCCGTACCGTTCCAGCAGGGCGTCCTGGACGTCCTGGGCGACGAGCCCGTCCACGAAGGAGGCGCCTTCCGGCCACTCGCCGACCCACCACCGCCGGTGTGTGAGCGCCTCCTCCACCAGTGAGACGACGTCCGCCTCGGCGACACCGCTCGCGCTCAGGTCGGCGAGGATGAGCGCCCGCGCCGCGTGGAGTGCCTGTTCGAGGCTGGGGGCCTTCGGTTGCTGGTCCATAGGTCCATTGGAACAAAGGTCGGCCGCATACGGGCAGCCGAGCCCGGCCGCAGGAGCAGCAGGGGCGCAGGGGGTCTTGACCCAAGGCGGGACTGAAAATATCTTCCTTCTGTGGCCAATACTCTGAAGGAAGATTTCACCAGACGCGCCGGTGCCCCTCCCCGCCCCACTGCCGCGGGTCCTCCAGGGCCGCCCGGCCCTGCCGCCCTGGCGGCGAAGGTGCGCACCATGGCGCCCTCCATGACGCGTTCGATGCAGCGCGTCGCCGAGACCGTGGCGCACGACCCGGCCGGCTGTGCGCGGCTGACGGTCACCGGCCTCGCGGAGCGTACGGGCACCAGTGAGGCCACCGTCGTGCGGACTTCGCGGCTGCTCGGCTACCCGGGCTACCGGGACCTGCGGCTCGCGCTCGCCGGGCTGGCCGCCCAGCAGGAGTCCGGCGCCGCGCCGTCCGTCACCGCCGACATCGCACTCGACGACCCGATATCCGAGGTGGTCGCCAAGCTCGCGCACGACGAGCGGCAGACCCTCGCCGACACCGCGACCGCGCTGGACACCGCTCAGGTCGAGGCCTCCGTCACGGCCCTGGCCGGCGCCCGCAGGGTCGACCTCTACGGCGTCGGCGCGTCCTCCCTCGTCGCCCAGGACCTCGCGCAGAAACTCCTCCGCATCGGTCTGATCGCACACGCACACGCCGACCCGCATCTCGCCGTCACCAACGCCGTCCAGCTGCGTGCCGGTGACGTGGCGCTCGCGATCACCCACTCCGGCCGTACGGTCGACGTGATAGAGCCCCTGCGCGTCGCGTTCGGGCACGGGGCGACCACGATCGCCGTCACCGGGCGGCCGGACGGAGAGATCGCGCAGTACGCCGACCACGTGCTGACCACCTCCACGGCCCGCGAGAGCGAGCTGCGGCCCGCGGCGATGTCGAGCCGCACCAGTCAGCTGCTCGTCGTCGACTGCCTCTTCATCGGCGTCGCCCAGCGGACGTACGAGACGGCCGCACCGGCGCTGTCCGCCTCCTACGAGGCGCTCGCGCACCGCCACTCGCCCCGGCCACGCTGACGGCGGCGGGCACGCACTCACCCGGTCCCGCTGCTGCGGCCACCGGCTGCACCCGTCTGCCCGCCGGCGCCTCCACCACACCCGCCCCATCAGAAAGAGCCGTACGTCGCTATGACCGACACCGCTGACTCCCCGTACAGCGAGCTGCGCGCCGAACTGGACACCCTCACCACCGAGGCGTTCCGCAGCGAGCTGTCCGAGATCGACCGGCTGCCGACGCTGGAGATCGCCAAGCTCATGAACGGCGAGGACGCCACCGTCCCCGCCGCCGTCGCCGCCCAACTGCCCCGGATCGCGGCCGCAATCGACGGCACCGCGGAGCGGATGGCCCGTGGCGGACGCCTCATCTACGCGGGCGCCGGGACCGCCGGGCGGATGGGTGTCCTGGACGCGAGCGAGTGCCCGCCGACCTTCAACACCGACCCGGTCGAGGTGATGGGCCTGATCGCGGGCGGCCCCTCCGCCATGATCAAGGCCGTGGAGGGCGCCGAGGACAGCAAGGAACTGGCCGCCGCCGATCTGGACGCGCTGAGCGTCGGGGCCGAGGACACCGTCGTCGGCATCTCCGCCTCCGGCCGCACCCCGTACGCGGTCGGCGCCGTCGAGCACGCCCGCTCGCGCGGGGCGCTCACCATCGGCCTGTCGTGCAACGCGCACTCCGTGCTGGCCGCCGCCGCCGAACACGGCATCGAGGTCGTCGTCGGCCCGGAGCTGCTGACCGGCTCCACCCGGCTCAAGGCGGGCACCGCGCAGAAGCTCGTCCTGAACATGCTCTCGACCCTGACCATGATCCGGCTGGGCAAGACCTACGGGAATCTGATGGTGGACGTCCGCGCCTCCAACGAGAAGCTGCGCGCCCGCTCCCGCCGCATCGTGGCGCTGGCGACGGGCGCCTCGGACGCGGAGATCGAGGCGGCGCTCGCGGCCACCGACGGCGAGGTCAAGAACGCGATCCTGACCCTCCTCGGTCAGGTGGACGGCCCGACCGCGGCCCGGCTGCTCGCCGAGAAGCACGGACACCTCCGCGAGGCGCTGCACTCCGCCAAGGGCTGAGACCAAGAACTGAGACCAAGGACTGACCGGCGTAGGCGCGGGGCACGCGAAGCGGACAAGGGCGCGTGCACGGGGGCGGCCTCACTCCTTCGGGTGAAGAGACGGGGCCGCCCCGATGCCACACGACTGGCGGTGCGTCAGCGCACGGTGATCTGGATCGTCTTCGAGATCGCGGTGCCCCGCTCACCCGTCACGATGCGCAGCTCGTTCTTTCCCTTCATCCCCAGCTTCACCCGCAGGCTGTACGAGCCGTCTCGGTTGACGGTCGTCTCGGCGGGCAGGAACTTCCACTCCCCGGACCGCTTCTGCTGAAGCAGCACGGTGTAGCCGGGCTTGACCCCCTGGGTCTTGCCTGTGATGCGGAACTGCTGCCATGCCCTGACGGTGGTGACGTCGGCGTGCGCGGTGAGCGACTCGACCGCGGGAGCGGCGGCCTCGGCGGGAGTGCCGACCGCCGCGTCCTCGCGGGGCGCGGGCTCACCGGCGACGGCTGTGCCAGCGACGGCCACGGCGCCCGCGCCCAGCAGGCTCAGGGCGAGCAGCGGGGCGACGAGGCGGCGGGAGATGAGGGTTCGGTTCATTGGTGCTTCCTGTTCTGGGGAACGAATATGTTGATCACAGAAAACAGGAAGACGGGGTTCCGTTTCTTCGGCCGAACGGTCATTCTTTCCTCGCATGGGCCAACCGCCGCACGGAGTCCCTGGCATGGACGACCGCCGCGCATACCCGCGCACGCCGAAGGGCGGCCCCCCGGCTGGGAGCCGCCCTCGGCGTGTGCGTACAGCGGAACCGCTGATCCCGGGGGATCAGAAGCCCATGTCGCCGCCCATGCCACCGGTCGGGTCCGCGGCGCCGGCCGCGGCCTTCTCCGGCTTGTCGGCGATGACTGCCTCGGTGGTGAGGAAGAGCGCCGCGATGGAGGCGGCGTTCTGCAGCGCGGAGCGCGTGACCTTGGCCGGGTCGTTGATGCCCTCGGCCAGCATGTCGACGTATTCACCCGTCGCGGCGTTGAGGCCGTGGCCCGGGGTCAGGTTGCGCACCTTCTCCGTCACCACGCCGCCCTCGAGACCGGCGTTGATCGCGATCTGCTTGAGCGGAGCCTCCAGCGCGAGCTTGACGGCCTGAGCGCCGGTGGCCTCGTCGCCCTCCAGCTCCAGCTTGTCGAAGACGGTGCCCGCCTGGATGAGGGCCACGCCACCACCGGCGACGATGCCCTCTTCGACGGCGGCCTTGGCGTTGCGCACCGCGTCCTCGATGCGGTGCTTGCGCTCCTTGAGCTCCACCTCGGTGGCGGCGCCGGCCTTGATGACGGCGACGCCGCCGGCCAGCTTCGCGAGACGCTCCTGGAGCTTCTCGCGGTCGTAGTCCGAGTCGGAGTTGTCGATCTCGGCACGGATCTGGCTGACCCGCCCCTGGACCTGCTCGGTGTCGCCCGAGCCGTCCACGATCGTCGTCTCGTCCTTGGTGATGACGACCTTGCGGGCGCGGCCGAGCAGCTCCAGCCCGGCGTTCTCCAGCTTGAGGCCGACCTCCTCGGAGATGACCTGGCCACCGGTGAGGATGGCGATGTCGCCGAGCATGGCCTTGCGACGGTCACCAAAGCCGGGGGCCTTGACGGCGACCGACTTGAAGGTGCCGCGGATCTTGTTGACGACGAGCGTGGAGAGCGCCTCGCCCTCGACGTCCTCCGAGATGATCAGCAGCGGCTTGCCGGACTGCATGACCTTCTCCAGCAGCGGAAGGAGGTCCTTCACGTTGCTGATCTTGGAGTTGACGATGAGGATGTACGGGTCCTCGAGCTCCGCCTCCATCCGCTCCATGTCGGTGGCGAAGTAGGCCGAGATGTAGCCCTTGTCGAAGCGCATGCCCTCGGTGAGCTCGAGTTCGAGCCCGAAGGTCTGCGACTCCTCGACCGTGATGACGCCTTCCTTGCCGACCTTGTCCATCGCCTCGGCGATGAGCTCGCCGATCTGGGGGTCGCCGGCGGAGATGGAGGCGGTGGAGGCGATCTGCTCCTTCGTCTCCACATCCTTCGCCTGCTCCAGCAGGGCGGCGGAGACGGCCTCGACGGCCTTCTCGATGCCGCGCTTCAGCGCCATCGGGTTGGCGCCGGCCGCGACGTTGCGCAGGCCTTCCTTGACGAGCGCCTGGGCCAGGACGGTCGCGGTCGTCGTGCCGTCACCGGCTACGTCGTCCGTCTTCTTGGCGACCTCCTTGACCAGCTCGGCGCCGATCTTCTCGTAGGAGTCCTCGAGCTCGATCTCCTTGGCGATGGAGACACCGTCGTTGGTGATCGTGGGCGCGCCCCACTTCTTCTCCAGCACGACGTTCCGGCCCTTGGGGCCGAGCGTGACCTTGACAGCGTCGGCGAGCTGGTTCATCCCGCGCTCAAGGCCGCGACGCGCCTCCTCGTTGAACGCGATGATCTTGGCCATGTGAAGTGGTCCTCCCGGACGTCGGGGATCCCCCCAGCACAGAGTGTCGGGGGGCGGATTTCTCCGGACCGCGCTGGCGCCCGCGACGGACGGCCTCCTCGCCGGGTGGTTCCTTGCTCCACCCAGTCCGCAGACCTCACCGAACCGGTCCTTCTGTCACTCTCACTGTCAGAGTGCTAACGCTAATGATTAGCACTCGACCCCCTCGAGTGCAAGCGGTCCCGGGCGGCGCCGGCGGCGGCAGTGCTGCACGCAGGAGTGTGCGCGGGCGCGCGCGAGGGCCCGCACCCTGATGGGTGCGGGCCCTCGGAGAGCTGTATGCAGTCCCGGTCGGCGCTTCAGCCGGTGACGCGGACCATGTCCGCCTGCGGCCCTTTCTGACCCTGCGAGACCTCGAACTCGACTCGCTGTCCTTCATCCAGGGTGCGGTAGCCGTCCATCTGGATCGCGCTGTAGTGGACGAAGACGTCCGCACCACCGTCGACCGCGATGAAGCCATACCCCTTCTCCGCGTTGAACCACTTGACGGTGCCCTGAGCCATTCCTAACTCCCCTATTACTGGCCCTTGCGCGAGCCCGCACTTCGCGAACCCGGGTCAGACCTCACCCCCAGTAGTCGGGGATGTGCGCCGGAACGCGTCGACCGCCGCTGAATGTATCTGCCCGAACGCCGTGTGCAACAGGTCAGTTGGACGAGAATTCCTGAAGCGACAGATCGGCGGTTAACCGGAATTCCGCAGGAAAGCGGGGCAACAGGGACCGGGCATAACGCAGTAACGCGACAAATGCGGCACCGCTTTCGGGCACAACTTGTCGCGTTCTCGTTGCGTGTGACACGCATGGGGAGGGAGCGGCACTCACTCTACTCCCTTTCACGACACCGAATTGCCCCCTCCCGGACCTGCCGGGAGGGGGCAATCAGCGTGAGCGAAGGCGCGCGGAGGCTCAGCAGCCGCCCGCGACAGCCGGGATGATCGAGACGCCCGCGCCGTCCGGCGTGGCCGTCTCCAGACCCTCGGCAAAGCGCACGTCATCGTCGTTCACATACACGTTGACGAAGCGGCGCAGCTTGCCCGCGTCGTCCAGCACGCGCGGGCCGATCCCGCCGTGGTTCCTCTCGAGGTCGGCCAGCACCTCGGCCAGGGTCGTGCCTTCGGCGGGCACCTCGGACTTGCCACCGGTGTAGGTACGCAGGATGGTCGGGATTCGGACATTGACGCTCATGCGGGTTCACCTTCCGTGAATGACCGTGAAAACGGACGGGCAGCGTGCGTGCGGAGCGGCCTGCGTGGCTCAGTCTGCGCGGGCCGGTCTGCGCGGACCAGTCTGCGAAAGGACCAGTCTGCGCGGATCCGCCTGCGTACGGCAGAGCGCCTGCCCCGGAGCCGTGCCGCAGACGGGCGATACGGTCTCAGCCGAGACCGGCGTCCCGGAACGCGTCCAGGCTCGGGCGGATCGTCGCGGTCGGCCCAGTCGTCGGCGCCACCGCGTCCAGTGTCTTCAGGCCGTCGCCCGTGTTGAGCACGACGGTGGTCAGCGACGGGTCCAGCAGGCCCTTCTCGATCAGCTTGCGGGTGACGCCCACCGTCACACCGCCGGCCGTCTCGGCGAAGATGCCCTCCGTACGGGCGAGGAGCTTGATCGCGTCCACGATCTGCGCGTCGTCCACGTCGTCGACCGCGCCCCCCGTACGCCGGGCGATGTCCAGGACGTACGGGCCGTCGGCCGGGTTCCCGATGGCCAGCGACTTCGCGATGGTGTCCGGCTTCACCGGCCGTACGACGTCGTGCCCTTCCTGGAAGGCGCGGGAGACCGGCGAGCAGCCCGCCGCCTGGGCTCCGAAAATCCGGTAGGGCTTGTCCTCGACGAGGCCGAGGGCGATCAGCTCCTTGAGCCCCTTGTCGATCTTCGTCAGCTGCGAACCGGAGGCGATCGGGATCACCAGCTGGTCCGGCAGTTCCCAGCCCAGCTGCTCGCAGATCTCGTAGGCAAGCGTCTTGGAGCCCTCGCCGTAGTACGGGCGCAGATTGACGTTGACGAAGCCCCAGCCCTCGCCCAGCGGGTCGCCGATGAGCTCGGAGCAGAAGCGGTTGACGTCGTCGTAGTTGCCCTCGATGCCGACGAGTTCACCACCGTAGACGGCGGCCATCACGACCTTGCCCTGCTCCAGGTCGTGCGGGATGAAGACGCAGGAGCGGAATCCGGCGCGGGCCGCCGCGGCGCCCACCGCGCCCGCCAGGTTGCCGGTCGAGGAGCACGAGAGGGTGGTGAAGCCGAAGGCGCGGGCGGCCTCGACGGCGATGGCGACGACGCGGTCCTTGAAGGAGTGCGTCGGGTTGCCGGAGTCGTCCTTGATGTGGAGGGAGCCGGTGACGCCCAGCTCGCGGGCGAGCCTGTCGGCCTTCACCAGCTGGGTGTAGCCGGGGTTGGTGCTCGGCTTGGACGCGACGTCGGCGGGGACGGGCAGCAGCGGCGCGTAACGCCAGATGTTCTTCGGGCCTGCCTCGATCTGCTTCCGCAGCCCCTCCGGGTCACCGGTCGGCAGGTTGTAGGCGATCTCCAGCGGGCCGAAACACGCCTCGCAGGCGAAGATCGGGCCGAGTGGGAAGCGTTCGCCGCACTCTCGGCAGGACAGGGCGGCGGCGGGACCGAGCGAAACTGAGGCGCCGGTGGACTTCTCGGGAGTCTGCACAGCCATGAAGGCGAGGCCCTTTCTCCTCATCTTCCCCGTGACGTATCTCGCCACGAGACGGACTTGGCACCTTCACTAGCCGGGAGCCTCGCGGGACAGCATGAGCGCAAGGTCGGCTGGAGGGTTGCCGGGGCTTCATCGGGCCGTTCCCTCTGCCCCTCTGGATGAGCGGTATGAAGTTGTTGCCGCGCTGCCGCTGAACCACCGCATGCAGCCGGACTGACGGGTCGACCCCGGCATGTGAAGGCCGACGTCGTTGTTCAAGACTGTAACCGAAGGCCACGGATGCTGAGATAGCGTCCGAACCGCGAGATGGATCACTAAGGAGCGCACGTGCTGGACGAGGTCGGCCACTGGCTGGAACGTCGCTCCTGGTCAGCGGCCGATCGGCCGATCGGCCAGCTGCTGGCCGCCAAGCGGGAGCAACGCGGCGGGGGCGTGAGCGTGGTACTGCCCGCGCTGAACGAACAGCACACCGTCGGCCGGATCGTCTCCGTCATCCGCCGGGAGCTGATGTCGGAGGCCGTCCCGCTGGTCGACGAGCTGGTGGTGATGGACTCCGGCTCCACCGACCGCACGGCCGAGGTCGCGCACGACGCGGGCGCGACGGTCGTCCACCGCGACGAGGTCCTCCCCCGGCTGCCCGCGCTGCCCGGCAAGGGCGAGGTGCTGTGGCGGTCGCTGCTGGCGACCAGCGGCGACATCGTCTGCTTCGTCGACGCCGATCTGGAGGACTTCTCGGCGGACTTCGTCTCCGGCATCGTCGGCCCCCTGCTGACCGACCCGTCGGTGCGGCTCGTCAAGGCGATGTACGAGCGGCCGCTCGGCACCGTCCCGGGCGAACCGGAAGCGCCTGCGACCGGCGGCGGCCGGGTCACCGAGCTGGTCGCCCGTCCGCTGCTCAACCTCCACTGGCCACGGCTGGCGGGGTTCGTCCAGCCGCTCGGCGGCGAGTACGCGGCCCGGCGCGAGCTGCTGGAGCGGCTGCCCTTCCCCGTCGGCTACGGCGTCGAGCTGGGGCTGCTGGTCGACGCCCTGCACACAGCCGGTCTGGACGCCCTCGCCCAGGTCGACGTGGGTGTCCGGCGCCACCGCCACCAGGACAGCCAGGCGCTGGGCCGGATGGCCGCCGCGATCTACCGCACGGCGCAGCAGCGGCTGCCCCGGCCCCAGCCCGCACGGGCGGAGCTGACGCAGTTCGCGAGGACGCGGGAGGGCCGCTTCATCCCGCGTACGCACACCGTCGACACGAAGGAGCGTCCGCCGATGCGCGACATCCCCGAGTACGCGGCGCACCGCCACGCGGCCTGACGCGGCTCCCCCGCACCGCACGCCTCACGCCGTGACGGCGACGGCTTCCACCTCCACCAGCTGGTCGTCATACCCCAGCACCACGACACCCAGCAGGGTGCTCGGCGCGTCGTGGTCCCCGAACCAGTCGCGGACCACCTCCCACGCCTCGACCAGATCCGCCTGGTTCGACGAGGCGACGTAGACGGTGGTCTTCGCGACATCCGTACGGGAGGCGCCCGCGCCCTCCAGCGCCGCACCCAGATTGGCCATCACCTGGCGGGCCTGGCCCGCGTAGTCCCCCACGGCGACGGTCCGGCCCTCGGCGTCCAGGGGGCAGGCCCCCGCGGTGAAGACCGTCCGGGACGGCGCCGTGACCGCCGACGCGTAGGCGTACTCGGCCACGTCCGACAGCTGTTCGTTCCGGATCAATCGCACACTGCTGCTGCTCACGCCCACCCTCTTCTCGTCCGTATCCTTGAGCTCCTGAGCCAACCGGAGCACACCCGTCGGCACGTCACCACCCGTTTTCGCCGCGCCACACGGGCCACCACGTTTACAAGGATCACCGGACGGCTAGGCTCCGGCCATGGCCGACCAGGGTTCCGCGCAGGTGCTTGTCGCGTCCAACCGAGGCCCCGTCGCCTACACCGCGGCTTCGGACGGCTCGCTCACCGCACGGCGCGGTGGCGGCGGGCTGGTCTCCGGGCTCAGCGCGATCGGGCCGGACGCGGGCGCGCTGTGGGTGTGCGCGGCCCTCGGGGACGCCGACCGGGAGGCGGCGCGGCGGGCGGGCCCCCGGCTCGACCCGGAGGAGACGGGCGGCCAGGCCGTCCGGATGCTGGACATCCCGCCGGGCATCTTCGCGGACGCCTACGGCGGCATCTCCAACTCCGTGCTGTGGTTCGTCCATCATCTGCTCTACCAGACGCCGATCGAGCCGGTGTTCGATGCCGACTTCATCCGCCAGTGGGGCGCGTACGAGACGTACAACGTGGCCTTCGCCGACGCGCTCGCACAGGAGGCGGACGACGGCGCGGCGGTGCTGGTGCAGGACTACCACCTCGACCTGGTCCCGGCGCTGCTCCGGGAGCGTCGCCCCGACCTGCGGATCGGCCACTTCTCGCACACCCCGTGGGCGCCGCCGGACTACTACCGGATGCTGCCGGACGCCACCGCCGCCGCCGTGCTGCGCGGTGTGCTGGGCTCCGACCGGGCGGCCTTCCTCACCCGGCGCTGGGCCGACGCGTTCACGGCCTGCTGCGCGGACGTACTGGGCGCCGAGGTACGGGACGGCTCCGGCGAGGCGGGGAGCGGCGAGCCGAGCATCGTCTACCAGGGCCGCACCACCCGGATCGGCGTGCACGGTCTCGGCGCCGACGCGGACTTCCTGCGCGAGCGCGCGCACCGCGCGGACGTCACCGAACGGATGGCGGAGCTGCGCGAGCAGGTCGGCGAAGACCGCCGGACGATCGTGCGGGTGGACCGCACCGAGCTTTCCAAGAACATCGTGCGCGGCCTGCACGCCTTCCGGCAGCTGCTGACCGATCGGCCCGAATGGCGCGAACGGGTGGTGCACATCGCACTCGCCTACCCGTCCCGGCAGGACCTCGCCGTCTACCGCGACTACACGGCCACCGTCGCGCGCGTCGCCGAGGAGATCAACGCAGACTTCGGGACGCCGGGGTGGACGCCCGTCATCCTGCACGTGAAGGACGACTTCGCCCGTTCGCTGGCCGCCTACCGGCTCGGGGACGTCGCCCTGGTCAACCCCGTCCGCGACGGCATGAACCTGGTCGCCAAGGAGGTACCGGTCGTCTCCGACGCGGGCTGCGCCCTCGTGCTGTCCCGCGAGGCGGGCGCCGCCGCCGAACTGTCCGGTGACGCGCTCACGATCAACCCGTACGACGTCTCCCAGACGGCCCGCGCCCTCCACGAGGCCCTGACCATGCCCCCGGCCGACCGCGCGGCCCGCACCACCCGCCTCGCAACAGCAGCCACGGCCCTCCCTCCCGCCGCCTGGTTCCTGGCCCAACTCAACGCCCTCCGCCCGGCCGCCTGAGCACACCAGCACTCCCTCGCGCCCCCGTAGCGGGGCCCGGGACGCCAGCCCCGAGACCGGGCGTCCGGAGGCGACAGGACCGGAGCCTGGGGGCTGCTGCCCCCAGGCGGGGGCCCGGGGGCAGCAGCCCCAAAACGGGGCCCGGGGGCGCCAGCCCCAAAACGGGGCCCGGGGGCGCCAGCCCCCAGTTTCGGGAAGGGGCGGGTCAGGGGAGAACCCCGCCCGCCACCGTCACGCGGGCGCCGCCGCCCCGAACGACGTCGCGAGCGCGTCGAACAGCGCGAGGACACCCGCCGGACCGTCAACGACCAGATCCGCGCGATCGGCCAGCTCCGTCACCTCGTCACTGCCGCTGCACACCAGCACCCCCGCCACCCCCTCTTCCCGCAACGCGGCGACAGCCGCAAACGCGGCGAGGTCGCCTAGGTCGTCGCCCGCGTACAGCACCGCCTCCGCGCCCGTCTCGCGTACGAACTCCCGCAGTGCCAGCCCCTTGTCCATGCCCGGCGGGCGCAGCTCCTGCACCAGCCGGCCCGGCTCGACCCGCAGGCCGTGCCGGGCGGCGAGCGCGGCGAGGGGCGCCCGCAGGCGCTCGTACGCGGCGGCGGGCTCCTCCGCACGGCGGGTGTGTACGGCCACGGCCCGGCCCTTGTCCTCGACGTGGACGCCGGGCTCCCCGGCGAGCAGGCCGGGCAGTTCCTCGCGTACGGAGGCGATGCCGGGGTGGGGTGCGGGGGTGTGGACCTCGCCGGAGGCCGCGTCCCAGCGTTCGGCGCCGTATGCGCCGAGAACGGTCAGGTTCCGCACCTCGGGGAGGTCGGCGAATCCGCTGTAGCGCACGGCGAGTTCGGCGGGGCGCCCGGTGAGGACGGAGAACGCCCGCAGATGCGGGGCGAGCCGTGCCACTACGCGGCTGGTGTCCGGGTGCGCTCGGGCGTCCTCGGGGTCGGGCACGATCGGCGCGAGTGTGCCGTCGAAGTCGGTGAGGACAACGGTGCGCGCGGGGTGCGCGAGGACGGCGTCGAGTCCGGCCCGGCCTGCCGGGGTGGCGGGGGCCGGAAGCGGTGAGGGGGGCGGAGGAGTCGGAGAGGAGTCACTGCCCATACCTGGGACCCTACCGGGTGGTGCTCTCAGCGGCGGGCGCGGCGGGATTCCCGGCGGCGGCGCAGACGGTTGACCGTGACCGGATCGTGGGCAAGCGCGTGCGGATCGTCGAGCAGCGCGTTGAGCAGCTGGTAGTAGCGGGTCGGGGAGATCCCGAGCCGCTCCCGTATTGCGCGTTCCTTCGCGCCCGGCCCGGACCAGCCGCGGCGTTCGACGGCGAGGACGTCCGCGTCCCGCTCCGACAGGCCGTCGGCGGCGGCCCGGCTGCCGCCAGCGACGCCGCCGGAATCACCGCCGGGGTCACCGCCGGTCTCGCCGTACCGCTTCTCGTGCGCCATTCCTACAAGCTACTCCTCAGCAGCTCCTCAGGAGCCGGACGAGGACTCGGCTGTCTCGGCCGCCCGCTGGATGCTGCCGAGCACCCGGGCCGGATCGCCGTCGGGGGCGACCACCTCGCCGATCCTCTGCTTGATGTCCGAACTGACCTCGCCCCAGGAGACCTTGCCCACCGGGTAGAACTCGGCAGTCGGCAGCTGCTCCAGGAATTTCCGCAGCTTGCGCTGCTCGCTGTCTCCCCGCATGCGCTCGGAGCCGGAGGTGGTCACGGGCAGCAGGTCGTAGCGGCTGACGAAGTCGTAGTGGTTCTTCTCGCTGAAGGCGAAGGCGAGGAACTCTCCGATCTCCTTCCGGTGGCCGTTCTTCTTGAAGGCCATGATCCAGTCGGCGACGCCCATGGTGGAGCTGGCGGCGCCGCCCCGGCCGGGCAGCTCGGTGGTGCCGTACTTCACGTCCTCGCGCGCCGCCTGCTGCATCAGGGTCGGGTGGCCGTTGAGCATGCCGACCTCGCCCCGGGTGAAGGCGTCGAAGACCTGCTGCCGGTCGGTCTTTTCGGGGTTCGGCCCGGTGAGGTCCGCGTTGATGAGGTTGTCCCGGAGCCAGTTGAATGCCTCTATGTTGTCGGCTGAGTCGATGATGTAGCTGCCGCCGGTGTCGGTGTAGCCGCCGCCGTCGCCGAGCATCCACATCATGGTCTCGGCGGGCGCCTCCTCGGGGCCGAGCGGCAGACCGTACGGGTGTTTGACGCCCGTCGCTTTCAGCGCCCGCGCCGCGTCCCGGAGTTCGTTCCAGCTCTCGGGCGGCTTGTCCGGGTCGAGTCCGGCTTCGGTGAAGAGGTCCTTGTTGTAGAAGAGCAGCCGGGTGCTGGCGGCGAACGGCAGGCCGTACTGCATGCGGTGCACTTCCCCGGCGGCGGCCAGGGTGGGCAGGAAGTCGGCCTGTACGGGGATGGGGAGCAGGTCGCCCGCGCTGTAGAGGAGGTCCTGGTCGGCGTAGCTGGCGTAGGAGCCGATCTGGGCGATGTCGGGCGGATCGCCTGCCTTGACCATTTCGGCGACCTTCGCGTCGACGTCGTTCCAGCTGAGCACGGTGACGTCGATGGTGATGCCGGAGTTGAGCTGTGTGAAGTCGCGGGCCAGCGCGTCCCAGTACTTCTGGGAGCCGTTCTCGCCGCCGGGGTCGCCGTAGTCGGCCGCCACGAGCTTGAGCGTCACGCTGCTTGCGGAATCGTCACTGCAGGCGGCAGCGGATACCCCCACCGCACTCACCATGCCGGTCGCCGCGAGCCCCAGGAATTGCCGCCGCCGCACATGACCTCCTTCTGTGGTCCGAAGCCGTGGCCCGGACCGAATTCCTTCGGTGTTCTTCTGCGGGGCCCGTCTCGGCCGTCCCGCGTTCGGCAGGGCGCGAGTCTCTCCCGTATCGCTCACAAGGTCTACACCACTGACAAGATCACCCGAAAAGCGCATCCCGCCGGGCGTGCTGACCAGGCATGTCGCCGAACGGACACCAGTGGTCCAGACCCTCCCCCCAGCAACCCCCTCTCGGAGAGAGCGCTCACATCACCCAGAAAGATCAGGTAAGTGGACTAGACCTGTACACGTTCCACGCGGGAGACTGTCGGACGTGAGTCCATACGTCATCGCCCTCGACGTGGGCGGCACCGGGATGAAGGCCGCCCTCATCGGCCCCGGACCGGAGCACCCGCCCCTGTACGAGACACGCCGCGTCACCCCCCGCGAGCAGGGGCCGGAGGCAGTCGTCGAATCCGTGCTCTCCTTCGCCGCCGAACTGCGCGCCCACGGCCTGGAGAAGTACGGCACCGAACCGGTCGCCACCGGAGTCGGCCTGCCCGGAATCGTCGACCAGGCGAACGGCGTGGCCGTGTACTCCGCCAACCTCGGCTGGCGCGACGTACCTCTGCGCGCGCTGCTCCGTGAGCGGCTGGGCAACGGACTCCCCGTAGCCGTAGGCCATGACGTCCGCACGGGCGGTCTGGCCGAGGGCCGGATCGGCGCGGGCAAGGGCGTCGACCGTTTCCTCTTCGTGCCTCTCGGCACCGGCATCGCCGGGGCGATCGGCATCGACGGCCGGGTGGAGCCGGGCGCACACGGGAGCGCCGGTGAGATCGGCCATGTCGTGGTCCGCCCGGACGGCCCGGAATGCCCCTGCGGGCAGCGCGGGTGCCTGGAGACCCTCTCCTCGGCCGCCGCCGTCGGCCGCGCCTGGGCCGCGGTCAGCGGTGACCCGGAGGCGACCGCGGCCGACGCCGCCAAGGCGGTCGAATCCGGTGACCCCCGGGCGACAGCCGTATGGGCGGACGCGGTCGACGCGCTCGCCGCCGGACTCGTCACCGGCCTCACCCTGCTGGACCCCCGCACCCTGATCATCGGCGGCGGTCTGGCCGAGGCGGGCGACACCCTGTTCACCCCACTGCGGGAAGCGGTGCGCGCGCGGGTGACCTTCCAGCAACTCCCCACGATCGTCCCGGCCGCCCTCGGGGACGCTGCCGGTTGCCTGGGCGCGGGCCTTCTCGCCTGGGATCAACACTCCGCGGAGGTTTCGAGCCGATGACGCCCAAGACGCCGATGACGCCCATGGCACCGCACGAACGCATGGTTCTGGCCGGGGCACGGGTGGTCCTTCCGGACGGAGTCGCCCAGAACGGGCGGCTGGCCGTCGAGGGCCGTACGCTCGCGGCGGCCGAGCCCGCCGAGCCCGCCACCTACGACCTGACCGGGCACTGGATCGTGCCCGGCTTCGTCGACGTGCACGTACACGGTGGCGGCGGTGGTTCCTTCTCGGCGGGCGACGCGGGCGAGTCCATGAAGGTGATCGACACCCACCGGCGGCACGGGACCACGACACTGCTCGCCTCGACCGTCACCGGCGATCTGGACGATCTGGCACACCAGGCGGGCGCGCTGAGCGAACTCGTCGAGCAGGGCGATCTGGCGGGAATCCACTTCGAGGGCCCCTTCATCGCCCGCAACCGCTGCGGCGCACACGAGCCGGAACTGCTGCGCGACCCCGACCCGGCCGACGTACGCAAGCTGGTCGACGCGGCGCGCGGCACCGCCCGGATGATGACCCTCGCCCCGGAGCTGCGCGGCGGTCTGGACTCCGTACGGCTGCTCGCGGAGCACGGCGTCATCGCGGCGGTCGGCCACACCGACGCCACCTACGAGGCGACCCAGGAGGCGATCGACGCGGGAGCGACCGTCGCCACCCATCTCTTCAACGCGATGCCCGCTCTGGGCCACCGCGTCCCCGGTCCGATCGCGGCGCTGCTCCGCGACGAGCGGATCACCATCGAGCTGATCAACGACGGGACGCATCTGCATCCCGGCGTGCTGGAACTCGCCTTCGACAGCGCGGGCCCCGGGCGGGTCGTCTTCATCACGGACGCCATGGGCGCGGCCGGAATGGGCGACGGTGTCTACCCGCTGGGCCCGATGAAGGTCGATGTGCGGGACGGCGTCGCCCGGCTGGCCGAGGGCGGGTCCATCGCCGGTTCGACGCTCACCCTGGACAGGGCCCTGCGCCGGGCGGTCACGGTGGACGGGCTGCCGATCGAGCACGCCGTGCGGGCGCTGTCCGCGAACCCGGCGCGGCTGCTGGGGATGGCGGACCAGATCGGCTCGCTCGAAGCGGGCAAGGACGCCGACCTGGTGGTGCTGGACGAGGACCTCGCCCTGACGGCGGTCATGCGCAAGGGGTCCTGGGTGGTGCCGCCGCCCTCCCGCGCGTGATCTCCCGGACGGACCAGGCGGTCTGTCCCTGCGGTTCCGGCGGTGACATGATCACCATGCATTCCGTACGTCCGCCCGGCACACCGCCGGGAAGGCGCGTGTCCGCAAGGGGTTGACTCTCGCATGATCCTCACGGTGACGCCGAACGCCGCGGTGGACCTCACCTACCGCGTCCCCCGCCTGGAGCGGCACGGCTCGCACCGGGTGACCGAGGTGACGGAGCGGCCCGGCGGCAAGGGGATCAACGTCGCACGGGTGCTCGCCGCACTCGGGCACGACACCGTGGTGACCGGCTTCGCGGGGGGCCGTACGGGTGAGCAACTCCGTGCGCTGCTCGCCGACGCCGCGCCGGAGAAGCTGTTGTCCTGGCCGGGCTCCGTGACAGACGCGCTGGTGCCCGTCGCCGCGGGCACCCGCCGTACCGTCGCCGTCGTCGACGAGGAGAGCGGGGACACGACCCAGTTCAACGAGCCCGGCCCGCTGATCACCCCCGAGGAATGGGACGGTTTCCTCGGCACCTACCGCGGACTCCTCACGGACACCGGCACCGACGCGGTCGCCCTGTGCGGCAGCCTGCCGCCCGGTGTGCCGGTGGGCGCGTACGGCACGCTCGTACGGGAGGCCCGCTCGGCTGGGGTGCCGGTGCTGCTGGACACCAGCGGTGAGCCGCTCCTCCGCGGGCTCGCCGCGCGCCCGGACCTCATCAAGCCCAACGCGCACGAGCTGGCGGAGATCACCGGCACCAGCGAACCGCTGCGCGCCGCGCACGAGGCCCGGCGCCGAGGCCCGCACACGGTGGCCGCCTCACTCGGGCCCGACGGCATGCTGCTGGTGACAGCGGACCAGGTCTGGCAGGCGGTGCCGCCCAGACTCGACGGCAATCCGACCGGGGCGGGCGACTCGGCCGTCGCCGGGCTGCTGTCCGGCCTGGTGGAGGGGCTCCCCTGGCCGGCACGGCTCGCCCGCGCGGTGGCGCTGTCGGCGGCGACCGTACGCTCGCGGGTCGCGGGCGAGTTCGATCAGGAGACCTATGCGGAGCTGCTGCCCCAGGTAGAGGTGGCCGAGCGGACGCCCACACCGTAGGGCCTGTCCGGTGGATCTTCCAGGTCAGCCGCCCGCGCGCTTGAGCCACACCTGGTCGAGGTTCACGTTGCAGGAGTCACCCTGTCCGCAGGAGATCGCGAAGGTGTTGGAGCCCTTCTTGATCTGCACCGTGGAATACGTGTACGTCCAGCCCTTCTCCCAGTCGCCCTTGGGAGCCTTCGCGTAGTTCTTCATGCTCAGGCCGGTGGCATGCGGCTTGCCGTTCACCGCGAGCGAGAGGTTCATGTCCTCACCGGGCACGCTGTAGCGCACGTACAGGTTGTAGGTGCCGCCCTCGTCGAGCTGGGCGTCCCACCTGGCGGCCGAGCCGGGCTTGTTCATTCCGGCGACGTAGTTGCCGCCCTTGCCCTTTGCTCCCGGGACGGTGTCCTCCAGATGGGCGTCGCCCTCCAGGCGCAGCGTGGCCGCGTCCTCCTTCGGAGGTGTGCCCGGCTTGCTGTCGGCGTTCTTGTCCTCGCCCGTGTCCTTCTTGCCCTTCTTCTCGCCCTTGTCGCCGCCGGCGTCGTCCGCCGGAGGTGCGCTGGCCGACTCGCCCGCCTCGGCGCCCTCGGCCGCGTCACCGCCGTCGTTGAAGATCATCGCGGCACCGATGCCCATCACCACCGCGGCGACCACGGCGACGGCGCCTATCAACAGTCCGTTCCGGTTGCCGCCGCCCCGGCCACGGCCACCGCCGGGCGCCCCGCCCCGGCCACCGCCCGGCTGGCGCATCGCGGCCCGCCCGCCCGGCATCGTCTCGGGCGCCGCGTAGTGGGCGTTGGGGTGCTGGGCACCGGGCTGCTGCTGGTACTGCTGCTGGTGTGGCTGCCCCTGGTACTGCTGCTGGGCACCGCCGTACTGCCGCTCCCCCACAGCCTGGACCTGGTTGTACGAACGCCGGGGGACTCCGGGCTGATGGGTCGGCTGCTGAGCCGCCGCGCCGTCCGAGCCACCGCCCTCCTGGCGGTACAGATAGGCGAACGGGTCATCGCCCTCGGGCGTGCCCGTGCCGTTGTTCTCGGCGGTCATCCCCTGTCACTCCCTACTGCGTCAGGTATCCGGCCGAGCCTACCTCCCACGGGCGACCCGTACGCCAGCGATGAAATGATCTCAGAGCGGACGCGTGGTGAATCTTTCGGGCGGACCGGGAGCACACACACCCCGCGACCGCCGCCCGGTGCCGCGCGGTGAAGCACTGGTACCCCTGTGCGCCTCTTCAACCCGCCCGGCGCTGACCTTTGGCACGCGACCGCTTTTCCACGTACATCCGCTGGTCGGCGGATTGGAGCACCTCTTCGGCGGTCATCCCGCACCCCGCCCAACCGATCCCGAAGCTGGCGCCGACACGAACCGACCGGCCGTCGACCCGGATCGGTGGAATGATGGCGTTCCGCAACCGGACCGCGAGATCCTGGGCCTCAGCAGGACCCACGCCGTCCGCCAGGACCACGAACTCGTCACCGCCGAGGCGCGCCACGGTGTCGTTGTCCCGCACGAGACTCGACAGCCGCTGCGCGACGGCTATCAGTACCGCGTCACCGCAGTGGTGGCCGTAGCGGTCGTTGATGGACTTGAAGCCGTCGAGGTCGCAGAAGAGGACGGCGAGACCTTTCTCACCGGGCCCGTCCGGCGGGACGGCGTGCACATGATGCGGATCGGACGCCTGCGGCCGGTACGACCGGCCGTCGTACGGAGAGGCGCCGCACACGCCCCGCCCGCCGCCCAGCTCCTCGGCGGCGAAGTCGTCGAACTCCTCACCCTTGGCGTCCACGTCGGTCAGCGCGGACGACACAGCTTGGGGGACTCCCAAGGTGGCCCGGCCCGGGTGCGCGCACAGCCTGCTGGTCAGCCGGGCGCGCAGCTCGGCGCTGTTGGGCAGCCCGGTCAGGGAGTCGTGGCTGGCGCGGTGGGCGAGCTGAAGCTCGTGGCGCTTGCGGTCCTCGATGTCCTCGACGTGGGTGAGCAGGAAGCGCGGTCCGTCCGCCGCGTCCGCCACCACGGAGTTGCGCAGCGAGACCCATACGTGTGATCCGTCCCGGCGGCGCAGCCGCAGCTCGGCTCGGCCGCCCTCGGCGGAGGTGCGCAGCAGGGTGCCGATGTCCTCGGGGTGCACCAGGTCGGAGAAGGAGTAGCGGCGCATCGCGGAGGCCGGGCGCCCGAGCAGCCTGCACAGCGCGTCGTTCGTACGCACCAGTCGGCCGTGCTCGTCGCCGCCCATCTCGGCGACCGCCATGCCGCTGGGCGCGTACTCGAAGGCCTGCCGGAAACTCTCCTCGCTGGAGCGCAGCGCCTGCTGCTCCCGCTCCAGCCGCACCAGGGCACGCTGCATGTTGGCGCGCAGCCGGGCATTGCTGAGGGCGATGGCGGCCTGCGAGGCGTAGAGCTGGAGGGCCTCGCGCCGCCAGGCGTTGGGGCGGCGGCCGTTGTCGGGGCGGTCGACGGAGATCACGCCGAGGAGTTCGCTGCCGGAGGCGTAGAGCGGGGCGAGGAGCCGGTCGACGGGGTGCCAGGCGTCGGGGGCGTCGGATACGGCGCCCGTGGCATGCCACGTGGGGACGTCGTCCTCCTCCAGAACCCAGCCTTCGGTGTACGGGATGAAGCGCAGTTCTCCCCAGCGCTCCCCCATGGTCAGGCGGCGCTCCCAGGATTCGCGGGAGCCGACGCGGCCCGACATCGTCGCCTCGGCCTTTCCGCTGCCGGCGACGGCGGCGACGACGAGATCGCCGTCCCCCCGTACGAGGTTGACGATGCTCAGCTGGAAACCCAGCCCGTCGACGACTCCGTCGGCGATTGCCTGGAGGGTGTCCGCGAGACTGCGGGCGGTGTTCAGATGTGCCACGACCTGATGCAGTTTCCGCAGGCTGGCGAGGCGGACATACGGTTCCGACTCGGTCTCCATCGCCTCCCCCAAAGCGTCGTACGGCAGTCCTCGGACCCACGGTCGACGGTCCGTCCTCCGCGTGCACATGCACGTGCAGGCACGCATAGGCCCACTGAATCACAGTCAGCTGTTCCCCCGGTACACAGGGTCAACGCTAAATGCCCGCTGTGACTCAAGTCACAACCATACGCTTATGACCGACTCCGCTGCGTGGGAGCGCTCCCTGAAACGGCCTCCCACCCGCCGGTGGCGGGTCCTAGGCGGGGTACTAGGACCTGTCTGGTTCCGCAGCCCGATGCAGGGTGCCACGCGGGAGCTATACGGTTCCCGACGTGTCCCATGCAGCATACGAGCAGACGGCGTCCCGGATCCCCCATTCTGAGGGAGTGAGCGAGGACGAGTTCAAGGCTGCCATGGCCAGACTGACCGCCGGAGTGGTGCTGGTGACCGCCCACGACCCGGAGGAGGGGTCGCGCGGGGAGGACGTGGGCATGACCGCGACAGCCTTCATGTCGGTGTCCCTGGAGCCCCCGCTGGTGCTCGTCAGCCTGCGGGACGGCTCCCGGATGGACGAGCTGCTCGAACGCCAGCCGCTGTGGGCCGCCGCCCTGCTCACCGAACACCAGCGCCAGATGGCCGCCCGCTTCTCGATGAAGGGGCGGCTGAGCGACCGGCTGCTCTTCCGGGACGTCCCGCACAGCCGGGGCGCCGTCTCCGGCGCACCGCTGCCGGAGGATTCACTCGCACTCGTGGAGTGCCGTACACAGGAGCGGGTCCGGGCCGGGGATCACAACCTCGTCATCGCGCGGGTGCTCCGCGCCTCGCTGCCGCACACCGCCGACGCCGGACCGCTCACCTACTACCGGGGCGGCTACCGCGCACTCCCGCGCGGCTAGGGCGCCCTAGTAGTCCTGCGAGGACTCCCGTGCCTGGCCAGGACTCAACGCACTGATGCGGCGCAGATGGAGCTGCCGGGACAGCCGGATCACCGGACGGATCATCAGTTCGACGCTGCCGAGCAGAAAGCACCAGGTGCCCGTCCTGGCCCAGTCCTCGGAGAAGAACATCACGCTGCCCACGATGAACCAGGCGGCGATGAGGATGTCGTTCAGGATGCTGACGGCCTCATAGCGCTGCCGGACCACCAGTTCCTCGTGGCCGATGTGGAACGTCAGCAGGCCGCGGCCGGGGAGCTCACTCATGGCATCAGTCTGGCGTCACCGCCGGTCCCCGGCCTCTCGGAAGCCCGCATCTGGCGGGACCTGGCGGAGCGCGGGGCGCGTCGTACGCCCCGCTCCCCCACAGGGTCACGGCAGGAGGACGACCTTGCCGATGGTGCCGCGCTCCGAGAGTGCCCGCTGCGCACGCGCCGCCTCAGCCAGCGCGAAGGGCTGGACCAGCGGCACCAGCGTGCCCGCCGCCGCGTGGGCCATGGACTCCTCCTCCAGCGCGCGCTTCTGAGCGAGCATCCGCGCCCCGTCGAGCGACCGGACGCTGATGCCGCGCTCCGCCAGCTCCTCCTCGGCCGGCGCGACCGCGCCGTCGGCGGCGAAACCGGTGGCGGCGCTGCCGTACGCGTGGTGCGTGCCGCCGACGGCGACCAGGCCCAGCGCGATACGCCCCGGCTCGCCGCCGACGCTGTCGAAGACGTGGGTGAAGGGCCGGTCGCCATCCGGGCCGCCCCGGCTGCCCGGACCGCCCTGGCCTGTCGCCTCGCTCAGCCCCGCGAGGATGTGTCCGGACCAGTCGGGAAGGTTGTAGTCGACGGCGAGGTCGGCGCCGAGTTTCGCCACCGTCTCGGTCTTCCCTGGCCCGCCCGCCGCACCGACGACCCGTGCACCCCGGTCCTTCGCGTACTGCAACAGCAGTGAGCCCATGCCGCCCGCCGCGGCCAGCACCAGCACCGTGTCCTGGGGGCCCAGCTCGACGCCGCGCAGGACGCCCATCACGGTGCGGCCGGTGCCGATCATGGCGACCGCCTGTGGCGCGTCCAGCCCGTCGGGCAGCACGTGCAGGGCCTCGGTGCCCACCACGGCCAGCTCGGCATAACCGCCCGGGGCCTGCCCGAGATGGGCGACGACGCGTCGTCCCAGCCAGTCGGAATCCACGCCCTCGCCCACCGCGTCGACGGTGCCCGCGATCTCGCGGCCGGGGATCGTCGGCAGCTCGGGCAGCGGCAGCGGTCCGAGCTGGAGCCCCTCGCGCAGTGCCGTGTCGATGAGGTGCACCCCCGCGGCGGCGACCACGACACGGACTTGGCCACTGCCCGGTTCAGGGTCCTCCACCTCCTCGTGGACCAGGTTCTCGGCGGGCCCGAAGGCATGCAGGCGGATGGCGCGCATCGTGGACTCCTGTCGTCGGTGACTCTCGGGCCGAGCATCCAACTTAAAGGGCACTTCATGTCAATCTCCCGCCGTCCCGCCACTGTCAGTGGCGCCGTGCAGGATGGGGGCATGGCGACGGGCGAGGCACGAGGCACGGCACGAGACGGTGCGGCACGAGGCGGCACAGCGCGGGGCGCCCGGGGGCGTGGCGGGAAGCGGGGCCGCGGAGCGGGCGGCGTGGCCCCGCCGCAGCGCCCCGGCATCTCACTGCCCGCACTCCGCCCCTTCGAGGAGAGAGCCCTGCGGGCGGACGGGGATTACGACGGGCTGGCCTTCACCGACCTCGACCTCGGCGGGGCGGAGGGCGCGGGCGCGACCTTCCTGGAGTGCGGCGTCTACCGCTGCGCACTCGGCGAGGCCGTGCTCCGCAAGGTGCGGCTGATCGACTCCGTGTTCGAGGGAGTCACGGGTGTGGGCACGAACCTGGCGAGCGCGGAGTTCCGCGATGTGGAGCTGACGGACGCCCGGCTGGGCGGGGTTCAGCTGCACGGCTCCCGGCTGATGCGCACCGTCGTGCGCGGCGGCAAGATCGATTTCCTCAATCTGCGCCAGTCCGTGCTGACCGACGTGGTCTTCGAGGACTGCGTCCTGATCGAGCCGGATTTCGCAGACGCGCGACTGGAGCGGGTGAGCTTCGCCGGGTGCGTGCTGCGCCAGGCGGACTTCCACGGCGCGACGATGAAGGACGTCGACTTGCGGGACGCGGCGGAGCTGGGCATCGCGGCCGGCCTGGACCGGCTGGCCGGAGCCGTCATCAGCTCGGCACAGCTGCTGGACTTGGCCCCGGCGCTCGCACTTCAGCTGGGCATCCGGGTCGAGGACGGCCACGAGGGCGGGGCGTAACGACCTGGTGCACGACCAGCCGGTGGATCAGGTCGTAAGGAGTCGTCAGGAGAGGAGCGGGCCCCAGGGGCTGTCCGTCAGAGCCGGGGGAAGCGTGCCTGGAGCTCCCAGATGACGGGGTTGCTGTCGAGCCCGTCATGCATGTCCGTCAGATCCGCGAGGAGGTCGTGCAGGAAGTCGCGCGCCTCACGGCGCAGCGTCGCGTGCCGGACGGTCAGCGGCGGATCATCGGTGTACTGCCAGTCCGCGGTGATGTCCACCCAGCCGAACCGGCGCTCGAACACCATGCGGTCGGTGCTCTCGGTGAAGTCGATTTCGGCGTGCTGCGGTGTGGCCGACCGGCTGCCGAGCGGGTCCTTGTCGATCCGCTCGACGATGTCGCACAGCGCCCACCCGAAATCCAGCACCGACAACCAGCCCCACTTGGTGGCCAGTTCGCGGCCCGTATCGGTGTCCGCGAGATAGACGTCCCCACAGAACAGATCGTGCCGGAGCATCCGTACGTCCGCCGAGTGGTAGTTGGTCTGCGGCGGGTCGGGGAAGCGCCCGGAGAGGGAATAGCCGATATCGAGCACACCCTGATGGTGCCACGCCGGATACCCTCCCCGCCCAGCCCCAGGGCATGACATTGGGTAACGAGTTTGCGACCGGGCGTCGCCCGCAAGTAGCTTTTCGGGTACGGGTACGGGTGTGATGGCCCGTACAGCGAGCTCGCTGTACGGTGAGCCCATGTCAAAGCACGTCACGATCCGCCTGGACGAGGAGTTCCACGAGCGCCTCAAGGCTCGCGCGGCGGAGCAGGGCACGACCGTCACGGCGCTGATCACCGAAGCGACGAAGCGAGAACTGGACGAGAACCGGGCGAGGTTCCTCGCCGGTGTCGACGAGTTCGCCGAGCATTGGGACTACTTCCAGGAGCGATTCGGACTGTGAAGATCACCATGGAGTGGGCATGGAGCGCCCTCGCGCATCATCTTCCCTCCGACCCGACCGTATGGGACCCCTCGGGCGTGGTGGCCGCTGTCGCCCGGCATCAGAACGACCTCGTGCTCGTCGCCGACGCACCGGCACCGGATCTCGCCTGGCGGGCGGCGGCGTTCCTGCACACCCTGGTGGTCTGCCCGCCGCTGGAATCACCGATGAACGAGTTCTACGCCGCCGCCGCGACCCGCTCCTATCTGCGCGTCGCGGGCGCGAAGGCCCTGCCGGACGCGGAGACCTTCGCCGACCTGGTGGAGGCGACCAAGCGGGGCCAGGCGGATGTCAGCACGGTGGCCCGGGAGTTGCGCACCCATCTGGGGTCCTGACCGCCGGTGGCGGGGAGACAGCCGCGGCGCCCCTCGCCCCCTGACTCCGGGAGAAGAACGCCGCGACCGTGTGGTGGGGCAGACCTCAGATGTTGACGCCGAAGTCCTGCGCGATGCCCGTGAGACCGGCGGCGTAGCCCTGGCCGACGGCACGGAACTTCCACTCCGCGCCGTTGCGGTACAGCTCGCCGAAGACCATGGCGGTCTCGGTCGCCGCGTCCTCACTGAGGTCGTAGCGCGCGATCTCGGTGCCACCCGCCTGGTTCATCACGCGGATGTAGGCGTTCCGCACCTGGCCGAAGTTCTGGCTGCGGGTCTCCGCGTCGTAGATCGAGACGGGGAAGACGATCTTGTCGATGTCCGCCGGCAGCGCCGCCAGGTTGACGTTGATCGCCTCGTCGTCGCCCTCGCCCTGGCCGGTGAGGTTGTCGCCGGAGTGCACGATCGACTGGTCCGGCGTTGCCTTGTTGTTGAAGAAGATGAAGTGCTGGTCGGAGTAGACCTTGCCCTCCGCGTTGACCGCGATGGCGCTGGCGTCGAGGTCGAAGTCCGTACCCGTGGTGCTGCGGACGTCCCAGCCGAGGCCGACCGTGACGGCCGTGAGGCCAGGCGCCTCCTTGGTAAGCGAGACGTTGCCGCCCTTGGACAGGCTTACAGCCATGGGGAATGCCCTTCTCTATGGGAACGCTGAACTCTGGTGAGGCTGGCGGGTCTGAACCTCACCCTCTCACCCTCCCCAACGCAGCCGAGCGAGGGGCGGGTTCCAGTTTTCTTTACCTTCTTTGCCCGACTTTCCCTGCCGGACCGTCCACAGCCGGAAAACACGGTGACGCGGAGCCCTGAAGGCGGGAACATGGGACACATGTCCGGGCCTCATTTCATCCGCGGCTCGGTCTCCCTCCCGGAGGCCGAGCTCAGCTGGCGTTTCTCCAGATCCTCCGGCCCAGGCGGGCAGCATGTGAACACCACCGACAGCGCGGCCGAGCTGCGCTTCGACCTCGCGAAGACGGAGTCGCTTCCCGAGGTGTGGAAGGCGCGCGCCCTGGAGCGGCTGGCCGGGCGGCTGGTGGACGGCGTGCTGGCGGTGCGGGCCAGCGAGCACCGCTCCCAGTGGCGCAACCGCGAGACGGCGGCCGTCCGGATGGCGGCGCTGCTTGCCGAGGCGACGGCGCCCCCGCCCCGGCAGCGCCGGAAGAACAAAATCCCGCGCGGCATCAACGAGCGGCGGCTGCGTGAGAAGAAGCAACGCGCGGACGTCAAGCGCGGCCGCACCGGCCGTGACTGGTCCTGACCGCCTGGGCTCTGTCCGGCGTCAGCGCAGGGCGTGGCGGCCGCGGCGCTTGGGCTTCTTGCCTCCGGGGGCGGTGGCGGGGCCGTTGGTGCCGTCGGACGGGCCGGCCGGCGGGGCCTGGTCCGGAGAGTCGCCGGCCGCCCCTGCTGTGGCGACGGCAGCCGCCTCCTTCGCGGAGCCGCGGCGCGCCCTCAGGTACTCGATCACGATCGGGAGCACCGAGAGCAGCACGATCCCGAGCAGGATCGGCTCGATGTGCGCGTGCACGAAATCGATCTGGCCCAGACCCGCACCCAGCAGAGTGACACCGGCGCCCCACAGCGTGCCGCCGACGATGTTGTAGATGACGAACGTGCGGTAGTTCATCCGGCTGACGCCCGCGATGATCGGCGTGAACGTCCGGACGATCGGGACGAAGCGGGCCAGGACCAGCGACTTGGGGCCGTACTTCTCGAAGAACTCGTGCGCCTTCTCGACGTTCTCCTGTTTGAAGACGCGGGAGTCCGGGCGCCGGAACAGCGAGGGGCCCACCTTGCGCCCGAACAGGTAGCCGACCTGGTCGCCCGCCACCGCCGCGATGACGATGAGGACGCACACCAGCCACAGCGGATAGTTCAGATACTGGTCGGTCGCGACCAGCAGCCCCGTCGTGAACAGCAGCGAGTCACCCGGCAGGAAGAAGCCGATCAGCAGACCCGACTCGGCAAAGACGATCGTCAGAATGCCCAGCAGGCCGAACGTCTGGATCAGGTAGTCCGGATCGAGCCAGCTGGGCCCGAGTGCGAGTTCGGTCACCGGGCAGTCTCCTCGTCGTACGAAAGGATCAAGCCGCGGACAGAGAGCGGCCTGATCCTCAGTCGAGCCGCCTGTCGGATTCGAACCGACGACCTTCTGTTTACAAGACAGATGCTCTAACCAGGCTGAGCTAAGGCGGCGTGCCCCGTAGTGTACCTGGCCGCGATGGCGCGTTGACGGGGAGTTTCCACAGCGCCCCGGGCCGCGGGCCGACCGCTTCCCGGCTACTGACAAACCCGAGGCCCACGGGTTAACGTCACGGAACGTCCCCGCAACACAGAGGACTAGACCTTTACTACGGATCGTCCGGCACGTACCTGCCGGTGAAGGAGACAACAGCATGGCTACGGTCACCTTTGAGTCGGCCACCCGGATCTACCCGGGCCAGGAGAAGCCGGCCGTCGACAAACTCGAGATCGACATCGCGGACGGTGAGTTCCTCGTCCTCGTCGGCCCCTCCGGCTGCGGCAAGTCCACCTCGCTCCGGATGCTCGCGGGCCTGGAGGACGTGGACCAGGGCTCCATCCGCATCGGTGAGCGTGACGTCACCCACCTTCCGCCGAAGGACCGGGACATCGCCATGGTGTTCCAGAACTACGCGCTGTATCCGCACATGACCGTCGCGGACAACATGGGCTTCGCGCTGAAGATCGCCGGCGTACCCAAGGCCGACATCCGGAAGAAGGTCGAGGACGCCGCCAAGATCCTGGACCTCCAGGACTACCTGGGCCGTAAGCCGAAGGCGCTCTCCGGCGGTCAGCGGCAGCGTGTCGCGATGGGCCGGGCCATCGTCCGTGAGCCGCAGGTCTTCCTGATGGACGAGCCGCTGTCGAACCTCGACGCAAAGCTCCGGGTGCAGACCCGTACGCAGATCGCCGGCCTCCAGCGCCGCCTCGGCATCACCACCGTGTACGTCACGCACGACCAGGTCGAGGCCATGACCATGGGCGACCGGGTGGCCGTGCTCAAGGACGGCCTGCTCCAGCAGGTCGACTCGCCCCGCAACATGTACGACAAGCCGGCGAACCTCTTCGTCGCGGGCTTCATCGGCTCCCCCGCCATGAACCTCATAGAGGCGCCGATCATCGACGGCGGCGTGAAGTTCGGCAACAGCGTCGTGCCGGTCGAGCGGGCGGCTCTGGCAGCCGCATCGGAGAAGGGCGACACCACCGTCACCGTCGGCTGCCGGCCGGAGCACTTCGACATCGTCGACGGCGAGGGCAAGTCGCTGTCCAAGGACGAGCCCGCGGGCCTCGCGGTGGATGTGAACGTCGTGGAGGAGCTGGGCGCCGACGGCTACGTCTACGGCACCGCCAAGATCGGCGACAAGAGCGAGGACCTGGTCATCCGGGTCAGTGGCCGTGCGGTGCCCGACAAGGGCTCCGTGATCCACGTCGTGCCGCGCGGGGGCGAGACCCACGTGTTCTCGACCTCGACCGGCGAGCGCCTGACCTCCTGAGCGCCTGAGCGCCTGAGCACGGATGGGGCCGCACCTCCGGGGAATCCGGAGGTACGGCCCCTTTTCGATCACCCGCGTCAACACGGCAGACGGGCAACGAAGTTTGTTGTCCCTCGACAGGGTGACTAAATGTCGCCAAATCACCACTCCTCGCTACCATCGCCACCGTGAACCACGCAGCCCGCCGAATCGGCCGATCCCTCGCCCTCGTCCTCCCGGTCGTCCTCGTCCTCTCCGGGACGCTCGCGGTCACCCGCGTGCCGTGGGCGACGACCTCACCCACCGACACCCAGGTCCTCACCGCAGCCGCGGACCGCGCCTCCTCCCCGCAGGAGGCCGACGCCCCCCGCACCCCGCAGGCCCTGCTCCGCGAGCGCCTGATCACGGAGCTCCGGGAGCAGAACCCGGGTGTCGCCCTCACCAGCCTCCAGAAGGAGATGAACCGCAGGCCCTCGCTCGCCCGGCACTGCACGTCGATCGCCAGGGCGCTCGGCCGCGCGGCCGTCCAGAAGTACGGTGCCGCACACCGTGCCCAGGAGTTCGCCCGCCCCGTCTGCGACACCTCCTTCGCCACCGGCGTCGCCCAACTCCACTAGGGCCTGTCCGGCGGGTCCTGCCCATAGGGTGCGCAGCATGACCCGTGAGCAGCATGACCCGTACGACCCGTACGTCCACCGGGAGCAGCCCGATCGGCCTGATCCGGCGCATCCCACCCAGGCCGTGGTGCTGGCCGGAGGCCAGGGGTCACGGCTGCGTCCGTACACCGACGACCGCCCCAAGCCGATGGTCGAGATCCCCGGCACCGGAGTGCCGATCATCGGCCATCAGCTCGCCTGGCTGGCCTCCGAGGGCGTCACCGACGTCGTCGTCTCCTGCGGGCATCTCGCAGAGGTGCTGGAGCGGTGGCTCGCCGGCGCCGAACTGCCGCTGCGCGTCAGCACGGTGATCGAACGGGAGCCACTGGGCCGCGGCGGCGGACTGAAGTTCGCCGCGGCCTCACTGCCGCGCCCCGACGAGCCGTGGTACGCCACCAACGGCGACATCTGGACCCGCTTCTCGCTCCGCGAGCTGGCCGCCTTCCACGCCGAACGGGACGCGACGGCCACCCTTGCCCTGGCCCGGCCCCGCATCCCCTGGGGGGCCGTGGAGACCGACGAGTTCGGGCACGTACTGGACTTCATCGAGTCCCCGCCGTCCCCGTACCTGATCAACGCGGGGGTCTACGTCTTCTCCGCCGCCTTCGCCGGGCTGCTGCCGGAGCGTGGCGACCACGAGCGCACCACCTTCCCCCGGCTGGCACGCGAGCGCAGGCTCGCGGGGTTCCCCCTGCCGCAGGGGGCGTACTGGAGGGCGATCGACACCGCGAAGGATCTGACGGAGGCCGCCAGGGAACTCGCGGGCGGCTGACCGGAACGGCCCTCGGTACAGCTCGGTAGCTCAGTGCGACTCAGCGCAGCTCAGCGCAGTACAAGCACAGCGCGGCTCATCCCAGCAGGCCGCCCAGGGCCCCACGCCCGCCCTCGCCGTCGCTCCCGCCGCTCCGCTCACGCGCGGCTCCGTTTCCGCCCCCGGCCGCGCCGCCGGTGTCGCCACCGCTGCCGCCGCCGACCGAAGTGCCCGCCGTACTGCCGCCGCTGGGCGTACCTTCGCCGGTCGTCCCCGCGGTCGGCGCCGGGGCGGGGGCGGTATCGGCGGACCGTACGGGTGCTGGCTGCTGCGGCGCCCGTACGGTCTGCCGCTGCGTGGGCGTGCCCGGTGCGCTGCTCGCCGCGCCGGAAGGGCCGGAGGTGGAGGCCGAAGGGCTCGGCGAACTGCTCGCGCCGGACGGCTCCGCGCTCGGACTGCGGCCGCCACGGCCGTCGCTCTCGCGCGGCTCCTCGGGCAGTGCCGAGCCCGGCAGCCGGTTCGTCGGCGGCTCTCCCGTGCCCGGCACGGTGACCGTCTGGGAGGAGCGCACGGCACCACCGAGGAGCGCGCCGAGGAGCAGTGCGGAACCGGCGACGACGGTGGCCAGCGCCGCGCCCCGGCGCAGTACCCGGCGTCGCAGGTCCGCGACCTCGACGCGCGGTCCGAGCCGCCGCCATGCCTCACCAGCCAGCCTGGCGTCCACCGAGTAGACGGGGGCGCCCGCGATGATCAGCGGGCTCCAGGCGGCGAGATAGATGATGTCGGGGGCGTCGTAGGCGGGCACCGTCCGCCAGCTGACCGTCATGATCAAAGCGGCGGAGAGCAGCACGCCGATGCTCCCGGCGAGCCGCTGCCAGAGTCCGAAGATCGTCAGCACTCCGACGATCACCTGGAGGAAGGAGACCGTGAGCCCGGCGCCGACCGGGTGGGCGAGCGCGAACTCGTGCAGCGGCGAGGCGATCGCCCAGGGCTCCAGCGAGCGGAGCCAGGTGACCATGGAGCCGCGCTCGCCGCCGTCGAAGTAGACGGGGTCGCAGAGCTTGCCCATCCCGGCATAGATCGAGATGAACCCGAGGAAGATCCGCAGCGGCAGCAGCACCACGCCGAGGTTCATCCGGCGCCCGGGGTAGTAGGCGTGCCGTACGGAGCCGCTCCGGCGGGTGGTGTACGGCGAGCGCGGGTCGGCGGCCGGCTCCGCGTCCGCCTCCCTGCCCGTTTCGTAGTCCGGCTCCGTGCCGCTGCCCGGCGCGTGGGTGCGCGGCGCCGCCGGGTCGTCGTACGCGCTGCCGACCGGGCGGATCCCGGTGAGCAGCGGCCAGGCAGGCTCGGGCGGATCGGGCGGCTGGGGGGCGCGCGGACCGACGATGTACGGCGCGTCCGGGCCGCCGATCCGTGGCAGGGCCTGGGTGGAGGCGTTCGTCGCCTCCTCGTCCGGGTAGCCGACTGCGTACCCGCCGGAGCGCGCGCCGTAGTCCGGACCGATCACCGTGTCGAGACCACCGCCGCCAGACCCGGCCCCGGGACCGCCCGGGGCCCCGAACCCGGCGGCCGGGACCCGGACGGCCTGGAGGAGCCGCATCGCACCGGTGTCTTCGGGCCCGGTGCGTCCGCTCCACACCATGGGCGCCTGCCGCCGCGCTGCACGGGGCGCCGTGCGGGCCGCCGCCTCGTGCAGCGTTCCCTCGTGCCGCGGTCCCTCACGGACCGCCCGCTCGCGGGCGCTCCGCTCCCACGCGGCCCGCTCCCGAGCGAGGTCGTACGCGGTGTTCCGGGGAACGGGCCCGGGCAGCCGCACACGGAAGCTCGCGTGGTTCACGACGACCTGCGCCGGGTCGCACGGAACCTTCACCGTGCTCAGCACGTCCTCGTCAGCGGCGAATCCGCGCGCTGGGCCCCTTGCCGCCTCCCCGTTCCGGTTGCCCGGAGGGACGGTTGTGCGGGGTGTTCTGGTGTCCACACTCATCTAACCGAGTGACGGACGCTTAGGACACTGCCTTGACCCGGCCTAGTGTCCGAGACCCGTCAAGCACCGCCACGCGGCGGCGCGGGCCCGGTTCAGGCGCGGCGGCGGCTCAGGCGCGGCGGCGAGACGCCTCGTAGAGCACGACCCCGGCCGCGACGCCCGCGTTCAGCGACTCCGCGCCTCCGGGCATCGGAATCCGGACGCGCAGGTCACAGGTCTCGCCGACCAGCCGGGAAAGCCCCTTGCCCTCGGAGCCGATCACGATCACCACCGGCCCGTCCAGCACATTCAGTTCGTGCAGCTCCGTGTCGCCGTCCGCGCTCAGGCCGACGACCGTCACCCCCGCCTTCTGGTACGCCTCCAGCGCGCGGGTCAGATTGGTGGCGCGCGCGACCGGGATGCGCGCGGCGGCGCCCGCCGAGGTCTTCCACGCCCCCGCCGTCATACCGGCGGCACGCCGCTCGGGAATGACCACGCCGTGCCCGCCGAACGCGGCGGCGGAGCGCACCACGGCGCCGAGGTTGCGCGGGTCGGTCACGCCGTCCAGCGCGACGATCAGCGGGTCCTCGCCGTCGTCGTAGGCGGCGCGGGCCAGGTCGTCCGGGTGCGCGTACTCGTACGGCGGGACCTGCAGCACCATTCCCTGGTGGTTCAGGCCGTTGGTCATCCGGTCGAGCTCCGGTCGCGGCGCCTCCATCAGATGGATGCCGCCGCGCTCACCGGCGAACCGCAGCGCCTCGCGCACCCGCTCGTCGTTGTCGATGAACTGCTGGACGTAGAGGATGTTCGCGGGCACGCCCTCGCGCAGCGCCTCCAGTACCGAGTTGCGGCCGACGACCATCTCGGAGGTGCCCTTCGGCCCCCCGCGCCGGGGCCCGCCGGTGGGCTTGCCCTGCGCCCGGCGCGCCTTCACCTGCGCCACGCGCTGCTTTGCATGGCCCTTGCGCATCTCCGCCGGCGGCGTCGGGCCCTTGCCCTCCAGCCCGCGGCGGCGCTGACCACCGCTGCCGACCTGCGGGCCCTTCTTCTTGGACGTACGCCGGTTGGGATGCTGGCTGTTCCCGGCCATGGGGCCACCTACTTCTCTGCTTGCCGCCGTCGATTTCCGCTTACTGCCGTCGATCGAACGGCCGTGCCGGTGAGCCCGCCCTCAGATGCCGACGGGTGCCCGGAAGACTCCAGGATACGGGCCGCCGGGCGCATACCATCCCGCGCCCGGTGCGGACCCCGCGGGCTGCCCGGCCGCCGCCCCGCCGCCTAGTGCGTGTTGCGAAAGTCCCTGCTCGGGCCTGGGCCGCTGCCGGGAACCCTTGCCTGCCCCGGCGCCAGTTCCCAGCGCGGGCCCGCCGGGGTGTCCTCGATCACCAGCCCGGAGCGCTGCAGCTGGTCACGGATGGCGTCGGCCGCCGCGTAGTCCTTGCGCTGCCGCGCCGCCTGCCGCTGTTCGAGCACCAGGGAGACGAGCGAGTCGACGACCCCGTGCAGGTCCGCCTGGGCGCCGTGGGCGCCACCGGCCGACGCACCCCAGCTCGGGTCCATCGGGTCGAGCCCCAGCACACCCAGCATCGCGCGCGTCTCGGCGCACCGGGCGGCGGCGCTCTCCTTGTCGTCGGCGGTCAGTGCGGAGTTCCCCTGCCGGACGGTGTTGTGCACAACGGCCAGCGCCTGCGGCACGCCCAGGTCGTCGTCCATCGCCTCGGCGAACGCGGGCGGCACCTCGGAGGCGGGCTCGATGTCACCCGTCAGCTCCGTCACCCGGTGCAGGAAGCCCTCGATGCGGGCGAACGCCGTCTCGGCCTCGCGCAGCGACTCCTCGCTGTACTCGATGGTGGAGCGGTAGTGCGGGGTGCCGAGGTAGTAGCGCAGCACGATCGGGCGCCAGCGCTTGACCATCTCGGACGCCAGCACCGAGTTGCCGAGCGACTTGCTCATCTTCTCGCCGCTCATGGTCACCCAGGCGTTGTGCGTCCAGTACGCGGCGAAGTCGTCGCCGTACGCCCGGGACTGGACGATCTCGTTCTCATGGTGCGGGAAGACGAGGTCGACGCCGCCGGCATGGATGTCGAAGGCGCTCCCCAGGTACTTGTGCGCCATGGCCGAGCACTCCAGGTGCCAGCCCGGCCGCCCGGCGCCCCACGGGGTCGCCCAGCTAGGCTCGCCCGGCTTGGCGGCCTTCCACATGGCGAAGTCCCGCGGGTCCCGCTTGCCGGTCTCCCCCTCGCCCTCGGGCTGGCGGAGGTTGTCCAGCTCCTGGTTGGACAGCGCGAGATACCCGTCGTAGGAGTGGACGTCGAAGTAGACGTTGCCGTCGGCTGCGTACGCGTGGCCCCGGTCGATGAGCGTGCGCATCATCTCGACCATCTCGGGGATGTGGCCGGTGGCGCGCGGCTCGTTGGTGGGCGGCAGGCAGCCCAGCGCGTCGTACGCGTCGTTGAACGCGCGCTCGTTCTCGTACCCGATCGCCCACCACGGGCGGCCCTGGTCGGCGGACTTCGCGATGATCTTGTCGTCGATGTCGGTGACGTTGCGGACGAAGGTCACCGCGAAGCCGCGGTACGCGAACCAGCGGCGCATGATGTCGAAGTTCAGACCGGACCGGATGTGGCCGATGTGCGGGGCAGCCTGCACCGTGGCGCCGCAGAGGTAGATCGAGACACAGCCCGGTTCGAGCGGGACGAAGTCACGTGTCTGCCGGGCGCTGGTGTCGTACAGGCGAAGAGTCACGCATCAAGAGTAGACGGAGCGTGCGCCGGACCGCGCCCGCTTTACGCCGCGGGTCTCAGAGTCGGCCGACGACCTTGCTGGGCGTGATCCGCACGACGATCCGCGGGGCGTCCTCGCCCGACCTCGGGTTGAACTCGGCGTAGCTCTTGCCCTCGTACTTCCGCGCCAGCTCGTCGATCAGTTCCGGTCCGCCCTCGGTCGTCATCGTGGCGGTGCCACGGATCTCCGCGTACGTGTAGGGCTCGTCCGCGGGCTGGACGACGACGGTGACGCGCGGGTCGCGCCGCAGGTTCAGCACCTTGCGGCGGTCGGTCGTCGTGGACACCAGCAGTTCGTCCCCGTCCCGCTTCACCCACACCGGCGAGACCTGCGGGCTGCCGTCCGGCTGGAGGGTGGCGAGGGTGATGAAGACCCTGCCGTCGAGGGTCTTCTTCAGGTCGTTCGAGAGTGCGGCGGTCACGGAGTCCTCCGATGGCGGTCCGGAATGCTGGCGCGTGCGGCGCGCGCCGCACAGCCCCACAGGTACCGCGCCGGCGCGGACCTCATGCCGCGGCGCCGGATTCCCACCCGGATCCCGTACGGCGCCGTGCTCCCTCAGGAACTCAGGACGGCGCCTGCCGTACGACCAGGGCCGTCGCGACGGCCGCGACGCCCTCCGCCCGGCCGGTGAGACCAAGACCGTCCGTGGTGGTGCCGGAGACCGAGACCGGAGCGCCCACCGCCGCCGCCAGCGCCTCCTGGGCCTCCTGCCGCCGCTTGCCGATCTTCGGCCGGACACCGATCACCTGGATCGCGACGTTGCCGATCCCGAAGCCCGCCGCCCGTACGATCCGGGCCGCCTCGGCGAGCAGCGTGACACCGGAGGCACCGGACCACTCGGGGCGGTCCGTGCCGAAGTGGGCGCCGAGGTCGCCGAGCGCGGCGGCGGAGAAGAGCGCGTCGCAGGCCGCGTGCGCGGCGACATCGCCGTCGGAGTGCCCGGCCAGCCCGTATCCGCCGGAATCCTCGGCCGACCACAGCAGGCCGCCGCACCACAGCTGACGGCCGGACTCGAATGCGTGCACGTCGGTGCCGACGCCCACCAGCGGCAGCGGCACGGGCGGCGAGTGCTCAGCAGTGTGACCAGCGGTCCGGTCAGCGGTCTGCTCGACAGCGTGTTCAGAAGCCATCGGTTGCCCTCCTGCGGGCGAGTACTGCCTCGGCCAGCACCAGATCCAGCGGGCGGGTCACCTTGAACGCCTCCTCGTGCCCCGGCACCACGACGACCTGGACGCCCATCCGCTCGACCATCCCGGCATCGTCCGTGGCACCGTCACCCTCTCGGGCGACACGCTCGTGCGCCTCGGCGAGCGTGCCGTAGTCGAAGCCCTGCGGTGTCTGCACGGCCCGCAGCAGCGCGCGGTCGGGGGTGCCGACCACGGGCTCGGGGCCGCCCGGCTGCACGCCGGGCGACACCTCCTTGATGGTGTCCGAGACCGGCAGGGCCGGTACGACCGCGGGCGCGCCGTCGCGTACGGCCGCGGCCACGGCGTCCACCGTGTCGACCGGGACGAGGGGACGCGCGGCGTCATGCACCAGCACGGTGCCGATGTCGGCGGGGAGCGCGGCGAGACCGAGCCGCACGGAGTCCTGGCGGGTGTCGCCGCCGGGCACCACGATGACGTCGACGCCGTCCGAGGTCTGGTGGGTCAGATGCTCGTCCAGCAGGTGCCGCACCTCCCCGGCGCCGTCCGGCGGGGCGACGACGACGACCAGCGAGACGGCTCGGGCACGGGCCATCGCGCGCACGGCGTGGACCAGCATCGGCGTGCCGTTCAGCGCACGGAGAGCCTTGGGCGTCCCCGGGCCCAGCCGTACACCCCGGCCGGCGGCGGGGATGACGGCGGCGGTGCGGAGTTCGGCGGGCTCTGTTGACTTCGGTTGGGCGTTCAGGTTTGTTTCCTCAGCCGGGATGGGTATGGCCAGAGCGTGCCGGGCGCGACGGCTCGATCGGCCCCTTCCGTGACGACCGGTCGAGCCCACTGCCCGGGCCCGGCACACCAGAATACGACTGGCAGGCACGGCAGGCGGACAGCAGGTAGGCGCACAACAAGCGCACAGAAGCACCGGACGGCTGCAGCTGCCCCGCAACAGCTGCGCCACAACAGACATGCCGCAGCGCCGGGATCGGGTGGATTCCCGGGCACCGCGGCATGTGTGACGCGCAGCATGCGCGAAGCGAGGTCGGCATCGATCGGCGCCGCGGCTGGGTCGCTTCTTCAGCTTCGCCGGGCCGCTTCTCAGCTTCGCAGAGCAGGACGTCCCAGGTCAGGACGCCACAGATTCAAGACGCCACAATGAAGGCGCCACGGATTCAGGACGCGAGGACTTCGTCGAGCAGAGCCTCGGCCTTGTCTTCGTTGGTCTTCTCCGCCAGTGCGAGCTCGCTCACCAGGATCTGGCGGGCCTTGGCAAGCATTCTCTTCTCACCAGCGGAAAGACCGCGCTCGCGCTCGCGGCGCCACAGGTCGCGGACGACCTCGGCCACCTTGATGACATCTCCGGAGGCGAGCTTCTCCAGATTCGCCTTGTAACGACGGGACCAGTTCGTCGGCTCCTCGGCGTACGGAGCGCGCAGCACCTCGAAGACCTTGTCCAGGCCCTCGGAGCCGACAACATCCCGCACACCCACGAACTCCGCATTGTCCGCCGGGACACGCACCGTCAAGTCGCCTTGCGCGACCTTCAGAACCAAGTAGGTCATGTCCACGCCTTTGATCTGGCGAGTTTCGATAGCCTCGATCAGCGCGGCCCCGTGATGGGGATAGACCACGGTGTCGCCAACCTTGAACGTCATGTGTCAGGTACCCCTTCCGTGACTATCCATGCTAACACGGGAACGGACCGTTCTGAATGACGTTTTCGCAGGTCAGGGCATATTTCGGGGCTTGACAAGGGCACCCGTGACGTGCTGCGACCGCCTTGCGGAGGCGGGTATTCGCAGGTCGGGGCACGTCTGCAAGGGGCGGGAAACACGCACGACCGGGCTTCGAAAATCTCACCACCATGGGCGATTTGCCCGTTTTGACCGTGTCAATGAGTTGGTCCGTTCGGCCGTTCCGAGGAATTGACCTTGCCTTGAGTTGATCCATGTTGATCAATTCCACGGAGCTCTCACATATCTTCCGGTGAATCCCCCGCAGATGAATCACGCGTCGGATCAGCGGTCGATATTCCGGGGCCCCCACCGGCTGGATCCACCATGCGGGCGTACCGCGGAGGGGCGGGTGCGGCAGCCCCGGAGGGGGTCGGTAACCTGAGCCCCCAGCAGATCAACACCGTTCCGCGACCGTGCATGCAGTTCGGCCGCCAGAGCTCGCCCTAGGAGATGCCGCCGCCGTGAGCAGCAGCCTTCGACGCGGCACCCTCGCCGCCACCGTCCTCGCGCTCTCCGCAGCCACGCTCACCGCCTGTGCGGCAGGGACCAACGCCGAGACGCTTCAGGTCAAGCCGGACAACGCGGCTGTCGACGTCGGCCACATCCAGGTACAGGCCGCCAACGTCATCACCACCGAGGGCTCCGAGGGGCCCGGTCCGGCCGCCATCACCGCCAAGATCTTCAACACCGGGGACAAGGCCGAGACCCTCCAGGGGATCACCCTCGGCGAGTCCGGCCTCGCGGTGCAGGTGACCCCCGCCAAGGGCGAGAGCCTGAAGGTGCCCGCCGGCGGCTCCCTGGCCCTCGGCGGCAAGGGCAACGCCTCGGCCGTCATCATGGACGGCGCGGCCCTCGAGAACGGCTCCGCCCCGGAGATCTCGTTCGACCTCAGCACCACCGGCTCGGTGAAGCTGCGCGCGACCGTGGTGCCCGAGGAGCACGACAGCTACGGGGACTACGGTCCGACCGTCACGCCCACCGAGCCGTCGCCGACCGCCTCACCGGAGGACGAGAGCACGACGCCGGGCGAAGAGACCCCAGGGGGCGAGACGCCGGGCGACGACGCCGAGGGGCAGACCGACCCGAACGCCTCCGGCAGCCCCGCGCCGGGCGCCTCGGAGGAGGGCACACCCGCCCCGGGCACGAGTGAGGCCGCCGACGCCGGCGCCGCGGACGACGCTGCCGAGGGCACCGAAGCCGGTCACTGACCGGTCCAGCACGTGTGAGGGCCCTGGCCGCTTCGGCGGTCCAGGGCCCTCACACGTGGACCGTACGACCACGTGGACGTACGACCAGGGACCGTATGACCGCCCGTGCTCCCTGGCACGGGCAGTGCTGACCTTCGCGGTTTACGGCTCGAACTTGTAGCCGAGCCCCCGCACCGTGACCAGATAGCGCGGCGCTCCCGGATCGGGCTCGATCTTGGCGCGGAGCCGCTTCACGTGCACGTCCAGCGTCTTGGTGTCGCCGACGTAGTCGGCCCCCCATACGCGGTCGATCAGCTGCATCCGGGTCAGCACCCGGCCCGCGTTCCGCAGGAGCATCTCCAGCAGGTCGAACTCCTTGAGCGGCAGATCGACCTTGCCACCGGAGACGGTGACGACATGCCGGTCGACGTCCATCCGGACCGGGCCCGCCTCCAGAGCCGCCGGGGTGACCTCCTCCGGTTCACCCCGACGCCGCAGCACGGCACGGACCCGGGCCACCAGCTCACGCGAGGAGAAGGGCTTGGTCACATAGTCGTCGGCTCCTATTTCCAGCCCGACGACCTTGTCGATCTCACTGTCCTTGGCGGTCACCATGATGACCGGGACATTGGAGCGGCCACGCAGCTGCCTGCACACCTCGGTGCCGGGAAGCCCCGGCAGCATGAGGTCGAGCAGCACCAGGTCGGCGCCGTTGCGTTCGAACTCGTCGAGCCCTTCCGGCCCCGTGGACGCCACGGCGACCTCGAAGCCTTCCTTGCGCAGCATGTAGGACAGTGCGTCGCTGAACGATTCCTCGTCCTCGACGACGAGCACTCTGGTCACGGGAGGACCTCCGGGGCAGAAAGGTGTTGATCTGAAGTGAAGGTCTCTTCGCCGTCTTCGTCTTCGAAGTCGGCGGGATCCTGCAGTGCGCCGCTCAGGCTGTTCCGGCTGCGCCGGGCTGCCTCGGCCCGCTCCCGCGCGCTGCCTGCTTCAGGCAGCCTCAGGGTAAAGGTGGACCCCTGTCCCTCAGCGCTCCACACGGTGACCTCCCCGCCGTGCGAAGCGGCCACATGCTTGACGATGGCGAGACCGAGTCCGGTACCGCCCGTCGCGCGGGAGCGGGCCGGATCAACGCGGTAGAACCGCTCGAAGATCCGCTCCTTGTCCATCGACGAGATCCCGATGCCCTGGTCGGTCACGGCGATCTCGATCATCTCTCCACCGGGCGCCGCGATCCGGCGCCCGGCTATGCCGACCCTGGTGCGGGCCGGAGAGTAGTTGACGGCGTTCTCGACGAGATTGCCCAGCGCCGCTGCCAGCTGGCCCCGGTTACCCCAGACGTGCAGTCCGGCGGTGCCGCCCGACGCCAGCGTGATCTGCTTGTTCCCCGCCGTCTGGCTGCAGCGGTCGATCGCCTCATCCACCAGCCCTTCCACTCCGATCGGCTCGGAGTCCTCCAGCGGGTCGTCGTTCTGCACCCGGGAGAGGTCGATCAGCTCCTGCACCAGGCTGGTCAGTCTGGTCGCCTCATTCTGCATGCGCCCGGCGAAGCGCAGTACCGCCTCCGGGTCCTCAGCCGCATCCGACACGGCCTCCGAGAGCAGGGAGAGCGCCCCGACCGGGGTCTTCAGCTCATGGCTGACGTTCGCCACGAAGTCGCGCCGCACCGCTTCGATGCGGCGTGCCTCCGTGAGGTCCTCCACCAGGAGGAGCACGAGCCGGGAGCCGAGCGGTGCGACCCGGGCGGAGACCGCGAGTGCGTCTCCCCGCCCCGTGCCACGACGCGGCAGGTCCAGCTCGACCTGGCGTATCTCTCCGTCCCGGCGGGTGTCGCGGGCCATCTGGAGCATGGGCTCGACGGTGAGCCTGCCACCGCGCACCAACCCGAGGGCGTACGCGGCCGAGCTGGCCTTGACCACGCTGTCCGCCTCGTCGAGGACGACGGCGGAGGAGCGCAGCACGGACAGCACCGTGTCGACGCCCGGCGGCAGCACCGCCTCGGAGTGCAGCGAGCTCCGCGTGGGGCGGTTCTGATCGCGCTCGCTCCAACGGAACGCCAGCATGGCGATGACGCCGGTACACACCCCGGCGATCGCTGCCGCAGCGGCGACTGCCGCGTTCACGTCCATGTCTCCAGGTTATGCGGCATCTGTGACAGCACCCCAGCCCTTCTCGGGTGGACTCGAACACTCGTCCCCCAGAGTTCACCTCGGTGTCGGAGCTGATTCACTTGGGAGGTCGGAGGCAGACGCATTTCGGGCGGAGCGTTGCTTGTGTGAGACCGTCCGCTCCCCTGGGCAGCACGGTCCAAGGGGGTTCAGGCTCCTGTGAACATGCCATGCGAGGGAAGGACCATCATGCGGGACGCGTACCACGAGGAGCTCGATTCCATCAGCGACAGCCTGGTCGAAATGGCCCGGCAGGTCGGTTCGGCGATCGGGCGGGCCACGGCGGCGATGCTGGACGCGGATCTGAAGCTCGCCGAGAGTGTGATCGCGGCGGACGAGAAGGTCGACGATCTGCAGCGCGATCTGGAGACCCGGGCGATCCAGCTGCTCGCCCGGCAGCAGCCGGTCGCCACCGACCTGCGGATCGTCGTCACCTCGCTGCGGATGAGCGCGGACCTCGAACGCTCGGGCGACCTGGCCCAGCATGTCGCCAAGGTGGCGCGGCTGCGCTTCCCCAACTCCGCGGTGCCGCGTGACCTTCAGGCCACGCTGCTGGAGATGGGGCAGCTGGCGCAGCGCCTGATGGCCAAGGCGGGCGAGGTCATCATCACCAAGGACGTCGATCTGGCACTCCAGCTCGAGCAGGACGACGACAAGATGGACGACCTGCACCGGACCCTCTTCCAGCACCTGATGGACGACCGCTGGAAGCACGGCATCGAGACGGCGGTGGACGTCACCCTCCTCGGCCGCTACTACGAGCGCTTCGCCGACCACGCGGTCTCGGTCGCACGCCGGGTCGTCTATCTGGTGACGGGCGACTACGCGGACGAGCTCGACGGCAACAACGTGCCCACCGATGGGACGGCTCCGGTCGAGAGCGTGTGACGAGGGGGCGTGCGGGCGCGCGGCGGGGCTTCTTCCTCCGGTACGGATGCGCGGTGCGCGCGCTCTTGATGCGCCGGGACGGGCAGGCGTGCAATGGCGGGAACGCCTTGTCGAGGAGGAACTCATGACCGAGTCCCCGCACCAGCCCGCGCCCGCCGTCCCCGCCGTCCACCACCCCGTGCCGCTGCCCCAGCTCCGTGCCTGCGCCTGCGGCCCGGGCTGCGGCTGCGGCTGCCAGTCGGGCGGGTCCTGCCAGTGCGGGGGCGCCTGCGGCTGAGTGGGACAAGCCCCCTACGAGCGGAGAACCGCTGGTAGGGGGCTTGCATCAGGGCTGCATGAGGGGCCTACTTCTTCTTGCCCTGGCTCTTGACCGCCTCGATCGCGGCCTTCGCCGCTTCCGGGTCCAGGTAGGTGCCGCCGGGGTTGACCGGGCGGAAATCGGCGTCCAGCTCGTAGGAGAGCGGGATCCCGGTCGGGATGTTGAGCCCGGCGATCTCCGCGTCCGAAACCCCGTCCAGGTGCTTGACCAGGGCGCGCAGTGAGTTGCCGTGCGCCGCGACCAGCACCGTGCGGCCGACCAGCAGGTCCGGCAGGATGCCGTCGTACCAGTACGGCAGCATCCGGACCACGACGTCCTTGAGGCACTCGGTGCGCGGGCGCAGCTCGCCCGGGATGTCGGCGTAGCGCGGGTCGTCGCTCTGCGACCATTCCGCACCGTCCGCGAGCTCCGGCGGCGGCGTGTCGTACGAACGGCGCCACAGCATGAACTGCTCCTCGCCGAATTCCGCGAGGGTCTGGGCCTTGTCCTTGCCCTGCAGCGCGCCGTAGTGCCGTTCGTTCAGCCGCCAGCTGCGCTGGACCGGGATCCACAGGCGGTCGGCGGACTCCAGCGCGAGGTTCGCGGTGCGGATGGCGCGCTTCTGGAGTGAGGTGTGCACGACGTCGGGGAGCAGTCCGGCGTCCTTGAGCAGCTCGCCGCCCCGGACCGCCTCCTTCTCACCCTTCTCGGTCAGGTTGACGTCCACCCAACCGGTGAACAGGTTCTTCGCGTTCCATTCGCTCTCGCCATGGCGGAGGAGGATCAGCTTGTACGGTGCGTCGGCCATGTTCCGAGACTAACCGGCGCGGCTGATCCGGCGCGCACGGCCTTCGCTTGACGGTGTCCGTCAATCCAGTGGCTTCGCCGGACCGTCCGTGCGTAACGTGCGCTCATCGCCTGGACCGCTTACACCAAGGCCAATGACCGGCAAGCGCCCGGCTGCGCGCGGGCCCGGCGCCCGCATCTGTCATCCGAGCAGAGGGTTGGCCCATGTCTTTGTCCGGCGTCCGACGAGCGGCCCGGGAGAGTGTGTCGGGGCTGCCCCGGCAGTTCTGGTGGCTGTGGACCAGCACCCTGATCAACCGCCTCGGGGCCTTCGTCGCCACTTTCCTGGCGCTCTATCTGACGGTCGAGCGCGGCTATTCGGCCTCCTACGCGGGGATGATCGGTGCGCTGTACGGACTGGGTGGTGTGATCTCCTCGATCGGCGGCGGGGTGCTCGCCGACCGGCTGGGGCGGCGGCCGACACTGCTGATCTCGCAGACCTTGACGGCCGTCTCGGTGGCGGCGCTGGGCTTCGTGGAACGCCCGGTCGCCATCGCGGTGCTGGCGTTTGTGGTGGGCATGGCCACCAACGGCTCACGGCCCGCCGTGCAGGCGATGATGGCGGACATCGTGGCGCCCGAGGACCGGGTGCGGGCCTTCGCGCTGAACTACTGGGCGATCAACCTGGGATTCGCGGTCTCGTCGACCGCCGCCGGGCTGATAGCGCAGTACAGCTACCGGTTCCTGTTCGTCGGCGAGGCGGTGATGGTGCTGGCGTGCGCGATCGTGGTCTTCGTGAAACTGCCGGAGTCCAGGCCGGAGTACGGGCCAGTTTCGGAAGCCGAGCCGGCAACAGGGCAGGGAACGGAAGCGGGGGCTGCGTCCGGGACCGGGCCCGTCGTCGTCTCGATGGGCACGGTGCTGCGCGACGCCCGTTTCATGGCGGTCGTCAGCCTCAATCTGGCGCTCGCGGTCCTCATCCAGCAGGCGTTCGTGGCGCTGCCGGTGTCGATGGGCCTACAGGGCTTCTCCAGCACCGACTTCGGGCTCGTCATCGCGGTGAACGGGCTGCTGATCGTGCTGTTGCAGCTACCGGTCATCCGGTTCATAGAGCATCGCGACCCGGCCCGGCTGCTTGTCGTCTCCGCGCTGCTGGCCGGGTACGGCTTCGGGCTCCACGCCTTCGCGAGCTCGGTGGCGTTCTACATGGTCGCGGTCTGCGTCTGGACACTGGGCGAGATCATCAACTCGCCCACCCAGATGGGGATCGTCGTACGCCTCTCGCCAGTGCACGGACGCGGCCGGTATCAGGGGATGTACGTGCTGTCCTGGTCGGTGGCCGCGTTGACCGGGCCGCTGCTGGGCGGCTTCGTCATCGACCGGTTCGGCCCGGACACGCTGTGGGCGATCAGCGCGGTGATCGGCACGGCGGTGGCGGTGGGGTACGGAGTGCTGCTGCGGGGCATGGAGGACGGCGGCACGCGGGGCGGAGACGGTACGGCGGCGGAGGCACCGGTCCAGGGAAAGGCCGCAACCGATGAGGGTGCGAAAGTCAGCTCGGCTCTGAAGGGCCGGTCAGCCGGGTGAACGCGTCCAGGTTGCGGGTCGATTCGCCCCGCGAGACCCGCCACTCGTACTCCTTGCGGATCGCGCTCGCGAAGCCCATCTCCAGCAGGGTGTTGAAGGATCCGTCGGCGTTCTCCAGGACGGTGCCCAGCAGTTGGTCCAGCCCCTCCGGGGTCACCACCGTCAGCGGCAGCCGTCCGGCCAGATAGATGTCGCCGAGCCGGTCGATCGCGTAACTCACCCCGTACATGCGGGTGTTCCGCTCCAGCAGCCAGCGGTGCACCTCGGCCTGGTTCTCGTCGGGGTGCCGGACGACGAAAGCGTTGACCGAGAGCGAGTGCCGCCCCACGACCAGCGAGCAGGTGGTGGACAGCTTCCGGGTGCCGGGAAGGGTGACGACATACGTGCCGTCGGCCGGGCTCTCCCACTCCAGCCCGGCGTCTTCCAGCACCTGCTCGATCACCGCCGCCGGCGCCGCGTCCGCCTCCGGTGCCCCGTGTGCCTGTGTTGTCTGTACGGACTTCCGCTCAGCCATGCAGGGATCGTAGGTGACCGCGCCGCTCCTGGAGCGCATCGGCGTAGACCTCCACCGTCGTGGCGGCCGTCGCCTCCCAGCCGAAGCCCTGCGCGTGCCGGGCCGCCGCAGCGCCCATCCGCTCCGCCCGCGTCTCGTCGTCCACGAAGCGGCGCAGAGCCCGCGCGTAGTCGGCGGGATCGTGCCCGGGCACGAGATAGCCGCTCACGCCGTCCTGGACCGCCACCGGCAGGCCGCCCACCGCTGCTGCGACGACCGGTGTGCCGCATGCCTGCGCCTCCACCGCGACCAGGCCGAACGACTCGCTGTAGGAGGGCATGACCAGCACGCTCGCCGCCCGGTACCAGTCCGCCAGCTGCTCCTGACCGACCGGCGGCCGGAAGCGGACGAGATCGGCGATGCCCAGCCGGGCTGCCAGTTTCTGCAGGCCCTCCGGCTTCGCCAGACCGCTGCCGCTGGGACCGCCCACCACCGGGACCAGCAGTCTGCGGCGCAGCGCCGGGTCGTCCCGGACGAGTGCCGCGACGGCCCGCAGCAGGATGTCCGGGGCCTTGAGCGGCTGGATGCGCCCCGCGAAGAGGGGGATCAGCGCGTGCTGCGGCAGGTCGAGCCGGGCACGGGCTGCGGCGCGGCCGTCGGCGGGGCGGAAGCGGCTCAGATTCACGCCGGGGTAGACGACGGCGGTGCTCGCCGGGGCCGCGAGGTAGTAGCGGACCAGCTCCTCGGCCTCCTCGGCGGTGTTCGCGATCAGCCGGTCGGCTGCCCGCACGATCTGGGTCTCGCCGATCACCCGGGCGGGAGGCTCGGGAGTGTCACCCCCCGCCAGCGCGGCGTTCTTCACCTTCGCCATCGTGTGCATCGTGTGCACCAGGGGGACGCCCCAGCGTTCGGACGCCAGCCAGCCGACATGGCCGGACAGCCAGTAGTGGGAGTGCACCAGGTCGTAGTGGTCGGCGCGGTGACCCGCCCACGCCTGCATCACGCCGTGGGTGAAGGCGCACAGCTGGGCGGGCAGCTCCTCCTTCGCGAGCCCCTCGTACGGCCCCGCGTCGATGTGGCGCACCAGCACGCCCGGCGCCAGCTCCACGGAGGGCGGCAGGTCGCCGGTCGTCGCCCGGGTGAAGATCTCCACCTCGACATCGCGGGCGGCCAGCTGCCTGGCCAGCTCCACGATGTAGACGTTCATGCCGCCCGCGTCACCGGTGCCGGGCTGGTGGAGGGGCGAGGTGTGCACGCTGAGCATCGCGACCCGGCGCGGCCTGCGCGCGCGCCGTGGCACCCGGCGGGGCAGGGAGGATGCGGCGAGAACGCCATGGGCGCGGCCGCTGAGGCCACCGAGCCGGGGTACCTGCTGGCTCACGGTCCGGTGCCTCCTCCACGTCAGGAACAACCCGCACAACACCGGTGGGGTTGCTCCGCATTTCTAGTTTGCCAAATCTTGACCAATCTCCTGGGGAATCCGGTACGGGCTACTCGGAGCGCCTGCGCTCTTCGAGGTAGTGCTCAAGGGTCTGCTGGTGCCGTTCCGCCACCGCCCGCAGCATCGAGGCGAGCGCGGCGGCCTCGTAGTGGAGGAGGCCCAGCTGCCGCTCCAGGTGCAGCTCGGGCGGCTCGCCGCCCGGCGCGAGACGGGTCCACCAGCGGATGCGGACGAAGGTGTCGACCACCTCCGGCACATCCTGCGAAATGATCCGGCGCAGGGCGTGCAGCGCCTCCGGATCGTCCGTCAGAGCACCACCCGGCCCGTCCGGGTCCAGCAGGGCAGCGAGCACCTCGTCCAGTTCGAGGAGCCTGCCGTCGGCCGGAGGCGGCAGCTCGACCTTGGCCAGATAGTCCCGGAGCGTCGCGAAGTCGGCGCGCAGGGCGTCGAGTTGCTCGGTGGGATCGGGGAAGTCCGGGGCGGCGGGCCGCTCCGGCGGGGCGATCAGCGCCCCCGCGCCGTACAGACCCGCGACCACGACGGGCCAGTAGGCACCCGCGACACCCGCGAAGGTGAGGCCCAGGCCGACGACTCCGGCCGTGCCTCCGGTGAGGTTCTTGCGCGACTCCAGGTAGGCCAGTGCCCTGCCGCCCCTGCCGCCCCTGCCGCCCCTTCCCGTCTTCCCGGAGCCCCCGGAGCCCCCGGAGCCCCCGCGCCTACTGGTAGCCACGGATCTCCTCGAACGCGCCTGCCAGCGAACCCTCGTTGGCGTCGAAGAGGCGCCCGCCGGTGAGTTCGGCGATGCTCGTCAGCTCCGCGTGGTCGGAGTCGCCGAAGAGGATGGGAAACACCGGTGCCTCCTGCCTGCGTTCGGGCAGGCCCCGGTAGAAGGACTCGAAGCCGGCGGCGTCCGTACCGGTCGTGTTCTGACCGTCGGTCATCAGCACGATCGAGGTGAAACGGTCGTCTCCGAGCGCCGACTCCCGCTTGTCGAGATGGCGGTAGGCCTCCTCCAGGCTGCTGAAGATCGAGGTGTTGCCCGCCGCGGTCAGCGAGTCGGCGTCCCCGCGGATCCTCCCGAGTGCCCCGGCGGGCCGCTCTTCGGGGACGGTGTGCGTACGGACGCGTTTGACCTCGGTGCCGAACGGCATCAGCGTCACCTCCTCCCGGTCGCGGAAGCGCTCCCCGGCGGGGGAGGTGTCCGCACCGGCGAGCCGGGTGAGCGCCTTCTTCAGCTTTTCGAGGCGCCCGCCCGCCATCGAGCCGGAGGTGTCCAGGACGTACACGGTGCGTGAGGGCCGCCGCAGCTCGTTCTCGTAGGCGGCGAGGAGCCCGTCGGCGACGGACTGGCTCCCGGGGAAGGGAAGTTCGTGCCGCTTCTCCTGGGAGAGCCCGGCCGCGGGCTCCACCGAGGCGACGACGGGGCGGCGGAACGTCTGCTCCGTGATCGCCCGCTGGGCCTCGGGGCTGCGCAGATGGCGGGCGAGGGTGCCGGCCGAGTCCCGCGCGTCCTCGGACGCCGAGGCGAGGTGGGTGAGCGGATAGTCGGCGGTGACCACGCCGTCCTTCGGCCGGATCACGGTCAGACCGGTGTCGCGGTCGCGGTTCATGGAGAGCAGCACGGACTCGTAGTTGATGAGGGCGTCGACCGAGCCGCGCCGTTCGTACGCGCTGGCCAGCCACCCGGAGGACCCCGAGGTCAGCTTCTGCCCGGCGAAGAACTCCTCGAGCTCGGGCGCGGCCTCGCGCACGTCCTCCTCGCGAAGCGCGGACTGGGCGTCGGAGAGCGCCGAGGCGGTCGAGATCAGCGCGGCGAAGCCGGAGTTGGAGCGCAGGGGATCGGTCATGCCGTAGGACAGCTTCCCGTCCGCCGCCGCCCGGTGGATCTGCGACCAGGTGACCTCGTCCGGCTGCCAGCCGAGCCGCTCGACCGCCTCCTTCTTGACCCCGAGCGCGACCGGTGAGGACATCAGCGGAGTCTCGGACCCGATCTTTCCGGCGGCGGCGGGCCGCAGCCGCAGGTAGTCGTTGGAGGCGAGCCAGACCGCGTCGTACCTGCCGTCCGCCTTCCCGGAGGCCACCTGCTCGACGGCGTCCAGCGTGCCCGTCCAGGTCGCCTTCACGGTGACGCCGGTCGCCTCGCGTGCCTGCTCCAGCACCGGTTTCAGGTCGGCGAGTTCACTGCTGGCCAGAACCCGCAGCGTGCGCGGGGCGCGGTCGCCACGGGAACCGCCGCCCTCGGAGCCGTCCGAGCCACCGGAGGTGCAGGCGGCGGTGCCCGCCAGCAGCGCGGCGGCGGTCAGCCAGACAGCCGCCCGGCGCCTCGCCCTGGTCCCGCCCGCCCGGCGCACGGGTGACGGGCTGCCCGGGGTCCGGGTCACAGGTGGCCGCCCTGTGCCGTGTCCGCGGGGCGCGTCCGCTCCAGGTACGTGTTCGCCTGCTGAAGCTCACCCGTCAGCGCCTCGATCGTCGTGGCCATCGACTCCGTCGCCTGCACCTTGTACACGTCGATCGCGTCCAGCGTGCGGTAGATCTGCTGGAAGGCCGTCCGCAGCGTCTCCACGCCCACCGCCGGGTCGGCGGCGATCCGCTGGATCTCGCCGCTCTGCGTTTCGAGCATCTGCGCGTTGCCGCGGATCAGGTCCTCCGTCGTCCCGCGCAGCGCGTTGACCTGCTCCGTCACCTTGCGCTGGTTCTCCAGCGCGGATGCCAGCATCACCGAGATGCGCAGCGCCGAAACGGTGGTGGTCGCCGCCCGGTCGACGCCCTTGACCAGCTCCTCGTTGTTGCGGCGTACGACGTCCATCGCCAGATAGCCCTGCGCGCACACCGCGAGCTGCGTCATCAGATCCTGGTGCTTCTGCCGTACCGGGAAGAGCACGTCGGCACGGAGCGCGTCCGCCTGGACGGGGTCGGTGGCCTCGACGTCGGTGATGCGCTGCCCGGTCGCCGTGTCCAGGGCTTCGGCCAGGATCACGTGCTCCTGGAGCTTGCCCATCGTCTCCCACAGACGGATGCGCTCGGTGTGCAGCGCGGCGTTGTCGCGCCGCAGCTCGTCCTGGCCGCCGCGCAGCGAGCCGACGATCTTGTTGAGGGTGCCCTGCGCCGAGGCGTACCGGGCGACGTGGTCGCGCAGCCTGTTGCCGCCCGGCAGCTTGGAGAGCAGCCGCCGGGCACCCCGGCGCGACCCCTCTCGCGGGTCCAAGTCCTCGACGGTGCGGCGCAGTTCGACCAGCGAGGAGGAGACCCGGGTCTGGCTGTCGCCGCCCTCGCCCTCGCCGAGAGACCGCACCGTGCGGTCGAGCATGCGGTTGGACTGCTGGGCGGCGCTGCGCATCTCGCCGGAGCCGAGCGCCGCGATCTCCCCTATGCGGGTGGCGAACTCGGGCGAGCGGGCGTCGAGCGCGGCCAGCCCGTCCACGTACTCGGCGGCGCGGCGCTCCATCTCCTCCCGTACGGATTCCGGCACCGGCACCAGGCCCGCGGCCTTCTCCTTCGGGACGGGGGCGACGGGCTCGGGCGGGGTGAGGACCCAGTCGTCGCCGCCGGTGGACCCGGTGGGCCCGGCCGCCTCGGAGGACTTCGTGGGTCGGGTGGGTTCGGTGGATCCGATGGACACGTCGGTCTCCCAGCTACTGGCTACTGGCTCTTGGCCCGTTGCGCGATCTTCCGCAGCACCTCGGCCGTGGGCACGGGTGCCTGCCGTACTCCGTTCAGGTCCTGATTGAGGTGGCCGGCGTGGGGCTCGGTGGCGGCGGCGAACTCGGCAGTGGCACCCTGCGGCCGGAATCCGTGCCGGACCGCCAGCTCGCGCAGCTTCTCGTCACCGCTCAGCAGGCGGCCGAGCTTGCGTCCCTCCGTGGTGAGCGGCACCAGGGTGTGGTCGCTGTTGACCGTGGTGTCCGGGTAGAGGACGACGAGGTCACCGACGTCCTGCCGCTGGATCAGCAGGGAGGCGACCTGCGCCTCGTAGACCAGGACCAGCGGGTTGCCCGCACCGCTGACGAAATCGCGGAAGGGAGCGTCGGAGCTGGTCTGCTGGGCGCCCTGGACTCCGATGAGCTTCCGCATCAGCCCGGCCGTCCTGTCGATGTCCGCGTCGTCGGCGGCCACCCGGCCACCGTCGGCGGCATAGGAGGCGGCGGCCAGATAGAGCGCACCGGAGTTGGAGGCGACCGGGTCGGTGCTGGTGACGAAGACCGTCCCGGTCAGCTGGCTGTGCGCGTCCCCGCCCTTCAGCTCCTGCCAGGTGCGGTCGCTCTCGGCCGCCTTGAGATAGGCGCCCATCTTCAGCGTGCCGCTGTTCTTGCCGTCGAGCACGGCGAGCCCGTTGTCGGCGAGGACCCGGGCGGCGTCGCGGTGAGCCGCCACCACGAGCGGCGAGTAGAAGGGGCGCGGCAGCTCCCCCTTGACCCCGGCCTTCCGCGCCAGCTCCCTGGCCGGAGCCGTGCTGCCCGGGAAGGCGAAGTCGTAACCCCTGAGGGGCCGTTCGTTCATCGCCCAGGAGCCCGACTTCTCCGCCTTGACGATGAGCCCGTGGGCGGCCAGGGTCTTCGCCACCTCCGGGTCGGCGAAGAACTCGGCCTTCTCGGACCCGATCACCCCGCGCACGGTCGTCGTCGCCGTGCCTTCGCCGTCCTTGCCTTCCTTCTCCGTCTCGCCGCCCGCGACGACGGCCGCCGCTACGCCGCCGAGCAGCACCACGGCGAGGATGATTCCCAGGATGCGTCTCACGGAGAACAGCGTGCTTGCGGAAACCCACATTCCGGTCCTCGTTCGGTGTACGGAGGGTGAAGTACCGGTCGCAGATCAGACGCACGCCTGGGAGGCCCTGTCACGGGGAGGCCGTAAGCTCGCCGTATGTCCGGCCGCGCCCCCTCCCGCCCCGTCGGGACGGCGACTCGCGGGACCACCCACCCGAACCGGCTGCGCCGCATGGACCGCTGGATCGCCCAGGCACACGCGCCCGTGCTGCGGCGCGCGGACGAGGCGCCCCTCGCCATCGACCTCGGCTACGGCGCCGCTCCCTGGACGGCCGTCGAACTCATGCTGCGGCTGCGCCGCACACGACCGGACGCCGAGGTCGTCGGGCTGGAGATAGACCCGGCACGCGTCGCGGCCGCCCGGCCGTACGAACGGCACGGGCTCAGTTTCCGGCGCGGCGGCTTCGAGCTCCCCGTGGAGCGCGCGCCGCTGCTCATCCGGGCCGCGAACGTCCTGCGCCAGTACCCGGAAGAGCAGGTCGCAGGCGTGTGGGCTCAGCTGCGCGAGCGGCTGGCGCCGGGCGGGCTGCTGGTGGAGGGGACCTGCGACGAGATCGGACGACGGCACGTCTGGGTAACGCTCGGGGCGGAGGGCCCGCGCACGGTGACCTTCGCGGCGCGGCTGGCCTCGCTGACGCGCCCGTCCGATCTGGCCGAGCGGCTGCCCAAGGCGCTGATCCACCGGAATGTGCCGGGTGAGCCGGTGCACGCGTTCCTGCGCGACTTCGACCGGGCCTGGGCGGGCGCCGCGCCGTACGCGGCGCTCGGTGCGCGGCAGCGGTGGATCCGTGCCGCGCACTCCCTGGGCGGCGACTGGCCCCTCACGGACGACCCGCGCCGCCGACGCCAAGGCGAGCTGACCGTCCCCTGGACGGCCCTCGCTCCGCGCGGCTGGCCGGGGTGAGCGTGGCGGTATACAGCCACTGGATGGCCGTAATGCGCCACGCTCCGACTCAGGTGGCGTGGAGGGCGGACATCAGAGCGTCGATCAGGGGGCGGTCGCGCTCATGGCTGAGGCGGTCGCGGGCGGCGGCCGGAGGGAGCCAGGCGAGGCGGTCGACCTCCTTGTTGGGCAGGAAGGCGCCGCCGGTCGCCTCGGCCGCCCAGTAGCGGACCTCCTTGGGCCGTCCGTCGTCGATCGTGTAGCGGGAGGTCGGCAGCGGGCTGCCGGGCGCGCACTCCATGCCCGTCTCCTCGCGCACCTCCCGCACGGCTCCCCGCAGCGCGTCCTCGCCCCGCTTGAGCTTGCCCTTCGGGAGCGACCAGTCTCCGTAGCGGGGCCGGTGCACGAGGCCGATCTCGATTCCGCCGTCGTGCGGGGAGCGCCGCCACAGCACGCACCCGGCCGCCCGCACCGTACGCGGCGGCCCGGTCGTGGCGCCGGCGCCGGCGCCGGGGTCACCCTCGGCCGTCATTGACCTGCCCCGCCCTCTCGGACCCCCTCGCGGTCCACAGGCGCCCGAACGCGAACCGGGCGGCCTCCACCTCGTGCCGCTGGTCGGCGTGCAGCACGCCCAGGGCATACGCGGTGGCCGGGGCGATGCGCGGCGTACGCGCGGCCGCCGCCGCGGCGGCGGCCGCCTCCGCCGCGTCGCGGTGCCGGTCCAGCGCGCGGCTGGCCGGACCCAGGCGGTACTCGATCTCCCTCGACCCCATGCCGTCGGCGCCGGGGGCCTGGATGTCGAGCCAGGCGCCCGTGCGCAGCACCTCCCGCGCGTACCGGTGCAGCCGCAGCAGCAGCCGTACCTGGTGCCAGGCCGCGTCCCCCTGCACCTCGACGGCCAGCGAGCGGGCGAGCGCCTCCGCGTTGTACGGGTGCTCCGCGCGCGCCAGCGGCAGCACGTCGACCGCCTCGGCCAGCCGCCGCCGCGCCTGCTCGGCGAGCGGCACCAGCGCCTCGGCCACCGGCCTCGCGTCCGCTTCCGGCGCGAGCGGCGTCTCGGAGGCGAGGACGGCGACCGCGTCCGCGACCGCGTGGAAGCGCGAGGAGCCCAGCGCCTGGAGCGCCGCCGAGTGCGCCCGCGTACGGGACAGCGTCAGCTGCCGCTCCAGCAGGGCGCCCGCACGGGCCGCGCCCACCGGGAGCGCGCTGCCGCCGCCCGCCGGTCCTCCGGCGCCGCCGGTGGTCACCGTGCCGCCGTCGCTCGCCAGCCGGTGCAGCGCGCCCAGCAGCCGGTCCAGCCGGGCGGCGTAACCGTACTCGCGCGCCAGCGTGCCCGAGAGCCAGCTCAGCTCGGCCCGGAGCTGATCGGCCCACCCGGTGTCGACAAGCGGGCGGTAGGTGTGCAGTGCGCCGCCGAGGCGCCGCGCGGAGCGCCGCAGCTGCCGTACGGCGGCGGTCGCCTCCGCCACGGCCTCGGCGCTGCCCGCGCTCTCGCCGTGCACCCGCAGGCTGCGCAGGAACTCGGTTGCCTGCCTGCGCAGATACGTGCCCAGCACGTCGCCCGCGCTGGCGTCGGAGGCGTCACCTCCGGTGGCGTCACCCGTGCTGGTGACACCCGCGGTGGCCGCTTCGGGCGCCGGGGTTCCTGCCGCACCCGTCGCGCCCGCGCCCGAGCCCGCGCCTGGCTCACCTGGCGCACCGGCCGACCCGCCCGCCTGGTGCGGCGGTCTCCCCTGGCCCGCGCCGACCAGTGCGCCCGCGCCCGGTGGCCCCGCGTCCTCCGCGACCGAATTCCGCTGCCGCCCCATTACAGCCCCTCCCCAGCGCCCGCGCTCGTCGTCCGCACAGCACGCTCGGCGCACGCCCCCCGGGCATCCGTGTCCGCCCCGGCCCGCTCGAAAAGCACTGGCCTGACCGGCGGTTCATGCAGCTGGGCCACGTCGGCGCCTCCGGGCGTCGATCAGCATTTCCTGGATGTTCCGCAGCGGCTGGCCGTCGGCGTCGTGTGCGACGCGCGTCCAGTCGCCGTCCGGGCCGAGGTGCCAGGACGCGGTGGTGTCCGACGTCCCGGTCTCCAGCAGCCCGTTCAGCGAGGCGCGGTGCCCGGGATCGGTGACCCGGACCAGCGCCTCGATCCTGCGGTCGAGATTCCGGTGCATCATGTCGGCGCTGCCGAACCACACCTCCGGTTCGCCGCCGTTCCCGAAGACGAAGACACGGGAGTGCTCGAGAAAGCGCCCGAGCACGCTCCGCACCCGTATGTTCTCGCTGAGCCCGGCCACGCCCGGCCGCAGCGCGCAGATGCCGCGCACCCACACGTCCACCGGCACCCCCGCCTGCGAGGCGCGGTAGAGCCCGTCGACGATCGTCTCGTCGACCATCGAGTTGACCTTGATCCGGATGTACGCCGGACGCCCGGCCTCATGGTGGGCGACCTCCCGCTGTACGCGCGAGACCAGCCCGTCCCGCAGCGACCGGGGCGCCACGAGCAGCCGCCGGTAGGTGGCACGCCGCGAGTAGCCGCTGAGCCGGTTGAAGAGGTCCGACAGATCGGCCCCCACCTGCTGTTCCGCGGTGAGCAGGCCCAGGTCCTCGTACAGCCGTGCTGTCTTGGGGTGATAGTTGCCGGTGCCGACGTGCGCGTAACGGCGCAGCGTCTCCCCCTCCTGGCGCACCACCAGCGACAGCTTGCAGTGTGTCTTCAGCCCCACCAGCCCGTACACCACATGGCAGCCGGACTCCTCCAGCTTGCGGGCCCACTTGATGTTGGCCTGCTCGTCGAAGCGGGCCTTCAGCTCGACCAGCACCAGCACCTGCTTGCCGGACTCGGCGGCATCTATCAGCGCGTCGACGATCGGGGAGTCGCCGGAGGTCCGGTAGAGGGTCTGCTTGATCGCCAGGACGTCCGGGTCCGCCGCCGCCTGTTCCAGGAACGCCTGGACGGAGGTGGAGAAGCTGTCGTACGGGTGGTGCAGCAGCACGTCGCGTTCGCGAAGCGCCGCGAAGATGTCAGGTGCGGAGGCCGACTCCACCTCCGCCAGATCACGGTGGGTGCCCGCGACGAACTTCCGGTACTTCAGATCCGGCCGGTCCATCGCCGAGGCGATCCCGGCCAGGCCGGTCAGATCCAGCGGACCAGGCAGCGGATAGACCTCGGCCTCGCCGACCTTCAGCTCCCGCACCAGCAGATCCAGCACGTACGGGTCGATCGACTCCTCGACCTCCAGCCGCACCGGCGGACCGAAGCGGCGCCGCATCAGCTCCTTCTCCAGCGCCTGGAGGAGGTTCTCGGTGTCGTCCTCCTCGACCTCGAGATCCTCGTTCCGCGTGACCCGGAACATGTGGTGACCCAGCACCTCCATGCCGGGGAACAGCTCCTCCAGATGCGCCGCGATCACATCCTCCAGCGGCACATAGCGCTGCGGGGAAGCCTCCAGGAAGCGGGCCAGCAGCGGCGGCACCTTCACCCGCGCGAAGTGGTTGTGGCCGCTCATCGGATTGCGCACGACCACGGCCAGATTCAGCGACAGCCCCGAGATGTACGGGAACGGGTGCGCCGGGTCGACGGCCAGCGGCGTCAGCACCGGGTAGATCTGCTGCCGGAAGAGCGTGAAGAGCCGCGCCTGCTCCTTCTCGGTGAGCTCGGGCCAGCGCAGCACCTGCAGGCCCTCCTCGGCGAGGGCGGGCGCGACATCCTGCTGGAAGCAGGCGGCGTGCCGCGCCATCAGCTCCCGCGAGCGGTTCCAGATCAGCTCCAGCACCTCGCGCGGCTGGAGGCCGGAGGCCGAACGGGTCGCGACACCGGTCGCGATGCGGCGCTTCAGCCCGGCGACCCGGACCATGAAGAACTCGTCCAGATTGCTGGAGAAGATCGCCAGGAAGTTGGCCCGCTCGATCAGCGGCGTCTCCGGATCCTCCGCCAGCTCCAGCACGCGCTCGTTGAAGGCGAGCCAGCTGCGCTCACGGTCCAGGAACCGCCCCTGCGGGAGATCCCCGGCATCGGCGTGCGGCCCCTGGCCCTCCTCGTAGGTGTCCGGGTCGGAGTCGAGATCCGGCTCCAGCGCAGGGCCGGGGCGCCGGCTGGAGCCCGGGCCCGTGACGGCATGCGGGCGGTGCGCGGCGATGGAGCCGACGGAGGGCTGAGCGGTCTGGGCCGGGGCCTGCGCCCCCTGCGCCGGGGACGCAGATACGGGGGCGCCCGGTGCGGCCTGCTCAGCGTGCCCGGCCTGCGCAGGGGTGCTGCCCTGCCCGGCCTGCGTAGCGGTCGGCTGGACGTGCGGTGCGGCTGGCTGGCTCATACCCCCATTGTTCCGCGCACCGGTGACACCGGGCGCGGTGAGACGGTGGGGGCGAGCGGCTGACTGCATTCCGCGATGCTCGCAAGCGAGTTTGAATCCGTGGTTAAGCGAACATGGCGGCCAGGGGATCACCGCGTTGCCGCGAGGCGCGACGGCCGCACTGCGCGCCCCCACCTCTACCAGTGCGGCGCCACAGCCGCCGAGGGGGGTGTCCTCAGTCGCCGGACGGGCTGTCCCCGAGCCCGCCCGCCCCACCATTCGGCCCGTCCGGCGTTGGAGGACTCCCTCAGGTTTCGGTGCGGTACATCAGATCCGTTTCGTGGGTGCGGAAGCCCAGGCGTTCGTAGACCGCCAGGGCCGGGGTGTTGTCGGCGTCGACATAGAGCATCGCCGTCGGGAGGCCGCGATCGCGCTCCAGGTGGCGCAGGCCGACCGCCGTGAGGGCCTTGCCCAGACCGCTGCCCTGCTCGTCCGGTGACACACCCAGTACGTACACCTCTCCCAGTTGCTCCGCGCTGTGCACCTTCGTCCAGTGGAAGCCCACCAGCCGCTCGCCGCGCACGGCCAGGAAGAAACCCGCCGGGTCGAACCAGGACTCGGCCTTGCGGTCGTCGAGGTCCCGCTGGGTGAGCGTGCCCTGTTCCGGGTGGTGGGCGAAGGCGCGGGCGTTCAGCGCGAGCCAGGCCGCGTCGTCCTGGCCGGGAACGAAGGTCCGTACGGACACGCCTGCGGGCAGGGACGGCTCGGGCAGTTCGAGCCCGGCGAGCGGGCGGCGCAGCTGCCGCAGTTCGCGGAAGAGGGTCAGCCCGAGCAGCTGCGCCAGATGCTTGGCTGCCGGGTGCCCGCCGTGCGCCCATACGCGCAGCCTCTTGCCGGAGGTGCTCAGCAGCGCCTGCCCGAGCTGACGGCCGTATCCGCGCCCCCGGAGCCCGGGGTGCACGACCAGTTCGCCCGCCGGGGCCTCGACCGGGTCGGTGTCCTCCAGTTGCGCGTAGCCCACCAGTCTTTCCTGCTCCCGCAGCAGCAGGTGCCGTACTCCCGCCCGCCTCCCGCCGCGCAGTTGGAGCCGCCCCTGTTCGGATACGGCGCTCTGCCCGTCGGTGTGGGCCGCCGCGTCGATCAGGTCCTGTGCCTCCCGTACCGCTTCGGGAGCCACCTCGTCCACCACCACCACGTCACTCATGGAGCGAGCCTAGACGTTGCCGCCAGGCCCCGGCTCCTGCCCTGCGGTGGCGGTCCGGCCTCGCCCCTCGGGCTTGACGAGTTCTCGGAGGCAGTCGGCGCAGCGTGGCGACTTGCCTTGTCCGCCACATCTCAGACTGGTTCCGTTGTTCGTCAGGGCGGATCAAGCCCATGCCCCGGGAATTGGGCGTCACCGAGGGGACGCGGGCTGTGAAGTGCGGTGCCTGCTCGGCTCGTTCGGGGATTGGACAGGTGATCCGAGCCCACCGTGACGGGGCGTGTGAACTGTGCACCGCAGAAGAGCGGTGCCGCCCTAGAATCGGCTGCCGGACGGCGTGGCAGTGAGTGGTTCGCTGGCAGGCGTCGGCTCCTGTCACCGACCGCGCTGACATGCCAAGTGACCGAGGGGGCTGACCCAGTGGTGGTGTGGAGCGGCGGCGGGTGCTGGTTCATCTTGCTCGGGCCCATGACGGTGGGCCTCGGAATGGGTGTCGGTTTCCTAGGCGGGGGTGAGACAGGCGCGCACCTGGGAGCCGTCGCCGCCGGCATCCTGCTGTGGTTACTCGGCAGGTACGTGAACCGGGACGTGCTCTATCTGGACCCCCGGGGAAACGAATATCTCCCCCCTAACCGCCACACCCTCTACTGGATCCCGGTCCAGTACTGGGGCATAGCCGTGGTTCTGTGGGCAATCGGTGGTTGGATCTTCGGGTGAGAAGGGTAGGCCGGAGCACTCGGCCTGGACAGCGCAGCGTCGGACGCGCGGCATCGGCCGGAAACCCGCTCTTCACCGTCGGCACACTGACGCGCTACGCGCGTTGACCGTAGGCTGCCGTCCGCCTCCCCAGTACCGCCGTCCAGAGAGGGAACCAGGAATCATGGCCGCAACACCTCAACGCAGACGCCGTACCGGCCGGTTGACGGCGACGGCTGCCGCGCTGGTCACCGCCGCCGCGCTGCTCAGCGCGGCGGTACCGGCGAGCGCGGACAGCAGTGCGGAAGCCGCCGCCGCTTCCTCCCACGGCAAGGACCACGGCAAGGGACACGGCAAGGGACACGGCCGTACGGTCGATGTGCAGATGCTGTCGTTCAACGACTTCCACGGAAACCTGGAGCCCCCGCAGGGCTCCTCCGGCCGGGTGAGCGAACTCCAGCCGGACGGCACCACGAAGGAGGTCGCGGCGGGCGGCGCCGAGTACCTCGCCTCCAGCCTGCGCGACGCCCGCAAGGGCGAGCGCTACTCCGTCACCGCCGCGGCGGGCGACATGGTCGGCGCCAGCCCGCTGCTCTCCGGGCTCTTCCACGACGAGCCGACCGTCGAGGCGATGAACAAGCTGGGGCTGGACGTCACCTCCGTGGGCAACCACGAGTTCGACGAGGGGCGTGCGGAGCTGGAGCGGCTCCAGCGCGGCGGCTGCCATCCCGAGGACGGCTGCTACACCGAGGGCCGGGAGTTCGAGGGCGCCGACTACCCCTATCTCGCCGCGAACGTCACCGCCGAGAAGACCGGCAGGCCCGTCCTGGAGCCGTACCACATCTGGAAGCACCGGGGCGTGAAGATCGGCTTCGTCGGCGTCACCCTGGAGGGCACGCCGGACATCGTCTCGGCCGACGGCGTCAAGGGCCTGGAGTTCCACGACGAGGTCGAGACCATCGACAAGTACGCCGAGGTGCTCCGGCGCAAGGGCGTGAACGCGGTGGTCGCGCTCATCCACGAGGGCGGTTCGCCCGCGGGCGCCGCGTACAACTACGACTGCGACAGCCCCGGTCCCGGCGACGGCCTCTCCGGGCCGGTCGCCGAAATCGCCAAGGCCACCACCTCGAAGGTGGACGCGCTGGTCACCGGTCACACCCACCAGGCGTACGCGTGCAGCATCCCGGACCCGTCCGGCACTCCGCGCACCGTCACCTCGGCCGCCTCCTACGGCAAGCTCTTCACCGAGACGACGCTCACCTACGACCGCGCCACCAAGGACATCGTGCGCACCGAGGTGGGCGCGGTGAACCATGTGGTGAGCCGTGAGCAGCCCAAGGCGAAGGACATCACCGCGCTCATCACCGAGTGGAACAAGCTGGCCGCGCCGGTCGCCGAGAAGCCGGTCGGCTGGATCAGCGAGGACATCCCCGGACGTGGCGCGCAGACGCCCGAGTCGCCGCTGGGCGACCTGATCGCGGACGCGCAGCTGGCGCACGCCAAGGAGCAGGACCCGGGCACAGACCTGGCGCTGATGAACCCCGGCGGCATCCGCGCCGACCTCACGCACGCGGCTTCCGGGAACGAGGGCGACGGGGTGGTGACCTACGCGGAGGGCTTCACCGTCCAGCCGTTCTCCAACACGGTCAACCTCGCCGACCTCACCGGCGCGCAGCTGCTCCAGGCGCTGCGGGAGCAGGTCAGCGGCGCGAACGAGGCGTCGCCGAAGATCCTCCAGGTATCGGAGGGCTTCAGCTACACCCTGGACCTCACCAAGTCGGGCGCGGACCGGATCGACGCCGGCTCGGTGCGGCTGAACGGTGAGCCGCTCGACCCGGACGCCACCTACCGGGTCGCGATGAACAGCTTCCTGGCCGGCGGCGGCGACGGTCTGCCCACCCTGGGCGAGGGGACGAACCCGCTGGTCGGCGGGGACGATCTGGCGGCGATGGAGTCGTACCTCAGCGCCAACTCCTCGGCTGACGCGCCGCTGGCCGCTCCGGCGGCGGACCGCATCACGGTCATCAGCTGACGCCGGCTGACGGCTGACGGCTCATCGCGGGAACAGTGCGTCGCCCGGCCTCACGGGGCCGGGCGACGCGCTGTTCCCGCTCACGCGGGACCGGCAGACCGGCAGACCGGTCAGGCCGGGCAGTCCGGTCAGGCCGCCGCTCCGTACGGGCTCTTCGCACGGGCCTCGCGCAGTGCGTCGGCCCACCAGTCCAGCTGGTTGAGCAGGCCCTTGGCTGCCAGCCTGCTGCCTTCCAGATTCTTCGGGAGGCCGTCGGCCCCGAAGAGATCCCCGGCATTGGCAAAGCTGAGCGCGTCCCGGATGGTGACCGAGTGCAGCTCGGCGAAGACCGGCCGCAGGTGTTCGACGGCCCGCAGCCCGCCGCTGACCCCGCCGTATGCGACGAAGCCCACCGGCTTGGCCTGCCACTCGCCGTGGAACCAGTCGATCGCGTTCTTCAGCGACGCCGGGAAGCTGTGGTTGTACTCGGGGGTGACGACGACGAAGGCGTCGGCGGCGTCGAGGCGCCCGGAGAGTTCCTCCAGCACGCGAGCCGTCTTCGGGGGCGGCTCGGAGCCGTAGGCGGGGAAGCTGAGCGGGAGTTCGTGGTCGGCCAGGTCGATGACGTCGACCTCGGCGAAGGAGCCGTGCTGCTTGGCCACTCCGGTGAACCAGTCGCCGACCACCGGGCCGAAGCGCCCTTCCCGGACGCTGCCGTAGATGACGGCGAGACGTGCGCCGGACTTGCCCGCCGTGGGGGCGGCGGTCGCGGTGGCAGCGGGCTGGCTGGTGGAGCTGGACATGTGTTCCTCCTGGTGAGTGCGTACCGAGAGGATGCAACTTGAAGCGAAGTTCAAGTCAAGGGCGTCGTCGGCCAGCCGGTATCCGGCGGCGGCGCGGCGGCTCCCGGGAGGCGCAGCACCGCCTCCGTACCACCGCCGCCTGCCCCCTCGTCCCCGCTGTCACCCCGGCTGTCACCGGCACCGGCACCGGCACCGGCACCGGCCGGACGCAACTCGACATGGCCGCCCGCCTGCCGCACCGTACGGGCGACGATGGACAGCCCCAGCCCGGAGCCGGGCATGCTCCGTGCGGACGGCGAGCGCCAGAAGCGGTCGAAGACATACGGAAGCTCCTCGGCGGGCACGCCCGGCCCGTGGTCCCGGATCCGCAGCGTCCCGCCGTCCAGCGAGACAGTGACGGTGCCGCCCGCCGGGCTGAACTTGACCGCGTTGTCGAGCAGGTTGAGCACCGCGCGCTCCAGCGACGCCGGGTCCGCCCGCACGTACCAGGGGGCGAGCCGGGCAGTGAGGGCGACGCCCGAGCGGCGCAGCCGCGCCCGCTCCACGGCCCGCTCGGTGACGGTGTGCAGTGCGACGACTGGCACGGGCGCGTTCGGACCGCCCGCCACAGCACCCGCAGCGCCGGCGCCCTCGGGCCGGGACAGTTCCTGGAGATCGCCGATCAGCGCGGCCAGCTCCGCCATCTGCGCCCGCACGGAGGCGAGCAGCTCCGCACGGTCCTCCGGCGGCAGCGCCCGGCCGGTCTCCTCGCTGCGCACCAGCAGGTCGATGTTCGTCCGCATCGAGGTGAGCGGCGTGCGCAGCTCGTGCCCGGCGTCCGCGATCAGCTGCTGCTGGAGGGCCCGGGAGGAGGCGAGTGAGGCGGTCATCGAGTTGAACGAGCGGGACAGCCGGGCGATCTCGTCATCTCCCTCCACCGGGATCTGCACGGCGAGATCCTCCGTACGGGCGACGTGCTCCACCGCCCCGGTCAGCCGGACCACCGGGCGCAGCCCGGCGCGCGCGAGCGCGACGCCCGCCCCGGCCGCGCCCAGCACGCCCGCCGCCGCGACCAGGCCCAGCACCAGGGCCAGGGTGTCCAGCGAGTGGTCCACCTCGTCCAGCGGGCGGGCCACGCTCACCGCCGCGTCGGCACCCGGCACCCGCAGAGGGCGGGTCAGCACCCGGTATTCCACGCCGTCCGAGGCCCGTACGGTGTGGAGCGTCTCGGTCCGCTCCCCGCGCGCCACCGCCGCGTCCTGGCCCCCGACGGGCAGCGGCTGCTCACCGAAGGCCATGCAGCTGTTGCCGCTGCGGTCCACGAGCTGCACGGTCGAGTCGAAGGGGTTCGGCACGGCACGGCGCGTCGCCTCGGGCACCGACCGGCACTGGCCGGCCTCCCACTGCCGGATCACCATCGCGTCGGACACCTGGCTTTCGCGCAGCGCGTCGTCCAGCGAGGAGACGAGCTGCGCCCGTACGAGAAACCAGGCGACCGTCGCGCAGGCCGCCACCGCCACCGCCACGGTCACCGCGACCAGCAGCGCAAGCCGCGAGCGCAGCGTCATGGCGTTCAGCCGGCGGAACACGGCCAAGCGCACTCGCACCTTCTCGGCTCGGTTCGCCTCCGGAGGCTCGTAACCGATGTCGACACTCCTCGGCGCTGCACTCGCTCGTTCCTCACTCACTTGACCTCGTCACTTTCGACACCGGCGCCCCCTTTGGCTCACTCGCCCCTTCTCGGCTCGGTTCGCCTCCGGAGGCTCGTAACCGATGTCGACACTCCTCGGCGCTGCACTCGCTCGTTCCTCACTCACTTGACCTCGTCACTTTCGACACCGGCGCCCCCTTTGGCTCACTCGCCCTCCCGCAGGACGAAGCCGACGCCGCGGACGGTCTGGAGGAGGCGGGGCTCCCCGCCTGCCTCCGTCTTGCGGCGGAGATACATCACGTAGACGTCCAGCGAGTTGGAGGACGGTTCGAAGTCGAAGCCCCAGACGGCCTTGAGGATCTGCTCGCGGGTCAGCACCTGGCGGGGGTGTGAGAGGAACATCTCCAACAGGGTGAACTCGGTGCGCGTCAGTTCGAGCGCGCGGTCGCCGCGCGTCACCTCCCGGGTCACCGGATCCATCCGCAGGTCGACGAAGGCGAGGGTCTCGCCCGCCTCGCCACCGCTCGTCGCGGCACCGATCGCCTCGGCGGCGTACGAGCTGCGGCGCAGCAGGGCACGGATGCGGGCCAGCAGTTCGTCCAGCTCGAAGGGTTTGACCAGGTAGTCGTCGGCGCCCGCGTCCAGGCCGGTCACCCGGTCGCCGACGGTGTCGCGTGCGGTCAGCATCAGGATCGGCACCCGTACGCCCGCCGCGCGCAGCCGCCGGGCGGCGGTGAGGCCGTCCATCCGGGGCATCAGCACATCGAGGATGATCAGCTCTGGCTGGTGCGCCGCGGCCTGCTCCAGGGCGTCGGCACCGTCCACGGCGAGGACGGTCTCGTAACCCTCGAAGCTGAGGCTGCGGCGCAGCGCGTCCCGCACCGCGGGCTCGTCGTCGACGATCAGCACGTTCATGCCCTCCAGCATGCCCGGCTCAGGTGGGCCCCAGGACACGCCACGGACGGGACCGGTGTCACCGGCCGTCACCCGCGCGCAGGTCGTCCAGGATCTGCTTCACGTCGTTGATCGGGACGGCGAAGCCGAGACCCACACTGCCCCCGCCGCCCGCGCTGCTGCCGTCGCTGCCGCCGGCGCCCCCGTTTGCCGAGTTGATCCCGATGACCTGGCCCTTCATGTTCACCAGCGGGCCGCCGGAGTTGCCGGGATTCAGCGAGGCGTCGGTCTGGAGCGCCTTGTAGGTGGTGGTGTCCGAACCGACGTCGCCGTTGTACTCGCCGCCGTCGTACTGGAAGGGCCAGTTCTCCGGCCCGCCCTGCGAGGAGCCGCCCTCCGGGGAGCCGCCCTCACGCTGTACCGTCACGTCGCGGTTCTTGGAGGAGATGATGCCGCTGGTCACGGTGCCGGTCAGGCCCTCGGGGGAACCGAAGGCGACGACCTGGTCGCCGATGCCCGTCTGGTCGGAGTCGCCGAGCGCCGCCGGGGTCAGTCCGCTGACGCCTTCGGCCTTGATCAGCGCCATGTCGAGCTCGGGCTCGGTGCCGACGACCTCCGCGGTCGTGGTCTTGCCGTTCTTGAGGGTGATCTCGATCTTCTGGGCCCCGGAGACGACATGGTTGTTGGTGAGGATCTCGCCGTCCTCCGAGATCACCACGCCGGAGCCGGTGGTCTGCCCCTGGCCGGAGGCGGCGTTGATCTCCACCACGCTGGGGCTGACCTTCTCGGCCACGCCGGTGATGCCGTTGGTGGTGCCGGTACCCGTCTGGGTGCCCGATACGGCGCTGCTGCCCGTGGTGGCGGCGCTCGGCTCGGCGTCGAACGCCTCACTGACCAGGGCTGCGGCCCCACCGCCGATCACGGCCGCCGCGACGGCGACGGCGGCGATCAGCGCCCGGGGCCCCCGCACCCGGCGTGCCCTTGCCAGCGCCACGTCGGAGCCGGGCGGAGGCGGGGGCCATGCCGGTGCGGGCGGCGGGGACTGCTGGGGCTGCTGAGGCTGTGGTGACTGCGGAGCCTGCGAGGACTGCGGACCGTTCGCGTCATATTCACTCATGCGTCCAGGCTGCGCCCCGTCCATGAGAATTCTCTGAGCGGCGCCTGAGAGCGCCCGATGAATCCCGCTCGGGGTAGCGTCACGGCCGGTACAGGCCCCGGTACGGCAGGAAACGGCGGAAGCCCTGCGGGTGCAGACCTTCGATCGAGCCGACGAGCTTCATGATCTCGCTGCCCTCCTGCAGCTGGGTCCGCACCATCTCCTCGTGTGCCTCGGGCGAGGTCCACTCGCTGTAGTTGACGACCCGGCTGCCGTCCAGATGGATGTGGAAATGCGAGGCTATGCCGCCGTCTTCGTTGCCGGGCTGCTCCTCGCCGAAGTGCTCGACCAGGGTGTCGACGAACTTACGGGCCGTCTCCGGTCCGTCGGTGTCGAAGGTGACCGCCACGATGCAGCCCGGCACGGCCGGGGTCTCCTTCGCCCGCAGGCTGCGGTACAGCTCGTATTTGCCGGGCGTCCCGACGGGGCCCGCGATGGCGACGATGCGCGGGGTCAGGCCCTCCTGGTTCGCCGGGTTCTGGGCGAACTCGCGGTGTGCCTCGACCGACGTCCACTGGGCGTAATTGAAGATCGTCTTCTGGTCGGTTCCCTCGAAGGCCACCCGGGAGAGGAAGCCCTCGGGCAGCGGGTGCTGCTCCCATGCCTCGATCGTTCCGTCCATCACCGTCCGCCGCCGCTCGGGCCCGTCCGGTACATCCCACTGGGACATCAGCACGAGCCCGGCGTCGGGCCGCAGCACATCCGGGACGCTCTGCTGCACAAGTCCGTCAGTAACGATCATGGAGATCCTCTCCCTCTTCGCATGCTCGTCGCGCCGTCCGCGACATCACACAGCCAACAACCTGAACTCTGGTTGAAGTCAAGACCGGGATGAGCCAGCCGGTCAGTCGTCGAGGACGGCCAGATCGAGCTGGCGGAGGCGCTCCGGGTCCGCGATCACGTCGAACTCGCTGATCTTGCCGTCGGTGATGGCGAACCCGAGCACCAGGAACAGCCGCCCGCGGGGGGCCATGACCAGCCCGACCGCACCGTTCACCAGCGCGGGCTGGGTGAAGCGCGCGCGCTCCGTCGCGGAGAGCGCGCCCTTGGCAACCGTCCGGGCGCCGCGCAGGAGGAGAGGCGCGGGGGTGGGACCAGCCGTCTTGTCGGCCCGGAGCGCCACGTCCGGATGAAGCAGTGCGACCAGCGCGTCGAAGTCCCCGCCCCGACAGGCGGTCAGGAAGGCGTCGACGACCTGCCGTTGGCGGGCCAGATCGGCATCGGGCACCGGGGCACCGCCCTTGACCCGGCGGCGGGCACGGCTTGCGAGCTGTCTGGCCGCAGCCGGGGACCGCTCGATCATCGAACCGATCTCCTCGAAGGGGACGGCGAACATGTCGTGCAGCACGAAGGCGAGCCGCTCGGCGGGCGTCAGCGCGTCGAGTACCACGAGCAGCGCCAGCCCCACCGAGTCGGCAAGCAGCGCCTCCTGCTCCGGGTCACTGCCGTCGTCCTGCCGGACCACCGGGTCGGGCACCAGTACGTCGAGGGGCTCCTCGCGCCGTGACTGGCGGGTACGCAGCATGTTCAGACACACGCGTCCCACGACGGTGGTCAGCCACCCGGCGAGGTTCTCCACTCCGCTGGTGTCGGCACGGTTGAGGCGCAGCCACGCCTCCTGCACCGCGTCGTCAGCCTCGCTGAGTGAGCCGAGCATCCGGTAGGCCACCGCCCGCAGGCGGTTCCGGTCTGCCTCGAATCGCTCTATCAGCCACTCCTGCTCATCCATCAGTCACATTCCTCACTCGCGGGGTGTCATAGAAGTAGACCCCCGCGAACCTGCTGATGTGACGGAAACCCGCTGATGTGGCTGGGGGCTGAACGCCCGGTCCAAACGAGTTTGGAGAAACCATGACGTCACCCATCCTGGTCACCGGCGGGACGGGCCTGCTGGGTCGTCTCGTGACGCCGCTGCTGCGGGATGCCGGCCACGACCTGCGCGTCCTCAGCCGCCATCACCACGAAGCAGAGAGCGGCATCGAGTACGTGAACTGCGATCTGCTCAAGGGTGAGGGAATCGACCCGGCGGTGGACGGAGTGGAGACCCTGCTGCACCTCGCCGGCGGTACCAAGGGTGACGCCGAGGCCACCCAGAACCTCACCAGGGCCGCCTCCCGCGCAGGCGTCAAGCACATCATCTACATTTCCGTCATCGGCGCCGACAAAATGCCCCTCGGCTATTTCAAGATGAAGTACGGCGCCGAGAAGGCCGTCTCCGAATCCGGTCTTCCCTGGACCACCATCCGCGCGGCCCAGGTCCACGACCTCGTCCTGAAGATCGTCGGAGGCATGGCCAAGATGCCGGTCGTGCCCATCCCCGGTGGGCTGCGCTTCCAGCCCGTCGACGCAGCCGAGGTCTCCACCCGCCTCGCCGAGCTCACCCTCGGCAAGCCCGCGGGCCTGGTGCCGGACATCGCCGGTCCCAAGGTCTACGGCATGAACGAGCTGGTGCCCGCATACCTGCAGGCACGCGGCAAGAAGCGGATGAAGATGCCCGTCCGGGTGCCCGGCAAAGCAGGCAAGGCGTACCGCGCGGGTGAGAACCTCAACCTCGACACCGCCGAGGTCGGCAAGCGCACCTGGGAGGACTTTCTCACGGAGCGCGTCAGCACGTCCTGAGCACGTCCTAGCGCCTTCTGGCGCCTCAGGCCAGGGCTCCTCCCGGTCCCCCTCCGGGAGGAGCCCGATTCCTTCGTGCGGGTGCGGGTGCGGGCTCGGCCCGGTGCCCAGTGCCCAGTGCCCAGTGCCCAGTGCTCAGTGCGCCGGAGGCGCTTCGCAGCCGCAGGAGCGGCGGACGATCAAGCCGGTGGGGAACTGCCGGATGCGTTCGCGGCGGGAGCCCGCCACCCGCAGGCCGTCGTCCAGCACCAGATCGACCGCCGCGCGGGCCATCGCCTCCCGGTCGGAGCCCACGGTCGTCAGCGGCGGATCGGTGAGCGCCGCCTCTTTGACGTTGTCGAAGCCGGTGACCGCCAGCTCGCCGGGCACGTCGATGCCCAGCTCGCGGGCCGCCCGCAGCACGCCGATCGCCTGGTCGTCCGTCGAGCAGAAGAGGGCGGTAGGCCGGTCCGGGCGGCGCAGCAGGTCCAGCGCGAGCCGGTAGGTGTCGTAGCGGTTGTACGGGGCCTTGAAGAGGCGGCCCTCGACCGAGCGCCCGGCCTCCCGCATCGCACGCGTCCAGCCGTCCACATGGTCGGTGACCGGGTCGCCGTTTTCCGGAGTGGACTCCATGCCGCCGAGGCAGGCGACGTCCTCGTGCCCGTGCTCCAGCAGATGGCGGGTGGCCAGCTGCGCGCCGCCCACGTCGTCCAGCACCACGGCCACGTCGTCGATCGCCTCGGGCCGACGGTGCAGCAGCACGACCCGGGCGTCCCAGGCGTCGATCTCCGTGGCCGCGTGCTCGCTGGGGCCCTGGCTGATGAGGATCAGGCCGGAGACCCGCATGCCCAGGAAGGCGCGCAGATAGTGGACCTCGCGCTCGTCCAGATAGTCGGAATTCCCGACGAGCACCATTTTGCCGCGATCAGCTGCCGCCTGTTCGACCGCGTGCGCCATTTCGGCGAAGAAGGGCTGGCGGGCGTCCGGTACGACGAGGCCTATCAAGTCCGTACGCCGCGAGGCCATCGCCTGTGCCACTCTGTCCGGGCGGTAGCCGAGCTCCTTGATGGCAGCCTGCACCCGCTCCTTGGTGGCAGGGGCGACGGGCCGGGGCCCGTTGTTGATCACATAGCTGACCACCGCGGTGGAGGTACCCGCCAGCCTTGCCACATCGTCCCGCGTCACCTTGGCCACACCGGTCAGTCTACGCGTGGCGATTCACCCCATCGCCGGGGCGCGGAGCCGTGCGGTGCACTCCCCCCACGGCACGCTTGGTGACCTCCTCGGCAGCATCCGCGACGGCCCTGGCTTCCGCTCGCGCCTTCTGCTCGGCCGCGTTCCGCTCGGCGCGCTCGCCCTTCGCGCCCTTCTCCGAGGCGACGAAGCGGTAGCCGACGTTCCGCACGGTGCCGATCAGCGCCTCGTGCTCCGGCCCGAGCTTCGCCCGCAGCCGCCGTACGTGCACGTCGACCGTGCGGGTGCCGCCGAAGTAGTCGTAGCCCCACACCTCCTGGAGCAGCTGCGCACGGGTGAAGACCCGGCCCGGGTGCTGGGCGAGATACTTGAGCAGCTCGAACTCCTTGAAGGTGAGGTCGAGCACGCGCCCCTTGAGCTTGGCGCTGTAGGTGGCCTCGTCGACCGACAGATCTCCGTTGCGGATCTCCGTCGGGACGTCGTCCACGCTGATCTGCTGGCGGCCCATCGCCAGCCGCAGCCGGGCCTCGACCTCGGCCGGACCGGCGGTGTCGAGCAGTACGTCGTCCACGCCCCACTCGGCCGTGACGGCGGCGAGCCCGCCCTCGGTGGTGATCAGCACCAGCGGGCAGCCGGGGCCGGTGGAGTGCAGCAGTTGGCAGAGCGCCCGCACCTGCGGCAGGTCGCGGCGTCCGTCGACGAGTACCACGTCGGCGCCGGGCGTGTTCACGAGCGCGGGCCCCTCGGCCGGCGAGACGCGGACGTTGTGGAGCAGGAGCCCGAGGGCCGGGAGGACCTCGGAGGAGGGCTGGAGGGCGTTGGTGAGCAGCAGCAGCGAGCTCATAGGTACGCACCTCCGGTCGGCGGCGGTTGGTGTCCGGTTCGCTTGCCCATGACTTTGAGTCCTTCCTCGGGCCCTGCGAGGACGCGGGCGGTACAGCGCCGTACCGCCCGGAAAGCGCAAAAGGACCCGGGGGCGACGCTGCCCGGATCCCTCTTGCGCAGCAGAATAGCCCACATGCGCAGCAGATTGCAGTGTGAAGTAGGCCGCTTTCGTGTCGGCACAGGCACACACGGTCGCCTTCGCGGACTACTGCGGACGGACGACGGAGTGCGGATCGAGGCGGCCTACGAGGCGTACGAAGGGCCCGGCAGCGGGACCGCGCTGGTGCTCGCGCACGGCTTCTCCGGCTCGCTCGAGCGGCCCGCGCTGCGCGCCGCGGCGAGGTCGCTCACCGCGCACGGGGCGGTGGTCACCTTCTCCTTCCGTGGCCACGGCGGCTCCGGCGGGAGGTCCACGGTGGGCAATCTGGAGGTGCTGGACCTGGCGGCCGTGGTGCGCTGGGCCCGCGCACTGGGGCATCGGCGGGTGGCCACGATCGGCTTCTCGATGGGCGGCTCAGTGGCACTGCGGCATGCGGCGCTGCACCGGATGTCGCCGGTCACGGCGGACGGGGCGGACGGGGCAGGCGGGGCAGGCAAGGCGGGCAGCGTCGCAGGAGCGGGGCCCCGGGGCGCACACCCGGACGCCGTGGTCTCCGTCAGCGCCGCCGCGCGCTGGTACTACCGGGGTACGGCGCCGATGCGGCGGCTGCACTGGGCGATCCAGCGGCCCGCCGGCCGGATGGTCTCGCGCTGGGGCCTGGGCACCAGAGTTCACCCGGAAGACTGGGACCCGGTGCCGCTCTCCCCGGTGGACGCCGCGCCTCTCATCGCACCGGTACCGCTGCTGGTGGTGCACGGCGACCAGGACCCGTACTTCCCGCTCGACCACCCCCGCTCCCTCGCCGAAGCGGCCGATCCCGCGTGCACTCAGCTGTGGACCGAGCCGGGATTCGGGCACGCGGGGATCGCGGGGGGCGCGGAGACGGCCGCCCCTCCCGGGCTGCTCCACCGCATCGGCGCCTGGGCGGCCCGTACGGCGGCGGACACGGCGGCGGACACGGCGCCCCCTGACGACGGCGACATGTGACCACAACCGGCGCGAAACCGTACCGTGGCGCACCTTCCCCACCCGCGAGGCGCCATCATGGGTGCCGCACGCAGCACACAAGCGAACGGCGAGAGGGACCACCATGGCCAGCGGCACGATCCGCTACTGGGCGGCGGCCAAGTCCGCGGCAGGGCGGGCGGAGGAGGCGTACGAGGCCACCACGCTCGCCGAGGCGCTCGACTCGGCCCGTGAGCGGCACGCCGGGTCACCGGAGTTCGCCCGGGTCCTTGCACGCTGCTCGTTCCTGGTGGACGGGAGCCCGGCCGGGAAGCGGGCACGGGACACGGTCCAGCTGAGCGAAGGCGGCACCGTCGAGGTGCTCCCGCCGTTCGCGGGCGGTGCCCGATGAGCAACCAGCAGCAGCCGCCGCCACCCTCGCCGTACGGCACCGGCACCGGCACCGGCTACGGGGCGCCGCCGCCGTACGCAGAGACTCCGTACGCGCAGACTCCGTACCCGCAGCAGGGCGCCGCCCCCGCCGAACCCGCCCCCGCCGCTCCGGCCCCCACCGTCCCTCCGGGAACCGGCCCCGCGCCCCCGCCGTCCCGCGCCGCGCGCCCCGGCCGCGCCTCACGCGCACGCCCCAGCCCGCTGATCGCCCCCGGCCTCCAGCCCGCCGTGCTGACCACCGTGCTCGCCGCACTGCTGGCGGCCACCGCGCCGCTGCCCCGTCCGGCGCTCGCGGCGGCCGTCGTCCTGCTCCAGGCGTTCACGGCGGCGGGCTGGTTCCGGCTGAACGGCATGTGGCCGGCCCGGCAGGGAATCGCACTGGCGTTCCTGGCGGGTGTCACCACCGATGTCGCCCTGCTGGCGACCAGCCGCGAGCACACGCCCACAGCGGTGATCGGCACCCTCGGCATCTGGTGCGTCCTGGGGATCGTGCTCCAGTTGCGCAACCACTCCAGCCCGGACGAGCGTCTCTACGCCCTCACCGCCGGGCTCACCTCCACCGCGCTGACCGTGCTCGCCGCCGGATACCTGGCGGTCGCCCGTGAGTCCTCGGAGGCCGTGACCGTCGGCGCCGCCGCGGTCGCCGCCGCGGCGCTGCTACGGGCGCTGCCGCTGCCGCCGTTCCTCTCACCCGCCGTCGCGGTGCTCGCTGCCGGGGGCGCGGGCGCGCTGGCAGGCCGGCTCACCGACCTCGGGAACACGGACGGGACGCTGATCGGGCTGGCCGCCGGTGTCTGCGCCCTGATCGGGCTCCGGGTCGCGAGTTACGACTATCCGTCCCGCTTCGTCCACATGACGGCGGGGGTCGCGCTGCCGCTCACCCTGGCGGCGCCCGCCGTCTACTTCCTGGGCCGCGCCCTGGGATGACGCCGTTCCGCCCCCTGCCGGGTCCGCCGCCGGTCCGCCGCCGGTCCGCAGCCGGTCCGCAGCCGGTCCGCCGACCGGGCGAAACGGACCAGCGCGGACGATCCGGTGCCCGCACCACGTACCAGCTCTGCCACGACTGGACACGGCGGACCCGGCAGCCTCCGTCCAGCAGGAACGTCACGTTAGGCTCCGAGCAGTCAACGCCTGGGGGAGCCTCCGCAATGCGCGCACTTCGCATCAGCCTCATCATCTTTGTGGTGCTGGCAGTCCTGTTCATCGCCGCTGACCGCATCGCCGTGAACATGGCGGAGAGCGAGGCGGCCGAGAAGGTGCGCACCACCCAGGGGCTGGACGGCGCCGAGTCGGCCTCCGTCTCGATCAACGGCTTCCCCTTCCTCACCCAGGTCATGGGCAAGGAGCTGGGTGACGTCGACGTGGAGATGACCGGACTGACCGCCTCCGCGGGCAACCGCCGGATCAGCGTCACGCGGGTCGAGGCCCACCTGACGGACGTGAAGCTCGAAGGGAACTTCGACTCGGCCGTCGCGAAGGAGGCGTCCGGCAGCGCGGACATCTCCTACAAGGACCTCAACGCCCTCGCCCCGGACGGCGTGCGGGTCGCCTACGCGGGCAAGGAGCGGGCGGACAAGAACCAGGTGAAGATCACCGCCAGCGTGCAGGTACTCGGCCAGCAGGTGGAGATTCCGAGCCCGATCTACAGCACGGTCAAGATCACCGGGAAGAACGAGCTCGAGCTGCACGCCGAGTCGATACCGGCCTCCGGAGTGCCGGGCGCCGAGGGCGAGATCCGCGAGCGGGTGGACTTCGGCAGCCCCATCGCGGGCCTTCCGGACGGTCTGGAGCTGAAGGAGACGGACGCGACCGAGGAGGGCGTCACCTTCGCCCTCGAGGGCACGGACGTGGAGCTGGCGGGCTGAGAAGCGGGGAACGACGCTCATGAGCCCCGCACCGGCACGGCCTGCGGGCCGGTCGTCCCAGTCTTCGAGACAGTGAGGTCCGCAGACCAGATACCCGCCGCCGCACCGGCGGACGCCGCCCCGCTCAGGGCGGGTGCGCAGCGGCCGAGAGCGGCCCTCGATCTGGGCCGATCTCACATCACGGACAATCTTGTCTCAGAGTGCGGATCCCCGGTGACATCACCTCCCGGCTTCCTTACGATCGAGCACATGAAGCGACAGGCGGACCTCACGAAGCGACGGACAGTCGACCTGTGCCGCATCGCCGCCATGCTCTGTCGCAGCGCCGTCTGACGGCCGTCTCCCGCGTGCCACGCACCCGCCGTGACGCCCGCCGGTCTCCCGCACCGCCCCGCCGCCCATCCCGCTTGCGCGTCGCACAGCGCTGTGCGTGCCCATCGGCGCGCACGCACACCCGCCCTCCGGAGGAGAACTCATGAGCCGTAGTGACGTCCTGGTCGACGCCGACTGGGTCGAGGCCCGTATCGACGACCCGAAGACGGTGATCGTCGAGGTGGACGAGGACACCTCGGCGTACGAGAAGAACCACATCAAGAACGCCGTCCGGATCGACTGGAAGCAGGACCTCCAGGACCCGGTGCGGCGCGACTTCGTCGACCAGGCCGGTTTCGAGAAGCTGCTCTCCGAGAAGGGCATCGCCAACGACGACACCGTCGTCCTCTACGGCGGCAACAACAACTGGTTCGCCGCGTACGCCTACTGGTACTTCAAGCTCTACGGCCACGGCGACGTCAAGCTCCTGGACGGCGGCCGCAAGAAGTGGGAGCTGGACTCCCGCGACCTGGTCACCGCGGTGCCCAAGCGCGCGAAGACCGACTACAAGGCGAAGCCGCAGGACACCTCGATCCGCGCCTTCCGTGACGAGGCCGTCGAGGCCATCGGCACCAAGAACCTCGTCGACGTCCGCTCGCCCGACGAGTTCAGCGGCAAGCTGCTCGCCCCGGCCCACCTCCCGCAGGAGCAGTCGCAGCGTCCGGGCCACATCCCGTCCGCGCGCAACATCCCGTGGTCGAAGTCGGCGAACGACGACGGCACCTTCAAGGCCGACGACGACCTCAAGGAGCTGTACGAGAACGAAGGCGTCGACCTCGGCAAGGACACCATCGCCTACTGCCGCATCGGCGAGCGCTCCGCCCACACCTGGTTCGTGCTGCACGAGCTGCTGGGCCAGCCGAACGTCAAGAACTACGACGGTTCCTGGACCGAATACGGCTCGCTGGTCGGCGTGCCCGTCGAGCTCGGCTCCAACTGACACGAACCGACAGCGGACAAGGAAGCGGTAACCCCATGTGCGGAGCACAGGCAGGCGGCCCCGACGCCGCCACCATCAAGCCCGGCGAGACCACGATCCAGGGCAGCGTGACCCGTGACGGCGAGCCCGTCACCGGCTACGTGCGGCTGCTCGACTCGACCGGCGAGTTCACCGCGGAGGTCCCCACCTCCGCCACCGGCCAGTTCCGCTTCTACGCGGCCGAGGGCACGTGGACGCTGCGCGCCCTGGTCCCCGGCGCCACGGCGGACCGCAAGGTCGTCGCCCAGAACGGCGGCCTGGCCGAGGTCTCGATCGCGCTCTAGCTTTCCAGCGCCGAGAGCGGCACGCACGAGGGCCGCGCCCCGGAGTCGGACTCCGGGGCGCGGCCCTCGTGCGTGGTGCTCTCGCGCGTACGGTGCGTGTGCCGCCGAGCCCCGCCGGGTCAGTACACCAGCGCCTGCACGCCGTCCTCCATCACCTCGCTGACGAAGACCTGCGCACCCGCGATCCGTACACCCTCCAGCAGATCCTTCTCCTCGATGTCCCGGCGGGCCGCGCACTGCGTGCAGACCGTGATCTGCCCGGCCGCACGGATGCCGTCGATCAGGTCCGGCAGCGGAGCCGCGTGCGGCAGTTCGAACTCCGCCGCCCGCCCCGGCAGCCCGAACCACGCCGACTCACCGGTCAGCCAGAGCGAGACCTCCACCCCGCTGGCGACGGCGACCGCCGCCACCGTGAACGCCTGCGAACACCGCTCCGGGGCATCGGCCCCCGCTGTCACCTTGATCACGAGCTTCTTCGCCATACCCCCACGGTAGTCCGCCGCGCACCGGCGCATCCGAACGGCCAGGCGCGGATCGTGACCTGATCGACATCACCCTGAGTGCAACCGTCATCACTTCTTGCTGGTCAGCCCATTGATGTAACTCATGGAGAATTCAAGGAGAATTCGTGGAGCCAGCACCTTCTCCGACTCCCACCGAGTCGGACACCTCGGCAACGGCAGAGGACCCGGCCCCGCCGGACTCGCCGGAGGCCCCGGAGGCGGACCCGCCGCGCAGGCGTTCCGCGCGGCGAAGACGTACCGCCTTACTGCTCGCCCCCGCCGCGCTGCTCGGCATCGTCGCGGGCCTGGCAAGCGGCTACACCGTCCAGGCCGACCGCGCCCCCACCGCGCTCCCGCCCCTGTCACAGGAAAAGCTCTCCTACCCGGCCAAGCCCGCCGCGAAGGACGCGGTCAAGCCGCTGTCCGCGAAGGAGGACCACCGGGTGAAGACCGACGGTGACCTGCGGAAGCTGCTGCTCAAGAAGCCCAGCGGGGCGCATTCCAAGACGGTGGCGGCCAGCGTGGACGGCTGGGTGAACATCGGCGATCACGGGATCTTCGGCCCCGTCACGGCTGAAGGCTTCAGCCGTGATGTCCGCTCCGGCATGCGCCGCATCGCCACCGACGGTTGGACCACGGGCGGGCGCACCGTGCGCATTGACCTCACCCAGTACCGGAACGTCAAGGGGCTGTCCACCGTCACCCATGTGCTGACCGCTCAGGAGAACTCCTATTCGAACTGGCCAGGGCACGAATCCTTCGGCTCGCCCATGAAACGCTCCGGTGGGGGCCGGTACTACGTCTACGAACCGCAGAACGGTACCGCCTCATCGCCGGACGTCGTGGCCACCGCCATCGCCTGGCGCGGCGACATCGTCATGGAAATCACCGTCTTCGACACGGCCCCGATGAGCGAAAAGGAAATCGGCCGTCTCGCCGAGCGTCAGTGGGCTCTGCTGTGAAGGCCGCACGGAGGATCGTGACCTCCGTCCTCACCACCGTGCTGGTGCTCGGCGCCGTGGGGGGCGGGATCACCTACACCGCCCTCACCGCGAGCGGCGCGGACCGCACCGCCGCCACCGACGTGTGGCGCAAGCCGGACAAGACCCCCTCAGCGGACGATCCGGCCCGGAACCGGGCCAAGGGGCGCACCGACACCGAGCTGAGCGCACAGCTCCTCCCCGTACCCGACGGCTACCAGCTCGGCCCCGACGCCGACTTCTTCGGCAACGACGTCGTACGGGACGCCGACGAGGCGAACAAGTATCTGCTGGAGCAGCAGTACCCGGGGATCTCTGAGGCGGAACGGAAGAAGCATCTTGAGCAGTTCAAGATTTTCGGCGTCCAGGGCTCCGCCAAGCGCTCCTACGCCCGCGACAACGGGGAACTGGTCTTCAACATCGAGATCATTCCGATGAAGGCTGAGGCGGTGGGCCCGCTCACCGCCAGGCTCAAGGTGCTCGCAGAACGTGAGGGCTTCCGCAAGGGACCCAAGATCGAGGGTTACGACGACGCGTTCTGTTTCCTGACGAGCGAGGTGAAGCCGGAAAGCGGCGACTCCTCCGAACCTGGGATCGATGCGATGGCCTGCTCGGGCTACCGGGGCAACACGAGGGTCTATCTGACGGCCATCGGAGGCGCTCCCCTCCCGGAAGGTGAGGTGGCGCAGTTGCTCCAAAAGCAGCTGGACCGCGTGGATCTGGAGGGGGAAGACGTATGAGCGAGCCCGTCGAGCCCACGCCCACCGAACCGCCCGAGCCCGGCGCCGCACCGGACGCCTCCGCATCGGACACCGCCCCGCCGCCACGGCCCGCGCTGCGCGCGGCATCGCGCTGGGGCACCATCGTGCTGGTCTTCGCGCTGCTCGCCGGTGGTGTCGCCTACGGGGTGACCCAGAGCGAGCGCGATGACGTGCCGGGCCTCGCCACCGAGAGCGACGGACGCTGGGACTACCCCCGGCTCAAGCTCCCCGCGCTGCCCTCCGGCTCCCCGCGCCCCTTCACCAAGGGCAACCCGGCCCGCATCCACCACGCCGACATCCGTGACCTCCTGCTCCCCGCCCCGCGGGGCGCGAAGGCGGACAAGGCACTCCCGGACATCGACGGCGGCTGGGTCTCCGAGGAGGACTACCTCTCGGTCTACGTGGAGAGTGAGCGCCCTACGATCCAGCAGCGGATGGCGGACTCCGCGCCACGGCACATCGCGGCCCGCGGCTGGACGATGCCGGACGGCACCCGGACACGGATCTATCTGCTCCGCTTCAACACCGGTGCCTACCCGAAGGACCTCTACGTCGACGGGGTGACGACGGGAATGGGTGCGTTGATGCCCCTGCGGGGAGCGGAGAACGCCGTGCCGGACAAGGGCTGGCCCAAGGACGCCAAGGTGCCGAACGTCAGACGCCACGCCTACGACGAAGAGGCGCCGCGCGGCAAGGAGCACCACCGGCAGGCGTACCTCGTCGCGGGGGACACGCTCGCGCTGATCGTGCAGTCGCGCCCCGGCACCGCGCGGAAGGTGCCGTTCCAGCAGACGGTGATCCTTCAGTCTCAGCTGCTCGGGTAGCCGGACCGTACGCACCGGCTGCCCCGGGGCGGCCCCGCCGAGGGGCGGCGTACCTCACAGCGCCGCCCCTCGTACGGCTGGCGGGAGCGACTAGACTCGGTCGCGCCCGCATATCCGTAACGTCCGCTCAAGGAGTGCCACCGTGCTCGAGGCAGTCTTCATGACCCTGATGATCCTTGTCGTGATCGGCACAGGAGCATTCGCCCTGCTGACCGTCAAGAAGCTCTACCAGGGTCAGCGCTGAACGCCTGCCGCACCCCGCTCCGCCTTCACGCCAAGATCCACCTTCACGCCAAGATCCGCCTACGAGAGATCGCCTGAGCCGCCCCATGATCGAGATTCCGTCCGACCTCCACCCGGACCTCGTCCCCCTCGTCTTCCTGCTCGGCAACTGGACCGGGGCGGGAGTGGCCGACCTGACGGACACCCAGGGTGCCGGGTCGGAGAAGTGCAACTTCGGGCAGGAGGTCTCCTTCCGGCACGACGGGCGGGACTTCCTGGAGTACACCTCGCACACCTGGGCGCTGGACGCGGAGGGCCGCAAGACCAAGCCGCTGGAGACCGAGTCCGGCTACTGGCGGATCGACAAGAACCGGCAGGTCGAGGTCGTGATGAGCCGTGACGGCGGCATCGTGGAGATCTGGTACGGCGAGCTGGCCGACAAGAAGCCGCAGATCGACCTTGCCACGGACGCGGTCGCGCGTACCGCCGCCGCCGCGCCGTACTCGGGCGGCAAGCGGCTCTACGGCTATGTGAACGGCGACCTGATGTGGGTCGGCGAGCGGTCCTCTCCCGAGGTACCGCTGCACCCGTACATGTCGGCGCAGCTGAAGAAGGTCGTCGACCCGAAGGAATGGGCGAAGGACATCAAGGACCTGCCGGACGACGGGATCGCCTTCTTCCGCTAGGCCGCGCAGGCGCGCAGACTGGCACCGCACCCCGGCCCGGCAACCAGCCCGGCCAGCCAGCTCCGCCACCCCGCTCAACAACTCCACAGCCCACGCGCCCCACGGGGGAAGTCCGGTCCAAATCCGGCGCTGACCCGCAACGGTAGACGGAGCCGCCCCCGGCGGCCCCGTGAGCCCGATCACCCGTGCGGCGCCCGCTCCTGTCAACTCGCCGTGGTCTGCGAGAAGGGTGCCGTGTCCCTCCGTGTCCTCTACTGCTGCCCTCCCCCGCCGCCGACCGGTGGCGCCCCTGGTGGGCGCGCTCGTCGTCGCGCTGCTGCTCTCGCTGATGTGCGCCGTGGCGCTCGGATCATCGCAGGTGGGGTGGGCTGAGACGGCCCGTCTTCTGCGGGCGGGCCTGACCGGCGGCGTCATCGCGGCCGACGAACGGGCCGCTTACACGATCGTCTGGGAGCTGCGCTTCCCGCGCGCCCTGCTCGCCGCCGTCGTCGGTGCCGGGCTCGCCGCCGTCGGCGTCGCCGTCCAGGCGATGGTGCGCAACGCCCTCGCCGACCCCTTCGTGCTGGGCATATCCTCCGGCGCCGCCGTCGGAGCCAACGCTGTGATCCTCTTCGGCGCGTTCGGCTCGCTCGGGGTGTGGGCGCTCTCCGCCGGTGCGTTCACCTCCGCGCTGGCCGCCATGGCCCTGGTATACGCCGTCGCCCGAACCGCGCACGGCCTGACCCCGCTGCGACTGGTCCTCACCGGCACCGCGCTCTACTACGGCTTCACCGCGATCACCACCTTGATGGTCTTCGCCGCCGAGCACGGCGAGGCCGCCCGTTCGGCGATGATGTGGCTGCTCGGCAGCCTGGGCGGCGCCTCCTGGGCGTCGCTGCCGATCGCTGCCGTGGCGGTGGCCGCCGGAATGGCCCACCTCGCGCTCTCCGCGGGCCGCCTCAACGCCCTCGCCATGGGGGACGAGACGGCCGCGACGCTGGGCGTGGACGCGGCCCGGCTGCGCCGCGAACTGTTCCTCCTGGCCGCCGCCGTGACCGGGGCGGTGGTCGCTGTCAGTGGGGCGATCGGCTTCGTCGGACTGATGGTGCCGCACGCCACCCGCATCCTGATCGGCGCCGACCACCGCCGCGTACTGGCTGTCGCGCCGCTGCTCGGGGCGGTGCTGCTGGTGTGGGTGGACGTGCTGTCCCGGATCGTGCTGGCACCGACCGAACTGCCCATCGGAGTGCTCACCGCCGTCATCGGCGTCCCCTGCTTTCTGCTGCTGATGCGCCGCGGCGGCGGCTACGCCTTCGGAGGTGCCTGATGCGGCTCGACATCGACGATCTGACACTGACCGCCGCCGGCTCCACGCTCGTACGGGAGGTGTCACTGCGCGCGGACAGCGGCGAACTCGTCGGTCTCGTCGGGCCCAACGGCAGCGGCAAGTCCAGCCTGCTGCGCTGCGTCTACCGTGCCGTACGGCCGGACGCCGGGACGGTCCGGCTGGACGGTACCGACCTGCGCGGACTGACCCCGAGACAGAGCGCCCGCCGCCTGGCCGCACTGCCCCAGGAGGGGGGCGGTGACTTCGAGTTCACCGTCGCGGAGGTCGTCGCGATGGGCCGTCTGCCGCACCAGCGGGGCACGGCGCGGGCCGGGGCCGAAGACGAGGAGCTGTGCGCGGCGGCACTGAAGCGGGTCGGCGCCGGGCATCTCGCCGAACGCGGCTTCCCCAGCCTCTCCGGCGGCGAGAAGCAACGGGTGCTGATCGCCCGTGCGCTGGCGCAGCAGCCGCGCGTGCTGGTACTCGACGAGCCGACCAACCACCTGGACATCGCCCAGCAGTTGGAGGTCCTCTCGCTGGTACGGGGCGACGGGCTGACGGTGCTGGCCGCACTGCACGACCTCAACCTGGCCGCCGCGCACTGCGACCGGCTCTATGTGATCGCGAACGGGGCGATCGTGGCCTCCGGGGCTCCGCATGACGTCCTGGTGCCGGAACTGCTGGCCGAGGTCTTCGGCGTACGGGCGCACCGGGTGCGGCATCCGGAGTCGGGGGCGGTGCAGCTGCTGTTCGACCGGCTGGGGGCTTCGCCGTAGCGCCGTCCGTTCCCTCCCGCTCGCATCCTCCCGTTCGCCTCCTCCCGCCCGCCCCTGAAGGAGCCCCCGTGTCCGTCCTCACCCGCTCCGCCCGCTCCACCCGCTCCACCCGCTGGGCGCGTCCGGCGCGTCGCCTCCGTACCGCCGTCCTGGGGATGACGCTCGGCGCGCTCACCCTCAGCACCGCCGCCTGCGGGGCCGAGGTGGCGGAGAACCCCGAAGCCACCGACGGCAAGGCCGTCACCGTGACCAACTGCGGCCGGAAGGTGACGTACGACAAGATTCCGGAGCGGGTGGTGACCAACGACGTCGGAATCACCGAGATCATGTTCGCGCTCGGACTCACCGACCGTATGGCGGGCTTCGCCATGCCCGACGACAAGGGCGATCTGGACTCCGTGCCCTGGAAGGACGGCTACAGCAAGACGAAGTGGCTCTCCAAGAAGAAGCTCAACAAGGAGATGGTGCTGGACGCCCGCGCCGACCTGGTCTTCGCGGGCTGGAACTACGGCTTCAACGAGTCGGAGGGCTTCACCCCGGCGGGGCTGAAGAAGATGGGCATCGACAGCTACCTCCTCAGCGAATCCTGCCGCAACGGCAAGGAGGGCTCGCGCGGCAAGGCCCGTGGGGTGATGCCGCCGCTCACGGCCCTCTACACGGACCTGCGCAACCTCGGCAAAGTGTTCGGGGTGGAGGACCGGGCCGAGAAGCTGATCGCGCAGTTCCGGAAACAGATCGCCGACGCCCAGGCCCTCGTCCCCAAGGACCGGGACAAGCCCACGGTGTTCCTCTACGACGACGGCCGCGACAAGCCCCTCACCTCCGGTCGCTTCGCCGGGCCGCACTCGATCATCACCAAGGCGGGCGGCGACCATGTGATGAAGGACCTCGACGACACCTGGACCACCGTCGGCTGGGAGACGGTGGTGGAGCGTGATCCGGAGGTCATCGTGATCAACGACTACGGCGACGTGGGCGCAGAGCAGAAGGAGAAGTTCCTGAAGTCGTACGCCCCGCTCAAGAACGTCTCCGCCATCAAACACGACCGCATCTACACGCTGGACTACGCGGATCTGGTGGAGAGCCCGCGCAACCCGGCGGCGATCGTCTCCCTGGCGAAGTACCTCCGCAATCTCTGACCCACGCACCTGCCCCGGATCCGGGGCGGAGAGAGAGGGGCATGACCGCGCGGGGACCGCCGGGGCGCCCCCGGCCTGGGCACCTATGCCACGTCTCCCATCCGGCACGACAGTGGAGGTCGCCATTGCCGTTGCAGGTGCCGCAGGTTTTCCCGGTCTTGGAGTCGGCCCCGGTCCCTCCGCAGTCGGGGCAACCACCTTCAGAACACGGCGTGCGGGAGGTGCCACGGTCTACCCTGATTCCTGTCGAACCAGTCGAAGGGACGCCACGATGTTCGTGATCCGCGAGGCGGCAGCGGCCGACACCGGGAGCCCGTCGAGAAGCTGACGCGGGCCCGGGCCCGCTGGATGGCTGAGCGCGGCGTGCGGGGCGCCCGAGGCTGGGAACGCTTCGCGGAGGAGTCCGGCCGCCAGGCGGCCGACCCGAACGCCCCGGTATGGGTCGTCGCGACGGAGGCGGGACGGGTAATCGGCCGGACCACACTGGGCGAGCAGACCCCTGTGTGGGGCTGGACCGAAGATGAGCAGGCGCAGCCTGCGTACTTCCTCAACACCACCGTGACGCACCCGGAGTTCGCTGGTCAGCGCGTCGGATCCCTGCTCGCCTGGTGGGCGGTGGACCGGGCCGCCGAGACTGGCCGGGAGTGGGTCCGCCGAGCGGTCGGCCCGGACCCGGGACTGCTGCGGTACTACTGCGATGTTCAGGGCTGGCAGATCATCCACCAGACCGAGCGTTACGGGGAGGACGCGTACATGCTGGGGCGCGCGGCTGAACCACTTCCGGATCTCGCTCATCATCTACTCAGCCCCGCCTGAGAGCCCGCGCAATCCGATCTCGGTGGATGCGATCTGAAAGAGCGTCCGGTCCATCTCTCCGTGCGGTCCTTTCAGAAATTCTGCATCCACTGTCTTCGCGAGTCCGTCGCCGTCTACGAATCCCGCGTCTACCAACACGCTGCCGTCTTGCAGCATGGACTCCAGGAATGGGACGACGTAGCGTCGCATTGCGGTGTTCGTGGCGTGGACGAAATTCTCCGGAATGGGTGCGTGCACGGCTTCCGGCGACAGCCGAAGCGCTGAGAAGGGTGCGGGCGTGACGGATCAGTCCTTGGCGTCCGGCTGGGTGGTCCGATCGATCCAGCGCAGGTATCCCGCTGACCCGGTGAGCGGCACCGCCGAGACCTCCGGGCTCTTCCATGGATGGTGCTCCATGAGGTGCGCTTCCAGCTCGGCGTAGCGGTCGGCGCGGGTCTTGAGCACGAGCTGCCACTCTTCACCGGTGCCGAACTCACCGTCATGCCAGAAGACCGAGGCCACCGGACCGACGATCTGTGCCCCGGCCGCAAGCCGCGCAGCCACGACCGACTGCGCCAGCTTCACCGCCTCGTCGCGGTACTCCGTAGCCGTAGCCACCTGTACGTACTCAGCCATGGGCCCGAGCCTATCCCCCGTAGCGTTCCAGCGGGCTTCCCCGGCCCCGGCCCCGCACCCTCCCACTCCCCGCCACCGGAGCTTCGCTCCGGTCCCCGGGGCCCGTGGACCGCAAGGCGGAGGATGCCCGGGTACTGGATGTATCCGGGCATCCCGGCAACGCGGCGAGGAGCCGTAGCTGTCGTCGCGCGCCCGCCAGGGAAAGCGGGACAGCCCGTAGACTGGCCCCGTGGCTACCACAGACTGGCAGAGCGATCTCAGGGCGCGCGGTTACCGGCTCACCCCGCAGCGCCAGCTCGTGCTGGAGGCCGTGGACAGGCTGGAGCACTCCACGCCGGACGACATCCTCGCCGAGGTGCGGCGTACGGCGGGCGGGGTGAACATCTCCACCGTCTACCGCACTCTTGAGCTCCTCGAGGAGCTCGGCCTGGTCTCGCACGCCCATCTCGGCCACGGCGCCCCGACGTACCATCTGGCGGACCGGCACCATCACATGCATCTGGTGTGCCGTGACTGCACTGAGGTGATCGAGGCCGATCTGTCGGTGGCGGAGCCCTTCACCGCTGCGTTGCGCGAGCGCTTCGGCTTCGAGACGGACATGCGGCATTTCGCGATCTTCGGCCAGTGCGCCGGCTGCGGCAGCCGTACGTCCGAGCATGGCGCGGCCGGAGGTGCGGTCAGCGGCCCGGCTCACGGCCCGTCGCGCGCCGTGAAGCCGGGCGCGAAGCAGAGCTGAGCCGCGCCGGAACAAGCTGAGCCGCACCGCGCCGCCGGTGGTGCCGGGGCCGTACGCTGGTGGGTATGAAGAGCCCGCTCCTCTCACTCCCTGGCGCCGTTGCCGCCGAAGGCCCGGATGAAGGGGTCGCCGCGCATTACGGCGATCTCTTCCGCGAGCAGCGCGCGCTGGCGGACGGCGCCGGTTTCGTGGATCTCTCACATCGTGAGGTGGTCTCCGTCAGCGGCGAGGACCGCCTCGCCTGGCTGCATCTGCTGCTGACGCAGCACGTCCAAGATCTCGCCCCCGGTCATGCCACCGAGGCCCTCGTGCTGTCCGCCAACGGCCATGTCGAGCATGCCGTCTCGCTCGTCGACGACGGTGTGGCGACCTGGATGCACATGGAGCCGGGGAAGTCCCGGGATTTCGCCGCTTATCTGGAGAGCATGAAGTTCTTCTACCGCGTCGAGGTGAGCGAGCGCACCGAGGAGTACGCGATCGTCCATCTCCCTGCGGGCTCGATCGCCGAGGCCCCGCCGGGCGCGGTCGTGCGGGAGGCGGCGTACGGACGCGAACTTTTCCTTCCGCGCGGCTCGTTGGAGGAGTTCGCGGCGGAGCACGGCCCCGCCATCGGCGTGCTCGCGCATGAGGCGCTGCGCGTCGAGGACCACAGGCCGCGCCTGGGCCTGGAGACGGATCACCGGACGATTCCGCACGAGGTGGGCTGGATCGGCTCGGCCGTGCATCTGGAGAAGGGCTGCTATCGGGGCCAGGAGACCGTGGCCCGGGTGCAGAATCTGGGCAAGCCGCCGCGTCGCCTTGTCTTTCTGCATCTTGACGGCAGCGAGGTGCGGATTCCGGTGCACGGCGATCCGGTGCGGCTCGCGGCGGACGGCGTGGAGGGCCGCCAGATCGGTTTCATCACCACCTCCGCCCGGCACCACGAGCTGGGACCGGTCGCCCTGGCCCTGGTGAAGCGGAACGTGCCGCCGGACGCGGCCCTGATCGCGGGCGAGGAGGCTACGGCCGCCTCACAGGAGGTCGTGGTGACCCCCTGAGCCGTGTCGCCCGGCCCGCGCATCGCGGGCGCACCGGGGCAGGGGAGGCGCACCGGATGCACGCGGGGGTCAGACCTCCAGCAGCACGGTGAAGGGGCCGTCGTTCGTCAGCGAGAGCCGCATCCGGGCGCCGAACCGGCCTGTCGCCACGTCGGCGCCCAACGTCCGTAGCTGCGCGACGACTTCGTCCACGAGCGGCTCGGCCACAGGGCCGGGGGCGGCGGCGTTCCAGGTGGGCCGTCGGCCTTTGCGGGCGTCGCCGTAGAGGGTGAACTGGCTGATGACCAGCAGCGGAGCGCCCAGATCGGAGCAGGACCGCTCCGGTCCGGCGCCGTCCCGCGGCTCGAAGAGGCGTACGGACCACAGCTTGCGGGCCAGTCGCGCGGCCTCCTCCTCGGTGTCCTCATGGGTCACTCCGACGAGTACGCAGAGCCCCTCCCCTTCGATCTCGCCGACGGTCTCCCCGTCCACCACGACGCGCGCGCCGTCCACTCGCTGCACAACTGCTCGCATGGCTCACATCATGCCGCCTGCGCGCACGGGTGGCTTCGGTGCCGCCGTATGGGTGCAGTGCCGATGCGGCCGGTGGCTACCCAGTGGCACGATGCCTGTACGCGATGCGTACACGAGGTGCGTACCATTGCGACGCGGGCAAAGGGGACGAGGGGACGAAATAGCATGACAACATCCGGAGCCGGACGGACGCCTCGCGGTGCACCGGACGTCCCTACGACCACGGCAGAAACACCTGCCCCACGAGTCCTGGAGGACCACACGCGTCCACACAACCGGCCACCACGCCAGCGCGGCGGCTCTTCGGAGACGCCCAGGGCATCCGAGGCGCCGGAGGCACCCGAGAGTTCCGAGGAGCACGTGGTCGCCGCACCCGAGGCCTCCGGCTGCTCCCACGCCCCCGGCTCGTCCGCCGCCTCCGGCATACGGGACGCGCTGGCCGCCCTGTGGCAGGAGCAGGAGCCGGATCTGCCCGCGCTGCACCTGCCCGAACTGCGCTCGCTGCGCCGCTCCGCCCAGCGCGAGGAGGCGGATCTCAGCTATGTGCGGCGCCTCCTCCAGGGCCGGATCGACATCCTGCGGGCCGAGCTCACCCGCCGTACGGCTCCGACCTCGGCACTGATCGACCTGCTGCCCCAGATCCTGGCCGACGGCCCCTCCCGGCACCGCTCCTCCGCCCGCCATGTCACGCTCGGCACCCCGCACGGCAAGGCGTACCGGCAGCTTGCCGAGGACATGCTGGGTGAGGTGGGGCTCTCCGATCTCACCGCCCGTACCGACGGGGAGCTGCGCGCGGCGATGGCCCGGCTGGTGGGGTACGAGCAGCAGGTGTCGCGGGGCCGCCAGTCGCTCCAGCGGACGGCGGACGGATGCAGCGCGGAGATCGCGCGCCGCTACCGGGTGGGCGAGGCGCAGGTGGACGACCTGCTGCCCTGAGCGACGCCCCCGCCGGGGCGGACAGCGCAGCCGGAGGGCGAGCGCCGCAACCGGAAGGCGGACGGCTACCGTGAAAGGCACACACCACACCCGTCCCAGCGCACCGCCGCCCGCCCCGGGCCATCCCCGGGACCGGTCGGGGCGCCGGATCCGGAAGGCGCCCATCGATGTCCTCCCTCCCCCCTGCGGGCGTCCCCGCGCACGCCGACGTTCCACCGAGCGCCGGGACGGCCGCACCGCCGGTGCTGGCCGAGGTGGTGCGCTCCGGTTTCGTGGAGGGCCGCCACCGCGGTTCGCTGGTCGTACTGGCCGCCGACGGAAGCGTGCAGCAGGCCCTGGGCGACGTCACCTCCCCGGTCTACCCGCGCTCCGCCAACAAGCCCGTCCAGGCCGCGGCCGTACTGCATGCGGGGCTGGATCTGGCCGGGGAGCGCCTGGCGCTGGCGGCGGCCAGCCACTCCGGTGAGGCGTTCCATCTGGAGCTGGTGGAGCGGATGCTCGGCGAGTACGGGCTGTCGGAGGCGGACCTCCAGTGTCCGCCCGACCATCCGCTCGACCCGGAGGAGCAGGCGGCCCATGCCGCCGCCGGACGGCCCCGTGCCCGCATCGTCATGAACTGCTCGGGCAAGCACACGGCGATGCTCGCGGCCTGCGAGCGGAACGGCTGGCCGCGGGACAGCTACCTCACCCCCGGACACCCGCTGCAGCAGCTGGTCGCGGAAAGGCTCGCGGCGCTGTCCGGCGAGCCGATCGCGCACACGGGCACGGACGGCTGCGGGGCGCCGCTGCTGGCGATATCGCTCACCGGCCTCGCCCGTACGTTCCGGGCCGTCGCGCTGGCCGGGGCTCGGACCCCGGAGGGGCGGGTGGCGGCGGCGATGCGGGCGCACCCCGAGTACATCGCCGGGACCCGCCGCCACGACACCTGGCTGATGCGCGAACTGCCGGGGACGCTCTCCAAGATGGGCGCGGAGGCGGTCCAGGCCGTCGCGCTGCCGGACGGGCGGGCGCTCGCGTTCAAGATCGAGGACGGTTCGGTCCGTGCGCTGGCCCCGGTGCTCGCGCGCGTCCTGAGGTCGGTCGACGTGCACATCCCGCTGCTCGACCGGCTCGCCGAGGCGCCGCTACTGGGCGGGGACGCGCGGGTCGGTGAGATACGGGCCGCGGCCTTCTGAGCTGGCCCCGCCGTGCGCCCGCCCCCCGGGGCCGGCGCACGAGCGGAAAAGCACATGCGTCCCCGCTCAGCACCGAACTAGCGTTGACGCATGACACTCGAGATCCGCACGCTGACCCCCGACGACGTCCCCGGCTGGCAGTCCGCCATCTCCACCGGATTCCTCTTCGGGCCGCAGGCCGGCGACGAGTGGATCGAGGCCCGGCGCCCGTCGATGGACCTGGACCGTACCCAGGGCGCCTTCGACGGGGGCCGCTGCGTCGGCACCTTCCGCACCACCGAGCAGCGGATGACCGTCCCCGGCGGCGCCGCGCTGCCGTCCTGCGCGGTGACCAATGTGACGGTCTCGCCGACGCACCGGCGCCGGGGCCTCCTGACCCGCATGATGGCCAACGCCCTCACCGCCGCCAAGGAGCGCGGTGACGCCTTCGCCTCCCTGATAGCCGCCGAGTACCCCATCTACGGCCGCTACGGCTTCGGCCCGGCCGCCTGGACCACGGAGTACGAGGTCGACGTGTCCCGCAGCGGGCTGGATCCGCACTACGCGGGCCCGGCCGACGGCGAGGGCAGCGTCGAACTGATCGACGGCGCCGAGGCCCGCCGTATCGGCCCCGCCTTCCACGACCGCTACCGCGCCCAGCCGGACCGCGCGGGCGTCATCGACCGCACCTCGCACTGGTGGGACCGCCACACGCACGCCGTCGACTACCAGGACGGCCTCACCGTCCCCTACCTGGCCGTCTACCGGGACGCTGCGGGCGAAGTGCAGGGCCTCGTCTCGTACCGGGCCACCGTCGGCTGGCCCGGCAACTCCCCGGACGGCACCCTGACCGTGCACTCCCTCACCGCCGGCACCCCGGCCGCCGAGCGCGCGCTGTGGTACTTCGTCCTTTCCGTCGACTGGATCACCACCGTCCGCTCCGGCGAACGCGCACCCGACGACCTGCTGCCCCTGCTGCTGCCGAACCCGCGCGCCGCCAGGATCACCGCGCAGTCGGACGTCCTGTGGCTGCGCCCTCTGGACGTGCCACGGATGCTGGAGGCGCGTACGTACCCGGTCTCCGGCACGCTGGTGCTGGAGTTGCACGACCGGGCCGGGCTGGCAGGCGGGCGCTTCCGGCTGGAGGCGGGACCGGGCGGCGCGAAGGCCGCGCCCAGCACCGACGATCCCGATCTCTCCCTGGACATCGCGGAGCTGGGCACGCTCTATCTGGGCGACGAGTCGGCGGCCCGCCTGCTGGCGCTGGGCCGGGTCGCCGAGCACACCCCGGGCGCCACCGCGACGGCGGACACCCTCCTCCGCACCCCTCGCCGCCCCTGGTGCCCCGACGGCTTCTGACAGCGGGGGCGGCATCGCTGCCACCCCCGCGTTCGCACGTCGGTGCGTCCGTACGCCGTCCTGGCGCCCGGCCTCAGCCGCGGCCGTCCGCGTACTGGTCCGAGCCCCGCTCCTGCTCCGGGTCGGGCACGGCCGGGTGCTCCGGGCGCTCGTGGTGTTCGATCTCCACCCGCGGCAGCAGACGGGCCAGCGGCGCCGGGAGCCACCAGGCGCGGCGGCCGAGGAGCTGCATCACGGCGGGCACGATCAGGCACCGGATCAGCACCGCGTCCAGCAGGATCGCGACCGCCAGTCCCAGGCCGAACTGCTGGAGCATCCGCTCCGGGCTCAGGATGAAGGCGGCGAAGACGACGATCATGATGGCCGCCGCGGCCGTGATGACCTTGCCGGTGTGCGCCAGGCCCTCCCGTACCGCGTGCGCCGGGTCCTTCGTGCGTTCCCACTCCTCGTGGATGCGGGAGAGCAGGAACACCTCGTAGTCCATCGAGAGGCCGAAGACGATCGCGAAGATCATCACCGGGATGAAGGACTCGACCGGTCCCGGCTGAGCGCCGAACCAGCCCTCCTGGAAGACGAGGGTGATCGCGCCCAGCGAGGCCCCGATGCTCAGCAGGTTGAGCAGCGCCGCCTTCAGCGGGATCAGCACCGAGCGGAACACCGCCATCAGCAGCAGCGCCGAGAGCCCGACGACGATCGCGACGAAGACCGGGATGCGGTCCTGGACCGTCGAGGAGAAGTCCTCCGCCGCCGCCGTCGACCCGCCGACCAGGAATTCGGTGCCGGTCTCCCGCTCCACCGGCGGCAGTACGTCCTCGCGCAGCGCCTTGACCAGGTCGGAGGTCGCCTCGTCCTGCGGCGCGGACTCCGGGTAGGCGATGACCAGCGCCGCCGAGGGGTCCTTCGTCGGGATGGCGGGAGAGACGGCCGCGATGCCGGAGGTGTCCTGGAGCGCCGTACGGAGCGTGCCGGCCGCGTCCTCGACCGGTTCGCCGTCGGCACCGTCGGCGACGACGATCAGCGGGCCGTTGAAGCCGGGCCCGAAACCGTCGGCGAGCAGGTCGTACGCCTGGCGGCTGGTGGTGGTCTCCGCGTCGTTCCCGGCGTCCGCGAAGCCGAGCCGCATGTTCAGCGCGGGCGAGGCGAGCGCGCCCAGGGCCACCACGGCGATCAGCAGCGCCGCCCACGGGTGGCGCTGCACGCCGCTGCCCCAGCGGCGCCAGGCCGCGCCGTCCTCCTTGCCGCCACGGGCCGCCTGCTTGCGGGCACGCTTGAGCACGCTGCGCTGGATACGCGCGCCGAAGGCGCTCAGCAGCGCGGGCAGCAGGGTCAGCGAGGCGATCATGGTGATCAGTACGGTCAGGGCCATCGCGAGGGCCACGCCCTGGAGCGAGCCGAGGCCGAGGGCGTACATGCCGAGCAGGGCGATGATGACCGTGCAGCCCGCGAAGAAGACGGTACGGCCCGCCGCGTCCAGCGCGACCCGCGCCGCACGCTCCAGCCCGGCGCGATTGCCGTCGGCAGCCTTGCCTGCGGCCTTGCCGGACGCACTGTCGGCGCCGGTGCCCGACGCGCCACCGGTGCCCGTGAGGGTGCCGTCCTTGGCGGCTTCGACCAGGAGTTCGCTGCGGTAGCGGGAGAAGATCAGCAGCGCGTAGTCGATGCCGACACCCAGCCCGACCAGCATCATCAGCGGCGGCGTGAAGTCCGCGAGGGTCACGAAGTGCGAGGCCATCACGATCAGGCCCATGGTGCTGCCCACCGCGAACAGCGCGGTGATCACCGGCAGGCTGGCCGCGACCAGCGAGCCGAACAGGAAGACCAGGATCACCAGCGCGCCCAGGATGCCCGCGCCCTCGGCGCCGCCGCCGCCGCTTTCCTCGGCGTTCCGGATGGCGTCGCCGCCCAGCTCGACCCGCAGCTCGTCACCGTCGAACTCCTGCGCGGTGTCGATGAGCTGGACGCGGTCCTCCTTCGGCACCTCCTCCGCCTGACCGTCCAGGGTGACCGTCGCATAGCCGATCGTCCCGTCACGGGAGATGGCGGCCTTGTCCTCGTAGGGGCTCACCACTCCGGAGACGCCGTCCAGCCGGGCGACCTTGCCCAGCATGTCCCCGACGCGCTTCTCGTTCGCGGAGGTACGGAGGCCGTCCTCGTCCTGCACGACGATCTGCACGCTGTCGCCCGCCTGCGCGGCGCCGTGCCGCTCCATGGTCTCCAGCGCCTGGTGCGATTCGGTGCCGGGGAGGGAGAAGTCGTTGTGGTAGTCGCTGCCCATCACCCCCGACAGCGCCTGCACGCCGATGAGCACCCCTGCCCACAGGGCCAGCGCCCGCCACTTGTGGCGGAAGGAGAACGCGGCGATCCGCTCGAAAATCCCCGGCCCCCCTTCGTTCCCGCCCGTCCGGGCCCGTGACCCGGTCTGCGCGTTTCTCATGACGTTCCTCTGCTTCCGTGAAGATCCGTAAGTGGTCAGGGAGTTCTGAAGTACTGAGTTCTTGAGGACCTGAAGCCCTGCTGCGCGCTCCGTGCGCGCCCGCGCCGACGGCTACCGGGAACCACCGCCCGCCCCGTCCCCGAAGGTGTGCCGCCACGCCCGCAGCTGGACGGCGACGAGTGCGAGCGCGACCGCCAGCAGCACCGGCACGGCAAGCCACGGCACCGGCCCTCCCGCCGCCGCGTCCCGCAGCGGCAACTGCGTGCCGGCCGCCAGCGGCAGGGCGGCAATCGCCACGGAGGTCAGCGCGAAGGACTGGCGCCCGCTCCGGCGGCCCGCCAGCAGGCGGGCACGCTCGAAGGGCTTGCCGGTGAGCCGCAGCGCCCCGAACGCCAGCCCGTGCAGGGCGAACAGGGCGGTCACGGCGAGCGCCGTACAGGCGGCCGGGCCGAGGGCGAGCGGCTGCGTCGCCCCGCTGGTCAGCAGCACTGCCAGCAGCCAGCCCCAGGAGAGCGCCACCAGCCAGCTTCCGCAGACGGCCAGCCCGTCCGCCCGCAGCCGTGCCCCAAGCTGCCCGCTTCCCCGCCGCTCCCGGCGCCACAGACCCGCGCCACGCGCGGCGGTGCCGAGGAAGAGGGGGACGAGCACCGCGTACGGGCCGGGGAGCAGTGTGTCGGGCAGCCCCGGAAGGCAGCAGAGGAGCACGCCGACCGCAGCGAGCAGCCACATCTCACCGCCGCGCGCGAGGGGCGGCCCGGTGGCGGCCAGCGTGAGCCGCCGCTCCCACGGGCCGCGCGCCAGAGCGGGCAGCAGCATGCCGATGCCCAGATCCGCCCCGGCCAGCACGAAGTAGCCGACGGTGAAGAAGCCCAGCAGCGCGATGGCGAGCGATTCCATCACCGTCCCCCTCTCCCGTGATCCCGTGGCCCGGTGCCCCGTGTTCCGGGGCCCGTCGCGTCCTGGGAGAACAGTGCGGTGACGGCTGGGTCCGCCGCGTCAGCCTGCGGTGACGACCTGACGTACCCCGGGAGTTGCGTCGGCCCGGCAGCCCGTACCCCCAGGGTTGCGGCGGCCCCCGGCCCGCCCCTGAGCACTGTGGGTGCCCGACCCTGAGACGGACCGGCCGACGGGCCGCTGCACCCCGTGGTGGAGGAGGGAAAGTTCGTTGCCGTGCTCGATGGCGTGAACGGCGGTGCGGATGCGGCACTCCTGGTGGGGGCGGGTGAGGAGTCCGAGCAGGTGCGGCAGCACCCACCGGCATCCCGGCTCTCCCCCGGCCGCGGCGGCAGCCTCCTGGGCGGTGAGGGTTCCGCCGTCCAGGACGACACGCACCCCGCCCGCCGGTACCTGATCCAGCGCGATGAGAGGGGTCAGCGGACGCAGGACGACACGACCGACCCCTGGTACAACCAGACCCTGTGCCAGGTGGGCGATCTGGTGGTGCGACTCGGTGTCATGCAGGGGGAGTTCCACTGGCACAAGCACGATGAGCAAGACGAGTTCTTCTTCGTCCTCGACGGTCTCTTCCGCATCGAACTGGAGGGAATGGACACAGTCGAGTTGGGGCCACGGCAGGCATATCTCGTCCCGCGAGGGCTTCTGCACCGGCCCGTCGTGCCCGTACGCTCCTCCGTGCTCATGCTCGAGCAGTCAGGCGTCACCGCGACCGGCGACTGACTGATCACTCAACCGACAAGCGAGGGGTTCGACGGATGAAGCAGACCGGCCCGCAGCCCGGCCTCAAACACACCTCCCGATTGCTGGTCGACGACAGCCTGACCGTTCCGGCGGTGTCGGACGCGCTGCCGGGCTTCGCCGACATGCCGCACGTCTTCGCCTCGGCCTATCTCCTCGCGTTCGTGGAGAACACCTGCATCGAGGCAGTCGCTCCGCTGCTCCCAGAGGGGAGCAAGACGGTCGGGACCCATGCGGACCTCAGCCACAGCGCGGCAACCCCGGTCGGCATGACGGTCACCGCGTCCGTCGAACTGATCGAGGTCGAGGGGCGGCGGTTGCGCTTCGCCGTCGAATGCCGCGACGACCAGGACCTGATCAGCACCGGCCACCACGAGCGGCACGTCATCGACACATCGAAGTTCGATCAGCACGTGGCTGCCAAAGCAGCCACGACGGCCCCCTGAACAAGCGGCGGAGCGTCCCGGCATGCGGGCCGACAAGGACGGCCGCTGCACGCGCCCCGCAAGCGTGCAGCAGCCACCCCGGCGCCGACCGCGCTCCGGCAGTCCTGACCGGGCGAGCCTCCCCTGCTCCACGGCGAGTTGACCCCTGCCCGCGCCGCTACGGCGGCGGGGCCGTGGAGCCCCGGACCACCACGTGGGTGCCCAGCCGGACCCGTGGCATGGTGCCCTGCGCGGGGTCCCGCCGTTCCATGACGAGCCGGACCGCCGTACGTCCCAGCTCCTCGTAGGGGACGTGGACCGTGGTCAGGCCGGGGTCCAGTTCGCGGGAGACGGGGATGTCGTCGAATCCGGCCACCGAGACCTGGCCGGGCACGCGCAGACCGGCCTCTCGCAGCGCTTCCAGCGCACCCAGCGCGACCATGTCGGTCGCGGCGAAGACGGCGGTGAAGTCCACTCCCCGCGCGAGCACTTCGCGCATGCCGCGCAGCCCGCCCTCGCGGCTGAAGTCGGTGTCGGCGATGAGCGCGGGGTCGGCCTCCAGACTGTAGGAGGCCAGCGCTCTGCGGTATCCGGCGCGGCGCTCCTGGGCAGTGGTGTTGGCGCTCAACCCGCCCAGAAACAGCACGCGCTGGTGTCCGCGGGAGAGCAGATGTGCCGTGGCTCCGAAGGCCCCGCCCTCGTTGTCGTACTCGACGAGGGTCACGGGCAGCTCTTCTCCCGGCGGCAGGTCGGGCGCCGGGCGTCCGCAGAGGACGAGCCGCGAGCCCGCCGCGTCCAGCTGGTGCGCGAACCTGGTGATGCGCTCGCGGTATTCGGGTGTGCGCTCGGCACCGCCCGCCAGGATCACCGCGGCGGCCCGCTGTTCCCGCATCAGGGCCACGACGTCCTCCTCGCGGCGCTTGTCCCCGTGGGTGGTGCACACCAGGCACAGCCTGCCGCGCCGGGCGGTCTCGTCCTCGACCCCGGCGGCGATATGCGCGAAGGACGGCCCGGTGATGTCGTCCAGGACGAAGGCGACCGACTCGAGGCCGGCGCCGGCCAGCGCCCGGGCGTGCGCGTTGGCGACGTAGTCGAGCGTGCGGACCGCGTGCAGCACGCGAGCCCTTGTGCTGTAGGTGACGGGGTAGTTGTCGGCCAGCACGCGGGAAACGGTGGCGACGGAGACCCCGGCACGGGCTGCGACGTCGCGGATCGTCGCGCGGCGGCGCCCGCGTGTGGCCGTGCCACCGGTGCCGCCCGTGCCGCCTTCGTCCTCGGTCAAAGCTCCTCCACCAGTGCGATCGACCGGGGGCGGACCGGGAGGCTCGCGCGGAAGACGCGAGGTGAGCCCGACTGCCGCCATGTGGCGGGTACGTTGCCGTCGTCCCTGCCGCGTGTTCCGACGCGCGTACGCGCACCGGCGGAAGGCCCGGTCAGCGCTGCCGCCACCGTAGTGTCCCCGCCCGTCTCCAGGGCGTGTTCGGCGGTCGCCGGCCCGCCGGGCCGCAACCGGGGGTAGGCGGAGGGTGGGAGAGGTCGGGGCATGGGAGTCCTCCTGAGGTGGTCGTCGGGTAACCGGTTACCGCTCGCCCGTGATCGGTTACGTTCCACGAGTAACCGGTTACGTTCCATGCGTCGTTCGGCACAGCGATCGTTGTCCGAGTCTTTGGTCATGGGCGAGGGGCCGCGGTGGCGCGGTGCTGTGCCGTTCCACCAACCGGGTGGGAAGCTCGGTCCTGGCGCCCGGCGGCGCTCCGCCGTCGCGCATCCGCAGCAGTTGCCGCAGGGCGGTGGCCGCCATCTCGCGCAGCGGCTGCCGTACGGTCGTGAGCGCGGGTGTCACCCACTCCGCCTCCGGCAGGTCGTCGAAGCCGACGACGCTCACGTCCTGGGGAATGCGCAGCCCCAACTCGGCCAGCGCCTGGTAGATGCCGAGCGCCATCGGGTCGGAGCAGGCGAAGACCGCCGTCGGCGGCTGGGGCAGGGCGAACAGTTCGTGAGTGCGTGCGCGGGCCGTGGCGGTGTCGAAGTCGGCGTAGCGCACGTATTCGGCGCGCGGGCGCAGCCCCGCCGCCGCCATGGCGGCGCGGTAGCCCGCCACCCGCGCGCTGCTGCACTGCTTGCGGCGGTAGCCGCCGACGACGGCGATCCTGGTGTGCCCGAGCGAGAGCAGATGCTCGACCGCGCTGCGCGCGCCCCGTTCGTTGGCCGCGCCGACGGCCGGGACGCCGGGGGGCGGGTCGAGGACGGGGTCGATCATCGCGTAGGGAATCCGGTGCTGCTCCAGCCAGGCGTAGTGGGTGGGGCTCAGCTCGGCGAGGTTGAACAGCACGCCCGAAGTGCCGCGCAGGGCCAGCCTGTCCAGCCAGTCGCGCTCTGGCCTGCCGCCCCGCGTGCGGGTCAGCCCACCCGAGATCATCACCTCCAGGCCCGCCTCGTGCGCCGCCTCCTCCACCCCGCGCAGCACGGCTCCGGACCAGGTGCTGTCCAGACAGTGCACCACCAGGTCGATGAGGGGCGGCGGGTGCCTCGGGGTGAGGCGCGGGCGGCGTACGTAGCCCAGCGCGTCCAGCGCCTCGGTCACCCGGCGGCGGGTGTCGGGGGCGACGTCCTTGCGGCCGTTCACCACCTTGGAGGCCGTCGGTATCGACACGGCCGCCGCGCGTGCCACCACGGCCAGCGTCGGGCCCGCCGGCCTGGGCTCGGTGCGCGTCATTTCCGCTCTCCTCTCTCCCCTCTCCGTGCCCGGAGTCAGCGTGCGCGGAAAGCGAATCGTTTGACGAACGTCCGTCACGCTACGGCCGCCGCGGAGTTCGTTGAAGCCCTTGAAACGTGCGAGAAAATCCTCCTGACCGGCATGTCGAACCGCTCGAAATCCCGGACGGCCATCGGCGGGCAAAGCAGGGCGGGACGGTTGATTCCTCCCGCCCCCTCGCTCAGCCTGATCCAAACGGCAGCCCCTAAGCCTCCACTACGTAGGTGAGGGTGCCGAAGCCCAGCTCGTCGAAGCCGCCGCTGTTGGGGCCGTAGTCACCGCCGCCGCCCTCGGGGCTCTGCTTGCGCGCCATCAGCGACATGTACGGCGTCTCGTGACCCATGCGGTAGTGGTAGTGGTGGTACACCCGCTCCCAGACGGGGCGCACTTGGCCGCGGCCCGAGCCCGAGACGGCGGTGTGCTCCCGGTAGTCGCAGTTGACGCCCGTACCCCAGGCGTACTTGGTGAAGGGCACACTCTCGCCGTGGTTGTACTTGGCGACGTACTCGCACGCCTTCATGAAGCGGTTGTCGTCGGTGCCGTACAGGTCCAGGCCCTGGTTGCGGCCCATCTCGCAGATGGTGCCCATCAGGCCGATTCCCATCAGGGTGTGGCCCTGGTCCCTGCCCATCTCCTGCCACTGGGCGAGGCCGCCGTCGTGGAGGAAGGGGATTGCGTGCGGGAGGGAGCCGTTGCCCTCGCCGTTGTGGAAGTAGTCCACCGCCCGGTCGAACTTGGCCTGGTCGTCGTTGAGGATTCCGATGGCCATGATGCCCGCGATGTTGCACAGGTCCCAGTTCGCCCAGTAGTTGGTGATGCAGGCGCCGTTGTGGCGGTTGAGGAAGTCGTCGCTGAGCGGATAGAAGACATCCGCCATCATCTTCTGGAAGCGGCCCAGGTCGAAGCCGTCGTAACCGCGCATGATCTCGGCGGCGTTGGCGAACTGGTAGCCGTAGATCCCGGCGGCAAGGAAACGGTCCGCGTTCCCGGTGACCTCGCGCAGTGTGCCCGACCAGGCGTTGAGGATGTCGCGTGCCTTGTTTCCGTGGGCGGTGTCGCCGGTGACCTTCCAGCGCAGCGCGTTCTGGTACGCGGCGTGGATGTCGTTGTAGAGCTGGGGGTAGTTCTGGCCTTCGCCGCCGCGGACGATCTTCTCCGTCGGGCGGGGCGACCAGTCGGGGTGGGAGTGGGAGTTGGCGATCAGGCGCTCCCATCCCTGGATCCAGGGGGAGGTTCCGGCCTTGACCTTCTCCGCCATCCGGGAGAAGTCCTCGGCGTTGTGCAGCATGCCCGGGTGGGCGAGGGCGGCGGCCCTCGCCTTGTGCTCCGTGCCACCCGTGGAGGCCGCGCGGGCGATCACGGGGACGGCCAGCGCACCGGCACCGAGCGCCCCGGCCGTGAGGAGGCGACGGCGGCTGAGGTGTCTGCGATGTCTGCTGGGGCTCATGGGGGTGCCCTCTTTCCGCTGGGTGGGGGGATGAGAGGAGCCCGACAGTAGCGGCGGCCCACGCGCCCGCACGAACCTCACCGGCACATACGAAAGTTTCGGCGTTACGGCGAGCGCTCACGGCGGGCCGTGCACGGGCGGCCGGACAGGCCGAAATTTTCGGTTCTCGGTTTTGAGGTTCCGAACGGGGCGCGCCGCTGTGAACCTGACGTCGCCTTCCCTTGGTAACCGTTTTCTTCTGCCTCTCCCCTGAAGGGACCGTCGTATGGCTGACCACACACCGAACCGCCGCAGGGTGCTGCAGGTCGCCGCGGCAGGTGCTGTGGCCGGCTGGGCCGCGGGCTCCGCCGGTGGTGCCTCCGCGTTCGCCGCCCCGCCTCCGCCCCCGCCCGGTCCTCGGCCGCCGGGGGGCCGAGGACCGGGCGGGCGTCCCTGGACAGCGTCGTCTTCGGCGTCCCCGACTTGGAGGAGGCGTACGGGTTCACCGGCGTCCTCAAGCCGGTCGACAACTTCACCCGGCAGTACTACGGAGACGTCAAGAGTCTTGGCAACGGCGGCCACCAGTCCGACTGGGGCGGCTACTACGGCGCGCTCGGCGAGCGCTCTACATCGTCGAGGACCTCGTCGCCGACGACGCGGTCGACGGCCGCGCGAGTGACGACGCCGAGTGGCGCGAACTGGGCGGCACCGCCTACCGGCTCTCCGCCCGCCACGGCGCGGAGTTCGGCTCCACGCGCTACCGGGTCGTCTCCCACCACGCCGACGGCACCGAGACCACTTCCCTCTCCTCCCCCGACCCGTCCTCCCCCGACCCGTCCTCCCCCTCTCCCAACTCCCCCTCCTCTCTGGCTGAGTGAACGGAACCCGACATGAGCAACAGAAGAAGCCGGATACCCGCGACGCGGTTCATGGCCGCCGGTACGGCCTGCGTCCTCTCCTTCACCCTCGCCGCCTGCGGCGGCTCGGACTCCGGGGACGGCGAGTCCTCGGGCCCGGTCACCCTGGAGATGTGGAGCGGCGCCGAGGGCGCCGACCAGGCGGTGAAGGCGTTCAACGCCGCACACGACGACATCACGCTCAAGTACGTCAAGGTGCCCCAGGAAAAGATGTCCAACCAGCTCAACAACGCGCACAAGGCGGGCGACGAGTCCAAGGCCCCCTGCCTGGTCCAGACGGACAACCGCGAGGGCAGCATGCTGATGGCCAACGGGGTGCTCCAGGACATCGCCGACCATGTGAAGGCGAGCGAGGACAAGTTCTCCGAGGGTGCGATCGACGCACTGACCATCGGTGACAAGACCTACGGCGTCCCTGACGCGCGTCAGCCGTACTTCACGATCTTCAACAAGCCCGTCTTCGACAAGGCGGGCCTGGAGTACCCCAAGACGTGGGAAGAGCTGATCGACGCCGGAAAGAAGCTCAAGAAGGACGGCGTCAAGATCTTCAACCTCGCGGGCGAAGACCCCTCCACCTGGATGAACATGGCCTGGCAGGCGGGAGCCCGCTGGTATGAGGTCGAGGGCGACGCCTGGAAGATCAACTTCACTGACAAGCACTCCCGCTGGGCCGCGAACGTCATGCAGCAGCTTCTCGACGAGAAGGTCGTCTCGAAGATCAGCTACGCCGACTACGCGGCGATGATCCAGGAGTACGACGCGGGCAAGATCGCCTCCCGGCAGGTCTCCACCTGGCAGCTCTCGTCCTTCGAGCAGCAGATCAAGAAGACCCTCGGCGACTGGGAGCCGGCCCCCAACTTCGCCGCACCGGGCGAGTCCTCGCCCGCCTCGGCGGGCGACACGTACGGGCTGATGGTCCCCGAGCTGTGCCGGCACTCCAAGGAGGCCACGGAGGCGGCCGTCTGGCTGGCCACCAACGACAAGCCCGTGGACACCATGGGCAGCCCGAAGACCTCCGGCTGGTACCCCGCGGTCAAGGACCCTGCGCCGCACCTGGGCCAGGTCGTGCCCGAGAAGCTGATGGGCAAGCACGCCGACAAGGCGGTGCCGGTGATCACGAAGGCGGCGAAGTTCGCCGACGGCTGGCAGTACGGCCCCAACTCCAAGGCCATGTACGAGGAGCTGGCCGACCAGTGGGGCAAGGCGATGGCCGGTGACATCAAGGTCGCCGCCATCCTCCCGCACATGCAGAAGTGGGTCGTCAACGACCTCAAGCAGCGCAAGATCAACGTCGTCGAGTGAGTTCCATGTCCACCACCACGGCAGACAAGACCGCCGCGGGAGCCGAAGGGCCCGGGAGCCGCACACCCGGGCCCCGCCGCTCCGGCCTCAGCTCCCCCTCGCGCGGGGCCCGGCGCCGACGACGGCACGCCTTCCGGGGCGCGGGCTTCGCCGTCCCGTTCTTCCTGGGCTTTCTGTTCACCTTCGTCGCTCCGCTTGCCTACGCGCTCTACCAGAGCTTCTTCAACATCGAGAGCTCGGGGCTCGGAATCGGCACCCAGAAGGAGGTGTTCGTCGGCTTCGACAACTTCACTCGCGGTCTGCAGGACAGCGACTTCTGGTCCGGAACCATCCGGGTGCTGCTCTTCGCCTGTGTCCAGATCCCCATCATGCTGGGCCTCGCACTGACCATGGCCCTGCTGCTGGACGGCGCCGCCCGCCGCACCGCGAACCGCTACCGCCTTGCCTTCCTGGTGCCGTACATGATCCCCGGCATCGTCGCGGCCCTGATGTGGCTCTATATCTACAGCCCACGGCTGGGGCCGCTCACCGACGGGCTCGGCGCGGTCGGCATCGAGGCGGACTTCTACTCGTCCGCGCTGATCTGGATCTCCATGGGCAACCTGCTCACCTGGATCCACATGGGCTTCAACATGCTCATCATCTACGGCGCGCTCCAGGCAGTCCCGCGTGAACTCTTCGACGCCGCACGCGTGGACGGGGCCTCCGAGCTGCGGATCGCACTCTCCGTCAAAGTGCCCTACGTACGCGGTGCGTTGGTGCTGACCGGAATGCTCTCCATCATCGCCACGCTCCAACTCTTCAACGAGCCGCTGCTGTTCCGCACCACGGCGCCGGAGACCGTCAACAAGAGCTGGACGCCGACCCTGGCCATCTACAACCAGGCGTTCGACAGCAACAACTACCACTATGCCGCCGCGCTCTCGGTCATTCTCGCGCTGGTCGCGGGCGGAGCCTCGTTCCTCTTCTACAAGCTCACGAACAGGGCGCAGCCATGACCCTCACCAAAAGCGGCCGCACCGGCCGCCGCCGTCCGGGACCGGAGGGCGAGGCCATGCCCGTCGGCATCACCCAGTCGCGGCGCTCCCGGATCCTGGTCCTCATCGGCCTCGTCCTGTTCGCCCTCTACTCCGTGGCACCCGTGTGGTGGCTGATCGTCTCGGCCACCAAGGACCAGCAGGGCCTGCTCTACTCCAACGGGCTCTGGTTCGAGGACTTCCACTTCTTCGACAACGTCCAGACCGTCATCGAGTACAACGACGGGATCTTCCTGCGCTGGACGTTCAACTCCGTGCTGTACGCGGGAGCCGGCGCGTTCCTGTGCACACTGGTGTCCGTCGCCGCGGGCTACGCGCTCTCCCGGTACTCCTTCCCCGGCAGAAACCTGGGCCTGGGCGTCGTCATCGGCTCCTTCCTGCTCCCGCAGGCCCTGCTGACCATGCCGCTCTATCTGCTGTTTTCCAAGATCGGTCTGACGGACACCGCGTGGGGCGTGCTGATCCCCTTCGTCATCAACCCGTTCATGGTCTACCTCGCCAAGGTCTACGCCGACGGAGCGATCCCCGCCGAACTGCTGGAAGCGGCCCGGATGGACGGAGCCAGCGAGATACGCATCTTCTTCCAGGTCGTGCTGCGGCTCATGACGACCGGTTCGGCGACGATCTTCCTGCTCTCCTTCGTCGGCAACTGGAACAACTTCTTCCTCCCGCTGACCATGCTGCGGGGTGAGGACAAGTGGCCGCTGAGCATCGGCCTGTACTTCTGGAACGCGCAGCGCACCGACTCCGAGATCGACCTGACCACGCTGGTGCTGACCGGGGCGCTGCTCTCCGTCATCCCGCTCGCCCTGATCATGCTGGCAATGCAGCGGTACTGGAAGTCGGGCGTCACTCTCGGCAGTCTCAAGTAACCTCGCAGGAGAACGACTTGCTATCCCGCTCGATACACAATCCCGTCCTGCCCGGCTTCCACCCCGATCCGAGCATCGTCTACGCGGACGGCTGGTACTACCTCGTCACCTCCACCTTCGAGTGGTACCCGGGCGTCCCAGTGCACCGCTCCGCGGACCTGGTGCACTGGGAGTTGACCGGCCACATCCTGGACCGCCCGGACCTGCTCGACCTGCGCGGCGTACCCGACTCGGGTGGCGTGTGGGCACCCTCGCTGTCCTGGCACGACGGACTGTTCTGGCTGGCGTACAGCGTGGTGCGCACCACCGGAGGCCCCTACAAGGACATCGACAACTACCTCACCACCGCCCCCGAGGTGCTCGGCCCCTGGTCGGAACCCGTCTATCTCAACTCCTCCGGCATCGACCCCTCCCTCTTCCACGACGCCGACGGACGCAGCTGGCTGCTGAACGTGCGCTGGGACCACCGGGCGGACCGGCCCAGCTTCGACGGCATCCTGCTCCAGGAGTACGACGCCGGGAAGGGGGCGCTGACCGGCGAACCCGTCAACATCCTCCGCCATGACGACGGGGAACTGATCGAGGGCCCCAACCTCTACCAACGCGACGGCTGGTACTACCTGCTGCTGGCCGAAGGCGGCACCGGCTGGAACCACGGCATCCGCACGGCCCGCTCCCGCTCGCTCACCGGCCCGTACACACTCGACCCGGCAGGGTCGCTGCTCACCACCCGCGACGCTCCCGGCGAACCGCTCCAGAAGGCGGGCCACGGGGAGCTGGTCCGCACCCCCGACGGCCAGTGGTACCTCGCCCACCTGGCCTCCCGGCCGGTGCACACGCCCGAGGGCCCCCGCTGCGTACTGGGCCGGGAGACCTGCCTCCAGCAGCTGACCTGGGATGCGGACGGCTGGCCGCGCCTCGCACACGGCACCACAAGGCCCCTGACCGAACTCCCCGCACCCGCCCCGGAGGCCACCGGCCCCCCGCGCGTACCGCAGGCCGTCGACCACTTCGACGCCCCGCAACTGGACACCGCGTGGAGCACCCTGCGCAGCCCCGCCACCCCGGACTGGCTCAGCCTCACCGAACGCCCCGGCTGGCTGCGGCTACGCGGACGGCAGAGCCCGCGCTCACTCTTCGACCAGAGCCTCATCGCCCGCCCGCTGCGCTCCACACACTGCGAAGCGGACACGGCACTGGACTTCCGTCCCTCCCGGTTCTCCCAGATGGCCGGGCTGATCTGCTGGTACGACACCGGCACGTACTACTACCTGCGCGCCACCCACAGCGAGGACCGCGGCCGGACACTGGGCATCGTCTACGCCGACGACGGCACCCACGGTGAGCTGCCCCAGAGCGAACTGCCCGTCGACGACTGGCCGCTGCTGCGCCTGCGCGCCCGTTTCGAGGGAACGGAGCTGCGCTTCGCCGCCTCACCCGACGGGAACAGCTGGGTGAACGTGGGCCCCGTACTGGACGCAACCCGGCTGTCCGACGACTACGGCACCGCACTGCGCTTCACCGGCGCACACGTAGGCGTCTGCACGCAGGACCTCGACGGCGGCCTCGCCCCGGCGGACTTCGACTGGTTCGCCCTGCGCGACCTGTGACCACACCCCCAGGCCCAGCAAGAGAGGCAATCCGTGCCCGAACGACGCCGTCCCACGGCCCTGTTCGCGATGAGCCCCGAGCATCTGCCCCGGCTCTTCCCTCCCGACGTGCGTGCCCGGCTGGACGCCTCCGCCGACGCCGACCCGACGGCCGTCGCCGACAACTTCGACACACCCCGCTCGCGCGAGGCGCTGTCCGCCGCCAGCGTGCTCATCACCGGCTGGGGCTGCCCGCCGCTGGACGCCTCGGTGCTGGAGACGGCACCCCGGCTCAGAGCCGTGCTGCACACCGGAGGCTCGGTCAAGGGCCTGGTCAGCCCGGCCTGCTGGGAACGCGGCCTCGCCATTTCCTCGGCGGCCGACGCCAACGCGGTACCCGTCGCCGAGTACACGCTCGCCATGATCCTGCTCGCGGGCAAGGACACCTTCGCGCTGCGCGAACGCTACGGCGCCGAACGGCACTTCACCCTCGGCCTCATCCACGGCGGCATCGGCAACCGAGGCCGCCGGGTCGGCGTCATCGGCGCCTCCCGCATCGGCCGCCGGGTACTGGAACTGCTGCGCCCGTTCGACGTGGAGGCCGTGCTGTGCGACCCCTACACCGACGACGCGACGGCCGCCCGGCTCGGCGCCCGCCGCACCGGACTCGAGGAACTGCTGGGCACCTGCGACACGGTCAGCGTGCACGCACCGGAAACGCCCGAGACCCTGCGGATGCTGAACGCGGAACGCCTCGCCCTCATGCGGGACGGCACCGTCCTGATCAACACCGCGCGCGGCGCCCTGGTGGACACCCCGGCACTCACCCGCGAGCTGCTCACCGGCCGCCTCACCGCCGTCCTGGACGTGACGGAGCCGGAGCCGCTGCCCGCGGACTCCCCCCTCTTCGAGCTGCCCAACGTCGTCCTCACCCCGCACATCGCCGGTTCCCACGGCAACGAACTGCACCGGCTGGGCCTGAGCGTCGTCCAGGAGCTGGAGCGGCTGAGCGCCGGACAGCCGCTGGCACATCGCGTACACGCACCCGACCTGCACCGGGTCGCGTAAGGGATGCCGCTCCCTGATCCGCCCCCTGCCGCGGGGGAGATCGCTGCGGTCTACGGCCCCGACGAGGGCCCGGCGCTGCTGCTCGTACACGGCTGGGGCGGCGACGCCGCCGAGTGGGGGCCGCACGCCCGGGCCTGGGCGGAGCACGGCCGCCGCGTGCTCGTACCAGAGCTGCGCGGCCACGGCCGTACGCCGCCCGGCCCGGGAGGCTGGTCCCCGCGCGACTTCGCCGCCGACCTGGCCGCGCTCATACGCCGCTCGCACGCCGGTCCGGTCACGGCGGTCGGCCACTCCATGGGTGGCCAGATCGTCACAGCACTCGCGGTCGAACACCCGGCTCTCGTAGCGGCGCTGGTCGTGCTGGACCCCGCATACGGCGCCGACGCCGAGGAGATGCGCCGCCTGCCGGACGAACAACGCGCCCTGCGCTCCCGGGGTACGCCCTGGGCCGTGGACTTTCTGCACGGCGCCTTCTCCGCCCACACCCCGCCCGGCGTGCGGACACGCCATCTCCGCCTGATGGCCGCCATGGACCCGGAGATCCTGGCAGCCTGCCGGGACGGCATGTACCTCACCCAGGACGCCTTCGGCTCCCGCAAAGCCGCACGGCGCTACCTCGCCCACCGCCGCTGCCCCGTACTGACGGTCTGCTCCCAGCCCTCAGCAGCCCACTGGCTCCGTTCCCTCCCCCACCACCCCCAGTCACACACCGCCCTCTGGCCCACCTGCGGCCACTACCTCCACGAGGAACACCCAGACGCGCTGACCACCCTCGTCACCACCTGGGCAGCGCAACTCACACCCCCATGACCCTCCACGCGCGGGACTGAACATGGTGCGGAACTCCAGCCCGCGCGGTTTCGGTTGGGCGGGAGGGGACGGTGACCCTCCGCGCGCGCGACTCCCAGGCCCCAGCCCGCGCCGGTCCCCGGATGCACGGGAGGGGACGGGGAGGGGGTGGTGCTTCCGGAACACTCAAGCGTGATTTGCGGCCGCCTGCGGCCCGTAAATCATGCCGTTCCGGAAGCACCACCCCCGGACCGGCACCGGCACCCGCTCACCCCGTACGTATCCGCAACAGCCGCGCCGCAGCCGCCGCCCCACCCAGCCTGACGCGCAACGCACCACCACCCCGCTCCCAGCCCAACTCCCCCTCCCCGAACAGCGGATACAGCGGAGTGACCTCCACCGCCCCCCGCGGCAGCGACAACTCGCACTCGGCCGCCGCCCCCTCCCGCCGCCACAGCGCAAGCAACATCGTGCCCGGCACCTCCAGCGCAAGCGCCAGCCAGCCGTCCCGCCACCCGGGCAGCCCGAGCGGCCAGCTCGGCACGGCCCGCGGCAGCAGGCCACGGAACTCCCGGTAGACAGCGAGCGCTTCGGCGACCAGGCCGCGCTGCCGCGCGTCCAGCAGGTCGAGGCGCCCGCTGAGGTGGACGCGTCCGAGCATGGCCGTCACCATGCAGAACGCGGTCTCCTCGGCGCTCTGACCAGCCTGCGGGTATGCCCACATCGCCCCCTGCTCCGGCGGCACGGCGGCGGGTGCGGCTGCGGCGATGGGAGGCAGCAGCAGGGGATCCTGCTGGTCCGTGAGGGACTGGAGGGAGACATGCGCGAGGGTCGCGTGGTCGGTGCGCATGCCACCGGCGGCACAGCCCTCGATGGTGAGGCCGGGGTGCCGGTCCAGCACGCCGTCGAGCCAGTTGAGATACGCGCGGTTGTGCCCGAGCAGCCCGTGCCCTGGTCCGTGCGGCGCGCTGTCGGTGTCGGTCCCCGCACCGATGTCGATGTTGTAGTCCAGTTTGAGGTAGCCGAGCCCGAACTCGCCCACCAGCCGGTCCACGACGGAGTCGAGGTGTGCGACGGCAGCCGGATGCCGCAGGTCGAGCTGGTAGCGCCCCCATTCGACGACGCGCTGCCCGTCCCGCCGGAAGAACGCCTCCGCCGGGAGCTCTCCTGCGACCGGGCTGCGGACGCCGACGACCTCCGGCTCCAGCCACAGCCCGGGGACCATTCCGGCGGCCTTCACGGCATCGGTCACTTCGGCGAGACCGCCGGGGAACCTTGAAGCGGCGGGCTCCCAGGCGCCGACGGCGTCCCACCAGCCGGGGACACCACCGGGCCCGGCGTCGCCGCCGCGCTCCGTGTCGTACCAGCCCGCGTCGACGCAGAACACCTCGGCGCCCACTTCGGCGGCGGCGCTGACGAGCGGCAGCAGCCGTTCGGTCGTCGGGTCGCCCATCAGACAGTTCATGAAGTCGTTGAAGACGACGGGCAGCTTGTCGTGGTCGGGGTGCGAGCGCCGCCGGGCGGCCCTGCGGTGCCGTGTGAGGGCGGCGAGTGCCGCGTCCCGGTCGGCGGCGAGAGCGACGGAGGCGGTGACGGTTCGGAACGATTCGCCGGGCTCCAGCCGTACGGACCACTGGTGTTCGCGGGAGGCGGGGCCGGACAGCAGCAGGTACACGTCGTCGTAGCGGTCGCCCAGTTCCGCGTGCCAGGAGCCGTTGTGCTCGATCTGCCAGGCGAGGAACGACTCGGGCCCCTCCACCCACCCCATGGGCAGCCACTCGGAGGACGGCCAGGATCCGGTGCTGGTGAGCGCGGCCCGGCTCTTGGTCCCGGTCTGCCCGTAGCGGGCCATTCCCACGTCGGGGACGCCGAGTTCACCGAGCGGCGTGCCGGAGAAGCGGTACTCGCCGCTCCACGGATTGCGGGCCGACCACACGTACAGCTCCCGCTCCCACGCCGACGGGGCTCCCAACAGCCCGGCGAGACCGCCGAAGACGAAGGACGAGACTCTTTCGACGGTCACCGCATGTTCGCCCGCGGTCAGTTCGGCCCAGGAACGCAGGACGGGCAGCCCCGGGCTACGGGTGTAGTGCGCGGCGACGCGCAGCCCCGTCTCGGGGTCGGCGAGCTCCACTACCAGTTCTTCCGGCCCGGCAGCGTGCCGCACGTACCGCAGCCGCCGTCCCAGCGCCCCGTCGACGTGCCGTTTTCCCGAAGTCCCGGAGCTCCCCTCCCCCGCGAGCGCGATCTCCACCAGTGGCAGCGCGGCACGGGCATCGCCGGTCGGCTCCCCGCCGGCCGTCCGGGCAAGCCCGCTCAGCAGCACCTGACCGTCCGCAGTGGAGAGGAAGTGCAGGGCCAGATCGCCCGCACCCCAACGATCGGGCATAGCTGCGGCTGCGGACACGGCGTCTCCTTCGGCGCCCCGGGAGGGGCGGTCCCGTCACGCTCGCACCGTCGGCCGGCGGAGAGAAGAGCCGCCCGCCGACGCGAAAGTTTTCGCAGCAGTACCGACTGCGCCCGGGCCCAGGGCCGCTACCCCAGCCAGCCCGGGGTGATCATGCCCGACTCGTACGCCAGGATGACCAGTTGGGCCCGGTCGCGGACTTGGAGCTTCGTCATCACGCGGCTCACGTGGGTCTTGGCCGTCGCAGGGCTGAGGACCAGCCGCTGGGCGATCTCGTCGTTGGAGAGACCCGCGCCCACCAGGCCCATCACCTCGCGCTCCCGCTCGGTGAGGGCGTTCAGCCGGGTGCCCGGCTCGGGCCGCTTCACCCGGCCCGCGAACTCGGCGATCAGCCGCCGTGTCACCGCCGGGGCGATCAGCGCGTCACCGCGCGCGGCGACCCGTACGCCGTGCAGCAGTTCCATCGGCTCGGTGTCCTTGACGAGGAACCCCGAGGCACCGGCGCGCAGCGCCCCGTACACGTAGTCGTCGATGTCGAAGGTGGTCAGGATGACCACCCGTACGCCCTCCAGCCGCTGGTCCCCGACGATCTCTCCGGTCGCCTCCAGCCCGTCCTTCTCGGGCATCCGGATGTCCATCAGCACGACGTCCGGGCGGAGTTCGCGCGCGAGCCGTACCGCCTCGTCGCCGTTGGCCGCCTCGCCGACCACCTCGATGTCGTCCTCGTCTCCGAGGATCGAGCGGAATCCGGCCCGCACCAGTGTCTGGTCATCGGCCAGTACGACCCTGATCATCTTCTCTCCCCCACGGGAATCCGTGCCTCCACCCGGAAGCCGGAAATGCCTCCGGAGCGGTCCGTGATGTTCTGCGCCGTCAGTTCGCCGCCGAGCGCGCGTGCCCGCTCCGCCATACCGCCCAGGCCGCTGCCGCCGAGACCGGCGGGGCTGTGCCTTCCGGTGGCGTCCAGCACTCCGGGCATGCCCTTGCCGTCGTCCTCGATCCGCAACCGTACGCTCGCGCCGCTCACGTCTCCGCCCTCGCCCTCGCCCTCGCCCTCAGCCGAACCCTCGCCCGCATCCGCATCCGCACCCGGGCCCTCACCCTCGAGTCGCACCGTGACGACCGCTCTCGTCGCCTCCGCGTGCCGTACGACGTTCGTCAGCGACTCCTGCACGATCCGGTACGCCGCCAGCCCCACCTGTGGCGGCAGCGGCGGCCCCTCCTCCGGTACGTCCATGACCGTACGCACCGCGACTCCCGCCGCGCACGCCCGGTCCACCAGCCCGCCGATCTCGGCCAGCCCGATGTCGGCCGGAGCGGTCGGCGCCGTCTCGTCCACCTGCCGCAGCACGCCCAGCGTGGCACGCAGCTCGCGCAGCGCCTCGCGGCTGGTGTCCCGGATCGCCTCCATCGCGGGGACCATCTCCGCCGCCGAGGTCCGGCCCTTCTCGTGCCGGTGCATCGCCGCGGCGGACTGCACGTTGATCAGCGAGATGTTGTGGCCCAGCACGTCGTGCAGCTCGCGGGCGATCCGCAGCCGTTCCTCCGTGGCGGACTGCCGTGCCCGTACGTCACGCTCACGCTCCGCCGCAAGCGCCCGCTGCTCGACTTCGCGCAGATACGCCTGCCGGGTGTTGTACGCGTGACCGGCCGCGATCACCCCCACGAACCAGCCGAGCAGCAGGAAGATCGAGGTGTCGTCCACGTGGCGCCCGTTCGCGCTCGCCAGCTGCTCGGTGAGGGTGACGGCCAGCATGGTGGACACACCGAGGGCGACGGTGGCGAGCAGGTGCCCGTCGGCCGCCGCCTTGAACAGCGTGAAGGCGAAGGCGACCAGCAGCACGGGCACGTCGCGTTCCGAGAGCGGGAAGTAGACAGCGTTGCACAGCATCAGGAACACGGCGACACCCACCGGCCAGCGCCGCCGCCAGTGGAGCGCCGCGCAGCCGACCAGCGTCAGGCCCCAGGACACCAGCGCACGCGGCAACCCCTCGCCGGAGATGTCCCCCCGCACCAGGTCGACGACGATGAGGACAGCCAGCACAGCCGTGACCACACCGAGGAGAATGCGCTGCTGAGACACGGGCATGCGAGAAAGCGTACGTAAGCTGAGCGACGCCAGCCCCATACCGCCGAGGTACCGCCGAGACGGCCGCCTCCGGACGGCGCACGAGGAGAGGACGGACTGCATGTCCAACGCCCCGCAGCCGCAGAGCGACGAACCCGCGCACGACCCCGAGGTGATGCAGCTCGCGGGCAAGATCTTCGATCTCGCCCGGCACGGCGACACGGACACCGTCGCCGCCTACGTGGACGCGGGGGTGCCCGCCAACCTGTCGAACGACAAGGGCGACTCACTCGTCATGCTCGCCTCCTACCACGGCCACACCGCGACCGTACGGGCGCTGCTGGAGCGCGGCGCCGACCCGCACCGTCCCAATGACAAGGGGCAGACCCCGCTGGCGGGTGCGGTCTTCAAGGGCGAGGACGAGGTGATCGAGGCGCTTGTCGAGGCGGGCGCGGACCCGAGGGCGGGGCAGCCCTCGGCCCTGGAGACGGCGCGGATGTTCGGGAAGACGGAGCTGGCGGAGCGCTTGGCGGGCGGAGAGACCGACTAGGCCCTGTCCGAGCAGGCCGAACAGGCCGGACCGACCGGACCGACCGGACCGGCCGAGCAGGCGAGATCCCGCCCGGACACGTCAGTGCGGGATGTCGTCGATCAGCTCGCGCGCGCCCTGCCGCAGCAGGGCGACGGCCACCGAGGTGCCCAGCGTGGGGGGGTCGAGCGGCCCGGCCCACTCGTGCGCGTCGAGCACGGTCTTGCCGTCGGGGCTGAAGACGCGCGCGCGCAGCGACAGGCGGCCGTCGCGCTCGGCCTTCGCGTAACCGGCGATCGGCGAGTTGCAGTGCCCCTGCAGTACGTGCAGCAGCATCCGTTCGGCGCCGACCTCGCGCCAGGCCTGGGGGTGGCCGAGCCCGGAGACGGTCTCGATTGTCGCCGTGTCGTCCTCGCGGCACTGGAGCCCGAGCACCCCGGCGCCGATCGGCGGGCACATCGTCTCGACGGACAGCACCTCGGAGATCCGGTCCGTACGCCCGATGCGCTCCAGACCGGAGACGGCGAGCAGCAGCGCGTCGGCCTGGCCCTCCTCCATCTTCTCCATCCGCCGGTTGGCGTTGCCGCGCATCGGCACGCACTCCAGCTCCGGGTGGGACATGGCGAGCTGCGCGATGCGGCGTACCGAGGAGGTGCCGATGCGGGTGCCCGCGGGCAGCTCGTCGAGGGTGAGCCCGTCGGGGTGGATGAGCGCGTCCCGGATGTCGTCCCGCTCCAGGTAGGCGGCGAACAGCGTGCCTGCGGGGAGCGGACGGTCGGCGGGGACGTCCTTCAGGCAGTGCACGGCCAGATCGGCCTCGCCCGCGAGCAGTGCGGCGTCCACCTCCTTGGTGAACGCGCCCTTCCCGCCGAGTGCGGACAGCGACCCCATCCACCGGTCGCCGGAGGTGGTGACGGGCACCACCTCGGTGCGGATACCGGGATGCAGTACGGCCAGCTCGGCGCGTACCCGCTCTACCTGGGCCAAGGCCATCGGCGAGGCCCGGGAGACGATGCGGATCAGTTCAGCGGTGGACATACACACACGATAGGGCGTACAGGCGGACCGCCGGGCGGCAACCCCGTGCTTCCGCTCTGCTACCAGGTCAGCGGGCCGTCGTCATCGCCTCGACGGCGCGGGCGACGAGGTCGCCCCGATCGACGCGGCGGCGGCGGGACGGATGCGGCCGGGTCGCGGGGCGGGTCTTCCCGCTGGGTGAGTACGGCTCACACGGGCAGCGAGACGGGGTTCTGGCGGCCGAGCAGCCGCACCGACAGCAGTCCGCCGACACCCGGGACGAGCGAGCGGAGCACGGCCGGGTGCCGGACGGCGCCCGCCTCACGTACCGCGATGATCACGACGAACAGGTACGCGCAACCGTGCACGGGTCCGGTGAGGGAGGAGACACCCTCCGCGTGCACGGTGAGGAGATTCCCCAGCAGCATGAGCAGCGAAATGACCTCGACGTGCGCGGCGATGCGCAGCAGGGCCAGTTGGGACGGGCGGGGATGCATGGTCACGCTCCTGTGGTGGATCCGGGACGGACGATCATCAGCACGGTGACGGTCGCCCAGAGCAGGTTGAAGACACCCGTGTGCATGGCCAGCCGGGCAGCGCGTGCGCTCGCGGGGGCGGCGGGGGCCGTGACCTCACCGTCGAGCTCGGCGACTGCCGCCTCCTGACCGGGCAGCACGAACACCACCAGCACGGCGGCGGCCAGCGTGGTCAGCACGATCGAGGCGATGAGCCAGGCGTCGCCCAGCACGCCCAGGCTGCTCGCCGTCGCCAGCCCGAAGACGGGGACGACAACGCCGACGACGGCGTACACCCGGCAGATCCGGTGCAGCGTGCGGACGGCTGCGGCGGCTTCGGCTGGGGCACCGTCGACTGCGGCGCCGGCTGGAGCGTTGTCGGGAGCGCCAGCAGCCGGGTGGGACCGGCGCACGGCGGCCGGGAACATGCTCGCGGCGACGGCCACCGGGCCGATGGCGAGGATCGCCGCGAGGACATGTACCGACAGCAGAAACTTGGTCACGGACGGGTTCCCTCACGGTGCGATGCGGCGCGATGCGGCGCGGTTCGGTTCGGCAGAGGTCGGGGCGGCGGGCCCCTGTGTGGTCCCGCGCGGGAGTGAGCCCGACGCTAGCCATTCGCCGCTCCCACGAAGAGTGGCAGTGGTGCCACGCTTCAACGGATTCTCGCCAGCAGGCACCGAGGCGGTCTGCCACAGCTCGCACAGGGCCGCTGAGCTGCCCAGTCGCCCGCCGGGTGAAGCGATGACAACCACGTGCGACCGGCTTCTCGGTCTGTCCAGCCTTGGCGGATATCCGTTGGCTGCCTACGATGCAGCCATGCACAACGTGGCCGTACTCGCCCTGGACGGGGCAGTTCCGTTCGATCTGTCCACACCGGTCGACGTGTTCGGCTGGGCCAGGCTGCCGGACGGCCGGGGCGCCTACCGGGTGCGGGTGTGCGCACCCGCCGAAGAGGTCGACTGCGGCGTGTTCACCCTGCGTGCCCACTGGGGGCTGGAGGCGCTGGCCGAGGCGGACACCATCATCGTGCCGGGCTCGACCGATCCGCCGGAGAACATCCCGGTGGCGGTGCTCGACGCGCTGCGCCGCGCCGCGGCGGACGGCACCCGGATCGCGTCCATCTGCGTCGGCGCGTTCGTACTGGCCGAGAGCGGGCTGCTGGACGGCCTGCGGGCCACCACCCACTGGGCCGCCGCCGCCGCGCTGTCCGCCGCGTATCCGGCGGTGGAGGTCGACCCGGACGTGCTCTATGTGGACAACGGAAAGGTACTGACCTCGGCCGGGGCCGCCGCGGGGCTCGATCTCTGCCTGCACATGATCCGCCGCGACCACGGCTCCGCCGTCGCCGCCGACACCGCCCGCACCTCCGTGATGCCGCTGGAACGGGACGGCGGACAGGCCCAGTTCATCGTCCACGAGCCGCCCTCGCCCGACGGCGCGACGCTGGAGCCGCTGCTGCGCTGGCTGGAGGAGAACGCGCGGCGCGAGCTGACGGTCGAGGACATCGCCTCGCACGCGGGGCTGAGCCCCCGCACCCTCAACCGGCGGTTCCGCGAGCAGACCGGCACCACGCCGGTGCAGTGGCTCTACCGCTCGCGCGTCCGGAAGGCGCAGTACCTGCTGGAGACAACCGACCACACCGTCGAACGGATCGCCGCACAGGCAGGCTTCGGCTCCCCGACCGCCTTCCGCGAACGCTTCAGGGCCGTGCTCGGCACCAGCCCGCAGGCGTACCGCCGCGCTTTCCGGAGCGACGCGCGGACGGGTTGAGGCCGCTGACAGCCGGAGCGACCGGGCATGCCCTCGCCTTGACCGACGTGGCCGACGTGGCCGACGGCGGCAGGGCCGCCGCCGGTCACGTGACGCTCAGGACGTCGGCGGCTGTTCCTCCCGCGCAACCGGCGCAACCGGCTCAGCCTGCTCGGCCGCCTCCGCCCGTATCCGCGCCTGCGAGCGCGTGCCGAAGCGGGCCGTCGTACCGTCGCTGCTCCAGCGCTCCAACCCCGCCTTCTCCAGTACGCGCATGGAGGCCGGGTTGGCCAACTCCGCGCCCGCGCACACCGTGTGGACGCCCGGTGCGGTCAGGGCGAAGGCCACCATGGCGCGGGCGGCCTCGGTGGCGTAGCCACGGCCACGGCGGGACTCCGCCATGCCGTAGCCGAATTCGAGGGCGCCGTCCTGGGGCGGCCAGAACAGGCCGATGGCGCCGACCACCAGGCCGGTCTCCCGTTCGACGACCTGCCGATGGCCGTACTCGCCGAGCGCTTCCGGGTGTTCGGCGATGAAGCCCGCGATGGCGCGGTCGCCCTCGGCGGGGAAGTCCGCCGCCCAGTGCGCGCGACGGTGGCCGTCGACGACTGCCACTACCTCTTCGGTGGTCCACCGGCGCAGCGCGAGACGGTCGGTGAGCAGCTCGGTACCGCTGATCCTGTACGGAGAGAACACGTGAACTCCAGGTCGATCATTTCGATCAGTCGACCGGGTCACCGCCGCGACGTTCCGACGCAGCACACGGCGTCGTGACCCGGACAAGGGCATGCTGAAGGCGCTCGGGGCGAACCATGGCCTCATCCTCCTTGTCCGTCGGCAACCACGCGCTGCGCGCGCGACGCGCGGCTGCGCGCAGAGCGACCTTACCAAGCGGCACCCCGCACCGAGCGGAACCCCGCAGCGCCCGGCCCGCGCGTCAGCCTGCGGCCGTCCCGGTGAACTCGCGGACCGCGGCGAGGAATCCGGCCGGGTTCTCCTCCGCGATCCAGTGGGCGGTGCCCGGGACGATCAGGCCGGTGACGTCCTCGGCGACCTCCCGCATCATCTCCTCGATGAGTGCTCCGGACGTACTGACGGCGCCCCCGAGAGCCAGCACCGGCACGGTCAGCTTCCCGTTCCGCCGCAGGGCGGCGCGGTTGTCCTCGGCGTCCTGGTCGAAGGCGCGGTAGACCTCGAACCCGGCACGCATGGCACCGGGGGCGGAGTAGGCGGACACGTAGACGTCGAGGTCTGCCGCGCTGATCGCCGAGGGGTCGGAGTTGCGGGCGTTGAAGAACGACTGAAGGTACGGCCGTTCGCGTCCGGCGACCAGCATCTCCGCCACGTCGCGCGCACCGTGGAAGGCGAAGTGCCAGACCCGCGGGTCCGTACGCAAACGGTCGAAGACCTCGGTTCCGGGCAACGGCGCGTCCATCACGATGAGTTGGGACACCTCGTCCCGGTACTCCTGCGCGTAGGCGTAGGCGACCATCAGCCCGATGTCGTGCCCGGCGATCACCACCGGTTCCTCGATACCGAGGTGGGAGCGCAGCAGTCGGCGGATGTCCCCGGCCATGGTGCGCTTGTCGTAGCCGCCCGGCGGCCGCCAGGACTGCCCGGCGCCGCGGTAGTCGACGGCGATCACCCGGAATCCGCTGTCCGCCAGCGGTGTGATCACGCGGTGCCACTCCCACCAGGTCTGCGGGAATCCGTGCAGCAGCACGAGGGTGCGTCCGCCCTCCCCCGCCGTGACGTAGTGGAGGCGCAGGCCGGGCTCGATGTCCGCCATGCCGTGCGTCAGCCCGGCGGGGGTCTCGCTCGCCGTGCTAGGCGTCGCCGTCGTCATGCTCATCACTGCTCCGTGTCGCCCTTCGCGTGTCTTTCCGTACCGCCGTCCACGGTGCCGCAGGCGAAGCGACAGCACCAGCGAAAGATCCTGCACGCACCGTTAAGCTCTCCTGCATGCTTGATGTGCGACGGATGCAGGTGCTGCGGGCGGTGGTCACCAGCGGCTCGGTCACGGCGGCGGCGGCCGACCTCGGATACACGCCCTCGGCCGTCAGCCAGCAGGTGGCAGCCCTGGAGAAGGAGGCCGGAGCGGCGCTGCTGGAGCGGGTCGGCCGAGGCGTGCGGCCGACGGCGGCCGGGCGGCTGCTCACCGAGCACGCGGCGGGCATAGGCGAGCGTGTCGCCGAGGCGGAGGCGGCGCTGGCCGACCTGCTGGCCGGGCGCACCGGGCGGCTGTCGGTCCACTACTTCGCCACGGCGGGCGCCACCTTGGTCGCCCCCGCTCTGGCCCGGCTGCGGCGCACGCATCCGGGCGTACGGATCGAACTGCGGCTGAGCGACCCGGCGGACCCGCTGTCGGCCGTGAAGCAGGGCCGGGCGGATCTGGCCACCGTGGTACGGCCGCACGGGCGGCCCGCGCCGGGCGTCCGCCTCATCCACCTGCTCGATGATCCCTACCGCGCTGTGCTGCCCCGAGGGCACCGGCTCGCCGCGCGGGAGGTGATCGACCTGGCCGAACTGGCCGACGAGCCGTGGGTGGCCACCGAATGGCCTGCGGGGCCGTGCCTGGAGACCATCCTCGACGCCTGCGCGACCGCCGGGTTCACGCCGCACTTCGCGGTGCAGAGCGAGGACTGCACGACGGCCCTGGGGTTCGTCGCAGCCGGACTCGGCATCAGCCTGGTGCCGCGCGTCGCCCTGGGTCCGGCCGGAGACGCGGGCACCGGCAACCGGAATGGCACCGGCACCGGCGTCGTCGTACTGCCGGTCCGCGGCCCGGAGCCGCACCGGACGATCCACGCGGCCGTACGGGAAACCGCGCCGCCCCAGCCCGCGCTCCACACCCTGCTGAACGCCCTCCGCGAGACGGCGGCGCCCTGAGGGCTGTCCCGTGATCCCTGGCGGACGCGCTGCGCGTCACGCCTCGGCGCGCTCGCGGCCCCGTACAGCGCGTGGCCGGCGCCGGTGCTGAGCGCCCAGTAGCGGTCGCCGTAGGACCAGGGGCACCACTCGGTCGGGTAGTTGACCAGGCCCACGGCGGTGAGGGCCTTGGCGAGGAGCTGCCGGTTGGCCCGCGCCGCCGGGCCGATGCCTGGGGCGTCGGTGTAGCAGCCGCCCTCGCTCTCCTCGGGGCTGGCGTTCAGCCGCGTACCCATGTCGAGTTCCGCTCCCGCCTCGTCGGCGAGCGTCAGGTCGACGGCGGCGCCCGCGCTGTGCGGGGCGATCTCCGGCGGCGACACATAGCGGCTGGCGGCCTCCCGTACTTGCTCCGGCGGCCAGTCGGGGCGGGCGGAGCGCAGCGTGCCCTCGTACTGCTCGAAGTAGCGGCGCTGCAGGGCGGGCGGGCGGTGGCCTTCGACGAACAGCAGCCGCAGCCCGTCCGGCAGCAGTTCCTGCGCCTCCAGGAGCCGGGTCAGCACTCCTTCTCTCAGGTGCGCGAAGGCCCCCGCGTCGTCGCGCTTGCGCGGGTCGACGCGGAGGGACGCCTGGGAGCGGACATCGAGGAGGGGTTCGCCGCAGTCCACCACGGGTATGGCGGCGACCTTCGGGTCCGACATGAGGACGATCTCGTTCATGCCCCGAGCATGGCGCACAAACGGCCTCAAAGGCTGCCGGTGATGTCCAGAGCCGTTCCGTACAGGCGGGTCACCCGGATCCTGATCACCACGCGCCGCTCCGCCACGAGCTCTTCGAGGAAGGCCGTCTCCGCTTCCGGGCTGTCGAAGCCGGGTGTCTGGGCCAGCAGTTCCCGGCCGACCGCGTCGCCGGGGCGTGCCGTCTCCTCCGACACCTCGGCCTCGCCCTCGGCGACGGCGAACGACCAGACGTCCGGGCCCTGGACATGCAGGGCGGCATGCGGATCGTTGCGGAGCTGCCGCATCTTGAGGCGGTCCGCCGTGGAGGAGACGCGCACGAGGCGCTCCTCGGGGTCCCAGTGGTAGAGCACGGTGGACATGTGCGGGTGGCCGGTGCGGCGCACGCTCGCGAGGGTGCCGAACTGTTGTTCGCTCAGGAGGCTGGACAGCTCCTCCTCGCTGAGCACCCGGGGTGCTGGTCCGGCACCGGGCTTCTTCTCGTCGTCCGTGTGAGCGTTCGCGTTCATGAGGTGGAACCCTTCGGTGGTGGCGTGCTGACGGGCGGGGGGTGCGGGCGTGCTGCTCAGACGGCGTTGGCGGGTGCGGCCGGCTTCTCGGCAGCACCCGCTTCACCAAAACCGTCGGCACCGTCGGCCGCAGCCGTGGCCGGGTGGCCCGAGCCCGCGGTGGGCTGGCGCAGTACGAGGAGGGCGGCGGCGAACGCGGCGACCACCAAGCCCGCGCCGACCGCGAAGGCCAGTTGGTAGCCGCCGGTGAGCGCCTCGGCGCGGCTGTCACCTTCGGCGAGCAGGCTTTCCGTACGGGAGGCCGCCAGCGTGGACAGTACCGCGACGCCCAGCGCCCCGCCGATCTGCTGGGTGGTGTTGAAGAGTCCGGAGGCGAGCCCGGCGTCCTCCTCCCCCGCACCGGACATTCCGAGAGTGGTCAGGGCCGGAAGAGCCAGCCCGAAACCGCTGGCCAGCAGCATCACCGGCAGTACGTCGGTCACGTAGTCGGCGTCCGCGGGCAGCCTGCTGAGCAGCAGGAGTGCGCCGATCAGCAGCACCAGGCCCGCGAGCAGGACGTTGCGTTCACCGAAGCGGGCGTTGAGCCGGGCGGCGACGCCCAGTGACACCGCGCCGATGACGGCCGCCGCCGGGAGCATCGCCAGTCCGGTCCTGGCCGCGCTGTATTCGAGCACGTTCTGGAGGTAGAGGGCGATGAGGATGTTGAAGGCGAAGAGCGCGGAGACCAGCAGGATCTGCACCAGGTTGGCCCCCGAGACGCTGCGCGAACGGAAGATCCGCAGCGGCATGAGAGGCGTTCTCGCGGTGGCCTGGCGGGCGACGAAGCCGATGAGCAGCACGGCGGCGAGGGCTCCGTAGCCCAGGGTGTACGAGGAGATCCAGCCGTTCTCCTCGACCCTGACGACCGAGTAGATGCCCAGCATCAGCCCGGAGGTGACGAGCAGCGCGCCGAGGATGTCGGCTCCGGCGGTCAGTCCCACGCCCCGGTCGCCGGGCAGGACGGCGGTTGCGAGCGCGAGGGTCGCGAGCCCGATGGGCAGGTTGATGAAGAAGATCCAGTGCCAGTTGAGCGCATCGGTGAGCACCCCGCCGAGGACCTGTCCGATGGAGGCTCCGGCGGCTCCGGTGAAGCTGAAGACGGCGATGGCGCGAGCGCGTTCCTTGGGTTCGGTGAACAGCGTGACGAGGATGCCCAGGCTGACGGCGGCGGCCATCGCGCTGCCGATTCCCTGCAGGAAGCGGGCGGCGATCAGTACGGCCGGGGTGGTGGCGGCGCCTGCCAGCATCGAGGCGCCGGTGAACACCCCGGTGCCCGCGAGGAACATGCGTTTGCGGCCGATCAGGTCGCCGAGGCGTCCGGCCAGCAGGAGCAGGCTGCCGAAGGCGATCAGGTAGGCGTTGACGACCCAGCTCAGACCGGCGGGGGTGAACTCCAGGTCGTCCTGGATGGCGGGCATCGCCACGGCCACGATGCTGCCGTCGAGAATGATCATGAGCATCCCCGCGGCGAGCACCCCGAGCGCGAGACCGCGCCGCCGCGACGAGGCGGGCGAGTCCGCGGAAGCCGGCCCGTCCGGGTAGACGGGTGAGTCGGGTGAAGGCCGGGCGGAACGGGCGGACATGGGCTCTCCCCTGTCGAGATGCGGGATCAACAAGGGAGACCGTAGCAGATAGTTTTGTTGTAGACGATCCTCTTCGGATCTTCTTGTTGCTACTTCCCCGACTGCCGCGCCCTTCGGGCCGACTGCGGCTTCTCGGACGCGCAGGCCGGCACCGCCGGCGTCGACAGATCTCCGGAGGCCAGGTGCTCCAGCGCCCGCAGCAGGACGTCCGCCTCCTCCCCCGGCAGCCCGCCCAGTACCTCCCGATGCACCCCGTCCACGATCTGCTGGCTGCGTGCCGCGGTCCGCTCCCCCTCCTCGGTGACCGCGATGATCCGGGCGCGCCGGTCCTTGCTGGAGGGGCGGCGCTCCGCCAGACCCGCCTTCTCCAGGGCGTCGACGGTCACGACCATCGTTGTCTTGTCCATGTCGCCGAGCCCGGCGAGCTGGATCTGGGTGCGCTCCTCCTCCAAGGCGTGCACCAGCACACAGTGCATCCGTGCGGTGAGCCCGATCTCACCGAGCGCCGCCGCCATCCGGGTGCGCAGCACATGGCTGGTGTGGTCCAGCAGGAAGGACAGATCCGGTTGGGTGCGGGTACGAGCCATAGCGGTCATGCCTCCCAGCATACGGAAACCGGTCCGTCGCGGATTATCCTGCGGCGAACTCATTCTCGGGGACCGTCCTCCGCCCGGCCCTCCGTCCCGGCCCCCTGCCCGGTCTCGACACCGTTCGCGGGAGCGACGAAGAGTGTGGCCACGAGCGCCAGCACCAGCAGCCCCGCACAGACATAGCTGCACACCTCCAGCCCGTTGGTCATGGCCGCGCGCGCCGCGTCCGCCGCCGCGGCCGTACGCGGATCGGCCGCGAGTGCGGGGATCGCCGATCCGGCGCTGTCCGTCACGACCGCGCCGAACTGCTCGGCCTCGCGGGCGGTGAGCCCGCCACCGGCGAACCCGTCGCCCGTGAGACGCTCCCGCAGGCCGGAGGCGAGAGTGCTGAAGAACAGCGTGGTGAGCAGAGCGATGCCCAGTGCGGAACCCAGCTCGCGCGCCGCGCTCTGGACTCCCGATCCCTGCCCGGCACTCTCCGCCGGCACATCCACGAGGACGACATTGGTGACCTGTGCGGTGGCGAAGCCGACGCCGACGCCGTAGAGGAACAGCGCGAGCGCGATCGGCAACCAGGCGCTGTCGGTGGCAGCGACGAGTCCCAGCAGCACCAGACCCGCGGCCTCCAGCAGCAGACCGATCCGCACCTGCCCCAGCGCCGGGACGGAAGCGGTGATCGCGAAGCTCGCGCCGCTCGCGCAGAAACTGCCGACGGCGAGGGCGGCGAGCGCGAGCCCCGCCTCGAACGCGCTGTAACCGAGGGCGAACTGCAGCCAGAGCGGCAGCACCGCGATGATGCCGAACTCGCCGAGGCCGACGAGCAGCGTCACGACGTTGCCGTTGCGGAACGAGGGGATGGTGAACAGCCGTACGTCCATCAGCGGCCCGCCGCCGTTCCGGCCGAGCACCGCCTGCCGGCGCCAGAACACGCCCAGGGCGAGAACCGACGCGGCAAACGCGACGAGGGCGGGCGAGGGGCCGTCGCGCCACACGAACCCGCCGAGGTGCAGCGGCTCGGTCGTCCTCAGCCAGCCGTGGCTGCGCCCCTCGATCAGCGCGAACGCCAGAGCGCCGAGCCCCACGGCCGACAGGGCGCTGCCCAGGACGTCCACCCTCCCCGGCCTCCGGGGCGACGCGGGCAGCAGGACCAGCACGCCCGCCGCGATCACGGCGACCAGCGGAAGGTTGACGCCGAAGGCCCAGCGCCAGGAGAAGTCCGCGAGCCAGCCGCCCAGCAGCGGACCGAGGGCCGCGGCGGCGCCGATGGTCGACCCCCAGACGGCGAACGCCTGGCCCCGGGCGCGGCCCGTGAACGTCGCGTTCACCAGGGCCAGTGACGTGGGCAGGATCATCGCCCCGCCGATGCCCTGGAGGAACCGGGCGAGGATCAGCAGGCCCCCGTTCGGGGCCGCGGCGGCCAGCATGCTCGTCACGCCGAACACCAGCAGCCCGGCCAGGAACAGCCTGCGGGCTCCGTACAGGTCACTGAGGCGGCCGGCGAGCAGGAGCAGCGCGGCGAATACGAGCGCGTACGACTCCTGGATCCACTGGGCCTCGACCGAACCGATCGAGAGGTCCTCGATGACGGGGGCGAGGATCACGTTGACGATCGTGAGGTCCACGACGATCAGGGCCACGCCCAGGGACACGGCGACGAGGCCGAGCCACTGGCGCGGGGAAGGGGACGCCGCAGGGGCTGCGAGCCGCCCGGGCGCTGCGGATCGTGCGGCTCGTGCCGGTCGTGCGGGGTCCGTTGAGGCACTCAATGTAACTCCACTGTAGAGTATCTTTATCGTGAAGCTAGATTGCCCGGGATAGGTTGTCAAAATGAAGACCCCGGAGGCCCGCGACCCCGACGGCCTGGAGGCACAGCGCGACCGCCTCATGGACGGGCTGCGCGCGTTCGGCGCCAACTACACCGAGTTCACCCAGCGCTTCGCCGCCTGGCTGGGGCTCCACTCCACCGACGCCGCCGCCCTCACCGAGATCCTTTACGCCGAGGACCAGGGGTCACCCCTCTCCCCCGCTCGGCTGAGCGCACGCGTCTCCCTGTCGTCCGGTGCCACGACCGCCCTGCTGAACCGCCTCGAAGAGGCCGGGCACGTGGTCCGCACCCGCGAGCACAGCGACCGCAGGGTCGTGACACTGCGCAGCAGCCCCGAAATCCGGCCGCGCGCCATAGAGTTCTTCGGTCCGTACGCCGAGCGGATGGCGGCCGAGATGGCGCGGTACAGCCCGGAACAGCTCCGGAAGTTCGAGGACTTCCTCGGCCATCTCCGGGTCACCATGGACGAGTTGCTCTCGGACGAGTACCGGACACCCGGCGGCGGCTGACGCGCACCGGTCGGCCAGAAGTCCCGCACCGCGGGACCAAGGGCTACGGATGGTCCGGCGCCTCCGGCGGAGGCCCGTACGTCGCGGCGAGCTCCGCCGCCAGGACGGCCAGCCGCCGCCGGGCCTCGGGCGGCGCGAGGATCTCGACGCGCGCCCCCAGCCCGGCCAGCTGCGCCGCCAGGACCTCCGGCGACGGCCCGTCGACCGCGATCTCCATCCAGCCGTCGGCGAGTTCGCACACGATCCGCAGCCGCCCGCCGAAGAGCGTCTGCAGCACCATCTCCGCGCTCCGCTCCGCACGGGCCCGCACCGTCGCCGTGACCATGCGCTGCTGCATCGGCGCGGTGAGGGCACGCCATGCCTCGGCCAGGTCGAAACCCTCCGGCCGTACGACGGGTTCGCCGGTCGGCACCACGGAGAGGACCCGGCTGAGCCGGAAGGTCCGCAGCCCTCGCTCCGTACCCGCGACGAGATAGCGGACTCCCGCCTTGTCGGCCAGGCCGAAGGGGTGCACCGTACGCTCGCCGGCGGCCCGGCCGGGGTGTGCGTAGCCGAGCCGGATCTGCGTCCCGGCCAGCACCGCCCGCTGGAGCCCGTCGAGGTGCGGGCCGTCGGTCGCATGGTCGGAGCCCGACCAGTCCGTGCTGTCGGAGACCCCGGCGCGCGCGGCGGCCTCGGCGTCGGACCGGAACGTCGCGGGCAGCGCCCGCACCAGCTTGCGCAGCGCGGCCCGCAGCTCGGGCGTCGCCGGAGACCGCCCCGTGACGAGGAACAGCGCCCGGATCTCGCCCGCCGTGAGCCCGGTGAGATCCGTACGGGCCCCGCCGACCAGCGCCCAGCCGCCGCCCCGGCCGCGCTGCGAGTAGACCGGGACACCGGCGGTGGCCAGCGCCGCCAGGTCGCGGCGCGCGGTGCGTTCGGAGACCTCCAGCTCAGCGGCCACCTCCGCCGCGGTCACACGGCCCCTGGTCTGCAGGAACAGCAGCGTCGCCACCAGGCGGTCAGCTTTCATACCGCTCATTTCCCATGCCGGTGATTCTCTGCCGGTAATTCTCTGCCGGTGATTCTTTCCTGGGAAACTGGCCAGAAGGTGGCCGGTTACATCCCGAGGATGAGGCCATGACCGACACCGCGCACAGCGCAGAGACCGCACCCCTCGACCTCCGCACCGGCTTCGCCCGGGCCGTCGCCCTGTGCGGGCGCACGCTCGCCGCCGTCCGCCCCGAGCAGCTCGACGGCCCGACACCGTGTCCCGACTACACCGTCCGGCAGCTGTCCGGCCATCTCGTCGCCGTCATGCGCAGGGTGTCCGTGATCGGGCGCGACGGTGACCTCTTCACCGTGCCGGACGTCGCGGACGAGCTCGCCGACGACGAGTACCCCCTCGCGTGGGAAGCCGCCGCCCACGAGGCCGAGGAGGTGTGGTCGGCACCCGCCGTCCTGGACCGTCCGCACCGCGGGCCGGCCGGCGAGATGCCCGGTACGGTCCTGCTCGGCGTCTACACCACCGAATTCACCCTGCACACCTGGGACCTCGCGAAGGCGACCGGCCAGATCCCGTCCTGGGACCAGGAGGTGCTCGGCTCCCTGGTGCGGAAAATGAAGCTGATTCCGGCCGAACCACGGGGCGGCCGGGTGCCGTTCGGCCCGGTGGTGGCCGTCCCGGCGGACGCCTCGGACATCGACAAGGTGGTGGCCTGGCACGGACGGCAACCGTGACCGCCCCCACGTGAAGTCCCGCCCCGTGCACGCCCGTCACCGTGCCAGCCGGGCGACGTGGCCGGTCTCCAGGGCGGCGTAGAGAGCACCGTCCGGACCGACCGCGATGCCGTGCGGTTCGGAGGCCGGGGCGGGCAGTTCGTACCCCTCGATGTGCCCGGCGGGGGTGACCGACGCGATGCGGTTGGCACCCCACTCGGTGAACCAGCAGGCACCCTCCGGGCCTGCGACGATGGCGTGCGGCCTGGACGTACGGTCGGGCAGCGGGAATTCGTCGACACGGCCGTCGGCGGCGCTGATGCGTGCCACCTGCCCGGCGCCGATCTCGACGCACCACAGCGCGCCGTCCCCGCCGCAGGCGATGCCCACGGGTGCGGCCCCCTCCGTGGGCAGAGAATGCAGCGTGACCTCACCGTCGAGAGTGATCCGGCCGACCGCGTCCGCCTGGTTCAGGGTGAACCACAGGGCGCCGTCCGGGCCATTGGTGATCATCGACGGGAAGGCGCCGCTGACGGGCAGCGGGAACTCCCTCACCTCACCGTCCGTCGTGATGCGGCCGATGCGGTCGGCGTACAGCTGCGTGAACCACAGCGCACCGTCGGGGGCGGTCACGATGCCGAACGGGCCGCAGTCCGGGGTGGGGAGCGGGTACGAGCTTGCCTTTCCGTCCGTCGTGATGCGGCCGATCCGGTGATCCTGGCTGCGGGTGAACCACAGGGCGCCGTCCGGGCCCGGCGTGATGATCGTCGGGCCGCAGGCGGGGACGTCGAGCGCGAACCGGTCGACCCGTCCGCCCGGTTGGGAATCCGCCTGGCCGTCGACGGTGAGGCGGGCGACCTCGCCGCTGTGCACGAGCGTGATCCACAGCGCGCCGTCGGGGCCCGCGGTGAGCGCGTACGGACCAGCCGCCGCGTCGGCGACGGGAATGTGGGTGACCGGACCGGCCGCGCTGCCGGGGTCTGCGGGCCGGCGGGGGGTGCCTGCGGTCATCGGGGATGCCTCCTTGCGGGATTGCGGGGCGGGTAGCGCCAGGTGGGTGCCCTGCCATCGTTGGCGCAGTCTGCGGTCATGGCTGGCGACGACGAGCGTGCCGTCGAACTCCGCGAGCGCCGCCTCCAGGTCCTCGACGAGAGCGATCGAGACATGGTTCGTCGGCTCGTCCAGCAGCAGGATGTCGACCGGTTGGCTGAGCAGCCGCGCCAGTGCGAGCCGCTGCCGCTGCCCGGTGGAGAGCTTCCCGACCGGCATGGCGAGCCGCTCGGGCGCGAACAGGCCCAGGGACAGCAGCCGTTCGGCGTGCTCGTCCGCGGAGGCAGGCCCCTTCCGGCCGCGGGCGAAAGCCTCCAGCAGGGTGTCGTGCGGCCGTTCGACCGGGGTCTCCTGGGGCAGGTAGCCGATTCGGCCGCGCCGGGAGATCTGACCGCCGTCGGGGGCCAGATCACCGGCAAGCACACGCAACAGGGTGCTCTTGCCCGCCCCGTTGGGCCCCGTGATCAGCAGCCGGTCGCCCGCCGCCAGGGTCAGACTCACCGGTGCCAGACGGTCGTCGACCTCGATGCCGACCGCATCGAGGGTGCTGCGGCTGCTGCCCGTGCCGCCCTCCTGCGGAGGGGGCCCGGCCCGCAACGACGGGGTGAAGCGCAGTGGTTCGGGCGGGGCCGGTACCGGATCGGCCAGCAGGCGGCGCAGCCGTTCCTCCGCGTTGCGCACCCGGCTGGCCAGGGACTGCTGCACCCGGCCCCCGGCCCGGTCGAACGCCATCTTGTTGCCGTCCTTGATCGGCCGCCCCGGCGCAACCCGCCGGGCGGTGGTCGCGACGGCCTCGCGGAGCCGTACAGTATCGGCCGTCCACTGGTCGTGCGCCTGGATCCAGCGCCGGCGGGCGGCCGACTTCTCGGCGAGAAAGCCCGCGTAGCCGTTGCCGTACCGCGCCAGACTGCGGCGGTCGGCGTCCACCTCCAGCAGGCTGGTCGCGGTGCGCTCCAGGAAGACCCGGTCGTGGGAGACGGCGACGGTGGTCCCGCGCCGGGTGCGCAGATGGTCCTCCAGCCAGGTCAGCGCATTGTCGTCCAGGTGGTTCGTCGGCTCGTCCAGCAGCAGCACCTCAGGCCCGGACGAGAGCAGGGAGGCAAGGCGCAGCCGGACCTGTTCGCCGCCGGAGAGGGCGCCCACCGTACGGTCACGGCGCAGCCGGGACAGGCCGAGGCCGTGCAGTGCGCGCTCGACGCGGGCTTCGGCGTCGTAGCCGCCGCGGAGTTCGAAGACCGTCATCAGGTCGCCGTACGCGCTGAGGCTCGCGCTGTCGCCCGAGGCCATGGCTGCCTCCAGGCGGCGCATGCGGCTCTCGATGGCGCGCAGTCCGCTCAGCGCGCGGTCGATGATGTCTTGCACGGTCAGGTGCGGCGGCAGCGGCTCGTCCTGCGCGAGGTAGCCGATGCCGCCCTCGGCGCTGCGGACGATCTCGCCGTCGTCGGGCTGTTCCCGCCCGGCGAGGAGGCGCAGCAGTGTGGTCTTGCCGGAGCCGTTCTCCCCGATGATCCCGGTGCGTTCGCCCGGACCGATCGAGCAGGTGACTCCGTCGAGGACGATTCGGCCGTTATACGCCTTGGTGACGGCGCGTGCGGTGAGTTGAGCAGGCAAGTGGACGCTCCGGAGCATTCGGGGAGGAGGCGACCGCCGAGGGCCGCGGGACCGGGTGAATGCTGCGGAAGAGCATCATGGACTCCACTAGTGCGACAATAATTGCGTTAATATGTTGCCATGGCAACGCCCCCGAGGTCAACGGCATTCCCGGCGGAGCAGCCCCAGCCCGCCCGCAGGCCGGGAGGCCGCAGCGCCCGCATCCGCGCCCAGGTGCTCGACGCCGTGCGCGCACAGCTCGTGGAGCACGGGTACGACGAACTGACCGTCGACGCCGTCGCCGCCCGCGCGGGCGTGCACCGTACGACCGTCTACCGGCGGTGGCGCGAGGTCGGCGGGCTGCTCGCGGACGTCCTCGACGCGGCGGCCGACGACGACTGGCAGCCCCCCGACACCGGCTCCCTGGCAGGTGACCTCACCGCGATGAACCGCGAGGTCCACACGGCCCTCACCACCGGCCCACCGCTCACCACGGCCCTGATCGCCGCCTCCTTCCGCTCCGCCGAGGCCGCAGACGCGCTCGGCAGGTTCTGGGAGGACCGGTACGGACGCTGCGAGGCCGTCGTCAGCCGTGCGACACGACGCGGCGAGATCCCGGAGCACACGGACGCGCGACGGCTGCTCATCGCCGCCACCGCACCGCTCTTCCACCAACTGCTGCTGCTCCGCACCGCACCGGACCTGCCACTCGCCGAACAGACCGCCCGCGACGCGGCGTCGGCCGCAGCGGTGGGTACTTACGCGGGACCGCCGACTAGCTCTCCAGGCTGATCATGGCCCGCCCCCGCGTCATTCCGGCGGCGTATGCGCTCAAGCCCGGAGGCTGACGACCAGCGACTTCCGGGCGAGAAGGCTGAGGGCATGGCCACACCCACACCCCCGCCTCCCACTCCCACCACCGCCCCCGTGGGCACCGAGCACCCCGTACCGAGACGGGCGGAGATCACCGCCCACCTGATCCCTCTGATCCTGCTGCCCCAGTGCCTGTGGCGGCTGCCGTTCGCCGTCGGCTTCGACATGGGAATGGAGGACATGGACGGGGGCATGCCGGCGGTGTGGCTGGCCATCCCCTACGTCCTCGGGCTGAGTCTGGTCACGGAGGCCCTGGCGCTGCTCTGTTTCGGCCTGGTCCGGCGATGGGGTGAGGTCGTCCCCTCGTGGGTGCCGGTCATCGGCGACCGGCACATCCCGCCGTACGCGGCGATCGTCCCCGCGACGCTCGGCGGTCTGGGTGCCACCGCCTTCTGGGCGCCGACATGGGTCTCCTGGTTCGGCGTCGGATCCAGCGCCGGCTACGACAACGGCTGGTGGGATGCGCTGGCCACGGCGTGCATCACCCCGGGGACGCTGTTCGGGCCGCTGGTGCTGGCGCTCACCTACGCCTACTGGGTACGCCGCTGCCGCCCCGCCGGGCGCTCCCTGAACACCCTGACACCCTGACACCCGATCATCATCTTGCGCCCGCGCCCACCTCACCGGGCATGTGCGCCCCATCGCGGACGGCACCGTGCAGCCGGCGATCAAGCGGCTGGCGGCGACACCGCATTCGCACACGGATGTTTGACTTGAACCGCACTTGAAGAAATAGCTTCGCAGTGCCGCCGCAGAGGACGGCAACAGCACGCAGCACGGGCGAAGGGGAACCACCATGACGATTCTTGTGGCCGGAGCGACCGGTAACGTCGGCCGCCAACTGGTCGGTCAGCTCGCTCGGGCCGGTCAGCCGGTACGGGCCCTGACCCGCGACCCGGAGAGGGCGGACCTGCCAGACGGGGTGCAGCCGGTTTCCGGCGACCTGACCAGGCCCGACTCCCTGCGGCAGGCACTCGACGGTGCCACCGCCCTGCACCTGCTGACCTATTCGGACAGCACTCCGCTGGAGACCGGCCCCGAGATAGTGAAGCTCGCCGTCGAAGCCGGGGTCCGGCGGGCAACGGTGCTGTGGGGCGGCATGAAGGGCCCGGTAGAGCACGCCGTGATGGCGGCGGACTGGGAGTGGACGATTTTGGAACCGGTCGAGTTCATGTCGAACGCACTGGAGTGGGTGAACTCCGTCCGCGAGGAGGGCGTCATCCGGGAGGCTTTCCCGGAGGTACTGAGCGCCGCCGTCCACGAGGCGGACATCGCCGCCGTGGCCGCGACCGCACTGGTGGAGGGCGGCCACGGCGGGAAGTCGTACAACCTCACCGGTCCCGAGGCGCTGACGATGTACGACAAGGCCCGCATCATCAGCGCGGCGACCGGCCACGACATCGAGCTCGTCCAGCTCACCAGGGAGCAGGCGAACCAGCGGCTGCGGGACAGGGACGTGCCCGAGGACGTCATCGACTACGTCGTCGGCTGGCACGCGAATCCGCCGGCGTCGGCATACACGGTGGACCCGACCGTCGAGCAGATCACCGGACGGCCCGCGCGCACCTATGCCGAATGGGTAGCGGAACACGCGGACGCCTTCCGACTGCCGGGCGTGGGCGAGTAACACCTACGGCGCGCGGGCGGCCGGGAGTGCGGGACACCCGTGGTGTCCCCCGCCTCCCGGCGCCTGCTCCGCTCCGCTCCGGGCTCCGGCTAGTCCAGCCAGATCAGCATCGCCTCTCCGTCCCGGGCCGCCGCCGCGAAGAACGGCGTCAGCGACTCGTAGTACTCCCGTACGTAATCCAGGGACTCGCCCCGCTCCCAGATGATGCTCGGATACACGTCCGCCCTGGCCAGCTCCTCCGGGGCCACACCTTCGACGAGGCTGGCGCCGGACACCTCCGCGAACGCCTCGGCGGCCACCTTGACCCGCTCCGGCGTGAGGTAGCGGGGCGGCCCGTAACCCCAGTCCTCGGCACCGGGAATCACCTCCTCCCCATGCACCACGTCGACGGGGAACGCCACCCGGCGCAGCAGGAACCCCAGGGCGTCCCACGCCTTGTCGGTGTCCAGGAAGCGCGCCTCGGACGGATCCGACTGCTCGTCCGCCTCCCCGTCGATCAGCTCCTCGACAAAGCCCAGCGCCCACTCCGGATCGTTGATGGCCCGGTCCAACTCGGCCGAGGTCACTCGCGCGTACTCTCCGATCATGCTCATGGGCCGGATGCTATGGGCGACCACTGACAACGGCGCACTTCCCCGCTCTCCGTCGGCGGACGGGGCGGGCGATGATTTCCGGCACGCCCGACCGTCTGCATGTCGAGACTCCGTGCGCCGCCCGGGTTCCAAGCACCGCCCGGCAGCGCACGAAGCGCCCATGAGACGCACGAACCTCTGAGAAGAACGGCAGGCACGCCATGACTGAGCTGCCCGATCTGGAGCCGACCGCCCGGCGGGTGACCCGGCTGCTGGACAACATCACCGACGACCAGTTGTCGGCACCCACCCCCTGCGCGGATTACGCGGTGCGGGATCTGCTGAGCCACCTGATCGGCCTGACCATCGCCTTCCGCGACGCGGCCTCGAAGACGCTGGGCCCGACGACCGCGACCTCACCGGACGGCCCGCCGCCGGAGCTGCCGGCAGACTGGCGAACCCAGCTTCCCCGGCACCTTGAGGAGGTCGCCGCCGCCTGGCGCAGCCCCGCGGCCTGGGAGGGAATGACCCAGGCAGGCGGAGTCACGCTGCCCGGCGAGGCGGCTGGCCGCGTCGCGCTCAACGAGATCATGCTGCACGGCTGGGACCTCGCGCGGGCAACCCGGCAGGAGTACGAGGGAGACGAGCCGAGCGTGCGCGAGCTGATCGCCTTCCTGACCCCGGCGGCTTCCGCCGAGTCAGCCGGCGAAGCCGAGGAACCGGACGCCCCCGCTGACCTGTTCGGCCCCCCGGTCGACGTCCCGGCAGACGCCCCGCCCCTCGACCGCCTCCTCGGCCTGGCAGGCCGAAACCCCCACTGGCAGGCCCCGCGGTAACGCGGGCGGGCGGTCTCCCAGCCCTCTTCGTCGAAACCGCTCCCAGGGCTCGTACCGCGGCACCCCCAGGATTCCGAAGACGGGGGTGAGCAGCTCCGGGCAGTCCTGGAAGATCCGGTGCGCAGCTTCGTGGCGGGATGTGACCACAGGGTCACACTAAGGGCTGTCCGTAATCCCTGGCGGGCGCACGACGACAGCTACGGCACCTCGCTGCGTTGCCGGAACGCCCGGACACGCCCGGTATGAGGACGCCCCTCCGCCTTGCGAAGCACCGCATCTGACGCCGCGCCTGATCCTCCAGGGATCACGGGACAGCCCTCAGGAGTGTCGACGGCGGCCGAACGCCCCTCCGGCGGAAGCCATCCATTCGAGTGAAGACACATGGCCGCAGGCTCCCGGTGAGGCCGTAGGCCGGGTCAGGTGGCGCCGTTCACCGCCGCGGTGACCACCACGGCCGTGTAACGCATCGTGAAGCTGCCACCCACCGCGTCGACGGCGGCACCAATGCCCGCCAGCAGCTCTTCCAGCTTCGCAGGCGGGAAGCCGCTGTGGCCGCCGAAGGTAGGCAGCTGATCCAGCCACTCGTCTCGAGTGTAGGACCGCTCCCAGTCGAACCGCCACCGTTCAGGGGCTCCGAACGCGCCCACCTGCCGTATCCCGTCGGCCACTTTGGCGAACAACGGGGAGTACCCGTCCGGACCGGGCGCCACCCGGTGGTAGACCGGCTGGTCGGGCAGCACCCGCCGGTAGACCGCGGAGAGGGACTCGTCCAGACCGGGCGGGAGCTGGAACACGTTCCAGAAGAGCGCCAGTCGGCCGTCGGGCCGCAGCACCCGCGCCGCCTTGGCCGCTCCTGCGACCGGGTCCACCCAGTGCCAGGTCTGTCCGGCGATCACCGCGTCGAATGACCGGCCGACGGGAGCCCACGATTCGAACGCGGCCACCTCGGTCTTCACCCCGGTCCGCCGCGCCAGCTCAGCCATCCGCGCGTCGACATCGACCCCGAGCAGCTTGCAGCCCGCCGCCTGGAACTGCCTGGCGGCTATGCCCGTCCCGCAGCCGACGTCGAGGACGTCGCACCCGGGGCTTGCGGCGACGATCCGCTCCACCATGGCGTCCGGGTAGCGCGGCCGGGTCCGGTCGTAGCGTTCGGCGTCCGAGCCGAACGACTCAGCCATCTCGCGGTGTTCGTGAGGTTCGCGCTCGGCGGACCGCGCTCGTCCCGGCGGTATAGTGGGCATGCGCCCACCATAGTGGGCAGTTGCCCACTCATCAACGGGTAGACCTGCGGGAGAACGAGGAGACACCCGATGCCGACGGGAGTGGCCCTCCGCGACGCGCGCGAGCAACTGTTCGACGCCGCCGAGCGCATCCTGCTCCGGGACGGGCCGAACGCGCTGACCAGCCGAGCCGTCACCACCGAGGCAGGCTGCGCCAAGGGCGTGCTGCACCGGCACTTCACCGACTTCGACGCCTTCCTCACCGAGCTGGTGCGGGACCGCACCGGCCGGATCGACAGCGAGGCCGCCGCCCTGTGCGCCTCCGCCGGGAGCGGCAGCGTCGCAGGCAACCTCACCGGCGCACTGACGGCCTTGTTCGAATCCGTCGCTGTGGCGATCATCGGCCTCATCACCGCCCGGGACGAGCTGCGCGCCCGACTGCGCCGGGACAGGCCGTCCGGAGTCCCCGTCCTGACGGAAGCCACGGCCATGATCGCCTCGTACCTGACCGCCGAGCGCGAACTGGGCCGCATCGCGGCGGATGCGGACATCGACACACTCGCGCTCACGCTGATCGGGAGCGGGCACCTGCTCTTCGCCGGCCGGGAGACCGCCCCGCCGAAGGCAGCGGACGTCCGCAAGGTCGTGACCACGGTTCTCGCCGGCGTCGCGCGAGAACCGCAGTCATGACGGGCCTGGGCCTCGGTCAGGGGCCGACGTAGGCCGCGAGGTGTTCGCCGGTGAGGGTGGAGCGGGCGGCGACGAGATCGGCGGGCGTGCCCTCGAAGACGATCCGGCCGCCGTCGTGGCCGGCGCCGGGGCCGAGGTCGATGATCCAGTCTGCGTGCGCCATGACCGCCTGGTGGTGCTCGATGACGATGACGGACTTGCCGGAGTCGACGAGCCGGTCCAGCAGACCGAGCAACTGCTCGACGTCGGCGAGGTGGAGGCCGGTGGTCGGCTCGTCGAGGATGTAGACGCCGCCCTTCTCGGCCAGGCGGGTGGCCAGCTTGAGCCGCTGACGCTCGCCGCCGGACAGGGTGGTGAGCGGCTGGCCCAGACGGAGGTAGCCGAGCCCGACGTCGTCGAGCCGGCGGAGGATCGCGTGCGCGGCCGGAAGGCGCGCCTCACCGTCGCCGAAGAACTCCTCGGCCTCGGCCACGGACATCGCGAGCACCTCGCTGATGTCACGGCCGCCGAGGTGGTATTCCAGCACCGAAGCCTGGAACCGCTTCCCCTCACACTCCTCGCAGGTGGTCGCGACGCCCGCCATCATTGCCAGATCGGTATAGATGACGCCGGCGCCCTTGCAGTTCGGGCAGGCGCCCTCGGAGTTGGCGCTGAAGAGCGCCGGCTTGACGCCGTTCTCCTTCGCGAAGGCCTTGCGGATCGGTTCGAGCAGTCCGGTGTACGTCGCCGGGTTGCTCCGCCGCGAGCCGCGGATCGCACCCTGATCGATGGACACCACTCCGTCCTGCCCGGCCACCGAGCCGTGGAGCAGTGAGCTCTTGCCGGAGCCGGCGACACCGGTGACGACGACGAGCACCCCGAGCGGGATGTCGACGTCGACGTCGCGCAGGTTGTGCGACTTCGCGCCGCGGACCTCCAGCATGCCGGTGGGCTTCCGCAGCGCCTCCTTGAGAGCGGCCCGGTCGTCGAAATGGCGGCCGGTGAGAGTACCGCCGGCTCGCAGCCCCTCGACGGTGCCCTCGAAGCAGACGGTGCCGCCCGCCGTACCGGCGCCAGGGCCGAGGTCGACGACATGGTCGGCGATCGCGATCGTCTCCGGCTCATGCTCCACGACGAGCACCGTGTTGCCCTTGTCCCGCAGCCGCAGCAGCAGGTCGTTCATCCGCTGGATGTCATGGGGGTGCAGGCCGGAGGTGGGCTCGTCGAAGACGTAGGTGACATCGGTGAGCGAGGAGCCGAGGTGGCGGACCATCTTGACGCGCTGCGCCTCGCCGCCCGACAGCGTGCCCGACGGCCGGTCGAGCGAGAGATAGCCCAGCCCGATCTCCACGAACGAGTCGAGGGTGTGCAGCAGCGCGCCGAGCAGCGGCGCGACCGACGGCTCCTCGACTCCGCGGACCCATTCGGCCAGGTCGCTGATCTGCATGGCGCAGGCGTCGGCGATGCTGATCCCGTTGATCTTCGATGACCGGGCCGCCTCACTGAGCCGGGTGCCGCCGCACTCGGGGCAGTCGCTGAAGGCGACCGCGCGGTCGACGAAGGCGCGGATGTGCGGCTGCAGCGCCTCCCGGTCCTTGGAGAGGAACGACTTCTGGATCTTCGGGATCAGCCCCTCGTAGGTGAGGTTGACGCCCTCGATCTTCACCTTCGTCGGTTCCCGGTAGAGGAAGTCCTGCATCTCCTGCTTGGTGTACTTGCGGATCGGCTTGTGCGGGTCAACGAAGCCCGACTCGGCGTAGACCCGCACCGTCCAGAAGCTGTCCGACTTCCAGCCGGGGATGGTGAACGCGCCCTCGGCGAGCGACTTGGAGTCGTCGTAGAGCTGGGTGAGGTCGATATCGGAGACCTTGCCACGGCCTTCGCAGTGCGGACACATGCCGCCGGTGATGTTGAAGCTGCGCCGCTCCTTCACCGTCTTCCCGCCCCGCTCGAGCGTGACCGCGCCCGCGCCGCTGATGGAGGCGACGTTGAAGGAGAACGCCTGGGGCGAGCCGATGTGCGGCTGCCCGAGCCGGCTGAAGACGATCCGCAGCATCGCGTTGGCGTCCGTCGCGGTGCCGACCGTGGACCGGGGGTCGCCACCCATCCGCTCCTGGTCGACGATGATCGCGGTCGTCAGCCCTTCGAGCACGTCGACCTCGGGCCGGGCCAGCGTCGGCATGAAGCCCTGCACGAAGGCGCTGTAGGTCTCGTTGATCATCCGCTGTGACTCCGCGGCGATCGTGCTGAACACCAGCGAGCTCTTGCCCGAGCCCGAGACGCCGGTGAACACCGTCAGCCGCCGCTTCGGGATCTCGACATGGATGTCCTTCAGGTTGTTCACACGCGCGCCGTGCACACGCACCACACCGTGGCGGTCGGCAGCGTGCGGCGAAGGCGGCTGCGTCTCCGTGCTCCTGGTCATGCTCATGAGTGTCTCCATCCGTTGCGCGGGCCGCCTTCGCGGGCGGCAGACCCTAGGCGAGCTCTTCGGTCTCCGGCCAGCTGGCGCTGAAGGAGTGGTACCGCTCACCATCCGGGTGCAGCAGTACTGCCTCGACCATGGCGGTCGACCAGCAGACGTCCCGCACGATCGGGCTGTCAGGCAGCATCCCGGCAACATCGTGAACAGTCATAGGGCACATCCAAGCGGACGCCACTGACAACCCGGTTCGTCGCTACAGCCAGTCGTGTGCACGCGCGTAGCGCGCTGCTTCGTGCCGGGTCCGTGTCTGGGTCTTCTGCATGGCGTTCGAGAGGTAGTTGCGTACGGTGCCTTCCGCCAGGCGGAGGCGGGTGGCGATCTCGGCGGCGGAGTACCCGTCGCCCGTCGCTCGCAAAACGTCGATCTCCCGGTCGGTGAGTGGGCAGTCGTCGACGACGGCGAGCGCGGAGACGTCCGGGTCGATCCATCGCTTGCCCTCGTGCAGGATGTTGATGACCGACGTGATGTGCGCGGGTTCTGCCGACTTGCTGACGAAGCCCTGGACTCCGAGTTTCAGGGCTTTGCGGAGCACCCCGGGCCTGGCGTGGCGGGTCAGCATGAGGATCACCTGGTCCGGCCGCACTCGGCGGATCTCTGCGACAGCGTCGAGTCCGTCCACACCGGGCATCTCCAAGTCGATGACGAGCACGTCGGGCCGGTGTCGCAGTGTGGCCTCGACGGCCGATTCGCCGTCCTGCGCTTCGGCGAGCACGGTGATCTCGCCTTCGAGAGTCAGCAACGACGCCAGCGCCTTACGGAGAAGAGCTTCGTCGTCGGCAAGCACCACAGTGGTCATCAGTCGTCCTCTCGTGCCGCGGCGGGCAGCTTCTCTGAGCGGAGGGAGGGAAACGCCGCAGCGGTGAGGAAACGCCCGTTCTCTTGCTCCACCGTCAGCTCGCCTCCGTTGTCGCCCACTCGTTCCTTGAGGGTGGCCAAGCCGCTGAGCCCTGGAAGGGGAGCCTCCCGCGCGCCGTCGTTGACGATGCTGATGCCCGACCTGGAAAGAGTGATCCGCACCCGGGTGGCTTGCGCGTGGCGCAGGATGTTGGTCGTCGTCTCGCGGAGGACCTGGCCGAGCAGCCCGTTGACGCTCTCCTCGACGTCGGCCTCACGGTTGACGCGCACGCGGATGCCCGCGGCTTCGAAGAGGTTCTTCGCGTTCTCCAGCTCCGCCGACAGGTTGAGCCGCCGCTGTGCGTAGGCGAGCTCCTTGGTCTGGGTGATGGTGTCGCTGACCAGGGCGTGCACCTCCCGTAGTTCCTCCTCCACGCGCCCGGTGTCACTGCGCAGCAGCTTCTCGGCCAGCGTGATCTTCAGCTTCACCACATGCAGTGTGTGGCCCTGGATATCGTGCAGATCACTGGCGAACCGTATGCGTTCCCCGATGACGGCCAGCTCCGCATCGCGTTCTCGTGTCTGCTCCATGAGCTTGTAGAACAGCTGATTGGCGAACATGAGGCCGGTCGCCACCACGGTGACGCCCGTGGGGATGAAGACGTACCGGATCAGAACGCCGGGAACGTCGTCCGGTGATTCCAGCAGCTTCGCCGTACCTACCGCTGCCACGAACGCGCTGAGCCCCAGGGTCGCCGCGCCTTGGTGGCGCGTCAGCTGAGGTATGAGGTAGGGGCCCACGATCGTGATGCCGTAGAACGCCGTGTGACTGTCGGCCACCAGCACTCCGAACGGCCACACGGCAGCGGTGATGATCAGGCAGGGGAGCGCGACGCGCGAGGTGTCGCCTGCTGTCCACCGCTCGACGACCACCAGGCCCGCTATCACGCCCAGGGTCAAGACGGCGGCGTCCCACCAGGTCCGGGCGTCGACCGCCACCAGCACCGCCCCTGCGGCAGCGAGCGGCGGGACGATCATGGTGAGGTTGAGTCTGCGTAGCCGTTCCTGCGTCGTCTCGGTGTGCTCGGGCCTCTTGTGCGCCGCTCGCAGGGTTGGTCTCACCGGTCGTCACCTGACTGCTGAGTGAACAGGCTGAGCACAGGGATCACCAAAGCGCTCACCACTGTGAGGGCCGCGGCTGTCCACACCAGCCACTGGTTGTGCTGGAACCAGAGCTCCATACCGTCAGGGTAGAGGCCGACGCCGAGGTAGTGGAGGAAGAAAGCCGCGCAGGCCAGGAGGCAGACGGCCATGTTGGCCATCATCAGAGTGCGCAAGGGCCTGGTGTCCATGTGCGGCTCTCCGGGGTCGAACAGCAGAGTCTGCCCCGCAGTATTCTTCCGGCCCATGTGTGGCACCAGTGACACTGCGTCATGCGTTCACCCCGAAGAACGTCATGGCCCATTGATGACACCACGCCACTGCCGGACGAGCGTGACGACGGCTGAGATCGACCCATGACCTCCACACCAGTGATCGACGTTGCACGTCTGAACCTCAGCTACGGCGACTTCCACGCCGTGAAAGACCTGTCCTTCCAGGTGGAGAAGGGGGAGCTCTACGCGCTGCTCGGCACGAACGGGGCCGGTAAGACCTCGACCCTGGAGGCCATCGAAGGCCACCGCAGGGCCACCTCGGGCACCGTGCGAGTCTTCGGGCAGAGCCCGCGCGACCGGCGCGCCGTACGGCCCAGGATGGGCATCATGCTGCAGGAGAGCGGATTCTCCCCGGATCTCACAGTGAGGGAATCGGTCCGGCTGATCGGAAAACTCTCCCAGCGTGAGGACAGGGTCGAACGCGTGCTCAGCATCGTCGACCTCACGCACAAGGCCGGCACCCAGGTGTCCCAGCTCTCCGGCGGTGAGAAGCGACGTCTGGACTTCGCCACCGCCGTGTACGGAAAGCCTGAGCTGATCTTCCTGGACGAACCCACCACCGGCTTGGACATCCAGTCCCGGGACGCGCTGTGGGACGCCGTGGACAAACTGCGCGAAGACGGATCCACCATCGTGCTCACCACGCACTACCTCGAAGAGGCTCAGCAGCGCGCCGATCGCATCGGACTCATGCACAAGGGCACCTTCCACCGGGAAGGGACCGTCGCCGAGCTGACGCAGACCCTGCCGGCCACTATCCGCTTCGCCCTTCCGGCCCCCGCACCAGCGCTACCGCTACCGCTACCGCTGCAGGCCACGCGCGCGAATGACGGGCAGTTCCTCATCGAGACCTTCGGCCTGCAGAAGGACCTGCACACGCTGCTCGGTTGGGCGCACGCCAACGCGGTAGAGCTGCGGGAACTCCAGGCCGGGCCGACTCGGCTCGACGACGTCTTCCGCTCCATCGACCGCGACTAGGGCTGTCGTTTCGATCTTGCCCCGGAGGGGCGCTTTTCAAGATCCTCAGCGCACTTTCCCGGCCCAGGGCCTGTTCCGGAACTTCCCAAGAAAGGGACCTTCACCATGCTCTCCATCGCCCTCAGCGAGCTGATCCAGATCTTCCGGAACCGGCTGGTTCTGGTCACCAGTCTCATCATGCCCGCAGCGGTCAGCGCGTACTTCATCTACCAGCACGAAGTATTTGCGGACCTGGGCAGCCTCGGATACATCGCGGGGCTGGTGATGTTCACCGTGGGCGCGTTCGGGCTCTACACCACCACGGTGACCACTCTGGCCTCGCGCCGTCAGAACCTCTTCCTCAAGCGGCTGCGCTCCACCCCGGCAAGCGACGCCAGTATTCTCCTCGGGCTGATGCTCCCGGTCACCGTCCTCGCGCTGCTCCAGGTGGCCGCGATCCTCACCGTGCTGGCCGTGGTCGCCGGCGGGCCGACCAACGTCGTCCTCCTGGTGGCGGCGGTCCTCGCAACGGTGATCATGATGCTCGGCCTGGGATTGGCCACGGCGGGACTGACGAACTCCCCCGAGCACGCCCAGGTGACCACACTGCCCATCAGCCTCGGCGCCATCGCCGTCGCCAGCTGGGTAGGGATCACCGGCGCCGAGGAGCTCACCCTGCTCAAGCGGCTGCTTCCTGGCGGCTCGGCCACCGAACTGGTCCTCAACGCCTGGAACGGCGGCGTTCCCGTGACGGACTCCCTGCTTCTGCTGGTGCCCACCCTGAGCTGGGTCATCGTCGCCGTCGCGCTGGCCTCCCGCCTCTTCCGCTGGGAACCCCGCCGGTGACCGCCCTCGGAGTCCGTCACCCACCGGCGCCGACCACCAGAACAGGTCAACTGAGGTTTGCTGAAGACCCGCCTCAGTGAAGGTGAACCAGCGTGATGCTGTGACCTGTGGTGCTTCAGACTGACTGAGACAGCGGCGACTCGGCTGTCTCAGTCAATCTGCGTAAACCCGCGGGGTTTTCCTCAGCGACGACCCAGCAGCTCGGCGATCCCCATGAATGTCGAGCAGCGCGATGTCGTATGCCGCCGCCCGGCCGATCTCCTCGCCGAGGTGGGTACGGGCGCCGCCCAACGCCTCCAGGACGGGCTGGTGCTCGTGGTAGAGACCCTCTGGGCCGCTGTGGATAAGCACTGCGGCCGGAGTACCGATCGGCGCGACCGGCGCCATGATCGCACCGTCCAGGTAGCGAACGCCGTGCTCAGCCGCCCACGCTGCGGCATCCCGGGTCCAGGACGGTGCCGGACGGGAGCGACGGCGGGGGATCCGGGTTTTCGTCGACGAACGCTCGCCAGCCTTCCTTCGTGGTCAGTGACATCTGCGGGTTGGCGATGTCCTGTGGCGGAGCCTCCAGGCGGCTCCCGTCGGTGAAGGCGTCGAAGACGGCCGAAGGGAATGACGTTCGACGTCTGCTCCGGGACGGTGGCCTCGTCCTCGGCGTCTTCCAAAGCTGGTGCCTGCCGCAGCGCAGGGACAGACCGGGCGGACTCCAGGGCTGCGCGGGTACGCGCCGCGATACGGCGGTCCGGCCCGGTTTTCCGCCCGCGTCAGCAACTGGGCGACTGCTGCGGCCACGGCGGCTTGGTTGGTGTCGTCCTGGCCCCGCATCGCAAGCAGGTCCCGGGCTCGGCGCCAGGTGAAGTCCGCGAACGGTGTCGAGACCAGGTGCCGGTGTGTCCACGGAACCGTGATCCACTCTCCGGTGCGCGCGTTGCGTACCCAGACCTGAGACAGGTCGTAGGGGTCGTAGTGGACCTCCCAGAGACCGCCTTTCGCGGCCACTCCCGAAGGTTGGCGCCGCAACGGAGCCAACTCCGGGCAGTTGTAGGCGCGATGGTTGTTGGAGCCGGTGTAGCCGGAAACGTGCTGGCAGAACAGGGTGTTGATGGAGGAAAACGTCCGCTCCACGATGGCCTTGTCCGTCGGAGTGGCGGGCCGCGAGGGCTGCACGGAGACGCCCAGCGACCGACAGGCGGCGATGAACACGTCGGCAACGAACACCTTGCCGTGATCGATGCCGATGGTTCTCGGGACGATCACCGGTTTCGCGGCGGCCTGCTCCAGCCGGGCGTCGATGTCCAGCAGCCGGGCGTGCGGAATCAGCGTCGCCGACACGGCCAGGGCCTCCGGCCAGCCCGGCCGCAGCGGCTCGGGGACCAGCATCTTCGCCAGCAGCAGCGACGCATCGACCGCCTTGGTGCCCGCCGGCCGCAGCACCGCCGCGCAGAGCCGCCGCGCACGCGGCCCTGACGGAAGCCGGCTGACCGGGGGCCCGGCATCGGGCGCCGCGCGGCGTGTGTGCACCGGTCGCACCCGCGAGGTGACGCGGGGCCCGAGGCTTCCGTGCTCGCGGCCTGATCGATCTGGCGTAGTTCCGTGCTCCCTACGACAGTTGTCGTGCAAATGCGACACCTATCGTGCTCAGGCCCAGCCGTCGGCCGGTGCAGGCGACACACTTGCAAGCAAGGTGCTTGCAAAAGTTAGCAAGGGTCGGCAGAGTGGGGGTATGGCTTCCCTGAACGTCGGCGAGCTCGGTGAATTTCTGCGGGAGCAGCGGCGCAATGCGCAGCTGTCCCTGCGGCAGCTCGCGGATGCCGCAGGGGTGTCCAACCCGTATCTGAGTCAGATCGAGCGAGGGCTGCGCAAGCCGAGCGCGGAGATTCTGCAGCAGCTGGCCAAGGCGTTGCGGATCTCAGCGGAGACGCTGTACGTGCAGGCCGGGATCCTCGACGAGCCCGACCTCGACCGGGGCGACCTCGGTGTCGCCGCCGCGGTGCTGGCCGACCCGTCGATCAACGCCCGGCAGAAGCAGGCGCTGCTCCAGATCTACGAGTCCTTCCGCAAGGAGAACGGCCACCAGGCGGCCGGTGGGACTTCGTAGGCCAGGCGGATCAGGACGAGCGGTCAGGACGGGCCGGGCACAGCCGAAGCCGCAGCAAACAGCACAGCAGCACACACAACCGCAGACAGTCGTCACCACAGTACGTCGCAGACAGTCACAGCAAGGCCCCGGAGGGGATTCGTCATGCCCATCGCCGATGACATCCGCAAGACACTCACCGATCCGACGCCGCTCTACTTCGCCGCCGGCGTGATCGACAAGATCCGTGAAGAGGCCCCCGGGCGCATCGCGGCCGCACGGGCGGCCGACCCCAAGGAGGTCCAGGCCAAGGTCACCGCGCAGGCCAGGGCGACGCAGGCGAAGGTGTCCGAGGCGCTCGGCGATATCGACACCGATGTGAAGAAGCTGCGCGAGCAGGCGCAGGGCCTGGCGCTGCAGAGCGTGGGCGTGGCCGTCGAGTACGTGGTCAAGGCGCGCGAGTCGTACGACGAACTGGCCGAACGTGGGCGCGGCGTCGTGCAGCACTGGCGGGGCGAGGAGGATGTCGAGGTTCCCCAGGTCACGGTTGAGCGCGAGCGGGTCAGGGTCGCCGAGCCCCCGGCCGACCGGCCCTCCGCGACGCGCACCACTCGGCCCGCGGCCGGTCGCGCGACGGCGAAGCCCGCCGAGGAGAAGAGCACGGAGAAGGCCGGGGCCAAGCCCGAGGCCGAGCCCGAAGCCAAGGCTGCGGGAAGGGCCGAAGCCAAGCCCCAGGGGAAAGCTGAGGCCGGGGCCGAGCCGAAGACCAAGCCCGCCGCGAAGAAGACGACGGCCCGGAAGTCCGCCCCCGCCCCCAGGAAGTCCGCCCCCGAGTCGGACAGCTGAACCTAACGGGCCGGGCACAGAACGCGTGTCCGGCCCGTTGTACGGGTAGCGTGGCCGCAAGGGGCCACAGACGGCGATCGCAGTGAGCGAGGGTGTGAGCACCATGTTGATGGAGGGCTTCGGGACACTGATGGGGCTCATCGGTCTCGTGCTGCTGGGGATGGCGGTGTTCGCCTTCATCGATGCGGCCATGCGCAGACCTGACGCGTACCCGGCGGCGAGCAAGCAGACCAAGCCGTTCTGGCTGATCATCCTGGGCATCACGGTGCTGGTGAACGCACTGCTGGGCATGCTGTTGCTCCAGATCATCGGGCTCATCGCGACGATCGTCTACATCGTGGACGTGCGCCCGGCTCTCAAGGAAGTGACGGGCGGCCCGCGCCGACAGGGCGGCGGCAGCAGCAGCGACGGACCGTACGGGCCGTACAACGGCGGTCGCTGACCGCAGCGGGCTTGCGGAGACGCCCGGCTCAGTCCCGGTCCAGCAGCACGACGGCCACGTCGTCCGTCAGCTCTCCGCCGTTGAGCCCGCGGACCTCCGCCATCGTCGCGTCCAGCAGACCTTCGCCACGCAGGCCCTCCCGCAACCGCCGGGCCACGATCTCGACCATGCCCTCCTGGCCCAGCCGCCGTCGGCCCTCGCCGATCCGGCCCTCGATCAGTCCGTCCGTGTACATCATCAGTGACCAGGCGCGCCCCAGCTCGACCTGCCGTCGCGGCCAGCGGGCCTTGGGCAGCAGTCCCAGCGCGGGCCCGCTCTCGTCGTACGGCAGCAGGCGCGGAGCCGCTCCGGTGCTGCCGGCGAACAACGGCGAGGGGTGTCCGGCCAGGCAGACGCCCGCGCGGCGTCCGTCGGAGGCGATGTCGACGGTGCACAGCGTCGCGAAGATCTCGTCGCTGGGGCGCTCGTGTTCCAGCACCTTCTGCAGCGTGCCCAGCAGTTCGTCCCCGCAGAGTCCGGCGAAGGTCAGCGCCCGCCAGGCGATGCGCAGGGAAACGCCCAGCGCGGCCTCGTCCGGGCCGTGGCCGCAGACGTCGCCGATCATCGCGTGCACGGTGCCGTCGTTCGTGCGGACGGTGTCGTAGAAGTCACCGCCCAGCAGCGCGCGGGACCGGCCGGGGCGGTAGCGGGCTGCGAACTTCAGCGCGCTCCCGTGCAGCAGCGGTGTCGGCAGCAGTCCGCGCTCCAGCCGGGCGTTCTCCTCGGCGCGCAGGCGTGACTCGGTGAGCTGGCGCTGCGCGAGGTCGGCGCGCTTGCGTTCCACGGCGTAGCGGATGGCCCGGCCCAGCAGGCGCCCGTCGAGTTCGTCGCGGAAGAGGTAGTCCTGCGCTCCGACCCGTACGGCAGCCGCGGCCCGCTCGGCGTCGGTGCCGTCGGTCAGGGCGAGCACCGCGTGCCGCGGGGCGAGCCGCAGTACCCGGCGCAGGGTGTCCAGTTCGTCCCCGTCCCCGTCCTCGTCCGCCGGGCCCGCGCCGCCCTCCGCGGCGGGCGGAAGCGCCAAGTCCAGAAGGATGCAGTGCACGTCGTCGGTGAGGAGCCGCGCCGCCTCGGTGAGGTTGCGCGCGGTGCGGGTGCGGATGGGCTCCGTGGGCACGCCGAGCAGGGCGGGCAGGCTGACGGCGCCCGTCGGATCGTCTTCGATCACCAACAGGGTCAGCCCGGCGCTTTCGGGGCCCTCCCCTCTCGGTCCCCCCTGGTGCGGGATCGCCGCGAGCGGCGGAACCGCCGTGTCGTCCCGTTGCACAGGTGCCGGCATGGCTACGTTTCCTCTTCCCTCCCCCCGAGGGCGCGGCCCACTGGTCCTGTGGCGCCGCAGGCCGACTTTAGCGCCCCGCCGTCCCTGGACGGAATGCTTCCTGTCAACGTGCCGGTGGCATGTGCCACAACCGCGGTCGGACCCTAGCCGCCGGGGCGGACCACGCCCAGGATCGGCATCGTGCCCGCGCCCTCCACGGAGACCGTCCGCCCGGTGCGCGGCGCGTGCACCATCGAGCCGTCGCCCAGATACATGGCGACATGGCTGGCGTCCTTGTTGTAGACGATCAGATCGCCTGGCCGCATCTCCTCCGCCGGCACCCGCGGCAGCTCCTTCCACTGCCCCTGCGAGGTCCGCGGCAGCGACTCGCCAGCCGCCTGCCACGCCCGCATCGTCAGACCCGAGCAGTCGAAGGTGTCGGGCCCGTCGGCGCCCCACGCGTACGGCTTGCCGACCTGCTCCCTGGCGAACTCGATGGCGCGCTTCCCTGCCCCGGTCGCCTTGCCGCTGTTCCTCTCCGGCGCGGCGGACCCGGCCCACTTCGCCTGCCGGGCACGGGCCGCCTGCTCCTCGAGCTCCTTCAGCCGCTCGCGCTCGTCCTTCCGCAGCTGGGAACGCAGCTTCTCCGCCTTGGTGATCCTGCTCTCTATAGTCTTCTTCGCCGCGGCCTTCGCCTTACGGGTGCTTTCAAGCCGCTTGTACTCACGGGAGGCATCCTTCGCGTCGCCGTCCAGCCGCTTCTTGGTGGCCTTGAGCGACCCCATGAAGGTCCTCGTGGCCTGCTGGCCCTCCCGGACGAGCCCGGCGTCGCGCAGGAACTGCTCGGGGTCCTCCGCCATCATCAGCCGGGCCGTGTCGGTCATACCGCCGCTCTGGTACTGGGCGCGGGCGAGAGCGCCGGCGCGGTCCCGCAGCGCGTCCAGCTTCGCCTGGGTGGTGCTCTTCCGGCGGTCCAGCGAGGTGACCCGCTTCCGCTGGGCGGCGGCCTTCTCCTCGGCGGCGTTGTACGCGTCGGTCGCCGACCCGGCCTGGCCGTGCAGCTCCTCGATCTCCCGCCGGATCTCCTCCAGGCTCTTCTTGCCCACCCCGTCCGACGCTCCGCCGGACGCACCGCCCGGCCCGGTCACGGGCTCCGGCGGGGCGGCGTACGCGCTGCCCGCGCCGGATGCGGTCAGCACACCCAGGACACAGGCCACCGCGAGCGTCACCCGCGTCGCCCGCGCGACCCGCGCGATTCGCGGGGCCAGCGCCCTCGGCGCGGGCCCCTGCTCAGGGCCCTTCCGCTTGCGTGCCACCGGCCGCACCCCTCTCAACTCCTGATCGGCTCGCGTCCACCAGCGTCAATCCGTGTCACTCGTCTCATCCTCGCGGATCGTGCCACGCGGCTACGCAAACCGACAGGGCGCCACACGCGTCGCCGCCGGAGCGCCACCCGGCCGCAGCAACAGGAGAGCTCGCGAAGTGCCCTACGCGGGGGTCAGGTCTCGGCCAGGTCACGGCGGCTACCGCACTGACCGCCGAGGTTCACTTTGCGTTCACTCTCGGCCATGAGCAGCTTCACCTGATCTGCCTAATTTCGGACTTACAACGAGCGCGCCGCGCCGAGAGGCAAGGTCCGCGCCAACTAGCTGTATCTGACATACCGAAAATCTCAGATCTCATCTCTTCGCGCGCCGACCCCACCGGCGGGCCCCAGGAAGGAACTGAACGAAAGTGATGCTTCAGCGCACGAACCGGCTTCGCAGCCTCGCCGCCGGCGCTCTCGCTGTCACCGGCGCCCTCGTCCTTACCGCCTGTGGCTCGGACGACAACTCGGACACCGGTGACTCCGGCGACTCCACCAAGGCAGCCGCCGGCAACATCAAGTGCGAGGGCAAGGGCAACCTGCTCGCGTCCGGCTCCAGCGCGCAGAAGAACGCCATGGACGTCTGGGTGAAGAACTACCAGGCCGCTTGCGGCGACACCCAGATCAACTACAAGCCCACCGGTTCCGGTGCCGGCATCCAGGAGTTCCTCCAGGGCAAGACCGCCTTCGCCGGTTCCGACTCCGCCCTGGAGCCGGAGGAGGTCACCGAGTCGAAGAAGGTCTGCAAGAGCGGGCAGGGCGTCGACCTGCCGCTGGTCGGCGGGCCGATCGCGGTCACGTACAACGTCGCGGGCGTGGACGACCTCGTCCTGGACGCCGAGACCCTCGCCAAGATCTTCGACTCGAAGATCACCAAGTGGGACGACGAGGCGATCAAGGCACTCAACCCCGACGCGAAGCTGCCGTCCACCAAGATCCAGGCGTTCCACCGCTCGGACGACTCCGGCACGACGGACAACTTCACCAAGTACCTCCACACCGCCGCACCCGACGCGTGGAAGTACGAGCCCGCCAAGAAGTGGGCGGCCAAGGGCGGCCAGTCCGCCGACGGCTCCTCCGGTATCGCCACCAACGTCAAGCAGAACGACGGTGCGATCGGCTACGCCGAGCTGTCCTACGCCACCGGCAGCGACATCCCGACCGTGAAGCTGGACACCGGCGGCGACGCCCCCGTCGAGGCCACGACCGAGAACGCCTCCAAGGCGATCGCCGAGGCCAAGGTCGTCGGCAAGGGCAAGGACCTCGCCCTCGAGCTCGACTACACCACCAAGGCCGCGGGTGCCTACCCGATGGTCCTGGTGACGTACGAGATCGCCTGCGACAAGGGCAACAACAAGGAGACCCTCGCGGCCACCAAGTCCTTCCTGAACTACGCGGCCAGCGAGGACGGTCAGAAGGCCCTCGCGGACATCGACTACGCGCCGATGCCCGACGAGATCATCACCAAGGTCCGGGAGACCATCAAGGGTCTCTCCTGACCCCGGTCACCGCACCGTCGCTGCCCACCGGCGACGGCCTGTCACAAATGCGGTGACGCCGTAAGACCGGGACCGGTCAGCTCCATGGTCCCGACAACCCAAGCGCCCCGTCCCGTGGTCCGCCCGCCTCCCCGTGCGGCGGACCGCGGGAGGGACGCCCGCCATCCGGTGCACCGCCGCCCGGGACCCCGCCCCTCACGGACGGGATCCCAACCAGACCGGAGAAATAATGAGTACAGACACCGCACCCGCCTCACCACCCCCTCCACCTCCGTCCCCGTCCAAGTCCGCGGGCAGCATAAGCAGCGGTCAGGACACCCGGCCCGGAGACCGCGTCTTCGCCGGGCTCGCCAGGGGCTCCGGCATCATCCTGCTCGTCGTCATGGCCGCCATCGCGGCCTTCCTCGCCTGGCAGGCGACCACCGCCCTCACCGAGAACGAGGGCAACTTCCTCACCACCTTCGAATGGGACGCCAACGCCGACCCGCCGGTCTTCGGCATCGCGGTCCTGGCCTTCGGCACCATCGTGAGCTCCGTCATCGCGATGGTCATCGCCGTGCCCATCGCGGTCGGCATCGCCCTCTTCATCTCGCACTACGCGCCGCGCAAGCTGGCCGCACCGCTCGCCTGGGCGGTCGACCTGCTCGCCGCGGTCCCCTCCATCGTGTACGGCCTGTGGGGTGCGCTCTTCCTCGTACCGCACGTGACCGGGCTCTACGAGTGGATGGACGACTACTTCGCCTGGACGGGCATCCTCGAATACAACGGCGGCGCCGCGCGCTCGCTGTTCACCGTCGGCATCCTGCTGGCGATCATGATCCTGCCGATCGTCAGCAACGTCTGCCGCGAGGTCTTCAAGCAGTCCCCGAAGATGCAGGAGGAGGCCGCGCTCGCCCTCGGCGCCACGCGCTGGGAGGTCATCAAGATGTCGGTGCTGCCCTTCGGCCGCTCCGGCATCATCAGCGCCTCCATGCTCGGCCTCGGCCGCGCGCTGGGCGAGACCATGGCGGTCGCCACCGTCCTCTCGCCGAGCTTCCTGATCGAGCCCAGCCTGCTCGACCCGGGTGGCGGCACCTTCGCCCAGAACATCGCGGCCTCCTTCAAGGAGGCCTCCGCGGCGGGCATCGGCCGTGAGGCGCTCATCGCCTCCGGCCTCGTCCTGTTCGTCATCACCCTGCTGGTGAACGGGCTCGCCCGGCTGATCATCGCTCGCCGCAAGGAGTACTCGGGGGCCAACGCATGACCGACGTCGTCCTGGACAAGGCGCCTGTCAACGACACGCCGCCTCCGCCTTCCTCCACCCTGCGGCAGCCTCGGCTCCCCCGCTGGGCCCCGCTCGGGATCGGGGCGCTCTCCGCCGCCCTGGGCAGCGGCGTCGGCCTGGTGGCCGGGCTGGAGAGCCGCATCCAGTGGGGCCTGATCGCGGCCCTGCTCTATGTCGTCATCAACTACACCCTGGCCACCCTGGTCGAGGGCAGCCGGCAGGCCAAGGACCGGCTGGCGACCAGCGTGGTCTGGGTCTGCTTCCTGGCCGCCGTCGTACCGCTGGTCTCCCTCATCTGGGAGACCGTCGTGCGCGGCTCCAAGGTGATGGGCGTCGACTTCCTCACCCACTCCATGAACGGCGTGATCACGCTCCAGGAGGGCGGCGGCGCCTACCACGCGCTGATCGGCACCGTGGAGCAGGTCGCCATCGCCAGCATCATCGCGGCACCGCTCGGACTGCTCACCGCGATCTACCTGGTCGAGTACGGCGGCGGCAAGCTGGCCAAGGCGGTCACCTTCTTCGTCGACGTCATGACGGGCATTCCGTCGATCGTCGCCGGTCTGTTCGTCCTGGCGTTCTGGATTCTCTACCTGGGCTTCGACTACTCCGGCTTCGCGGGGGCCATGGCCCTGGCGATCCTGATGCTGCCGATCGTCGTCCGCTCCACCGAGGAGATGCTCAAGCTCGTACCGAACGAGCTCCGCGAGGCGTCCCTCGCGCTCGGTGTGCCGAAGTGGCTGACGATCCTGCGGGTCGTGCTCCCCACCGCGATCGGCGGCATCACGACCGGCATCATGCTGGCCATCGCCCGCATCGCCGGCGAGACCGCGCCCATCCTGCTGCTGGTCTTCGGCTCCCCGTCGATCAACAACAACCCCATGGAGGGCGCCCAGTCCTCCCTGCCGTACTACGTGTACGAGCAGTGGAAGCTCGGCAACACGGCCTCCTTCGACCGCGCGTGGGCCGCCGCCCTGCTGCTGATCATCTTCGTCATGGTCCTCAACCTGGTGGCCCGTGCGATCGCCAGCTGGAAGGCACCGAAGTCCGGCCGCTGACGGCCACGAGAACCAGCCTGCTGGGGGACATCCCCCAGACCCCCGAGGAGTGATCCGAATCATGGCCAAGCGCATCGACATCAGCGGCCTCTCCGCCTACTACGGCAGCCATCGCGCCATCGACGACATCTCGATGAGCGTCGAACCCCGCTCCGTGACAGCCTTCATCGGCCCCTCCGGCTGCGGCAAGTCCACCTTCCTCCGCACCCTCAACCGCATGCACGAGGTCACTCCCGGCGGCCGGGTCGAGGGCAAGGTTCTGCTGGACAACGAGGACCTGTACGGCTCCGGCGTCGACCCGGTCTCCGTACGCCGCACCATCGGCATGGTCTTCCAGCGTCCGAACCCGTTCCCCACCATGTCGATCTACGACAACGTGGCGGCCGGTCTCCGGCTGAACGGGAAGTACAAGAAGTCCGACCTGGACGGCGTCGTCGAGAAGTCCCTCAAGGGCGCCAACCTCTGGAACGAGGTGAAGGACCGGCTGAACAAGCCCGGCTCCGGCCTCTCCGGCGGCCAGCAGCAGCGGCTGTGCATCGCGCGGGCGATCGCCGTCGAGCCTCAGGTGCTGCTGATGGACGAGCCCTGCTCGGCGCTGGACCCGATCTCCACGCTGGCGATCGAGGACCTCGTGGGCGAGCTCAAGTCGCAGTTCACCATCGTCATCGTTACCCACAACATGCAGCAGGCCGCACGCGTCTCCGACCGCACCGCGTTCTTCAACCTCTCGGCGGTCGGCCAGCCCGGCAAGCTCATCGAGATCGACGACACGGAGCGGATCTTCTCCAACCCGACGGTCCAGGCGACGGAGGACTACATCTCCGGCCGCTTCGGCTGACCCGTACGACCCCCGGACCGTACGGTCCCCGCTCTCCTCGCGGTGCTGCATGGCGGTGCCACCGCGAGGTCACGGCCCGCCCCCGGATGCCGGGGGCGGGCCCCGCCATGAGGCCGGGCCGGTGGTTCACGGGCAGCGAAACGGTTCAGCGGTCAGCCCATGAAGAGGCTGATCGCCCCGTAGCACAGCGCGGCGACCGCCGCCGCCGCGGGCATGGTGATGAACCAGCCCATCACGATGTTCTTCGCGACACCCCACCGCACCGCGGACATCCGCTTCGTCGCACCCACGCCCATGATCGCCGAGGTGATCACATGCGTCGTCGAGATCGGCGCGTGGAACATGAACGACGCGGTGTACATCACGGAGGCCGCCGTGGTCTCCGCGGCGAATCCCTGCGGCGGGTCCAGCTCGATGATCCGGCGGCCCAGCGTCCGCATGATCCGCCAGCCGCCCGCGTACGTACCGGCCGACAGCATCAGCGCGCAGGTGATCTTCACCCAGACCGGGATGTCGTTGCCGTCCTGTACATCCGCGATGGTCAGCGCCATCACCACGATGCCCATCGTCTTCTGCGCGTCCTGGAGACCGTGGCCGAGCGCCATACCGGCGGCGGACACCGTCTGCGCTATACGGAAACCGCGCTTCGCCTTGTGCGGGTTGGACCTGCGGAACATCCACATGATGACGACCATCACGAGATAGCCGAGCAGCATGCCGACGATCGGCGACAGGAACATCGGGATGACGATCTTCTCCATCACGCCCGACCAGTAGACCGCGATCCCGCCGGCCATCGCCGCGCCCACCATGCCGCCGAACAGCGCGTGGCTCGAAGAGGACGGCAGCCCGAAATACCAGGTGACCAGATTCCACACGATCGCGCCGACCAGCGCCGCGAAGAGAATGGCCATCCCGCCCGAACCGTGCGGGGTCTCGATCACCCCTTCGCTCACCGTCTTGGCGACACCACTGCCCAGGAACGCACCGGCGAGGTTCATCACGGCCGCCATCGCCAGCGCGGCACGCGGCGTCAGCGCACGAGTCGAGACGGAGGTGGCGATGGCGTTCGCCGAGTCGTGGAAACCATTTGTGTAGGTGAAGAAGAGCGCGACCCCGACGGTCACGACGAGCGCGAACGTGTCCACGGGCGGTCAGGACTCCTTGACCGCGATGGTCTCGACCGTGTTGGCCACATGCTCGAAGGCGTCCGCGGCTTCCTCCAGGGAATCCACGATCTGCTTCAGCTTCATGACCTCCATGGCGTCGTACTTGCCGTTGAAGAGGTGGGCCAGCAGTTTGCGGTGGATCTGGTCGGCCTGGTTCTCCAGGCGGTTGACCTCGATCCAGTATTCGGTCAGGTTGCTCATCGTCCGCAGATTCGGCATCGCCTCGGCGGTCAGTTCCGCCGCCCGCGACAGCACCTCGATCTGCTGCTCGACGCCCTTCGGCAGCTGCTCGATCTGGTAGAGGACGACGAGATCGACGGCCTCCTCCATGAAGTCCATGATGTCGTCGAGCGTGGAGGCCAGTTTGTAGATGTCCTCGCGGTCGAAGGGCGTGATGAAGGAGGAGTTCAGCTGGTGGAAGATCGCGTGGGTCGCGTCGTCCCCGGCGTGCTCCGCTGCCCGCATCCGCTCGGCGATCTCGGCCCGCGCGGAGGGATCCGCTCCGAGGAGTTCCATCAGGAGCTTGGAGCCGGTCACGATGTTGTCCGCGGACGCGGCGAACATGTCGTAGAAGCTCGTCTCCCTGGGGGTCAGACGAAAGCGCACTGGGGATCCTCGGTGTGCATCGATATCTGGGGTCGGTCTCGTTGATGCTAGGCGCATCATCCGGCCACTGCGAACCGGCGTTCCCCAGTGTCACCCATCAGCATCCGGGCTCGGCACAGGGTTCCGCAAAATCGGGTATAGTATACCCAGCGGGGGTATATGACCCGCTCTAACTCCCCGTTCTCCCTTCTCCACCCGTTCGGGAGGTCCTTCATGACAACTGCCGAGAACACCCCCGCCACCACCCCAGTCGCCGCCCCGGACGCGGCCGAATGTTGCTCTGCTCACGCCGCGACCGGCGAGCACGGCTACAGCAAGGACAAGGACGCGCACCTCAAGCGGCTTCGCCGCATCGAGGGCCAGGTGCGGGGCCTCCAGCGGATGGTGGACGAGGACGTCTACTGCATCGACATACTTACCCAGGTCTCGGCATCGACCAAGGCCCTTCAGTCTTTCGCGCTCCAGCTCCTGGAGGAACACCTGCGGCACTGCGTGGCGCACGCGGCTGTCGACGGCGGGGCCGAGATGGACGCCAAGGTCGCGGAGGCCACGGCCGCGATCGCCCGGCTGCTGCGCACGTAGGAGACTTGGCGACCGCTGGGGAGCAGGCCGCCGGACGCCACCGCCACCACTCACACGAGCTCTGCGGCGGCGGGTCGGGGTCTGCCGTGTGGATCACGCCGGGTTCGCGTGCCCCGGCACGCGCCCTCCTCCACACGGCGACGCCGCGCACCAGACCCCGTTCACTGATCCGGCATGCCCCGGACGACAGACCCTAGAGCAGGCGTACGCCAGCGCGTGGCGGGACGACGCGCAGGATCTCGTCCACCCGTGCCACGCTCAGCCGTTCCTCACCGGCCGCTTCGGCGGCGGACGCCGCGATCATCAGCTCACCGCACAGTTCGATCTCGGCGAGGGCCACCGAATCATGGACCGCACTGCCCCGCGATCCTCGGGCTGGTCCTCGGGCCGGGCCACGGGCGTTGCCCGGCAGGGACGCTGACACCGGTACAGGCACACTCACCACCTCCTGGTGTTCCGAAGCTCCGAAGCGTCGGAACCCCGGCCACGCCGGAACCCCGCGTCTCCAGAGTAGGGAGCGGTGCATCCTCCGCGCATGGCACGTCCGAACCATTTCGGAGTTGCCGAGGGACTGCTCACGACTGACTAGTGCCGCGTCGGCAACCACCGCTACGAGGCCTCGATCTCCCCGGTGTAGAGGTCCACGGGCGCAGGCGTCCCGACCTCCACCGGGATGCCGAAGTCGTACATCGTGGTGGTGGAGGCGACGGCGGAGGCAGCATCCCCGGCCTCCGCGTCCAGGGTGAACCAGTGCCGCACCTCGCGCAGCCGCCCCCGCCCGTCCAGGTACGCGTCGAACGGCACCGCGTCCCCGGCGAACCCCTCCGCCGCCGCGCGCAGTTGGCGGCGCACGCCCCCCGACGAGGCGTGCGCCGCCTTGCGGATGTCCGTGGTGCCGCTGTAATGCCGCACCACCGCGCCGTCCGCTACCCGCCGCCGCCCCACGTACGCCACCTCGCGGGTGCCGCGCAGCAGTTCGGCCGCGCTCAGCGGGTCCGTCGCTCCGTTGGCGAGGAGGTTCCCGTCCGGCAGGGTGCTGGTGTCCACCCGGACCCATTTACCGGCGGGCACCCCCGCCCCGCGGTTCTTCATGTAGAGCGCACCCGGAATTACCAGCTCGGTGATCGGTTCTGCCGCCGGGGCGCCCGACGGCTCGCGCGGCAGGGTCACCTGGATGCGGCCGATCCGTCTGCGGTAGTCGAAGACACCGGTGCCCTTGATGGTGACGCGGGTGCCACCGCTGACCGTGCGTACGACGGTCCGTGTCCGCGACGTACCGGCACGCTCCAGCACCTCCGCAGCCTGCCGTACGGTCAGCAGCGGATCACCGGCGGGCGACCCGGTGGTGCTGGTCCGGGTGGCCACACAGCCGCCGAGCGTGCAGACAAGCGTGGCGCCGAGCCCGGTGAGCGCGGCCAGCGCCGCGCCCCAGCGCCCACACCGCCGCCCGACCATCGTCCGCCGCCCCCAGCCGCCTGCCTCGTGTCCTGGGCATCCGAAACCCGTTTCGCCTCCGCTAACGAGTACGAGGCGGCAACCGTCACGCCCCTTGGCGGTACGGTGGCGGAGTGCGCCCTGAGAAGAGTGCCGGATTTACGACAGTCCAGGCTGCGGCAGCGGGGAGCCCGCCGCCCGCGACCACGGCACCCCCTATGACGGCATCTCCTGTGACAGTGCCGGATGCTCCGGCACCGCACGAGACCGTCACGACGGAGCGGGGTGCCTTCTCCCATGCCCGATGCAGCTGCGGCTGGCGCGGCCCGGCCCGCCGCTCGCGCGACCGGGCACGCAAGGACGCCGCCGCGCATCCGTCCTAAGGGCTGTCCCGTAGGATCGGTCGTTTGGACGACGCTGCACCCGGCATCATCCGAACGGCAGGCCCTACGCCGCCAGATCCCGGTCGTACGGCCGCTTCGGCTCCTGGGCCCCGTTGCCCCTGCTGCCACCGGCGCCGCCTTCGCCACCCGTACTGTCCGTACGGCCGCCCACCGCCGGCGCCGAGCCCTCCGGCTCGGCAGTCGCCACCTCGCCCGGCCGCCCCGCCCACACCAGCGTGCCCACCCGCTCGGAGCCCGCGATCGTGCGGACCAGCGGGGTGAGCAGCCAGAACGCGACCGGGGCGAGCAGCAGTGTGACCGCCGTGCCGAGCGCGAGTCCGCCGATGACGTCCGTCGGGTAGTGCACGCCCATATAGACCCGGCAGAAGCCGGCTATCGCCGCGAGGACCAAGCCCACCAGCCCGAGCCGGCGGTTGACCATGAAGAGGCCGACCGCGAGGGCCATCGCCATCGTCGCGTGGTCGCTGACGAAGGAGAAGTCCTCCTTCCCCGCCACCAGCACTTCCAGACCCTTGTGGTCCTCGAAGGGTCTGGGCCGCTCCACCAGGCCCCTGATCGGGATGTTCACCAGCACCGCGACACCGGCCGCCAGTGGCGTCCAGACCAGCGCCGTCATGGCGGCGACGGCGTCCTCCCGGCTGCCGCTGCGCCGCCGCAGCGCCCACCAGGCCCACAGGCCCAGAAGGACGAGCGCGGCCAGCGTGCCGTACTCGCCGACGTACTCCATCGTGTGGTCGGCCCAGCCGGGGGCGTCTTTGGCCAAACCGTTGATGTCGTAGAGCAGATCAACATCGGGGTTGTCCCATCCAGCCATCGGTACGGCCCCTTCATTTGTCTGCCGAACTGCTCTGACGACCCCCGTACCCCCGTGGTCGCGCCGAGTGGTGCGCTCCTGTAACGGAATGCCCATTCCGTTCCAGACAACGCCTCGGCACCCGCTCCGCGTTCCTGTCTCCACCGAAAGATCACTCTCACGTTATCGAAGAGTGATCCGTCCCCGCAGCTCAGGGCCTTCGCCTTACGGAGAGTTCACGTCCCCTTGCGGGCCCGCTCACCCTGTTCACCCGCCAGTGGGGCGCGTCGCTCCGAAGTAATCCGGCGAATCAATCGGATCAAAGCGGATTTCCGACCCCGTATAGGGTGCATCAATCATATATCCACCGCCGACGTAGATCCCCACATGGCGGATGGACGTCGGGTCCTCCAGGTCGTTCGCGAAGAAGACCAGATCGCCCGGCAGCAGTTCGTCCCGCCCGGGGTGCGGGCCGGTGTTCCACTGCTTGCTCGCCACCCGGGGCAGTTCGACGTCCACCGACGCGTAGGCCGCCTTCGTCAGCCCGGAGCAGTCGAACCGCCCGCCGTCAGCCGACGTGCCGTCACCGCCCCAGAGATACGGCGTGCCCAGCTTCTCCTGCGCGTACGAGATCGCCCCGGCCGCCTGCTTCGACGGGTCGACCCGCCCCTTCGAGGCTGCGAAACTCTTCTCCAGCTTCCGGATGACCGAGACGTAGTTCTGCGTCTCCTCGTAGGGCGGCACGCCACTGTACTGGATCACCCGGTAGGCACCCGCGTTGTACGCCGCCAGCATGTTGTTCGTCGGATCGCCCGGCACATCGTCGACATAGCCCGCCAGCGCACAGTCGTAACTGGCGGCGGACGGTATCGCGTCCTGCGGATCCCAGACGTCGCGGTCGCCGTCCTTGTCGCCGTCGATGCCGTGGGTGGCCCACGTGCCCGGGATGAACTGCGCGATGCCCTGCGCCTCGGCCGGACTCTCCGCACTGGGGCTCCAGCCGCTCTCCTGGTAGAGCTGAGCGGCCAGCAGGGACGGGCTGATCGCCGGGCAGAGAGTGCCCCACTTCTGCACCAGTGCCTTGTACTTGGCCGGAACTGCACCCTTGGCCAGCCCGGTGGGTTTGCCGCCCGCGACACCGCCCATCAGACCGGCCGCGGCCGAGTACGTACCGATGACCAGCAGCGCCATCAGGCCGGACAGCAGCATCCCGCCAACTCCCACACCCACCAAGGCTTTCCGCACCTCTACACCATCCCCCAGATACTCCGAGATGTCACAAGTCAGCGGTACAGTCAGACGAGCGCGGAAGAACCGCGCGGGGCAAGGTCATGCAACATTCCGAGCGGGGCGGTGAGTTACACATGATCCTGGCAGCCGAGAAGGGTGACATCACCACCATCATCGGTGGAATCGCTCCTGACTGGGGGCCGTTCGGGTCGCTGGGCAACGAAGCACGCGTAATGATCGAGGTGGTGATGGCGATCGCCATCCTCCTCTGTCTCGGCATCGCCATCTGGGGCGCGGCCAAGCAGCGCATCGGAGCCACGGCGCTGCGCGACACCTTCAGCGCGGAGCAGGGCAAGGGGCTGATCGTCGCCGGTCTGACGGGCGTCTTCATCATCGGGTCGCTGGGCACGCTGTTCACCATCGTCTACGGCATGGCCGTGTAGCAGCAGTGCAGCGGCGGCGCACAGGCGCGACCCGGGGGCGCGGCCCGGCGCGCCCCTCAGGGATGCCCACCACTGACACCAAAGCTGGTCCAGTGGGTGAGATGGCCGAAACTCCCCCTCACCCCGCCGTGCAGACGGACGGTTCGCGCCAAAAAACGGCATGCTGCGCGCGGCTGTCCCGCATACGCTGCCCCGCATGGCGATCACCATCGAACACGAGCGCTACCGCACCGAAATCGTCCATCAGACCGAGCTGCTGCGGCAGGCGATCCACGGCGCCGACCTCTCCTCCCAGGTGCCGACCTGCCCCGACTGGACGCTGCGCGAGCTGGCCGTCCACGTGGGCGGCGCACACCGCTGGGCGGCCGAGATGATCGCCGCCGGGACTCTGGAGGAGCTGGAGGAGGAGGCGGTCCCCGGCTTCCACGGCCCCGGGACGGACGAACCCGCCGCCCTGGACCAGTGGCTCGCCGAGGGCGCGGTGATGCTCGCGGACGCGCTGCGGGACGCCGGGCCCGAGGCCCCCGTGTGGACCTGGGCAGGGAAACCGCGTGCCGGGTTCTGGGCCCGCCGCATGACCCACGAGACCGTGATCCACCGTGCCGACGCCTGCCGCGCGGCGGGCACGGAATTCGCCGTCGCACCGGAGATCGCCGCCGACTGCCTGGACGAGTGGCTGGAAATCCTCAGCGGTCCGGAGCAGGAGGACGACGAAGAGCTGCGACAGCTGGGTGCGCGCGCCGGAGAGAGCCTCCATCTGCACGCCACCGACGGCGAACCGGCGGACGACGCCGAGTGGCTCGTGGAACTCCTCAGCGACGGCATCAGCTGGCGCCGCGCGCACGGCAAGGCGACGGTCGCACTGCGGGGGCCGCTCACCGACCTCCTGCTGGTCTTCTACCGGCGGCTGCCGCCGACCACCGCCCGCGTCGAGGTGCTGGGGGACGCCGAGCTGCTGGACTTCTGGCTGGAACAGGCGAACTGGAGCTGAGCGCCGCCTCTCCTCCTCCGCCTTGGACCCGAAGCCCCATGGCGCCGCTCCCTGATCCACCCCCTGTCGCGGAGAGGTCGTTAGGCTGGCCGTTATGACCAAGATGAGCGACCTGAACTGGATCCGGGCGACCGACGACCCCGATGCCGAGTGCATCGAAGTCGCCGCCGGAGAGGGCGATCTCGTCCACCTGCGGCAGAGCGACGACCCGGAGAACGTCGTCACCACCACCCAGGCCAAGTGGGATGCCTTCGTACTCGGCGTGCAGAACAACGAGTTCGACCACTTCGTCGAAGGTGTTGACCTCGACGGCGCCGAGAGCGCCGCGCCCGCCGCGAGCCACTCGGAATCCGACCAGCTTTAGGGCGTGTCCCCCGGAGCGAACCCGGGCGCCGCGAAGGACGCCGGGTCCCGGGACGTCGTGCCGTCGGTGATCCACCAGTGCGTGGGCTGCTCCCCGTACGTGCCGAACAGGCCGCTGGGTCCCCAGTGCAGAATCAGCTCCCCTTTCGTGGGCCCGCCGGGCCCGCCCGAGGTCACTTAGGGGGCTTCGCGCAGAGTGCTCGTCTGCCCGTCCGTCGCGCGCTCGCCCAAGATGACGGACGTGACGGAATCCGGAAAGCCGTCGCCGTCCAGATCGGCGGTCTCCACTTCCTTCGGCAGGACGTAGTCGCGTCCACGCCCCTCGCGCACCGGTTCGGGCAGGCCAAGGTCCCGGCGTCCGTGGACCGTCCGCTTCGAGGGGTCGAGCCCTTCGGCCGAGCCGTAGACGATGCCTGTCCGCTCGTCCCTGATGACGGCGTCCGGGTCGTCGCTGACGGGGACGGGCACGAGGAGGTCGTGGTGTCCGTCTCCGTTGAAGTCGTCGGGGTCCTTCGACCCCTTCCCCTGGTCCGGCTCCCGGCTCTCGGCGGGCGCGCTGGGCACCGGGGCGGCCGCCGAGGTCCCGCCCTTGGAGGGGGACGGCTCGCGGCCCGTTCCGTCACTGCCGCAGGCGGGGAGCGGCACGAGCACGGCGCAGACGGCGAAGGCCGCCAAGGCGGTACGAGACGTCATGCGCCTCACCTGGCAAGATCGTTGCCCCAACGCAGGGCGGTGTCGCAGGGCGGGGGGGGCGGTGTCGCAGGGCGGTTCTGCGCTCCCGCCGTACCGCCGCCGGTGAGTACGAGAGACCGGCGAACCTGAGTACGTACACGGAGGCAGGGTGCCACGCCCGCACCTACGTTGGCAGACATGAGCGAGCCCGACAGCCGTACGATCACCGCCGCCCCGGACACCCCCGCAGACCTGCCCGTACCGTCCGACCTGGCCGAGCCGTCCGGCACGCTCCGCAGCGCTCTGCGGAGCGTGCTCCTCGTCCTCGGCTCCGTGCTCCTGGTGCTCGCCGTCGTCGTGGCGGTCGCCCTGCACGAACTGCAGGAGGACATCGATGCGGCCGGCGGCCCGGAGCTGAACTCCCCGGGAGGCTTCGGTGAACCGCTCTCCGCGGGCAACACCGCCCGCTACAAGGACGGCGTGAAGCTGAAGCTGTCCGCCCTGCACCGCGCCGTGCCCGCCTTCGGTGACGGTGCGCGGGAGCCGGGCGACCGCACCTACCTCTTCTCCCTGACGTACGAGAACGGCGGAGACGAGCCGCTGGCCTTCGGCCCGGACCATGCAACCGGCTTCGACTTCTGGGCCGGCACCCACGCCGAGGAGGACGCTCTTCTTGAGGGCGCCCCCGACTGGGAGAACGGCGAGGAGACCGAAGCACTCCTGCCCGGCGCTCTCGAGCCGGGCAGGAGCCTCACCCTTCCGCTGCGGTACACCCTCGCCGAGGGCGTGCCGGTCGTCACCTTCAGCGTCGAACTCATGGACGGGCGGGAACCGGTGTACTGGGAGATCCCCGTCGACGACCTGACCCGCTGACGCGCGCGGGGCCTGCAGATCTGTGTCCCGGTCGCTGTGTAAGGGCGCTGTGTAAGGGCGCTGCTTACAGGTCGAGCTGGCATTCCCGCGTGCGATGCGTCGGACGGTAGCCGAGTGCGTCATTGATGCGGCGCATGTACGCGTTGCTGTCCGCCGTGTCCGTCAGCAGTCCGGCGAGCTCGGGGTGGCGTGCCGCCGCCTGCCGTACCGACTCGGCCTTCATCCAGGCGCCGAGGCCGTGCCCACGGTGGGCGGGCAGCACACCCGTCCCGTAGTGCTGCCCGTCGCCCTTGCCGTCACCGGGCACCACGATCTCGGTGAATCCGGCGATGGAGCCGTCGGACTCGTCGACGGCGGCGACCGTGTACAGCAGGTCGCCGCGCCGGGCGATTGCCGCCGCCGCGTCCCGGACGCGCTCGACGTCCCAGATCACGGTGCCGTAGTCGGTGTCGTCCATCGGCATGTCGTCCATGGCGTGACGGGAGTGGGCAAAGGTGACCGCCAGTTCGTCGGGCACCGTCCCGGCCCAGGACACCAGGCGGTAACCGGGACACGACCGGGTGGCCGTGGCGGTGAGTGCGCCGAGCGGACCGGAACCCGCGGCTGCCCCGGAATCCGCGGCCACCCCGGAATCCGCCGTCGCGCCGGAAAGGGAAAGCCGCGCGTGGGTCAGGGTGAGGACCGTACGGAAGCCGCGTACGGACAGGAACCGGGCGCCCGGCGATTCGGCCCGGGCCTCCGCCACCAGGCTGCGGCGGCCGTGCTCCCGCGCGGCGGCGACGGCCGCCGCCAGCAACCGCGAACCGACGCCACGGTGGCGCTCGGCGGGGTGGACGGTGAGCGTCAGTTCAGCGAGATGGTCCTGCCCGGATCGGGTGAAGAGGCGCAGCCCGGCCGTGCCGAGGGGAGCGCCCCCGGCGCGTCCCTCGTCGGTGGCGAGCCACACCAGGCGGTGGCCCGCGGAGGTGATGGCGGGGTCGGTCAGTGGGGTGAGGCGAAGTGACACGGTGTCTCCGTCGTCATGAGAAGGGGAAAGCTGCCGGTACGCGAGTCCAACCCCTCGGCATGTGTGCGCATGAGCCGTACACCTCCTCCTCGGACGACGCCGCCCGTCCGGACGACGCGGAGAACTTAGCCCGCCGGCGATCACGCCGCAACGCCTTTCCCGCTCCGGCCGCTCTCCCGGTGCCTTCGGTGGTAGGAGAGGGTGACGCAGGCCAGCAGCGGGCCCCAGGCGAGCACCGGGAGATAGCAGGCGCGCATCAGCCAGAGCCAGCCGCCATCCAGTTCGCCCGCACCCGGGTCCACCACGAAGGTCTGCACGAGGGGCACCACGGTGAACACCAGCGTCAGCAGTACCGCGCCGGCCGCCGCCACCCGTACGGCCGTCCTCGGAACCACCGGCCGCCCGCCCAGCACCGGCACCCAGCGCGGCACGGCCTCGCCCCACGGGCGTACCAGCCCCAGCGTCAGGAACGCCAGCACCTCGGCCAGCAGGCTCAGGCCGAGCATGTACACAGTTCCCGAGCCCGGCGCCTGGTAGTTCTCGCGCATGACCTCCGCGCTGTAGCCGAGCGGGACACCCACGGCGAGCAGAGAGCGCCACAGGCTGGACGGCAGTACGCACAGCACCGTCAGATGCGCGGCACGCACCGCCCACCGCTCCGGCGGCCGTACGGGAGCGGGTGCGGATTCGACTGCGGCCGGACTGGTCGTCGTCTCAACTGTGTTCACCCCGCGATGGTGCCGCCTCACAGCGGCTCATGGCATCGCTCCGGAGGCTGGGTACCGGTACGTCTCCAGGATGATCTCCGCGCCTCGACCGTCACCCCTGCCGGTCTTCGGCGGAGCGATTGGCGGACGTTTCGGCCGTCACCAGCCAGCAGGTGCTGCGCAACCGGACCGCTCCGTCGCGCTCGTGACCGCGCAGCGCATCCGTGAGCGCCCGCCGGGCACGCTGCCGGTCGTCCGGCCCGGCCTGGCTGATCAGATGGCGTCCGGGGCCGGAGTCCAGCAGGAAGGCCGCCGCATCGTCCGCATCCCGGCCCCAGACCCCGTACGCCTGGGTGCGTACGGTCGCGATCTGCCCGAATCCGGCGGCGGTCAGCACCTCGCGGACGTGGTCCGGGTCCGCCAGCGAGAACATCCCGGGACCGCCCGGCTCGCCGAAGCCCCCGACGGGCAGGTAGGGGCGCAGCGCGGCCATCGCGTGCAGCCACTCGTTGTCCTGCGGGTCCGCGGCGCAGACGAACGCCATCCGGCCGCCGGGGCGCAGAGCGGCCCCGATGTTCGTGAAGGCCGCCACGGGGTCGGCGAAATACATCACTCCGTACCGGCTGATCATCACATCGAAGGTGCCGGGTTCGAACTGCTTGGTCTGGGCGTCGCCCCGTTCGAAGGTCGCGTTGGCGACGCCCTCCTCCCGTGCGGACTCGCTGGCGCGCGTCAGCATGGGGGCGGACAGGTCCAGGCCGGTGGCCCATCCGTGAGCCGCCCGGGCCGCGGCGAGCCGGGTCGTACGGCCGGCGCCGCAGCCGACGTCCAGGACGCGGTCTCGCGCTCCGATCGCGGCGGCGGTGAGCAGGGGCTCGTTGAACCCTTCGTTGACGGCGTCCCAACGGTCCTGATGCCGGGCCCAGTGGGCGCCCTCGTAGCCGTTCCACGCCCTTTCCTGCTCGGGGTCGGCGGCGGCACCGGTCGACTCGGCGTGGTCGGCGTGGTCGGCGTTGCGGGTGTTGTGGGTGGGGTCGGTAGTCGTCTGCATGGGTGCCTCTCCGGAGGATACGGCCGGTGCGGCCCGATAGTATGGGCGTGCGCCCAAACAATATGGGCACACGCCCATACTTGCAAGACCCGCCAGCCGTACGACGGCGCCGGCAGCCCGTACGGTAGGCGCGTACCAAGAGAGGCGGTCCCCCATGTCACCGCGCGGAGTGGCGATTCCCGACGTGCGCGAGCGGCTGTTCAGCGCCGCCGAACGAGTGCTCGCCCGCGAAGGGCCAGGCGCCTTGACGGGCCGCGCGATCACCGGCGAGGCGGGCTGCGCGAAGGGGATGCTGAACGCCCATTTCGCGGGGTTGGACGAGTTCCTCGCCGAGTTGCTGCTGGACCGCTTCTCCCGCGCGGCACGCCAGGCCGGCGAACTGCCCGCGCGGGCGGGCCAGGCCGACGTCGCCGACAACCTCCGTACGGTCACGCTCGCGCTGCTCTCCTCGACGGGCCCGGCCCTCACCGGCCTGACCCTGGCCCGCCCCGGCGCGTCCCAGCGGGTCCGGGAGGCGCTGCGGGCGGGGGCGCCCGGCTTCGCGGCGATCCAGTCCTCGATCACCGACTACCTGGAAGCGGAACGGCGTCTCGGCCGGGTCACGGACGGCACGGACACCGCAGCGGTCGCACTCGCGCTCATCGGGACCATCCACCATCTCCTGATGACGGCCGACTGGTCGGGCACCCCGGACCCGGGCGGGCAGGCGGAGCAACTGGTGACCATGCTCGCCGGCGCGGCTACCGGCGGCGGCGCGTAGGGGCGGAGAGGCGGGAGGGCCGAAGGGGATGGCCCCGGACGCCTTCGGTCGCTCCATCGGCGCGGCGTGTCACGGAAGGTGATCTGCCGGGATCACGTAGCGTCGCGGTCGCCCGTCACGCCGAGGAGTCGCGCATGTCGTATCCCGAGCCACGCTATGCGGGGGAGACCGGCCAGGTCAGCGCGGTGCGACGACCGGCCGAAGCCCCGGCCGAAGTGGTCTCCCCTGAAGGCGGCACCATCCACTACCTCGCCACCCAGGCCACCACGGAGGGCGACTTCGGCCTCTACCGGCTGGACATGGCGCCGCAGACACCGGGGCCACGGGCGCACTTCCACCGGTCCATCGCGGAGTCGTTCTTCGTACTGGCGGGCACAGTCACTCTGTTCGACGGGCAGCGGTGGGCCAGCAGCCAGACCGGCGACTTCCTTTACGTGCCGGCGGGCGGGCTGCACGGATTCCGCAACGATTCCCCCGAACCAGCGTCCATGCTGCTGCTCTTCACACCGGGTGCGCCACGCGAGGAGTACTTCGAACGTCTGGGGGAGATGGTCCGTCACGGCGGGGAGGAACTGGCGGAGTTCCTCGTCCGCCACGACACCTTCTTCGTCGACGCCGAGGGCGATCCCCGCCCTGTCTGACCGGACCGTGCCCCGCCTGCTTCGCAAGAGTGAAAGCGAGAACCCGCCCCGACGGAATCCAGACGGAACAGGACCACCGATGCCGCTCGCCGGGAAGACGCTGATCACCGGTACCAGCACCGGCACCGGCACCGGCACCGGCGCCACCGCCGCCCGCGCCTTCTCCGACGCGGGCGGCCCGGGCAACTCCGACCGGCCGCAGGCCCCGCTGACCGAGACCTCCGCAGAACGGTTCGATTCGGCGTTCGGCCTGAACCTGCGGGGAGCGTCCGTGCCTCCGCCATGAGGCACCGGCGATGCTCGCACCCGGCCGGCGGCACCGTCGTCAACACTCCACCGGTTCCGGCCCGACAGGCGGGCGCACGGCCTCGGCCCGTACACCGCCGCCAAGCATGGCTTTTACAAGGGCCGACCAAGGCAGCCGCCCTCGAAAGACTGGCCACGCTCCGGACGAGTACCGGCGAGCCGCCCGCCGACGCCATGCCGATGTGCCGAGGCGGGCCGCCGGGCCGGGCGGGCGGAGGAGGTGGCCGTGGCGGCCGTATGGCTGTCCTCGGAGGAGGCGGGCGCTCGTGGCCGAGCGCGTTCAGCTCACCGTGCGCCCTCAGTGGGCCTTCGCCGGATACAGACAACCAGTCTCCGGATACGGACCGTTGACCCCGGCCGACACCTGGGACTCGTTCACCAGCCCCGTGACGCACGCGCTTCCACCCACCCGGACTCCGTACATCGCACCAGGCTGCTCGACCCAGTCCATCAGGTCGTTGTCCCACTCCGCGCGCGGGGGGTGGACCCTCGTGTCCTCCGCACGGAAGCCGAGGCCGAGCAGGGCCGGACGTACCTCCTCAGGATCGATACGCCCCTGCTTGCGCAGCTTTTCCAGCACCGGTCTTATGCGTTCGACGTCCGCACGCGCCGTCTTCTCGTCGGCTGCTGTCATCTGACCGGGGCGGCGTGCGACGTTGTTGTCCCCGTGATGCGGGGCGCCGTCGACCACACCCGGTTCGACGTACGGGCTCGGCGGCACGGCCGTGGAGGAGGCCCCCGGGCTGCCTTTCCCCTTTCCCTCCTCCGGCCGCTCACCCTCCCCCCGTTTGACGGCACACCCGGAGAGGGACGCGGCCAACACGACGACGGCCATGGCCGCTAGCACCCCGGAACCTCTGTGTACGAACATGCGCCCGAGCCAACCACGGCAGCCCACCTCACACCTGAGTACGCATACTCAGGGCACACTGCACCTCCGTGAGGGCGGGGCGCCCGAGGGCATACTCTCGCTGTTCGGGGCTGCGGTCCTGGCTCTGCTGGGGCAGGTCAAGGCGGATCGCGCATCCTGCTGCGGCCCGAACAGCCCGCTCGGCGCGCCTCTGTTGAGACCCATGTGGCATGAGGGGCAGAAGTGCGCACATGACGGGTATCTATTCCTAAGAGATGTCCAGCCGCTGTGGATGACGAGACCCACGCAACCGGTCCCCCCGCTAACGTCGTGTGAGGGGACAATGTACTGACGGCGGTTGACGGCTGTAGGCAGACGGTTGAGGGAGGCACGTCCGGCATGAGCATCGGCGGCGACGACTACGACGAGCGCGGTCGTCCGGGCGGGTCGGGCCCGTCCACGGGACGCGGCTCGGCCCGCCAGGGGACGCGCACCCGGCTGCCTGGTGAGGACGGTGACGTCTACGGTGTCGGCAGACGCTCCGCCGCCCGGCCAGGACGGAGCCTCCTTACCGTGCTGAGCGTGGTGGTATTGCTCATCGCGGCCATCGCCTTCGCGAACCGGGGCGGCGACTCCGGCTCCGAGGCGGATGGTGGCAGCGGCGGCTCCCAGGCGAAGAACCCCGAGGGCGGCGAGGCGCAACCGACGGCACCGACGGGCGAGAAGCCCGTCAGCGGCAAGGACGGCACGACGGGCATCCCGTCCGGCTTCCCGCAGACGGAGCAGGGCGCGCAGAGCGCGGCGACGAACTACGCGGTGGTCCTGTCGTCCGGTGAGATCACCAAGCCGGACAGCCGTGACGACGTCGTGCAGCAAGTTTTCACTCCGTCCAAGATCGCGGAGACGCAATCGAAGATGGACCAGGTGTACTCCGCCGAGACCCTGGACAAAATCGGGCTCGAAGAGGACGGCACCGCCAAGGACGGTCTGGCTTACGTCTCGCGAACTGCTCCCATAGGCACCACGGTGGTGGATTTCAGCAGCAACTCGGCCAAGGTCGACGTCTGGTGTACGGGCGTTTTCGGGACGGCCGGCGAAGAGTCGACGACCCCGGTGACGAGCGACTGGTTCACGATGCGCTTCAACTTGTCTTGGGTTGAGAGCGACTGGAAGGTTCAGGGCTTCACACAGAAGGACGGCCCGGCTCCAGTCACGGGTGACAATAGGGCTTCTGGCGCTGACGAGATTGCCAAGGCAGTTGAGCAGTTCGGAGGGTTCACCTATGCCCGATAATCCCCGCCGCCGACGTCGTGCGCTCTGTGTGGGCACAGCGTTGGCGGGGCTTCAGGCTGCCGCTCTGCTGACTGCGGCCCGGGCAACCGCAGAGCCCAAAGAAGACTGCGACATGGCCCTCGGTCCCGCCAAGGATCTCTGCGAGAGCGAAAAGGGTGGCAGTTCCGGTGGAGGCACCGGCGGTGGTGGGGGGCAGGCGCCTGAGCCCGAGTATCTGACTGACCCGCTCAGCTCGCTCGCCAAGGGCTTCGCGGAGGCGGCCGCATGGACTATCCAACGGCTGTCGAAGCTGGTCAACGAGACGTCCAACGTCGACTTCACCAACTCTTCCTTCCTCCGCCAGTACGCCGTCGTGTTCGCCGCGTCGACGATCCTCACGCTCGTGCTGTGGCTGCTCGCCGTGGCCAAGCGGGCGGTCCGCGGCGTCCCTTTCATGGAGGCGTTCACCGAGGCGATCGGCTTTCTCTGGCTGGTCGTCCTGGCGTCCGCGTTCACGCCGCTCATCCTCTACACCGTCGTTTCGGCGACCGACTCCGTGACCCAGGCGGTGGCCACGGGCACCCAGAGCGATACCGACGCGTTCTTCGGCACGTTCGCCGAGGCCCTGGAGAAGGGCGAGGGCATCGGCGGCGGTCCGGTCATGCTGATCCTGGTTTCGCTGGTTTCCGTCATCGCCGCCGGGGTTCTGTATCTGGAACTGGTGATCCGCGCGGCGCTGCTGTACGTGGGTGCGCTGCTGGGCACCGCCGTCTACGCGGGCCTGGTGGACAAGAACCTGTGGGGCCATGTCCGCCGCTGGGCGGGCATCATGATCGCCGTGATCCTCGTCAAGCCCGTCATCATGATCGTCCTCGGACTGGCCGGGGCGCTGTCGGCGGACGACGGGCCGAACGCCGCCTCCGCCATCGTCTCCGGGCTTGCCATCATCATCCTCGCGATCTTCGCCTCAGCGATGATCTACCGCTTCGTGCCGGGCTTCGGTGACGACATCGCCAGCCACCGCAGCGCGACGCAGAAGGCGGGCAGCAAGGCCGTGGCAGCCGTCTCGTCACCCGCGCACATGCTCCGGCAGGGCATCAACACCCACGGTGCACGCGGCGACGGTGGAGGGGGAGGCGGCGGCGCGAACGCCTCCGGCGGCGGTTCGCCCCGCCCCAGCAACGCCGTGTCCGGCGGAGTGGCCGCCCACAGCACCCGCAGCGGCGGGGGCGGCAACGGCTCAGGCGGAGGCAGCGCCCGCACCCCTTCCGCACCCCCCAAGCCCAGAAACGTCGCGGACAACACGGGTTCCCGTTCGCCGCACAGCAACCGCAGCACCGGAGGTGATCGCGGGTGACGACGCCTACCCACAGCGCCGCGCCGCGCCGCACGTACATGATCGGCCGGGCCCGGCCGAACGCAGTCGTCGGCAAGAACCGGGAGACCGGCGAGATCGCAGTGATCATCGCCGGGGCCTTCATCGGCATGATGAGCGGCCTGCTGGTCCCCGTGCTGGCCGTACGCATTCCCGCGCTGGTCGGCTTCCCCATGCTCGCGCTGGCGGTCGTGTACGTGCCCTACCGGGGGCGCACACTCTACAAGTGGTTCGAGATCAACCGCTCTTTCAAGCGGATGGTGCGTCGCGGCGCACCATACCGGTCGGGTGTCGCCGAGGCCGGGATCAGCCTGGACGGCCGTGAGGTGGAGGTCGGTCCACCCCCGGGGGTCGGACGGATCAACTGGCTGTCCGCGCCCTTCGGCCCCGACGAGATCGCGGTGCTGCTGCACGCGGACCGCCGCACCGTCACCGCCGCCATCGAGATCGAGGGCCCCGGCGTCGGGCTGCGCGACAGTGAGGATCAGGAGGCCCTGGTCGACCGTTTCGGCACGCTGCTGAAGCATGTGGCCAACGGCGACGGCTTCGTCTCGCGCCTGCAGATCCTCGCCCGTACTCTCCCCGCCGACCCCGACGCGCACGCGAAGGACATCGCCCAGCGCGGCGACGAACGGGCGGCGCCCTGGCTTCAGGCGTCGTACGAGCAGTTGCAGTCGATGGTGTCGACCTCCAGCGAGCAGCACCGCGCCTATCTGGTCGCCTGTATGCACTACGGGCGCGAACTGGCCGCCGAGGGTGCGACGATCGCCAAGGCGGCGCGCGCCTCCGGCCGGAAGAGCGGCGGCTCCGCACGCAGCCGGAGGATGACCAAGGACGAGGGTCTTGCCGTCGTGATGGCCCGGGAACTCACGGACATCTGCGCCCGGTTGGCCGAGGCCGACATCCGGGTGCGGCAGCCGCTGGGCCAGGCCCGGATGTCGTCGCTGATCCATTCCATGTACGACCCGGATCACCCCATCGACCACATCCAGGCGATGACCAAGCGGAACGCCTGGCCCGCCGAGCTGGATGCGATGGAGCCGACCTATCTCCGGGCGAAGACCCGCGAGTCGGTGACACGCGCGCCGTGGTGTCACTCCACGGCGTGGATCAAGGAGTGGCCGATGACCCCGGTCGGCGTCAACTTCCTGGCGCCGCTGCTGGTGCACACGCCCGATGTGATCCGTACGGTCGCGGTGGTGATGGATCTGGAGCCGACGGAGCTGGCCATCGAGCGGATGCTCACGGAGAAGACGAACGACGATGCGGAGGCGAGCCGGTCCGCGAAGATGAACCGGACGGTCGACCCTCGCGACGTCGCCTCGCACGGGCGCGTCGACCAGCGCGGTGAGGACCTGGCGAGCGGAGCGGCCGGGGTCAATCTGGTCGGCTACATCACGGTCTCCTCCCGTACCCCCGAGGCGCTCGCCCGTGACAAGCGGACGATCCGCGCGTCCGCCGGGAAGTCCTATCTCAAGCTGGAGTGGTGCGATCGGGAGCATCATCGCGCGTTCGTCAACACCATGCCGTTCGCGACCGGTATCCGCCGCTGAGCACCGCAACGCCCGCACCATCGGCACGGCCCGATGCCCTGCACCAGCCGCACTACCCAGAGCACTACCCCAGAGCACTGCCGAGAGCACTGCCCCGAGAGCACAGAGCATCCAGAGCCCGGCAGCCGACACGTCCCTCGTTCCTGAGAATCCGGAGGTCATGGCATGGCCGCACGAGACCCCCTGACCATGGTCACCGATGCCTTCACCGGCTTCCTGTTCGGCAAGACAGAGACGACGCGCCTTCCCGTGCGCACCTCGACGGGGCAGGCGCAGGCGGTCTACCTGCCCACCGCAGCTCCCGGGCTCGGCGACTCGGGCGTGATCATCGGCCGCGAGGTCTACAGCGGGAAGGGCTACATCTACGACCCGTTCCAGCTCTACGGCCAGCAACTGCCCGCCCCGCACTGGCTGGTGCTCGGCGAGTCGGGCAACGGGAAGTCGGCGCTGGAGAAGACGTACGTACTGCGCCAACTGCGCTTCCGTGACCGCCAGGTGGTGGTGCTGGACGCACAGGGTGAGGATGGGGTGGGTGAATGGAACCTGATCGCCGAGGAGATGGGCATCACCCCCATCCGGCTGGATCCGACGGCCGCGCTGCATCAGGGGATCCGGCTGAACCCACTGGATCCGGCGATCACCACGACGGGTCAGCTGGCTCTGCTGCGCACCATCATCGAGGTGGCGATGGGGCACGGTCTGGACGAGCGTTCGGGCTTCGCGCTCAAGGTCGCACACGCCTTCGTGAACGAGACGATCGGCACCGGGGGGGAGCGGCAGCCCGTGCTGACGGACATCGTCGAGCAGTTGCGCCATCCGAAGCCGGAATCCGCGACGGCGATGAACGTGGCGCTGGAGGACGTACGGGCCTGGGGTCTGGACGTCGCGCTGGTGCTGGACCGACTGGTCGACGGTGACCTGCGGGGCATGTTCGACGGGCCGACGACGGTCGGCATCGACCTGGATTCGCCGCTGATCGTCTTCGACCTGTCGCACATCGACCGGAACTCCATCGCGATGCCGATCCTGATGGCCATCGTGGGCGTGTGGCTGGAGCACACCTGGATCCGGCCGGACCGCAAGAAGCGGATCTTCTTGGTGGAAGAGGCCTGGCACATCATCAACAGTCCTTTCGTGGCGCAGCTGTTCCAGCGGTTGCTGAAGTTCGGGCGGCGGCTGGGACTGTCGTTCGTGGCGGTCGTGCACCATCTTTCGGATGTTGTCGACGGCGCGGCTGCGCGGGAGGCCTCCGCCATTCTCAAGATGGCCTCCACCCGGACGATATACGCGCAGAAGGCCGACGAAGCGCGGGCTACAGGCAAGGTGCTGGGGCTGCCGCGCTGGGCCGTGGAGATCATTCCGACTCTCTCACCCGGCATCGCGGTCTGGGATGTGAACGGCAACGTGCAGGTGGTCAAGCATCTGATCACGGAGGCGGAGCGCCCGTTGGTCTTCACCGACCGTGCCATGACCGAATCCTCGGTCGTGCCGCCGCCTTCGCCCGTGGCCCCGCCCTCGCTGGAGGCCGCGCTGGAGGCGGAGACCGAGGCCCGCGCCTTGGCCATGGAGCGCAGCGCCGGGCGGAGTACGGGGAGGCCGGGCGGACCGTCCGCGTCCACGGTGGCCTGACCGTGCCCTACGAACGCGGTGGGCCCGGGGGCGGTTACGGCGGTGGGCGGGAGCAACGGGGCGTCCCAGACGGCCTGCTGGTCGGCGGGCTCGCCTTCCTGCTCGGTGTGGCCGTGCTGATCTGGTCGGCGACCGGCCTGGCCGGATTCTTCGCACACGGCGCCTGGCCGGACGGCGTGTCCTTCGCCCAGACACCGGAGGCCGTCCGCGCACTCCTCGCCGAGCCGCATGACGTGGCGGCTGCCTGGCCGAAGACACCGGACGGGCAGCTTTCCGGGTACGGATTGTTCTGGGGCATCTTCATCGGCCAGTTGATGGTGCTGATCGTCCTGGCGGTCTTCGTCCTGGGCACGGTGACCCGGTGGCGTGCGGTACGCCGCGCGGCGCGGGCGGACGCGCGATCGCACGCTGGCGAGGCGGGTGTGCGCGAGGGCCCCACGCCGAAGCGGCCGCCCCGAAGGGGCACCGGCCCCGGTGAGGACCGTCCGCAGAGCTCCGGCGAAGCCGCAGGTCCGCCACCACAGGAGTACGGGCCCGCGCCCGGCCACCAACAGGACGGCGCACCGCATCACCGTCATCCCGACGGCTACGGCCACCCCAGGGACATCCCGGGCCCTCCTGGCATGGGTGCCGAAAACGAGCCCGCCGGTGCAGCACCCGACGGCTCAGTTTCCGACGGCTCGATTTCCGACGGCTCGATTTCCGACGGCTCGATTTCCGACGGCTCAGTGCTCAGCGCCGACGTATCCGGCAGTGGCGTGCCCGGCCCCCGTTACGGCCCCGGCGAAGCCGAGGAACGGCAGGAGGCACCAGGCACGCCCGGCGAGCGGACGTACGAGGGCGGCTCGGCCGCCACCCCGCCGCCCCTCGGCCCCGGTCACTCACCCGGCTTCGCCACGGGTCTCGGCCGGGAGATCACGCATGGACTGTTCATCGCCCCGCACCCCCGCACCGCCCTCCAGGCCGTGCAGGACGCGGAGGGCGCCGCCCTCGTCGTCACGGCCGACCCCGCGCTCTACACCGCCACGGTCGGCGCCCGCAGCAAGTTCGGCCCGGCACACGTGTACGACCCGGCCCAGCTGACCGACGCCCCGACCCGGCTGCGCTGGGCCCCGCACCGGGCGTGCGAGCACATGCCGACCGCCCGCCTTCGCGCCGCAGCACTCCTCGCACCCGTGCGCAGCCCCGCCCGCGGTGAATCGGCCGTGCACGACGCCGCCGAGATCCTGCTGCGCTGCTGGCTGCACGCAGCGGCCGTGGCCGGAGAGCCGTTCCGTCAGGTGCACCGGTGGGCGCTGACCGGATCGTCCAAGGAGGCCGTGCGCATCCTCCGTACGCACGGCGGGGCCACCGGCGGCTCCGCGGGAGAGCTGGAGGGCACCCTCACCGGGCATCCGGAGCGCCGGGAAGCCGCCACCGCCCTTGTCCGGCGCGCTCTCGGGTCCCTCTCCCAACTGCACATCCGCAACGCCTGCACGCCGGCGCGGGCCGACCGGGTCGCGTGGGAGTCGTTCATCCCCGAAGGGGGGACGCTCTATGTCGTTGGCGAAGCGATCGAAGCGCCGCACCGCAGTGATCCCGCCTCGATGCCGCTGCTCACGGCGCTCGCGTCAGCCGTGGTTGAGCACGGCCGCCGGATTGCCGAGGGTGCCTCCGCCGGTCGGCTCGACCCACCACTCACCGTCGTCCTGGATCACCCGGCGACGGTCGCCCCGCTGCCGGAGCTGCCCGGGCTCCTCGCGGACGGCGAGGCATCGGGCCTCTGCACGGTGGTGCTGCTCCGCTCCGAGGAGCAGGGCCGCACGTGGTGGCCGGAAGCGATGCGCGGCGCCCACCAGGGCGGTAGCCCGGGCTGACTACCGGAAAGCACCACCGGCCGTGCAAGGATCCAGGCACATGCACGGCGACTGTGGAGGGTTGAGATGTTCGCGATTTCCCTGGGTGACGGAGCTGAGCTGCGGCCGCTGGAGCCTTGGCAGGCCGAGGAGTTCTTCGCCCACATGGAGCGCGGCCGCGCATACATAGGCCAGCACGTCGGCCTCCCCGACATCGCGGCCGATCTCGACTCCGCGCGGAACTGGCTCCAGAGGTACGCCGACAAGACCGCCGCCGACGCCGGACGGCTGTACGGCACCTGGCTCGACGGGCGCCTTGTCGGCGGCGTCCTGCTCGGGGTCTTCGATGCGAAGGCGAAGACCTGCGAGGCCGGATGCTGGCTGGAACCGGCCGCCGCCGGGCGCGGTCTGGCCACCCGAGCGGTGCGCGTGCTCATCGACTGGGCGATCCAGGAGCGCGGTATGCACCGGGTGGAGTGGCGGGTGTCCTCCGAGAACACCCCGAGCATCAACATCGCCAAGCGGCTCGGCATGAGCCGCGACGGAATCCTGCGCGAGAACTATCCCTACCGGGGCGTACGGCAGGACACCGAGATCTGGTCCGTACTCGCGCCCGAGTGGCATGCCGCGCACGACGCCCGTTGACGACCTGCCCTCTCCCTACCGTGCGCCGGCCGGGTCGGCTCGGTCTGCCGGGTCTGCCGGGTCCGAGCCGGTACGGGTGAGCGGCCGCCGCTTCAGTTCGTAGACGTGCGCGTGGCCGTACGGCGGCTTGGGGTGGGCGTCGGACTCGCCGGTGGCGACAAAGCCGAGCTGCTGGTAGAAATCGCGCGCCCGGTCGTTCGTCTCGTGGACGTGCAGCAGGAGCCGTTCCACTTCACCGTACGACCAGGCCCACTTCTGGGCCGCGCGGAACAGCCGGGTGCCGAGGCCCGCGCCACGGTGCTCCGGGCGCGTGTAGACCGCGACGATCCAGGCGTCAGAGCCCTCCACGTAGACGACCAGCATCGCGGCCCAGCGGTCGGCCGGCCCGTCCGCCTCGGCGGAGACGACCTCGGCGACGAGGGTGGTGATCGGCCTGCCGTCGGATCCCCCCTCTTCGCCCTGCGCCGCCCGCTGTTGCCACAGACTGTCCGGTTGTGCGAGACCGGCCTCATGGGTCTCGTAGAACGCCACATCTGAGACGGGGTCGGCCAGTGCCGCCAGACGCAGTTCCTTCAGCCGCCGCCAGTCTTCGCCACGCGTTTCTCTGATCTCGTACGTGTCGCTCATCCGACCATCCTGGCTCGTACCGGGGTACTACGCGCTCCGATTTTTGGGTGCCGGGGTACGACGTATCGCCGCTCCTCGCTCCCTAACGTCGGAAGCCGAACCGACTGGCGAAGGAGCCCCCGGAGACATGATCGAAGCACGCGGCCTGACGAAACGCTATGGGGACAAGGCGGCGGTCAGCGATCTCACGTTCACCGTGCGCCCCGGCACCGTGACCGGCTTCCTCGGCCCCAACGGATCGGGCAAGTCCACCACCATGCGCATGATCCTCGGTCTGGACGCACCCACTCGCGGCGACATCAGAGTCGGTGGCCGTTCGTACGCCGCGCACCCCGCGCCGCTGTACGAGGTCGGCGCGCTGCTGGAGGCCCGCTCCGTGCACCCGGGGCGATCCGCGCTCGGGCATCTGCTCGCGCTGGCCCATACCCACGGCATACCGCGCTCCCGTGTCAACACCGTGGTCGACATGGTCGGCTTGGGCAAGGTGGCCGGCAAGCGGGTCAAGGGCTTCTCCCTCGGCATGGGCCAGCGGCTGGGAATCGCCGCCGCCCTCCTCGCCGACCCGGCCACCATCCTGCTCGACGAGCCGGTGAACGGGCTGGACCCAGAGGGCGTCCTCTGGGTGCGCAACCTGCTGAAATCCCTCGCCGCAGAGGGGCGTACGGTCTTCGTCTCCTCCCACCTGATGAGCGAGATGGCGCTCACCGCCGAGCACCTGATCATCATCGGGCGCGGCCGGATGCTTGCGGACACCACAGTGGATGCCTTCATCCGTGACGCCGGACTGGGCACGATCAAGGTGGTCTCTCCGGAGGCGGCGCAGCTGCGGGAGCTACTGCTCCGCGTTCCCGGCGTGGAGGCCGTCATCAGCCCGCCCGGCACGCTCCGCGTCAGCGGTACGGACCTGGAGCACATCGGGCGTACGGCTTCCGCGCATCGCATCCCCCTCTTCGAACTCACCCCGCACTCCGTCTCCCTGGAGGAGGCGTTCATGGAGCTGACCCGCGACTCCATCGATTACCAGGCCACCGTGGGCAGCTCCGCCGTGGCCCAGCAAGTGGCCCAGCAAGGAGCCCGAGCATGACCACCGTCCTCACGCCCGCCGTCGCCCCTCGCGCGGCCTCCCCGTACCGCGTCACGCCGCTGCGTGTCCTGCGTGCCGAGTGGTCCAAGCTGTGGTCCCTGCGTTCGACGTGGATCACGCTGGCGGTGGCGAGCACGCTGGTGTTGGCCTTCGGCCTGCTCGTCGCCGCCAACTACACCCCGCAAAGCGACGCCGACATCGATCCGGTGCAGCTGACGCTGCTCGGGGCTCCGCTCGCCCAGGTCGTGCTCGCGGTCCTCGGAGTCCTGGTGACCGCGGGCGAGTACTCGACGGGGATGATCCGCGCGACGATGTCCGCGGTGCCCCGCAGACTGCCGGTGCTGTGGGCCAAGGCCGCCGTCTTCGGTGCCATCGCCCTCGGCGTGCTCCTGGTGACGGTGTTTCTCACCTTCCCGCTCGGACAGCTCTTCCTCTCCGGGACCGATATGGAAGCGAGCTTGGGCGACCCGGGAGTCCTGCGCGCCCTGCTCGGCAGCGCGGTCGCCCCCGCCCTCATCGGAGTGTTCTCGCTGACCCTGGGGTCACTACTGCGCAGCGTGCCGGGCGGCATCGTGACGTATGTCGGGGGTGTGACCATCCTGCCGGAGGTGGTGAGGATGCTCCCCTTCGCCGTGATGGACGACATCGTGCAATTCTTGCCGGTCCAGGCCGGTGAGGCGCTGTCGGCCGTCTCTCCGGACGCGCAACTGCTCTCGCCGGGGGCGGCGCTCATCACCCTGTGCGCGTGGGTAGTGGCCGGGCTCGGGGCTGCGGGTCTGACACTGATACGGCGGGACGTGTGACCGCAGTCGAACGGGATGGTGAGATATGACAGCGGACGCGCAGGCGCGGTCCGGGGCCGAGCCGGTGCAGCGCTGGCCGTACGGCGACTCCGCCGTCGCCCGCCGCATCCGCCTTTCGCTCTGGCGCTTCCGTGACCTCCACGCGCGACGCCCCTGGGTCTGGGACGTACTGCTCCCCGCTCTGCTGCTCCCGGCCGCACTCGCCGAGCCCCTGGGCCCCTGGCAGAACACCGCCCCCAATCCCGAAGCACCGGGGGTCATGACGTGGTTGGTCAGCGCCGGATTTCTGGTGCCGTTGCTGTGGCGACGGAAAGCGCCGATCTTCACGCTGTGGGCCATCGCCCTGACGGGCGTCGTGGACGGCTGGGTCGGGTCGGGGATGGAGATCGGGCTGACCCGCCTGTACATCACCTACCTCATCGCCGTCCGGCAGACCTCGCACCTCGGCTGGGCCGCTGGTCTGGGGGCCCTGCAATCGGTGGTCCTGGCGGTCCGCTGGCCGGACGGCAACTTCGACCAGACACTCATGTCCCCACTGATGGCCTTCGCGGTCGTGATCCTGCTCGGCGTCGCAGTCCGCACCAGACGCGACTACACGGCCTCCCTCGTCGAGCGAGCCCGACAGCTGGAGATAGAGCGCGACCAGCAGGCCCAGATCGCCGCGGCAGCCGAACGCGCCCGGATCGCCCGTGAAATGCACGACATCATCGGCCACAATCTGTCTGTGATCACAGGCCTGGCGGACGGCGGAAGCTACGTGGTGGCCAAGAGCCCGGCGCGGGGCGCCCAAGCCCTGGAGGCCATCGGGACGACGAGCCGCCAGGCCCTGGGCGAACTGCGGCGACTGCTGGGTGTCCTGCACGAGGACGCCCAGCCACAACCACTCCGCCTCGACCCGCAGCCCGCACTCACCGACCTGGATCGCCTGCTGGACGGCGTACGAGAAGCCGGTCTGCCGGTCCGCTGCACAGTGCGAGGGCAGGTACCAGACCTGTCCGCCGGACGCCAACTGACCGTCTACCGCGTGGTGCAGGAGGCCCTGACCAACATCCTCAAGCACAGCGGCCTCGACAAGCACAGCGGCAGTAACGTCCTTGCGGACGTCACCGCGGACGTCATCGTGGTGTACGGAGAGGACGGCGCGGTGGAGGCCACGATCCTGGACTCCGGCAGACCGGCGCGCGGACACTCGCCGCTGAGCCGAACAGTCAGTCCCGAGAGACGCGGCCTCAACGGCATGCGGGAGCGCGCCGCCCTCTACGACGGCACGCTCGAAGCGGGTCCGCAGGCCACGGGCGGCTGGCGCGTCCGGCTGCGGCTCCCCGCCCCTGCGGGCATCGGCGGGTGACGAGGTGACGACGGTACTGATCGCAGACGACCAGCCCTTGCAGCGCCTGGGCTTTCGCATGCTGCTGGAGAGCCAGGACGACGTCACGGTGGTCGGGGAGGCGGAGAACGGCACGGAGGCGGTGCGCCTGTGTGCACGGCTCCATCCGGACCTGGTCCTGATGGACATCCGCATGCCGGGCCTCGACGGCATCGAGGCCACCCGCCGCATCATCACCACCGGGGGCCGCACCCGGGTTCTCATCCTCACGACCTTCGACCTTGACGCCTATGCGTACGCGGGGCTCCGGGCAGGCGCCAGCGGCTTTCTCATCAAGGACGCGCTGCCCGAGGAACTGCTCTCGGGGATACGGGCAGTGGCGTCCGGCGATGCGGTTGTCGCTCCGGCCCTGACGCGCCGGCTGCTCGACACCTACGCCCAGCACCTCCCGGACGCCGACGATAGCAAGGCGGGCGAAAAGCCCGCTCCGGAGAGGGACCCGCGGCTTTCCTCGCTCACGAGCAGGGAACTGGAGGTTCTCACCGCGATCGGCCGGGGATGGACGAACACAGAAATCGCCGAGCGGCTTGTCCTCGCCGAATCAACGGTGAAATCACATGTCGGCCGTGTGCTCGCCAAAATCGGAGCACGCGATCGCATTCAGGCTGTGATCATCGCCTACGACGCCCGATTGGTCAGCCCTACCTGACGGCCTGGACGGCACTCCATGCAGGACGGGAGTTCTTATGGGTGCAGAAAAGGTGCACAGAAATGGGTGTGGCCCCACCGGAAACCCGGCAGGGCCACACACACAAATTGTTCGGCAGCGTCCTACTCTCCCACACACTCCCGCATGCAGTACCATCGGCGCAACAAGGCTTAGCTTCCGGGTTCGGAATGTAACCGGGCGTTTCCCTCACACTATGACCACCGAAACACAACGAAACACACAC
>NZ_JAJAGO010000012.1 GCF_025165795.1 Streptomyces gossypii
GCCCGTGCGCTCACCGCCACCCCGGCCGCGCTGCGGAACCTGCTTCAGCAGGTCAAGGCAGGTACGCTCGCCCGCCTGCCGCGTTGACCGGCAGCGCTTCCTGAAGCTCTGTCAGTTCCGCCTCGTTCAGGCTGAGTTCAGTGGCCTGGGCGGAGTCCTGGACAGAAGCCGGGCGGCTGGCGCCCGGCAGCGGGATCACCGTCGGGGAGCGGCTGAGCAGCCAGGCCAGAGCAACCCGCTGCGGGCTGACGCCGTGTTCGGCCGCGATGCGGTGGAAGGCGGTGCCTGCGGACAGGGCGCCGGAAGGGCCGTCGAGGGAGCTGCGGGATATGCCGCCCAGTGGACTCCAGGGCAGGAAGGCCAGGCCAAGCCGGGTGCACAGCCGCAGCTCGGGCTCGCTGTCGCGCACGGCGGGCGAGTACTGGTTCTGCACGGAGACGAGCCCGTCGCCCAGGATCGCGTGCGCCTCGAGGATCTGGGCGGTATCCGCGTTGGAAATCCCGGCGGCGCGGATCGTGCCGGTGTCGAGCAGTTCGCGCAGGGCGCCGACGGACTCCGCCCAAGGCACGGCCGGGTCCGGCTTGTGCAGCTGGTACAGCCCGATGGCCTCGACGCCGAGTCGCTTCAGGGAGGCTTCGGCGGCGCGCTTGAGATGGGCGGGGGTGCCGGTGACGGTCCAGCTGCCGTCGCCGGGGCGGCCGCGGCCGCCCTTGGTGGCGACGAGGACGCCGGAGGTGTCGCCGCCGTAGCGAGCCAGCGCACGGGCGATGAGGAGCTCGTTGTGGCCGGCCTCGTCGGCGTACCAGTGGTAGCTGTCGGCGGTGTCGATGAGGGTGACGCCCGCGTCGAGGGCGGCGTGGATCGTAGCGATGGCCCGCTGCTCGTCCGGGCGGTGCTCGATGGACAGCGGCATGGCGCCCAGTCCGACGGCGCTGACGGTGGTGTCTTTGAGGGTGCGGTTCCGCATGGCGGTCTCTTCCTTCAGGCGGCAGTTCAGACGGCGGTTCAGACCGCAGTTCAGGTGGCGGTGTCGGCGGATACGGCGAGGGCTTCGGTGATGACGCCGGGCAGCCAGTCGGTGGTGCGGGAGAAGGAGAAACCCGACTCTTTCGCGCGGGCGTTGCTCATGGCGTAGTGGCGGTCGAAGGAGAACGGCGAGGCTGCTTCCCCGGCGGCGACGACGCGGTACACCGGGTCACGGCCCGTCCGCGCGGCGATCACGGCTGCCAGGTCGTGTACGTCGAGCAGCCCGTCTGAGCAGGCGTTGACCGGCCCCGTGAGGTCGGTGCCCGTCGCCGCCCACAGCAGCAGGTCCGCCAGCTCCTCGTAGTGGATGAAGACCGACGGAAGTGGCTCGGCGTGCACAGCGATCTCCGTGCCCTGGGCGATGCGCTCGCTGTAGTACGCCAGCCGACCGGTGAACTCCTGCACGCCGCCGCCGAGCACGTGTGCGCTGCGCACGGAGGCGAAAGCGAACCCGCCCTCCCGGGTGAAGACGGCCTCCGCCTGGCGCTTGCCCTCGGCGTAGTGCGCCTCCAGGTACGCGTCGTCATGCCAGGGGAGGTCACTCCCCACCACCCAGGTGGCCGGGTCCACCGTCTCCTCCGGCACCGGAGTGCCCTGCGGGAGGGAGCGCAGCCCAGCGGTCTCCGGGTTGTACACCTCGATCGTGGACGTCATCACGTAGCGACGGGTACGGCCGCGGAAGGCGCGGGCGGCGATTGCGGCCTGCACGGGGGTGTAGCAGACCTGGTCGACGACCACGTCGAAGGTGCGGGAGCCGAGCGCGGCGCGGAGAGCGGTCTCGTCGTTCCGGTCGACGATGAGGTGCTCGACGCCGGGCGGTGGCGCGGTGGAGCCGCGGTTGATCACAGTGACGTGGTGCCCGGCTGCCTGCAAACGCTGGACCAGGAGCTTTCCGAAGTACCGGCTGCCGCCGATGACGCAGATCTCTTTCATGCCTCCATCCTGGACAGCTACGGTCAACAGCAGAAGTGCCGACTTACTGGAAGCGTGTTAAGGGAAACTGTTGATCGATATGCAGCGGCTTCGCGTCCTGCGGGCGGTGGCGGAGCACGGCAGCTTCAGCCGGGCGGCCGCCGCTCTCCGCCTCACCCCCTCCGCCGTCTCCCAGCATGTGGCCACCCTGGAGCGCAGCCTCGGCACCCAGGTCGTGGCGCGCAGCACCCGCGGAGTGACTCTCACCCAGGCGGGCCAGATCATGGTCGGGGCCGCCGAGTCCGTCGCCGCCGAACTCGCCCACGCGAAGCAGCAGGTGGACGGGCTCAGCGCGGGCCGCACCCAGCTGACCGTCGCCACCTTCACCAGCGGCGGCAGGCTGCTGCTGCCCGGCGCCCTCGCCCGGCTCACGGCAGCCCATCCCGACACCGTGCTCCACGTCAGGGAGGGTGAGCCGGAGGACAGTCTGCCGCTGGTCCGCCAGGGCGCCGTGGACCTCGCGCTCGCCTATCACTTCGACGGACCGCTGCCCGTGGGGACCCTTCAGAGCTCCAGCCTGAAATGGACCGCGCTCATGAAGGATCCGTTGCATGTCGTCCTGCCCCAAGGGCATCCACTGGCCAGGCGCGATGCACTGGACATCGCCGAACTGGCGACCGAACCCTGGGTGCTCGGCTGCCGCAAGACGGAGGCGTACCTGCGGCGCTACTCCGAGCGCGCGGGCTTCACCCCCGAGGTGCGCGGCACGACCACGGACTACTTCTTCGCCCGCTCGCTCGTCGCCGCAGGCATGGGGATCTCCCTGATCCCCTCCATCGCGCTGGCTCCGGCCGTGCCGGGCCTGCACAACGTCCCGGTCAAGCCGCCATCTCCGGCCCGGCACATCGGCGTCGCCACGATCGGCCGCCGCCGCGACCACCCTCAGGTCATGACGCTCATCCAAGCCCTTCACGATCAGGCAGCAGCGCTGGGCTAGGCATGAACGCAGACCCAGATCACCTTCCAGCGCCTGACGGCGCCCGTGTTGCCGGCGCTTCCGCCGTCACGGCGCCGGCTCTGTCGCCGGGTCCAGCTCGCCGCCGCGCGCGAACGCCGTGTCGAACGCGGCGGGGCCCAGGCCCGCGCGTGCGGCTGCGGTCGCGCGGTCCACGTCGGCGCGTTCCGCCGGAGGCAGCGGCGCGCCCACCGAGGCGCGCGCCTCGGTGGCGGCGCCCAGCAGGCGCGCCGCGCGCTCGTGGCTGCCCGCCAGGGCATGCGCACCGGCCAGGCCCTCCAGGGCCAGCGCGACCGCCCGGGGGTCGCCGGTGTCCCGGGCGGCGGTAAGCCCCTCCCGGTGCCGTGCCAGCGCCGCGTCCGCGTCGCCGCGCAGTTCCGCGATGAAGCCGAGTTCGGCCAGGATCAGCGCCGTACCGTACTCCGCGTCGAACTGACGGTTCCATTCGATCCAGTTGCCCAGGTACGCCTCGGCCGAGTCGAGCCGCCCCTGCCGCCGGGCGCCGAGGGCGAGCCCCACCTCCGCGAACTCCTCGGCGGGTTTGTCGCCCTGCTCCACGGCCAGCCGGCGGGCCCGCTCGTGGAACTCCTCGGCCCGCTCTTGGTCCCCGGTCAGCAACGCGATCCGGCCCAGTTCGGACCACCGGGTGGAGGCTGCCGTCCACAGTCCGAGGTCCTCGGCGAAGCACAGGCTGTCCTGGTGCCACTTGGCCGCACCCGCGTAGTCGCCGGCGATCTCGGCCAGCGTGCCGAGCACTCCCATGGCGTACAGCTGGCCCCACCGGTCACCGGCCGTACGGAAGAGCGCCAGGCTCTGCTCGGCGTCGCGCCGGGCGGATTCCAGGTCGCCGCGGACGAGTCGCTGCATGCCCCGGGTGCCCAGGGCGGCGGCGATGCCCCAGGAGTCGTCCAGGGCCCGGAAGTCCGCGAGCACCCGGTCTGTCAGCTCCTCACCGACAGCCTGGTCGCCGAAGCCGCTGACGGCGAAGCCGAGGAACCAGCCTGCTCTGGTGCTGTGCCGCGCAGGTTCGCGGACGGCCTCGTACAGCTGGAGCGGGGAGCGGCTGCCGCGCGCCGGGGCGCGGTCGCCGGAGAGCATCCTCATCCCGGCCAGCCAGGCCTCGGCCGGTGCGGAGTCGACAGCTGGACCCGGGCCGCCTTCCGCGCGTACGGACAGGGCCAGGGACAGCGAGCGCTTCGCCTCGGCGAGCCGCCCGCGCAGGTACCAGTACCAGAACATCGCGTGGACGAGCCGCCGCGCGAGCCGGGCGTCGCCGTCGGCGGCGGCCCAGTCGAGAGCGCCGCGGATGTTGGCCGCCTCGGCGTCGAGGCGGCCTAGCCAGCGCTGCTGGTCGCTGCCGCGCAGGTACGGCTCGGCCTGCTCCGCGAGCGCGGCGTAGTGACCGGCGTGGGTGCGCCGTATCTGCTGGTGCTCGGTGGCCCGCAGTTGTTCGAGGCAGTAGGCGGCGACGGACTCCAGCAGCCGGTAGCGGGGGCCGTCGGGACCATGCGCGACCACCACCAGGGAACGGTCGACCAGGCGGCTCAGCAGGTCCATGACCTGGGCGGGCTTCACCCCGTCCCCGGCGCAGACCGTCTCGGCGGCGTCCAGGGTGCAGCCGTCGGAGTGGACCGCGAGCCTCCGCAGGACGGTCTGCTCGGCCGCTGTCAGCAGTTCCCAGCTCCAGTCGATCATGGCGCGCAGGGTGCGCTGCCGGGCCGGTGCGCCGCGGTGCCCGCCGGTCAGCAGCCGGAACCGGTCGTTCAGACGCTCGGCCAACTCCCGTACGCCCAGGGCGCGTACGCGACTGGAGGCCAACTCCAGGGCGAGCGGAATCCCGTCCAGGCGGCGGCAGATCGCGGCGACCGCCGGGGCGTTGTCGTCGGTGAGTACGAAACCGGGCGAGGCCGCGACGGCCCTGGCGACGAACAACTGGACGGCACTCGACCTCCGCAGCGCAGCCTGCGCCTCGGCCGTGCCCGTCCCGTCCGCAGGTTCCGCCGCTTCCGCCGGCTCGGGCACGTCCAACGGGGGTACGGACCACAGTTGTTCGCCGGGAATGTCCAGCGGTTCCTGGCTGGTGGCCAGCAACCGTACGCCCGGCGCCGCCTGGAGCAGCGCCTCGGCCAGCGCCGCCGCCGATTCGATGACGTGCTCACAGTTGTCCAGGACCAGCAGCAACTCCTTGCCGGGCAGGGCCTCGGCGAGCCGGCTGGTCATGGTGAGGGGCTTTCCCGGCGGCAACGGCCCCGCGCCCCCGCCGGCGTCGTCCCGGATGCCCAGGGTCGCGGCCACCGCCTCGGCCAGCTTCTCCACCGAGCCCGGACCCGGACCCGGGCCTGCGCCGGGGCGCGGCTGGGCCGCCAGCTCGACCAGCCACGCGCCGTCCGCGAAGGAGTCGGCGAGCTGGGCGGCGGTCTCCAGGGCGAGCCGGGTCTTACCCACCCCGCCGGGGCCGGTCAGGGTCACCAGGCGGGACGAAGCCAGCAGTGAGCGCACCTCGGTGACCGACCCGGAACGTCCGATCAGCCCGGTGACGGGCGTGGGCAGGTTCGTACGCGGCCGGGCACGGTCAGCCGCCGGTGCGGCAGACATGGCAGACACGGCAGGCATGGCAGGTGCGGCAGGCACGGCAGGTGCGGCAGGCACGGCAGGTGCGGCAGGCACGGCAGGTGCGGCAGGCACGGCAGGTGCGGCAGGTGCGGCAGGCACGGCCACATCAGGGGCCCCCGCCGCGCCGACCGGCCCTACCGCCCGCAGCGCCGGGTCCTGCCGGAGGATCGCCTGCTGCAACGCGGCCAGTCCGGTGCTCGGCTCCAGCCCCAGCTCCTCGTCCAGCCGGCGGCGCAGGGCGTGGTAGCTGTCCAGGGCCTCGCTCGCGCGCCCGGCACGGTAGAGGGCACGCATATGGGCTGCGCGCAGCCGCTCCCGCAGAGGGTGACGCTCCGTCAAGTCTCCCAGTTCACCGGCCAGCAGACCGTGCTCGCCCAACTCAAGCCGTGCTTCGGCTTGTTCCTCCAGCGCCAGCAGGCGCGTTTCCTCCAGCCGGACGATCGCCGCGCGGCTGAACGGTTCGTCGGCGAAGTCGGCGAAGGCGGGGCCCCGCCACAGTTCCAGGGCTTCGGTCAGCAGGGCGGCCCGCTCACGGGGCGCGTCGGCCTGCCGGGCCCGCGCCGTCAGGGAGGCGAACCGGTCGGCGTCCACCGCGTCGTCCGCCACCCGCAGCAGATAGCCCGGCGGACGGTGCACCACCAGCTCCCGGCCGCCGTCTCCCCCGCCGCCCCCTCCACTCCCGGCGGCTCCGCCGCTCCTCGCAGCTCCGCCCCCTGCCCGTGCCAGGGCACGCCGCAGCCGCGACACGCGGGTCTGCAGCGCGCCCGCCGGGTTGGCGGGCGGCCGGGCTCCCCACAGGTCCTCGACCAGCCGGTCGGAGGAGACCACCTGCCCCGGCGTCACCAGCAGACCGGCCAGCAGGGCGCGGACCTTCGCTTCCGGCACCGCCACCGGTTCACCGTCCGCCGTCCACACGGCCAACGGCCCCAGCACCCCGTATCGCATGAACCCACGGTAGCCGCCCGCCGGGGAGAAGCCGCCACCGCAAGCGGACCGAAAGCCGCCCGCAAGCGCCGCCGCGCACAGTCGTCCTCGTCAACAGGGAACGGCGCGGCGCAGCAGCGGCGCGGCCCGACGCAGCACGGCTGAGCAGGGAGACAACGATGAGCAGGTTCACGGGCAAGAAGGCGGTCGTCACCGGCGGTACGCACGGGATGGGCCTGGCGATCGTCAAGGCGCTGCTGGACGGCGGAGCCGAGGTCGTCTTCACGGGCCGTAACGAGCGGAAGATCGAAGAGGCGCAGTCGCAGTTGAAGTCCGGCGCGGCACACGTGGTGCGCTCCGACGCCGCGAGCATGGCAGACATCGCCGCTCTCGCCGATCTCACACAGAAGAAGCTCGGCCGCATCGACTATCTCTTCCTCAATCACGGAATCGCCGAACTGGAGCCGCTCGAAGACGTCACCGAGGGGTCCTGGGACCGGCACTTCGACATCAACACCAAGGGCACCTTCTTCACCGTGCAGAGCCTGGCGCCGCTGATCAACGACGGCGGGGCGCTGGTCTTCACGACCGTCGCCAACGATCACGTCTTCCCCGGTATGAGCGCCTACTCCGCCTCCAAGGACGCGGTCCGCGCCTTCGCCCATGTCCTGGCCGCCGAGTTCCTGCCGCGCGGGATCCGGGTCAACTCCGTCGCCCCCGGCTTCATCAAGACACCCACCATGGGCGTCGCCGGACTGACGGACGAGGAGCGCCGGGAGTTCGAGAAGCAGGGTGACGAGACGACGCCGCTGAAGCGCAACGGCACGGTCGAGGAGGTCGCCGCCGCCGCGCTGTTCCTGGCCGCCGACGCGACCTTCACGACAAACGTCGAACTCCCCGTCGACGGCGGCTTCGCGCAGGGCCTCAGCGCCGCGCACTGATCCCGCGCCCGGCCCATACGCCCCGGCCCCTCTACTCCCCTGCCTCCCGTACGCGGGTGCGGCCCCGCGACGCTGCCGTGGCCGCATCCGCAGCACCCGCAGCACCCCTGAATGCCCAACGGATATCCGAACGGAAGGTTCACCCCCATGTCTTCACAGGTCGTCTCCGGGCGCACGCGCGCCGGACGGCGGGAATGGATCGGGCTGGCGCTGCTGGCGCTGCCCAGCATGCTGCTGTCCCTGGACGTGACACTGCTGCACCTGGCCGTGCCCCAACTGGGCGCGGCGCTGGCGCCGAGCAGCACCCAGATGCTGTGGATCATCGACATCTACGCGTTCATGATCGCCGGTTTCCTGGTCACCATGGGCACCCTGGGCGACCGCATCGGCCGCCGCAGGCTGCTGCTGGGCGGCGCCCTGGCCTTCGGTGTCGCCTCGGTGCTCGCCGCCTACGCGAACAGCCCGGAGATGCTGATCGGCGCCCGAGCCCTGCTGGGCATCGCGGGCGCGACGCTGATGCCCTCCACGCTCGCCCTGATCAGCAACATGTTCCAGGACCCCAGACAACGGGGAAGCGCCTTCGGAATCTGGGCTGCCAGCTTCTCGCTCGGCATCGCCCTGGGCCCGGTGGTCGGCGGCGCGATGCTGGAACGCTTCTGGTGGGGCTCGGTCTTCCTGCTCGCCCTCCCGGTGATGGCCCTGCTCCTGATCACCGGCCCGCTGGTGCTGCCCGAGTACAGGGACGAGAACGCGGGCCGCCTCGACCTGATCAGTGTCGGCCTCTCGCTGGCCACCATCCTGCCCGTCGTCTACGGCATCAAGGAGACCGCCAAGCACGGCCCGGGGGCGGCTTCGCTGGCCGCTCTCCTCGTCGGCGCGGCCTTCGGAATCCTCTTCGGCCGCCGCCAACTGCGCCTGACCGAGCCGATGCTGGACCTGAGCCTCTTCCGCAGCCGCGCGTTCAGCGTCGCGCTGGGTGTGATGCTGTTCGGCGCCTTCGCGATCGGCGGCATCTATCTGTTCGTCACCCAGTATCTGCAGCTGGTCGCCGGACTCTCCCCGTTGCGCGCCGGGCTGTGGCTGCTGCCCGCCGCCGCGCTGCTCATCGTCATGTCGATGCTCGCCCCGGTCGCGGCCCGCCGCATCCGCCCCGGCAGTGTCACCGGCATCGGCCTCGCCCTGTCCGCCGTGGGCTATCTCATCCTCACCCTGGCCGACCCCAGCGACAACGGACTCGCCTACGTCGTCATCGGCTTCAGCTTCGTCTACACCGGTATCGGCCCGCTGATGGCACTCAGCGTCTCCCTCATCGTCGGGTCCGCGCCGGACGAAAAGGCAGGAGCGGCCTCAGCCCTTCAGGAGACCAGCAGCGAGTTCGGTCTCGCGCTGGGCATCGCCGCCCTCGGCAGCATCGGCACCACCGTCTACCGCGACGGCGTCTCGGACAGCCTGCCGGCCGACACCCCCGCCGCCGCCGAGACCGCCACCCAGGACACCCTGGCCCGTGCCCTGGACGCCACGGAGGGCCTCCCCGCCTCCCTCGCCAACCAGATCCTCACCCCCGCCCGCGAGGCGTTCGCCACCGGCCTCAATGTCGTCGCCCTCATCAGCGCGATCCTGGTGGCGGCCCTCGCCGTCCTCGCCTTCACCACCCTCCGCCACGTGCCGCCCACGGGGGCGGCGCAGGAGCCGGAAGAGCGGGAAGCGCCGGAGGCGCTCGCGGAGTCCGCACCCGACACGACCGCCTCCGTGCCGGTTCCGCGCTAAGAGCCCCTAACAGAATGGGCGGTCGATCAGCTTGCGGCGTCTGGTGCGTGCGCTCGCAAGGCGGAGGATCGTCCTCGTACTGGGCGTACATGGACGACACCCGGACCGTCTTCGACTACACCATCCAGCGCACCGAGAAGTGGGCGTGGAGCGAGATCGGCGCCCTGCCGCGGGGCGTCTGCTGGCAGGGCGCCGAGCAGTTGAGGATCGACGCCATGCCCGAGGCCGCGGAAGCCCCGCGCCCCGAGGGCGGCACCCGCATCAACCGGGTGTGCGTGGAGGACAACCTCTCCCGCGCCCAGTGGCGGCGGTTCACCCGCCGGGTCACGGAGCTGACGGACGGGCGGCTCGTGGTCGAGCCGCCCGTCCCGAAGCGTCCCCGGCCCTGGTGGCGCCCCCCCGGTGAGAACGTGCGGGCCGTGAAGCTGCCCGCGGTGCCCATCAGCACCCCTGGGGGACACTCACCTCCACCCCCTGGATGTCCGTTCCGGGGGCCTCTGACCTGTGTGATAAATACAGACGATGAGGGCTCCGGGGGGAGCCGGGCGGGTGAGAGGGCGGGGAGAACACCATGGAGCGTGACGAGTCCATACCGGACGAGGAGTGGGAGCGCTTCCTGCGCGAGGCCGAGGCCGGGTCGAAGGACGCGCCGAAGGAGCCGTCGGCGCGGGCCCGGATGGTGACGCGGCGACTGCGGGAGGAGCCCGCCCCGCCGTCCGGGTGGCGGACCCACCAGCCGCCGCAGCGAAGACGCAGCAGAAGGGTCTGGCCCGCGATCGCTCTGCTGGGCGCGCTCGGCCTGCTGATCGTCGCGCTGGCCCCGGGTCAGGTGGCCGGCTGGTTCGGCGGCGGGGGCGGAGGTGAGCCGCTCGCCGCGGAGTCGGCGCCTCCGAAGCAGCCGCCCGCGTCGGAGGCGGCAGCGCTGCCGCCCACGGTGGAGGAGCCGTTCAGGGGGTCACCGGCGGCGAGCTGGGGCGACGGCGAGGAGGGAATCCACGTGCCCGCGGCACGGGCCACCGGTTGGATGAGCAAGGCGGAGGTCGCCCGGGCACTGGCCCGGAGCCGGGACTTCCTGGCCGCGTCCAGCCTCGATCGCGGTGTGCTGCGCGGGGAGCGGCCCAAGAAGGCGATCGCGTTGATCAACCCGAAGCAGCAGGACGTCCAGGACTATCTGGCGACCGCCTTCCGCGCGCCCAGCCGGGAGGACGATCCGCTCCTGCTCTTCAGCCGTTTCGACACCTCGGACGTGCGGCTCGCCGGCGACGTGGTCAAGACGCGAGGACGGATCACCTTCCGGGAGGGCGAGCGCGGCGCGGTCGAGGTGGTCACCGACGTCACGTACGTCTATCCGGTCGTCCGCGCCGAGGGAGGAAGCGACGAGGTCGCGCGCACCATCGTGCGCCGCGAGGTGGTGATGAGCTGGGACGACCCGGCGAAGGTGATCACACAGCCGGGCACGTTCTCGCTGGTCTCCTACCGGGAGGACGCCACCAACGGGGGCTGTGACACCTTCACCGGCTACTTCGTCCCCGAGTTCATCGACGAGCGCGCTCCCGCGGGCTCGGGGAACGGCTCCGAGGTGGACCCGTACGACCGGAGCACCTCGATGGACGCCCGCATGCGGGACGGCGGCAAGGCGGGGTGCGGGACTGCCACCCGGACGTGAGCGGTGCGGAGCGCACTCAAGCTCCGCCCCGAGGAGCTGAAGGACGGGCGGCTCGCCGTCGAGCCGCCCGTCCCGCCCCAGACCGCTACTGCGTTTCGATGGCCATGTACGTCAGCAGGTCCTGGCGGCTCAGGACACCCGTCGGCTTCCCTTCCTCCAGCACCAGCGTCGCGTCCGCGCTCTGCAGGACGGCCATCAGGTCTCCGATCGACTCGCCGGAGCCGACGTGCGGCAGCGGGCTGCTCATGTGCTTCTCCAGCTGGTCGGTCAGCGAGGCGCGCTGGGCGAAGAGCGCGTCCAGCAGCTCGCGCTCCACGACGGAGCCGATGACCTCCGCAGCCATCACGTCCGGATGGCCCGCGCCCGGCTTGACCACCGGCATCTGCGAGACGCCGTACTCGCGCAGTACCTCGATCGCCTCGCCGACCGTCTCCTCCGGGTGCATGTGGACCAGGGAGGGCATCGGGCCCTCCTTGTGCCGCAGCACGTCGCTCACCCGTACGACGGTCGCCTCGCCCTCCTCCAGGAAGCCGTAGTCGTTCATCCAGTCGTCGTTGAAGATCTTGCTCAGATAGCCGCGACCGCTGTCCGGCAGCAGCACGACGACCACGTCGTCCGGGCCGAGCGGCGCGGCCGCCTTCAGCGCGCCGACCACCGCCATCCCGCAGGAGCCGCCGACCAGCAGGCCCTCCTCCTTGGCGAGGCGGCGGGTCATCTGGAAGGAGTCCTTGTCGGAGACGGCGATGATCTCGTCGGTGACCTCACGGTCGTAGGCGTCCGGCCAGAAGTCCTCGCCGACGCCCTCGACGAGGTACGGGCGCCCGGAGCCGCCGCTGTAGACGGAGCCCTCCGGGTCCGCGCCGACGATGCGGACCCGTCCGTCGCTGACCTCCTTGAGGTAGCGGCCGGTGCCGGAGATCGTGCCGCCGGTGCCGATGCCCGTGACGAAGTGGGTGATCCGCCCGCCGGTCTGCTCCCACAGCTCGGGGCCGGTCGTCTCGTAGTGCGAGCGGGGGTTGGCGGGGTTGCTGTACTGGTCCGGCTTCCAGGCGTTCGGCGTCTCGCGGACCAGCCGGTCGGACACGTTGTAGTACGAGTCGGGGTGCTCCGGGTCGACGGCCGTCGGGCAGACCACGACCTCCGCGCCGTACGCGCGCAGCACGTTGATCTTGTCCGTGGAGACCTTGTCCGGGCAGACGAAGACGCAGTGGTAGCCCTTCTGCTGGGCGACGATGGCCAGCCCCACCCCCGTGTTGCCGGACGTCGGCTCGATGATCACGCCGCCGGGGCGAAGCGCGCCGCTCCGCTCCGCTTCCTCGATCATGCGCAGGGCGATCCGGTCCTTCACCGAACCGCCGGGGTTGAAGTACTCGACCTTCGCCAGGACGGTGGCCTGGATACCCTCCGTCACGCTGTTCAGTTTGAGCAGCGGAGTGTTGCCGACAAGCTCGATCATCGACTCGTGATACTGCACCTGTATCTCCACACCTTTCCGGAGGGAATCGGGGTTTCCGAGTTCCCGGTTTTTACGGGCTTCAGGGGGTTTACGGGATTCGTCCCCGGGGGAACGCGACGGTCCGCCGACGCGTCCGGCCCGTGCGTTCACCATATTGCGCAACATGCGCACACCAGTGAGGTGTTGCGCAGCGTCTCGCACGGGGCAACACAGTGTTGAGGACAGAATTTCCACAGACGTACAGACGTTGCCCGGACAGAACAACACAGAGGGCATTATCCGTACGGAAAGCTCTTCGGGAGGCGGACCAGACGTATGCCGATGTCGAAGGCGGCGAGTGCCCGAGTGGCACGCCGGATCACGACCGCAGCCGCGTACGGCGGCGGAGGTATCGGGTTGCTCGGTGGAGCGGCGGTCGGCCTGCTCTTCACCGAGGTCCAGATCGCCAAGCGCAAGGTCGGCGGTTCCGACGACGTGCCACCGATGGCGGACGGGCTCTACGGCGGCGCCTTCGCCCAGATGACCGAACCGCGCGGCGGCGGCCGACCGGGCTCCCGCCCCGTGCGACCCCTGCGGCTCGCGATGCTGGGCGACTCCACGGCAGCCGGGCAGGGCGTGCACCGCGCCCGGCACACGCCGGGCGGGCTGCTGGCCTCCGCCCTCGCGGCGGTGGCCGAGCGCCCCGTCGAACTGCGTACCGTCGCGGTGCCCGGTGCGCAGTCGGACGGACTGGAGCGGCAGGTCACCCTGCTGCTGAGCGAACGCGACCTGTCACACGCCCCCGACGTCTGCGTGATCATGGTCGGGGCGAACGACGTCACCCACCGGATGCCGCCCGCCCGCTCCGTACGCCTGCTCTCCGACGCCGTCGCGCGGCTGCGTACGGCGGGCTGTGAGGTGGTGGTGGGCACCTGCCCCGACCTGGGCACGATCGAGCCCGTCGGGCAGCCGCTGCGCTGGATCGCGCGGCGGCTGAGCCGCCAGCTCGCCGCCGCCCAGACGATCGCGGTGGTCGAGGAGGGCGGCCGTACGGTCTCGGTGGGCGACCTGCTCGGGCCGGAGTTCGCGGCGAACCCGCAGGAACTGTTCGGCCCCGACAACTATCATCCGTCCGCCGAGGGGTACGCCACCGCCGCCATGGCGATGCTCCCCACGCTGTGCGCCACGCTGGCCCTGTGGCCGTCGGAGGACGAGCGGCCGGACGTGACACGCCGCGAGGGCATCCTGCCGGTCGCCCGCGCGGCGGCCGAGGCGGCGGCCGAGGGCGGCACGGAGGTCACGGCGGTACGCGGCCCCTGGGCCCTCCTCAAGCACCGCAGACGGCGCCGCTTCCCCCCGGAGGACGGCCCCGCCACCCCCGGCACCCCGGACGACGACCCTCACCCTTCCCCCCGCCAGGACGCCGACGCCCACTGACCCCTGCGGGGCGCTCACGGCGACGCCCCGAGCCGGGCCCACACGGGGCGCGCAGCCTGCGCGCCCCGTACCCCCGACCACGCGGTAGGCGCGGGCGCCCGGCCCTGGCATCGCGAGCCGGCGCGCAGCGACGCTGCGGGCCACACATCCCGGCCTGCACGCCCCGGCCCCGGCCACGCCGGAGGTGCGGGTGCCCCGGGCGCCCCGTCAGCGCGTCAGCGCGTCAGCGCGTCAGCGCGTCAGCGCGTCAGCGACGCTGCGGGCCCGAAGTATCGATGTCCCGTGTTGGGGCAGCGCGACAGCGCGAACTCGTGCGGCGGCGACCGCCCGGTCCCACACGGGGGCGCGCGACCTGTCCGCCCCAGTACTCCCGACCGCGCCGGACGGGTGGGCGCCCCGTGCCCCGTGCCCCGTGCTCCAGCAGCGCAGGCTGCACAACCGGCGCGCGGCACCCTTGCGGCCGCCCCCGCCCAGCGGCGCCTACGCCCGCCGCCGCCCAGGCAGTCGTGGCAGCGGGAGCACGTGGAGGGGCGGCAGAGCGGCCGCTCTGGGCCAGCAGTCGGCCGCAGGCCGATGCGGGGCCGGGCGCCGACGCCCGCTGGCGTACCGCCCGCACAGGCGCGGACGGGCTGCTGCGCCTGTGCGTGGAGTCGTGGCGCCGGGCTCGCCCGGAGGCCGGAAGACCCGCACTGTGGCGCCCAGATGGCTGCCCCAAGCGCGCCGTCACCGGCGGCTGCCGGGCGGGCGGCAGCGCCGCGGCGGGGGCCGGAAGGGCAAAGCGGGCGCTTAGAAAAGAGGTCCGGATCACACCGCGTCGTCCGTGACGGGTGGGCTACGGGTGGGTAGCTTCCTAGAACGCACCGTGCAACCCCCGCATCCGTACGGCGCGCAACGCCATCCTCGCCACCCACGGAGCCGCGTGATGCCCGAAGCAGTGATCGTCTCTGCCGCCCGCTCGCCCATCGGACGTGCCTTCAAGGGATCGCTGAAGGACCTGCGCCCGGACGATCTCACCACCGAGATCATCAAGGCCGCGCTGGCGAAGGTCCCGGAGCTGGACCCCGCGAAGATCGAGGACCTGATGCTGGGCTGCGGCCTGCCGGGCGGCGAGCAGGGCCACAACCTGGGCCGGGTGGTCGCCGTGCAGCTGGGCATGGACCACCTTCCCGGCTGCACCATCACCCGTTACTGCTCCTCCTCGCTCCAGACGACCCGGATGGCGATGCACGCGATCAGGGCGGGCGAGGGCGACATCTTCCTGTCGGCCGGGGTGGAGATGGTCTCGCGCGCCGTCAACGGCTCCTCGGACGGCATGCCCGGCACCCACAACCCGCTGTTCGCCGATGCCGAGGCGCGTACGGCCACGCGTGCGGAGCAGGGCGGCGAGGGCTGGACGGACCCGCGCGGGGCGGACGAGGTGCCCGACGTGTACATCGCGATGGGGCAGACCGCCGAGAATCTCGCCCGGCACAAGGGCGTCTCCCGGCAGGAGATGGACGAGTTCGGCGTCCGGTCGCAGAACCTCGCCGAGAAGGCGATCGCGGAGGGCTTCTGGGAGCGCGAGATCACCCCGGTGACCCTCCCGGACGGCACCGTGGTCTCCCAGGACGACGGCCCCCGCGCGGGCGTCTCACTGGAGGGCGTGCAGGGCCTGAAGCCGGTCTTCCGGCCGGACGGCAGGGTGACGGCGGGCAACTGCTGCCCGCTGAACGACGGCGCCGCCGCGCTGGTGGTCATGTCCGATGTCAAGGCGCGTGAGCTGGGCATCACGCCGCTGGCCCGGGTCGTCTCCACCGGCCTCTCCGCGCTCTCCCCCGAGATCATGGGCTATGGCCCCGTGGAGGCGAGCAGGCAGGCACTGGCGCGAGCCGGGATGTCGATCGGCGACATCGATCTCGTCGAGATCAACGAGGCCTTCGCCGCCCAGGTCATCCCCTCCTACCAGGACCTCGGGATCGATCTGGACCGGCTCAACGTCAACGGCGGCGCGATCGCCGTCGGCCACCCGTTCGGGATGACGGGCGCCCGCATCACCGGGACGCTGATCAACTCCCTCCAGTGGCACGACAAGCAGTTCGGGCTGGAGACGATGTGCGTCGGGGGCGGGCAGGGCATGGCGATGGTCCTGGAGCGCCTCAGCTGAACTACGGACGGGCCGGACCAGCGAGCCGACCAGCGCGGCCCCGGCCCCGGCCCCGGCCGCCCGGACGAGCGCCGGACGAAACCCGGACAGAATCGAACTGGGCGGAATTGTTTCCCCGCCCGCCAACTCAACACCTTCGAGACCGAAGCGCCCCCAGGATGTGATATATCCCCTGGGGGTGCGGTATTCCTGCTGGTCGCAGCGGTATGGCCGGAAGACCCGGGCCTTTCGGCGTGCCCCCTTGATGGCGTTTTGCACTACGGTCATCAAGTCCCGCCGTCGAAACTGCGGTAGGAATTCGGGGGATCGAGTCAGAGCGACCGGCACACGGAGTGCGAGAAGGAGTGGTGTCCGGGCCGAGTCCGGCGAGGCGGGCGGAGCCGACGCGGTGCGTCGGCGACCGACGACAGCGCGACCGGGCGTCAGCACGGGCCGCCGCGACACCGCTCCCGTTGCCGGCCGCTCCCAGAACCGGGAGTACGTCTGTGAGCGCCATATCCCTCATTCTGCTGTCGGCCGCGGCGGTCGCCACGGCCATGGGCGGCGCTGCCCTGCACACCGCACGCGGGCTGCACCGTGAGCTGAGTGCGGTGCGCGCGCAGCTGGAGCGGGCCGAGGCCGCCCGTACCCCGGCCGCCGGTTCGGAGCGGATCCCCGCCGCCCGCAGCACCCCCGCCGAGGAGATCCGCGCCGCCGTCACCGAGGCGCTCGCCGAGGAGCGCGAGCGGGAGCTCGCCGAGGCACGGGCCTTCTGGGCGGCGCAGGAAGCGCGTGACACGGGACCGGAGGGCGGCGCCCTGCTGGCGGGCCACGGCACGGAGTACGAGCTCGTCTCCGACGCTCCCGATCCGGACGGCGCCGCCCTGCTGGAGGCGCTCCTGGAGGGCAGGCTGGACGGTCTGGAGGGCCTGCACGGCCTGCTGCAGGGCGAGGCGTTCGTGCCGCGCCAGGGCGGGCAGGGCGACTGCGGCGGGGCCCTGGAGGACGGTCTCGCGTACGGCGCCGAGCTGCCGTACGGCTCCGGGCCGCGCGAGGAGGGCGACGGCGACACGGAGCGGCTGTTCGGCCCGGAGCACGAGGCCGCGGAACTGGCAGCCGCACGCCGCCGCCACCCCTCACACCCCGACTTCAATCTGAACGGCGACCCCGTCGGTCCGGCCGATCCGGCTGCCGCGGGCGATCCCCACGACAAGGTGGACCACGCCGACGCCGCCGGCTACGCCGCGCTGTCCGGCGGTCCGGTCCTGGCCGACCACGCACGCACGGTGCGGCGGCTGTCGGAGCTGGCGGAGGCCCGTACACCGCTGGCCGACGTACGCCCGGGGCCCCTGGGCACGCCGGACGTCTACGCCTTCGAGGACGGCACCACCCTCTGCATGTCGCCCGGTCATCACCAGACGGCCCAGCACCTCGCTGACGCGCTGACCGCGGGCCTGCCACCGGTGCTGCTGGGCGGCTCGGGCATCACGGGGGCGTACTCGCTGACCTTCGCCGTCGGTGACGAGCGCGTCTACACGCTCGCCGACCGCATCATCGCCTCGCTGTAGCCTCCGGCCCCACGCCCGGCCCCGCGCCGCCGGGCAGCAGGCGCACGGAGTCGGCCAGCCCGGCGGCGTCGTCCGCAGCGGCGAGCGCAAGTGCCAGATCGTGCCCGGCAACCGAAAGCTGGTCCCCGACGGCGAAGGGACCGGCGTCGGGCAGTTCGTACGGCGCCCGTCCCGGGAACTCCGCAAGCTGCGCGCGCCGGGCCAGTTCCCTGGCCAGGGCCAGTCCTTCGGCCGCCGCGCCGCGTCGCAGCGCGCTCTGGGGAGTCGCGCGCAGGCGGTCGGCGAGCCGGTCCACTCCGGCGGTCAGTGGGGTGGTGTCGAGCATGCCGCAAGCCTAGGGCCTGTCCGGTGAGTCTTTGAGAGGATCCGCCGGACTGACCGTAAGCGTGGGCCACCGGGCGGTTGCCATTGCCCCAACAGTCAGGCACGGTGGCGTCAAGGACTCCCTGAGCCAGCGTCCGGAGGCGCCGATGTCCCAGACTTTCTCCGACCAGACCCATCAGAACCTCCTCTCGAGAATCCCCCACTGCACCGGTCGTGAGGTGTCCGACTGGCTTCGCACTGTCGATGAGGGGCCCGCCCTCTTCCGGTTCGAGGAGAAGGTGAGCTGGCTCCGCGGAGAGCACGAGCTCTCCTACGGGCACGCGAAGGCGATCATTCACGAGTACGACCTGAGGCGCGCCGCGCGCCACCTGTGACCGCAGCTCCGCAGATGCGGGGCACCCGCGGGCACACACCGCACAACACACACACGCCGCAAGACAGCAGTTGAGGCGTACGCAAAGGACCCGCGAGGCAAGTGCCTCGCGGGTCCCTCTCTTGCCGGTCAGCCGACTCCGGGCCGGTCAGCCAGTCTCCGTCCCGGTCAGTCGCCGCCCTGCAGAATCGCGACGAGCCGGAGGAACTCGAGGTAGATCCACACCAGCGTGAGGGTCAGCCCGAAGGCCGCCATCCAGGACTCCTCGCGCGGCGCGCCGTACGCGATGCCGTCCTCGACCTGCTTGAAGTCGAGAGCGAGGAAGCAGGCGCCGAGGATGATGCCGATGACGCCGAAGAGGACGCCCATGGCGCCGCTGCGGAAGCCCAGGCCGTCGCCGCCGCCGAGGACGGCGAACAGCAGGTTCACGCCCATCAGCAGGACGAAGCCGATGGCCGCCGCCAGCACGAAGCGGTAGAACCGCTGGGTGACCCGGATGATCCGCGTCTTGTACATCACGAGGACCGCGGTGAAGACGGCCATCGTGCCCAGTACGGCCTGCATCGCGGCGCCGTCGGCGATACGGCTGTCGACGTAGTTGCTGATGGCGCCGAGGAAGAGGCCCTCGAACGCCGCGTAGGCCAGGATCAGCGGCGGCGAGGCCTTGCGCTTGAATGCCTGCACCAGCGCCAGCACCATCGCCACCAGGGCGGCGCCGATGGCCGGGCCCAGAGGAAGATCGGTGATCCAGGCGACGGCCGCCATGACCACGACGAGGCCGACGGTCATGCCGGTACGGGCGACCACGTCGTCCATGGTCATGCGCCCGGCGTGCGGCGGAGCCGCCGGGGGCGCTCCCTGGAAGCCCGGCGCGGCCTGCGGCTGGGCGTACGGGTTGTTCGCATACGGGTTCGTCGCCTGTGGGGCCCCGGCCTGCGGCTGCTGCGCGGTGTTGAATCCGGCATTGCCGTTGTCGCGGCTGAACCCCCGTCGCGAGAAGACCGGGTTACTGCTCCTCATCTCACTCCTCCATGACCGCACGACGCGGCCTCGCCACTACAGTAATGCCCAGGCAAAGCCGACACCTCATTACTGCACGCTAACGCAGCAGTAAGAACGAGGGAACGGCTGTGATTGTTCCGGAACCATGCGTGTCCGTGGGGAGCGGCGAGGGGCTTTGAGGCCCCGTACACGGCGGTACGGCGCCGCGACGCACGACACCGGAGCCGGGACCGTACGAGCCCCCTTCACCCGATCGACCTACAGCGGCGAGGCGTACGGCCCGGCCAGGGCGGCGGCGAGCGCCGCCGCGCCGACGAGCCGCCGGGCGCTCCGTCCGGGAAGGGGCTTCATGGGGGTTCTGTCCCGTAGTCCCTGGTGGATCAGCGCGCGGCGTCAGATGCGGTGCTTCGCAAGGCGGAGGGGCGTCCTCATACTGGGCGTATCCGGGCGTTCCGGCAACGCAGCGAGGTGCCGTAACTGTCGTCGTGCGCCCGCCAGGGATTACGGGACAGCCCCTAGCAGGCCACCCTGGAGGTAGCTGATGGCGTTCCGGTCGATGATGCGGCCGCCTTGGGGGCCGGCCGCGGCGAGCCAGTTGTGCCAGGACTCCTCCAGGCGGGCCCTCGCCAGGCGCAGCCCGTCGGCGGCGGCCAGGACGGACAAGGCGCGAGTCGTCCCCGAGACGGTGTAGCCGTACAGCTCAAGCTGCTCGAGTGACTTCATCACGGTCTGCGGGGAGTCCAGCAGTTCGGCGACCAAGCGTGCCGTGTCGCCGGAGAGGGGCGGCAGGCCGGACACGGTCGGGTCGAGGCTGCTCAGCAGTCGGTCGACGAGTTCCTCGTGCTGGATGTGCCGGGCCAGGTCGAGCGTGGCGTGGAAGTTCTCCAGCGGCTTGGTGACCGAGACCTCAGTGCCTTGGAAGGCATCGAGCAGTGACCACAGCGTCATCTCCGTCAGGTTCCCGGGAAGGATCTTCTGCCCGGTGTCGCGGTGGTCTTCGTCGAGATAGACGTAGGCCGTGCTCGTCTCACTGTTCTGCGAGAACGAGTAGAGGCGTGTGCGGCCCTTCACCGACGTGATGCCCGCTCGGGTGTGCGTCACCTCCAGAGGCAGGCGGCCCAAGGTCACGATGCCGTGAGCCCCGGCCTCGGCGACAGCGGCGGCGGTGTCGCGCAGCAGCGCGTAGGTAGCTGGTACGTCCAGGCCGTCGGTGTCGTCTCGCAGGCCCCAGGTGCCGTCGGGGTTGAGTGCGAGGGCGAAGGGATCGACCGTGCAGCGGATGCCCGGGGGCGCCTCCCGCACGAGGTGGCTGACGGCGGAAGCGTGCCGGTCGAGCTGGGCGGAGAGGGAGCGCTGTCTGCTGTCGGTGCTCGTGTCCGAGATACGCAGGACGAACTCGCCGATGCCGTGCCTGTGGCCTTCCCGTATGCGATCCACGGCGGCGGTCACCCCGTGGCTGTGCCAGCCGGGCAACCCTTCGACGGGTGAACGGCCGCCTTCGCTGAGGGCGAGATCCACATCAACCGGCTGGACCAGAAGGTCGGGTGTGAGCGTGGTCTGTGGTTCGTCGTGCAGTCGACGTCGAGCGTCAGCTGGGAGCTTCGTGGAGGACATCGTCATCGGTACCTCTCCGGGTAATGAGGGGGCGGATGGACTGGTAAGCCGGCTCAGGAGCGTCAACACGATGGCTGAGACGGCGCAGAAGACGACCGCGATCCAGAAGAGGGCGGGTCGGTAGCCGGAAACGGTGAGCGGGGCGAGGATTCCCACCAGGGAGCCGAGTTGCATCACACCGGCGAACAGGCCGGCGCCGGCGGGCAGACCGCCCCTCATCAGACCCGCGAGGACCACCATCCCGAGCGACTGGAGCGCCGCGGCGAAGACGGCGTAGATCACTTGGGAGGCCAGCAGGGAGCCGAAGCTGGCCCAGGCGGCGGTGAGGGCGAAGGACACGGCGCCGCCAAGGGCCGCGAGGGCGAGCAGACGCGCGGCGGGGTGACGCTCACCGGAGCGGCCGAGCCACGGCAGAATGGCGAGCTCGACGAGGGCAGTGGCCATGAAGAGAAGGCTGTTGAGACGTTCGTCCCACCCGGAGGCGATGACGAACAGCGGCAGGTACACGAGGCGCAGGCTGTCGGCAGCCTTGAGCAGGACGATCGCCGCCACCCCGAGGAGCAGGGCAGGGCGTGCCCCGAGCCGGCCGGCAACGTCCTCCGGGGGACGGCCCACGGAGGTCCGTCCAGCCGTGGCACCAGCGAGGGTGGCCGCCGTCACGGCACGCTTGCTGACGGCTGCGAGTACAGCTGCGCCGGCCAGCAGCGGGACGGCCGCGCCCACGGGTATCCAGCCAGGCCACCATGCGGTGAGGGAGCTGGAGCCGGCGAAACCGGCGACACCCGTGATGTATCCCGCTACGGCGATCCAGCGGGTGCGGGCGGCGAGCACGGAGTCGGACAGTTCGGCGGCCGCTGGCGACGTCTGAAGCTGCCGCAGGATCAGCGGGAGAGACACAGCCGCTGCCATGGACAGCGCACCGCCGAGGCTGACCAGAGGCAGTGAGTGGCCGGTGCAGACGAGGGTGACGCCCAACGCCCCGATCAGCAGAGCGGGCACCAGCAGCCGATACGCGTGTCGGAGTGCCGCAGGCCGGCTGGAGGAGAGCGCGAGTGTGAAGGCGATCACGGAGTTGATGACGAAGAACAGGGCGATGTCCGCCTTGGCGAAGCCGGCTGAGTTCAGCGCCAGGGGATATCCGACGCTGATCACGCCCGTCATCGCGGATACGAGTAGCAGGCACGCGCCAAGTGGTGAGCGCAGGAGAAGAGCCATACCGGTCCCAGATTCCTCGGTGCGGTGAAGACCAGTGGGGTGTGTGAGCTGGCCGGTTCCTTCAGCTCAGTAGCGCGTGGTATTCGATGTGGGTGAGGTCTTCGCGCTGGACCTCCAGGTCGAGGTCCGAGCCGGGCAGGCCGTCGACGATGCGCAGCGGCACGTCCTCGTACAGCAGCGTGCGGGCGTGGGCCGCGTCGACGGGTGAGAGGACCGTCAGGGTGCGTGTGGGCGGTGCCGGGTCCGGGATGTCGTCGAGAAGGCGGAGCGCGGCGTCGAACTGGCGGAAGGAGTCCATCCACATCTGCCCGGGTGAGGAGCCCTCACCGGATGGGTAGTTGTCGATGAGCCGCACGGCCTGGGCGTGAGGATCGGGGTGGGCGGCCAGGAAGCGGGCTCGGTTGGCTTCCCACTCAGCGACCCGGTCGCCGTCGGTGCGCACCACGTGGTGCTGGTCCCAGGTCCAGGCGAAGGGGTTGTGCACGGTGCGGGTGCCGGCGGCCCAGGCCCGGTAGCCGAAGTCATGGTCCTCGTAGCCCCAGCCGACGAAGATGTCGCTGTGGCCGCCGAGTTCGTGGTAGAGCGCGGTCGGCACGGACAGGTTGCAGCCGAAAGGCAGATACCAGGCGCCCGCGATACGCGCGTAGTTCTGGGAGAACTCCGCCGTGACGCGGGTCCGCACTTCGGGCCGCCAGTGGGACGAACCCGGTTCGTCACGGTGCCGCCGATGACCGGCGACCACGGCAGAGGGAAAGGCGCGCTGCCAGCGCAGGTGTTCGGCGACCCAGTGTGCGGGGGCCTCCTGGTCCGAATCGACGAAGGCGAGAACGCGACCGCGCGCCCTTTCCGCGCCCTCCGCCCGGGCTGCCGAGCGGTTACCCGCGCCGCCCCTGCGTAGTAGCAGGAGCGGGACGCCGCCGGTCAGTTCGGCCAGGTCGGCACGCACCGAAGGCGTAGAACCGTCGTCCACGACGATGATCTCGTAGGACGCGTCCGTGACCTGGCCGGCTGCACCCAGGGAGGCGACAAGCCTGCGCAAGGAGGTCTCGTCGTCCCGGGTGATGACGACGACCGACAGCTCGGGCGCCGACGGGGACTCAGTCATCCCGCTTCCGCTCCAGTGCCGCGAGCGAGGCGAAAGCCATGACGTGGGAGGCGAGTTCGGCGGCCCCGTCGCGGTAGGCCAGCACCTCGCCCACCGTGCGAGCCCGGTGGGCCAGGCCCCTGTCACCGAGGAGACGGGTGACGGTGGGGACGAACTCCGCCTCGACGTCATCGGCTGGCAGGACCTCGCCGGTGCCGAGGGAGACCGCGCGAGAGGCGTTCCACTCCTGCTCCGCGTGGCCGGGAAGCGCCAGAAGGGGTGTGCCCAGGCAGAGGGCCTCCATCGTGGAGGTGTGCCCCCCGTGTGTGACGACGAGGTCGGCGGCCCTCGTCCAGAGCATGCTGTCCTCCGTGTACGCCATGATCTGGTCGGCGGTGTGGCCGGGGAGGCGTTCGGGAGGGATGTTGGGGCCGGTCACCAGCACGGTGCGGGCGGGGACTTCACCGAGCAGGGAGGCGATCGTGGTGAGCGGGCCGAAGCCCTGGGCCGTGCCGCCGAGACTGACGTACACCAGGGGGCCGTCCGCGTCGACACCAAGCCGCTTGCGCGCCTCGGCCCGCGACGGCGACTGGTCCGGGGCTTCCTTCAGTACGGGGCCGACATGCCGGATCTCGGCCAGGGAGCGCAGGGCAGCCGCTGACTCCTGGGAGGTGATGCCGGACAGCGGGTCGTAGCGCGACCAGTCCGGAATGTAGAGGACGTCCCCCAGGATGCGGCACGCGATGTCCTCGGGCACGCCCAGCTGCCTCAGCTGCGGCACCACGTCGCTCATCACTTGGGGAAAGGGGTGGGTGAAGAAGCCGGAGTTGACGATCCAGGCGGCCGGGACACCCTCCAGGGCGGCGGAGACCGCGCCCGTCACGCGGAAGTCGCTGACCACCATGTCCGGACGGAACTCCCTGATCGCCGCCCGCTCCTCGGCGAGGCAGACGGTGAGGTAATCCGGCTCGGCCAACCGGATTCTCGCCGGGGCGGGCGGGGGCTCCTCACCAGGCTCTCTGGGCGGGAACGGCGGCAGTTCCGTGAGGGGGAACGAATCCAGGCCCTGGGCGGTCATGATGTGCCGCGCCGGCTCGGCCGTGCCGACCAGCACCTCGGCACCGGCAGCGACCAACGCCGAGCCCACCCGCGCGGTACGCACCACATGACCAAGGCCATGGAAAAACGTCAACAACAGAACTCGCATCAGACCCCCGACTCCGACCGACGCGTACGACGTCGATCCGACCATCAGCACCACGGCAACACGCGATCCGGTGAAAGGGATCACGCTCACTGCCGCGATGAGCACGCCCCACAGACCACCTCCACAACCCTCTCACCATCTGCCCCAGGTGTACGGGGTTTCCCCGAAACCGGCGTTACACGGAAGACGAGAGCGCGGTGCAGTCAACTGTGGTGGTGGATCGACGAGGCCCTGCCCTACGCCGGAGGTCACCCGCACCGTGCGCCGGGACGGGACCGACCGGCTCTGCGGTCTTGTTTTCTCACACGCGTGCCCGCCCGACAGCCACGCAGAGTAGTTCCGTGCGCTCCCACGGTGCTCCCGCGAGGGCAACGTAGCGCATAGATTTCGCTGCATCACCGCAGGTGAGCGCATGTAGGCGCGGAGGTGCCCGGAGCCGGACTTGAACCGGCACGGCCCGAAGGGCCAACGAGGTTTAAGCTCGTCGTGTCTGCATTCCACCATCCGGGCACTGGCTCCAGGCAGACGCCTGCACGCCGAAGAGGACCGCCTAAGCCCCCCAAGACGTGGGATGAGCCTATCCAGGTCTCCACCCGAACACCGGCTCGAGAGCCCGATGTTGTCTTATTTTATTGACAACTGACGACCTATCAGCCGCACACTCCCCTCTTCGGAGCCCTCCCCCGCAGGTCCGCGCAGGTCACCAGAAATGACGGAAAGTCGCCGCCCGACCACAGCTCTCCTCCCCCGCATCAGGGTTGTGTCATCCCCAGGTAGGACGAACTGCTCTCGGCATACCTCCTAGGGCTCCCCCGGAAACCGGTTCACCGGTTGATCCGCGGACGTCAAAATGAGGGGAGGATAAGGATGTTCCGCCGTCCGCTTCACGGACACCCCACACGCCACGACAGGAGCACGTTCTCGTGACCACCACCCAGGCCGCAGCCGGCGCCTCCTACGCGGCAGTGCCTTCCGGTGCCGCCGCCGCACGCGCCACTGACCTTTCAAAGGTCTACGGACAGGGCGAGACCAAGGTGGTCGCCCTGGACAGTGTCTCCGTCGATTTCCGGCAGGCGGAGTTCACCGCGATCATGGGGCCGTCCGGCTCCGGCAAGTCCACGCTGATGCACTGCATGGCGGGCCTCGACTCGATCTCCTCCGGCAGCGCCCGGATCGGCGACACCGAACTGACCTCGCTGAAGGACAAGAAGCTGACCCAGCTTCGGCGGGACCGCATCGGCTTCATCTTCCAGGCGTTCAACCTGCTTCCCACCCTCAACGGGCTGGAGAACATCACCCTGCCGATGGACATCGCGGGCACCAAGCCGGACAAGGAGTGGCTGGACCGGGTGATCGAGACGGTCGGGCTCTCCGGCCGGCTCAAGCACCGCCCCAACGAGCTCTCCGGCGGCCAGCAGCAGCGCGTCGCGGTCGCCCGCGCCCTCGCATCCCGGCCCGAGATCATATTCGGCGACGAGCCGACCGGAAACCTCGACTCCCGCGCAGGCGCCGAAGTCCTCGGCTTCCTGCGCAACTCCGTACGGGAACTGGGTCAGACCGTCGTGATGGTCACTCACGATCCGGTCGCCGCCGCCTACGCGGACCGGGTGGTCTTCCTGGCGGACGGCCGCATCGTCGACGACATGGCCGACCCCACCGCGGAGTCGGTGCTCGACCGCATGAAGGACTTCGACGCCCGAGGCCGCACCAGCTGAGCAGCGGCAACTCCCCGCTCGCAGTACCAGGCCCCAGGCCCCCAAGGCTCCAGGCCCCAAGGCTTCAAGCCCCGGCCCCCAGGCCCCGGGCGGCCGACGGCACTTGACCCCCGTCGTCCGCCATCCGCTTCCGACTCCGCGCCCCGCGTCCCGCATTGCGCAGCGTCCACCGCCCCCGCGCGGCGGTGCGCGCTGCCCACGAGGGCGCGGACCACTTCCTCAGGACTGCCCCATGTTCCGTACCGCCTTGCGCAATGTGCTGGCGCACAAGGCCCGGCTGCTGATGACCGTGCTCGCCGTCATGCTCGGCGTGGCCTTCGTCGCCGGCACCCTGGTCTTCACCTCGACAATCCAGGACGCCTTCCAGAAGAGTTCCGAGAAGGGATTCAGCCACGTCGACGTGGCGATCCAGCCCGACGACCCGGACAAGGACGACAAGAAGAACCTCGGCCCGGCCCCCAACCTCACCCAGAAGACCCTCGACGAGGCGGCGGCGCTGCCCGGCGCCAAGTCGGCGACCGGCGTCGTCTCCGGCTTCGCCGGGCTGTCCGACAAGGACGGCGACCTCGTCGGCGACGGCTGGGGCACCCTCGGCGCGAACTACTACGCGGGCCCCGACGGCAAGGGTAGCGACCACCGCTACCCGATGAAGGAAGGCCGGGCCCCGGCGAACGCGGGCGAGATCGCCATCGACCACAAGACCGCGGACCGCACCGGCTACGAGGTCGGTGACACCGTCGCCACCTCGCTCAGCGGCCCGGTGCACCAGGAGAAGGTCGTCGGCGTCTTCACCACGGACGACGGGAACGTCGCCGCGGGCGGCTCCCTCGTCCTCTTCGACAACGACACCGCGCAGAAGCTGTTCGCCGAGCCCGGCCAGTACACCGAGATCCAGCTGCGGGCCGCCGCGGGCACCACGCAGCAGCAGCTGGAGACGGCGGCCGAGAAGATCCTGCCGCCCGAATCCAAGGCGGTCACCGGGCAGAAGCTCGCCGATGACCAGTCGAAGGAGATCGAAAGCCAGATGTCCGGCATGCAGACCGCCATGCTGGCCTTCGCCGGTATCGCGCTCTTCGTCGGCATCTTCATCATCGCCAACACCTTCACCATGCTGGTGGCCCAGCGCACCAAGGAACTGGCGCTGCTGCGGGCGGTCGGAGCCAGCCGCCGCCAGGTGACCCGTTCGGTACTGATCGAGGCCACCGCCGTCGGCGTCATCGCCGCCGTCGCGGGCCTGGCAGCCGGCATCGGGATCGCGGTCGGACTGCGCTCGCTCGTCGGTTCGTTGGGCGAGATGCCGGACGGACCGCTGATCATCTCGCCGACGACCATCGTGACGGCCCTCGTGGTGGGCGTCGTGGTGACGGTGCTCGCCGCCTGGCTGCCCGCCCGGCGCGCGGCGAAGATCCCGCCGGTGGCGGCCATGGGCAGCATGCACGCCCCCGCCACCACCCGCTCGCTGATCGTACGGAACTCCATCGGTGCCGTCCTCGCGGGCGGCGGCGCGGCGCTCGTGATCGCCGCGTCCGCCAGCGGGGACAACGCCCTGATGGGCCTGGGCGCGGGCCTGCTGCTGATCGGCGTCTTCGTCCTGACGCCGCTGCTGTCCCGCCCGCTGATCGCGGCGTCCGCCCCGGTGCTGCGGCTGTTCAACGTGAGCGGCAAGCTGGCCCGCCAGAACGCGGTGCGCAACCCGCGCCGTACGGCAGCCACCGCCTCCGCGCTGATGATCGGGCTCACCCTCATCACCGGCCTCACCGTGATCGCCAGTGGTGTGCAGAACGCCATCGACAAGATGGCAAGCGACGCGATCAAGGCCGACTACACGATCTCGATGGCCAACTTCGAGCCGCTCTCCCCCGATGTGGAGGAGAAGCTGCGGTCCATGGACCAGGTCACGTCCAGCACCGCGTACCGCTTCGCCTCCACCCGCCTCGACGGTGAGAACGAGACGCTGATGGGGGTGAACGGCGACACCGTGAGCGGGCTGACCCAGCTCGACTTCACCGCGGGCTCCTGGGACGGCCTCGGTGGCGGCAAGAAGATCGTCGTCGACGACGACACCGCCGAGGACAACGGCTGGAAGGTCGGCTCGGACGTCGCGGTGACGTACCAGGACGGCGCGAAGGGCACCCTGTCCGTCGGCGGCATCTACAAGGGCAACGCGCTGATGAGCGGTGCCATGGTGGACAACAGGACTCTGACCCCGCACCTGTCCAAGATCGAGGACATGCAGGTCATGGTGAAGACCAAGGACGGCGCCAGCGAATCCGTGAAGGAGTCGCTGGAGAAGGGCCTCGGGAACAACCCGGCCGTCCTCGTCCAGGACAAGGAGGACCTCTCCGAGTCCATCGCCCAGGTGATCAGCCTCATGCTGAACATCCTGTACGGGCTGCTGGCGATGGCCGTGATCGTTGCCGTCCTCGGGGTCGTCAACACCCTGGCCATGTCGGTCTTCGAACGCGGCCAGGAGATCGGGATGCTGCGGGCCATCGGCCTGGACCGGCGCGGCATCAAGCGGATGGTCCGGCTCGAATCGCTGGTGATCTCACTCTTCGGAGGCGTGCTCGGTATCGGGCTCGGTGTGTTCCTCGGCTGGTCCGTCGGTGAACTGATCGCCTCCGCGGGCCTGGACGCCTACTCGCTGGTGCTGCCGTGGGGCCGGATGGCCCTGTTCCTGGCACTCGCCGCGGCGGTCGGCGTGCTCGCCGCACTGTGGCCCGCCCGGCGGGCGGCAAAGATGAACATGCTGGCCGCGATCAAAACCGAGTAAAACCGTGTACTGCCCGGCCCACCGTGGTCGCGCAGCCACACGCACCAGGGCCCGGCACCCGCGGAGGGGGTGCCGGGCCCTGGCCCGTCCCGGGCCCGGCCGCCCCGCCCCTGGCGGCACGGCCGACGCCTGCCATCGCCGTCACCCGCCCGGACGGGCCCCGCCGGGTCGCAGTCACCGGCTTGGCCACCGGGGGCTGTCCGTCCCGGCGCGAGCCGGGCGCACGCGGAGGCGGAGGCGGCGGCGCGCCGGTCGGGTGGGGCGGCGCCGGACGGGAGCATGTCCAGGCGGGCCGACCCCCGCCTGGACAGGCCCCGCTCACCGCCCCGGCACGGCGGTCAGGCGGCTTGCCAGTCGCGGGTGTGGAGGGGGAGCCCCGACCTGCCGTTTGCGGGGGTGCGGACCGCCAGTACCTGGTTCACGCCGATCCGGTTGTGTTCGAAGGCGAGCGCCGAGGCCGCCATGTAGAGCCGCCACACCCGGGCGCGGCCGGGCGAGGTGAATCGATTCGCCTCTGACCAGTGCGTCTCCAGCCGGGCGACCCAGGAGCGCAGCGTCCACGCGTAGTGCTCGCGGAGCGACTCCAGATCGCGGACTTCGAAGCCCGCCTCCTCCAGCAGGCCGATCGTCCGGCCGACGGGCGCGAGTTCGCCGTCCGGGAAGACGTAGGCGTCGATGAAGTCATCGATCTCGTACGCCTCCTCGTCCTGTGCGGGGCGGCGCGCGATCTGGTGGTTGAGCAGCCGCCCGCCGGGCTTCAGCAGCCCGTGGAGCACCTCGGCGTACTCGCGGTACCGCGCCGACCCCACATGCTCGGCCATGCCGATCGAGGAGATCGCGTCGTACGGCCCGTCCGCGACCTCGCGGTAGTCCTGGACGCGCACCTCGATCCGGTCGGTGAGCCCGGCGTCGGCGATCCGCTTGCGGGCGTACGACGCCTGCTCCTGGGAGAGCGTGACACCCACCGCCTGCACGCCGTACTCGCGCGCCGCGTGCAGCACCATCGAGCCCCAGCCGCAGCCCACGTCCAGCAGCCGCTGGTCCGGGCGCAGCGCCAGCTTGCGGCAGATCAGGTCGAGTTTGGCGTGCTGCGCCTCGTCGAGCGCTTCATCGAGCGTGCCGCCGGCGCCGCGGGTGCCGGGCTCGTCCCAGTAGCCGCAGGAGTAGACCATGGACGGGCCGAGCACCAGTTCGTAGAACTCGTTGCCCACGTCGTAGTGGTGGCTGATCGCCCGCCGGTCGCGGTGCAGGGTGTGGCGCAGTCCGGTGCGGTTGCGCACCTCTTCGGGCGGGGGCGGGGGCGGCGGCCAGGGGCCCGCAAGCCGCACCAGTTCGCGGGCGGCGGCACGTACGGCCGGGTCGCGTGCGAGCGCCGGGAGACCGCGGGAGGGCTCGGGGCCGCTGCCCTTCTCGCCGCCTTCTCCGCCGCCCGCGCCTGCGCCTGCGCCGTCGGCTTCCCGGTCGCGCTCCCAGAGGAGCTGGGAGATTCCGTCGAGCGCTTCGAACAGATCGCCTTCGATGTCGATCTCACCGGCCACCCAGGCCCGTGCCAGGCCCAGCTCGCCCGGCCGCCAGAGAATGCGGCGCAGCGCCCGCCGGTGGCGGATGACGAGGGTCGGTGCGCCCGGTGGCCCTGCCTCGCTGCGGTCCCAGGCCCGGATGCGTACCGGGACGGGCGTATTGAGTACCTTTTCCGCAAGGGCATGGAGCCGCGGCGCGGCGTCGGCCATGGCACACCTCCGTCATGAGCGGGCTTGTCAGCACGTATACAGCCCTACTGCGCGGCTGTGCCCAGTGCAACGCCGTAGCAAGCCCGAGGCTTCCCACTGCTCGCCCCGTGCCGGCGGATGCGGCCGCGAGCCTTCGGCCGGGGTGTGCCCGTGTGATGAGGGCGCGTCAGCCCGGTGGCGGGTTCGCCCGTACGGCGAGGAGGTGCGGGGGAGGTCGTCAGCAGCGGCCGTGCGGACACGCCGAAGGGGCGTGAGCACCACGGATGGCTCACGCCCCTTCGGCGTATCGGTGTACGAGGTGCAGCGGAGGGTCAGCTTGCCCTTGCCTTCTCTGCCCGCTGGGCTTCCCCGGCCTGCTGGGCCTTCTCCGCCCGCCGCCCCTCGGCGGTGGCGGCGGCCATGACGGGTCCGGCGGCCTCCGCGAACTCCTCGCGCGGCTTCTCCATCGCGCCGAGCGAGACGACCTCGCGCTTGAGGAACATGCCGAGCGTCCAGTCGGCGAAGACCCGGATCTTGCGGTTCCAGGTCGGTACGGCCATGCCGTGGTAGCCACGGTGCATGTACCAGGCGAGCCGCCCCTTGAGCTTGATCGTCATCTTGCCCATGACGATCATCGCGACGCCCTTGTGCAGCCCCAGCCCGGCGACCGCGCCCTTGTTCGCGTGCTTGTAGTCGCTCTGCGGGAAGCCGCGCATGCCGGAGATGACGTTGTCGCCGAGGGTCTTGGCCTGGCGCAGGGCGTGCTGGGCGTTCGGCGGGCACCACTTGCCCTCGCCCGCGGCGAGGTCCGGGATCTGGGCGTTGTCGCCCGCGGCCCAGACGTGGCCGACACCCTTTACCTGGAGCGTCGAGGTGGTGTCGACATGGCCGCGGGGGCCGAGCGGCAGACCGAAGCGGGCCAGCGCGGGGTTGGGCTTGACGCCCGCGGTCCACACGACGGTGTTGGAGTCCACCTCCAGCCCGTTCTTGAGCACCACGTGGCCGCTGACGCAGGAGTCCATCGAGGTCTTCAGGTAGACCTCGACGCCGCGCTTCTGGAGGTGTTCGAGCCCCCACTCGCCGAGCTTGGGGCCGACCTCCGGAAGGATCTTGTCGGCGGCGTCGACGAGCACGAAGCGCATGTCCTCGCGCTTGACGTTCGGGTAGTACTTGGCGGCGTCGCGCGCCATGTCCTCGATCTCGCCGATCGTCTCCGCCCCGGCGAAGCCGCCGCCGACGAAGACGAAGGTCAGCGCCCGGCGGCGGATGTCCTCGTTCGTCGTGGAGTCGGCCTTGTCGAGCTGCTCCAGGACGTGGTTGCGCAGGCCGATGGCCTCCTCGACGCCCTTCATCCCGATGCCGGTCTCGGCGAGGCCGGGGATGGGGAAGGTGCGGGAGACGGCTCCGAGCGCGACGACCAGATAGTCGAACGGAATCTCGTACGGCTCGCCGACCAGCGGTACGACGGTGGCGGCCCGGCGGTCCTGGTCGATCGTGGAGACGCGGCCGGTGAGGACCTCCGCCTTGGGGAGCACGCGCCGCAGCGGAACCACGACGTGGCGGGGGGAAATGGAACCAGCCGCTGCTTCGGGGAGGAAGGGCTGGTACGTCATGTACGAGCGCGGGTCGACGACGGTGACCGTCGCCTCGCCGTACCGCATCTTCTTCAGAATGCGGCGCGCCGCGTACAAGCCGACGTACCCGCCACCTACTACGAGGATTCGAGGACGCTCCGTGGTGCTCATGGAATCGAGTATCCAGCACTTGGGAGGGGGGTGCTCGTGAGGGTGTTCACAAGCACCTGCGGGTCTTCTGCTACACTGCCCGCCGCCTTGCCGCCGCATCCCTCCAGAGGGGCGGACCACCGCCTCCGGACGGGCGGAAGCACCGGCCTTGAGCTGCGCTTCTCGGTCGCCGCCCGGGTAGACCAGTCACCCGGCCGGCGGGTGGAGCCGTTGGCCTGTTCCGCGCCCCGGCAGACCGAATGGGGCGATCAGGGGCTCTTATCCGGCCCTTACATGCCTCTGCGGGGACCGACCGGGGACTATTTCTTGTGAAGGACTTCACAAACTTACTTCCGGCACGTGGTGCCAGGCAGCCCGGCACTCAGTGCCGGAGCGCTGCGGCGGCGTCATGGATCACTGCCCGGCGGCCAGCCGACCCGCGATCCCGTCCAGGATGTCGTGCTCGCTGACGATCACCTCGGGGGCCCCGGTGCGCTCCAGCACGGCCGACAGGATCAGCGCACCCGCCGTGATCACATCGACCCGGCCGGGGTGCATCACGGGAATCGCGGCGCGCTCCGCGTGCGTGGAGGCGAGCAGCCGCGCCGTGATCTCGCCGACCTGGCCTGCGCTCAGCCGCGAGTGGTGGGTGGCGACGCGGTCGTACGCGTCCAGCCCCAGCGCGATTCCGGCGACCGTGGTGACCGTACCGGCGAGACCGACCAGCGTGCGCGCCTCCGTGAGCGGTACCGTCCCGGCGACCTCATCCAGCGCGGCGTCGATGTCGCCCCGGACGGCGGCGGCCTGACTCCCGGTCACCGGATCGGCGAGCTGGTGGCGCTCGGTGAGCCGGACACAGCCGATGTCGACGGAACGGGCCGCCCGTACCCGTCCGTCGTCGGTGCCGAGCACGAACTCGGAGGAGCCGCCGCCGATGTCGACGACCAGATAGGGCGGCTCGTGCGCCGGGCCCCCGTCAGGCGCGCCCGCCGTACCCGCCCCTGCGGCCCCTGTGGCACCGGCGGCCCGGGTCAGCTCCAGGGTGGCCCCGGCGAAGGAATACGCCGCCTCCTCGTCGCCCGTGATCACCCCCGGTTCGACGCCGAGCAGATCGCGCACGCCGCGTACGAAGTCGTCCCGGTTCTCCGCGTCGCGGGAAGCGGACGTGGCGACGAAGCGCACCCGCTCCGCGCCCAGTTCTCGGATGACACCGGCGTAGTCGCGGCAGGCCTCGAACGTACGCTCCAGCGCCTCGGGCGCGAGACGGCCCGTGCGGTCGACGCCCTGTCCCAGACGGACGATCTTCATCCGACGGTCCAGCTCCCTGAGCTCCCCGGTGCGCGGGTCGACATCGGCGACCAGCAGCCGGATGGAGTTGGTGCCGCAGTCGACGGCGGCGACACGGGTCATGGCGTTCTCCTTGCACGGGCGGGCGGGGCAAGCGGCGCGGAACGGCGCCGGGTGGTGGGGTGGTGGGGTGGTGAGGGCGGCGGCTGTCAGTCGTCGCCGGACAGCGTCACGCAGGGCCCCTTGCGCCACCACGGGGGCAGCAGGGCCAGCGCCTCGTCGCCGAGCGGATTGACGCCCGGCCCGGCCACCAGCGCGTGCGCCACCAGCACATGCAGACACTTCACCCGGTCCGGCATGCCGCCCGCGCTGGGGAAGCCCACCAGCACCTCGATTGCGTCCCGGCGCGCGAGATAGTCCTCGTGCGCGGCCCGGTAGGCGGCGGCCAGCTCCTCGTCCTCCTGGAGCCGGGCCGTCATCTCCTTCATCACGCCGTCGGCCTCCAGCGTGCCGATCGCGGACGCGGCGCGCGGACAGGTCAGGTAGTACGTGGTGGGGAACGGCGTGCCGTCCTCCAGACGGGGCGCGGTCTCGACGACGTCCGGCTGTCCGCAGGGGCAGCGGTGCGCGATGGCGCGCAGCCCGCGCGGCGGGCGGCCGAGCTGCTGCTGGAAGGCGGCGATGTCGGCCTCGGTGGGCGGCGCGGGCGCGGTCGGCGGCGGCGGGTTTTCCATGGGAGCTTCCAGGTGGTGGGGCGGGGCGGGGCGGACGGGCGTGCAGGCGGGCGGGAGCGGCGGGCGGTCCGGGAAGTCGGTCAGTCGGCCTCGTCCACGCCGCTCCAGAGCTTCTCGTACCAGGGCCGGTCGGTGCCGCCGTGGTCCTGCGGCAGCCCCGACTCGGCGGTGCCGTCCGGCAGGATGTAGCTCGTCTCGCCGGGGCGTACGAAGTGCAGGTGGCGCCGGGCCTGCTGCTCGACGAACGCCTGGTCCTGCCAGCGTGCCTTCAGCTCGCGCAGATCGCGAACCTGCTCGCCGGTCTCCTGGACCTGGCGGCGCTCGTCCTCGATGTCCGCGCGCTGCGAGATGTACTGGCGCATCGGATAGGCGAGCGCCACCACCATCGAGCAGACGACGAGCGCGAGCAGTGCGGCTCTGCCGGTGAGGCGGCTGCGGCGCGGTGCGCGTACGCGGCGGCGGCTCTGCGCGCGGTAGACGCGTTCGGCGGTCTGGGAGCCGAGAGCTCTGAGTCTGGTCGCGGTCGAGAACCGGTCCGCGGGCACATTCCTCCCCTGTCCTCCGCCTCGCGAGTGTCCTCCGCCTCGCGAGCGCGTGCCGCGCGCTCAGGCGCGCTCCGGCGCGTCACGTACATACGTCCCCGCCACCGTACGGGAACGGTGGCGGGGACGTGGGGTCTGCCGTCAACGACAGACCCGGGCCGTGCAGAGTGTCAGCCCTTGAAGCGGGGGAACGCGGAACGGCCCGCGTACACCGCCGCGTCGTCCAGGATCTCCTCGATGCGCAGCAGCTGGTTGTACTTCGCGACGCGCTCCGAGCGGGCCGGGGCGCCGGCCTTGATCTGACCGCAGTTGGTGGCGACGGCAAGGTCGGCGATGGTGACGTCCTCGGTCTCGCCGGAGCGGTGGGACATCATGCACTTGAAGCCGCTGCGCTGGGCCAGCTCCACGGCGTCCAGCGTCTCGGTCAGCGAGCCGATCTGATTGACCTTCACCAGCAGGGCGTTTGCGGACTTCTCCTCGATGCCGCGGGCCAGCCGCTCGGGGTTGGTGACGAACAGGTCGTCGCCGACGAGCTGCACCTTGTCGCCCAGCTTCGCGGTGAGCCCGGCCCAGCCCTCCCAGTCGTCCTCGAAGAGCGGGTCCTCGATGGAGACCAGCGGGTAGGCGGCGACCAGCTCCTCGTAGTACGCCGTCATCTCGGCCGCCGAGCGCTTCTGGCCCTCGAAGCTGTAGGTGCCGTCCTTGTAGAACTCGGAGGCCGCGACGTCCAGGGCCAGGGCGATGTCCTGGCCGGGGGTGTAGCCCGCCTTCTTGACGGCCTCCAGGATGAGGTCGAGCGCCTCGCGGTTGGAGCCCAGGTCGGGGGCGAAGCCGCCCTCGTCGCCCAGGCCGGTGGCCAGGCCGCGCTCCTTGAGCACGCCCTTGAGCGAGTGGTAGACCTCGGCGCCCCAGCGGACGGCCTCGGAGAAGGACTCGGCGCCGATCGGCGCGATCATGAACTCCTGGATGTCCACGTTGGAGTCGGCGTGCGAGCCGCCGTTCAGGATGTTCATCATCGGGACGGGCAGCTGGTGCGCGTTCGGCCCGCCGAGGTAGCGGAAGAGCGGCAGGTCTGACGCCTCGGAGGCGGCGTGCGCGACGGCGAGGGAGACGCCGAGGATGGCGTTCGCACCGAGCGAGGACTTGTCCGCCGTGGCGTCCAGGTCGAACATCGCCTGGTCGATCAGGCGCTGCTCGGTCGCGTCGTAACCGACGAGCTCCGGGCCGATCTGCTCGATGACGGCGAGTACGGCCTTCTCGACACCCTTGCCGCCATAGCGGTTGGCGTCACCATCGCGGAGTTCGAGGGCCTCGAAAGCGCCGGTCGAGGCGCCGGACGGAACGGCAGCACGGCCGGTGCTGCCGTCGTCGAGGCCGACCTCGACCTCGACCGTGGGGTTGCCTCGCGAGTCGAGGATCTCGCGGGCTACGACGACGTCGATGGACGGCACGAAGTTCTCCTTCGGTGTATAGGACTGCTGCACCCGCAGCCTATCCGCCTGGCGGACGATCCGTTTGTTCCGCCGGTAAAGAAAACGCTCCGTTACGGAACCGATCCGTAACGGAGCGTTTACCCGGAAGGACCTGCCCCTGAGATGCCGGCGGGGAGCACGGGCGACCGCGAGATCAGCCCGCTCACCCGTCGTCAACGCCCGCCGTGGCGCCTTCCCCGCGTTCCGGCGCGGGCATCGAGAGTCATGTCACAGCGTGAGGCTCTGCCCCGGGAGGATCAGGTCCGGGTCGGAGCCCACCGTGTCGCGGTTGCCCTCGTACAGGGAGGTCCAGCCGCCGTCCAGGCCGAGGTCGGCGGCGATCGCGGAGAGCGAGTCACCGCTCTCCACCCGGTACTCGCCCGCGGGCTCGGGCTTGCCGTCCCTGCCGCTCTTTCCGTCCTTGCCGTGCGATCCGCGCGAGGCGCGGTCCGAACCGTCCCGCTGCCGGTCGTCCGGCGCACCGCGGTGCTTGCCGGTGCCCTCGCCCTCGGTACCGGCCTCCGCCTCGGGCGTGTCGGGCGTGTCGGCGCCGTCCGGGGACCTGTCCGATCCGTCCGTCCGCTGGGAGCCGTCGGACTCGCCGGACCCGTCTGACGCATCGGAGGAGTCGGATCCGCCGGTCTCCGACGGGCTCTCGGACGGCTTGTCCGACGGGCCCGCGGACTCGTCCCTGGACGGCCGCTCGGAGGGGCGCTCCGACGGCTGCTCCGCGGAAGGCCCGTCGGTATCCGGCGAAGTGTCCGTGTCGCTGGGCTCGGGAGCCGGTTCGCCGGAGGACGTCGGCTCGGGAGCGGGCTCCCCGGTGGCGTCGGGGTCGACGTCGGGCAGCTCCTCCACCACCTCGCCCAGCCCCGAGGTCACCGAGCAACTCGGCCAGGCGCTCGGCCCCTTGTCGGCGAGGATCTTCTCCGCGACGGCTATCTGCTGACTGCGGCTGGCCAGGTCGGGCCGCTCCGCGAAGTCCCGGCCGCCGTACTGCTCCCAGACGTCCTGGGTCAACTGGAGGCCGCCGTACTGGCCGTTCCCGGAGTTGGAGCTCCACAGACCGCCGCTCTCGCACTGGGCGACACGGTCCCAGGTGCTGCCGTCGTCCGCTTGTGCCGCGCCCGCTCCGAGCAGCGGCATGGCGATGCCTGCGCCCGTCACCCCCGCTGCGACGAAGAAGGCGGGAGCTTGACGGGGCCGTCGGTGACGGCCGTTCCCGGAGCGCATGTGGAGCCTCTCTTAAGACAACTGAAGTCCGACCGGTCGAAGACGCACCGGTCGAGCATCGAACGTAACGTCGGGCCACGGCAGTCACAAGCGAATGTCGCGAGCATCACGCAAAGGTCACGGGCAAAGTACGCAAACCACGCATGATCAGGCCACCGCGCCAGCGCAATTCTTCCGGCTCGGCAGCGAGTTGAAGACCGGGCAGCCGCTGGAAGACCGAGCCGATCGCAATCCTGCCCTCAAGTCGGGCCAACGGGGCGCCCAGACAGTAGTGGACCCCGTGTCCGAACCCCAGATGCTGGTTGTCGCTCCGGCCCAGGTCGAGGAGGTCCGGCGCGTCGAACTTGGCCGGGTCGCGGTTGGCCGCCGCCAGCACCACCAGCACCGGTTCCCCCGTCCCGATCCTCTGACCGCCCAACTCCAGTGGCTCCGTCGCGAATCGCCAGGTCGCCATCTCCACCGGCCCGTCGTAGCGCAGCATCTCCTCGATCGCCGTGTTCTGCCGCGCCTCGTCGCCGCATGCCACCGCGTCCTGCCAGCGTTCCCGCTGCTCCGGGTGGCGCAGCAGCGCGTAGGTGCCGTTGCCGATCAGATTCACCGTGGTCTCGAAGCCCGCGAAGAGGAGGATGAACGCCATGGCGGCGGCCTCGTTCTCGGTGAGGTGCTCGCCGTGGTCAGAGGCGCGGATCAGTCCCGAGATGAGGTCGTCGCCGGGGTCCTGGCGCTTACGGTGAATCAGCTCGGCCAGGTACGCCCGCATCTTCTTCACCGCACGCCCGACACCGCCGCGAGGGCCGCGGTCGTGCCGGATCATCATGCCCGCCCAGTCGCGGAAGTCGTCCTGGTCGCCGGGCGGCACTCCGAGCAGATCGCAGATCGCGTAGAGGGGCAGCGGGAAGGCGAGTTCGTGGATGAGGTCCGCCGCGCCACCGGGCCGGCCGGCGAGGATGCCGTCGATCAGCCCCTCGGTCAGCTCCCGCACCCGGGGCTCGAAGGCCGCCACCCGCCGGGGCGTGAACGCCTTCGACACCAGCCGCCGCAGCCGGGTGTGGTCCGGCGGGTCGATGTTGAGCAGATGCGTCATCAGGTTCGCGCTGCGCTCCCCCGGGATGCCCACCTTCCCCTTGCCGTGCGCGGCCTGCTCACTGTGGTGCCCGGGGTTCTTGCTCAGCCGCTGGTCGGCCAGCGCCTGCCGGGCATCCCCGTAACGGGTGACCAGCCACGCCTCGACCCCGCTGGGCAGTTCCGTCCGGCGTACGGGGGCGTGCTCGCGCAGCCAGGCGTACGCCGGGTACGGGTCGGCAGCGAATTCCCAGTCGAAGAAGGGGGGCATGGGCGGGGGCGTGGGGGTTTCGTCGTGCACGCCCCCGACCGTATACGGGCAGGTGAGCGGCGCGCGGCCGCCCGCGACGCGCGCGTCAGGTCAGGCGGTGCCGTTCCCGTCCCCGGCCCCCGCCGTACGCTCCAGCCAGCCGGTGACCAGGAGGTACTGGCCAAGCAGGTAGCCCGCCATGATCAGGACCTCCTGTGAGGGAAACTCGTGCCCGGCCGCCTGCGCGCCGATGAGCAGGTCGGAGGCGAGGAACGCCCCGGCGCCCACGGCCACCGTCCCGCCCACGGCCAGCGCGGTGGCGCCCATCGCGGCCAGGGCCAGGCTGTAGCCCGCCACCGGGAGGCGGAGCCGCCGCTCCAGGGCGGGGGCGAGGGCGGCGTTGACCGCGGCCCAGGCGGCGAGGCAGCCGACGCCCGCACGGCGGGCACGGCGGCGCGATCCCCTCGCCTCCTCAGAGCTGCCGGAGCTGCCAGAGCTGCCGGGGATGCCGGAGCCGTGGAGTTGGGCCAGGCCCGCCGTATAACTGAGCTGGGTGCCGAGGAACGCGGCCATCCCCAGCAGGAACGCGGGCTCCCGGTCGTCGAAGAGCAGCGCGGTGTCCCCCACGGTGGCGAACGCCAGCCCGGCGGCCAGCGGCGCCGGAACCAACGGCCGGTCTCCGTCCCGGGCACGCCCCTGTGCCGTGTCGGGGAGGGTCGGAGCCGGGGTCCAGCGGCCGGAAGCGGAGGTCGAGTAACGCGACGCGTAAACGGCCAGCGCGGGCATCAGGAACGGTTTCGCGGCCCGGAGCGGCCCGCGCGGGGCCCGTGCGGTGCCCAGCAGGTCGACAGCGGCGAGTGCACCGTACGCCGCCAGCGCGCCCCGGCCGCGCCCGTACGTCCGTACGGGCAGACCTCGCCTGCCGCGCCCCCTGATCACCATGCGGGGCATTCTGACCAGGCGGCCGTCCCCGGTCAACAGGTGCGGTCAGTCGCGCGGGAAGTCGTCCGTCTCCAACCGCAGCTCCATCCCGAGCGGCGACAGGTCGAGATCCTCACCGAACTTCACGGTCAGCTCGCTGTCGTACGCCTCGCCGTCGGGGCGGCCGAAGGCATGGCACTTCCCGGTGTAGGGATCGGCGATCAGATAGACCGGAATCCCGGCGAGGGCGTACGCCTTCCGCTTCCGGCCGTAGTCGTTGTCCCCGGTCTCGCGGGAGATCACCTCCAGCACGAACTCGACGTCCCGGTAGGTCCAGCGGTCCTCCACACCCTCGGCCTCGGCCGTGGCCGACAGCTTCAGCAGATCCGGGGCGAATCCGTTGCCCTCGCCCGGCAGCGCCAGCAGTACGTCCGACAGCGTGCTCGCACGACGGCCATAGCGCTCCTTCAGCTGGAGCAGGACCAGCTCGATAATCTTCCAGTGCGTCTTCCGCTGTGGCGACACGACCACGGCCCCCTCGACGATCTCGGCCTTGAAGCCCTCGGGGACTCGCATCCGATCAAGGAGCCACAGCTCCTCCTCCAGCCCGGATGTGTCAGCGTCAGCCATATCGATCCTGTCGGTCATCTCGACGGTCACGGTGCCGCTCCCCTCCCCGCCGCACTCTGTAGGCGCAGCCGCGTACGACAACGATACGAGTGACTGGTCGGTCACGGCCCGGCCTCGCCGGTTGTCAGGCGAAATGCTTCGTGAGTTCGGCGAGGTTGTCCTCGGTGACCCGCCACAGTTCCCGCTGGCGGGCGTGGACGTCAAAGACGGCGTTCGGGTGGCTCTCCAGGAGTGCCACGGCCCGTTCGGTCAGGAGCGCACCCAGCTCCCGGTCGTGCACCGAGACGCCCCATTCCGGGCGGCCGATGTCGTCGAGGAAGTAGGCAAGCTTGGGGTGCGAGATCAGGCTGAGCACCGGCGTGCCGCAGCCGAAAGGGATCATGGTCGCGTGGCCGCGCATCCCGATCACCAGCCGGGTACGGGCGTAGTGGTCCCGGATCTCGTCGTTGGAGAAGTCGTAGAGCGGGTCGACGGGCAGCGTGATGCCGTGCTCGCGGCGCATGTCGTGCACCAGGCGCTCGTCGGCGGGCATGTGTGCCGCGTACCGAACCTCCGCGTGGCCGCTCAGCTTCCGTACCGCTTCCGCGAGCTGGCCGAGGAAGTGACCGTAGTCGTGCCCGAAGCGCAGGCCCGCCCGGTCGTACGCGCAGTTGAGCAGTACGGTGTCGGCCCGCCGCTCCGGGTCCCGCCAGCCGGGGTCGAGCTGCCGGGCGACGGTGGTGGGGCACGGCTGCCAGCGCACCCGGTCCCGCAGCCCGGACGGCAGCAGTTCCCGTACGCGCCGCACCGAGCCGTGGTTGCGCAGGCCGAAGAAGGCCGACTGCTCCACCAGCGTCCGCAGGCTCTGGATGAACCGCGGGCGTCCGTACTCCTGCCCGTCGAACGCGTTGTAGCCGACCGCGAACACCGCCAGCGGCACGGTGATGCGGGCCAGCAGTTCGTCCGGCACGTTCCACTGCCAGGCGCTGTTGCCGTTCGGCCAGGTGTCCGGCAGGAACAGTCCGCCGCCGCCGATGATCACGCCGCGCCGGGCGTTCACCTGCTCCAGCGCCCGCTCGTCGAAGAGCCGGTGCACATGCACCGGGTGCCAGCGGCGCGGGCCGGTGTCGGAGTCCAGGCACATGCGTACGGCTTCGGGGAGCACCTTGTCGCCGGCGTTGTCCTGGCCGGTTGAGAAGAGCGCCACATGTGCGAACTGCTCGGCGGCGGGCGCCTGCTGCCCGGGCGCCTGCTGCCCGGACTCCGCAACGGGCGGCGGAAGGTGCAGGGAACGGCAACCCCCGTGGGTCGGCTCCGAGTCGAGCCCCTCACGGGCGTACGCACGCGCGCCCGCGTCGTCGCCGCGCAGCCAGGCCAGCCTGCCCAGCTGGCGGAACGCCCGTGCGGCCACGGTCGGTTCGGCGGTGGCCAGCAGCAGACGGGTCTCCGCCTCCTCATGGCGCGAGACGGCCAGCAACGCGGTCCCGAAGGTCTCGTGGAAGCGCGGCTGGTCGGCCTGCGCCCGGTCCGCGACCAGGGACAGCACCTCGACCGCCTCGTCGTAACGGCCCTTCTCCAGATACACACCCGCGATGTCGCGGGCCAGGTTGATGGAGGGTCCGGAGGTACGCAGCAGGGGCTCGACGCAGTGGAGGAAGTAGTCGGGGTGGCGGCGTACGCGCAGGGCGCAGTAGGCGCGGTGGAATGCCTCGTCGGTCAGGTCGAAGCGGCGCCACGCCTCCTGGGCCGGGCCGTATCCGGCGCGGGAAGCCGTCCAGGGGTGGTGGCCGTCCGCTTCGCCGAAGTTCAGGACGACGGCCGCGCCGGGCACGGGCGTGTCGTCGTAGAGGCGCCGCACCAGGAAGTCGAAGCGGGCGTCGAGCGGCCGGTGCGGCGCCTCGGTGGTGTCGGCGTCGCGCTGGAGGACGAGCAGGCCGTCCTCCCGTACGGCCCGCTCCCCGCCGTCCACCGGCTGGGGAACGGCGGCGGCGCCGTAGCGCAGCCGCACCAGTTCGCCGATGTCCCCGAGCACGACCATGCCGGTGGTGAAGGCGAGCACCGTGTCGTAGCCGGGACGGCCTTCACCGTCGCTGCCGTCGCCGTCCGCGCTGCCCTGGAAGGTCCGCAGGTACGCGCTCCGCGAAGCAGCGCGACGGGGCACGAGGCGCGGGTGCAGCCGCCGGGCGGCGTCCAGGTCCGCCTCGCTCAGCCCGTCGTGCAGGAGCAGGAAGTCCTCGCACAGCCAGGGGTTGGTCAGCGCCAGGCTGCGCAGCAGCGCCAGCAGACCGGGCAGCCGCTCCCGGTCGGTGTGGCAGGCGAGAGCGATGCGGCGCTTGTCGGCGGCGGCGCGCCCGCCCGTGCGTGCGGCGGCTGCGCGCGGTGCGGTCCCTGCGCGCGGCCCGGTCATGTCGGTGGGGTCAGTCATCTCAGTGAGGTCCGTACTCCGTCGGCGCTCGTTGCGTGAGCCGTGACCCATTCGCTCTCCTTCTCCCGGAGCCGACCGGGTGGCCCGTAGCCGATCAGATCGATGGCGGGACTGACGTCCAGGAAGTCCAGCAGCCGCGCCATCGTGAATCCGGTGGTCGGGCGGGCGCCCCAGCCGCTCTCGCCGATGAGTGCGGGATCGGCGATCGGGTGGCGCAGCGCCGCGTCGCCGGCGTAGTGCTGCGCACCGGGGACCAGTCGGCGCAGCGCGCCCCGCCAGTCGTCCGCCGACTCGGCGAACACCAGCCGGAGAGACACGGGTTCGTGCCAGCGGGGGGTGGTCCCGTCGGCGAGTGCGCCCACGGCGTGCACGTCCGTACGCATGCCGGTGCCGGGCTCGCCGGGCGCGCGGCTCGTACGGTACCTGTCGCAGCGGACCACCAGGTCGTAGGCGTCGACTGCCGCCGCCAGTGCCGAATCTCCCTCGGACGGTGCGATGTTGGCGACCACGCACACTCTGCGTCCGGCCACCAGGGCGCGCAGCCCACCGAGGCCGCACGGCTCGGTGCCGCCCAGCAGCGGATCCGCCATGCGGGGCTGGACGACGAGGCGGCAGTAGGTGGCGTACAGCCTCGCGAGCCGCCGTACCTCCGGGTCGCCGGCGCCGCGTTCGCGCATGCGGGCGCCGAGATGGGCGGTGAAGGCGGCCTTGATCTCGGTGGCGGGCTGCTGCTCGCCATGCACTGCCGCTGCGAAGGCGCGCGCGTGCGGGCAGCCGCTCTGCTCTTGCGGACCGCCCTGCTGCTGCGGACCGCCGCGCGGCTGCGGCCCGTCCGGCGGGAACAGCCCGGCGGCCTCGGTCAGGCAGGCACGCTTCTCCCGCAAGGTCCGCATATGCAGGGCGACTTCCTCGGCGGCGGGGCCCTGCGAGAGTCCGAGATAGCGCTCGTACGCCTCGGCCGCCTCGACCGGCCGCTCCAGCGCCTCCAGCGCGCGGGCCCGCAGCCGCCAGCCGCCCTTGGACTTGTCGCGCATCTCCAGCGCCGTGCCGGCGAGGCGCAGCGCGAGGTCCGCCTCGCGCGGGCCGCCCGCCCGCAGCGCGGCGTCCCCGGCGGGCAGCAGCGCGTCGAACGTACGGGTGGAGAGCAGCGTGCCGAGGGCTGCGGCGAGCCGCAGCCGTGCCGCGTCGGAGACTGCCGCACCGCGCCGGGCGGCGCCGGAAGTGTCGCCGGACGTGTCACCGAGCCCGGCCAGATAGCCGGAACAGGTCTCCACGCACGCGGCCAGCGGATCGCGTGACCGTCCCCGCCATATGCCCATCGGTACCCCGCACTCCCGGCAACAGAGTGCCGAACTGTGCCCGATGGTCGCCCGCCGCACGCAAAGCGCCGGCACACGGCGCGTGAACGCCGTGCGAACCCTTCACGCAGACGCGCCGGAGCGGGGTGCAGGAGCCCGGCGACCAGCCCTCACGGCCTGTCGCCCGGCTCCTGTGCTGCCCAAGTGTCCTACGGAGTCCAGACGATGGGCTTGTCCGAGTAGTCCTCATCGTCGTACTCGGCTCCGGCGACCGTCAGGCCAGGGCCTGCGCCCTGCAGACGGGAGCTCTTGTAGCTCGCGCCCTTCTTGGCGAACTCGTCGGGTGCCTGTCCCTCTTCACAGTCGGGGAGGCTGGCGCCGAAGACCACCGCGCCCGTGCTGCCGCCGCTCTCGCTGACTCCGGAGAGGTTGGGCGGGTAGGTCCCGCCGAGGTCGCTGCCGTCGGCGTTCTCGATGGTGTAACGGACGCAGTAAGGCGTGATGTCCGGGTTTGCCTTGTCGCCCATCGCCTTGTCGAAGGCGGCCTTGTCCAGCTTGTCCACACCGGTGACGGTGATGCTGATCGCACCCTTCGACCCGGCCTTGTCGTACGGGACGACCGCGGGCTCGCCGATCTTCAGCTTCGTGCCGGGCGGCGTCACCTCGACCTTGGCCGGCTTCGCCGCTGGCGAGCTCTCCTCCGGGGCCTCCTCGGGGCTGGATTCGGGCGCGGCCGAGTCCTCCGCGGGTGCCTCGGGCTTCGACTCCGAGGAGGAGTCGGAGGACGAGTCGGAGGAGTCGTCGTCACCGCCGCAACCTGTGAGTGCGAACGTGACGGCGCCGATTACCGACACCACTGCCATGCGTGTGCGCTTCACCGCTGTGCCTCTCTGATGCCGCACGAGGTCCCCCCTCGCCCGGGTGTTGGTCTACCGGTGACCACCTTGGCTCATATCGCAGCGGAGTCGCGTATCAGCCGGGATCCGATTCCCTGGCACTTCCGTAACAGTCGCTGTTTCTCGGCACACCCGTCACACCCGGCACACCGCGCACACCGCGCACGCTCGGCTTGCCCGGTCCCGGAAGCCGCGGGCGCACCTCCGCGCCCCGCCGCGGGGGAGTCTTCACCCGGGCGGGGCGCGGAGTGCGAGGTGCCGTGTGCCGTGTGCGAGGTGCGGTCAGCCGTGCCCGGGGTCAGGCCGGGGCGCAGGCGCCGAGGTCTTCCCAGACACCCCACTCACCGCTGCTGCCGGGCTCCTGGCCCTGCACCCACCACCTGGCGCGCCAGGTGTGATCTCCCCAGGTGACGGTGTCGCCGCCGTTGTAGACGCTGCCAGCGTCCCAGGCTGTCGCGGTGCAGTCGTCCGGGTCACCGGGCTCGCCGGGCCCGCCCGGGTCACCGCCGATGTTCACGTCGATGCAGGAGTAGAAGGCGTTGTCCGTGTCGGCGACGTTCCAGACGGCGAGCACCTTCTGCTTGCCGGTGAGGTTGCCGAAGTCGACCTGGTGGTTGACGGTCGCCGGGGGCTGCGCACCGCCGTCGTTGAACTCCGCCACCTTCTGTCCACCGACGAAGTACTGCCAGGTGCTGGTCGCGTGACGTGCCGTCAGTTTCCAGGTGAAGGTGGTCGAGCTGTCGACCGGGGTGGCCTTCCAGCCCTTGCTGTCGTCGTCGAGTTCGGCGAAGCGGGAGTTGCCGCCGCTGCAACTCTTCAGGCCCTTCGGCCCCTCGACGCTGTGGGGCTCGTACTTGATCTGGCCGCAGTCGACGGTGCCCGCGGCGCACTGAGCCTGGCGGCTCGGCGGCGAGTTCACGTAGCCGTGCGCGCTGGCCGTGCCGGTCGGCAGGGTCACGGCGAGGAGGGGTGCGATCCCCGCGCCGATCATGACAGCGAGCCTTCTTTTCGTGTTCATGCCAACTCCTTCGTTGTCGAGGCCGCCGCTGAGGGGGTGCGGATACCGGTACGGGTGCCGCCTGCACCCGTACCGCTTCACGGCCTCGTCGAGTGGGGTCAGTGGGGGGCTCGGAGACGCACGTGGCCAGTACTGAGGGCGAACTGGCGATCGAGGTCTTGGTCTAGACCTTATCGCTTGTCTGACCCCCGTCAAGAGGTAAGGCCCGGAGCCCTCAGCCCCGCTTGCTCCGCCTCAGCCCGCCTGCTTCTCCGCCGCGCGGATCGTGTCGCGGTAGGTGCGAGCCGCGGCCCGCAGTGCCGTCTCCGGGTCGATGCCGTCCTCCTCGGCCCGTACGGCGAGGGCAAGCAGCTCATATCCCGTACCGGCTCCCGCCGGGACCGTCACGTCCAGTCCCCCGCTACGCGCCCGGCCCGCCAGCTTCGCCGCCAGCGCCAGCGCGGGCTGCCCCAGCGGCACGCCCTCGGTCACCGAGGTACGCCCCTTCTCCACCGCCTTCGTACGGAGCCAGTGCGCCTTGACCTCCTCGGGGCTCTCAGCGGACTCGTCGCCGAAGACATGCGGATGCCGGTGGATCAGCTTCTCGACGATCGTCCCCGCGACGTCATCGATCGAGAACGGCTCCTCCGGATCGTCCTGGGCGATGCGGGCGTGGAAGACGACCTGGAGCAGCACGTCCCCCAGCTCCTCGCGCAGCGCCTCGCGGTCGCCCGCCTCGATGGCCTCGACGAGCTCGTACGCCTCCTCGATGCCGTACTTCACCAGATCCTCACTCGTCCGCACGCCGCTCCAGGGGCAGTCGGCACGGATGCGGTCCATCACCTGCACCAGGTCGAGCAGCCGGGCGCCGGGCAGGTCGTAGGAGCCGGGGAGCAGTTCCAGCTCCGGCATCTCCTCCCGGCCCGAACCCGCGAGCCGGGCCAGCCCGTCGGTCAACCGAGGCTCGCCCTCGGCAGCGGCGATGACCACGACGGTGCCGCCGTCCGCCATGCAGGCGTCCACGAGTTCGCGCGCACTGAAACCGGGGGCAGGACCGGATGCCGGACTGAACTCCCCGCCGGGCTCCGTGCCGGGCTCCGTGCCGGGCTCCGGTACCTCCACCTCCACACCCGCCTCCCGTACGTACGGGAGCAGCGGGTGCCCCTCGTCCGCGCAGACCACGCGGCCAGCCTCCCGCAGCGTCTGCCAGGCGGGCCAGGACAGCAGCCCGGGAGCGACCCGGTGGCTGGTGGTGAGCAGCACGATACGAGGCCGCGCGGCGGGCTCGGCCGGGCGCGCGGCGGGCTCGGAGAGTTCGGGATCACGGGAGGACCTGGGGGTCTCGGAAGGATGCGGCACCTTACGAAACTAACCCACTCGCGGCCGGTGACCAGCGCTCCGCCGGACCGGTCAGGCAGGCTGCTGCTCCTGCTGCGCCCTGTCCTTCCGCTCTCCGGTGACGTCCTTCAGCCACGGGGTCTCCGCGTTGACGAGCGTGGTCTCCTTCGCGCTCCACTTGCCGTAGCGCGGGTTGACGTCGATGCCCATCTGCTTCGCCGCCTCGGAGAGCTTGCCCGTCAGCTGCGCGTTCGCCTCCGGAGCCTGGAGGTTGATGCCCGACTCGGCCGCGATCTTCTGCACCGCCACCTCCAGCCACACCCAGTCGTCGATCTCCGAGGGGGCGACGGCCTGCTGCTGCAGCAGCATCGTCCGGAACTCCTTCGGGCCCCCGGCACGCTGCTCGAACTGCGACCGCACCTGCTGGATGTCGCGGCGGGTCACGGTGACGCCCGAGTCGTCCGCGACCTGCTTCACGATGCGGTGGCGGATCATGCTGTTCAGCGTGACGCGGGTGAGCTGGCCACTGCGCTTGATCAACTCATCGCCCTGCGGCTGCGCGCTCTGCGCGTCCCGCACCTCGCCGACCTTGGACTGGAGCTGCCCCAGCGTGATCCGGTCGTCACCCACGACGGCCGCCGCGCCGGGGCGGGCGTCATTGCCGCACGCGGTGAGGAGCGGGGCCACGACGACGAGCGCGGCGGCGGCAGAGACGGTGAGCGCGGACCTGCGGCGGTGCATGGGGCCTCCCGGGCGGCGGCGAGGGTCGTGCGACGTCGCATGACCTGACGATGATCGATGTTAGGCAGCAGAGAGTGGTCGTGACCACCGAATCGACAGGTATTCGCCCAACGATTCGGCCAACACAGCAGTCGCCCCGCAGAGCACAGACTCTCAGCCGTTGCTCCGGCAGCGCTCCAGCATGCTGCCCAGCGTCTTCTTCTCGGGCGCCGTGACGGACAGCTCGTAGTGGTCCTTCACCGTCACCCAGTTCTCAGCGTACGTGCACCAGTAGCTCTTCAGCGGCGGCTGCCACTCGTCCGGCGGGCGGTCCCCCTTGGACTGGTTCACGTTGTCGGTGACGGCGAAGAGCTGCGGCCGGTCCATGTCGTTCGCGAAGTCCTCCCGGCGGTCGTCCTCCCACTCCCGGGCGCCGCTGCGCCATGCCTCGGCCAGCGGGACCATGTGGTCGATGTCCACGTCGGCGGCCTCCCGCCACACCTCCCCGTCGAACGGACTGCGCCAACTGCCCGACACGGAACGGCAGCTGCCGTCCGTACGGACCTTTTCCCCGTCCCGCTTGAGCACGGCCTCGCGGGTGTTGCAGGCGCCCTCCTGGACGGACCAGTGCGGGAAGCGGTCCCGCGAGTAGCCGTCCATCGTCCCCGGCTCCCGTACATCGAGCGCGGCCAGCACCTTCTCGGCACCACCGCCTGCCCCAGCCTCCGCCCCGGCGGACGGCTTCCCCGCCCCGGCGTCGTCCGTACTCCCGTCCGTCCCGCCACTGCATCCCGCACTCAGCAGCAGAGCCCCCACCGCCAGCGCCGCCGCACGCCGTCTCTGGTCTCCCACCCGGTCCGCCCCTCATTCGATCCTCACCACCGCACCTCATCCTGACAGGCGCCGATTCGGGCCGGGCGCCACACGGCCTGGCGAGGCCGCCGATGACGGCTCGCGCCGCCAGCCGTCAGGCAGGGCGGCGGCCGACCGCGAGCAGGTGGGAGCTGGCTGCCAGCAGCTCGGGGTACGGCTCGGCCATCCGGGCCGCGGTCAGCGCGGAGTCGAACAGAGGCGTGCCCGTGACCGACTCCCCCGTGTGCCGTTCCGTTGCCTTGAGCATGGCCCACGTCGGGCCCTCGATCCCGAACACCTCGGCATCCTCGAAACCCGCGTCGGCGACCTCGCCCCGCAGTTCCTCGCCGCTGTGGAAGTATGCGGCGGTAAACGCCTTCTTCCCGTCGATGAACTGCGTCTCAAGGATGCTGCCGATGCTGTCGCGCACGCCGTCCTTGTGGAGGTGCGCGAATGCTGTGTGCTCGAACAGCGAGGCATAGCGGTTGATCCCAGCTGCGGCGAGCAGGCCGCCGGGCCTCAGCACGCGGTAGGCCTCGGCGAGCGCACTGCCGCGGTCGCCGCGCTCCAGCAGGTGATAAAGGGGGCCGAGGAGGAGCACCACGTCGCGGGACGCGTCAGCGGCGGACAGCTCCCGGGCGTCACCGAGCTCGACGGTGCAGCGCGGCAACTGCCGGGCCGCCTCCACGTGACGGGGCACCGGGTCGACCAGATGCACCGCGTAGCCGTCCCCGGCAAGCCACCGGGCATGGACGCCCGGTCCGCCCCCGACATCGAGGACGCTCGCGGGCACCGGCGGGAGGTACCGGCGCAGCAGCTCCTGCGTGCGAACCAGCTCCAACGCCCCGTCCGCCGAGGCCGTCAGCCGATCGGCTTCATTGACCGTGGCCGAATAGAAGGTCATCACCTCTGGTGCAAGCTCTGGTGCCATGACGCCATTTTCCCTGCCGCCCCCGGTCCAGTGAACCCGGCAGGCCAACAACATGACCGGTTAACCTGCCAGCTATGCCCAAATTGAAGTACGAGCAGATCGCCGATCACCTCCGCGCCCGCATCACGGAGGGCGATTTCGCTCCTGGTGACGTTGTGCCTTCCGGTCGCGACCTGTGCGAGCAGTTCGGTGTCTCCCGTGCGACCGTCATCAAGGCTATGGATGTCCTGCGCAACGACGGCGTTGTCGTCGCCAAACAGGGATCAGGTTTCACGGTGATCGAGACCCCCGTTGCTCGGCCTGCGGGTCGTCGCAAATCAGGATCACGGATCGCGGGCGGACGGCCTTACAAGCGGCTCGGCGCTCCGACGAGGGAAGTGCCGCCCCATCGCGTCCGTGACGCGCTGCAACTTCCGCCTGGTGAACGGGCTTTGCACCGTGCCCGGTTGGTGCTCGACGACGAGGGCTGCCCATTCAGCTTTGTGGTCGCGTGGTTCCCGTTGGACATCGCGGATGCGTGTCCACGCCTGTCGCAGAAGGGCCCGATCGCGGAGGGCACTACCAACTACGTCGCACGCACTACGAATCGCTCTCCGGTACGCGGAACGGACGTGGCACAGGTGCGTCTGGCCACCGAGGCCGAGGCTGTCCAACTTGGCCTGTCTCTCCCGGCTGCGGTCGCCGTCGACAGGCACACCGCGTACGACGTGGCCGGATGCCCGCTCGTCTGCGAAGAGGGTGTCACCTCCGGTGAGTTGTGGGAGCACTCGGAGAGCTACTCGATGGGGTCGTGATAACCCGCCCCGACTTGACTGGACCGGTGGACCGGTCCAATCTGTGTGTGAGGTCACCGTCACTCACAGACTGGACAGCGCATGACCGATACATGGGCACCGCCCACCAGGCTGAACATCCGCGTCCAACCTGCCTGCACGGCATGGGATGCCGTCCGTGCACTGGAGCACCGGAGGGACCGGACGCAGAAGGCTGAGCGGTGAGCACTGCGCAGCCCCGAGCGGGCGGCGGCGTTCCGCCGGACGCAGAGCGCGTCCGTGCTCTCATTCAGCGCGCGTTGCACCCCCGGGCCATGCCCGACGGGGCCGAGGTGGCCGAACTGAAGCGGGAGTTGTGCAGTTTCGTCCGGACGTTGCTTCCGGAGGCGGAGGCGGCGGTCGACAAGCTCTGGTACGGCTCGCTGATCTGGTTTCAGCGCTGCGGTCGGCTCAAGCTCGTGCGTGAGCTACAGGAGCAGGGCCCCGACGTGCAGTTGCTGACGCCGCATGTATATGTGCGGCATCTGGCTCGTGACTGCCGCGTGCTGCTGGAGTATCTGGGCCTCAACGAGGACCAGGCGCGGTGACCCGCCCCCAGCGGGCTGGGCGGGTGGTCACCGCGCAGACGGTGCGGGTCGGGGACACGGTGCATGTGCGGGGTGCGTACCGGACGGTGCGGAACCTGCGGGCACTGGCCGGGGGTGACCGACTGCTGGTATTCGACGGCGGGATCACCTACCGGCTGCTGAGCTGGGTTCCCCTGAACGCTGCCAGGCCACAGCCCGAGCCGGTGACCGCCCCGGTGCGGGGGTGGTGCGTTGAGCCCGACACCCGTCCCGACGCAGAGCCGGTCACCCACGCCATGCAGTGCACCACCTGCGCGAAGGCGTCCGCAGGGTTCGAGGACCCGGAAGGCGCCCGGCGCTGGGCCGGCGAACACACCGGCCGCCTCCCCACCCACCGCAGCTACCGGCAGCTCACGCGCCGCCCCTGGCACACCACCCCCGCCCCACAGGAGACGCACCATGGCCCACGCTGACGTCGACCCCGCCGAACCGCCCCGCCGCCGCGTCGGGGCCGTCGTCCTGGTCCGCGACCCTGCCGGGGCCGTGCTGATGGTCAAACCCCGCTATAAGCGAGGCTGGATCCTTCCCGGTGGCGGAGCACACGAGGGCGAACCGATCACACACGCTGCCGCACGGGAGCTGTGCGAGGAGACAGGGCTCGTGCTCCCGCTCACGCACCTCATCGCACTCGACCAAGTTCCCGCCAGCGAGGACGGCACCTCCGCCGAAGGCATCAACGTCGTGATCGACGGCGGCATCCTCACCGCCGCCCAAGCCGCCGACGTCACCGTTCCCACAGCTGCCGCACACGAACTGGCCGCCACCGCATGGGTACCGCTGCAGCACCTCGCCGCGCACACCGAGCCGTACCAGGAGCGCCGCATCCGCGCCGCCGTGCACGCCACCGATCACGGCAACGAACTCCCACTCCTCCTCCTCGGCGAGCGGACCGACCGGGCTCGCCCCAAGTCTCCGGAATGAGAACTCTCATGGCATGGGATCACGCAACTCGGCTTGCTGACCGAGTTGTTGCAACTGTCGGCACCAACATGAATGGAGGCGCAGCACACATGACGCAGACACCCGCACCTTGGGGCACGGGCAGGATGGAGCCGTACGCGGCCACTGTCACGGCCCCGCAGTTCACGCCCGTGATCGACCCCGAAACGCAGATCGCCGTGATCGTGGACGAGCACGGGCACACGGTCGAGATGGGTGGCCACGGCACGAGCACCACCGGTCTGACCCCGACGACCACTACCCCGGGCGATGGCTCCGGGCCAGGGGGCGCGACCGACGCCGCCAGCACTGAGTCCTACGACCAGGACCAGTCCGGCTGATGGACGACCGACGCGGGTCGGTGCTGGTACTGACCAACAGCTATGACGTGACCTCGGACTTGGTGCTGCGGGCGCTCGCTGCGCGAGGCATTCCGGTGGTGCGTCTCGACCCCGGCGTCGACCCGCACGAGGGTGCCTCGCTGTCCGCCGTGTACGGCACCGCCGGACAGCGGGGCACCCTGCGCACCCGAAGCCGAGCCCTCGATCTCACGCGGGTGCGATCCGTCTGGGTCCGCAGGCCCTCGCCGTACGGGGGTCCTCCCGGACTGGACGAGCAGGACCGCAGGTTCGCCGCAGAGCAGTGCTTCTGGGGCACCGGGGGAATCCTCGCGTCCCTCCCAGGAGCCCACTACGTCAACCATCCGTGGCACAACCGCGCGGCAGAGCACAAGCCCGCTCAGCTTGCGGCCGCGCAACGAAGCGGGTTCCTCGTGCCCCACACGCTGATCACCAATGACGTACACGAGGCCCGGGACTTCGCGGCGCGTGAGCCCGGCGGAGTGGTCTACAAGCCCGTGTGGAACACCCCCTACCGTGTGGACAACAAGCCACACAGCGTGTGGGTGCGCGAGGTGCACGGGCATGACATCACAAGTGCCGTGGCCGTGTGCCCGCACGTGTTCCAAGCCAAGGTGGACAAGGCGTTCGACGTGCGGGTGACCGCCGTTGACCACCGGTTGTTCGGGGCCCGAATCGACAGCCCCGATCTCGACTGGCGCTACCGGCAGGACCTCATGCGATGCACCCCCATCGCAGTCCCGGAAGCGATCGCACGCTCCGTCGCTGCCTACCTCGCTGGTTTCCGCCTGGTGTACGGCGCGTTCGACTTTGCCGTGACCACCGATGACGCCTGGTACTTCCTGGAGTGCAACCCCAACGGACAGTGGGCACGGCAGCCGGCCGGGATCACCGACGCAGTCGCCCGTGCCATCGCTGACCAGCTACAGAAAGGCTCCGACACGTGAGCACATCTGCTCAGTTGCGCGCCGCCCTGGCGGACGCGCTCACCGAGGACGGCACCCTCACGGACCCGGCGTGGCGCGGCGCCGCCGAGACAGTCCCCCGGGAGCTGTTCGCGGGGTCCTACTTCGAGCAGGTTCCGGGCAGTGTCCCGACCCGCTACCGGCCCGTGCGCCAGGGCGATACCGGATGGCTTCGAGGCATCTACACCGATCAGACGCTCATCACCCAGCTCGACGGCCGCATCAGGCCCGATGATTGTGCGGACGGCAGCGTCGCGGGCTCTCCGTCGTCGTCTTCCACCTTGCCGTCGCTGGTGCTGCGCATGTGGCACCAGCTCGACGTCCAGCCGGGGCAGCGCGTGTTGGAGATCGGAACCGGAACCGGATACTCGGCCGCCCTCGGCGCGCACCGTCTCGGGGACGGCAACCTCACCAGCATCGAGTACGACCCGGTGGTCGGCGGAGCCGCCGCCTCCGCCATCAAGGCCACCGGATACGGCCCCCGGCTGATCATCGGGGACGGTCTGCGGGGAGACCCGGAGGGAGGGCCGTACGACCGCCTGATCGCGACCTGTTCGGTCCGCCACATCCCCATGCCATGGCTGCACCAGATGAAGCCGGGCGGAAAGATCCTGGTCACCCTCTCGGGGTGGAGCTACGCATCCGGGTTGGCGCTGTTGACCGTGACCGGTCCCGGCGCCGCCACCGGCCGGTTCCTGCCCGGGTACACCAGTTTCATGATCGCCCGGCCGCATGACCGCCCGCCTCGCCCGACGCTCGCCCTGATGCCCGGTGACGAGCGCCCGAGCCGGATCGACCCGGCCCTCATCGGGACATGGACCGGAAGTTGGGTGGCTCAGCTCGCCGCGCCCTCGGCCGAGCGGATGGGAGCGGGCGCGGAACAGATCCTCTGGGACGTTTCCACCGGTTCGCAGGCACGGACGGCATCCGGGCCCGATGAGGGCTGGACGGTCGTACAGCGCGGGCCAGCGCGGCTGTGGGACCAGGTCGAACGGGCGGTCCAACGCTGGCAGGCGGCCGGCGAACCGCACCAAGAAAGTTTCGGCATCACGGTCTCGGCTGCCGGACAGCGCGTGTGGATCGGCACCGAGGACGGTCCGGGCTGGGATCTGCCGATCTGAAGGCAGGCCGGGCGGTCGTGAGGCGGTCGGGCGCCCATGGCCACCCCGTCCGGCAGCTCATCCGGACAGGTGCCGGAGGCACAGGGACTCGTCCTGGCGCAGTTGCGTCACCACCGGGTCGTAGGGGCCGCGTTCGGCCGTGAGGTCCTGGATGAGGCGGCGGATCTCCGGGAGGGCGCGGGCGTACTGGGCGGTGTCGACGAGGGTCGCGGCGAACTGCTTGCGCAGCGTACGGACCACCGGGGACGGGTCGCCGTGCTCGGCGACGGCGGCCGGAAGCGCCCGCCCGAGCAGGTCGGCGACCTGGGTGTAGCGCCCGGCGGCGAGCAGGCCGCGCACCTCCTCCAGGGTGCCGGGCAGATCGATCACGGGCGGCGGGCCGAAGCCGGAGGCCGTCACCGGCGGTGGGGCCACGCCGCGCGGCACCGGCCAGGGTGCCATGGGCTCGCGGAACGGCCGGGTCGGGTCCGTGGGGAGCGACGGCTGCGAGTGCGCCTGGTCGTACGGGCGCGGCAGCAGCGGGGCCAGGAGCGAGTACACCTCGTAGGCGTCGGCGGGACGGGCTGTGGGCTCCTTGTCCAGCAGCCGTGCGACCAGCGTGGCCAGCGCCTCGGGCACCTCGGGGCTGATGTGCCGCACGGGCACCGGAAGCTCGTGCAGCTTCTTGTAGAGCAGGCCCGAAGCCTCCGGGGCCTCGAACGGGAGCCGCCCGGTGAGGAGTTCGTAGAGCAGCACCCCCAGCGCGTAGAGATCGGCGGCGGGACCGACCGGGGAGTCGCCGATCGCCTGTTCGGGCGCCATGTAGACCGGGGTGCCGATCAGGGCGCCGGTGCGGGTGAGGCGGGTGGTGTCGCCGACGGAGGCGACCGCCGCGATGCCCAGGTCGAGGATGATCACCCTGCCGTCGGGACGGACGATCGCGTTCCCCGGCTTGAGGTCACGGTGGATCACCGGCACCGCGTGCACGGCGACCAGTGCGGCGCACATCTGGGCGGCGACGGCCGCCGACCACTGCCACGGGTAGTGCTCGTGCTCGGCGAGATGGTCGCCCAGGTCGCTGCCCTCCACCCGCTGCATGACCAGGAAGAGTTCGTCGTCGTCGCGTCCCGCGTCGTAGACGGTGACCAGGCCGGGGTGGTCGATACGGGCCGTGACCTGGCACTCCCGCTCGAAGCGGCGGCGCAGCTCCTCCAGATCGGCCGTGCCGGAGAGCGACGCCATCTGCCCGGAGTGCATCAGCTTGACGGCGATGTGCCGCCCGCCGAGGCCGAGGTCGCGTCCGCCCCACACCTGGCCCATGGCGCCCTTGCCCAGCGGTTCGGTCAGCTCGTACCGGCCGGCGATCAGACGGCCGCCGGTCAACGGGGGTCACCGCGCTTGCGCAGCAGCTCGTCCAGTTCGTCGAGTTCGGAGGCGACTTGGCGCATCCGGGTCGAGGCGTGCGGGGCGGGCGACGCGGGGGCGGCGGGCGGCTGCGGTGCAGGGGCTTGGGCCTGCGGCTGCGGCTGCGGCTGCGGCTGCGGGTAGCCGTATGAGGGCGCCGGGGACTGCGGGTAGCCGTACGACGGGGCGCCGGTCCCGTAGGCCGTGGGCGGATATCCGTAGGACAACACCTGGGTCTCGCCCAGGGCGCCCGGCGGAGGGCCGCCCGGCAGGTGGCCGCCCGGCACTGGACCGCCCGGCGCAGCAGCCATGAAGCCCCGCATCCCGGGTTCGCGCAGGAAGCGGTCGGCGAGGATCGCGTGCACCGCCGCTCCGATGATGAAGAAGACGACGTACACCCCGGCCCAGAACGAGGCCATGCCCTCCCCCTTCGGGTCCTCCTCGACGGTGATGAGCAGCGTCACATAGACCGCCGTCAGCAGCACCAGCACCACGAGCACGCCCCAGTCGGCCGCCCGGCGGCGCAGCAGCGCGAAGCGGAGGGAGGGCACCCAGGCGAGCAGGCCGAGCGACCAGACCGGAAAGCTGGCGTAGAGCAGCCGGAGCGCCATCCCCTTGGCGCCGGGCCGCCCGGAGCGGCGGGGTGCGGGCAGGGGTGGCGGAGGAGTGGCGGCCGGGCCGTACATGGAATCTCCATGCTGCTGAGGAGACGGACGTGGGCGTGCGGGGATCGTGTGACGGTCGGACTTTGCTGCCAGTGAGCGTATACACCGCCACGGACAGCACAGCCCGATCGTCGGTATACGTCCGGTATCAGTCGGGTCGGATCGTGCCGTCTGTCAGCACGTCGTACATGCCCTGGACGAGTTCCCGCCCCAGCCCCTCCGCCTGCTGCAACGCCGCCTCGAAGGCGGCCAGCCTGCGGAAGTGCTCGCCGTAGCGCCGCTGTTCGGCGAGCGGCAGCCGTGGCAGCCTCAGCCGCCGTACGTCCAGCCGGGAGGCGCTGGAGGCGTGGCTGCTGGCCTGGCGGGTGTTGGCGGTGCCGCGCAGGAAGCCCGCGACGAAGTGCGGGTCCAGGGCGTGCGGGTCGGGACGCAGCAGGGCCACGTGCCGCTCGAGCGGCTCCCCCGCGCCGTCCGCCGCCACGACCCTCGCGGCGGCGCCCCGGCCCAGCACCGGGATGAGGACATCGCCCTCACGGGTCAGCGGCGGCTCCGTGTCGCCGCTCCCGCGCAGCTCCACCTCCAGGGCGCCCGCGCGGGCGAGTTCGCCGACGGTGGTGTCCGACCAGTTCGGGGCCCCGGCGGCCCCGGCGTCGCCTGCCCGGGGCGGGGTGGCGGCCGGGGCGAGTTCGAGGGAGCGGCGCAGCGTGCGGTCGAGCCGTTCCCGTACGACGGTGAGCGCGGCCGTGCCCTCGCCCGTGCCTGGGGGCAGGTGACGGGCGGGCGCCAGGTCGACGTCCTCGTCCAGCAGGTCGATCACCGCCCGTGCGCCGCTGACGCCGGGCTGCTCGGGGGCGGTACCGCCGCCGTCGAAGGCGCGCCAGGCGCTCAGCACGGTGCGGTGCAGCTCCGGCCAGGGCAGCGCGGCGCGGCCCTCCGCCTGGTGCCGGACGCTGGTGTCGACCAGCAGCAGCCGGGGCGCGGGGGCCTCGGCGCCGTCCGGCTTGCGCAGCACCCATACGTGCAGCGGCAGGTTGTACGGCGGCGCGGCACCGGCGGGCAGTGCGACGACCGCCCGCAGCGCACCCCTGCGCAGCAGCGCCGCACGGATACGGCGGCCGGTGCGCCGGGAGGCGGCGGCGGGCGGCATCAGCAGCACCGCCGTGCCGCCGGGGCGCAGCCGGGAGAGCGCGTGCTGGACCCAGGCCAGCTCGGATTCCGTACGGGCGGGCAGGCCGTACTCCCAGCGCGGGTCGTAGGCCAGTTCGGCGTGGCCCCAGTGGCGCTCGTTGAACGGTGGATGGCACAGCACCACGTCGACGGGCCGGGCTGCCGGTGCGGGGGCGGCTGCGGTGGCGGCGGCCGGGTCGCCGCGCAGGGCGTCGGCCGTACGGATGTGGACGGCGGCCTCGCCGCGCAGGGCGATCCGGAGGGCGGTGAGCCGGGCGAGGGCGGGATCGATCTCCTGGCCGTGCAGTTCGGCGGGCCAGGAGCCGCTCGGGCCGGTGGCCGCCGCGAGCAGTTCGCCGGAGCCGCAGGCGGGGTCGAGGACGGAGTCGGCGGGGCCGGCGAGGGCGACCATCAACGCGGCGGCATCGGGTGGAGTGAGGGTGTAGTGCCGGGTGTTGGCGTCGAAGTAGCGGCCGAGGAGGAACTCGAAGGCCGGGCCGGGGCCGAGCTCGCCGGCAAGCTCGGCGAGCGGCCCGTGCGGCCCGTGCGGCGCGTGCGGCGCGTGCGGCGCGTGCGGCGCGTGCGGCGCGTGCGGCGCGGCGGCGGAGTGGCGCAGCAGCAGCTCGCCCGCGTGGGCGAGGGCGGCTGCGGTGCCCTCGGGGGCGCCTTCCAGTTGCTGCCAGACGCGTTCACGCGGGGGGACCTCGGCGAGCTTGCCCTGAGCCCGCAGCCATTCCTCGACCTCGGGGAGGGAGAAGGCGGGGCTGGTCTCGGTGCCGCCGATGGGCTTGGGGAAGTGGGGGTAGCGGCGGCGCCAGTTGCTGACCGCTGCTCTGCCGACGCCTGCCAGCCGGGCGATTCCGGCGGCGGTCACCTCGGTGGCGCCGTCCGATCCGCCGTCCGATCCGCTCTCCAGTCCACTCTTCGCCGCGCTTTCCGACACGGACGCTCCCTCCCTCTGCTCCTGTGACTCCGATCATACCCAGAAGGGTGAATCCGACCAGCTCACCGCGTGAACTTCGATGAATCGATGAACCGTGTTGACTCGGTTCACAGCTCATGTTGTCATTAACCCATCGGTTCACGGGGAGCCGGTCCCGCACTCGGAAAAGGTGTCCGTCATGTCTGTTCGCTACCTCAGCCGCAAGCGCTCGCTCGCCGCGACAGCCGTCGCGGCCGTACTCGCCCTCGGCGGCCTCACCGCCTGCGACGCGGAAGAGCCGACGACCAAGAAGGCCGGTTCGAGCTCCAAGCAGGCGAAGAAGGGCGGCGCGGAGGCTGGGGGCGCGCAGAAGGAAGACACCCCGGAGGGCCCGATGGCAGCGGGAGACACCGCCAGCTACAAGAGCGGTCTGACGGTCACGGTCTCCGAGGCCGCCGCGTACACACCGACGGAGTTCGCCAGCGGCCACACGGAAGGCAACAAGGCTTACAAGGTCACCATCACGCTGGACAACACCGGTGCGAAGAAGATCGACGCCGCTCTGATCATGGCAACCGCCCGTGCGGGCGAGGAGGGCACGGAGGCCGAGGCCATCTTCGACGAGCAGGTCGACTCGGCGTTCGAGGGCAAGCTGCTGCCAGGCAAGAAGGCCACCGCTTCGTTCGCCTTCGACGCCCCCGCCGACGCGGCGGTCCTGGACATCGAGGTCGACCTGCTCGACTTCTCGACCGAGCCCGCCCAGTGGAGCATCAAGCTTTGACGGCCCCCGGTTCCTTACCGCCCGCGCGGCGGTGCCGCTCACCGCCGCACGAGACGCGTCAGCGAAATCCGACACCTCAGCGAAGCCACAGCGAAGCCACAGCGAAAGAAGGACACCTCATGAAGGCCGTCACAGCAGAAATCCTGGTCGGCACCAGCCAGGAGACCGAGAAGCACAAGGTCGCCGTCCACGTGCAGCTCACCCAGAACGACCCGGTCTACGGCGACCTGAGCGCGACCGAGCGCGACACCGTCCTCGCCGCCATGATCGCCGCCGTGCGCGACAGCCTGCCCGACTACCACGCCCCGGCGACGGTCACCTCCGAGGAGACCGCCTCCGCCTGACACCGCGGCTGACCCCGGCCTCCGGCCGCCGACCCCGCCCCGCCCCGCTTCCGGCCAACCCCCGGAGCGGGGCGCTGCCGCGGCGGCGGAAGTCACGGGACGGCCGAGGGGAATGTGCCTGCGGGCTCCAGTGACGCGGTGCGGCCGCGGTCGAGGGTCACCACGTCGTCCACCGCCGCCAGCCCCGCCGCCTGGTGGGTGATGAGCAAGGTGGTGCGGCCTCGGGTGGCGTCCAGGATGTCGGCGAGTACCTCGTCCGCCGTTTCCGGGTCGAGCCCTTCGGTCGGCTCGGCGGGCGCCAGGTCGGTGGTGCGGAGGAAGTCGGCGACCTTGCCCGGCATGTCGAGGACGACCGGCAACTCCGGGGCTGGGGCTCCCGGGTCGGCGGCCGTGTACTCGGGCAGCAGGTCGGCGACGGCGGTGAGGTCCATCGCGGAGAACGCGCCGTCGTGGATGCGCAGAGCGAGACGGTCGCGGTGCAGGACGTCGAGCACGTCGAGGATGTGCCCGGTGCCGCGCGATCGGCAGTCAGCACCGAAGGCCGCCCCCCACTGTGCTGACCGGCAGCGATCGGCCGGGGCGGGTTCTGCTATCCGTTTCGGCCGTATCTCGGCTGATCCTCGTACATGCCCGGCCGGGCCGCCCCGGGCCGCAGGGCCCCTGAGCACCCTCCGCTCAGCTGGCGTTGAACGCTTCGGCGACGGTCAACGTGTCCTCGTACAGGTGCATGCGAACGATCCGGCCGCCCTCGACCACCAGGTGCATGGTCACCGGTGTGGTGAACTCCTTGCCGCTGGCCATGACGGTGTGCGTGAAGACCGCCAGCAGCACCACGTCACCACCGTCGACGACGACGCGCTCCAGCACGACCTTGCTCCTGCCGTGCGCGAAGTGCGGCCACATCGTGGTGAAGTACGGCGCGACCTCCTCCCGGCGGGTACGGCGCCCGGTCCAGGGCAGCGCGTCACTGCCCGGGACGTGCCAGTCGATCTCCTCGGCGAACAGTTCCTGGATGCCGTCGGGGTCCTGCCTGCCGAGGCGCTCCAAGAACTTCTCGGCCACGGTCCGCGAGGTCTGAGCATCTGTTGCCATCGTCCTTGTCCTTTGTCTCTTCGTCTGCTTGAGGTGTCGGTCGGGCCTCAGCCCTGGAACAGGAAAGTGCTTGCCGCTCAGCGGCCCGCCGAGCGGCATGAGCGCCCCGCCTTCACGCAGCGCGCCAAGGTCGACCGGAGCGAACCCGAATGCGGCTCTTCATGACTCACTCACTCCTTGCTGTGTCGTTGTGTCGCAGCCGTTGCCCTGGCGGACGGTCGCAAGTACGCGGCTCAGACGTCCTGGAGCGTCGAATGCGTCCCGCGTCGCCGATTTGCCGCCTAGAGCTGTGTGGCGCCGCCGTCGACGAACAGTTCCGCGCCGGTGGTGAAAGTGCTTTGGTCGCCGGCCAGGTAGAGGGCGGTGGCGGCGACCTCGTCGGGATGGCCGGCGCGGCCGAGCGGGGTCGGCGGGACGGGCTCGGCCGCGGTGGGCCGATCGCCGTGCGGGAAGGCTGCGAGGAGCTCGTCCAGGCCTGGGGTCTCGACGGGGCCGGGGGTGAGGGCGTTGACGCGGATTCCGTGGCCGGCCAGTTCGGCGGCCCAGGTGCGGGCGAGGCTGCGGATCGCGGCCTTGGTGGCGGCGTAGACGCCCAGGCCCGGGGCGGCCCGCAGGGCCGAGCTGGAGGAGAGCAGCATCACCGAGGCGCCGGCCGTCAGCAGCGGCAGCGCCTTTTGGACAGTGAAGACCGTGCCCTTGAAATTGATCGAGGCAGTGCGGTCGTACTCCTCCTCGGTGATCGCGCCGAGCGGGCCGTAGTCCCCGACCCCGGCGTTGGCCACCACAATGTCCAGGCGGCCGCTGCGGTTCGCGATCTCGGCGAAGAGCCGGTCGAGGTCGCCGAGGTCCGCGGCATCGCCCTGGATGGCGATGCCGCGGGCGCCGACCTGCGCGACGGCGGCGTCCAGCGCGGCCTTGCGGCGCCCGGTCAGGTAGACGGTCGCGCCCTCGGCGGCGAAACGGCGGGCGATCGCCAGGCCGATGCCGCTGGAGGCGCCGGTGACAAGGGCGGTCTTGTCGTCCAGCTGTCCCATCAGATTCTCCAATTCCTTGACGTAACCATTATTGTTACATTGATGGGTGCAAAACCCGATCCCCCCCGATCACGGGAAGTCGACGGTCCGAGGTCAGGCGGCTTTCAAGACGTCCCGCAGCACGTCCTCCAGCGTGGTCTTGGCCAGCTCCCTGCGCAGGGCGGCCTCCACATCGTCGTACACGGCGGCCATTGCCGGCCCGATGCCGTGGCCCACGACGCACTCGGGGTCCGGCGTCGCGCGATGCAGGGCGAAGACCGGTCCCGGTTCGATCGCCTGGTAGACGTCGAGCAGGGTGATCGCCGCCAGGTCCCGCGCGAGCATCCAGCCCGCCCCCGCCCCCCGCCGTGAAACGGCCAGGCCGACCTTGCTCAGCTCGCCCAGCAGGCGGCGGATCACCACCGGGTTGGTGTTGACGCTCGTCGCGATCTGCTCGGAGGTGGCGACCTCGTGGCCACGCCGCTGATACAGCCCGATCCATGTCAGCGCGTGCGCCGCAATGGTCAGTCTGCTGTTGGCACTCACGTCGGACTCCGCCTCCCTCGCCCCTCAGGTCCAGTCGTAACAATAATCATTACAACGATATGCGGCAAGTCCTGCGGTGCTGGCCGGACCGGCCTCGTCAAGGAGCACGCACGCCGCCACCACCTGGAATCGGTGCAGCACGCGACCGGCCACGCACAACTGGTGGCCGAACGGCTCACCGGCGGCGACCGGACGTATGACGACCTGCCCTGGTTCTGGAGCGGCCAGTTCGACACGACCCTGCACATCGCGGGACTCGCCGGGGAGAGTGACGCCGAGGTGATCCTTACCGGAGGGCCCGACGCCTTCCCCGTCCTCCGCTTCCGCCAGCACCGGCTCCTCGCTGTCGAGTCGGCCAACCGGCCCGGTCGCTCTCCTGCTCCCTCGAAGCCCGCCGGGATGACGATTCCGGCGGGCCCGCTCAGGCTGCGTTCTGGCCTGTCCCACCGTTCTTGCGGGCCGTCACCAGCGCAAAGGAGAGGTACTCGCCGCCGTCCGCGGTGAGCATGTCGATCACGGGCTGGTTCGCCGCCCGGCGGTCCGGCTGGTGCTCGCTGGTTGCCAGGGTCCACAGCAGCCAGTCCCGCCAGGCGTCCTGTTGCAGCCGAGCGGAGGTGACGGTCACCAGTTCGGTGATCTCCCACTGGAAGCGCCACCACTCGGCGGTGTGCCAGGCGAGCGCCTCCCAGCCGACGACCTCCTTGATGTGCGGCGGGATCGCCCCCAGCTCCCGGACCTCCCGCCTCATGGCGGGCGTCGCCATGCCCAACAGCCCGCCCGGCCGCAGGAACCGCGCCAGATACGGCAGGTAGCCGTCCGCCGTACCGAAGTACTCGAAGGCGTCCACACTCACGACGGCGTCGAAGCTCTCCTCTTCGAACGGCAGGGCGTGCGCCTCGGCCCGCACGGCCTCCACCCGGTCGCCGACACCCGCCTCGGCGAAGACGGACGCGGCCTCCTCAGCGGCGATCCACCAGTCGGCCGCGACGACCCGGACGCCGTACTCGCGGGCCAGGAACACCGACGTGGCGCCCTTGCCCGAACCGAGATCCAGCACGCGCATCCCCGGCCGCAGCTCAAGGTTGCGCGCGAGGTCCTCCAGCAGCCACAGCGGGTTCGGCCCCATGTCCAGCCCGAGCAGCCAGGACGGATCGTAACGGGAAGTTCGCGGATAGCGGTCCGGACGTACGAGATCAGTAAGGGCAGTCACACGCACGCACCCAAGCCGATCGGCCGCACCCGCACAACCCGATTCCGGGGTGGGCGGCACGGCTCAGCTTGCCAACCACTGCTCGCTCCGACCCCGTCATGAGCGGGTCGTCGACCCTTCGGCTGGACGTGTGGCGTCGACGATCGCCTGCAGCGCCGCGATATGGCCGTCGAAGGCGTCCCGCCCGGCGGGGGTCAGCCGGGCCCGTACTTTTCGGCGGCTGCCGCTGACGCGGCGTTCGGTAGCGACATACCCGGCCTCTTCGAGTGTCGCGAGCTGTTTGGACAGCGCCGAGTCGGACAAGCCCAGTCGTTCCCTGAGGAAGGCGAACTCAGCCCAGTCGGCGGCGGCCAGTGTCGCCACCAGCGACAGGCGGGTGCTGGGGTGAATCAACTCGTCGAACTTCGCCGTCGTCATGCTCGCACCCAGCGACGCAGTACGCGCAGGATGTCCGGTCCGCCGAACCCCACCACAGCCGCCACCAGCCCCGCCGCCCAGATGCTCGCGTGACCGGCGCCGTCGGCGTCGAGAGCGAGCGCCACCAGGACGGTGACTGCGACCAGCCCGAGCAGCATGCCGACCACGGCAACGGGGATGCGGCTGCCGGCGACCGCGGCGCTCACCTGGATCTGCCGCGTGCGCCGCCGTCCGCCGAGCAGGCGCGAGGCGAATATCGCGTGTCCGGTGCCGAACCCCACGGTGGCGACAGCGGTCAGCCACCACGGCAGCACCGCGCCGAATATGCCCAGTACCAGCCAGCCGGCGGCCATGCCCCACCAGTAGGCGCGGGGCAGGCCGATCTCCTCGGTCACCTGGCGGCGGGCACGATCCGCCTCGGCGAGCGAGGCGCGGGCCTGTTCTGAATCGACCTTGTCCATGACGAGACCTCTCTTTCCTGGTGGGAAAGTAAGAGTTCCACTTTCCCACCAGGAAAGTCAAGCGCCGCACTCACGCCGCGACCAGGTCACCGGAGGCGTGTACCGCCTGCAGATACCCCTTCTATGCCTTGGTCGTCGCCGCGTCGGCAGCCCCGGGCACGGTGGAGTCGGGCACGGTGGAGTCGGGCACGGCCGGGTCCGCCGCAGTCGGATCAGCCACGATCGGGTCCGGCGCGATCGGGTCCGGCGCGGGAGGTGGCGTGCGGTACGCGCGGAGGGGGGAGTTGGCCGCCGCCACGGCGGCGATCACCAGGGCGGCACCCAGGCCGCCGGTGACGAGGGCGAAGGGTGCGGAGGTGGCCGAGGCCACCAGGCCGGCGCGGAAGTTGCCGAGCTCGGGGCCCGCGACGCCGATGACGTGTTCCACGGAGGAGACCCGCCCCCGGTACTTGTCCGGGGCTTCCATCTGGACCAGGGCGCTGCGAGTGACCACCGACACGGTGTCGGCCGCGCCGGCCACGGCCAGGCAGCCGAGCGCCAACCACAGCGGCCCGGCCAGGCCGAAGCCGGCCAGCGCCAGGCCCCAGACGCTCGCCGCGGCCAGCTGGACCAGCCCGCCGCGGCGCCAGCGCGTCACCGTGCCGGAGAGCAGGCCCGCGGTGATCCCCCCGACGGCGACGGCCGAGAGGAAGAGACCGAGGGTCTGCGGATCGCCGTCGAAGCGGACTTCGTTGACCAGCGGAAAGAGCGCGACCGGCATGGCGAGCAGCGTCGCGGCCAGGTCGGTGGCCAGCGAGCCCCACAACGTCGGACGGCGCAGGACGATCCGCCAGCCGCCGCGTGCGGGCCGCCGTCTGCCGCTCGTCGCGTCGGCGCCCGCGGGCGGCATGGCCGGGAGCCGGACCACCGCGAGCAGTGAGACCGCGACGGCCACGCCCTGTACCGCGTAGGCGGCGGAGAAGTCCCAGCGGGCGATGATCAGCCCGGCCACCGCGGGGCCGGTCAGCATCGCCGCCTGGAAGGAGAGGTTGCTCAGGGCGAGCCCGGCCGCGACCTGGTCGGCGGGCAGCAGCCGGACGGGGAGGGTGCGCCGGGCCGGGGCGCCGAGGGCGGCGCAGGCGGCACCGATGGCGACCAGGGCGAGCAGCACCAGGACGTTCCGGTTGTCCGCCAGGGCCTGGGCACACAGCCCTGCGGCGGCCAGCAGTTGGCCCGCGGTGGTGGCCCGTACCACCGTGCGGCGGTCGACGGCGTCGGCGAGCGTGCCGCCGAGCAGTCCGAACACCAGCATCGGCAGACCGGTGGCGAGCCCGATGGCGCCGGTGCCCACGGGGCTGCCGGTCAGGTCCCAGACCTGTGCCAGCACCGCCACGGTGGCTATCTGCCCGCCGAGCGCGGAGAGTGAGGAGCCGATCCACAGGTCACGGAACGGCCGGCTGCCACGCAGCGGGCGGGTGTCGAGGAACCGGACGCGCCCCCTCATCGGGGTGGCTCGACGAGGTGGCCAAGGATCCGCTGCCGCATCGGCCGGTGTTCCAGCGCCCGCCGCAGGTCCTGGACGACGGTGGTCAGCGCGTACGGGATCTCGGCGTCCAGTCCGGCGATCGTCGCGTGGGTGGCGCGCCACTCGGACTCCAGGAACGGCACCAGCGACCGGCCGCGCTCGGTCAGGCCGATCCGCCGGGTGCGGGCGTCGGGTCCTGGCTCGGAGGTGACCAGGTCCTCCTTGCGCATGGCGGCGACGGTCTGGCTGATCGCGGAGTGCGAGCGGTCGAGGGACTCGGCGAGTTCGCGGATGGTCAGCGGTCCGGTGTGGGCGAGCCGGATCAGCGGATAGGCGAATCGCGGCCGCACCCCCTCGATGCCGCGCGCGAGGTAGATCTGCTCGATCTCGGCGTCCAGGGTCGCCAGCAGTTCGTGCAGCGACTGCCAGGGGTCGGGCAGTGTGGTGGGGTCGGGAGGGGAGTCGGAAGCGGTGGGGCCGGAAGATGTCACAGCGCTAATATAACAGCGCTGCGATAAATGAGTCGATCCGCACCCTGCCGCCCCGCTCCGGCCCTGGCCCGCCGAGACCCCTTGTAGGGTGCAAGAGTCCTTTGGCGGAAGGGGAGTTGCAGGACGCGGAGCTGGCTGCCTTCGGTAGTCCGTGCACCAGCGCCGAGGAGCGTGGTGCAAAACGATGGGGAGTTGAAGTCGTGCGTACGGGAAACGGTGTGGCGAGAGGCACCGCCGCAATGGTTGCCGCAGCGCTGCTGCTGGCGGGCTGCAGCGGAGGAGACGACGGTGACGACGAGGGCGGGAAGAAGTCCGGCGGGAAGGACCGCCACGCCACGAAGAGCCCGGCTCCCGAGCAGGCACGGGCGCCCCAGGAGAAGCTGCCCTCCGCCTACGACGCCGCTAAGGGCTGGGCAGTGAAGAATTCGGAAGGGCTGAGCAGCCCCGTCTACGCACCCCACGCCAAGGCCGTGCTCTTCCTCAAGAAGGCCCCGGGCGGGGCCTCCACGCAGATCGTGGCGCGCGACCTCAAGACCGGCGCCGAGCGCTGGACCGGAAATCCGGTGGCACTGCCGAAGTCCGGGCAGGACAGCACCGTGGACGGCAGCACGACGCTGATGGTGACCTCCAAGGGCGAGACGGACTACGCGGTAGTGACGTTCTCCGGCGAGACGGGCGGCGACGGAGCGAACAAGTCCAAGGAGACGACGCAGCTCACGGTCTTCCCGGCCAACGGTTCGGGCAACGTCGAGGCGGCCCGCACGATCGAGCTCCCCTATTCCACGGAGAGGTTCGCCGCGCAGGGCACCGAGGGCATCGTCTTCTCCACCGCCTCGCTCAATGATGAGGGGAAGCCGCAGCCGACATCCGTGGACGTCACCACGGGGAAGCGGACCACGTACACGAAGGCTCAGCTCGCGGCGCCCGCGAAGGCGAAGGGCTGCCGCGAGGAGAGGGCGATCGGGCGTGCCGACTGCGACGAGAAGGCCCAACTTTTCGGCGTCTCACCGCAGGGCCCGCTGGCGACCGACGTGGACAAGGCCTTCTGGCTGAACGACGCCTGGTACAGCGGGACCAACGCACCCTCCGACGCGGTGACGAACCCCGCCGGCGGCAGCAATGTGATCGTCATCCACCACGACGGCTCGGTCGTCGCCCGCTGGACGGCGAGCGGCGACGGCACGCCCAAGCGCTGGGAGATCCGCGACTCCGAGAGCGGCAAGGTGCGCGCCTCCGTGCGCTGCGAGGAGGACATATCACCGCTGGACGAGTCGGGGCCAGTGATCTCCGGTGGCCGGTACGTATCGGCGGACACGGTCGTGATGGACCTGAAGGAGGACAAGGGCTACTGCTTCGAGGGCAACGACGACCGCAAGGAGGTCATCGTCACGACGGTCGACGCCACCCACGGCACGGCGTACGGAACCGTCCGGGGCGAGGGGTCCAGCTCGGACGACCTTCCGGTGGAGGTGGACCTCGCCGCCGACCAGGTCACCCCGCTCGACCCCGGAACCCAGCTCCCCTCCTGGACGGCCGAGGGAGTCGCCGCCTACACGGCCGAAGGGGACGACGTGTCGTGGACCCCCGGTGTCACGGCGGCCTTCTATCCGTCGAAGTGAGCCGCGCGGCTCCCCTCAGCACTCCGTGTGCGAGTACGGCCACCTGGTGGCCGTACTCGCACACGAACTCACGCTGCTCCTGTGACACGACACCGGAAAAGGGGCTGCGGTGTCTCCCCCGGGCGTGGACCATGAACACCGGTCCGGCGGGCCGCCCCTGACGGCGCGGCCCGCCCCGTTGCCGTCTTCCCCGTTCCCTCAGGAGCTGATCCGCCCGTGCAGGCGACCGTCACCGTGAACCCGGCCCAGGTTCCCGAGCTGCTGCTCGGACTGACCACCGTCCGCCCCGTGTTCCTCTGGGGTGCGCCCGGCATCGGGAAGAGCTCACTCGTGCGGCAGTTCGCCGATTCGCTCGGCCTGGAGTGCGTCAGCCTGCTGGGCACCCAGCTGGCCCCCGAGGACCTCATCGGCGTGCCGCAGATCCGGGACGGCCGTTCGGTGTTCTGCCCGCCCGAGGCGATCGCGCGGGACGAGCCGTACTGCCTGTTCCTGGACGAGCTGAACGCGGCGACGCCCGACGTGCAGAAGGCGTTCTACTCGCTGATCCTGGACCGCCGCATCGGCAACTACGAGCTCCCGAAGGGCAGCATCGTCATCGGCGCCGGAAACCGCGCCACCGACAACGCTCTCGCCCGCCCCATGGCCTCCGCGCTGGTCAACCGGCTCACCCATGTGCACCTGCAGGCGTCGCCCAAGGACTGGCTGCACTGGGCGGCGGGCGCCGGTATCCACCCCCACGTCATCGACTACCTCACCGACCGGCCGCACCACCTGTGGTCCAAGCCGCCGAAGGCCGAGGAGCCGTTCTCCACCCCCCGCTCCTGGCACATGCTCTCCGACGCCATCCAGTCCTTCGGCCCGGCCCTGGACGAGGCCACGCTCACCGTGCTGGCCCACGGCACCCTCACCCCCGCCCACGCCTCGGCGTTCCGCGGCTACGTCAAGATCGTGCGCAGTGAGTACGGAATCGACGCGATCCTCAAGGGCGACGTCCGCTGGCCGAACCGGGTCCAGGACCGTGACCTGCTCTACTACCTCGCCGAGTCCTTCCGCGGCCGGCTGGTCAAGGAGCTCCCGGCGCACAAGGAACACGCCTCACCCTCCGTGCGGCAGACCGCGTACCGGGCACAGGCGCTGCTGGTGCAGCTCGCCGAGATATCGGTCGAGGTCGCGCAGACGGTGATCGCGGACGACGAGGACGGCAACCCGGTGCTGCCCGCGTGGTTCCTCGTGGAGGCCGCGCGCGACATGCCCCGGCTCGTGGAGGCCCGCCGGTGAGCGCGCCGACTCGCGGCAGGAGAAACCGGCGGCAGCCACCGCCCCCCAACCCGCTCCTCGCGCTCAACTACCAGCGCGGCCTGGAGATCGTCCGCCGGGACGCCGCGCTCGGCTCGCTGAACGCGGACTTCTGCCGTACTTCCTGCCGGGTCGTCCCGAAGGAGGGCTGGGCGCTTGTCGAGTCGGACGGCTGCGTGCACGTCAACCCGCAGCGGCTGGCCGAACCGGACGAGTGGGCCTGGGTGCTGGCCCACTGCCTGCTGCACCTGGGCTTCGGCCATCTTCCGGCGGCCAGAGGGGAACGGGTACAACCGGACCAGTACGAGAGGGCCGCCCGCTGTGTGGTGGTGTGCCGGTTCCAGCAGTCGCTCCCGGTGGGCTCCCCGCCGTTCGAACTGCCGGAGTCCTTCCCCGGCGGGGACGAGGAGCAACTCGCGGAGCGCTTCCGCCAAGGCGGCATCCCGGAGCGGTACGCACACTGCGGGGCGGGCGGCACGGAGCCGGACCAGCGGCTCGATCCCTGGCCCTACCAGCGGGACCCGGAGGACTGGCGCGAGATCTTCGCCCGCTCGCTGACCCGCACGGTATCGGCCGCGATGAGCGCCGCCGGGCACCAGCCGGGTGGACCCGCAAAGGGGCCGTGGAACAGGGCACTTGACTGGTTCGTCTCCTCCTACCCGCTGCTGGGCGGCATCGCCTCGGGGATGACGGTGATCGCGGACGCGGAGCTCGCCCGCGCCCACCAGATCTCGGTGGCCGCCGTGAACGCCGCCGCCGGCGAGATCTACGTCAACCCCCGGCGCACGCACTCGGAGGAGGAGTGGCGGTTCATCCTGGCGCACGAGATGCTGCACGCAGCGCTGCGTCACGCCGACCGGCGCGGCCACCGCGACCCGTACCTCTTCAACGTCGCCTGCGACTACGTCATCAACAGCTGGCTGGTGGAGATGGGCGTCGGCGAGATGCCGGAGGGACTGCTCTACGACACGGCCCTCACCGGCCTGTCCGCCGAGGAGGTCTACGACCGGATCACCAACGACGCCCGCCGCAAACGCCGGCTCGCCACCCTGCGCGGCAAGGGCCGGGGCGACATCCTGGGCGAGCCGCTGCCGCACTCCGGCTCCCCGGCGGACCATGTCGACCTGGACGAGTTCTACCGCCGCGGCCTGCTCCAGGGCTTCGACCTGCACGACCGCAGGCGCGGCACGCTTCCGGCCGGGCTGGTGGAGGAGATCCAGGCACTGGCCCACCCCCCGCTGCCCTGGGACGTACGGCTCGCCCGGTGGTTCGACGAGTACGTGCCCCGCCCCGAACCGCTGCGCAGCTTCGCCCGCCCCGCCCGCCGACAGGCGTCCACCCCCGACATCCCGCGTGCGGGCCGGTACTTCCCGCCGGAGGAAGCGGAGCGCTGCACCTTCGGGGTGGTACTGGACACCTCCGGCTCCATGGACCGGCGGCTGCTCGGCAAGGCGCTGGGCGCCATCGCCTCGTACGCCGAGTCGCGCGACGTACCGGCGGCGCGGGTGGTCTTCTGCGACGCGGCACCCTTCGACGCGGGGTATCTGCCGGCCACCGAGATCGCGGCCCGGGTACGGGTACGGGGCCGTGGCGGCACCGTACTGCAACCCGGCGTCGAACTGCTGCTCGCCGCCGAGGACTTCCCGCCGGGAGCCCCGGTGCTGCTGATCACAGACGGGGCGTGCGACGTACTGCGGGTGCGGCGCGAACACGCCTTCCTGCTGCCGCGCGGCGCCCGCCTGCCGTTCGCACCACGGGGACCGGTCTTCGAGATGCACTGACGAGGGTCCCGCACATTCCCGGGTGGTTGCTGATCACCTCTGATGCCTGCTGAGTGGCCGGAAGTTTGGCGAACTGCTGGCGGGTAGCGGGCTCCGAACGGGAGGATCAACTCTTATGGGCGGGTGGGGGCGTTGGGGTTTACGTATCGCGGTCGCGTTGTGTGTGGGCACGGTGGTGTGGCTGCTGGTGACGGTGTTGCTGGGTGGGTGGGACAAGGCTGACCCGATGGCCAGCGTGTTCGGTGGCATCACGGGCATCTCGGCGCTGGCCCTCCCCTTGATCCTCTCCTTGCGTACCGGGTCGGGTGCAGCTGCGGATCCACCTCCGCCGTCGGCTCAGGCGGTGCCCGAGTGGGTGGTGGATCGAGACGAAGCCGAACAGGTCGTCGCAGCGGTCTGTCGCCGCGGTGGTCGGCGGAGCGGCAGCGCCGCGGTGGGGATCACCACGGGCCTGCAGGGGGCGGGCGGGTTCGGAAAGACGATGCTTGCGCGTGTGGCCTGCGCGCATCCGAAGGTCCGCCGGCACTTCAAGGGCCGGGTTTACGTGGTCACCATCGGTCGGGATGTGCGGGGCCGGGCGGCGATCGCGGCGAGGGTCGCGGAGACGATCCGTTTTGTTACGGGCGACACTCTCGAAGTCGGCCACGATCCGGAACAGGCAGGCGACCACCTCGGCCGTCTGCTGGCCCAGCGCCCCCGCACCCTGCTGGTGATCGACGACGTCTGGGAACCCGAGCAGCTGGAGCCCTTCCTGCGCGGCGCCCAGGACCGGTGCGTCCGGCTGGTGACCACCCGCACGCCGGCCGTGCTCCCGCCCGCCACGACCCGCGTCACGGTCGACCGGATGTCCTCAAAGCAGGCGAGGGCAGTACTCACCCACGACCTGCAGCCCGCACCACCAAACGACGTGGTGAACGCACTCCTCAAGCAGACCGGGCAGTGGGCCCTGCTGCTGCGCATGGTCAACCAGGTCATCGCCACCCAGGCCGCCACCGGCGCGGACACCGCTGAGGCCGCCTGGACCGTTGTGGACCGGCTGCGCGCCTTGGGCCCGGCAGGCCAAGACCCGGACGCCCCGCTGGACCTGGATGATCAGCAGCGCAGGAACACCGCTGTGCGAGCCAGCATCCAGGCCGCCACCAGTCTGCTGCCGCCCGGCGGCGAGCGCCGGTTCACCGAGCTCGGGATCTTCGCCGAAGACGAAGCCGTCCCCCTGCCCCTGGTAGCGATGCTGTGGCAGGCCACCGACGGCCTCAACGAATCCCGGGCCCGAGCCTTGTGCAAGCAGATGGCCGACCTGTCCCTCCTCACCCTCACTACCGACGTCCCCGGCGGCGCCCTCGCCCTCCATGACGTCGTCCGCGACTACCTGCGCGCCGAACTCGCCACCGATCTGACCACCGTCAACGCCGCCCTGGTCGACGCCGTTGCCGCCCCCCTGCCCCCCGACGACGACACGGGCACGGCGTGGTGGCACACCCATATCGGCTACCTCCAAGACCACCTCATCGAGCACCTCATCGACGCCGGACGTGCCACTCAGGCTGAAGCCGTGGCGGGGCACTTCCACTGGGTGCGCGCCCGCCTGCACCAGCGCGGCTCCACAGCACCCTGGCGCGACCTTGACCGCATCGACACCCCAGCCTCCCGCTCCCTGGCCAGAAACCTGGCCCGCGCCGCCCACCTTCTCTCCCCCACAACTCCCCCGCACGCCCTCGACGTCGTCCTGCTCAGCCGGGTTACCGAAGCCCCGCACTGGCACCGCACCGCGACCCTCCCCTCAGATGTTCCTGCTCTCATCGACCGATGGCCGCCACCCGACCTGCCCGACCCTGCTCTGATCCGCACCCTGACCAGTCATACCGGCCCTGTGCGTGCGGCGGCGGTCAGCCCGGACGGGACCTGGCTCGCCACCACCAGCACCGATCAGACAGTGCGGATCTGGGACCCCACCACCGGCACAGAGGTACGAACCCTCACCGGCCACACCCACGCAGTACGTGCAGTGGCGGTCAGCCCGGACGGCTCCTGGCTCGCCACCCACGGCGACGGGACGGTGCGGATCTGGGACCCCACCACCGGCACAGAGGTACGAACCCTCACCAGCCACACTCGCGCAGTACGTGCGGTGGCGGTCAGCCCGGACGGGACCTGGCTCGCCACCACCGACGGCGGTCAGACGGTGCGGATCTGGGACCCCACCACCGGCACAGAGGTACGAACCCTCAGCGGCCACACCGGCCACGTGTATTCGGTGGCGGTCAGCCCGGACGGGACCTGGCTCGCCACCACCGACGGCGGTCAGACGGTGCGGATCTGGGACCCCACCACCGGCACAGAGGTACGAACCCTCAGCGGCCACACCGGCCACGTGTATTCGGTGGCGGTCAGCCCGGACGGGACCTGGCTCGCCACCACCAGCACCGATCAGACAGTGCGGATCTGGGACCCCACCACCGGCACAGAGGTACGAACCCTGACCGGCCACACCGGCCACGTGTTTTCGGTGAAGTTCAGCCCGGACGGGACCTGGCTCGCCACCGGCGACATCGACGGGAGGGTGCGGATCTGGGACCCCACCACCGGCACAGAGGTACGAACCCTCCACACCGGCCTGGTGCCTGCGATGGTGTCAGTCAGTCCGGACGGGACCTGGCTCGCCACCTCCGACGGCGACGGGACGGTGCGGATCTGGGACCCCACCACCGGCACAGAGGTACGAACCCTGACCAGCCACACCGGCCCGGTATCGGTGAGGTTCAGTCCGGACAGGACCTGGCTCGCCACCACCGACGGCGACGGGACGATGCGGATCTGGGACCCCACCACCGGCACAGGGGTACGAACCCTCACCGGCCACACCCACGCAGTACGTGCAGTGGCGGTCAGCCCGGACGGGACCTGGCTCGCCACCGGCGACACCGACGGGAGGGTGCGGATCTGGGACCCCACCACCGGCACAGGGGTACGAACCCTCACCGGCCACACCCACGCAGTACATGCAGTGGAGTTCAGCCCGGACGGGACCTGGCTCGCCACCGGCGACGACGATGGGAGGGTGCGGATCTGGGACCCCACCACCGGCACAGAGGTACGAACCCTCCACACCGGCCTGGTGCCTGCGATGGTGTCAGTCAGTCCGGACGGGACCTGGCTCGCCACCACCAGCACCGATCTGACCGTGCGGATCTGGGACCCCACCACCGGCACAGAGGTACGAACCCTCACCAGCCACACCCACGCAGTACATGCAGTGGAGTTCAGCCCGGACGGGACCTGGCTCGCCACCGGCGACGACGATGGGACGGTGCGGATCTGGGACCCCACCACCGGCACAGAGGTACGAACCCTCACCGGCCACACCCACGCAGTACATGCGGTAGCGGTCAGCCCGGACGGGACCTGGCTCGCCACCACCAGCACCGATCAGACAGTGCGGATCTGGGACCCCACCACCGGCACGGCGGTGGCCATGATGCGTACCGATAGTCGCCTGACCACCTGTTCCTGGAACCCAGATGGACAAGCATTGTTTGTAGGCGGGCCAGCAGGCTTGTTCGGCTACGACCTGCGCTAGCGCCCCCGCAGCGCGTGAACCCTCTCCACCTGCTCCAACTACGCCGAGATCAACTGCCTCGGAGAGTGGCTACTACCGGCACCTGCGGCAACTCCGGTCACTCCGTGATCGAACCACTGATCGCCGATGAACGAACCCTCGTGCCCCGCCCCAACCAGCCGAGTCCCTGCTCGCCCTCCCGGAGGCGGGTCCCGAGGTGATAGGAACCGCCGTGATGACGTCACAGGCCCGCCCCCATACCCCTTCTTGACCACATCCCCGGCGAAGGCCGGATGCCCAACGGGAATGCGGTCGCGGTCTCCCCGCGAGTCCGGCTCCGCCAGCACGCCAGAGAGGCCGCCGCTGGTGTCGGCAGCAGCCCAGCGTGGAGCGGAGCGCGGCCCAGCTCGGGGAGCGTCCACAGCCTGTGTCAAGCCGTCCAGCTCGCTGAGGGTCTCTGCCTGACGAGGCTTCGGCGGCGGGCGCCTGGTCGACGCCCTCGGCGGCCCGGTGGCGAGCCAGCAGCGGACTGCCGCTGTCCGCATGGACATTCGCCACGAAGCAGCAGCACAGCGCCCCCAAGCGGCCGATCGTGGCCGTGTGGGGGCGCGTTTCTGCGTGTGCGAGTCAGGCCGCGAGGTCCCCGCCCTTGACGGCCGTCACGAAGGCGGCCCAGCCGTCCGCCGGGAAGACCAGCGCGGGCCCCTGGGGGTCCTTGCTGTCCCTCACCGGCAGGACATCGGCGTACCCGTCCGCCACCTCCACGCAGTTCGCCTGTCCGTTGCTGTAACTGCTGGTGCGCCATGCGGCACAGCCGAAGTCAGTGTGCGTGTTCATGTTCTCCCGCCATTTCAGTCATCAGGCGCACGGACGCCCGCTCATCGAGTGATTGCTCCCACAGACTTCCAAATGCATTGTCGAACGCCTCCACCTCCTTCGGCTTGTCCAGATACAGGCAGCCGGTGTAGCCGTCCACGTAGACGATTGGCGGTTCGGTGTCAGCGCCGGTTCCGGTGAGCGGAAACCGCAGGATCACGAACGGCCCGCTCATCGCGCCGAGGTGGAGGGGCGCAGTCAACGGCATCACCCGGATCATGACATTGGGCAACTCGGCTGCTCCAATGATGTGCGCGAGCTGGGCTGCCATGACACCATGCCCGCCCACCGGTCGCCGGAGCGCCGCCTCACCGACCACCATGCGGAATTCGGGCCGGGCCATGCGCCGCGTGAGCAAGGCCTGCCGCGCGATGCGCAGCTGAACACGCCGCTCAACCTCCTCCGGGTCCTCGTCTGGGCTGAACACGCGGATGACATTGCGGGCGTAGTCCTCCGTCTGGAGCACCCCGGGCACGAGTTCACCCTCGTACCAGGCCAGGTTCGACGCCACCTCTTCCAAACTCATGTAGATGTCGAAGCCCTGGGGGATGACGTCCCCGTAGGCGTGCCACCAGCCGCGCGCCTTGGTCTCCTTCGCGAGCCCCATCAGCGCATCCGTCATCTCCTCAGATGCGCCGTAGATCCGACACATCAACTCGGCATCGTGGCTGCGCAGCGACGTCTGCCCAGTCTCGATCCGCCACATCTTCGCTTCGCTCCACTCCAGCGCCTCCGCCGCAGCTTTCACGCTGAGTCGCGCCCGTCCCCGCAGCTCTCTCAGGTGTCGGCCCAGTTGGCGCCTTGGCACCGTTGAACCGCTCGTCTTCTCCATCTCTTACCTCTTTCCCTTCCCCGGTATGAAGCACCCCCATCACCCGAAATGAAAGCATCGCATCCTTCAATCCACATTGCGATTCACCAATTTGAGTTCGCTAGCTGAATTACCGAAATGAAGGTTGCACTTTTCGGTGAGGCGAGTGCAGTCTATGGGCCTGGTCGCAACGGGTGCCAACGCCGTTACTCACCGCTGTTGTTGACGGCACGTCATGCCTGCGACCCGCCACCCCCAACGGAGGGCAGCCATGGCCACTGAACCCACCGCTCGCACCGTTCGCGCCGCGAGGATCCGCGATGCCGAAGGCGTCATCGACGCCCTCACCGAGGGCTTCGAGCGGTGCGGCATCGCCCCGCCGCCAGCGCGGCCCGAGTCGACCGTTTGGAGATCCGATGACGATGAGGACCCGCCCCGCGTCATGGTCGGCCCCGTCGACCTCGACACCGTCCGGACACTCGCGGGAATCCTCCTCGCCCAGGCCGAGGAGCGGCGGCGGCGGCCGTGACCTCCGACTACCGTCCCGGGGTCTACCTGGTCGATCGCCGCACCCACCGGGTCGGCCGTCTCATGGAGGCGAACGGCAGCCCGTACTACCTGCTCCGCGCACCCACGGGCGGACGCGAGTGGGAGTGCCCGCCCTCCGCCGTACGGCTGGCCACGGAGCGGGAGCGCCGTGCGGCAGGCATCGCCGCGAACGGCACCGTACGGCCGCCGCCGCGCGAGTTATCGGCCATGGCGCGGCACGCGGCTGGCACCGGCTGGTGACCAGCTGCGGGCTCGCGGGCCCCCTCTGGCTCCTGCTGCTCGCCGCCAGCCTCATCACCGCCGTGCGGCTCCTCCTCACCACCACCTGATCCGAAAGGCCCCGCCCGATGAGCGTCAACGCACAAACGATCCGCATAGGGGACGTCGTGCGCGTGCGCGGCACGTTTCGGGTCGTGCGGGACCTGCGGTCGGTCCCCGGCGGCGGACGCCTCCTGGTCTTCACCAACGCCCGGCCCTTCCGGCTGAACCCGGCGGCCACCCTCGACACCCCGGGCCCAAGGGCGGCCCCGGGTCGCTCGCCGCAGCGATCCGCCCCGGCCGGAGCGCCGCGCAGCTGGCAGATCGCGCCCGGGAGCGACGACGACGCCGACCCCGTCACGCAGGCGATGATGTGCCGGGTGTGCGGCCTCACCTCCCCGCAGACGGAATCCGCCCACCCCGGACGGGTGTGGATGCTGGAGCACGCAGGCAAGAACCCCACGCACCGCGCCTACCACCAGATAACGCGCACCCCGTGGCGGGCCACGCTCGCCCCCAGCCCCACCACGGCCCCCTGAGACCGGCCCCGGGCGCTCCTCTTGGCCGTGGTGAGCCCGGGGCCAACCCCCGCCCACGCTGCGCACACTCCAGGGCGGCGCAGCGTGGGCGGACCACCACCAACACCCCGACACGAAAGGCCACCCCATGGCTCACTCGGATATCGACCTGGCCAACCCGCCCCGGCGCCGCATCGGCGCCCTCGGCGTGATCCGCGACCCTGACGGACGCGTGCTCCTGGTCGAGCGCGCCTACAAGCCGGGCTTCAACCTGCCCGGCGGCGGTGCGCACGCGGGCGAGACGATCGCCGCAGCCGTGAACCGTGAAGTCCGCGAAGAAACCGGCCTCAACATCGAGTTCACGCACGTCCTCGCGATCGACCACATGCCAGCCGAGGAAGACGGCACCTCCGCCGAGGGCTTCAACTTCGTCTGCGAGGGCGGCACCCTGACCGCCGAGGAAGCCGCCGCCGTCGCCATCCCGGCCGGCGCCGCACACGAACTGCGCTTCTGCGCATGGGCCACCGTCGAGCAGCTGCCCGCGTACCTGGAGCCGTACCAGCAGCGCCACTTGCTTGCCGCCCTCGACGCCATCGAACGGGGCAACGAACTCCCGCTGCTGATGAGGGGCATGCCCGCCGGACACGACCCGGCCCTGACCCCCTGAGACCGGTTCCGGCCGTCCGCTCCCCCCGGACGGCCGGAACCACCCCGCCCCAGCGGCGCGCCCCTCAGCAAAGGCACCCGATCACGCGGAACGGGCGAGCTGTTCGCGCACCCATCCAGGTGCGGGGTTGACGTGCGGTCGGCCCGCCACGACGACAGTCGGCACGGTCTCATCACCCTCGTTGGCCGCCCTGACCGCTGCCGCTCCGTCCGGGTCGCGCCAGATGTCGACCCAGTGCAACCGGTGGGCGCTACGGCCCAAGCGGAAACGCAGTCGCAGACAGTACGGGCAGCCCGGCCGCCAGAAGACGATCGGCCGACCGTCGGCCTCGCTGCGGCGTTGTGCCTCCAGCGCACCGATTGACCTCGGGAAGATCAGAGGCGAGTTGACGCCCGCGAGCAGCACGAACGCCAGCAGGAGTGCTGCGGCTGTACCAGGGCTCCCCTGGGAGACCTGCGCAGCCGCGACGACCGTGCCGCAGAGCACCAGCACCATCGGCCAAATCCACGCGCGCCTCATGGTGACGCAGCCTACCGAGGAGTCGAAGGACTCCTCGAATCAGACCGCTCACCTGGGCGTTCGGCGGACTGGCCCGGGACCTGCGGCCTCGGTGGGAGAAGGCGGGCGAGCGCGGCGGCGCTCGGGCTTCCCGGTTCCGGGGTATAGATCACGACCCGCAGGTCGGTGCCGGGCAGGAGCAGGGTTTGGCAGTCCAGGTCGAGCTCGCCCAGCTCGGGGTGGCGCAGGTGCTTGCGCAGCGTCGGGATGGGCCGTACCTCGTGGTTGCGCCAGCCGGTAGCGAAGTCCGGGCTGTGTGCGGCGAACTCGTTGACCAGCTCGCCCAGTACGCGTTCGGCCGGGTAGCGGGCGCTGGCTGCGCGGAGCTGGGCGGCGGACTGCCGGGCGAACTCGCCCTCCGCTCCGGCCGGTGCCGAGCAGAGGGTGCCGCCCAGCCGGATGGACAGCCGCACGGTGTTGCGCTCCTCGGCGGACAGCTGCCCGAAGTCGGTGATCAGCGCGGCTGCCGCGTCGTTCCAGGCCAGGATGTCCTGTCGCTCGTCCGCCAGATAGGCGGGGATCGGCCCGAGCCGGTCCAGCAGCAGGCGGGCGTCGGCGGGCACCGGCGCCCGTTCGGCGTCTGTGCCGGGCGGGGCCTGTCCGGCCAGCCGCGCCAGGTGTTCGCGCTCTGCGGCGGTGAGCCGCAGCGCCGTGCCCAGCGTGGCCAGTACCTGCGGGGACGGGTGCGGTGCGCGGGCCTGTTCCAGCCGTTCGTAGTAGCTGGTTGATACCCCGGCCAGTGCGGCGACCTCTTCGCGGCGCAGTCCGGGGGTGCGCCGGGCGCGTCTGCCTGGTGGGTGGACGGCCGTGGCCGGCATCTGGTCCGGGTGCAGTGCTTCGCGTCGGCGGCGCAGGAAGTCGGCCAGTTCGCCTCTGTTCACCTGGTCAGGTTGGCACAGTGGCGCACGGCTTTGCCACGGACTGGTGGTCCGGGGCTCACCTGTCTGTTCCTCGGCTTCGGGCCTGCGTCCAGTCTGGGCCGGTCACACTCTGCTGAACACTGGAGGTACCGTGCCGAGCACTCCCGAGGAGACGTTCCGCCGGCTGCTGGATCTGCTGCTGGCCAAGGACATGGACGCCGTCGCCGACTTGTGGGCGGAGCACGGCACCGCCGAGTTCCCGTTCGCCACGGAGGATTCGCCGCGGCGGCTGGCCGGGCGGGAGGCGGTCCGTGGCTACCTGGCCGGCTACCCGGAACTGATGGACGTGCGAGCGATACCAGCGGTCACCGTGCGGCACACAGAGGAGCCGGACACCCTCGTGGTGGAGTTCACCGCGCACGGCCGCACGGTCCGCACCGGTGAGCCGTACCAGCTGGACTACATCACGGTGGTCACCGTCCGGGACGGTCTGATCGTCCACTACCGGGACTACTGGAATCCGCTGGCGGCAGCTTCGGCGGCAGGGACGCTGCCCGAGCTGCTCGGCACGCTGCGTTCGGGGGCCATCCGATGACCGGCGTGCTGGTCCTCGGCGGCACCGGGAAGACCGGGAGCGCGCTGGCAGAACTGCTGCGCGGCGACGGTGTGCCGGTCCGGATCGCCAGCCGCAACCCGCCTGCCACTGTTCCTGACGCGGTCCGGTTCGACTGGGACGACCCGGCTACCCATCCGGCCGCGCTGCGCGGGATGGACAGGGTCTACCTCGTGCCTCCGACGGACACCGTGGATCCGATGCCGCTGGTCGGGCCGTTCCTGGCCGAGGCGGAACGGCTCGGCGTGCGCCGGGTGGTGCTGCTCGGCTCCGCCATCGTGCTGCCGAACGCTCCCAGCGCGCTGCGGCTGGCCGCGCGGGTGCGGGCCCGGCCCGGATGGGTCGTGCTGCGCGCGTCGGGGTTCATGCAGAACTTCCTTCGCCCGCACCCGCTGGGCGAGCAGATCCGGCGGCACGGCGAGATCCGCACCGCCGCCGGTGACGGACGACTGGGCTGGATCGACACGCGGGACATCGCGGCCACCGCCGCCGCCCTGCTGACCGACCCGGGCACCGGCCCCGGCACCGGCCCCGGCACCGAGCCCGGCGACCAGCGCGACTACCTGCTCACCGGACCGAAGGCATTGAGCTACCAGGACGCGGCGGCGCTCATCACCGCCCGCACCGGACGGTCGGTCCGGGTGGTCCACATCGGGGCCGACGAGCAGGCGGCCAACCACCGGGCCGCAGGCATGCCCGCCGAGTTCGCCGCCGCCCTCGCCGCCGTGGAAGACGGCATCAGGGCTGGCCGGGAAGACCAGGTCAGCACCGCGGTGCTGGACCTGACCGGCCGCCCGCCCCGCCCCTTCGCCGAGTTCGTCCGGGACCACGCAGCCCGCTGGGGCGGACGTTGAGTTGCACGAGTGCTGGGCTTTTCGCGTGTCCGAAGAGGGCGAACCGGGCCTCCAACCGGGCTTCGTAGCGGCCTTGGACGGGGCCGCTCACCTGGTCGTCAGCTGGCCGCCGTGCGGAAGTGGTCGATGATGCGGGCGTAGCTGTCCAGGCCGTGCCCCTTGGCGAGGGCGTCCGCGATGAGGTCCCGGGTGTACTCGGGCAGCCGGGTGTCGACGCCGCGGGCCCGGCTCTCGTGCACCAGGTGTTCGACCGGGGCGAGTTGGGTGGCGAGGCTGGCGTCCGTCGCCACGAACTCGCCCGCGTCGATCTGCTGGGCGTACAGGCCCATGAACGAGCTCACCCCGGTCAGCCAGTCGGTGGCCAGCGGCAGGAACTCGGTCGCGGTGGTGCCCTCGGTCTCCACCAGGGCCAGGGCGTGCAGGAAGCTGTTGAAGGTCCCCCACATGAGGCCGAGCAGCGCCACGTCGTACAGCGACGCGGTGCCCGTGTCCTCGCCCAGGTGGGTGGGGCGGCCGCCGAGCAGCCGCAGCACGGGCTCGTGGGTACGGAAGAGCTTCTCGTCCCCACCGTAGAAGATCACCGTCTCCGGGGCGCCGATGCCCGGCGGGGTCATCATGATCGCGCCGTCCAGGTAGCCCGCGCCGTGCCCGGCCGCCCACTCCGCCATGACGCGGGCCTCCTCGGAGGAGCCGGTGGTGAGGTTGACCAGGACGCGGCCCGCGAGGGCGTCGGCCACCGGGTCGAGCAGGTCCCGTACGGCCGTGTAGTCCCGTATGCAGACGATCACCAGCGGGCTGGCCGTGACCGCCGCCCGGATCCCGTCGGCCTCGGCGGCGCCCCGGACGGTGAGTGGCTCCGCCTTGCCCGGGGTGCGGTTCCACACCGTCGTACGGCGGCCGCCCGTCAGCATGGCGTCTGCCAGGGCCGCGCCCATCAGACCGAGGCCCAGGACGGTCACCTCCGTCTCCGTGCCCGCACCGCCGGTGCCGTTCGTGCCATGGGTGCCATGGGTGTGCTCTGCGCTGTTCATCGGTGCGCTCTCCTCCGTGCCATGCGGTGTTTCCGCTGGTCAGGACCCACTTTCACACCGGAGCACCCGCTCCCGACACTGGCAGCAGCGACAGCGTCCACCAAATTCCTGCCACCCCCATGACTTACGCTCAGCTGCATGAGCGCTGGTTCCGTGGCCCTGGCCGTCGTCAACGACTCGGCTCTCCCGCACTGGGATGTCTTCGAACTCGGCATCGCCTGCGCGGTGTTCGGGCTCGATCACTCCGATCTGGCCGACCCCTGGTACGAGTTGCGGCTGTGCGGGCTTAACCCCGGCGCCCCTCACGCGGCTCCCGGATTCGTGCTGAACGCCGAGTACGGTCTCAACGAACTGGCCCGCGCCGACACCGTGATGGTCCCGGCGGTGCCGGAGGAGTGCGTCGACGGCAGCCGGGAGCTGCCAGAGGAGCTGCTGCGCGCGCTGCGCCGGGCCGCCGACGCGGGCTGCCGCATGGTCTCGCTGTGCAACGGCTCCTTCGCGCTGGCCGCCGCCGGAATCCTGGACGGCCGCCGCGCCACCGCGCACTGGGCGCACACCGAGACCCTGGCCCGCCGTTTCCCGAAGGTGGAGGTGGACGACACGGTGCTCTACATCGACGACGGTGACGTGCTCACCAGCGCGGGCCTCAGCGGCGGGCTGGACCTGTGCCTGCATCTGGTGCGCCGCGACCTGGGCGCGCGGGTCGCCAACCAGCTGGCCCGGCTGCTGGTGGTGCCCGCGCACCGGCCGGGCGGGCAGGCGCAGTTCGTGGAACGGGCCGTCGTCCCCGCCGACGACGACAGCCTGGCTCCGGTGCTGCACTGGGCGTCCTCCCAGCTGGACCGGCCGCTGACCGTCGACGAGCTGGCCACGCGGGCCGGGCTGAGCGTACGCACCTTCCACCGCAGGCTGCGGGCCGCCACCGGCATCACGCCCATGCAGTGGCTGCTCGGACAACGCCTGTCCCGTGCGCAGGAGTTGCTGGAGTCGGGGGACCTGCCGATCGAGAAGGTCAGCGAGCTCAGCGGCCTCGGCACGGCGAACAACCTGCGCCGCCACTTCGCCCGCCACCTGGGGGTCTCCCCGACCGACTACCGCCGCGCCTTCCCCGCCGGCGGAGGCGGCGGGGAAGGCGGCGCGAACACCGGTCGGGCGGGGCGGACCAGCCCGGCGGCCCGCGGACTGCTCACGCCCCCGGGATCGTCGTGAGGAACTCGCCGACCCATGCCAGCAGGTCGCGGCCCACCACCGGCTTGCCGCCGATCGTCGACGGCTTCGGGCGCGGCACCAGCACCTGGCCCGCCGACCGACGGAGCACCGAGCGGGGATAGAGCCGTTGGAGGCGCAGCTCCTGCGACTCGCGCAGCTCGACCGGGCTGAAGCGGACGTTGTTGCCCTGGAGCGTGATGTCCGCGATGCCGCAGGAGCGTGCCAGCATCCGCAGGGCGGCGACCAGGAGCAGGTTCTCCACCGGCTCCGGCAGCGGCCCGTAGCGGTCGGTCAGCTCCTCGCGTACGGCGGCGATGTCCTGCTCGGAGTTGGCAGAGGCGATCGAGCGGTACGCCTGGAGGCGGAGCCGCTCGCCCGGCGCGTAGTCGTGCGGCACATGCGCGTCGACCGGCAGTTCGATCTTGACTTCGAGCGGGGGCTCCTCCGGTGCGCCGCCCTCCTCCAGCTCGGCGCGGTAGTCGGCGACCGCCTCGCCGACCATCCGTACGTACAGGTCGAAGCCGACGCCCGCGATGTGCCCGGACTGCTCGCCGCCGAGCAGGTTGCCCGCGCCCCGGATCTCCAGGTCCTTCATGGCGACATACATGCCGGCGCCCATCTCGGTGTGCTGGGCGATGGTGGCCAGCCGCTCGTGCGCGGTCTCGGTAAGCGGCTTCTCCGGCGGGTAGAGGAAGTAGGCGTAGCCGCGGTCGCGACCGCGGCCGACCCGGCCGCGCAGCTGGTGCAGCTGGGAGAGGCCGAAATTGTCGCCGCGCTCGACGATCAGGGTGTTGGCGTTGGAGATGTCGATGCCGTTCTCCACGATCGTGGTGGAGACCAGCACGTCGAAGCGCTTCTCCCAGAAGTCGACGACCACCTGCTCCAGCGCCGACTCCGACATCTGGCCGTGCGCCGTCGCGATCCGCGCCTCCGGCACGATCTGGCGCAGTCGCGCCGTCGCCCGGTCGATGGACTCGACGCGGTTGTGGATGTAGAAGACCTGGCCCTCCCGCAGCAGCTCGCGGCGGATCGCGGCACCGATCTGCCGCTCCTCGTAAGGGCCGACGAAGGTCAGCACCGGGTGCCGCTCCTCCGGCGGTGTGGTGATCGTGGACATCTCGCGGATGCCGGTGACCGCCATCTCCAAGGTCCGCGGGATGGGCGTCGCCGACATCGTCAGCACGTCGACGTTGGCGCGCAGCTTCTTCAGCTGCTCCTTGTGCTCGACACCGAAGCGCTGCTCCTCATCGACGACGACAAGGCCCAGCTCCTTGAACTTCGTGTCGGCGGAGAAGAGGCGGTGGGTGCCGATGACGACGTCGACCGAGCCGTCCCGCAGCCCCTCGATCACCGCCTTCGACTCGGTGTCCGACTGGAAGCGGGAGAGCGCCCGCACCCGGACGGGGAACTGGCCGTACCGCTCGGTGAAGGTGCCGAAGTGCTGCTGCACCAGCAGCGTGGTGGGTACCAGCACGGCGACCTGCTTGCCTTCCTGGACCGCCTTGAACGCGGCCCGCACCGCGATCTCCGTCTTGCCGTAGCCCACGTCGCCGCAGATCAGCCTGTCCATCGGGACGGACTTCTCCATGTCCTCCTTGACCTCGCTGATCGTGGTCAGCTGGTCGGGAGTCTCGGCGTACGGGAAGGCGTCCTCCAGCTCGCGCTGCCAGGGTGTGTCCGGCTCGAAGGCGTGCCCGGGGGCGGCCATCCGGGCCGAGTAGAGCTTGATCAGATCGGCGGCGATCTCCTTGACGGCCCTCTTGGCGCGCGCCTTGGTCTTCGTCCAGTCCGCGCCGCCCAGGCGGTGCAGGGAGGGCTGCTCGCCGCCGACGTACTTGGTGATCTGCTCCAGCTGGTCGGTCGGCACGAACAGGCGGTCGCCGGGCTGGCCGCGCTTCGCCGGGGCGTACTCCACCAGCAGGTACTCGCGGGTGGCGCCCTGGACGGTGCGCTGCACCATCTCGACGTACCTGCCGACGCCGTGCTGCTCGTGCACGATGTAGTCGCCGGACTGGAGGGTGAGCGGGTCGATCGTCTTGCGCCGCCGGGCCGGCATCCGGCCCAGCTCCTTGCTGGCGGACTTCTGCCCGGTCAGGTCGGTCTCCGTGAGCACGGCGAGCTTCAGCGCCGCGTCGATGAAGCCGTTGTCCAGCGAGCCGCGCGCCACCTGGACCACGGCGGGCACGATCTCGCCGAGGTCGGTGTCCAGCCGGGCGGCGATGCCCTCGCCGCCGAGCACCTCGACCGTACGGGCACCGGTGCCGTGGCCCTCGGTGACATAGACGCAGCGCCAGCCGTCGGACAGCCAGCCCTTCGTGTCGGCGAGGGCGCGGGCGGTGTCGCCCCGGTAGGACTCGGGGGCGCGCATGCCCAGCTGCAGCGCGTCCTCCTCTCCGTCCGCCGTCACGCCGGCGGCGAAGGGGCTGACCGACCACCACAGCATGCCCCGCTCACGGGCGTGCTCCCGGACGTCGGCGATGCCCCAGAGCGAGGCGGCGCCGACATCGATCGGCGCCTTCCCGCCGCCCGCGCTCGCCGCCCACGACGCCTCCAGGAACTCCTGGCTGGTGGCGACCAGGTCGGCGGCGCGGGTCCGCACCCGCTCCGGGTCGCAGAGCACCGCCATCGACCGGGCCGGGAGCACGTCGAGCAGCAGCTCCATGTCGTCCACCAGGACGGGGGCCAGCGACTCCATGCCCTCGACGGCGATGCCCTCGGCGATCTTGCCCAGCAGCTCGCCCAGCTCGGGGTGTGCCTCGGCGAGCGCGGCGGCCCGCGCCCGCACACTCTCCGTCAGCAGCAGCTCGCGGCACGGCGGCGCCCACAGGCCGTGCTCGGCGATCTCCAGGGACCGCTGGTCGGCCACCTTGAAGTAGCGGATCTCCTCGACCTCGTCGCCCCAGAACTCCACCCGCAGGGGATGCTCCTCGGTCGGCGGGAACACGTCGAGGATGCCGCCGCGCACCGCGAAATCGCCACGCTTCTCCACCAGCTCGACCCGTGCGTACGCGGCGGCGGCCAGGCCGTCGACGATCTCCTCCAGATCGGCGGTACCGCCCTGGCGCAGCTCCACCGGCACCAGGTCTCCCAGCCCCTTCACCTGCGGCTGGAGCACGGACCGGATGGGCGCGACGACGACGCTCACCGGACCCGTCTGCGAGTCCCCCGCATCCGGGTGCGCCAGGCGGCGCAGCACGGCGAGACGGCGGCCCACGGTGTCGCTGCGCGGGGAGAGCCGCTCATGCGGCAGCGTCTCCCAGGAGGGGTACTCCGCCACCGCGTTCTCCTCGCCCGGCGGCATCAGCGTGCGCAGCGCGGCGGCCAGGTCCTCGGCCTCCCGGCCGGTCGCCGTCACGGCGAGCACCGGGCGGGACGCGCTCCGGGCCAGTGCGGCGATCGCGAAGGGCCGCGCGGCGGGCGGGCCGACCAGGTCGACATGGGGGCGGTGGCCGTCGGCGGCGGCCTTGACGGCCTCGTCGAGGGCCGGGTCGCGTACGACGGCGTCGAGCAGACCGTGCAGGCTCATGGAGACTTCCGTCCGGGGGTGGCGGGGTGGCGGAGTATGTGGGTGGCTGGATCAGGCCGTGCGGGGCAGCACGAGCGACCCGGTACGCACAGCGGCCCGGGGTCTCCAGCCTACGACCGCCCACCGACATCCCTCACCCGGAGCCACCGCCGGGAGCCCGCACCACCGCAGCCGTCGGTACGGGCCCGGCCCGTCCTGCGTGAGGCGATAGACGACACGTGGATTGCGCAGTACGACGTGCAAACGCTTGCGGTCTGATTCTGGCGCTCCCGCACGATGGGGGCGGCTTGGCGGGCGTGCATCCGTCTGGAACAGAAGAAAGTGCGGCTTGACGGACGCGCCATCCGCGTCCGCCAAGCCTCCGTGGCACGCCCAGGGCGGGGCGAACCACCCCCGCGGTCCCCCGTACCCCGCTCCCCGTGCCCCCGTGCAATCCGGGCCATTCAGCCCCGCGGATTGCCCTGACCATTTCACGCGCACCTTCCGGGCATCCAGTCTTTCCCGGAATAAATCCCTAGATAATTCCAGCTGTCCGCCGGATCAGTTTCTCCGGCGTTATGCTGCGAGGCCGGGTTCTTTGATGATGTCCGGGAAAACACACACGGAAACCCGAAGCACCGGAGAGCAAGCGGAATTGGCATGTCACCCGACCCTGCGGAATACCCCGAATACCCGTCGGCCCTGCTGGACACCACGATGGACCAGTTGCGCACCCTGCTGGCCGTGTACGAGGAGGGCACCGCCCTGGGCGCCGCACGGCTGCTGAGCCGTGAGCAGTCCAGCGTCCAGAAGCAACTGGACACGATGAACCGGAATCTGGGTGCGCTCTACGGAGAACCGCTGGTGCTGAAGCGCGGCCGGGGCCGCCAAGTACGTTTCACCAGCACCGGAGAGGCGCTCGTGGAGATGGCGCGCGGGACGCTCACGGAGTGGCTGGAGGGTATCCGGAGCAACCACCACCGTCTCGCCCGCCGCCTGTCCATCGGCTCCACGCGCTATACGCTCGGCTATCTGCTCAACGCCGTGGAGACGGTGAACGCCCGCTTCGAACAGGAGGGCGTGGAGCTGAAGATGTCGCACGTACGGACCGGCGACCTGCTGGACCGGCTGCGCTCCGGCGAACTCGACCTGGCCTGCGGCAGCGTGCGCACCACCGGTGTCGACAAGGACGACGACGCCCGGCTTGCGGACTTCGAGGTGCTGGAGTGGCGGCGCAGCGGGCTCTCCCTGGTCACCAACCTGCCCCCACCGCAGCTGCCCGGCGACCGCATGCAGGTGGCCGAACTCCCCAAGGTGCCGCTGGTGGTGTCGTCACGGGGACTCATCTCGGGCTTTCTACAGGGTTGGTTCGGCACCGACTACCGCCGCGAGCTGAAGGTGGCCGCCGAGATCGACGCCGTGCACTACGGGTTCGATCTGCTGCGTTCGGGTGCGGTGCGTGGCTGCATGCTGGTCACCGAGGGGATCGGCGAGGCGGTTGCCGAGGGGTGGCTCGCGGAGGGTGCCGGGCTGCGGACGGCGGAGCTGGTCGACGATTCGGCACCGCGCTCCCGGGTGCTGGTCGGGGTCTTCGCCCGGCGCGGTGAGCGGGCGCTGCACGGGCCCGGCCATCCGCTCTCCCAACTGTGGGACGCACTGGCCCGGGTGGACTCCAGCTGGCGCGTGGGCCTGGGCGCGGAACCGGACCGGGACATGTCCTAGTGCCGTGACCGGCCCCCGGAAACCCCGGAAACCCCGACGGCCCCGGAACCCCCGACGGCCCCGGCGCGCCTGCTGGCGCGCCGGGGCCGTACGGGACTGCCGGTCTCCCGGCCGCCGATCACCGCGTTTGCCGTCCGGGGCTGGGGCGGGAGGAGTCGCAGACACCCACGCCGCAGCGTTCGGCCCGGCCCGCCGGACGGCTAGTCCGTGGCGATCGCGTTCAGTACGTTCATCCGCCCCGCACGGAACGCCGGGACCAGTGCCGCCACCAGGCCGACGACCGCCGAGCCCGCGAAGACGATGAGGATCGTCGGCCACGGGATCTCCAGCACCTTCAGGCCCTCAAGCGCCAGCAGCTTCTGCGCCGTGGCACCCCAGCCCATGCCCAGGCCGAGTCCGAGCAGCGCGCCGAAGAGCGCGATGACCACCGACTCCAGCCGGATCATGCGGCGCAGCTGCCGCCGGGAGAGACCGATCGCCCGCATCAGGCCGATCTCCCGCGTCCGTTCGACGACGGAGAGGGCGAGGGTGTTCACGACGCCGAGCACGGCGACGATGATGGCCAGTGCCAGCAGCCCGTAGACGATGTTGAGCAGCGCGCCGATCTGGTCCTTCAGGGTCTGCTTGAAGTCGGCCTGGTCGCGCACCTTGTACTGCGGGTACGGGTCCAGCTGTTGCTTCAGCGCGGTGTAGGCAGCCTCCGCCTGGCCGTCCTTCGCCTTTCCGAACATGATCTGGTTGAGCGGCATCTGATCGGCGGGCACCAGGCGTTCCGCCGTCGCGATGCTCAGGTAGAACGCGCCGTTGTCGACGACGGTCTCGCTGGAGGTGATCGCCTTCACCGTGAGCGGCACGCCCTTGCCGTCCACGCGCTTGCCCTTCTTGAAGGCGACGGTCAGCTCGTCGCCGAGGCCCACCTTGTACTGCTTGGCGAACTCCTCGTCGATGGACATGGAGTTCTCGCCGTACGCGTCGCTGAGCTTGCCCTCGACCACCTCGACCCGCAGGTCCTGCGCGTAGGTGGGGGAGGCGGCCGTGACGTCCTCGGCGTCGGTCAGCTTGCCCGACTCCGTACGGATCTGCGAGTCGACGATCTTGTACTCGCTGACATGCTCCAGCTCCCCCGTCTTCGTCATCTGCTGCATCTTCTTCGCCGCCGCCGGGGTGATCGGCTGCCCGTTGTCGGACTGGACGATGAAGTCCGCGCCGACCGACTTGTCCAGCTCGTCCGTGGCCGAGGCGACCATCGAGGAACCGACGACCGACAGGCAGGCGACCAGCGCCAGCCCGATCATCAGCGCGGCGCCGGTGGCGCCCGTACGGCGCGGGTTGCGCAGCGCGTTGCGTTCGGCGAGACGGCCGACGGAGCCGAACATCCGCAGGACGACAACGCTCAGACCGCGCACCACGAACCCGGCCAGCAGCGGGCCGACCACCACGAAGCCGACGAGGGTCAGCAGCACCCCGAGGCCCAGCATGCTCGCCCCGGCGGACGCCTCGTCCGCCTGCGACGCGGCGACCAGTGCGAGACCGCCGCCCGCCGTGAGCAGGAGGCCGATCGCGGCCCGGATACGGCCCGCCCGGCCGTCGGAGGAGATCCCGGAGTCGCGCAGCGCCGCCATCGGCGACACCTTGCCCGCGCGGCGGGCGGGCAGATAGGCGGCCAGCACGGTGACGACGATGCCCAGCACCAGGCCGATCACCGGGGTGGTGGCCTTCACGGTCAGCTCGGAGGTGTCCAGCTCCATGCCCACCATGCCCATCAGCTGCATCAGCCCGACGGCCAGTCCGACACCGGCGGCGACCCCGAGCACGGAGCCGATGACGCCCAGCATCACGGCCTCGAACAGCACCGACCGGTTGATCTGCTTGCGGCTGGAGCCGATGGCCCGCATCAGGCCGATCTCACGGGTGCGCTGGGCGACCAGCATGGAGAAGGTGTTGACGATCAGGAAGATGCCGACGAGGAAGGCGATCCCGGCGAAGCCGAGCATCGCGTACTTCATGACGTCGAGGAACGAGCCGAGGTCGTCCGCGTTGGCTTCGGCGGCCTCCTGCTGCGTCTCGTACTTGAAGGCGCCCGCGCCGCCCAGCTGCCCGGTGACGTTCTTCTTCAGCACCTCGTGGGACACACCGCTCTCGGCGGTGACGGCGACGTTCGTGTAGACGCCGGTGGCGCCCAGCAGGAACTTCTGCGCGGTCTCGGTGTCGAAGTAGACGATGGCGGCACCGGGGTTGGTGACCTTGAAGGTCGCGATGCCGGAGATCTTCGCCGTGCGGTCGCCCGTCACCGCGATGGTGCGTATCTCGTCGCCCAGCTTCAGATCGTGCTTGTCGGCGGTGTCGGCGTCGAGCATCACCTCGGTGGGGCCGCGCGGGGAGTGCCCGGAGGTGATCTCCATGGACCTGCGGTCGTTCTGCGTCCAGTTGCCGGCGAGGGTCGGTGCGCCGCTGCTGGCACCGAGGTTCTCGTTCTCCTCGTTGACGACGGTCACGCTCTGGCTGAGGACGACGCCCTCGGCCCGCTTCGCGCCCTCCGCCTGCCGCGCCCGCTCCAGGGTGTCGGCGGGCAGCGTCTCGGGCTTGCCGGACCGCGGGTTCTCCTCGCCGCTTCCCGCGTTCTTCGGGGAGACGGTGACATCGGCCGAGGTGGCCGCGAAGAGCTTGTCGAAGGTGGAGTTCATGGTGTCCGTGAACACCAGGGTGCCGGAGACGAACGCCACCGACAGCAGGACCGCGATGGCGCTGAGCGCCATTCTTCCCTTGTGCGCGAAGAAGTTGCGCATCGAGGTCTTGACGACGGTCATGACACCCTCCCGAAGGTGTCGAAGTGCTTCATGCGGTCCAGTACGGCCTCGGCGGTCGGGCGCTGCATCTCGTCGACGATGCGGCCGTCCGCCAGATAGAGCACCCGGTCCGCGTAGGAGGCGGCGACCGGGTCGTGAGTGACCATCACCATCGTCTGGCCCAGCTCGTCGACCGAGCGGCGCAGGAAGCCGAGGACTTCGGCGCCTGCCCGCGAGTCGAGGTTTCCGGTCGGCTCGTCGCCGAAGATGATCTCGGGCCGGGAGGCGAGGGCGCGGGCGACCGCGACGCGCTGCTGCTGGCCGCCGGAGAGCTCGTTGGGGCGGTGCTTGAGCCGGCCGGAGAGCCCGACCGTCTCGATCACCCGGTCCAGCCACTCCCGGTCGGGCTTACGGCCGGCGATGTCCATCGGCAGGGTGATGTTCTCCAGCCCGTTGAGGGTGGGCAGCAGGTTGTACGCCTGGAAGATGAAGCCGATGCGGTCCCGCCGCAGTTGGGTCAGCTTCTTGTCCTTCAGGGAGGTGATCTCCTGGTCACCGACCCAGATCTGCCCCCCGCTGACGGAGTCCAGCCCCGCGAGGCAGTGCATCAGCGTGGACTTGCCGGAGCCGGACGGCCCCATGATGGCGGTGAAGGCGCCACGGGCGATGTCCACGTCCACCCTGTCCAGCGCGACGACCCGGGTCTCACCCGAGCCGTACGCCTTGAGCACCTGACGTGCGGCGGCGGCAACAGCCGTGCGACCTCCACTGCCCCCGGTCCTGGGATGCGCTACAGCCGTTGTCACAACAATCTCCTCAGCCGGACGGTTCACGGGACGGTCTCCCGTATGCAGATGAGCTTGCTCGACCGGAGGGGTGCACCGCGATGGTGCTGATCTCAGTATCCGACCGGGGGTTTCCCCCACCACGCCGCTCCGGTGTCCCGTACGAAGAGACTATGAACACGCGCCGACGGGCTCGTCCTGCGCGGGGACGAGCCACGGGGTCGGGGGTCGTGGGTGACAGCCCCTAGGGTCTGCCCGCCGGACAGGCCCTAAGAGCCCCTAACAGAATGGGCGGTCGGCTTGCGACGCCTGGCACGCGCGCTCGCCGCGTTGTCGGAGTCGTCCATGTACGCCCAGTACGAGGACGATCCTCCGCCTTGCGAGCGCACGCACCAGACGCCGCAAGCTGATCGACCGCCCATTCTGTCAGGGGCTCTAAGGCATGCTCAGCCGCTCCGGGCGGAGGCCCATCAGCAGGGTGGAGAGCGCCGCGTCGATGTCCGGGCCGAGATACCAGTCGCCGGTGTGGTCGAGCGCGTAGACCCGGCCCTCGAAGTCGATCGCGAGCAGCGCCGTGTCGTCCGCCTCCGTGCCCAGCGGCGCGATCTGCGTACCGAGGGCGCGGCCCAGATCGGAGAGGGTGCGGGCCGAGTGGAGTCCGGGCAGCGGGTCCACCCGCAGCGCGGTCGGCGCCAGATCGTGCCCGGGGCCGGCTGGGCCCAGATCGAGGCCGCCGAACTCCGCCCACGCCTCCACCGCCGCCGGGAAGACCGCATGCTCGTGCCCGGCCGGTGAGGTGTGCGCCCGCAGCGTGTCGGCCCACACCTCGGCCTGCCGGATGTCCCAGCGGCCCGGCTCCCAGCCCGAGGCGCGCAGGGCCGCGTCCAGGGCGACGGGGAAGCGGGTGGCGGACGCGGTGCGCGCGATGCGTTCCTGCGGCACACTCACCGCTCCCCCTCCGCACCGGGGGCGACGGCACGTACGCCGAAGTGCGCGAGCATCGGCGCGCAGGAGCGGCAGGGCGGGGCGTAGCTGCCGTGACGCGGATCACCGTCCTCGCGGATGCGGCGGGTGGTGAGTTTCGCCTGCTTCAGCGCCCGTTTCGCCTCGCCGTGCGAGAGCGGCTTGCGCGCGGCGCGCTTGCCCGTACGGGCCGCCTCGACCGACGTGAGGAAGCGGGAGAGCAGCACTGCCTCGGGGCAGCGCCCGGCGTGCCGTTCGCGTGCCTGGATGCCGAGGGAGTCGAGGAAGCTCTGGACGAGTGGATGCAGGCTGGGGGCGTCGCCCTTGCTGCCGGTGCAGGTGAGGGTCTCGCCGCGGACGGAGAGCGCTGCGGCGACGGCGGGGAGGATGCCGTCCCGCCGGTGGCTGGGCACGGGATCGGCGACGCGCGGCGCGGCGAACCCGGCGGGTTCTCCGGTCTGCTCTCCGGCCCAGCTGGGTGACGACCGCAGCCAACCGACCCGGGGGTCTCCCGAGGCGGCACGGTCCTGCTCCTGTCTCTCTGACGGATGCTGCTGTGTGCTGTGCATGATGGTGCTTTCCTCCCCGCGACCTCCGATGTGGAGATCAGCGCCAAGCGCCAAGTATGCAGGGGGACGCATCGAGGGGGTGGCGGGTTCCGTCGCGCCACAGCAGCATCAGCCGTACGACACATCGAGGCAGGAGTTCTCCATGCGCAGCACCACCTTGCGCGGCGCGGTGGCGGTCGCCGTGCTGATACCCGTCCTGACGCTGTCCTCGGCGGCGTGCAGCGAAGGCGGGGAGAAGGGTGACGGCGGGGGCGTCTCGGAGAGCGGGGGCAGCGGGCGGGAGAAGCCGGAGAGCGGCGAGGGGGACGGCGACGGCCGGGAGAGCGGACCACCGCTGACCGAGGCGCAGTTGGAGAAGGCCCTGCTGAAGACCGGTGAGGTGAAGGGCTATCAGGCCCAGCGCAACACCGAGGACGCACTGCCGCCCCGGAACACCATGGAACCCGACCGGCCGGAGTGCGAGGCGATCACCGACACGGTCGATTCCAAGCCCAAGCACAAACGGTCCGCCTACGCGAGCGGGCTCGTGATGGGGGGCGACTTCGACTCCGGCGGCGCGATCCAGCAGGTGCTGCTCGCCGCCTACCGGCCGGGCGAGGCCGCCCTCTGGCTGGACGAGCTGAAGCGGGCGCTGGAGGAATGCCGGAGCTTCCTCGGGAAGGCGGGCACCGGCGAGCAGGCGGAGCTGGAGATCGAGCCGGGCGAGGCCACCCGATTGGGGGATGAATCGGTGCAGTTCACGATGAAGGACGCGAAGGGCAGGGATTCCCCCACCGTGTTCCTCGTCGTAAGGGCGGGGAACAACACCGCGACCTTCATGTCGGCCGGAGTCTCCGGCGAACCGGTGCCGTTCGCGCGGCCGGTGGTGACCAAACAGTACGAAAAGCTGGCAGCCGCGGGAGGCCACCCGTGAGTACGTGGGTGCGATACCCCACCTTTGAGGAGTGTCCGGCGGCTGGGGGCGAGTGCGCGCAAGGCGGAGGATCGCCCTCGTACCAGGCGTACTCGGGCGGCCCCGACAGTGCGGCGAGTCTCCGTACCGGGCGTCGCGGGCCCCCGGGAAGACCCACCGGGCACCCCCTAGCGCATAGGCTGTGCGGGACAGCCAGAAGCAGCAGGGGGCTACCGCCATGACGACAGGTCGGCTCGGGCAGCACGCCGCGCCACCGAACACGGCCTACGCCGGGCAGGCCGTGAACTTCCCGGACCCGGTCCGGGCCAGCCGCCACCCCCACGGTGTGCGGATGGACGAGCACGGTTACCCGGACTTCTCGCCGTACGCCCGCGCCGCCGCCGAGATCGCCGAGCCCCCCGAGGGCTTCGGCGTCGACGAGCTGAGACTCACCGACTACGTCTCCGCCAACGCCGCCCTGCACGCGGAGGGCCACGAGCTGTGGGCGGACCTCCGGGCCGTGGCCACCCCGCACGGCTGGACTTGGCACCATGTCGCGCACTCACGGCGGATGGAACTCGTCCCCGTCGAGATCAAGGCCCTGCTGCGCCACCACGGCGGACTGGCCACAGCCGCCGTCGACCACTCCAAGCGCGGCACCCGCCCGCTCCAGGAGACCCGGCCCGCGCACTTCGAGGTGCCGCACGACGTCGCCGTGAGCGAGCGGCAGGTCGTCGAGGCCGAGGAGAAGCTCGGCTACCGGCTGCCCGGCGCGTACCGCGCCTTCCTGAAGGCCGCCGGCGGCAGCGCGCCACGCGGGGTGGCACTCGACGCGGAACTGGGGCTGCTGGTGGACCAGCCGTTCTTCACCCTGCGCGACGAGCCGGCGGTGAACGACCTCGTCTACATCAACAAATGCCTCCGCGATCACCTCACCAAGGACTATCTGAGCGTCGGCTTCGTGCAGGGCGGGATCATCGCCGTGCGGGTGCGGGGCGAGTCGATCGGCTCGGTGTGGTTCTGCGCGTACGACGACGCACGGGACCGCGAAGGCATGACCGTGCACGAGCGGGTCGGCTCCCTGCTGCTCCCGTGCGGCGCGGACTTCGACGACTTCCTGCTGCGGCTCGCGGGCAGCCCCCCGGAGTTGGAGACCGTGGCGAATCTGATGGTGGACGGCGGCTTCGCACGAGCCGTCCCGGTGAAGGGGTGAGGGCGCGATGGTGACCTTCGCACAGGCTCAGGAGCGCGCGGAACGCTGGGCGAACGCGGATGTGCCCGGGTACCAGCACCGCAATGTGCAGGTACACGAGTTCGATCTCGGCTTTGTGGTGTGGTCGGAGGACCGCTCCAATGGTCCGATCGGTGAGAGCGCCCGCTCCCGGCTGGTGATCGCCCGCGACAGCGGGGACGTCACGCTCTGGCCCGGGCTCCCGGTGGACGAGGTGATCCGCCGGTTCGAGCAGGAGTACGGCACCCCGGCCGCAGCCGACGAAGCACCGGCCGCCGCCCCGCCGAAGCGGCTGGACCTCGAGGCGACGTCCTTCCTGCTCACGCCGCCCGAATGGCTCCAGCAAGCCGCGGACCAGATGGGCGTACCGGACAACAGGGCGCAGCGCACGGGCGGCGGCGCGAGCGCACCAGCAGCACCATCGCCCACCAGCAGCGGCAGCGGGGCCTGGGCGGATCCGTCCGCCGCGAACCCGTGGGACGCGACGGACACCAGCGGATCCGGTGCGGGCGCCGTGCAGCAGCCGCCCGCGACGGTCTTCGCCCCGCCGATCACCGGCACCGACGCCGACGACACCCCGCCTCCGCCCCCCAGCTCACGCTCGGAGGCGAAGACCACGCTGCTGCCCGACGGCAGCGGGCTGCCCAGGACGGCCATCGCTCCGGCGATCGACGTTCCGGAGCCCGGCACGCCGCACGGGCCCGGCACGCCCCCGCCGTCCGGAGCCGCGACCCCGCCCCCGCCCCCGCCCTCAGCACCGGCAGGACCGGCAGCACCCGCACCACCGGCTCCTGGCGGCCCGGGCACGCCGCCCCCAGGAGCCCCGGGCGACGGCGGCGGTGCCCACCACGCCGCCACCATGCTCGCCGGCCCCTCCCAGGGCGGCCCCGGCACGCCAAGCGCACCCGCTGGCGGTCCGGGCGACATCTCCGACGCCGACACCAGCCGTGCCCAGCGGGGATCCGCCCCCGCAGCCCCCCGCTCCCCGCGCGGGGGCGGGCCGACGGTGCCGCCGCCGCCCGGAGCACCGGGCACGCCCGGCGCGCGTTCCGCCGCCGGTGCGGGCCCCGGAGCCGGTGCGCCCGGCGGCGGGTACGTGCCGACGCAGATGGTCTCCGCCGACCAGGTCGCCTCCCAGGGCTCACAGCCGCCCGTTCCCGGCGCCCCGAGCGGCGGCGACCAGAGCAGTGGCGGAGGCGACGGTGTCCACCACGCCGCCACCATGCTCGCCAGCCCCTCCCAGGGCGGCCCCGCTACTCCAGGCGCACCCGCAGCCCCCGGTGCTCCAGGGGCGCCAAGCGCACCCGGCGCACCGGGCGCACCGCCCGGTGGCGGCGTGCACGCCGCCGCCACGATGCTCGCCGGGCCCGCTGGACCAGCCGGGCCAGGTGGTCCAGGCGGCCCGGCCGCCCCGCACGCGCCCGGCCCTCCCGGCCCACCTGGACCACCCGGCGCGCCCATGCACCCGCAGGGCCAGGGCATGCCGCCCGGCGCACCCATGCCGGGGGCACCCATGCCCGGCGCACCCGGCGCCGCACCACCCGCCTACGGCTACCCCGCGCCGGGCGGCCAGCCCACGGTCGGCCCCGGCTATATGGCGGTCCTGCGCTACCGCGCCCCGGACGGCTCGGAACAGCAGCTCATCCGCCGCTCAGCCCCCGGGACGCCGCACCCCGAGTGGCAGATCCTGCACGAACTGCGCGGCATGAACGTCCCCCCGCAGCAGGTGCTCGAACTCCACACCGAGCTGGAGTCCTGCGACCTGCCCGGCGGCTACTGCTCCCGCATGATCCGCGAGACCTGGCCCCAGGTGCGGGTCAGCCACACCGCCGCCTACGGACGCGACCACGCCTCCCGGCAGCAGGGCATGCGCCACCTCGTGGAACACCAGGGTGAACTGCACCAGGTCGCCGACGCCCCGCCCCGCCCCGCGCCCAACAGGGCGCCGCTCCCGGCACCGCACCAGATACAGCCCGCGCCCCCGATCCCCCCGGACGGTATCGGTCAGGAGCTGCTCCAGGCGTTCGGTCCGCAGGGCGTCTTCCGCTTCGACCAGCGTGCCGTCTCCCGGCAGGGCGTACCCGACATCGTCGGGCAGGTGCTGGTGTGGGCGGGTGTCCCCGTCGACTTCGGGCCGTTCTTCTGGGGTCAGGCACAGCCCGGCCGCCCCGTGCCCACCCTTGCCGAGCTCGCCCAGGAACGCGGCATCCAGCCGGCGCCCGACGCCGGTTCCTACCTGGTCATGGGCAACGACTTCGGCCGCCAGCTGTGCGTCCAGTACGGCACCGCGCACATCGTCGCCGTACCCCTGGAGGCAGGGCCCGGCGGGCAGGCCGTACCCCCGCAGTTCGTGAACACCGGCCTCCCCGAGTTCGTACGCTGCCTCGCCCTGCTCGGCCGGATGTGGCGCCTGCGCTACGGACTGACGCCGGAGCAGGCGGGCCGCTGGACCGTCGACTTCCAGACGCAGCTCGCCATGCTCGACGGGGCGGCGCTCGCCTCCCCGGAGAACTGGTGGTCCGTACTCCTCGAGCAGCTGTGGGACGGACTCTTCTGACCGGCTGCCGACCAGGCGGCCGGTGCCGCGTGGGGCACCCCCGCCGTCACCCGCACGAGTGGGCTCACACCCCACCGGGCTGACGGCTCCGACCGGCAACGCACCCGCACCACCAGCGGCGAACTCCAGCTCAGCGCCCCCTGCCCGATCCGATGCCGCGCCCGAATCCGCCAGCCCCCGACAGTTTTTTGATCACTTGCGCCGAGATGCGACGATTACGGTCCCGGGTACACATAGCGCATCCTGGAATGCGGAACACGGGCGAAACAGCGCGTTCTGAACGCTCCCCACCGGGGACGAAGCGTCGGGGTGCCGTCGCCCACCGCGTTGCCGAGTGAAGGGGCTCCCATGAGTTCGTCGTCGCCGCACGGTTTCGTCGTCGTACGCCGCGGTTACCGGCCCAGCCAGGTCGACGGCCGCTACTCCGACCTGCTCGAGGAACGCGACACCGCGCAGCGCCAGGCCGAGCGGCTCACGGCGACGGCCGACACCGCCGCCGAGGAGGCGGCCCGCCTGACCGCCCTCGCCGCCACCCTCACCCCGCCGACGTACGACAGCCTCGGCGCCCGCGCACAGAGCCTGCTGACCATCGCCGCAGCGGAGGGCGACGACCTGCGCGCCGACGCCGAGACCGCGGCCCAGCAGCTCACCGAGGCGGCCGAGGCCGAAGCGCTCGCCGTCAGGACCGCCGCGCACGACACCGCGCAGCGCGTACGCGCCGAGGCCGAGACCAGTGCCGCACACACCGAACAGGCCGCAGAGACTCGGGCCGAAGCCCTGCGCGCCGCCGGGAAGGAGGAGGCCGAGGCCACCCGTACGGCCGCCGAGGCGGCACTCGAGGAGATGACCCGGCACTGCACCGAGCTGCTGTCCGTGCAGGAGAAGCAGCACCTGACGGAGTCCGACACGCTCGACCACGAACTCTCCGAGACTCTCGGCGAGGCCGAGGCCCGCATCGCCGCGCAGGCCGCACGCGCCGAACAGGTACTGACCGAGGCACGCCGCGCCTTCGCCGACGCGGAGGAGGCGGCCCGTCATCAACTGGAGGACGCCGAGGCGCAGGGCACCGCGCTCCTCACCGAGGCGCACGCCCTGGAGGAGCGCATCGAACGCGAGACGGACCGCATCCTCAGCGGGCACGCCGAGCAGGGCAGAGAGCTGCGGCAGCGCATGACGCACATCCGCAACAGCCTCGCGGCCCTCACCGGCAGGGTGCCGGACGCCTCCGTCCCGTCCCTCCCCGGACAGGCCGGCGGCGACGGCTGACCGACGCCACGCACCAGACCCCGCTCACTGATCCAGCACGATCGGAGCGACGGACGCTAACGGCCGCTCTCTCCCGGAATCACCGCCGAGACCCGGAAACCCCCCGCATCCGTCGGCCCCGACACGAACACCCCGCCCAGCGTCGTCACCCGCTCCCGCATGCCCAGCAGGCCGTTCCCCCCGCTCGGCAGGCCCGCGTCGGCGCCGCCCTCCGAGGGCGGCTCGTTCTCCACCTGGAGCGCGACCTCGCCCTCCCGGTGCGCCAGCCGCACCCGGGTACGCGCACCCGCCGCATGTTTGTGCACGTTCGTCAGCGCCTCCTGCACCACCCGGAACGCCGTCTGCTCCACCCGCGCCGCGTACGCCCGGCTGCTGCCCTCCACCGACAGCTCGACCACCATCCCGGCCTCCCGCGACTGCCCGACCAGCACATCCAGCTCACCGAGCGTCGGCCCGGAACCGGGGCCCGGAGGCGCCGCGGCCCTCACCGCACCCGAGCCCGCGCCTTCCCGCGCCGCCACCGAGCCGGCCGCGGCCCTGTCCGGACCATGGGCGGCATGCTCCGGGTGACCGGGACGGCCTGCCGCGTCTCCCGGCTCCCCCGCCACGGCGGCGAACGCGGCCAGCGGCGTCCGCGCGCCCGTCTTCCCCTCCGCACGGGCTTCGCGCTCCGCCCACTCCCGCTCGGCGGCCTCTCGGCCGGCGGACTCCCGCTCCACGGAATCCCGCTCCACAGGCCCCCGGTCCAGAGACTCCCGCTCAGCCGGCACCGGAGGCGCCCCGTTCGTATCGACGGTGCGCAGCACGCCCAGCATGGTCCGCAGCTCGGTCAGCGCCTGTCTGCCCATATCCCCCAGCAGCGCCGCGTTCCTCGACGCCTTCTCCGGGTCCTTCAACGCCACCGCCTGAAGCGCCGCCGCGTGCACCACCATCAGACTCACCCGGTGTGCGACCACGTCGTGCATCTCCCGGGCGATCCGCGTCCGCTCCTCGTTGCGCGCCCACTCCGCCCGCTCCTCCGCGCGGTCCGCGAGCAGCGACAGTTCCCGCTCCAGCCCGTCCGCACGCTCCCGCAGGCTCTCCACCAGCCGCCGCCGGGCCCCCACATACAGGCCCATCAGCACCGGCGGCAGCGTCATCCCGACCGACATCAGCACCGAGATCAACGGGATGAACCACGCGTCGGGGTTGAAGTCGGGCTCCTGGCCGATGCTCTGGTGCATCCGGATCCAGGTGATGACGATCCCGCCTGCCACCTGCATCCCGGCCAGCAGCCCGATGATCCGGCGCGGCATCTCGGACGCGGCGAGGGTGTAGAAGCCCGCCACGCCGATCAGCACACCCATCTCGGCCGGAGTCACCGAGATGGCCACCAGGACCACGACGATCGGCCAGCGCCGACGCAGCACCAGCACCGACCCGACGAGCAAGCCCATCACGACCGCGAGCGCCACCGGCAAGCCGGTGTCCTGCGCGAACTTCCCGCCCTCGAACGCACACTCGACCGCGGACAGGACCGCGAGCGTCACATCCAGCACGCAACTGCGCCGCCGCGTCCACCACAACGGGCCGCCCTCACCCGCTTCCCGCATCACCCCGCCCTGCTCCCGCGCTTGTGCGGCTTCCCCCGTCTCGGTCATACGGACCAGACTACGACCGCCTGCGACCGATTTTCCGGCCGAAGTCATGCACGCGACTAGCCGAAACCGCAGCAGGTGGGAGACAAGTCGGGAGTTTCCACTCGAACTGGTGAATGGCTCACCTTCTTTCCCTCGTGCGAACGTGTGCGACCGCGCGCGCGGGGAGGACGGGTCGCTACCGATCACTCCCTCTATACCGTCGCATCGAGGGCTGGTGGTGCGGCATAGTAGGAGCCACGCAGTGATCGGGCTGACCAGATGTCTGCATCAGCCTGATCTACTATCCCCTGTGGTGTAATAGGCAACACTGTCGTTTTTGGTGCGATCGTTCCAGGTTCGAGTCCTGGCGGGGGAGCACAGTTCGGTTTGAGTCCGTTGTGTCCCGGCGCTCACCGCCGGTACGGGGCCCCAAGGCTTCGCGAACCCCCCGGTATCCTGCGGGTGTCCACCCCATCCGAAGCCGAAGGGCACACCCGTGAGCGCCAACCGCCCGGCCGCCGTCGTCGTTCTCGCTGCGGGTGAGGGCACCCGCATGAAATCTGCGACTCCCAAGGTTCTGCACGAGATCTGCGGACGCTCACTCGTTGGGCATGTCGTGGATTCCGCCCGCGCTCTGGATCCGGAGCATCTCGTCGTCGTCGTCGGGCACGGGCGCGAGCAGGTCACCGCACACCTCACCGAGACCGCCGAGGGCGTACGGACCGCTGTGCAGCACGAGCGACTCGGGACGGGGCACGCCGTGCGGATGGCCGTGGAGGCGCTGCTGACCGGTGCCGGGCCGGCCGGTGCCGACGACCACGAGCCCGTCACCCTGGCCGGCACCATCATCGTGACCTGCGGCGACACACCGCTGCTGACGGGTGACACGCTCCGCGCGCTGGCGGCCGCGCACGCCGCCGACGGCAATGCCGTCACCGTGCTCTCCGCCGATGTGCCGGACTCCACGGGCTACGGACGGATCGTGCGTGATCCGTCCGGCGCCGTGACGGCGATCGTGGAGCACAAGGAGGCGACGGAGGCCCAGCGGGCGATCACGGAGATCAACTCCGGGGTCTTCGCGTTCGACGCCGCACTGCTGATCGACGCGCTGGGCAAGGTGCGCACGGACAACAGCCAGGGTGAGGAGTATCTCACCGATGTCCTCGGCATCGTGCGGGCGGAAGGTCACCGGGTCGGGGCCGCGCTGATGGAGGACCACCGGCAGATCCTCGGCGTCAACAACCGGGTACAGCTGGCCGAGGCGCGCCGCCTGCTGAACGCGCGGCTGCTGGAGCAGGCGATGCTGGCGGGCGTGACGGTGATGGATCCGGCGTCGACCTGGGTGGACGCCTCGGTGACGTTCGAGGCGGACGCGGTGGTGCTGCCCGGCAGCCAGCTGCTGGGGGCGACCCATGTCGCCGCCGGTGCCGAGGTGGGGCCGCATTCGCGGCTGCTCGACACGGTGGTGGGCGAGGGTGCGGTGGTCAGCAACACGGTGGCGGAGGGAGCCGAGGTCGGCCCGGGTGCGTCGGTCGGGCCGTTCACCTATCTGCGGCCGGGTACGCGGCTGGGCGGCAAGGTGAAGGCGGGCAGCTTCGTCGAGATGAAGAACGCGAGCGTGGGCGAGGGTACGAAGGTGCCGCACCTGTCGTACGTGGGCGATGCCTCGATCGGGGAGCACAGCAACATCGGGGCCGCGAGTGTGTTCGTCAACTACGACGGGGTGAACAAGCACCGGACGACGATCGGATCACACTGCCGTACGGGCGCGGACAATATGTTTGTGGCCCCGGTCACTGTCGGGGACGGCGCCTACACGGCGGCGGGTTCGGTCATCACCAAGGATGTACCGGCCGGTTCGCTGGCGGTGGCGCGCGGCCAACAGCGCAACATCCCCGGCTGGGTGGCGCGCAAGCGGCCCGGCAGCGCGGCGGCGCAGGCAGCGGCCCAGCGTGAAGCGGAAGGCGGTCCGGAGGACTCGCCCGAGTCGGATGATCAGGACTGAGGCCTCAGCTGGGTGCACGTCGCATCCGGGCGGGGTTTACCGTTAAGAGGCACCCACGCGAAGCGGAACGCAAGGAGACTGTGCTGTGACCGGGATCAAGACGACCGGCGAGAAGAAGTTGATGCTCTTCTCGGGCCGGGCTCACCCCGAACTGGCGGAGGAGGTCGCGGAGCAGCTGGGTATCGGAGTGGTTCCGACGAAAGCCTTCGACTTCGCCAACGGCGAGATCTATGTTCGCTTCCAGGAGTCGGCGCGTGGCGCCGACTCCTTTTTGATGCAGAGCCACACCGCTCCGATCAACAAGTGGATCATGGAGCAGTTGATCATGATCGATGCGCTGAAGCGGGCGTCGGCACGGAGTATCACGGTGATCGTGCCGTCGTACGGCTATGCGCGGCAGGACAAGAAGCACCGGGGCCGTGAGCCCATCTCGGCGCGGCTGATCGCGGATCTGCTGACGACGGCGGGCGCCGACCGCATTCTCACGGTCGATCTGCACACCGATCAGATCCAGGGTTTCTTCGACGGCCCGGTCGACCACCTCTCGGCGCTGCCGGTGCTGGCGGACTACGTGGGGACGAAGGTGGACCGCGCCAAGCTGACGGTCGTGTCGCCGGACGCGGGGCGGGTCCGGGTGGCGGACCGCTGGTGTGACCGGCTGGGCGCGCCGCTGGCGATCGTGCACAAGCGGCGGGACAAGGATGTCGCCAACCAGGTGACGGTGCACGAGGTCGTCGGTGATGTCGAGGGCCGGGTGTGCGTGCTGGTGGATGACATGGTCGACACGGGTGGCACGATCTGCGCGGCAGCCGACGCGTTGTTCGCGCACGGCGCGGAGGATGTGATGGTGACCGCGACCCATGGCATTCTCTCCGGGCCCGCGGCGGACCGGCTGAAGAACTCGCAGGTGAGTGAGTTCGTGTTCACGAACACACTGCCGACTCCTGGCGAGCTGGATCTTGACAAGATCACGGTGCTGTCGATGGCTCCGACGATCGCGCGTGCGGTGCGTGAGGTCTTCGAGGACGGTTCGGTGACAAGCCTGTTCGAGGAGCAGTTCTGAGCAGCGGACCGCGCTCCCCGCTGCGGATAACCGTTTCTGCTTGATCGATTTCTCTGCGGCCTCCCTGGCTGAGTAGACTGATCTGGTTGCTCGGCGAGGGAGGCCGTGGCGTGCGTGGCCCGTGTGAGTGTCGGGTCCGGCGCGCGCAGGGTCCTCCGTTATCGACGCGCTCTTCGTGGCAGACCTCTCGTGGGCGTCGTGGGCCGGGTGACCACCCGTTGACCACCGATTCCGAGTGCCCAGGAGCGCCATCATGGCCGATGTCAGTCTGACCGCCACCACCCGCAACGAGTTCGGCAAGGGTGCGGCCCGTCGGCTGCGCGCCCAGCAGCTGGTGCCCGCGGTCATCTACGGCCACGGTGCCGACCCCGTGCACGTCACCCTGCCGAGCTACGACCTGATGATGGCGCTGAAGACCTCGAACGTCCTGATCAACCTGGACATCGAGGGCCGCAAGGAGCTGGTCATCCCGAAGGCGATCCAGCGTGAGGCGATCCGCGGCTTCCTCGTCCACATCGACCTGCTCACCGTGAAGAAGGGTGAGAAGGTCAACGTCGACATCCCGATCCTCACCGAGGGCGAGCTGGCTCCGGGCCAGAACCTGCTGGAGCACGTGCTGAACTCGCTGCCGGTCGAGGCCGAGGCGACCCACATCCCGGAGTCGGTGACCGTCTCCATCGAGGGTCTGGTGCCCGGCGACGCGGTGCTCGCCAAGGACATCAAGCTGCCCGCCGGCACCGTGCTGGGCGTCGACGGCGAAGACGTGGTCATCCAGGTGCTGGCCGCGCAGGCCGAGGAGCCCACCGAGGGCGAGACCGAGGCCGAGGCCTCGGGCATCACCACCGCCTGACACCGTTTTCCATCGCCGCCCCGCTGCCGCACCGATTCGTTGCGGCACGGGGCGGCGGTCGTGTCCGATCTGCCGCCGGAGGGGCCAGAGATGACGACGAACGCCAGCGCGAGTGACCCGGTGGCGGAGCCATGGCTGGTCGCCGGGCTCGGCAATCCGGGGCCGCAGTATGCCGCGAACCGGCACAACGTCGGCTTCATGGTGGCCGATCTGCTTGCGTCGCGGATGAGCGGCTCGTTCAAGACGCACCGCGCGCGGGCGCAGGTGCTGGAGGGCCGGCTGGGGCCGCCCGGTCCGCTCGGGCGCCGGGTGATCCTGGCCAAGCCGATGTCGTTCATGAACGTGTCGGGCGGGCCGGTCACGGCACTGCGGGACTTCTACAAGCTGCCGGTGGAGCGGATCGTCGCCGTACACGACGAGCTGGACATCGACTACGGAACGCTGCGGCTCAAGAGGGGCGGCGGCGACAACGGGCACAACGGGCTGAGGTCGATCACGAAGTCCCTCGGCCCCGACTACCACCGGGTGCGTTTCGGTGTCGGCCGCCCGCCGGGCCGGATGGGCGTCGCGGACTATGTGCTGCGGGATTTCAGTCCGGCGGAGCGCAAGGAGCTGGACTATTTCGTGGACCGCGCCGCCGACGCGGTGGAGTCGCTGATTCTGGACGGCCTGGAGCGGGCGCAGAGCACCTACAACTCCTGAATCAGGGCGGTCGGCGCCGTCGGAGGTTGACCGGGCGCGTCGCGTGACGAATTATCGCGGTCATGTCACCCAGCTCCCGTTCCCGCTCCGGCGCCGTGAAGCGCAGCCGTGTCCGCCGGGCCGGTGAGAGCGCTTTCGGGGTGCTGCTGCTGGCGAGGTCCGGCCTGATGGCGCTGCTGGCCGGGTTGCTGCTGGTTGCCGGGGTGTGGACTTCGTGGGAGACGGCGAAGCCCGCGATGTTCGCTTCGGAGCGCGAGCAGGGCACGCTGAGCGTCGAGAAGTGCGCCGACGACACCTGCCGGGGCACCTACTCCCCGGATGACACGGGCGAGCGGGGCGCCACGCCGGAGCGGGTGACGCTCGGTCAGCTCGCCGCGCCGGACGCCGGGGAACGGGTGCCGGTGGCACTCCGGTCCGGTACGGACGAGGTGGTGCGCACGGGCGTGGCCGGTGTGCTGTACGCCTGGGTGCCGTTGGCGGGGGCGCTGGTACTGGCTGCCCTGGTGGTGGCGGGCGGTCTGCGGCTGCGGCGGACGGCGTGGGTGATGGGGCTGCTGGGGCTGGGGATCATGGGCTCGGCGTTTCTGGCGCTGTGACGCCTTCTGCGCGGGTTGACCACTGTGTGTTGTCACAGCATCGTTATCCTGTCGTTTTAGTGCGAAGCCGGATCAATCCGGCGGCTGGTGACAATTCCTCCTTGACCGGCCGCACCGGGCACGCGGAAGCTTTGCCCGTCACTTCTTCACCTGTCTACACCCCTCTTCACCTCAGCCCTCAGCCCCCTTCCCGGTCCCGAAGTTGGTAGTCCATGCGTGTCCTGTCCACGGCGTCCGCGCTGACCGTCGCCGCGGCTGCCCCACTGCTGCTTGTCACGGGTGCTCACGCGGCGCCCGGCACGGACTCCGGCACCGTGACGCTCCACAACGCGGCGACCGGCGAGGAGGCGGACTCGGGGGATTTCGAGGTCTGCACCTTCTTCCTCGACGCGGCGGACATCGACAACGGCCGCCGCATCAGGTGGAGCATCGTCGAGCGGGAGGGAGACGGCACGCGGGGCACCGTCGCCGAGACGGGCACGCTCTCCGTGGACCGGAGCGGGGCAGGCCGTACGCGGGATCTGTCCCTGGCGGACGGCAGCTATCAGTTGGTGTGGAAGGACAGTGGAGGGAACGGCGGGGGGCGGCGCACGGTCTTCACCGTGGACTGCACGGATGCCGCACCATCGCGGTCCGCCCCGGCCTCACCGCCGGCCACGGCCTCGCCCTCGCGGGAAGGGGACGAGGGGGGCGGAGGCCCGGAGGTGTCCGGGAAGCCGTCCACGGAGGCCACGGAGCCCGCGGAATCCACCGAGGCGTCAGAGCGGAGCCCGGCCGGGCCTGCGGACGGGCCGTCCGCGTCCGAGGAGGTCGCCCAGGACGTGCCCGAGGATCCGGCCGCGTCACCGGACGGCGGCAGCGATCTCGCCGAATCCGGTGCGGGCGTCTCTCCTGGTGCCCTGGTCACCGGCGGGGCGTGTCTGCTGGGCGCGGGAGCTTATCTGCTGCTGCGCCACCGCAACGCCCGGAACGGGCGGCACGTCCGCCCCGGGCGCGGCTGAGCGACGGCGCACCGTCAGCCGGTGTTGCGCAGCCCTGCCGCCACACCGTTGACCGTCAGCAGCAGGGCGCGGCCCAGCAGCTGGTCCGGCTCCTCGCCCCGCTTGGCGGCTTCGCGCTGCCGGTGCAGCAGGGTGACCTGGAGGTAGGACAGCGGGTCGAGGTAGGCGTCGCGGATCTGGAAGGTCTGGCGCAGCACCGGGTTGGCGTGCAGAAGCTTCTCGCCACCGGTGATGCGCAGCACCTCGCTGACGGTGCGCGCGTGTTCCTCCTCGATGGTGTCGAAGACGTGCTTCAGTTCGTCGGGCACCAGGCTGTCGACGTAGTGCCGGGCGATCCGCAGGTCCGTCTTGGCGAGCGTCATCTCCACGTTGGAGAGGAAGTTGCGGAAGAAGTGCCAGTGTTCGAACGCCTCGTCCAGCACGGAGTCGAGTCCGGCCTCACGGGCGGCCTTGAGACCGGAGCCGACGCCGTACCAGCCGGGGACGATCTGCCGGGACTGAGTCCAGCCGAAGACCCAGGGGATGGCGCGCAGGCCGTCCAGTCCGGCGCCGGTGTCCGGGCGGCGGGAGGGGCGGGAGCCCAGGTGGAGTTCGGCGAGCTGGTCGACGGGCGTGGAGGCGAAGAAGTACGCGGGCAGGTCCGGATCCTCGACCAGCGCACGGTAGGCGCCGTGTGCCGCGTCGGAGACCCGGTCCATGGCGGCGTCCCAGCGGGCCAGGGCCGCGTCGGACTGGCGGGGGGCGGTGTGCAGGGCGGACGCCTGGAGCGTGGCGGCGACGGTCAGTTCGAGGTTCTCCCGCGCCAGTGACGGCACGAGGTACTTGTCGGAGATGACCTCGCCCTGCTCGGTGACCTTGATCTCGCCCTCGAGGGTGCCCCAGGGCTGGGCGAGGATCGCGTCATGGGTGGGGCCGCCGCCGCGGCCGACCGTGCCACCGCGGCCGTGGAAGAGCCGCAGCCGTACGCCGTGCCGGTGGGCGACGTCGCGCAGCCGCCGCTGGGCGCGGTGGATCTCCCACTGGGAGGTGGTGATGCCCCCGAACTTGGAGGAGTCGGAGTAGCCGAGCATGACCTCCTGGCGGTCGCCGCGCAGAGCGACGAGCCGCCGGTAGGAGGGGTCGGAGAGCATCGCGTCGAGGAGTTCGTCGGCGATCTTCAGCTCGTCGGTGGTCTCCAGCAGGGGCACGATGCCGATCCGGGCCCAGCCGCCGTGCAGGTCGATGAGCCCGGCCTCGCGGGCCAGTACGGCGGCGGCGAAGACGTCGTCGGCCCCCTGGCACATGGAGATGATGTACGACTCGATCACCTCGGGTCCGAAGGTGTCCAGCGCCTTGCGGACCGTCTCGAAGACACCGAGCGTACGGGCGCCCGCGTCGTCCAGCGGTGCGGGTGCCGGGGCGAGGGGGCGGCGCGAGCGCAGCTCCTTGGCGAGCAGCTTCTGCCGGTAGTCGCGGGGCATGTCGAGGTAGCGCCAGGACTCCTCGCCGAGCCGGTCGAAGAGCTGCCCGAGCGCGTGGTGGTGGGCGTCGGCGTGCTCCCGCACGTCCAGGGTGGCGAGCTGGAGGCCGAAGGCGGCGACGGTGCGCAGCACCCGCTCCATGCGGCCGTCGGCGACGAGACCGCCGCGGTGTGCCCGCAGCGAGGTCTGCAGGAGGGTGAGGTCCTCCAGGAGTTCGCCGGTGCCCAGGTAGTCGCGGCCGGAAGCATGCGGGGTGTCGGTGGCGAGCCGCTCGCGGGTGTTGAGGAGCTTCTGCTGGATGCAGGTGGCCTTCAGGCGGTAGGGCTCCTCGGCGTTGAGCCGCTTGTAGCGGGGGCTGATCTCCGGGAGCCGCTGCAAGTCCAGGCTGAGCGAATCCAGCAGTTCTCGGGTGGCGCCGCAGTTGCGGATGGAGTTGGAGAGGGCTCCGCGCAGTTCGTCGACGTGCTCGAGGGCGTCGGTGATGCCGTGCTCGTGCTGGAGCAGCAGTACGTCCCAGGTGACCTGGGGGGTGACGTTGGGGTTGCCGTCCCGGTCGCCGCCGATCCAGGTGCCGAAGGTGAGCGGCCGGGTGCCCGGCGGCAGGGGAGCGCCGGCCCGCGCCAGTTCGACGGCCAGGTCCTCCAGGACGTCGCCGACGGCGCCGCGGTGCAGTTCGTCCAGGTAGTAGACGGCGTTGCGTGCTTCGTCGGCGGGCTCGGGGCGGGCGACGCGCAGTTCGTCGGTCTGCCAGACGAGGTCGATGTTCTCGGCGAGCCGCAGGTCGGTGCGGCGCCGCTCGGTGGTGTCGGTGCTCTCCAGCAGTTCGGCGATCTTGCGGAGCTTGGTGAGTACGGAGCGGCGCGCGGCCTCGGTGGGGTGGGCGGTGAAGACGGGCCGCACGCCGAGGTTCGCGGCGGTTTCCGCGAGGTGCTTCTCGTCGGCTTCCTTGAGCATGTCGGCGGTGCGGGAGAGGATGCCGCCCTCGGCCGCCCGCCGGGCACCGAGTTCATGGCCGCGGTGGACCTGTTCGGTGACGTTGGCGAGGTGGAAGTAGGTGGAGAAGGCGCGCACGAGCTTGGTGGCGGTCTCCAGGTCGGTGCGGGCGAGCAGCGAGGCGGCGGCGGGCCCGTCACTGCGGGTGAGTGCTCGTACTCGCTCCACGAGTTCGAGCAGTTCGGGTCCTTCCTGGCGGACGAGGGTCTCGCCGAGGAGGTCGCCGAGACGGCGGATGTCGGCGCGCAGCGCGGAGTTCTCGGACTGCGTGGCTGTCTCCGGCGTGCTGTGGGTCTGTGGGTCGGCACTGCTCACAGGTGCGGCTCCTTGCAGCTTTGGCTTCCGGTGGTGCTTCCGGCAGGTCACGGACCGCGCTGTCCGACGGACCCAGGATAGGTCGGGACGTGGCGCGGCGGGCATGGCGTCCGGGTGATGGGCAGGGGCGGCGGAGCCCGTCGTTCCGCCGTGCCGCGCGCCGCCGCCCGGCCTGCGGCTGCTCCAGGCCGGTGGGGAGGAAAAGTCGCTGCTTCTCGGCGCCGCTTGGTGGGTACACACCGTCTTGTCCCTTTGTGAGGGACTGCCATACTTACTTCACCGTAAGTTACGGTCCCGTAACATCACCCTGCCCCCGGACCAATAAGGCCTCACTATGACGTCCAGCCCGGAAGTGCTCGAACCAGACAAACGCACCTCGAAGACCTCCGAAGGCACCGCGCCTCCCTCCGCCACCCTGGGCGGTGAGCACCGCGGCTCCGTGGAGCAGATCTCGCTGCTGCTCTTCATCGTCGTGCCGTTCCTGGCCCTGGCCGCCGCCGTTCCCCTGGCCTGGGGCTGGGGGGTGAGCTGGCTCGATCTGGGGCTGCTGGTGGTCATGTACTACGTCGGCTGCCACGGGATCACGATCGGCTTCCACCGCTACTTCACCCATGGTTCGTTCAAGGCGAAGCGCCCGCTGCGCATCGCGCTCGCCGTGATGGGCTCGCTTGCGGTGGAGGGGCCGCTGGTCAGGTGGGTGGCGGATCACCGCAAGCACCACAAGTTCTCGGATGCCGAGGGTGACCCGCACTCGCCGTGGCGGTACGGCGAGACGGTACCGGCCCTGCTGAAGGGCCTGTGGTGGGCCCATATGGCATGGATGTTCGACGAGGAGCAGACCCCGCAGCACAAGTACGCGCCGGATCTGATCAGGGACCCGGCGCTGCGCAGCATCTCCCGGCAGTTCATCCTGTGGACGATCATCTCGCTCGCGATTCCGCCGCTGGTCGGCGGCCTGGCCACGATGTCCTGGCAGGGGGCGCTGACCGCGTTCTTCTGGGGGTCACTCGTACGGGTGGCACTGCTGCACCATGTGACGTGGTCGATCAACTCGATCTGTCACGCGGTGGGCAAGCGTCCGTTCGCCTCCCGTGACCGTTCGGGGAACGTGTGGTGGCTGGCCGTGCTGTCCTGCGGTGAGTCCTGGCACAACCTGCACCACGCCGACCCGACGTGCGCACGTCACGGCGTGGAGCGCGGGCAGCTGGACTCCAGCGCGCGGATCATCCGCTGGTTCGAGAAGGCCGGCTGGGCGTACGACGTGCGCTGGCCCAAGCGCGACCGTATCGACGCCCGCCGCAGGGATACGGGCGCCGAAGCGGCATGATGGTCTCCGTGCCGACCGATGACCAAGCGAACGCGACAGGTAAGAAGGACAAGCCCTCCAAGCTCCCCGATCCCCCGGCTCCACCGGCCTCCCGCCGCGCCCGCCGCCGTATGACGGGCAAGGAGCGCAGGGAACAGCTGCTGGACATCGGGAGAACCCTGTTCGCCGAGCGGGGTTTCGAGGCGACCTCGGTGGAGGAGATCGCTGCCAAGGCGGGTGTCTCCAAGCCGGTGGTCTACGAGCACTTCGGCGGCAAGGAGGGCCTGTACGCGGTCGTCGTGGACCGCGAGATGCGGCAGCTGCTGGACATGGTCACCGGGGCACTGACCGGCGGCCATCCGCGCGAACTGCTGGAGCAGGCGGCGTTCGCGCTGCTGGATTACATCGAGCAGTACACGGACGGCTTCCGCATCCTGGTCCGCGATTCCCCCGTCGCCCAGTCCACCGGGACCTTCGCCTCGCTGATCAGCGATATCGCGACGCAGGTCGAGGACATCCTGGGGCATGAGTTCAAGAACCGCGGCTTCGATCCCAAGCTGTCCCCGCTCTACGCCCAGGCCCTGGTGGGCATGGTCGCACTGACGGGGCAGTGGTGGCTGAACGCCCGCAAGCCGGAGAAGTCCGAGGTCGTCGCCCATCTGGTGAACCTCGCCTGGCACGGCCTGGACGGCATGGAGGCGAAGCCCCGCCTGATAGGCCACCGCCGGTCCTAGGGCGTGTTTGGGAAGTCCCGCCTGTCTCGCGGGGTCCGGCCTGGTCACCCGGCGCCGCGGCGGAGAGGTTCCGCCGCGGAGGTCGGCGGTCAGTGCGGTCGACGCAGTCCCGCGATGAGGAGCTCGACCAGTCGGCGTGCGTCGTAGTGGGGATCGCTGTCCGCGCCGATGCAGAGGTTCCCGACGGCGCGCATGAGCTCGTAGGCCCCCAGGTCGGAGCGGATCTCGTCGGAGTCGGCCGCAGCTTCCAGCAGCTCGGTGCAGACGGGCACGAGGCGGTCGAGGAAGTAGGCGTGCAGGCCGGCGAAGCCGGCGTCGTCGGACTGCAGCACGGCGGCGAGACCGTGCTTGGTGACCAGGAAGTCGACGAAGAGGCTGACCCATCGCCCCAGTGCGGCATGCGGAGTCGGGCTGTTCGCCAGCAGGGCCGGGCCTGCCTCGGCGCAGGCTTCGACCTGGTGCCGGTAGACGGCGATGATGAGATCCGCGCGCGTCGGGAAGTGGCGGTAGATCGTTGCCGTCCCGACACCGGCCTTGGCCGCGATGTCACGCACGGGAGCCTCCACGCCGGTCGCGACGAAGATCGCGGCGGCCGCGTCGAGCAGCGTCTCCTTGTTCCGCCGTGCATCCGCCCGCTTGGGCCGGGCTGCCTGCTCCGCGCCATGATCGCTGCCGTTCATCGCACCGTCCTCTCCGCTGCCGCTCCCACCAAACGGGGCAATGTTCCGCTTGCTCATGATGCCATTGCCGCTTCGAGGAACTCCAGGCGGTTGCCGACCGGGTCGTGGGTGTGGAAGCGGTGGTGGCCGGGGAGGGCGTCGTCCCGGCGGACGGGAGTCCCGGCGGCGGTGAGGCGAGCCGCGAGGGTGTCGAGGCCGGTGACGCGGATGCCGGGGTGCGCCTTGGGCGGCGGGCGGTACCCTTCCTCGATGCCCAGGTGCAGCACGACCGAGCCCGCGCTGAACCAGCAGCCGCCGCGTGCGGCCAGGGCCGGAGGCTTGGGGTCCTCCGTCATGCCGAGGACTCCGACGTAGAACGCGCGCAGTGCCGCCTCCGAGCCGGGCGGGGCCGCGAGCAGCACGTGGTCGAAAGCCTCGATTTCGAAGGCGGACCCACCCGTCCCACCGCCCCCACTGGCCTCACTGTCCCTACCCGCCCTACCCGCCCCACCCGCCCCGCCGGTCACTGCTTGACCGCCACTGCGAAGATCCGCCGGAACGGGAAGAGCGTGCCGTACGGACCCGGCGGGTACGCCTCGCGCAGCGCGGCGGCGTACTCCGCGAGGAACGCGTCACGGGCCTCCGGGTCGTCGGCGAGCAGCGTGAGCACCGGGCGGAGCGCCGTGCCCTTCACCCACTCCAGCACCGGGTCCTCCCCCGTCAGGACGTGGGTGTACGTCGTCTCCCACGTGTCGACCGTGCGGCCCAGCGGGGCCAGCGCGGCGAAGTACCCGGCCGGTTCGGGTACGGGCACGCGCTCCGGTTCGCGGCCGAGGCGGGCAGACCAGCGCGGGGAGTCGCGGAGGGCGTGGAGCAGGGTGTGGCTGGGGGCGGCGAAGTTGCCCGGGACCTGGAAGGCGAAGACACCGCCCGGCGCCAGCGCGGCCATGTAGCCGGGGAAGGCGGCCGTATGGCCCGGCAGCCATTGGAAGGCCGCGTTCGAGAAGATCAGGTCGAAGGTCTCGGCGGGCGGGGGCCGCCAGGTGGCCAGGTCCGCGTGGGCGAAGTCCAGCGTGCCGCCGCCCGCCGTCGGCCCCTCGTACGCACGGGCCTCGGCGAGCATCGTCGCGGAGTTGTCGTAGCCGGTGACGTGCGCCGCGGGCCAGCGCGCGGCCAGCTCGGCGCTGGGGCCGCCGGAGCCGCAGCCGAGGTCGGCGATACGGGGCCCGGGGCCGCCGGAGGCGGAGGCGGGCAGTGCGGGAACCCGGGCGAGCAGCTCGCGGCGGGGGCGGCCCCGGTCCTCGGCGTAGTGGCCGTACTGCTGGGGGTCCCATACGGGGGCGGAGCCCGTGCCGGGGCTGATGCCGGAGCCGGAGCCCGTGCCGGGAGAGATGCCGGAGGTCATGGCGTCAGGCTGCCCGGCTCCTATCTTGATGTCAAGAGACTTCATGTCGACACAACTACTACACTGGTCCCATGGAGGACGAGGTCGACCGACTGGTTTCAGCATGGCGCCGCGAGCGTCCGGACCTCGACGTGGAGCCGTTGGAGGTGCTGAGCCGCATCAGCAGGCTCGCACGTCATCTGGACCGGGCCCGGCGGATCGCCTTCGCCGAACACGGCCTGGAGCCATGGGAGTTCGATGTCCTCACCGCGCTGCGCCGCGCGGGCAGGCCGTACCAGCTCTCCCCCGGGCAACTGCTCACCCAGACCCTGGTCACCTCCGGCACCATGACCAACCGGATCGACCGGCTGGCGAAGAGGAGCCTCGTGGAGCGGCTGCCCGACCCCAGCGACCGGCGGGGCGTGCTCGTACGGCTCACCGACGAGGGGCGGCACCGCGCGGACAGCACACTGGCCGGACTGCTCGAACAGGAGCGCGCGATCCTCATCGAGCTTTCGCCGCTGCAACGGGGCGAACTGGCGGGCCTGCTGCGGCAGCTGACCGCCCCCTTCGACAACACGCCCGGCTAGGGTCTCTATCCGAACGAGAGACCGTAGGCCCTGCCCGGACAGGCGCTCAGCCCGCGGGGGTCGTCTCCACGTCGGCCGGGCCCACGCCCGCCCGGCGCGCCAGTGCCACCGCCGCGAGCGTCGAGTGCACGTCCAGCTTGCCCAGGACGTTCTGCATGTGCGTACGCACCGTGTGCGGGGAGAGATAGAGCCGCTCGGCGACGGCCTTGCGCCCCAGACCGGCGACCATGCAGCGCAACACCTCGTGCTCGCGCGGGGTCAGCGCCTCGACAAGCCGCTCGCTCTCCGTACGGTGCTTCCGGGTGGCCGTCAGCTCCCGTAAGACGTCGGTCAGCAGGGCGGGCGGCAGATGCGTCTCCCCCTTGAGCACGCCCCGGACGACGTGCAGCAGCCGGGAGAGCGAACTGTCCTTGGCCACCCAGCCGCAGGCGCCCGCCTGGAGCGCGGCGGCGGCGTACCGGGCGTCGTCGCGCTCGGCGAGCACCACCGTGCGGGTGCCGGGGTAGTCGGCGCGGGTACGGGCGACCAACCCCAGACCGCCGGAAGAGCCGCCGGAAGAGCCGCCGGACGGAGCACCGGAGGGACCCGGCCGGACGGGCGCGCTGCTCACCGGCCCGTGTCCCTGTGGCGGACCGGGGTGGGTGGCGCCGCCAGGAGCGGACGGCTGCGCGACGCCGTTGACGGGGGGTTTGGCCGTGCTCGCGGCCGGGCCCGCAACAAGCTCGCCCAGGTCGGCGTCGACCAGCAGTACGTCGAAGAAGCGCCGCTCGTTCACCCCGCGGTCCAGGCATCGCAGCGCGGCTGGTCCGCTTCCGGCCGCCACCACCTCGATGTCCTGCTCAGCCGCCAGCGCGGCTGCCAGCGACTCGGCGAATATGCGGTGATCGTCGACCACCAGTACCCGGATCCGCTGCATGTCACCCCCGTCCGGACATAGCGCCCGGCTGTCTCGCCCCCCTGATCCACCGGCCCCCACCGGTGTTCTGCATTCAACTCAGCGTAAGGCCGAGGTACGACAACGGAAGGCTAATGACGAAACTGGCGCCCGCCCGGCGCAGCGCAGGGCGGGCGCGTGTCAGCGGAGGCGGTGGGCACCCGGGGAGGGGATGGCCTCGAAAGTGCGGGGGGCACGGTAGCCCGCAGTGGTGAAGGCCGTGCGGATCGCGTCGGTGACCTCGGTGGTCAGCGCGTCGTCCAGCAGGACGATCGCCGAGCCGCCGAAGCCGCCGCCCGTCATTCGCGCCCCCAGTGCGCCCGCCGCGTTGGCGGTGTCCACCACCAGGTCCAGTTCCGCGCAGGAGATGGCGAAGTCGTCGCGCAGCGAGGCGTGACCGGCGGTGAGCAGGGGGCCGACGGCACGGGTGTCGCCCTCCTCCAGCAGCCGCACCGTGTCCATGACCCGGTGGTTCTCGGTGACGATGTGCCGCACGAGCGCCCGCAGTTCCGGCCCCTGCGCACCGCCCGGCCCCGCTCTGTCGCCGACCCGGGCCAGCGCGGCGTCCAGCTCCTCGTACGGCACGTCGCGCAGGGCGCGCACGTCGAGCCGCCGGGCGCCCTCCTCGCAGCCGGCACGCCGCTTCGCGTACTCGCCGTCGCCCAGCTCGTGCTTCACCCGGGTGTCCACGACGAGCAGCTTCAGCCCGAGGGCCGCCAGGTCGAAGGGGATCTGGCGACGGCTCAGGTCGCGGGTGTCCAGGAACAGCGCGTGGCCCTCGACGCAGCACGCCGACGCCATCTGGTCCATGATTCCGCAGGGGACGCCGACGAACTCGTTCTCCGCCCGCTGGCACAGCCGCGCCAGCTCCGGCGCGGTGACCGCCTGCGCGGCCGGCCCGTGCAGTTCGGTCAGCGCGAGGCCGGTGGAGACCTCCAGGGCCGCCGAGGAGGAGAGCCCGGCCCCGGTCGGTACCGTGCTCTCGAAGTGCAGGTCGGCGCCTCCGACGGGCAGCCCTGCCTCGCGCAGCGCCCAGGCCGCACCAGCCGGATACGCGGCCCAGCCGACGGCGCCGGTCGGCGCCAGCGCGTCGAGGCGCAGCTCCACCACCTGGCCGGGTGAGTCCGCCGAGTGCAGGCGCAGCACGCCGTCGTCCCGGCGGGCGGCGTGGACGCGGGTGGTGTGCGGCAGGGCCAGCGGCATCACGAAACCGTCGTTGTAGTCGGTGTGTTCGCCGATGAGGTTGACCCGGCCGGGGGCGGCCCAGACGCCGTCCGGCGCGGCCCCGTACACCTCTTCGAAAGCCGGGGCGCTCATGCGGACGGCTCCTGGGACGCTGCTTCCGGCTGCCCGGCCTGCTGACCCGTCTGACCTTCCTGAGCTGCCTGAGCTGCCTGAGCTGCCTGCTGGGCGAAGGCCCAGGCGTCGGCGACGATCACCGACAGTTCCGCGCGCGACGGGCTCCAGCCCAGCCACCGCCGGGCCCGGTCCGCCGCGGCGACCAGCACGGGCGGATCGCCGTCGCGGCGCGGAGCTGTGACTTCCGGTACCGGGTGCCCGGTGACCTTCCGCACCGTCTCGATGACTTCGCGGACGGAGAAGCCGTTGCCGTTGCCGAGGTTGCAGATGAGGTGTTCGCCGGGGGACGCGCCGTCCAGCGCCAGCAGATGCGCCTCGGCGAGGTCGGCGACGTGGATGTAGTCGCGCACACAGGTGCCGTCTGGGGTCGGGTAGTCGTCGCCGTAGACGGAGATGGCCTCCCGGCGGCCCTGGGCGACCTGGAGCACGAGCGGGACGAGGTGCGTCTCGGGATCGTGCCGCTCGCCGTACGCGGCGCCGTCTGCCGCGAAGTGGGCGCCGGCGACGTTGAAGTAGCGCAGCGAGACGGCGGCCAGTCCGTGCGCCCGGCACTCACCGCTGATCATCTGGTCGACGGCGAGCTTGGTGGCGCCGTAGGGGTTGGTCGGCGCGGCGACGTCGTCCTCGGTGATCGGGCTGCGGGCGGGCTCGCCGTAGGTGGCGGCGGTGGAGGAGAAGACGAGGCGGCGTACGCCCGCCTCCCGCATCGCTCCGAGCAGCTCGATCGTGCCGCCGACGTTGTTGCGCCAGTACTTGTCGGGGTCCGTCACCGATTCGCCGACCTGGGAGGAGGCCGCGAAGTGGAGCACCGCGTCATAGGCGGGGCGGGCGGGGTCCAGCCAGCGGGCGGCGTCCTGGACCCGGCCCTCGATGAACTCCGCCCCGGCGGGCACGCCCGCACGGAAGCCGGTGGAGAGGTCGTCCAGCACGGTGACCCGGTGCCCCGCCTCCAGCAGATGGGCGGCGACGACGCTGCCGACGTATCCCGCGCCGCCCGTCACCAGGTAGGCACGGGAAGGTGCTGACGGGGGACGGCCCCGGGTGTGTGCGGTCACTCGCTCGCTGCCTCTCGCAGTCGCTGCGCCGCGGCCTCCGGCGGCACATCGTTGATGAACACGTTCATGCCGGATTCGGAACCCGCGAGGAACTTCAGCTTGCCGGGAGCTCGGCGAACGGTGAAGAGCTCAAGGTGAAGCGCGAACTCCTCGCGTTCCCCCCGCGCACCGGCGGCGGCGACGGGCGCCTGGTGCCAGCCCGCGATGTACGGCGTGGGCGGCTCGCCGGGCCCGAAGATCCGGTCGAAGCCGCGCAGCAGCGCCAGATAGACGCCGGGGAACTCGGCGCGCTCGGCCTCGTCGAGCGCCGTCAGGTCGGGCACCCGGCGCCGTGGGTAGAGGTGCACCTCATACGGCCAGCGCGCGGCGTGCGGTACGAACGCGATCCAGTGGCTGCCTGCCAGGACGACGCGTGAGCCGTCGGCGAGTTCGGCGTCGACCACGTCGTCGAAGAGGTTGCGGCCGCCGGTGCGCTCGCGGTGCTCGGCGGCGGAGCGCATCATGCGGGCGGTGCGCGGGGTGGTGAAGGGGTAGGCGTAGATCTGCCCGTGCGGGTGGCCGAGGGTGACGCCGATCTCCTCGCCCCTGTTCTCAAAACAGAACACCTGTGCCACGCCGGGGAGCTGGGACAGTTGGGCCGTGCGGTCGGTCCAGGCGTCGAGCACCAGCCGGGCCTGCCGCTCCGTCAGGTCGGCGAAGGACGCCTGGTGGTCGGCGGTGAAGCAGACGACCTCGCAGCGGCCGGCCCCGGGCCGGTGGGCGAACAGGCCCTGCGGCCCGTCGGCGCGGGTGGCGCCCGGCTCACCCGCGAAGGACGGGAAGCGGTTCTCGAAGACGGCGACCTCGTAGTCCCGTTCGGGAATCTCGGTGAACCTGCCGCTCCGGGAGGGGCAAAGGGGGCACTCGTCGGCGGGCGGGTGGTACGTACGGCTCTGCCGGTGGGCGGTGACGGCGGACCACTCGGCGAGCAAGGGGTCGAAGCGGATCTCCGAGACGGTGGCACCCGGGGCCGCGGGGTCGAGCGGGCGCTGATCGACCGCCTCACGGACGGCGTCGTCGCGAGTGTCGTAGTAGACGATCTCGCGGCCGTCGGCAAGCCGGTTCGAGGTCTTCTTCACAAGGCTCCTCATGCACCGCTCAAACAGAAGTAAACATAATGAATCACAACTCAACACACCGGTCAAGCTCGCGCGTTGCCTAGGCTACAAAACACCCATCAAGGACAATCACCCCACCGCGCCCGCCCTCTTCCCCAGCCTTCCGGTTCCCCAGCCTTCCGGTCCGGTCCGTTCCGTACACGAAGCGAGTCAATCCATGCAGTACCTCGCCGAAGGGCTCCGGCTCTCCACCAACGGACTCGACTACACGATCCTGGCCATCTACTTCGTCGTCGTCCCCGGTATCGGCTTCGCCGCCAGACGGAGCGTGAAGACCAGCCTCGACTTCTTCCTCTCCGGCCGGTCGCTCCCCGCGTGGGTCACGGGTCTGGCCTTCGTCGCGGCCAACCTGGGCGCGACGGAGATCCTCGGCATGGCCGCGCCATCTCAGAAATGCTCTGACCCGCACCGGAGCACGGGTCAACACTGTTGACCTCAGCCCACGGGGCGCTTCTGGTTCTCGATGTACTGCTTCACGACGGTCAGAGGTGCGCCGCCGCATGAGCCTGCGAAGTAGGAGCCGGACCAGAAGTGTCCGCCCCACAGGTACCGGCGTACGTGCGCGTCGTATTCCTTGCGCAGCATCCGGGCGGAGACGCCCTTGAGGGAGTTGACCAGCTTGGAGAGCTGCACCTTCGGCGGGTAGTGCACGAGCAGGTGGACGTGGCCGTCCTCGCCGTTGAACTGCTTCAGCTCAGCCCCGAAGTCCGCGCACACGTCCCGCATGATCTCCTCGCACCGTGTCAACATGGCGGCGGTCATGGCCTTACGCCGGTACTTCGTGACGAAAACCAAGTGAACGTGCAGGTTGTAGACGACGTGACGGCTGGTGCGTACATCAGGGTTTGGGCTCCAGCGTGGTGACATGAACCAAATATGTAGGATGGTTGCTGTGCAGCTCAGGTACGGGTTCCGCCTTTACCCGAACGGTTCTCAGCGCCCGGTGCTGGCCAGGGCGTTCGGGTGTGCTCGGGTGATCTTCAACGACGCGCTTCGCGCTCGTGAAGAAGTGGTCCCGCACCCTGCCATCCACCCCCACCACCGTGACCGTGATCAAGGACAGCGCGGGAAGGTACTTCGCGTCGTTCGTCGTGGAGACCGGCCCGGAAGAAGCCCTGCCGCCCACCACGCCCGAGGTCGGAATAGACCTGGGTCTCGGGCACTTCGCCGTTCTGTCGGACGGCCGGAAGATCGACAGTCCGCGCTTCCTGCGTCGGGCTGAGAAGCAGCTCAAGAAGGCTCAGCGCTCCCTGCCCCGCAAGGACAAAGGGAGCGCCAACCGGGACGAGTCCCGGCGCAGCGCGATGAAGCAGGAACCCACCCGAAGGCGCGCCCGACAACGGCGCGACAGGCGGGAATCGCCCTCCTTTAGGTGGGCGAGGATGTCAAGGCGTGATCATCGCCCTTGCGGGCGTCAACCCCTCCGACGCGGACCTGGAGAAGGCCCAGGACATCAACATCAATCTCTGGACGGGACTCGCGATGCTCGCCCTCGGAATCTTCTTCCTCGTCTGGCTCAAGCTCAGCCCGCCCGTCCCGCCACCGCCCCGGGAGGAGCCGGGGCAGGGGGAGGCGCCGGGGCAGGGGGAGACCAGGAAGTAGCGCGTCAGCGGCGCTCCGGACCGCGCGCCCGGCTCACTCCCTGCGGAGCAGCACCCCCGCCCGCTCCAGCAGCCCCGTACGCGCGGCCAGCGCCGCCGCCTCCAGCCGGGAGCCGACGCCCAGCTTCATCAGCACCCGCTGCACATGCGTACGTGCCGTGCTCGGCGCGATCCGCATGCCGATCGCGATCAGCCGGGTGTCCTCGCCCTCCGCCACCCGCACCAGCACCTCCACCTCGCGCGGGGTGAGCAGTTGCAGCAGCCGGGCACCCTCGTCGTCCGGCTCCGCCGCAGGGTTGAGCAGCTGCTCGAAGGCGTCCCGTAACAGCTGCGGCCCGACCGCCACATCGCCCGCCCGCGCCTTCATCATGGCGCGCTCCACGCCCTCGATCCGCTCGTCGTGCCGCACATAGCCGGAGGCCCCGGCCGCGAACGCCGCCGCTATGCCGCGCGGGCTGGGCACCGGGCCCAGCACCAGCACCGCTATCTGCGGCTTCTCGCGTTTGATGCGCACCACCGGATCGAAGATGCCCGGTTCGGCGGGCGTCGCGGTGCCCAGCAGGCACACCTCCGGTGACCTGCTGACCACCAACTCCGCCGCGCCGGCGCTGGGTGCGGCTGCAGCCAGCACCCGGTGCCCGCGCAGTTTCAACGCCGAGGCCAGCGCCTCGGCGAGCAGCCGGTGATCGTCGACCACCATGAGCCGCACGCTCATCGAGCCCGCCCCCAATTCCCGCCGCGGAAACGGCCGTCCCGCCCGCGGGGACTGCCCCGGGGCCCGGCCGCATGCACCCGGAAGCTACACGCTCCCCCCGGGATCCGCGCCCCCGCGAAAGGGGCGAAACGGCAAAACGAGGGGCGGGCGCGATGTCGCGCCCGCCCCTCGGCCGGAATTCCGCCGCGCTGAGCGGCTCTCATCCGGTCTGACTACTCGACGCCGAAGCCCGCGGCCAGGTACTTACGGCCGCTGCCGCTGGAATCACGCTCCGAGATCAGGTCCGTCTGGAGATACAGCCTGCCGTGCGCGAAGAGTGCGCGGTCCAGCAGCGAGAACGCGACGAAGCCGTCCTCCACCTTGCTGCTCCCCAGGGTGAACCACAGGGTCTGCTTGCCCTTCGCGGGCTCCACTCCGACGATCTCACCACCCTCGTCGTAGGTGGGCAGCTTGTAGCCGATGATGTTGTCACCCTCGACGGTGAGCGGCGTGATGCTGCGCCCCTCGCCCGCGGACGACTTCCACTTGGTCTTGCCGGTCTTCAGGTCGAAGGCCATGATCTCGTTCGTCCGGCCGGTGCCGGAGCCGTCCTCGTGCGCCGCTGTCGGCAGGTACAGCGCGTCCTTGCCGACGGCGATGTCCTTGCACGCCTCGGTCTCGATGTCGCAGTCGACCTCGTACCGGTCACCGAGCGGGATCTTGGCCATCAGCTTGCCCTCGGGCGAGACGGTCATGATGTCCGTGGCCGAGACCTCCCCGGCTCCCACCACGAGCACCATCGGATCGGTGGAGGCGACGGACAGCGTCTCGACGCCCTTGGGGACCTCGAACTCCTGCTGCTTCTTACCGGTCTTCGGGTCCAGGGTCTGCACCTTGAACTCGGAGTCCCCGTAGCTGCCGCACTCCACCACCGCGACCAGCTTCTTGCCGCCCGCGTAGCCCTCGTCCCGGCAGTCGCCCGGCTTCGCCGACCACAACGGCTTGCCACCGGTGATCTTGAAGCCGACGGAGCCGCCGATCCAGGCCGAGGCGACGGTGCCCTGGCTGATCGTCACGTTCTCCACGCCGCGGGTGTCCGCGCCCGGCATCGTCTCCTGCCAGACCTTCTTGCCCTTGTCCAGATCGATCACGACCATCTGGTTGCAGTCGGCCTTGCTGGACTTGGTCTCCTGGGTGACGACCGCCGTCTTGTTGTCGTCCGTCTGGTGCCGGGACGCCGCGCAGACCGCACCGTCCAGCGGGATCTTCCACTTCTCCGTGCCGGACTTGGGGTCGATACCGAGGATGGCGTTGACGGTGCTCTTGGCGAAGATGTCCTCGGTGCCCCACAGCCCGGCGACCGAGGTGAGGTCGTTCACCTTCGGGGCGTCCAGGCTGAAGAGCATGCCGCCCTTCGTGCTGCTGGGCTTGCTGCTGCCGCCGTCGCCCTTGTCACCGCTGCCGCCGCTGTCACCGCCCTCGGTGCCCTGGGAACTTCCCTTGTCGTCGCCCTTGGACTCGTCCTTCTTGTCGTCGCCGCCGTCATCCTTCGTCATGAAGAAGACACCGCCGACCGCGATCAGTACGACGGCCACCACGGCCGCGATGATCATGATCATCTTGTTGTTGCCGCCACCGCCCTGGCCGCCGCCGGGGCTGCCCGGCCCCGGCATCATGCCGGGAGGCGCGGTCGGATACATGCTCGGGTCCTGGCCGTACACCGGCTGGCCCTGCCCGTACTGGCCGGGCTGACCCGGCGCTCCGTACTGCCCCGGCTGAGTGGGCTGCCCCGACTGCCCGTACGGCGGCGGGGGCGGAGTCGGCGCGCCGAAGCCGCCGGGCGGCGGCGGGGTCGGGGCACCGAAACCGCCACCAGGGGGCTGGGGCGGCTGCTGCGGGTATCCGTACCCGGCGGGCTGACCGGGCTGGCCGGGCTGGCCGGGCCCCTGCGGGTATCCGTACCCGCCAGGGTTCCCGCCCGGCGGACCCGGGGGCGGGTCCTGCGGCGCCCCAGGACCGCCCGTCGGCGGCTGACTGGGCGGCGGAGGCGGCTGCGACATGACATTCCCTCGTTACAGGCAGACCGACGCCCGGCGCCGCAAACCCCCGCAGGGGCGGCCGAATCGGGCATATGGCCCGCCAGTTGTAGACTGGCTGGCGGACGTTCTTTCTATCACCGGACACCAATCAGCCGGTGGCCGGTTCCCGACCCGGGCCCGCCGTCGTTATGAGAATGCAGCCGCGGTCAAGCTCCTTCGGCCAACTCCAGCCAGCGAGTCTCCAGATCGTCACGCTCGGCGACCAACTCCCGCCGCTTGCCGTCCAGCTCGGCGACCCGTGCGAAGTCGGTGGCGTTCTGCGCGATCTCCTCGTGCAGTTTCGCCTCCTTCTCCCCGATTCGGGCCAGTTGCCGCTCGATGCGCTGGAGTTCCTTCTGCTCGGCACGGGACAGCCCGGCGGCCGCGCCGGCACCCGGCGCCGACCCCGCTCCAGGCCCGGCCCCGACCCCGGCCGCAGGCTCCGACGCGGCCCCGGCCGCCGGTACGGCCGCCGCTCCCCTGCCGGACGAGGGCCCGGGGGCCGCCACCGGCGCTGCGGGCACCGAAGCGGCACGCATCCGCGCCCGGCGCTCCAGATACTCGTCCACCCCGCGCGGCAGCATCCGCAGGGCGCCGTCGCCGAGCAGCGCGAACGCCCGGTCCGTCGTCCGCTCCAGGAAGAAGCGGTCATGCGAGATGACCACCAGCGAACCGGGCCAGCTGTCCAGCACGTCCTCCAGCTGGGTCAGCGTCTCGATGTCCAGGTCGTTCGTCGGCTCGTCCATGAAGAGCACATTGGGCTCGTCCATCAGCAGCCGCAGGATCTGCAGCCGCCGCCGCTCACCGCCGGAGAGATCACCGACCGGCGTCCACTGCTTCTCCTTCACGAAGCCGAAGCGCTCGCACAGCTGGGAGGCGGTCATCTCCTTGCCCTTGCCCAGATCCACCCGCGAGCGCACCTGCTCGACCGCCTCCAGCACCCGCCACTTCGGGTTGAGCTCGACGACCTCCTGGGAGAGATACGCCAGCTTCACCGTCCGGCCGACCTTGATACGCCCGGCGGCGGGCTGCGTCTCACCCTCGCTGCGCGCGGCCTCGTCCAGCGCACGCAGCAGCGAGGTCTTCCCCGCGCCGTTGACGCCCACCAGGCCGACACGGTCGCCGGGGCCCAGCTGCCAGGTCAGATGCCGCAGCAGCACCTTGGAGCCCGCCTGGACGGTCACGTCCTCCAGCTCGAAGACGGTCTTGCCGAGCCGGGAGTTCGCGAACCGCATCAGCTCGGCGCTGTCCCGGGGCGGCGGCACGTCCGCGATCAGCTCGTTCGCCGCCTCGACACGGAAGCGGGGCTTGCTGGTGCGGGCCGGAGCGCCGCGGCGCAGCCAGGCCAGCTCCTTGCGCATCAGGTTCTGCCGCTTGCTCTCCTCGGTCGCCGCGATCCGCTCGCGCTCGGCCCGTGCGAAGACGTAGTCGCTGTAGCCGCCCTCGTACTCGTGCACGGTGCCGCCCTGCACGTCCCACATCCGGGTGCAGACCTGGTCCAGGAACCAGCGGTCGTGCGTCACGCAGACGAGCGCGGAGCGGCGGTTGCGCAGATGCCCGGCCAGCCAGGCGATGCCCTCGACGTCGAGGTGGTTCGTCGGCTCGTCGAGGACGATCAGGTCCTGCTCGGAGATCAGCAGCTGTGCGAGGGCGATACGGCGGCGCTCGCCGCCGGAGAGCGGGCCGATCACCGTGTCCATGCCGTCCGCGAACCCGGGCAGGTCCAGGCCGCCGAACAGGCCGGTCAGCACATCGCGGACCTTCGCGTTCCCAGCCCACTCGTGGTCGGCGAGATCGCCGAGGACCTCGTGGCGCACGGTCGCGGCCGGGTCCAGCGAGTCGTGCTGGGTGAGCAGGCCCAGCCGCAGCCCGCCCACGTGGGTCACCCGGCCGTCGTCAGCGGGTTCGTGCTTGGCGAGGATGCGGATCAGGGTGGTCTTGCCGTCCCCGTTACGGCCGACGACACCGATCCGGTCCCCCTCGCTGACGCCGAGGGAGAGACCGTCGAGGAGCGCACGGGTGCCGTACACCTTGTCGACAGCTTCCAGATTGACGAGGTTGACAGCCATCTCACTCCTGATTCGGGGACGTCACAGCCCCTCAGGGTAGCTGTCGGCCCGGACGGGATTCCCCTCAGAGTCGGTCGGGTGACCTCGGACCGGATGGCGGCGGCGGCCCCGGCTGCCTTACGGGCCGCTTCGGGGATGGTCCGCACTCCGGTCCGGCGGAACGGATCAGACCGGACGCTTGGTGCCGGTGGTCTCCGATGCCACCGGACTCTGTCCGCCGTGGTCACGCGCCGCCGCCGCGACGGGCTGCTGCGGAAGGATGTCCGGCCCGGACGGATCAGCCCGCGTCGAGGACCTTGCGGACCACTGGGCCCGCGTACTCGCCGCCGTGGCCCGACGCGGGGACGACGGCCGCCGCCGCCACGTCGTCGCGGTAGGCCGTGAACCACGCGTTCGGCTTCTTCTGCCCGTCGACCTCCGCCGAGCCGGTCTTGGCCCCGAAGTCGCCACTGGCCCCGGCCATCGCCTCGGCCGCAGTGCCACCGGTCGCCGTCGTCCGCATCAGCTGGCGCAGGTCGTCGGCGACCTGCGGCTTCATGGTGCGCGGTGCCTTGGCGAAGGTGCGGTCGTCGAGCGAGGGGGACACCAGGTAGGGCTGCTTGAAGACGCCGGACTTCACCGTCGCCGAGACGGACGCCATCGTCAGCGGATTCATCCGTACGCCGCCCTGCCCGATCAGTGAGGCGCCCATCTGCGCGTCGGACTGCACCGGCACCTTGCCGTCGAAGGTGGCCGTGCCCGTCTGCCAGTTGAGGCCGATACCGAAGACGTCGCGCGCCTCCTTGGTCAGCGAGTCGTCCTCGAGTTCGGGCGCCTGGCTGATGAAGGCGGTGTTGCAGGAGCGGGCGAAGCTCTGGCTGAAGGTACCGCCCTTGATCTCGAACTTGTCGTCGTTCTGGAACTTCCAGTGCCCGTAGGTGAAGTACTTCGGGCAGGGGTGCTGCTTTGCGGGTACGGCCAGCCCCTTGTCCAGCAGCATCGCCGCCGTGACGACCTTCATGGTGGAGCCCGGCGCGTACGAGCCCTGGAGCGCGGTGTTGAAGCCCTCGGCAGGCGAGTTGGCGAGCGCGAGGATTTCCCCGGTGCTGGGCTTGACCGCCACCACCGCCGCCTTCGGCTTGTCCGCGATGGCCGCCTCGGCGGCCTGCTGCGTCGGCAGGTCCAGCGTGGTCTTCAGGGTGCCGGGCTCGCCCTTGGAGAGCGTGCGCAGCGTGGTGCCGGTGTCCTTGCCCTTGCTGTCGACGATCCGGGTCTCGATGCCCGGTGTTCCGTCCGTCTTGGCGCCGTACCGCTTGCGCAGGTCGGCGAGGGTGCCGGCCAGGCTGGGGTGCTCGTCCTTGGTCAGCTCGGTGCCGTTGCGGTCGACGGCCTTGATCGGCGGGGTGCCCGCCTCGCCGGTCTCGACGGACTGCCCCTTCTTCAGCTTGGGGTGCAGCACGGCGGGCTCCCAGCGGACCACGGCCTCGCCCGACTTCTTGTCCCGTACGACCTCCAGCCGGGAGTCGTAGGACCAGGCGGCGCGCTGGCCACCGTGCGTGATGCGGGCCTTGACGCCGAACGGCACGTCCGTCTTCGAGGCCTTGCCCGGAGTGAACTTGAGCTGGGAGACCCGGGCCTCCTTGCCGAACGCGGCGAGTGCCTTGGTGGCTGCCTGCTCGTCGTCCGTCAGCGCGGCGGCCTTCGGCCCGTCGCCCGCGGACCAGGCGTCGAGGAACTCCCCGGCGGCGGTGCGGACTTCCTCGGCCGAGAGCGGGCCCTGCTCCGCAGGGTTCTTTCCGTCGGCCGAGGCCACCTTGTGCCCGTCGCCCGCCCCGCTCTCGTCCTCTCCGACGAGGGCGTACACACCGAAGCCGGTGGCACCCACGACGACGGCGGCGACCCCGCCGATCACCGCCATCCGCTGGCTGTCACGCATTCGTTCCGACCCTCCACCCGGCCCGCCGTATGGCGGAGTACCTCGCAGAACCCTAGAGCACTCGCATGCCTGTCCGTGCGCGGGAGTCACTCTTTCGAGTATCAAATCGGCGTCTGCCCGGGCAGCGGTCCGACCCCTCGGAAGCTGTTGTCCTGCCCCTGTTGGCGCCAGGGCACTCGGCCCCCGTACGGGGTAGGACAGCAGCTTCTCAGATACAGGTGCCGCGTCAGATCCAGGTGTCGAGCCACATGCGGGCGCGCCAGCCGTCGAGGGGGATGGTCTGGCCGGTGTAGAGCGGCCAGAAATAGATGAAGTTCCAGACGATCAGCAGGAACAGCACGCCACCGGTGACGATGCCGATCATGCGGCGTCTTTCGGTGACGCCCGGTGGCCCGGCCAGGGCTCCCATCAGCATGGTCAGGGCCAGGCAGAGGAAGGGCAGGAAGACGATCGCGTAGAAGAAGAAGATCGTCCGGTCCTGGTAGAGGAACCAGGGCAGATACCCGGCGGCGACCCCGCACAGGATCGCGCCCGCCCGCCAGTCGCGCCGCAGCAGCCAGCGGTAGAGCGCGTACGCCAGCGCGAAGCAGGCGGCCCACCACAGCAGCGGGGTGCCGAGGGCGAGCACTTCGCGGGCGCAGCCGTCGGCGGCGGTGCAGCCGTCCTGGCCCGCCTCGGGCGACTCGTAGAAGTAGGAGACGGGGCGGCCGAGGACCAGCCAGCTCCAGGGGTTGGAGTCGTAGGTGTGCCCGGAGTCGAGGTTCACATGGAAGCGGTAGACCTCGGTCTCGTAGTGCCACAGGCTGCGCAGCGGGCCCGGCAGCCAGCCCCAACTGCCGCCCTGTCCCTCCTTCTCCGCCCAGTCGCGGAAGTAGCCGCCCCGGGTCGCGAACCAGCCGGTCCAGCTGGCGACATAGGTGGCCAGCGCGACCGGCACCAGCGAGAGGAAGGCGGGCAGCGCGTCCCTGCGGAGCATGGACAGGCCGGGGCGCCCGGCTCCGGCGGTACGGCGGGCGCCGACGTCCCACAGGACCGTCAGCAGGCCGAAGGCGGCGAGGACGTACAGGCCGTTCCACTTGGTGGCGCAGGCCAGGCCGAGGCAGATCCCGGCGGCGATGCGCCAGGGGCGCAGGCCCAGGCCGAGGCGGTCGCCGACGGGGGCGGGGAGGCGCGAGCCCGCGAGAACCCCGCCGCCGGTGCCGCCGGTGCCGTCGGGCGGGCCCGTGTCGTGGAGTGGCACGGTGCCGTCGGGCAGTGCGGCGGCGTCGGGCAGTGCGGCGGCGAGCCGCGCCCGCGCCTTGTCCCGGTCGACCAGCAGGCACCCGAAGGCCGCCAGCACCCAGAACATCAGCACCAGGTCGAGCAGCGCGACCCGGCTCATCACGAAGTGCAGCCCGTCCACCGCCATCAGCGAGCCCGCGAGGCAGCCCAGCAGGGTGGAACGGAAGAGCCTGCGGCCGATCCGGCAGAGCAGGAACACCGACAGGGTGCCCAGCACGGCCGTCATGAAGCGCCAGCCGAAGGGCTCCAGGCCCCAGATCACCTCGCCGAGCCCGATGATCCACTTGCCCACCGGCGGATGGACGACATAGGACGGATCGTCCGACAGCGGGATCTGCTGGTTGTCGCTGAGGATCAGCTTGTCGGCGCCGTCCGGCCACTTGGCCTCGTAGCCGTGCTGGTAGAGCGACCAGGCGTCCTTCGCGTAGTACGTCTCGTCGAATATCACCGCATGCGGGGAGCCGAGCTGCCAGAAACGGAGCACCCCGGCCACGAGCGCGACCAGCGCCGGGCCGCCCCACGCCGACCAGCGCGCGAGCCGTACGGCGACGTGCGGCGAGAAGCCGAACATCGCCGGGAAACGGGGCGAGGGGCTCGGATACGGCGGCACCAGCCGCTCCCGCACACCCGGCTGCGGGCGCGCCGCGTAGCCATAGCGGCGCAGCCGCGCCTGCCAGGTGGGCACGCCTTCCGGGGCGGCTTCACGCTGGATCTCTGCGGCGGTGTCACTGGTCGTCACGGGCTCATCGTAGGGAACCGCGCGGGCCTCGCGTGGCAGACCAGTGCGAGTACGGCACCGGCCACTGCGAGGATGGGGCCGTGGACACCGGAACGCTCGTACTGGCAGGGACCCCGATCGGCGACACCGCCGACGCGCCGCCGCGGCTCGGCGCCGAGCTGGGGGCGGCGGACATCGTCGCCGCGGAGGACACCCGGCGGCTGCGCCGGCTGACGCTGGCGCTGGGGGTGCGGCCCCAGGGGCGGGTCGTCTCGTACTTCGAGGGGAACGAGTCGGCCCGTACGCCGGAGCTGGTCGCGGCGCTTACCGAGGGGGCGCGGGTGCTGCTGGTCACGGACGCGGGGATGCCGTCGGTGTCCGACCCCGGTTACCGGCTGGTGGCGGCGGCTGTGGAGCGCGGGGTGCGGGTGACGGCGGTGCCCGGCCCGTCCGCCGTACTGACCGCGCTGGCACTCTCCGGGCTCCCGGTGGACCGCTTCTGCTTCGAGGGATTTCTGCCGCGCAAGCGCGGGGAGCGGCTCTCGCGGCTGGGCGAGGCGGCGGAGGAACGGCGCACCCTCGTCTATTTCGAGTCCCCGCACCGGCTGGCCGAGACGCTCGCCGCGATGGCGGAGGTGTTCGGCGCGGAGCGTCGCGCCGCGGTGTGCCGGGAGCTGACCAAGACGTACGAGGAGGTCAGGCGCGCCGGGCTCGGGGAGCTGGCCGCATGGGCGGCGGAGGGGGTGCGGGGCGAGATCACCGTGGTGGTGGAGGGGGCGCCCGAGCACAGCGCTCAGGAGCTGGGCGCTGCCGAACTGGCGCGGCGGGTCGCGGTGCGCGAGGAGGCCGGGGAGCGGCGCAAGGAGGCGATCGCGGCGGTGGCGCAGGCGGTCGGGGTGCCGAAGCGGCAGGTCTTCGACGCGGTGGTGGCGGCGAAGACCGGGACAGACCCCTCAAGGGGCAGGTAAAGGGATTATCGTGAAAAGCAAAGCCCGTGCCGCGATGCGGAGCGCGTTGTCCATAGCTGGGCCAAATCCGCCCCAACAGCGCGAAAGCCTGCTGCGCGTCGCCGTGCGGAGGAGTCCACTGGTGAGTGGGTCATCCGCCCGTCGAGAGGAGCCGGGAAATGAAGGACACCAGCGGGACCAGCGGGGCCAGCGGGGCCGGGACGAGCAGGACCAGCGGGACGAGCGGGGCCGTCGCTCCGCGCGGCGGCGGGCCGAGCGGTGAGACGGCGCACGAGGCGTACAGCTTCGCCTGTATGAAGTGCGGCTACGCGTGGGAGCAGACGTACGACATCGAGCACCACGTGCCGCCGACCGGGGAGCCCTTCGTTACGTACTACACGGACGGCAAGCGCGTCCCCTCGCCGCTGAAGCACCCCACCTGCGTCAACTGTGACGGGCATCTGCTGCGGATCATGCGCTCCGGCCGGGTGGCCACGGCCCAGGAAGCGCTGCGCTAGGGCCCTCCGGGCGGCGGGGCGGGGCTTGGCTGGGGCAGGCCGGGCTGGCTGCGGAGCTGGGCTGCGGAGCTGGGCTGCGAAGTTGGGCTGCGAAGCGGATTATCATCGCGGGCATGTCCAAGCCCGCTCAGCCCCAGCCCGCGCCGCCGCTGCCCGAGCCGCTGCGGGTGCCGGTCGCCGACTCGCACACGCACCTCGACATGCAGGAGCCCGACGTCGGGGAGACCCTCGCCAAGGCCGCCTCGGTCGGTGTGGTCACCGTGGTGCAGGTCGGCTGCGACCTGGAGGGCTCGCGCTTGGCGGCCGACCTCGCGGCCGAGCATCCTTCCGTGCACGCCGCGGTCGCCCTGCACCCCAACGAGGCGCCCCGCCGGGACGCCGACGGGCCGGGGGCGCTGGACTCCGCGCTTGCGGGCATCGAGAAGCTCGCGGCGCTGCCCCAGGTACTGGCGGTCGGAGAGACGGGGCTGGACCACTTCCGTACGGGCGAGGAGGGCCGGGCCGCACAGGAGCGGTCCTTCCGCGAGCACATCGCGATGGCGAAGCGGCTCGGCAAGGCGCTGGTCATCCACGACCGCGACGCCCACCAGGACGTACTGCGCGTCCTCGCCGAGGAGGGCGCCCCCGACCGGACCGTCTTCCACTGCTACTCCGGCGACGCGGAGATGGCCCGGGTCTGCGCGGCACACGGCTGGTACATGTCCTTCGCCGGGAACGTCACCTTCAAGAACGCGCAGCCGCTGCGCGACGCCCTGGCCGCCGCCCCTCCCGAGTTGCTGCTGGTGGAGACCGACGCACCCTTCCTGACCCCGGCACCGTGGCGGGGGCGGCCCAACGCGCCGTATCTGATCCCGGTCACGCTGCGCGCCATGGCGGAGGTCAAGGGGATGCCGGAGGACACCCTCGCGGAGCACCTCGCGGGAAACACGGCGCGGGCCTTCGGCTACTGAGCCCACGTCCCGGCGGTCCCACGCCCCGGCGGCCCGGTGCCCCGGCCTCCGGCCGCCCGGCGGCCCGGTGCCCCGGCGTCCGGCCGTAAACTGCACCGGTGAGCACCGTCCCCGAGCCCCTCCCCGATCGCCTCCCTGATCCCCTACTCGGCCCCGCCGACATCCGTGAGCTGGCCGCCGCCCTGGGCGTACGCCCGGCGAAGCAGCGCGGTCAGAACTTCGTCATCGACGCGAACACGGTCCGCCGGATCGTGCGTACCGCCGGTGTGCGCCCCGAGGATGTGGTGGTGGAGATCGGGCCCGGCCTCGGCTCGCTCACCCTCGCCCTGCTGGAGTCGGCCGCCCGGGTCATCGCCGTCGAGATCGACGACGTGCTGGCCGGAGCCCTCCCCGCGACGGTGTCGGCACGGCTGCCGGACCGTGCGGACCGCTTCGCACTCGTGCACTCCGACGCCATGCGCTTGGAGGAGCTGCCCGGACCGCCGCCCACCGCGCTGGTCGCCAACCTCCCGTACAACGTCGCGGTACCGGTGCTGCTGCACATGCTCGCCACCTTCCCCAGCATCGAGCGCAGCCTGGTGATGGTGCAGGCGGAAGTCGCCGACCGGCTGGCGGCCCCGCCGGGCTCGAAGGTGTACGGCGTGCCGTCGGTCAAGGCCGCCTGGTACTGCGAGGTGCGGCGCGCGGGCGCCATCGGACGGACCGTCTTCTGGCCCGCGCCCAATGTGGACTCCGGCCTGGTCTCGCTGGTCCGGCGCGATCCGCCGCGCACCACGGCGTCGCGGGCGGAGGTGTTCGCCGTTGTCGACGCGGCGTTCGCGCAGCGGCGCAAGACGCTGCGGGCGGCGCTGGCCGGGTGGGCAGGCTCGGCGGCGGCGGCCGAGACGGCACTGGTGGGGGCGGGTGTTTCGCCGAAAGCGCGGGGTGAAGCCCTGACCGTCGAGGAGTTCGCGGCCATCGCCGAGCACAAGCCGGAGCAGCAGCCGGGGGACCAGCCGAAGGGGGACATCAGATGACCACGGACCGCACGAGTGCCGGTGCCACTAACGGTGCCGGTGCCGGTGCCGGTGCCGGTGAGGATTCCCGCACCGTCACCGTCCGCGTACCGGCCAAGGTGAACGTGCAGCTCGCGGTCGGGGGCATCCGGCCCGACGGCTTCCACGGTCTGGCGAACGTCTTCCTCGCCGTCAGCCTGTACGACGAGGTCAGCGCCACCCCCGCCGCCACTCCACGGCTCACCGTCTCCGGCGCGGACGCCGGGCAGGTCCCGCTGGACGACAGCAACCTCGCCGTCCGCGCGGCCCGTGCGCTCGCCACCCACCACGGCCTGGGTGAGTCTGACCCCGTGCACCTTCACCTCAGCAAAGACATCCCCGTCGCGGGAGGCATGGCGGGCGGCAGCGCCGACGCGGCAGGCGCGCTGCTGGCATGCGACGCACTGTGGAACACCCGCACCTCGCACGACGAACTGCTCGCCCTCTGCGCCGAACTGGGCTCCGACGTGCCCTTCAGCCTGCTCGGCGGCGCCGCGCTGGGCCGGGGCCGGGGCGAGCTGCTGACCCCGCTGGAGGTCGGCGGCACCTTCCACTGGGTGTTCGCGGTCGCAGACGGCGGACTCTCCACACCGGCTGTCTACGGCGAGTGCGACCGGCTCCGGGAAGCGTCCGGCGGCGGCGCCACGGTGGCCGACGTCGGCGAGCCGGAGCCCGCACCGGCGCTGCTGGACGCGCTGCGCACGGGCGATGCCACGGCCCTGGCCGCCGCGCTGGCGCCGCACGGTGGCGGCTCCTCCTCCAACGACCTGCAGTCCGCTGCGCTCTCACTGCGCCCCTCGCTCGCCGCGACTCTCCACGCGGGCACCGCAGCGGGCGCACTCGCCGCCCTCGTCTCCGGCTCGGGCCCCACCTGCGCCTTCCTCACCAAGGACGCCGATTCGGCCGAGACGGTGGCCGCCGCGCTGCTCGCCTCGGGCACCTGCCGCACGGCCCGCCGCGCGACCGGCCCGGCTCCGGGTGCCACGGTTGTGGGCTGAGGCCGGCGGTGGCGGGTGATCTTCAACGGTCGACGCTTCGGTCACGATTCGGGCCCGGAGGTGACCGAAGCATCGACCGTTGAAGATCACCCATCGGCGCGGAACGCCCTGCGCAGCCCGAGGTTGCTCATCAGCAGCCCGCCGTCCACCGGGAGCGTAAGGCCCGTGATCCAGGCGGCGTCCGCCGAGGCCAGGAAGGCGACGGCGGCGGCGACGTCCTCCGGCCTGCCGACCCTGCCGAGCGGATATTCGCCCGCGGCCCTTTCCAGCAGCGGGCCCCGGCCCTGCCAGTTCGGGGTGTCCACCGTGCCGGGAGCGACCAGGTTGACGCGCACGCCGCGCTCGGCGCTCGCCCCGGCCAGGGTCCTGGTCAGTGAGGCGAGCCCGGCCTTGGCCGCGCTGTAGGAGTGGTTGCCGAAATCCTGCTCGCCGTTGACCGAGCCGACGCTGACGATCGCGCCCCGCCCTCCCGCCGCGGCCAGATACGGCATCGCGGCGCGGGCGCAGCGGAAGGCGCCGTTCAGCGTGATGTTCTGGTCGTGCAGCCACACCTCGTCGGACTCGTCCTCGAGGAGATCGGCGTCCGGGTGGCAGGCGCTGGCGTTGTTGACGAGTACGTCCAGCCCGCCGAACAGCTCGGCCGCGTACGCCACCGCCTCCTCGACCGACGCACGGTCCCCCACGTCGCAGGCGCGCGCCACGGCCTCACCGCCCCGCTCCCGGACGCCCCGGGCGGCATGTTCGGCCCGCTCGCCGTCGAGGTCGGTGACCAGCACCCGCGCCCCTTCCGCGGCGAGCCGCCCCGCGACCGCCTCCCCGATGCCCCGCCCGGCCCCGGTCACCAACGCCGCGTACCCCTCGAATCGCCGCATCTGATCAGCATGCCCGCGAAGGAGGAGGGAGAAAAGCAAGAGGAGGAGGGAGAACAGCGGGAGAGGGAAGGAAGCGGGGGGAGAATGGTGGGCATGACGACGCACTCTTCCCCGGCGACCCCACGTCCGGCCGGGCCGGGCTGGACGCTCGCGCCGGTGCCGGTCGCGCATCCGGAGGCCGTGGCCGTGCTGCGGGTGTACATCGAGGAACTGGCGGAGCGTTTCTACGGGCGGCCGGCGACCGAGCAGGAGATCGAGGACGCGCTGGTCAAGGAGCCGAGCGACGACCTCGCACCGCCCGGTGGCGTCTTCCTGCTCGCCAGGAGTGCGGACGGCGCGGTGAGCGGCTGCGTCGGGGTCCGCCTCATCGGTGCGCGGGTCGCCGAGCTGAAGCGGGTGTTCGTCCACCCGCACGCACGCGGCAGGGGCGGCGGCGCGCTGCTGCTGGAGGCGGCGGAGGGGGCGGCGCGTGAGCTGGGCGCGGACGTGCTGCGGCTGGACACGCGGGGCGATCTGGTGGAGGCCCGAGCGCTCTACGCGCGGCACGGCTATCGGGAGATACCCGCGTACAACGAAGGCCCGTACGCCGAGCACTGGTACGAGAAGCGGCTGCCGACCGCCTGAGCACGGTCCGGCCGGTGCGGCCCGGGTCAGCGCGGTGCGCGGCGTCCTTCCGGGAGGCAGCCGCGCAGGGCGCGGATGAGGGCCTGGGCTCGCGGGTCCGAGGTCACCGATTTCTGCATGCCCGCCGTGGTGTAGGCGAAGGAGACGCCCGCCTCCGGGTCCGCGAAGGCCAGCGACCCGCCACGCCCCGGGTGGCCGAAGGAGCCGGGCCCCAGCATGGGCGAGGCGGGGCCGTGCAGCATGTAGCCGAGACCGAAGCGGGTGTGCGTCAGCAGCACCTGGTCCGGGCCCGAGGACTCCTGCGAGCGTGCCTGGGTGAGGGTCGCCGGGGTGAACAGGCGGCGTCCGTCCTCCGGTTCGCCGATGAGCGAGGCGTAGAAGCGGGAGAGCGCGCGGGCGGTGGTGACGGCTCCGGAGCCGGGGAGACCGGCGGTGAGGTAGGCCGGGTCGTTCTCGTCCGGGTGCGGGGTGATCACGCCGAAGGTGCGGCGGGTGAGTGAGGCGGGGTCACGGTAGGCGTCCGCGACGGCGCTCTTGGCACGGACCCGCAGGCCCTGCCCGGCGGGCTGTTCGGGGGCCTCGGCGGCGACGGTCCGGGCGATACGCGAGCCCGCACCCGTGACAGCGGACCCGCTGTCGCCGCCGCTCGCCGGTGGCAGGCCGAACCACAGGTCCAGGCCCAGCGGTTCGGCCACCTCGTGGGCGAACCAGACGCCCAGCCGCTGCCCCGTCACTCGCCGCACCAGCTCGTCCAGCAGCCAGCTGAAGGTGTGCGCGTGGTAGCCGTGCGCTGTACCCGGCTCCCACAGGGGTGCCTGCGCGGCCACCGCGCGGGGGCCGCTGACGCCGTCAACGGCCTCGGCGAGGGTGAGGGGGCGGTCGAGCACCGGCAGCCCGGCCCGGTGTGCGAGCAACTGGCGTACCAGCACCCGCTCCTTGCCGTTGGTCTTGAACTCAGGCCAGTACGTGCCGACCGGCGCGTCCAGATCGAGCCGGCCGCGCTGGTGGAGCAGGTGGAGCACGGCCGCCGCCGGCCCCTTGGTGGCGGAGCGCACCATCACGGCGGTGTCCCGGGCCCAGGGGGCGCCGCCGTCGCGGGTGCCGCCCCACAGGTCGATGATCTGGCGCCCGTCCAGGTGCACGGCCAGCGCCGCACCCGTGTCGCCGCGCGCGGCGAAGTTGCGTACGAAGGCGTCGCGGACCGCCAGAAAACCGTCCGCCACCGTGCCCTGGACCTCCACCGCGCCTGCCCCGTTCCTGCTCAGTACCTCGTCTGCCGTGCCCTCCCCATGCTGCTACGGGCGCGGATTCCGCACCCCGGCGGGGTCAGGTCGGGACGCACGGACGGGCACAGGCGGCACAGGCGGCGCGCGAACGCCCCGTCAACCGGCCCTGTGGCACAGCTCACTGGCCGGTCTCCGTGACTGCTGCCCCGCAGGCCGCGTCTGAGTAGGTAACGGCCTGATCCGCGACAGGGAGCGGATCAGGTTGTCAGGGGCTGCGCCGGGAGACCCGCCCGTCCTTCCTGGTGCGCCGCCCCACACACGGAGGAGCAGACGATGTCCGCAGTCATAGTCAACACCGCGCAGGCCCGCCTGATCGTCCGGTCGAGCGTCGCGCGCCCGCTGTCCGTGATCCTGCGCTACGACGACCGGGACCCGCTGGCCGTGCGCCTCGCCTTCCCCGCCGACGCCTCCCTCGACGGCTTGGAGGTGGAGTGGACCTTCGCCCGCGAGCTGCTGGACACGGGGTTGCAGACGCCTGCGGGGGCGGGTGACGTGCGGCTGTGGCCGTGCGGCCCGGCGCACACCATGCTGGAGCTGCACGCGGCGGAGGGGATGGCGCTGGTCGAGCTGCGCAGCGCCGATCTGCGCGGCTTCCTGCACCGTGCGCACGAGTCGGTGCCGCGCGGCCACGAGCGGCCCGCCACCGATCTGGACAGCGCACTGACCGCACTGCTGCGGGGCGTGTGACCCGCCCCTGACGTGTGACCCGCCCTTACGCGGCGGCCCCGGCGGACGAATGCGCCCGCCCGCGCCATCTCGGCGCGGGCGGGCGGGTGGAGCGAACAGCGGGTGGAGCGAACGACGCGCGGGGAGGCGTTGGCCGTCCGGGTGAGGGGCGGGACACCGGTTGCGGCCGGTGCCCCGCCCCTCCTCTCGTTTCCTCCTGGTCCCGATACGCGCCGGTACCAGGGGGTACCTGCCGTCAGACGCGGCTGGTCTCGTGCTCCCGCTGCGGCGGTATCGTCGGCTGCGGCTCCTCGGCGCCGGGCGCGGCAAGGTGCTTCTGCAGCTTCTCGCCCTCGACGTCGACGTTGGGCAGCACCTTGTCGAGCCAGCCCGGCAGCCACCATGCCTTGTGGCCGAGCAGTGCGAGCACCGCCGGGACGATCGCCATCCGCACCACGAACGCGTCGAAGAGGATCGCGATGGCGAGGCCGAAGCCCATCATCTTGATCATCGAGTCGGACGCGCCGATGAAGCCGGCGAAGACGCTGATCATGATCACGCCCGCCGCGGTGACGACCCGGGCACCGAGGTTGAAGCCGGAGATGATGGCTTCCTCCGGGGTGTCCCCGTGCACGAACGACTCGCGCATCCGGGTCACCAGGAAGACCTCGTAGTCCATCGCCAGGCCGAAGATGACGCCCACCATGAAGATCGGCATCATGCTCATGATCGGTCCGGTCTCCGAAACCCCGAGCAGCCCCGCCATCCAGCCCCACTGGAAGACGGCGACGACCGCGCCGAGCGCGGCCAGCACGGAGAGCAGGAAGCCGAGCGCCGCCTTGACCGGCACCAGCAGGGACCGGAAGACCATCATCAGCAGCACGAAGGCGAGCCCGACCACGAGGATCAGATACGGCACCAGGGCGTCGCTCATGACCTGCGAGAAGTCGATCGCAACCGCCGTGGCACCGGAGACCAGCACCTTGGCGCCGGTGTCGGATTCGAGCGGGCCGGCCGCGTCACGGATGGACTTGACCACGTCCTCGGTGCCCGTGTCGCTCGGGCCCGCGTTCGAGATCGCCGTGATGGTGGCCGTGTCCTTGTTCTCGTTGAAGGTGGCGGGGGTGACGTTGACGACGCCCTCCACCTTCTCGACCCGCTCGCCGACCGTCTTGGCCGCGGCCTCCGGGTCATCGACACCCTCGGTGTCCAGGACCAGCAGCAGCGGACCGTTGAAGCCGGGCCCGAAGGCGTCCGACAGCATGTCGTACGCCTTGCGCTGAGTGGTGTCGGTGGCCTGGTTGCCCTCGTCCGGCAGACCCAGGGTCATGCTGGAGACCGGGATCGCGACCACACCGAGCCCGACCACGGCCGTCACCAGCACCATGACCGGCTTGCGCAGTACGAAGCGGGCCCAGCGGGTGCCCATGTTCTCCTTGGCGCCGGGCACGTGGAGCGGCGGTACGCCCGTCTCCGGGTTGGCCTTGCGCACCTTCTTGCCGAAGATCCGCTTGCCCACGATGCCGAGGGCGGCGGGGACCAGGGTGATGGCGGCCAGTACGGCGATGACCACGGTGCCGGCGGCGGCCATGCCCATCTTGGTGAGGAGCGGGATGTTGACGATCGCGAGCCCGACCAGCGCGATGACGACGGTCAGACCGGCGAAGACGACGGCCGATCCGGCCGTGCCCACCGCGCGTCCGATGGCGTCCTCGCGGGTTCTGCCCTCCGTCAGCTCGGCGCGGTAGCGCGAGGCGATGAACAGGGCGTAGTCGATGCCGACCGCCAGGCCGATCATCATCGCCAGGGTGCCGGTGGTCGCGGAGAGGCCGAGGGTGGCACCCAGCGCGGTGATCGACATCATGCCGATCATGACGCCGATCAACGCGGTGATCAGCGGCAGTCCGGCGGCGACCAGCGACCCGAAGGTCACGACCAGCACGATGGCGGCGATGGCGATACCGAAGATCTCGGCGCTGCCCATCTCGGGCTCGACCATCAGGGCGTCACCGCCGGTCTCGACGGTCAGACCCTTCTCACGGGCATCCGCGGCGACCTCCTCGATGCCGTCGCGGGTCTTGTCCTCCAGCTCGTTGGTGGGGACCTTGTACGTGCCGCTCAGGTACGCGACGTCGCCGTCCTGGCTGACCGCGCCGCTGTTCTCGGCGAAGGCGTCGGAGACGGAGGCCAGCTGGTCGTTCTTGAGTGCGTCGGCAGCCTCGTTGACGACTGCCTTGTGTTCGGTCGCGGTGATCTTCTCGCCGTTGGGCGCCTTGAAGACCATCCGGACGGAGGCGCCTTCCGCCGAAGCGGCGGGGAAGCGGTCCTCCATGATGTCGAAGGCTTCCTGGGCTTCTGTCCCGGGCAGCGCGAATTCGTCTTCGGGGGGTGCGGAGGCGGTGGAGGCGCCCACTCCTACGGCGACGAGCACGGCCACCCACAAGAGGGCGACGATGCGGCGACGCCGGAAGGCGAGTCTGCCTAGCTTGTACAAAAAGGTGGCCACGAGAGTGGTTCTCCGGTCTCGGGTCGCAGGGGCACTGACAGTCCATGCCAAAAGACGCGCGCTCCTAGGTCGAGGGATGACTCCTCAAGCGGAATGAGTGCCACGTCACAACTTGCCGCTCCGCAATCACCCATAAGAATTGGATACGTGACTGATTATGGTGCTTACCTCCGTTACCCCCACCTTCATGGCGATCTGATCTGTTTCAGCGCGGAAGACGATCTCTGGGTGGCACCACTCGTCCCGCCGGACGTCGCGCCCGAGCGCGCCTGGCGGCTGACCGTCGACCGCACACGCATCGGCCACCCGCGCTTCTCCCCCGACGGAGGGCAGGTCGCCTTCACCACTTGGCGCAGTCTCGACCCGGAGATCCATCTCGCTCCCGTCTCCGGCGGCCCGGCCCGGCGGCTCACCTACTGGGGCTCCCCCGACACCCGCGTCTGCGGCTGGGCGCCCCCGGACAGCTCGGGTCGCAGCGACATCCTCGCCGTCGCCTCACACGGCCAGCCCTTCTCCCACTTCACCTGGTCCTACCGGGTGGCCACGGACGGCAGCCCCGGCAGCCAGCTGCCCTGGGGCCCGGTGTCGCATCTGGCCATGACGGAGCGCGACGGGGAGCGCCGCACGCTGCTGCTCGCCGGCAGCGCGCCGCACGAACCCGCCTCCTGGAAGCGCTACCGGGGCGGGGCGACGGGCAGGCTGTGGCTGCAGGGGGAGCGGCTGCTGCCGGAGCTGAACGGGCATCTGGACAGCCCCCTCTTCGTGACGGTGGCGACGGCGGCCCCCTCCGGAGAGGGCGGGGAGAGCGGAGAGGGCGGGGAGCGCATCGCCTTCCTCTCCGACCATGAGGGCATCGGCAACCTCTACTCCTGCCGTCCCGACGGTACCGGCCTGCGCCGCCATACCGACCATGCCGACTTCTACGCACGGCACGCCGCGACCGACGGCCGGCGGGTGATCTACCAGTGCGCCGGTGAGCTGTGGCTCGTCGAGGACTTCTCCCCCACGGGGACGCCGCGCCGCCTGGACGTGCGGCTCGGCGGACCGCGCGCGGGGCGCCGTACGTACCAGGTGCCTGCCGCCGCGCATGTCGACTCACTGGCCGCCGACCACACCGGGCGGGCGAGCGCCGTGTGCGTGCGCGGCAGCCTCTACTGGCTCACGCACCGCGACGGCCCGGCGCGCACCCTCACGGACACTCCGGGCGTACGGGTGCGGCTGCCGGTGATACTCGGCGACACGGGGCGCATCGCCTACATCACGGACGCGGAGGGCGAGGACGCCATCGAGATCGCGGACCTGCCGCGCGCCACCCGGCCCAGCACGCCACAGCGGATCGCCTCGGGGCAGCTGGGGCGGGTGCGTGAACTGGTCGCGGCGCCGGACGGGGCATCGGCCGCGGTCGCCTCGCACGACGGCAGGCTGCTGGTGGTGGACCTGCGCTCGCCGGAGGACGGCGGACCGCCGGAGGAGATGGCCGAGCCGACGGCCCCGATGGCCGCGCCGACCGCCGACCCCAGGGTTACCGAGATCATCCGCTCCATCAACGGCCCGGTCCACGACCTGGCCTTCGCCCCCGACTCCCGCTGGCTGGCCTGGGCACACCCCGGCATCGGACGCTCACTCAGCCAGATCAAGATCTCCAAGCTGTGCGGCAACCGGGCCATCATCGACGTGACGGACGGCCGCTTCGAGGACGAGCAGCCGGTCTTCACCCAGGACGGCCGCTATCTCGCCTTCCTCTCCTGGCGGGGCTTCGACCCGGTCTACGACGTGCACACCGGCGACCTCTCCTTCCCGCTGGGCTGCCGCCCCTATCTGGTGCCGCTCTCCTCGGCCACCCTCTCCCCCTTCGCCCTCACCCCCGAGGGCCGCCCCGCCGCCGGCGGACTGGACCCGCAGGACACCGCGCCGGAGGCGGGCACCGTACTGGTCGAGGCGGAGGGGCTGCCGAGCCGGGTCACCCCGTTCCCGGTGGCGGCGTCCAAGTACTCCGCGCTCCGTCCGGTCGCGGGCGGCGACCTGATCTGGCTGCGCTATCCCATCTCCGGCGCGCTCGGCGAGACCTTCGCCAACCCCGCCGACACCTCGGGCCGTCCGACACTCGAGCATTTCGACCTGGTCAAGGCGAAGCGCACCGAACTCACCGGCCATATCGACTGGTTCGCGGTCAGCGGGGACGGCACGCGGCTCGTCGTCAACGACAGCGGCGACCTGCGGGTGATCCCGGCCGACGACCAGGCGGACTCCGACTCCACCACCTACCTCGACATGCGCCGCATCCTGCACGAGGTCGATCCGGCGGCGGAGTGGCGGCAGGCGTTCGACGAGGCGGGCCGGATCATCCGTGCGTACTTCTGGGAGCCGGAGATGACCGGCATCGACTGGCAGGCGGTGCTGGACCAGTACCGTCCGCTGGTCGAAAAGGTCGCCTCACCCGGCGAGTTCGCCGATCTGCTGCGTGAGGTCCTCGGCGAGCTGGGCACCTCGCACGCCTACGTCTCCGCCGCCCGCCGCAACGAGGGGCCGCCCCACTACCAGCGCCCGATCGGTCTGCTCGGCGCCAACTTCTCCCGCACCCAGGCCGGGGAATGGCAGGTCGCGCGCATCCTGCCGGGCAACTCCTCGGATTCCAGGGCGCGTTCGCCACTGGCGGGCTCCGGAATCCGCGAGGGCGCCACGCTCACCCATGTCGACGGCCGCCCCGTCGACCCGGTCACCGGACCTTTCCCGCTGCTGGCCGCCGCGGGAGCCACCACGGTCGAACTGACCTTCTCCCGCCCCGACCCGGAGCGCCCGCCGCGCCGCGTCGCCGTCGTACCGCTGGTCGACGAGCGCCCGCTGCGCTATCAGGACTGGGTCACCAAGCGCCGGGAGGTCGTACGCGAACTCAGCGGCGGCAAGTGCGGCTATCTGCACATCCCCGACATGGGCGGCTCCGGCTGGGCACAGTTCAACCGGGACCTGCGGATGGAGGTCTCCCGGCCCGCCCTCATCGTGGACGTACGGGGCAACGCGGGCGGTCACATCAGCGAACTGGTGGTCGAGAAGCTGACCCGGGTGATTCTCGGTTGGGACCTCACCCGGGACGCGCAGCCCGTCAGCTACGCGAGCAACGCGCCGCGTGGCCCGGTCGTCGCCCTGGCCGACGAGGCGACCGCCTCCGACGGGGACATGATCACCGCCGCGTTCCGGCTGCTGGGGCTGGGCCCGGTGGTCGGCGGGCGCACCTGGGGCGGGGTGGTGGGCATGACGGGGCGGCACCGGCTCGGGGACGGCACGGTGATCACCGTGCCGATGAACGCCGCCTGGTTCGAGACCTACGGCTGGTCCGTGGAGAACTACGGAGTGGAGCCCGACATCGAGGTGCTGCGCAGCCCGACGGACTGGGCCGAGGGGCGGCACCGCATCCTGCAGGCGGCCGTACGTACCGCCCTGGACCGGCTGGAGCAGCACCCGGCTTCGGCCCCGCCCGACTACAGCGAGGTGCCGGACCGTCGCCGTCCACCGCTCCCGCCCCGCTAGAGTCACCTGAATTGCCCATAATGCGAAGAAAGATGTCACATGTCACTCTGGTGGAGTCCCCGTACGTTTCACGTGCTTTGGAGCAATCATGGGTATATCTGACCAGTTCCCCGAGCAGTCCGAGGAAGCCCAGGACGACCTGCGGCAGCGGCAGGGCGGCATGGAGGAAGAACAGCAGGAACAAGAGCGCGGAATGGAAAGCGAAGGCGGCACGCGGCGCGGCGGCGAGCAGCAGGAGCAGCGCGGCGGTGTGGAGGAAGAGCGCGATCGCTCCCAGCAGGGCTACGGCGAAGAGGCGGAGCAGCCGGAACGGGGCATGAGGGACGAGGGCGAGGGCGAGGCCGAAGGCCCGCGCGGCATGGCCGTCTGAGGGTCCGGTCCCGGCGGTCTCGCGCGAGAGGGACGCGCAGCGCGCGTGTGTGAGGGGTGCACCCGGCCACGGGGCGGGTGCACCCCTGGGGTCTGTCGTGTGGATCACGCCGGGTTCAGCACGGTCCGGACAACAGACCCAGGTCCTACCGCCCCGCGCGGGCCTTCTCGTCCGCCTCGCCGCCCGCGCCGACGAGTCCGGTCCGACCGTCGGAATCCGCCAGCCTGGGCTCGAACCGAGCCATCTCGCGCTGCCCCACCCGGCCGATGACCGGTGGCAGATACCCGCGTATGCCCTGCATACCGCGCAGCCACCACTGCGCGTACACATGGTGCGAGCGCCGCTCTATGCCCGCGACGACGCGGTCCACGGCGGGGCCCAGCGGATAGGTCTTGTTCGAGGGCCAGGGGAGCTTGCCGCGCAGATCGCGCATCACGGCATCCTCGTCCGCGCCGCGCACCATGTCGGTGTCGGTCCAGCTCAGATAGCCGACACCCACCCGTACGCCCTTGTGCCCTACCTCCGCGCGCAGACAGTGCGCGAACGCCTCGACACCCGATTTGGAGGCGCAGTAGGCGCTCATCATCGGCGCCGGCGTGATCGCCGCCAGCGAGGCGATCTGCAGGAAGTAGCCGCGCGAGGCGACCAGCAGCGGCAGGAAGGCACGGGCCGTGACCGAGCCGCCGATCAGATTGACCTCGATGACCCGCCGCCAGGACTCGGGGTCGGAGTCGGCGAACGGACCGCCGGAGGCGACGCCCGCGTTGGCGACCAGCACGTCCACCTTGCCGAAGTGCTCCCCCACCTCCGCCGCGACCCGGACCATCTCACGGTGGTCGGTGACATCGGCGTGCCAGGCGCGCGCCTCGGTGCCCAGGGAGGCGCTGACCCGCTGGAGCGCTTCCGGCTCCAGCCCGACCAGCGCGAGCCGCGCGCCACGGGCCGCCAGCTTGCGTGCCAGCAGTTCGCCGATGCCGCGCGCGGCACCGGTGACCACGGCGACCTGCCCGTCCAGATCCCTGCGGCTCATGCGCTCTCCTCCTTCGCGGACGCCTTCGCGACGCGCTTCGTGGCCGACTTTGCGGCTGGCTTTGCGACTGGCTTTTCGACTGGCTTTGCGGCGGGCTCCGTCTTCCCGGCCTGGCCGGTGAGGTGGTCCCGTACGAGGCCGGTGAGCACGCCGGTGATCGCCTCGGGTGCCTCGACGGGCGTCATGTGCCCGAGCCCGGTCAGTCCTGTCAGACCAGTGCAGTTCGGCAGCGCGGCGGCCATCCGGCGCGCGTGGGCGTACGGGGTGAGCCGGTCGGCGGTGCCCGCGACGACGGCGGTCGGCTGCGTCAACCGGGACAGCCCGTGCCGCAGATCCAGGGTGGCGAGCACATGCCCCCAGGCCGCCCGCACGCGGCGCGGACAGGCGTGCACGATGCGCGCGCAGACGTCCACCCGCTCAGGAGCCGAACCCGGGCTCATCGTCGCGTACTTCAGAATGCTCCGGGCCACCGGTGTGACCGGCCCCATCGGAAGGCTGCTGCCGAGCACCGTGCGGTGCAGCCGCTCGCGCAGCCGCCCCGGCCGAAGCGGCAGCACCCGTGACTCGGCAAGAAGATGGGCGCTGCCGGTGCTGCACAGCATCAACGCGGCAGCCCGCGCGCGCAGTTGCTGGTGCTCGGCGGCGGCCATCAGGGTCATCGCACCCATGGAGTGCCCGCCGAGCACTGCCCGTTCGCCCGGCGCGAGGGTGGCCTCCAGCACGGCGCACAGGTCGTCGGCGAGCACACGGGTGCCGTATCCGGCGGGGTCGGCCGCCGGGCTGGCGCCATGACCGCGCAGGTCGTAGGCGATGACCCGGTGGCCGTCGGCGACGAGCGCCCGGATGACCGGGGCCCAGAAGGCGATCGAGCAGGTCCAGCCGTGCACCAGGACGACGGCGGGCGCACCCGGCGCGCCGTACTCCGCCACGTGCAGCGCCGCGCCGTCGGCGGAGTGGACGGTACGGGTGCCGCGCGGCGGTGGCGGGGTGAAGTCCACGGCTGCGAAGGCGGCATGGTCGGTCATCGCCCCTCCTCCCCCGCGGCGACAGGCTCGGCCCGCCGCGTCCTGCCGCTCGCCGTCCCGGTCCCGGGCGGTGGCGCAGGCGCAGGCGCGCGCAGCACCTCGTACTCGGACAGGTCGATCTGCCGCGTGACCCTGCGGAACTCGGTGGTCGTACCGGGCCACACCGTGGTGTTGCGTCCGTTGGCGTCCAGATACCAGCTGTCGCAGCCGCCGGTGCTCCAGACCGTGCGCTTCATCCGGTCCTGGATGTGCGCGTTCCACGCCTCCACGGAAGCGGAGCGGGCGTCGAAGGCGACCTTGCCGCCGAGGGTGTCCAGTTGGCGGAGGTAGTCGACCATGTAGTTGAGCTGGGCCTCGATCATGAGGATCATCGAGCTGTTGCCCAGGCCGGTGTTGGGCCCGATGACGGTCAGGAAGTTGGGGAAGCCCGCCGCCGTGCAGCCGCGCAGGCCCTTCATGCCGGAGTACCACTCCTCGGCCAGGGTGGTGCCGTTGGCGCCCTTCACCCGCTCCGCGATCGGCATGTCGGTGACGTGGAACCCGGTGCCGAAGATGATCGCGTCAGCTTCGGTCTCGGTGCCGTCGCTCGCGATCAGCGTACTGCCGCGTACCTCCTTCAGGCCGGAGGCGACCAGGTCGACGTCGGGCCGTGCGAGCGCCGGGTAGTAGCTGTTGGACAGCAGGATGCGCTTGCAGCCGATCCGGTAGTCGGGGGTCAGCTTGTCGCGCATCGCCGGGTCCTTGACGGCCCGCTTCATGTGCGCGGAGGCCAGCTTCTCGACAAGACCCAGGCGGTTCGGGTGCTTGGTGAAGGCGCTGACCTGCAACTCGCGCAGGCCCCAGAGCAGTTGGCGGCGCAGCGTGCCGGTACCCGGCACCCTGTCGTGCAGCCAGCGTTCGGGCCCGGTCACCGGGCGGTCGACACGCGGCATCACCCAGGGCGCGGTGCGCTGGAAGACGGTGAGCCGCTCCACCTCGGGCGCGATGGCCGGGACGATCTGGATGGCGGAGGCGCCCGTACCGACCATCGCGACGCGTTTGCCGCGCAGGTCGTAGTCGTGGTCCCACTGCGCGGAGTGGAAGATCTTTCCCTCGAAGGTCTCCAGGCCGGGGAAATCCGGGATCTTCGGGTCCGAGAGCGGGCCGGTGGCGCTGACCACGAAGTCGGCGGTGAGCGTCGACCCGCCGTCCGCCCCTGTCTCGATGGTCCAGTGCAGTTCCTCGGTGTCCCAGGTCATCCGGATGACCTCGGAGTTGAGGCGCAGATGCGGGCGCAGCCCGAAGGTGTCGGTGACCCGCTCCAGATAGGCCCGGATGTGGCTCTGTCCGGAGAAGGTGCGTGGCCACCCGGGATTGGGGGCGAAGGAGAAGGAGTAGAGGTGTGAGGGTACGTCGCACGCACACCCCGGATAGCTGTTGTCCCGCCAGGTCCCGCCGACCGAATCCCGGCGCTCCAGGACGACGAAGTCCGTGATACCCGCGCGGCGCAGCCGTACGGCCGCCCCCAGGCCGCCGAATCCGGATCCGATCACCGCCACCCGTACGTGCTGTTGCTCGCGCTCGCGCTCGGCTGCCATGCCGTCGCCTCCCGAGAGTTCCGAGGGTTGTCTTACGGCCCACTGACCGCGCCAGCAATCACTGGCATGGTTGGGAGACTAAAGCAGTCGGCTACCGATGGGTAGAGTCACGGCAGAGGAAGTTACCGCTGGTTACACGATCTTTCCGTGCCTCCACATCCGGCTCACGGCACGCGCGGCCGTCATAGGCTGGCGGCGTGGGGATTCCAGACGAGCGACACGAGGTACCGCAGGACGCGGACGCGTCCGCGCCTGCACGGCAGGCCGCCGAAGCGAGCCCGGAGCGGGCCGCCGAAGAGGGCGGACCGCCGGAGCCTGAGACCACCCCGAGCACACCCCCCGGCGCCGCTCCGCAGACCGCACCCCACACCACCCCTCGCGAGTTCCGTGCCACCGAGCTCGCCGAGGAAGCCGGGATCACTCCGCGCACCCTCCGCTTCTACCGGGAACGCAAGCTGCTGCCGCCGCCCCGGCGCGCGGGCCGTATCGCCTGGTATGACGAACACCACCTCGCCCGGCTGCGCACCATCGCCGCACTCCTGGCCCGTGGCCACACCCTCGGCGGCATCGCCGATCTCCTCAGCGCCTTCGAGCAGGGCCGGGTCGGGCACAGCGCGGCCGAACTGCTCGGCCTGGAGACCATGTTCGCGACACCCTTCTCCGAGGAGATCCCGGTCCGGCTCTCCCCGGAGGACCTGGCGGGCTACTTCGCGGACGACATCACCACGGAGAATCTCGCCGACTCCCTGGACATCGGCTATGTCGCGGTCGACGGCGACGAGATCGTCCATGTCAGCCGCCGCCTGCTGGACGCCTCGGCCGCACTCGTCCAGGAGGGCATCCCGCTCTCCGCCGTACTGGCCGCCGGACGCCAACTGCGCGTGCACACGGACGCGATCGCCGCGGTCTTCAGCGACGTCGTCCGCACCCATCTGCTCAGCGGCGAACTCTCAGGCACGGACGCGGAGCGCATCAGCCACACCCTTGAACGGGTGAACCCGCTGGCAAAGGAGGTCGTCCAGGCCGAGCTGGGCCTCGCCATGGACCGCCGCGTCCGTGCCGAACTCGACGCCTGGCTGGAGGACTCCCCGGCCGAGGAGTAGCCCGGCCGTCTGCATCGCCAGCGGCAACAGGACACCCCTCCTGCCCGCACGTGTCCGATGTGCGGGCAGAATGTGAAGGAACACGACCGATTGTGGTCACAGGGTGTACGCAAGGGGGCGGCGAGGATGACAGAACGGACACGAGATGCGTCCCCCGCGTGGAAGAGCCGGCTGCCCGCCGGTATCGGCCTGCTGCTCGTACTCGTCTCCATCGGGCTGTCCGCCCTCGTGGCGGTCAAGGTAGCGGACATCCGCGAGTACGAGACGGCGCCCGCCTGCCCGACCGGCACGCGATCGGACTCCTGCACGGCGACCGCTCCCGGCGTGGTCAAGGGCACGGAGAACCAGTCCACGGGCAGGGGGCAGAAGTACTGGCTCCTGCTGACCGAACAGGACTCGGCAACCGTGCAGCGCATCCGCATGGACGGGCACCGGCCGGTGTACGACGCCGTGCGCGTCGGCGACAAGGTGACTCTGACGTACTGGCAGGGCGAGATCAGCACCGTACGGCTCGGCTCCGCCGCCCAGGAGGCCTGGGCCTCGCCCGCCAACGACTGGCGCTTCGCACTTGCCTTCGCCCTCATGCTGCTGCCCTTCGGGCTCATGCTGCTGGCGACCGGCTGGTGGGTCCGCTACCGCGCCCCGTTCGCGAAGACACTGGTCCCCTGGGGGTTCACCACCGCATGGGGGGCGGGCGCCACTCTGAGCACGCTCGGCTGCGTGGCGGGCATGATGGCCGGCAGCGTGCGGGAAGCGCTCGTGGTCATGGCAGCCGCTGTGCCTCCGTCCCTGCTGCTGGGCCTGCTGTTGGCATGGTGGCTGCGACGGCGCATGAGGAAGGCCGCCGACACCAGCGACATCGTTCCCGTGCACACCAAGAAGCGACGGTGCGTGCCCGCGTCCGTACAAGGCGACGTCCCGTACAGCGTGGACGGCTTCTCCTACCTCGTGGTGGGCGACGGACCCCCGGCAACCACGCCGGACCCCAGTGGACACGCCGTCCTCCGGGCTCTGCCGGAGACGCTGACCGTGGAACGCGTCCGATCGTTCCAGCCCGGCGACCCCGACACCTGGATGCAGGCCCACAAGCTCGACGGCATCGTCATCGAATGCCGGGACGGCGACCGCCCAGTCCTCATCGCCACCCGCCGCGGCGACGCGCCGATGATCCTCGGCGCGCTGACGTCGTGGCCGATGCGAGCCGCCTGACCACTCGGCCTGACCGCTCGGCCTGACCGCTGGACAGGTCCTACGCGTCGTCCCAGGCCATCGAGCTCATCCGCCAGCCGGCGGGCGTCCGCAGGAACTGCGTGGTCTTGCAGCCGGAGCCCTCGAACCACTCACCGTCCAGGAAACCGGACTTGCGGTACTCGCTGAAGCGCTGCGCGATCGACCCGAAGACCTCGGTCCGCTCGGCGACCTCCCACTCGGAGAACTCCGTCAGCGTCCCGTCGGTGAGAATCTTCTGCCGGGGCTCGATGAACCCGTCGAGATCGTAGAACACGGGCTCGTCACCGGCAGTGCTGACGATCACCCCCTGCGGGATGAACACCTCACGGATCACATCGACGTCCGGCCGACGGCCCCCGGTGTTGGTGAACGCACCCAGAAAGGTACGCATCAGCTCGTCCAGCTCGGCTTTGACATCCGACACGGCTACTCCTTCCAATCACCACCTGCGGGTCAGAGAACCTGGCGCTCCGCGCCGCCCTTGACTCCCGCGACGAACGACGCCCACGACACCCCCGAAAACACCACTACCGGCCCGCACGGCACCTTGCTGTCACGCACGGGGACGACGCCGGGGAAACCGGGGGCCACCTCGATGCAGTTGCCGCCGCTGTAGCTGCTCTTGATCCACGGTGCCGCGCCCAGATCGGAGGAGTTCATGATGGGCGTGCCCTTCCATATTTGCGGTGATCAGAGCGGCCGAGTCCGTAGCTGAAAGTGCGTCTGCTCTGAGCACATCATAGGTCTGCGCGTGCCGTGCGACAGCTGCTGGATCATCGTTGGCTCAGCAGTTCGTCGCACCGATGGGCGAACGTATCGTGCGGGACGCGCGTCCCCGAGCGGGCGAGGGATTTCTTCACTGGCCGCAGGGCTCGCGCCGCGAAGTCGGCGTTCGCCACGGACGGGGGAGCAGGCCGAGCGGTCGCGGTGCTCATGGTGTGACCGTCCCTTCGTGTGGCGGCTAAGGGCTGTCCCGTAATCCCTGGTGGATCAGGCGCGGCGTCAGATGCGGTGCTTCGCAAGGCGGAGGGGCGTCCTCATACCGGATGTATCCGGGCGTTCCGGCAACGCAGCGAGGTGCCGTAGCTGTCGTTGTGCGCCCGCCAGGGATCACGGGACAGCCCTTGGGACCACTTCGAGGTAAACGTGACGGCTGCCGTGCACCGTGTCGCGCGGATGCGCCAAGCGTGGGCTGCGGCCAGGCGCCGGCAGGCCGCCGACATGGCAGAGGCAGAGCGGCTCATCTCACATCGAAGGTGACGGTGACCGGGGCGTGGTCGGACCAGCGGTCGGTGTGGGTGGCGGCGCGTTCGACGTACGCCTTGACCGCGCGCCGGGCCAGGCCCGGAGTCGCCATCGCGTAGTCGATGCGCCAGCCCGAGTCGTTGTCGAAGGCGCGGCCACGGTAGGACCACCAGGAGTACGGGCCGGTCGCGTCCGGGTGCAGGGCGCGGACGACGTCCACGAAGCCGCCGTCGTCCGGGTCCAGAACCTGGGACATCCAGGCGCGCTCCTCGGGGAGGAAACCGGCGGCCTTGCGGTTGGCGCGCCAGTTCTTCAGGTCCGCCTCCTGGTGGGCGATGTTCCAGTCACCGCACACGAGCACCTCGCGGCCCTGGTCGGCAGACCGCTTGCGCAGGTCCCGCAGATAGGGCAGGAAGGCGGCCAGGAAGCTCTCCTTCTCCGTCTGCCGCTCCGTCCCCACCTCACCGGAGGGCAGGTAGAGGCTGGCCACGGTCAGGCCGGGCAGATCGGCCTCCACATAGCGCCCCGACTCGGCGAACTCGGGCACCCCGAAGCCCACCCGTACGGCGTCCGGCTCGCGCCGGGTGAGCAGTGCCACACCGGCTCGGCCCTTGGCGGCGGAGGGTGCGTAGACGGCGTGCCAGCCGTCCGGATCGCGGATCTCCTCCGGCAGCTGGTGCGGCTCGGCACGCACCTCCTGGAGGCAGACCACATCCGCCTCGGTGGCCGCGAGCCACGGGCCGTAGCCCTTCTTGGCGGCGGCCCTCAGTCCGTTCACATTGACGGTCGTCACCGTGTCCAACACAAGCTCCTGCGGTCGCGCGGTATCGCTGTCCTCTGCGGTGCGGCGGGCTCCCGCCGCTTCCTGACCGGGTCAGGTTCCCACACACCGGTGGGGCGCCCCTGCGCTGCCGCCGATGAGGTGAAACACATGTTCTGCCGGGTGGGGCGTGGAGGCCGGGCGGCGCTGCCTTGCGAATCCTGGGGCCGATCCGGGTCCGGGGCTCCCCTCCCGAGGCTCACCGCTCACGGCCGGTAGCCCGCCCGGGTCCCCCCACCCACCCTTTGATGGAAGCGTGCCGCGCCGGCACAGCGCCCCTGACCGGTGGGGGGCGAGGGCGCGACCGACGGTTCGCCGGCCGCCCTCCGCCTCGCCGACAACTCTTCGGCCGGGACGCTCACCCCGCGGGGCGACCGCGCCACGCTCGCCGGGGACGGCGCGGCCGAGTGGTACCTCCAACGCGTCCTCTGAACCTGAGGTAGACCGTGCCGGTCGCAGCGCTCGACCAGGGGTGCGGCCGGAGCGGTCGACCGTGCTCCGGGGGAAATCCCGTTGTGCCGGGACTGCCGGGGGTGAGTACGCTGCTCCCGTGCCCCTCTCAGACAGGGTGCGCCGCCCATAACGGCGGCGTGATTCCCTGACCCACGTTCGCCGTACCAGCGTCAGCTGCCGTGCGGCTTTTCGGGCTGCGCGGCTCCACGTTCCAGACGGCGGAGCATTCTGTGCGCACCTTTTCCCGTTCTTCTCCTTCTCGTCCGGGCTCTCCGGGCTCTCTCTGGTCCCTGGTCTCTTCGGGTTCTCCCTCTCCTCCTGTTCTCGTACTGGTGACGGTACTGCTGTCGTCACTGATGTTTCCGTTGACGATCACCGGGGCCTCCGTGGCACTGCCCGGGATCACCGGCGATCTGGGCGCCGGGCTTGCCGCGTCCCAGTGGGTGGTGAACAGCTACAACGCCGCGTTCGCCGGGTTTCTGGTGATCACCGGCGCGCTGGCCGATGTGCACGGCAGGCGGCGGGTGTTCGCGGGCGGTGTCGCACTGTTCTTCGTCGGCGGCATGACCAGCGCCTTCGCCGGAGACGTGCTGCTGCTCAACACCGCGCGCGGGGTCAGCGGTGCCGGTGCCGCGGCGGCCACGACCGCCGGGGCCTCCATCCTCGCGGCGACGTTCGAAGGCGCGGCGCGCGGGCGGGCGTTCGGGCTGCTGGGCACGGTGCTCGGCGTCGGAACCGCCTTCGGTCCGATGGTCAGCGGGTTCCTTGTGGACGCGCTGAGCTGGCGCGCGGTCTTCGCCGTTCCGGCGGCCGTGGCCGGGCTGGTGCTGCTGCTGACACCCGGCCTGCCGGTGCTGCCCGGCAAGCGCGGTGGCGGGCAGGGGCAAGGGCAGGCGCAGAAACGGCGCGGGCACGGGATCGACTGGTCGGGCGCGGTCCTGTTCGCGCTGCCCCTGGTGCTGCTGATCTTCATCCTCGGTGAAGGCCCGGTGCTGGGGTTCACCCACCCCGGAATCGTGCTGGCCGTCGCTGCGATCGCCACCCTGGGCGCGCTGTTCGTACGGGTGGAGCGGCGCGTGTCCGAGCCGATGTTCGACCTGGGTCTGGTGGCCAACCCCCGGTTCCTCTCGTACGCGGTGGCGGCGGGCTCACTGATGGGCATCCTGGTGCCGTTGCTGGTCTATCTGCCCTCGTATCTGATCGACGTCGTGGGGCTGGGTGCCGGCCGGGCCGGTGTGTGGCTGCTGATGCTGACCATGCCCGTGGTGCTGCTGCCGACCCTCGGAGCGGCGCTGGCGAAGCGGCTGCCGTCCGTCGTGCTGGTGGCCGGTTCGGTCGCGGTCAGCGGGGTGGGGGCACTGCTGCTGGCGGTGACGCTCGGGCCGGACAGCGGCCCCGGGGAGTTGCTGGCCTCTCTCGTGCTGATCGGCACGGGGGCCGGGCTGACCATGGGTGTGCTCGACGGGCTGGCGATCAGCAGCGTACGGGCGGAACAGGCGGGTACCGCGGCCGGACTGTTCAACACCGCGCGGCTGGCCACCGAGACCATCGCGCTGGCGGCGGTGGGCGCGCTGCTCGCGGCCTGCAGCGGCGGGGAGTTGAAGGGGGCGGAGTTCACCGAGGGCATGCGGGCGGCGGGGCTGGCGCTGAGCGGGTTCGCGGCAGTCGCTGCGGCAGGTGTGATCGCGCTGGCACGGAAGGCCCGGCACGCGAACGGCTGACCGAGGTGACCGAAGTGACCGCCTGAGCGGGGAGGAGGCAGGAGCCCGGGGCCGCGACGGCCCCGGGCTCCGTCGCGGCGGCGGGTCAGGCAGCTGCGGACTCCGCCCGGGCCGCCGCCGTCCGGTTCGTCAGCAGGCCCTGGGCGAGGGCGGCCTGGAGTGCGCAGAGACCGCGTACCACCGGGATCGCCGTCGCCAGCAGCACCACGCCGACGCCGGTGTTGAACGCGATGTCGGCTCCCTGAGAAGAGATGCCGAACATCAGGTCCAGCAGCCCTTCCTCCCCTTCGCTACGCGGCAGCGACCATGACCACACGGCGTAGAACAGCTCGCCGACACCGGCGACCGTCCAGACCAGCGCGATGACGAAACCCGCTATCCGCAGCGGGAAGGCCACCAGCATGTGCGCCAGGTCGCGCCAGGACTGCGGCTCCAGCAGCGCACGCAGCAACCCCTGGACCCCCGCACCGGCCGTATTCCGGTAGTGGTGCGCGGGCAGCCTGCGTCCTCGGACGGCCTCGACCCGCCTGCGTTCCACCCTGGCGAAGCCCCGGGCCGCCCTCAATGTCCCTGCCAGGACCGGCAGTCCGAGCAGTACGACGAAGCTGCCCACTCCGAGGGAGAAACCCGCGACCGCGACCACGAAGGCGGCAACTCCCAGCGGAAGCCCGGTGAGCAGATAGCCGAGCTCGCGGCCGAAGCGACCCGCGCGGGGTGCGGCGGTGTCCAGGGCGCTAGGCGCGGACGGGTAGCGGGATTCGGTCGCGTAGCGGGATGCGGACGGGTAGCGGGATGCGGACGGGAACGCGGTCGTCTCGGGCATGGGTTCAGCCTTCCTTCTCCCGCGCGCCGTCGCTAACCGGGTGGCCGCCGCCTCAAGGTGGGGGTATCCCTACCGCCCCCGTCTCGGAGATGCCGGAGAGTGAAGTCCGGGCTGGTGAACACTCCGCCCTGCAATTCCCGTTCGGCGTCCGTCGCCTCGTCGGGCGCGGCGTGCACGGCTATCCGCTCCGCGAACACCTCGGCGTCGTCCACCGGGGTGTAACCCAGGGCTTCGCCCGCTCCTGGATCCCAGAACCGGTGAGTGTTGGCGGATACCGCGTACGCCGTCGCGAAGTGCACGTCCGGTGCGGTGAGCGCGGCCCGGACGAAACCGAGGCAGTCGCGCGGGCTCAGCCAAGTCGTCAGATGGCGCGGCTCACTGGGCTCCTCCTCGTAACTCCCGATGCGCAGGGCGACCACGGACAGCCCGAACTTGTCCGCGTACAGCTGCCCGAGAGCTTCGAGGGCGACCTTGCTGACCCCGTACAGCCCGTCCGGCCGCGGGGGACGCTCCGGGGTGAGCGTCTCGCTGACCGGGTAGAAGCCGGTGACACGGTTGGTACTGGCCAGTACCACCCGGGCAACCCCCTGGAGCCGCGCGCCCTCCAGTACGTGATGCGTGCCCAGGATGTTGCTGCTGACGAGATCCGGCAGCGGTGCCTCGTCCGGGATGCCGCCCAGATGCACGACAGAATCCGCGCCCGCCAGGACGGCCGTCACGGCGTCGGCGTCGCGCAGATCCAGCCGGTGCACCTCTTCCATCGGCGACTGCGGTGCGATCCGCTCCCGGTCCGTGACGATGAGCCGGGACGCCTGCTCCCGCAGCCCCGCCCGCAGCGCCCGCCCGATGCGCCCGGCGGCGCCTGTCACCACGACCGTCCCCAGCCCGGAGGTGCTCCGTCCAGATTCCATGCCCTCCAGACTGCCCCACTCCACTGACATCGGCCTCCGGCCGGGACGGGGGCGGCATTACGATGCCGGAATGGAGATAGTTCCCGTCCGCTACGACCACCCCGACGCGGTGAAGCTGAACGGCATCGTTCAGGAGGAGTACAACGAGCGCTACGGGGAGAGTGACGTCACCCCGCTCGCCCCGGAGATGTTCGACCCGCCGCACGGGCTGTACCTGCTGGCGTACGACGAGGACGGGCAGCCGCTGGCCACCGGTGGCTGGCGGACGCAGAACCACAGCGCCGAGGGTTACGCGGACGGGGACGCCGAGATCAAGCGGATGTTCGTGGTCCGCGCGGCGCGAGGGCGCGGGCTGGCCCGGCGGATACTGGCGATCCTGGAGGACAGCGCGCGCGAGGCGGGGCGCGGCCGCATGGTGCTGGAGACCGGCACCGAGCAGCCCGAGGCGATCGCGCTCTACCGCTCCTGCGGCTATGCGCCCGCCACCAAGTTCGGCCACTACCGCTTCCACGACGAGAGCCGCTGCTACGCCAAGAAGCTCTGAGCCGAGCGGCAGCCGCGCTACCCGGAAGGTGCGGCTCTGCGGCGTGGCGGAGAGCAGCACGACGAGCAGCACGCTGCCGGACGCCAGCGTGAACCTTGGCTCAGTCCTTGCGTGCGCGGAAGCGGAGTGACCCGCTCTCCGGGTGCAGGTCGACCGCGATCCCGCTGAATCCGGCGGCCGACAGCCGGGCGGGCAGGGTGGCCGGGTCCACCGTGTTCATCGTGTCGCGCACGTGCAGCAGCCGGAAGCGGAAACTGGGCTGGCTGTCGCTCCCGGCGAAGACTCCGCCCGGTCGCAGCACCCGGTACGCCTCGGCGAAGATCCGGTCCTGCAACTCGTCCGTCGGCACGTGGTGCAGCATGGTGAAGCAGACGACGGAGGTGTACGAGGCGTCGTCCAGCGGCATGGCGGCGCCGTCGCCGTGCACGATGCGGGCCCGTTCGCCGTAGTCACGCTCCAGCAGCCGTGCCGTCGCCCCGTCGATCTCGACGGCGGTCAGCCGGGGCACCTGCTGGACCAGGACGCGCAGGTTCGCGCCGTAACCAGGGCCGATCTCCAGTACGTCGGTGCCCAGTTCGACGTCGGCGAGGGCCCAGGGCAGCACCCTTTCCTTCACTGTCCGCGCCCATTTCTCGGAGCTGCACAACTTGCGGTGTGATCGGTTCATCGGCATGGGCACGACGCTACGGCCGGCCCGTCGTGGCTGCTACGGGCTAGGCTGACAAGCGATGTCGCCAAACGGACAGGAACTGCCGCAGGACCCGGGCACGCCACCGCCCACGGCCATCGTCATCGCCAGCTTCGCGATGTCCGTCGGCCGCTGGTTCCACACCCACGAGCACCGGGCGCACCAGCTGGCCTGGTCCCCCAGCGGCCTGGTGACCGTACGCACCGCCACGGGCACCTGGCTGCTGCCGCCCACCCTCGCCCTGTGGATCCCGGCCGGTATCCGGCACGCCACCGGCCCCAGCGGCGCCGCGGTGATGCGCAGCGCGTACGTGGTGCCCGCGCGCTGTCCGGTCCGCTGGACGGAACCGACCGTCGTCGCCGTACCGTCGCTGCTGCGCGAGCTGATCAACCACCTGGCCGCACCGGAGCTCCCGCGCGCCGCGCGGACCCGCGCCGAGGCGGTGGTCTTCGACCTGCTGCAGCCCGTCTCCGTGCACACCGTTTCCGTCACCGACCCGGCCGATCCGCGGGCCTGCCGGGTCGCGGAGGCGCTGGCGGCGCATCCGGCGGACGGCCGTTCGCTGGCCGAGTGGGGGCTGACGGTCGGCGCCAGCGCCCGCACGCTGGCGCGCCTCTTCACGACCGATACGGGGATGAGCTTCGGCCGGTGGCGGGAGCGGGTACGGATGCGGGCGGCGATGCTGCTGCTGGCCGACGGCCTGACGGTGGAGGCGGTTGCACGGCGGGTCGGCTACGCCTCCGCCAGCTCGTTCGTCGCGGCGTTCCACCGCACGGTGGGGCTGACACCCCGCCAGTACTTCAAGTGACGAAAGGAAGGGTGTGACGCCGCCGGACGACCGGTGCGGAACGCCACATGGCTGCCGCAGAGTTCACCGCATGCGAGCAGACAGGCGTTCCCCACACCTCAGGACGACCCGGCGCGCTGTCGTCGGCGCACTCGTCGCCGGCGGATTCACCGCCGCCGTCCCCACCGCCGCCCCGGCCTTCGGCCTGTCGGGCAGCCAACGAAGAGGCACCGGGAGCCGTGACGGCGGCCACCCCCGGCCCGTACAGCTCACGCTCCCCCGGCCGGCCGGCCCGTACGCCGTGGGCACCGTCGAACTGCACCTCGTCGACGAACGGCGAGCCGACCCCTGGGACGCGACGCGGCGACGGGAACTGATGGTCAGCGTCTGGTACGCCGCCGACGGCACCCATGCCGCAGACGCCGGCAGCACCGGGCCCGGGTGGCGACCGCGGGCGCCGTACATGCGGCCCGGGGCGGCCGAGCTCTTCGGGCAGGGCGCCGCCGAGGTGCTCGGCCTGCCACCGGGCACGATCGACTGGGCCGGTGCCCGCACCCACGCGCGGACCGGGGCCCACGTGTCGCGGCGCGCGGGCCGCACCCCGGTGGTGTTGTTCAGCCCGGGTATGTACAACGCGCGCACCCTGGGCACCTCGATGGCCGGACAGCTCGCGTCCGAGGGCTACGCGGTCGTCACCATCGACCACCCGGGGGAGGCTCCGGTGGAGTTCGCCGACGGCCGGGTCGTGGGCCCCTCCCCCGAACTCCAGCAGATGACGGACCAGTCGGCGCGATGGCAGCGCGCGCTCGACATCCGGGCGGCCGACATCCGCTTCGTGCTGGACCAGTTGCGGCTGCTGACCGACGGCGGCAACCCGGACGCCGGGCGCCGCAGGCTGCCACGCGGGCTGGCCGGGGCGCTGGACCTGCGGAAGGTCGGCATCTACGGGCACTCCATGGGCGGCGCGGCAGCGGCGATGGCGATGCACCAGGACCGCCGGATCGGCGCCGGTGTCTTTCTCGACTCGCCGATGGGGCTGCACTGGACCGATCCGGACGAGCTGCTGCCGGTCGCCAAGGCAGGGCTGGACCGTCCGTTCCTGCTGATGGGCGCGAAGCTCTTCCACGAGGACGGTTCCGTGGAGCCGCACACGCACCGTACGTCCGCCTCCTTGCAATCCCTCTGGGAGCATTCGCCGGGCTGGAAGCGCGATCTGTCCTTCTGGCCGGCGGCCGCGCACAACTCGTTCACCGACTACCAGTGGCTGGTGCCGCAGCTCGACCAAGCGTTCACACTGCCGGAGGGGCTGCGCGCGGGCATGATCGGCACCGTCGATCCGCGACGCTCCATGGCCGCCCAGCGGGTGTATCTCACGGCTTTCCTGGACAGCACGCTGCGCGGTCTGCCCCGCCCCGTGCTGGACGGGCCCTCGCCCCAGCACCCGGATGTCCGTTTCATCAGCTGAGGCTGTGCAGGCTGTGCAGATCTCGCAGTTGGGAGCGGGCGGTGACGCCCAGCTTGGGGAAGCTGCGGTACAGATGGGAGCTGACCGTGCGCGGGGAGAGGAACAGCTTCGCCGCGATCTCCCGGTTCGTCAGCCCTCCGGCCGCGAGCCGGACGATCTCCTGCTGCTGCGGGGTGAGGTCGGCCAGCGCGTGCGGCGGCGCGTCCTCGGCGGCGGTCGCGCTGACGCCGGAGGCCCGCAACTCGGCCTGTGTCCGCGTGACCCACGGGTGTGCGCCGAGTCGGCGGAAGGTCTCCAGCGCTTCGGTGAGCAGGGGCCTCGCTTCGGCGATACGGCGCCTGCGGCGCAGCCAGGCGGCGTAGTCCAGCAGCGTCTGGGCGCGTTCGAAGGGACGGTGGGCCGAAGTGGCGCGGCCGGAGCCGTCGGAGCCGTCGTCGTCGGTGGCGAGCGCGGCGCGGAAGTGCGGTTCGGCGGCGTCCTCGGTGGCGGCCAGCAGGGCGCGGGCCCGGTGCAGCAGCGCCGCCAGGCGGGGTGAAGGGCTGTGGGAGAGGCCGCCCTCGGCCGCCGCGCAGTGCGCGGCCACCCGCTCCACGAGTGCGGCGGCCTCCTCGGTGCGCCCGCTGCGGGCGGCCGACGCCGCCAAGTCCGCGACCGCCGGGCTGGAGGCGTGGTAGTGCACGGGGTCGCCACTCTGGGTGAAGACCCGCCTGAAGTGTTCGTACGCCGTCGCGTGGTCGCCCTCCGCCAACGCCGCCGTGCCCAGCACCCGGCGGGCGTAGACGGCGATCGAACGGCTCTCCAGCGGGTCGACCAGCGTCAGCGCCTCGGCGGCGCGGGCGCGGGCGCCCGAGGTGTCGCCGGTCAGTGCCAGCAGGGTGGCCTCGACAACGAACGCGCAGGCGGAGGCGTGGTCCAGGCCGGTAGCGGTGGCCGTTTCGATGATGTCGGAGCAGACCAGGCGGGCCTGCGCCCAGCGGCCCCGTTCCAGATAGGCCCAGCCTGCGGCGCCGCCGAGCCCGGCGGGCAGGGCGCCGCTGGTCTCCCGCTGGCCGAGCGCCTCGTCGAACGCGTGGACGGCCAAGGCGGTTTCGTCCAGCAGCCATGCGGTGATGGCGAGGGTCAGCAGTCGGGCGGGACGGTCGGCCGCGTCGGCGATCAGCCGGGGTAGTGCGGTCACCAGTCCAGGGCGGCTGGCGTACGGGTCCGTCACTGCCCGCACCCAGGTGAGCGTGCCAGCGGTGTCGGTGTCGCTGCCGGTGTGCGGGGCGGCGTTGAGGGGGTCGCGGGAACCGTCGGGGGAAGAGCTGAAACGGGCCGCCATCCGCCGGATCTCGGTGCGCTGGGAGGCGTCCCCGGTGTAGAAGGCGACAACGGCGGCGGCAGCGAGGGCCTCCAGGGCGAGCGCGGGGGCGGGGGCGGGGACGGAAGGGGCCCCCGCCGCCGTACGTGCCGTGCCCGCCAGCAGGGCGAACGCGGCCGAGTGCTGAGAGCTGAACACCATCAGCTGACCGACCCGCAGCTCAACGGAAGCGTGCAGCGCGGGGTCGTCGGACAGCTGTGTCGCCCCTTCGGCCAGTTCCCGTACCCATCCGAGCTGGCCGGTGAGGACAGCCGTCTCGGCCGCCTCGGCGAGCAGGCGGGCACGGCGGGGCGCGTCGGGGGCCAGCTGGGCGGCGCGTTCCAGCGCGGCGGCAGCGGCGGCGTGCCCGCCCCGGCGCAGCGCACGACTCGCGGTGCGTTCCAGCGCGGCCGAGGCGGCGGCGTCGGGCGGCAGTGCGGCGGCGGCCAGGTGCCAGGCCCGCCGGTCCTCCTCCGCCTGCGGGTCCGCTGCGAGGGCGCGGTGGGCCTCACGGCGCGCGTCGGGCGGTGCGGCGTGGTAGACGGCGGAGCGGACCAGCGGATGCCGGAAGCGGACGCGGCCGCCCGTCGCCCGCACCAGTCCGGCCTCCTCGGCCGGCGTCCATGCCCCGTCGTGGGGTGCCGGCGGGGCAGCGAGGGGGGTCGTCGGCGGGGCCGTGCCCTCCACCGAGTCCGCCGCCGCCAGGGAAAGCAGCGCGTGCCGGGTCTCCTCGGGCAACTCCTCCAAGCGGTCCACATACAGCCGTTCGATCCGGCCGGTCAGTGGCAGCGGCCCGACCACCGGGCCGTACGGCTCAGGGGTGCGGGCGAGTTCGAGCAGGGCGAGCGGATTTCCTCCGGCCTGGCTGAGGACGCGCATCCGTCGGCGCCCGGACGGGGGCTGGGGCAGCTGGTCGAGCAGCCGGTGGGACGCCGCGCCGTCCAGTGGCCCCAGGGCGAGCAACGGGAGGTCGCGGTCGAAGCCGGGCAGCAGCTCGCCGCTGCGCACTCCGGCCAGCAGCACGACGGGCTCGCCGTGCAGCCGCCGGGCGGCGAAGGAGAGCGCGTCCAGCGACGCCCGGTCGATCCACTGGGCGTCGTCGACGACCACCAGCAGCGGTGTCCGTTCCGCCAGCCCGGACAGCAGGGTCAGCACCGCGAGCCCCAGCAGCATCGGGTCGGGCGGTGCCGCCGCCTCCCGGAGGCCGAAGGCCATGTCCAAGGCGGCACGCTGCCGCTCCGGCAGCGACCGCTCCGCCCCGCCCGGTGCTGGGCCCAGCACCGGTCCCGGCACCGGCCCCGGTCCGAGCACCGGGCGCAGCAGTTGGTGCAGCGCGGCGAAGGGGAGCCGCGCCTCGGATTCGCTGCCCACCGCACGCAGCACCTGGCAGTGGTGCGCCTCCGCCCGGCGTACGACGGCCGCCAGCAGGGCGGTCTTGCCCGCACCCGGGTCGCCACTGAGGACCAGGCCAGGGGCGTGCGCCGGGACGTGCGCTGGGACGTGCGCCGGGGCGTGCCCGGCCGTCCGTACGGAGTCCAGCAGCCGGAACAGCCGTGCGGTCTCCGCCTCGCGGCCGATGAGCACGGGGGGTGCGTCAAGTGCAGTCATGTGTCCGATACCCCCCTCGCCACGCCCGCCGGAGACTTCTCGTACCAGTCAACCACCAGGGGATACAGCATGGATGAGATCACGCTCGGCGAGGTCACCGTCACCCGCGTCGAGGAGTATTTCGGGCCCGTCGGAATGACGCCCGACACCTTCTTTCCGGAGGCCCCGAAGGACGTCTGGGAATCCGGGCGCTCCTGGCTGGTGCCGGATTTCCTGGACGCCGCGACGAACGTCTGCGTCTCGGCGATCCAGACCTGGCTGCTGCGCAGCGAGGGCCGGAACATTCTCATCGACACGGGCGTGGGCAACCACAAGGAGCGGCCGTACGCACCGGTCTGGGGCCATCTGGAGACGGACTTCCTGGGCAATCTCGCCCGTGCCGGAGTCCGCCCCGAGGACGTGGACGTGGTGGTGAACACCCATCTGCACGTCGACCACGTCGGCTGGAACACCTACCTCGACGGACGGGAGTGGGTGCCGACCTTCCCCAACGCCACCTATCTCGTGCCCAGGGCCGACTTCGACTTCTGGAACCCGGCGAACGGACACCAGCCCCGGCTCGGCAGGGGCAACCAGAACGTCTTCGAGGACAGCGTCGCCCCCGTCCACGAGGCGGGGCGCACCCTGCTGTGGGAGGGCAGCCACCGGATCGACGGCAACCTCCGGCTGGACGCCGCTCCGGGGCACACGCCCGGCTCGTCCGTGATCACCCTCGGCTCCGGGACCGACCGGGCGGTGTTCGTCGGCGATCTGCTGCACAGCCCGGTGCAGATCATGGAACCGGACGCCAACAGCTGCTTCTGCGAGGACCCGGAGGGCGCCCGCACCACCCGCCACCGGATTCTGGGCTGGGCGGCAGACCACGGAGCGCTGGTCTTCCCCGCGCATCTGGGCGGTCACGGCGCGGCGGAAGTACGGCGTGAGGGCGGGAAGTTCGCGATCGAGGAATGGGCGCCCTTCGCCAAGCTCTGACGCCCGGCTTCACCACCGCACACTTCTTGAGAGAGGCAGCACGACATGAGCAGCACGCACCACAACCGGCCCGGCGCCGGCCCCGTGGTCACGACCGCGCAGGGTGCCGTACGCGGGCGGCACGAGGAGGGCATCGCCGTCTTCCGCGACATCCCCTACGCCGCGCCCCCGACCGGCGCGGCCCGCTTCGCCCGCCCGCTTCCGCACGCGCCGTGGGACGGCGTACGGGACGCCACCGCCCCCGGACCGACCGCGCCGCAGCCCCGCCGGGACGCGTTCGGCAAGCTGGACATGTCCCCGTACTTCGGGCCGGGCTGGGTCCCCGGGGACGACTACCTCACCGTCAACGTGTGGACGCCCAGCGGCCGGGACGGCAGCGCGGGCGCGAGCCTGCCGGTGCTGGTCTTCGTGCACGGCGGCGGCTTCGTCGCCGGGTCCACCCGCGCGCCGGTCGCCGACGGCGCCGCGTTCGCCCGTGACGGCGTCGTCCTGGTGACGCTCAACTACCGGCTCGGCATACCGGGATTCCTCCAGTTGCCCGACGCGCCGGACAACCGCGGGGTGCTCGATGTGCTCGCCGCGCTGCGCTGGGTACGCGAGAACATCGCGGGCTTCGGCGGCGATCCCGGGAGGGTCACGCTCTTCGGCCAGTCCGCCGGAGCCACCGTCGTCGGAGCCGTGCTGGCCTCCGAGGACGGCACCGGTCCGGAGGGCCTGCCGCTGCGGCGCGCGATCATGCAGAGCGGCAGCGGGCTGGGCGCCTTCACCCCCGAGCAGGCCGCCCGGGTCACCCGCGCGGCCGCCGACGCGCTGGGCGTCGAACCGCGTGCGGACGCGTTCGCCCAGCTCCCCGATGCCCGGTTCGTCGAGATCATGCCTCAACTGGCGGGTATGGAGCTGGGAACCGGGAGCGACACCGACCCGCTGCTCGGGCTCAGCCCGTTCAGTGTCGTACTGGACCGGCAGCCCGCCGAGTCCATCGCCGCCGGCCGGGCCGCCGGGGTGGACCTGCTGATCGGCACCAACACCGAGGAGGGCAACCTCTATCTGGCGCCGCAGGGCGATCTGTCCTCCTCGACGGCGGCCGACGTGCAGGCCATCGCGGCCCGTGCGCACCGCGACCCCGCCGGCCTCGTCGATGCCTACCGCACCCAGCGGCCCCGGGCGTCACACGGGGAGCTGCGCTCCGCGATCCTGGGCGACGCCCTGTTCGGCGCGGGCAGCAGGCGGCTGGCCGAGGCGCACGCCGCCCATCCCGGATCCACCACCCATGTCTTCGAGTTCGCCTGGCGCTCGCAGGCGCTGAGTGACGGAACGGCGGGCGGCGGCACGGCGGACACGCCCGGCGGTGAGCTGGGCGCGGCTCACGGCATGGAGCTGCCGTTCGTCTTCGACCGCGCCGCACTCCCCGCCCTGCACGGCCCCCACGCCCTGCTCGGCCCGGAGGCACCGCCGGCGGACCTGGCCGCGCGGATGCACGCGGCCTGGGTCGCCTTCGCGGCCACCGGCGAACCAGGCTGGGAACCGTACGGCACCACGCGCCGCGTCATGCGCATCGACGGGGCCTGGACCCTGACCGAGGACCCGCACGGCCCCGTACGCCGCGCCTGGTACTGACCCCGGCGGCTCAGCTCACCGAGGCCCTGTCCGGGTGAGCCGGTGCGCCAGTTCGGACAGCAGCAGCGCGACCGCCGCGAGTCCGGCCGCGAAGTAGGGAAGGGCGTGCGCTCCGGCCCAGCCGATCCCCGCCGCGCCGAGCACGCCGGACAGTGCGATCGCCAGATAGAGGATCGCGGCGTTCAGGGACACCAGCACCGGCGCGGCGGCCGGATCGAGCGTGATGAGGCGATGCTGCTGGGGCGTCGTGAGGGCGAACGCGGCGGCTCCGTAGAGGACGATGACCGCGACACCGGCCGTGAAGCCGCCGATCAGCGTCGGCATCACCAGCAGGCAGCCGATCAGCCAGACCAGCGCGCCGCCCACCACCCGGCGGCCGCCGATCCGGTCGGCGATCGCCCCGGCGCCCATGTTGCCGAGAGTGCCGACGACGCCCAGGGTGAACAGCAGGGCCGCGAGTCTGCCCGCGCTGCCGCCGGTGGCGGGCTCGAAGACGACCGCCATGTAGGTGTACGGGATGTAGACCGCGGTGAATCCGGCGAGCGTCGCGCCGAGGAGGGCCAGCACCCTCGGCTCGCGCAGCGGACGCAGCCGCTGCCGCAGCCCGGCCGGCGCCGCGGCGGGGACGCGTGCGGGGACCAGGGTGCGTACGCCCAGCAGCCCCAGTACGGCGAGCGCCGCGACGAACCACATGGTGGCCCGCCAGCCCAGCGCGCCGCCGATGACGGTGCCGATAGGCGCACCCAGCGCGGTGGCGGCCGTGAACCCGGTGGTCACGGCGGCGATCGCGCGGCCCTGCCGCTCCTTTGGTACGAGCGCCGCGGCGGTGACGGCGGCCGTCGGTACGAAGAGACCGGCGCCCGCCGCCGCGACCACCTGCGCTCCCAGTACCCACCCGAATCCGGGGGCAAGGGCGGTGGCGATGTTGCCCAGCAGACAGACGGCGAGGGCGCTCAGCAGTACGGCGCGGCGCGACCGCGCCGCCAGGACCGTGGACAGGACCGGGGCCAGGACGGCACAGGTGAGCGCGAAGACGGTCACCACCTGGCCGGCGGCGGCGACCGGCACGTCCAGGCCGTCGCTGATTTCGGGGAGTACGCCCGCGAGGACGAACTCGTCGGTGCCGACGGCGAAGGTGGCGAAGCCCAGCACCGGCACTGCCCATCGGGCCCGGCTGGGGTCCGGGGCTGCGCGGTCCGGGGCGGGGGCCGCCGGGTCCGGGGCGGGGGCCGTGTCGGCGGGCAGGCCGGGTCTGCTCCGGGCTTCGGCGTCCATGCGGGTGCCTCACAGATCGTGGCTCAGGGGGAGTCAATTCGGCACTGATCGGTACCGTCCGGCGAGACGGTACCGACTGTTTCCGTTTGCCGTCAATGTCGGCTACCGTGGGCGCATGCCGACCCACGCCCGCGAGCGCCTCCTGGAGACGGCGAAGGAGCTGTTCTTCGCCGAGGGGATCCGCGCGGTCGGCGTGGAGGCCCTGCTGTCCTCCTCCGGCGTGGGCCGCGCCTCCTTCTACCGGCACTTCGACAGCAAGGACGAGCTGGTCGGCGAGGTGCTCAAGGAGCGCGACCGCAGCTGGCGCGACTGGCTGGCGGGCGCGGTCGCCGACCGTGGCGGCACTCCGCTGGACGTCTTCGACGCACTGGCGGAGGACGGCACCCGGGGCGGCTTCCGGGGCTGCGCCTTCATCAACGCCGGCGCCGAGTTCGCCGACGCCGGCAGCCCTGTGCACGCTCTCGCCCTCGCGCACAAGCGGGCGGTCACGGAGTTCGTCGCCGTCCTGCTGCGCGACGCGGGATACCGCGAATGCGACGCGCTGGCCGAGCAGTTCATGCTCCTCATGGACGGGGCCACGGTCACAGCGGCGCGTGAGCGGAGCGCCGAGCCCATGCGCCGGGCCAGGGCGATCGCGGCGAAACTCCTCGCCTGACCCGGCCGCAGCCAAGGGCGGTTCGGAGTCAGGAATGGGGGCCCGGCGCGAACACCGGGGCGGGCGCCGGGATGTCAGTGGGGCCGTGCATCATCAGGGGCATGGACAAGACGGCGGAAGCCCTGCACGCACTCGCCCGCGCACACCTGCCCGCCGACGTCGCCGAGCGGTGGACCGGTCTGCTGCGGCCGGGCATACGGCTCACCGCCGCGGCTGGTTCCGACCCGGTGGCCGCCCGGCTCGGCGGGTCCCCGGAGCTGCCCGAGACCATGGAATGGCCGGTGTGGGAGGGGCACGGGCCGCTGTCCTTCGTCGGCTCCATCGACTGCGCCGAGCTGCCCTCCGGCGCCCTGGATCCGGCGATGCCGAGCCGGGGCACCCTGGAGTTCTTCTACTTCGACGGCCAGCTGGACGGCGGCGAGGCCCTCGTCCTGGCCATGGAACCAGGGACCAGCGAGGGCGCACAGGTGCTGTATGTCCCGGCGGGCACCGCCGTATCCGCGCGCAAGACCCCCGCCGACCTGGATCCCTACCCCGAGGTCCAGCTGACCGCCCAGGTGGAGATGACGGCGCCCGATCCGTACCACCCCCTCGTCGAGCAGGAGTTCGCCCTTCAAGGTCGCCCCTCGTCCGAGGTGCACGACCACCCGGTCCATGGGGACGACTTCCTCGAAGCCCTGTGGGATCTCGCCGGAGACGAGCCGGAGCACCGCGTAGGCGGCCATGCCGACCCGGTGCAGCAGCCGGTGGAGTTCGAGGTCGCGCACCCCGCGCTGGGCGGGCGGCTCTCCTGGGAGGATCCGGCGCTCGCCGCGGAGGCACTCGGCTGGACGCTCCTCGCCCAGTTCGACACGGACGGCGCCGCCGACATGATGTGGGGCGACTGCGGGGTCCTCTACTGGCTGATACGCCCGGCCGATCTGGCCGCGCTGCGCTTCGACCGGGCCATGTTCACCTGGCAGTGCGGTTGAGGAGCTGCTGAGGGGCCGCGACTCGGGCATGACAGCCACACGGCAGAGGCATGGCAGAGACATGGCAGAGATGCGGACAGGGTGTGGCTGGATTTCCACCGTCCGACATCGGCGGAAATCCCATTGCCGCGCCCGCCGCGCAGTGTTGCACTGACGGGATGGACAACGATGCGGTTCTGGCCGCCTTCGACCGGCAGATGCGACGGGACGCACCGTCCTTCGGTGCTGCGGGGCAGGTCGAGCGGGGAGCCGATGTCGTGCGCCAGATCGGCGGCGGCAGCGGAGGCGCGTGCGGGGGTGGATGGTGCGGCGTCATCTGGTCCGATCTGCGGGAGGAGACCGCGGACGCCGCGATCGCGGCCCAGATCACACACTTCAAGGCGCTCGACCGGGAGTTCGAGTGGAAGCTGTACGCCCACGACCGCCCCGGCGACCTCGCCGACCGGCTGCGGGCGGCCGGTTTCACACCGGAGCCGGACGAGACGCTCATGGTCGCCCGGGTCGAGGATCTCCCCACCGCCGTCGAGCTGCCCGAGGGCATCCGCCTGCACCATGTGACCGACCCGGCCGACATCGACCTCCTGGTGACGGTCCACGATCAGGCGTTCGACGAGAACCGCACCCCGCTCAAGGAGCAGCTCCTCACCCAGCTCACCGAGGCACCGGACACGCTCACCGCCGTCGTCGCCCTGGCCGGTGAAGTCCCGGTGTGCGCGGCACGGATGGAGATGTTCCCCGGCACCGACTTCGCCGGCCTCTGGGGCGGCGGCACGGTGGCCGAGTGGCGCGGGCTGGGCATCTACCGTGCCCTGGTCGCCGTACGTGCGCGCGTCGCCGCGGGGCGCGGCTTCCGCTACCTCCAGGTCGACGCGTCCGACCAGAGCCGCCCGATCCTGCAGCGTCTCGGTTTCACCCCGCTGACCACGACCACGCCCTGGGTCTACGCGCTCTGACATCTCCGGCTCCGCCGGGGCCCGGCCTTCAGTAGCCGACGGTGAACCTGGCGCGGTGGTGCTGGGGCTGCTCGGCCTCGTCCACCAGCGCCACGGCCAGGTCCTCCATGGAGATCGACGAGTTGCCGTCGGCATCGACCAGCAGTTCGTCGCTGCCGACGCGGTAACCGCCGGTGCGTACACCCGGCTCCAGCATCGCGGACGGGCTCAGATAGACCCAGTCCACCCGGGTCTCGGCCTTGCATACCGCGAGCTGGTCGTTGCAGGCCAGCGCGATGGGCAGCCAGGAGGGGGGAAAGTCCGGGCCCTCGGCGACGGTGGTGCCGCCGGTGCCGGGCAGCGTGAGGCTGCCCGCGCCGCCGACCAGCAGCAGCCGTACGCCGGTCTGGGCGAGGCCGGTAAGCAACGCCTCGGCGATGACGGCGAGTTCCCCCTCGCGGCCGGGTGCCGGGCGGGTCGCGCTGATGACGACGTCCTGGCCCTCGCTCAGCTCGGCCACCTCCCCGGCGTCGGCGGCATCGCCCGCACGGGGGCGGGCGGCGGCGGCCAGTTCGGGGAACCGGGCGGAGTCCCGTACGACGGCGGTGACTTCGTGGCCACGGTGCAGTGCCTCCGCCACTACACGGCTTCCTACGTTTCCGGCGGCTCCGAACACGGTGATGCGCATGATTTCGACTCCTTTCGCATACGGCTCGGTGCGGGGTCAGCTGACTGTCGTGTCCTGCCGGACAGCGGGCCGTGACAGCGTGCGTACGGGGTGACGGTCGGGCGCGGACTCGGGCTGAGAGTCGGGCTGGGGCTGGGGAACGGCCCGCCGCGTCTGCGCCACGATCAGCGCCGCGAGCACCAGGAGCCCGCCCAGCGCCTGCGTGGCGGTGAGCTGCTGGCCGAGCACGAGCCAGCCGAGCGTGGTCGCGACCACCGGGCTGAGCAGGCCGAGGAAGGTCACGCTGGTCGACGGGAGTGCGCGGATCCCCCGGAACCACAGGGCGTACGCGAGGGCGGCGCCGACCAGGGTGAGGTAGCCGTATCCCGCCAGGTTCCCGCCGGTCAGCGTGGCGGGCGGCGGGCCCTCGACGAAGAACGCGACCGGGAGCAGCAGCAGGCCGCCTGCGACGAGTTGCCAGCCCGTGGTGGCGAGCAGCGGCGCGGATGAGACCCACCGTTTGCTGAGCACGATGCCGGTGGCCATGACGAGCGCGCTGCCGAGGGCGGCGGCGACTCCGATGCCGTCCAGCGCCGCGTCCGCCCGCAGGACGAGCAGGCTGACGCCCGCCACACCGGCGAGTCCCGCGAGGAGGGTGCACCGGGTCAGGCGCTCGCCGAGCAGCCCGGCGGCCAGACCGGCGACCAGCAGGGGCTGCAGCGCGCCGACGGTGGCGGCGACCCCGCCGGGCAGCCGGTAGGCGGCGACGAACAGCAGGGCGAAGAACGCCCCGATGTTGAGCCCGCCGAGTATGAGTGCGCGCCACCACCAGTTGCCGTGCGGCAGCCGCCGGGTGATCAGGACGAGCAGGATGCCCGCCGGGAGCGCACGCAGCACGGCGGCGAGCAAGGGGCGTCCGGGGGGCAGCAGTTCGGTGGTGACGAGGTAGGTGGATCCCCAGATGGCGGGGGCCAGCGCGGTCAACAGCACATCTCTGACTCGATTGCTTAGCACTAAGCAAAAGTAGCTCATCGCTAAGCTACTTTTCAAGAGATGTACGGCGCCCGGAGACGCACGCAAGGGTGACCAAGAGCCCCTGACAGAATGGGCGGTCGATCAGCTTGCGGCGTCTGGTGCGTGCGCTCGCAAGGCGGAGGATCGTCCTCGTACTGGGCGTACATGGACGACTCCGACAACGCGGCGAGGTGCCGTAGCTGTCGTCGTGCGCCCGCCAGGGATCACGGGACAGCCCTTAGGCTGAGGGTGTGGCAGACCACGTGGATCGCGTACTGGAGCAGTGGGGGGCGCAGCGCCCCGACCTGGACGTATCGTCAATGGCCGTGCTCGGGCGGTTGAAGCGGCTGACGCGGCTCGTCGAGGCCGAGCAGCGCCGCACCTTCGCCTCACACGGACTCGACCCGGCGTCGTTCGACGTACTGGCCACCCTGCGCCGCAACGACCCCCCGCACCGGCTGACCCCGGCCGAGCTGATGCGCTCCTCCATGATCACCTCGGGGGCCGTCACCCAGCGGCTCGACCGCCTGGAGGAGCGCGGCCTGGTGACCCGCACACCCAGCGAGTCCGACGGCCGGGGCGTGTATGTCGGGCTCACGGCCGAAGGGCACGCACTCATCGACGCCGCCCTGCCCGACCATGTCGACACGCAGAACCGCCTGCTCGCCACCCTCAGCAGACCTCAGCGCGACACTCTCTCCGAAACCTTCCGGCAGCTGCTGGAGTCACTGGGCGACGCCACCGACTGAGGCCGGTACAGGACGCGCGTACTGAGCCTGGAGGCGTTGCAGAGCGCGCCGAGCATCCGGCATGCCACCGCGCGCAGCTCGTTCCGCTCCGACTCGAAGCGCTCCAGTAGAAAATCGTCGCGGCCTATCGGTCACATTCCTCCGTCGAATTCCGTCGGTGGTGTGAAGGGCGGAATCCAGGCGGCCAGAGCAACTCCGAGGCTCTGCGTCTGGATTGGTCCACCGCAGCCCGGTAAGACCCGCCAAAACAACCGCACATGAAGGCTACCGAAGGAGACCGATCATGCAGGCACGCATGGGCAATCCCGCCCAGGTCGTACCCGGTGCCATGGACGCCCTGCTCGCGCTGGGGACTTCCACCGAAAATACCGGCGTACCCGCCGTCACACTCTACCTCGCACACCTGCGGACAAGTCAGATCAACAGCTGCAGCGTCTGTGTGCGTGTGCACGCGGCGGAATTGAAGAAGGCGGGCGAGAGCGACGAGCGCATCTTCGCCGTTTCGACCTGGCGGGAACGCCCCTTCTTCAACGACGCCGAACGCGCGGCACTCGCGCTGGCCGAGGCCGTCACCCGGGTAAACGACCGGCCGGACGCGGTGCCTGACGCGACCTGGGACGAGGCGGCACGGCACTACGACGAGATGCAACTGGGCGGCCTGCTCCTTTCGATCGCCACGGTCAACATGTGGAACCGCGTGAATCTCGCCACCCGACAGGTAGCGGATATCGACTGGAAATAGCCCCCGCCGAGACGGTTTCCCGCTCCACCACTGAACACCGGCTCCCACCCGCTCCCGTTCGTTCCCACCCGCAACCGTCATTCCACAGGAGGGAACCGTCCGGAGAATCGCCCGGACAGCCCTTAGATGACCAGGCATCGCCGGTCATCGCAGAAGCAATCCCGCACCAGAACACTGCACGTAGTCACCTGATCACTCTATGCACCCGAGCGGAGGCACCCTTGCGCCCGCGCACCGGCCTATAGTCCGCTGGCCTTCATGAGAATGAGGAGCGCTGCCACGCTGATCGCCGCCCTGGTCGCCGGGTCCCTTTTCACCGGTGCGCCGAGCCCGGGTGCGGAAGCCTCGGAGAGGAGGGCCGACGGCTCTTCGCCACCGACCGGTTCACCTCCGAGGCTGGGAGTCGATCTCGACACCGTGACGATCCCGGAGTTGCAGGCCCGTATGGCAAAGGGTTCGCTGACCTCCTCGGCGCTGACCAGCGCCTACCTCTGGCGGATCAGGACCGTCGACCCCAAGATCAACGCGGTGCTGCGCACCGACCCGACGGCTCTTCGCCAAGCCGCCGCCAGCGACGCCAGGCACCGGCGCGGCACCACCCGAGGTCCGCTCGACGGCATACCCGTCCTGCTCAAGGACAACGTGGACACCCGCGACATGCCGACGACCGCCGGTTCACTGGCGCTGGCCGGGAGCCCGCCCGACGCCGACGCCGCCCTGGTGACCCGGCTACGGGCGTCGGGGGCGGTGATCCTCGGCAAGACCAACCTGTCCGAGTGGGCGAACTTCCGTGCGGCGCAGCCGACGTCCGGGTGGTCGGCGGTGGGCGGGCAGACCAGCAATCCGTACGTACTGGACCGGAACCCGTGCGGGTCGTCGTCCGGTTCGGCCGCCGCACTCGCCGCGTCGCTGTCGCAGGTGGCGATCGGCACCGAGACGGACGGATCCATCGTGTGCCCGGCCGGGATGAACGGGGTGGTCGGCCACAAGCCCAGCCTCGGGCTGGTCAGCCAGTCCGGCGTGGTCCCGATCTCCGCGGAGCAGGACACCGCGGGGCCCATGGCGCGCAACGTGATCGACACCGCGCTCACCCTCTCGGTGCTCGGCGGAGGCGACACCGAGCTCCCCGATGACCTTCGCGCCCCCGGCGGTCTGCGCGGCAAGCGGATCGGCCTCTGGCGGCTGCCCTCGCTCGGGTCGGAGGTTGACGCCGTGATGACCAGCACGGCGAAGAAGCTACGCGAGGCGGGAGCCGAGGTCGTCGAGGTGACTCCCCCGCACCAGAAGCGCCTCGCCGAACTCGAGTTCCCGGCGCTGCTGAGCGAGTTCCACCGGGACATCAACGCCTATCTCGCCACCCGCGACGGCCCGCAGAACCTCGCCGAACTCATCGAGTTCAACCGCACCCACCCGGCGGAGCAGAGCTGCTTCGCCGGTCAGGAGCTGTTCGAGGGGGCCCTCGCCGCACCTCCCACCACCGACCCGGAGTACCGGGCCATGCGTGCCGAGCTGAAGAAGCTCTCCCGGCTGTCCATCGACGAGACCATGGCCACCCACCGGCTGGACGCCATCGCCGCACCGACGAACCCGCCCGCCTGGACGACCGACTGCGCGCGCGGCGATGACGACGTGATCCCGTCCTCCACCCCCGCCGCCGTGTCCGGTTACCCGTCGCTCTCGGTCCCCGCCGGCTCCGTGAACGAACTGCCCGTCGGCCTGCTCCTGATGGCCGGTAACCACCAGGACGTCAAGCTGCTGGCACTGGGCGCCGCGGTGGAGCACCGGCTGGACGCCTGGCGGGCACCGCGCTACCTGCCAACCGTTGGGCCCGACGCCTCCCGCTGAACGGTCCGCCCGGCCGTGGACGGCGTACGCCGCGGGATCTCGTCACATCGGCCGGGGAATCCCGTCACATCCGCCTGAGCTTGTTCGTCAGTGTGCGAGGACGACTACCAGGAGGAGACCGATGGACGAGCGGGAATGGCTGGCGGAGCGGTTCGAGGAGAACCGGAGTCATCTGCGAGCGGTCGCCTGCCGCATGCTCGGCTCGTTGAGCGAGGCGGACGACGCAGTCCAGGAGGCCTGGCTGCGACTCAACCGTTCTTACGACGGCGGTATCGAAAACCTGGGCGGCTGGCTGACGACCGTGGTCGGCCGCGTCTGCCTGGACGTGCTGAAGGCACGCCGCATCCGGCGCGAGGACCCCTTCCTCGAGTCGGCTCAGACTGCAACGGCCGCCGCACACAAGGAAGGCGGCGACCCCGAGCAGCAAGCGGTGATGGCCGACTCGGTCGGCCTCGCGCTGCTCGTGGTTCTCGAGGCGCTGGATCCCACCGAGCGGCTCGCACTCGTGCTGCACGACATGTTCGGCGTGCCCTTCGACGAGATCGCCCCCATCGTGGAACGCACCCCCGCCGCGGCCCGGCAGCTCGCCAGCCGCGCCCGCCGCAAGGTACGGGGCGGCACCCCGGCGCCGGATCCCGACCTGTCTCGGCGGCGCAGGGTGGTGGAGGCGTTCCTCGCCGCGGCGCGAGGCGGCGACTTCGACGCCCTGGTCTCCGTCCTCGATCCCGACGTCGTGGCGCGCTCCGACGGCGGTGGCGCCCGGGCGGAGGTGCGCGGGTCTCTTGCCGTGGCCAAGGGTGCGGCCACCTTCGCCCAGATCGCCTATGCAGCGGAGCTGGCGCTGATCAACGGGGTGCCGGGCGTCATCACCGCTCACCAGGGGGAGTGGTTCCGGGCGATGACCTTCGAGATCGCGGGCGGAAAGGTCACCGAGATCGAGGTGATCACCGACCCTGAACGCCTGCGCCGGCTCGACCTCGCGGTGATCGGCGACTGATCCGAGCCTGGGGCGGCACGAAGCGGGTGGCCCGGTTCCCACGGAGTTCGCGGGGACCGGGCCATCCGTTTGCCAGGGATGCTCAGCTGTCGGGGTCCGCCATCTGGCCGATGGCGACGTGGAGCCGGTTCCACAGGTTGACCGTGGCGATGCTGAGGACGATGGCCGCGAGCTCGGGCTCCTTGTAGTGCTCGGCGGCCTCGTTCCAGATCTTGTCCGGGACCGGGTCGGTGGCATCGGCGATCTGGGTAAGCGCTTCGGTGAGCGCCAGCGCGGCCCGTTCGGCCTCGGTGAAGTACGGGGTGTTGCGCCACGAGGCGACTGCGAGGATGCGCTCCTCGGACTCCTCGCCGGCCGCACGGGCCAACCGCGGGTGCCGGTCGACGTTGGCACCGTCCCCGTTGATCTGGCTGGCGCGCAGGTGCAGCAACTCCAGAAGCCTCACCGGAACGCCCACTTCCTTGGACGCCTTCCCCAGTGCCACCAGAGCATCCATGGCTCCGGGTACGGCGAAGGCGGGGTGGGTGATGCGGGTCATGGCAGTCTCCTTCAAAGATCTTGCGTTGTCGTTGTCGTTGTCGTTCTCGGCAGGGCCGGCGCCCGGCCGGTCATCCGCTCTGCTTCTCCACCTCCGCTCGCGCGGGAGCGGCCCCCGCAGCTGCGTCCTCCGGACCCGCCGCCCCGGAGCTCATCGACTGAGTACCGCGCGGCATCAGGAACGTGACCACCGCCAGAGCGGCGAGGCCGAGGGCTGCGGCCGACAGGAACGCGTCGTGGTTGGCCGCTTCGTGGGCCTTCGTGATCAGCTCGGGGTCGCCGCCCGCCGCGGCCATCTCGGAGCTCAGGCCGTTGTAGGCGATTGTCGCGATGACCGCGAGGCCGAGTGCGCCACCGGCCTCCTGGCTGGTGTTGATCAGACCGGCCCCGACACCCGCCTCCTTGCTGGAGACACCGACGAACGCCGCGATCTGCAGCGACACGAACACCATTCCGCAGCCCAGGCCGAGCAGCATGAACGGGACGAGCAGATCGGCCGCGTAGCTGCCGCCGGCCGGAGCCCGCCACAGCAGCAGGAGCCCGGTGACCGTGAGCGCAAGCCCGACCATGACCACCGGGCGCGGCGCGATCTTGGTGACCATGCCGGACGCGATACCCGCGCCCGCCGCCACGCAGAAGGCGAGCGGCACATAGGCGAAGCCCGCCTTCAGCGGCGAGTACTGGTAGACGTCCTGCATGAAGAGGCTGGCGAAGAAGAAGAGCGCGCCGAAGGTACCGAAGACCATGACGGCGGAGAGGTTCGCGATCCGCATGGTCTTCAGCCGGAAGATGCGCAGCGGCATCATCGGCGACGTGACCCTCGACTCGGTCACCAGGAAGGCGGCCAGCAGCACCACCACACCGGCCAGGGAGCCGACGGTACGGAAGGAACTCCAGCCCACGTGCGTGGCTTCGCCGATCGTGAAGATCAGGAGCAGCAGGGCCGAGGTGAGCGTCGCGGCTCCGAGGGTGTCGAACTGACCGCGCTGGTCGGCCTTGCTCTCGGGCAGCACACGTACGGCCAGCAGGGCGGCGCCCAGGCCGATCGGCACGTTGATCCAGAAGATCCACTCCCAGCCCGGCCCGTCGGCGAGCACACCGCCCAGGATGACGCCGGCGATCGACGCGATGCCGGACAGCGAGCCCCACACCCCGAGCGCCTTGTTGCGCTCAGGTCCCTCGGTGAAGGTGTTGGTGAGGATCGCCAGGGCGGCCGGAGTGATCATCGCCGCGCCGAAGCCCTGGACGGCACGGGAGGCGATCAGCATGGTGCCGCTCGAAGCGAGACCGGAGGCGAGGGAGGCCAGGGCGAAGAGGGTGAAGCCGATCTGCAGCAGCCGGCGGCGCCCGAACGTATCCGCCAGCCGCCCGCCGAGCAGCAGGAAACCGCCGAGCACCGTCGCGTAGGCCGTGACGATGTAGTTCAGGCTGACAGACGACATGCCAAGGCTGTCCTGGATGGACGGCAGGGCGAGGTTCACGATCGACACGTCGGTGAAGACCATGAACTGGCCCATGCAGACGAAGGCCAGGATGGCCCCGGGGCCGAAGCCGGCTCCAGGTCCCGAGCGGCTCACGGTTGAGTCGGGGGCAGCCATTGGGTAACTCCTCAACTGTGCTGGGTCGATTGACCGAGGGCGGTATCCGGCCAGGTCGGCACAGTGGGGGACCGCCGGGACAGGCGCTGGGCGCTGCCCGCAGAGCGTGTTCTCCCCCGTGCCTCACGGCCCGGATTCGTTCATTTCCGCACTGACGACTCAGGTCCAGAGAATGTGACCGGTTCGCCGAAGAGATTTCCCCGACGGTCGCCCCGCACCGCGCTCGCAGATCCCCGGGCACGGCAAAACCCCCGCCGGTGTTCTTGAGGGATGACCGAGGCCCAGGCGGAGGCCGCCGTCTGACGCGGGAGCGGAAGGCATACTTCCCGCTCATGCAGCAGGGCTACGGCAACGGGGAGGCCAGTCGGATCGTCGGGATCACCCGGCGGACCGGCAAGAGATGGCGCGACGGCTGGCACTCAGGGCAGACGAAGAGGTACACGCCACCGAGGTCGCCCATGTCCAGCTCGCGTACTCCACCGCCCGCGTCGGCGCCACTGCGCAGGGCCGTCTCCAGCGCGAGACCGGAAAGCTCCACTATCAGCGATTCCACGTCGAATGGCGGTGTGGGGATGCGGCGGGGCACCCATGCCTTCCAGGTGCGGAACGAACAAGCGGGCCGTGGGCAGGCAGCTCTAGCGGAGCTGCTCGCGCGGAGGCTCCGGCAGTAGCGTGTTCTGCAGACGGTTGATGGTCGCGCGCGAGGGTCCGCCATCTGATTCGACCCATAGGTGCATCAGCTCGGACGGCTCGGTCATGATGCGGTCAAGGGCTTGGAGGGTCGGGGCACGCAGGTGGGTGAGGTCAGGGATGGGTTCTTCCGGCCCATGGTGAGGATCGGCAGGCTGACCGCCCCGGCACTGTGCGGCGACAAGGGCGGCTGCGGCAACGGCTTCTTCGGACTCGGGCGCTTCGAGGTAGCCCGCGGTGCCGATCACACGCGTGAGAGTGTCGTGGATAATCCCCTCGCGTTCGTCTGCGGCTGCCTCATCGAGTCCGGAAACGCCAAGATCCCGCCCGATCAGCCAGATCGGACGGGATCTCGTGAACTCTTCCTGAGCGAACTCAGCAACAGTCGCGCGGTGGACCTGAGGGGATTCGAACCCCTGACCCCCTCGTTGCGAACGAGGTGCGCTACCAGCTGCGCCACAGGCCCCTGCGACGGACAAAACTCTAGCATCCCGGCTGGGTGGGGTGGAAATCCGTTCCGCGCTGGTCAGGCGGCAATCGGGCGGAGCGTCACTCGTTGGCGGCGCGGGGGCGGTCCTCATCGGCATATTGGTCGAAAAGCGGGGTGCGTCCGCGCTCGCCGGCCGGGGGGTGGGGGCGGTGGGTGGGCTCCGGGGTCTGCCCGTCCGCCGCGCCCGCTGTGCTGGAGCGGGCGGAGCTCCAGGTGTCCGGGGCGTCCAGGTCGATTCCGCGCGCGGTACGCGGGGCCACCGGGGCGCTGACGTACGTCGGCAGCGGTACCGGCACCGGGTCCCAGCCCTCGGCCTCGGGCTGTTCGCGCAGCCGGCCGCGCTCCTGGTCGACCCACTCCGCGTGGTCCGTCTGCTCGACGAGTGCGCGGCGGTCGGCGGACGGCACGGCAACCGGCCTCGGCGAAGGTGCGGGAGGCGGCGCCGGGGCTGCGGCTGGGCCCGTAGCCCGCGCAGGGGCGTGGTCAGGGCCGGGGCCGGGTGCGGGGTCCGGCGCGGGGACGAAGGCGGGAGCGGCGGCGGCCGGGCGTGCGGCGGGCTCCGGGTCCGGCGCCCGTTCCCGTACGGCGGCCGGGCCGCGCGGACCGCGCTCACGCAGCCGCCGCGCCGCCTCCTCCGCACGGCGCCGGTCCATGGTGAAGGTGAAGCGGCGGCGCTCCTGTGCGCGCAGATGCACGATGTACGCGCTCAGCAGGGCGGCCGGTGCGCCCGGAGCCCAGAGGAAGGCGAGCCCGCCGACGGCGGCGACGATCGTGCCGAGGGTGAAGGCGAGGAAGAGCAGCATCGTGGTGCGGCGGCGGCGTGCCAGCACCCGGGCACGCTTGTTGCGCTCGGCGCTGGCCCGCTGCGCGTTCGCACGGTCTTCCCGGTCGGTACCCGCCCGGTTGTCCAGGTGGGAGTCGCCTGCGTCGCGCCCTGCGTCCGGCCCTGCGTCGGGCTCGGCATGCGCCTCGCCACGCGGCTCGGTGTGCGCCTCGACGGGGCGCCGGATCATCGTCCGGGGCTCGGCGAAGGCCCGGACGTCGACCGCTTCTTCGGCCGACCCTTCCGGGTCTCTCGTGCTCGCGACGTCATCGCCGGTGTGGGCGGCGGGCCCTCCCGCCGCGGCGGCTCCGTCGAAGGTGCCGGACTCCGGGTCCTGCGACTCGCGCCGCTCGGCGTCCCTCGCGTAACGGCGCTCCATCGCCGCCTTGCCGGAGAGGAGCCGGATCGCGGTGCTGAAGCGCTCCGTCGGGCGGGCCTCGTTCAGCTCGTCCTGTCTGCGGAGCCACATCGGCACCAAGTAGGCGGCCCAGGCCCCGACGATGACTGCGTAGATGAGGCCACTGCTGCTCACCCTCACACGGTAGAGGGGTTTGCGGCACAGCATCGACTGAATAGCGCGGCGTGTCGCACGATCTTGCTGATAGGTCGAGCTTTTTTTGTGATTGCGGTGGACTGTGGCGCTATTTGTGACCAATTGATGTGCGTCAGGCGGCAGTTCAGTGTGCGATATCGAACACTTATTTTATTTCTGCTCTGCGGGCGGACGGGCCTGGTGCCAGCGGGTCAGCAGTCCTTCCGGCACCTCCTCGGCGGTCAGCGCGAACACCAGATGATCCCGCCAGGCGCCGTCGATGTGCAGATAGCGCGGACGGACACCCTCTTCGCGGAATCCGAGTTTTTCCACCACCCGCCGACTGGGCCCGTTCTCGGGGCGGATGCAGATCTCGATGCGGTGCAGTCCGACCGCACGGAAGCAGTGGTCCGAGGCGAGTGCGACGGCCGTCGGCATCACCCCGCGCCCCGCGACGGCCTGGTCGATCCAGTAGCCGACATGCCCCGAGCACATCGACCCCCAGGTGATCCCGGCGACCGTCAGCTGCCCGACCAACTGCCCCTCGTACTCGACGACGAACGGCAGCATCCGGCCCCCGTGGGCCTCGGCCCGCAGGTGCCGCACCATCTGCCGGTACGTCGGGCGGCGTGCCGGGTACTGGCCGGGGAGCGTGGGCGGGATGGTGGCCTCCCAGGGACGCAGCCACTCCCGGTTGCGCTGGTTCACCTCGCGCCAGGCCCGCTGATCGCGCAGCCTTATGGGGCGGAGGGCGATGGCGCCGTCCGCCAGCACTACCGGCCAGGGCGCAGTCAGTTGGTGTCGTCCCCTCTCTGATGATCGCCACCGCGGATCTGGTCGACGGCGTGGGTGAGCAGCCGCTCCAGGACGGCGAGGCCGTCGCGCACGCCGCCGGAGGAACCAGGCAGGTTCACCATCAGTGTGCGTCCGGCGACCCCCGCCGTGCCACGGGAGAGGGCGGCGGTGGGGACCTTGGCCAGACCCTCGGCCCGGATGGCCTCGGGAATGCCGGGAATCTCGTAGTCGAGGACGCGGCGCGTCATCTCGGGGGTACGGTCCGTGGGCGAGATGCCGGTGCCGCCGGTGGTGAGCACGACGTCGTAGCCCTCCTCGGCCGCGGCCCGCAGGGCCTCGGCGACCGGCTCGCCGTCGGGCACCACGCGGGGGCCGTCGGTGCTGAAGCCCATCCGGGTCAGGCCCGCGACGAGCAGCGGGCCGCCGGTGTCGGCGTACACGCCGGCGGCGGCGCGGTTCGAGGCGGTGACGGCGAGCGCACGGTACGCACGGCGCCCGGACCGGGGCGCGGAGTGGGAATCGGGCCGGGGATCGGGCTGGGGCGCGGAGCGGGTCACTGTGCGCTCCCGCCGCCGGCCGGGCGTGACCAGTCGCCGGACTTGCCGCCGGTCTTCTCCTCGACGCGCACGTCCGAGATCACCGCCGCCTTGTCGACTGCCTTCACCATGTCGACGAGGGTGAGGGCGGCGACCGAGACGGCGGTGAGGGCCTCCATCTCGACACCCGTGCGGTCCGTGGTGCGCACCGTCGCGGTGATCTCCACCGCGTCGTCGGCGACGGCCAGGTCGAGTGTGACCCCGGAGAGCGCCAGCGGATGGCACAGCGGAATCAGCTCGGAAGTCCGCTTGGCGCCCATGATGCCCGCGACGCGGGCGGTGGCCAGGGCGTCGCCCTTGGGCACGCCCTCGCCGCGCAGCAGACCGACGACGCGGGCAGAGACGAGCACGCGTCCGCTGGCGCGCGCCACGCGGGGTGTGACGGGCTTGGCCGCGACATCGACCATACGTGCGGCGCCCGCCTCGTCGACGTGGGTGAGGTGGTGCTGCTCCGCGCTGCTCATCGCTCTCCTGGTCCGGTCTCCGTGCGGAGATACGGAGCTATACGCTACCCGGCCTCGGCGGCGGCCGGGCGCGCTCCCGCTTCGGGGACCACGCTCAGTCGAGCAGCAGCACCTCGACCTCGTCGCCCGCCGCCAGTTCCTCCGTCTCCTCCGGCACCACGATCAGCGCGTCGGCCTGCGCGAGCGCGGCGACCAGATGGGAACCGGCACCGCCGACGGACCGGACGGATCCGTGCTTCTCCCCCGGCTCCGGCGGCTCGTACGCGCCGCGCAGGAACTGTCGCTTCCCGGCGGGCGAGCTGCCCACGCCCTCTCCCGTCAACAGCGCGGGCACCGGCGTGCGGTGCACGGGCTCGCGCCCCATCAGGGCGCGGATGGCCGGGCGGACGAACAGCTCGAAAGACACGTAGCTGCTGACCGGGTTGCCCGGCAGGGCGAGCAGCGGGGTGCGCTCGGAGCCGACCAGCCCGAAACCCTGCGGCTTCCCCGGCTGCATCGCGAGCCGCCGGAAGTCGACGCTGCCGTCAGCGCCGTCGACGCCGCTGAGCGCCTCCTTCACCACGTCGTACGCCCCCACGCTCACACCGCCGCTGGTGACGACGATGTCGGCGCGGATCAGCTGGTCCTCGACGGTGGCCCGCAGCGTGTCCGGGTCGTCCGCGACGGCGCCGACGCGGTAGGCGATGGCTCCGGCGGCCCGGGCGGCGGCGGTCAGCACGAAGCTGTTCGAGTCGTGGATCTGGCCGTGCTCCAACGCGCCGCCCGGCTGGACGAGTTCACTGCCGGTGGAGATGACGACCACACGCGGGCGGGGGCGCACCCGCACCGAGGCGTATCCCAGAGCGGCCAGCAGGCCGATCTGCGGCGGCCCCAGCAGCGTGCCGCCGGGGAGGGCGACCGATCCGGAGCGCACGTCGCTGCCTCGCTCCCGCACGTACTGGCCCGCCGTGACCGGTCTGTGGACGAGCACCTGTCCGGCCGCCGCGCCCGGGTCGGCGGCGCGCGGCGCCATGGACTCGGCGGGGCCACCACCCGCGCCGCCGTCCGTCCACTCCACCGGGACGACTGCCTCGGCGCCGGGCGGCAGCGGGGCGCCGGTCATGATGCGGGCGGCCTGGCCGGGGCCGACGGTCAGCTCCGCGTCGCGACCGCCGCCCGCCGCGACGTCACCGAGCACGGTGAGCGCGGCGGGGTACGCCTCGGTGGAGCCCTCGACATCGGCGACCCGGACCGCATAGCCGTCCATGGAGCTGTTGTCGAAGGGCGGGAGCGAGGTGGGCACCGTGATCTCGTCCACGAGCACACAGCCCTGCGCGTCGAGCAGTTGCAGCTCGATGGGCTCCAGCGGGCGGACGCTGCGGAGGATGTCCTGCAGGTGGTCGTCGACGGACCAGGTCTCGCTCAAAGCCCTACATCTCCTTGCTCACATAACCACGCAGCCACTCCCGGAAGTCCGGGCCCAGGTCCTCACGTTCGCATGCCAGTCTGACAATGGCACGCAGGTAGTCGCCCCGGTCACCTGTGTCGTAGCGGCGCCCGCCGAAGACGACACCGTGTACCGGCCCGCCGAGGGACGGGTCGGAGGCCAGCGCCTGCAGCGCGTCGGTGAGCTGGATCTCGCCGCCGCGGCCCGGCTGGGTCTTGCGCAGCACCTCGAAGACCGCGGGGTCGAGGACGTAGCGGCCGATGATCGCGAGGTTGCTCGGCGCCTCCGCCTCGGTCGGCTTCTCCACCAGGTCGGAGACCCGCACCACATCGTCCTGGCCGGTGGGGGCGGCTGCGGCACAGCCGTAGAGGTGGATGGTCTCCGGGGGCACCTCCATGAGTGCGATGACGCTGCCGCCCCGCTCCTGCTGCACGGCCGTCATCCGGGAGAGCAGCGGGTCGCGCGGGTCGATCAGGTCGTCGCCCAGCAGCACGGCGAAAGGCTGGTCGCCGACGTGCGGGGCGGCGCAGAGGACGGCGTGGCCCAGGCCGCGCGGGTCGCCCTGCCGTACGTAGTGCATGGTCGCGAGATCACTGGACTCCTGCACCCGGGTCAGCTTGGCCGCGTCTCCCTTGGTGCGGAGCACCTCTTCGAGCTCGTAGTTGCGGTCGAAGTGGTCCTCGAGGGGGCGCTTGTTGCGGCCGGTGACCATGAGCACATCGGAGAGGCCCGCCGTGACCGCCTCCTCGACCACGTACTGGATCGCGGGCTTGTCGACGACGGGGAGCATCTCCTTGGGCGTCGACTTGGTGGCGGGAAGGAATCGGGTGCCGAGGCCCGCCGCTGGGATGACAGCCTTGGTGATCCTGTTACGTGAAGTAGCCATGTCCAGCACCATAACGGGTGTGTACGGGTGTGTATGTGTGAAAGATGAGGTTCTGAGACGGTGAATGATGTTCACGCTAGAAAACGGGAGTTGCGCCAAAGCATCCTGGTGACGAGGTCCCGGTTGACGGAGGATGACGCGTGGGCGACGTCGCCGGAACTGGCCCGCCACGCACTCGAACTGCCCGAACTGGCCGGGGCGCGCACGGTGGCGGCGTATGTCTCGATCGGCCGCGAGCCGGCCACCCGCGCGCTGCTGGACGCACTGCGCTCGGAGGGCGTACGGGTGCTGCTGCCCGTACTGCGGCCGGACAACGACCTCGACTGGGCCCCGTACGAGGGCACGGACGCGCTGGTGCGCGCAGGGCGCGGGCTGCTGGAGCCGACGGGCACACGGCAGGGCCCCGACGCGGTGACCGGAGCGGACGCGGTGCTGCTGCCCGGCCTGGCGGTGGACGAGCGGGGCAGGCGGCTGGGGCGCGGCGGCGGCTCGTACGACCGGGTGCTGGCGCGGCTCTCGGCGGCGGGGGCGCGGCCCACCCTGGTGGTACTGCTCTACGACGGCGAGGTGCTGGAGGAGATCCCCGTCGAACCCCACGACCTGCCGGTGGCGGCGGCCGTCACGCCTTCGGGCGTGCACCGCTTCACGCCCAGGCCGCCCCACTGATCCCTGCGGCCTCACTGCTCCTGCGGCCGGTGCACTCGGTACTCCGGCCGCAGGCCACGACGTCAGGGCTGGGCGTCAGGGCTGGGCGCAGGCGCCCCGTCAGCGCGGGCCGTCAGGGCGGGCCGTCAGGGCGTGAGGGCCATCTTGTCGTCCGTGGCCTTCTCCACCGCCCTCTCGCTGAACGCCCAGTCGTACTGCTCGCCCTTCACCCACTTGTCCGTCTGGTCCGTGTAGTTCGGGTGGTAGGCGTGCCCCGACGCCCCCGTGAGGTTGACCCAGCTCGACTTGTCGAGGTCGTCCAGGTTGACGACCATCCGCATCGAGGGCACCCACGTCACCCCGTACCCGCCCGCCGCGTTCCAGCCGCTGGCGTTGACCGCGGCTTCGCCGCCGCCCAGGTCCCACGGGCCGCGGTTGAGGAGCCACTGCACGAAGCCGGGACCGTCCGTGCCGAGGGTCTGGTTCTTGAGCATCATCCGGTGCAGCCGCCCCCAGCTCCAGGTGTCGATGTCCTTGCCCAGCTTGGCGGTCAGCTCCCAGCGCGCGTCCTTCATCGCGTCCGCGAGCAGCTCGTCCCGGTTGCGGGCGCCGGGGTTCCGCTTGGTGCCGGAGGTCTTCCACCACTCGCTCGAAGGATCGTCCAGGATTCCCCGTACGACCTCGAACCAGCGGTCGCCGCCGTCCGGCTGGGCCGAGGCCGCGTCGCGCTCGCCGCACTCCTGCACCCGCTTGGGGTTGCCGTCCAGGTCCTTCAGCGCCGAGTCGTCGTTCGGGCGCACCCACAGGCACTCGCCCTTGACCCGCAGTTCCTCGGGGAGCTTGTTGCCGAAGGCGAGTTGCAGCATGTTGCGCCAGACCGCGTTGAAGTAGGCGGCGGCGGCCGAGTCGGAGTCCTGGGTGTAGTCCCAGCCGCGCAGCAGCTCCTGTGCCTCGCGCACGTACTCGTCGTCGATCTCGATCTCCAGCAGGTGCGGCACCAGCAGTTTGGCGATCTCGCTGCTGTTGTCCATCTGCATGTCCTGCATGTCCTGCATGGAGATCTTGCCGCCGTCCTCCGTCTTCTTCTTGATGAGGTCGTTGATGCGCTGGCTGCGCGCGCCGTAGCCCCAGTCCTCGGTCAGCAGGTTGGGGTACTTCTGGGGGTCGACGACGGCCTGGTTGGCGGTGACGATGTAGCCGCGCTTCGGGTTGTAGTCCCAGGGCAGCGAGGACTGCGCGATGTAGCTCTTCCAGCGGTAGTCCGGATCCCAGCCGGGCGCGGGGTAGCGGCCGTCGCCCTTGCCCCGTTCGGGGATACGGCCCGGCGCCTGGTAGCCGATGTTCCCCGCGGTGTCGGCGTAGATGAGGTTCTGCGAGGGGACGGCGAAGTCGCTCGCGGCTTCCCGGAACTCCTTGAAGTCGCCTGCCTGGTTGAGCTTGAAGACGGCGTCCATGCTCTTGGAGGGGGTCAGCGCCGTCCAGCGGAGCGAGACGGCATAGCCGTCGCGGCTGTCGGGTGCCGAGACGTCGACCGGGGCCTCCTCCCCGACCTTCGCGTACTCGTCCTCGCGGTCGGAGATGATCGGGCCGCTGTTGGTGCCGCGCACCGTGATCTCCCGGTCCTCGCCGCCCGCGACCTTGATGGTCTCCTTGCGGGTGGTGAACGGGCGCCGCTTGCCGTTGTAGAGGTACCCGTCGTCCTTGACCTCGTGCAGGTACAGATCGGTGACGTCGGCACCGAGGTTGGTCATGCCCCAGGAGATGTCCTGGTTGTGGCCTATGACGACGCCGGGCATGCCCGCGAAGGTGAAGCCGGAGACGTCGAACGGGCAGGCTTCGCTGACGTCGCGGCAGTGCAGGCCCATCTGGTACCAGACGGACGGCAGTTGCGGGGCGAGGTGCGGATCGTTGGCGAGCAGCGGTTTGCCGGTTGTCGTGTACTGGCCGGAAACGACCCATGAGTTGGAGCCGATACCGCTGCCGTTGGGGCCGAGCAGGTCGGGCAGTGCGTCCAGGGCCTTGGCGACGCCGCCGAGCTGGGTCTGTGCCCCCTGCACCGCGTCGTCCATGCCGGGGACCTGGCCGCCGGGGCCCGTCCCGGGGGTGGGGCCCGCGCCCTCGGGCTCGTAGTCCTTGGTGACCGGGTTGACGGAGCCGCCCTCGACGATCGGCTTGTTCCGCTTGGCCGGGTAGGGCGGGTAGAGCTCCTCGATCTCCTGCTTGTCGAAACGGCTCGTCATCAGGGCGCGGTCGATCTCGTCCTGCATGTTGCCGCGCAGGTCCCAGGCCATCGCCTTGAGCCAGGCCACGGAGTCGACCGGGTCCCATTTTTCCGGGCTGTAGTCGTGCTTGAGGTCGAGCGCGGCGTACTCGGCGGAGGCGGCGGCGCCCTTGTGGTCCTTGAGGTAGGCGTTCACGCCGTCCGCGTACGCCTGGAGGTATTTCTTCGTCTCCGGCGCCAGGGCCTTGTACTCCTTCTCGGCGACCTCGCGCCAGCCGAGGGTGCGCAGGAAGGCGTCGGTCTTGACCTGGCCCTCGCCGAACATCTCCGACAGCCGGCCGGAGGTCGTGTGGCGCCGGACGTCCATCTCCCAGAAGCGGTCCTGGGCCTGGACGAATCCCTGGGCCAGGAACAGGTCATGCGAGTTGTCCGCGTACACCTGCGGCACGCCCTGGGCGTCGCGTTTGACGGTGACGGGGCTCTTCAGCGCGGTGATCTTGAGTGATCCCGTGGTCTGCGGAAAGGACTCACGGACGGTGCTGACACTCCAGTACGTGCCGTAGCCGAGGCCCGCCACGAGCAGCAACACGACTGCGATCACTATCAGGCGGGCGCGTCGCGAGTTCTTCTTGGCGGGCATCGCTGTCCTTCGAGGGGCACGGTGGTCCTGGGCAGTGCTGGAGCAACCATAGGCCGAACCGGTGAGCCGCCCGACAGGGAGTCAGGGGAGCCGGGCGCGGGTACCGCCTGGGTTCCCGGCCCGATGCAAGGTTCAAGCGATGGTAAATTCTTAGTCATGCGAACGAACTAGCGGGAGGAGCGGCCCCTGACTATCGACACCCTCAACCAGCTCATGCTGATCAGCGCTGTCGTCCTGCTCGTCGCGATGGGCGCCGTCCGGCTCTCGTCCCGTACTGGCCTTCCCAGTCTGCTCATCTACCTCGGTATCGGCGTCGCCATCGGACAGGACGGCTTCGGCCTCGACTTCGAGGACCCCGAACTCACCCAGGTCCTCGGCTACGCCGCCCTGGTGGTGATTCTCGCCGAGGGCGGTCTCGGCACCAAATGGCGGGACATCCGCCCGGCGATGCCGGTAGCCGCCGCGCTGGCGACGGTCGGCGTCGGGGTGAGCGTCGGAGTCGTCGCGTGCGCGGCCCACTATCTCATCGGCCTGGAGTGGCTGACGGCGCTCATCGTGGGCGCGGTGGTCTCCTCGACCGACGCGGCGGCGGTCTTCTCCGTGCTGCGCAAGGTACCGCTGCCGCAACGCCTGACGGGCGCCCTGGAGGCGGAGTCGGGATTCAACGACGCGCCGGTGGTAATCCTGGTCGTGGCGCTCTCCGGCTTCGAGGAGGACCCGCACAGCTGGTACGTGCTGATCGGCATGATCCTGCTGCAGCTGGCCATCGGACTAACGGCCGGTGTGCTGACCGGCCGCCTCGGCGCGTACGCCCTGCGCCGGGTGGCGCTTCCCGCGTCGGGTCTCTACCCGATCGCGGTCATGGCACTGTGCGTTCTGGCGTACGCCGGGGGCGCGGTGGCGCAGGGCAGTGGCTTCCTCTCGGTCTATGTCTGCGCCCTGATCCTCGGGAACTCCAAGCTGCCGCACCGGCCCGCCGTACGCGGCTTCGCCGACGGGCTGGCCTGGCTCGCACAGATCGGTCTCTTCGTACTGCTCGGGCTGCTGGTCACGCCCCACGAGCTGCTCGACGACGCCTGGCCGGCGCTGGTGATCGGGCTCGCGCTGACCCTCGTGGCGCGTCCGCTGTCGGTGGTGATGAGCGTGCTGCCCTTCCGGACGCCCTGGCAGGATCAGGTGCTGCTCTCCTGGGCGGGCCTGCGCGGCGCGGTGCCCATCGTGCTCGCGACGATTCCGATGGTCGCCCAGGTGCGGGACAGCGAGCGGATCTTCAACATCGTCTTCGTCCTCGTCGTGGTCTTCACACTGGTCCAGGGCCCGACGCTGCCCTGGCTGGCGGGCAAGCTGCGGCTCGCGGAGTCCGTGGGTCCACAGGATGTGGACATCGAGTCGGCCCCGCTCGAGAGGCTGCACGGGCACCTGCTTTCGGTGTCCATCCCGGAGAGATCGCGCATGCACGGCGTGGAGGTCGGGGAGCTCCGGCTGCCGCACGGCGCGGCGGTGACGCTCGTCGTACGGAACGGCGACAGCTTCGTGCCGCTGCCGACGACCATATTGCGCCGGGGCGACGAACTGCTGGTCGTGGCGACCGACGCGGTGCTGGACAGCACGGAGCAGCGGCTCCTGGCGGTCGGCCGGGGCGGCAAGCTGGCGGGGTGGCTGGGCACCGACGGCGACACGGAGATCCGCAGCTGACGGGACTGTGACCCGCATCCAGTGGACTATGCAGCGGAAATACTGCACGATGGAGCGTCGTTAGCACTCCACAGGGAAGAGTGCCAGGAGGAAGCAGTGCCGACCTACCAGTACCAGTGCACCCAGTGCGGCGATGGCCTAGAGGTGGTGCAGAAATTCACCGATGACTCGCTCACCGAGTGCCCGAACTGCGAGGGACGCCTGAAGAAGGTCTTCTCGGCGGTCGGCATCGTCTTCAAGGGTTCCGGGTTCTACCGGAACGACAGCCGGGGCAGTACGACCAGCAGTACGAGCGCCTCGTCGTCCGGTTCGTCCTCGGACTCGTCCGGCTCTTCGGGGTCGTCGGGGTCCTCCGACTCCTCGGGGTCGGGTTCGTCCGGTTCAGGGTCGTCCGGCTCGGATTCTTCAGGTTCATCCAGCTCGGGTTCATCCAGCTCAGGTTCGTCGGGCTCCGGCTCCTCGGACAAGGGCGGCAGCAAGAGCGCCAAGAGCGCTTCCGCCGCCTGAGGCAGGCCCACTGCCGGGCGCCCGTTGGCGGGCGCCCGGCGCTTGCCCGCCCGCCCGCCACAGCGCCGGACGCGCGCCTGAACACACCCCGTAGGGTGAGCACATGAGCGCACAGGCAGAGATCGGCGTCATCGGCGGCTCGGGCTTCTACTCGTTCCTCGACGATGTGACAGAGATCACCGTCGATACACCCTACGGGGAGCCCAGCGACTCGCTCTTCCTCGGCGAGCTCGGCGGACGCCGGATCGCCTTTCTCCCTCGGCACGGCCGCAAACACCATCTGCCGCCGCACCGGATCAACTACCGCGCCAACCTGTGGGCACTGCGCGCCACCGGCGTACGCCAGGTGCTCGCACCGTGTGCCGTCGGCGGCCTGCGGCCCGAGTACGGGCCCGGCACGCTCGTCGTCCCGGATCAGCTGGTGGACCGCACAAAGACACGCACACAGACCTACTTCGACGGCGAGCCGCTCCCCGATGGCTCGCAGCCCAATGTGGTGCACCTCACGTTCGCCGATCCGTACTGCGGGCCGGGGCGGGCGGCGGCGCTGGCAGCGGCGCGCGGGCAGGACTGGGAGCCGGTGGACGGCGGCACGCTGTGCGTGGTCGAGGGTCCCCGCTTCTCGACGCGCGCCGAATCCCGCTGGCATGCGCGGCAGGGCTGGTCCGTCGTCGGCATGACCGGGCATCCGGAGGCCATCCTCGCCCGTGAGCTGGGGCTCTGCTACGCCGCTCTGGCGCTCGTCACGGATCTGGACGCCGGGGCGGAGACGGGTGACGGCGTCTCGCACGAGGAAGTGCTGAAGGTCTTCGGGGAGAACGTGGGGCGGCTGCGCGACGTGCTCTTCGACACGGTGGCCAGGCTGCCGGTCACCCGCGACTGCGCGTGCGTGACCGCCCTGGACGGTATGGATCTGGGCATCGAACTGCCCTGAAGAGTCCCCGATCACCCTCGCGAGTGGCCGAGTTGTCCACAACTGCGGGGTAGTCCACAGGGCCGAGCAGGATCTGCCGAAACCGTGCACCGTGAGGTCGGAAGGCTCACGTTTCCTCACGGCAGGCGGTGACCGTCATGTCCCATGATCCCGGCCCCATCCCCCGCCGCTCCGGCAGCGGAGCGGGCTTCGCCCCACCCCGCTGCGGCGTTCCCGAGTTCGGCAGTCCCATCCGTGCGGGCGGCGCGGCCGGGCGGCACCGGCTGCGCCGGGCGATGCGCCGCCGACGCCGCACCGTCGCCGCCGGTCTGGCGGTCACCGCGGCCGCCATCGCCGCCGTGCCGCACGGCCGGGACGGCCCGCCCCGGCCCGCCGGCGCCACCGCCTCGGACGCGGGGCCCGGCGGCACGGCTGACGCCGAGGCGATCGCTGCTCCCGTGACGGTCGCCGCGCCCGTACGCATCGCGGACGCGGCCACGGTCCGGCTGCTGCGCCCAGGCGACCGGGTCGATGTGATCGCGAGCACCGGCGATTCGGAGTCCGCCCGGGTGATGGCCCGGCGGGCCCGGGTCGAGGAGGTGCCAGAGCCGGAGCCCGTCGACGGCGAGGACGAGGCCTTCCGCGCGGGCGGTGCCGACGGAGCCCTTGTCGTGCTCACCGTGCCCCGTGGCACGGCCACCCAGCTCGCGGGCGCCGGAGCGGACACCCGGCTGGCGGTGACGCTGTGCTGAGGGAGCCCGTTGTCTTCCTGGTGTTGCTCAAAGTGGTCCTGCTGACTTCCCCACTGCTGTGGCGCCACAAGCGGTTGGTCCCACTTCCGGGGCGTACTGGTGTCCGCGGAGCACTCCGTACGGCTCGTTCGGATTGGACATCCCGAAGCGGGCTCAGGCACGGTGAGCGGCATTCCGTTTCCTGCGGAATCAGATCATCCGAGAAGGGGCAGTCCGTTGAGCGGCGAGAACAGCGGAAGCAGTGGCGTCCTGACGGGGTTCAAGGCGTTCCTCCTCCGGGGCAACGTCGTCGAGCTGGCTGTCGCCGTCGTGATCGGCACTGCGTTCAGCAAGATCGTCGACTCGGTCGTCAAGGGATTCGTCAACCCGCTGGTAGGAGCCGTAGGCACCAAGAATCTGGACGACTACCGCTCCTGTCTGCGCGGCCCGTGCGAGACGGATCCAGCGACGGGCGAGATCCTGACCGGTGTTCCGATCAGCTGGGGCGCGGTGCTCAGCGCTTCGCTGACCTTCCTGATCACCGCCGCGGTCGTCTACTTCCTCATGATCCTGCCGATGACCAAGTACAAGGAGCGGCAGGCCGCGAAGAATCCGGTGGCGGAGGTGGAGGCCGGCCCGAGCGAGGTCCAGCTGCTGACCGAGATCCGCGATGCGCTGGTCTCCCAGCGCGACGGCTCGGTCGCCGAGGGAGCGGGCGGCCCGCCGCTGGTGGCCCCGCGCGACGGCGGCACCGGCCCGAAGTAGCGCCGGCCCGGAGAGACGCTAGATGTGATGCGGAGGCTTCTCGTCCAGGAAACGGGTCAGGTCGGCCGCGGAGCCGTCCTCGCCGTCCGTGGACTGCTCTCCCCAGCCGCCGTCTCCGGACTGGCCCCACAGCTGCGCGCTCTGTGCGGACTGCTGACTCAGCGGGTCGTCGAAGATCAGCTGCTCGGACGGCTGCGGGCGGGTGCTCATGGCTCCCAGGGTAACGACCGCATCAGGTCGTAAGGGCACCATGGCCTCATGGACTCCCTCACCGATGTAGCGGGCCTGCTGGTGGGCCACGCCCAGCGCACCGAAGACGGCTGGCTCAGCGGGACGACCGTGGTCCTCGCGCCCGAGGGCGGGGCGGTCGCGGCGGTGGACGTACGGGGCGGCGGGCCGGGCACCCGTGAGACCGACGCACTCGATCCGCGCAATCTGGTGCAGCGCGTCGAGGCGGTGGTACTCACGGGTGGCAGCGCCTTCGGGCTGGACGCCGCCTCCGGGGTGGTGGCCTGGCTGGAGGAGCGGGGGCGCGGCTTCCCGGTCGGCCCCGATCCTGCCCAGGTGGTGCCGGTGGTTCCGACGGCCAGTCTCTTCGACCTCGGGCGAGGCGGCGACTGGCGGGCCCGTCCCGGCGCTGCACTGGGCCGTGAGGCCGTCGGGAGGGCGGGGCCGACCGTGGTGGCGCAGGGCAGCGTCGGTGCCGGTACGGGAGCGGTCGCCGAGGGGCTCAAGGGCGGGGTCGGCTCCGCCGCCCACGTGCTCCCCTCCGGTGTGACGGTGGGAGCGCTGGCTGTGGTGAACGCGGCCGGTTCAGTGCTGGATCCGGAGACGGGGGTGCTCTACGGGGAACTGTGGGAGGCAGGCGGTCCGTCCGCACCCTCCGCCGCGCGTCATGCCGAGGCACAGCGGCAGCTTGCCGCGGCCAGGGAGGAGTCCGCACGGCGATCGGCCGGGTCCGTGCAGCCACCACTGAACACGACGCTCGCGGTGGTGGCGACAGATGCCGTCCTCACCCGGGCCCAGGCCCAGAAACTCGCGGGCACCGCACACGACGGGCTGGCGCGGGCCGTGCGTCCGGTGCATCTGCTCAACGACGGTGACACGGTCTTCACGCTGGCCACCGGCGATCACCCGGTCGACGGCATGGGGTTGAACGAACTGCTGGGGGCGGGGGCGGATGTGCTCACGCGCGCCGTGGTGCGGGGGGTGCTGGCCGCGGAGGGGGTGGACGGCCCGGGAGGCGTCTTCCCTTCATACCGCGACCTGTACGGGCGCCGCTGACACACGGAGCGGCGCTGATCCGCGCCAGCTGAATCAGCGCCAGCTGAATCAGCGCCAGCTGAATCAGCGCCGGAGCGGACCCGGCCGCCCCTGCCCCGGTCGGGCGGCCGGAACGGGAGCGCGGGGGCTGCTACGCCGCCGCGTCGAAGCCGGTGTCGCGGGCGAGCCGCTTCAGCTCCAGCAGCGCGTGCTTCTCGATCTGCCGGATCCGCTCCCTGGTCAGGCCGTGCTGCTTGCCGACCTCCGTGAGGGTGCGCTCCCGGCCGTCCTCCATGCCGTACCGCGACTTGATGATCGAGGCGGTACGGGGGTCGAGGCGGCCGATGAGGTCCTCCAGCTCCTCCCGGCGCAGCAGCGTCATCACGGACTGCTCCGGAGAGGCTGCCGAGGTGTCCTCGAGCAGATCGCCGAACTGGGTCTCGCCCTCGTCGTCCACCGACATGTTGAGAGAGACCGGGTCGCGTGCCCAGTCCAGGACGTCGCCGACGCGCTCCGGGGTGGAGTCCAGTTCGGAAGCGATCTCCGCGTGCTCCGGGTCGCGGCCGTTCTCGCGGTTGAACTCGCGCTGCACCCGCCGGATCCGCCCCAGCTCCTCCACCAGGTGGACGGGCAGCCGGATCGTGCGGGACTGGTCGGCGATGGAGCGGGTGATTGCCTGCCGGATCCACCACGTGGCGTACGTGGAGAACTTGAAGCCCTTCTTGTAGTCGAACTTCTCGACCGCGCGCACGAGGCCCGCGTTCCCCTCCTGGATCAGGTCGAGCAGGGGGAGGCCGCTACGGGGGTAGCGGCGGGCGACGGCGACCACGAGGCGCAGGTTCGACCGGATGAAGACGTCCTTAGCCCGCTCGCTGCTGGCGACTATCGCCTCCAGCTCGGCACGGCTTGCCTCGGCACTCGGCGCGTCGGCTGCCGGGCTCTCCTCGGCTCCGTCGAGTATCCTGCGGGCATAGACGCCCGCCTCGATGTCGAGTGAGAGCTCGACCTCCTTGGCCGCGTCGAGCAGCGGCGTACGGGCGATCTCGTCCAGGTACATGCCGACCAGATCACGGTCCGCCACTTCTCCGCCGCTCGTGACGCGAGCGCTCCTGGCCGAGTCGGCCGCACCGGTAGTGGCAGCCTGACGACGGGCGACGGCACGGGTTGCCATGCGTGCTCCCTTGCGTGGTCTACAAACTGGTCGGTGGCTGGAGACGGGTGCTCCTTCTCGAGTGCCCGCTTCCGTTGGAAACAACGAGGGGAAACCGGACAGAATTCCCACAACGCACATCATTTTTCGGATCATGCAGTATCCTGCGCCGCCACTACGGGGGGAAGAACAGTGACAGACAGTACGGAGATCGAGGTCAGGGCTGCCCGGGAGGGCGATCTCGAAGAGCTGACCAGCATCTACAACCACTTCGTCCGCGAGACGCCCGCCACTTTCGACATCGAGCCCTTCACTCCGGAAGAGCGCCGCCCTTGGCTGCTCTCCCACCATGAGGACGGCCCGCACCGTCTCTTGGTTGCGTCGGCCACCGGGAAGGGCGCCACCCCGGGCGGCCGCGTGCTCGGCTACGCGCACAGCAGCCGCTTCCGGCCGAAGGCCGCGTACGACACCTCGGTGGAGTGCACCGTGTACGCCGCCCCCCACGCGGGCGGGCGCGGGATAGGCACGCTCCTCTACAAGCATCTCTTCGAGATTCTCGACGGCCAGGATCTGCACCGGGCCTACGCCGGTATCACCGTCCCGAACGAGGCGTCCGTCCGCCTCCACCGCCGCTTCGGGTTCGAGCTGTGCGGTACCTACGGGCAGGCGGGCCGCAAGTTCGGCCGCTACTACGACGTACAACGCTTCGAGAAGGCGCTGTAGTCCTGCCGCACGGGAGTCCTGGCGCACAGGCTCGTCCCCGACTCGTTCCCGACTCGTTCCCGACTCCGGGGAAAGTGACGCAGGTTACAGAACTCAACGAAATATCCGGGGACTGCGTCCACGTTTACAAGAGCGTCCAGACGATCCGGGGAGCAAGTCCCCGGATACCGAGTCCCGCATAGCGAGTCGTACCGAAGGGAGCGTGGCAGCCATGGCCGCAGCAGTCAGCACCCGGACCGGCGGACCCCGGCTGCGCGCGGACGCCGTCCGCAACCGTGAGCGGATCATGCAGGCCGCCGGGGAGGCGTTCGTCCAGTTCGGCCCCGACGTCCCGCTGGACGAGATCGCTCGGGACGCGGGGGTCGGAAACGCCACGCTCTACCGGCACTTCCCGGATCGCGAGTCGCTTGTCAAGCAGGTCGTCCTGACTCTGATGGACCAGATCTCCGAGCGGGCGGAGGCCGCGCACAACGAAGTGCCGGACGCCTTCGACGCGCTGTGCCGTTTCGTCTTCGAGGCAGCGGAGCAGCGGGTCGGCGCACTCTGCCCGGTCCTGACCAAGCACGTGGATCAGAGCGACCCTGAGATCCTCGCGGCACGAAATCGACTGGAAACCGTGGCCACGAACCTGATGAACTGGGCCCGGCGTTCCGGCCAGTTGCGGGAGGACGTCGGCTTCGGCGACGTCATCGTCGCGCTCACCCAGCTGGCCCGCCCCTTGCCGGGCACCGGCTGCGCGGAGATCCGGCGCTTCACCCACCGGCACCTGCAGATCTTCCTCGACGGGCTGCGTGCCCCGAGCAGATCGCAGCTCACCGGGAGCGCGGCCACATTCAACGACCTGAGGAGCACTGTGCCCGCCCATCGCGTGTGACGCACATCGCGTCAGCGACCAGCGCCCCTGAGACGGCCCGTCCGATGAGTTTCACCGGTGGGGCGAGTCCGTAACGCCAGGAAGCGCGTCAAGCCACCACACCACTGTCCGCTTCCGCGCCCCGCGCACCTTGCAAGTTCCGTCGGCCACTCCTGCACCTCCAGTCACTCCAGAACTTTTTTGTCACGACTGTCCCTCGTGGCACTTCCGTCACCGTTTTTCACATTTCGCACCGTGAGGTTGCTAGACCCATGCCAGATTCCGTCAGCAAAGTCGACCCCAGGCGCTGGAAAGCGCTCGCCTTCATCGCGATAGCCCAGCTGATGGTCGTACTCGACGCGACCATCGTGAACATCGCCCTTCCCTCCGCCCAGGCCGATCTGGGCATCTCCGACGGCAACCGGCAGTGGGTCATCACCGCCTATGCCCTCGCCTTCGGCGGACTCCTGCTCTTCGGCGGCCGGATCGCCGACCTGTGGGGCCGTAAGAAGACCTTCATCACCGGCCTTGCCGGCTTCGCCGCCGCCTCCGCGCTCGGCGGTGCCGCGACCGAACCGTGGATGATGTTCGGCGCCCGTGGCCTCCAGGGTGTCTTCGGCGCCCTGCTCGCGCCCGCCGCGCTCTCGCTGCTCGCCGTGATGTTCACGGAGCCCAAAGAGCGCGCCAAGGCGTTCGGCATCTACGGCGCCATCGCGGGTGGTGGCGGTGCTGTCGGCCTGATTCTCGGTGGTGTGCTGACCGAGTACCTGGACTGGCGCTGGACGTTCTTCGTCAACATCCCCTTCGCCATCGCCGCCGCCATCGGTGCGATCGCTCTCATCCGCGAGCCGTCCGAGGCCCGTAACCGCTCCGCGCTCGACATCCCGGGCGTGATCCTTTCCACCCTGGGCCTGGTGTCGCTGGTCTACGGCTTCACCCGCGCCGAGGCCGAGGGCTGGTCCAACGGCGGCACCATCGGCTTCCTCATCGCCTCCGTCGTGCTGCTGGCCGCCTTCGTCGTCGTCGAGTCGAAGGTCCGGGCGCCGCTGCTGCCGCTGCGCGTGCTGACCGACCGCACCCGCGGCGGCATCTACCTCTCGCTCGGTCTGGCCATCATCTCGATGTTCGGGCTGTTCCTGTTCCTGACCTACTACCTTCAGATCGTGCAGGACTACTCGCCGGTCAAGACCGGTGTGGCCTTCCTGCCGATGATGACGGGCATGATCGTCGGCTCGACGCAGATCGGTGCCCGGCTGATGACCCGGGTCCCGGCCCAGCGGCTGATGGGCCCCGGCTTCCTGGTGGCGGCGGTAGGCATGCTGCTGCTGACCCAGCTGGAGACGGACAGCTCGTACACCACGCTGATCCTGCCCGCCCAGCTGCTGCTCGGCCTGGGTATGGGTACGTCCTTCATGCCGGCCATGTCGCTGGCGACGCAGGGCGTCCGGCCGCAGGACTCGGGTGTCGCCTCCGCGATGGTCAACACCTCTCAGCAGGTCGGCGGCGCCGTCGGCACCGCGCTGCTGAACACCATCGCCGCCAGCGCCACCACGGCGTACGTCGCGGACCACGCCGCAGGCGCGGGTGGCTCGGCGACAGCCCAGAAGATGGTCGAACTCCAGGCCATGGTCGAGGGCTACACGACCGCGATCTGGTGGGCCGTCGGCATCCTGCTGGTCGCCTCGCTGATCGCCTTCACCCTTATCCGCGGCGGCGGCCGGAGCAGCGTTCCGGCCGGGGCCGGCGGCGCCGACGGTGAGGAGAAGCAGGACGAGCCGGTCCTGGTGGCCATGCACTGAGCGCCCTCGTACGCGTGACCGGCGCCCATCCGGTCACGCGTACGCCCCGGCGCCACGGCATGGCTTCACGGCATGCTTCACGGTGCGGCCGCCTCGCGGCACGCGCCACGCACGAGCCCGTCACTTCACGGAGGTGACGGGCTCGCGCGTGTCCGCTGCCGGTTCCCGCCCCGCAGCTCTCACGTGCTCGGAGGGCCGTCCCGACCGGCCCCGGCCCCATCGGCCCGCCCGCACACCGAGCGGCCCGCCCGCACACCGAGGGAAACGGACAGCCACCACCCCCATGAACACCGCCACCCCCACCACCTCCGTCGGACTCGCGGTCATCCGCAGGCCGAACGCCTGGTGCGGATCGCCGCGGCGCTCAAGGCGGGGGGCCTGGCGCAGAGCCTAGGGTGAGACGGGAGCTCAGGGCGGGCGCGGAGAACCGAGGGGAGCAAGTGATGGCGACAGCGCGGCGGATGGTGGTCATCGGAGGTGACGCGGCGGGTATGTCCGCCGCGTCACAGGCGCGCAGGCTCCGTACGCCCGACGAGCTGGAGATCATCGCGTTCGAGCGCAGCGGCTTCACCTCGTATTCGGCCTGCGGGATCCCGTACTGGATCGGCGGCACGGTGGGGAGCCGGGACGAGCTGATCGCCCGTACGCCCGAGGAGCACCGGCGGCGCGGCATCGACCTGCGGCTGCACACCGAGGTCACCGAGATCGACCTGCCCGGTCAGCGGGTCCGCACCCGCACCGTCGCCGACGGCGCCGCTGCCGGCGGCTCCGCCGGTGCCGAGGACTGGACCGGCTTCGACCAGCTGGTGATCGCGACGGGTGCGCGCCCCGTACGCCCCGCGCTGCCGGGCATCGACGCCCCGGGCGTGCACGGCGTGCAGACCCTCGACGACGGCCAGGCGCTGCTGGCCACGCTGGAGCGCAACGAGCCCGGCATCGGGCCGGGCGGCGCACCCGGCTCGAAGCGCGGACGCCGCGCCGTCGTGGTCGGCGCGGGCTATATCGGTGTCGAGATGTCCGAGGCCCTGGCCCGCCGCGGCTACGCCGTGACCGTACTCAACCGCGGCGAGCAGCCGATGGCGACGCTCGACCCCGACATGGGCGCGCTCGTACGGGAGGCGATGGGCGGCATCGGCATCCACGTCGTCACCGGCACGGAGGTGACCGGCATCCGCACCGACCTGCACGGACGGGCCTGTGCCGTGCTCACCGACGACGCCGCGTACCCGGCCGACGTGGTGGTCCTCGGCATCGGCGTACGCCCGCAGACCGACCTGGCGCGCGCGGCGGGCCTGCCGCTGGGCCCGTACGGCGGGCTGCTGACCGACGCCTCACTGCGCGTGCGCGGGCAGCGGAACATCTGGGCGGGAGGGGACTGTGTCGAGGTGCAGGACCTCGTCGCGGGCGGCACCCGGCACCTGCCGCTGGGCACCCATGCCAACAAGCACGGCCAGATCATCGGCACCAACGCGGGCGGCGGCTACGCCACCTTCCCCGGCGTCGTCGGGACGGCGGTCAGCAAGGTGTGCGATCTGGAGATCGCGCGCACCGGCCTGCTGGAACGCCAGGCAAGCGCCGCCGGACTGCGGTTCGTGACCGCGGCCATCGAGTCGACGAGCCGGGCGGGCTACTACCCCGGGGCCGCGCCGATGACGGTCAAGATGCTGGCGGAGCTGCGTACCGGGCGGCTGCTGGGCGTGCAGATCGTCGGCCGGGAGGGTGCGGGCAAGCGGGTGGACGTCGCGGCGGTCGCCCTGACCGCGGGCATGACGGCCGAGCAGATGACGGCGCTGGATCTGGGCTACGCTCCGCCCTTCTCCCCGGTCTGGGATCCGGTCCTGATCGCCGCCCGCAAGACGGTGGCTGCCCTGCGCGCACACCCGGCCTGACCGGCACCTGTCCGCTGCCCGGTCACCCCCTGGTCACCGCTTGGCGACCCGGTACGCGCAGGGGCGGCGTAATTCCCTTCGGCTGGTGCCCCTGGCCTTCTAGAATTCGGCTATGGCTCCCGACGAAGCACCGACGAGCGTACGGGTCGACAGCTGGCTCTGGTCCGTGCGGCTCACCAAGACGCGGTCCATGGCTGCCGCGGCCTGCCGCGCGGGGCATGTGCGGGTCAACGGCGACCGCGCCAAGCCCGCCCAGACCGTGCGCGACGGTGACGAGATCCGACTGCGGCACGCCGGGCGGGAGCGGATCGTGATCGTTTCCCGGCTCGTACGGAAGCGGGTCGGCGCCGCGATCGCCGCGGAGTGCCTGATCGACAAGAGCCCGCCGCCGCCCACGCCCGAGACAGCCCCGATGGTCCTGGTCCGGGACCGGGGCACGGGGCGGCCGACGAAGCGCGACCGCCGCGAGCTCGACCGTCTGCGCGAGCTGGGACGGCCGGACGAGCCGTGACACCCGCGCGGGTCAGGATCGGGTGGCGCCGCCCACCAGCGTGGAGACCCTGATCTGCTCCGTGAAGCTCCCCTGCGGCGGGAGCGCGCGCCGCACCCGTGCGGCGAACTCCGGCCGCTCCTGGGGCCCTGGCAGGTCTGCGGCGGGCAACGCGGAGTAGACGCCGCCGACCAGCTGTTCCAAGCTCAGCTCGTCGCGGTACTCGACGACGCTCTCGCGTACGCGCTGATATCCGGCGGCCCGCAGCGCGCCCGCGTAGAGCGTCCGGTCCTCTGCGCCGGTGCCGCAGGACGCCCGCAGTTCGGTGCCGAAGTAGTCCTCCAGGAAACCGCACAGCGCGCGCGACCACGCGCTGTCCTGCTGCCACAGGGGCGCTCCGTTGGCGATGACGGCGACGCCGCCGCCCGCGCGGCACAGCGGCAGCAGCTCCTGGAAGAGCCGCTCGTGGTCCATCCAGTGCAGCGCCTGCCCGATCACGGTCATCGCCAGCGGCCCAGGACCAGGCCCCGGTCCAGGCCCAGGCCCAGGCCCAGGAGGCTGCCCCAGCAGGGTGCCCAGCGCCGGGACGTCGCCGTCGCCGCCGAGCACCCAGACCGCGTTCCGTACGCCGTGTGCGCGGGCCGCCTCAGCAGCGAGCCGGAGCATGTCCGGCTCGGGGTCCATGCCCACGACGGAGCCGACCCGGGCGGACAGCGGCACGGCGAGCTGTCCCGTACCGCAGCCGAGATCGAGCACCGTGTCCGTAGCGCCGAGGCCGAACTCCGACTGGAGCGCGTCCAGTACGGCGGCGGGGTAGCCCCGCCTGAACTCCGCGTAGTACGAAGCGACTTCACCGCCGAAGCCCAGTCCTGCGCCGCTACTCCCGCCTGTGTTCATACCGCCACCCTGCCGCACGGCCACGGCCGGTGCGGCGGAGATCGCTATCGGCTGAAGCGGCGGCCCGTCTCCGCCCGTCCCGCGCCCGTTCTGCCCGACCCGCCCCTCCAGCCACCACTGGACTGGACCACTAAAGTCCCGCGCGGCATCTGGCCCATCCCCCGCCACGCTGCGAAGATGTGGCCTTCCCGTCTCCGAAACTCCCCACAGGCAGCGCCCGTACCGGCCGTCCTGGCCATCGCCCATGTGACATGTGAGGTGCGTTCCGATGCAGCAGCCCACGCGCAGACAGGCCCTGACCGGCGCCGCCGGTGCCGCGGCCGGTCTCGGCATCGCCGGGGCGGTCGGCAGCGCCGCCGCGACCGGCTCCGGCGGCGCGGACGGCCCGTACGGCTCAGGCGGCAGCGCCGAATCCGTACGCCGCAAGGTGAGCGGCCTCCTGCGCCGGATGTCGCTGGAGGAGAAGCTCGGCCAGTTGTTCGTCGTCGAGGTCTACGGCCAGGGTGCCCGCGCCGCCCATGCGAAGAACCGCGAGCTCTACGGCGTGGACACGCCCGCTGAGATCCTCGCCAAGTACCGGCCGGGCGGGGTGATCTACTTCGACGCCCGCCGTGGCCCGGACAATGTCAGCGCCCCCAGGCAGGCGGCCCGCCTCTCCAACGGGCTCCAGCGCGAGAGCCGGATCCCGCTGGTCATCTCCACCGACCAGGAGGGCGGCAGCGTCGTCTACCGCCTCACCGAGCCCGCCACCGCGCTCCCCGGCAACATGGCGCTGGCGGCGTCCCGTTCGACCCGCGACGTCCACGACGCCGCGCGGATCATCGGCACCGAGCTGGCCGCCGTCGGCATCAACCAGAACTACGCGCCGGTCGCGGACGTCAACATCAATCCGGCGAACCCGGTGATCGGCATCCGCTCCTTCAGCTCGGATCCGGACCTCGTCTCCGACCTGGTCTCCTCCGCCGTACGCGGCTACCACCGGGGCCAGGTGGCCAGCGCCGCCAAGCACTTCCCCGGCCACGGCGACACGGACACCGACTCGCACTACGGTCTGCCCGTCATCAAGCACACCCGCGCGGAGCTGGACCGGATCGACCTGCCGCCCTTCCGCGCCGCCATCCGGCGCGGTGTCGACACCGTCATGACGGCGCACATCGTCGTCCCCGCGCTGGACCCGACCGAGGTCCCGGCCACCATGTCGCATCCGATCGTCACCGGGCTGCTCCGCCAAGAGCTGGGTTTCGACGGACTCATCGTCACCGACGCGCTCGACATGCAGGGCGCCGCAGGGGAATTCCCGCCCGACGTCGCCCCGGTCCGTGCGCTGGAGGCGGGCTGCGACCAGCTCGTGCTGGCGCCCGAGATGGACGTCGCGTTCGCGGCGGTGCTCGCGGCCGTACGGTCCGGCCGCATCACGGAGGACCGGATCGACGAATCGGTGGGCCGGGTGCTGACGCACAAGGTGCGCCGCGGCCTGTTCCCGTTCCCGTACGTGAGCGAGGCACGCGCCGAGCGGACGCTCGGCAAGCGCAGCCACCTGTCGGACGCGCGTCAGATCACCGACCGCACGATCACCCTCGTCAAGAACGACGGTGTGCTGCCGCTGGCGGCCTCGGAAAGCCGGTCCGTGCTGGTCACCGGCTGGGGTGCGACGACGACCCGCGCCCTGGCCGAGGCGATCGGAGCACGGGCCGGGCAGAGCGCCGAGGCGCTGGAGACCGGGACCGCGCCCACCCGGGCCAGGATCGACGCGGTGGTGGCGGCGGCCGGGGGCAAGGACCTCGTCCTGGTCTCGGCGAACGCCGCGGCGGCCGGGAAGGAGGACGGCGTCGCCCAGGCGGCGCTGGTCGAAGCGCTGCTGGCGACGGGCGTGCCGGTGGTCGTCGCTGCGGTGCGGAACCCGTACGACATCCGCCGGTTCACGGACGTACCGGCCTATCTGGCCAGCTACTCCTACGGTGCGCCCTCGCTGGACGCGCTCGTCCGCGCGCTCTACGGCGAGCTGGAGCCGAGCGGCAGGCTGCCGGTGGCCATCCCCGCCCTGGACGACCCGGAGGAGACCCTCTACCGCTTCGGGCACGGGCTGAGGTACTGAGCTGAGGTACTGAGCTGAGGTTCTGGGCTGGGTTGAGGCGCTGAGGACCTCGCCGACGGCGCAGCCACGGAGGCTGCGCCGTCGGCGAGGTCCGGCCTCCGGCCCGGCCTGGTCCAGCCGGGCCCGTCCGCCCAGGCGTCAGTCCTCGCGGCGCCCGTCGACCCGGCGCGGCAGGCCCAGCGGGTTGTCGTCCCGCAGCTCCGGCGGCAGCAGGGCCTCCGGCGTGCTCTGGTACGCCACCGGGCGCAGCCAGCGTTCGATCGCCGTGCCGCCCACCGAGCTGCCCGTGGAGGTGGTGGCCGGGTAGGGGCCGCCGTGGTGCTGTGCGGGGGTGACGGCGACACCGGTGGGCCAGTCGTTGACGAGTACGCGCCCGGCGAGCGGCGTGAGCCCGGCGAGCAGGGCCGCGCCGTCGCCTTCACCGGCGGTCTCCGCCGCGGAGAGGTGGAGGGTGGCGGAGAGGTTGCCGGGCAGCCGGGAGAGTACGGCCGTGGCCTCGGCGTCGCTGCCGTAGCGTGCGACCACGGTGACCGGGCCGAAGCACTCCTCCAGGAGCAGGTCGTGCCCGCCCGCGTCGGCCAGCCGCGCGGCCGGGACGGTGAGGAATCCGGCGCGGACCGTGTGCTCGTCGCCCGCGCCCGGGGTGACCGGCGTCCCGACGTCCTCGAGTGCGGCGCGCTCGGCGACGCCCGCGACGAAGTTGTCGCGCATCCGGTGGTCGAGGAGGACGCCGGGCCCGGAGCCGTCGAGGGCTTCCGTCAGCGCGTCGACGAGCCCGTCGCCGCCCGGTCCCTCGGGTACCAGCACCAGACCGGGCTTGACGCAGAACTGGCCGACTCCCAGGGTCATCGCCCCCGCGAGTCCTGCGCCGATCTGCTCGGAGCGCTCGGTGGCCGCGGCTTCGGTGACCACCACCGGGTTGAGGGAGCCGAGTTCGCCGTGGAAGGGGATCGGTACGGGCCGGGCGGCAGCCGCGTCGAAGAGGGCGCGCCCGCCGCGTATCGAGCCGGTGAATCCGGCGGCGGCGACCAGCGGGTGCTTGACCAGCTCCACCCCGGCCTCGAATCCGTGGACGAGGCCGACGGTGTCCTCCGGCAGCCCCGTCTCGCGGGCGGCCCTGCGCAGCAGCGCCGCGCACGCCTCGGAGGTGGCCGGGTGGTCGGGGTGGGCCTTGACGACGACCGGACAGCCGGCGGCGAGCGCGCTGGCCGTGTCGCCGCCGGGTACGGAGAAGGCGAACGGGAAGTTGGACGCCGAGTAGACCGCGACGACTCCGAGCGGCAGCTTGTACCGGCGCAGGTCGGGCACGGGCGGGGTGGCGTCGGGTGCGGCGCGGTCGATGATGACGTCGAGGAACCCGCCACCCTCGACGACCGTCGCGAAGGCTCGCAACTGGCCTGTCGTACGGGCGAGTTCGCCGCGCAGGCGGACTGGTCCGAGTGCGGTCTCCGCGTCGGCGGTCGTCACGAGGTCCTCGACGGCGTCGGCGAGCAGATCCGCGGCGGCGCGCAGGAACGCGACGCGGCGGACGCGGTCGGCGAGGGCCTCACGGGCGGCTTCGGCGGCACGGACCGCCGCGTCCACGCCGTGGGCGGTGGCCTCCACCGCCACCTCGTCTCCCGGCTTTCCGGTGCGGGGGTCGACACTGCGAACGGGTACTGCTGTCACTGCGTTTCCTTCCGGAAGAGATCTGGATCGGTCAGCCCGGTCAACCCCGGTAAGGGGTCCCGGGCAGGCCCTGTCCCGCGTCCGGTACCACCAGCAGGGAGCCCGAGAGCGGGTGCGGCTGGTGGAGCCCGGTGCGGGCGGTGGTGATGTACAGGTCGCGCAGCTGTTCTCCGCCGAAGGCACAGGCGGTGGGGCGCCGCACGGGCAGCTCGATGACGCGCTCCAGCGCACCGTGCGGGGCGTAGCGGCGGACTTGGCCGCCGTCCCAGAGCGCGACCCAGACGGCGCCTTCGGCGTCGACCGTGAGTCCGTCGGGGAAACCGCCATGGGGCTCGATGGTGACGAACGGCCGCCGGTCCACGGGGAGTCCGTCCTCGACACGGCAGACGTCCACCCGCCTCGTCGGGCTGTCGATGTAGTACATGAGCGAGCCGTCCGGGCTCCAGCCGAGGCCGTTGCTGACCGCCACCTCGGGGAAGACGACGGTGCGGCTGATTTCGCCGCCCGTCCCGGCGGGGGCGATACGGGAGAGGCTGCCGCCGCCGCTCGCCTCGTCGTCACGCATGGTGCCCGCCCACAGCGCCCCGTCGGGGGCGACGGCCGCGTCGTTGCCGCGCCGGCCCGGCGCGGGGTCGCGGAACAGCCAGGAGAACGCGCCTCCGTGGCCGGTGCCGGTGCCGCCGTCGGCGCCCGGCCCCGGCTCGTACAGTCCGATGCCGTCACGCAGGTTGGCCACCAGGCCGCCGCCCGCCCGCGGCTTCGCCGCGCCGACGTGCTGTTCGGTGGCCATGACGGTACGGCGGCCGCTCGCCGGGTCGTAGGTGTGGATGCGCGAGCCCAGGATGTCCACCCAGATCAGCCGTCGCGCCGCCGTGTCCCAGGTGGGGCCCTCCCCCAGCGCGGCCTGCTCCCTTACGGCCGCCTCGACGCGCACAGAACCAGCCCTCGCAGAACCGGCCCTCGCAGGACCGGCCGTCACAGGCCCGCGCCCCGGTGGCCGAGCCGGGTGGACAGCTCCGCCGCGCCCTTGGCCGCCAGCCCGGAGAGTTCCTCTCCGCGCTGCTCCGTCCACCGGATCACCGGGACGGAGATCGACAGGGCGGCGACGACCCGGCCCGCACCGTTGCGCACGGGGGCGGCGACACAGCTCACGTCCGTGTTGGACTCCTGGTGTTCGGCGGCCACTCCGCGTTCGCGGATGCCGGCGAGGGCGGCACGCAGGGCGTCGGGGTCGGTGATGCTGTTGGGTGTCATGGCGGTCAGCTCGCGCCCTCCGATGCGGGCGTCCAGCTCGTCCGCCGGGAGCGAGGCGAGCAGCATCTTGCCCACGGAGGTGCAGTGGGCCGGAAGTCTGCGGCCCGCCGCCGAGACCATGCGGACCGCGTGCGTGGAGTCCACCTTGGCTATGTAGATGACGTCGGTGTCCTCGAGGATCGCGACATGGACGGTCTCGTCGCAGGTCTCGGCGACCTCCTGGGCCACCTGCCGCCCCTCGGCGGCGAGATCGAACTGTTCCGCGTAGCGGCTGCCCAGCTGGTAGTTGCGTACGCCGAGGCGGTAGCGGCCCGGCTGCTCCGGGGCGGGCACCAGGTAGGAGCGGGCCACCAGCGTGCCCAGCAGTTCGTGCACGGTGGTGCGTGGCAGCTGGAGCCTTCGGGTGATGTCCGGCGCCGAGAGCGTGCCGTCGCCCTCCAGGAAGAGCTCGAGTATGTCCAGTGACCTGGTCACTGCGGGCACAAGGCGTCCCATGACCGCTCACCATCCTCTTGTTCGATACCCCGGCACGTGACCGGTATGACGAACACAGGCTAGTCATGCCCTGCCCGTTCGGGCAACGTCCACCCGGTGACCGTACTGGTGAACCGACAGGTGAGCTGACAGCTGAGCGCGCCATGCCCGGATCGTTGACACCCCGGCCGCCGGCACCCAGACCATTGACACCCCCCGAGGCCACTGATTACCGTCACGCCAGCATTTCGAACGCATGACGAAATATCGAACGCAGCCGATACAAACGTACTCGAAGGGCACCTGCCGTGCGCATCACCGGAATCAGCACGCATGTCGTCGGGACACCCTGGCGGAATCTCACCTACGTCCTCGTCCACACCGACGAGGGCCTCACCGGTGTCGGCGAGACGCGCATGCTCGGCCGCACCGACGCACTCGTCGGTTATCTCCGGGAGGCGGAGGCCAGCCACATCTCCGGCTCCGACCCGTTCGCCATCGAGGACCTCGTGCGGCGGATGAAGTACGGCGACTACGGGCGGGCGGGCGAGATCGTCATGTCCGGCATCGCCGTCATCGAGATGGCCTGCTGGGACATCAAGGGCAAGGCACTGGGCGTGCCGGTCTGGGAGCTGCTCGGCGGCAAGGTGACGGACCGGGTCAAGGCCTACGCGAACGGCTGGTACACCACCGAGCGCACCCCGGAGGCTTACCACGAGGCGGCCCGCCAGGTGGTCGCACGCGGCTACCGGGCCCTGAAGATCGACCCGTTCGGCACCGGGCACTTCGAACTCGGCGCCGAGGAGACCCGTTACGCGGTGTCGCTCATCGAGGCGGTACGGGACGCGATCGGGCCGGACAACGAGCTGATGCTGGAGATGCACGGCCGCTTCAGCCCCGCCACGGCGATGCGGCTGGCCAGGGATCTGGCGCCGTTCCGGCCCGCCTGGCTGGAGGAGCCGGTGCCGCCGGAGAACCTCAAGGCGCTGGCCAAGGTCGCCGAACGGGTGGAGATGCCGGTCGCCACCGGCGAGCGCATCCACGACCGGATCGAGTTCCGGGAGCTGTTCGAGTCGCAGGCGGCTGACATCATCCAGCCGGACGTGGGCCATATGGGCGGCATTCTGGAGACCCGCAAGCTGGCGGCGACCGCGGAGACGCACTACGTGCTGGTGGCGCCGCACAACGTCGGGGGCTCCGTGCTCACCGCGGCCTCCCTCCAACTGGCCGCCTGCACACCCAACTTCAAGATCCTCGAACACTTCAACGACTTCGCCGACTCGGAGATCAAGAAGGTTGTCAAGGGCGCACCGCAGGTCGATCCCGAGACCGGCTGCTTCGAGGTCTCGCACGCACCGGGTCTGGGGGTCGAGCTGGACGTGGACGCGGCGGCCGAATTCCCCCAGCAGAAGGCCCGGTTCAACCTGTGGGCGGACGGCTGGGAGAAGAGGTCCCCCGAATGAGCCGCTCACTGGTGATCGAACGGCCGGGCGAGCACCGCGTCGCACGGCGGGACGTGCCGGAGCCAGGCGCCGGCGAGGTCCGGGTTCGGGTCGCCTGGGCCGGGATCTGCATGAGCGACCGGGAGGTCTACGACGGCCACCGCGACGCGGCCTACGTCCGCTACCCCGTCACCCCCGGCCACGAGTGGTCCGGGACGGTCGACGCGGTGGGCGAGGGAGTGGACCAGGCGCTCGTCGGAAGGAAGACGGTCGCGGAGGGGTTCCGGGCCTGCGGCGTGTGCGCACGCTGCCGCGAGGGCGAGACGAGCCTGTGCGGCGGCGGGTACGCCGAGACCGGGTTCACCGAGCCGGGCGCGTTCGCCGACCATCTGGTCATCCCGCAGCGGCTGCTCCACCCGCTGCACGAAGACGCGGACTTGCGTGCCGCCGCCCTGCTGGAACCGGCCGCGGTGATCGCCGCGGCGGTAAGGGCAGGGCGCCCCCGGCCCGGCGAGCGGATCGCGGTGGTCGGCGCGGGCACCCTCGGGCTGCTCGCGGTGCAACTGCTCGCCGCCTCGTCGCCCGCCGAGCTGACCGTGATCGACCCCCGGGCGGCTCGCGGTGAGCAGGCGCTGCGCTTCGGGGCGACCCGGAGCCTCTCCCCCGCCGCCGCGGAGGGCGGGGAGTCGGTGCAGGGCCGCTTCGATCTGGTCGTGGAGACCGCCGGCGCACCGTCCACCGCCGCCTCGTCCTGCCTGCTGGCCCGCCGAGGCGGGCGGGTGGTGCTGACCGGGATGTTCACCCCCGGCGCGACCGGCATCGATCCGGTGCACCTGAGCCTGAGCCAGCTGGAGGTGCGGAGCGTCTTCGGTGCCCCGTCGTCCGCCTGGTCGGAGGCGGTACGGGCCTTCGGCCTGGGGCTGCTCGACCCGGCGCCGCTCATCACGCACGAGTTCCCCCTGGAACGGTTCGCGGACGCTGTCGCGCTGGTGGGCGGTGGTGACCCGGCGACCGGAAAGGTTCTGTTGCGACCCTAGCGCCACCCGGCTACTGCAGAGGTAGTCTGCCCCAGAAACGAACATCAACACACAGCACCACACAGCACCAAACAGACCGAGCCGTGGCCCCAGCCCCCCGAGCCTCACCGGACACCCCGGCAAACCGAGCACAGGAGAACCGTGAAAGCCCCGTCCGCACCCCGCCGCCCCGGCATCGACGCGCTCACCCGCATCGGTCATCCCGTGCCCGCCATCGATCCGGCCGACGCCTCGCCGCACACCTTCCCCGACGGCGGCACCTGGCGTACCGAGATCCCCTCCGTCGAAGGCCCGGAGGCGCTGGCCGTCGTCCTGGAGGAGAGCGCGCGCCTGGACGTACCCATCCACCGGATCAGCCAGGGCAGCGGCGTCTGGATGCTCACCGACAACGAGATCACCGAGATGGTGACCCTCTGCGCCGAACGGAACATCGAGCTGTGCCTGTTCACCGGCCCGCGCGGCAACTGGGACACCGGCGCCTCGGTCCGTACCGACTCCGGTGGTGCCGGGCTGCGCGCCCGCGGCCACGACGCGCTGGCGGGATGTGTCGAGGACGCACTGCGGGCGACAGGGCTCGGGGTCCGCTGTCTGCTCGTCGCCGACGAGGGGGTGCTGTGGACCCTGCACCGGATGCGCGCCGAGGGGCTGCTGCCGTCCGACACCACCTTCAAGGTGTCCGCGCTGATCGGCCCGGTCAACCCGGCCTCGTACGCCGTCTACGAGTACCTCGGCGCCGACTCCCTCAACATCCCCTCCGACCTGACACCGGATCACCTCACCGAGATCCGCCGGGTGAGCCGCACGCCGATGGACCTCTACATCGAGGCCCCCGACGACCTCGGCGGCTACGTCCGGATGTACGAAGCCGCGGAACTGATCCGCCGCGGCGCGCCTCTGTACCTCAAGTTCGGCCTGAGCAAGTCCCCCGGCATCTACCCCTACGGCGCTCAGCTGCGAGACCATGCGCTCGCCACAGCCCGTGAGCGGATACGGCGGGGGCGCCTCGTCCTCGACCTGCTGGCCCGGCACGGTGCGGACGGCGGCATGTCGCCGCTCGGCTCGCGGCTGCCCGGCGGTCTCCGTCGTTTCCCCGTCCCGGAAGGGGACTGACCTCATGCGCACTCCCACCCCTGCCCCGTCTTCCACCACCAGCGCCCGCACGCGGACCCGCGGGCGTTCCCGTACGCCCCGTATCGTTCTGGCGGCCACCGTCGCCGCGCTGCTCACCGCCTCGCTCGCCGCCTGCGGCCAGGAGGCCAAGGGCGGCAGCCGTTACCAGAACGACGACGGCAACACCATCGGGCTGGCGATGCCCACCAAATCCTCGGAGCGCTGGATAGCCGACGGCCAGAACATGGCCAAGCAGTTCCAGAAGGAGGGTTACGAGACCGACCTCCAGTTCGGCGACGACAAGGTCGAGAACCAGATCGCCCAGCTGGAGAACATGATCACCAAGGGGCACAGGCTCCTGGTGATCGGCGCCATCGACGGCTCCGCGCTCACCCAGGTGCTGGAGCGGGCGGCGGACGCCAACATCCCCGTCATCTCCTACGACCGCCTGATCCTGGGCACCGAGCACGTCGACTACTACGCGTCGTTCGACAACGAGCGGGTCGGTGAGCTGCAGGGCCAGTACATCGTGGACAAGCTGAAGCTCGGCGAGCCCCGCGAGAACGGCGGGAAGAAGCGCACGATCGAGCTGTTCGCCGGTTCACCCGACGACAACAACACGAGGTACTTCTGGAAGGGCGCCATGAAGGTGCTCCGCCCGTACTTCAAGACCGGCCAGCTGGTGGTGCGCAGCAAGCAGGACAAGATGAACCAGGCCACCACGCTGCGCTGGGACGGCGGCACCGCGCAGAAGCGGATGGACGACCTGATCAGCGCGAACTACGGATCGCAGCGGGTGGACGCCGTCCTGTCCCCGTACGACGGCATGTCGATCGGGATCATCTCCGCCCTCAAGAGCGCCGGTTACGGCACCAAGAGCGAGCCGCTGCCGGTCGTCACCGGGCAGGACGCCGAGTTGGCGTCGGTGAAGTCCATCGTGCGCGGCCAGCAGACACAGACCGTCTTCAAGGACACCCGGAAGCTGGCCTCGCAGGCGGTGGCGATGGGCGACGCGGTGCTGAACGACAAGAAGCCCGAGGTCAACAACACGACCGACTACGACAACGGCAAGCGTGTCGTGCCCGCTTACCTGCTGAAGCCGGTCAGCGTGGACAAGTCCAACACCCAGCTCCTCGTCGACGAGGGCTACTTCAAGGCCGGGCAGCTCAAGTGACGCGGCCCGTACTGGAGATGCGCGACATCACCAAGACCTTCCCCGGGGTCAAGGCGCTCTCCGAAGTCAACCTGACCGTGGGACCAGGGGAGATCCACGCCATCTGCGGCGAGAACGGCGCGGGCAAGTCGACCCTGATGAAGGTCCTCAGCGGCGTGCACGAGCACGGCACGTACGAGGGCGAGATCAGCTTCGAGGGCGAGCCGGTGGCCTTCGGCGACATCCGGGCCAGCGAGCAGCGCGGCATCGTGATCATCCATCAGGAACTGGCGCTCATCCCGTATCTGTCCGTCGCCGAGAACATCTTCCTCGGCAACGAGCAGACCTCGGCCCGGGGCTTCATCGACTGGCAGGGCACCCTGCGGAAGGCCGCGGCGCTGCTCGCCCAGGTGGGGCTGCGTGAACAGCCGCAGACGCCGGTGTCGGCCCTCAGCGTGGGCAAGCAGCAGCTCGTGGAGATCGCGAAGGCCCTGTCGAAGGAGGTGAAGCTGCTCATCCTCGACGAGCCGACCGCCGCGCTCAACGACGAGGACAGCGCGACCCTCCTGGACCTGATCCTGACCCTGCGCGAGCAGGGCATCGCGAGCATCATCATCTCCCACAAGCTGGGCGAGATCCGGCGGATCGCGGACACCGTGACGATCCTGCGCGACGGGCGCACGATCGAGACGCTGACCGTCCGTGAAACCCCGGAGTCCGAACCCCAGTTGTCGGAGGACCGGATCATCCGCGGGATGGTCGGCCGTGATCTCGACCGCCGCTTCCCCGACCGCACCCACTACGAGGGCGAGGACGCGGAGAAGGTCGCGCTGGAGGTCGGCGGGTGGACCGTACGGCATCCCACCGATCATCAGCGCCTCGTCGTCGACGACGTCTCGCTGAACGTCCGGCACGGCGAGATCGTCGGCATCGCGGGCCTGATGGGAGCGGGCCGCACCGAGCTGGCGATGTCCGTCTTCGGGCGCTCCTACGGCCAGTACGTCGGCGGCACGCTGACGGTCGAGGGCCGCGAGGTGACCGCCAAGACCGTACCGGCCGCCGTCGACGCCGGGATCGCCTACGTCACCGAGGACCGCAAGCAGTACGGCCTGAACCTCATCGACAACATCAACCGCAACATCTCGCTGCCCTCGCTGCCGGGCATGCGGCGGCACGGCGTCGTGGACGAACACCATGAGCGCAGTGTCGCCGAGCGCTACCGCACCAGCATGAACATCAAGGCGCCGACCGTCTTCGAGCAGGTGGGGCGGCTGTCCGGCGGCAACCAGCAGAAGGTCGTGCTCAGCAAGTGGATCCACGCCGATCCGCGGGTTCTCATCCTCGACGAACCGACGCGTGGCATCGATGTCGGCGCCAAGTTCGAGATCTACTCCGTCATCGATGAGCTGGCGTCGCAGGGCAAGGCAGTGCTGTTCATCTCCTCCGAACTGCCGGAGCTGCTGGGGATGTGCGACCGGATCTACACGATGGCGGAGGGACGGCTGACCGGTGAGATCACCCGCGCGGACGCCACCCAGGAAGTGCTGATGCGCCACATGACCCAGAACAGAAGCTGAGGCCCCGCCATGACCACCTCGACCACTCCCCCCAAGGACGCGTCGCCAAAGCCCGGCGCACCGCAGTCGGCGGGCGCCCTGCTGCTGCAGAACGCCCGCGCCAACATGCGCCAGTACGGCATGCTCGTCGCGCTGGCGTTCATCGTCATCCTGTTCCAGATATGGACCGACGGCACGCTGCTGCTGCCGAACAACGTCTCCAACCTCATCCAGCAGAACAGCTACATCCTGATCCTGGCCATGGGCATGATGCTCGTCATCATCGCGGGCCATATCGACCTGTCCGTCGGCTCGCTCGTCGCCTTCGTCGGCGCCATGTCGGCGGTGATGATGGTCAAACACGACATGCCCTGGGTGCTGGCGCTCATCCTGTCGCTGCTGATCGGCGCGGTGGCGGGAGCCTGGCAGGGATTCTTCATCGCCTATGTCGGCATCCCGTCGTTCATCGTGACGCTGGCGGGCATGCTGCTCTTCCGAGGGCTCACCCAGATCGTCCTGGAGGGCCAGTCCCTCTCGCCGTTCCCGGAGGGCTACCAGGACCTCGCCAAGGGCTTCATCCCGGAGATGGGCCCGTACACGCAGTACCACAACCCCACCCTGGTCTTCGGCCTGCTCGCGATCCTCTTCCTGCTGCTGCGCGAGTGGCGCACCCGCAGGCAGCAGGTCGCGTACGAGCTGGACGTGCTCCCGCAGAACCTGTGGATCCTCAAGTGCGTCGCGATGGCCGCGGCAGTGACCGCGTTCACCCTGACGCTCGCCAGCTTCCACGGCGTGCCCGTGGTCATGCTCGTCATGTGCGCGCTGCTGATCGGGCTCGGCTACGTCATGCGCAACGCGGTCGTCGGACGGCACGTGTACGCGCTGGGCGGGAACAAGGCGGCGGCGAAGCTGTCCGGGGTCAAGGACAAGCGCGTCACCTTCATGGTGTTCGTCAACATGGGCGTGCTGGCGGCACTCGCGGGCTGTGTCTACGCGGCGCGCCTGAACGCGGGCACCCCGCAGGCCGGGCTCAACTTCGAACTCGAGGCGATCGCGGCGGCGTTCATCGGCGGCGCCTCGATGAGCGGCGGCGTCGGCACGGTGATGGGTGCCGTGATCGGTGGCCTGGTGCTCGGCGTGCTCAACAACGGCATGTCGCTTGTCGGTATCGGCACCGACTACCAGCAGGTCATCAAGGGTTTGGTGCTGCTGGCGGCCGTCGGCTTCGACGTCTGGAACAAGCGCAAGGCAGGCCGGTAGCCGACCGCCGGCGGAAACGGCGGCAGAGCACAGAGCAGGCAGGGAGCGGCCGCGGTCTTCGGTATTACGCGATGACTGCGGCTGCTTCTCTTTCTGTATTCTCCCTGTCGTTGAAGAGTTCAACTCCAGCGTGGAACGGGCAGTGTTCCCGTGCCTCCGGAGTCGTGCGGAGGGCGGGACCGAGGGAAGGACCGGGGCATGATCGACGCTGAGCGGCAGCGCGGGGCGGGAGCCCTCAACTGGGCGGGCAACATCGCCTTCTCCATGGGCGCGCCGCACCGGCCCGAATCCCTCGATGCGCTACGCGCGTTGATCGCCGAAGCCCGCCATGTACGGGTGCTCGGCAGCGGCCACTCGTTCAACGCGATCGCCGACGCAGACGGGCCGGACGGCACCCTGATCTCGCTCTCCGCGCTCCCGTCGTCCGTCGAGATCGACACGGCGGCACGCACCGTACGAGTGGCGGGCGGCGTGCGCTACGCGGAGCTGGCCACCCTGCTCCATGAGCGGGGCATGGCCCTGGCCAACATGGCCTCGCTCCCGCACATCTCCGTCGCGGGCTCGGTCGCCACCGGCACGCATGGCTCGGGGAACGCCAACCAGCCCCTGTCGGCCGCTGTGCGCCGCGTCGAGATGCTCACCGCGGACGGCTCCCCCCTCACCCTGGACCGCGGCGACGACGGCTTCGGCGGTGCTGTCGTCGCGCTGGGAGCCCTCGGCGTCGTCACCGCGCTCACCCTCGACCTGGAGCCGGGCTTCGAGGTGAGCCAGCAGGTGTTCACCGCGCTGCCGTTCGCCGGGCTGGACTTCGAGGCGGTCAGCGGGGCGGCGTACAGCGTGAGCCTCTTCACGGACTGGCGCGGGCCGCGCTTCACCCAGGCATGGCTCAAGCAGCGCAGCGACCTTCCGCCGGTGGACTTCCCTCACGCCGCCCCCGCCACCGCGCAGGCACACCCGATGGCGGGCCTGCCTCCGGAGAACTGCACTGCGCAGCTGGGGGTCTTCGGCCCATGGCACGAGCGACTGCCGCACTTCCGGGCCGGGTTCACACCCAGCAGCGGCGACGAGTTGCACTCCGAGTACCAACTGCCGCGTGCGGACGCGGCGGAGGCCCTGCGTGCGCTGGACTCCCTGCGGGAGGCGCTCGCACCGGTCGTGCAGATCTGCGAGGTGCGCACCGTCGCCGCCGACACGCAGTGGCTGAGCCCCTCGTACGGACGCGACACCGTCGCCTTCCACTTCACCTGGGTGCCGGACGCCGAGGCGGTCCTGCCGGTGATCGCCCTCGTCGAGGAGCACCTCGCGCCGTACGCGCCCCGCCCGCACTGGGGCAAGCTCTTCGGCATCACGCCCGCCCAGCTCCACGAGCGCTACCCCGAGCTTCCCGCCTTCACCTCACTCGCCGGAGAGCTGGACCCGGGCGCCAAGTTCCGCAACGCCTTCGTCCGGGACATCCTGGGCGGCTGACGCGGACTCAGCCTCCCCGTCGGCCTCAACCGCCCCGTCGGCCTCAACCGCCCTCGACTGACCTCAGCCGCCCTCGCCCATCCGGCGTCGCAGGGTCGCGGCGAAGTCCTCGGCGGCCACGAGGCGGGCGCGCAGCGTCTCGCAGCGGGCGTCGGCCACCTGGCGGTAGGTGTCGAGGCGTTCGCGCAGCCGTTCCTTCTCCGTGCCGGCGGGCGGATCGTCGGTGGCGGCGATCCGGTCGGTGATCTCCAGCAGGTCGCGCATCTCCTCCAGGGAGAAGTCCAGCGGCTTCATCCGGCGGATGACCATCAGGCGCTCGACGTCGGCCTCGGTGTAGAGGCGGAAGCCGCCCTTGCTGCGGGCGGAGGGGATCACCAGGCCGACGTCCTCGTAGTGCCTGATCGTGCGCAGCGACAAACCGGTCCGCTCGGCCACCTCGCCGATCTGCATCTGCCGCTCAGTCATCGCCGCGCCTTCTCCTTCGCGTGTCTGGAATCACATGATCCTCAGCGCCGTTTACCTGCACTTCACAAGCCACAAGTCGACTCTGCCCTCACGTCAGGGTAGAGTTTTGACAGCGGTTCCGCGCTGTACAGGCGACAGCCAGGGCTGCCGGCACGGGCGCGGGCCCCGCCAAGACCCGTTCCGTACCCACAGACTTCCGGGCAATGATGCCCGACCGGCAGCCGCCGAGGCCGCCGCCCCCACCCGGTAGGCCCCCGCAAGGCCGGGCCGCCGGGGGAGTCCGCCCCTTGGGCGGCACCGCGCCACACCGCGCCCGCATTCAGTTCCGAGGATGTGCGCGCCCGAACAGAAACGGTCGCATGTCCTCACCACCCACCGCAGGCCCCACGCTGCGCGCCCGCCTCTCCCGGCACGCCGTCAAGCCCGACTGGCTCGCCTCCCCCAAGGTCCTGCGCACCGAGGTACTGGCCGGTCTGGTCGTCGCCCTGGCGCTCATCCCCGAGGCCATCTCCTTCTCGATCATCGCCGACGTCGACCCGGCCGTCGGCCTGTTCGCCTCGTTCACGATGGCCGTCGTCATCTCCGTCGTCGGCGGACGCAAGGCCATGATCTCCGCGGCGACCGGCGCCATCGCCCTGGTCATCGCGCCGCTCAACCGTGAGCACGGGCTCGGCTACCTGATCGCGGCCGTCATCCTCGGCGGCCTCATCCAGGTCGCACTCGGCGCGCTGGGCGTCGCCAAGCTGATGCGGTTCGTGCCGCGCAGCGTCATGGTCGGCTTCGTCAACGCGCTGGCCATCCTGATCTTCATGGCGCAGGTCCCCGAGATGCACGACGTCCCGTGGGCCGTCTACCCGCTGATCGTCGGCGGACTGGCGCTGATGGTGTTCTTCCCCAAGATCACCACCGTGGTCCCGGCGCCTCTGGTCGCCATCATCACCCTGACCGTGATCACCATCGCCGCCGGGATCGCCGTACCCAGCGTCGGCGACAAGGGCGAGCTGCCCTCCTCGCTCCCCGTCCCGGGCCTGCCAGACGTGCCCTTCACCCTGGACACCCTGACCACCATCGCCCCGTACGCCTTCACCTTCGCGCTGGTCGGGCTGATGGAGTCGCTGATGACGGCCAAGCTCGTCGACGACATCACGGACACCCGCTCCAACAAGACCCGCGAGTCCATCGGCCAGGGCATCGCCAACATCGTCACCGGCTTCTTCGGCGGCATGGGCGGCTGCGCCATGATCGGCCAGACCATGATCAACGTGAAGACGTCCGGCGCCCGCACCCGTCTTTCCACCTTCCTCGCGGGCAGCTTCCTGATGGTGCTGTGCATCGTCTTCGGGCCCGTCGTCTCGGACATCCCGATGGCCGCCCTGGTGGCGGTGATGATCCTCGTCGCCTTCGCCACCTTCGACTGGCACTCCCTCCAGCCCAAGACCCTCAGGCGGATGCCCGTCGGCGAGACCCTGGTGATGACCGTGACCGTGGTCGCGGTGGTCGCCACGCACAACCTCGCCGTCGGTGTCATCCTCGGCTCCGTCACCGCGATGATCATCTTCGCCAAGCGGGTCGCCCACCTCGCCGAGGTCACCGGAGTCGTCGACCCGGACGGCAACCAGGTCGTCTACGCGGTCACCGGAGAGCTCTTCTTCGCCTCCTCCAACGACCTCGTCTACCAGTTCGACTACAGGGACGACCCCGACGACGTCGTCATCGACCTCACCGACGCCCACATCTGGGACGCCTCCTCCGTGGCCGCCCTGGACGCTGTCGAGACCAAATACGCCAAGCGCGGCAAGAAGGTCACCATCATCGGCCTCAACGAACCCAGCGCCGAGATGCACGGCAAACTCGCCGGACAACTCAGCAACGACCACTGAGGTCACGGGCCGGACGGATCACCCCGCACTGCCGGTGATCCGCCCCCACTCGGCCCGCCCGTCCGCCGCCCACTGGCCGTGCCGGCGCCGGAAGCGATCCGCCGCCCGCCCACCGCTCCAGCGCGCGGGCAGCAGAGCCGCCGGAAGCTCCGGGTCCCGCAGCGGAAAGCTGCGCCAAGCGTGCACCAGTTCGACCAACCGGACCACGGTGTCCCGGGAGGTCCGAGAGCTCCGGGAGGTCCGAGAGGTCCGGGAGGCGAACGCGCCGAGGAACTCCTCGTAGCTCTCCTCGATCGCGTCGAGGTCCCAGGCCTGCCGGACCATCGCCGACAGCTCGCCGCCACCCCGGTGTTCGCCGAGGAAGATCTGCGCCTCGCCCAGCACGCCCGCCTCGCCGAGCACCCGCTCGGCCTCCTCCATCCGGTCGGGGTGGGTACTGACCCACAGGCCGGGCGCCGGGCTGCCGAAGCCCGCCCAGGTCAGCCGGGTACGCAGCAGATGCCGCGCCGACCTGTCGCTCTCGGGCACCCGCGCCACCACCAGCAGCCACCGCCCGTCCCACTCCCGCTGCATCCCCTGGAATCCGTAGATTCGAGCGGCACCCTCGGTCAGCAGGCTCTCCGCGTTCCGGCTCAGCGTCCAGCGGGTGCGCCGCCCCACGCGCTCGGAGGTGAGCCAGCCGTCGGCGGCGGTGCGCATCAGCGCCTGACGGCTCGCCTTCTCCTCGACGCCGAGGCGTCCGAGCACGTCGATGAACGCCGAGGTCCACGCCGGTTCACCGGAGGGCAGCACGAGCTCACCGAGCACCGTGAACAACAGCCCGCGGGCGCTCTCCGCACCGGCCTGATGCCGTCGGGAAACGGTGGGCGCGTCGGCTGCGGTCCTCGGGGCAGGACCGGCCGGACGACGGGGAGGACGGGCGGAGCGGGCGGGCATCCGCACATCCTACGTATCCGGCCACGGCCCGCCCCCGGACTCAAAGTGCTACAAACTCTTGACGGCAAGACGAATGAACGTAGCATTTACCCCGACGTTCGACGCCCGACGCATCAGCAGGGGGACGGCTCATGACCTCGGTGGCAAGCGCGCCCAGCGGATCGGCGGCCCTCCGGCCCGACCGGATCGACTTCCGGGTGGACCCGTCCCGCTACCGCCACTGGCGGATCGACCTCGACGGCCCCGTCGCGACGCTGACCATGGACGTCGACGAGAGCGGCGGCGTGGTGCCCGGATACGAGCTGAAGCTCAACTCCTACGACCTCGGCGTGGACATCGAGCTCCACGACGCGGTGCAGCGGCTGCGCTTCGAGCACCCCGAGGTCCGTACGGTCGTGCTCACCGGCGGCAAGGACAAGATCTTCTGCGCCGGAGCGAACATCCGGATGCTGGCGGGCTCCGCCCACGCCTGGAAGGTGAACTTCTGCAAGTTCACCAACGAAACCCGCAACGCGATGGAGGACGCCTCCGCCCACTCCGGCCAGACCTACCTGGCGGCCCTGAACGGCACCGCCTCCGGCGGCGGCTACGAACTCGCGCTCGCCTGCGAGCACATCATGCTCGTCGACGACCGGTCCTCCGTCGTCTCGCTGCCCGAACTGCCGCTGCTCGGCGTGCTGCCGGGCACCGGCGGCCTCACCCGCATCGTCGAGAAGCGGCACGTCCGCCGCGACCTCGCCGACCACTTCTCCACCAGGACCGAGGGCCTGGGCGGCAAGAAGGCCGTGCGATGGCGGCTGATCGACGAGGCGGTACCACGCCCCGGCTGGACGGAGAAGGTCGCACGACGGGCCGCCGAGTTCGCCGCCCGCTCCCAGCGCCCTGCCTCCGGCGCACGCGGGATCAGCCTGCCGCCGCTTGCCAAGACCCGGACCGACACGGAGATCTCGTACGGGCACGTGACCGCCACCCTGGACCGGACGGGCGGCCGCGCCGAAATCACCGTGCACGGCCCGGACACCGACGCCCCGGCCGACGTCGCCGGGATGCACGAGCAGGGTGCCTCGTTCTGGCCACTCGCCCTGCTGCGCGAGCTGGACGACCTGATCCTCGACCTGCGCACCAACGAGACCGGGCTGGGCACCTGGGTGTTCCGTACCAAGGGCGACGCCGCCCGCGTGCTCGCCCACGACAACCTGCTGCTGACGCACCGGGACGACTGGCTGGCCAACGAGATCGTGCTGTTCGCCAAGCGCACCCTGAAGCGGCTGGACGTCACCAGCAGGAGCCTGATGGCGATGATCGAGCCGGGCAGCTGCTTCGCGGGCTCGCTGCTCGAACTCGCCCTGGCCGCCGACCGCTCGTTCCAACTGCTGGGGGTCTTCGAGGACATCGACCCCGACGCCGAGCCCGCCACGATCACCGTTGGCCCAATGAACCTGGGACCGCTGCCGATGGGCAACGACCTCACCCGTCTGCGGACGCGGTTCTTCGGCGACGACGAGGGACACGCCGCCGTCGAAGCGCGGGCGGGCGAACCGACGACGGCCGAGGACGCCGAACGACTCGGCCTGGTGACCTTCACCCCCGACGACATCGACTGGGACGAGGAGACGCGCATCGCCCTGGAGGAACGCGCCAGCTTCAGCCCCGACGCGCTGAGCGGCCTGGAGGCCAACTACCGCTTCGTCGGGCCCGAGACGACCGAGACCAAGATCTTCGGACGGCTCGCCGCCTGGCAGAACTGGATCTTCTACCGCCCCAACGCCTCCGGACCCGACGGCGCGCTGCGCAAGTTCGGCACCGGGCAGCGCGCCGCCTTCGACCGGAAGCGAGTCTGAGCCATGCCGAACAGCGCCGACTACTCCGAGAAGATCCCCAACAACGTCGAACTCCACGAGGACCGCAGACTGCAACGGGCACTGGAGTCCTGGCAGCCCAACTTCCTCAACTGGTGGGAGTCGATGGGCCCGACCCTGCCGACCAGGGACGTCTACCTGCGCACGGCGGTCAACGTCGGGCGCGAGGGCTGGGCGCACTTCGGACACGTCGCGATGAAGGACTACCGCTGGGGCATCTTCCTCGCCGAACACGACCGGGACCGGCGGATCGGCTTCGGCGAACACAAGGACGAACCCGTCTGGCAGCAGGTGCCCGGCGAATACCGTGCCGCACTGCAACGGCTGATCGTCATCCAGGGCGACACCGAACCGGCCTCCGTCGAACAGCAGCGCAACCTGGGCGCGACGGCTCCGAGCCTCTACGACATGCGCAACCTCTTCCAGGTCAACGTCGAGGAGGGACGCCACCTCTGGGCCATGGTGTACCTGCTGCACGCCTACTTCGGCCGCGAAGGGCGGGCCGAGGCCGAGGAGTTACTGCACCGCAACTCGGGCAGCGAGGACAGCCCGCGCATCCTCGGCGCGTTCAACGAGGAGACGACGGACTGGCTGTCCTTCTTCATGTTCACCTACTTCACCGACCGGGACGGCAAGTACCAGCTCGGCACGTTGAAGGAGTCCGCGTTCGACCCGCTGTCGCGGACGTGCGAGTTCATGCTGAAGGAAGAGTCGCACCACATGTTCGTCGGCACGACCGGCATCGACCGGATCGTGGAGCGGACCGTGGCGCTGATGATCGAACACGACTCCGACGACGTCGTGGCCCACGGCGGAATCCCGCTCCCCGTCATCCAGAAATACCTGAACTTCCACTACTCGGTCTCGCTGGACCTGTTCGGCTCCGAGACCTCGACCAACGTGGCGAACTACTTCACCGCCGGACTCAAGGGACGCTGGGCCGAGGAACGCCGCCGCGACGACCACCGGCTCACCAGCGAATCAATCATGGTCGACGCGATCACCGACGGCCAGATCGGCCAGACCGAGGTCGCCGCCCTGGTGGGGCTGAACACCGACCTGCGCCGCGAGTACATCAGCGACTGCCAGAACGGCGTCAACCGCTGGAACCGCACCCTGGAACAGGCCGGCATGACCGCGCGGCTCCACCTCCCGCACATCGCCTTCAACCGCAAGGTCGGCGCGTTCTCCGGCATCGAGGCCACCCCGGGCGGCGAGCTGATCGCCGCCGCGGAGTGGGAAGCGCACAAGGGCCGCTGGCTGCCGACGGACATCGACAAGGCCCACGTCCGCTCACTGATGCAGCCCGTCCACGAACGCGGCAAGATCGCCGGCTGGATCGCCCCACCGAGGCACGGCATCAACGACAAGCCCTTCGACTACACCTACGTCCACCTCCCCTGACCCACCCACCACCCGGCCCTGCCCAGCACCCCGGCCCCAGGGCGGCGCTCCCCCGCCGCCCCGGGCCCCACCCCACGCCCGGCACCACCCCACCCGACCTGCACGCCACGCGAACCCATTCCACAAGCACCCCCTCGACCCGGTAGGCTGACCCCGGCCGCCCTCACGGGCGACCACCAGGGACTGGCAGCACAACCCTCCAGCCCCGGCCTCCGTAGCTCAGGGGATAGAGCACCGCTCTCCTAAAGCGGGTGTCGCAGGTTCGAATCCTGCCGGGGGCACAGAGAAGCACCTGTTCAGAGGCCCTTCCGTCCGTCGGACGGGAGGGCCTTCGTACTCGCAGCACGCATATGGCACACACGCGGCTGCGGGCAGAGGTGGGGAGCTGTGCGATGCCCGCGAAGGATGGGCTGGCCGGCAACGGTACGAGAAGCTGGTCGACCGGCTTGAGTCGCTGATGCGGGCCGCGCTGAAGCCGGAGTACGAGGGCTACTACGGGCAGCTGATCCTCGGCACGGACGACCTTGCGGAGATGGGCGAGCTCAAGGATGTCCGGCGTGCCGCCAGGGAGGCGGGTCAGCGTCTGAGCTGGAAGACGACCACCCATGTCGTCGGTGGAAGGCTCTTCGTCCTCGACGAGCGCGAGGTGCCCGAGAGGATCGAGCGGTTGGCTGGGGATTCGGCTGCTGCTGCGATGGACCGGGCCTGGGAGGAAGGTCGCCGACCGCGACTGACCTGATCCAGGAAGGAGACACAAGGGGCCAGCCCACCGCATCAGCGCGGTGGACTGGCCCCCTTTCTGTTACGGCTTCTAAAAGGGGATCCAAGACGGGACGAAGCCCCGTTGACCGTTCCGCCGCCTGAGGATCCGCTGGGAGATACCGACGACATCCATGAAGCCTTCCTCACCCTCGGATGCACGCTCATCTGCTGGAGACGTCTGAACGCATCGCGTACCAGCGGATGATCCTGCTTCCGCCACTCGGGGGAGAGCCCATCGTGGCGACGGTACCCAGGCGTGACGCCTGGACGCCGGCACAGGAGCACGGTGGAACCGGCCGACGACAGCCGTTGGCCAGTAAGAGCACTGGGCAGGAGTGGAAATGACGCGCGTGGTGACGCCGACGGCAGCTCGGATGGTCGTGGCGCTGGGCAGTGCGGCTGCCGCGCCCTATGTCGCTATGAAGATGTACTGGGCATTCGGCGGCAAGGCGGGGCTTGCGGACGGGTTCGACGTGGCGGGCGAGTTCGAGAGGAACGGTGCTCCCGATGCGTTGGTGTGGCTGGAACGACACGGCATCGACTTCACGGCCGTGCTGGCACTGATGGGGGTGATGCTGGCATTCGCCCTCGTCCGGCCATGGGGACGGAGACTCCCCCGGTGGCTGTTGCTCCCCCCGGCCTGGGCGGGAACGCTGTTGATCCCTTGGGGCCTGCTGACCGCCGTAGTCGCCCTCGCCGGGAACAGCAGTGCTGCCGCGCCTTCGATGACGCAGTGGGTGGTGCCCGCCGGGGTCGGCGCGTTCCTGGGCATCGGAACAGCCCTGGGCGTCGGAGCCTGGTCACGCCTGAACCAACACGCTGTCACGGAAAGCATGCCTCGTTGAAGCGGGCGTGCGACAGCCGGGCCGCGTCCTCACCGGCATTCCAAGGCTTCGGCCGTGCCATCCCGCACCCGAATCGTCACTCCCACGATGATCCGACCGCCTCAGAGATCATTTCGATAGGAGTTCTCAGTGACGGCGACGGTTCGGCGGCGGTAGTAGGCGATCGCGAGAGCGAGGGTGATGGGTCCCCAGGCGGCGAGGGGGGTAACACACACCGTCGCCACCGTCTCCCAGGCGGCATTGCTGTATTCGACAGTGTCGATGACGCCGTAAAAGGTAAGCTCGCGACCCCCGCCGATCGGAACGGTGGTGAACAGAAGCGTGAGCATCAGGCCGCCGAGGGCAGCGGGGCCAAATGCCGCCACCGGCCGAACGCGTCTTCCGCCGAGGATCGGGATCCAGTCGGGCGCCACCTCTCCCCAGCCCCGGACCAGCCCGATGGTCAAGAACGCGATCGCTTCCGACAACGCACTGAGCCCGAGGATGTACAGGATGCCCACCCAAGCCACCCAAGAGGCCGGCATGCCGCCCTCTTGAACCTGCCCCATGTCGAAGTGCAGAGCGAAGGGCAGCCGCCACAGGCACGACGGCAGCAGAAGCAGCGGAAGCGCATAGGCCAGGCGCATCGCCCAACGAGGAACGGGCCGCTCGGTGTCACTAACGGACGGGGGCCGGTGAATGATCTTCAGGGTCATGGCTGCATCCTCATCAAGCAGGCGCAACGAGAAGTCAGCCACGCGGGCAGAACCACTACGCCGTGCGAAGGAGGCAGCCTCCCTCGCGCGGCGTAGCGGTTCAGAGGACACTTCCTCCTGGGGTCTCACCCCGGGACGGCGTCCCCGACCCCTCCCGCAGGAAGCCCTGCTCCAGCACGATCCGCCGAGCCTGCCCGACCCATGCCGGTCGAGGGCGCTCAGCACCCTCGCCAACGCTTCACCGTGCTCGTAAGAACCCCGCAGCAAGGTGTCCCGGGACTACCCCTTTCGCACGGGTCGTCCCGAGTGCAGTTCCAGCTCAATCCCCATGACCCCTCCTACGGCCTCGGACACCGAAGCTTCGCAGAGATCATTTGTCAGACTGGGCCTTGGCTCTACGAGGCAGTAGTGGCTCTGGCTCAACTTCTGTTTGCGCCGTGAGGCGCTGTTGGTTCGAGTGGAGGTGAAAGACCTGCACCAACCGGCTGTCGCAGCAGTCGGGTTGAAGCTGAGGGCAGCCGTGCGACGTGAGGTCGCGTGATGTGAGTGATCGCAATGGTTGAGGGATCGGAGGAGGTGATGTTCGACGTTGCGATCGGGCGAGTGTCCAGACGCTCTCCCCACCGCGGCATGCGACCTGGGTAACCGGGTGGTGTGAAGCCCGCGGGAAGGCCCAAGGACTCCTGCGCCATCCAGGAGTTACCGGCTGGGGAAGACCGGACGGGTGAACGTGCAGTGAATTTCCGTATGCGCCGTTATCAGCACCTTCGGGAGATGGATTGCGGGACCGGAGTACAGGATTGGCCGTTGAGAAGCGGCAGGTGGCGACTGGTGAGGCTGTGCCAGTCGCGTGGACACCACCATCCCGGCGTAAAGGAAGCACCCACCCCGGTCGGATCTCCGTCACGCGGAACACGGAAACCCCATCAGAGTCCCAACGCAGACAGCGGCGGGTAGCCCGACCGTAAGGAAGGTGAATCCCCTGGTGGGAACAGGAGAGCCCAAGAAGCCAATGCCGGTGTGCCGAAAGGCGACGGGAAACCGACGCGCCATGACTGCTTCCCTCGGCGGTCGCGTCGGTCAACCGGCCGGATACGGGCATCGTGCCCGGCTCGAAAGAGAGCTGACGTGGGCTTGGTGAGTCTGCGATAGATCAACGATGCAAGACGCTGGAACGGAAAGGAACGTTGGGCACGGTGGAAGACTGCGAAACGGCCTCGGCCGGACCGGAGCCTGCTGCGGTGAACGGACCTGAAGATGTTCCTTTCGAATGGGATGCCGTCAACTGGCGGTCAGTCGAGCGGGACATACAGCGGTTGAGGCAAAGGATCTTCGCGGCGGAAAAGGCTGGAGACCGTAAGAAGGTCCGCAGTCTGCAAAGGTTGATGCTACGGAGCTGGTCCAACACGCTGGTAAGCGTGCGGCGAGCGACCGAGCACAATACTGGCCGCAAGACGGCCGGGGTCGACGGGAAGACGGTACTGAACTCCTCGTCGAGGGCGGAGCTGGCGAGCGCAATCCAGCGAACGACAACTCCGTGGCAAGCCCGGCCAGTAAGGCGGGTGCATATCCCGAAGAGCAATGGAAAGCTCAGGCCACTGGGGATTCCGACCATCGCCGATCGCGTCCAGCAGAATCGGGTGCGTAACGCGCTGGAACCTCAGTGGGAGGCACGCTTCGAGCCGAAGTCCTATGGATTCCGGCCAGGGCGTGGATGCCACGATGCGATCGCGGCGATCTTCAATGTCGCTCGCGGGAAGAACCCGGGGCGCGTGTGGGTGCTCGACGCTGACCTGAGGGCAGCATTCGACCACATCAACCACGACTACCTTCTCGGCCGGCTTGGCGGATTCCCTGGGAAGGGGATGATCCGCAAGTGGCTGAAGGCGGGCGTGGTGGAGAAGGGCAGCTTCTCGCCTACGGAGGAAGGAACTCCCCAAGGCGGGGGCATCAGTCCGTTGCTGCTGAATATTGCCCTGCACGGTATGGAAACGGCTGCGGGAGTCCGGTACTACACCTCCGGCAGACATGCCGGGGCGACGGTTCCCGGTTCCCCAGTGCTGGTGAGATACGCCGACGACCAGCTGGTGTTGTGTTACAGCTGGGAGCAGGCGCACCAGGTCAAGCAGCAGCTTTCCGAGTGGCTGGAGCCGCGCGGTCTGGTCTTCAACGAAGACAAGACCCAGATTGTGCACCTCAATCAGGGGTGTGACTTTCTCGGCTTCAACATCCGCCGCTACGGGGGCAAGCTGCTGATCAAACCAAGTACTGAAGCTCTGATGCGAATCCGGCGACGACTGCGCGCCGAAGTCCACGCTCGCTACGGCGGAAGCGCGGCATCGGTGGTAGCAACCCTGGCCCCGGTCATCCGGGGATGGGCTAACTACCAACGGCACGTCGTGTCCAGCAAGGAGTTCTCCAAGCTGGACGACTACATGTGGAAGCTGTTGTTCAAATGGGCAATCCGCTCCCACCCGAACAAGCCGAAACGCTGGGTGGTCGACCAGTACTTCGGCAGGTTCAACCAGTCACGGAATAACCGGTGGGTGTTCGGTAGCCGGGCAACCGGCAACTGCGTACCCAGATTCTCCTGGACCAAGATCGTGCGGCATGTGATGGTGAAGGGAACGGCATCTCCGGATGACCCGAACCTGGCCCAATACTGGGCCGACCGTCGCCGCAAGGCAGCCTCGCCTCCGGTGAATTCTCTCGGCATGCTTCTGCTCAGACGGCAGGGTGGCCGCTGTCCGGAATGCGGGGACTTTCTCCTGCACGCCTATCACCAGCCGCAGTCCCCCGAGGAATGGGAGCAGTGGCTGACGACGGTCAAGGTTGGGATCCGAAGCCAACGGATTGCTGTTCGAGGAGAAGAATTGGAAAACCGGCGCATCATTCACGCCTCATGTCTTCCCCGAGAGAGGCGGGAGACGGCAGAGGGCCCGGTATCTCAATCTGTAACGCCAGCAGGACTTGCTTGAGCCGCTTGCGGTGAAAGCCGCCCGGGCGGTTCTGAGGGGGGTGCGGCGCAGTAATGCGCCGCACCTACCCGACTGATCCGGGTGATGCCGGGGAGGGTGAGAGCGGCCCTGACAAAGCCGGGACGTGACCAGTACTGCCAGATGGGGCGGGTCCGGCAAGCGTGATGGAGAGGAGTACGCGAGGAACCGGCGTCTTACGTCTCTTAACGAGCCTCCGGCTCGAACCTGGTGGATCTGGGCCGGAAGCGGTGCGTACTCGGGTCATCCTTTCGGGTGGTCTGACAACTCCTCGGTCGGTTTACGAAAGCTGGCTGGGAGGCCACGAGGAAAGCCTGCGGCGTACTCGTGGCGATACCGCAGGGACACAGCCGGGCTCCTACTCCGTCGAGCGAACCACAGTGAACACGGGAACCGTCCCGAACCTCGCCCCGCCACCTGTCTCCAGCAGGCTGCCGAGGCTGGGCGCATCGACCGCCGATCGGTTGGGGACGGGGCGGAGCCGCCGTAGTACTCCGAGGCCGGGAAAGCCGGCCGCATGGGGAAGGGCGGCAGCGGTATCGAGAAGGGAAGGACGCTGCAATGCCGGAAGACGCCCCGCCGAACGGCGGAGCCCCGGGCCCTCGGGCCCGGGTACTGGAGATGCAGGCCAAGCTTCACCGTTGGACGGTGGCCGATCCCGGCCGCCGGTTCGATGACCTGTTCAACTTCGTGCACGACCCGGCGACGCTGTTGGTGGCGTTCGACCGGGTCGCGGGCAACCGGGGAGCCCGGACTCCCGGCGTCGACGGCCTAACCGCCACCGACGTTGAGGAGTCCATCGGTGTCCCCGGGTTCCTGAACGACCTGCGGGCCGCCCTCAAGGGCGGTTCGTTCCGCCCTCTGCCGGTGCGGGAACGCAGCATTCCCAAGCCGGGAGGCTCGGGGAAGGTTCGCAAGCTCGGGATTCCGACGATCGCGGACCGGGTCGTTCAGGCGGCGCTGAAACTGGTGCTGGAACCGATCTTCGAGGCCGACTTCAAGCCGGTCTCTTATGGGTTCCGGCCCCGACGGCGGGCCCAGGACGCGATCGCCGAGATCCACTATTTCGGCACCCGGGGATATCGCTGGGTGCTGGATGCGGACATCGAGGCGTGCTTCGACTCGATCGACCACACGGCCCTGATGGACCGAGTGCGTCACCGGGTGAAGGACAAGCGTGTCCTGATGCTGGTCAAATCCTTCCTCAAGGCCGGGATTCTTACTGAACTCGGTGAGACGAAGGAGACGTTGACCGGCACCCCGCAAGGCGGCATCCTCTCCCCCCTGCTGGCGAACATTGCTCTGTCGGCGCTTGATGAGCACCTGCACGAGTCGTGGGAGCCGGGCGGGACGATGGCCACCGAAGGTAAACGCGCCTACCGGCGCCGCAAGGGTCGGCCGACGTGGCGGGCCGTCCGCTACGCGGACGACTTCGTCGTCCTGGTGCACGGCACCGAGGCCGACACCACGGCACTGCGCGAAGAAGTCGCTGATGTGCTCGAACCTCTGGGATTGCGCCTGTCACAGGCGAAGACCCGGATCGCGCACATGAGTGATGGGTTCGACTTCCTGGGCTTCCGCATCCAGTGGAAACGCAAAGGAGGCACGAACAAATGGCACATCTACACCTTCATCACGGACCGGCCCACCCGGTCCCTGAAGGCGAAGATCCGTGCTCTGACAGGCAGGACATCGCAGCAGGATCTTGCCACCGTGCTGATCAGACTCACTCAGATCATGCGCGGTTGGGCCAACTACTTCAAGCACGCTGTCGCCAAACATGTCTTCACCAAGCTTGACGCCTTCGTGTGGTGGCGTTTGATCCGCATGCTGCGGGATGGCCACCGTTGGAGTTGGGGCGACGTCCGCCGTCGGTTCACCACTCCCACCGGGCGGTGGTTGCCGATCGCGGCAGACGGGATCGAACTGTTCCGGATCGCATCGGTCACGGTCAGCCGTTACCGATACCGGGCCAGCACGATCCCCAACCCATGGCAGCCTGCGAACCCCGTCTGACGGCAGAGACCGTGGAGAGCCCGTTGCGTTGAGAGGCGCACGGCGGGTTCGGCGAGAGGTCCGGAGAAACGGACCGGGAGCAATCCCGGCACCGCGCTCCGGGCCTACTCAGTGACACGTGCACGGTGAGTGACTGTTGGCGGCTGCCGGATGGCGTGAGAAGCAGACCGAAAATAGATCGTGATCGTCGCGGTGGGGCTGACATCTCGCCCGTGAGAGAAGTTGTGCTCCGGTTGAGGAGCTGTTGTTCCCGTCGATCGCGGACGTCGCGGTGCTGTCGGTAGACGTCGATATCGCGAGAGTCCGTGTTGACGCGCACAGCACCTCACGGGGCGCCGCCTGCCCGCAGTGCGGCATCTGGTCGGCTCGGGTTCACAGCTCCTACCTGCGGTTTCCCGCCGATGTCCCGAGTGGTGGGCGAAGAGTCGTACTCCACCTGAGCGTCCGGCGCTTCCGGATTCTGGACAGGGTGTGTCCGCGCCGGACCTTCGTCGAGCAGATACCCGGCTTGACCCGGAAGCACGGCCAGTGCACAGAGCGGCTGCGCTCCAGGCTCGCTTCGGTAGGTCTCGCCCTGGCGGGCCGGGCCGGTGCCCGACTGTCCGCGGTTTTGGGCGTGTCCGTCAGTCGGAGCACGGTCCTGCGCTTGGTCAGTGCCCTGCCCGAGCCGGATATCCCGTCTCCTCGGGTGGTCGGCGTCGATGAGTTCGCCACCCGCAGGGGCCATGCCTATGGCACCGTGCTGGTCGACGTCGAGACCCGACGACCGGTGGACCTGCTGACCGACCGGGAGGCGCCCAGCGTGGCCGGGGTGGCCTGCCGCCCGCCCCGGGATCGAGGTCGTCTGCCGCGACCGTGCGCCGTTCTTCGCGGAAGGCGCCAGGGCCGGGGCACCGCAAGCCCTCCAGGTCGCTGACCGGTGGCACTTGTGGAGCAACCTCGGTGATGCCGCCGAGCGTGCTGTCGCCCGCCATCGCCAGTGTCTGCACGTCCTCCTGCCCGAACCGGTCAGGAAGGAGGAGGCGGACGAGCCTGTGCTGTCCGGGGAGGCCCCGGCCTCGCCGTGGAAGAGTGACCGGTTCGCCAACCGCATCCGGGCCAGACACGCCACCGTCCACGCAATGCTCGAAGCAGGCCACAGCCGCCGTTCCATCGGTCGTCAGCACCATATCCGTGGCCTGCATCCGTCGGTGAAGCGGCCACCCTGCGGTAGGCGTGGCAGGATGCGGTCATGCGAAATCAGCCTGTTCCTTGGCAGTTGCCAGCGCGGGTGGATGCCGAGTCCGAAGCCGTTGTCGCCTGAGTTGTCCGAGCAGGAACGCCGGGTGTTGAGGGGCCGGTCGCGGCAGCGGGGTGCGGCTCAGTCGTTGGTGTTGCGGTCGAAGATCGTGCTGGCGTGTGCGGAGGGTAGGACGAACTCGCAGGTCGCCCAGGTATGGGGCGTCTCGCGGGAGACGGTGCGCAAGTGGCGGGCCCGGTTCGTCACGGACCGGCTGGAAGGGCTGACCGACCAGCCACGCCCGGGGGGCGCCGCGGAAGATCACCGACGAGCAGGTCGAGGCGGTGATCGCCACGACCCTCGAACAGGCGCCGCCGAAGGGCGACACGCACTGGTCGACACGCTCGATGGCCCAGGCGACCGGGACGTCACAGTCGGCCATCTCCCGGATTTGGCGGGCCTTCGGGCTCAAACCGCACATCGTGCAGACCTGGAAGCTGTCCACCGACCCGCAGTTCGTGAGCAAAGCACGCGACGAGGTGGGCATCTACCTCTCCCCGCCCGAGAACACCCTGGTCCTGGCGGGTCGGCACCGTCCCGGAGCCCCGGTACATCCGGGTTCAACGGACATGCCCGAAGGGTGTCGTCAAGCGATCGTTTGCCGACACTATCGCGCGGGCTACTGGAGGAAATCCGCTCGTGCTGGCGCCGGCGGTGTCATCCTGTGGTCGCCCACCGGGTCAACCCGACGGCTGACGCTGAGCACCCACCCCGCACGCGAAGATCGACAACGTCGGATCTCGCCAGGGAGGGCACATATGACCACGCATGCCAGGGACTCAGCAGCAGCAACCGCCGCCGAGATGTCAGTCGGCGCGCCGACCGGCCGCAAGCCCGTCGAGCCCGTTCCCCGCTGGGCGGTCCGGGTGGCCCATGCCATCCCGCTGTGTGTCCTGCCGTCTGGGCTATGGCGTGTCGCGCTGGTGCTGGGCCTGTCCGGCTACGACGCGGACTACCACTGGGCGGCGTGGGAACGCCCGTACGTGATCGGGCTGTCCGTGGTATCCGAAGGACTCGCGCTGCTCGCCCTCGGGCTGGTGCGGCCTTGGGGCGAAGTCGTCCCGCGTTGGGTGCCGGGGCTGCACGGCAGACGGATCCCGATCCCGGCGGTGGTCATTCCAGCCGCACTCGGGGCAACGCTGATCATGATGCTCTGCGCGTACACCGTGCTGAACCAGATCTTCGGTTTCGTGGAGCCGTTGAACGAGAACGGCGACGGTTTCCCTACCAGCGGTCCGGCCGCCTGGGCGCTGTGGACGACGTACGCCCCGCTCCTCGCCTGGGGCCCGCTCCTGGCGATCCTCACCGTCGCGTACTACCGACGCCGCCGAGCGAACGACGCATCGGCTGCCGCTCGGCCCGAAGCCGGATAGCCGGTCCGATCGGGCCTGCCGTTGCGCAGGACGTACACGATGCCCGCCAGTGCCACACGGTCGGGAACGCGCACTCGTCCGGGGGATCGGTGCCTGCGCGCCGGTGGTGCGGGAAGCAGGGGTGCGACACGCTCCCACAGGTCATCAGGAACAAGGTCGTCGGTCACGTGTCGAGCGCTTCGGTCCGGTCCAAGTGATGTGTCGCCGTCCGGTCTCAATCGGTACCCCTCGTCTGCTCGGCCGGAACGTGTGAGGGCTGATGCCGTCGACGACGCTCTCCATACAGCTCCAGCACAACGATGCCGGCGGGGGCGATGAGGATCACCAGCGCACCGCAGCCGACGAGGACGGCGGGTGCACTGGTCCGGTCGAGGAGGCAGCCTCCGACCACGGATGCGGCGCCTCAAAAGATCGACGAAGCCATTCGTGCCTTCAACTTGCACCTGACGCGTTTGACCGTCATTGCATGCGGCCGTCTGATCGAGAACGCGCGGCGGAGAATCAATCCGACGGCCTCGGACCGATAGGGCGCAAGCACTTTCGAGTCCACCCATGCCCTCGGTTTGGTGCAGTAAGTGCGCCCTCCATCCGCCAGCAGCCTCTTCAACGATCAGTCGTTGCTGATGCCACCAGGCGATTACTCCGGAGATCCAGGACTGCCGGTGCCGTCTGTTTGGTGCGGCATTACAACCGACACGCCCGCCCCGCACCGTTCGGCGCGGGGCGGATACGTTCGGCGGGTCACCTGCAGAGAAGCGACCACCCCATGTTGGGGCTCCAGGTCTTCTCGCCCGACTTCCCGCCCTTTCTCCAGCTGTACGTCGCCACCACGCTGAAGCTCTGGTCCCACTTGCACGGATCGACGGCGCTGGTGCCCGCCAAGTCCTGGGTGCCCTTCCAGCCGTCGTGGTCCTTCGCGGTGCGCACCGTCACCTCCTTCTCCCCGTTGAAGCGCCGGAGCTTCACGTCGGTGACCTTGACCTGGTAGTTGCCGCCGCCGGCGACGTCGGTGATCTTCGCCCGCGCCCGGTATGTGTCGGCCGACTCGTCCCACCAGACGGTGGCGCAGCGCCTGACTTCCTTGCCGTAGCACTCCCACGCGCTCTCCGCGGAGGCGGACGACGGGGTGACGACGATCGACGCGCCGAATGCCGCGGCGACCAAGGCGCCGGTGGTGCCGAAGCGGCCCACACGCTTGAGCCTCATGAACAGCCCTTCTGATGTGCCAGTGATACCGAGGGAACCCTAGCCAGCGATTCGCAGCAACTGCCGTGACGTGCGAGGCGGTTGCACTGCAGTGACAAAGTCAGGATTCGGTTCCCTCAGGGATGCCTGGCCCGACCAGCAGCGCTTACAGCGTGCGAGGGTGGGTCGTGGGCCTTCGGGCGTTTCTGCTATCGCCTGATGGTGTGGGTGTGGGCGGAATCCGCCGGGCCGCAGCCGGTGGTCTGTCGGGGTGGCTGGGTGAGTGAACGCAAGCCGTGCCCGAGCGGCTTATCGGTCGAGCGATGGTTGCTGCTCGGGCCAGTGATCACGGCGTGCAAGGACCGGACGACGCACCCGGCATCCAGGAGGACGCCGCCCGGGGCCTTGACCGACAACCTCCGAACACAGATCACCGAACTGCAGACTCGACTGCGGAAGGCGCCGAGACCCACCTCGAACACCTGGCGATCACCCGGAAACCCGTCACCGCCCCCACGGACCGGATCTCCAGCCAGGCCGGCTCGTCCAACCTGCGCAGTTCGGCGATCGTCGCGGATACGCAGCGCTAAGGGCTGTCCCGTAATCCCTGGCGGGCGCACGACGACAGCTACGGCACCTCGCTGCGTTGCCGGAACGCCCGGAGACGCCCGGAGACGCCCAGTACGAGGACGCCCCTCCGCCTTGCGAAGCACCGCATCTGACGCCGCGCACTGACCCACCGGGGATTACGGGACAGCCCTTAGTCACGAGATGACGGGGGGCGGCACGGATCGGAGACGTCCGTGCCTCGGGGTGTCCCGCTCCCGTCAGCCCTGGACGTCTTTGATGTCGGTAAAGTCCTCGAAGTCGAAGCCGGGGGCGACCACGCACGTCACCAGGACCGGTTCGGAGCCCGCTGGCTCGGCGGCCTGCCAGACGCCGCCGGGCACGAGGAACTGCGGCTGCTCACCGGCCGCCACGTCCCCTCCCAGCACCGTATCGTCGGTGTCCGCCTCGTCCGGGGTGGCGCCCTCGCCGCCCAGCCGCAGGCGCAGCGGCCCGCCCCGGTGCCACAGCCAGAGTTCGTCGGAGCGTACGCGGTGCCACCGCGACATCTCGCCGGGGTGCAGCAGGAAGTAGATGCCGGTGGCGAACGCCCGCGGCCCGGGATACTCCTCCGGCGTCGTCTTCGCCCCGGTCCGCCACGTCTCCCGGAACCAGCCGCCCTCGACGTGGGGTTGCAGGTCCAGCTGCCGCACGAGTTCAGAGATCTCAGCCATGCCGTATATCCTGGCGCAGCGCCGTACGGCCCGCCAGGAGGGGCCCGTGAGCTGCCGGAAGGCCCCGTCCGGTGCCTGGGCAGGGCCGCCGAGCCCGGAGGTAGCCGAATATTGCCGGCCGTCGCGCCTGGGGCAGCTGACGGAACCACTCCGGCTGGTTGGCAGCCGTGCCCGTGCCGCGTAGGGCGCGTTCCTGCTTGGCCACCGTGCGCTTCGTCTCCAGCAACAGCTTGAAGACGTCCCTCTCGAACTCGATGGTCACGCCGGCGTTGCGGTCGGACGTTCGCTGAACCATCGGGCATTCCTCTCAGTGGTGGGACCTGCTGAGAAGTACGCTGGCCCGCGTTCTCCGGCTCCGCTTCGGCCGACCGGCCATGCTTCCGGTCCGAACGGCCGGGTTCCTCCGTCCGGGCGGACGAGGGCCTTGCGAGCCCAACGGGGCACCTCTGGCGGACATTTCACGCCTGGTAACTTTGCACTACCCGTTACCGCTCTGACCTGGGGTTCATCCCCCAGGAAGGCTGCTCTGTTCGGCCTCGGGCTGAGTTCGCGAGGCAGGGTCGGCTGCCGGGGCCAGAGCTCGGCCGCCACGAGTCCTGCCCGCAGGCCGTACGCCTCCGGTCCGGCGTGCATCCCGGCGTGCTCAGGAGGACCACTCCGCGAGGAGTTCCGCCGGGCCGTACGCAGCGTCGAGCCCCGCGCAGTCGGTCCCGCTGCGCGGGAGCGCGATCACAGGCACGGGAGCAGGCGTGAGCGCGGCGCGGTTTCGGTGCAGCGCCGCGAGATCGCGCCGGTCGAACGGGGAGTTCTCCAGCCACTTCACCGAGCCGACGAACAACAGATCGTTGGCGATCGGCGCGCGGTCCGCTCCCACGACATCGATCTCCACATCGTTGGTGCGGGTCCAGTAACCGCCGATGGCGGGGGCGGCGGGGAGGTTCGCGTCGGGCAGCAGTCGTGCCAGAGCCTCGCGCACCAGAGTTCAACAGCCGTGCCACGCCAACTGGTCGGGTTTTCGCGGATGCGCCGCAGCGTCAGGTCACCCCGGCCTCGCTCGATCTCCTCCATCGCGGGGCTCAGGAGCTTCAGCCAGAAGCGGAGGCAGGGATCGGCGACCCGGTAGCGACGATCCTTCGAAGGCCGTGTGGACACGGGAAGCTCCGCCGCGATCATCCGCTTGTCCGCAAGTATCCCCAGCGACCGCTGTAGCGGGGTCGCCCCGATCCCGCCGGCGGCGCGGGCGATATGGCGGGCGATATGGGAGAACGTCCGCTCACCGCTGCCGATCGCCGATCGCCGAGAGGACGGTGCGGGCTTGGACCTGCTGGGGGAACTCCGCAGCGAGCGAGCGCTCCGCCGACACCAGCAAGGCCGAGACCGGACCGCTCAGTGCCGCCTGGAGTGCGGCCTGCGGACGGAAACTGACCTGAAGGCTTCCTAGGGTCGTGCCATGACACAGACGCAGAAGATTCTTGTAACCGGCGCCACCGGAACCGTCGGCCGCCAGGTCGTCGCTGAGCTGCTCGCCCGCGGCCACGCGGTCCGCGCCCTCACCCGGGATGCGGCGACGGCCGCATTCCCGGTCGGAGTCGAGGTCGTCCAGGGCGACCTGACCGAGCCCGACAGCCTGCTCCCGGCCCTGGAGGGCGTCACCGGCCTCCATCTGATCACCTTCGGCGGGCCCTACTTCGCCCCGTTGGAGACCGGCCCGCGGATCATGGAGTTGGCCCGCGCGGCCGGCGTGCGCCGGGTCACCGTGCTGCACGGCGGCGGGCCGTCCCTGCTGGAGGACGCCGTGCGCGCCGACGACGGTGTCGACTGGACCGTACTCATGCCGGTCGAGTTCATGTCCAACGCGCTGGAGTGGACGGACGGGATCATGGCCTCGGGCGCCGTCCGTGAGCCGTTCGTCTCACGGCTGAGCGCCATGGTCCACGAGGGCGACATCGGTGCCGTCGCCGCGGTCGCGCTCACCGCGGAGGGGCACGGGGGCCAGGAGTACGTGATCACCGGCCCCGAGCTGCTGACCGTCGGTGACAAGGTGGCGACGATCGCCGCGGCCTGCGGCCGGGAGATCGACCTGGTCGAGCTGACCGAGGAGCAGGCCGTCGCGCAATGGCGGGCGGCGGGCCACCCGGAGGACGTGATCGGCTTCCTGATCGAGGCGTACGGGAACACCCCGGAGGTGGGCCGTACGGTCGTCGACACCGTCGAGAAGGTCACCGGCCGCCCGGCCCGCACCTTCGGACAGTGGGCTGCGGAGCACGCGGACACCCTCACGGCAACCGAACCCGCAGTCACGGCATAGCCCCCGCCTAGTGCTTCGTCGGGCAAGGTCTGCCCCGCTCGCCGCCCTGGCACGGCCATCGGCCGCGTTACCCGACCGGCCGAGCAGGCCCACTACGAGGCCGACCGGGCGCCTTGCCGCTGACCGCACCAGGACGCCTCGCCACCGGGCAAACCGTGCCTGACGCAGCACTAGCTCGTGGGACGGACACGGAAGGGGCCGCATCACTGTGACGGCCGCGTCCGCGTCCGGCGCCGCCCTACGGAGCACGCCGAGTGGCGAAGACCACCGGAGCGCGCGGGTGGACCGTCCTTGCGTTGAAGCCCGCCCGGCCACGTCGATCAAGCCCCGCGACAACCCTCCCTCGAACGGCTCACACCGCTCGCCGCTCGGCTGTCGCCGGTCGACGCTCGAAGTCCTTGCCCGAAAAAGTACCGAGGGATGGAGAGAATCATGGCCGACGCGGCTCAGAACACCGGACGCCCCACGCGGCAGCGAGGCGGCGCGGGCAGCAGCTGGGCCTCCGGCGGTACCGTGTTCGCCGGTGTGCTGATGCTGGTGCAAGGCGTCTTCGGCATCCTGAGCGGCATTGCCGCCGTCGCCGAGGACGACGTCTACACCCGCGTCGGTGACTACGTCTTCGAGCTCAACCTCACCACCTGGGGCTGGATCCATCTGATTCTCGGCATCCTGATCGCCGTCACCGGCTGGGGTGTCCTCAAGGGTTCCGACTGGGCACGAGGCGTAGGTGTCGGAATCGCCGCCCTCGTCGTCATCGCCCAGTTCATGTGGCTGCCTTACCACCCGCTCTGGTCGATCGTGTCGATCGCCTTGGCTGTCTTCGTCATCTGGGCGCTGTGCACCGACCACGGCCGAACGTCCCCGGTCTGACCGGCGTGGTTCAGCCGCACGGATCGGTCCGCGGCTCGGGAGTCGCGCGCGTACCGGGTGGGTTACGGGGTGGGTCACCGGCAGGGGGTGGTGATGAGGCCGGTTCGGCTCGTGGCCGGGGCGGGGATTGCCTGCCTGTTCGAGGCGGCGGAAGGTGTCCCGGTGCCGTGCTCATCGGCCTCCTCGGCCCCAAGCACTGCTGAGGCGGTGCCTCCAGCTTCCGGGCGCGCGAGGTGCGGGCGAGCCGGAGTGGAGTGGACCTCTCGTGTGCGCGTGCGCGGGCTTCCGCAACCGCGCGTTCTCCCTCCGACGGCGTACACCCGCTCGTCCGGTCTCCCGGCTCGGGTGACAGTGGCAGGGGCCGGGCGTCGTCGCGTTGCCGGCTTGCGCAATGCCGCCTGCGAGGGAGATGCCGATGCTCGGGAACACGGAGTCCAAGCCTGCGGAGCAGCCGATCGCGGAGGCCAACCAGGCGGTCCGGCAACGTTTCCCCTTCGACGACACCCAGGACCTCCAGGACGCGCGGCGCGGGTTCATGGGCACCGCGCAGGAGAACGTGATCCGCGCCGAGGACGGGAGCGTGGTGTGGGACCTCGGCGCGTACGGCTTCCTGCGGCAGGACTGCCCGGACACGGCCAACCCGAGCCTGTGGCGGCAGAGCCGGCTGGCCGCCGACCACGGTCTGTTCGAAGTCGTCGAGGGCCTCTACCAGGTGCGGGGCTTCGACCTGTCGAACATGACGCTGGTGGAGGGTGAGCGGGGCGTACTCGTGATCGACCCGCTGCTCTGCGCCGAGACCGCCGCCGCGGCCCTCGCCCTGTACCGCGCCCACCGCGGTGACCGGCCGGTCACCGGCGTGCTCTACACCCACAGCCACGCCGACCACTTCGGCGGTGTGCGGGGTGTGATCGGCGACCAGGACGTCGCGGCCGGTCTGCCGGTCATCGCGCCGGAAGGCTTCCTGGAGCACGCCGTCAGCGAGAACGTGTACGCAGGTGCGGCGATGAACCGGCGCGCCGCCTACATGTACGGCGCCGCTCTGCCGAGAGGCGCGCGCGGACAGATCGGGGCCGGTCTCGGGCAGACCCTCTCCACGGGTTCGGTCGGGCTCATCCCGCCGACGCTGCACATCACCCGCACCGGTCAGACCGAGACCGTCGACGGCATCCGCATGGTCTTCCAGCTCACCCCCGGCACCGAGGCCCCGGCAGAACTGAACATCCACTTCCCGGACCACGCGGCCCTGTGCATGGCGGAGAACGCCACCCACAACCTGCACAATCTGCTCACCCTGCGCGGCGCCCAGGTCCGCGACCCACGGGAGTGGGCCCGCTACCTCACCGAAGCCATCAGCCTCTTCGTCGACGCCACGGACGTCGCCTTCGCCTCACACCACTGGCCGGTGTGGGGCCACGACCGCGTGCCGGCGTTCCTGTCCGAGCAGCGGGACCTGTACGCCTACCTGCACGACCAGACGCTGCGCATGCTCAACGAGGGTCTGACGGGGCTGGAGATCGCCGAGACGATCGAGATGCCCCCGGCCCTGGAGCGGGCCTGGCACACCCACGGCTACTACGGCTCGGTCAGCCACAACACGAAGGCCGTGTATCAGCGGTATCTGGGCTGGTTCGACGGCAACCCGGCCCACCTGTGGGAACACCCGCCCGTCGGGGCCGCCCGCCGGTACGTGGAGTTCATGGGCGGTGCGGAGGAGGTCCTGCGACGCGCGCGGCAGTCCTTCGCCGACAGCGACTTCCGGTGGGTGGCCCAGGTCGTCAACCACGTGCTCTTCGCCGACCCGGACCACGCCGAGGCACGGCAGTTGCAGGCCGACGCCCTGGAACAGCTCGGATACGGCAGCGAGAACGGCACCTGGCGCAACTTCTACCTCACAGGCGCTCTGGAGCTGCGTCACGGGCCGATCGGCACCCCCACCTCCACCGTCGCGCCGGACCTGCTGGCCGCCCTGACGCCGGACCAGCTCTGCGACGCCCTCGCCATCCGCGTGGACGGGCCGCGCGCCTGGGACGCGGACATCACCGTCCGCTTCGACCTCAGGAGCGGCGACCCCCTCACCCTCCGGCTGCGCAACGGGGTCCTCACCCACGTCACCGGCACCGGCCCCGCCGCGGCCGACCCCGACGTCGAGATCACTCTCGACGAAGCCACCCTGCGTGCGGTCCTCCTCGGTACTGCCTCGCCTCACGAGTTGAGCGGCCGGACCGGCATCCAGGTCACCGGCGACCCCGGCAAGCTGGCCGAACTCCTCGGCCACCTCAGCACCCCGGACCCGGGCTTCGCCATCGTCACCCCGTGACCAGGCGGCACCGCGCTGACCAGCACGGCCCTCGGCACCGTGCTGCCGCTCCTGCGCGGCCAGGGTGCTCTGCGCGGGCGCTTCGGCACCGTGACATCGGCGTTCGGCGCCGTCGGTGAGTTCGCTCCCATGATCGACGAAACCTCCACGGCCGGCGAGCCGCTGGGACACTCGCGCGCGAAGCCGCCCTCTTCCGGTTGAGCGGACCTGGGCGACGGCACGGCCCCGGGCTGCCGTGGCCCGGCCCCGCGTGCCAGCCGCTGGTGGCCACAGCGGTCAGCAGGGTGAGCACCGCGGCGCGTCCGCCCGGGACAGGCGGTCACCCTCGTCGGCGAGCCTCTCGATCGACGCGGCCCGCACCTCGACGGCCTCGGCTCTCACTAACGACCTGGTGCACGATAGCCAGTGGATCAGCGAGCGGCGTCATGGGCTTCGGATCCAAGGCGGAGGAGGGAGGCGACGCGGAGCGTCGTCGACTGAGGACAACGCAGGAGGCGGAGTCGCAGGGCGTCGGGAGCCCGCTGGCTGTCGTGCACCAGGCCGTAAGGCATCCTCGCCCCAGGCCTAAGGCACCCGCTGTGCGGCAGGATACGCAAGCCTCCCGATGTGGCGCTCCCACCTTGGACACGACGCTGGAATCACGGCAAGAGACCAGTTCGTCCAAGGAGACCGTCATGCTGCACCACGAGTTCCAGGCCGCCCGCCAGGCCGCCCGCCAGGCCGCCTTCCTCGCCCGGGCCGCGCAGCGTCGCCTGGTCCGCGAGGCCGAGCAGGCCGTGAAGTCCGCGAAGGCGGCCCGTGCCGCCGCCGACGGCACCTCCGGCGCCGACAGCCGCAAGCACTACTTCCGCGCCGAGTGACGGAGCAAGGGCATCGCATGGCCGGACACCCGGCCGCCGCGGCCCCCGTCGACGCCGAAACCGCTGTCCCCCACCTCGTACGGCATGCGATGCTCGGCAGCGTGCACAGCAGTCACACAAGCCCCGTCCTCGTAGGCCGCAGCGCCGAGCTGACCACCCTCGGCGAGGCCCTGTTCCGGGCGGACGCCGGGGAGCCCCACGCCCTCTTCGTGGGCGGCGAAGCGGGCGTCGGCAAGACCCGGCTGATGCAGGAGTTCCTCACCCGGGCTGCGGCGGACGGGGCCGTCGTCGCCCTCGGCGGCTGCGTCGAAACCGGCGCCGACGCTCTGCCCTACCACCCCGTCTCGACCGCCTTGCGCTCCCTGCGCCGCCAGCTCGGCGCGGAGCTCCACGCCGCCGTCGCCGGCCAGGAAGGCGAGCTTGCCCGGTTGCTGCCCGAGCTCGGCGAGATGGACCGGGGACGGCCCGAAGCCGACGGCCGTGCCCGGCTCTTCGAGCTCACTGTCCGCCTGCTGGAGCGCCTTGCCGCGGACCGGACCCTCGTCCTGGCCCTGGAGGACCTGCACTGGGCCGACCGCTCCACCCGCGAGCTGCTCAGCTATCTGCTGCGCGCCCTCACCGACAGCCGCCTGCTCATCCTCGCCACCTACCGCGCCGACGACCTGCACCGCCGCCACCCGCTGCGCCCCGCCCTCGCCGAGTACGAGCGGCTGCGCACCGTCACCCGCCTCGAACTTTCCCGCTTCGACCGCGGCGAGGTCCGCCACCAGCTCGCCGCCATCCGCGGCGAGGCCCCGTCCGAGCAGGTGCTGGACCGGGTCTTCGAACGCTCCGAGGGCAACGCGTTCTTCGTGGAGGAGCTGGCCCGCAGCATCCTCGACGGCTCCCCGGGCGGCATCAGCGACTCCCTGCGCGACCTGCTGCTGGTCCGGGTCGAGGCACTGCCGGACGAGGTGCAGCGCTTGGTGCGGATCGCCGCCGAGGGCGGCTCCGAGGTGGAGTTCCGGCTGCTGGCCACCGTCACGGGCCTCGCCGAGGACGAGCTGATCGAGACCCTGCGTTCCGCTGTCGGCGCCGCCGTCCTGCAGCCTTCCGACGAGAGCGAGTCCTTCCGCTTCCGGCACGCCCTGATGCGCGAGGCAGTGGCCGGCGACCTGCTGCCCGGTGAACGCTCCCGGCTCAGCCGCCGCTACGCCGAGGCGCTGGAGGCCGACCCCACGCTCGTACGGTCCGAGGAGCGGGCCGGACGGCTGGCCGGCTACTGGTTCGGCGCCCGCGACCCCGCCAGAGCGCTGCCCGCCGTGATCGCCGCGGCGGCTGCCGCCCGCGGCCGGCACGCGTTCGCCGAGCAGCACCATCTGCTGGAGCAGGCACTGCAACTGTGGGACGACACACCCGAGGAGCTGCGCCGGCAGACGATGCGGCAAGGCGTCGAGGACGGCCTGTGTCCGGCCATCTCCCCGGACATGCCTGGGGACTTCGTGGACCTGCTCGCCGCGCTCGTCGTCGCCGCGCGTCCGGCGGGAGAGCGGGAGCGGGCACTCGCCCTCTGCAAGCGGGCGCTGCGCGAGCTGGAGGCCGGCCCTTCCCCAAGCCGTCGGCTTCCTCCCCAGGCTCTCGGCTCCGCTCGAGCAGGGGATACCTCACCGGGCAGGGAAGATTCCCTTCGGGCAGCCTGGTTCTGGACCGAACGCCATCATCTGATGCGCGACCTCTCCCGCTCCGACGGCTGGGACGAGATCGCCCACGCCCAGAAGTTGGTGAAGGGCCTGCCGCCGTCCGTCGTACACGCCGATGTGCTGACACATGCGGCGCACTGGTACGCCGTGCACCAGCCGGGACCCACAGCGATCGAGACCGCAGAACAGGCGGTGGAGCTCTGCCGGATGACAGGCGCCGAGACCACCGGCCTCACCGCGCAGCACACCCTGGCCTGGCTCACCATCGACGCGGGCGACGTCGACTCGGGCCTCGCGCGGGCCCGCGACGTGTGCGCCCGGGACCTGGAGCCGGGCAACGCCAACGTCCTGCTGCGCGGCTACGGCAACCTGTCCACAGGGCTGCACGGCATCGGCCGCTACGCCGAGGCCGTCGACGCCGCCGAGGAGGGCAGCGGGCTGGCCGAGCGGCACGGACTACCGGACACCGCCTCGTTCATCGACGGCAACCTCGCCGAATCCCTCACCCAGCTCGGCCGCTGGGCCGACGCCGAGGAAGCGCTCGAGCGGGCCCTCGGCCGCCGCGGGGTGAGCGTCCGCACCCGGGGGCAGATCGCCGGACAGCAGGCCGAACTGGCCCTGGCCCGGGGTGACTACGACGAAGCCCGCCGCCGGCTTGAGGAGGCCGACACCTGGACCACCGGCCCCTACCCGGAGCCGCAGCACACCCTGGCCATGGCCCGGATCGCCATCGCACTGGCGGCCGCCGACGGCCGGATCCTCGACGTTCGCTCCCTTCTCAAGACGGCGGTCGGCGAAGCCATCGCCCCCAGCCACCAGCGCTACGGCTGGCCGCTGCTGTGCGAGGCCGCGGCGGCGGAAGCGCGGGCCCGCAAGCTCGCGGCGGCCGAGCCGGGGCGCAGGGCGGCGGTCGAGTGGATCCGCAAGGCGATGAAGGGCCAGCCCGAGTTCGTACCGCTGTGGGCCGCGCAGGCCCTGATGACCAGAGCCGAGCTGCTCACCGCCTCGGGCCGGGACGCCACCGCCCTATGGACGCAGGCCGTCGCCTCCATCGAGCAGTTGGAGGCCCCGCCGCTGCTGGCCACCGCCCGGTTGCGGCTCGCGGAGGTCTTGATCACCCAGGGCGGCGCCGGGTCCCGCGATGCGGCCGGTGAGCTGCTGCGGCAGGCGGAGGTGGTAGCGCGCGAGCTGGGCGCGGCGCCCCTCGAGACGGAGATCACCACGCTGGCCGGCCGCGCCCGGATTCCGCTGCAGCAGGCCGACGGAGAGACGGACCCGCCCCCGACGCCGGCAGCGGAGCTGGGCCTGACCGTCCGGGAGCGGGACGTGCTGCGGCTGGTCGCCGCCGGGCGGAGCAACCGGCAGATCGCGGAGGAGCTGTTCATCTCGCCGAAGACGGCGAGCGTGCATGTCTCCAACATCCTGGCCAAGCTGGGTGCTTCAGGCCGAGGGGAGGCCGCGGCCATCGCGCACCGGCTGGGGGTTTTCGACGAGACACTCCCCGCCTGAGGTTCACAGCTCGGCGGGGCGCGGGGGCAGGTCGGAAGCCCCCTTGCCCGAGAGGGCAGGAGGGCTTCTGACTTGCAGCACACAGGGCACAGACCCGCAGGTGCTCTCGGCACTGCGCTGGGCTGGGCTGGGCTGGGCCAGGCCGGGCCGGGCCGGGCCGGAGCGTGGCCAGCGCGGGCGTCAGTGGTCGTCGATGACGCTGACGGCGGTGCCGTTCTTGATCCGCACCTTCGCGGAGACGCCCTTCTTGGCAGCGGCCTCGAGTTCCGCCTCCGTGCACTTCTGGGCCGCCTGGCCGCCGGCGTCACCACAGATGTCACCGGAGCCCTGGATCTTGGTGGTCGTGGAGGTGAAGAACGCCTGCTTCACACCCTTCATGTCACTGACCGTGTACTTACCCGGAGCCAGATACGAGACCGTGCCGAACCAGGTACCGCTGACACCCTTGCCGCCGTCCGAGTTGTCGCCGGTCTGCGTCTTCGCGTCGTCGCCGCTGCCCTGGTCCTCGCTGCCACCGGACGTCTCCTTCAACTCCCCCAACTCGTCCGACCCCTTCGAGTCGTTCGCGTCCTTCGAAGAGGAGGAGGAACCTTTCGTCTTCTTGCTGTCCGAGTCGCTGCCGCTGTCCTGGCAGGCCGTGAGCAGAGCGGTGGACGCCACGAGGGCGACGGTGGTGAGGACGGTCTTGCGGCAGTGCGTACGAAGCATGGTGCGGGATCCCCCAGAGCATGTGCGTGGTGCGGTCGGCGACTGCGCGGCTGCTGTACTCCTTGGTCGATCATCATCGTGACCGATGCCACGCCTCCGGGAGAAGGGTGGTTACGAGTCCATGACACAGCCGCCGTCGGTACGGGACAGCTGAAACGGGGCGCAGCCAGAAGTCATGCCCGTTCAGGGGGATACACGAGGGTGCGGGCGCGGACGCCTCTTCACGAACCGTGCGCGCTCACCCGGCGACAGCCGCTCCGTCGCGTAGCGAACCGTGATCCGCGGCAGCTCGGCGAGATGCTGGTCCAGGAAGTGCACCATCAGCGGCTCGTCCCGACGGCCGATCTCCCGCAACATCCAGCCGAGCGCCTTGTGGATCAACGGCTCCGGATCCTGACGCAGTGCCAGCACCAGGCGGAACGTCGGCTGGAACTGGCCGTCGCGGATCAGGGCCAGCGTGGAGAGCACCGCGATCCTGCGGTCCCACAACCACGCCGAAGCGGCCAACTCGTCCAGTACGCCCTCTAGGTGCGAGGGATCGTCCAGAAGCCACGGTCCCAGAACGACATGTGCGGAACCATCCACCAAGTCCCAGTTGCCGACACATTCTGTGCGTGCCAAATAGAAATCAGCCAGCGCCTTGCGGTCCGCGCCACGCGTCGAGCGAACCCGCTCGGCCAGCATCAGGAGCCCGGCAAACCGCTCCTCATGAACCCGGCTGTGCAGCAGCACGTCCACGTCGTCCAACGTCAACGCCCTGTACGCGCGGGCCAGTTGCCGCAGCTTCGGCACACGTACGCCAAGCAGTTGGTCATCGTCGGCGGGACTGAGCACACGTACCTGCTGGGCCCGGACAGCCGGTTCCGCCAGATCCCGCAACTCGGCCCGTAACGCATCGAGTGAAGCCGTCGCCATGCCTGCGGACGCTACCGCACAGCACCGTACTCTCCGCCAGCCCGGACATCGGCCCCAGCCCGGTCATCACCTCGACACCAGGTTCCCCCGCACGCCTCCGGGTGTGCGAGGCCAGCTGGTGGGCCGGTCAGTGGCGCTCGGAGAGAGGTGCTTGGAGTTCGGGGTAAGCGATGCCCTCGGCGAGGGAGCCGTAGTCGCCGGTGCCGAAGAGTTCCTGCGCGGCGCGGCGGGCGGCGGCGTAGGCGGCTTGCGCCACGCCCGAACCGAGACTGACGCGAGCCACGCCGAGAGCTCCGAGCTCGGCCACGGTCGGGCGCCGGGGACGGCCATCACGTTCAGCGGTACGGAGATGCCCCTGGCCAGCGCCGCGATGAGCGCGGTGTCGGTGACGCCGGGGACGAAGATGCCGTCCGCACGGGCCATCAGCGTGTAAGCGTCGTCGGACTGACATCCACGACGCTCAGGTGCACGGATGACGATGGGTGGCCGCGGTCGGAGACGCCGAACGCGCTCAGGACCAGTGCCGCCGTCAACGCATGCGGAGGCCGCTCTGCGGTCCTGACGCCACATGGACGCCACGCCCCAGGAAACCCGGCTGGGCGAGCCATCGATGGCTGCCCCGCAGCGGAGCCGGTTCGTGCAGAGGCAGGCACGTGGGCCGTGCCGCTCCCGCAAGGCGCGCGATGCATGCCTTACTTGCCGCAGCCGTCTTCGGCGAGATGAACAGCTCCTCCGCTCTCGGCCGATTGCTCCGCCCGGCGGCGCATCCGCCGCCGTGTGGCACGGCACGCAGGTGTCCCCAACGTGGTGTGAACACACAAGCTCACGTGTTGAGGGATAGCTGCGGGCGGCTCATCGCGTCGTGATGGTTGCCAAGAAGGGGAGGGTCGATGGAGGCCTCGAGTCACGATGAGTTCCGGGAGTTCGTAGCGATGCGCTCCACCGCGCTGCTGCAACTCGCGGTGCTGCTCACCGGCGGGGACCGGCATGCCGCGGAGGATCTGCTGCAGATCGCGCTGATGAAAGCCTACGGGCGCTGGGCGCAGGTCGAGCAGCCCGAGGCGTACGTCCGCCAGGTCATATACCGCCAGCAGGTCAACCGCTGGCGGCTGCGCAGGCACCGCGCCGAGACGACGGTGCCCGTACTGCCCGAGTACGGAAGGGACGCCGACGCCGGGCCGGACTCCGAGCTGCGGATCGCACTGTGGGCGGCGCTCGGGCAGCTGACGAAGCGGCAGCGGGCCGTGGTCGTGCTGCGCTACTACGAAGACCTGCCGGAGGCCGAGGTGGCGGCGCTGCTGAGGTGTCCGGTCGGCACGGTGCGCAGTACGGCGCACCGGTCACTCGCCAAACTCCGGGTGCTCGTACCGGAGCTCGGGCCCGAAGGGTTCGCGGAAAAGGTGCAGCCGCTCAGCTATACGCCGAAGGAGATCCAGGCATGACGACGGAGCAGGTGGAGGAGAAGGTCCGGGAGACGCTGCACGCGGTCGTCCTGGACCGGGTGCAGGCACCCGATGACCTGGTCGAGAAGGTGCTGCGGCGGCGCAGCCGGCGCCGTTTCTCGCAGGCCGCCGGGGCTGTGGTGGCCGTTGCCGCGATCACCATGGGGGCGGTGTCGGGCTTCGGGGGCGGCGGTGCGGCCGGGCCGGACCGGCCTGTGCTGCCGGCGGCGTCGCCGGAGGGCTGGGAGCCGTGGCAGATCGACGCCCCGGGCGCCAGTGAGCGGGGCTGCCTGGTGGACGGTTCCGCGCTGTACTGCAGCGGGCCCAAGTACGACGCCGCGAAGTTCGACGCCAACACCGGCGAACAGCTGTGGGCTGTCAAGGTCAATCGTGAAGGCGGCGGAATCGACCACCCGTTCGCTGTGCGCGATGGCGTGGTCTATGCCTACCGCAATCACACCGCGGAGAAGCAGCCGAACGGGGACTATGCGGGCGGTACCGACCTGATGGCGGTGGACGCCGACACCGGCGATGTGCTGTGGGCAGTCGAGATGCCGCAGGACGACCGCTCCGACCAGGCCGCCATGCTCATCGACGGCGCTGTGCTGGCGAACACCCCGTCGCTTCGCACGATGTCGGCGCTCGACCCGCTGACCGGCAAGGAGAAGTGGCGCCACACCTGGGACAAGGGCACCGTGTGCCAACGGACGGTGCTGAGCGACGTACCGCATCTCGTGTGTATGCAGGACGTCGAGAAGCCGGACGGCGCCGACGTCTTCCGTCTCGATCCCGCCACCGGGAGTGCCGAGAAGGTCACGGCCCTTCCCGGCAGGCAGGAGCTCATCGGGACGTCAAAGGACCGGATGGTCCTGATCGGAGCGGCGAAGGATGCGGCCGGAAAGGATCTGCGACTGACCACCATCAGCGGCTCCGGGGAGCGGGTCTCACACCCCTATCGGATCGAGGGGGAGCTGGCCGGCTCGGATATCGTCGGTGATCGTTTGATCTCCGTGTCCTGGCAGGGTGAAGCCTCGGCCTACTCGCTGACTACGGGAAAGACCCTGTGGACCGGCCCTGTGGGCGTCAAGATGCCCGACAAGGACACGATGACGGGCCTCGCCTCTCCCGTGGTGTCGGAGAGGGAGGGAGCCGTGTACTTCTTCAGCCCGGCCGGGGAACTGTCCGCCCTCGATCTGCGCACGGGCCAGCGGGCTTGGCACACCGTCGTCGAGACCGGCAAGCCGGGGCCCGGCTTCGTGGACTCGCCCCAACTGCTGCTCTACGAGAACATGCTGGTCGCCCGTAACGGCAGCAAGATCGTCTCCTTTTCGCCGCCGATCGACGGCTGACCCGAGGGGCCCAGGCCGGGGCCGCACCCCCGCCCCGGCCGTGGGCCTTCCGCGCGGAGCGGCCGCCCACTCCACGGCCAAGATACAGACTACCCGGTTTGTTTTGCCACTCGTTCTGAGGCAAACTGAGGCAGAACCTGCAGGCGAACGGGGAGTGAGAGGGGGCCTGATGGCACGCCAGGAGCGCGCGAACAGGACTCGTGCGGCGATCCTGGAGGCAGCCGCCGCCGTCTTGGCTGAGCGTGGATACGAGGCGGCGACCATCGCGGACATCCTCCTCCGCGCGGATGTGACGAAGGGCGCGCTGTACTTCCACTTCTCATCCAAGGAAGACCTCGCCAGGGGCGTACTCGCCTATGCGGTGACCACCGACGGGGTGCCCGAGCAGGCGTGCAAGCTGCAGGAGGTCGTGGACGTCAGCATGGTGCTGGCCCATCGGATGCCGCGCGAGGTCGTGCTGCGCGCGGCTTCCCGGCTCGCCGCGGACCAGAGCTCGCGGGAGATCTTCCACGCCCCGTACAGCGAGTGGACCGGACTGGTCGCGAACCTGCTCGGGCAAGCCAGGGCACAGGGCGAGCTGCTTCCGCACGTGGTGCCGGAGGATACCGCCGCGATCCTCGTCGGTTCCTTCACCGGACTGTCGCTGACCTCTCAGGCGGCGACCAACCTGGAGTGCCTGGAGCGCCAGATCGGCCTGCTGTACGACCACATGCTGCCGGCCATCGCCGTGCCGGGGATCCTCGGCAGGCTGGACACGCGGCCCGACCGCGGGGCGCGGGTGGTGGCCGCGGTCACCGATCACCCGGCCGCGGAGGCAGAGACGCCGGAGACGGCCGCCAGGGACGACCCGGCCGAGGGGCCGCTCGCCTCCAGGACCCCCGCGGGGGCATAGGGATACAGAAACCACCGGCGGAGCGTTTCGCAGCGCCGCCGGTTTGCCGCCACATCGACGCGTACGCATGACGCGTGCGCCGCTCCAGTACGTCGCCCAGCAACGGCTCACGGGCCCGCCACCCACGCGGTGGCGGGCCCTTCGCTGTGCCCAAAGGGGCAACTCGGCATTGGCGTCCCCGCACCTGACGAAGTGTCGGAGGCCGGGATGCCGGGGCCTCCCGTGCTCGCGCATCGTCGTGATCGGGCCGCACGCGGCAAATTCTCCAGCCGGGCCGGAATAACCTCCAACCGTTCAAACTTACTTAGACAGTTAGGCGCGGCAACGCGCGAAGAAGGAGGAGAGGCAGCGTCATGAAGACCCACGTCGACAGGGACCTGTGCGACAACCACGGCCAGTGCGTCTTCGCCGCGCCCGAGGTGTTCTCCTTCGACGACGACGACTACCTCCTCTACACGGAGGAGGCCGGCGACGAACTGCAGGAGAAGGTCGCCAAGGCCGCGGCCGTCTGCCCGGTCCGGGCCATCACCTTCACCGGCGGCTCACTGGCGGCCGGCGCATGACCGGGCCACGCATGACCGGCCCGCTCACGTCCGGCCCACTCACGTCCGCCACGGGCCCGGGCATCATCGTCGTCGGCGCCTCGCTCGCCGGAGTGCGCGCCGCTCGCGCTCTGCGCGAGCGGGGATACGGCGGGCGGCTGACCCTCGTCGGGGACGAAAGGCACCCGCCCTACGACCGGCCGCCGCTGTCCAAGGAGTTCCTGACGGGCCCGGCCGACGCCGAACGCTTCGGGCTCCCCCTCGACGGGCTGGAGGCGGACTGGGTGCTGGGCCGGGCCGCCGAACGGCTCGACCCCAGGCGCCTCGTCGTCGCCCTCGACGACGGTACGGAAATGCCCTGCGAGGGACTGGTGATCGCCACCGGCTCCCGCGCCCGCCCCTGGGTCGCCGACGCGCCACGCCGAGGCGTCCACACGCTGCGCGGTCTTGACGACGCGCGCGCTCTCGGCGCGGCGCTGGCCGGCGGCGGGCCGCTTCTCATCGCGGGTGCGGGCTTCGTGGGTACGGAGATCGCCGCCGCCGCGAGGGCCGCCGATGTGCCGGTCACCCTGGTCGACAAGGCCGCCCGCCCCTGGATCGGACGCTTCGGCGCGGAGGCCGCGGCCTTCGTGGAGCGCCTGCACCGGGACGCGGGCGTGGACCTGCGCTGCGGCACCCGCGTGGAGGCCCTGACGGGCGACGGCGACGGCGACGACCGGGTGACCGGGGCCGAGCTGTCCGACGGGACCTCGGTGGCGGCCGGCACCGTTGTCGTCGCTCTGGGCGCGGTGCCCTCCACCGGGTGGCTCGCCGGCTCCGGCCTGGCCCTCGACCAGGGCGTGCGCGTCGACGCGTACTGCCGGGCGCTGCGCACGGACGGTACCCACGTGCCGGGCATCGTCGCGGCCGGGGATGTGGCCCGCTGGCCGCATCCCTGGGTACCGGGGCGCGGTCTCACACTCGGGCACTGGAGCAACGCCGTCGAGCAGGCCGAGGTCGCGGCGCGGACCCTGCTCTTCCCCCAGGAGCCGACCGCGTACCGGCCGGTGCCGTCCTTCTGGTCCGACCAGTACGGCGTCAAGTTCCGCTCGGTGGGCCTGCCGGAGCTCGCCGACACGGTCGAGGTGCGCGAGCAGAGTACCGAGCGCCGCCGTCTCGACCTCGCCTACTACCGCGACGGTGCACTGGTCGGCGCCCTGACCGCCAACCGCGCGGCCCGGACCGCCTCCTATCAGGCACAACTGGCGGCGGCCCTCGCGCTGGCTCCGGACGGACCTCTCCCCGGCCGGCAGGCCGCCACCTCCTGACCGCCGACCCGCCCAGGCGGGAGTCGGCCCCCAGCCCCACGAAGAACCGCACACCACGTACTTCCGGTCACCGAGAACCGGATCTCACAAGAAGGAATGTGACTGACCATGAGCACCATGCAGACCGGACACGTCGGCATCAACGTCACCGACATCGAGCGCTCGATCGCGTTCTACACCAAGGCCCTCGGCCTCTCCATCAGCGCCGAGGGCAAGGAGGACGGCCGCCGTTTCGCCTTGCTCACCCGTGACGGGCAGCTCCTGGTGGCGCTGTGGCAGCAGTCCACGGAGGGCTTCGCCACCGACCGCGCGGGACTGCACCACATGTCCTTCCAGGTCGAGTCGGTCGAGGACGTGAAGTCCGCCGAGCAGGTACTCCGTGAGCTGGGCACCGAGTTCGCCTACGACGGAATCGTTCCGCACGGCGAGGGCGCGTCCTCCGGCGGCATCTTCTTCACCGACCCCGACGGCACCCGCCTGGAAATCTACGCGCCGGAGGGCGCCGAGGGCACGGCGCCGGTGGCCGGTGCCCCCACCTGCGGCTTCTTCTAGGCCGCCCAGAGCCTGTCCGGCGGATTCTGAGAGCAGACCGCAGGGGCACCTCCCGGGCCCGCCAGGTCCGGGAGGTGCCAGGTCCGGGAGGTGCCCGGTCCGGGACACGTACCGGGCACCTCGGGGCCGCCCCGCAGAGATCCGCCCGACGGGCTCGCGCAAGAGAACCCGTACCACTCCGTCCGCCCACCCCGACCGCACCTGGAGAGCATCTCGTGGCCATTTACCACAGCGGAGAAGTAGCCGTACAGGAACGCGCGGGCCTGCGCCAGTACGCCGAGACGGCACTCGGCGGCATCGGCTCTACCGTCCCGGACATCGCGGCGGAGTTCCTGCTCCAGCAGCCGATGGTCGTGCTCGGGGCGGCGGACAGCACGGGCCGGATGTGGGCCACGGTCCTGGCGGGTGAGCCCGGCTTCCTGCGAGCCGTCAACCCGATCACGCTGACCGTCGACACCCGGCCCGCCCCCGATGATCCGCTGGCCGGCGTCCTCGCCGGCAGCGTGGACGTCGGAATGATCGCCATCGAGCCCGCGAACCGTCGCCGTATGCGGATCAACGGGCTCGCCCACCCCACCAGGACAGGATTCCAGGTCGATCTCCACCAGGTGATAGCCAACTGCCCCAAGTACATCCAGAAGCGGGACTTCACCCTCCTGCCCCCGGGCGAGGCGGGCCCCCGCTCGGCCACCACCGGCACCGCGCTCACCGCCGGTCAGCAGCTCGCCGTCAGCGGGGCCGACACCTTCTTCGTCGCCACCGCGTCCCCCCAGGGCGACGCGGACGTCTCGCACCGCGGCGGCAGCACCGGCTTCGTGCAGGTGCTCTCGCCCACACATCTGCGCTGGCCGGACTACCTGGGCAACGCCATGTTCCTCACGCTGGGCAACCTCGCGCTCAACCCCGCCGCCGGCCTGGTCTTCCCGGACTGGCGGACCGGCGCCCTGCTGCACCTCACGGGAAGCGCGCACACCGACTGGGACGCCGACTCGGCTGCTCTCGTCCCCGGAGCCCAGCGGCTTGTCGACTTCCACGTCAGCGAGGTCCGTGAGCTACGGGGCGCGGTGCCGCTGCGCTGGACCGACCCGGTCTTCTCGCGCTTCAACCCCCCGGTGTCCGGCTCGTCCTGACACGGCGAAGGGCCCTGGGCAGGCAACGAGAGGTCATCAAGGCCGGGTCCGTCGCGGGCCCGGCCCAGGGTCTCTCGGCGCCGGGCACGGCATACCCGGTACGAAAGCAGGCGAGTACGGGCACGTGGTGACGAGCCACTGATGAAAAACCGACCACCTTCCTTTTTAGTAACCTCCAGGCGAGCACTCACCTAAGCTCTCTTCCGAAGCCACGCCTGCCAATTCCCCAGCCTTTTCCCATACACGCCACGCAAATCGGTCACTTGGATCTGACAGAGTGCCCCCTACTCGCTCGAATAAAAACCAACTGCGTGGTTTGATGAGGTCGTCGAGTTGGCCCGGCTCGTCGACTCCCCGGCATGCCGACAGGAGCGACGGACCGGGTCTCATCCAGGGGAAGGGGACCCGGTGGAAGGGACCAAGGGCAGGGAAGGACGGCCGGACACCGCCTGGGGCGGTGGCGCCGACGACTTCGTGACCGAGTTCTCGAAGCACATGCTCACGTCACTGCCCCGGCGCGATCAGCGGGAGCGCGGCGAGTCGTACGTCTCCGGGCTGCTCTCGACCCCCGGCCGCAAATCCATGCGGTCGATTGCCTCGGTCGTCGGGGGCGGCGCCGCCGAACAGCGGCTGCACCACTTCATCAGCAAGTCGTCCTGGGACTGGCTGCCGGTGCGCAGAGCCCTGGCCGGCCATCTGGAGCGGACGCTGCTGCCGCACGCCTGGGTGATCCGGCCGATGTTCGTCGTCAAGACCGGCGAACACACGGTGGGGGTCGAGGAGTCCTTCGTTCCCCAGCTGGGACGTGTCGTCAACAGCCAGAAGTCGTACAGCGTCTGGATGGCCAACGAGGAGCAGAGCGCGCCCGTCAACTGGCGGATGATCCTGCCCAGCGACTGGCTGCGGGACACGGAGCGGCGCAGGCGCGCGGAGATACCGGACGGCGAGGACGAGGCCGATCCCGGCACCGTGGCGCTGCACACGGCCCTGGAGCCGCTGCGCACCTGGGGGTTGCGCTGCCGTCCCCTGGTGATGGACGTCCGTGACCACGACGCGGGCGAACTGGTGCGGAACTTCTTTCGCCAGGGCATCCCGTTCGTCCTGCGCATCGACGGAACCACGCCGCTACTGCCGAACGAGACGCTGTCCACGGGGCACGGCGACCAACTGCTGCAGGCCCAGCAGCTGGTCAAGTGGGTGAAGAAGGCGTCCCGGCAGGTCGGACTGACCGGCCCGCAACGCCCGGTCAACCGCCCGGCGCTCGTGACCGGCACCAAGGTCACCCTGCCCGCTTCGGGCGGAGGACTGCCGCTGCAGCTGGCAGGTGCCTGGACGGGAGGGCGGCGGCAGCCGGACGAGCTGTGGCTGACCAACCTGACCGACGCGCCGCCGGTCCTGTTGCTGCGGCTCGGGAGGCTGACCGAGCGGGTCGACAACGACTTCGCCGAGATCAGCACCCGGGTCGGCGTACGGGACTTCGAGGGCCGTACGTTCGGCGGCTGGCACCGTCATGTCACGCTCAGCTCCGTCGCGCACGCGATCGTGACCCTCTCCGCCTCGCGCCACCAGGGAGAGCGCGGCGAACGGAGCATGAGCCGCTCCGCGTAGGCCGTCTCCTTCGGATCTCGGCGGCCCACCCCGCCGGCTACGGCTCCCGAGCCGCCGGGGTCGCCAGGATCGCCGGTCGCAGCGCGCGTCATGCCGCCCGGCGGTCGAGCTCCGCCGCCAACGCGCGACGCACCTCCGCCACCGGCACGTTCGCACCGCAGGTCACCAACCCGACCTGCCCGGCCGCCAGATGCCGCAGCATCGCGGGAAGCCGCCGACGGCGCAGGACGGCGCAGAGGCCGGCCCGCTGCGCCCGCGGGCAGCGTCGACGAGCGGCAGGATCCCGCGCTGCGTCGGTCTGACTCACTGTGACGGAAGAGGTGTGACAGGGGCACTCAACACCGGATACTTCGTCACAAGGGCAGGCCGGAACGGCTCCTCCCCCGCCGCGCCCGATCGGACGTGACGAAATCGCCCCGCATCGTTCGAGAGCTCAACGAGTGCCGCGCGATGCTCAGTTGCGGTTCTGGAACCTCCACGCCCCGCACATCCGATCAAGGAGCGCACCGTGACGAACGTCGCCGTCATCTACTACTCGTCCACCGGTAACGTCCACCAGCTGGCCCTGGCCGCCGCTGAGTCGGCGGAGAAGGCGGGCGCCGAGGTCCGGCTGCGTCAGGTGGCCGAACTGGCGCCGGAGGCCGCCATCGCCTCCAACCCGGCCTGGGCCGCCCACCGTGAGGCCACCAAGGACGTGGGCGTCGCGAGCCTGGACGACCTGGAGTGGGCCGATGTGATCCTCTTCGGCACTCCCACCCGCTACGGGCTGCCGACCGCCCAGCTCAAGCAGTTCATCGACACCACCGGTGGCATCTGGGCCAAGGGGAAGCTGGTCAACAAGGTCATCTCGTCCTTCGTCTCGACCTCGCAGACCCACGGCGGCCAGGAAAGCACCCTCCTGGCACTGAACAACACCTTCTACCACTGGGGCGCGATCATCGTCGCTCCCGGCTACGCCGACCCCGTCCAGTTCGACATCAAGAACGGCAACCCGTACGGCGCCAGCCACGTCGGCTACAACGGCGAGGCCCCCGGCGCGGAGAACCTGGCCGCCGTCACGTTCCAGGCCCGTCGTGCGGTGGAGATCGGGACCGCGCTCAAACACGGGCTCCAGGCCGCGGCCTGAACGACAGCCGGCGCGGAGGACGCCCGTGCCGCCGGACTGGCCGGTCGCCCGCCACGACCACTGACCCGGCGTCCCCGCCCGTGCGCGCCTCACGTCGCGCACGGGCCCGTGCCGTTGTCGGCGTCCGCGTCGGCGTCCGCGTCGGCGTCCGCGTCGGCGTCGGCGTCGGCGTCGGCGTCGGCGTCGGCGTCGGCAGCAGCCCTAGGAGTGTTGCGAAAGGTCCCGCAGCCGGACCACCGCGCGCCCGGACGCCGGGTCGTGCTCCAGCATCACGTACCGGTTGAGGACGGCGAGGGCAACGAGGCAGCCGCTCATCTCCAAACCCTCCTCCACGATCGTTCCCAGCATGAGCACGGTGCTGTAGCCGTTCTCGTGCGCCCAGCCGTTGAACGCCTCGGTCAGCAGCGCCCCGCCCAGGTACACCGCCAGTGCGCCCAGCAGCCCGTACCGCAGGTCACGCGGGAGCTTCCGCGCCCACAGCACCGCGCACAAGGTGCCCGTCACCGCGAGGACCACGCCGGGCAGCACCCAGGCGTGTGTGGGCAGCGAGACCCCGGCCCATTCCTTCCACGACTTGCCGACCTCGCCGAGGCGCTCGTGGAGTGAGGCCGTCTCGTCGATGCTGAGCAGTGCGGTCGCGGCGGCAAGACCCAGCCAGGACAGCCGCCCGGGGCGCGCGCCGCGCCGGCTGAGCAGTGCGGCGGTCAGCGCCACGCCCGCCACGGCGAGCAGCAGCGTGCTGTTCCACCAGGTGGGCAGGTTGGCCTCGACGTCGACGTTCACGAACCTGCGGATACCCGGTATGGGGTCGTACCGGTTGTAGGCGCGCGTGGCGAGGTCGGCGACGAGCAGGGCCGCGGTGGCGCCCGCGGCGAACCACAGGACGCGGCGGGCCGGGGGTCTCGGGAGCTCACCCCCGAGTCGGTCGTTGGTTTGAGGTTCGGTCATGCGTACGGAGGCTAGCCGCTTGTTCAGAGGAAGAAGTGCCCGGGGCGCCCCGTATGGTCCTCCTTCAGACAGACCTCCCGCGACGGCGCGTACGCGACGGGCTCGGCCCAGTCGTCGGGGCTGAAGCGGAGAACGAGCAGCGCCGCACCATCCGGTCGCGCAGCCGCAGGCACCGGCTGCCGGCCGGTGTCAGGACAAGATCGTCGGCACCTTCTCAGGCGACGGTTCCGGCGGCGAGCATGTCCGGGGGAATGATCTGCTCCGTCCAGATGATCTTGCCGGTCGCCGTGTAGCGGGTGCCCCAGCGCTGGGCGAGCTGGGCCACGATCAGCAGGCCGCGCCCTCCCTCGTCGGTGGTCCGGGCATGGCGCAGGCGCGGAGACGTGCTGCTGGCGTCGGAGACCTCGCAGATCAGGCCGCGGTCCCGGATCAGGCGGAGGCGTACGGATCCGGCCGCATGGCGGATGGCGTTGGTGACCAGCTCGCTGACGATGAGCTCCGTGGTGAACGTCAGCTCGTCCATGTCCCACTCCGCCAGCTGCCGGCCGGCGAGGGTGCGGGCGTGTCCGACGGCGGCCGGGTCCCTGGGCAGGTCCCAGGAGACGACCCGCTCCGGAGCCAGGCCGTGGGTCCGGGCGAGGAGCAGGGCCACGTCGTCGGACGGAGGTCCCGTCAGCAGCGCGTCGACCGCGGTGCGACCGATCTCCTCCAGCTCCGGCCCCGGCGCCGTGAGGGCGTCGCCCAGGCGGGAGAGCCCGATGTCGATGTCCCGGTCGAAGGTCTCGATGAGGCCGTCGGTGTAGAGCGCGATGAGGCTTCCCTCGGCCAGCTCCACTTCGACGGACTCGAAGGGGAGGTAGCCGAGGCCGAGGGGCGGCCCGGCGGGCATGTCGAGGATGTCGGCGACGCCGCCGTCCGGGCCGACGATGACGGGCGGGAGGTGACCGGCACGGGCCAGCGTGCACCGTCTGCTGACCGGGTCGTACACGGCGTACAGGCAGGTGGCACCCAGGAAGGCCGCTCCCGCGGTCTCGTCCTCGGCCGACGCCGTCCCGTCGCCGTCGTGTGCCCCCATGAGGCCGATGACCAGATCGTCCAGATGGGCGAGCAGTTCGTCCGGCGGAAGGTCCAGGTTGGCGAGCGTGCGGACCGCGGTGCGCAGGCGCCCCATGGTGGTCGCCGCGTTCATGCCGTGTCCGACCACGTCACCGACGACCAGTGCGACCCGGGTTCCGGAGAGCGGGATCACGTCGAACCAGTCGCCGCCCACACCGCTGGGGGCATCCGCCGGGAGGTACCAGGACGCCACCTCCAGAGCGGACCCTCCCGCCAGCTCCTGCGGCAGCAGCGAACGCTGCATGGAACGGGCCGCGGTGCGCTCGCGAGTGAAGCGGCGCGCGTTGTCGACGCACACCGCCGCACGGGAGACGATCTCCTCGGCGAGGCGTGCGTCGTCCTCCTCGAAGGGGCCGAGGCGGCGCGACCGGGCGAACGTCGCCACGCCCAGGGTGACGCCGCGCGCCCGGACCGGAACGACCATCAGCGAGCGGAAGCCGTACGCGCGAATGGAGGCGCCCAGGAAGTGGTCCTCGGTCACCCAGGCGCTGGTGGCGGGGTCCAGTGTCCGCTCCACCATGGTCCTGCCCTCCAGCAGGCAGCGGGCCACGGGCGACGAGGGGGCACGCCGTACCGTTTCTCCCAGGGCCAGAGTCGCCTCCGGAGCACCCTCGCGCACCGACTGCTGACCCGCGCGGCGGAGGACGGGCGTCATGCCGACCGGCCCGGGGGCCGGTTCCTCCCCCCTCATGACCGTGTCCAGCAAGTCGACGGCGACGAAGTCGGCGAGGGACGGCACGGCCTCGTCGGCCAGCTCCTGCGCGGTCCGCGTCACATCCAGGGTGCTGCCGATACGGGCGCTGGCGTGGTTCAGCAGGGCCAGGCGTTCCTGGGCCCGCCACCGCTCGGTGACGTCGACGACCATGTACCAGACGCCCACCTGCCGGCCCTGGCTGTCCTTCATCGCGAAGAAGGAGGCGGAGGACGCGCGCCCGCGGTCGGGGTCGGTGTAAGCGGGGCCGCGGTACTCGTAGTCCATCACCGGGTCCCCGGTCTCCAGAACCGTCCGCATCTGCCCCTCGAACGCCTCCGCCTCCAGCCTCGGCAGCACGTCCTTCATCTGCCGCCCCAGCCGCTGCTCGAGGGGGATCAGGCGGTCCAGCGGCTCATTCACCCAGACGTAGCGCAGGTCCCTGTCCAGGACGGCGATGCCGACCGGTGCGTGGGTGAGCAACGGCGTCAACGTCAGCTGGTTCACCCCGCCGCCCGGCATCCGCCAGAAGGCCCGTTTGGGCGGCCGGCCGACGAATCGGCCGAAGACCAGCGCGGCGACCGTGGCGACCAGCACACCGGGGACCATTTCGTAGATGCCCGACTCGAGCTGCCCGAGCAACGGATTGGTCTTCTTCCAGAGAAGCACCGTGGCCGCCCCCGACACGATGCCGGCCATGGCCCCCGCCCAGGTCATGCGCGGCCAGTACAGCGACAGGAGGACGACCGGTCCGAAGGCCGCGCCGAAACCCGCCCAGGCGTAGCCGACGATGCTCAGCAGCCCGCCGCCTCTGAGCGCGATCACGAAGGCGACCAGGATCGCCACGACGACGGCGCCGCGAGCCACCCACACCAGCGCCCTGTCCGAGGCGCGCCGGTTGAGGAGCGCGCGGTAGAAGTCCTCGGTGAGGGCGACGGACGCCACCAGCAGCTGGCTGTCCGCGGTCGACATGATCGCGGCCAGTACGGCGATCAGTATCAGCCCGGCGATCCAGGGATTGAGCAGCGTCCGGCTCAGGACGATGTACGCCGTGTCCGGGTCTTGGAGCGGCACGCCGATCCGCGCGATCCCGACGAGGCCGACGAGCGTGGCGCCGCCGAGGACGACGATGGCCCATCCCGTTCCGATACGGCGGGCCGCGGGGATGGCACGGATGCTGCGGATTCCCATGAAGCGGGCCAGGATGTGCGGCTGGCCGAAGTAGCCGAGCCCCCAGGCGAGCAGCGAGACGATCGCGACGGCGCCGAGCGACCCGCCCGCCGACCACTGGCCGTCCGTGTAGTGGGCCTCCGCCCCCACGTCCAGCAGGCCCGGCGCCTTGTCGTTGAGGGCTTCGCGCAGTGCCCCGAAGCCGCCGAGCGCCACGATACCGACCACGGGGAGCACGACCAGGGCCAGGAACATCAGCGTGCCCTGCATCATGTGCGTCAGGCTGACGGCGAGGAAGCCGCCGAGGCACGAGTAGATGACGATCACCAGGGCGGTCAGGGTCACCCCGAGCCCGAAACGGATGTCGAAAACCTGCTCGAACAGCAGCCCGCCGGCCACCAGCCCACTTGCCACATAGACGGTGAAGAACACCACGGTGACCGCCGCCGAGACCATTCTGAGCGCCCGGGTGCGGTCCTCGAACCGCTCCTCCAGATAGGCCGAAAGGCTCAACGCGTTCCCGGCCCGCTCGGTGTAGGTACGCAGCCTCGGCGCGACGAACAGCCAGTTGAGGTAGGTGCCGACCACCAGACCGACGGCGATCCAGCTGGCGCCGATGCCGGCCGCGTACACCGCTCCGGGAAGCGCGAGGAACAGCCAGCCGGACATGTCGCTGGCCCCCGCGGACAGGGCGGCGGCGAACGCGCTGAGCCGGCGGCCACCCAGGGCGAAGTCGGCGAACGTCTGAGTGCGGGTGTACGCCCAGACACCCATGCCGATCATGGCGGCCGCGTACACCAGGAACGTGGTCACGACCGGCACGCTCAAGTCGAACATACGGTCCTCGCCTGCGAGGTTCACGAACACCGGCGCAACCGTCGGCGCGCCTGGCAGCTGCATGCCCCGGCTGTACAAATCTACAGATCCAGGCCGTCGGGGGGCGGAATGTCGGGTGTGCTGCTCGAAAGCGGCGGCCGCGCGGAGAGGCTCTCACAGCCGGCTGCCGCCGACAAGATCCTCTCACGCAGGCGACGCGGTGGCGAGGTCGCGCGCGCAGGATCTTGCTGCCGTCGCGCGGTCACCCGGACGCCGAGCGCGACACCTGGTGAACCGTGGAGGCCGGTGAACCGCCGGGGGTGCAGGGCACCACCACCGGGCGGGGGCGGCCGGCGGCCCGGCCCAAAGGGGCGCCGGTCCTGCCAGCGGCCTACCGGCCCGCTGACGACCGGCTCCGGCTGCTGACCTGACCTGACCTGACCCGGCTCCGGCCCCGGCCCGACGCCGACGCCGACGCCGAGGGGCGTATCAGACGATGAGTTTTCGTGCGGCACGATGTCTGAAGGGAGGGAAGGCGGACACGACCCCAGCCGAAGAGAGTGGTGCGCGATGAGATTGGTACTGCAGGAGTTCCTGTCGCTGGACGGCGTCTCCCAGGGCCCCGGCGCCCCGGACGAGGACACCAGTGACGGGTTCACCCAGGGCGGCTGGTTCGTGCCGCACGTGGACGAGGAGTTCGAGCGGCAGGCCGGCACCTGGCTCGGCACGGCGGACGCCTTGCTGTTCGGCCGCCGTACCTACGTGAACTTCGCTCGGGACTGGCCGACGATGACCGAGCACCCGTTCGCCGGCATCTTGAACGGCCTGCCGAAGTACGTCGCCTCCCACAGCCTGGCCAAGGCGGACTGGGACCCGACGACGATCCTGTCCGGCGACGTCCCCGCTCAGGTCGCCGAGCTGAAGCGCCAGCCCGGCCGCGAGCTGCAGATCCACGGCAGCGCCCGGCTGGCCCAGTCCCTGCTGGCCGCCGGACTGATCGACGAGCTGCGCCTCGCGATCGCTCCGGTGGTCGTGGGCAGGGGGCGCCGCCTGTTCCCGGACGGCGGCGCCCCGGCCGGCCTGCGGCTCGTGCGCAATGGGACGACATCGGGCGGACTGGCGATGCACGTGTACGAATCGACAGGACTCCCCCAGTACGGGACGTACGGGGCCGAGGCGTAGCCCCGACCACGTCCGGTGACCGGGAGGAGCGGGCGAGGGAGTTGTTCTGACGGCGCGTCTGCGTGACAGTGAGGCCGTGACCATCGCCGCGTACGGCCTCCTGCGCGGCGGCAGGGAGAGGAATCGGCCCCGTGGACGAGATCGAAGCTGTCGAGGGGTTCCGGCGCCGTATCGGAGTGCCCGGGCTTGTCGATGTGCACACGCACTTCATGCCAGAGCGGGTCCTGCGCAAGGTGTGGGAGTACTTCGACGCGGTCGGCCCGGCGACCGGCATCGAGTGGGGCATCACCTACAGGCAGGAGGAAGCCGAACGAGTCGCGCTGCTGCGGCAGTTCGGGGTCCGCGCCTTCACCGCGATGCTCTATCCCCACAAGGGCGGCATGGCACGCTGGCTGAACGACTGGGCCGCCGGCTTCGCGGCGCGCACGCCCGACTGCCTGCATACGGCCACCCTCTATCCCGAGGAGGGCGTAGAGGAATATGCGCGCACGGCGGTCGAGGCGGGTGCTCGGATCTTCAAGTCCCATCTGCAGGTGGGGGCGTACGACCCGACCCACGAACTGCTCGATCCCGTGTGGGGGATGCTGTCCGAGGCGGGAGTCCCCGTGGTCATGCACTGCGGCTCCGGTCCCGTCCCCGGCAAACACACCGGGCCGGAACCAGTGGGGCGGCTCCTCGCCCGGCACCCGCGGCTTCCCCTGATCGTGGCGCACATGGGGATGCCGGAGTACACCGACTTCCTGGACCTGGCCGAGCGGTACGACGAGGTACGCCTGGACACGACAATGGTGTTCACGGATTTCAGCGAGCGCTTCACCCCCTTCCCGTCGACCGAACTCGGCCGGCTCGCCGGCCTCGGCGATCGCGTTCTCCTCGGATCCGACTTCCCCAACATCCCTTATCCGTACGTGCATCAGCTCGAAGCCCTGGAACGGCTCGGACTGGGTGACGAGTGGCTGCGCAGGGTCTGCTACGAGAACGGTGCGCGGCTCTTCGGCCTGTAGGCACTGCCGCGACGACGCCCCGGATCGCCGGGCATGCCACGGCTCGCCGGCAGGTTCGCGCGCCCCAGCGAGGGCCGGCGCCGCTTCCATGGGCTGGGCCGCCGGCGAAGGCTACCCAGGCCGGCGTGAGTAGCCGGACGGAGGGAGGCGCCTCGCCCGCGGCAGAAGCCGGCCTGGCCACGTCGCCCAGCGCAGAGCGCCGGCCTCCGCCGGTGGCAGCAGTCCCGCGCCGATGAGCGCGGCCCGGCCCGCCTGCTTCCCCGCGATCTTGTAGCCGAACTCGCTGGAGTCCACCTCGTGGAAGGTGCCGTCCGTGATCAGTACCGCGCACGCCACCCCGCCAAGCCCCTCCAGCAGTCCCTCCCGCAAGGCCGGGAGGTACTCGGCCGGCAGCCGCGCCTCCGGCACGGCGCTCAGCAACTCCAAGCCGCCGTCCGGGCCGGGTGGTTCGAACTGCGCGACGATGTGTGCGTACGGTCCGCAGGCCCCGACGTACTGGACACGGACGCGCACATCCGGCACAGGAACGGGAAGTCCGGTCATGAACGCCACCGTAGGGGCTGATCCGGAGCAGCAGGGCGCTCCACTGGCAACGGCCGGGCACATTCCCGCTTGCGCGCGGGACTCCTCCATTGTCAACTTGCCGGTGTGGACGCCCCCGTGAGGGCTTCCACCTGGGGAGGTCGACGCGGTGATGCGTCGGGTGGTGATCGTCGCCTATGACGATGCGCAGATACTGGACATCGCCTGCCCCAGCAGTGCGCTGGACATAGCGAACAGCTTGGGTGCGGCACCGCCGTACGCCATCGAACTGGCGACGGCCAGCGGGCGCGGGGTGCGCAGTTCGGCGGGGATCGGGGTCGCGGGCGGGCGGCGGCTGGCCGACGTCGTGGGGAGGCTGGACACGCTCCTCGTCGTGGGTGGAGCCGGGCACGAGAAGGCCGCCGTGGACGAGCACCTTGGCGCGCAGGTGAGACGACTGGCGGGCACGGCCCGGCGGGTGGCGGCCGTGTGCACGGGGGTGTTCGTACTGGCCGCCGCCGGGCTGGTGGACCACCGGCGGGTGACCACCCACTGGCGGTACAGCGCCGACCTGGCCGCCCGCCATCCGGCCGTGGCCGTCGACCCCGCGCCGCTCTACGTCCGTGACGGTCACGTCTACACCTCCGCCGGGGTGACCAGCGCACTGGACCTGACGCTGGCGCTCATCGAGGACGACCACGGCCCGACCCTGGCACGGCAGGTCGCCCGCGAACTGGTGACATACCTTCACCGGCCCGCTGACCAGGCGCAGATCAGCATGTTTCTGGCCGCCCCGCCGAGCGGCGACCGGCTCGTACGGGATCTGCTCGGATACATCAGCGGCCATCTGGCGGACGACCTCAACGTCCGGACGCTGGCCGCTCGCGCCCGAGTGAGCGCGCGTCACCTCACCCGGCTGTTCGCGGCACACCTCGGAACGACGCCTGCACGGGCCGTGCGGGCCGCCCGCACCGAGGGGGCCGCGCATCTCGTGCGTTCCAGCGGCCTGCCGTTGACCGCCATCGCCCGCCGGTGCGGATTCGGGTCGGCGGAGACGCTGCGGCAGGCATTGCTCGACCACTACGGGGTCACAGGGGACAGGATCCGCAGGATGCCGGACATGCCCACGCCGCGGGCGGGGTCCGCCGCGCAGACTCCGGAAGCATGACCAACGCGAACGAGTACCCGACACATGCGACGACGCGCCGGGCGGCGCTCGGCGGGGCGGTAGCCCTGGCCTCGGCTGGGCTGGCTCTGGGGATCCCAGCGGCGGCGAACGCTGCCGACACCGCCGACACCGCGGAGGGGGCGGGGCACGGCCCACGCATCGGAATCCTGCTCTACGACGGCTTCAGCCTGCTCGACCCGACCGGGCCCGCCGAGGTCCTCTCCCGGCTGCCCGGCGCGACGGTCACGATGATCGCCGAACGACGTGGACCGGTCCGCACCGACACCGGAGACGCCGCGGTCATGGCCGACCGTTCGCTTGCGGAGGCAGGGCGGCTGGACGTCGTCCTCGTCCCCGGCGCGGGCAATCGTGGCACGCTCGCCGCCATGGAGAACCCGGCCATCCTCGGCTTTCTGCGCAAAGCCCACCGGCACACGCGGTGGACCACGTCGGTATGCACCGGCTCCCTCATCCTGGGCGCCGCCGGACTGCTGCGCGAACGCGCCACGACGTACTGGGCGTCCAAGGACTATCTGGAGTCCACGTTCGGCGTCACCTATGTGCCCGAGCGCTACGTCCACGACGGAAAGGTCATCACGGCGGCCGGGGTCTCCGCCGGCATCGACATGGCGCTGTACCTGGCCGCCCGCCTCACCGACGAGACGACCGCCCGTGCCGTCCAACTCGCCGTCGAATACGACCCACACCCACCGTTCGACTCCGGCAACGCGGCCCAGGCCGGCCCCGAACTCAAGGCCCTGGCCCTGCGACTGCTGGAAGAATCCCAACGGTGACGGGCTCTGGTGCGTGCAGTTGCGAGGGGCGGGGAACCGGAGACACCCCTGGCGTCCGCAGAGGGCGCCAAACGCCCCCGCTGCGGTGATACCTCCGGAGACGGCGTGAGCACGCGCGTCAGCCCGTCGTCCAAGGGCGGAGCTTCTCGGGATTGCGTACCGCCCAGAGGCGCCGGATCCGGCCGGCTGCGATGTCGAAGGCCATCACCGTCCCGGTGACGCCCTGTTGCTGTGCCACCAGACCGGGCTGGCCGTTGACCGTGCGCTCCAGGAACCGCAGGTCGGGTGCGTTGAGGAGGAATTCGACCAAGCCCCGCGCGATCTGCTCACCGCCCTCGGCCGGGTGGACCTGGGCGCTGACGAGACCGCCGCCGTCGGCGACCGCCGTGGCGTCGGGGTCGAGTAGGCCGATGAGGGCGTCGATGTCCTTGGCTTCCCATGCCTCCTTGAACGCTCTGACGATGTCCGCGCGCTGGGCTGGTGGAGTCGCGGGAGCCTGGGACGCGCGCAGACGACGCCGGGCCGACGAGGCGAGCTGGCGGCATGCCGCCGGCGTACGGCCGACGATCTCGGCCACTTCGGGAAAGGAGTAGCGGAAGACGTCGTGCAGGATGAACGCGATGCGCTCGGCGGGGGTCATCGATTCGAGTACGACGAGGAAGGCCATGCTGACCGACTCGTCGAGGGTGACCCGGTCGGCCGGGTCGGCCGCGGTGCCGCCCGACCGCCCGTTGACCCACTCCGTGTGAGCGGGCAGCGGCTCCGGAAGCCATTCGCCCACGTAGCGCTCCCGCCGGGCTCGTGCCGAGCGGAGCAGGTCGAGGCAGATGCGGCTGGCGACCTTCGTCAGCCACGCGGCGGGTGATTCGATGGCTTCCCGCCCCTGCGGCGACATCGCGTACCAGCGGGCGTACGTCTCCTGCACGACATCCTCGGCATCGGCCAGGGAGCCGAGGAGCCGGTAGGCGAGATTGATCAGCTGACGCCGCTCGCTCATGATCGCGCTCAGACTCGGATCGAGCCGGCCGTCTCCCGGCTCGGACGGGGTGGTCATGGTGTGGACGACTCCCTTTCTCGCAGCTGCCCTCACCAGTACGACGAAACATCGCAGCGGACTGTGAGGCCGCGCGTCACCTCACACTCCCAGGGGTTGTGCCGTCGTACTGCCGAGTCCCACATCATCCAGCGGACGGGCAGCTCAGCTGCATGGGCCGGTCGCTCACCACACCTGCAAGGAGAACGCCGTGAACATCGCTCTGTGGATCATTGCGGGGCTGCTGGCCACAGCCTTCCTGGTCGCCGGCGCCATGATGCTGGCCCAGCCCAAAGAGAAGCTGGCCGCCTCCGGACTGGGATTCGTCGACGACTTCAGCGCTCGCACCATCAAGGTCATCGGCACCCTCAAGGTTCTGGCTGCCGTGGGCCTGATCCTGCCCGCCGCGCTCGACATCGCGCCGGTCGTGGTTCCGCTGGCGGCCGTGGGGCTGGTGTTGCTGATGGTCGGCGCGATCATCACACACCTCCGCCGTCAGGAGGCCCAGTCGGTCATGGCGAACCTGGTCGTGCTCACGCTTGCCGTCCTCGTGGCGTGGGGCCGCTTCGGCCCGCAGTCCTTCACCAGCTGAGCCGCCGGGGGCCCGCGGCGGCGCGAGCCCAGCAAGATCCAAACGAGAGACCTCAGGGCGTGTTGGAGAAGTAGCGCCGGCCGCCCGGAGGGCGGACCCCGCGAGACAGGCGGGACTTCCACAGCACGCCTTAGCCGGCGTCCTTGATCCGGATGCTCTCGCGCACCTGGTCGAAGACCTTCTTGTCCTGGTCCCAGTCGGCGCTCGGGGCGGAGAGGTAGAGGGCGTACTCCTTGCCGCCCGGTTCGCCGAAGCCCAAGTAGATGGCCCGGTATGCGCGTTCCTTCCCCTGGAAGGTGAACTCCCAGACCGCTGCGGGCATGCCCCGGTACGTCGTGCGCTGCATGCGCAACTCGCTGTATCCGGGGAGCTTCCCCTGGCTGACGGACTGGTCCCGGTCATCCTTCCAGCGCTGGAGCTGGTCCGCCGCGGCGAGGTCGGCGACGCTGACCCGCAGGCCGACCAGCCTCGCCGGGTCGGTGTAGGCGAGGTCGCTGTCGGCGGTGTCCGTGTGGCGCCAGCCGTCCGGGAGGGGGACGGAGAGGCCGTACGCCGTCTCCTCCTCGAAGTGGTACCCCTCAGGCAGCGGGGAGGGGGAGACGGGCGTGTCACTCTCCCCGCCCGGCTTGTCGGCGGGGTTCTCCTGGCCCGGTGCGTCTGGGCTTTCCCGGCCAGGTTCGTGCTCCGGGCTTTCGCGGCCCGGTTGGTCACCGGCCGACGGGCCCTTGCCGCCGCCGTCCTCGTGGTCCAGCACCGTGAAGGCGGTCCCGGCCGCAGCCGCGGCCACCAGGACGGCGGCGGCCGCCCACACTCCCCAGCGGCGGCCGGTGCGCGGCCGGGGTGTCGGGGCGGCCGGGGCGGCTGGCGCGGCCGGGGCGGCCGGGTCCGTTCGGACCGGGCCCGGCTGAAGGCCCGGCCCCCGTGCGGACGGGCTCTCCGGTGCGGTGGTGTACGCACCGGCCGCCGGCGTCGCCAGGGCCCGCAGCCACGCCTCGGCGTCCTCCCCCGAGGGCCGGCCCGCCGGGTCCTTCTCCAGCAGTTGCGCGATGAGCGGGTTCAGTGCCGTGTCGCGGGCTGCGGGATGCGGCGGGTCGGCGGTGATCGCATAGGCGGTCCCCATGGCGGTGTCCCGCTGGAAGGGCGGCCGGCTCTCGACCGCTGCGTAGAGCGTGGCGCCGAGCGCCCACAGGTCGGAGGCGGCGGCGGGCGGTCCGCCGCGGAGACGCTCGGGTGCCAGGTAGTCCACGGACCCGATGACTTCGCCGGTCCGGGTGAGGGAAGAGGTGCCGGTGGCCACCGCGATGCCGAAGTCCGTCAGGACCACACGCCCGTCCGCGCCGAGCAGCACGTTGCCCGGTTTGACGTCCCGGTGGAGGACCCCGGCGGCGTGCGCGGCCCGCAGCGCCCCGATCATCCCCTGCCCGATCCGCACGGCCTCGTCAGCGGTCACAGGGCCGTCCTGCTCCAGTACGCCGCTGAGCGTGCGGGAAGGGACGTACTCCATGACGATGCACGGCAGCCCCTCGTGGTCGACGACATCGTGCACAACGACCACGTTCGGGTGGCTGATGCGGGCAACGCTGCGCGCCTCACGCCGCGTTCGCTCGTACGAGGTCGCCTCATCCGGGCCGATCCCCTCGCGCGGGGCATGCATCTGCTTCAGCGCCACCTGCCGGCCGAGGAGAGGGTCCTCGGCCAGCCACACCGTCCCCATGCCGCCGCTGCCGATCCGCTCCAGCAGTCGGTAGCGTCCCCCGACGAACTGCCCCGGCCCGGCCTTTCCCGCCTCAATCCCCGTGCCCGACAACGCCTTCCCCGCTCCTCGTCGTTCCGCGGACGATCCGGTCGAGACCGTCGTGGCTTCCCACTCTCGGTCGATCGCCCGCGCAGCGACCACATCTTCCCGGACACCGCACCGGCTCTCCACACTCGGGGGGCGAGACGAAGTGCCATCCGCGTGTGCCGCGGTGCCGGGCCGTCGGTCGGTCTTGACGGTTCGTTCAGACGAAGGTCAGCACCTCGCTCCCGGTCAGCTCGTCCACCCCGCCGCTCACGCAGGCCAGGAGATCCAGCTGAGGCAGGACCATCTGGTAGACCGCCGTTCTTCCCTCACCGAAACCGCTGGTCACCGTGCCCTGCTCGGTGACCAGGACCGTACCGTTCAGCAGCCGCTCGATCGCCGTCGTCGTGTAGGTGACCACGCTGGTCTGGCCCGAATCCCAGTGGTACGTAGTGCTGGAGACCACGAACAGGCGGAGCGAGGTGCAGCCTGACGTGGTCTCGTAGGAGGCGGAGGCGGAACCTCCGGTGACACCGCCGGTGGGGCAGTAGTTGAAGTCCTCCGTGGCGGAAACCGTGGTCGGCTTGGGGATGTAGGTCAGCGGGGGATCGTAGGAGACGTTCACCGTGCCGTGGCACAGCAGCAGGGCCGAGGAGTCATCGGCGGCGTGGGTCGCGGGGGCCGCGAGGGCGGCGGGGGCCGCGGCCGTCATCGGAAGGCCGAGCAGGCAGAGCACGCTGCCGACGACGGCAACGGTGCGCCGGAGCCGGGCAGTTCGCGGCCCGTACCTGCGAGACGGTGACAGACATGCTGATCCCATGGGCTTTCCAGCCTTTCGCCGGATCGTCGATGCGTCCGGTGGAAGCGGACGCCGCGCCCACGGGCATCAGCCGACTCGCCCCTGCTCCCCGTGGCCACGATGGGGGCGTCATACCCCCTGCTTCAGGGATGAGGCGGGCGTGCGGGGAGCAACCAGGGGGCGCGCGGCTCGACGCGGGGGCGTGGGGAGACCGCGGAAGGAAAGGTGCCCGCTCCTTCGTGCGCCCCTCGCAGCCTGCCGTCTCAGTCGGCGGGTCTTCGACGGTGGCGACGGCGGCGGCGAGCGGCCGGGCGGGGCGGCCGAGGAGGGCGTGAGGGGGCGACTGCCCCTCCCGGCCGGTCCTGGAGCACCTCACCGGGCGCTGGGGCGTACTGGTGCCGGCCGGTCTTCACCAGGGGCCGGCACGCTTCAACGCCCTGCGCCGCCGCGTCGACGGCGTGAGCGAGAAGATGCTGTCCCAGACCCTGCAGTCCCTGGAGCGCGACGGCTTCGTCCAGCGCACCGTCCACGCCGTGATGCCCCCACGCGTCGAGTACCAGCTCACCGACCTGGGCACGACCACGGCCGCCAAGCTCCTCGACCTCATCGGCCACCTCGAAGCCCGAATGCCCACCGTCATTGCCGCCCAGACCCACTACGACCGGAGCCGGACCGACGACTGAACCAGGGGCGCCGACGGCATGGTCAGGCGGGAGGGTTCGGGGCGATTTCGGTGAGCAGGGTTTCGATGCGGGTCCGGATCTCGTCGCGGATGGGGCGGACGGCTGCCACGCCCCGGCCTGCCGGGTCGGACAGCTGCCAGTCGAGGTAGCGCTTGCCGGGGAAGACGGGGCAGGCGTCGCCGCAGCCCATGGTCACGCAGACGTCCGAGGCGCGGACGGCGTCCGCGGTGAGGACCTTCGGGGTTTCGGCCGTGAGGTCGATGCCGACCTCGCGCATCGCCTCGATGACGGCCGGGTTGACCTGGTCGGCCGGGGCGGAGCCGGCGGAGCGCACCTCCACGCGGTCTCCGGCCAGGTGGGTCAGCCAGGCGGCGGCCATCTGGGAGCGGCCCGCGTTGTGGACGCACACGAAGAGCACGGACGGCCTGGCGGGGAGGGACGGACCGGAGGCAAGCGGGTCGGACATGAGGGTCTCTTTCGTCGAGGGCCGCGCTCCCCGCGCGACGTCAGCGGTCGCTGGCATCACGCAGCAGTGATGTGTGAGAATATCAGCCCATGATGACATCAGCCAAAACTGAACTGATCCCACCGGACGCGGAACTCGTCCGCGTGATCGCCGACCCGCTCAGGCTCCAGATCGTGACCCTGCTCGCCCGCGAGACGCTCTGCACCACCCATCTGGTGGAGGAGACCGGTGCGCGGCAGACGAACCTCTCCAATCACCTGCGGGTGCTACGCGAGGCGGGCGTCGTGGACACCGAGCCGTGCGGCCGGTTCACGTACTACAAGCTGCGGCCGGACGTACTGGCGACTCTCGCCGGTTCCTTCACCGCACTGGCCGAGACCGCGCGCACCACCGCCGCCACAGACCGGAAGAGGCCCTGCCCGTGACCAGCACCGAAGCCGAACCCGGCGCGGCGCCCACCGGCGCGGGAAGCGACGCCTTGAAGGGAGGCGGGAGCGATCCCGCAGCGGGAGTCGTCGGCAAGCTCTCCACCCTCGACCGCTTCCTGGCCGTGTGGATCCTCGCCGCCATGGCGCTCGGACTGGGCCTGGGCCGACTGATCCCCGGCCTCAACGACGCGCTGGCCGAAGTGGAGATCGGCGGCATCTCGCTGCCGATCGCGGCCGGGCTGTTGATCATGATGTACCCGGTACTCGCCAAGGTCCGCTACGACAGGCTCGACGCCGTCACCGGCGACCGGAAGCTGATGATCTCCTCGCTGGTGATCAACTGGCTGGTCGGGCCCGCCGTGATGTTCGCGCTCGCCTGGACCTTCCTGCCCGACCTGCCCGAATACCGCACTGGTCTCATCATCGTCGGGCTGGCCCGTTGCATCGCCATGGTGATCATCTGGAACGACCTGTCCTGTGGCGACCGTGAGGCGGCGGCCGTGCTGGTCGCCCTCAACTCCGTCTTCCAGGTGCTCGTCTTCGGGCTGCTGGGCTGGCTCTACCTCGATCTGCTGCCCGGCTGGCTCGGCCTGGGCGACGGCGAGCAGCTCGACATCTCGATGTGGAAGATCGCCCTGAACGTCGTCATCTTCCTCGGCGTCCCGCTCCTCGCCGGGTTCCTGACCCGCCGCTACGGGGAGAAGTCCATGGGCCGGGTGAGGTACGAGGAGAACTTCCTGCCCCGGATCGGGCCGTTCGCGCTCTACGGACTGCTGTTCACCATCGTCCTCCTCTTCGCCCTCCAGGGGAAGACGATCACCTCGCAGCCGCTGGACGTGGCCCGTATCGCGCTGCCGCTGCTCGTCTACTTCGCGGTCATGTGGTTCGGGTCCTTCGCACTGGGCAAGGCGATCGGTCTCGCCTATGACCGCACCGCCACGCTCGCCTTCACCGCCGCGGGCAACAACTTCGAACTGGCGATCGCTGTCGCCATCGCCACCTTCGGTGTCACCTCCGGCCAGGCACTCTCCGGCGTCGTCGGGCCGCTGATCGAGGTGCCCGTACTGATCGGTCTGGTCTACGTCTCACTGGCCTGGCGCCGCAGGTTCCACCCGGATGCGCTCGTCACGGCGGCCTCCGGGGAACACCGGTGAGCACCGTCGGCGTCAGAAGCCGGCCGCGGCCGGGGCCCCGCGGACATGGGCGGCCAGCGCGGAGATGACATGGCGGGCGTCCCGGCCGACCCCGCGCAGGGTGTTGGAGGCGAAGGAGCGCTGGAACTCCAGGCCGAGGTAGACGAGGCCGGGACGGGTGAGGGAGATCCCGCCGCTGTGCAGGGGGGCGCCGTCGGCGTCCAGCGCGCCGAGCGGCTCCAGGCAGCTCAGACTTGGCCGGTACCCGGTGGCGAGCAGCACGGCGTCGGCCTGCTCCCGGGTGCCGTCGGCCCAGACCACCTCATCGCCTTCGAGGGCGGTGAACATCGGCCGCCGCACCAGGCGGCCGGTCTCCAGGGCCGCCTGGTAGCGGCCGTCGTCCAGCACGAGGGTGGCGTCGACGAAATGGGCGAGCCATGCGGGAGGCAGCTGGTCGAAGCCGGTGGTCGTCAGCCAGTGGTGCAGGTCCCTGCCCTCGCGTATCTGCGGGAGGAACCGCAGGGGGCTGCGGCTGGCGAGGGTCACCCGGGCCGACTGCGCCAGCTCGTGGCCGATCTGGACGGCCGAGTTCCCGCCGCCCACCACGACGATCCGCTTGCCCGCGTACGGCTCGGGGTTGCGGTAGCCGGCGGCGTGCAGCAGCTCGCCGGTGAAGTCCGCCGCGCCGGGGAGCGCGGGGCGCAGGGGTCTGGCGAAGGCACCGGTGGCCGCGACGACTCCGGCCGCGCCGATGCTGCGCCCGTCGGACGTACGGAGGGTGAAGCCGGGACCGTCCGGCTCGACGGTGCCGACGCGTGTGTCCGTACGGATCTCGACGTCCAGCTGGTCCGCGTAACGGGTGAGGTAGTGGACGACCTCGTCGCGGTGCGGGTAGCGGTCGCCGTCCCCTCCGAAGGGCGAACCCGGCAGGGCGCTGTAGCGGGCTGGCGAGAACAACGTGAGGCTGTCGTAGTAGCGGGGCCAGGAACCGGCCGGGCGCCCGGATGCCTCCAGGACCACCGGCCGCAGCCCTTCCCGGAGCAGCGCATGGGCGGCGGCCAGGCCGGACTGCCCGCCGCCGATTACCGCGACCTCGAACTGTTCCCTCATGAACGGACTCCTGTTTCGATGAATGTCTATGTTGACGTACATCAATACAGGTGGGATGCTGAAGGCACAAGTCATCGACGGATGTCGAAACATTGGGAGTCTTCGTGAACGCGCCCACCACCGCCCTGCCCACCGTGGTGATCGGAGCAGGCCCGATCGGTCTGGCCGCCGCCGCCCACCTCGCCGCACGCGGCCTCGACCCGCTGGTCCTGGAAGCCGGACCGGTCGCCGGAAACGCCGTTCGCGAATGGGGCCATGTGCGGCTGTTCTCCCCGTGGTCCGAGCTTGTCGACCCCGCCGCCGAGAAGCTGCTGGCGCCCACCGGCTGGAGGGCCCCCGACGCCGCCGCGTACCCCTCGGGCGCCGACTGGGCCGAGCGCTACCTGCAGCCGCTCGCCGACGCCCTGGGCGACCGGGTCCGCTACGGCGCCACCGTCACCGGCGTCTCCCGCCTCGGCCGCGACCGCGTCGTGGACGCCGACCGCGCGGAGCAGCCGTTCACCGTCCGCCTTTCCCGTGCCGACGGCACCGAGGAGCGTCTCACCGCCCGTGCCGTCATCGACGCCTCCGGCACCTGGGCCACCCCCGGCCCGATCGGTGGCGACGGCCTGCCCGCCCTCGGCGAGCGTGCCGCCTCCGGGCGCGTCTCCTACCGGCTGCCCGACCTCAAGGACCCGGCGGTACGGGCTCGCTACGCGGGCAGGCGCACCGCCGTCATCGGCTCCGGCGCCTCCGCCTTCACCGCCCTCGCCTCGCTGGCCGCCCTCGCCAAGGAAGCCCCCGGCACGCACGGCGTGTGGATTCTGCGGCGCGGAATCAGCGGTTCCACCTTCGGTGGCGGCGAAGCCGACCAGCTTCCGGCGCGCGGCGCGCTCGGACTCGCCGCCAAGGCAGCGGTGGACGACGGCTTCGCCGACGCCGTCACCGGCTTCCGCACCATCGCCCTCGAAGAGAGCGGCGAGCAGCTGGTCCTCGTCGCGGAGGACGGCCGCCGCCTCGACCCCGTCGACGAGGTCATCTCCCTCACCGGCTTCCGGCCCGACCTGTCCTTCCTCGAAGAGCTCCGGCTCGAGCTGGACGAACGACTCCAGGCACCGGTCGAGCTCGCCCCGCTGATCGACCCCAACCAGCATTCCTGCGGCACCGTCTACCCGCACGGCGCGAAGGAGCTCTCCCACCCCGAGCAGGACGTCTATCTGGCCGGGATGAAGAGCTACGGCCGCGCCCCGACCTTCCTCGCCATGACCGGCTACGAGCAGGTCCGCTCCATCGCCGCGGCGCTGGCCGGTGACCACGAGGCGGCGGCACGCGTCGAGCTGGTCCTGGCCGAGACCGGCGTGTGCGGCGGAGCCGGTCTGTTCGACGAGCCCGGCGCGCAGGAGGGTGAGGCCGGTGGTGAGGCCGGTGGCGGCTGCTGCGCCGCGCCGTCCACGCTCCAGATCGGCGCGGGAGCGACCGTCTCCGGCGGCTGCTGAGCCTGCGGGGTGCGTGCCTCCGGCACGGGCGTGACGGGTCCGTCCCGCAGGGATCAGTGGGAGCGCGTCAGCGGGCTTCCACTCGCAGCCGCACGCCGTGCGGAGCCAGCATCGTCTTGACCACCGGATTGAGCGGCTCGTCGCCGACCGGACGCAGCCGCCAGCGTGAGGTGATCGAGGCCAGCGCGAGCGCGGCCGTGTTGATGCCGAAGCGGTTGCCGATGCACTTGCGGCCCCCGGCGCCGAAGGGGAGGTACGCCTCCCGGTCCAGCTGGCTGTCCAGCCAGCGGTCCGGGTCGAAGCGGTCCGGATTGTCGTACAGCTCGGGCAGCCGGTGGATGAGGTACGGGCTCCAGCCGATCATCGTCTTGGCGGGCAGCTGGAATCCCCCGAGATCGGTGTCCCCGGTGACGACCCGGCTGCCGAACCAGGTGGGCGTGTACATCCGCAGCGCCTCGGAGATCACCCGGTCGGCCAGTTTCAGTTCGGCCACATGGGCGAAAGTCGGGGGGCCACCGGCCAGGACCTCGTCGACCTCCTTGTGGAGCCGCTCCTCGACCTCGGGGTGCGTGGCGAGCAGGTACAGCGCCCAGGCAAGCGTCGGCCCGGCGGCGTCCGCTCCGGCGAAGATGTTGATCACCTGTTCGGTCACCTCCCGGTCGCTCAGCGCCTGGTGCTCGCTCTCGCTGTCGGGGTCCTGCGCGCTCAGCAGTGAGGAGAGCAGGTCGCCGTGGTCGGTGGCGTCGGGACGGCGGGTGGCGATGATTTCACCGACGGTGCTCCGCAGCCGGTCGTGGGCCCGCTGGTAGCGCCGGTTGCCGAGGGTGGGCAGGCGGCCGAAGACCGGTGGCATGACCATGAGCCAGAACGCGGGTTTGGAGATGGCCTTGAAGTCGTCCCTGATGTTCTGCGAGATCTGGGGCGCCGTCGCGGAGAAGATGGTGTGCGCCACGATCCCCATGACCAGGGTCGACATCTCCTCGGTCACGTCGATCTCCTGGCCGTGCTGCCAGGACGTGGACGCGGCGTTGCAGGAGTCCGCCATCACCGCCCCGTAGGCGGGCATGCGGTCGAGGTGGAAGGCGGGCTGGCAGAGCCGCCGCTGACGCCGGTGGCGGCTGCGAGGGCAGGTGCCGAGGCCGTCACCGACCAGCTTGCGGGCCCGGTCCATGATCGGCCCGCCCATGTCGTAGGTGCGGTCGTCGAGCAGGACCTGGCGGGTCAGCCCCGGGTCGCACACCATGACGAGCGACAGGGGTCCCAGACGCAGCCGCACCAGCCCGCCGTATGCCGGCAGGGACGACAGGAACGCCAGCGGATCGCGCAGCAGCGGCAGCGCATGCCCCAGAAAGGGCAGGGACTTGCCCGCCAGCGGAATCGTCCTCGCAGTGCTCATCCCCACTCCTCTTCGCGCCTGGATGCAGTCGGGAAGTCCCCCAGAGTGTGGCCGGGCGGGACGGGCCGCCACATCACGCGTAAGCGCCCGGAGGAGGTGGGTTCGGGTGGCGGCATTGCGCCATACGGGGAGGTCGTGCGGGGCCCATCCCGCGCGGACACGTGGTTTTCACCGCGCACGGAATCGCAAGCATCTTCACTGGGCGACCTGCGAGTTTGAAGCCCGGCGGCCGGGCGCAGTCTCGCTGTTATGAACAAGATCCTCAGCTTCACCGCCCCGCCGGACCCCTCCGTACGCGGGGCCCGCACCGGTCTCGCCGGCCCGGCCGGCAGCACCGGTCACACCGGTCACACCGGTCACACCGACCACGCCGACGCGTCATGAGCGCCCCCGCTGTCGCCGTGCTCGGCACGGGACGTCTGGGCGGCGCCATCGCCACGACGCTGCTGGCGGCGGGCCATCCGACCGCCGTCTGGAACCGCTCGCCCGACAGGACCGCACCGCTGGTCAAGGCGGGCGCGACCGTCGCGGCAACACCCGCCGAGGCGGCGGCCACCGCTTCCCTGGTGATCCTCTGTGTCACCGACGACAAGGCCGCACAGGAGATCCTCGCCCGGTTGGGCACCGCCACGTCGGGCCGCACTCTGGTCAACGTGACCACCAGCGTCCCGGAGCAGGCGCGTTCCGCCGCCGCCTGGGCGGCCGAGCACGGCACCGACTATCTGGCCGCCGCCGCCATGACCGACTACCGCATGATCGGCGGGCCCGAGACCCATCTGCTGTACGCGGGTCCCCGGGCGGCGTACGAGCGGCACGAGCCGACGCTGCTCGTACTGGGCGGCGGTGCCCGCTACGTCGGGACCGACCACGGCGTGGCCGCGCTGTTCGACATGTCGATGAACAGCCTCTACTTCGAGTTCTGGATCGGCTATCTGCACACCCTCGCCCTGATGCGCCGCGAGGGTGTGTCCGCAGCCGATTTCGCTCCCGTGGTGGCGCGGACCATCGGCGAAATCCCCCCGCTGATGCCGATGATCGCGCAGCAGGCCGACAAAGCCGACTACGACCCGACCGCTTACGGCACGGTCGCCGAGTTCGAACCGATGGCGCAGTCGGTGATCGATATGCGGCGCTCGCGCGGCATCGACACCGAACGCCTCCAGCATCTCCAGACGTTGCTGCAACGCCGCATCGCCGACGGCTACGGAGAACAGGGGCCGACCAGTCTGATCGAGACGATCGAAGCAAGCCTGACCAGGACGGCCGAAGCCGTGCCCGGAGGAGTCGGCTGAGAAGCTGACGAAGGAGCCCCGGCAGTACCGGGCTCCGGTAGCTCAACAGGGCCCTGACCAGCGCACACCGCTGGCCGGGGCCTTTGCCGTGCGGGAGGCGGACGGGCCGGATACCGCCCGGCGAGCCGCCGGAGGGCTGTCAGGGAAATGCACGGCCGGACCCACCACATCACTCGGTGAACATCCTTACACGCAGTTCCGTGTACCGGCGGACCGCATTGCACGCGTTCCTTTCCGGCGCACCTCACACGGTCAGGTGGAATCGGTGCCACACACGCTACGAACGGCCGTGCGCTGGCTAGCCTTTTCGCACCGGACGCGTATCCCATAGGGCGTCCGAAAAAGACATCGAATACGGCAACGAATACGGCAGAGCAGTCAGAAGGGAAAGGTTGAAGTATGAGTGCACCTGGTTCCACACCCGTTGAGGCGACAGCGGAGAATCTCTCGGAAAGGTCGGAGAGGGTCGGCTCGCTGTTCGACGACGTCGCCGATCACTTCAACAAGATCGCCGAGAAGATGAGCGCGGCACCGGGGCTGAACGACTGGATCAACGCGCGGCTGCCCGGCGGCGGGCGAGCGCTGGACGCGGGCTGCGGCACCGGCCGGTACTGCCCGCTGCTCGCCGACCGCTACGAGCAGGTACTCGGCATCGATGTCGCCGATGCCCTGCTCGACATCGGCCGTGCGGGCCACTCCCGCCCGAACATCCGCTACGAGAAGCGCAGTGCCTACGACGTCACCGCCGCCAGGGACGGTCAGTTCGACGCCGTCTTCTCCTACAGCGCGGTGTTCCACATGCGGCCGTACGACCAGATCCTGCCGCACCTGCGTTCGCTGGTCGCGCCGGGCGGGCTGCTGATGGTCTTCGAGCCGGAGCGGACCTCTCTGCACGACCGCAGGGGCAAGGACGCGGACTGGCTGACGGATGTCGCGTTCCAGAACGCGCAGACGGCGTACCGGATCACCAGCGACATCGAGGCCGCCACGGACGCGCTGCACCTCTTCCTCAACCCGAGTTGGCGGGAGCTGTGCGAGCACAGCGTGCTGCCGAGCCGGGAGGAGTTCCACGAGACGTTCTCCGCCTGGCTGCCGGGGACCGAGTTCTTCCATGACGTGGTGCCCGCGATGGGCGTCGCGCTCTGGCGGGCCCCGGCCGACTGACGTTCACCGCTCCACGTTCACCGCCGAGGGTCCGGAGCCGTCCGATGACGGCTCCGGACCCTCGGTAGTGCCGGACCGGAACTGACCTACGCGGTGAAGGGCTTGAAGTCCTGGAAGAACTCGGCGTAGAACCGCATGAGTTCCGGGACCCTCGACGGCAGTTTGGGCAACTCAGCCGCCTGGGCCGCGAGATGGGTGAAGCGGAGGCTGATCGACCGGGCGGCGACGTCCGGTCGTGGAAGGAATCCCGGCTCCTCCTCCAACTCGAACGACGGCCCCGCCGTACGCCCCGGCTGCCCGGAGGGCAGCGTGACCAGATGTTCGGCGAGCGGGCGCATCATCCCCGTCATCACGTCGATCGCCGCGTTCATCAGCTGGGAGCGGCGGAGGCTGGCGTCCGCCGCACCGCCGAAGTGCTGGACCAGCAGCTGGTTCATCAGGAAGTAGGAGCGGTTGAACACCACAAGTGCCGCGCGTGCCTCGGGGTTCGTCACCTGTTCGCGGGCCGGGTTCCCGGCGTGCAGCGAGGGGTTGCGCAGCACCGGATAGGCGGGACTCCACGGCGGCCGGCGCTCGCCGGGCTGCTTCATGTGCTCGGCCATGAGCAGATCCGAGATCCGCAGGAAGGTGTCGAAGTGCGAGTCCTCGTCGTGCTCCACCGACTGCAGGACGCTGCCCTCGCCGTGTTCGGTGACGAAGTCGATGGCGAACAAGGCGCTGGAGACGTCGTCCACCTCCAACTGGTAGTCCGGGTTCGTGCGGTTGACCGATTCCCGCATGAACAGGTGGTGTTCGCCGCCTCCCCGCCCGCGGTCGACGAGGAAGAGGTTCGGCACCGTGCTGATGCCTTCCCGGATCGCGGCGTACAGATCGCTGAGCGACTGGTAGCGGTACGGGCCCCCGGTCCGTACGCCCGGCGAGCCGGGTGTGCTGCCCGGTGTCCCGTTGTCGGCGAGGTCGGGGGTGCTGGTGTGCGGCTGCTCGATGGCGATGAACCGCTGCACGCTGCCCAGCCCGAACCCCTCCAGGCACAGGTCCAGCGGCACCCGCAACCGGCTGTTGATCGTCCCGAAGTCGATCGGCGGCAGGTGGAAGGGCTGCCCCATGGCGGTGATGATGTTGTTGATCACCAGGAAGTGCATCATCTCCTCCCGGGCCACGCTGAGCAGGCTGCCGCGCATTCCGTTGCTGAGGGTCTCCCCGCCGTCGCCGCAGGCCAGCCGGAACTGCTCCTGGGACCAATCGCCCCGCCGCACCAGCTCCTGGCCCGCGCCGTACAGCGGGATCGACCAGGCGGCGTACAAGTACTGCATCATGACGGCGAGTTCGACGCCAGCGGCCTCGCGCAGCCCGTCGTAGAGCTGGGCGCGGGTGGTGATGGCGCCGTCCGGTGCCTGCCGGGGTACCGTCCGGGGCGGCGGCTTGCGGCTCGCCTCGTCCTGCCGCAGGTAGGCGAGCAGCAGTCCTGCCTGCGGCTCGGTCAGATCGCGGCTGGGCGGCATGTAGAAGGTCTTGTCCTTGTTGCGGGGGTCGCACATCAGCCAGATCAGCCGCGGGTAGGTGGCGACCCGGCACTCGTCCTCCAGGCTGAAGACGCCGTCCCTCATGAAGGAGCTCAACTGCTCGTGGGGGGCGAACACCTCCCGGTAGAGCACCTCGTAGCCGACCTGGTCGCGGGGGATGTCCTCCAGGTGCCAGGTGTCGGGCAGGGCCCGCACGTCGACGGTGCTCATCGCGGGCCAGTAGCCGAGGCGGTCGTCGTTGTCGTACGCGCGGGCGGCGGAGCCCGGTTCGTCCCGGTCGCAGGGTGGTGCCTCGCCCTCGGGGAGGAACAGCAGCCGGGCGGCGCCCGCTTCGGCACACCTGACGGCAAGCGTGCCGCGCCCCTCGGCGTCGGTCTCCAGGGTGCAGGACTCGGCCCATCCGTCCGAGGCACCCGGCGGGCCCCCGGGCCGGACGTCGAGGATTTGGATGTCGTCGCACCGTGCGGCGGCCGCGTCGGGTGTGAGCCGCGGATCGGCGGGCAGCGCACGGGGGTTGAAGTACTGGAGCACCCGCAGTCCGGTCACCGCTGCGGGGCGGCCCAGCCGGTAGGTGCGCACCGCCACCTCGGCGGCGTTGTCCTCGCCGGTGCGGGGGTTCGGCTGGTCGAGGAAGAGGGCGGAGTCATCGACCCGCACGACCGTCTCCTCCTCGGTGAGCAGCACGGCCGGTTCGCGTCCCGGACGGACGCCCAGCAGCACCAGCGGTTCGTCGGGCCCGCTCCGTTCGGCGGCCCCCTCGGGGCAGGTGGGTACGGTGACCAGCCCGCCGTACGGGTCGGTGTCACCGAGGTAGGCGTCGCGCGGGACGCGGGCGATCAGCCGCCCGGAGTCACGCGTACGCAGCTCCAAGTCCCCCACGTCCAGGCGCGGTCCGAGCCGGTGCACCGGGCCCGGACCGGGCTCGGTGCACCGGTGGACGACGGGAACCGCGGTGATGAGGTCGACGGTCGTGTGCTCGGCGGTCACCCGCACCGCCGCGTTGTGGAGTGCGGGCCCCGCAGCGTCCTCCGTCACCTGAGCGCCCTCGCGGTGCGCCCCGCGCGCGCTGAGTACCCGCCCCGCCGGGGTGGTCCGCTCCTCGTCCGGCAGCCGGGGCGCGATGGTGCCCCGCACCTGCCACACGTCGGGCGCGTCATTGGCCTGGGGGGTGGCCATGTTGGTGAGCGCGAACCGTACGACCAGCCCGCTGACGCCCTCCTCCGCGACCCGCGACCGCAGCAGCCGTGCGGCCTCGGAGACCTCCGTCTCCTCCAGCCAGTCCAGCCCGGAGCCCGCGTCGACGGCGAACTGGTGCACGACCGAGCGCCGGAACCGGCTCGCCAGCGGATGCTCGCCGACGTCCAGGACGTACCGGGAGTTCTGCCAGCGCGGCGGCTGGAGGCCGCTGACCGCCCCCGTCGCCATGGAGCCGACGTCGTGCGAGCGGCCTTGCCTGCCGAAGCAGAACTGGCCGATCATCACGGTGGTCGTCCAGTTGGACGCCGGATCGACGTCGAAGACGCGGGCGCGGTTGAAGGTGGTCGCCAGGTAGTCGTTGTAGTGGCCCCACATGTCGACCTGCCGGCCGACGACGGGGTCGCTGGTGTCGGCGTCGCCCGGTGTGCGTTCCCATCCGGTGATCCGCGCGTCCACCCAGAAGTGGCCGTTGCCGCCGAAGTTCCAGCCCTTGACCGTACTGAACGGCCCGTCGTCGGTGGTCCGGCCGTCCGGCCCGAAGTGCCGGCCGAGGCCGTCCAGATAGGCGTGGTACTCCTCGGCGGGGCGGTCGGCGGGGAAGGGCTCGCCCTCGGCGGTCACCGCCCGGTTCCGGGCGAGGTCGTACAGCCCGCTGCGGGGCCCGGTGGGCAGCCGGGTGACCGCGGTGCCGGCGAAGTGCAGACGGGGCAGGTCGAAAACGCTCAACGGGAACTCCTCAGTGCCGTGTCGATGGCGGTCACCGCGCCGAGTGCCGACTCGATGGCCCCGTTGATCCAGGCCGGGGTGGCAGAGCAGTGCTCCCCGGCGAAGAACAGCCGCCCCTGCGGACGGGCCGCGCGCCGCATCTCCTCGTCACGGCCGGTGGCGTCCTTGCCCCAGCGCCAGCGGCGGGACGTGCAGCCGTTGCTCCACCGGTGGCCGGCCCAGGCGATGCTGGCCGCGCCGAGCACCGTGCCCGGCTCCTTGAGCTGCGGGTACAGCGGCGCGAGTTCGTCGATGACGGCGGCGTGCCGGGCGTCCTCGGGGAACTGCCCGAGCAGGTCGGCGTCCTCGGCGATCGCGTACGAGCCGAGCAGCACCGCCCCCTGGGCGGGGTCGCCCTCGTGCGGCGGATAGTAGGTCTGGCGGGTGCGGCCGCCGGTCGCCGACGCTCCGCCGAGGGTGCCGTCACGCTCCCAGAACGCCTCCCGGCAGTGCAGCGCGATCTTGGTCGCCCCGCCGTAGTCGACGCTGCCGATCACCTCGCGTTTGTCGTCGTCGAAGCCGGTCAGCGCCAGCTGGCGCAGCACCGAGAAGGGCAGCGTGCACAGCACCGCCGGGTGCTGCCGCACCGTACGGTGGCGGCGGTGCCGGATGCCCAGGCTGACCTGATCGCAGCCAGCGTCCAGGCTGATCACCTCGCGGCCCAGCAGGATCGGCCCTCGGATGCGGTCGGCGAGGCGCTCGGCGATCTGGCTCATGCCTCCGCTGAGGTACATCAGGCCGGTGCCCGTCTCCAGCAGGAGATCGTCGAGGAAGCTGTACAGCCGCGGGCCGCACCCCATCCGCAGTTCGGGGTGCTCGCGGAAGACCGCGCCGAGGTCGATCCGGTCGGACCGGGCGCCGTGGACGTACGGTGTCAGGTCGACCCGGTCGGCGAGCCGGAGCAGCGTGGTCAGGTCGGAGGCGAGATTGTCCCGCAGTTCGGCCGGTGCCATGGCGCGGACGACCGCCGCCATCCAGGCGCCGAAGAGCAGGGTGACGCTCCCGTACGACGCCGTCGGCACCTCGCGCCGCAGATCCGCCAGGAGGGGGCCGGAGGCGTTCTTCACCCGGACGTATCCGCTGCCGGTGGTCAGGTAATTGTTCTCGTCGCTGAGGATCGTACGGAACGGGCGCAGTGCGGACTTCAGTCCGAGCTTTTCCACGTACCGCATTGTCAGCTCGTGGCCCGGAGGTATCCGCATGGCGCCGAGTTCGACGTGCGGGGCGTTGTCCGCCGTCCCGAAACGGTGGGTGTAGACACGCCCTCCGATTCGCTCGCTGCCCTCCAGGACCATTACCCGGTGCCCCAGCAGCTCCAGTTCGTACGCCGCCACCAGAGCCGCGATTCCCGCGCCGAGGACCACGACGTCCCCATTGTGGTCCTCGGCCGGCCCGTCTCCCGCCGCTTCGGATCCTGTCTGCGTTGATGCCCACATGATGTCGACTCTGGAGGATCGTCCGACGCCCCCACATCCCCCGGTCGATCAGCGGACAACCAGGGGTGATGCGGCTGCGGCGGCCTTCTGGCACACACCGCGGAGCGCATCCCGCGCGATCGCGTAGGTTGCTCGGCCGACTCGCCCGGGGAGGCCGGGTGCGCTCCTACCGTTGACCAACATCTGGATGTCGGGGCCCATCAGGGAGGATTTCTGCCATGGACCAGCGAATCAAAAAGGTCGTCGTTCTGGGTGGCGGCACAGCGGGATGGATGTCCGCCGCCTACCTTGCGAAGGCACTCGGAAACACCGCCACCATCACCGTCCTGGAAGCGCCGTCAATTCCGAAGATCGGCGTCGGGGAAGCCACCGTCCCCAATCTCCAGAAAGTGTTCTTCGATTACCTCGGCATCGCCGAGGACGAGTGGATGCCCGAATGCAACGCGGCCTTCAAGGTGGCTGTCAAGTTCATCAACTGGCGCACACCCGGGAAGGGTGAGGCGCAGGCACGCCAGCTCAACGGCAGGCCGGACCACTTCCACCATCCCTTCGGACTGCTGCCGGAGCACGACGGGGTGCCGCTCTCGCACTACTGGACCTACCACCGCAAGCACGGCACCACCGATGAGCCCTTCGACTACGCCTGCTTCCCGCAGGTCGCGCTCATGGACGAGCGCAAGGCGCCGCGCAACCGCGAGGGGACGCCCGTCACCCGCTACGCCTGGCACTTCGACGCCCACCTGGTCGCCGACTTCCTGCGCCGTCACGCGACGAGCAAGCAGGGTGTCATCCACGTCCAGGACGAGATGTGCGAGGTGCAGCAGGACTCCCGCGGATTCGTCACTGCGCTGGGCACCAAGAGCGGCGCCGTCCTCGAAGGCGACCTGTTCGTCGACTGCTCGGGTTTCCGCAGCCTGCTCATGAACCAGGCGATGGAAGAGCCGTTCCTCGACATGAGCGAACACCTGCTGTGCAACAGCGCGGTGGCGTACTCCCTGCCGCACGACGACGAGGCGAACGGCGTCGAGCCGTACACCTCCGCCATCGCGATGGAGTCCGGCTGGACGTGGAAGATCCCGATGCTCGGGCGCTTCGGTACCGGATACGTCTACTCGGACCGCTTCACCACCCGTGACAAGGCGACCGAGGACTTCTGCCGCCTGTGGGGGCTGGACCCGGAGAAGACCGAGGGGGAACTCAACCACGTCCGCTTCCGCGTCGGCCGCAACCGCCGCGCCTGGGTGAAGAACGTCGTCGGCATCGGCCTGTCGAACTGCTTCCTGGAGCCGCTTGAGTCGACCGGGATCTACTTCATCTACGCCTCGGTCTACCAGCTGGCGAAGCACTTCCCGGACAAGGGATTCGACCCCGTCCTCTCCGATCGCTTCAACACCGAGATCCAGGAGATGTTCGACGACACGCGGGACTTCATCCAGGCGCACTTCGCGCTGGCCCCGCGCAACGACACCGAGTTCTGGCGGGCGAACAAGGAGATCCACCTGCCCGACCAGATCCGCGAGAAGATCGCGATGTTCCGCGCCGGCCTGCCGATCAATCCGCCGGTGAGCACGGAGGGCGACTACTACGGAAGCTTCGACGTGGAGTTCCGCAACTTCTGGACGAACGGCAGCTATTACTCGATCTTCGCCGGGCTGGGGCTGGAGCCGGACCATCCGCTGCCGTCCCTCATGCACCACGAGGGCTCGGTGGAGGGTGCGCAGCGCCTCTTCGACCAGGTGAGGGAGGAACAGCAGGCGCTGCCCGGCACCCTTCCATCCAACTACGAGTACCTGCGCCAACTACACGGCAAATGACCGCTGGACCGCTCGCCGTGGACGCCGACGAGTACCGGGCGCTGATGAGCGCGTTCCCGACCGGAGTGGCGGTGGTGACCAGCATCGACGAGGAGCTGGAGCCACGCGGCGCCACGTGTTCCTCGCTGTGCAGCGTCACACTGACACCGCCGACTCTCCTGGTGTGCCTGACGACCCGCAGCAGCACCCTGGGGGCGATCCGTCACTGCGGCCGGTTCGCGGTGAATCTGCTGCACTCGCGAGCGCGGGAGACCGCAGAGATCTTCTCCACCCCGGTCGACGACCGGTTCGGGACGGTTCCGTGGAAGCAGCTCGGTTCGGCGGGGGTCCCCTGGCTGATCCGTGACGCCTTCGCGGTGGCCGAGTGCCGGGTCACCCGGCTCACCGCGGTGGGCAGTCACACCATGGTTCTCGGAAACGTGGCCAGCACGCGCTCCTCCCCGAACGTCCCGCTGCTCTACGGGCTCCGGCAGTTCTCCCGGTGGACCCCCGAGGAGACCTGCTGATCCCAGGGGGCCATTCTCAACGCCCAATGGCCGTCGGGTGGTTCCGGAAGTCCAGGCTTCCGGAACCACCCGGCGGCCCGTTCGTCTGTGCCACACCTGTGCGGGGAGCGGCCCTCTATGGTGCCGCTCCTCCGACACTCGTCGGTGATCCCTCGCCAAAAGGTCCGAATTCAGGCGACATTGCCACAACCGGGCAACGGCTTGATTATGGGATGAGTCGACATCAATAGGTATTCGTCCAGGATTCACCTTCGCATGCTCTCGCTCGTGTGCTCGCATTCAGACCTCGTTGACGGTGGTGGAAATGGCTTTCGTGCCACCCGACGAGAAGACCTGCCGACATCGTCAGTTACAGGGGAACTCCGGGTTGCCAACGCCTCGTCCCGCCTCCCATATCACCCACTCTCCGCACCCGGCGGCGACCGCTGCCTCCCACCCCGCTGCCTCCCATCCCAAGAGCCCTCAGCCGAAGGTCCCCCACCGCCCCACACCGTCCAAGGCAACACATTCCAAAGCCGCCCGCCCCAACGGCCCCCAGCCGAGCAGCTCCCAGCCGAACGGCCCGCAGCCGTGCGACCCGCACTCCAACGCCCCGCGTGCCAAGGCCCCGTACCCGGCGACGCCGGCCGCCGCGCCACGGCTCCAAGGGCGGGAACAGCAGTGGGCGCAACTGCTGCGCCTCCTGGACACCGCCAGATCCGCACCACGCCGCGGCGGTGTGCTCCTGATAGAGGGGCCGCCCGGCGCGGGCCGCAGCAGGCTGCTGGCCGATGCGGCGGCCCTGGCCGCACAGTCGGGGTTCTCCACGGCGCACGCCTCGGCGGACGAGGTGCGCCGGGCCGTACCGCTGGCGCCGCTGATGGTCGCGCTGGGCTCCGGGGCCGGGCCCGGCCCGTCGGCCGGTGAACCCTCGGCCGCCGGTCCCGCCGCCCTGATCGACCGGCTCCGCGTCCGCCTGGAGGAAAGGCTGCGGGGCGGCCCGGTGGCCGTCGTGCTGGACGACCTGCACTGGGCGGACCCGGTCACGCTGGCTGCCCTGCGCACCCTGGTGTCACGGTTCGCCGCCCAGCCGCTGGTGTGGGTCCTCGCCCGGTGCTCGGGCAGGGGCGGATCGACGGTCGACCGGCTGTTCACCGTGCTGCGGGAGACCGAGGGCGCCGAACTCGTACCGCTGGGTCCCCTTCCCTCCCGCGCCGTGGCCCAGCTTGCCGCCGAGCGGCTGGGAGCGGAACCAGCCGCGGAGCTGCTCGACTACGCGGAAGGCGCCGACGGGAACCCGGCGGCCCTCGTCGCCCTCTTCGACGGCCTCCGTGAGGAGGAGCGGGTATGGGGCGCCGACAGCGAAGCGCGACCGGCCGGGGAGACAGTGTGCGGGCTGCCCCCGCGCCGCTTCAGCGCACTGGTGCGCCACCGCATGGAGGCGTTCCAGCCCGCCACCAGACTGCTGCTCGACGTGGCCGCCGTACTCGGCCGGGACTCCACACCGGACGACATGTCACGGATGCTGGGCGAGCCCACCGCCGCCGCCCTCCCCGCGCTCCAGGAGGCGCTGGACTCCGGGACGGTGATCTGCGAGGACGACACCGTCGCCTTCCGGCACGAACTGGTCAGACAGGCGCTGCTGGCCACCATCCCGGGCCCGCTGCGGGGCGCCCTGCACCGTCAGGCCGCCGACATGATCCTCGGGCGGGACGGCGGCGTACTGCGGGCCGCGGCACACCTGGTGCACGGCGCGCGCCGGGGCGACGCCCAGGCGGTCGAGGTGCTGTGCGCGGCGGCCTCCACGGTCGCCGCCGCCGAGCCCCGTACGGCGGCAGACCTGGCCCTGCGCGCACTGGAGATCAGCGGCCCCGGTGACGCCGCGCGGCCGCAGCTTCTGCGCATCTCGGTGGAGACGCTCACCCGCGTCGGCCCGTTGCCGCGTGCGGTGGCACTGGCGCGGGAGAGCCTGGGCGACGCCCAGTCGGCGGAGCAGGCCGGGGCGTTGGGCTGCGGGCTGTCGCGCGCCCTGCTGCTGGCGGGCCGCGCCGCCGAAGCCGTGGCCGCCGCGAAGCAGGTGGCGGGCACCGGCCAGGGCGCGGGCGGACAGGGCGGCGCGGGCGGACAGGGCGCGGGCGGCGGGGGCCACCAGGAGGAGGCCGCGCTCAACCGGCTGCACGCGCTGGCCCTGCTGGACGTGACGGCCGCCGCGCGTGAGGCCCGCGAGGAAGCCGAGCGGAGGGGCGGCACCTCCGTGGGGATGCTCACCGTGCTGGCAGCGGTCCACTGGCGCTCGGGCCGCGTCGGCGAGGCACTGCGCACCGCACGTGAGGCCGTCGGCAGGGTGGACGACGGGGCTGCCGCCACCGCCACCTGGCCCGTACCGCCGCGCATGGTCCTGGCCGTCATGCTGACCCAGCTGCGGCAGACCGCCGAGGCCGCGGCGCTCGTCGAGCAGCTCGCCGCCGAGGTCGACGCCGAGGGCTGGCCCGTACTGCGCGGTGCGCCGATGATCCTGGGCGCTTCCCTCGCCCTCACCCGGGGCGAGTCGGACGCCGCGGTGAAGGAGGCCGACGCCGGTCTTGCCGCAGCCGACGAGGCGGGAATGCGGCTGTTCTCCTCCCTCGGCTGGCGCGTCCTCGCCGACGTGGCGCTGCGTCGCGGAGACCTCGCCACGGCCGAGGGCCATGTCCGGCGGCTGACGGCATCGGTGCCGGAGGAGCGCGACGGCACGTCGCCTCCCATGGTGAACCCGGTGGCGGCGCACCCCGTGGGGGTGCACCCTGCGGCGGGCGACGAGGCCCGCGCGCTGACGGCACTCGGCGCGTGGATGGCGGCGCAGCTCGCCGCCGCACGCGGCGACCCGGAGGCACTGCGCTCCGCGCTGCTCACGGTGCACCACGACCGGCATGCCCTGCGGCGACTGCTCACCCAAGAGCCTGCGGCGGCGGGCTGGCTGGTGCGTGCCGCCCTCGGCGCGGGCGAACGGGAGCGGGCCGCCGAGACGGCAGCGGTCGCCGAGCAGCTCGCCGCCGGCAACGCGGAGGTACCGGCACTGCTGGTGGCCGCAGTGCACGCCCGCGGACTGTACGAACGGGACCCGTGGGCGCTGCGGCGCGCGGCGGAGGAACACCAGGACCCGTGGGCGCGCGCCTCCGCGGCGGAGGACCTCGGGAGCATCCCGGGCGGCGACCGGCCGGTCGCGGTGGACGCGCTCGACCGGGCGATGGCCGGATACGCGCGGCTGGGCGCCGAGCGGGACGAGGCCCGCGTACGGCGCAGGCTGCGCCAGCTGGGGGTCCGGCGCCGGCACTGGACTCTGGCGCACCGGCCCGCCTCCGGGTGGGCGAGCCTGACGGGCACCGAGCGCAGGGTCGCGGACCTGGTGGCACAGGGACTGACGAACCGTCAGACTGCCGCGCAGATGTTCCTCTCGCCGCATACCGTCGGCTTCCATCTGCGCCAGATATTCCGGAAGCTGCGGATCCAGTCCCGGATCGATCTGGTCCGGATGCACCCGGACACCGCGGACGGCCCCCGCGGCGGCGTCGCCTGACGCCGCCGCCGGGCGGGCGGACCGCCATCCTCCACACCGCACCGTTCGGTTGGACCTGGGACTTCTCAAACACGCCCTGGTTGTACCGACCTGGCCGCGCAGCCCACAGGAGGAAGCGGCCTCGGCCCCGATGCGACCCCGCGGCCCGACAGCCGTCGCTCCCTCCCAGACCACCCGGTAGTCACGCGGCCCGAGAGGAGCTGTGGCGCCCCGGGCCATGAGCCCCGGGGCGCCACAGGAGGGGTCAGATGCCGAACGCGGCGGGGTACTGGATGGTGCCGGCCGGGACGGGGCGGGTGTCGTCGGGGGCCATGGCCATCATGGCCTCATCGGGCACCTCGAAGGGCGCTCGGATGCCGAAGCGGGAAGCGGGGGTGAAGCCGAACCGCGGGTAGTAGTCGGCATGGCCCAGGACGAGGACCAGGTTCTCTCCCATGGCGAGGGCGGCGGCCAGGGCGGCCCGGATGGCGGCCGAACCGGCGCCGGTGCGCTGGGCGGAGGGCACTACCGCGCACGGGGCCAGGGCGAGGGCGGGTGCGCCGTCGACGTGGCAGCGGGTGAGCAGCGCGTACCCGACCGGGGTGCCGTCGGGGGCCGCAGTGACCATCGACAGGCCGTCGATCCACGCCTTCGGGTCGGCGCGCAGGGCATCGACGATGTCGGCCTCGACGGCGGTGGGGAAGGCCGCGAGGAGGATTTCGCGAATGGCCGGGATGTCGTCGGCGGTTTCGAGGCGGGTGGTCCAGGTGGTCATGGTTCCGCTTTCGGTGGTGTCGGAGCTGTGGTCGTGGGGGCGGAGGAGGTAGGCGGCGTAGTTGTAGTCGCTGCCGTGCTCGCGCCGCATGTCGATCTCTGTCCGGTGTGCGGCCAGCGCCTCTGGCATGCCGGGGCGCTGCGGGTCCGCTCGGGCGATGCGCTGGATGAGCGGCGTGTAGTACTCGTCCCACCAGTCGCTCTCCGGCAGCGGCCAGTGCGCGACCACCTGGTAGCCGGCGGCCTGTGCGGCGTCGGCGTTGGCCGCATGGGTGCGCAGCGGATAGGCCGCGTCCCAGTAGGCGCGCACCGGGGCGGCAGGGCTGGGCACGGTCCATTCGATCTCGGTGACGACGAGGACGCCGCCCGGGGCGAGCAGGCGACGCCAGGCGCGCAGGGCATGGTCGAAGCCGATGGTGTATATGGATCCCTCGGCCCAGATCACGTCGAAGCTGTGGTCAGGGACGGCCAACTGGTCCATCGAGCAGTTGACGACCGTGACCTGGTCGCCCAGGCCCCGGCGGGCCGCCTCGGCGGCGAGGTCGTCCAGGTACGGCTGGTGCAGGTCGACCGCGGTCACGTGCGCCACGGCTTCCTCGGCCAGCAGCAGGGTGGAGCGGCCGGGTCCGCAGCCCGCGTCCAGCACCCGCGGGCGCTCGGGCAGGGGACCGGCCACCTCCAGCATGCGGCGCGTGGTGGCGTCCGACCCCGGCCCCTGCCGGGGCAGGTCGTGGTGCAGGGCGAGGAGCGCCTCCGTCACCGGGTCGATGCCGGGAGCGTGGTCGGGTGTGTTGCCGGTGTTGTTCACAGTTGGCGCTCCCGGAAGCGGTAGGTGGCGACAGGGCGCAGGGCCGCCCAGTCACCGGTACACGGTGCCGACAGCGGATCACTCTGATCGGCGGTGCCGGGAATCTCCGCACGGACGATTCCGGCTTCGGTGACTGCTTCGCACGAGCCGCGTTCGGCCCGCACGGTACGGGCCGGGATCAGCCCGGTAGCGCGATGGGGAGCGAAGGCGTGCTCACACGCCTCGTCCCAGCCGTAGTCCGCCAGGGAATACGGCTGAGGATGATGCCAAAGGAGTTGAGGCAACGTAGAGACCCTTGAACAGGGACCCCGACAGGCACAGAGTGCTGCCTCCCGTGAGCCGTCAGGGCTCCAACGAGGGGATCAGCGTCAGGTCAGACCGGGGCCCGGGACGTGAGGATGGTCCGGCGGGCACTGCACACGGCAGTGGCCTTCACGGCAGACATCAACTCACCTCCCACTTCTGGTCCCGCAGTCGACCCGGTTGTCTCTGCGCCGTAGATGCTAGCACCTCCATCCCGGCGTCGGACGACGCCGGGGCGGGCTGCGTATCGCTCCAGAAAGCGGCCGAGGTGTGACGGGAGCGGGCCGGCAGCATCGGGGTGGAGGTACCGCCCTCGGCCTCGTGCGTCCGGACGCTGTGGCGTCGCGGCCACTGGCTCGTGCACCAGTTCGCCGGCGGATTCGCCTGCCCCGACGGCAGCACCTCGTTCATGAGCGCGGACGGCGACTGCTGCCACCCGCAGGCCGTCGAACACACCGATGGAAATGACCCGTCAGGTAACGGAGGCGCTCTGCAGCACCGTCTCGACCTGGCGGCGCTGGTCCGGTCCGCCCTCGTGGGCGACGCCGAGGAGGAAGGCGGAGCGCTGGTCGTCGACCGCGATCAGGGTCAGGCGCAGCCGGCCGGTGCCGCCTTCGCTGTCCTTCACCTTGAGCACTACCGAGTGCGCGGGGCGCTCGCTCACCGTCGTCTTCCGGGACTCCTGGACCGTCGAGCTTCCGTACGGGTAGAAGAACCCGGCGTTCGACTTGGCCGCGCTCTCCGCCTCCCGCTTCAGCGCGGACCGCGGCACGGCATCGGAGCGACCGGCAAGTACGACGCTGACCTCCTTGTCGTCAGCTCCACCGGCGCCGTCGGCGGACTTCGGGGTGATCGAAGAGGTGAAAGCGTCGATCAGGTCGTCCTGCCCCTGGTGCTTCCAGCCCTCGGGTATCCCGTACGAGACTCCGGCCGCGTCGTCCGTCACCCTCGGCCGGCCCGCCAGCGGGGCATCGTCCTCGTCGTCCCGCATCAGCCACCACCCGGTGGCGCTTCCGGCGACCAGCAGGAGCACCACGGCCACGACCCCGACCACCACGGCACGACGGGCGCCGGCCCGCCGGGGCGGGACGGGCGGCGGAAACCCGGCGGTTGGCGGATAGGGCGGCTGGGTGGCAGATGGGGGCGTCGTCATGCCCCCATCCTTCCTTCCCGCCCCCGCCCGGTCCTGAGCACTCCTACTCAGTCCGCTACTCACCTGCTCTCCGCAGCTCCTCCCCCTCGCACGCCGAACGAGCCGGGCCCTGCGGGGAGATCCCTCAGTCGCAGCCGACGCCGTCCCCGTCGCGGTCGAGATGGGAGGCGTAACCGGGCTCTCCCTGGCGGACGGGGGCCGCGCCCGCCGCGCGGGCCGCGTCGCAGTTCTCGTAGTGGACCGGGCCATCGCCCCCGGAGGTTTCCTCGTCGGCGCCTGCCCCGCCGGAGCCGTCCGGCGGGGCGGTGACGGTCGTCGTCACCTCGACCTTGACTTCCTTGGTCGCGCGCTCGGTCTCCGTGACGGTCGCCGTGGGCTCGGGCTTCGGCTTGCCGGTGGGCTTCGGGGTGACCGTCTCCGTCACGGTCGGCCCCGGTCTGGCCTCAGCCTTGGTATCAGCCTTGGAGTCGCCGGACGTGTCCTCCGTACCACCGACCAGCGCGGCGGAACAACCAAAGGTGACGAGCCAGACGACGCCGACCACGATCCAGAACTTGGGACGTCTTCGCAGCTGTCCGGCAGGGGGCACAGGTCCGGGCTGCGGCGGCGCACCGGGGTGATGGCTCATGTGGTCGCTCCTGAAGGGAAGGAATCGGAGCGGGGGGTGACGGAGGTGTGACTATCCCATGACACTCAGAGTCTTACCGGGTAATGGGAAGATTTGCTGCACCCTCGGGCGGAGGGCGGCAAGGACGAAGGCGACGCCCTCGCAGGAGAGGAGCGAGCCTGGTACGGCCGTCGGCCGGATCGGTCCGGCGCCTTGCCGCCGACCGCACCAGACCCCGCGAGACCCGCCCTCCGGGCGGCCGGCGCTACTTCTCCAACACGCCCTAGTTCTGGTCCTGGCGGATGGCCCAGCGGCCGTCCGTCACCTTGGGGGACGCCGCGTCGCCTCGGCGGGGGCCGGGGATCGGCTTGACCGCGACGTAGACGTGCTGGCCCTTTTTCAGCCCCTTGGAGAACGGCATGGACAGGAACTGGTCGCCAGGTGTGGCCTGGTGGTCCGCGATGACCTCCGTCCAGGTGCCGGTCGACTTGCCGTCCTTCCAGTCGTGCACCTCGTACCGCACCTGGACCTGGTCTCCCGGCTCCAGGCCGGTGATCCGCAGCCGCCCGTTGAAGTCCGCCCACGAGGTGACACTGGGGACATAGCCGGGGTAGTTGCCGTCGCCGTGCTGCTTCGCAGGGTCCGCGTGCTCCACGTCCCAGCGCACTACCGTCCAGTCGCCCCAACCGGTGCTCTGCGCCTTGTCCTTGCCCAGACTCGTACGGATAGGCATGTCCGCCTCCTTCTCCGATCCGCCCGAACCGGGCTTGCCCTTGAGCCGGTCGGCCACGTCGCGGCGGAACTCGGCCATGCTGAAACTGGGGTCGATCTTTCGGCGGGTGCCTTCCTTGTGGCCGATCACCGAATCAGCGGTCCACTTGTGCGCCCGGCAGATCGCCGCCGCCCACCGCACCGCCTGCTCGTACTGGCCCTTGGGGTACGGGTCTTCGCCGTCGCCACGGTTCTCGATCTCGATGCCGTAGTAGTGCCTGTTGCCGTCGATCGGCTCGGAGGAGTCGGGCCGCGGGTGCTTGGACGACTCCCGCACCACCGCGTCGTGCGCGTTCCGCGCGAAGCTCCCCGCGTGGTTGGCCCGGCCGTGCCCGATGAGATAGACCGTGGCCTTCTTCGACACGAACGCGTGGCACAGCGGCCCGGGAAGGGAGGAGGTGCCGTCGTAGCAGAAGTCGGCCATGCCCGAGCCGACGCCCGCCGTGTGGTGGATGACGACACCGTTCACCCCGCCCCACGAACCCTTGTGGTTCCGGTTGTGGGTACGCCAGGACCGGTACTCCTTGACCGCAACTCCCTCCGCCTTCAGCGCCTTGACCATACGGTCGGCTGACAGGGGCGTAGCCATATGCTGACAGCCCTCCTCACGTGTCGCCCGATGTTCGCGTAAGGGTGATACCCGTCACTTAAACGTGACTTGGCTTCACCCACTGTCACCTCAGCGAGGTGGCCCGTGCGGCCTCGGCGGTCGCGTCCGAGGTCTGGGTCAGCTTCTCCGACGCGGAGGTCGGGGAGATCCCGGCGTCCCAGCGCCCCACGCCGCCTTCGCCACCAGCAGTGGCGGGACGGCGTGGCGGGGCGGAACGGGGCGGAGCGGAGCGGACTTGAACTTGACGTGGGCGTCAAGTTCTACGTTCGTCGCAGGCACCCAGCCCGCACCTTTGACGAGGAGACCCCTGATGAGCAGCACCGCGCACGTCCCAGCACACGACGCCCACGACCCGGCCGGTGTACCGGCCACCCACCGTGAGGTACGTCTGGCCGCCCGCCCGGAAGGGGCGTTCTCCGTCGACAACCTGCGCGTCGTCGAGGCATCGGTGCCGGTCGCCGGTCCGGGCCAGGTGCTGGTGCGCAACCGGTTCATGAGCGTCGCCGCCGTGATGCTCACCCTGATGCGCGACAGCGCCGACCTGCCGATGCCGCTGTACGTGCCCGGCGAGGTGCTGTGGGGCCCCGCCATCGGTGAGGTGATCACCTCGGACGCTCCCGGCCTCAACCCCGGTGATCTCGTCGAGCACTCAGCGGGATGGCGTGAGTACGCGGCGCTGGACGCGGCCGACGCCCAGTCCCTCGACCTCGACAGTCTGCCTGACGTCGCCGCGCATCTCTCCCAGGGGTTCACCGCCTGGCTCGGCGTGGTGCGGGCGGCGGAGGTACGGCCCGGTGACACGGTGTTCGTCAGCGGTGCGGCGGGCGGGGTGGGCTCGCTGGCCGGTCAGTTCGCCCGGCTGCACGGCGCCGCGCGGGTCATCGGCAGCACAAGCTCGCAGCGCAAGGCGGACCAGCTCACCAAGGAACTGGGCTACGACGCCGTGGTACTGCGCGGCGCCGAGCCGATCGTCGACCAGTTGCGCGAAGCCGCCCCGGAGGGCATCGACGCGGTCTTCGACAACGTCGGCGGCGAGCAGCTGACCGCCGCGCTGGCCCTGGCCAACCGTGGCGCGCGGATCGCGGTCGTGGGCATGCTGTCCACCCAGGCGTCGGGCGGCACCTCGACTCCGACCGAGATCGACACCGCCACGCTCGTCTCGCGCGGGATCACCCTGCGCGGCATCGCGGGCATCGACCACCTGGACGCGCTGCCGCAGTGGGCCGAGGAGTTCGGCCGGGGACTGCGCGAGGGCACCCTCACCGTGCCGCACGTACGGTTGTCGGGGATCGAGGAAGCGCCCCGGGCCTTGGACGAGCTGCTCCGTGGCCGCCATGTGGGTGCTGTACTGGTGGAACTCTGACCCTGGCGCTTGATGCGGAGGCAGACGGGAATGCGGATCGGCGAAGCGGCGGCGGCAGCGGCGCTCACCCCTCGAGCGGTGCGCTACTACGAGCAGCAGGGCCTGCTCGAAGCGCGGCGCACGCCTTCCGGGCACCGGGAGTACGGGCTGTCGGACATACGGCGGCTGCGGACCCTGCGGGAACTGCTGGAGGCCGGGCTGACCATCGCGGACGTGCGCAGCTTCGCCCATGTGCTCGACCCGGCCCCTGCGGAGGGCGCGGCTGCCGTGCCCCCCGCCGACGGAGCGCCGGAATCCTGCGAGGTGCGGGACGTGAGCCTGCGCCGCCTCGCCGACCTGGAGGACCGCATCGACGCGCTGACGCAGCTCCGCGACCGGCTGGCCGCCGGAATCGCCGACCGCTTCGGCGAAGCCTTCGACCCAGCCCCCTGACGGGCGGCCGCCCCCGCCGCGACGGCGAGACGCGGGCCGCGAGACGCAAGTCGCGAGACGACGCAGCCCGGCGGTGCCGACTGAGGCGCATCGCGCGGAGCGTTGCGGGGTCAGCCCGTGACCGTGAGGACGGCGATGGAGGGGCCGAAGGCTCCGCCCAGTTGGTAGCAGAGGGTGAACAATCCGATCGCGGTGGGCCGCTGGGGCTCCGGCGCCGCGCCGACGGCGTACGAGGCGAGGGTCGCGTTGCCCGCTGCGGTCGCGAACACCGCCATCGTCGCGACCAGCAGCAACAGCGGTGCCCACGGCGTGAGGACCGCCGTGATGGGTGCCAGCGCACCGAGCGCGATCAGCACCGTCAGCACGGCCGGCCGCCCCATCCGGGATGCGGCGGCCGGAAGCAGCCAGGAGAGCACCGAGCCGGCCAGCAGGGCGGTGAGCTGGCCCGTACCGATGGTGGCGGTTGACCAGCCCGTCCCGCTGTCCAGCATCTCGGGGACGGCGAAGAGCAGCGTGAAGTACGAGGTGGAGAGCGCGCAGGCGAGCAGCGCCGAGGTGAGGAAGGCAGGGGTGCGCACGAGGGTGCGGGGCACGAAGCCGTCCGGGCGGGCCCTGCTGTGTGCCACGAGCAGGAGCCCGAGGACCAGCGCGACGGGGACGGCGGCAGCCGGGTAGCGGGGTATCAGCACCACGGACGAGGCCAGCACGGTGAGCAGCGCGGCACCTCGCGCGTCGAACGGGCCGTTCGGCAGCCCCGCGGACGCAGCCGCCCGCCCGCTCGCACTCGCGGACGCGGCCACCGGTTCGTCCCGCGCGGAGCGAAGCACCGCGGGGACGGCCAGCAACGCGACCGCGGAGACCGCGAGAGCGAGCCGCCAGGACACCGTGTCGCCGAGCCAGGAGCCGAGCAGTGGCCCGGTGGCGCCGAGCACGCCGAAGCCGGAGGTGATCACGCCCATCCGCCGGGCCGTGCCGCCCAGGCTCAGCGCGAGGGTGACCAGTCCGGCGCCTCCCGCGGCCTGCGCGGCCCGCCCGGCCAGTGCCAGGGGGAGCCAGGGAGCGACGGCCACCAGCACGGTGCCTGCCGCCACGAGCGCGGCGCTCAGCCGGAGCGTGGGGCGTACGCCGTGGCGCCGCAGCAGTCCGGCCATCAGCGGCGTGCCGACGGCCATGGCCCAGGCGAAGGTGGTGACGAACCAGGCCGCTGTCGCCTTGCTGGTGCCGAGCGAGCCCGCCATGTCGGGCAGGATCAGGACGGGGCTGTTGGCTCCGGCGGCGACGGGTGTGGCCAGCAGTGCAAGCCAGGCCGCGTGGACACGGCGGGGCGGTGGTCCGGCGGATTCTTCCTGGCCGCGTGGGGCGGGCTCGGCGGGTGGGGTTGGCGGAGCGGACGTTTCTGAGGTCTCGGGCATGGCTGGCTGACCCTCCCGTCATTCATTCAGGGCTGATAATCTCAACGTTGAAATAAAAACAGCCCGATCTCTCAACGTCAAATCTCTCAACGCTGAGAAAGCCAACTTCGAAGGGAACCTCGATGGGTGACGCGGTGGACGTGATCATCAGCCAGTGGGCTGAGGAGCGTCCGGAACTCGAGGACGACCTGTGGCCCGTCCAGGTGGTGGGCAGGCTCCAGCGGCTCGGGCGTTACCTGGAGCGGGAGATAAAGGCCTTCGCCGCCTCCCACGGTCTGGAAATGGGCGAGCTGGACGTCCTGACCACGTTGCAGCGCAGCGGACCGCCGTACGAGCTGACGGCCGGGCAACTGGTGAAGGCATCCATGGTGACCTCGGGGGCCATCACCAACCGCATCGACCGGATGGAGGCCAAGGGCCTGGTCGAGCGCGTCCGCGACGAGGGCGACCGCCGTACCGTCCGGATGCGGCTCACCGAACGCGGCAGCGAGATCACGCTCGCCTTCATGTCCGAGCACCTGGCCAACGAGGCCCGCATCCTGGGGGGCCTGAGCCGCGCGGAGTGCGCGCAGTTGGGCGACGGCCTGCGCAAGCTGCTGGAGTCCCTCGGCGACACGTCTATGAGCTGACGCGGGCGGGGGCGCTGCGCCCCCGCCCGCTGCGTATCCCTCCCGCTGCGCCCCCGGCCCAGGCCGGACCGGCACCGCCGAACCCGGCCGGGCCGCCCCGCCCGCCGCCCCGCCCGCCGTCGCGGCGGGAGGCGCGGCCGGCGCAGCCGGGGTCAGCTGAGGGAGGTGCGGACCTCGCGCGCCGCGGCCGTGAGGTGGTGGAGGGAGGCGCGGACCTCTGCCCAGCCGCGGGTCTTCAGGCCGCAGTCGGGATTGGCCCACAACCGCTCCGCCGGGATCGCCCGCAGTCCCTCACGCAGCAGCGCGGCCATCTCCGCGGTGCCCGGCACGCGCGGCGCGTGGATGTCGTAGACGCCGGGCCCGACCTCGCGCGGGTAGCCCGCGGTGGCGAGTTCGCGGGCGATCTCCATGTGCGAGCGGGCCGCCTCAAGGGAGATGACGTCGGCGTCCAGGTCGCCGATGGCGGCCAGGATCTCGCCGAACTCGGCGTAGCACATGTGGGTGTGGATCTGGGTGTCCGCCCGTACGCCCCCGGTGGTCAACCGGAAGGCTTCGGTCGCCCAGGCCAGGTAGGAGGGGCGGTCGGCGCTCCGCAGCGGCAGCGTCTCGCGCAGCGCGGGCTCATCGACCTGGATCACGGCCGTGCCCGCCGCCTCCAGGTCGGCGACCTCGTCCCGCAGGGCGAGGGCGACCTGCCGTGCCGTGTCCGCCCGGGGCTGGTCGTCGCGGACGAAGGACCAGGCGAGCATGGTGACCGGCCCGGTGAGCATGCCCTTGACCGGTTTGCCGGTGTGGGACTGCGCGTAGCGCGTCCAGCGCAGTGTCATGGGAGCGCGGCGCGAGACGTCACCGGCCAGGACCGGCGGGCGGACGTAGCGGGTGCCGTAGGACTGCACCCAGCCGTGCCGGGTGGCCAGATAGCCGTTCAGCTGCTCGGCGAAGTACTGGACCATGTCGTTGCGTTCCGGCTCGCCGTGTACCAGCACGTCCAGCCCGGCCTGCTCCTGGAAGTCCAGCACCTGCCGGATCTCGGCGGCGATCCGTTCGTCGTACACCGCCTCGTCGATGCGGCCGGCGCGCAGGTCGGCGCGGGCGGTGCGCAGTCCGGTGGTCTGCGGGAAGGAGCCGATGGTGGTGGTGGGCAGCAGCGGCAGTCCGAGACGCGCGCGTTGGGCCGCCACCCGCTTCTCGTACGGCTGCGAGCGCCTGCTGTCCGCGGGGCCGATCGCCGCGCAGCGGGCGCGTACGGCCGGGTCGTGGGTGAGCGCGGAGGCGGAACGGGCGTGGCGGTCGGCCCGGTTGGCGGCGAGCTGCGGGCCGATGGCTTCGGTGCCCTCGGTCAGTCCGCGTGCCAGGGTGACGACTTCCTCGGTCTTCTGCCGGGCGAAGGCGAGCCAGCGGACGACCTGCGGGTCCAGGTCCGTTTCGAGGGTGGCGTCGAGGGGGACGTGCAGCAGCGAGCAGGAGGGGGCGACGTCGACCCGCCCGGCGAGGCCGAGCAGGGTGGCGAGGGTGGCCAGCGACCTCTCCAGGTTGTTGGTCCAGATGTTGCGGCCGTCCACGACGCCCGCGATCAGCCGCTTGCCTGGCAGGCCGCCGGCCGCCGCGAGGTCGTCGAGGTTGGCGGCGGCGGGCCCGGTGAAGTCGAGCGCGAGCCCCTCGACGGGGGACTGTGCGAGGACCGGCAGTGCCTCGCCCAGCCGGTCGAAGTAGGAGGCCACCAGGAGCCGCGGGCGGTCGGTGAGCGCGCCCAGGTCACGCAGGGCTCGGGTGGCGGCGCTGAGTACGGCGGGCGGCTGGTCCGCCGCGAGCGCGGGTTCGTCCAGCTGCACCCAGTCGGCGCCCGCCGCGCGGAGGTCGCCGAGCACCTCTGCGTAGACGGGGAGCAGCCGGTCCAGCAGGGTCAGCGGCTCGAAGGCGGGGTCGACGCCCGGCGCGGGCTTGGCGAGCAGCAGGAAGGTGAGCGGGCCGACGAGCACCGGCCGGGCGGCGTGGCCGAGTTGGCGTGCCTCGGTGAACTCGGCGACCGGCTTGGTGGAGTCGGCGGAGAAGACGGTGTCCGGGCCCAGTTCGGGGACCAGATAGTGGTAGTTGGTGTCGAACCACTTCGTCATCTCCAGCGGGGGTGTCCGCTGGTCGCCGCGCGCCATGGCGAAGTAGCCGTCCAGGGCGTCTGCTTCGAGTGCGGCGCGGTGCCGCGGGGGGATCGCACCCGTCATCACCAGGGTGTCGAGGACATGGTCGTAGAGTGAGAAGTCGCCGGTGGGGACCTCGCTGACTCCGGCGTCCGTGAGCCGGCGCCAGGTGTCGCGCCGCAGTCGGGCGGCGGTGCCGAGCAGTTCTCCGGCGGTGCGGCGGCCTGCCCAGTAGCCCTCGACTGCCCTCTTCAGCTCCCGGCCGGTGCCCTGGCGGGGGTAGCCGTGGACGGTGGGCAGGGGGTGGAGCGGGTGGGCGGTGGTGGCGGAACTGTCAGCCACGGAACTCTCCTTCGCGAGTCGCGGATCGACCCCGGTGCGGCCTTGGAGGCGCGAAGGTACGGCTTACGGGTGCCGCGCGATGCCTGTGCGCGCGACGGCGCGGTGCGTGTGGTAGCGACAGCGGTCGTGATCGCGACTGCGATCGCCTCCGCCACCGGCTCCACCCGCGTGCGTGGGTGCCCGTCCATCCGCCGACCCGCCCTCGAGGTCACCGAGATCACCGCGTGCGGGACCGCACGCGAGCAGTGGCAGGTCTTCGGACTCGCGGGCACACCCGCCGGTTGCTGTCGGTCGCTACCGGGCAGGGCTCCTACTGGCCGTCGCTTCCCAGACCTGGTCGGCCCAGTGCGCATGACGCCGTTCGTTCCCGCTCACCGCTGCGGGGCAGTCCCGGATTCTCACCAGGTTCCCTCTTGTCGTCGCCTCCGCCTGGCGGGCGGATCGAACCAGCTGCACGGGCTACACAACCACAGGCTGCCCGGCCGGGTGAAGACGGCACTGCGGCAGCGGAGTCGACGGGACCGGCCGACAGCGGGCCTGGCCGCCGCGCGGGGCTGCCGGATCCGTGACGTTCCACACGATCTGCCACCCATTCCGGGCCAGTCGGCACGTGACCGCCGAAGCCCTGCCGCGGGCAGTTGCCCCGCGCAGGAGTCCGCCGCGCATGCGGTCACCTTCCACTCGTACGGGCGAATTCGCAGCTCGGGGGCGTACGGAATCACGAAGGAGTGCGCCGGGTATGCCCGCCGGGCCCGCCCGTACGGCAAAGGGGGCAGGCCGGGCGCGGGGCGCAGGGGGCGTATCCGGGGAGTCTTGTCCTGAACGCGGTGGGTGAGATTACGGCTTCCCTGGCCTAACCTTGACGGTATGTCCCCTAGTTCTTCACCTGCACCGAGGTCCTCGCGGTTACCTGTCGAGGAGGCCAATGCGGCGATCCGCGCGTTCGTGGCAGGCCGCGCGGTGTGGACTCCGGCCGACCTCGCGGAGCTGGCGCGGCTGCGGCAGGCCTGGATGGACGCCGCCAGCGGACGGGTGCGCAGCGAGGAGGCGGCTTAGGGCCTGTCAGTTCGGCCTTCTCGGGCCCGTCTCACAGATCGTCCCACGCCGCCGCCAGCCGCCGCACGAGCTCGGTGAGCGTCGGCAGTGGCAGGGTGTACGGCACCCGGATGTGACTGTCGTACGCACCCTCCGGATCCATCGCGGCCCCCGGCACGACCTCGACACCGTGTCGCAGTGCGACCTGCGCGTACACCCCGGCGTCCACCTCGTCCGGCAGCCGTACCCACAGTGCCGACCCGCCGTCGGGCGTGCGCCACCGCCAGCTGGGCAGATGCTCGGCGAGCAGCCGCTCCAGCCAGGCCAGCCGCTCCCGCAGCTCCGCCGCCCGCTGCACCCGGATCCCGGGGAGCTGCGGCACCAGCCGGGCGGCCAGGACCTGTTCGAGCACGGGGCCGCCGAGGTCGGCGAGTGTCTTGAGCCGGGCGAGGCGCTCCACGGTCTGCTCCGGTCCGCGGATCCAGCCGATCCGCAGCCCGCCCCAGACGGATTTGGCCAGTGAGCCGACGGAGAGAACCTCGGCGTCCCGTCCGGCGTGGGCGCCGATGGGCGGCGGCTCGGCCAGGGTGCTGAACCTGGCGTCGTAGGCGAGATCCTCGACAACCGGCACCCGGTGGCGGGCGGCGAGTTCGGCTACCCGGCGCCGCCTTCCCCCGGACATCAGGGTGCCCGTCGGGTTGTGGTAAGTCGGCATCACGAACAGCAGGGCGGGCGCGCGGTCGCGCAGCGCACGGTCCAGCGCGTCCGGCCGTACGCCGTCCTCGTCCATCGGCACGCCGTGCAGGCTGACGCCGAGTGCCCGGAAGGCGTCCAGGCAGCCGGGCCAACTGGGCTGCTCCACCACGACGGTGTCCCGTCGGCGCAGATACAGCCGGGCGACCAGCGCCAGCGCCTGGGTGGCGCCGGTGGTCACCAGCACCTGGCCGGGGCTGGTGGGCGTGCCGCCCTCCGAGCAGTGGGCCGCGAGGGCCTCACGCAGGGCGGGCAGGCCGCGGGGGTGGTAGCCGATGTCGGTGAGCAGCGGGTCCAGATCCCGCCCGGCCAGCTCCAGCAGGGCTTCCCGTACCTGCGGCACGGCTCCCGCGGAGGCGGTGGCAAGCGAGATGACCCCGCCGGGGCCTTCCGGCCCGTCGACCAGCCGCTGCACCAGCGAGGTGGCCCGACCGCCGGGGACCCTGCCGTCAGCACCGGGCGGCCGCTGCCCCAGAGGTGGCCCGGCGACCCGGGTACCACTGCCGCGCAGGCTGTCCAGTACTCCCGGGCCGCGCAGCTCCTCGTACGCCGTCGACACGGTGGCACGGCTCAGCGAGAGGGCCGCCGCCAGGGCGCGTTCGGAGGGCAGGCGTTCGCCCGGCCGGAGATCGCCGCGCCGTACCGCGCGGGCGAGCGCGGCGGCGAGCTTGCGGTAGAGCGGCCCGGGCCCCCGCATCCAGTCGCCGAGGACGGCGACCAGCGCGGCGGGCTCGCCGGGCAGGTCACAGCCGGGGCGGCCCGTCTCGTTCCGGTCCACTTCCGCCTCCTTTGGCACGGGTGCGCCGCCCCTCCGAGGACCAGGCTGGCGGGAAAGCACGCCCCAGGAACGGAGCCACCCATGGACATCGACCGTAGACCACCTCCCGCCCGCGCCTGCCCGCCGTACGGACGGGTGCGGGACTGATGCCGGACCCCGCCCGCCTGCTGGCGTTCTGCGCGGCCTCGCTCGCGCTGATCCTGGTACCCGGCCCGAACCTCGTCTACATCGTGACGCACAGCGTGGCCCACGGCCGCCGCACCGGTCTGGTGTCGGTCCTGGGGGTGGAATCGGCAACCCTCGTGCATCTCGCCGCGGCCGTGTTCGGCGTCTCCGCCCTCATCACCCGGTCCGAGACGGCGTTCGCCACGGTGAAGTACGCGGGCGCCGCCTACCTGCTGGTGCTCGGGGTGCGGGCGCTGCGGCAGCGCGGCTCCAGCGCGCTCACGGGCGGCGGTGAACACGCCTCGGCGGTAAGGGTGTTCCGCGAAGGAGCGCTGGTGAACCTGCTCAACCCGAAGGTCACGCTGTTCTTCCTCGCCTTCTTCCCGCAGTTCGTCGACAACGGCGCGGGCACCGGCGTCGCCCGCGCCCAGATGCTGACGCTGAGCGTCGTCTTCCTCACCCTCTCCGTCACTCTGGACGCCACCTACGCGCTGGCCGGTGGCGCCCTGAGCGGCTGGCTGCACAGCCGCCCCGGCGTGCTCGGGCGGCAGCATCTCGCCGTGGGCGGCGTGTATCTCGCGCTTGGTGCGATGGCGGCCCTGGCCTGACGGTCGACGCCAGGCCAGGGCGCACGGGTCTGCCGGTGTCCTGACTCGGTGTCAGCTCTTGGCGACCTCGGCCGCGTTCGCCTTGCGCTGCACCGACCCGAGGACTGCCCGCGGGTTGCCGTCCTTGGCGACCGCTCTTCCGATGCTCGACTGCACGCTCCGCACCGTCGAGCCCCACGAGACCATGTTGACGGGAAAGAAGCGCGCGTTCGGCAGCTGGTCCAGGAAGTCCCACAGCTGGCGGTGCTTCTCGTCCTCGCGCATCGCCTCCGAGGCGCTGGCGGTGACCGGCAGCAGCCCGTGCCGCTCCGCGTAGTCGATGACGTTCTTCTTCTCGTAGACGAAATCGAGGAAGGTGCGGATCTCCTCCTGGTGGCCGTTCCGGGTGAACGCCGTCATCCAGTCCACCATCCCGGCCGCCCCCTTGGCGGGCCCGGTCCTGCCCGGCAGCGGCGCCCACCCGTAGTCGACGCCGCTCTCCAGCGCGAGGCCCATCAGCGAGGAGTTGCCGTTGAGCATGCCGACCTCCCCCTTCGCGAAGGAGGTGTACGCGTCCTGTCGGCTGGTCGAGGCGGGGTCGTCCCCGGTCAGGCGGGGGGTGACCAGCTCGTCACGCAGCCAGCTGAACGTGCGGACGTTCTGCGGGGAGTCGATGTCGTACGTGCCCGCGTCACTCGCGTAGTTGCCGCCGCCGCCCACCATCCAGTTGAGCGTCTCGATCTGGGCCTCCTGCTTGCCCAGCGGCAGGCCGTACGGTGTGTCGATGCCCGCCTCGTCGAGTGCGACGGCTGCCTCGCGCACCTCTTTCCATGTGCGCGGGGGGTCGTCGATGCCCGCCTCGGCGAAGAGCTTCCTGTTGTAGTAGAGCGCCTCGGTGCTGGCGGCGAACGGCAGTCCGTACTGCACCCGCCGCACGGTGCCCGCCTCGGCGAGCGCGGTGATGAGCTCGCCCTGAGCGGGCGTGGAGAGGACGTCGCTCGCGTTGTAGAGCTTGCCGTCCTCCGCGTACTCGGCGAAGGAACCGACCGACTGCGCGAGATCGGGCTCCTTGCCCTGCTTGACCATCTCCGCGACCCGGTCGTCTATCTCGGCCCGGCTGAAGACGTCAACCTCTACGTTGATCTCCGGGTTCGTGCGCCGGAAATCCTTGATCAATTTGCTCCAGTAGCGTTTGGAACTGTCCGCCGACTGGTGGCCGTGCTCAATGGCCACCAACTGGAGTGTGACATCGCCGCTCTGGGAATCCGCGCCCCCGCAGGCCGTCAGCGTGGAGAGAAGGCTCGTGGCCAACCCCACCGCGACAAGCCCCGAATATCGTCGCCGCACTGCTCGTACCGCCTCTAGCTCAGTGATCCGTTTCCGTACCGGAGCGGTCACCACCGGCACGGAGGGGAGTGTGCCGTGCCGCGCACTGTGAGGTCCAGATTACCGCATGTGCATCTTCGGCTTCGCGGATTCGGGGCCCCGTGTTTACCACCGCATACCATGGCATTCCCCGCGCAACCGCTTGCAGTTGGCGCGCTCTCGCCGCGCGCTTCCGTGCCCCGGGGCGACAGCGCCGGGGCACGGGGTTTGGGTCAACTAGACGACGTGACAAGGGAGTCGGGGCGGGCGGCGGCTCTGGCTACTCGCGCAGCCCGTCCCACAGCACCGCCCGCTCACCCGCCGGCTCGCGGGCGCCTTCGCTCGGCCACTCCCCCGTGCGGCCGGGCGAATCACCCGTGGCCACCGCCAGTTCACGCAGCCAGTCCGGCTCGCTGGCGATCTCCAGCAGCAACAGAAGGCGGGTGAGCGGAGCTTCCCAGGCGTACGGCTGCTCATCCACGTCCGACAGCAGACGGGAGGGTGTCGTCATCACGAACTCCGCAGCGAGACTTGGGGATTGGAGGCATACCGCGCCTGATCGACGCCATCATCCCCCGCCGCGAACACCTCTGCAAGTACACATGCAAGAACACATGCAAGAACAGGTGCAAGCACACTTCGCTGTGGGAAGGTGCTTCCCATGCATATTGACCATGGCATGCAGGACTCGCGGCTAGCGGGCGTCATCTGGCGCAAGAGCCGGCGGAGCAACCCGAGCGGCAACTGCGTCGAGCTGGCCGAACTGGCCGGTGGCGGTGTTGCGGTACGCAACTCGAGGCACCCCTCCGGCCCCGCGCTCATCTACACACCGGCAGAGATCACCGCCTTCATCCAGGGCGCGAAGGACGGTGACTTCGACGACTTCCTGCGGTCCTGACCGCACCCTGCCCACCAAACACCGTCCACCGCACGTATCGCACAAGGGCGCCGCGTGCCCGCAACGGGCACGCGGCGCGCGCATGCTCGCGCGCGCACCCGCGGACCCGAGAGCATTCCTGTGCGCCCGCGTGAGCTCGCCGCGTGCGCCGCTGTACGCTCGCGCACCCGAGTGCGAGACTGAAGCATTACAACGCCGTACAGCCGTACGCCAGACGTCGCGAGGTACGCGGCAACACGGCATTCGGACAGGGGAGATGGGACATGCCAGCACGGCCTGCGCGGGCGGAGCAGTCGTCGGTCCGGCGCATTCTCGACCACCCCAGGGGCGGGCCGACGATCCTCCGCATCGTGCTGGGCACCCAGCTGCGGCGGCTGCGCGAGGCAGCGGGCATATCGCGCGAGGCGGCGGGCGACGCGATCCGCGGCTCCCACGCGAAGATCAGCCGCCTGGAGCTGGGGCGTACGGGATACAAGGACCGGGACGTCGCGGACTTGCTCGCCCTCTACGGCGTCACCGACCTGCGAGACTGCGCGGAGTTCCTCGCCCTCGCCCGGCAGGCCAGCATCCCCGGCTGGTGGCATCAGTACAACGACGTGCTGCCGCAGTGGTTCGAGCAGCTGCTCGGCCTCGAGGAGGCGGCCTCCGTCATCCGCACCTACGAGGTGCAGTTCGTGCCCGGCCTGCTGCAGACCGAGGAGTACGCCCGCGCCTGCGCCCAACTCGGGCACCCGCGTGCCCCGGCGAAGGACATCGAGCGGCGCGTCCGGCTCCGGATGGACCGGCAGGAAGTGCTGGGCCGGCCGCACGCGCCCAAACTGTGGGCGATCCTGGACGAGGCGGCGCTGCGCCGTCCGCTGGGCGGTCCCGACGTGATGCGCGATCAGATCGACCATCTCCTCCAGGCCGCCGCGCAACCGAACATCACGCTTCAGATCGCACCGTTCGACATCGGCGGCCTCGCCGCCGCGGGCGGGCCGGTGACCATCCTCCGCTTCCTGGAGCCGGATCTTCCCGACATCGTCTATCTCGAACAGCTCACCACGGCGCTCTATCTGGACAAGCAGGACGAGGTGGAGAACTACATAGTGGTGATGGACCGGCTGTCGGCGACTGCCGAACCTCCCTCCCGCACGGTGGAGTTCCTCAAGAGGATGCGCGAACGGCTCTGAACCGCGCGCGGGCAGCCCGCTTCCCGGGTGCCCGGCCACTACCCCTTACGCGCCACGCCGCCGAACTCGTACCACTCGTCGGTGCGCTGCCGCGGGCACAGCTCCGAATCGGGCCGCCAGGCGTCGATCCGGCCGAGGCCGGGATCCAGCACCTTCAGCCCGTCGAAGTACCGCGCCACCTCGTGTGGTTCGCGGACCCGGCCCCAACAGCCGTGTGTGCTGCGGTCCATGAAGTCGGTGACGAAGTCGCGCGTCTCCCGTTCCTCACTGACCAGCTGGTTGACCACCAGGAAACTCCCCGCCGGTAACCGCTCGACCACCTGCTTCAGCAGCGTTTCCGGGTCGGGATCGGGCAGGCAGTGCATGACGGACACGAACAACGCGGCGACCGGCTGCGAGAAGTCGACCAGACGGCGCACCTCCGGGCGCTCGAAGATGCCCTCGGTGTCCCGCATGTCCGCCTGGATGACGACGGTCCGCTCGTCCTCCTCCAGCAGCGCCCGGCCGTGCGCCAGCACGATCGGATCGTTGTCCACATAGACCACGTGCGCGCCGGGGTCGACGCGCTGGGCGACCTGGTGCACGTTGTCCTGCGTCGGCAGACCTGAACCGTGGTCCAGGAACTGGCGGACGCCGTACTCCTCGGCCAGCCTGCGCACCACCCGGCGCAGGAACCGCCGGTTGTTGAGTGCGAGCGCCCTGGTACTGGGCACCACTTCGTCCAGCTCGGCGACCGCGGCGCGGTCCACCGCGTAGTTGTCCTTGCCGCCCAGATAGAAGTCGTACATCCGGGCCACGCTCGGCGTGGTCACATCCACCACGGGCCGCCCCGCCCCGTCGTACTGCGGCATGCTGACCCCACTCTTCCGCGCTCGCGCGCGCTCCGCCACCGTCTGCTCACGCGCGATCCGTAATCGCGCGGTCGCGGAGAATCATTCCACGCCACGGAGCCTTGACGCCACGTCAGACGAAGAAATCCGTCCCACGGAACGGAGAGGCGGGAGCCGATGCGGCGCGCCCCTGTGCACCGGCGCACCCCGGCGCATCCGCCGCGGCGTGCGCGCCCCGCGCTGCCCCGAGCCGCCCGAGCCGCCCGGACCGCCCGGACCGCCCGGACCGCCCGGAGCTCGCCTGGGTGTCCGGCGCTGTCCGGAGCTGCCCTGGTGCACGATGGACCCATGCTGCTGGCTGATGTCGCCCAGACCTCCCTGGAGGTGACGGCCGCCTCCGCGCGTACGGAGAAGACCGCCCTGCTCGCCCGGCTGTTCCGCGCCACCCCGCCGGAAGAGGCGCCGCTCGCCATCACCTACCTCGCCGGACGGCTCCCGCAGCGCCGCATCGGCGTCGGCTGGCGCGCCCTGCAGGACCCGCCCGCGCCCGCCACCGCCGCACGGCTCACCCTCGCCGAGCTCGACGAGGCGCTCACCGCCATCGGCGCGGTGTCCGGCAAGGGTGCCCAGGCGGAACGGGCACGGCTCCTGCGGTCCCTGCTGGGCGCGGCCACCGCGCCGGAACAGGACTTCCTGATCCGGCTGATCGCCGGCGAGCTGCGCCAGGGCGCCCTGGACGCCCTCGCCGCCGAGGGCCTCGCCGCGGCCTCCGGAGCCGGGGCGGACGAGGTACGGCACGCGGTGATGCTCAGCGGCTCGCTCGGCACCGTCGCCCGCGCACTGCTCGCGGAAGGCCCCGCGGCTCTCACGGCCTTCCGCCTGGAGGTGGGCCGCCCCGTACATCCCATGCTGGCGCAGACCGCGAAGGACGTGGACGAGGCGCTGGACCGGCTCGGACCCTGCTGCGTCGACGAGAAGCTGGACGGCATCCGGGTGCAGGTGCATCTGGACCCGAGCGGCGTACGGATCTACACCCGCACCCTGGAGGAGGTAACCGAGCGGCTCCCCGAGGTCACGGCGGCGGCCGGGCAGCTGACGGCCACCCGCGCCGTGCTGGACGGCGAGGTCATCGCGCTCGGGCCGGGGGGCCGCCCGCGCCCCTTCCAGGAGACGTCCTCGCGGGTCGGCTCACGGCTCGACGTCGCCACGGCACAGGCGTCGCTGCCGCTCTCCCCCGCCTTCTTCGACCTGCTCTCCCTCGACGGCCGCGACCTGCTCGCCGAGCCCGCCGCCGTCCGGCACGCGGAGCTCACCCGCATCGCGCCGGAGGCCCTGCGGGTGCGCCGGATGGAGGCCGCCGACCCGGGGGACGAGTCCGTGCGCCGGGCGGTCCGCGCTTTCGCCGAGGAGGCTGTGGCGGGCGGGCAGGAGGGCGTGGTGCTCAAGGCGCTCGACTCCCCGTACAGCGCGGGCAGGCGCGGCGCCTCCTGGATCAAGGTCAAACCGGTGCACACCCTGGACCTGGTCGTGCTGGCCGCCGAGTGGGGCCATGGGCGGCGCACCGGCAAGCTGTCCAACCTGCATCTGGGCGCCCGCCGGGCGGACGGCGGTTTCGCGATGCTGGGCAAGACCTTCAAGGGGCTCACGGACGTACTGCTGGCCTGGCAGACGGAGCGGCTCCAGCAGCTCGCCGTCCGCACCGAACCGTGGGGCGTTGTGGTACGCCCCGAACTGGTGGTGGAGGTGGCGTTCGACGGGGTGCAGCGCTCCTCGCGCTATCCGGCGGGGGTGACACTGCGGTTCGCGCGGGTCCTCCGCTTCCGCGAGGACAAGACTGCGTCGGCGGCGGACACGGTCGGCACCGTGATCGACGCGCTGCCCGGCTGAGGCGACGGCTGAGGCAACGGATGGCCCCGGCCGCCGCCCCGTGTGTCAGTCGTCCTGCGACTGCTCCGGGCACGGTGTGCCGCGCGGCAGCCGGTAGGGCGCGGCCAGCCGGTACGTGCCCGCGCGCGGCGCGTCCAGCACCGTCCACTCGTCGGTCAGCGGCTCCTCCTCGCCGTCCTCGCCGTCCTCGCCCTTCGAGGGGATCCGCGTGGGCTCGCTCGGCATCGGATCGGCAGGACGGAGACAGCCGTTCTTGTTGGTCGCCAGCCGGTCGGGCGGCTTGATCCGCTCGCCGTCCTCGTTGACCAGCCCCAGCCAGGGTGACCAGGGGATGCGGACCAGCACCTCGCCTGCGTGCCGCACCTTCACCGTCACCTCGCCCGGGTCTGCGCGCGCGCCCTCGGCGGGCGGTGAGGCCAGCGGCATCGGATCGTTCACCCGGTAGAGCGTCCAGTTCGGGTCCGACCAGACCTTGCGCAGATACGGCTGTCCGGAGCGGACTATCCGCGCCTCGTCCCGCGCCGCGATGTCCGGTTCGTCCGAGGAGAGCACGACGAAGCGCACGGCCCAGCGCCGCAGCCACTCGTGGTAGCGCTTCGGGCTCAGCCCGCCTTCCTCGTAGAAGAGCGGGTTGCGCCCGGTGTCGGCCTGCCGGCTCCAGCCGCGCGCCAGATTCACGTACGGCGCGATGGCCGATGCCTCCCGGTGGCTCTCGACCGGGACCACCTCGACCCGGCCGCGGTCCGCGTCCCGCTTGTCGAGCTGATGCACCAGCGGTGCCAGGTCGTGTGCCCAGGCGGCTTCCGGGGTGGTGTGAATGACGTCCCAGGTGGGCTTGCCGATCTGGAAGCCTGCCGCGAGCAGCAGTGCGACGATCAGTGCGATCCCTCGGCGGCGGGAGCGCTGGGCCGTCACGGTGGGAATCAGAGCGACCAGCACGACCGTGCCGAACATCAGCCCCAGCCGCTCGACGTTCAAGCCGATCTGGGAGGGAATCGCCCAGGTCAGCACGATGCCGAGGCCGTAGATCTCGGCACAGCGGCGGACCGTCCACCAGCTCGTGGGCGCGAGCAGCCGGACCCCGATCGCGGAGGACAGCGGGAAGAACACCGACACCCAGGGCATCGGCATCTCTCCCGAGAACGGGAAGAGGAGCGTGCTGAGCCCCACCATGATCGGCGGCGGCAGTCCGACCGCGCAGGCAACGGCCCACCGCTTGCGCAGCAGCAGCGCCGCGGCCACCACCAGGAGGAACAGCCCGGAGACGGGGCTTCCCGCCGTCGCGAGCGCGGACGTCAGCCCGACGAGCACGCCGCGCAGCACCGGACGGCGCCCCCACCGGCGGGGCCAGGCCCACAGCAGCGCGATGACGACCAGCGCGAACATCGTCCCCAGGGCGAAGGTGACCCGGCCGGAGGCCGCGTTGCAGGCGAAGGTCAGGGCACCGCACAGCGCGGGCACCATCGGGCGCCGCAGCCCCCGGGCCCGTACGAGGATCAGCGCCAGCAAACCCGCCGAGATCACCCCCGAAAGGATGAGCACCGGGCGGACGCCTATCACCGCCATCAGATACGGCGAGATCACGCTGTACGAGACCGGGTGCATCCCCCCGTACCAGGCGAGGTTGTACGCCGAATCCGGATGGCGGCCGACGAACTCCGCCCACGCGTCCTGCGCCGCCAGGTCGCCCCCGCCGCTCGCCACCAGCCAGAGCCACAGCAGGTGCAGCACCGAGGCGAACAGCATGGCAGCGAGTACGGGGAACCACCACGCGTCGCGAAGGGCACGTCTCGCCGAGGGTGCCGGGCGTATGTCGCCGTCACCCTCGTCGTCCGCCGCCCGCACGCGCGGCGGCCGCATGGTCGTCACTGCGCCCTCTTCTCCCCCCGAGGCCATTGCGTCGAGCCAGGCTACCGACTACTGGCGCGTGCTCGGCTCACTGAACGCGGGTGACCTTGTCCCCGAAACCGGGCTCCACGAGATCATCCTGGAGTGCCACCGGCACCTTCACCTGGCCCGGACCGTCGCCGACGGTCAGCGTGCCCACCTTCTCGCCCGCGTCCGCCGTCTGCGGAATCCCCTTCGCGCCGGTCTTCAGCGCGAGCTTCACCTTCAGCCCGGACCAGCCGACGGCGGTGACGTCCTTGGTCGCGACAACCGGCGTCAGACCCCCGAGCCCGTCGTCCACCTGCCCGACCACATCACCCTTCTTGACGACCTTCTGGGCCGACAGCGTCTCCCCCGCCGCGATCAGCAGCTCCTTGCTCACCGCGTTGGCGGTGTCGATGATCGGCGGCTTGTGCTGGCCCAGCACGGCGCCGACGATCAGCTGCGTGGTGCCGCCGATGTTCTTCCGGCCCGCGAAGAGCAGGTTCCCGCCTGCCTTCGTCGTACTGCCCGTCTTGAGGCCGATCGCGCCGTTGTACGGCACCAACGTGTTGTAGTTGCGCCACTGCTTGCCGGACGGGTCGGTCCAGGTCGGCAGCTTGGTGATGTCCACCAGGGCCGGTATCTCCATCACCTTCTTCGCCAGCTCCACCTGGTCGACGGCGGTGCTGACGGTGGACTCCATGAGACCGCTGGGGTCGGTGTACTCGGTGTTCTTCATGCCGAGTTCCTTGGCGGTCTCGTTCATCTCCTCGACGAACGCCTTCTGGGAACCGTCACTGTGCCAGCGTGCGAGCAGCCGCGCGATGTTGTTCGCGGACGGGATCATCACGGCCGAGAGCGCGTCCCGGAGGGAGAGCTTGTCACCCTCCTTGACGGTGTCCAGCACTGATTCGCCGCCATTGCCCTCACCGAGCCTGCCGTCCTCCTCGGCCTTCTTGTCGACCGTGATGGGCGGGCCGGGCTCGCCCTTCTTCAGCGGGTGGTTCTTGAGAATGACATAGGCCGTCATGGTCTTGGCAACGCTGCCTATCGGCACCGGCTTGTCCTTGTCACCGTACGAACCCAGCGCGCCCAGCCCGGACACCTCGACATACGCCTGCCCCTCGCTGGGCCATGGCATCGACGGCTTGCCGCCGTCGAAGGCGTAGGAGGCCGGTGCGGTCATCGACAGGGAGGACTCCGGCAGGGGCCGGACGATCTGCGCGATCACAAAGGCGATGACGAGAAAGAGGACGACCGGCGTCCAGATCTTGACCCGCCGCACCACCGTACGCATCGGCGTCTCGGGCGGCGCGGGCTTGTTGGTCAGCTGCGCCAGCAGGTCCAGCGGGGGCGGATCGGCCAGCGGCTGGGCCGGGGCGGGCGGCACGGCGGGGGGCTGCGGGCCCGCCTGGGGGACGGCGGGCGGAGCCTCCGGCCGGCGGGCGTCGGGGGCGGCGTCGGCCGCCTCCGTACGGGCCGCTGCGGCGGGGGATTGCGGGGGCATGGCCGGGCGCGCCGGGCGGTCATCCGATTTGAGCGGTATGAACTGGCTGGTCCGCTCGGACTTCCTCTCCGCGGTCCCGTCGCTGTCGGCGTTGCCGTCGTCGGTGTCGGCGTCGGCGTCCTGAGCCTGGGGCAGCGGCGCGGCTGCAGCCTGGGATGTGCCGGGCTCCCTGACCTTCTTGGGTACACGTATCGCCGTCGTCGGGCGGTCAACACCCTCGGCTGCGGCTGCGGCCGATGCCGCATCGCCCGCGGGCGATGCGTCCGGCACCGACGGCGCCTTTCCGGAGGGCGGCTCACCGGCGTCCTCGTCGGGCTCGGAACCGGAGCCCGGGGGCGCCTCGGACTTCTCGCCCGATGCCTGCCCGGCCGCGGCCGGGCGCGCGTCCCCGTCGCCCTCACCGGAGCCACCGGAGCCACCCGAGCCACCCGAGCCGTCCTCCGCGGACGGGGCCGTACCGCCGGGCGCCTGCGCGCCGACTTCCTCAGCCGCCGTCTGGGCGGTGTCACCGGAGTCATCCGTGTCCACGGGGTCTGAATCCTCAGCGACGGGTCCGGGCTCCGCCGGGGCCGCAGCGGACTCAGGAGCGTCCGTGACGGACGCGGAGGGCTCAGCGGCCCCCGCGGCCTCTCCGGCGTCCTCCGACGCCGTACGCGCCGAGGTGTCGTCCTGCGCGTCGTCCGAGGCGTCCGCGTGCCGCGGGGTGCCGAAGTACGCGTTGGTGAGGAGCTCGGCGCGCTGCTGCGCCGCGCTCTCAGGATCGTCCTCGCCGACGGACTCGTCCGGCCTCAGCACTCCGAACATTGCCGTGGGGTGATCCACCCTCGGCGCGCGAGGCTTCGGCACGTCCGTCTGCGGCTCGTCCGCCTGCGCCACGTCCGACGCCGGTTCGCCCGACTCGTCGGCATCGGCGCCGTCCGTTCCCGGCTCGGGGCCCTCGCGTCCGGTGGACACCCACGCGGCGACCGCCTCCCGCAGCCGCGCGTCACCGCCGCTGTCACCGTCACCGTCGTCACCAGTCGAGTCGGTGACATCGGCGCCGTCGGAGGCGTCGGTGGCCTCGGGGGGGTCGTCCGTCCCCGCTGCACCGGCCGCGGCCCGTGGGTCCGCCGCCTTCGCCGCCGACGACGCCCCGGCCGCATCCGCGGCCGGGCTTTCCTCCTTTTCGGGGGGAACCGTCCGGGCGTCTCCCGCCGTCTCTCCCGACGACCTTTCCCGTGCTGACCCGTCGGGGGACTCGCCCGCCACCGATGCCTCCTGTGCTCTCGCCGCTCGCCGTACCAGTCAACAGTCTCTCGGAACCGTTTCCGTTCCGCCCCGTCCCACCTCGCCGGGGGCCTTCTGCGGGCTCGCTGTCGCCCTCCCACCCCGCAGACGACGACGACATACCTACTGGTTCCCGCACATTCCGACCAGGCACCCTCGACAGACCATTGTGAGAGGGGTCACCCTGTCATTCATCCACGCGGGGAGGCATGGATGGGCAGGAGCCGCAGAACAATCCCGGAGGAGCTTCTGCTGCTGGCACTGGACCCGGCCACGGGTACCACTGCACAGCCGCAGTCGCTCGACCTCGGCCTGGCCGGGGCACAGCTAGTCGAGCTGGCTCTGGCAGGACGGATAGCCCCAGACGGGGATCGTATCGCCGTGGTGATGCCACGGCCGACAGGAGATCCGACTCTGGACTCCGCACTCGAGTTGCTGCGCAGGCGTGGCAGCCCGGTGCGCGCGGTCCACTGGATAGGCGGGCCCCGGCTGGGGCTGCGCCAGACTTACCTCTCGCATCTTGAGCGGTGCGGCATGGTGCATGCCGTATCGGGCCAGATGTGCGGAGTGCTGCCGACGACGCGCTATCAGGCGTCGGAGTCGGTGGTCAGCCGGGAGATTCGGACCCGGCTGGACAGCGCGATCCGCACCGGCGTGCCGCCGGACCCACGGACGGCGGCGCTTGCCGCACTGGCCCACGCGGTCGGGCTCGGCAAGCATCTCTATCCCGGGAACGAAGGGCGTTCATGCCGTTCGCGCCTGCGGGACCTCATCAGGCACGACCCGATGGGCGGCCTCGTGGCACATGCCGTGATGGATGTGCAGAACGGCGCTGCCGCGCAGCCACGGCGTGCGCCGGGCGGCGGTGGCGGCGGTCCGGGCGGCAGCCCGGGCGGTGGGCCCGGCGACCGTGCGGCGACCGTACGGCCGGGTGCGACGGCATCCCCGGTTCAGGCGCAGGCGCAACGCGCTCAGCCGCCACGGCCGGTTCCCGATCAGGGGCGCCATCCGGCCCCGGTGGGCCGCATGGCCCGTGCGGGAGCGCGCTGAGGCGGCGCGCAGCCGGATCGGCGCACGATCCGGAGCGGTACGCACCGGCCGGGCACGGACCGGCCGGTCACCCGCCGCTCCGGGCAGGCCCTGGGCCGCGGGCCCGGGCGTCGCACCAGTGCTGCGGCGCCCGGGAGTGACGCGCGCCCTGACCGGGGCACACCGAGTCGGTGTGCC
>NZ_JAJAGO010000013.1 GCF_025165795.1 Streptomyces gossypii
TCAACCCCTACATCGCCCAGAAGTCACCCCTGTTCGCCGAAGCAGCACAGGCCGGATACCTGCTCCGCACACCGGAGGGCGACATCTGGCAGTGGGATCTGTGGCAGGCGGGCATGGGCCTGGTCGACTTCACCAACCCGGACGCGTGCGCCTGGTACCAGAACAAGCTGAAAGTCCTGCTGGACCAGGGCGTCGACGCGTTCAAAACCGACTTCGGGGAGCGGGTGCCCACCGATGTGGTCTGGCATGACCGCTCGGACCCGCAGCGGATGCACAACTACTACACCCACCTCTACAACCAGGCCGTCTTCCAGGTCCTGGAGACCGAGCGGGGTGCGGGTGAGGCGGTCCTCTTCGCCCGCTCGGCGACCGCCGGGGGGCAGCAGTACCCGGTCCACTGGGGCGGGGACTGCTTCTCCTCCTTCGAGGCGATGGCCGAGTCCCTGCGCGGCGGCCTGTCCCTGTCCCTGTCAGGGTTCGGTTTCTGGAGTCATGACATCGGCGGGTTCGAGGGCACCCCTGATCCGGAGGTCTTCACCCGCTGGCTGGCCTTCGGGCTCCTCTCCTCCCACAGCCGCCTGCACGGCTCCTCCTCCTACCGGGTCCCGTGGAACTTCGGCGACCAGGCCGTGGAGGTAGCGGCCCGGTACACGCGGCTCAAGCACCGCCTGATGCCCTACCTCTACACAGCCGCCGCCCAGGCCCAGACCTCTGGTGTGCCGCTGATGCGGCCGATGCTGCTCGAATTCCCCGACGATCCGGGCTGCCGCACCCTGGACCGCCAGTACATGCTGGGCCCCGACCTGCTGGTCGCCCCGGTCTTCACCCACTCCGGACAGGTCGACTACTACCTGCCGGAGGGGACCTGGACGCATCTGCTGACCGGCCAGCGCGCCACCGGCCCGGCCTGGCGCAGTGAGACCCACACCCTGGAGAGCCTGCCCCTGTACGTCCGCACCGGAGCCGTCCTCACCCTCGGTGCTGATGACCAGCGTCCCGACGGTGACTGGCTCCGGGAACCCACCCTGCTGGTCTACCCCACCGACTCCCCCGCCTACAGCGCGCGGGTGACCATCCCCGACCACACCGGCGCCCCGGCCGCGACCTACCGCATCCACCGCGAAGGCGACACCCTGCATATCTCCACGCAGGACACCGGTCTGCCCTTCCACGTCCGGCTACCCGACGGCACCACCACCACCGGCACCCACCACACCACCCTCCCGCTGACTTGTTGACCTCCGGCGGACGCACACCTACCGTTTCGGCGTTCGGGGACACGGATGGTGTGCGAAATGTCGAACAGTCGTGTGTGGGCGAGCCTTTGAGGTCGGTGAGTGAGGTGTCCATGGGCGCGGTGGCCGATGACCCAGCTGCAGAGTTCCACGCCTTCTTCGAGGAGCACTACGCCGAACTCGCCCGCCTCGCCCGCATGCTGACCGGCGACGTCGACGGTGCGGACGATCTCGCGGCGGACGCGCTCCTCGCACTCTGGCACCGCTGGGACCGGGTGCGTGCGGCCGAATACCCGGTCGCGTACGCGCGGGGGGTGGTCGCCAACACGGCGCGCAGCCGTATCCGCAGCGCGGTGCGTGAGCGACGGCGTATCACGCTTTTCTGGTCCAGTCGGAGCGAGCAGGTGGAGGACCCCGACGTCCCCGCCGTGATCGATGTGCAGGAGGCGTTGCGCAAGCTGCCGTTCCGCAAGCGGGCGTGTGTGGTGCTGCGGCACGCCTTCGATCTCTCCGAGCGGGACACCGCGAACGCTCTCGGGGTCTCGGTCGGTACGGTGAAGAGCCAGACGTCGAAGGGGATGGCCCAGTTGCAGCGGCAGTTGGGCCCGGATGCCGGCCTGGTGCGAATTCCGGCGACAGCCGCGGAACCGGAAGGGAGGACGGCATGACGGACGACGAGCTGCGCGGACGGCTGCGCGGTGCGGCGCGGGCACACCGTCCCGACCGGGAGCGGATGCTCGCGCGGGTCGAGCGGGGTATGGCCGAGAGTGAGAACCCGCCCCTGCCGCCCCGCCCCGCCGCCAAGCCGGTGACCTCCTGGCTGCGGGTGGTGAGCGCGACGGCCGCGGTGGCCGGTGTGTGCGCCGTCGGCGGGTACGCGGTCGCCTCCGCCGCGCGTGACGAGGAGCCGCGCCCGCAGTCCGTCGCGAGGGGCAGCGCTCCGGAGGCCACAGCCGAAGCGCCGTCGGTGACGCCCGGCTCGCAGTCCGTTCCCGTCGGGGATCTGCTCTGGGCTGACGGCTCGGTCGACCCGGGCAGCACCGTGCACTGGGCGCAGAGCAACATCACCGTCAAGGTGAAGAAACCGCTGACCGCTCTGACCGTAGAACTGCGCGTCGCCCAGAACGGGAAGGTCGCGGACACCGGCAACTGGCGCTCGCTGCCCGCCGAGGACTTCGACGTCTCGGCGGGGGAGGCGAGCGGCGTCCTCGTCTACCGGTGGACTCTCAAGGACGGGCTGACCGTGCCGCCCGGCGAGTACGTCTTCGCGGGGCAGTACAACCACGCCGAGGGGCAGCGGGACGCGGGCGACGACTCGTACGCGGTCGAGGCGGCCCCCGCGGTGACGCCGGGCGAGAGGGCCGAATGGCGGGGCGACTTCGCGCGCTCCTCTCCGTAATCTCCGTGCGTCATCTCCGTGCGTCCTGCCCGTGTCGGAGTCATTGACGTGTGCGCGGCCCCGTCTTACGGTCTGTCCGAACAGTCGTTCATTGTTCGTAATTTCGAACAATCTGAGCCGCGTTGAGGGAATCATGACCCGTACCGCCCGCTTTGCCCTGCACCCCGACTTCTCCGTCGGCGAGGTGAACCCCCGGCTCTTCGGCTCGTTCGTCGAGCACCTCGGCCGGTGCGTCTACACCGGCATCCACGAGCCGGGCCATCCCGCGGCCGACGAGTCGGGCCTGCGCACCGATGTGCTCGCCCTGATCCGTGAACTCGGCGTGACCGCCATCCGCTACCCGGGCGGGAACTTCGTCTCGGGTTACAAGTGGGAGGACTCCGTCGGCCCGGCGGAAGAGCGGCCACGGCGTCTGGACCTTGCCTGGAGTTCGACCGAGACGAACCGCTTCGGACTCTCCGAGTACATCGCCTTCGTGCGCAAGATCGGCCCGCAGGCGGAGCCGATGATGGCGGTGAACCTCGGCACGCGCGGCGTCGCCGAAGCCTTGGAGCTCCAGGAGTACGTGAACCACCCGTCTGGCACCGCCCTTTCCGACCTGCGTGCCGCGCACGGCAACGAGGCTCCCTTCGGCATCCGCCTGTGGTGCCTGGGCAACGAGATGGACGGACCGTGGCAGACCGGCCACAAGACGGCCGAGGAGTACGGGCGGCTCGCCGCCGAGACGGCACGGGCGATGCGCCAGATCGACCCGGACGTCGAGCTGGTCGCCTGCGGGTCCTCCTCGCAGGCGATGCAGACCTTCGCCGGGTGGGAGGCGACGGTCCTGGCGGAGACCTACGACCTCGTGGATTACATCTCGCTGCACGCCTACTACGAGGAACTGGACGGCGACCGCGATTCGTTCCTCGCCTCGGCCGCCGACATGGAGTCCTTCATCGAGAACGTCGTCGCGACCTGCGACCACGTGGGAGCGCGTCTGAAGTCGAAGAAGAAGATCAACCTCTCCTTCGACGAGTGGAACGTCTGGTACCAGTCCCGGACGGGGCCGAACGCCGGTGGGTGGCCCAGTGGTTGGCCGGAGGCGCCCCGCCTGCTGGAGGACAACTACACCGTCACCGACGCGGTCGTCTTCGGCTCCCTGCTGATCGCGCTGCTGCGGCACGCCGACCGGGTGACCGTCGCCTGCCTCGCCCAGCTGGTCAACGTCATCGCACCGATCATGACGGAGCCCGGCGGCCCGGCCTGGAAGCAGACCACCTTCTTCCCCTTCGCCCAGGCCTCGCGGCACGGCCGGGGCCGCGTCCTTGACGTACGCGTGGAGTCACCCACGCACGAGACGCGGAAGTACGGTGAAGTGCCGCTGCTGCACGCCACAGCCGTGCACGGAGACGACGGCACCGTCACCGTCTTCGCGGTCAACCGCAGCCAGACCGAGGCGCTGCCCCTCGAAGTGGCCCTGCACGGGCTGGAGGTGTCCTCGGTGCTCCAGCACAGCGCGCTGGCGGACGAGGACCCGGAGGCCCGCAACACCCTCGCGGAGCCGGAGCGGGTCATCCCGCACGAGGCGGCGGACACCGTCCTCAAGGCGGGCGTGCTGAGTGCCGTTCTGGAACCGCTTTCCTGGAACGTGATCCGTCTGGGCTGAGGACCCCGGCCCGGGTCAGCGACGGCACCAGGGGCAGGCGAACCAGTCTTCGTACGGTCCTGTCCCCCGTACCCCATCCCCTGCCCCCTCACGCCCCCGCCCCATCAAAGGAGAAGACCGTGATCAGACGCTCCCCCCACGGACGGCGTCACGTCCTGCGCAAGCGCTGCTCCGTCCCCGCCGCCACCGCGATGGCCGCGGTCCTCGCCTTCACACTGATGCCGGGCAGCGCCTCCGCCGCGTATCCGCCGCCGGGGCTGCTCACCGGCGACATCAGCGTGCACGACCCCTCGATGGTGAAGACGGACAGCGGATACGTCCTCTACTCCACCCACAACGGCCTGGAGGCCCGCACCTCCACCGACCGGACCGCCTTCCGCCGCAGTGGCTCGGCCTTCAACCGGCTGCCCGACTGGTGGACGACGTACTCCTCGGAGAAGGACCCGTGGGCGCCCGACGTCTCCCGCCACGGCGGCAGGTACCTGATGTACTACTCCGTCTCCAGCTTCGGCTCGAACCACTCGGCCATCGGTCTCGCCACCTCCGCTACCGGAGAGCCGGGCTCCTGGAGCGATCAGGGCATCCTGCACTCCACGACCGAATCCAGCCACTACAACGCCATCGACCCGAACCTCTTCGTGGACGACGACGGAAAGTGGTGGCTGTCCTTCGGCTCGTGGTCGTCGGGGATCAAGATGATGAGGCTCGACCCGTCGACCGGCAAGCGGCACGCCCAGGACCGGACCCTGCACAGCCTGGCCTCCCGGCCCACCGGCACCAAGGCAGTCGAGGGCCCGGCGGTCGTCAAGCACGGCCGCTACTACTACCTGTTCGCCTCGTACGACCGGTGCTGCGCGGGCACCAGCTCCACGTACAAGATCAAGGTGGGCCGGGCCGGCAGCCCCACGGGCCCGTACACCGACCGCAACGGTGTGCCGATGATGCGGAACGGCGGCACCGAGGTGCTCGGCACGCACGGCAGGTACATCGGCCCCGGCGGCCAGTCGGTGCTGCACGACGAGGACGGCGACCTGCTCGTCTACCACTACTACGACCGTGAGAGGAACGGCGCGCCCACCCTGGGGGTGAACCTGCTGGACTGGAGCAGCGGCTGGCCCGTCGCCTACTGACCGGACCGCAGGGCCCCCGGGAGCGTGCCGGGGGCCACGTTCGGTCAGAGCTTGCCGGTCCCGGCGCCCCCGGTGACGAGCGACTTCACCTCGGCGGCGTCGTCCGCCGAGTACGCGTACGGGATCTCCGCCACCGTGCCGCCGCTCTCCCCCTCGCCCGAGTCGACGAACTGGTTGTCGCGGGCGGCCAGCGCCCCGGGTCCGGAGGAGCCCTCACCGCGGTGGAAGGGGTCCTCGACGTTCTCGAATGAGTTGCACCCCGCCGGTGGTCCCGGCGCCGAAGCCGATCGGCCCGGCCGCGGGTGCCTCGTCTGCGGTCTTCTGCGGCCCGGTGGTCTCGGCGGTGTTGCTGCTCCAGGCCAGGCTGCCGCCGATCATCGCGGCCACCGCCACGGCCGCCACGCTGATGCGTGCCGCTCTCGGGTTCGACCTGTGCTTGCCGTTCGTGCTGTGCATGGGAGGTTCCTCCGTTCGAAGGGGCGGGGGACTTCTCCTCCCCTCGTGTGGTCTCCGCGGAGCGATCCAAAGGTTGCCCCGTCCGATCCGTTGACCTCCCGACAGCAAACGCTTACCTTTTCGACGTTCGACACCGAAGATGATGTACGAGATACCGGACACTGGCCACGAGACGCTGTGTGCACTTGTGCATTTCCCCGGGTGTGTGCGCTTTCCCGAATACGACTCATCAGTCAAGTCGAGAGGCGAACCATTGCGTGTTTCCAGGCAAGTTGAGCGAAGGACCCTCCTGAAGGCGGCCGGTGCCTCGCTGGCGTCTCTCGGTGTGGCGGCTGCCGGCTGCGGTGGCGGAAGCGGTTCCTCCAGCGGCGGTGCCGTCACCATCCGGTACGCGTGGTGGGGAGCCGACGACCGGGCGAAGAGGATCAACGAGACGATCGACCTCTTCGAGAAGAAGCACCCCAAGATCAAGGTGAAGACCGACTTCCAGCCCTACGAGGACTTCTGGAAGAAGTTCAACACCCAGGCGGCGGGCGGGAATCCGCCGGACGTGATCCAGAACGCCGTGACCTTCCTGCGCAAGTACGGCGGGCGCAACGTGCTGATGGACCTGAAGCCCCAGGTGCAGTCAGGGGAGTTGAGCACGGAGGGCTTCCGGTCCGGTCTGGAGAAGTTCGCCGAGATCGACGGCAAGCTGCTCGGGCTCCCGGTGGCCTCCAACTCGATGGCCTACATCATCGACGAGAAGGTCTACGAAAAGGCGGGCGTCACACCCGAGTTCGGCTGGACCTGGGACGACTGGCTGGCCGGCATGGAGCGGATCAGGAGCCGGACGGGTGTCGCGGGCGAAACGGGACCGCACTCGATCATGTACTACTACGACCTGGTCCTCCGCCAGAAGGGCAAGGCCTTCTTCACCGAGGACGGGCTCGGCTTCAGCAAGAGTGATCTCGAAACCGAGTGGGCCGAGGCGGTGAAGCGCATCAAATCCGGCCTCTACACCGACCCGAAGAAGGTCGAGCAGATCAAGCCCAAGTCAGCTACCGCCGCCGGTCTTTCTGCCGGAGAGTTCACCTGGGACAACTTCACCGTCCGCTACGACTCGGAGGGCAAGAGCAGCTATGGCATCGCTCCCATCCCGACCACCGACGGCAGCAAGACCGGTCAGTACCTCGGTTCGCTGATGCTCAGCGGCACCGCCAGGACCAAGCATCCCAAGGAGGTCGCCACCTTCATCAACTTCATGGTCCACGACCCGGAGGTGGGCCGCATCATGGGCTACGACCGGGGAGTCCTGGCGACCACCAAGCAGTTCGAGGCCTTCGAGCCGACGGACAAGGTCAGCAAGCAGATCTCCGAGTACGAGAAGCAGATAGCCGAAAAGGGCGTGCTGGAGACCATCACGCCGCACCCCGCGGGCGCCGACGTCATCGAGGCTGCCTTCCTGCGCGTCGCCACCGAGGTGAGCCTGGACAAGGCATCGCCGGGGGAGGCGGTCGAGAAGTTCTTCTCGGAGGCCGAGACCGCCTTCACCGCGAACTCCTGATGGAGGGCACGGCAGCGACGGACGCCGGACATCAGCGGGGTCCCCGGCTATCCAAGGACGCCAGGCCCGGAGGCCGCCCGCCGGGCAGCGCCCAGGCGCGGAGCAGCGCCCACGCGCGGCGTCGCGGACGCCGCGAGAACCTCTCCGGCTACCTCTTCATGTCGCCCTGGATCGCCGGGTTCCTGCTGCTGACCGCCGGTCCCATGGCCGCCTCGTTCTACTTCGCCTTCACCGACTACAACCTCTTCGACACCCCGCAGTGGGTCGGCCTGAAGAACTTCAGCGACATGTTCGCCGACGCCCGCTGGCAGAAATCGGTGGAGGTGACGAGCAAGTACGTCGTCATCGGCACCCCGCTGAAACTGATCGCCGCGCTCGGCGTCGCCATGCTGCTCGCCCAGAGCCGCCGCGGCCAGGCCTTCTACCGTGCGGCGTTCTACGCTCCCTCGCTGATCGGTGCGAGCGTCTCCGTCGCCATCGTCTGGCGGGCGCTCTTCACCGATGACGCCGTCGTCGACCGTACGCAGCAGCTCTTCGGCATGAACGTCGGCGGCTGGGTCGGCGACCCTGACTGGACCCTGTACGCCCTGGTCGCGCTCACCGTCTGGCAGTTCGGCGCTCCGATGGTCATCTTCCTGGCCGGGCTGAAGCAGGTCCCGCGGGAGCTCTACGAGGCCGCCGAGGTCGACGGCGCCGGACCCTGGCGGCGGTTCTGGAGCATCACGCTGCCGATGATCTCCCCGGTGCTCTTCTTCAACGTCCTGCTGGAGACCATCCACTCCTTCCAGATCTTCGGCTCCGCCTACATCCTCGGCGGGCAGGGAAACCCCTGCGGCCCCGCAGACGCCACGCTCGTCTACACCTGTTACCTCTACCAGCAAGGCTTCGAGAACAGCCGGATGGGCTTCGCCTCCGCCATGGCATGGATGCTGGTGGTGGCCGTCGGTCTGGTGACAGCGGTGCTGTTCTGGTCGCAGAAGCGCTGGGTGCACTACGAGGAGACCGCCCGGTGACACTGTTTCCCCGCAAGCACACCGGCTCCCTTGCCTGGCACCTGGGCGCGCTCGCCGTGCTGGCCGTGGTGCTCTATCCGGTGGTCTGGGTGATCGGCGGCTCGTTCAAGCCCGGCGACGAAATCGTCGGCAGCCTCGAACTCCTGCCGACCGACCCGGTGATGGCCAACTACACCCGGCTCTCCGAGGGCATCGCGGACATCCCCATCTCGACCTTCTTCCTCAACTCGACCGTCCTGGCACTCGGTTCGGTGGGCGGAGTGGTGGTCTCCTGCTCGCTGGCCGCCTATGCCTTCGCCAGGATCAGATTCGCCGGACGCAACCTGATGTTCGGCGTGATGATCGGCACGCTGCTGCTTCCGTACCACGTGGTGATGATTCCGCAGTACGTGCTCTTCCAGAAGCTGGAACTCATCAACACGATGGTTCCGCTGCTGCTCGGCAAGTATCTGGCCGTCGACGCCTTCTTCGTCTTCCTGATGGTGCAGTTCATGCGGAACCTGCCGAAGGAACTGGACGAGGCGGCACGCCTGGACGGCTGCGGCCATCTGCGCATCTACTGGTCCATCGTGCTGCCGCTGTGCAGGCCCGCCCTGATCACCAGCGCGATCTTCACCTTCATCCACGCCTGGAACGACTTCATGGGGCCGCTGCTGTATCTCAACGAGCCCGAGAAGTACACGGTGTCGCTGGGTCTGAAGATGTTCGTCGACCAGGGCGCGGTCGCCGACTACGGCGGCATGATCGCCATGTCGCTGGTCGCCCTGCTGCCCGTGCTGGCGTTCTTCCTGGCCTTCCAGCGCTATCTCATCGACGGCATGGCCACCTCCGGACTGAAGGGCTGAGCGCGCGATGGCGGACCCCAAGGCGCAGGCACCGCCCCGGTTCCCGGGCTTCTACGAGCGGTTCGGGGTGTTCGCGGAGTCGCTGCTCGTCGGGATGTGGGTGGTGCTGGCCTCACTTCCGCTGGTCACCTATCCGGCGGCGTTCGCGGCGGGCGCCCGCCACCTGCGACGCCATCTTGACAACGAGCAGGCGGGCTGGCGGGAGTTCGCTGCCGATGTGCGCACGGCGGGGCGGCGGGGCTGGCTCGTGGGTCTGGCCGGGTGGGCGGCGGTCTGGCTGCTGTGGCTCGACCTCTCCGCCGTGCGGGCCGGACTGCCCGGCGGGCAAGCCGTCGCCGCCGTCGGCGTGCTCGCGTTCCTCGGCTGTGCGGTCGCCGGTGCGCGCGCCGCGGCCGTCTGGCACCCGGGGGCGTCCTGGCGGGCGCTGCTGGGAGCGGCCGGGCGCCGTACCGTCCTCGATCCCGCCGGGTCACTGCTGATCGTGTGCGGCGGCGCGGTGACGGTGGCCTCCGCGTGGTTCGCGGCGCCGCTCGCGATCCCGGTGACCGGTGCGGTGACGGCTGCCGCCGTAGCCGTCGAGAAACGGTACGCGCACCGGTGACCCGCCGTCGGCGTGCCGCTCGCGTCCTTCCCGGCTCCTCCGCCGGGGCCGGCGTCCGGTTGGGCGGGCCAGGGGAGGCCAACTAGGCTGCGCTCATGAAATTCGGCCTGCTCGGTACCGGCCCCTGGGCCGAAATGACCCATGCTCCCGCACTGCAAGCGCACCCCGACGTCCAGCTGACCGGTGTATGGGGCCGCCGCCCCGAAGCAGCGGTATCTCTCGCGGAACGCTTCGGCGCCCGCGCGTACGAGGACGTCGACCTGCTCCTGGCCGACTGCGACGCCGTCGCCATCGCCCTGCCTCCGGACGTACAGGCACCGCTGGCCGTCCGCGCCGCCGAGGCCGGCTGCCACCTCCTGCTGGACAAGCCCGTCGCCACCACTCCCGCCGCCGCCGCCCAGGCGGCCGACGCGGCGGCCCGGAACGGCGTGGCTTCCGTCGTCTTCTTCACCCTGCACTTCAGTGAGCCGACGGCCTCCTGGATCCGCGAACAGGCAAACGTCGAGGGCTGGCTGCTGGGCCGGGCCGACTGGCTCTCGCCGGTCTTCGGCGGCAGCGACTCGCCGTTCGCCGACTCGCCGTGGCGTCGCGAGAAGGGCGCGCTGTGGGACGTCGGGCCGCACGCGCTGTCCGTGCTGACGCCTGTGCTGGGCGAGGTCACCGGCGTGCGCGCCGCCCGCGGCCCCGGCGACACCGTCCACCTCGCGCTGCGCCACGAGAGCGGCGCCTCCAGCACGGTCACGGTCAGCCACACGGTGCCGCCCGCCATGGCCGACGTCACCGCGGAGCTGCGCGGCAGCACGGGCGTGGCCACCCTCCCGGTGCGCGACGAGCCCGCCTCGGACGCCTTCGCCCGCGCCGTGGACGCACTGCTGGAGTCGGCCCGTACGGGCACCGCGCACGCCTGCGACATACGGTATGCGGCCCGTGTCACCGATGTGCTCGCACTCGCGGAGGAGGGGCTGAAGAGCGACTGAGCTCCCGCCCCGGCCGTCCGGTACCGGCAGGATCCCCCGGTCAGTACCGGACGGTGATCCGCCGGGCCGGTCCGTCCACCCTCACGGTGCCCCCGTACGGCACCACCTGCTGGGGATCGGTGTGCCCGAGATCCACGTCGAAGACGGCAACGGCCTCCGGAGCGTACTCGGCCAGCGCCCGCAGCACCGCAGCCCGCTGCGCCTCCCGGTAGGCGCGGCGTTGCCGGCCACCGCGCCGGTCGAACACCGAGGTCGTCTTCGCCCGCCCCATCAGCAGCGCGGGGAACTGGCCCAGCAGACCGCGTTCGCCCATGCTCCGCAGCGTGCGGTAGACCTCCGTTGCCGTGGGCATCTCCTCTGAGGTCTCCAGGAAGAGCACCCGCCCCGCGTACTCCTCCACCGGCCTGACCTCCCGGTCGGCCATCAGCATCCAGGCCAGCACCTCCAGGTTGCCGCCCCAGCTGAGCCCCTCCACCACCCGGTCGGGCCGGTGCCACCGCCAGCCGTCGCAGGGCTCCATCACGGGTTCCCGCGTGAAGGTCTCGGGATCGTCCCAGGGCAGTTCCGCGTCGCCATACGCGCGGGACTCGGCCAGTTCGTAGCTCCCCCAGTCGAAGAGCGCCGCGCGCAGCGAATCCGCCGTGACCGGGTGCATCGCTCCGGGGCGGCCGAGTTCGGCCATCACCGAGATGCCGTGGTAGCCGACGAGGCCGGCGGTGGTGCTGAGCCAGGCGAGCAGATTCGTGCAGTCGCTGTACCCGAAGAACGGCTTCGGATGCGCGCGTACCAGTGCTCCGTCCAGCTCCGGCAGCACGGCGATCTGGTCGTCGCCGCCGATGCTCGCGATCACCGCCTTCACCGACGGGTCGGTGAAGGCCGCATGCAGGTCTGCGGCCCGCTCGCGTGGCGTCGTCCGCAGCCGCCGGGTGCCCGGGTACTCCACCACCTCCAGGCCGAACTCCTCGCGCAGCCGCCGGAGCCCCAGCTCATAGGGCATCGGCAGCAGCTCGGGGAGTCCGCCGGAGGGAGAGACGACGGCGACGCGATCCCCGGGCCGTGGCTTCGGCGGGTACACAGGCGCGGCTGGCAGCATGCACGGAGCTTAGGCCGTCTCGCCCTGCAATCGCGTGTGCCCTTTCCGCTCGTGCGGCCTTCGTTGCTCAGCGGGACAGCGCGTCGCGTACGGCGTCGTCCGTGCGGGCGACTACGGCGGTGCCGTCGTCCGCCGTGATGACCGGGCGCTGGATCAGCTTCGGGTGGGTGGCCAGCGCCGTGATCCAGCGGGGCCGCTCGGCTGCCTCGCGGGGCCAGTCACGCAGGCCCAGCGCCTTCGCGTCCGCTTCTTCGGCCCGCACCAAGTCCCATGGCTCCAGCCCGAGCCGCTCCAGCACCTCCCGCAGTTCGGCCTCCGTCGGCACGTCATCGAGATAGCGGCGGACCGTGTACTCCGCCCCCGCCTCGTCCAGCAGCCGGACGGCTGAGCGGCATTTCGAGCACGCCGGGTTGATCCAGATCTCCATGCCCCCACGGTAGCGACCCCCCGGCCGGAGGGCCGCCCTCGCGGCCTACGACCGGGCGGGCAGCTGCTCCGGGAGACCGAAGAGCTCGAAGAGACGCAGGTCGAAGAAGGCCGCGACATGGGAGACCCGCGCCTCGTCGAGCGTGAGCACCATCAGGTTGAAGGGCCGGAAGACGCCGTCCTCCCCGCGCATGTACATCCCGAACGCGGGCTGGCCGTTCATCCCGGTGGGGATCAGCCGCAGGTCGCCAGGGCCGGCGGGGCACTGGGTGTCGATGAGCGTGCCGATGTCCACCGGGCCCTGGTACCAACCGGTGAAGGGAGGCATCTCCCAGACGGCGTCCTCGGTGAAGAGCTTCACTATCGCGCTCATGTCCTTGACCTCGAAGGCCGCGACATAGCGGTCCAGCAGCTCGCGCTGCTCGGCGCTGGTGGGCTCGGTCACCGAAGTCTCGCTGGGGGCCGCCTTGTCCAGCTGGGCCCGGGCGCGCTGGAGCGCGCTGTTGACGGACGCCGTCGTCGTACCGAGCAGGTCGGCCGCCTCGGCGGCCTTCCACTTCAGCACCTCGCACAGGATCAGCACCGCGCGCTGCCGGGGCGGCAGATGCTGAAGGGCGGCGACGAAGGCCAGCCGGATCGTCTCCCGCGAGCTGACGATCGCGGCGGGGTCGGCCGCTTCGGCACCCACCATGGCGTCAGCGATCGGCTCCAGCCAGGGCACCTCCTGGCCCTCGACCAGGGCGTCGGACGGATCGGCGCTGGGCCCCCCGAGGCCGGTGGGCAGCGGGCGCTTGCTCCGGCTCTCCAGCGCGTCCAGGCAGGTGTTGGTCGCGATCCGGTGCAGCCAGGTGCGCATGGACGAACGGCCCTCGAACTTGTCGTACGCCCGCCAGGCGCGCAGGTAGGTCTCCTGCACCAGGTCTTCCGCGTCATGGACCGAACCCAGCATGCGGTAGCAGTGCGCGAGCAGCTCACGCCGGAACGGGTCGGCCAGTTTCGGGAAGTCCTCGCTCACCTGGTTTTCCGACATGGTCTTGCCCTCTCGTCAGCTGAGCCGTTGCGATGGTTCTCATCCTGGCACCCAGGACTGACAACGGCGCCTCACCGCTGCCCGGGCGGACGCCCGGGCCACCCGCAGCGCGGTGGGCGGCCCCCAGGATCCACCCGGCACGGGCGCGGAATCAGGCAAACGCGGATACTCGCCGTTTTCGCTCCGCGACCGCCCGGCCTCCCTCTGTGACCGCGCCGCCGGGCGCCGCCTGCTCTCCACTTTCCGTGCCGGAGCACGGAGTCGCAAGGGCCGCCGTCACGGTCGCCGTGGCGGCATCAGGAGCAGCGCGAGCAGCGTGGCCACCATCAGGAGCCCGCCTGCCACGGCCGCCGCCGCACGGTAGCCGGCCGCCAGCGCCTCGTCGGCCCCGCCGCCGTGACCGCCGGTGACGCTCGCGGAGACGGTCACCAGGACCGCCAGGCCGATCGAGCCGCCGATCTGCCGGGAGCTGTTGATCAGCCCGGTGGCCATGCCCGCCTCCCGGGGATCGACGTCGGCCGTGGCCGCCGTGCCCAGCGGCACGATGGACATGCCCACACCGATTGAGGTCAGCAGCGAAGGCCCGAGGATCGCGGTGGCGAAACCGCCGTCGGCGGTGAGCACCAGGGCGAACCAGCCGAACCCTGCCGCCCCCAACGCTCCGGCGCTCACCAGCACGCGGCGGGCGCCGAGCCGGGCGAGGCTCCGCGTCGCCGTCACCGAACCGACGACGATCCCGCAGCAGAAGGGCAGGAACGCGAGGCCCGTGGCGGCGGGCCCGTATTCCAGGACCTGCTGGAGATAGAGCGAGACAAAGTAGAAGACGGCGAACTGCGCCGAGGCGAGCAGCAGCATGAACACATTGGCTGCCACCACGGGGCGCCTGGTCAGCAGCCGCATCCGCAGCAGGGGCTCGGCCGTCCGCAGCTCGACGCCGACGAACAGCGTGAGCAGCAGTGCGGCGAGAGCCAGCGTCGCCACGGTCGTCGAGGAGCCCCAGGAAAGGGTCTCGGTGCGCACCACCGCGAGCACCAGCGCGGAGGTGCCCGCTGTCACCAGCAGTGCGCCGCCCAGGTCCAGTCGTGGCGCGGGGCCGTCCCGCCGGTCGCCCGTGATCTTTCGGGCCGCCAGCAGTGTGACCAGCGTGATCGGTACGTTGATCAGCATCACCGAGCGCCAGCCCGCCGACTCGGTCAGCAGGCCGCCGATCAGCACCCCGGCCGCGCCACCGGCCGCCGCGGCCGCGCCCCACAGGCCCAGCGCCCGCGAACGCGCCGGCCCGGCCGGGTAGTTGACGGTGATCAGGGCGAGTGCGACCGGGGCCAGCGCCGCCGCGCCCGCGCCCTGCACCGCTCGGGCGGTGATCAGCTGCCAGGGCTCCTGCGCCAGCGCTCCGGTCGCGCTCGCCGCACCGAACAGCACCAGCCCGGCCAGCAGGGTACGGCGGCGGCCCGCCAGATCGCCGATCCGGCCGCCCAGCATCATCAGCCCGCCGAAGGCGAGGGCGTACGCGTTGACCACCCAGGGCAGCCCGGTGGCGGTGAAGCCGAGGTGGTGACGGATGTCGGGCAGGGCGACGTTCAGGACGGACATGTCCAGCGCCACCGTGAACTGCACGGTGAGAATGACCGCGAGCAGCAGCCGCCCCCGGTCCGGGGCTCCTTGGGGCGGGATCCCTTCGGGCGGGACCCCGGTGCGGGCCGTGGTCGCGGTCATCCCCGGGTCTCCTGCGGGTCCACCTGTTCGGTCCTGGTGCCCGCGGCGCGGGTGAGGGAGAGCAGATCCGTCGGCATGCCGATCTCCAGCCGGTGCCACCGGCCCGCCGGGATCACGAACAGCTCGCCCGCTTGGATTCGTACGGTCTCGGCCGCCGACGTGTCGTCCGCGCTCAGGTGGACGGTTACCGCGCCGGTCAGCGCCGCCAGCAGCTCGTCGGATGCGGAGTGCAGTTCCCACAGGTCGGAGTGGATCTCGGCGTTGTCGCGGATATGGGCGACGGCGAAGGTCCAGCCGTCCAGGCCGACGGCGGCGGCGAAGTCGCGGGCCGTGGGCCGTACGGTGCCGTCGTCGTGGAGCTGGGTCATCGAGGAGTAGAGCGCGAAGGGGGCGGGGGAGGGCGAGGAGGGGCGCACGCCAGGCATGTCTGCGTTCCTTTCGGACGGACGGTCACACACGTCTCGGTCAGGGGGTCTCACAGGTTTGCCCTGTGGACCACATCGCAACTCGAAGTTGCGATAGCCTGAGATCTGAGAGTGCCACGGCGCAGTCGAATAACGCAACTAGGAGTTGCAATGGAGCTCGGATCCACCCCAGCGGATCGCCCCCGACCGGTCGGGCGCGGCCCCAAGATGCACGCTGCCGTCCTGGCGGCGACGGTGGCCGAACTGGCCGAGGGGGGCTATGCCGCGCTCACGGTCGAGCGGGTCGCCCAGCGCGCCGGTGTGCACAAGACGACGGTCTACCGGCGCTGGAAGGACCGCGCGGCCCTCGTCGTCGACGCGCTGGCGGAGCACATCGCGACGGACATTCCGATGCCCGACACCGGCTCGATCGGCGGCGATCTGCGCGAGATGGCGCGGTCACTGGTCGGCTGGCTGGTCAGCCCCACGGGGCGGGCGGTCGAGGCGGCGCTGATCTCGGACGCGGTTCGGCTGCCGGAGATCGCCGAGGCCCGCGCCCGGATCTTCGGCGACCGGTTCCGCCGTGCCGAACCCGTCGTCGCCCGCGCCGTCGCACGGGGCGAACTGCCCGTGGGCACCGATCCGTCCGCGGTGGTGAGCGCGCTGGCCGCGCCGATCCACTTCCGGCTGCTGGTGAGCGGCGGGCCGCTCGACGACACCGTCGCCGAACAGGCGGCCCGCATCACCCTCGCCGCCGCCCGCGCCGGAGTACTGGACACCCCGGCACGGGTGGCCGGGCCAGTGGACAAGGGGTAAGCGGGTAAGCGGGTAGACGCAAGACCGGGGCCCGGCGCCCATGGTGCGGGCGCCGGGCCCCGGTCAGGGCACAGCTGCGTGCTCAGCGTTCAGCGCTACCGTTCAGCGCTGGCGCTCCGTGCGGTGGGACTGGTCAGTCCTGTGCCGCGCGGCGCTTGCGGGCCACCAGCAGCAGCGCACCGCCGGCCGCGACGACGGCGGCCGCGATCCCCGCGATCATGGGAGTGCTGCTGGAGGAGCCCGTCTCGGCCAGGTCGGCCGGGGCGGGGCTGCTCGAACCGGCAGGCTTGGCGGCGGCGGGAGCGGAGCTGCTCGGCGCCTCGGCCGACGGCGACTCAGCGGGCATGCTGGTCGACGGCGCCGCGGTGGGCTCGCTGGGCGACTCAGCAGGCTCGCTGGGCGAGGGCGACTCGGCGGGCGGGCTGGTGGGCGGAGTCGGCTCGGGGGACTCCTCCTCGCAGACCGGCGCGGTCTTGGTCTCGTCCACGTTGTGCTGGTCGCCGTCGTTGGCCTTCACGACGAGCTTGACCGGGAGCTTCTCGTCGTGCGCCGGGAGCTTGAGCTCCTTCTTGAACCCACCGCCGAACGACTCGGAGAGCAGTTCCTTGCCGTCCGCGGTGATGGTCACCGTGTTGGTGGGCTTCTCGCTGTAGCTCGTCAGGTTGACGGAGACCGTGGAGCAGTCGACCGACCACGTCGGCGTGTGGGCCGAAGCGGGGGCGGCGAACATCCCGGTGCCGATCAGCGCGGCGATCCCTGCTGTGGCGAGGGTGGCAGTGTGGCGCCGTCTGTGGTGAATTGCAGACAATGTGACCTCCGAGTCGAGGACTCTTTCATGGGGGTGTTGCGAGCACAGAACCTACTCCCGTGCCCGCCAGAGGTGACATGCGGCCCCACCTCTCCAACAATCGGGCGCATAGGTCCAGTTCAGACTTGTCGTCCCCGGGCGCAGCCGACACCGCCGCGCGCAGGAGGCCGTCACGCGCACGGAGCACGACCGGCCCCGGCGACGGGTGCCGCCGGGGCCGTTGAGTGAATCCTTGCGATCAGGTCTCTACTGCTCGCCGCTCCCGTACGGACGGGTGATGGCTTCCATGCCGTGGCCGGCCGGATCCATGAAGTAGACGCCGCGTCCGCCGTCGTTGTGGTTGATCTCGCCGGGCCGCTTGCCGTGCGGATCGGCGTAGTACGTGATCCCCCCGTCCTGGATCCGCTGGAAGATTTTGTCGAACTCTTCTTCGGTGACCAGGAACGCGTAGTGCTGCATGGTGATCGACTCCGCGGGGATCGTGGCGAAGTCGAGGGTGACGCCGTTGCTCAGTTCGAGGGGGATGAACGGGCCCCACTCGGGGCCTGCCTCCAGTCCCAGGATGTGCGCCAGGAAGTCGGCGGACTCCCGCTTGTCCCGGGAGTGGACGATGGTGTGGTTCAGCTCGATCGACACTGTGGATTGCCTCCGTAAGGCAGTCTCACGGGCACCTCCATGCCTCACCCGGCCGGTGACCGGCACGCGATGCCGTACCAATGATCTTAAACCGGGCTGATCGCCCTGTCATCCGCGCGTCCTCGCGAAGCGCAGGCGAGGTCGTTACCGGCTGACTATGCGCACCGACGGAGTGTGACGTGTCACAGACAATGTGGCGGCGCTGTGGCAACTTCAACTGGATTATTCAGCAGGGGAGTTCGAGGGGAGCCCGGGGTGAGTTCCATATGAGCGCTGCCGAAGCCGAGACGCTGGACGAGATGGTCGACACGCTGCGGTATCCCCTGTCGGAACCGGACGGCCCCGAGGCCCTCGCGGTGGTCTCGCGCGCCCGGCGCGAACTGGCCGACGTCGGCTGCACGGTGCTGCGGGACTTCATCCGCCCCCCGCTGCGCGACGTCCTGCGCCAGGAGTGCTCGGCGCTCGCGCCCCGGGCCCACTTCGACGTCGAGACGGTCAATGTCTACAACATGGCCGTGGACGCCTCACTGCCCGAGGACCACCCGGGCAGGCAGTCGTACCAAAGGGGCAACGCGTTCGTCCCGCGCGACCGCATCCCCGCGGACTCCCTGATCAGCCGCCTCTACTCGCACGAGGGGTTCCGGGCCTTCGTCGCCCGGTGCTTCGAACTGCCGCGGCTCTGCGAGCTGGCGGACCCGCTCTCCGGACTGGTGCTCAATGTCGTCGCCCCCGGCAAGGAGCACCCGTGGCACTTCGACACCAACGAGTTCACCGTCAGCATGCTGACCCAGGACGCGCAGTACGGCGGTGTCTTCGAGTACTGCCCCGGCATCCGGACCGCGCGGGACGAGCACTTCGACGACGTGCGGGACGTACTCGGCGGCCGGGCCGACCCGTTGATCCGGCGGCTCCCGCTGCGGCCGGGCGATCTGCAGCTGTTCAAGGGCCGCTACTCACTGCACCGGGTGAGTCCCGTACGGGGCGAGGTCGCGCGCCACTCGGCGATCTTCGCCTACAGCGAGCGCCCGGGCGTCGTCGGCAGTGTGGCGCGGACCAGGCAGCTCTTCGGCCGGGTACTGCCCGAGCACCTGGCGGCCGAAGGCCGCGCCGTGCGGGGGGACCAGCTTCTCGACTAAGGGCTGTCCCGTGATCCCTGGTGGATCAGCGCGCGGCGTCAGATGCGGTGCTTCGCAAGGCGGAGGGGCGTCCTCATACTGGGCGTATCCGGGCGTTCCGGCAACGCAGCGAGGTGCCGTAACTGTCGTCCTCCGCCCGCCAGGGATTACGGGACAGCCCTTAGGCACCGCCAGCCAGGCCCCGCCGCCCCGCCAACCACCGGCCCCACGGAGGAGTCACCCCGTGCGTTTCGACGCGACCGGAAAAGTCTCGCTCGACCACATCTACACACGCCCCGACCCCCGCGCGTACTTCTCGGTGCTGCGCACGCTCGACTACGGGGTACCGCAGCAGGCCAAGCCCTACTTCGCGAAGCTCATCCAGGAGTACCGGGAGACCCGTCAGGTCGCGGCACCGAAGGTGCTGGACATCGGCTGCTCGTACGGCGTCAACGCCGCCCTGCTGAAGTACGACGTGACGATGGACGAGCTGTACGCCCGCTACGGCGACGCGGGCGCGGACGACGGCGCGGACGACGGCGCGGACGCCGACCCGCTCGCACGCGAGGCGCTGCTCGCGCGCGACCGGGAGCTGGCCCGCTTGCGGCGGCCCGCGCACCGTACCCGCTTCACCGGCCTCGACCCCTCCGGCGCCGCGCTGTCCTACGCGCTGGAGGCGGGCTTCCTCGACGACGCGGTACACGCCGATCTGGAGCAGCACGACCCCACACCCCGGCAGCGGACCCAGCTCGCCGGGACGGACCTGGTGATCTCGACGGGCTGCCTCGGCTATGTCACCGAGCGGACGCTGCTGCGCGTCGTACGGGCGCAGGACGGCAACCGTCCGTGGATGGCGCACTTCGTGCTGCGGATGTTCCCGTTCCACACCGTGGAGCGCGCCCTTGCCGGATTCGGGTACCGCACCGTGCGGGTTGAAGAGGTGTTCAAGCAGCGGCGGTTCGCCTCCGGGGCCGAACAGCGTCTCGTGCTGGACACGATGTCGGCGGCAGGGGTGGATGCGAGGGGCCTGGAGACGGAAGGCTGGCTCTACGCACAGCTCCATCTCTCCCGACCATCCGAAGAGCCCGACAGTCCAGCCCACCGCGGGGACACCACACCTCCCCACGAAGTGAATCGAGAACGGAATTGACCGACCGTCACGCGACCGCCGCCACCGGCAGCGCCGCCGCCACCGACCCCGCGCCGCCACCGCGGACGTTCGCGCATGAGGACACCCTGCCGCGCGTGCCGCTGCCCACCCTGGAGGAGAGCTGCGAACGCTTCCTCACCTGGTGCGCCCCGCTGCTGACGCCCGAGGAGCGGTCCGCCACCGAGGCGGAGGTGGCCGCCTTCCTCCGCCCCGGCGGCCCCGGCCGGGCGCTGCACGCGGCACTGGAGGAGTACGACGCCACGGAGGGCGTGCACAGCTGGCTCGACACCTTCTGGCCGTACCGCTACCTCGGCCGCCGGGACCGGATCGCGCTCAACGCCAACTTCTTCTTCCTCTTCCAGGACAACGGCCAGGCGCAGCTGGAGCGGGCGGCCGGGCTGATCGCCGGAGCCGTCCACTACAAGCGGCAGCTGGACCAGGAGATCATCCCGCCGGTTGCACAGCGCGGGCAGCCCCTGTCGATGGAGCAGAACAAGTACCTGTTCTCGACGACCCGGATTCCCGGAGCGCCGCTGGACACCGTCCGCACCCCCTACACCGGCGCATGGCCGGGTCCCTCGGACGCCCGCCACATCGTGGTGTTCTTCCGGGGCGGCATGTTCCGGATGGACGTGCTGGGCGCGGACGGCGTGCCGCACAGCCTGGAGGATCTCGACGCCGGGCTGCGCGCCGTCATCAAGTCCGGTGCGGAGCCCGCGGGCGCGGACTTCCCGGTGGGCCACCTCACCACCATGGCCCGCGCGCAGTGGGCGGAGACCCGCGACTCCCTGCTCGACTGCCAACCCCGCAACGCGGACGCGCTGGATGATGTCGAGACCGCGCTGTTCTGCCTCTGTCTGGAGGACTTCACACCGGCGAGCACCCAGGAGGCGTGCGACAACCTGCTGTACGGGGACCGCGGCAACCGCTGGTTCGACAAGGCCCTGTCCTTCGTCGTCTTCGGCGACGGCCGTGCGGGCATCAACGTGGAGCACTGCGGGCTGGACGGCACCACCATCCTCAGCTTCGTCGACGCCGTCCTCGGCAGCCCGGCCGAGGAGCAGTCCCGGCTGTCGGGGGCCCGCGCCCAGGGGCTGCCCGCCGTGGAGCCCCTGGTGTTCGAGCTCGATGACGCCCTGCGCGCCCAGGTGCGCTCGGCCGCCGAGGCGTTCGCGCAGTACGGGGCGGACACCGCGACCACCACCGTGTCGTTCGACGACTTCGGCGCCAACGCGGCCAAGGCGCTGGGCGTCTCGCCGGACGCCTTCGTCCAGCTCGCCTACCAGCTCGCACACCAGCGCGCCAAGGGCCGTCTGGGCGCCACGTACGAGTCGATCGCCACCCGCCAGTGGCGGCGCGGACGCACCGAGGCGATGCGGGTGATCACCCCGGAGATCCAGCGGTTCGTGGCCGCGATGGAGGATCCGGCGGCGGACGCGGACACCCGGCGCGCCGCCTTCCGGGCGGCGGCCGGGAAGCATGTGGCGCGTGCGAAGGAGTGCCAGGCCGGGCAGGCACCCGAGCAGCACCTGTGGGAGCTGGAGTTGATCCAGCGGCGGCGCGGGGCGGAGCTGGGAGTGACCGAGCAGCCCGCGCTCTACCGGACGCCGGGGTGGCTGACGATGCGGGACGACTATCTGAGCACCAGCTCAGCACCCTCCGCTCATATCCGGTACTTCGGCTTCGGATCGACGAGCAGCCGCTGTATCGGCGTCGCCTATGTGCTGCTGCCCGAGCAGTTCAACCTCTGCCTCAGTACGCCGATGCCGGTGGCCGACCGGATGCACGACTTCGCCGACCGCCTGCGGGAGGCGATCGGTGAGCTCCGCGAACTGCTGGCCGCCGAGCAGACGGCGGGCTGAGCGAGCGAGCGGAGCTGATTCGATCCGAGCCGGGCCGAATCGAGTCGACCCGACCCGACCCGGCGCTGAGCCTGGGCCGCCACCCCGTACCGGAGTGGCGGCCCAGGCGTCAGCCTCAGCCGGCCTTCGCCGGGTCCTCGCACTTCTTCCACGCGAAGTGGTAGGTGGTGCCTACCGCTCCGTCGGTCGAGTCCATGGTCATGAAGCTCGTCGTCTCTTCCGTGTTCGACGTGCCCGCGTTGACCCGCAACTCGGTGTTGATGTTGAAGTTCCGCAGTTCGCCGCAGGGCGCCCAGACCAGCGAGGCCCACTCGGTCTCGTCCGTCGCCTGCCAGTTGTCGTTGTACGGGCCGTCGTACGTGTGCGTGTAGTCCGTCGTCTCCGGCGAACCCTGGAAGTAGTACGACGCCTTCTGCATGCTGGAGGCGCCGTCCTCCAGGTACGCGTACCCCCGGTAGTCCACGCTGGCGATTGCGTAGGTGAAGCCCTGGGGCACGTGCATGACCAGGTTGAGCTGGCAGTTCTTCCGGAAGTCGATGGGGCTGGAGCCGACGCCCACCTGCGCCAGGTAGTCGGAGTAGGTGACCGTGAAGGCCTTGTTGTCCGGGGAGACGGCGATGGCGGCCGTCCCCTGCGGGCAACCGGACCCGTTGACGGTGGCGACCGTGATCACGATCTCGTCATCGGGTACCTCGTCGAAGTACGGGGGTGAAGCCTGCTGGCTCTGGACGGACAGCGTCGAGGCGAACAGCGCCGCGGCGGCGCCGCTTGCGAGAAGAACACCGGGCATGGTTCTCCCATCGGATGTCGGATGCCTGGGGGAGGGTGGTCAGCATTCCTTCCAGGCGAGCTGGAAGAGGGTGCTCACGCTGCCGTCCGTCGAGTCCATCGTCATGAAGCTTGTGGAGTCCTGGGTGTTCGACGTACCTCCGTTCACCCGCAGTTCGGAGTTGATGTTGAAGTTCTTGTTCTCGCCGCAGGGAGCCCATACCAGCGCGCTGTAGTCGGTGCTGTCGCTGGTCCGCCAGTTGTCGCTGTACGGGCCCGCGAATTCGTGGCTCTGCTTCGAGGTTTCCGGTGAGCCCTGGAAGTAGTAACTCGCCTGCTGCGTACCGCTCGCCCCGTCCTGCAGGTGGGCGAACCCTCGGTAGTCCACCCGGGCGACCGCGTAGGTGAAGCCCTGCGGCACGTGGACGTCCAGGTTGAGCTGGCAGTTCTTCCTCAGGTCGGTGGGGTCGGCACCCGCGCCCACCTGGGCGAGATAGTCGCTGTACGTCACCGTGAACGCGGTGTTGTCGCCCGCGACGGCGACCGCGGCCGTACCCTGCGGGCAGCCTGAGCCGTTCACCGTCCGTACTCCGATCTCGATTCTTGTCGACGGCACCTCGGTGGCTGTCGGCGCGCTTTGCACGGCGAATGTCGAGGCGAACAACGCCGCGACCGCGCCGCCTGCGAGAAGAGCACCTGGCATGGTTTCTCCTTCCGAGCGTGAGTGGGCGACGCGCGGCGTCCAGCGGAATGCCCATGCCGCCCACGGGGGAGATTGATGGTTCACCTCTGCGCAGTCGGGGAGGCGCAGAGATCATGGCGATCGCACGTTGCTGTGCGAATTCCGGGAGCGTCTGCAGTGCACGCAGTCGAGCTGGTGTGGCAGTCCCTCACGGTGTCCCGGGCCAGGGTTTCGCCCGTACCTGTGAGGAGGGGATTGCACTCCCGACGGCTGTGACCATAGCGCTGGAATTACCCCCCTGCCAGAATTCCGACCGTTTCCGGGAGTGGGTGTTCAGGCCATATATTGAAGTGCTCCCGCAAAGTCGAATTTCCGTCGAAGGCGCAGGCCCGGAGGTCCGTGTCCTCTTTGAGCGGCATTGCGGAGAACGGCGCGAACACCGGGCGCGGCGGGGCGCTGACGTGCGAAGGGAGGCGCACCGGGGGTGCGCAGGACATTGCCGCGCGCTGTCTTGTGCGCGCGTAGAAACGCCCGGTGCCATGCCCACCGCATGTGCCCTGGTCCCACCCCAAGGCGACCCCGCTCGGACGGGACGCGTGAAGCCGGGCGAACGCGGTACCCGGCAGCCGTACCCGTGCTCAAAAGGAGGATCCCGTGTCGATCGCAACCGTGAACCCGGCCACCGGCGAGACGCTCCAGACCTTCGCGGCCCTCACCAAGGAGGAGATCGAGGAGCGGATCCTCGCGGCGGACGCCGCCTACCGTGGCTACCGTACGACATCCTTCGCACACCGGCAGGAACGGATGCGCCAGGCGGCCAGGCTGCTGGAGGAGGACTTGGAGGCCGTCGCCCGCATGATGACCCTGGAGATGGGCAAGACCCTGGTCGCGGCGCGGGCGGAGGCCGCCAAGTGCGTCAAGGCCATGCGCTGGTACGCCGAGCACGCCGAGGAACTGCTCGCGGACGAGCACCCCTCTCTGGCCGACGTGAAGGACTCCGGCGGTGCCCGCGTCCTCGTGCGCTACCGGCCGCTGGGCCCGGTACTCGCGGTCATGCCGTGGAACTTCCCGCTGTGGCAGGTGGTCCGCTTCGCCGCCCCGGCGCTGATGGCGGGGAACGTCGGACTGCTGAAGCACGCCTCGAACGTGCCGCAGACCGCGGTGTACCTGGAGGACCTCTTCCGGCGGGCAGGCTTCGCCGACGGCTGCTTCCAGACGCTGCTGATCGGCACGGGAGCGGTCGAGGAGGTCCTGCGGGACCCGCGGGTCGTCGCCGCGACGCTTACCGGCAGCGAGCCCGCGGGCCGCTCCGTCGCCTCGGTGGCCGGCGACGAGATCAAGAAGACCGTGCTCGAACTGGGTGGCAGCGACCCCTATCTGGTGCTGCCCTCCGCCGACGTCGAACGGGCCGCCAAGGTCGGAGTGACCGCAAGGGTGCAGAACAACGGCCAGTCCTGCATCGCGGCCAAGCGCTTCATCGTGCACGCGAAGGTCTACGACGACTTCGTGGAGCAGTTCGTCCGCGGCATGTCCCGGCTGGCGGTGGGCGACCCCATGGACGAGGCCACCGACGTGGGCCCGCTGTCGAGCGAGCGGGGCAGGGAGAGCCTGGAAGAGCTGGTGGAGGACGCCCGCGAGCGGGGCGCGTCCGTCCTGTGCGGCGGGCGCCGTCCGGCGGGGCGGACCGCGGGCTGGTACTACGAGCCGACCGTGCTGGCGGACATCTCCGCACGGATGCGCATCGACCAGGAGGAGGCGTTCGGCCCGGTGGCCACCCTCTACCGGGCCTCGGACCTGGACGAGGCGCTGCGGCTGGCGAACGACACCCCCTTCGGGCTCAGCTCCAACGTGTGGACCCGGGACGCCGACGAGCAGGAGCGCTGCGTCAGGGACCTGGAGGCCGGCGGCATCTACTTCAACGGAATGACGGCCTCGCATCCCGGCTTCCCCTTCGGCGGAGTGAAGCGCTCCGGATACGGGCGGGAACTGGCCGCGCACGGGCTGCACGAGTTCTGCAACGTGACGACCGTATGGCACGGCGAACCCGTCATGTACTGACCGCTGCTCACCACTGCCCACCGCTGCGCTCACCACAGCCGCTCACCGTTGCTGCTCACCGTCGTGACGGACGTTGCCCACACTGCCGAGGGGACGCACGGCGGGCCCTTCCAGGACGGCCCCGTCCACGTCGAACCGAGAGCCGTGGCAGGGACATTCCCAGGTTTTCTCGCCGGGGTTGAAGGCGACCAGGCATCCGAGATGCGTGCAGCGCGCGGATACCGTGTGCGTGGCGCCGTCCTCGTCCCGGTAGACCGCGCAGTGCCGGCCGCCCATCCGGACGACCGCACCCGTACCGGGCGCGATCTCCTCGGTTGAGTCCGCGTGCGACGGGCTGTGCAGCCGGTCGCCCACCAGATGCCGCGCCACGGTCGCCTGGTGAGCGAGCAGCGCCGGCCACTCCCGCATGGTGGAGCGCGGCCGCCACGGATCGTACAGATCCGTCCACGGCGGCCTCTCGTCCCGGTTGATCAGTGCGGCCAGCAGCTTCCCCGCCAGCACTCCTCCCGTCATGCCCCAGCCGCCGAAGCCGGTGGCCACATAGGTGTGCCGGGCCTTCGGATGCAGGAGACCTATGCACGGGACCGTGTCGGTCGGGTCGTTGTCCTGCGCGGCCCAGCGGTGCGAGATCCCGGCCCCAGGGAAGCGCTCGGCAGTCCAGGCGACGAGCCGCTGGAAGCGTTCCCCGGCGTCCGCGGTGCCCGGCAGGAAGGACTCACCCGTCACGATCAGCAGCCGGGTGCCGTCCGTGTGGCCGGGTGCGGTCCGGACGGAGCGCTTGTTCTCCTCCGCGGTGATGTACATACCGCCCGGGTCCCGGTCCACCGGAATCGGGGCGGCCACCACCAGTTCACGGTGCGGAGCGAGCTTGGCGAAGAGCAGCGAGCGGTCGAAGACCGGGTAGTGGGTGGCCACCACCACGTCCCGTGCGACGACCAGCGCACCCGTCTCCGTCGTCAGCACACACGGGGCGCTCCCCCTGCCCTCCTTCAGGCCGACGACCCGCGTCCGCTCCCGGATCACCCCGCCGTTCGCCACCAGCGCCGAGGCCAGGGCCAGCAGGAACTTACGCGGATGGAACTGCGCCTGGTCCTCCACACGCACCGCTCCCGCGACGGGGAACGGCAGTCCCGTACGGGTGACGAACGAGGCGGGCAGCCCGGCGTTCCGCGCCGCCTCCGCCTCCGCCCGGATCTTCGCCACCCCGGCCGGGTCCTCGACGTAGGTGAACGCCGGGGCACGCTCCAGATCGCAGTCGATGCCCAGGCGGGCGGCGGTGGCGACCACCTCGTCCACCGCCTCCTGCTGCGACTGCGCGTAGAGCCGCGCGCCGGCCTCGCCCCGCGTACGGCGCAGCCTGTCGTAGACCGAGGAGTGCAGCGCGGTGACCTTGGCCGTCGTGTAGCCCGTCACGCCCGCCGCGACGCGGTCCGCTTCCAGCACCACGACGCTCCGCCCGGACTGGGCGAGTTCCCACGCGGTGTACAGACCGGCGATGCCACCGCCGACCACGGCGACGTCGGCCTCTTGATCGGCGGTGAGCGGGGGGTGGGAGGTGGCGGGCGTGGTGGCCATCCAGTACGACTCCTGGGCCCCCGGCAGCGGTGTGCCCGGCCGGTCCGACTCGTTGCTCGGGTTCCTCTGGTTCCTCTGGTTCGTCATGGTGGGCCGGGTTCCCCCGCCGCGCGGGTTCTGCACCAGGACCTTCTGCGTGTCCCGCGCAGTCGACGGGCCGATTCCGGTTTCGGGGGTGAGCCGGGAGGTACCCGTGCCGCGTAAGGCTTGCGCACCACTGGTGACCTCGCCGGGCGCCCGGGCGTCCACCTGGCCCTCCCGACGTGCGGGCTGTCCGCGCCGGGAGGACCGTGTGGGGCAGGACGACCGCGCAGGCGGACGCGGAGAGGAGTCACCGCACAATGGCGAACGGCAGGGGCGACGACGTCTACCAGCCCGACGAGGCGGAAGTGCAGGACGACGCGGGCGTACTGGAGCCGGAGGACACCCTCGTGGACCGCGGTGTGAGCAGTTCGCTCGACGAGGGGTACTCGCCTCCGGAGAAGCCGCTCGCCGTCGAGAACTACGGCACCACGGCGGCGGAGCAGCACGAGGGGGAGCCCCTTGAGGATCGGCTCTCCCGGGAGACGCTCGACGTCGGGGAAACCGCCTACCGCTCCGGCGTCCCCGGCGGCGCGGAGGGGGAAGACGAGTGGGCCACCGAAGACCTGATCGACGCGGGCGCGGTCGACGAGAACGTCGTGGACGACGAGATGATCGACGAGACGACGGACATCGACGGCATGACCGCACGCGACGAGCCGACCGACGAGGAGATCCTCGACGCCGATATGAAGGGGCAGCGGGCCGGACGCCTGGTGGCGCCCGACGAGGGCGCACACGCGGACGAGGAGAAGGACGCGGTCGCCGAGGACGTCGGCATCGCCGGCTCCGCCGCCTCCGCCGAGGAGGCGGGCATGCACATCGTCTCCGAACCTCCCGAACCTCCCGAACCTCCCGAGCCCTACACCCCCGACGACCGCGACCAGCCCTGACCAGCCTCGGGGGCCGCCCCGGAGGGTCTTCTCCTCAGGAGTCGAAGTCGTACTCCAGCACGTATGAGGCGGCGTCGAGAGTCATCTCGTTCATCTCCACGGCACGGCCCGCACCTTCGAACGCGGTGCGGCAGATGTGGATGACCGGCGTGCCGGGGGAGAGCGCCAGTTGCTGGGCCTCGTCGGCGGTCGGCGGGAGCGCACCTCTTCGCGGAAGTGCACGGGACTGATCCCGGTCACGGCTTCCTGGTGAGGCTGACGGCCTCTGACGACTTCGTACGCCTGGAAGTGCACGACAGCCGTGGTCGTTGTGATGGCGGACGGCCCGAAGTGCGGCGCCCGGCAGAGTCGGACACCTCCGGGCGCGGTCTGCTGATCGTAGAGCTGCTCGCGGACAGCCGGGGCGTCGAGGCGCGCAGACCACTCGGGAAGGTGGTGTGGTCACGCTGCAAGATGCCCCCGGTCCAACGTGGGCCTGCGTAGGCGCGGCCGCCCGAGCGCGACCGGATGGTTCAGCGGTCATCCGGCAGTGCCTCGATGTCCGACCGGGGCTTTGCGCCCGGACGCAGCGTCTGCGAAGCGCGCAAGCGCACCGTCTCAGCTGATGTCGGCGCCGTACACATGGTCGACCGTCATCGTCAGCAGCACCCTGCGGTCGGACACCATCACCGACCGGTACTCGTCCCAGTCCGGGTGCTCTCCGGCGGCGAGGCGGTAGTAGTCCACCAGTGCCTCGATCTCGGGGCCGTGGGGGTCGGTGCCCGGCCCGGTGAGGGTCACCGGGCCCTCGGCGGTGGCCCATGCCCAGCCGTCGGGGCGGGTGACCTCCAGCGCGGCTCGTGGATCCCGACGCAGATTCGCCACCTTGGCCGACCCTTCGACCGTCGAAACGTAGAGGACACCGGTCTCCTGGACGTAGCAGGGCATGACGGGGGAGAGCTGGGGGCGGCCGTCCGACTTGAGGGTCGCAAGGACACCGAGTCGGCTCTCCGCGAGCAGCGTGCGGGGGTTGAACTGGAGGGCGGGCATACGTGGGTCACCTCGCGTGGGGATGTCGGCGGTTTCCGGCGCTGCCGGGCCGACGGCCGGTCATGGGCGTGTTCCCGAGGGCTTGCGGAACTGTTCGATCATCGCCGCGTAGCTGTCGCCGCCATGCCCGTCGGCCACCGCCCGGTCGGCCAGGGCCTTGACGTACCGGGGAAGTTCGGCGCTGACGCCGAGGGACTCGCTCTCGTGAACGAGGTGTTCCATCGCGGCCACGTGGGTGTCGAGGGTGGAGTCGTCGCCCGGGTACGTGCCGTCGTCGACCTGGCGCGCGTAGCCGGGCAGCCACTCCGTCACCGCCGCGATTCCCCTCACGGCGAGCGGGGTGTATGCCGAGGCGTCCACCTCCGCGGCGCCGAGCAGCGCGGCGCCCTGGAAGAAGGCGTTCAGCATGCCCCACATCAGGGACGTCACGGCGACTTCGTGCAGCGCCGACAGGCGGTGGTCGGCACCCAGGTACATGCCGGTGCCGAGGCTCTCCAACGCCGGCGAGTGCGCGTCGAAGGCCGCGCGCGGACCGCTGTAGGCGAGGACGGCGTCCGCCGTCCCGACGCTCGCGGGACTGGCCATGATCCCACCGTCCAGGTAGGTGCCGCCGCGCCGCGCCACCCACTCGGTGGCCGCACCGGCCTGCGCCGAGGTACCCGAGGTCAGATTCACCAGGACCCGGCCTTCCAGGACGCCGCCCAGCGGATCGAGGAGAGCGTGCACCGCGTCGTAGTCCGAGACGCAGACGACGATGAGCGGGCCGGCCACGACGGCGTCGGCAGCCGAGTCGGCGAGCTTCGCGCCCTGGGCGACGAGCGGTTCGGCCTTCGCCGCCGTACGGTTCCATACGGTCGTGGGGTGCCCGGCGCGCAGGAACGCTCCGGCCAGCGCCTGGCCCATCAGGCCCAGGCCGATGACCGTCACGGGAGGTACGGGAGGCTGCTCGGCATCGCGGTCCTGCATGGTGTGCTCCCTCGGAGTCGGAGTGTTCGTCATGGCAGAATCCTCAACGTTCATACCGGTATGAAGGTCAAGGGAGCGGGCGTGCTGATCGGGGAACTGAGCAGGCGGACCGGAATCCACACGCACCAACTGCGCTACTACGAGGCCCAGGGCCTGCTGGAGCCAGGCCGCGGCGTCAACGGCTACCGCGAGTACACCGACGACGCCGTACGGACCGTCGCTCAGATCAGGAAGCTGCTCGAAGCCGGACTGTCCACGCAGGAGATCCAGTTCCTCCAGCCGTGTGTCACCGGCGCCGCTCCCGATCTGGAGCCCTGCCCCGAACTCCTGGACACGCTGCGCGCACGCCTGCGCGGGCTCGACGAGCAGATCGACACCCTCGTCCGCTCCCGCCAGGTCCTCCACGACTACCTCGACGTCACGGAACGGCGCATGTCACGGCCCGCACCGGAACCCGCCCCGGAGTTCAGCTGACGCGGGCGGCGATGGCTCGCGCACACGCCAGGGCCTCGGTGTGCGTCGTGTCCACCTCCAGGTCGTAGAACACCCCCTCGTGCACCACATCCGTCTGCGACGCGGCCATCCCCTGGGTGCGATCTCCTCGTGCGACCTCACGGCCTGCGGCGACCGCACTCTCACATCTGACGCCGACCCACAGCACGTCGAGTCCGCCCAGAGCCTTCCGCCACCGCCGCTGGGAATCCGCTCCACCGAGGAAGACGTCATCGATGATGACACCGGCGCCCGCACGGGCCATCGCCACGACGCCGTCCCTCCAGGCCGCCTCCAGTGCCCGGAAGTCCGCCCCGACGCTCACCTCGCCATCCGCCCCGAACACGATCCCCTCGTCGGATGCCTGCATCTTCAGGGGCATGGCGTCGACGAACGAGTCGCACCCGAACGCCAGCCACGGATCAGGCAGTACGGCCTGCAGACACCGCACGATCCCGGACTTCCCCGAGCTGGAACCACCGTTGAGAATGATCATCTGAGCCTTCGCCACGCTTCCTCCTCTTCCTCTGCTCACCCGTCCAGCATGATCCAGACAACAGGCACCAGACCACGGGCCCGGCAGGGCTTTGACGGCCAAAGCCCGATGCGCTGCGATCAGTTCCGGTAGCAGGTGGCGATGGCGGCGGCGCGGTTGCGCAGGGAGTCGCGCAACCACTGCGGGGCCAGGGCCTCCGCGCTCGTGGCGAGCTGCCACAGCGCCCATTCGGCGTGCCTCGCATCCTGGAAGGTCACCTCCAGCCGCAGCCAGCCGTCTGCGTCGGCTTCCTCGGCGCGGACGGCCAGCGCGGTGCCCACCAGCTCCTCCCGCCGCGCCGGGTTCACCCGTACCAGCACGGCGACTTGGTCGCCGCCGGTCCGGAACTGCGTGCTGCGTTCCTGCCAGGCCCGGTCCAGATCGACCCGGTCTGGTCGCTGTGCTGGTTCGGCGAGTTCCTCGGCGGCCAAGATCCGGGACAGCCGGTAGGTGCGGTCCGCGCCAGACCTCGTGGCCAGCAAGTAGCCCTGCTCGCGCACGGTGACCAGACCGATCGGGTCCACCGTGCGCCACTTCGGGGACTGGTCCACGGCCGCGTAGCGGATGCGCAGCTTGTGCCCGGCGAACACCGCGCGCCGGACCTGGGCCACGATGGTGTCGGGCACCTCCTCAGCAGCCAGCCGACGCGAGAGGAGGTCGTTCTCCGGGTCGATGAGCAGTCGCTGAGCCGCCCCGGCCGCGGTGGCCCGATAGTTCTCGGGCAGCGCGTCAACCACCTTGCGCATGGCCGAAGCCAGCGCCGAGCCGAGGCCGAACGCCTGCGCGCCGCGCCGCGATCCGGCGACCAGCAGAGCGAGTGCCTCGTCGTGGTTCAGTCCGGTGAGCTCGGTCTGGAAACCGGGCAGCAACGCGAAACCGCCGTGCCGACCGCGTTCGGCGTAGACCGGGACGCCGGCTGCGGACAGCGCATCGATGTCGCGCAGCACCGTGCGGGTGGACACCTCCAGCTCGCGGGCGAGCGTGGGCGCGGACAGCCGGCCGTGCCGCCGCAACAGCAGGACCAGCGATACCAACCGGTCGGCGCGCATGCGAAAAACCTACAGCAATACACGACATGAGATGTCGCGATTCGTTGGGAGGCTTACCAGCAGCACAAAGCCCCATCGCACACGAGAGGTGACCCGCATGGCACACGCCATCGTCAATCCGGACGCATTGCACGACCCCACCCCGTTCGGCTACAGCCACACCGCCACCGTCCCCGCAGGTACGGAGCTGGTGCTTGTCGCGGGTCAGTACGGATCGGGCCCGGACGGCGCGGTCGTCTCGACCGACTTCACCGAGCAGGTGAAGCAGACGTTCCACAACATCGGCGTCGCTCTCGCCGCCCACGGGCTCGACCTCAGCCACGTCGTCCAGCTCAGGACGTACGTGGTGAACCATGACGTCAGCAAGCTCGGGCCGATCGCCGGAGCCGTGCAGGAGGGCTGGGGTACGCGACCGCCCACGCAAACCCTCATCGGCGTCGCGAGCCTGGCTGCACCTGACGTGCTGTTCGAGGTCGAGGCCCTCGCCGCCCGGCCCTGACTCACCGCAGCCCATGCAAGGTGAACGGGCGCAGGCTCGCTCTCGGCCGAAGCCCACTCCGCCCGCCGCATAGAGCCTGGACAAGCCAGTGAGGGCGGCTGCCCCATGGTGGGGGCAGCCGCCCTCGCTGGCGTTTGCTGACGTCAAGTCAGCGCAGGTCGCAGCCTGTTCCCCGGGCTTCAGCCCAGGTTCGCCCGACGCTGTCTCCTAGTGTCGAAGTAGTGCATGAACATCGCTCTGAGCTGCATAGATGCGTACCTGCGGAGAGGCCGGTGCACAACGGTGCACACTGGGGGCTGCTCGCGAAGTGAGTGGCCGCCTTCAGCTTGTTGATCAGCTGCTCAACGGTGTTCCGCGCCTTGTAAAGATCGGCGTCGTGGCTGACGGGTCTACCGCCCCGGCTGCCCTTCTTCTGCCGGTTGGCAGCTTGGTCCTTCTTCTCCGGGATGACCGCCTTGACACGGCGTTTGCGCAGGTGGGCGCGATTGCCATGCGACGAGTACGCTTTGTCTCCGGCGACTGCGCCAGGCCGGGTGCGGGGACGGCCGACGAGCCCGCGCACCGATGCTGACCAGGGACAGGTCCACCTCACCGCGCTTCGCGGCTTCCGCAATCAGGCCCTCCAGCAGGGCCTCGAAAACACTGGCGTTACGCCACTGCCGGAAGCGGTTGTGGACGGTCGACCAGGCGCCGAACTGCGTCGGCATCTCCCGCCACTGCCCGCCCGTCCTGAACCGCCAGATCACACCCTCGAACTGTTGCCGCGGCCGCTCGGGGCAGGGGCCGTACTCACCAACCGGCAGGTACGGCTTGATGAACTCCCACTTCGAATCCGTCAGTTGTGCTCGCGTCACCCAAGAACGTCTACCGGTCCGAGGCGTGTCGCGAAGGCAAATCTCGCAGATTGATCACGACGTGATGCGCGCCCTGGCATTCCAGCACCGGTTTTCGGCTGGAGTTTTCCCGAGCTGAGCCGGGCACATGGCGGTCCGGAGTCCATTGTGGCCCATACGGTCCAGAACTTGTATCGTGCGGGTATGCCTCGACCTCGTGAGTTCGATGAAAATCGTGTGCTTCTCGCTATCCGTGACGAGTTCTGGGACAAGGGCTACGCGGCGACATCGATGGACGACCTGCTGCGCGTGAGCGGGCTGGGCAAAGGCAGCCTCTACGGTGCGTTCGGGGATAAGCGCAGCCTGTTCCTGCGGGTGCTGCGCGACTACGACGACGCGAACCTGCTGGTGCTGCGCGAGCGTCTGGTTTCCGCGGCGCGGGGGATTGACGTGGTGCGCGAGTTCGTACTCGGCCTGACCGGCGATCCGACCGGGGCAGTTGCGCGTCGGGGTTGCCTGCTGGCCAACAGCAACGCCGAGCTTGCCGCCAGCACTCCGGACGTCGCGGCTGAGGCTCGCCGCAGCTACGACGCGATCGCCACCGTCCTCACCGCGGCGCTGGAGCGCGCCCGGAGCGAAGGCGCCCTCGACCCCGGCATCGACCCTTCTGAGACCGCCCGTGCGGCCCTCGTCGCGCAACTCGGCCTCATCGCTCTCGGGCGCACCGGCATGGACATCGGAGCACTCACCGTGATGGCCCAGTCCGCCCTGGCACGATTGCTGCCCACTCCGGCGCAGTAGCAGCAACGCACCGGCCGACCTGTACCGCCAACGGCCTGCAACCGGCTCCGAACCCTGGGGCGCGCCCTGGAGCTGTGCGCTGCGGCTCCTGCGGAGGGCCGCGCTCCGCAGGCCGTGCTCCAGCGCGCTGCCAGTCGTCGGGCGACTCGAATCGCGACCCGGCAGGCCCATACCGCCGCGGCGGTCGGCGCTGCCGGTGGTGTGGCCCCGCAGTGTCCGACCAGAGGTCCCGGGTGCGGGGCGACTGCCCGCAGTCCATCTCCGGGGCCGCGCCGGGAAGGGCCGATGCCGAAGCAATCTTGACTGTGCGGTCCACATCAGGGAAGGTTATTGACGCAACAGTCCATAACTTGAAGGAGGGCGGCATGGCCGTCTTGGAAGACAAGGTTGCCGTGGTCACCGGAGCCAGCACCGGCATCGGGTTGGCGACCGCGCGCGCATTCCGCGACGAGGGCGCCACGGTGTTCATCACCGGTCGCCGCAAAGACGTGCTCGACGCCGCGGTTGCCGAACTCGGACCCGGCGTGACCGGCGTGGTCTGCGATGCTTCGGTGCCCTCAGAGCTCGATGCGTTCTACAGCACCGTGCGCGACCAGGCCGGACGCATAGACGTGCTGGTCGCCAATGCCGGCGTCGGCACCGCGGCGCCGTTCGGTGAGGTGACGGAAGATCTGATCGACTCGGTGTTCGCCACCAACGTCAAGGGAACGATCTTCACTCTCCAGCAGGCGCTGCCGCTGCTCAGCACAAACGCTTCGGTAATCCTGACGGGTTCGACCGCTGCGACACGGCCCAACCTGGGACTTGAGGTCTACGCGGCGTCGAAGGCCGCAGTCCGCACGCTCGCCCGCGGCTGGGCTCTCAGCGCGCGCACACACGGCTTCCGGGTCAACGTCGTATCCCCGGGCGGTACGCGCACCTCTGGTCTGCTTGAGCTGGTCACACCAGAGATGCTCAAACAGGCCGAAGGCGCTGTTCCCCTCGGCAGGCTTGCCGAGCCCGAGGAGATCGCCGCCGTGACGACGTTCCTCGCCTCGGACGCGTCGAGCTACGTGAACGGTGCCGAGTTCTTCGCCGACGGTGGATACGCGCAGGCATGAGCGCTCTCGTAAGCGCCGATTCAGGTGTGTCTCACGCACGGTCCGGGGCTGGAGCGGTGGCTCGGAGGAGGCGTGTCTCGCTAACCTGACGGCGGGTGGACACCCACGTGCATGACGATGGCGCGCATAGTGCCCAGCGCACGGTTGGCCGGAAGCTGAAGGCGTGGCGAGGTATCGCTACCCGGTACGACAAGACACACGCGAGCTACCTCTCCGGCCTCTACCTTCGCGCCTCGATGATCTGGCTCAAGGACCTCGCCCGAGCCCCTCTGTTGATCGCAACCGAATACGCGCCCTAGCACTGTTCTGCCGCTGACCGTGATCGTGGAAGAGGTGCTGGAGCGGCTAGTTGTTCTGTCCCGGGAGGTTGTGGACGGGTGAGGCAGGTCTCGGCTCAAGGATCTTGAACAGGTGAGGGCCTTTCGAGTTCGGTGTGGATTGCGACATCTACACCAACCGAAAGGCCCTCGTACCCCACCGTAATGCACCCCTGACCGAGACCGGACGGCTGCGTCTGGCCCGCTGCGTGGTCGAGGACGGCTGGCCCCTGCGCCGGGCCGCCGAACGCTTCCAGGTCTCGCCGACCACGGCCCAGCGATGGGCGAGCCGCTACCGGGCCCTCGGCGAGGCCGGGATGACCGACCGCTCCTCCCGGCCCCATCCGAGCCCGTGCCGGACACCGACGCGCACCGAACGCCGGATCATCAAGGTCCGCCTCCTACGCCGGTGGGGCCCGGCCCGGACCACGACGTCTACCGTGACCGGGGCCGGGCACGCGGCATCGAGCCTGCCATCGCCCCGCCCGCCGTATGGAAATCCCGGATGCGGTTGTTCACATGGATGACGTGGAGAACGGGGCGGGGCACGCCGGGTAGCCGGTCGCACGGCCCGATGTCATCCATGCCGCCTTCACGGGCCCCGTGCGTCTCGGTGATCGGCGTAGCGATGGCGCTTGCCCGGACCCGCTGAAGATCTCCGAAGCAGGAAGGCGGCCGCCCGCTGCTGTTACCGCCTACGTCCACGAGTCATTGACCGGCGACGCCTGCGATGCTCTCAGCCGGGTCGGCTACCGGTAGCAGAGGTGCAGGCAGAATGATTCGGTCGTCACCCGGTACGTGTCGTTGAGTTGGCTGCGTTGCGGCGACACCTACGCCCGTCTCGTAGCCGGATCCGCATCCAGAGCGAGCGCTTTCTCGCCACCATCGATACGGCTCGCCCCTCACGAGGGCTGCGGTCCGGGCGAGCCGAGCACGAGAACGTTGAGGGCCGCCGCCCTGGGAATCAGGACGGCGGCCCTCAACAGCAAAGCTGACGCAGCATCAGCGGTTCGGGCTCTCGGTGCACATCCGGTGCACACGAGGGTGGAAACGGGCCGGGAACAACGGGAAGCGTTGAACGCTGTTCCCGCAGGTCACAGCAGGTTTCCTGGAGGCCCGCACAGGTAGCCGCGACCCCGATCTAGATGTCGAAGTACAGCTCGAACTCGTGCGGGTGGGGGCGGAGCTGCATGGGGGCGATTTCGTTGGTGCGCTTGTAGTCGATCCAGGTTTCGATCAGGTCGGCGGTGAAGACGCCGCCCGCCTGGAGGTACTCGTTGTCCGCCTCGAGGGCCTCGAGGACCGCCGGGAGCGAGGTGGGGACCTGGGGGACGCCCGCGTGCTCCTCGGGGGCCAGTTCGTAGAGGTCCTTGTCGATCGGCTCGGCCGGCTCGATCTTGTTCTTGACGCCGTCCAGGCCCGCCATCAGCAGTGCGGAGAAGGCGAGGTACGGGTTGGAGGACGGGTCGGGGGCGCGGAACTCGACGCGCTTGGCCTTCGGGTTGGCGCCCGTGATCGGGATCCGCATCGCGGCCGAGCGGTTGCGCTGCGAGTAGACCAGGTTGACCGGGGCTTCGAAGCCGGGCACCAGGCGGTGGTACGAGTTGACCGTCGGGTTGGTGAAGGCCAGCAGCGACGGGGCGTGCTTGAGGATGCCGCCGATGTAGTAGCGGGCCATGTCGGAGAGGCCCGCGTAGCCCTGCTCGTCGTAGAAGAGCGGCTCACCGCCGGTCCACAGCGACTGGTGCACGTGCATGCCCGAGCCGTTGTCGCCGAAGATCGGCTTCGGCATGAAGGTCGCGGTCTTGCCGTTGCGCCAGACGACGTTCTTGACGATGTACTTGAACAGCATCAGGTCGTCGGCGGCGGCGAGCAGCGTGTTGAACTTGTAGTTGATCTCCGCCTGGCCCGCGGTGCCGACCTCGTGGTGCTGGCGCTCGACCTGGAAACCGTTCCTGTCCAGTTCCAGGGAGATCTCCGCACGCAGGTCGGCGAAGTGGTCGACGGGCGGCACCGGGAAGTAGCCGCCCTTGTAGCGGACCTTGTAGCCGCGGTTGCCGCCGTCCTCGACGGTGCCGGTGTTCCAGGCGCCAGCCTCGGAGTCGATGTGGTAGTAGCCCGCGTTGGCCTTGGTCTCGAAACGTACGTCGTCGAAGACGTAGAACTCGGCTTCGGGGCCGAAGAACGCGGTGTCGGCGATGCCGGAGGAGGCGAGGTACGCCTCGGCCTTCTTCGCCACGTTCCGCGGGTCACGGCTGTACTGCTCGCCCGTGATCGGGTCGTGGATGAAGAAGTTGATGTTGAGCGTCTTGTCCTTGCGGAACGCGTCGACGCGGGCGGTCGACAGGTCCGCGGACAGTGCCATGTCGGATTCGTGGATCGCCTGGAAGCCGCGGATCGACGAGCCGTCGAACATCAGGTCCTCGGCCGGGTCGAACGTCTCGGCGGGCACGGTGAAGTGCTGCATCATGCCCGGCAGGTCACAGAACCGGACATCGACGAACTTCACGTCGTTGTCCGTGATGTACGTCTTTGCCTCGTCGGCGTTCTGGAACATCCAACTCCTCCTATGCCCCGCCGCGAGGGGACGGGCTTTGCTGCCTCGGAGCGCATACCCTTGCGGGGTCGCGCTGATGCTCGACCATAGGCAGAGGGCATTTCTCGGGCATGACCCATTTGTTTCGCTGATGTTAACCGGCTGGAGGCCGGAAGCGGCGGCAGCAGCGCGGCGGACGGCCACTGACGGCAACTGGCCGCGACTGGCTGCAATCGGCAGGGTGTGGGGCCGAGGTCATCGGGCCTCGCGATACCGTTGAGGCGTGGACAACAGGGATGCGATCGGATCCTGGCTCTCCGGCCCCCGCGCGGCGGCCGAGAGTATGGGAGTGGATTTCGGTTATCGCGGCGAACGGCTGGGCCTGCCACAGGAGGGGTCCGGGTCGGTCGCACCACTCGGGCGCCGCATCGGGGCCATCTTCCTGGACTGGGGGCTCTCGTTCCTCATCGCCTACGGACTGCTGTCCGGCCGTGACGTCACCTCCGCCGACACCTGGACTCTCGCCGTCTTTCTGGTGATGACCCTGCTGACGGTGGGCACGGTGGGCTGTACTCCGGGCAAGCGTCTGTTCGGTCTGCGGGTGATCGCGCTCGACGGGTTCGCCCGGCTCACGGCCAGGCGGACGCTCATCCGCACCGTGCTGCTCGGCCTGGCCATTCCCGCGATCATCTGGGACCGGGACGGCCGTGGCCTGCATGATCGTCTCGCGGGTGCGGTGCAGGTCAGGATCTGACTCAGGAGCTGACCGGGAGAAGAAGTCGGCACCGGGAGAAGCAGGCGAGAGAGGGGCGGCGGGTGGTTGCGTCTGGACCGTGGTCCAGACGCAACCACCCGCCGCCCCTCGTTCAGCGGCCGCCCTGACCCTTCGGGAGTCGCATGCCCTTGGGCATGGGGCCCTTCGGGATCGGCATGTTCTTCATCAGGTCGCCCATCGCGCGCAGCCGGTCGTTGACCGTGGTGACCTGGCTGCCCGGCAGTACGCGCGGCAGCTTCAGGATCGTCGTACGGAGCTTCTTCAGCTCCACCTGGCCCTCGTCGTTGCCCACCACGATGTCGTGCACGGGGACGTCCGCCACGACCCGGGCCATCCGCTTCTTCTCGGCGGCCAGCAGGGAGCGCACCCGGTTCGGGTTGCCCTCGGCGACCAGTACGATCCCCGCCCGGCCCACGGCCCGGTGCACCACGTCCTGGCTGCGGTTGATCGCCACGGCCGGAGTGACCGTCCACTGCTTGCCGATCTTGTCGAGCACGGCGGCGGCCGCGCCCGGCTGCCCCTCCATCTGCCCGAATGCCGCCTTCTCGGCACGGCGCCCGAAGACGATCGCCGTCGTGAGGAAGGCCAGCAGGAACCCCAGGATGCCCAGGTAGACCGGGTGCTCGATCCAGAAGCCCAGCGCGAGGAAGACACCGAAGGTGACAAGCCCCACGCCGGCCAGAATCCAGCCGATCATCCGGTCTGCACGCCGGGTCATCTTGTACGTCAGGGCGATCTGCTTGAGCCGCCCTGGATTCTCGGATGTTTCCTTCCTCGCCATGCGAGGAAGTTTACGTGTCTCACGGACGGGCGGTCGTCCCGGTCGGCCGTACGGCCTGCGGCGGCGGTGACCGGTGCCGCAGGCCGTACGATCGGCGCGGCACGGCCAGTACGGTGCGTGCCGCCGCCGTCACTCATGGGTGCGACCGCGGGGCTGAACTCACGGTGGCGGTTTCACGCCACTTTCGCGGCCCGTGCCTCCATCGCCTGCTTGTACAGGCGTCCGGCGCGGTACGACGAGCGGACCAGCGGGCCGGACATGACGCCGGTGAAGCCGATCTCCTCGGCCTCCTGCTGGAGCTCCACGAACTCCTCCGGCTTGGCCCAGCGCTCCACGGGGTGGTGGCGGGGCGAGGGGCGGAGGTACTGGGTGATCGTGATCAGTTCGCAGCCCGCGGAGTGGAGATCGCGCAGCGCCTGGCTGATCTCCTCGCGGGTCTCGCCCAGGCCGAGGATCAGGTTGGACTTGGTGACCAGGCCGTCCTCGCGTGCCCTCGTGATGACCTCGAGGGACCGCTCGTAGGTGAACGCCGGGCGGATCCGCTTGAAGATGCGCGGAACCGTCTCGACGTTGTGCGCCAGCACCTCCGGGCGCGAGGAGAAGACCTCTGCCAGCTGCTCGGGGACGGCGTTGAAGTCGGGGATGAGCAGCTCGACGCCGGTGCCGGGCATCATCTCGTGGATCTGCCGCACCGTCTCGGCGTAGAGCCAGGAGCCGCCGTCCTCGAGGTCGTCACGGGCCACGCCGGTGATCGTGGCGTACCGCAGCTCCATCTGCCGGACGGATTCGGCAACCCGGCGCGGTTCGTCCAAGTCCAGATCGGCGGGCTTGCCGGTGTCGATCTGGCAGAAGTCGCAGCGACGGGTGCACTGCTCACCGCCGATGAGGAAGGTGGCCTCGCGGTCCTCCCAGCATTCGAAGATGTTGGGACAGCCCGCCTCCTGGCAGACCGTGTGCAGTCCCTCGCGCTTCACCAGGCTCTGCAGCTTGTTGTACTCGGGGCCCATTTTCGCCCGAGTCTTGATCCACTCTGGTTTGCGCTCGATGGGGGTCTGGCTGTTCCGGACCTCCAGACGGAGCATCTTGCGACCGTCGGGTGCGACAGCGGACACGTCCGGCTCCCTACGTACTTTCGATTCCTCGGTGCGTATCAGCGTACGCCTGTGCTTGTGCGGGTCACACGGCGCGGGGCAGTGGGACTGCCGAGTCCAGCACCGCACGCAGGTGTTTCTCCACTACGGGAATCACCTCGGCGACCGATACATTCCGGCCCAGCTCGCCGGCCAGGGAGGCGACTCCCGCATCCCGGATGCCACAGGGCACGATGCGGTCGAACCAGGTGTTGTCCGGATTGCAGTTCAGCGCGAAACCGTGCATGGTCACGCCCTTGGCGACCCGGATGCCGATCGCCGCGATCTTGCGGTCCTCGCCGCGCTGCCCCGCGTTGGAGGGCGCGTACTCGGGGCCGCTCAGCCGGGGATCGAACTCCTCGTCGGCGAGACGCGGATCGAAATCCAGTGAGAGCCCGCCCAGGCCCTGTGCCTGCCGCTGCCCCTGTGCCTGCTCCAGCGGGTCGCCGAGGACCCATACTCCGCTGCGGCCCTCCAGACGGGAGGTCTCCAGACCGAAGTCCGCGCAGACGGCGATCAGCGCTTCCTCCAGCCTCCGCACGTGGGCGACCACGTCGACCGGGCGCGGCAGCTTCAGGATCGGATAGCCGACGAGCTGGCCCGGACCGTGCCAGGTGATCTTCCCGCCGCGGTCGACGTCCACCACCGGAGTGCCGTCGAGCGGACGCTCGCTCTCCTGCGTGCGCCGCCCGGCCGTGTATACCGGCGGGTGTTCCAGCAGCAGACAGGTGTCCGGGATCTCGTCGGCGAAGCGGGCCGCGTGTACGCGGCGCTGTTCCTGCCACGCCTCGCGGTACTCGACGGCCTCGTCGGCGAAGCCGAGGTGGACGAAGCGCAGTTCGCCAGGACCGCTCCGCAGGGGATCACCCATGCCTGCTCCTCACTCGTGCCGCCTGTGCCGCCCGCCGCATCCGCGGCCGCAGCGTGCCCGTCCGTTCACGCGTACAGGAGCCACTGTACGGGCGACATCCGGTGTATCCGCAGGCGGCGCCCACTCACACGTACGGATGAATACGCGGCAGACACGGCGAGCGGCGTGCGCCGGGGCCGTTACATTCGCGCCGATCCATCTGGGCGCCCCGGCGTCTGCCGCAAGCAGTGAGGGCAGGAGACCGTAAAGCTGATGACGACGGAACGACCTGGGGACACAACCCAGCAGCGCACTCCAAACCGCCAGCTCGCAGCACTCATCGCCGAAGCCGGATTCTCGAACGCCGGCCTGGCCCGCCGGGTGGATCAGCTCGGCCTGGAACACGGCCTGGACCTGAGGTACGACAAGACATCCGTTACGCGTTGGCTGCGCGGGCAGCAGCCCAGAGGTACCACTCCCGCGCTGATCGCCGAGGTCTTCACCCGGCGGCTCGGGCGGCGGCTGTCCGCCCAGGACCTGGGCCTGGACGCGTGCGCCCCGGTCTACGCCGGGCTGGAGTTCGCGGCGACACCGGCGGAGGCGGTGGACATCGTGAGCGGGCTGTGGCGCAAGGACTCGGGCAGCCACGCGGAACTGCGCAAGATCGCCTTCACCCCGGCGGGCCTCGTGGTGCCCAGCCGCGACTGGCTCATCGGGCGGGCCGACGAACGGGTCGCGCGCGGGCCCGAACCCGCCGCCGAGACCGCAGCACGTGCGGACGGCGTACGGATGCCGCAGCCGGGCCGCCCGGCCCGGCCGGGAGGCCCCGTCGGAGGTCCGGGCGGCCCGGGCGGTCCGGCAGGCGGGGGAGGGGCGGTGCGGGTCCCCGCGCAGGCGCGGGTGGCCTCGATGGCCGCACCGGCGACCACGGCCGCACCCGTGGTGCACCGCCCGCCCGGCGCCCCGGGCGGCCCCGTACGCATGCCGCCGCTGCCCACACCCGTACTGGAGCGGATCGAGCGCGGTCCGGGCCAGAGGGTCACCAGCGGGGACATCGCCGCGCTCCGCTCGGTCGGCGAGCTCTTCCGCGCGCTCGACCACGCCTACGGCGGCGGTCACGCACGTCAGGCGCTGGTGCGGTATATGGAGCATGAGGCCGAACCCATGCTGCGCGGGGTCTACGGCGAGCAGTCCGGCCGCAAGCTCTTCTCGGCGGTCGCGGACCTGACCCGGCTGGCGGGCTGGACCTCCTTCGACATCGCCGCGCACGGCCTGGCCCAGCGCTACTTCGTCCAGTCGCTGCGGCTGGCTCAGGCGGCGGGCGATCGCGCCTACGGCAGCTATGTGCTGGTCACGATGAGCAGGCAGGCGGTCTATCTCGGGCACGGCCGGGAGGCGGTGCAGCTGGCCCGGGTGGCACAGCAGGGCGTCGGCGCCGTCGCACCGCCGACCGTGCAGGCCCTGCTGCACTCGGCCGAGGCGCGCGGGCACGGCGTACTCGGGGAGGTGCGCGCCTGTACGACCTCGCTGGCGCGCGCCGAGCGGGCGCTGGAGGCAGCCCGGCCGGGTGAGGAGGTGCCCGCGTGGGCGCGCTTCTTCGACGAGGCGCAGTTGGCGGACGAGTTCGGGCACTGCCACCGGGACCTCCAGCAGTACCGGGCGTGCGCCCAGCACGCCGAGCGGTCGCTCCAGCTGCGCGGGGCCGGTTACGCGCGCAGCCGCCTCTTCTGCCGGGTGGTGCTGGCGACAGCGCGGCTGGGACTGGGAGAGGTGGAGCAGGCGTGCGCGCTGGCGGCGGAGGCCGCACAGCAGGCGTCGGAGATGCGCTCGGCGCGTGCCCACGAGTACGTCCGCGACTTCGAGCGGCGCCTTGAGCCCTACCGTGATGCGGCGCCGGTGCGGGGCTATCGGGAGCGGGTGGCCGCGCTGGGCTGAGGCGGCCGCGACTCGGCGGTCAGCGAGGGCCCCGGGCGGCGGTCAGGGGCCACCCGGAGCCGCCGGAGCCGCCGGTGTCAGCAGACGCAGAACTCGTTGCCCTCAGGATCCCGCAGCATTGCCGCGAAGTGGTCCTGGCCCGGCTCGGCCAGGACGTCGGCACACTCGGCACCCGCCGCCTCCAGCCGGGCGACCTCAGCCTCGACGCGCGCTCTGCGGGTCTCCAGCGGGACCTCGCGGCCACCGCTCACCCGCAGATCGAGATGCAGGCGATTCTTTACCGTCTTGCCCTCCGGCACCTGCTGGAACCAGACGCGCGGACCCCTGCCGTCCGGATCGACAAGGGAGTCCGCACAGTCGCCCTCGCCCAGCTCCTCCTCGGGCACCCCGATACTCAGCCAGTACGCGCGCCAGCTGGGGAAGCCGGCGGGCGGGGCCTCCGGCTCATAGCCCAGTGCTCGGGACCAGAAGGCAACCAGCGGGCCCGGGTCCGCGCAGTCGATCGTCAGCTGGAAGGTCGTCGGCATGGGATTCCTCCATCAGGCAGGTGTGGCGGTGGGCGCTCTGCAGCGCACCCACCGCCTCCGATCCTGCCCGGCGGCACTGACATCCCGGCGCCGCCGGGGCCGTACCGGCGCTACTTCCGGAGCACGCCCTCACGCGCGCTGGGAATCATGGAGCGGACCAGGCGGCATGTGGTCAGCGAGGGCGGCCGTATGTCGATACGCGCCGCGGTGCCGCGAATCCGCCGATTGGTGGCGCGCTCCGCGGTGTAGACGCCGGAGTCGAGCAGCGCGATGGCGAGGCGCATCGCCTTCAGCTGCCTGTTGTGGGTTTCATACCACTCGCGGGGCTGACCGGCAGGCAGCTTCGCCTTCCGGAGGGGCTTCCTCACGGGCTTCGTCACGGGGCGGACAGTGGCCATCAGCGACCTCCTGGGCGTTGGTGAACCAGCTCTCATTTCTTCTTCCAGAATACCGCCCAGCACTGACAAAAGGCCCTGGTGGAAGGGGAATTCAGGGTCCGTTCAGCAGCTCCCGCAGATGGAGGCAGGCCGCGTGCTCGGTGTCGAAGCAGCCGGTCACCTCCGCACTGCCGCGCTCGTACACACCGGTCTCCCAGCCGCCCGCCCGGCCCCGTCTGAGGAAGAGGAAGTCCACAGGCGGGGGCGCTGGTTCGTGCGTCCCCTCGATCCAGTAGTGGTCGTCGGCCACGCCCGCCTCGCGCAGCGCGAGGCGGAGCCCGGCGCGGTCCATGCGGTCACCGCCCCCGCGTCATGCCGGCCCTCGCCTCATCCCGCCCGGACCCGGGCCAGATAGCCGTGCGCGACCAGCCACTTCACGTTCAGCCGCTCACCCGCGGCGGGCCGGTCGGACGGCGGCAGCAGCGCCGGGTCGAGGAGGATCTGCTGCCCGCCGCCGTCCTGCTCGAACCATGGGGCGATGCTCCCCTGCCAGACGGTGAGCGGACGGCTCACCCGGTACACGTGGTAGTCGCAGGGGAACGCGGGCTCCCTGGTGTTCAGGCTCTGCGGCGGGAGGGCGCGCTCGCCGTAAGCGGCCCCCTCCGGTGCCAGGAAACGGCCGTACTCGGAGCCGAAGCGGTCCAGCTTCTCGCCCTTCTCCAGGCGCGCGGCCCACTTGTCCAGCGAGCCGTTCACCGTGCCGAAGCCGTCGTTGGGCGGGTACTTCCAGCTGCCCGTCTCGGGCGCACCCTGCCAGTACTTCTCCAGGAAGGCTTCGGACGACAGCTTGCCGGTGCGTTCGTAACCGGCAAGCAGGGAGGCGTACGGGCGCTGCCACGGCGAAGCCAGATGCCGGGGACCGAGCCGTGCGTCCCGCTCGAACTCGCCGGTGCACGGGGCGGTCCTCGCCGCACGGGCCTGCCCTGCGCCGACTGCCCCTGCGGTGACAGCCGCAGTGCCGGTGGCGGTGGTGGTGGCGGTGGCCTGACCGGGCAGCCCGGAGAACAGCACGACGACGGTGCCCGCCGCCGCCAAGGTGACGCGGATTCGGTTCACGGACGATTCCTCACACTCGGAACACGGAAGACCGGCAGATCCGCAGACCGGCAGATCCGCAGACCGGCAGATCAGCCGATTGGCAAGCGAACCGTATGTGCGGAATGGTCAACTCCGGGTGTACTGCTGTCGTTTGTCACCCGTACGAGGACTCACGCGACCGCAGGCAGCGCCTCGCCCTCCTTCGCCGCCGGGTGGACGCCGAAATCACGCAGCACCTCGGCCGCCGCCCGGCGGGCGGACGCCAGGGCGCCCTGGGTGCTGGAGGTGTCCCGGTGGTCTCCGCAGACGTACAGCCCGCACAGCACGCGCACCGGGCGCCGCCCGTCGTGCGGTGCGGGCATGGCGGGTACGGCCTGGGGGTCGTGGTGGCTGCCGAGCAGTTGCCAGTGCTCCGTCGGCGTCCGGTAGAGGTCGGCGAGCTGGTCCCGAGCCGCCTTGTCGAGTACGCCCACCGGGTCGGCCGCGGCCCGGCCGAGGACGACGGAGGTGATCAGCGTGCGGTCCGGCCGCGCACGGGAGGGGTCGACGGCCGAGGCGACCCAGGTGTGCGAGACCGGCCCCGAGCGGTCGGCGTCGACAAGGAGCGTGGGTGTGTTCATCGGCGGTTCGGCCGCCGCGTGGTGAAGGACGGTCACCGGGTGGAAATCCGGCACCCGCAGGCCGGGAAGGAGCACGGCGGCGTCCCGCGCCCCGGTGGCGATCAGGACGGCGCGGCAGCGAAGAGTGCCGTACCCGTCCGTGCCGACCGCGTTGGCCGCCACGGAGACCGCCCGTACGCCTCGGCGCACCGTGCCGTCCGGGACGCCTGCCGCCAGGAGTTCCGGCAGCGTGGACGCACCGCCCGCGGGCAGGCACAGCCCCGCGCGGACGAAGCCGCGCAGCGCCAGGTCGGCGACCCGGCTGGAGGTCGACAGATCAGGGTCCGACAGCAGTGCGGCGAGCAGCGGTCCTATCAGCCCGTCCGCCGCGCGTGCCGGGAAGCCGCGCAGGGACAGCGCCTCGGCGGTGGGCGTTTCGGCACGAGCGTGCAGTCTGTCGGCCGGTGTGTTGGCGAGCCGGGCCAGATTCGCGCGCAACCGGGCCAGTTCCAGCGCGTCGGTCACGGCCATGCGCCCGCGCGCGCCGGTGAACGCACGCGCCGCACTGAACGCCCCCCGCGCCCCCGGCCCTCTGCCCGGATGGGACCCCTCGGGGCGTTCCGGCCCGCCGGGGCGCCCGTGGAGCCCGGGGCGTACGGGCCGCACCGCGTAGACCTGCCGCCCGGCGGTCTGCCGCAGTTCGCCGACGCGCAGCCAGCGGTCGCCGGTGCGCAGCAACGCGCCCGGCGTGAAGGGGCGCAGCGCGAGCGCGGAGCCCAGGCCCAGCCCCGGAAGCGCGGCGAGCTCGGGCCAGTCGGCGCCGAGAAGCCCGGGACTGCGGTCCAGCCGGTAGCCGTCCACCTGGTCGGTGGCCATTCTGCCGCCGACCCGCTGCGCGGCCTCCAGCACGGTGACCCGCAGGCCCGCTCGCATGAGGTGGTGCGCTGCGGCCAGTCCGGCCAGCCCGGCGCCGACGATGACGACATCGGCGTCATCGGCGTCCGTACGGCCTGTGCGTGCGCTGCTGATGAGCACGTGCCCTCCCCGTGGTCGGCGCGCGGCAGTAGGGCTTCTCCAGCGGGGACTTGGGCGCCTCACGACGCGACGTCCCGCTGACCTGATGCCCGGGCCGGCGCGAGAATTACCCGAGTTCGGGTCGACCCTATGCAGTCGGAGCGTTGCCGTCAGTAGTGCGCGAGTCAAGCGCCGTCGCACGGCAGCGCACAGGAGCGCGCGGCAGGGCGCATGAGAGGGCGTACGGCAGATATGTGACCGCCGGAACGCGACTGCCGTACGCGTCCTGCGCACCGCGTCGACGCCCGTCCGCGCGGTGCGCGGTGCGCGGGACGGGCCGTCTGTGAGCCCGCCCCGTCGGTCCAGCCGTGCGGCCGGCGCGGTCACTCCAGCGCAGCCCTGATCGCCTCGTCGATGCTGGGGAAGGCGAAGCGGAAACCGGAGTCGAGCAGTTTGCCGGGCAGCACCCGCTGGCTGCCCAGGACGTCCTCGGCGAACTCGCCGAGCGCGATCCGCAGGGCGAAGGGCGGAACCGGGAACGGCGTCGGCCGCCGGAGCACCCGCCCCATGGCGGCGGTCACTTCGCGGTTGGTGACCGGCTCGGGGGCCGTCAGGTTCACCGGCCCGTGGAGATCCGGGGTGTCCAGGAGGTGCCGCAGAGCCGCGATGTGGTCGTGCAGTGCGATGTGGCTCCAGTACTGGCGGCCGTTGCCCAGCCGTCCGCCCAGCCCGGCCCGGAAGAGAGGGAAGAGCCTTCCCCAGGCGCCGCCCTTGCGCGCCACGACGAGCCCGGTGCGCGCGAAGACCGTCCGTACGCCCGCCTCCGTCGCGGGCTCGGAGGCCGCCTCCCAGTCCTGGACCAGGTCCGCGAGGAAGCCGGTGCCGGGCGGGGCGCTCTCGTCCACGGCGCGGTCGCCCGTATCCCCGTAGTAGCCGACGGCCGAGCCGAGCAGCAGGGTTCGGGGCGGGGTGTCCAGTGAGGTGAGGGCCTTGGCGAGGGCGCCGGTGCTCAGGACCCGGCTGTCGCGCAACTCCTGCTTGTAGGCGGCCGTCCAGCGCCGGTCCCCGATGCCCGCGCCCGCGAGATGGACGACGGCCTCGCAGCCGACGAGCCCTGAGGTGTCGACGTACTGCCGCTTGGGGTGCCACTCCACCTCGTCGCCCGCACGCGCCGCGCGCCGTACGAGGCGGACCACCTCGTGACCGTCGTTACGGAGCGAGCTGACGAGAGCCGTGCCGATGAGACCGGTGGAACCGGTGACTGCGATGCGCATACCGCACATCCTGGTGGACGAGCGGGCGAGAGGCGAGGCAGAGTGACGCGCATGGCTCCCACGTTCACTCTTCGCGGCGCTGAGCTCGCCGACGGCACCGCGCTCGCCGAGCTGGACCGGCGCACCTGGTCACCGCTGCACGCCGTCTCACCGCGGCCGCAGCCGCCGTACGCGCCCTTCTTCGACTCCGGCCACCGGCCCTCGCACATCATCGTCGCCGAACTGGCCGCCTCCGGCCAGGCCGGTGGGTCCGGTGGGGCTGGTGGAACCGGTGCGGACGGTGCGGACGGTGCGGACGGTGCGGGCATCGTGGGATACATCCGGGTCGTGCACCCGACCCCGCTGCCCAGCAACGCGCACGTCCGCCAGATACAGGGGCTGGCCGTGGACGGCGCGGCGCGCGGCCTCGGCATCGCGCGGGCCCTGCTGGAGGCGGCGTGCGCGCGGGCGGCTGAGCAGTACGCGTTGCGGATGACCCTGCGGGTGCTCGGGCACAACAAGGCCGCCCGCAGGCTCTACGAGTCTGCGGGCTTCGAGGTGGAGGGCGTGCTGCCGGGGGAGTTCCTGCTGGAGGGGGAGTACGTGGACGATGTCCTGATGGGCCGTCGGCTCACCCGGCGCTGACGCTGCCGCTGCTGCCGCTACCGCCCGAATCGGTCCCATAGCTTCGGGAGCCGCTCCGCCAGCGCCGCGTCGTCCTCCAGGTTGAGCGGGGTGCCGGCCGGTTCGCCGCTGGGCTCGGGCAGCGCCGGATCCGGCAGTACGGTGCCGGTCAGCTGCTCGTACGCCTCGTCCGCCGCGAAGCCCAGATCCTCGGCCTCGCCGTCCAGCTCCCGGTCGAAATCCCCCAGCAGGCCGGCGAGCGAGTCGGCGTCATGCGCCGCACCCTCGAACACCTCCCGCCCCTGGCCGATGAGCCAGCAGCGGAAGGCGTCGAAGACATCGTCGCTGGCGCCGTCCAGCAGAATCCAGGCCGCGGCCCACAGGTCCCACTGGTAGGCCCGCTGGTAGCGGGACTCGAAATGTCGTGCGAATACGCCGACCGCCTCCGGGTCGAGCCGGGTGAGCCGCTCGACCAGTACATCGGCCTGCTCTTCGGGGTCGCCCTCGGCGGCCTCGCGGGCGCTGTCCACATGCTCCCAGAACTCCGTCTCGTCCATCACGGGACCAGCATCGGCCCTTCGATACCCCGTCGCACGCGGAGCGCGGCAGATGCGGCTGTGTCGTTATCGGAACGCGTCCCAACGGTGCGCGACGCTGCCCGCACGAGGGCCGGGGAAACGCGTTCAAAAACCCGGACGTGGGGTGTCGGGTATCGCTGGCACTGTCGCTGCCGTGTCCGGAACCGGCCACGAGAACAGCCAGGGCCACGAGGACGGCCAGGGCCACGAGGACGATGAGGAGCGGTGCATGGAACAGGGCAAGGGCGCGCTGGAAGGCAGGGTCGCGCTGGTCGCGGGGGCGACGCGGGGCTCGGGACGGGCGATGGCGGTGGAGTTGGGCCGGGCCGGGGCGACGGTGTACGCGACCGGCCGCACCACTCGCGCGCACACCAGCGAGGTCGGCAGGGCGGCGGAGACAATCGAGGAGACGGCGGAGCTGATCGAGGAGGCGGGCGGCACCGGCATCGCCGTACCGACGGACCATCTGGTCCCGGAGCAGGTGCGGGCCCTCACCGAGCGGATCGACCGGGAGCAGGGGCGGCTGGACATCCTGGTCAACGACATCTGGGGCGGTGATCACCTGGTCGGCTGGAGCGACAAGATGTGGGAACACGATCTGGCCGACGGCCTGCGCATCCTGCGGCTCGGGGTCGAGACGCACATCATCACCAGCCATTACGCCCTCCCGCTGCTGACCCGGCGGCCGGGCGGTCTGCTGGTGGAGGTGACCGACGGGACCGAGGAGTACAACCGCAACTACCGCCAGCCGTTCTACTACGACCTCGCCAAGTACGCGCCGCTGCGGATGGCACACGGGCTCGCGGGCGAGCTGGCGGAGTACGGGGCCACGGCGGTCTGTCTGACGCCCGGCTGGCTGCGCTCCGAGGCGATGCTCGACACGCACTTCAAGGTGACCGAGGCGGACTGGCGGAAGGGCTGCGAGCAGGATCCGCACTTCGCGATCTCCGAGTCGCCCGTGTACGTCGGCCGTGCGCTGGCCGCGCTGGCAGCGGATCCGGAACGGGAGCGTTTCCGGGGACGCTCGCTCTCCAGCGGCGGGCTGGCCCAGGAGTACGGCTTCACCGACACCGACGGCTCGCGTCCCGACGCCTGGCGGTATCTCATCGAGGTGGTGCAGGCGGGTAAGCCCGCGGACGTCACGGGCTACCGCTGACCCGTCACCGCATCAGCCTCCTGCCTCACCGGCAGCCGTCGTGGCGGCCGGTGAGGCGGGTGCCGTCCGCCGTACGCCCGGACTGCTCGCCGTACAGCGCGGCCATGCGTGCGGCGGCCTCCCGGAACCGGCCGCGCAGCCCGGCGGGCCGGAGGACCTCGCACTCCGGGCCGAGCCCCAGCAGCTGGCTGAAGGCGACGTCCAGGCTCTCCACGGCCAGGGTGACGGTGATCCGCCTCTGCTGATCGCGGGTGCCCCGCTCCAGTGCCTCGTCCGCGGCCGTACGGTCGGTGACGTACCGCAGCTGCCGCGCACCGGACTCCGAGAGCCGCAGCGTCACCTCGTCCCGCAGGATCGAGCGGGCGAAGTCGGCGGCCCGTTCGGCCCAGAAGCCCGGCAGGTCGAAGTTCACGTCCCGCACGAAGCGGCTCCCCGGATCTAGCTCGGCCCCTGCCCGCTCGGCCCCCGCCCCCGTCCCCGCAGCCCACGCCCGCTCCCGGCCCGCCTGGCGGACATCGGTGACGCGGTCCACCCGGTACACCCGGAAGCCCCCCGGCGCACGCGCCACGAGGTACCAGACGCCCGCCTTCAGCACCAGCCCGTACGGCTCCAGCTCCCGCTCCACCTCGCCGTCGCGGCGCCGGTAGCGGACCGCGATACGGCGGTCGTCCCGGACGGCTTCGGCGACGGAGAGCAGCAGCGGTGGTGTCTCCGGCTCCTGCCACCACCCCGGTGCGTCCAGATGGAACCGCTGTGCGGCGGTCTCCTCGGCGTCCGCCAGCTCCGGTATGAGGGCGGCCGAGACCTTCAGCCGGGCCGCGGACCCCGCGTCCGCCAGTCCCATCCCGCGCAGCGCGGCGGGCACCCCGGACAGGAAGAGCGCCTCGGCCTCCGTACGGCCCAGTCCTGTCAGCCGGGTGCGGTATCCCCCGATCAGCCGGTAGCCGCCGGTGCGGCCCCGGTCGGCGTAGACCGGGACGCCCGCCTCGGAGAGGGCCAGCATGTCCCGGGCGACCGTCCTCTCCGACACCTCCAGCTGCCCGGCCAGTTCGGCCGCGGTCATCGATCGCCGTGCCTGGAGCAGCAGCACCATCCTGATCAGCCGTGCAGCGCGCATGGGTCCCAGTCTGCCGTCCCGCACGGGCCGAGGCCGCCGGGTTTCCTGTCCGGCGCGTATTCACGCGAGTACGGGCAACACGGCGCGAACGGAGCCGCCCGGAGCGCGTGCGTGCGGCCTCGCTGTTAACGTGCGGACAATTGCGGTGAAAATAACCAAGGATGAAAAATGCCTCAAAAAGCCCGCGAGCGCTGGGGGTCCCGGACCGGATTCCTCCTTGCCGCGATCGGATCGGCCATCGGCCTCGGCAACATCTGGCGCTTCCCGGCGGAGGCGTACAAGAACGGCGGCGGGGCCTTCCTGCTGCCGTATCTCATCGCTCTGCTGACGGCCGGGCTGCCGTTGCTCATCCTCGAGTACACGGTGGGCCGCAAGTACCGGCGGTCACCTCCCGCGGCCTTCCGCCAACTGGCGAAGCCCGTACAGGTCATCGGCTGGTGGCAGGTGGCGATCTGCTTCGTCATCGCCACCTACTACTCGGTGATCCTCGCCTGGGCGGTGCGCTACGTCGGCTTCTCCGTCGGGGAGCAGTGGGGTGACAACCCCGAGGAGTTCCTCTTCGGCGACTTCCTTCAGGCGGCCGAGACGCCGGGCGATGTGAGCGGTTACGTCGCCGGGGTGTTCTGGCCCCTGCTGGCGGTATGGCTCGTCGTGCTCGTCGTCCTCGCCTTCGGTGTCCGGCGCGGCATCGAGCGGGCGAACATGCTGTTCATCCCGTTGCTGGTCATCTTCTTCGCTGTGCTGGTGATCCGCGCACTCACGCTGGACGGCGCCGCCGGCGGGCTGGACGCGCTCTTCTCTCCCGACTGGTCGGCGCTGGGCGAGGGCAGTGTGTGGGTGGCCGCCTACGGGCAGATCTTCTTTTCGCTGTCCATCGGCTTCGGCATCATGGTCACCTACGCGTCGTATCTGGGGCGCCGCGCCGACCTCAGCGGCTCCGCGCTGGTCGCGGGCTTCGCGAACAGCTCCTTCGAGATCCTGGCCGGCATCGGCGTGTTCGCCACGCTCGGCTTCATGGCCCAGGCCGAAGGGGTGCCGGTCGACGAAGTCGCGACCGAGGGACTGGGGCTGGCCTTCGTCGCCTTCCCGACGGTCATCTCCAGCATGCCGACAGGCTGGCTGTTCGGACTGCTGTTCTTCGTGTCGCTGGCCATCGCCGGTTTCACCTCGCTGGTGAGTATCGTGCAGGTCGTCGTCGCCTCGGTGCAGGACCGCACCGGGATGAGCCGGGTGCCCGCGGTCCTCTCGGTCGGCGGACTGATCGCCGTCGTGTCCCTGCTGCTGTTCTCCTCCGACAACGGCGTCTGGTTCCTCGACGCCTCCGACCACTTCATCAACCAGTACGGCATCGCCCTGGCCGCCCTGGTCTTCGTGGTCGTCGTCGCCTGGTGGCTGCGGGCCCTCCCGCAGCTCCAGGAGCATGCGAACGCGACCTCGGCGGTGCGGCTCGGCAAGTGGTGGCTGTTCTTCCTCGGGCTGGTCACCCCGCTGGGGCTGGGCTGGATGATGGTGGACAGCCTGCGCTCCGAGTTCGACGAGAACTACGGCGGATTCACGGACGACTTCCTGCTCAAGTACGGCTGGGGCGTCGCCATCGGAGCGCTGGTCGTCGGCATCCTCCTCTCGCTGATCCCGTGGAGGCACACCGACGAACTGCCGCTCTCGGAGCCCGGCCGCGGCTCCGGCCCGCCGACCGGTGGCCCAGGGACCAGCGGGACCGGGACCAGCGGCACAGGGACTGCCGGCACAGGGACTGCCGGGACAACCAAGAACGGGACAACCAGGGAGAGGGGCCGCTGATGTCCGCCGCCGCCGTCACCATGATGTGCATCGCCATCGTCATCGTCTGGGGCGGGCTTGTCGCCGCGATCCTCCGACTGCGCAAGCACCCCGACGTGCCGGACGACGACGCGTCGGGGGAACCGGTCTGACCGGCGCACGCACGCCCCCGCCCCGGCGGGTGCCGGGACGGGGGCGTGCGGGTGGTGCGTACGCGGTGGGCCGTCAGGCCAGGCCGTAGTGCTCCGCGGCCTGGCGCACCGTCTCCTGCTTCACCTCGCCGCGGCGGGCGAGCCGGGAGAGCGCGGCGACGACGATCGACTGCGCGTCGACCCCGAAGTACCGCCGGGCCGCCTCGCGCGAGTCGGAGAGCCCGAAGCCGTCGGTGCCCAGCGAGGACCAGTCCTGCTCGACCCACTGGCTGATCTGGTCCGGCACAGCCCGCATCCAGTCACTCACCGCGAGGACGGGGCCGGGAGCGCCCGCCAGCGCGCGCGTGACATACGGGGTCCGCTCCTCGCCTCTGAGCTGTGCGGCGTCGCAGGCGAGCGCGTCACGGCGCAGCTCACTCCAGGACGGGGCGGACCACACGTCGGCGGTCACCCCCCACTCGTCCGCGAGGAGCTGCTGCGCCTCCAGAATCCAGTGGACCGCCGTGCCGGAGGCCAGCAGCTGGACGCGGGGAGCCTCGGTGCCCTCCCCGGCGGCGGAGCCACCGGCGGGTGCCGTCCCCTCGCGGAAGCGGTAGAGGCCGCGGAGGATGCCCTCCTCGACGCCCTCCGGCATCGCGGGCTGCACCTTCGTCTCGTTGTAGACCGTGAGGTAGTAGAAGACGTCCTCGTGCAGCGCCGGGTCCGGGCCGTACATCCGGCGCAGACCATCCCGGACGATCACCCCGATCTCGTAGGCGAACGCCGGGTCGTAGCTGAGCGCCGCCGGGTTCGTCGAGGCGATCAGCGGTGAGTGCCCGTCGGCGTGCTGGAGACCCTCACCGGTCATCGTCGTACGGCCCGCGGTGGCACCGATCAGGAAGCCGCGGCCGAGCTGGTCGGCGAGCGCCCACATCTGGTCGGCGGTGCGCTGCCAGCCGAACATCGAGTAGAAGATGTAGAAGGGGATCATCGGCTCGCCGTGGGTGGCGTAGGCCGACGCGGCGGCGGTGAAGTCCGCCATCGAACCGGCCTCGGTGATCCCCTCGTTGAGGATCTGGCCGTTCTCCGCTTCCTTGTAGTACAGCAGCTGGTCGCGGTCGACCGGGTCGTAGGTCTGGCCGAGCGGCGAGTAGATGCCCGCCGACGGGAACAGCGACTCCATGCCGAAGGTCCGGGCCTCGTCCGGCACGATCGGGACCCAGCGCTTGCCGCTCTCCTTGTCCCGCATCAGATCCTTGATCAGGCGGACGAAGGCCATCGTGGTCGCGATCTCCTGCGAACCAGAGCCCTTGGCCAGCGCCTCGAAGGGCTTCGCGGCGGGCTCGGGCAGCCCGACCGGGTGCACCCGGCGGGCCGGAGCGGGGCCGCCGAGAGCGGCCCGGCGGTCCTGGAGGTAACGCACCTCGGGCGAGTCGGCGCCGGGATGCACGTACGGCACCAGCTCGCCGTCCAGCTTGCTGTCCGGGATGGGCAGCTCCAGCAAGTCCCGCATGGTGCGGAACTGCGCGCCGTCCAGCTTCTTCATCTGGTGGTTGGCGTTGCGCGACTCGAAGCCCGCACCCAGCGTCCAGCCCTTGACGGTCTGCGCCAGGATGACCGTCGGCGCGCCCTTGTGCGCGAGGGCGGCACGGTAGGCGGCGTACACCTTGCGGGGCTCGTGGCCGCCGCGTGAGGTGTGGAAGCACTCGGCGATCTTCGCGTCGGTCAGGAGCCTGGCCATCTCGGCGAGGGCCGGGTCCGCACCGAAGAAGTGCTCCCGGATGTAGGCGACCTCGCGCGTCGCGTACGTCTGGAACTGCGCGTCGGGCACCTCGCGGAGGCGCCGGACCAGGGCGCCGGTGGTGTCGAGTGCCAGCAGTTCGTCCCAGGCCGAGCCCCACAGCGACTTGACGACGTTCCAGCCCGCCGCGCGGAACTGGGCCTCCAGCTCCTGCACGATCTTGAAGTTCGCGCGGACCGGGCCGTCGAGGCGCTGCAGGTTGCAGTTGATGACGAAGGTGAGGTTGTCGAGCCCCTCACGCCCGGCGAGGGCGAGTGCGGCCGTCGACTCCGGCTCGTCCATCTCGCCGTCGCCGAGGAAGGCCCAGACGTGCGAGGTGGAGGTGTCCTTGATGCCCCGGCTGGTCAGATACCGGTTGAAGCGGGCCTGATAGATCGCGGAGAGCGGACCGAGGCCCATCGAGACGGTGGGGAACTCCCACAGCCACGGCATCCGCCTCGGGTGCGGGTAGGAAGGGAGCCCCTGGCCACCGGCCTCCTGGCGGAACCGGTCGAGGTCGCCCTCGCTGAGGCGTCCGTCCAGGAAGGCGCGGGCGTAGATGCCGGGTGAGGCGTGGCCCTGGAGATAGAGCTGATCGCCTGCCTCGGGGGAACCGTCGGAGCCGACGGTCTCCTTGCCGCGGAAGAAGTGCTGGAAGCCGGTCTCGTAGAGCCAGGCGGCGGAAGCGAACGTCGCGATGTGTCCGCCGAGGCCGAAGCGGCTGCCGCGGGTGACCATCGCGGCGGCGTTCCAGCGGTTCCAGGCGGTGATCCGCGCCTCCATCGCCTCGTCGCCGGGTATCTCCGGCTCGGCGGCGGTGGGGATCGTGTTGACGTAGTCCGTCTCCAGCAGCTTCGGCAGGGCGAGGCCGCTGTGTTCGGCGTGCTCAAGGGTGCGGCGCATCAGGTAGGTGGCCCGGTGGGCGCCGGCGTGCTGCGCGACGGAGTCCAGGGACTCGCGCCACTCGGCGGTCTCCTGCGGGTCGCGGTCCGGGAGCTGGTCGAGCTCGCTCGGATGGGGACGTACGGGTTCGGGCATGGTGGCCACCTTCCGGACGGGCGGACAGATGAGCTGGGGGTGTGTGCGGGATGGTCCCGATGACTGGGCAGGACAGGGGGACTCCCCAACGAGCCGACTGTACGCCTGCGATCGATGATCGATCAAAGCTTCCACTGAAATTGGCATTCCGTGCCATGGAAAGGGGCACGGGGTGCCCCGTATCAGGGGTGAAAGCCAGGGCTGAGCCCAGGGCCCGGGACCAGGGCCGGGGACCAGGGCCGGGGTCAAGGGCGGGGGGCGCAGCCCAGGACGTGGGACTTGACCAGGTCGCCGATGCGGGGATCGCGATGGCGGAAGGCTTCGAGGACGGCCTCGTGCTCCTCCGCGTAGGACTCCTGCACCGTGCCCAGCCAGCGGATGGAGAGCGCCGTCCACACCTCGATGCCCAGCGACTCCCAGGTGTGCAGCAGCACGCTGTTCCCGGAGGCGCGCACCAGCTCCCGGTGGAAGGCGACGGTGTGCCGGACCTGGGCCTCGCCGTCGCCCTTGCGGTCGGCCTCGTACAGGGCGTCGACATGGGGCGCCAAGCGGGAGACGTCGCCCGCGAGGTGGGGGGCGGCCAGCTCCGCGGCGATCTGCTCCAGTCCGGCGCGGACTGGGTAGATCTCCTCCAGGTCGGCGGCCGACAGCTCACGTACCCGTACGCCCTTGTTCGGCGCCGACTCGATCAGCCGCAGCGCCTCCAGCTCACGCAGCGCCTCCCGTACGGGCGTCTGGCTGACCTTGAGCTCCACCGCGATGCGTCGCTCCACGATGCGTTCCCCCGGCTTCCAGCGCCCGCTGACGATCCCTCCGACGATGTGCTCGCGGATCTGTTCACGCAGCGAATGGATGACGGGTGGGGTCATGCGCATGCTCCTCCGGGCCGGTTGGTCTCTCGACGATACGGCGACGACCCCCGCCCGGAAGGATCCGAAGCGGGGGTCGTCGTGCCTGCTGGGTGGTCCCTACAGGCCGAGCTCGCCCTCGAACTCGCCTGCTTCGAGACGCGTCTTCAGGTCTCCCAGGTAGCGGGCCGCGTCCGCGCCGTCGACCAGCTGGTGGTCGTAGGACAGGGTCAGGTAGACCATGTCGCGGACGGCGATGGTCTCGCCCAGCTCCGGGTGGTCGATGACCACCGGACGCCGCACGGTGGCGCCGATGCCCAGCTCAGCGACCTGCGGGTAGTTCACGATCACCGTGTCGAACAGCGCACCGCGGGAACCGGTGTTGCTGATCGTGAACGTGCCGCCGGACATGTCGTCCGGGCTCAGGCCGCCGCTGCGGACCTTCTTCGCCAGGTCGGCGGTCTTGCGGGCGATGCCCGCCAGGTTGAGGTTTCCGGCCTCCTTGATGACCGGGACCATCAGGCCCTTCTCCGAGTCCACCGCGATGCCGACGTTCTCGACATCGTGGTAGGTGACCGTGCCGTCGTCGTTGATCTTGGCGTTGACGGACGGGTTCGTCTTCAGCGCCTCGGCGGCGGCCTGCACGAAGAACGGCATCGGGGAGAGCTTGACGCCCTCCCGCGCGAGGAATGCCTCCTTCGCCCGGGCGCGCAGCTTCATGACCCGGGTGACGTCCACCTCGATCACGGTGGACAGCTGCGCCTGGCTGTGCAGCGCCCGCATCATGTTCTCGCCGATGACCTTGCGGATGCGGGGCATCTTGATGGTCTGCCCACGCAGCGGCGACGGCTCCGCCTTGGCAGCCGGGGCCCGCTTCGGGGCGGCTGCGGCCGGTGCGGGCGCCTGGGCGGCTGCCCGCTTGGCGGCCTCGGCGGCCTCCACGACGTCCTGCTTGCGGATCCGGCCACCGACGCCGGTGCCCTTGACGTCCGCCAGCCGCACACCCTGCTCGGCCGCGAGCTTGCGGACGAGGGGGGTGACGTACGCGCCGTCACCGGTGCCGGGGGGCTCCGTTGCGGCGGGTGCGCTGGGCTGCGCGCTGGGGGCGGGTGCGCTGGGTGCGGCGGGTGCGCTCGGGGCCGGAGCAGGAGCAGGAGCCGGGGCGGGAGCAGGAGCCGGGGCGGGTGCCTGGGTGGGCTCGGCCGGGGCCGGGGCGGGAGCCGCCGCCGGAGCGGCGGCACCGGTGCCGATCACGGCCAGCTTGGCGCCGACCTCCGCCGTCTCGTCCTCGCCCACCACGATCTCCTGCAGGGTGCCGGAGGCGGGGGCGGGGATCTCGGTGTCCACCTTGTCGGTCGAGACCTCCAGCAGCGGCTCGTCGGCCTCGACCGACTCGCCGACCGCCTTGAGCCAGCGGGTGACGGTGCCCTCGGTGACGGACTCGCCCAGTGCGGGCAGTACGACATCGGTGCCCCCCGAGGCGCCACCGGTGGGGGCGGCCTCGGGCTGAGCCGGCTGAGCAGGCTCTGTGGGCTGGGCGGGCTGCTCTGCGGCTGCCGGCGCCGGGGCGGGTGCCGCGGGCTGGGCCGCGGCCTGAGGTGCGGGCTCCGGCTGGGCCGCGGCTGGGGCCTGAGGCGCGGGCTCCGGCTGGGCCGCGGCCTCCGGCTGGGCCGGTGCCGGGGCGCCGCTGCCGTCATCGATGACGGCCAGCTCGGCGCCGACCTCCACGGTCTCGTCCTCGGCCACCTTGATGGAGGCCAGGGTGCCCGCCGCGGGGGCGGGGATCTCGGTGTCTACCTTGTCGGTCGAGACCTCGAGCAACGGCTCGTCGGCCTCGACATGCTCACCCTCGGCTTTGAGCCAACGGGTGACGGTGCCCTCGGTCACGCTCTCGCCGAGCGCCGGCAGGGTTACGGAAACCGCCATGGCTTCTGTTGCTCCTTACGAATGTGCGGATGCGGTCGCGCCCGGGTGAATGTCAGTCGTGTGAGTGCAGGGGCTTGCCCGCGAGGGCCAGGTGGGCCTCGCCGAGCGCCTCGTTCTGCGTCGGGTGGGCATGGATGAGCTGCGCGACCTCTGCCGGCAGCGCTTCCCAGTTGTAGATCAGCTGGGCTTCGCCCACCTGCTCACCGATCCGGTCACCGACCATGTGGACGCCGACCACGGCACCGTCACGGACCTGGACGAGCTTGATCTCGCCCGCGGTCTTCAGAATCCTGCTCCTGCCGTTCCCGGCGAGGTTGTACTTGAGGGTCACGACCTTGTCCGCGCCGTAGAGCTCCTTGGCCCTCTCCTCGGAGACACCCACCGACGCCACCTCGGGGTGGCAGTACGTCACCCGCGGCACGCCGTCGTAGTCAACCGGCACGGGGCTGAGCCCGGCCAGGCGCTCGGCGACCAGGATGCCCTCGGCGAAGCCGACGTGCGCGAGCTGGAGGGTGGGGATGAGGTCGCCGACCGCGGAGATCGTCGGCACGTTGGTGCGGCAGTACTCGTCGGCCACCACGAAGCCGCGGTCGATGGCGACCCCGGCCTCCTCGTACCCCAGCCCCTGCGAGACCGGGCCGCGGCCGATGGCCACGAGCAGCACCTCGGCCTCGTAGGTCTTGCCGTTGGCCAGCGAGACCTTGACACCGCCGTCGGTGTACTCGGCCTTCTCGAAGAAGGAGCCCAGCGAGAAGCCGATACCGCGCTTGCGGAAGGCGCGCTCCAGCAGCTTGGAGCTGTTCTCGTCCTCGGCGGGCACCAGGTGGGGGAGACCCTCCACGATGGTGACGTCCGTACCGAAGGACTTCCAGGCGGAGGCGAACTCGACCCCGATCACGCCGCCGCCCAGGATGATCGCGGACTGGGGCACCCGGTCCATGACCAGCGCGTGGTCGGACGAGATGATGCGGTTGCCGTCGATCTCCAGACCGGGCAGCGACTTCGGCACGGAGCCCGTCGCCAGCAGGATGTGCCGGCCTTCGTAGCGCTGGCCGTTCACCTCGATGGAGGTGGGGGAGGAGAGCCTGCCCTCGCCCTCCACATAGGTGACCTTGCGGCTGGCCACCAGGCCCTGGAGCCCCTTGTACAGCCCGGCGACGACGCCGTCCTTGTACTTGTGGACCCCGGCGATGTCGATGCCCTCGAAGGTCGCCTTGACGCCGAATTCTTCGCTCTCACGGGCTTGGTCGGCGATTTCACCCGCGTGCAGCAGTGCCTTGGTGGGGATACATCCGTTGTGCAGACAGGTGCCGCCGAGCTTGTTCTTCTCGATCAGGGCGACGTCCAGACCCAGCTGAGCGGCACGCAGGGCAGCGGCATAACCGCCACTGCCGCCACCGAGGATCACTAGGTCGAAAACGGTGCTGGCGTCGTTCGCCACGTCACGTCCTCCATGCATGGGTGCGCCAAGACCGGTCTCGACCGGCCGGGGCGGCTGTACGTTCGGCCGCTTGTGTGTGTCGGCCCTGGACTCGACTTCGGTGGAAGTCGCGGGGCCCCTGTCCTGCCGAGGATCCATCTTGTCACTTGTTGGCCGAAGACGGGACGCGGGGCCGGGTCAAGCAGACGTACGGCCCCGTTCGCCGGGAGCGATCGGGGCCGGGCCGGCTTCGTCGGAGAGCGGGCGGGATCTGGTGCGTGCGCTCGCAACGCCGCGAGCAGGGGGCCTCCCCAGGCCCGCAGGGCCGAGGGGACGCGTGCCAGATCCCGCGCCCGCTCAGCCCAGATCGCCTGCGGCGGTGCGCTCGGCCAGCCCCAGCAGGGTGCGTACGGCCGCGCCGGTGCCGCCCTTCGGGGTGTAGCCGAAGGGGCTGCCCTCGTTGAAGCCCGGACCGGCGATGTCCAGGTGGGCCCAGGTGGTGCCCTCCGCGACGAACTCCTCCAGGAAGAGGCCCGCGACCAGGCCGCCGCCCATCCGCTCGCCCATGTTGGCGAGGTCGGCGATGGGCGAGTCCATGCCCTTGCGCAGGTGCTGCGGGGCGGGCATCGGCCAGGACGCCTCGCCGGCCTCGCCCGCGATCTCGTGCATGGTGGCGCGGAAGGCGTCGTCGTTCGCCATGATGCCGAAGGTGCGGTTGCCCAGTGCCATCACCATGGCGCCGGTGAGGGTGGCGACGTCCACGAGCGCGTCCGGCGACTCCTCACAGGCGCGGGCAAGCGCGTCGGCCAGCACCAGACGGCCTTCGGCGTCGGTGTTCAGCACCTCGACGGTCTTGCCGCTGTACATGCTCAGCACGTCGCCGGGGCGGGTGGCGGCACCGGAGGGCATGTTCTCGGCGAGCGCCAGCCAGCCGGTGACATTGACGGGCAGGCCCAGCCGCGCGCTGGCGACGACCGCGCCGAAGACGGCCGCGGCGCCCGCCATGTCGCACTTCATCGTCTCGTTGTGACCGGCGGGCTTGAGCGAGATGCCGCCCGAGTCGTAGGTGATGCCCTTGCCGACGAAGGCGAGCGACTTCTTCGCCTTGGGGTGCGTGTAGGTGAGCCGCACCAGCCGGGGCGGGCTGTCCGAGCCCTGGCCGACGCCCAGGATGCCGCCGTAGCCGCCCTTGGCGAGCGCCTTCTCATCCAGCACCTCGACCTTGAGGCCGTGCTCCTTGGCCGCCGCCTGGACGTGCGCGGCGAAGGTCTTCGGGTTCAGAGCGTTGGGGGGCAGGTTCACCAGGTCGCGTGCGCGGCGCACCTCGGCGGCCAGCACCTCGGCACGGTCGGCCGCGGCCTTGTGGTCCTTGTCACGGGGCTTCGCGCCGAGCAGTGCGATCTCCGCGAGCGGGGCGCTGCCGTCCTTCTTGCTCTTCTTGTTCTTGCCGGGCTTGCCGTCCTTGCCGGCGGTGGCGTCCTTGGCGGACGCGTCGTTCTTGTCCGTCCCCCGGTACGAGGTGAACGCGTACGCGCCCAGCAGCGCGCCCTCGGCCACCGCCGCCACCGTCTCCGGTCCGCCGAGCGGCAGCGCGAAGCCCGCCTTCTTGGTGCCGGTCAGCGCGCGGGCGGCGGCACCGGCCGCGCGGCGCAGCGTCTCCGGCTCGTAGTCCGCGTTCTTCTTCGGGACGTCACCCAGCCCGACCACCAGCACGACCGGCGCCTTGAGACCGCTGGACGGGGCGGGCAGCTTGGTGAGCTCGCCCTCGCCGGTGCTCGCGTCGAGGGCGTCCAGGGTGGCGGCCAGCTTCCCGCCGAACGCCTTGTCCACGGCCTCGCCGCCCGGGGCGACGACGAGTCCCTTGGCGCCCTGGGCGACGCCGACGACGACGGCGTCCGCGCGCAGCGTCGCGGCGGACGAGGTGCTGAGAGTCAGAGCAGACACGGTGGAAGGGACCTGCTTTCGTTTGTGGAGCCGTCTGGGTGTGCACGGCCTTGGACACTTCGGGCATCGTATGCCCGTCTGTGCCCGTGTTTTTCGGCGACCCTACGCCTCCGCGCCCGCCGCGCGCGATGCCCGTCGGGGGGTCAGCCCAGCGCAAGAACGACAAGGACGCCGGTGGTTGCCGTTTCCGACAGTGCGCCGAACACGTCACCGGTCACCCCGCCGAAGCGTCGTCGGCAGTGCCGCAGCAGGAGTTCACCGGCGGCGAGCGCCAGGACGGCCGCGGCGGCCGCCAGCACCGGCCCGTACGGTGCACGCACCGTGCCCGCTCCCGCGGCCAGCAGGACGACGGCCGCCGCGGTCGCACCGGCGGCCCGTACGCCGACGACTCCGGCGACGGCCGCGCCCAGCCCCTGTGGCCGTGCCGCCGGTACGCCGGCGCGGGCGGCGAGAGTGAGGGCGGCGCGGGAGACGAGTCCGGCGACGGCCGCCGCCGCGGCACCGGTGGCCCAGTCGCGGGCGTACAGCTCGCTCAGCGCGGCGACTTGCGCCAGCAGGACGAGGACGAGGGTCAGCACGCCGAAGGGGCCGATGTCGGACTGCTTCATGATCCGCAGCGCGTCGTCGGCGGGCTTACCGCTGCCGAGCCCGTCGGCGACGTCCGCGAGCCCGTCCAGATGCAGCCCTCGGGTCAGTGCGGCGGGCACGGCGACCGCGGCGACGGCGGCGAGCAGCGGGCCCGCACCGAGCAGCAGAAGTACGGCGCCGAGCGTGCCGGCCGCCAGACCCACCACGGCGCCCGCGAGCGGGGCGCACACCATGCCGCGCCGGGCGGCGGGCCGGTCCCACCGGGTCAGCGCCACCGGCAGCGCGGTGAGGGTGCCGAAGGCGAAGCGCAGTCCGTCACCCAGTGTCGCCGCGCCGCGGGCAGCCGCGTCCGTGCTCTCCGTCCGTTCCATGGGCGAGGAGGCTACCCGTGACCGGCCGACCGGCCGACCCGTGACGGGCGACGGGTGCCGGGTCACGGATGGCTGCGGCAGTGGGACGGGGAGGCGGTCAGGTCGCGTCGAGGGCGCTCGGGGTGTCAGAGGTGCCGGTGCCGGTGCCGGTGGCGTCCGGGTCGGTGTCGTCGGCCGGGTCCGGTTCGGTGACCTCGGGCAGTTCCGCCGCGAGTTCCGCCGCCGCCCGTACCAGCGGGAGTGCGAGCAGCGCGCCGGTGCCCTCGCCTGCCGAGACGTGGTGGTCGGCAAGCGGCTCCAGCGCCATCCGGTCCAGGGCCTTGGCCTGGGCCGGTTCGCCGGTCGACTGTCCGGCGAGCCACCAGTCCGGGGCGCGGAACGCGACGCGCTGCGCGACGAGGGCGCACGCCGCGGAGACGACGCCGTCCAGGATGACCGGCGTACGGCGCACCGCGCACTGGAGCAGAAAGCCGGTGAGCGCCGTGAGGTCGGCACCGGCGACGGCGGCGAGCAGCCGGAGCTGGTCGCCCTGCGCGGGGCGGGCGCGGCGCAGCCCGTCCCGGATGGCCGCGCACTTGCGCATCCACACCAGATCGTCGATCCCGCCGCCGCCCCTGCCGGTGACCACCGACGCGTCGGTGCCGCAGAGGGCGGCGATCAGGGTGCCCGCGGCCGTCGTGCCGCCGACGGACAGGTCACCGAGCACGATCAGATCCGTGCCGCCGTCGGCCTCCTCGTCGGCGACGGCCATACCAGCCCGGAAGGCCTGCTCCGTCTCGTCGGCGGTGAGGCTGTCCTCCGTGTCGAGCCGGCCTGAGGAGCGGCGCACCCGGTGCCGGGTGACCTCGGCGGGCAGTTCACCGGCCGGGCAGTCGACCGACATGTCGACGACGCGCAGCGGTACGCCGAACTCGCGGGCCAGGATCGCCGCGGGGCTGTGGCCGTCGAGCGTCGCCCGTACGAGGGTGTGCGCCGTGCCCGCCGGGCGGGCCGAGACACCGAGCCCGGCAACGCCGTGGTCGCCCGCGAAGAGGACCATCCGGGGACTGCGGACCGGCTTCACCGGCACCTGGGCCTGGGCGGCCGCCAGCCACTCGCCGAGCTCGTCGAGCCGCCCGAGCGCACCGGGCGGCAGGCCGGTCCTGAGCCGCCGTTCCTCGGCGTCCCGGCGGATGCCGCTGTGCGGGCGCTCGATGAGATCGTCGAAGTCGTCCAGATTCAGGCTGCCGTCACGCATGCCGCGAAGGTTACGTCACCCCGTCACCCGGTCGCGCGCGGTGGGGCCGCACTTCCGCACTCCCGCTCCGCCCACCGCACTTAGGGAATTGTTCCGCACTTCCGTGTGCCCGCTCCGGCGCATCGGTGAGGCTGGGCGGGACCGGCGGCGCGCCGGAGCGACGACGCCCCGGGCGCACGCTTTCACCACGGTAGGTACGCGGATCGGGGAGCAGAAGCATGCCAGGGACGCACTGTGCGGTATCGGCCTGCCCGAAGAACCGGAGCTGCGGCGGGCCACCCATGGAAGAGCGCGGGAAGCTGTGCGCGGACTGCCGCGCACGGGTCCGGACCCAACTGGGGGACCTGCCCTTCCTCTACGGTGAATGCGCTCCCGCGCTCGCCCGCTCTTCGGCGGGCAACACCACCAGGGTGAGCGGTACCCGTGGCGTTCCCTCACCCGTCGGCGACGCGGGTCTCGCGGTCCGTTCGCGGATGCTCAGCGCCCTCGCCTCCTGGTCCGGGCTGGCGGCCCGCGCGCTCGGCGTCGAAGAGCCGCAACGGAGCGATGTGGCGAGCCTCTCGGGATTTCTCACCAGACATCTGGACTGGCTCGCCGGACACCGGAGCGCCGCCGGCATCGCCGCCGAACTGGCGGAGTTGACGCGGGACGGATACCGGGCGGCCGACCCCGACAGCGCCTCGCCGGAGCCCTCGCTGGAACTGGGGCTCTGCGTGCATCCCGGCTGCCGAAGCAAGCTCTCGGTGCCAGCCGCGGGTGACGGTGCGGCGGCCCGGCCGCCACGGGTGTGCTGTGGGGCGGGGCATGCGTGGGAGCCGCAGCAGTGGCTGGTGCTGGCCCGGGGGATGCGGCAGCGGGGAGGGGCCGGTACCCGGTGACGAGTGGGGCGTCGGGCGGTACGGCGGGGGGTCGTACGGGTGCGGGGCGGCGTACGGGTGCGGGGCGGCGTACGGATGTGGGGCGGCGCACGGTTCCCACGGAGTTGGCCGCCGTGGCGGCAGGGGTTTCCGAGGCGACGATTCGCAAGTGGGCGAGTCGTGGGCGCATTACGCGGTACGGGAGCGCGCGGCGGGCGCGGTATGACCTTGAGGAGCTCATCGAGATAGTGGCGCGGCGGTAGGTGGGTGCGGTGGGGGTCTTGCCCCTGGCCCGCCCTTTCACCGTTTCTTGTCCTCAATCGCCGGACGGGCTGTGGGGGTGCGCCGAGTGGTGGGGTGGTCCTCAATCGCCGGACGGGCTGGAGGCGCGCCGGACCGGCTGGAGGTGGGTCAGCTGGGGTGGGGGTGCGCCGGACCGGCTGGAGGTGGGCCAGCTGGATGGGGGCGCGCCGGATGGGATGTGTGCGGGGCCGGGTGGGGGTGCGCCGGGCCGGCTGGGGCGCGCCGGACGCGCCGGACGGGCCGGAGGGGCGCCGGGGCGGGTGCGGGTGGCTCGGGTGGGGCAGGGGCGGCCCGCGGCCCCGGCAGCAGGGCCGCGGGGTGTGGGTCAGGTCAGTAATGCCGTGAGGTGGGAGACCGCCTCCGGGGGGCTCGGCATGGTGCGCATTTCGGCCGAGACCTCCTCGCTCACCTTTCGGTAGGAGGGCGTCGAGAGCACCGCGCGCAGGGCGCCGGATGCCTCGTCGCCGGTCAGGCCCACGGGGTCCAGCGTCAGCCCGGCGCCGCGCTGCTCGGTGACCTGGGAGTTGGTCAGCGCGTCCCCCTTGGTGGTCGGCAGGCACACCTGCGGCAGTCCGGCGGCGAGTGCGGCGAACATCGTGCCCATCCCGCCGTGGTGGACGACGGCGTCGCAGGTCGGCAGCAGCGTGCTCAGCGGTACGAAGTCCACCGGCCGGACGTGTTCCGGCAGTGGACCCAGCAGTGCGGGCAGGTCCGCGCCGCCGGAGGTCACCAGCACCTCGACCTCCAGGTCGGCCGTGGCCGTCATCAGGGTGGACAGCAGTTCGCGCTGGCCGCTGTGTTCGGGGACGGACCCCATGGTCACGACGATGCGCGGTCTGTCCTCGTCCAGTGCCCAGCCGGGGATCTCACCGCCGCCGTTGTACGGGCTGGGGTACATGGGCACCAGGGGCGGGGCCGTCCCGTCGTCCTCGGGCGCGGTCGGGTTGATCTTCTCCAGCGAGTCCGGGCCCAGGCTGAGTTCGGCGTCCGGGTGCCTCGGCAGCTCCGTGACGCCGTACCGTCGCGCCGCGGCGGCGAATCGTTCCTCCGGCCAGGGGAAGACGGGGTGCCGCAGCCCGATGCCGTGCAGCACGGCACCGCAGCCGGCCGCCCGTGCGGCGAGCAGCGCGGCGGGCAGCATCGGTGGGTAGACCACGGCGTCGGCCCGCCACTCGCGGGCGGTCTCCACCAGCCCGTCCAGCATCAGTTCGCCGATGGTGCCGAAGGCGCTGAAGAGCAGACGCTCTGTCTCCTGGACGGAGAGGTCCGTCCCTCCGGCCGTCGCGGCGAGCTCGGCGTAGGGCTGGGTGAGGTCCGCGCCGGGCGCGACGTCGACGGCCGGGAGCCCCGCCCCGACCCCCGCCCGCAGGGCCGGTCCGCCGGCGGCGAACAGCACTTGGTGCCCGGCCAGCTGCGCAGCGTACGCCAGCGGCACCATCGGGGTGGTGTGGGAGAAGCCGGGTGTCGTGGTGAACAGGTACCGCATGGTCATCACTTCCTTGTCGTCAGCCGGGCCGCTCAGCCGGCCAGTTCGGTGAGCCGGGACACGACCTCGGTCGGGCTGGGCATGGCCGCCATCTCGGCGGCGACCTCCGCGCTCGCGGTCCGGTAGGACGGGGTCGAGAGCAGGGTCCGCAGCGTCGTGGCCAGGCCGTCCGGCGTGAGGTCGGACGGGTATACGGTCAGGCCCGCCCCGCGCTGCTCGGTGACGTCGTGGGCGGCGGGCGATCCGCCGCTGGGCGGCACGGTGATCTGCGGCGTGCCGGTGGCGAAGGCGGTGGACATGGTGCCCATGCCGCCGTGGTGGATCACGGCGTCGCAGGTGGGGAGCAGCTCGCTCAGCGGTATCCAGCCGACGAGCCGTACGTGCTCGGGCAACGGGTCGGGCAGTGCTGACAGTTCGGCGTCCCCGGCGGTGATGATCAGCTCGACGCCCAGCTCTGCGGTGCCGTGCACGATGTCGGTCAGCAGGAAGCCTTCGCCGCTGGTGCTCGGTGCCGAGCCCATGGTGGCGACGACGCGCGGGCGCCGGCCCTCGCGCAGTGCCCAGGCTGGCAGTTGGGCGGACCCGTTGTACGGACGCGGCCGCATCGGCAGCACCTGGACGACCGCCTCGTCCTCGCCGGGCGCGTCGTTGAGCGCCTCCAGTGAGTCGGGGCTGATGTTGACCTCGGCGTCCGGGTGCGTCGGCGGCCCGTCCAGGCCCAGCCGCTTCGCGGTCGCGCCCATCCGCGTCATCGCCCAGTAGGTGGGGTGCCGCAGGCCGACGCCGTGCACGATGCCCGGCACGCCGAGTGCGCGGGCCACGATCAGCCCGGGGGCGAGGCCGGGCTCGAAGACGATCGCCTCGGCGCGCCAGTCGCGGGCGACCCGGGCGATTCCGTCCGCCATCCGGTCACCGATCTCCGCGTATCCGTCGACCATGAGTGCCATCAGGGCCTCGTCGGGAAGTCCCGGCTCCAGGATGTCCGTCATCAGCTTGTCGTAGCGTTCCCCGGTGCCCTGCCCGGCGGCGATGTCGACGACGGGCAGGCCGGACTCGGCGGCCGGGCGTACGACCGAACCGCTGGTGGCGACCAGCACCTGGTGGCCTGCCAGACGGACGGCTCGGATCAGCGGGACCATCGGGTACAGGTGTGAGCGGCCAGGCAACATCGTGAACAGAAATCGCACGGCTCCTCCTCTCGTTGTCACTTCTCTGGGTGGCTCTCGGCTGCGGGTTCGCCGGCCGGGCGTTTCAGGGGCTCCCACCACGCGCGGTTCTCGCGGTACCAGCGGACGGTGTCCGCCAGGCCCTTGCCGAAGGGGACACGGGGCGCGTAGCCCAGTTCGGCGGCGCTCTTGGAGATGTCGACCGAGTAGCGGCGGTCGTGCCCCTTGCGGTCGGCAACCGGACGTACGGCGGACCAGTCGGCGCCGCACAGGTCGAGCACCCGGGCGGTCAGCTCACGGTTCGTCAGCTCCACGCCACCGCCGAGGTGGTAGACCTCACCGGCACGACCGTGCTGCGCGGCCAGGGCGATGCCGCGGCAGTGGTCGTCCACGTGCAGCCACTCCCGGACGTTGCCGCCGTCCCCGTAGAGCGGAACCGGCAGGCCGTCCAGCAGGTTCGAGACGAACAGCGGCAGCAGCTTCTCCGGATACTGGTAGGGGCCGTAGTTGTTGGAGCAGCGGGTGACGCACACGTCCATCCGGTGGGTGCGGTGGTAGGCCAGCGCCAGCAGGTCGGAAGCGGCCTTGGCGGCGGCGTAGGGCGAGTTGGGCGCCAGCGGGTGGTCCTCGGGCCAGGAACCCTTGTCGATGGAGCCGTAGACCTCGTCGGTGGAGACATGGACGAACCGGCCGACGCCTGCCGCCAGCGCGGCATCGAGCAGCGTGTGGGTGCCCAGCACATTCGTCCGTACGAAGCGCCCGGCGTCGTCGATCGACCGGTCCACGTGGGACTCGGCAGCGAAGTGCACGATCAGGTCCGTGCCGCGTGCAAGCTCCGCCACCAGCGGGGCGTCGCCGATGTCGCCGTGCACGAACTCCAGCCGCGGATGGTCCGCCACGGGCGCGAGGTTCTCCCGGTTTCCCGCGTAGGTCAGCTTGTCCAGGACCACGGCGCGGGAGCCGGCCAGCGCCGGGTAGGCACCGCCCAGCAGTTCCCTGGTGAAGTGGGAGCCGATGAAGCCCGCTCCGCCGGTCACCAGCACACGCGTCGGGGCGCTCACCGGGCCGCCACCTTCATTCCGCGGGCCGCGACGTCCAGCAGGTAGCTGCCGTATGCGGAACTCGCCATTTCATGGCCGAGCCGCCGGCATTCCTCGGCGCTGATGAAGCCCATGTGCAGCGCGATCTCCTCGATACAGGCGATCCATTCGCCCTGCCGCTGCTCCAGCAGCTGCACGTACTGGCCGGCCTGGAGCAGCGCGTCGTGGGTGCCCATGTCGAGCCAGGCGAATCCCCGCCCCAACTGGGTGAGCCGCGCCCGCTTCTGCTCCACGTACACCTTGTTGACGTCGGTGATCTCCAGTTCACCGCGCGCGGACGGCACGATGTTCTCGGCGATGTCCACCACGTCGTTGTCGTAGAGGTAGAGCCCGGTGACGGCGAGGTTCGAGCGGGGCGTTTCGGGCTTCTCCTCGATCGAGAGCAGCCTTCCCGAGTCGTCCACCTCGCCCACGCCGTAGCGCTGCGGGTCCTTCACCGGATAGCCGAACAGTGCGCAGCCGTCCAGGTTCTTCACGCTTTCCTGTAGCAGGCTGGAGAATCCGGGCCCGTGGAACATGTTGTCCCCGAGGGTGAGTGCCACCTGGTCGTCGCCGATGAAATCGGCGCCTATGAGCAGCGCCTCGGCTATTCCGTTCGGTTTCTCCTGCTCTCCGTAGGCGATATGGATGCCGATGCGTGAGCCGTCTCCGAGCAGGGAGTGGAACATCTCGGTGTGCCGGTCGTCGGAGATGATGAGGATGTCCCGTACTCCGGCCAGCATGAGAACGGAAAGCGGGTAGTAGATCATGGGCTTGTCGTAGACGGGCAGCAGCTGTTTCGACAGCGTGCCGGTCAGCGGGCGAAGACGGGTACCGCTTCCCCCGGCGAGGATGATTCCCTTCAACGGACACCCTCCGGCCGGAGCTGTCCGCCTGCCGCCTCGTCGAGTTCGCGGCACCGCCCGTACTCGGGCAGCAGGCCCTGGCGCCGGGCTTCGGCGAGGGTCGGCGCCGCACGGTCGCGGCTGGACAGGATCGGTTCGACGTCCTCGGGCAGGGGCAGACGCAGCTCCGGGTCCAGTGGGGAGACGGCCAGTTCGTGCTCCGCCACATAGCCTCCGGAGAGCATGTAGGACATGACCGTGTCGTCCTCGAGGGCCACGAAGGCGTGCCCCACTCCGGTGGGGAAGTACATCGCACGGAAGTCGCGCTGATCCATCCGGACGGCGTCCCACTGTCCGAAGGTGGGTGAGCCGACCCGGATGTCGACGACGATGTCCAGGGCTTCACCGCGGGCGCAGTAGACGTACTTGGAGTTTCCCGGAGGCGTCACGGTGAAGTGCAGTCCGCGCACCACGCCGCGCTGCGACGTGCTGTGGTTGGTCTGCGCGACGCGGAACAGCGGTGTGCCGTTCGCGGTGCTGAACGCCTCCCCCTGGAACGGCGAGACGAACAGGCCGCGCTCGTCCGGGAAGACCTTCGGCGTGAATTCCAGCGCACCCTCGACTGCGAGTTTTCGGGCTTCCATCGGATCTCCCTTTCTCGGTCTTCTCTGCTTCTCACAGCGCTGCCAGCACCTCGCATACGGCGCTGATCACCTTTTCCTGCCGGTCCGCCTGAAGCGCGGGGTACATGGGGAGCGAGAAGATCTCGCCCGCGAGTTTCCCGGTGACCGGGAAGTCGTCCGGCCCGTAGCCGAGATGTGCGAATCCGGACATGGTGTGCACCGGCCACGGATAGCTGATGTTCAGCTGGATTCCGTATGCTTTGAGCGCCTCGATGATGTCGTCGCGGCGCGGATGTCGGACCACGTAGACGTAGTAGACGTGCTCGTTTCCCGGCACCGTCGCGGGGAGCGTGAGTCCGGTGTCCCCCAGCCCTTCGGCATAGCGTTCCGCGACGGCGCGGCGTCCCGCGGTGTAGGCGTCGAGCCGGGTGAGCTTGCGGCGCAGGATTTCGGCGTGCACCTCGTCCAGCCGGCTGTTGTGGGCCGGTGTGGAGACGGTGTAGTACTGCTTTTCCATGCCGTAGTAGCGCAGCTGGCGCAGTTTCGCCTCGACCTCGTCGGTGGAGGTGAGGACCGCGCCGCCGTCCCCGTAGGCCCCGAGCACCTTGGTGGGGTAGAAGGAGAACGCGGCGGCGTCGCCCATGGTCCCGGCGATCGCGTCGCCGTGCCGTGCGCCGTGTGCCTGTGCGCAGTCCTCCAGGATGGACAGGCCGTGTTCGGCCGCGAGCTCCCGCAGGGGCGCCATGTCCACGCACTGTCCGTAGAGGTGCACCGGCAGCAGGCACTTGGTGCGGCTGGTGATCGCCGCGGCCACCTGGGCGGTGTCCATCAGGAAGTCGTCCTCGCGCACATCGACGAAGACGGGGGTGGCACCGGTCGAGTGGACGGCGATCACCGTGGGCGCCGCGGTGTTCGACACGGTGATCACTTCGTCGCCGGGGCCGACGTCCAGTGCCTGGAGCCCGAGCTTGACGGCGTTGGTGCCGTTGTCCACGCCCACGCAGTGGGCCGCTCCGTGGTAGGCGGCGAACTCCTCCTCGAATCCGCGCACGCTGCTCCCGAGGACCAACTGGCCGGAGCGGAAGACGGTGTCGACGGCTTCGAGGATCTCCGCCCGCTCGTTCTCGTACTCCGCGAGGTAGTCCCATACCCGAGTGGTCATGCGTGCTCCTTCGATGTGTGTGGTGTGTCGTCAGACGGGACTGGGCGAGGGCGGCCCGGCCATGTCCCCCACGGTCCGGACCACCCCGTTGTGGATCGATACGCGCGGACGCCAGCCGGTCGCCGCGCGGAACTTCGAGGAGTTGATGGTCACGCTCCGGAAGTCCGTCACCGGGGCGTGCGCGGGCGGGGGGACGGAGACCACCGGCACCGGCGGTGCACCGGTGCGCTCGGAGACGGCCTGGGCGATCGTCCGGAAGACGTCGCCGAGCGGGTCGCCGCGGCCCGCGCCGATCGGCCAGTGCCCGCCGATCAGCTCCTCGGGGTGGTCGAGGGCCGAGAGGAACGCGCTCGCCACGTCGTCGATATGGACCAGGTCGCGCCGCACCGTGCCGTCGTGCCACATGGTGAGCTCCTGGCCGCCCAGCGCACGACGGACCATGGCGCTCACCACGCCGCGGTCGGAGACCCCCGGCACGGCGGGCTGTCCGAAGACCGTCGGCAGCCGCAGGCTGATCCCGCGGACGACACCTTCGGCCGTCGCCGCCAGCAGGGCACGCTCGGCGGCGAGCTTCTGGCGGTCGTACGCGGTCTCCGGCGCGTCCCGCTCCGTGCCGTCCAGCGGCCGCTCGGGCGGCACGCCGACCTGGGAGGCCGCTCCGCTGTAGAGGACGAGCGGCGGCGGCTGGCCGCCGGGACGATTCCGCAGGACGTCGACGAGGTCCCGCATGACGCCCACGTTCACCCGCTCGCTGCCGGGGTCCTCCTCGGCGGCCCGCCAGCCGCCGCTGCACAGCAGCAGATGGATCACCGCGTCCGAACCCTCGACCGCCGCGGCGAGGGCGTCCCGGTCGGTCAGGTCCGCCGTACGGATCTCGACCCGGGCCCCGCGGCTCAGCGGGACGGTGCTGCGGCCGCGTGCCACCGCGCGCAGCCGGATGTCCCGGCGGGCGAGCGCCGCGGTGACCGCGGAGCCGATGAACCCGGAGGCGCCGAGCACCGTGATCAGCGGTACTGAAGGTCTCGGAGTGGCTGAAGTGGCTGTCATTCTGTGGATCTCCTGTCGTCTCGTGGGACCCGACCGGCTACGACGCCGACGCCGACGCCGACGCCGTGAGCGTGTGCAGGCAGGCCAGCAGGCTGCGCGCCTGCACATTGAGGTAGTGGCTGTGCCGCAGCAGTCCGGTGAGCTGGTGGACCGTCATCCAGCGGTAGCCGGGATGCTCCGGCCGCTCGTCGGTCTCGACGATCAGATGACGGTTGCTGACGTGATGGAAGCGACCGCCCTCGTCGGAGAGCATGGTGTCGAACAGGACAGAGCGGCGGCCGCCCCCGGGACCGGCACCCAGCACCAGGTCGAGGAACGGCGGCCGTGCCTCGGCGGGCAGTTCGGTGTAGTTCTCCGGCGTGCACTGCACGGTGGGCGCGAGCTCCGCGACATCCCGCAGACCCGGTTCGACCCGCAGCTGCATCAGCGCGTGCAGTACGCCGTCGAAGCGGGTGACGAGGAGCGCGAGCAGACCCGGCGCGGGGGCGGCGATCATGGGCTGGCTCCACCGCCCGACCTCGCGCCCCGCCGCTTCCACCCGTACGCCGATCACCTCGAAGAAGCGGCCGCTGCGGTGGGAAATGCCGTCGGGACCGCGCCGCCACTGCGTCAGTTCGGACAACGGGACGCTCTCGACCTCGACCTGGGCCCGGGTGCGTCCCTCGGTGATCCAGCTCAGCAGCTGCGAAGTCCGGTGCAGACTGCCCTCGTCCGCGTCGCACGAGCGCAGCAGCGCCGCGGCGAGACCGCCGCGACCAGGAGCGAACCGCTCCAGCAGCCGGGGTGCGGCGAACGGCAGACAGGACAGGACGGTGCGCGCGTCCATGTTGACCAGGTCGTCACCGGCCAGCAGCCGATGAATCTGGGCGAGCGTCAGCCAGTGGAATCCGTCCAGCACCTCGACGTCCTCGCCGGTCTCCACGACGATGTTCCGGTTGTGTTTCCGCAGGAACCACGCGCCCTGCTCCGACTGCCGCACATCGGCGAGCACACGGTCCGGCGGGGCCTTCCGGAAATACTCCAGGTACGGAACGGCCTTGCCGCGGTGTACGCCGGTGTAATTGCTCCGGGTCGCCTGCACAGTGGGGGAGAGCTGCAGTCCGTCACGGTTTCCCGGCTCCGCCTTCAGCTGCACCAGGAAATGCGCTATCCCGTCGAAGTCCTTCATCAGCATTCCGAGAACGCCCACCTCGGGCTGATGGATGATCGGCTGATCCCATGCCGGCACCGCGGCTCCGGCAACCCGCACCGAAATACCCTCGACGGCGAAGAACCTGCCGCTCCGGTGGCGGACCGCGTCCTCGTCCGGGCTGGTCCGCCAGTCCGCCAGACTCGTCAGCGGCACACGTTCGGCGTGCGTGTAGATACGGTCCTGCGCGGCTTCGCGCGCACGGTGGAAAGCGGATACGTCTGTGGCGGCAGGTCCGGTGGCGAGCACGGATTCGGCGATACGGGCGGCGCTGACGTGCTCGGACCCGGCCGGTGACCGCAGTGGACGAAGAAAGTCAGATCTCATGTGTTCCTCTCGGACCGCTCGCGCGGGGAAACGACTGGAAGCCGCGACGAGGCGCCCCGTCAAAGAGGGGGGCCGCATCAGGAAAGGGACGGAATCGGCGGTCCCGGGAAAGAGGACGCCGTGCCGGGGGCGAATCAGCGCACACCTCGGCCGCCGAATTAGCGTGACACGCAGGGAGCGGCAAGTCAACCACTCCCGGAATCCGGGCGGTTGTGCGAAATTCCGTCCGGCTGCGCCCATGACAAATGTAATGGGTCGCCGGCGGAAAAAACTCATGGGAAGGCATGGGTGGCGAGGAGAGGATTTCCTGCTGTCCTGTCCATGGCCTCTCTCCGTTCTCGCTTCTAGAGTGGCGATGCCCTTGAGAGATCTCTTTGGCAGGGGCTCGTGGGAGGGGGATCCATGACGCGTACACAGGGAATCGCCGTGCGGCGGGACGGCCGGGGGCCGACGGGGCCGGCAGGGCCGGCAGGGCTGATGGGGCCTGCGGGCGCGGCAGGGCCGGTGAGCCGGGGCAGACCGGGGGCGGCTTCGCTCCGCCGGTTCTGCCGCAGGCTGGAGGGCCAGTTCACCCGTGCCGAGCCTCGCGAGCACGCGTACGCCTATCTCTGCTCGCTGTTGTCGCAGACCACCGGCACGCCGACGGGCTGGGCGGACGGGCGCAACCGGCTGCTGACGACCACCCGTTGGGATGAGGACCAGGTGCGCGACATGGTCCGTGACGTGGTGGTGGAACATCTGGGCTCTCCGGATGCCGTACTCGTGCTCGCCGAGGAGGGATTCGTCAAGAAGGGCGACCACTCGGCCGGGGTGGAGCGCCAGTACTGTGCCTCCACCGGCCGGGCCGACAACTACCAGATCGGCCTCTTCCTGCTGTACGCCGACAGCCCCGGAACGGTCTCCGTGATCGACCGCGAGCTGTTGCTGCCGTCCTCCTGGCGGGAGGGGACGCCACGCTGCGAACGGGCAGGCATCCCTCCGGGGCTCCACCGGGGCGACCGGGGTGAACCGGCCGCGGCCATGGTGGAACGGGCCCTCGACGCGGGCGTCCCCGCCCGCTGGGTGGTGACCGACACGCCCGGCTTTGGTGACAGCCCGCGACTGCGTGCGGCGCTGGAAGCACGGCGGATGCCGTACGTGCTCTCCAGCGCGGAGAGTGCCTCCTTTGGGCGCACGGCCGGGATCGACGGGTTCGAACGCTGGCGGGTGGCCCGCTGGGACGGCGGCTCCTACGTGTGCTTCGCCCCGCGCGGCACCGAATGCGGGGCACTTCGCGAGGCGATGGGCCGGGCCGCCCTGGCCGCGCCCTGTCTGGCCGCGGCCCGCCGCGAGGCGGCGCTGGACCGCTACGCGGTGCGGCAGTGGCGGGCCTGGTACCGGCACATGACACTCGCGATGTTCGCCCACGCCTTCCTCACGGTGGGACGCGGCGGCCAGCTCTGGCAGCGCGGCACGGGGCGGACCCATCCGGTGCGCGGCGGAACGGTCGGCGCGAGTGCGTACGCCCTGCCCTTCACCGACGCGTCGTTCCTTGCGGGCCTCGCCGGCGTGCGCGGTGTGGGTGCCGCCGCGCGGCGTTCAGATCCAGCCCGCCTGCGCGGCCTGGCGGCAGGCGGTGGCCCTGTTGCTCACACCGAGCTTGCGGATGGCTGAGGAGATGTGATTGCGGACGGTGCCCTCGCTCACGTTGACCTCGTCGGCGACGTCCCTGACCGGGCGGCCGTCCTCCAGGCACCGGAGGATCTGGACCTCGCGGGGGGTGAGCGGGTTGTGTCCGGCGGACAGCGCGTCGGTGGCCAGCTCCTGGTCGATGTACCGGCCGCCGCCGTGTACCTCGCGGATCACCCGCACCAGTTTGTCGGCCGAGGTCTCCTTGGTGAGGAAGCCGCGCACTCCGGATCCGAGCGCCCGCTGCACCTCGCCGGGGCGGCCGTGGCTGGTGAGGACGACCACCGGGAAGCCGGTGCGCTCGCGGTGCAGTTCCTCGGCGACTTCGAGCCCGGTCATCCCCGGCATCGTGAGGTCGAGGACGACGAGGTCCGCCCGGTGACTCTCGATCAGTTCCCTTACCCGGTCCCCGCGGCCGGTGCTCGCGACGACGTCGATGGCAGCCTCCAGTCCGAGCAGGGCGGTGAGGGCCTCCCTGGTGATCGCCTCGTCCTCGGCGATGACGACCCTGATCACACTGGCCTCGATCATGCGGACCTCGCCTCCGACAGGTAGAGGGGAACGGCGGTCTCGACGCAGTAGGTGTCCTCGGGGCCGAAGCCGCAGGACAGCTTGCCGCCCACGGCACCCATTCGCTCCTCGAGCCCGGCCAGGCCGTTCCCGCCGCCGTGGCTCTCCCGCCGGGCGCCGTCGTTGGTCACCCGGAGCCACGCGCGGCACTCGTCGCTCCAGAGGGTCAGCGTGCAGTTCTCCGCGGCGCTGTGCTGGAGGATGTTCGTGCTCGCCTCACGCAGCATCCAGGCGAACGCCTCCTGGACGTGCCGCGGCAGCGTCCGCCGAGAGGTGTCGGAGACGGTGACACGCACCCCGGCCGTCTCGAGTGCGGCGCGTAGGCCTTCGATCTCACCGGCCACGGTGGTCATCTGGTAACCGCGCACCACCTCCCGGATGTCCGAGATGGAGCGACGGGAGAGATCGGATACCGACTCGACCTCGCTGCGGGCGCGCTCCGGCTGCTCGTTGCTGAGGAGGCGGACCGCCAGTTCACTCTTCAGGGTGATGACCGAGAGGCTGTGCCCGAAGATGTCGTGCAGGTCGCGGGCGAAGCGTGTGCGTTCCTCCAGTACGGCTGAGGAGGTGACGCGTGCGCAGGTGTCGAGGACGTTGCGGTAGGCCGCCCCGAGCGCGCCGACAGAGAAATAGAGGAAAACGACCCCGGTGCCGCCCATGGCGAGGCTGGCGACTTCTTCGAGAGCGGCGCCTTCGGCCAGCAGGACGGCGGAGCAGAGGGTAAGCAGCGCGGTGTTGAGCGGCACCGCCAGTTTTGCCGTGAGAGACAGCGAGATCAGTCCCGCGAAGGGAATGGAAAGATTCACCCAGTAGCCGCCGAGAAGCACGGCGAGGGCGATTGCCATGGCACCGCAGGTAAAGAGGCTGATCGGTCGTGCGCAGCGCCCCAAGGAGCCGCGGACCGCATCCCAGCTGGCGCGGTAGTAGGCGTAGAAGAAGAGAGGCGTGCCGCCCAGCGCGAGTAGCAGATGGGCCAGCGGCGGTTCGTTCTGAAACCAGATGGCTTTCCCGTAGAACCCTACGGCGAGACCGACGAAGAGGCCGATCCCCAGAATGACGGATCCGGTCAGGCGGGATATGGCGTCAGCGGATCTCAAGCCATCGCTTTTCCCTAAAAGTGGCATACATCCCCCCATGCATCCACGGTAAAGCTTGGGCCAAGACTAGCACAGGAAGATTCCGCCTGATTGGTCTTTTATACCTGTATGGAGTGCTATCGTCCGGAGGCCGGGCCCGGCCGCACGGAAGGTGCCCGGATGCGTGGGATCACGCCTCCGGGCACCTTCGCTCGCCGTGTGTCCGAGGTCAGCCGCGTCCGCCCTTCCGGTCACCCGCCACGTGCTTCTTGACGAAGTCGTAGGCGCGCTCTGAGACCTGTTCACCGATCTTCTGGCCCGCGGTGATCGAGTCCTGGAAGTGGACTCCGCCCCACATGCGGCTCTGCCCGCAGTCGTCGACGTACTTGTCCCAGCTGTTCCAGCGCAGTGTGGTGTCCTTCGCGGGCACCACCCCGGGCTCTCCCTCCGAACTCCCCTTCTCGACGGGGAATTCCACCCTCATCCTGTCCGTGCCGGAGTACTGCTTCCCGACACTGCCGGCCGCCGCGCAGATGCTGGCCGTCGCCGACGGGTACTCCGGGTGGTCCGCGGTCGCCAGGTACGAGCGCCACTGGTCGGCCGGCAGGTCGTCGACCGTCCCCTCGCCGGCTCCGCCCCAGGCGGTGACCGGACGCTTGCCGTACAGGTGGCCGATCGCGCTGAACGGACGGACGCTGTCGAACTTCGCCTTGTAGTGCCACACGGCGATCGCGGTGTCGAACGTCGCGATATGGATGCTGAACGCCGACTCGACCAGCTCCTGGACGCTCCCGCCCGAGTCGTCGACGGGGAAGCCCTCGCCGAGGAAGAGCAGCTTGTCGTCGAAGAACTCCGCCTTCAGCTTCTTCTCGTCGTTCAGCTCGGCGGAGACCTCCAGCACCTCGTTTGCCTGCCGCTTGTAGGCCCTGCGGTTGTGGTGGTTGCTGGCCTTCGGCGGCTTGACGTCGAACATCGCCGGGTTGTCGAAGGTGTACGCGTCCACCCGGCCCATCTGGGGCGTCACGAACCGCTGGGCGGTGTAGATCCCGTTGTCCTCGGTGCTGATGTCGGGCTGCCAGCGAGACGGGTCTCGCAGCCTGTCCGGCGTGTTCTTCGGCTGGTAGCCCGTGTAGTCCCGGTAGGGCTTCCGGTGGTACTTCCGGCCGCCCTCGTTGCCGAGCTGGTTCATGCCGTCGTTCTCGCGGGCCCTGACGACGGCCTTCCCGGCGAGATTGCCCAGTCCGACGGGCGAGGTCTTGTCCGTGCTCGCGTCGTCCGGGTCGAGACCGACCGAGGTCAGCATCTCGCGCCACACCTCGGAGTGCTTCGGAAGCAGGCTGTTGAGCGTGTGGTAGGAGGAGTAGAGAATCGCGGTGTTCAGCTTCTTCTCGGTTCTGCTCTCACTCGCGGGCCGACGGCCCAGATCCGAGTGAACGCCCTTTGCGGTCTTGTGGTACGGCGCGATGGCGTCGAACCAGCCGTTCTCCAGAACGGTGACGATGCGCAGGACGATGGTGGCGTCCATCGCACCCGGAGATATGTCCTCGCGCACGACCTGGTGAACTGTCGGGTAGACGATTTCCAGCGGGGAGTTACCCGTCTCGAAATCGAATTCCTGCGATGCCGTCCCGTGCTTGCCCGGAACATCATCGCGCTGCCCCTCGGCCACCGCGTATCCTGTGCTCGTCACCGTGAGGAGCAGCACGCTCGTCAGTGCGAGCCGCTTACGGAAACGAGAGGTCCCTTTTCTCTCTTTGCCCCGAATGAATTGCATGGTCCCGGACTTTAACGGCGCGGGGCGGGGCGGTCTGCCCAAGTGCGGCGCCAGCACCCCAAGTGCGGAACTCGCCCGACCGCACCGGCTCACAGCAGCCAGGGAACGCCCTCGGTCTCCCGGTAGCAGCACGTCGTACCGGTCGAGACGGTGGCGCGCAGATGCCCGGCCAGCTCGGGATGGTGCTCGTCGAGGCGCCGCAGTGTATGGCGGATACGGGCCGTGACGGTCTTGCGGACCCGCTCCGCCTCGTCGCCGAGCCGCCGGGGGCGCCCGGCGAGCCCCGCCGCGCTGCGCAGTTCGTCGAGCAGTGTCGCGCGTTCGCGGTCCAGCCGGGCTGCCCGGCGGTCGTCCCCGGCGTTCAGCGCACGCTCGGTCTCCTCGTCCAGCCGCGCCAGATGACGCCGGTAGTTGACCTCGGCCTCCCGGTCCAGGACGGTGTCGCTGCCCATCCGCCCGGCGGCGGCCACGACCTCGTCACCCCCGGGCGCGAGCAGGCGCACCGCCGCTATCCGGCTGCCGGGCGCTCCGAGCAGCACATGCAGGTCGTGCAGGCCCTTGGCGTCGGGCAGATGGACGGTGCGGCCCGCGAAGCCGAGCGTCCACACCGAACCGTCGAACCGGAAGACGGAGGCGGCACCGGACTCCGCACCCCGACCAGAGCCAGGCCCGATGTCAGGAGCCGCACCGGTACCCGCGCTTCCCGTCCCGCCCACCCGGGCGAGCAGTTGGAGCTTGCCGAGCTCGCCCGCCTCGGCCGCCACCTCGTCGAGAAGCGCGCCGGCGGCCGCCGCGTCTCCGGCCGCACCGCGGCGAGCCAGGGCTTCGGCCAGACCGGCCCGCGCCTCCAGCGACCACGGCCGGGCCCGTAGCAGGTCGGCGGACCGCCGGGCGGCGCTGAAGCCCTCGACCGCCGCCTCCCAGCGCCCCTGCGCGGCGTCCAGCCGGGCGGACCACAGGACGAACGGGCCGTGGATGTCGAAGCCCGCGATCGACACCGCCCACTGCCCGAGGAAGGGCTTGATGGCGGCCCGCGCCGTCTCGCAGAGCTGCGGGTCCCCGGAGGCCGCCGCGGTCTGCGCCTGGAACCTCAGCCACAGCGGCAGGAGCCAGGGGACGCAGGCATCACTCGCGTCACTGGCGGCGCGGAGGTATCGCAAGGCGACCTCGACGTCCCCGCGCTGCACCGCCGTTGTCGCGTGGATGAGCCGCGGGTCCAGGTGGCCGTCCTCGCCGATCTCCTGGAGCAGTTCGTCCGCCTGGTCGAATCTGCCCCGCAGCTGGCACAGGGCCCAGCGCTGGTGGTTCCAGATGTCCACATGGTCGATATGGGCCTGCTCACCGAGCGCGTACGCCTCGTCGATGAACGCCTGTGCCTCGTCGAACCGGCCCTGGAGGGTGGCGACCGAGCCCTGACTGGACAGCGCCTCGTGCCGGCAGCGCGGCAGCGCCGTGCTCTGCGCGCGAGTGACCAGTGAGCGGTGCCCGTCCAGGCAGCGGGGGTCGCCCTGTTCGAGGAGCGCGCCCAGGCGCAGCGTGGAGGCCCGCACCTCCAGCTCCGGGTCCGCCGCCCGTCGGGCCACGGCCGCCAGCTCCTCGATGAGGCCCTGCCGCTCCCGCAAGGTGCCCGGTGTCCAGATGGCGTCGTGCCGGGCGAGCAGGCTGAAGCCGAGCTCGTGGTCGTCCTGGCTGCGCCGGGCCAGCGCGACGGCCCGCACGCTCAGTTCCCGCGCCGCCGTCGCCGGTACGGCGGGCCGCGCCGCGCGGCCCGCCAGCGTCCGGTGGGCCTCGTCGATCAGGTCGACCTGGAGCTGTTCCGGCCGGCCCGGGTGCACCAGGCCGTGCAGGGTGAGCGCCGCGCGTGCCAGCAGCTGGTGGTCCCCCAGCTCCCGTGCGAGCGCGACGACCTCCTCGAAGGTCTGCCTGCCCCGGACCTCGTCCCTTGTCTGGTACTCGGCGGTGCCCAGGGCGAGTCCGATGGTGGCCCGCCTGCCGGGGTCGTCACGGGGGACCAGTTCCAGTGCCCTGCGGTAGTGCTCCGCGGCTTCCTCCAGCGCCAGCCGCCCGGAGGCGTCGCGCGCGGCGGCCAGCAGGTGCTCCACCGCGGCGGCGGGATCCAGCTCGCCCACCGCGAGATACGCGTGCCGGGCCAGATCGGAGGACTCGAGGTGCTCGGCGAGCGCGGGGGAGCGCTCCAGCGCCCGTACGACGGACCGATGGCGGCGCCGGGCCTCCTCCGCCGGCAGCCCCGCGCACAGCGACGCGCGGACCAGGTCGTGTGCGAACGCGTACCGGCCGTCTCCGAGCGGTGTCACCAGGCGTGCCCTCACCGCCTGGCCGAGCCGCTGCTCCAGCTGCGGCAGAGCCACCCCGGCGCAGGCGCCCAGCCTGATGCACCGGGTACGGGAGGAGGCGCAGGTCCACGGGACCAGGGCCGGGCTGGCACGGGGGCTCACCGTCACCGGCGGGGTGATCACCTCGGCCGGACTCGTGCTCGCGGGCACGTTCGCCGCGATGGCGACCCTGCCGCTGGTCAATCTCGCCGAGATGGGCTTCGTCGTCGCCTTCGGCGTCCTGCTGGACACCTTCATCGTCCGCTCGCTGCTGCTGCCCGCCCTGGCGCACGACGTCGGCGCGCGGATCTGGTGGCCCAGCAGGCTCGCGGCGGTCCGCGAGGCGCCGGCGGAAGGGCCGAGGTCCACGGACGAGGACCTCACGCCGGTCGGCTGAACCGGCTCGGCTGAACCGGGGGCTCGGCTGAACCGGGTCGCACCCCGCCGTACGGATGCGTACGGCGGGGCGCGACCGCCCCGCCCCGCCTCAGCCCTGCTCGCTCAGCCCTGCTCGCCGTGCAGGCTCATCGGCCCGTACACCTGTGAGCCGTCCTCCAGCAGGGTCACCTGGTCGGCGCCGCCCTCGAGCAGCTCCTTCCAGACCTCCCCGATCCAGGACTCCGCGTCCCCCTGGGTGGGGAACTCCTCGGGCTCAACGGCAGGAGCCGTCTCACTGCCGTCGGACTTCTCGAACCGCCACGTCCACGCCATGTCGTCTCCCGGATCAGCTGTCGTGTACTGCTCGCACAGTAGTGCCGGGTGCGCGCCCGCCGAAGCGGCACGAGACGATCGGTGGGTGGAACTCACCCTGCTCGGCACCGGCGCACCCGCCGGACTGCCACGCCCCGGTTGTCCCTGCGCGGCCTGCGCGACCGCAGTCGGCGGCGAGGCGCGCGCCGCCACGTCCGTCCTCGTGGACGGCACCCTGCTGCTCGACCTCACCCCCGGGCCCGCTTTCGCGGCGGCGCGCGCGGGCCGGACGCTGCACGGCGTACGGCATGTGCTGCTCTCCCATCCGCACGACGGGCCCGCCCTGGAGATCCCGGCCGGGCTGCCCGCGCCCGTGCGCGTGCCCGACGGCCAGGAGCTGACGCTGATAAGCGGCCACCGGCTGCGCGCCGTGGCGCTGGACGCGCCCGGCACCGGCTACCAGGTCACCGGACCGGACGGCGAACGGCTGCTCTATCTGCCGCCGGGCACCGCGCCCGCCGGGCAGGCAGCCCCGCCGGAGCCGTACGGGGCAGTGCTGCTCGACGTGCTGGGCCGGCCCGACGCCCTGGCCCGGCTCCGTTCCGGCGGGGCGGCCGGGCCGGACACCGACGTGCTCGCCGTCCATCTCGACCACGACGTGCCGCCCGGCGCCGAGCTGCGCCGCCGGGTCGCCGCGGCGGGCGCCCGCAGCGAGCCGGACGGCACCACGCTGTCGGTCGGCGCCTACCGCGAGACCCCGGCCCCGCCGCGCCGCACCCTCGTGCTCGGCGGGGCCCGCTCCGGCAAGTCGGTGGAGGCCGAACGCCGCCTGGCCGCCTTCCCCGGCGTCGAGTACGCCGCCACCGGCGGCACCCGCGGAGACGACGCCGAGTGGGCGGACCGGGTCGCCCGGCACCAGGAGCGGCGCCCCGCCTCCTGGCGTACCTCGGAGACCTGCGAGCTGGTGCCGCTGCTCGCCGAGCAGGACGCCGGACCGCTGCTGATCGACTGCCTCGCGCTCTGGCTCACCGACGCGATGGACTCGGTGGGCGCCTGGGACGACGCACGGTGGGCGAGCGGCGGCTCACGGGCGCTTGCGGACCGGGTCACGGAGCTGGTGGCCGCGCTGCGGGCCACCGGGCGCACGGTCGTCGCGGTCAGCAACGAAGTCGGCTCCGGGGTGGTCCCCGGCACGGCGGCGGGGCGCCGCTTCCGGGACGAGCTGGGGCGCCTGAACGCCCAGGTGGCGGGCGAGTGCGAGGAGGTGCTGCTGGTCGTCGCCGGTACGGCCCTGCCACTGCGCGGCTGACCCGGCGGAGGACTCGGCGGAGGACTCGGCGAAGGGTTCGAAGCGAAGGTTCAGCCGCGTACGGCGCACAGGTGCAGCAGGGCCGCGACCGAGCGGTAGGGATCGGTGCGGCCCGCACGCTCCTCAGCGGCGATCAGCCGCGCGTCGTCGGCGGGTGTCGCGCTGCCCGTGGTGAGGACCTGCACCCCGTACCACTCGGTGAGCGGGGTGCCGATCCCCGAAAGCACCGTGCTGAGGCTGTCCAGCAGAAAGGCACGCTCGGGGAAGTCGAACGCGGAGAGCGCCGCCTCCCAGTCGCCGCCGCGTGCGGCCTGCAGGGCCAGCGCCGCGTCGTTGCGGACGAGCAGGGAGAGGAGGCCGCCCGGCGCCAGCACCCGGGCGAGCCCGGCCAGGGTGCTCGCCGGGTCGCGGGCCTCCGTCAGCACGCCGTGGCAGAGCACGAGGTCGAACGCACCGGGCAGGAAGTGCGCGCCGGTGTCCCCTCCGCCGCCCGCCACGATGCGGACCCGGGCGCGTACCCCCGCGTCCTCTCCGGCCAGCGAGTCCGCCGCCAGTGAGCGCAGCGCGGGGTCCGGCTCCAGGCCGGTCACCCGGTGGCCCGCACGGGCCAGCCGCAGCGCCTGGGCGCCCCGGCCGAAGCCCGCGTCGAGCACCCGCAACGTGTGGTCCGGCCCGAAGTGCGACGCGAGCTGCTCGTCGAGCTGCCGGGCGACCAGCTCCTGCCGGATCAGGGCCGCTCGCCGCGTGCGACCTGCGGCTTCGGCAGGCGCATCCGGCGCATCTGGAGAGTGCGCATCAGGGCGTAGCCGACGACACCCTTCCGGCTTTCGTCCGGGAAGCGCTCGCGCAGCGCCTTCTTCAGCCGGAACGCGGTGCTGAACGAGTCGAGCACGATCATCACGATCACGCCGAGCCACAGCAGCAGTGAGATGTTCTTGATCTGGAGCGAGGGCATCAGGCTCAGGATCAGGATCGTCACGGCGATGGGCAGGAAGAACTCGGCAACGCACCACTTCGAGTCCACGAAGTCGCGGGTGAAGCGCCTCACCGGGCCCTTGTCGCGGGCAGGCAGATAGCGCTCGTCGCCACTGGCCAGCGCCTCGCGCTGGCGGGAGAGAGCGGTGCGCCGTGTCTCACGGGCGCGCTTGGCCGCCTCCTTACGGCCGGCCGGTGGCGTCGCGAGGGTGCGTCGCTGGGACTGCGCCTCGCTTCGCTTCGGCGTGGGGCGGCCCTTGGGGGCCTGCGGGTCACGGGACTGGGGCTCGGCGTCGGCCACCTGAGTGGCGGAATCCTGCCCATCCTTCGAACGGCTTCGGAACACACTCCAAGAATACGGTGCTCTCCGGTGTGGGCCCCACCCTTGGGGGGAACGATCCCGCAACACCTGGCATGAGCCTGGCGCCATCGGGGTTCCCACCGGGCCCCGCCTACTCCCTGCGCTGGAGGCTGCGGCAGCGCGATCGTCCTCCAGGATGAGCGGATCCGCACCCGAACAGTGCGGTAATGGAACCAGGCCCCTTACTCTGGGGTCTCAAGGTGTGCCGAGGTTCGAGTCCGTTACGAAGGGGGCGCGCGAGGCCCATGAGCGGTGTCATGAAGCGTATGGGAATGATTTTCCGCGCGAAGGCCAACAAGGCCCTGGACCGGGCCGAGGATCCGCGCGAGACGCTGGACTACTCGTACCAGAAGCAGCTCGAACTGCTGCAGAAGGTGCGGCGCGGAGTCGCCGACGTGGCGACGTCCCGTAAGCGGCTGGAACTCCAGCTCAACCAGCTGCAGGGCCAGTCCTCCAAGCTCGAGGACCAGGGCAAGAAGGCCCTGGCGCTGGGCCGCGAGGATCTGGCGCGCGAGGCGCTCACCCGCCGCGCCGCCCTCCAGCAGCAGGTCACCGATCTGGAGACTCAGCACCAGACGCTGCAGGGCGAGGAGGAGAAGCTCACTCTCGCCTCCCAGCGGCTGCAGGCCAAGGTGGACGCCTTCCGTACGAAGAAGGAGACCATCAAGGCCACCTACACGGCTGCGCAGGCGCAGACCCAGATCGGCGAGGCGTTCACCGGCATCTCCGAGGAGATGGGCGACGTCGGTATGGCGATCCAGCGGGCCGAGGACAAGACGCAGCAGTTGCAGGCCCGTTCCGGGGCGATCGACGAGCTGCTCGCCTCCGGCGCCCTGGAAGACCCGTCCGGCACCGCCAGGGACGACATCTCGGCGGAGCTGGACCGCCTTTCGGGCGGCAGCGACGTCGAGCTGGAGCTCCAGCGGATGAAGGCCGAGCTGGCCGGTCCGAGTGCGGAGGGGCAGCCGGCGATCGAGGGTGGCAATAGCAACAGCAAGCAGGTGAGCCCGCAGGAGCCGAAGGACACGCCCCGGTTCGACAAGCAGTGACAGCGTCCGGACGCAGGTCCACCAGCAGCCGCGCGGCCCTTTGAGAAGGAGAGCGTCGTGATCGTACGGATCATGGGGGAAGGGCAGGTGAAGCTGGACGACAGCCACTTCACCGAGTTGAACAAGCTCGACGACGAGCTGCTGGCGGAGATGGAGTCCGGTGATCACCCAGGCTTCCGCCGGACTCTCAGCGCGCTGCTCAGCGCCGTACGGTCGATGGGCACGGCGCTGCCCGACGACTCCCTGGAGCCGTCCGAGCTGATCCTCCCCGCACCCGACGCCTCGCTCGAAGAGGTGCGCGGGATGCTCACGGAGGACGGGCTCATTCCCGGTTCCGTGGGCTGACGGCCCACACCCGGCCAGTAGCCGCCGAAGCCGGCCGACAGCATCAGCGGAAGAGGGGCCTCGTGCGTGCAGGCGTCCGTGCCCGGGAAACCGGATGCTCACATTCCGGCCCGCCGCACCGCGCGCCCGGCGGGAGCCGTAACGTGCAACCTGTGACGATCAGCCCGATCAGCCCTGGTACCGAGCGCCTCACGGAGCTGCGCTGCTGGCAGAAGTGTCACCCGCACCTGGTGGACACGCTGATCGCGATGGCCGCCTTCCTGATGGTCGTCATAGGTTCGGCGACGCAGCCGAACACCATGGACGGGCGTCCGCACATCGGTGAGCGCGAGCTGAACTCGCAGACGGTGGTCCTGGCCATGATCGGCTGCGCCGCGCTGATCCTGCGCCGCCGCGCGCCGCTCCCCGTGCTCTGCCTGACCACGACGGTCACCGTCGTCGGCCTGATGCTGGCCCCCAACACGGGCGCACCCTCCGACAGCCGGGCGCCGCTCGCGGTGGCCTCGGTCATCGCCCTCTACACCGTCTGCGCGCACACCGACCGCAGCATGTCCTGGCGGGCGGGCGCGGCCACCGTCGTGGCCGTCACGACCGCCGGGATGCTCTTCGGCGCCCGGCCCTGGTTCGCCCAGGAGAACCTCGGCATATTCGCCTGGACAGGGCTCGCCGCCGCCGTGGGAGAGGCGGTACGCAGCCGCCGCGCGTTCGTCGACGCCATAAGGGAGCGGGCCGAGCGCGCCGAGCGCACCCGCGAGGAGGAGGCGCGGCGCCGGGTCGCCGAGGAGCGGATGCGGATCGCCCGCGAACTGCACGACGTGGTCGCGCACCACATCGCGCTGGTCAACGTGCAGGCCGGGGTCGCCTCACATGTCATGGACAAGCGCCCCGACCAGGCGAAACAGGCACTGGCACATGTCCGGGAAGCCAGCCGGCACGCGCTGGACGAGCTTCAGTCCACCGTGGGGCTGCTGCGCCAGTCCGGTGACCCGGCCGCGCCCACCGAACCCGCCCCGGGCCTGGGGGTACTGGACGAACTGGTCGACAGCTTCCACCGGGCGGGGATGGATCTCGAGGTCCAGGGCCCCGAGCCCGGCGCTCCGCTGCCGTCCGCCGTGGACCTGACCGCCTACCGGGTGGTGCAGGAGGCCCTGACCAACGTGCAGAAGCACGTCGGCGTCAGGGCCCATGCGCGGGTGCGAATCGAACGCAGCAGGCAGGCGCTGGAGATCACGGTCCTGGACGACGGCGCGGGCGAGTGCGTCCCGCCCGTGGAGAGCGGCGGCGGGCACGGGCTCATCGGCATGCGGGAGCGGGCCGCGGCGCTGCACGGGCACTGCGAGGCGGGCCCTCAGGAGGACGGCGGCTTCCGGGTGCGGGTGGTGCTGCCGCTGCAACCCGGCGCGCAGAAGGACGCGCGGGACGGACTGCCGTAGCAGCCGGCAGGGACCGCAGGCGGTGAGCACAGCAGTAGGCACAGCAGGCAGCGCAGCAGGCAGCACGAAGGAAGCACAGAGGAGAAATGCCGTATGACCATCCGAGTGGTGCTCGCCGACGACCAGGCGCTGCTGCGCAGCGCCTTCCGGGTGCTGGTGGACTCGGAGGCGGACATGGAGGTGGTCGGGGAGGCGTCCGACGGCGCGGAGGCGGTCACCGTCACCCGTGAGCAGGGTGCGGACGTGGTCCTGATGGACATCCGGATGCCCGGCACCGACGGCATCGCCGCGACGCGTGAGATCGGCGCGGACCCCACGCTCTCCGAGGTCAAGGTGGTCATCCTGACGACCTTCGAGCAGGACGAGTACGTGCTCCAGTCGCTGCGCGCGGGCGCCTCAGGGTTTCTGGGCAAGGGGGCCGAGCCCAGTGAGCTGCTGGCCGCGATCCGGATCGCGGCCCAGGGCGAGGCGCTGCTCTCACCGTCCGCGACCAAGGGCCTGATCACGAAGTTCCTGGCGCAGGGCGGCACCGGGGCGGGGCCGGACGGGCCGGGCATCGAGGCGATGGACGTGCTCACCGTGCGCGAGCGCGAAGTGCTCGTCCTCGTCGCGGCGGGGCTCTCCAACGACGAGATCGCCAAACGGCTGGCCGTCAGCCCGCTGACGGTCAAGACCCATGTGAACCGCACCATGTCCAAGCTGCACGCCCGTGACCGGGCCCAGCTGGTGGTGGCGGCGTACGAGAGCGGCCTGGTGCGGCCGGGGGTGTAGCGGGCTGTCGCTTGGATCGGGCCGGGGCGCACACCCAAGGGCCAGGTTTGGCTTCTGTCAGGACTTCGGCCCGGTACGGGGACCCTGGTCTCCTGGCAGAAGACAGCGTGATCACCTGTCGACGATGCTGACCACAGTGCGAGTGCAACTTCCTCGCGCAGCAGGTGGTGACGAATCGCGGCAGGAGACAGGTACCCAGCATGTCGACACAGCCCCCGGCGCCTTCGGGCACAGACCAGGCAGAACTCCTCGATCCGCAGGCCGAGAGCTTCCTCGCGTGTCCGTACGCGGCGTACGCCGACGCCAGGAAGAGCGCGCCGGTTGTGCACCAGTCGGCCCTCGACGAGTGGATCGTGGTCGGACGGGACGAGATCGAGAGCGTCCAGCGCGAGCACGGAGTCTTCACCAGCCGCTACAACCTCGACGGGTCGTACCCGTTCAGCCCCGAGGCCCGGGCGATTCTCGACGACTCCCTCTTCTTCCGGGTCGCGCTCTACAATGTGGAGCCGCCCGCCCACACCCGTTTCCGTACGCTCATCAGCGAATACTTCTCGCCCAGGAACCTTCGCGCGCTCGAACCGGCGGTCCGCCGCACGGCGGACCGGCTGGCCGGAGGGATCCTCGGTTCCGGACGGGCGGATCTGCTCCAGGAGTTCGCCTACCCGCTGCCCATGACCGTGATCTGCGACATCATCGGCATCCCGGAAGAGGACCGCGCCCAGGTCAAGGAGTGGAACAACCAGTGGCTCGCGCTCCAGGTCGTGCCGCTGCCCGTGGAACAGCAGGTGCACTGCGCGAAGAGCGTTGTCGAGTACGAGAACTACGTTCTGCGGCTGCTCCGGGAGCGCCGTGACGAACCTGCCGACGACCTGCTGACGGTGCTGGGCGATGCCGCGGCCGAGGAGGATCCCGTCTGCGCGGCGGAGGACGTCGTCGTCGCCCTCCGCGTCATGATCGCCGCCGGGCACGAGACGACGACCAACCTGATCGGCAACACCGTGTGGCACCTTCTGGAGGACCGCGGGCTGTGGGAGTCGCTGGTCCGGGACCCCGCGCTGATTCCCGCCGCGGTGGAGGAGGGCCTCCGCTTCGACTCCTCCGTGCAGGGAGCCCCGCGAGTGGCGACGGAGGCGGTGCGGGTCGGCGGGGCGCAGATCCCTGCCGGAGGACAGGTCCGCGTGATGTTCGCCGCCGCCGGGCGGGACCCGGAGTGGGTCGAGGACCCGGACACCTTCCGTCTCGACCGCCAGGGGCCGCCCCGCCATCTCGGGTTCGGGCACGGGATCCACTTCTGTGTCGGGGCCGGCCTGGCACGGCTGGAGACCCGCATCGCGCTGGAGACGCTCACCGGGCGGTTTCCGTCGCTGCGGCTCGAGGAGGGGTTCACCCCCCAGCACCTGCCGGGCGGCTTCGTCTTCCGCGGTATGAGCGCACTTCCCGTCATCCGGGCCTGAGAGGCGGTCGGCTCCGCCCGGTCGCTCAAAGCTGTCGTCCGGACCCCGCTGCTCAGCGGGGGCGGACACCGGTCTCCCAGCCCCAGCGAGTACTCAATGGAGATTCACCATGGCACTTGCAACCGCCGCACCGCCCGTCCCGCCGATGCCGGGGCGGCTGCCGCTCGCCGGGCACGCCGTCCAGATGTTCCGCAACCCCCTGAAGTTCTTCCAGTCCGTCAGCGAGCGGGGCGGTCTCGTACGCATCTGGCTCGGTACGAAGCAGGCATACGTCGTCAGTGACCACGACATGCTGTACGACATCCTCGTCCGCAAGGCGAAGTCCTTCGAGAAGGGGATGCAGTTCGACCAGGCGCGGCCTCTGCTGGGCAACGGCATCCTGCTGTCCGAGGGCGACTTCCACCGAAGGCAGCGGCTGCTGATGCAGCCGGCCTTCCACCACACACGCGTCGCCGCCTACGTCGAGGTCATGCGGGAATCCGCGTCGGAGGTGTTCGACGGCTGGCGGGACGGCCAGGAAGTCACGATGTACGACATGTTCTACGAGCTGGCGGTGCGCATCGTCATCAAGGCGCTGTTCTCCACCGACATGGTCGAGCAGGACGTCGCGCAGGTGTACCGGTCCATGCCGATCGTGATCTCCGGCGTCGAGAAGCGGGCAGCGATCCCGCCGGCCCTGCTCGACCGGCTCCCGACCAGGTCGAGCCGTGAGTTCCACAGCTCTGTCGCACGCCTGTACGCGATGGGCCGGCGCATCATCGCGGACTACCGGGCCCAGGGCCGCAAGCCGGACCAGGACGACCTGATGACCCTCCTGTTCGCGGCGCAGGACGGCGGCAACAAGGAGATGACGGACAAGCAGATCCAGGACGAGTTCATGACCCTGCTCACCGCCGGGTCCGAGACCACCCCCAGCGCGATGAGCTGGAGCGCGATGCTGCTGGGACGGCACCCCGAGGTGCAGCGCAGGCTTCAGGAGGAAGTCGACACCGTGGTCGGCGACCGTCCGGTGGCCGCGGAGGACCTGCGCGCGCTCGACTACACCCGCCGGGTGATCCAGGAGGCGCTGCGGCTCTACCCGCCGGTCTGGGCACTGGGCCGCAAGTGCGTGCAGGACGTCGAGCTCGGCGGGCACCACATAGCCGCCGGCACCGAGGTGCTGTACTCGATCTACGCGGTGCACCACGACCCGAAGCTGTACGAGAATCCGGAGGCGTTCGACCCGGACCGGTGGCTGCCGGAACGCGCGAAGGGCGTGCCGAGGAGTGCCTTCATGCCCTTCGGCGCGGGCGTGCGCAACTGCATCGGCGAGTCGTTCTCCTGGTTCGAGACCCAGACCGTGCTCGCCACGATGGCGCAGCAGTGGACCGTGCAGCCCGTCAGCGCCGAACCGGTCAAGCCGGTCGCGATGGGCGCGCTGGTCCCGGGACCACTTCCCATGAAGGTCGTGAGGCGCGCGAAATGAGCGTGCTGGCGGAGGAGCTGGCCGAAGGGCGCGTCGGACTCAGGGCGCAGATCGACGGCCGGCTCGACTCCTTCCTGCGCGGGCGGCTGGACGCGGAGTCGAACCCCGAGGCCAGGCAGGCGCTGCAGCTCCTCCACACGTTCGCGCTCCGCGGGGGGAAGCGGGTCCGGCCGCTGTTCTGCTACTGGGGCTGGCGCGGTGCGGGCGGGGAGGCCGGTGACCCGGAGGTACTGGGCGCGGCCGCCGCCCTGGAGCTCTTCCACACGGCGGCCCTGATCCACGACGACATCATCGACGAGAGCGATCTGCGCCGCGGCCGGGCGACGATGCACATGTCGATGGGGCAGTTGCACGCCTCCGAATGGCGCGGTGAGCAAAGGAGGTTCGGGCTCTGCAGCGCCCTGCTCGCCGGGAACGCGTGCCTGGTGTGGTCGGAGGACCTGTTCCAGGAGAGTCCGCTCGTCGTCCGGAGCGCCAGGGCGCGGGCGCTCTTCGGCCGGCTGCGGAGTTCCGCCGTGTACGGGGAGTTCCTCGACCTCGTGGGCGAGGCCCGCGACAGCACGATGGACGAGGCGCTGAAGATCGTCCGGCACAAGACGGCGAGCTACACCGTCCGCTATCCGCTCCAGATCGGCGGTGCGCTGGCCGGGGCCGACGAGGAGCTGCTGGCCGCGTACGACCGGTTCGGGCTGCTCATCGGTGAGGCGTTCCAGCTGCGCGACGACCTCGTCGGCTTCCTGGGCACGGCGGGCGTCTCCGGTAAGGCGGCTGCCGACGACGCCCGCAAGGGCAAGCCGACGGCGCTGATCGCCGCCGCCCGTGAACTGGCCGACAACGGACAGCGAGACTGCCTCGACCACCTGTACGGAGCCCCGTGGATCGGCGACGCAGAGGTCGCCCGACTGCGCGAGACCGTCGAGAAGACAGGTGCGCCCGCCGTCATCGAGCGGATGATCCACGAGCGCCATGACGGCGCCCTCAGCCAGTTGCGCGAGGCGTCCCTGCATCCCACCGCACGGGCCGAGCTGGAGCTGCTGGCGACGGCCTCGTTGAACCGCGACAGTTGAAGGAGCACCATGCCGAAGCCTCCCGCACCCTATGCACCCGGTACCGAGATCTACCTGCCGGAATTCCCGTACCTGCTCCCCGCACGCTGCCATCCCCGGACCGATTCCATACGTGCGGAGTCCGACGCCTGGACGCGCGAGAGCATGGGCTTCGCGCTGGACGGGGAACGGGAGATGGCGCTCCTCATGGAGGAGACCGCCTCCTTGTGGACCTGCTATGTCCTGCCGACGGCGCGGCACGAGCGGCTGCGGCTGCTGTGCAAGTACACGGAGTACCTGTCCGTCTTCGACAACGCGATGGTGGACCGCCGCCGGATCGGGAAGGACCCCCAGGCGGCCAAGGAACTCTTCGGCCGGGTGATGAACATCCTGAACGACCAGGCCGACGCCGCCGACTTCGCGTGGGGCCGGGCACTCCAGGGGCTGTGGAAGGAGATGCGGGCCGATGCCTCGGACGCTCTGTGGGGCCGCTTCATGACGGAGGTGCAGCGATTCCTCTCCGGCTGCGTCTCCGAGATCACCTCCCGGTCCGAGGACCAGGTCTTCGACTACGACACCTACATCAAGGTGCGCCGGGACAGCGTCGGCATGGGCATGTACTTCGTGCTCGGTGAGTACGGTCTCGGTATCGATCTGAGCGAGGACCTGGAGCGCCACCCGGAGCTTCGCGGCATCATCGACACGGCGCTGGTCCACATCATGCTCACCAACGACCTGTTCTCCTTCCGTGCCGAGGCCGAGATGGACGACTACGTCAACGCCCTCTCGGTGCTGCGGATCAGCGAGGGCCTCGGTCTCCAGGCCGCCGTGGACCGGCTGTTCGCCGTGATCGACGGTCTGCGGTCCGATTTCATGGCGGCACGGTCCGCCATCGAGGCGGGCCCGCTCGGCTCCCGGGCGGAGATCAGGGCGTATCTGGACGCGCTGTGGCACATGATGGCGGGCAACCTCCAGTGGTCCTACCTCACCTCCCGCTACAACGGCCCCGGGCACACCTGGAACGGCGCGCGGTCCGGGGTACTGAAGCTGTATCCGGACCGGACCGAGTTCACCGGACGGGCCTACTGGACTCTGGGTGCCGGTGCCGGTGCCGGTGCCGGTGCCGGTGCCGGTGCCGGTGCCGAACGGGGCAGCCGTCCGGCGGACTCCGCGTCCGCGGCGGAACTGCCGGTGCGGGCATGAGCACCACATACGCGACCGCACCCGGCCGGGCGCCGGGCGTGGGACACGCCCTCGCGCTGATGCGCGGCCCGCTGGGTTTCATCCAGTCGCTGCGCAGCCACGGCGACCTGGTCCGTGTGGATCTGGGACCCATGCCCGCCCTGTTCGTCACCGAGCCTGAACTGATCCACGCGCTGCTCACCGACCGCAAGGACCTCCTCGACAAGGGGCGGTTCTACGACAAGGTGCGTCCGCTCACCGGGAACGGCGTCATCCATGCCTACGGGGATGAGCACCGCCGCCAGCGGGCCATGATCAAACCCTCCTTCCACCGGGAGCAGATCGCCCGCTACGCGACGGTCATGCACGAGGTCACCACCCGGAAGACCGCCGACTGGCGCGCCGGTGAGCAGCTTCCGCTCGACAAGGCGATGCGTGACATCACCTTCAACATCCTGGCCTCCACCATGTTCGGGTCGGCGGTCGGGAAGGAGGCGCACCAGGAGCTGGCGGACCTGCTTCCCGTCGTCCTGGAAGCGATCATGTGGCGCACCGTGTCCCCGGGCGACCTGCTGGAGAAGCTGCCGCTGCCGATGAACCGCCGCTTCGACCGGGCGTTCGCCGACCTGCGTGCGGCGATCAGCCGGGTGATGCTGGAGTACCGGCGCAGTGAGGACGGGGAGCGGCGCGCGGACATGCTCTCCATGCTGCTCGGCGCCAAGGACGAGGACACCGGCCTGCCCATGACCGACGAGGAGATCTGCAACCAGATCGTCTCGATCACCATGGCCGGCTCGGAGACCGCGGCGACGGCGATGGCCTGGATGTTCTACGAACTCGACCGTCACCCGGACATCGAGCGGCGGGTCCGTGCGGAGGTTCTCGAGGTCCTGGGGGACCGGGACTTCGAGGTGGCGGACGCGGGGCGGCTGCCGTACTGCAGGACAGTGCTGCAGGAGGTCCTGCGGGTGCGTCAGCCGATCCTGGTCATCTCCCGGCGGGCCGTGCAGGACTTCCCGCTGGGCTCGGGCACGGTCCGGGCCGGTACCGAGCTGTTCTACAGCCCGTACGCGGTGCACCGGGATCCGGAGTTCTTCCCCGACCCGCTGCGGTTCGATCCCGACCGCTGGGTCTCGCGCCCGGCCGCGGTCCTGCCGAAGGGGGCGTACACACCGTTCGGTGCCGGTCCGAGGCACTGCATCGGGGAGCAGTTCGCCTGGGCCATGATGCACGCGGTGCTGGCCATCGTCGTACGGCGCTGGCGTCTGGTCCTGCCGGACGGGGTGAAGGTGCGGGAGATGCCCTGGGCAACCGTCAACCCCCATCACATGCCGATGGTGCCCGTCCCGGTCGGGCGCGAGGAGAGCGTGCACGGTGAAGATCAACATCGATGAGGAGAAATGCTGCGGCTCCGGAATGTGCGCACTTTCGGCCCCTGGGGTGTTCGACCAGGGGCCGGACGGCCGGGTAGTCGTGCTGGATCCGTCTCCGCCGACAGAAGCGGAACATCTCGTTCAGGTCGCGGTCTTCAACTGCCCTTGCGAAGTGATCACGCTGGACGAAGAGCAGTGAGTGCCTTTGCCGAAGATTTACCGGAAACTGGTCTTCGGAATTACTGTAATCGTTTGGTTACCAAGTGCACACGTCTTGTGTATGCCTTGTGCAGGATAGTGCCGATCGTTACCCTGGATCCACATCTCGGCTGGTGCCGGGGAGTGCGGATTGTTTTCCACCGGAGTCCTGCCGTGGAGTCTCGCCGCACCACCTTTCGCTAGTCGGCCGGATGGCCAGCGCGAAGGGGGAGCCATGGCTTTAATTTCGGACGCGATTCCGGTCAGTGTCATTATCTGTGACGGAAACCCACATGCCAGGCTCGGACTCCAGGTAATCCTCGGCCGCGACGCAAATATATCGGTCATAGCCGATGTGCCGGACGAAGCCGGTGTGCTCTGCCGGATGGCTGAATTTCCGGTGGATGTCGTAGTGCTGGATGCCGTGTTCGCCCATCTGCTCGGGGAGATCGCCCGGTCCCGCAGCGGCCGGCTGCCCGCCACGGTCGTCTACGGCGTGGCGGAGACGACGCCGGAAGGACTGGCGGCGCTCATCCGGGCCAACGTGACCTGCCTCGTCCACCATGACGCACCGCAGTCGGATTTGCTTCACGCGGTGCATGCCGCCGCCACCGGCGAAGGGTTCGCCTCGCAGGCCCTGACCGGGCCGCTGCTGGAGGCCGTCCGTCGGCGCGGGCAGTGCGAGCGGGCCGAGCTCCCGATCGCCGCACAGTTGACCGAACGGGAACGGGAGGTCGTCCAGGTGCTCTGCCAGGGACTCTCGAACAGGGCCATCGCCGACGCTCTGTCACTCAGCGAGAAGACGGTCAAGTTCCATGTGTCCAATGTGCTGGCCAAGGCGGGCCTGCGCAGCCGGGCCCAGTTGATCGCCTCTTCCGGGATGCTTTCGGTTTCCTGAAGCCGTGCCGGCGGGCGCCCGCCGGCACGACCCAGTATTTCCTGCCCGGTCTTTCGTCCAGGGTGTCCATCAGCCCTCGGGCGGAAGACAGGCCATCCTTTCCTGGGAATACTTTCCCCGAGTCGCAGTTCTTTTCGGTCGAAAGAGTGCACATGTCGCAACAGCGTTATCTGGAGCCGAGCGAGGCGTATCACGCTTTTGTCAACTGGTCGGGATCGTATTCCGTGGCATACACGGGACGCATCGATGCGGAACTGCTGGTCGAGGCTTTCAATTTACTTTGCAAGGGCAATCCGCTACTGCGTGCCAGGCTGTGCCGGGAAGAGGACGGGTTCGCTTTCCTTCTCCCCGCCGGGCAGGGAGCTGAGACGACGGTCCGTGACGGCGGCGAACCGGTCTACCTGGAGGAGATGGGTCGCCCGCTCGACTCCAGGAGGGCGCTGTGCCGGCTCGTGCTCGTCCGGGGCGCGGAGCAGGGCGGTCACCTCATCCTGGTACTGCACCACAGCATGATCGACGGCCGAGGCGGCGTCACCCTGCTGGAGCAGCTGCTCCGCCACTACACGGCCCTCACCAAGGGCGAGACGCCGCTGGTGCCCGCCGACGCCCCGCTGCCTTCGCCCGCCGAGGACCTGCTGCGCACCCGAGGCGGTGCCGGGGCCCCGGACGGCGCCACCGTGGGTGACCAGGTGGACCGGGCCGCTCTGCGGATCGCCCTGGCAGGCGCCCCGTCCCCCGGTCACCTGGAGGTGGCGGCGGACCGGATCCGGCTGGACGCACGGACCACGGCCGAGCTGATCGGCCGGCTGCGCGCCGAGCGGCTCTCGGTCCACGCGTACCTCTGCGGCGCGGCGACCGTCGCCCTGCGGGACGAGCTGGAGACCGGCGGCGCCCCGCGGCCGATGGTGTGCGGCTGCCCGGTCGATCTCCGGGACCGCGTCCGGCCACCGGTGACCGTGGCGGAATCGACGAACTTCGTGAGCGGCGTCGAGGCCCGCGTCGTCGTCCCCTACGGCGGTGACCCGCGATCCGTCGGCCGTCGGATCAAGGAGCGGCTGGACTCCGCGGTGGCCGAAGGGGAGGCGGAGCGCGCCATTCTCGAAGCACAGCAGTTCACCGCGGCGGAACCCACCGCTGTCGACCTCGTGGTCACGAACCTGGGAGCCATACCCGGCTTCACCGCTCCGGACGGGGTACGCGTCACCGACTTCCGCGGCTACACCACGACGACGATGACGGGTCTGCTGCTCTTCGTCGTCACCAGCTACGGCGACCGGCTGAGCGTGGAGATCACCTCACCGGCGGGCCACCTCACCGGGGAGCAGCGAGCCGGACTCGTCCGGCGGATGGGTGACCTGCTGCGTGCCCCCGCCGCCGCCCCCGCCGGGACCTGAGCGCTGCCGGACAGGACCTCGCGCCCCGGCGCCGCATCCCGCCCGCTCCATGGACGTCTCAGGAGGACGTATGCCCGATCCCGATTCCCGGCCGCCCAGGATTCCCACCGAGCGGCAGAGCGTACTGGACCCGCCCGCGTCCCTCGCCGAACTGCGCAAACGCTGTCCGGTGGCGCCGCTGAGCTACGCCGACGGTCATCTGGGCTGGCTCGTGACCAGTCACGAACTGGCACGCAAGGTGCTGTCCGACTCCCGCTTCAGCTCCCGGCCGGAGCTGCGGCATTCGGCCGTGCACGAGGTCCTCGGCGACGGCCAGCCGCCGGAGGAGGACGTGCCGGGGATGTTCGTCGGCATGGACCCCCCCGACCACACCAAGTACCGCCGGCTGCTGACCGGCGAGCTGAGCGTGCGCAGGATGCGGCAGCTCGAGCCGAAGATCGCCGACACCGCCCACGAACTGATCGACCGGATGCTGGCGGAGAATCCGTCCGGCTCCGCGGATCTCGTCACGTCCTTCGCCATCGCCCTGCCGTCCCGGGTGATCTGCGAACTGCTCGGCATCCCGTACGACCGGTGGGAGGGGATCCAGCCGGTGTCCGAGAAGATGCTGCGCATCGACTCCACGGCCGACGAGGTCAAGGAGTGCTACCGCGTCATCTTCGAGTTCCTCGCGGACGTCGTCGCCGGGAAACAGCGGAAGCCCACGGACGATCTGCTGGGCGGACTGGTCGAGAGTGCCGAGCTCAGCGCGGAGGAACTCACCAGCGTGGCGTTCCAGTTGTTCACCGCGGGCCACGAGACCACCGCCAACATGCTCTCGCTGGGTGTCTACACCCTGCTGACGCACCCGCGGCAACTGGCCGCTCTGCGGGAGGACCCCGCCCAGCTGGACAACGCGGTGGAGGAACTGCTGCGCTACCTCACCGTGATCCAGTTCGGCATCTCCCGGGGTGCGCTGGAGGACGTGGAAATGGGCGGCGAGGTCGTGCGGAAGGGCCAGACGGTGACCGTGTCGCTGCCCGCGGCAAACCGTGACCCCGCCCGCTTCACGGACCCCGACACCTTCGACATCACCCGGCAGCCCACCGGCAACCTGGCCTTCGGCTTCGGCGTCCACCAGTGCGTGGCGCAGCAGCTCGCCCGCAGCGAGATGCGCACGGGGTACGGGGTGCTGCTGGAGCGGCTGCCGGAGCTGCGGCTCGCCGTGCCGGCGGCGGACGTCGCGATGCGGGACGGCGCGATCGTTTACGGCGTCCAGACACTGCCGGTCAGGTGGTGACCGGGCCCGGCGCAGCACTAGCGGGCCGGCATGCGCAGGCCGCCGTCCAGCCGGATGGTCTCGCCGTTCAGCATCCGGTTCCCGATGATCTGGCCGACCAGCTCGGCGAACTCGTCGGGGCGGCCCCACCGGCGCGGGTGCGGGACCTGCGCCTCCAGCGCCGTGCGTGTCTCGGCGGGGAGCCCCTCGGCCGCAGGGGTGTCGAAGAGCCCCGGTGCCACCGTGACGACCCGTATCAGCAAGCCGGCCAGGTCACGGGCGAGCGGCAGTGTCATGCCGGCCACCCCCGCCTTGGCGGCGGCGTAGGCGGCCTGGCCCACCTGGCCGTCGAAGGCGGCGATGGAAGCGGTGTTGACGATGACTCCGCGCTCGCCGGTGACCGGTTCGAGGGCGGCCATGCGCTCCGCCGCGAGGCGTACGACATTGAACGTGCCGATGAGGTTCGACGTCACGACGGCCACGAAGTCCTTCAGCGCGTGCGGCCCCGAGCGGTTCACCACCCGGGCGGCATGCGCCGTCCCCGCGCAGTTGACGACGACCCGCAGCTCGCCCCGCTGCGCCCCGGCGTCCAGCGCACGGGTGACATCGAGCTCGTCGGCGACATCGCCCTGGACGAAGACGGCGCCGCCGCCCAGGTGTTCCTGCGCGGCCAGCCCGCGCTCCTTCGACCGGCCGAACAGGATCGGCACCGTGCCCGAGGAGAGCAGTCGGCCGGCCGTCGCCAGTCCGAGCCCGGAGGTGCCTCCGGTTACCAGCGCGAGGGTGGGGGAGAGGGGCATAACGGCCTTCCAGGAGAAGGGAATTGCGCACGGGGAGGGACGGGGCGAAGCGTGCGGCGCCGCTGAGTATGCCTTTTATCCGGCTATGTTGCAATTGTTTGGATTTTTCCAGCTGGGAGGGAAACAGTGCGTCACAGCGTCAATTCGGAGCGACCGACTGCCGGAATCCGCGCGGTGGGGCGTTTCGTGCCCCGAACCGAGATAACCAACGAAGATCTCGTGGCCCGGTTCGACACGAGTGACGCCTGGATCCGGGAAAAGCTGGGTATGCACACCCGCCGGGTGGCCACCGCGGACCAGTGGACCTCGGACCTGGCGGTGCTGGCACTGCACGACGCCTGCGCGCGCGGGGGCGTGGACCCGGGCAGCATAGATCTGCTGATCTGCTGCACAGGTACCCCGGACCACATGCTGCCGGCCACGGCCGCCGCGATTCTTCGCAAGGCGGACCTCCACGGCATCCGGGGCTTCGACATCAACGCGGGCGGCTGCGCCGGCGGTGTCTTCGCGCTGGATGTCGGCGCCAAGTACATAGCCTCCGGTGAGTATCAGCGGATCGCCGTGGTCATCGCCGACACGGTGGCCCAGGCGCTGGACCCGGCCGACCGTACGGCGCATGCCCTCTTCGGCGACGGCGCGGGCTGTTACCTGCTGGAGCCGTGCGCCACCGGACCCGCGCTGAGCCCCACGCTGCTGCGCACCCGCCCCGACCTCTACTACACCGCCCACACCGAGCGCCTCCCGCCCGCCGACGGTGTGCCGAACCGCTTCAGCGGCGCCAACTACATGCGCATGGTGGGCGGGGGCGTGCGGGACTTCGCGCTGGAAGTCATCCCCGAGTTCGCGCTGGAGGTGGTGAAGGCCGCGGAGACCACCCTGGAGGACGTCGACCTGATCGTGTCCCACCAGGCGAATCCCGCGCTGCTGCTGCGGCTGATGGACGTCCTCGGCCAGCCGAGGGACAAGACGGTGGTGGTGGCGGACCGCTTCGGCAACACCAGCGGATCGAGTGTGATCCTGGCGCTGGTGGAGGCCGTGGACACCGGGCGGCTGGGGCCCGGCGACCACGTGTTGCTGCTCGCCTTCGGCTCCGGGATGAGTTACGGCGGAACCGTCGTCCGCTGGTGCGGCCCCCGGGACTTCGGACCGGTACTTCCCGCCCGCGCCTCGGCGACGTATTGAGTCCGGCTGAGTCCGGTGGCCGGAGGACCCCCACACGTTTCCCGGAAGGCGCATCCATGACGCGAACACCCCCGCCCGCGGCCGTGGCGGTCGTCACCGGCTCGTCACGCGGCATCGGACGGGCCGTTGCCCGCACCCTCGCCGCGCGAGGCGCCCAGGTGGTGATCAACTACAAGCGGGACACCGAAGCGGCCGAGCGCACGCTGGCCGAGATCGAGGAGGCCGGCGGACACGGCCTCGTGTGCCGGGCCGACGTGGAGAGCCCCGAGGAGATGCGGGCACTCTTCGACACGGTGCGGCGGGTGCACGGGCGCCTGGACTTCTTCGTCGCCAACGCGGCGGCCGGTCCCGCGAAGGGCTCTCGCGAGCTGGAGCTGCACCATCTCCAGCGGTCCCACGCCACGAACTCGCAGTCCTTCGTCCTGGCGGCCCAGCAGGCGGCCGGGCTGATGGACGGCGGCGGCCGGATCGTCGCGCTGTCCTCCCTCGCGGCCGTCCGTGCCTTCCCGGGCTATGCCGCCATCGGTGCGGAGAAGGCGGCGCTGGAGGCATGGGTCCGGTACTTCGCCTGTGAGCTGGCCCCCGCCGGCATCAACGTGAACGCCGTGACCGGGGGGATGATCGAGACTTCCTCACTGACCCACTACCTGCGGGCGCTCGACCTGGGGCCGGAGGCCGTGATCGCCCACATACCCAAGCGGCGTCCGGGAACACCGCAGGAAGTCGCGGACGCGGTCGCCTTCCTGCTCTCACCCGCCGCCGAGTACATCACCGGTCAGAATCTCGTCGTCGACGGCGGGCTCAGCGTCACGGCGCCGCTCTCCATGAGCCCGCCCTGAGGAGCTGTCGTCCTGCCCCGCGACCGGGACAGGACAATGGCTTCTGAGCGGGGCCGGGTCAGGGCAGGGCGAGCATCTGCTCCAGGGCCAGCTTCGCGAACTTCTCGGTCTCCTTGTCGACCTCGATCCGGTTGACCACCGTGCCCTCGGCCAGCGACTCGAGCGCCCAGACGAGATGGGGCAGGTCGATCCGGTTCATCGTCGAGCAGAAGCAGACCGTCCGGTCCAGGAAGACGACCTCCTTGTCCTGGTCGGCGTAGCGGTTGGCGAGGCGCCGTACGAGGTTCAGCTCGGTGCCGATGGCCCACTTGGATCCGGCGGGCGCGGCGTCCAGAGTCCTGATGATGTACTCGGTGGAGCCGACGTAGTCGGCCGCCTCCACCACCTCGTTCCGGCACTCGGGATGGACCAGCACGTTGACGCCGGGCACCCGCTCCCGCACCTCGGCGACCGAGTCCAGCGAGAAGCGGCCGTGCACCGAGCAGTGGCCGCGCCACAGGATCACCCTGGCGTCGCGCAGCTGGGCCGCCGTCAGCCCGCCGTTGGGCTTGTGCGGGTTGTAGACGACGCAGTCACCGAGCGACATCCCCAGGTCACGGACGGCCGTGTTGCGGCCCAGGTGCTGGTCGGGGAGGAAGAGCACCTTCTGCTGGGCGCCGTCGCCCTGGGCGAAGGCCCACCGCAGGGCGCGCTCGGCGTTGGAGGAGGTGCAGATAGTGCCGCCGTGACGACCGGTGAACGCCTTGATGTCGGCGGAGGAGTTCATGTACGAGACGGGCACGGTGACGTCGGCTATCCCCGCCTCGGTGAGCACGTCCCAGCACTCGGCGACCTGCTCCGCCGAGGCCATGTCCGCCATCGAGCAGCCTGCCGCCAGGTCCGGCAGGACGACCTGCTGCCGGCCGGAGGTGAGGATGTCGGCGGATTCGGCCATGAAGTGCACACCGCAGAAGACGATGTACTCCGCCTCCGGACGGTCCGCGGCGTCCCGGGCCAGCTTGAAGGAGTCACCGGTGACGTCCGCGAACTCGATGACCTCGTCGCGCTGGTAGTGGTGGCCGAGCACGAAGACCTTGTCCCCGAGCTTCGCCTTGGCCGCCCGGGCGCGCTCGACCAGATGCGGGTCGGAGGGGGCGGGCAGATCGCCGGGACACTCCACGCCGCGCTCACTCTTCGGGTCCGCGGCACGGCCGAGCAGAAGCAGGGCGAGCGGCGTCGGCTGTACGTCCAGGGGTTGGGCGGTGGTCACGTCACGCACCCTTTCTGTTCCAGAACACGAGAGTTATCGTCTCATTGACGTTATCTATCATAGCTCCTTTACGTCACTTTGACGATGGCGATCGTGTCGATGTGACGCATTCCCGGGGCGAGGTGATGGCAGGGCGGTCGCGGGCGGCGGCCGCAGCCGATGAGTGACCTTCCGCCCCCCGGTGTGCGAGCATGAGAAGCGCGAAAACGACCTGTCATACCTGGAATGAATCCGGGATGCCACTGGTTAGAGCCGGTGGCAGAGCAGTCCGTACAACCCGGGAGAGAAGCAGATGTCCGTTTCGGACGAGACCGCTGTGAGCGAGGGCATCATCCTGTCCGACACCGCCGCGGCGAAGGTCAAGGCCCTGCTCGAGCAAGAGGGCCGAGACGATCTGGCGCTGCGCGTGGCCGTCCAGCCCGGCGGCTGTTCCGGCCTGCGATACCAGCTCTTCTTCGACGAGCGATCGCTTGACGGCGACGTGGTGAAGGACTTCGACGGCGTCAAGGTCGTCACCGACCGGATGAGCGCCCCGTACCTGGGCGGCGCCTCCATCGACTTCGTCGACACCATCGAGAAGCAGGGCTTCACGATCGACAACCCGAACGCCACGGGCTCCTGCGCCTGCGGCGACTCCTTCAACTGAGCCACCGGCCCGAGCGACACCGTCCCGACGGCAGCCGCGAACGGCACCAGCTGTGTGGCACGACGAAGGCGGCGGACCAGCAACGGTCCGCCGCCTTCGTCATGCTGCCGTGTCGTGCTGCCGGGTCTGCCGATCGGGTGTCCGCCCGCGTGTCTACTTCCGGGGCAGCTGCTCGCCATCGCGCCCGTCCACGACCTTGCGGTCGCCGAGCGGCTCATCCAGCTCCACCTTGACGGTCTGCTCCTTGGCCATCGCGATGCAGGGCCCCTTCGGGCGCGGCTCGCGTGGCTCGACCGAGACCGTCACCTTCTCCTTGGCCGCCTTCGCCTCGCCCCGGTAGGTGTCGCAGACACCGCCGTAGAAGGTGACGGTCAGCGTCCGGCCGTCCGCGCGGTAGGAGGTGAGTGCCTGGCGCGTGGTGTCCTCGGAACCGGTGCCCGGCGGGGTCTCCGGCTGTGTGCCCGTACCCGAGGTCCCGTCCTTGCCGGCCACGAGATAATCCGGCCGCACCGCCGGGTAGGTCACCTCATGGGTGCCCCCGCCGCCCTTCCGCTCGATCTCGAAGATCCAGCTGGGTACGAGGAGCGGCCCGGTGTCCGAGGGCTGCATGGCCAGCCCGAACTCCGCATCCGTCACCGAGGTGACTCCCAGCGGCCCCGGCGCGGCACAAGGGGGCCCGGCGTCCGTCGTCCCCGCGTCGCCGCCGCTCGGGTTCGGCGTCTGCGCCTTGCCGGGCTGCTCTGGGGAGGCGCAGCTCGCGAGGTTGGAGCTGCTGCCACGCTGGTGCTTGTTCAGCTCCTTCAGCGTCTTTGCGGCCGACAGCACCGGGTACTCGGCACCCTTGGTCATCTCGGCCAACTGGCCCCGGCCGCTCACAAGCTGCCCGTCCGCGCCCACCGTGAAGACCGCGCCCCAGTGGCGCACCGGCAGCCCGCCCACCTGCGGCTCGGCGCTGACCTCACGCAGGGCGCCGTCGACCGCGCTCGCGTCCAGCCGCGCGCCGTCCAGATTCATGGCCTTCAGCGCGGGCCGGACCGCCGCCTTCGCCTCCTCGGGAGAGACAGGATCGGTCGTGCTCGCTTCGCCCGGCTCGCCCCCGCAGGAGCGGGTGGACCGCGGCTCACCGGGCTTCTGCGGCGCCGCGCACACGCTGTCACGCTGGGGCATGTAGCGGGAGAAGCGCCAGCTGCCCGCGGCGCGCTCGTCGGAGACCGTGAGCGACGGGCCGGAGCCGTCCTTGCTGTCCCGCACCGTCCACCCGCCGTGCTCCCGCTTCGGATTCCCGGCCATGCCCAGGACCTCGGCGACGGCCGCCACCTCGGACTCGGTGACCCGCCCCTCCGTACGGAAGACGGACGCGGTGCCCGGCCCCTTCGGCAGCTCGCCCTGGGCGCGGTAGGCGCCCCCCGCCGGGTCGGGCTCGCCCGGTGCGATGTCCGAGCGGCTGCCGGTGGCGGCCTCCGTCTGGCGGAGGTGGTCGAGTGCCAGCGGCGCGGGCTTGGAGCCGCCACCATCGGCGGTGGGCGCGTCGTCGTCGGCGGTGGCCGATGACCAGTAGGCCGCACCGCCTCCGGCCACCAGGACGGCCGCCGCCACCGCGACGACGGTCAGCCGGCGCCGCCGGGGTCGCTCGGGGGTCTCTTCGGTACTCACCGCATCGCTCCTTCGGCTCCGCTCATCACTGGGATTCGCCTTCCCCCTCGGGGGATGTCCCTTGGACGGGGCGCGGGAGCGAGCGGTTCCCTGTCGGGACAGCCCTCAGTCGCCGTACTCGGACATGCCATCCACGAGGCGCGCGGAGCGCGGCGGCACCCGCACCCCGTGCGGCTCGGGGCTCGCGGGGGAGCGGGAGGAGCCCGGGGAGTCGGCGGAGGCGGCCCCGCCGTCCGCCGCGGGCCAGCGCTGCGCCATCCGCGCGCAGTCGCCGCGCAGCTGGGCCAGGGACTCGGGCTCGGCCGGAGGAAAGCCCGGGGTGCGGGTCTGCTTCGTCATGAAGTTGACGTTACCCAGGGCAGGGGGTGCCGGGAAGGCCCTACTATTTGGTAGTTATGCCCTGTTCGGTTGTGGCCGAGGAGCGGGTAGCTTGTTCAGGCCCGCCTAACTTCTTCTCCTTCAGGAGCAGATCTCGTCGTGCGTATCGCAGTCACCGGCTCTATTGCCACCGATCATCTGATGACCTTTCCCGGCCGCTTCGCCGACATGCTGGTCGCCGAGCAGCTGCACACCGTCTCCCTCTCCTTCCTCGTCGACAGGCTCGACGTCCGCCGCGGCGGCGTCGCCGCCAACATCTGCTTCGGCATGGGCCAGCTCGGCGCCCGGCCGATCCTGGTCGGCGCCGCAGGCGAGGACTTCGACGAATACCGCGCCTGGCTGGACCGCCACGGGGTGGACACCGAATCGGTCCACATCTCCGAGACCGCCCACACCGCGCGCTTCGTGTGCACGACCGACGCCGATCACAACCAGATCGGTTCGTTCTACACCGGCGCCATGAGCGAAGCCCGGCTGATCGAGCTCCAGACCGTCGCCGAACGCGTCGGCGGCCTCGATTTGGTCAGCATCGGCGCGGACGATCCCGAAGCGATGACCCGCCACACCGAGGAGTGCCGAACCCGCGGCATCCCCTTCGCCGCGGACTTCTCCCAGCAGATCGCCCGGATGGAGGGCGAGGACATCCGCGTACTGCTGGACGGCGCGAAGTACCTCTTCTCGAACGAGTACGAGAAGGGGCTCATCGAATCCAAGACCGGCTGGTCCGACGAGGAGATCCTCGACCGCGTCGGCGCCCGTGTCACGACACTGGGCGCCAAGGGCGTGCGGATCGACCGCAAGGGCCAGGAGCCCGTCATCGTCGGCTGTGCCGAGGAGGAGCGGAAGGCCGACCCCACCGGCGTCGGCGATGCCTTCCGGGCCGGCTTCCTCACCGGCCTCGCCTGGGGCGTCAGCCTGGAACGCGCCGCGCAGCTCGGCTGCATGCTGGCCACCCTGGTCATCGAGACCGTGGGCACTCAGGAGTACGAGCTGAGCCGCACCCACTTCATGGAGCGCTTCACCAAGGCGTACGGCGACGACGCCGCCACCGAGGTGCGGGCCTTCCTGCCCTGACCGGCCGCCGTCCGGCCCCGACCCGTGCGCCACAGTGCGGGAGCGGGGCCGGAGGCACCCGGTCCCGTGGCCCCAGCGGGTTCAGTGGCGCCGCCGGATCCGGTACGCGGTGCCGCGTGCGCCCAGGTACTCGTGATCCCGCATCCCGCACCAGGCGGGGATGTCCAGGAGCGCCGCCTCGTCGTCGGCGAGCACCGTCACGACACCGCCGACGGGCACGTCGGAGATCACCTTGGACAGCTCGATGACGGGCAGCGGGCACCGCTTGCCCAGCGCGTCGACGGTCAGCCCGGCCCCGTTACCCGCCTCGCCCGCGGCCCCGCCCCCGTTCTCGGAAGTCTCCGCCGCCGTGCCGGTCTCCCGTCCGCCCGCTCCGAGCTGGGCCCGTACCGAACGCACCGCCTCCGGCAGCACCGAGAGGAAACGGTCGACCTCCTCCGCCTCCGTCCCGGCGGGCAGCGACACCCGGACGTTGCCTTCCGAGAGCACCCCCATCGCCTTGAGCACATGGCTCGGCGTCAGCGTGCTCGAAGTGCAGGACGAACCGGAGGACACCGAGAAGCCAGCCAGGTCCAGGGCATGGAGCAGCGCCTCCCCGTCCGCGTAGAGGCAGGAGAAGGTGACCAGCTGCGGCAGTCTGCGCACCGGGTCCCCGACAACCTCGGTGTCCGGCACCAGCTCGGGTACCCGCGCGCGGATCCGGTCCACCAGAGCGCGCAGCCGTACGTCCTCCGCGGCGGCCTCCGTACGTACCGCACGCAGGGACGCGGCCGCAGCCACGATCGCCGGGATGTTCTCGAAGCCGGGCGCCCGCCCCGACTCCCGCTCGTCCGCCGGGCGCGGCGCGGCGAACCGCACGCCCTTGCGGACGGCCAGCAGTCCCACGCCACCGGGGCCACCCCACTTGTGCGCACTGCCCGCCAGCAGCGACCAGCCGCCGGGAACGGCGGCGCGGCCCAGCGACTGGGCGGCGTCCACCAGAAGCGGCACTCCGGCAGCGGCGCACGCCTCGGCCACCTCCGCCACCGGCTGTTCCGTGCCGACCTCGTGGTTCGCGCTCTGCAGGCATGCCAGGGCGGTGCCCTCCACCAGTGCCTCCGCGTAGCCCCCTTCCGCCACCCGGCCCGTACGGTCCACCGCGACGCGGGTGACGGTGCCGCCGTCGGCCTCGTGCGCCTCGGCCGCGTGCAGCACGGCGGAGTGCTCCACCGCGGAGACCACCAGATGGCGGCCCAGCCGCCGACGCCCGGCCAGCGCACCCGCGATGCCGGTGTGCAGGGCGCGGGTGCCCGAGGTGGTGAAGGCCAGTTCGTCGGGGCGGCAGCCGACCGCCTCCGCCGCGGTCTCGCGCGCGGCGTCCAGCAGCATCCGCGCACGGCGCCCCTCCCGGTGCAGGCGGGAGGGATCGGCCCACCCCTCGTCCAGCGCGGCGAGCAGCGCCTGCCGGGCGACGGGATGAAGGGGGGCGGAGGACGCGGTGTCGAAATAGGGCACACATGTACGGTATGCCGAGGGCAGCGGATCGGGCGAGCGAGAAAGCCTCACGCGGGAGGCGCGCCCGGCGGACGCGGCGTCAGCCGGGCCCACACACCCGGTGATTCCACCCCTTCGGGGTGTGACGCGCCGCGATACCCACCCTCCCCGCGCGACCCCGATTGGCGTCCAGTAGGGTTTGGTCCGCATAAACATCCAAACCCTGCCCGCGCCAGGGCCGGCGCCCGCCCATAAGACGGCCGTGCCCGGCTGAGCGGGCGAGACTCTCGGGAAGGCGCTACGTGAGTCCCAACGGCTCCGACCGCTCGTCGCGGCGCCCGATGCGGCGGAAGCTGCCGCAGGCGCTGATTGCGGGCTTGGTCCTGGCGACCGCCACTGGTTGCACATCAAAGGACTTCCCTCGGCTCGGCATGCCCACTCCGGTCACGGAAGAGGCGCCTCGGATCCTCTCCCTGTGGCAAGGCTCGTGGGCGGCGGCCATCGCCACGGGCGTGCTGGTGTGGGGCCTGATCCTGTGGAGTGTGATCTTCCACAGGCGGTCCCGCACCAAGGTGGAGGTACCTGCCCAGACCAGGTACAACATGCCCATCGAGGCCCTCTACACCGTCGTTCCGATCATCATGGTGGCGGTGCTCTTCTACTTCACCGCGCGTGATGAGGCGGAGCTTCTGGAGACCTCCGAAAAGCCCGACCACGTCGTCAACGTGGTGGGCTACACATGGAGCTGGGGCTTCAACTACATCGAGAACGTGGACGGCAAGGCGAAGACCTCAGCCACGGACGGCAAGGATCTGGCCGCCATCCCGGACCGGATGAAGAAGGCGTTCCCGGAAGGCGCGGAGGGCGTCCACACCGCCGGCACCCCCTCGGACCGGAACCCGCAGAACAACAACCCGGGTCCGACTCTGTGGCTGCCCAAGGGCGAGACGGTTCAGTTCATCCTGACCTCCCGCGACGTCATCCACTCGTTCTGGGTTGTGCCGTTCCTGATGAAGCAGGACGTCATCCCCGGCCACACGAACCGCTTTGAGGTGACTCCCACCAAGGAGGGCACCTACATGGGCAAGTGTGCCGAGCTGTGTGGCGTGGACCATTCCCGGATGCTCTTCAACGTCAAGGTCGTCTCTCCCGAGCGTTACCAGAAGCATCTGGAGGACCTGGCGGAAAAGGGCCAGACCGGCTACATCCCGGCGGGCGTTCCCACAACTGGTGACGCCAGGAACGCGGAGACGAATAACCCGTGAGCATCCTCAACGAATCTCAGGGTGCCGCCGCAGCAGACGACTCGTACGAGAACGAGCTGCCCGTGCGCCGAAAAGAACCCGGCAACGTCGTCGTGAAGTGGATGACGACCACCGATCACAAGACGATCGGCTCGCTCTACCTGATCACGTCGTTCGCGTTCTTCTGTATCGGCGGAGTCATGGCGCTCTTCATGCGCGCCGAACTGGCCCGGCCGGGCACGCAGATCATGTCGAACGAGCAGTTCAACCAGGCGTTCACGATGCATGGCACGGTCATGCTGCTGATGTTCGCCACTCCGCTGTTCGCAGGTTTCGCGAACTGGATCATGCCGCTCCAGATCGGTGCTCCCGATGTGGCGTTCCCGCGGCTGAACATGTTCGCCTACTGGCTCTACCTGTTCGGTTCGCTGATCGCCGTCGGCGGCTTCCTCACCCCGCAGGGTGCGGCGGACTTCGGCTGGTTCGCGTACTCGCCGCTCTCCAGCGAGGTCTACTCGCCTGGTGTGGGCGCCGACATGTGGATCATGGGTCTCGCGTTCTCCGGCTTCGGTACGATCCTCGGCTCGGTCAACTTCATCACCACCATCATCTGCATGCGCGCGCCCGGCATGACGATGTTCCGGATGCCGATCTTCACCTGGAACGTACTGCTGACCGGCGTGCTGGTGCTGCTGGCCTTCCCCGTACTGGCTGCCGCGCTCTTCGCGCTGGAAGCGGACCGACAATTCGGGGCACATATCTTCGATGCCGCCAATGGCGGGCCATTGCTCTGGCAGCATCTGTTCTGGTTCTTCGGGCATCCAGAGGTGTACATCATCGCGCTGCCGTTCTTCGGCATCGTCTCCGAGATCATCCCGGTCTTCAGCCGCAAGCCGATGTTCGGCTACATCAGCCTTATCGGCGCGACGATCTCCATCGCGGGCCTCTCGGTGACCGTCTGGGCGCACCACATGTATGTGACGGGCGGGGTGCTTCTGCCGTTCTTCTCCTTCATGACCTTCCTGATCGCGGTGCCGACCGGTGTGAAGTTCTTCAACTGGCTCGGCACGATGTGGAAGGGGTCGCTGTCCTTCGAGACACCGATGCTCTGGACGATCGGCTTCCTGGTGACCTTCCTCTTCGGTGGTCTGACCGGCGTCATCCTGGCCTCGCCACCGATGGACTTCCACGTCTCCGACTCGTACTTCGTGGTCGCGCACTTCCACTACGTCGTCTTCGGCACGGTCGTCTTCGCGATGTTCGCGGGATTCCACTTCTGGTGGCCCAAGTTCACCGGCAAGATGCTCGACGAGCGGCTCGGGAAGATCACCTTCTGGACGCTGTTCATCGGCTTCCACGGCACCTTCCTCGTCCAGCACTGGCTGGGTGCCGAGGGCATGCCGCGCCGGTACGCGGACTATCTGGAAGCCGACGGGTTCACCTTCCTCAACACCGTGTCCACCGTCAGTTCGTTCCTGCTCGGACTGTCGCTGCTGCCCTTCCTCTACAACATCTGGAAGACGGCGAAGCACGGCAAGAAGATCGAGGTCGACGACCCGTGGGGCTACGGACGTTCACTCGAATGGGCGACTTCGTGCCCGCCGCCGCGGCATAACTTCCTCACGCTGCCGCGTATCCGGTCCGAATCCCCGGCGTTCGATCTGCACCACCCTGAGATCACGGCGCTCGAGCAGCTCGAGGCGCGCGGCGAGGAGACGGTTCTGGCAGGCAGCGCTGCCGCGGGAAAGGGTGACGGCAAGTGAAGGCCCAGGGACGTATGTTCATCTGGCTCGCCGTTTTCCTTCTCGGCGTGGCCCTGGTCTACGGGCTCTGGTCGAAGGAGCCGGTCGGTACCACGGCGCTCTTCCTGGCCTTCGGCCTGGCGGTGATGATCGGCTACTACCTGGCCTTCACCGCCCGGCGGGTGGACACCGGAGCGCAGGACAACAAGGACGCGGACGTGGCGGACGACGCCGGTGAGGTGGGCTTCTTCAGCCCGCACAGCTGGCAGCCGCTGTTCCTCGGTATCGGTGGGGCCCTGGCCTTCCTCGGTATCGCCGTCGGCTGGTGGCTGCTTTTCTTCTCGCTGCCACTGCTGCTGGTGGGCCTCTTCGGCTGGGTTTTCGAGTACTACCACGGCGAGGCGCAGAACCAGTAGGCGTTCGTGTAGTCAGCGGTACGTGCAGTCAAGGGTCGGCCCCCGGATGCTCCGGGGGCCGACCCGTTTGCATGAATCCAGCAGGCCCAAGCTGACTAATCTTCATATTTTGGTCTTATGACAAATCGACCGAATCGCCGTGTGGCGCTCAGTTGCGCACTGATACTCGTGCCCCTGGCGGTGGGGCTCACCGCCTGCGGTGAGGACGCCAGCCCGTTCGCCGCCGCCCCCTACGACGCCAGCGACCAGATAGCCGTCAACATCGGGGAGGACGGCGGCACCGTCGACCACCGCAAGCCCCTCGAAGTGACGACGACAGGCAGCGAGAGCAGGATCACCGACGTCATAGCCAGCGACGGGTCGGGGCGCCGGGTGCGCGGTGAACTCTCCGCCGACGGCTCCCGCTGGCACAGCACCGCCCCGCTGACGGCCGGAGTGCGCTACACGGTGCTGATCAGCACGGAGAAGGCCGGCGGCGCCCCCGGCAGCCGCACCGTGCGCTTCGAGACCAAGCCCGCCAACGGCAGAAAGCTCGACGTCACCCTCGGCCCGGACAAGGGCGTCTACGGCGTAGGGCAGCCCCTGGTGGCCGAGCTCAGCCACCGGATCAAGGATCCGGGCCAGCGCAGGACGGTGGAGCACGCGCTCCTCGTCGACTCGAGCCCCGGAGTCGAGGGCGCCTGGCACTGGGCGGACAGCAAGACGCTGCACTACCGGCCCAAGGAGTACTGGCCCGAGAACGCGACGATAACGGCCCGTGCGGCGCTCAAGGGCGTCAGCATCCGCGACGGTCTGAGCGGCGGGAACTCGGCGCGGCTGAGCATCCGTACGGGGGACCGGGTCGAGGCGCTGGTGGACATAGGCGCCCACCGCATGACGGTGCGGAAGAACGGCAAGAAGCTGCGCACCGTCCCGGTCACCACCGGCAAACCCGGCTTCCAGACACGCAACGGCGTCAAGGTGGTCCTCGGGAAGCAGCAGTTCATACGGATGCGCGGCACCAGCATCGGCATACCGGAGGGCAGCTCGGAGTCGTACGACCTGCCGGTGCACTGGAACACCCAGGTCACCGGAAGCGGTGAGTTCGTGCACGCCGCGCCCTGGTCGGCCGGCTCGCACGGCTCCGCCAACGTCAGCCACGGCTGCACGGGGATGAGCACGGACAACGCCCGGTGGTTCTTCCAGCTGGTGCGAAAGGGCGACATCGTGAAGTACGTCAACGGCGGCGGGGAGCGAATGCCCGTCTTCGGCAACGGCTTCGGCGACTGGAACATGAGCTGGCAGAAGTGGCGGGAAGGCAGCGCACTGCGCGGGGGCACCCAGGAGCGCGGCACCGGCGGGGACGCGGCCAGGCTGCGCTTCGAGGTGTGAGTTCCGAGGTGCGGGTGAGCCGAGGAGCGGGCCTGGTGGTGCGGGCCCGGCCCGGCGCGCGGTGGTGCGGCCCTCTGGCAGGGCTGTGCGGCCCGTGTGGCGTCGCGGCCGGGCCCGACTGCGGACCCGTACGGCTGACGCGTCAGGATGCCGCGAGGCGCCTCAGGCGGCGCCGGAGTTCACGGCCGGGCCCACACCGCGCAGCAGTCCGGCGAGCGCGTCCGCCAGCGCCACCGGGTCGACCGGGTGGGACACCGCGGCCTCGGCCCGGCTCCAGGTCGCCAGCCAGGCGTCCTGCGGGCGGCCGATCAGAAGCAGCACGGGCGGGCAGCGGAAGATCTCGTCCTTGATCTGCCGGCACACGCCCATGCCGCCCGCCGGGGCCGTCTCGCCGTCAAGCACGCAGACGTCCACCACGCGCTCTTCCAGGGCGGTCAGCAGCGCGGGGAGCGTGGCGCATTCGAGGTACTGGACCTGGGGCACGTCGGAGGCGGGCCGGCGCCCGGCGGCGAGCCGCACCTGCTCGCGGGTGTTGGCGTCGTCGCTGTAGACCAGCACCGTGGCGGTCGCCTTCATCGTTCCTCCGCGTGGGGATCTCGTCGAACTGTGAACGCTGCTGGGCCGGATGCTACTCCTTCCGCCGCCTGGTCAACACTGTTCCGGGCACCGTCGCGGTGGCCTGTTTGAGCAGCGCAGGGCACCGTGACACACCGAACGGCACCCCCGGAGGTGAGGCCGGGATAAGGGACCGACATAATGTCGGTCGTGGCGACAGCAACAGCAGTAGATACCGGGCACGCGCACCCATCGGTCAACCGGCCGAACCTCACCAGCGTCGGAACCATCATCTGGCTGAGTTCCGAGCTGATGTTCTTCGCGGCCCTCTTCGCGATGTACTTCACCCTGCGATCAGTGACGGGCGCCGACTTCTGGAAGGGACACGCGGAGACGCTGAACCTTCCCTTCGCGGCGACGAACACCACGATCCTGGTGCTCTCCTCACTCACCTGCCAGCTCGGCGTGTTCGCCGCCGAGCGCGGGGACGTGAAGAAGCTCAGGAGCTGGTTCATCGTCACGTTCGTGATGGGTGCCGTCTTCGTAGGCGGCCAGATCTTCGAGTACACGGAGCTGGTCAAGAAGGACGGGATGACGCTGTCCTCGGATGCCTACGGGTCGGCGTTCTACCTGACCACCGGCTTCCACGGGTTGCATGTGACGGGCGGATTGATCGCCTTCCTGCTCGTGCTGGGCAGGACGTACGCGGCGAAGCGGTTCACCCACGAGCAGGCCACAGCCGCCATCGTCGTGTCCTATTACTGGCACTTCGTCGATGTCGTCTGGATCGGCCTCTTCGCCACGATCTACCTGATCCAGTGATCCGCGCACGGGTCCTTCACTCTCAGACATAGCCATAAGCATCGACGCTGAAGATCCTGACACCGGGGTAATCCGTGAAAAAGCTCTCCGCACGACGGCGCCATCCGCTGGCGGCGCTGGTCGTCCTACTCTTCGCGCTGGCGGCTACCGGGGGGCTGTACACCGCTTTCGCTCCTGCGGATGAGGCCAAGGCCAACCAGGCTTCCAGCTCCTCCCTCGCCATCAAGGAGGGGAAGGAGCTGTACGCCGTGGGCTGTGCCAGCTGCCATGGCACCGGCGGCAAGGGCACGACCGACGGTCCCAGCCTGGTCGGCGTAGGCGCGGCAGCCGTGGACTTCCAGGTCGGCACCGGCCGGATGCCCGCAGCGCAGCCGGGTGCCCAGGCGCCGAAGAAGAAGCCGAAGTACACGCAGGCCGAGACCGACCAGCTCGCGGCGTACGTCGCCTCGCTGGGCCCCGGCCCGAGCGTGCCCACCAAGGATCAGTACAGCCCGAACGGCGCGGATCTCGCCAACGGTGGCGAGCTGTTCCGTACGAACTGCGCGCAGTGCCACAACTTCACCGGCGAGGGCGGTGCCCTGACCGAGGGCAAGTACGCGCCCGACCTGGGGGGCGTCGACGAGAAGCACATCTACGAGGCCATGCAGACCGGCCCGCAGGCGATGCCGTCGTTCCCCGACACGCTGGTCACCGCAAAGGACAAGAAGGACATTGTCGCGTACCTGAAGACCGTCAACAGCGACGAGGCGCATACCCCCGGCGGCTACAAGCTCGGTGGGACCGGCCCCGTCAGTGAGGGTCTGTTCGCCTGGGTGTTCGGTCTCGGTGCCATGATCGCCACTGCCGTATGGGTCGCGGCTCGGAGCACGAAGGCCAAGAAGTCATGAGTAGCGAGACTGGACCACACGAAGACGTGCCAGACGACCACAACCTGCCTGAGCAGGGTCACCCCCAGGGGCGGGAGCCGGGCGAGGGCTCGGTCTCCCTGCCGGAGCAGGACCCGTTCGCGAATCCCGGGCTCCCGGCGCACCAGCACCGCGTCCAGGACGTGGACGAGGCGGCGGCCAAGCGCTCCGAGCGCACCGTCGCCATGCTCTTCACGCTGTCGATGCTGGCCACCGTCGGCTTCATCGCCTCCTTCGTGGCGTTCCCGGCCGACAAGATCGTCTACATCTGGCCGGCCGGTCACATCAGTGCGCTCAACTTCTCGCTGGGCATGACGCTGGGCATCGCGCTGCTCGGCATCGGCGCCGGTGCGGTCCACTGGGCCCGCACGCTGATGACCGACACGGAGCTCATCCAGGAGCGCCACTCGATCTCCGCCGAGCCCGAGGTCAGGGCGCAGGTCATCGAGGAGTTCAAACAGGGCGCCACGGAGTCCCAGTTCGGGCGCCGCAGGCTGGTCCGGAACACCCTGTACGGTGCGATGGCGCTGCTGCCGCTCTCCGGCGTCGTGCTGCTGCGTGACCTCGGGCCGCTGCCCGAGGACAAGCTGCGGAAGACGGCGTGGAAGAAGGGCAAGGTGCTCGTCAACGAGAACACCGGCCTGAAGCTGAAGCCCGAGGACATCACGGTCGGGTCGCTCGCCTTCGCCAAGCCCGAGGGTCTGGATCACGGCGAGCACGGATGGGCGAACGAGATCGCCAAGGCCGCCCTGATGCTGGTGCGTATCGAACCGGCCGACATCAAGGACAAGCAGTCGCTGGACTGGTCGCACGAGGGCATCCTCGCCTACTCTAAAATCTGTACTCACATCGGCTGTGCGGTCAGCCTGTACGAGCAGCAGACGCACCATGTCCTGTGCCCGTGCCACCAGTCGACTTTTGACCTCGCCGATGGCGCGCGTGTGCTCTTCGGTCCCGCGGGGCACCCGCTGCCACAACTGAAAATCAGCGTCAACAAGGACGGATTCCTCGAAGCGCAGGGCGACTTCGCGGAGCCGGTCGGTCCGGCCTTCTGGGAGCGCGGATGAGTATTTCAACGTCGAACCGTACTGAGGCTGAGACGTCGGACAGGCGGAAGGCCCCTGCGGGAGAGCGTGTCGCCGACTGGGCGGACGGCCGGCTGAGCATCTATGGCGCGGCCAAGGCCACGATGCGCAAGATCTTCCCGGACCACTGGTCCTTCATGCTCGGTGAAGTCGCGCTCTACAGCTTCATCGTCATCATCCTCACCGGCGTCTACCTGACGATGTTCTTCACCCCGAGCATGGCCGAGGTCGAATACCACGGCTCCTATGTGCCGATGCAGGGTGTCGTGATGTCCGAGGCGTACGCCTCGACGCTGGACATCAGCTTCGACGTCCGCGGCGGTCTGCTCATAAGGCAGATCCACCACTGGGGCGCGCTGATCTTCCTCGCGGCGATGTTCGTGCACATGATGCGGGTGTTCTTCACGGGCGCCTTCCGCAAGCCGCGCGAGCTCAACTGGGTGTTCGGCTTCACGCTGCTGGTGCTCGGCATGTTCACCGGACTCACCGGTTACTCACTGCCGGACGACCTGCTCTCCGGCACCGGCCTCCGCTTCCTGCACGGCGCCATCCTGGCCACGCCGGTGATCGGCACGTATCTGGCGATGTTCCTGTTCGGGGGTGAGTTCCCCGGGACCGAGATCATCCCGCGCTTCTTCGCCTTCCACATCCTGTTGTTGCCGGGAATCATGCTGGCCCTCGTCGTCACGCACGTGACTCTGGTCTTCTACCAGAAGCACACGCAGTTCGCGGGCGCGGGCAAGACCAACAAGAACGTCGTCGGCACGCCTCTGCTGCCGGTCTACACGGCCAAGGCGGGCGGCTTCTTCTTCCTGGTCTTCGGCGTCATCTCGGTCATCGCCGCGACGTTCACCATCAACCCCGTCTGGACGATCGGCCCGTACCGGCCGGACCAGGTGTCGACGAACGCGCAACCAGACTGGTATCTGGGATTCCCCGAGGGCCTGGTCCGGATCATGCCGGGCTGGGAGATCAACGTCTTGGGCCATACGCTGGTGATGGACCTCATCATCCCGCTCATGGTGGTGTTCCCAGTGGTGCTGGGGGCCATCGCGGCCTATCCGTTCATCGAATCCTGGGTCACCGGAGACAAACGCGAGCACCATATTCTCGACCGGCCGCGCAACGTGCCGACGCGTACGGCGTTCGGCATGGCCTGGGTCTCCTGGTACTTCGTGTTGCTCATCGGTGGCGGAAACGACCTGTGGGCCACCTATCTGCATCTGTCGATCAACTCGATCACCTGGTTCGTCCGCATCGGGTTCTTCGTGGTGCCGATTCTGACCTTCATCGTGACCAAACGCATCTGTCTGGGACTCCAGCGAGCGGACAGAGAGAAAGTGCTGCACGGGCGGGAGTCCGGGATCATCAAACGGCTGCCGCACGGCGAGTTCGTGGAGGTGCACGAGCCTCTGTCGCAGGAGGAGCTGCACGTCCTCGCCGGGCACGAGCAGTACCAGCCGCTGGAGATCGGCCCCGAGACCGACGAGCACGGTGTCGTGCGCAAGGTCAACCCGGTCGAGAGGGTGCGGGTATCGCTCTCGAAGGGGTACTACGGCGAAGGTGGCCAGATTCCGAAGCCGACGGCGGAGGAGTACCGGGAGCTGACGAGTGGCCACGGCCATCACTGATCCCCTCGTCACGCTCGACTGAGCTTCGCTGAACAGCCCACCGGAGGGCCCCGGTCCCGCACAGGGACCGGGGCCCTCCTGCTGTCTCCCTGGAATCCGCCGTCTTGAGGGGGCTCTGCCCATGCGGTCTCGGGCGGATGGGCCCGAGGGGGTTCCGGAGGGGTTCCCGGGGGGAGCCTTCGAGGAGTTGTCACCGGGGTGTCCGCAGTGCGGGCGCGGTCCTGTCACAGGGGCCCGGCGCCGATAGGCTGGCGCCGGACCGCGCCGTCGTGGCGTGTGCGCCCCGCCGAATCCATGCCAGGAGTGATCCCATGAGCGCTGCGACCCCCGCTGGAGGCGACACCATGGCGGTCCGCTCATGGCCGGACGTGCTCACTTCCCTGCTCGCCGGTGAGGACCTCTCGGCCGATGCCACGGCCTGGGCGATGGACCGCATCATGCGCGGCGAGGCCACCGACGCGCAGATCGCCGGCTTCGCCGTCGCGCTGCGCGCCAAGGGTGAGACGGTGGCGGAGATCTCCGGCCTGGTGCGCACGATGTACGAGCACGCGAAGGTGATCGAGGTCCCCGGCCCCACGGTCGACATCGTCGGCACCGGCGGCGACCGGGCAAGGACCGTCAACATCTCCACCATGTCCGCGATCGTGGTGGCCGGCGCGGGCGCGCGAGTCGTCAAACACGGCAGCCGAGCGTCCTCCTCGGCCAGCGGTGCCTCGGACGTACTGGAGAAGCTCGGCGTCAATCTGGAACTCTCGCCGGACCGGGTCGCCGAGGTCGCGGCGGAGGCCGGGATCACCTTCTGCTTCGCGGTGAAGTTCCATCCGTCACTGCGGCATGTGGCGAACGCCCGCAAGGAGTTGGGCATCCCGACGTCCTTCAACTTCCTCGGTCCGCTGACCAACCCGGCCCGCGTGCGGGCGCAGGCGACAGGCGTCGCCGATGCGCGGATGGCGCCGATCATGGCGGGCGTGCTCGCCGCGCGCGGCTCGTCGGCGCTGGTCTTCCGTGGGGACGACGGGCTGGACGAACTGACGACGACCGCCACCTCCACGGTCTGGACGGTGCGGCACGGCGAGGTGCGCGAGGAGACCTTCGACCCGCGCGACGTGGGGCTCGAACTGGTGCCGGTGGAGGCGCTGCGCGGCGCGGACGCCGCGTACAACGCGGACGTCGCACGCCGCCTGCTGGACGGCGTCCACGGCCCGGTGCGGGACGCGGTGCTGCTCAACTCGGCGGCGGCGCTGGTCGCCCTCGAACCAGGCGAGGGCCCTCTGGCGGAGCAGATCACGGCGGGGATGCGGCGGGCGGCCACGGCCATCGACTCGGGCGCGGCGAAGGCGGCCCTGGCGGCATGGGTGACGGCGAGCAACGCCTAGGCCTGTCCGGGGGCGGGGCCTCGGCCCCGCCCCCGGCGGTCACTTTTCCGTCTCGGGGCGGTATGGCATACTCCCGTGCAGGTCACGAGTGACAGCGACCAAGGCCCCGGCCCGCTGTCCGGCAACCCTCCTTCCGTGGCGGGGTGCCCCGGGTGATGACCAGGCCGCAGGCAGCGAGGTCTGCGGCAAGCGCGGGTCCCTCATTCCAGGGGTCCCTGGTCTTCGAGGGAGTTTTTTTCGTGAGTCAGCGAATGCGTTAGGGCCTGTCCGGTGGATCTTTGAGGATCAGCTCGCGGCTGCCGGTGCCGTAGTTCGCACGGCGGAGGAGTGCTCTCTTACTGGGCGTACTCGGGCGCCTGAGACAACGCGGCGAGGCGCGGTGCCGGCCCACGCGGGCCCGAGAGGATCCACCGGACAAGCCCCGGGGCGTTGCGCCCTGGGGCTCCGGCCCCGTCAGCCGAGCAGTTCCGCGCACGGCGCGCCGTGCGCCGTCCGCCTGTCACGTGCCGCACGCGCCAGCCCTCAGGAGATGCCGCCATGTCTGTGGATACCTCTGCCTTCGACCTGCCCGCTTCCGCCGCCGGTCCCGCCGCCGGTCCCACCCCTGCTCCCGTCCTCCGGAGCGTCCCGGACGTCGCCGGGCCGCTGCTGCCCGTGCTCGGGAACGACGTCCTCGTCCCTCTGGTCACCGGGGGAGAGGTGCCCTACGCGGCACTCGACCACGCCGCCAGCGCGCCCGTACTGCGCAAGGTGTGGGACGACCTCGCCGCGTATGCCCCGCACTACGGCAGCGTGCACCGGGGTGCCGGGCATCTGTCGCAGATCTCCACCGACCTGTACGAGCGGAGCAGGGCGACCGTGGCCCGGTTCCTGGGCTGTCGTGCGGATGACGAGGTCGTCTTCACCCGGGCGACGACCGACTCGCTGAACCTCCTCGCACGTGCCCTTCCGGACGGCACCCGGGTGTTCGTGTTCGAGACCGAGCACCATGCCTCGCTGCTGCCGTGGCGCGGCCGTGCCACCACCTGCCTGTCCGCCCCGCGTTCTCCGGAGCAGGCCGTCGAAGCTCTGGACACGGCGCTGCGCACGGCGCCCGCGGGGCCGAAGCTGGTGTGTGTCACGGGGGCTTCCAACGTGACGGGGGAGGTCTGGCCCGTACGGGAGCTGGCGGCCGTCGCCCACCGGCACGGGGCGCGGATCGTGCTGGACGCGGCGCAGCTCGCTCCGCATCACCCCGTCGACCTCGCGGCGCTGGACGCCGACTGGGTCGCCTTCTCCGGGCACAAGCTCTACGCGCCCTTCGGTGCCGGAGTGCTCGCGGGCCGGGCGGACTGGCTGCGCGACGCCGAACCGTATCTCGCGGGCGGCGGCGCGAGCCGCACCGTGGCACGCGGGGCGGACGGACGGCTGGAGGTCGAGTGGCACACCGGCTCGGCCCGGCACGAGGCCGGTTCGCCGAACGTCATCGGTGCCTACGCGGTGGCCTCGGCCTGCCGCGCCCTGGAGGAGGCCGGTTTCGAGCGCCTGGTGCGGCGGGAGCGCGAACTGCTCGCCCACCTGCTGGCGGGGCTGGCCGCGGTGCCGGGCGTACGGGTGCTCTCGCTGTTCGGCGAGGAGGCGGAGCGGGTCGGCGTCGTCTCCTTCGTCGTCGAGGGATGGCACAGCTCGCATCTGGCGGCGGCGCTGTCCGCCGAGTACGGCATCGGAGTGCGGGACGGCCTCTTCTGCGCCCACCCCCTCCTGCGCGCCCTGCTGGGCCGAGAGCCGGACGAGCCCGGCGAGTGCGGTGCGGGCGAGTCCTCGTCCGGGGCCGGGCAGCGTCCGCTCAACGCGGTGCGGGTGAGCTTCGGGGTGGGTACCCCGGACGAGCACATTGAGCGGTTCCTCGGGGCGGTCCGGGAGCTGGTGGCCTGCGGCTCCCGGTGGAACTACCGGACGGAGGCCGGGCGCTGCCTTCCCGATCACGACGCGGGGGCAGCGGGCACGGCGGGCAGGGAAGGCCGAGCGGGCACGGCCACCCCTGCCCGATGACCGTCCGTCCGCCCCGCGCCCCGGCCGAGGCCGTCGCCCGCCGTCATCCGGGTGCCGAGCAGCACCATGCGCAGTGCCCGCTCGGCCGCGTCAGCGAGGTACTCGGCGCCCCGGCTCAGGGCCTCGGCCAGCGCGACGGGTGCGGGCAGGATACCGCTGTACGCGTCCACCCCGGAGGCCCGTACGGTGTGCGCGCCCTCGCCGAGGGTGCCTGCCAGGGCGATGACGGGCTTGTCCAGGGCCTTGGCCCGCCGCGCCACCTCGGCGGGTACCTTGCCGCGCACCGTCTGCCTGTCCAGCGCGCCCTCGGCCGTGATCACCAGATGGGCGGGGGCCAGCCTGGCATCCAGGTCGAGGTGGTCGAGGAGTACGTCGAACCGGGGCAGCAGCCGGGCGCCCAGCGCGGCCATCCCCGCGCCGAGTCCTCCGGAGGCGCCGGTGCCGGGCGCGTGCCGCAGGTCGTCGGAGAGCAGCGGGACGGAGGAGCCGTCCGGCGTCCTCTGCCGGGGTCGCAGATCGCGGGCGAGGACGTCCGCCCAGTGTTCGAGCGCGCCCGCCAGCAGTTCGACCTGGGCGGGGCTCGCCCCCTTCTGCGGGCCGTAGACGCGTGCGACCCCGCGTTCTCCGGCCAGCACGTTGAAGGGATTGCAGGCCAGCAGCAGTTCGGTGGCGCGCAGGCGCGGCTCCAGGGTCCGTACGTCGATGCGGTCCAGCCGGGTCAGGGCACCGCCGCCGTGCGGCAGCTCCCGGCCTTCCGCGTCCAGGAGCCGGGCGCCCAGGGCCCGCAGCGCGCCGGCGCCGCCGTCGGAGGTGCCGGAGTCGCCGCAGCCCACGAGGATGCGGCGGGCGCCGGAGTCCAGGGCTGCGCGGATCAGTTCACCCACGCCGTGGGTCGTGGTGGCGGACGGGTCGCGTCGTCCGGCCGGCACGAGGGACAGCCCGGCGACGGCGGCCATCTCGACCAGGGCGGTGCGCGGGGTGCCGGGGTCCGGGCCGAGCAGCGCGAAGTGGGTGCGCACGGGTGCGCCGACGGGGCCGGTTGCCGTACGGCTGACGAGCCTCCCGCCGGTCGCGGCGGCGAGCGCCTCGGCCGTACCCTCGCCGCCGTCCACGATGGGGATCAGATCGAGGAAGGCGTCGGGGACGACCCGGCGGACGCCGCGCGCGATGGCGTCGGCGGCCTGCCCGGCGGACAGTGATCCCTTGAAACCGCTGGGGGCGATGGCGAAACGGTAGTGCGGCACGAAGGATCTCCTCAGAGGACGGGCACGCCGAGCAGTGGCCAGACGGCGAGAGCGAAGAACAGCACCAGCGCGGCGGTCACCGGCGCCAGTACGGCGGAGAGGCGCAGCAGGTCGCGCGGGGTGTAGGTGGTGACACCGGGCACGTCGGAGAAGAGTGTGACCGGCTTGGCGGAGGCGGGCAGCGTGTGGCAGAAGCCCGCGGCGGCGGTCGAGGCCAGCGCGGCGGTCACCGGGTTGACCCCGGCGCCGGCGGCCGCGGCCACCACCAGCGGCACGAGCACGCTGGAGCGGGCGGAGCGGGACTGGAGCACCAGATGCGCCGCGGTGCTCACCGCCACCACGACCGAGAGGAAGAGCCAGGGGGGCACCCGGGTGTCTCCGGACGACGTCAGTCCGCCCACCAGCCAGGAGGCCGCGCCGGAGGTGGAGAGGGCACCGCCCATGGCCATGGTCGCCGCCATGAACAGCAGCAGCGACCAGGGCACGGTGCGCAGCGCGTCCCCCAGCCGTACGGTGCCCAGCACCGGTGAGGCCGCGACGACCGCGCCGATGAGGGCGACGACCGCCGGGGTGACGCCGTGCAGCGGTTCGGCGCACCACAGGGTGACGACGGTGAACAGCAGGAGCAGGCACCGGACCTCGACGGAGGAGAGGGGCCCGGTGACCGTGAGCGCGGAGTCCTCGTTCTGCTCCTGGATGTCTGCCGCGCTGATCCGTACGGGCTGCCGCCGGTCGGCGCGGTCCGTCGTCGTGAGCAGCACGGTCTCCGCGCCCAGGTGCGAGGAGGCCAGCGCCAGCGGCAGCCCCAGCAGCAGCCACTGGGTGAAGCCGATCTGTTCACCGGTCGCCTCCCACAGCACGCTGACGGTGATCAGGTGCGCGCCCGCGCCGATGAGGGTGGCCACGGCGGACAGCAGGATCACGGTGGGGAAGAGCAGCGCCAGCATCACGACCAGACGGGTACGTTCCGCGAGCGCCTTGGCCAGTGCGAGGAACACCGGGAGAGCCAGGGCGGCACGGCCGGAGGTGGCGGGTATGGCGAAGGCGGTCACCACGAGTGCCGCAGTCGTGAGGTGCACCAGCTGCCGCACCGTGCGGGCGCCGCTGACCAGGAAGACCGCCGCCCGTCCGGCCAGCCCGGTCCGGGCGACCGCTGCGGCCAGCACGAAGGCGCAGATCAGCAGCCAGACAGTCGAGTCACCCAAAGTGCCGAACAGGGTGTCGCTGCTGATCACGCCCGTCGCCGCGAGCGCGAGCCCGGCACTCAGCGCGACATAGGTGTCGTCGATGGGGGTGGCGATCCAGGCGCAGGTGGCCAGCGTGAAGATGGCGAGGGTGATGCGGGCGTCCGCGCCGAGCCCGGGGAAGTTAGCGGGTACGGCGAGGAGGGCGCAGAAGCTGAGCGCGGCGCACAGGGCGGCGGACTGTCTGATGGAGATCGGCACGGTGATGAGTCTTCGACGTCACCGTGAGCGCCGGGTGAGCGGATGATGAAGGAGGTTTCATCCGGGCAGCCGATACCCCATCCCGCGCACCGTGTCCAGCTGGGCGGCGCCCAGCTTCTTCCGCAGCGCCCGTACGTAGACGTCGACGATGTTCGAGCCGGGGTCGAAGTCGTAGCCCCAGACGTGCGAGAGGATCTGCTCCCGCGAGAGCACCTGCCCGGGATGGCGCAGGAAGAGCTCCAGGAGCACGAACTCACGGGCCGTCAGGTCCACGGTGCGCTCGCCGGCACGGGCCCGGCGGGTCCGCAGGTCCAGCGAGAGGCTGCCGCTGCGCAGCACGGTCACCTCGGGAGTGTGCGTCGCGGTGCGCAGCCGCAGCCGTACCCGGGCCAGCAGCTCCTCGAAGCGGAACGGCTTGGTCATCCAGTCGTCGGCGCCGCCTTCGAGCCCGGCCACGGTGTCCCGTACGGAGTCGCGCGCGGTCAGCACGATCACCGGCATCGTCACGCGGGCCTCGCGCAGTTCGCGCAGCACGCTGAAGCCGTCCCGGAAGGGGAGCCCGATGTCGAGGATGACCAGGTCGAAGCCGCCGTTGCGGGCATAGCCGAAGGCGGTTGTGCCGTCGGCGGCGATGGTGGTGGTGAAGCCGTTGGCGCGCAGTCCCTTCTCGACGAAGGAGGCGATCCGCTCCTCGTCCTCGGCGATGAGAATCCGGTTCATGGCGCTGTCACCTCTCCGGCCTGCGGGGCCTGCCCTGTACGTCCGGCTTGCCAGGTCCCGCCGGTCCCGCCGGTCCCGCCGGGTCCGTCTGCCTCATCCGCCCCGTCCGCCTCGTCATCCGCCTCGTCGGTTTCGGCCGACCGGTCCGTCTGCACCGCGAGGACGAAGGTGGCGCCCCCACCCGGCGTCTCGCGCAGCGCGACGTGTCCGCCCGGGTGTCCCTCGGCGATCGCCTTGACGATCGAGAGCCCCAGGCCCGCGCCGCCGGAACCCCGGGCGCCGCGCCGGACGGTGCCCCTGCGGAAGCGTTCGAAGATCAGTCCGGCGTCCTCCGCCCGGATGCCCGTCCCGCTGTCGGCCACCCAGAGCTCGACCACGCGGCCGGTCAGGCGGGATCCGATCCGTACGGCGTCGTCCTCCGTTGTGTGCTGCACGGCGTTCTGCGCGAGCTGCACCATGGCCTGGGTGATGCGCTGCGGGTCGACCCGGACGGTGCCCGCGCCCACCGCGTCCAGCTTCCAGTGCCGACGGCCGATCGTGCGCGCCTTGTCGAAGACGTCGGCGGTCAGCTCGGCCAGCTCCACCGGCTCCACCGAGACGAAGTCGGGCCGCTCGGCCTTGGCGAGCAGCAGCAGATCCTCCACTATCCGGCTCATCCGGTCCAGCTCGTCGGTCACCAGGCGCACGGTCTCCTCGCGCTCGACCGGGTCATCGCCCATCAGCTCCAGGTGGCCCCGCACGATCGTGATGGGCGTACGGAGCTCGTGCCCCGCGTCGTCGACGAAGTGCCGCTGGGCGGCGAAGGCGCGCTCCAGCCGGTCGAGCATGGCGTTGAAGGTCTCCGCGAGTGCCGCGATGTCGTCCCGGCCGTGCACGGGGATGCGCCGTGTGAGGTCCTGCTCGGTGAGCTGGGCGGCGGTGGTGCGCACGAGGCGTACCGGTGCGAGGATCCGGCCCGCGACCGCCCAGCCGATGACACAGATCATCAGCAGTGCCACTCCTGAGATGGCGAGCAGGGTGCGGAAGACGTCATCGGCCCTGCCCTGTTCGCGGTCGGAGTGGACGGCGACGACGAAGGCTCCCCCGGGGGTGTCCCGGGCCGGTTCGATCAGGACCCGGGCCCAGCGGATCTCCCCCTGCGGGCGGTCCAGGGTGCCGCTGCGCGCCTTGCTCTCCATGACGTGGCGCAGCGACTCCCGGTCACGGTGCAGCGGCAGGGCGGAGGGTATGTCCCGCCGCTGGCGCAGCACGGACTCGCCTACGACGCCCAGCAGCTCCTCGTCGGGGTCGGAGTACTGCCGTTGCAGGAAGAGTTCGAGCAGCCGCCGCGAGGTGCTGAACCGGGCGCCGGTGTCCGGGTCCTTGCCGTGCTCGACGAAGTTGGCGAACTCGCCCGTCTCCTGGGCCAGCAGCTGGGCGATGCGGTGGTCGGCGTCGCGCTGCAGGATGGAACGGGTGGTCGTGGCGACCGCGGCAAGCGCGACCGCCATGATGACCAGCAGCCACAGCAGGATGCGGACCCGCGCGGTTACCTGCGGGCGGCGGCGCGGCGCGCCACCGGGCCCGGGATGCGGCCCCACCGGGTCAGCCGTCGTCCCCGGCGTCGTCTCCGCCGTCGTCGTCCTGATCGTCGTCGTCATCGCTCCCGCCGCTGCCGTCGGTCGGGGACGGCGGCGGCACGGCCGTGTCGCCGGGGGACTGGGCGGGCCCGCCGGACGGAGTGGTGGGCGGGGCGGTGGGCGGGGACGTGGTGGGCTGCGGGCTTTCGCTCTCCAGGTCCACTTTCGCGGGAGAACGGGGCGGATCCGGGTCGTCGCTCAGCGCGTAGCTGGTGGCGGCGATGCCGAGCGGGATCGCCACGACGGCGACCAGGGTCGCCATGCGGTGTGAGAAGGCCATGAGCGTCAGCCTGCGGCAGGGGGTGTGGTGCGTACATGAGTGCGGGATGAAGAAGTCTTCATCGGCGGGACCGTGCGCCCCGCCGATGCTCCCGAGGTCACAGCCCTCAGGCATCCAGCCCGATGGCGAACGCCGCCTCGAGGTCATGCTGGGAGTACGTGCGGAAGGCGATGTGCGTCTCGGTCGCGACGACGCCCGGGACCTTGCTGATGCGGCCGGGGATGACGTCCGCGAGGTCGTCGTGCCGGGCCACCCGCACCATGGCGATCAGGTTGTGCGCGCCGGTCACGGAGTAGACCTCACTGACACCTTCCAGGGCCGCGATCTGCTCGGCGATCTCCGGAATACGGTCCGTGCTGGTCCTGATGAGCACGATCGAGGTGATCATGGTGCGGTCCCTTCATCGCGGGTACGGCCCGCGTCGGAGCCGCTGCCGTTGCGGGCGCCCCTCGGGTGGCCGCGGCACTCTGCCGCGGCTGCGGGCCCGCCCACTCTAACGGTCAGCTGGGCGGCGCGGCGTTGCCGGCGATGACAGGGAGGAACGTGCACGCCGTCACAGGGTGCCCGGCCGCTCAGCGGGTAGGGGTTGGGTGCCGGCATGGCGTGAATCACGACGGGCCGGCCGTGGGACGCGCTTCCCGCACACGCGGCCGTCGGTCAGGTCGTAGGGTGACCGGCAGTGCTCCCGTGAAGACGAAGTGACACCGAGGTGACGTGAAGCCGCGCCCCTCAGCCGCGGCGGGGAACCGCCGAGCAGGGCAGCGGACAGAAGCAGCAGACGCACCGGAAACACGAGACGTACGAGAAGGATGTGGACGCAACCATGACGCTCCCCCAGCCCACGGCGGACACTCGCTGGCGCTGCACCCTCTGCGGGAACCTCACCCGGTTCGACGTGACGCGTTCCAGCAAGGTGGTGGAGTACGTCCATCTGGACCTGGCCGGTGAGCCGAAGGTGGAGGAGCGCGAGGTTCTCAGTGAGACCATCGAGTCCGTGCGGTGTCGCTGGTGCAACGCGGTGGACCAGATCGAACTGGTGGACCGGCCGGGCGCACAGGTCTGACGGAACGGGCGGGTGTGAGCGGTGGTGGAAGATGCGGGCGGTGAGGGCGGACGGGAGCGTGAGCTGCCGGAGGAGACGCTCGACCGCCCGCTGCCCGAAAAGGTGCGCCACCGGGTGGTGGCACTGACCGGTGAGGCCATCGGTGGCCTGACCGTCGCCGAGCTCCCACTCCCACTGCGGCAGTACGCCCGCTTCACCCCGCAGCGCAGGGCGAAGTTCGGGGGGAACGCGATGGCGGCGTCGCTGGAGGGCGACGCCGCCTTCCGGCAGCGCATCGCGGTCCGGCTGCGGGAGCTGCTGCCGGAGCTGACCGCCGCGCTGGAGAGCGGTACGCCGCCTGCCGCCGCCGATCCGGTCGATGTCGCCGCGGCGGCCTACGTGCTGCGCCCGGCGGGCTGGGCGAAGCTCGTCACGGCGGCGGGCGAGGAGGCCCAGCGGGCCCAGGCGGAGCGCGCGGGTGAGGACGCCCAGCGTGAACTCGTCGGGCTGCGCGAGGAGTTGGCGCAGGTGCGGGCCGCGGCGCGCGCGGAGGCGGCCGGCGGGCGCTCCGACCTGGAGGCTGCCCGCAAGGAAACCGAGGTGGTGCAGCGGAAGCTGCGCAGCGCGCAGAGCGACGTCAAGCGGCGCGAGGCGGCGCTGCGCAAGGTGCGCGAGGAACTGGAGTCGCTGCGGTCTGCCGCCTCGGTGGAGAAGGGGGCGGCGGAGGGTGAACTGCGGCGGCTGAAGGCCCGGCTCACGGAGGCGGAGTCGGCGCTGGAGGCCGGGCGGCGGGCGGCACGCGAGGGGCGCAGCGTCGAGGACATGCGGGTGCGGCTGCTGCTGGACACGGTGCTGGACGCCGCCCAGGGTCTGCGCCGGGAGCTGGCGTTGCCGCCCGCCGGGGGGCGTCCGGCGGACACCGTGGACGCGGTCGCGCCGGGCCGGATGAGCCCCAAGGACATCGCCGCGCGTGCGCTCTCCGAGAGCGATCCCGCCCTGCTGGACCAGCTGTTGGCGCTGCCGCAGGCGCATCTGGTCGTCGACGGCTACAACGTGACGAAGACCGGCTATCCGACGATGCCGCTGGACAAGCAGCGACTGCGGCTGCTGGGCGGTCTGGCGGTGCTGGCTGCGCAGACGGGCGCGGAGATGACCTGCGTCTTCGACGGCGCGGAACTGGCGGCCCCGGTGCTGCTGGCGCCACCACGCGGGGTGCGGGTGCTGTTCAGCAAGCCGGGTCAGACGGCGGACGAGCTGATCCGCCGGCTGGTGCGGGCGGAGCCGGAGGGGCGGCCCGTGGTGGTCGTCTCCTCGGACCGCGAAGTCGCCGACGGCTGCGCGGCGGCGGGAGCCCGGCCGGTGGCTTCGGTGCTGCTTCTCAAGCGGCTCGCCCGGACTTGAGGGTCCGCGGGTGGCGATGAATCCTGCCTGCATCCCTGAGGGAGGCCATGTCCGTCTTGCCGGTAATGCTCCTACGGAGCGTCAAGTTGCCGTTGCTGCGCGTGTGGTGAGGGTAAAGAATGTGGCTTCGGGGAAGGTTTTTTCCCGGGAGGATTTGATCCGATCAGATGCGCCTCGCTAGTGTCTGGGCTCGAACCCTCGCGCGGTTGATCGTTCATCCGGAACGACAGCGGGGGTACCGCCTAGTTCCACGGAGCCCGAGCGCCGAGTCTTCCTCGGAGCGCGAGTGACGCGGAGCCGGCTGACCACCGGCAGGCGGCTGAGGAAGAAGGAGCTCGCCCCAGTGGCGTCCCACCGTCGTCCCAAGCAGCCGAACCGCGCCCGCATCACTGTGCTCACCGCGACCGCTGCCGCTGCAGTAGCCATGACGTCCCAGTCCGCCCAGGCTGACGAACCCTCCAAGGAGGAGGTCAAGTCGCAGGTCGACAAGCTCTATGAGGATGCCGAGGCGGCGACGGAGACGTACAACGGCGCCAAGGAGAAGCAGACCAAGCTCCAGAAGCAGGTCAGCACCCTCCAGGACTCCGTCGCGAGCGGTCAGGGTGACCTGAACAAGCTGCGCAACGGCCTCGGTTCGATGGCCACCGCGCAGTACCGCAGTGGCGGCATCGACCCCTCCCTCCAGCTGTTCCTCTCCTCGGACCCGGACGGCTACCTGGACAAGGCGGCAACGCTGGACCAGTTGAGCACCAAGCAGACCGAGGCCCTGTCGAAGATCAAGAGCAAGCAGCGCAGCCTCGCGCAGCAGCGCACCGAGGCCAAGGGCAAGCTCACGGACCTGGCCGAGACCCGCAAGGGCCTCGGTGAGAAGAAGAAGAAGATCCAGGGCAAGCTCTCCAAGGCGCAGACGCTGCTCAACACGCTCTCCGCCAAGGAGCGCGCCGCCCTCGCCGAGAAGGAGGAGCGCGCCAACCGCGCGTCGAGCGAGCGGGCCGAACTGGGGGACAAGAAGGAGGAGAAGACTCCTGACTCCGCCCCCACCTCCGGCCGTGCGGGTGCCGCACTCGCGGCGGCGAAGGGCAAGGTCGGCGCCCCGTACGTGTGGAGCGCGACCGGCCCCAACTCCTTCGACTGCTCCGGGCTGACCTCCTGGGCGTACGGCCAGGCCGGTGTCTCGCTGCCGCGCACCTCGCAGGCGCAGGCCAGTTCCGGCACCCAGGTGTCGCGGAGCGCTCTCCAGCCCGGTGACCTGGTGCTCTTCTACGGCGACCTGCACCACATCGGCCTCTACGCGGGCAACGGCCAGGTCCTGCACGCCCCGAAGCCGGGTGCGAACGTCCGCTTCGAGTCGATGGACAACATGCCCTTCCAGTACGGCGTGCGAGTCGGCTGACCACTCGCCGGGTGACGACGCGCCGGGGTCTCTCCGGGCGTCGTCCGTCCGGGTGATTCCCGGCGGCCCGTGCATCCCGCCGCTCCCGTCGGTGACCTGCGTCTCGGCGGGGCTTCGGATGTATGTGCGGGGCGCTCGGCGGACTGAGAGCCTGGACCCTCCGTAGCGGCGCGATTACATTCTGTGGGCGCAGTTCGCCTAGCGGAAGGGCCCACCGTGGTCTCGCACTGGTCCCACAGACGCCTCCCGTCACCTCGACGCACCCTGGGCTGGCCCTTGCGGGCCACCGTGCTCACCGCTGCGGCCGGTGTCGTCGCGGCGCTCGCCACCGCCCCCGCCGGAGCGGAGCCCGACGACCTCTCCGCCGCACAGGCCGGGGTACGCGTGGACCGCCTCTACGCCCAGGCCGAGCGGGTCACCGAGAAGTACAACGGCGCCGCGGAGCAGGTGGCCGAGCTCCGCGAGGAGCTCAGCCGCGTGCAGGAGCGCGCGGCCAGGGGCCAGCAGCGGGTCAATCGCCTGCGCGGCGACCTCGGAGCCCTCGCCGGTGCGCAGTACCGCTCCGGCGGCCTGCACCCGACGCTCGCCCTGCTGCTGTCCGAGGATCCGGGCGCCTATCTCTCCAGGGCCGCCGCCCTCGAGCGGATCAGCGGCAGCCAGAGCGAGAAGCTGCGTCAGTTCGAAGGAGCCCGGCGCACCCTGGGCCAGGCCCGGGAGGAGGGCGACCGGAAGCTGGAGCGGCTGGAGCGCCAGCGCGGCACGCTGCGGGCCCACAAGAAGACCGTACAGACGAAGCTCGCCTCGGCCCGGAGGCTCCTCCACCAGCTCTCGCCCCAGGAGCGCGCGGAGCGGGAGCGCACCACCGCACGCGGCACCAGCGGCCCGCAGCCCGGCGCACAGGGCGGTCCCGGGGCATCCTCAGCCCGCGCGGCGGCTGCCGTGGCGGCGGCCCGCGGTGCCCTCGGGTCCCCGTACGCCTGGGGGCAGGCGGGGCCGGGCGCCTTCGACTGCTCCGGGCTCACCCAGTGGGCCTACCGTCAGGCCGGGGTCTCCCTCCCGCGCACCTCCCAGGCCCAGGCGTCGGCCGGGCGGCGCGTGCCGCTGTCCGAAGCCAGGCCAGGTGATCTCGTCATCTACCGGGCCGACGCCAGCCATGTCGGGATGTACGTGGGCGGCGGCCAGGTGGTTCACGCCCCGTACCCGGGCGCGCAGGTGCGGTATGAGGCGGTGGGCATGCTCCCCGTCTCGGCGGTGGCCCGCCCTTGACCATGCGACTGACCGTACGATCACTCATGTGGGTGGTCGGGCGGTAGGCGGGCGACGGCCGGGCGGCAAGGTGCCGGTCCCGCCGGCCGCCGTATGCGCGGCGCTCGCCCTGCTCGCGGCGCTGTCCGCCTGCGGCGGCCCCTCCGAGGGGCAGGGTGACGCGCGTTCGGAGATCCGCCGACTGCTCGCCCGGCAGGCGGAGGCCGTCATCGCGGGCGACGAGGGCGGCTATCTCGCGGCCGTCGACCCTCACAGGGGCGCCGCCGACTACCGCGCCGCGCAGCGCCGCGCGTTCGGGAACCTGCGCGAGCTGCCGCTCGCCGAATGGACGGCCCGCGTCACCGAGGTGGAGGTCCAGGGCAGTCGCGCCGAGGCCGAGGTACGGCTGCGCTACCGCATCCGCGGCTACGACGAGGCTCCGCTCACGGCCACCGAGCAGCTGGTCCTCACCCGGCGGGACGACGGCTGGTTCGTCACCCAGGAGCGCGGCGGCAGCCCCCGGCAGCTGTGGGAACAGGGCAAGGTCACGGTGCTGCGCGGCGAGCGCAGCCTGGTGCTGGGGGTCGGCGCCGGTACGGAGGCGGAGCGCGGCACACTGCGCGGGATCGCCGCCGCCGCCGAACGCGCCGTGCCCGCCGTGTCCCAGGAGTGGCCGCACCCGTGGGCGGAGCGCGTGATCGTCGAAGTGCCGGGCAGCCTGCGGGGGATGGGCGAGCTGCTGGGGGCGCCCCCTGAGTCGTACGAGGGGACGGCGGCGGTGACCAGGGGAGAGGGCGGTCGCGCCGAGGAGGCACCCGCGGACCGGATCGTCGTCAACCCGGAGGCGTACGGGCTGCTGAACGAGGACGGCCGGCAGCTCGTCATGACGCACGAGACACTTCATGTCGCCACCCGCGCACACACCAGCGGGTCCACTCCGCTGTGGCTCTCCGAAGGGCTCGCCGACTGGTTCGGCTACCGGGGCACCGGGCGTACGCCCCGCGAGGCCGCACCGGAACTGGCCCGTGCCGTACCGGACGGCAGGGTGCCGGACGCGCTGCCACGGGACCGGGACTTCCGCTTCGGGGGCGGCCCCGAGGAGCTGGGGCGCGCCTACGAGGGCGGCTGGCTCGCCTGCCGGATGATCGAGGAACGCTGGGGCCAGGAGCGGCTGATGGCGTTCTATTCGGCGGTCGGCGGGCAGGGGAAGGCGGAGCGGGACGCGGCGGTCGAACGGGCGCTGCGGGACGTGCTCGGAGTGAGCCCGGCGGAGTTCACCGCGCAGTGGCGCGCGTATCTGCGCGCCGAACTCTCCTGAGCGTCTGAGCCTGTCGGCCCTGACCCGCGCTGCCGGTTCCCGCTCCCGCGTCGGGCGGCGCCTGCCCCCTTCACCGTCCTGGCACGGACATGCGTCGCGTCACCCGATCGCCCGAGCAGGCCCGCTACGGGGCTGATCCGGCGCTTTGCCGCTGGCCGCGCCGGGACGCCTCGCTTCCGGGCGGACCCTGCCCGACGCGGCACTGGCTGACCGTCGTGCGCCACAGCACCCGGCAGGCCAGCAGCGACGCGGCGACCAGCAGGCCGTTGCGTGCGAGGAGCAGCCCGATGCCCAGCCGGTCGCTGGCGACCACATGGCCGAACCAGATGGGGAACTCCAGCAGCGTCACGGCCGTCGCCGCCAGGACCAGCAGGGCGGGCACCCCCTGGCGGCTGGACCGCAGCGTCACGCACACCGCCGCCAGACCGACCAGCCAGACCAGGTACTGCGGGCTGATGACCCGGCTGGTCGTGGTGAAGACCAGCACCGCGGCGAACGCCGCGTCAGCCGGTGTGCTCGCCGTCCATTCCACGGCGCGCAGCCGCCACCACACGAGCCAGCCGAGGGCCGCCGCCGAGAGCAGGAGCGAGGCGTCGGCGACCACGCCCACATGCGGGCCGAGGAACTCTATCGACCCGTAGTTGAGCCGCACCTCCCCTTCCCAGCCGTAGTGCCGGGCGATGTGGAAGACCAGCGAGCCGAGCGACTCCACCTCGATCCCGCGGTCCCGCTGGGCGGTGAGAAAGCCGAACGCGCCGGGCATCGTCGCCGCGAAGAGCACCCCCAGCAGCGCGGCCACCCCGACCGCGGTGGCCCACACCGTGCGGGTGACCCGGCCGCGCGGGGTGCCCAGGAGCAGCAGCGCGGGCCACACCTTCAGCATCGCCCCGAACGCCGCCAGCCCCGCCGCCACCCGAGGATGGCGGGGCAGCGCCAGCAGCGCGGCGACGGCGACGGCGACCACCATCAGGTCGTAGCGCGAGTAGACCGTCGGCCCCAGCAGCGGCACCCCGGCCACCCAGCACCACGCGCCCGCCAGGCGGCCCTCCGTGCGGGTGCCCGCGCGCAGCAGCAGCGCGAACGCCGCCGCGTCGGCGGCGCACGCCAGGAGGAAGAACGCCGTCGTGTAGTCGAGGAAGGGCAGCGCGCCCGGTGAGAGCACCGCGAGGGCGGCACCGGGCGGGTACTGCCAGGTGACGTCGTCCAGCGGGAAGGAGCCGGTCCGCAGCACCTCGGACCAGCCCTGGTAGATCACCGTGACATCGGAGGTGACGTCGGGGCCCTGCAGCGTGAACACCTTGAAGACGAACAGCAGCAGCAGAGCCCGGGTCGCGAGCCAGACGGCTACGGGGAGGCGCATGACAAGGACAGTACCTTTCCGGTCACGGCCGCCCGGTACTGTCGTCAGCGATGCACAAGACCCTGATCGTCACGAACGATTTTCCGCCCCGCCCCGGGGGGATCCAGGCGTTCCTGCACAGCATGGCGCTCCGCCTCGACCCCGCCCGGGTCGTCGTCTACGCCTCCACCTGGAAGCGCGGCCGAGAGGGCGCCGAGGCCACCGCGCGCTTCGACGCCGAGCAGCCCTTCACCGTCGTACGCGACCGCGCGACCATGCTGCTGCCCACACCGGCCGTCACCCGCCGGGCGGCGGCGCTGCTGCGCGCGCACGACTGCCGTTCCGTGTGGTTCGGGGCGGCGGCGCCGCTCGGGCTGATGGCACCGGCGCTGCGCGAGGCCGGGGCGGAGCGGCTGGTGGCCACCACACACGGGCACGAGGCGGGCTGGGCGCAGCTCCCGGGCGCCCGGCTGCTGCTGCGCAGGATCGGGGACGGCACCGACACCCTCACCTATCTGGGGGAGTACACGCGCTCCCGGATCGCGGGTGCGCTGAGCGCCCCCGCAGCGGCCCGGATGGTGCAACTGCCGCCCGGTGTCGACGAGAAGACCTTCCGGCCCGGCCATCCGGGCTCCCCCGGCGCTCTGGTGCGGGAACGGCTGGGGCTGAGCGACCGGCCGGTGGTGGTCTGTGTCTCGCGGCTCGTCCGGCGCAAGGGACAGGACACGCTCATCGCGGCGATGCCGCGTGTGCTGGCCGCCGTGCCCGACGCCGTCCTGCTGATCGTCGGGGACGGCCCCTACCGTACGGACCTGGTGAAGCTGGCCGCCGCGACCGGGGTCTCCGCATCCGTGCGCTTCACCGGCGCCGTTCCCTGGGAGGAACTGGCCGCGCACCACGGCGCGGGCGACGTCTTCGCCATGCCGTGCCGGACGCGCCGGGGCGGGCTGGACGTGGAGGGTCTGGGCATCGTCTACCTGGAGGCGTCGGCCAGCGGACTGCCCGTCGTCGCCGGTGACTCGGGGGGCGCACCGGACGCGGTGCTGGACGGCGAGACCGGCTGGGTGGTGCCCGGCGGCGCGCCCGAGCACGCGGCCGACCGTATCGTCACGCTGCTGCGAGACCCGGAGCTGCGGGCCCGGATGGGGGCGCGGGGGCGGGCGTGGGTGGAGGAGAAGTGGTCCTGGGACCTGCTGGCGGGGCGCCTGCGGGAGTTGCTGTAGCCGTACGCGCGCTGAGCAGGAGGCCGACCGGACCCGGAACGAACGCGACGGGCTTGAGGTAGGGTGCCGTACATGTTCGCGCAGACGACAACCGGTAACTGGTGGTGGACCGCTCACCCGGCGGCCCACTGACTGCGCGCACCCCAGACCGACGCGAGGCCGCCCGAGGGGCGGCCTTCCGTATGTCCGGGCAGGACACGGGTCGTTCCTCCGCATCATTCCGGAAGGAACCCGCATGTCCCAGCCCACACCGCAGCCCACACCCCGGCCCACACTCCAGCCCGTCCCCGGCCCGTTCAGCCTCGACCGGCTGCGCGCCGAGGACGGTCCGCCTTTCGCGCTGCTGCGCAGGCGCACCCCCGGCAGGGACGGCAACACCGTCGAGGTGCTCGTCGGCGAGGTGCGGGAGGTCTCCCGGCTCGCCGACCTCCCGACCGGTGACGAGGGCCGTGGCGCGCTGGCCCTGGTGCCCTTCCGGCAGATCGCGGAGCGCGGCTTCGCCACGCGCGACGACGGCACCCCGCTCGCGGTCCTGGTACCGGACGAGACGTACGAACTGCCGCTCCAGGACGTGCTGCACGAGCTGCCCCAACACCGCGTGCAGGTGTCCGAAGGCGCCTTCGACGTGGACGACGCGGCCTACGAGGAGATCGTGCGTCGCGTCGTGACGGAGGAGATCGGCGCGGGGGAGGGCGCCAACTTCGTCATCCGGCGGAACTTCGAGGGCGTCGTCCACGGCTTCTCCCGCGCCGACGCCCTCGCGCTCTTCCGCCGGCTGCTCAGCGAGGAGCAGGGCGCCTACTGGACCTTCCTGGTGCACACCGGAGACCGGGTGCTGGTCGGTGCCAGCCCGGAGGTGCACGTACGGATGAGCGGCGGCACCGCCGTCATGAACCCGATCAGCGGCACCTACCGCTATCCGCCGGAGGGCCCGTCCACCGAGGGCCTGCTGGAGTTCCTCGCCGACCGCAAGGAGAGCGAGGAGCTGTCCATGGTCGTCGACGAGGAGCTCAAGATGATGAGCGTCATCGGTGACCACGGCGGCGTCGTCGTCGGCCCCCGCCTGCGGGAGATGGCCCATCTGGCGCACACCGAGTACGAGTTGCGCGGCCAGAGCTCGCTGGACGTACGCGAGGTGCTCCGCGAGACGATGTTCGCCGCGACCGTCACCGGCTCACCCGTCGAGAACGCCTGCCGGGTGATCAAGCGGTACGAGCCGACGGGGCGGGGCTACTACGCGGGTGCGCTGGCGCTGCTCGGTGAGTCGGACGGGGCGCAGACCCTCGACTCACCGATCCTCATCCGCACCGCCCACATCGACACCGCCGACGGCAGACTGCGGGTGCCGGTCGGGGCCACCCTCGTACGCGCCTCGGACCCGGCGGCCGAGGTCGCCGAGACCCATGCCAAGGCCGCCGGGGTGCTCACCGCGCTGGGCGTACGGGAGGCGCCCGCGGGCGGCGTGCGGCCGCGTGCACGGCTTGCCGGCGACCCGCGGGTGCAGGCGGCGCTGGCTGCCCGCCGCACCGGACTCGCCCCGTTCTGGCTGCGGATGCAGGAGCACAGCGCCGAGCGGCACGGGCACGCCCTCGTGGTGGACGCCGAGGACACCTTCACCTCGATGCTCGCCCATCTCCTGCGGGTGTGCGGGTTCGGGGTGACGGTCCGCCGCTATGACGAGCCGGGGCTGCGCGAGGCGGCGCTCGCGCATCCGGGCCCCGTGGTGCTCGGGCCCGGGCCGGGCGATCCGCGCGATGTGGCCGACCCGAAGATGCGGTTCCTGCGCGGGCTGACGCGGGAGCTGCTCGCCGGGCACCGGCAGGGGGTGCTCGGGGTGTGCCTGGGGCACGAGCTGATCGCCGCCGAGATGGGGTCCGCCGAGCTGCCGTTCGCCGGGTCGGGGTCGGGGTCCGCAGGAGCGGTGCCGGGGCTGGAGCTGGTGCGGAAGGCACGGCCGTACCAGGGGGCGCAGGAGCGGATCGACCTCTTCGGGCAGCCGGAGACCGTCGGCTTCTACAACTCCTTCACCGCACGCTGCGACGAGGCGGCTGTCACCGAACTCGCGCCGCTCGGGGTCGAACTGAGCCGCGACCCGGACAGCGGCGAGGTGTACGCGCTGCGCGGGCCCGGCTTCGCGGGCGTGCAGTTCCACCCCGAGTCCGTCCTGACGCTGAACGGCGCCCGGGTGACGGCCGGGCTGCTGGGGCGTGTTGCGAACGTACCGCCTGGCCCGCGGCACCCTGCGCGGACCCTCGCAGCGTTGTCGGAATCGCCCGAGTAACCCATGACGACGGTCTGACCGGTCGCGCCGCCGGTTCGGGGGCCGGGGGCGGCCGGCCCCCGGCCCCCGAACCGGCAGACTCTCAGCCGAAGAACACCCCCGCTTCCTCGTACAGCTCGGGGGAGACCGTCTTGAGCTTCTCCGTCGCCTCCCGGAGCGGCACCCGCACGATGTCGGTGCCCTGGAGCGCGACCATCGTGCCCCAGTCGCCGTCGTGCACCGCGTCGATCGCGTGCAGCCCGAAGCGGGTGGCGAGCCAGCGGTCGAACGCGCTGGGGGTGCCGCCCCGCTGGACGTGCCCGAGCACCGTCGTGCGGGCCTCCTTGCCGGTGCGCTGCTCCACCTCCTTGGCCAGCCACTCGCCGATGCCCGACAGCCGGACATGCCCGAAGGAGTCCGTCGAGCCGTCCTTGAGCACCATCTGGCCGTCCAGCGGCATCGCGCCCTCGGCGACCACGACGATGGGCGCGTAACTCGCCTTGAACCGGGACTCCACCCAGCCGCACACCTTCTCGATGTCGAAGCGCTGCTCGGGGATGAGGATGCAGTTCGCGCCGCCCGCGAGCCCGGAGTGCAGCGCGATCCATCCGGCGTGCCGCCCCATCACCTCCACGACCAGCACTCTCATATGGGATTCGGCGGTGGTGTGCAGGCGGTCGATGGCCTCGGTGGCCACTTGGACGGCGGTGTCGAAGCCGAAGGTGTAGTCCGTGGCCGAGAGGTCGTTGTCGATGGTCTTGGGGACGCCGACGCACTTGATGCCGACCTCGGAAGTCAGCTTCGCGGCGACGCCGAGGGTGTCCTCCCCGCCGATCGCGATCAGCGCGTCCACCTCGTGCTTGGCAAGGTTCTCCCGGATCCGCCGCACCCCGTCCTCCTCCTTGAACGGGTTGGTGCGCGAGGAGCCCAGGATCGTGCCGCCGCGCGGCAGCGTGCCGCGCACCGTCGGGATGTCGAGTGGCATGGCGTCGCCCTCCAGAGGACCGCGCCAGCCGTCCCGGAAGCCGAGGAAGCTGTAGTCGTACCGCTGGACTCCCTTACGGACGACGGCCCGCATGACCGCGTTGAGACCGGGGCAGTCGCCGCCACCGGTCAGCACTCCGACCCGCATGGGATCTCCCTTCTCCGCGTGGACGCAACAGCGGCCACGCTAGCGGTGATCCACGTCACACGGGGATGGTCAGGATGGACGGAATTCCGGGAAGATGGCGGAAATCAAACGGAGTTGGTGCGCCCGACCCCCACGCCCGCTCACTCGTACGAGCGACCGCCGACCGGAGTCAGGCGCACCGGGCCCAGGCCGAGGCGGGAGATCTGCTTGTCCGCCAGGATCAATACACCTCCGGCAGCGGTTGGTTCGGTGGTCACCACAGGGTGGGGTCCTCTTCCGGCTCGGGTGCTCCGGGCAGCCCCGGCGGTACGGCGGCCTGTGCCAGTGCGTCCCAGGTGTCGTAGCGGCCTGCCATGCGCAGCAGGAGCAGTGCGGTGGCATAGGCGTCGAACGTGGCGCGGTGCCGGTGGGCGGGGGCGCCGGTCAGGTCCAGACCGGCGTGCTCGATCAGGGCGTCGAGGTGGTGTCTGGGGTGTCGGTGTAGGTCGCGCGGGCCAGGCGCAGGGTGTCGAGGACTCCGGCCGGTTCCCATCCGGGCAGGTGCCGGGTGAGGACCCGGTAGTCGACGCCGGCGTGCCGCGCGAGGTCGGGCGGTTCTCCCGCATGTTCGACGCGATGGTGGCCTCGGCCCTTCCTCCCGGCGACACCCCGAAGTTCCTGCACCAGCTATCGCGAGAGAGCTCAGAATGACCCCTCACAACCGCAACCTCATGGCCCCTGACCTCGCCGGAGTTGCTGACTGGTTCACGTCGTCCTACAGCAACGGCGGGGGAAACTGCGTGGAGGCTGCCGACCTGATCCAGACGACCTACGGTGCAGTCGCCCTGCGTGACTCCAAGGACCCTGCCGGTCCGGCCCTGCTCTTTCCGTCGGACGCGTTCGCCTCGTTCGTCGCCGATGTGCGCGAGGGCCGTTTCGACGGCTGACCCTTGGCAGCACGGCAGCGGACAGGCCGCTCTTCCCGGGCAGACCGGGAACAAGGCCCTGACCGCCGGTTCGAGCGAGCCTTCGGTGGCGGGGCGGAGAAGGACGGCGTGATCAAGGAATCTCTCGGCGGAGAACTCCTTGATCACGCCCGATGGGTCATGCGGGGATGGATCCCCCGAGGGATCAGGAGTGTGCGAGCAGCGGTTCGCCGTCCCCCGTGCCTCCGGCGCTTCCCGCCTTCTCGGCGGCCGCCGGCTGCCTGGGGCGCGGGGTGTTCATCAGGACGGCGACGAGCAGCGCGCCGGCCACGAGGATCCCCGCGGCCCAGGCGCCGGCCGTCGCGAAGCCTTCCACAGCCGCCTGCTTGAGGAGGTCCGGGTCCGGGCTGCCGTGCGAGGCATGCGAGGCCAGGTAGTCGGCGGTCGTGCTGGCGGCGAGGGTGTTGAGCAGCGCCGTGCCGAGTGAGGTGCCGATCTGCTGCGCGGTGTTGACGCTGGCCGAGGCCACGCCCGCGTCGTCCGGGTCGACGCCGTGGGTGGCGTAGTTGAGGGCGACCGGCATGATCAGGCCCGCTCCGAAGCCGAGGAGGAGCTGCGTGACCAGCACGCCGCCGGCGTAGCCGGTGTCAGGCTCCAGGGTGAGTATCCACAGCATGCCGACGGAGCTGATGAGCATGCCGGGCACGATGAGCACCCGTGGCGGCACCCTGGGCAGCAGCCGGGTGGTGAGTCCGCCGGCCGAGACCAGGACCGCCGTGACCATCGGGAGGAAGGCCACGCCCGTCCTGATCGGCGAGTATCCCTTGACGACCTGCATGTAGTACGTCAGGAAGAGGAACGCCGCGAACATTCCGATGACGGTCATTCCCACGGCCAGGTAGGCGCCGCCGCGGGTGCGGCTGGCGATCACGCGCAGCGGCAGCAGCGGCTGCGGCACCCGGCTTTCGACGAAGATGAACGCGCAGAGCAGCACCGCGCCGGCAGCCAGCAGGCCGACCACCTTCCCCGAGTCCCAGCCGTCGGACTCGGCCCGGCCGGTGCCGTAGACGACGGCGACCAGCCCGCCGGTCACCAGCAGTACACCGGGGATGTCGAAGCGCGCCCTGCCCTCGTGCCGCGACTCGGTCAGCAGTGCGTACCCGCCGATGGCCGCGATCAGGGCGATCGGGATGTTGATGTAGAGGCACCAGCGCCAGTCCAGATACTCGGTCAGCGCTCCGCCGGCGAGCAGTCCTGCCCCGCCGCCCGCGGCGCTGATGGCCCCCCAGATCCCGAACGCCTTGGCGCGGTCCTTCGGTTCGGTGAACATCACGGTCAGCAGCGACAGCGCGGACGGCCCGAGCAGCGCGGCGAACCCGCCCTGCAGGGCGCGGGCGGTCAGAAGCAGCTCGAAGTTGCCCGCCGCGCCGCCGAGCGCCGACGCGCCGGTGAAGCCGAGCAGCGCGACGAGGAAGGTCCGCTTGCGCCCGGTGTAGTCGGCGATCCGGCCGCCGAGCAGCAGCAGGCTGCCGAACGCCAGCGTGTACGCGGTGATGATCCATTGCCGGTCGCCGTCGGAGATCCCCAGGTCCTGCTGGAGGGACGGCAGCGCGATGTTCACGACGGTGGCGTCCAGAACAATCATGAGCTGGGCCAACCCGATGAAGAGCAGTGCGGCCCAGCGGCGCGAGGTTCCCGGCGGGTCCTGCGCCTTCGTGGTTGCCATGACTTCGTCCTCACTGGTGGTGCTGTGCCGTGCGGATCGTTTGCGCGGCGTCCTGACGAGCACGAGACGTCGGAGGTCCGATCCCTGTGACAGCACCGGTCATGTGAGGAGCGCCACCCCCGGCGGGCGTCACAGAGCGGCGGGGACCGGCGTCTTGTGCGTGTGGCAGGAGTGAGAGCGAACAGGTGGGAGCCGGAGATGGGTGAGGGCAGCGGGCAGGCACAGGACAGGCGCGGACGGACCGCTGGAGACGGCGGCATGGACTCCGCCACCGAGGCGTTCGTCGCCCATCGCAACCTGCTGTTCACCGTCGCCTACGAGATGCTCGGCTCGGCCGCCGACGCCGAGGACGTCCTGCAGGAGACCTGGCTGCGCTGGGCGGGCGTCGACCTGGAGGCGGTGCGGGACCAGCGCGCCTATCTGGTGCGGATCACCACGCGCAAGGCGCTGGACCGGCTGCGCGCGCTCGGCCGGCGCAGGGAGTCGTATGTCGGCTCCTGGCTGCCCGAGCCGCTGCTGACCGCGCCCGACGTGGCCGAGGACGTCGAGCTGGCCGACAGCGTCTCGATGGCGATGCTGTTGGTCATGGAGACGCTCACACCGACCGAGCGGGCCGTGTTCGTGCTGCGCGAGGTGTTCGATCTGGGGTACGAGGAGATCGCGGGCGCCGTCGACAAGAGCCCGTCCGCGGTCCGCCAGATCGCCCACCGGGCGCGGGCGCACGTCGCCGCGCGGCGGCCGCGTGACGCCGTCTCCCAGGCCGATACCCGGCACGCGCTCGCGGCGTTCCAGCGGGCCGTCGAGACCGGCGACCTGCAGAACCTGTTGGACATCCTCGCTCCGGATGTCGTCGTCCTGAGCGACGGCGGCGGAGTCGTACAGACTGTGCGGTACCCCGTCGTGGGGGCCGACAAGGTGGCTCGCCTGCTGACCATCGGTCTGGCGAAGTTGGACCGTGCCGGGAGGTCGATCGAGCCGGTCTGGGTCAACGGCTGCCCGGGGCTCATTCTGCGGTACGACGGAGAGGTCGACACCGTCGTGGCGATGCGGGTCGAGGACGGCCTCATCACCGGGGTGTACATCGTGCGCAATCCCGAGAAGCTGTCGCGCGTGCAGCAGAAGACCGTGCTGAGCCGCTGAGTTGTGGCGCCGCTGAGGCGGGTACGGCGGAGTCAGTCGAGGTCGTCGAGACCGCGCTCGATCGCGTAGCGGACCAGTTCGACCCGGTTGTGCAGCTGGAGCTTGCCCAGCGTGTTCTGCACGTGGTTCTGCACCGTGCGGTGCGAGATGACCAGCCGCTCGGCTATCTGCCGGTAGCTGAGCCCCTTCGCCACCAGCCGCAGCACCTCCGTCTCGCGGTCCGTCAGCTGCGGGACGCCCGGCGCCTCCGCCGCCGCGGGCACCGGCTCGGTGGCCAGCCGCCGGTACTCGCCGAGCACCAGCCCGGCCAGCCCGGGGGTGAAGACCGGATCGCCCTCGGCAGTCCGGTGTACCGCGTCCACCAGCTCCTCGGTGCTCGCGGACTTCACGAGGTAGCCGGTGGCGCCGGACTTCACCGCCTCCAGCACATCCGCGTGCTCGCCGCTCGCGGACAGCACCAGCACCCGGAACTCGTCACCCGCGCCGACCAGCGTCCGGCACACCTCGGCCCCCGGCATCCCCGGCAGATTGAGATCCAGCACCAGGACGTCGGGCCGCGCCGCCCGCGCACGGCGTACGGCCTGCTCACCGTCGCCCGCCGTCGCCACGACCTCGAAACCCGCCTCGCCCAGATCCCGGGCGACCGCGTCCCGCCACATCGGGTGGTCGTCAACGACCATCACCTTCAGCGGCTGCCGCCCCCGCTGCTCCTGCTCAGACATCCTTCGGCATCCTCAATTCCACTTCGGTCCCCTGTCCCGGCACCGACACCAGTTCGGCCGTGCCGCCCAGATCGCGCAGCCGCCCGCGCATCGACAGCGCGACGCCCATACGGCCCTCCGCCTCCGCGTCCGCCAGCCGCCCGGCCGGAATGCCTGGGCCGTCGTCCCGCACACTCACCAGTACCGCGTCCGGTTCTTCCTCCAGCAGGATCCATGCCCGGGCGCCCTCCCCGGCGTGCCGCCGCACGTTGTCCAGGGCGGCACCGACAGCCGAGGCCAGTTCGCGGGCCCGTCCAGGCGCCAGAGGTACCGGGGCACCCGGTCCGGAGAAGGTCACCCGGGATCCGGCCAGCCCGGCGAGCAGCCCCCGCAGATCGCTGCTCTCCGCCCCGTCCGCCCCGCTCACCTCGCCTGCCCCGCCCGCCCCGCTCGATTCTCCCGGGGCCCGTCCCGGCCGCGGCTCGGACGGTCCGGCCGCTACCAGCGCCCGCAGCGCCGACTCCTGCTCACCCGCGAGCCTGCCCAGCTCCGCCGCGTCGCCGCCCAGCGCCGTGCCGCGCCGCATCACCATGGCGAGCACCTGGAGCACGCTGTCGTGGATGTCACGGGCGAGCCGCTCCCGCTCGCGGGTGGCCGCCTCGATCTGCAGGGCACGGGAGAGCGTGCGCTCGCTGGCCCGCGCGACCTCGACGACATAGCCGATGGCGATGCTGGCCACGCACACCAGCAGCACGTTGTGCAGAGTGTCACCGGAGACGCTGCCCCGTTCGACGACATTGGCGACACCTACCGCCGCGGCGGCGGACAGGCCCCAGCGCCAGCCGCCCTTCAGGGCGAAACCGAGCACGGCACCCGCCGTCCATATCGACGGCAGCGTGCTGACACCGCCCTCCACCCTGTCGAGGTACTCGACATGGCGGGTGAGGAGGATGCCGGTCAGCGCCACGATGAGGTCACCGGCGAGGAAGAGGGGTGTGCAGCGCTCCGCCGACTGCACCTTCCGCACGGTGCCCAGGGACCAGAGCGTGAGCACGGCGACATACACGCTCGCGACGAGCGGGTGCTCATACCGGCCGTGCGCCACGAGATGCAGGGCGACCGCGTAGACCAGGGTTCCCACCCGGTAGACCGTCAGCGCGCGCCACAGCGGCTGTTCGACCGAAATCCTCGCGGACATCTCTCCCCCGACCCGGGCGGCGCCACTGCCCGTACGCTACGCCTCTCTGCCCTTGCCGTCCCCGCCGTCGCCGCCGGCCTGCTCACCCTTCTCGGCCTGCTCACCCTTCTCGGCCTTCTCGGCTTTCTCCGCCTTCTCGGCTTCGGCCAGCTGACGCTTCGCGGCCGTCGCGTACACGTCCACGTACTCCTGACCGGAGAGCCGCATGATCTCGTACATCACCTCGTCGGTCACCGAGCGCTGGATGAAGCGGTCGGTGTCCATGCCCTGGTAACGGCTGAAGTCCAGCGGCCGCCCGACCCGGATGCCCGGCCGCATCAGCTTCGGCACCACCTTGCCGGGCGGCTGGATCTTCTCCGTGTCGATCATGGCCACCGGGATCACCGGGGCACCGGAGCGCAGCGCGAGCCGGGCCAGACCGCCGGGCTTGCCCCGGTAGAGCCTCCCGTCGGGGGAGCGGGTGCCCTCCGGATAGATACCGAACAGCTCACCGCGCTCCAGCACCTCCAGCCCGCTCCTGATCGCCGCCTCACCCGCGCCCCGCACGCCCGACCGGTCCACCGGAAGCTGCCCGACGCCCTTGAAGAACGCGGCCGTCAGCCTGCCCTTCACCCCGGGCGAGGTGAAGTACTCGGCCTTGGCGATGAAGGTGACCTTGCGGTCCAGCATGGCGGGGAGGAAGAAGGAGTCCGAGAACGAGAGGTGGTTGCTTGCCAGAATGGCGGGGCCGGCCTCGGGAATGTTCTCCAGGCCCTCCGCCCATGGCCGGAAGACCAGTTTCAGCGAGCTGCCGACAGACAGCTTCATCGCGCCGTAGAACAACCGGGACCTCCTGATGACCGATGTGCACGAGCCTATCTCGCCATGCCCGTAGGCTCCCCCCGCGGTGCGGCGGGCGCTACCGGGTCGCCGAACGCACGCGTAGGGTGGCCGAAGGAGTGGTTCCCGGCGGGGCCACGCCTGGACCAGGACTCCCGCTCCGTCCGTGCGAATGGAGATTCACGGTGCCGCTCATGCCCGGAGCCGAGCCAATGCGCCATGAGGGCTCTGACATCGGTGTGCTGCTCTGCCACGGCTTCACCGGCTCACCGCAGTCGCTGCGCCCCTGGGCCCGCTACTTGGCTGACCAGGGCCTCACCGTCTCCCTGCCGCTGCTGCCGGGCCACGGCAGCCGCTGGGAAGACCTCCAGGTGACCGGATGGCAGGACTGGTACGCCACCGTCGACCGCGAGCTGCGCCTGCTGAGTGAGAGCTGTGCGCGGGTCTTCGTCTGCGGGCTGTCCATGGGCGGCGCTCTGGCGCTGCGCCTGGCGGCCCGGCACGGGGCCGCGGTGAGCGGCATCGTGGTGGTCAATCCGGCGAGCACCTTCCCGCGCGCGGCCGGATACGCGCTGCCCGTCCTGCGCCACCTGGTCCCCACGTCATCGGGCCTGACCGACGACATCGCCAAGGAGGGCAGCCATGAGCTGGGTTACGACCGGGTGCCGCTGCACGCCGCCCACTCGCTGCGCAGCTTCTTCCGGGTGGTGCGCGGTGAGCTGCCGCAGGTCACCCAACCCCTGATGGTGCTGCGCAGCCGGTCGGACCATGTGGTGCCGGCCACGGACTCGGCGCTGATCCTCTCCAGGGTCTCCTCCACCGAGGTGACGGAGACGGTGCTGGAGCGCAGCTACCACGTCGCCACGCTGGACTTCGACGCGGAGCGGATCTTCGAGGACAGCCACATGTTCATCTCCCGTATCGCGGCAAGGGAGACGGCACGTGACAGAGCGTAACCCCGATGGCGGGCCGGGCGACGAGCCGGAATCCACGCTGCCCCCGGACGAGGAGGCGGCTTGGGCGGCCATCGTTGCCGGATACGGCGAGGAGCCCGACGTCGCCTCCCGCGAGGCCGACGGCATCGACGGCACACCGGAGGCGGACGGCACACCCGAGGCGGACGCCAAGTCCGAGACCGACGGCACGCCCGAGGCAGACGACTACCCGGAGCCCGACGGCGACACCCTGACCCGGCCTGACGACGGGGCACGTCCCGGCGAGGAGCCGGGCGAGGGCGGCGCGGGCGGCGGCGCGGGCGAACCTCCGGTGCGCAGCGTGACGGTCTACGCCGCCGGTACCGGCCCGCGCGACTGGGACCTTCCCGAGGGCGCGGACGACGAGGGCCACTTCGTCCCCCCGGAGCCGCCGCCGCTCCCCGAGACCGACATGACCACCAGGTTCGCCTGGCTCGCGGTGCTGGGCGGCCCGCTGCTGCTGATCGCGGGGGTGGTGTTGCAGTTCGAGATGACGTGGTGGGTCATCACCCTGGGCGTCGGCGGATTCCTCGGTGGCTTCGGCACGCTGGTGGCCCGCATGCGGGACGACCATGACGACTTCGACGACCCCGGGCGCGGTGCGGTGGTCTGACCGGGATCACACCGGGTGCGGCGGCACCCGGAGGGCCGCGAGCACGGGCAGATGATCAGTGGCCGCGCGCAGGTCCTGGTCGCTGACGCCCGGCAGTCCGGCAGGCACACCGCAGCCGAGGACCTCCACCCCGTCCGAGGCGAACACCGCGTCGATGCGCTGATGCGGACGGTCCGGTGTGGAGGTGAACTCCTCGCCCCAGGGCTTGCTGACCCAGGCGTCCCGCAGCGTGTCCGTGAGGCGGCGGAAACTGCGCCCCTCGGGGCGCTCGTTGAGGTCGCCCGCCACCACGCTGTGCGGGGTGCCAGGGTGCGGCAGCCGGTCCAGCAGCAGACCGGCCTGCGCGTAGCGTTCCTCGCTCCGCAGGCTCAGATGGCAGCTGACCACCGAGAGCCGTGCCGACGGTCCGAACCGCAGTACGGCGGTGGCCAGTCCGCGCCGGTGCAGGCCGGGGGTCAGCGGCAGCAGCACGTCCTCGGTGTGCTCGACGTACGCGCGCAGCGAGGCGAGGATCATCGGGCCGCTGGCCGTCGCCCCGCCCGTGACATACGTCAGGTCGGTCGCGTGGGCCAGCCGCGAGGCGTACTTGCGCCAGCGGAAGAAGCGCGGGGCCTCCTGCACACACACGACATCGGGTGCGCAGGCCCGGATCACCCGGGCGAGCGCCGCCGTATCGTCACGCATGGAGCGGATGTTGTAGCTCAGGAGGCGGACCACGGCGGAGCCGTCGGGCTCGGTCTTCGACTCAGGAAGATCCGCAAGTGTCATGGGAGCAAGCTTACGACCTGGCCGGAGCCTCGAAGGTCCCGGCGCCCGGTCACCTGTGAGGGGTAAATGCCCGGTAATCGCGCGTGGCGGCGACGTGAGCGGACTACCGTGGCAAGTCGATGGAGCGTACTGGGCCTTGGGGAGCCGCCGCCGTCCGGCGCGCGGTGCCCTTCCGGGACGAAAGTGGTGACCCATGTCAGGAAGTGGAAGAGGAACAGGCAGTCGGCGTCGTGCCGTCGTCGGGCTGGCGACCGCCGGGTTACTGGCGCCGCCGGCGATGATCGGCCTCGCCGCGGCACCGGCTCAGGCGGCGGGCTCGTGGTGCGGGGGGCTGCAAGGTCCGTATCAGAAGCAGGCGGAACGGTTCCTGGGGCTGCCGGCCGACGGCGTGCAGACGGCCGCCGACTGCCGGGAGATCCGGTCGTTCCAGGCGTCGCACGGCATCCAGCCGCAGTACGGCTATGCGGGGCCGGTCACCTGGAAGGTGATGAAGACGGTGAAGCGGCAGGAGGCAGCGGGGCGGCAGCCGAACCAGGCCGGAAGCTGTCCGGTGAACAAGGGCCGCATCGCGTGTGTGGACCTGACCCGGCAGATCAGCTGGATCCAGGACGGGGCCGAACTGCGCAAGGGGCCCGTACCGGTACGGACGGGCCGGAACGGCCATGAGACCCGCACCGGGCTGTACAAGATCTACTGGCGGAACAGGCACCATGTGTCGACGCTGTACGACTCGAAGATGCCCTACAGCCAGTTCTTCGACGGCGGCGAGGCGTTCCACGCGATCAGCGGGAGCGTGTGGTCGGAGCCGGGCTCCCACGGCTGCGTCAACATGCGTACCGCGGACGCCAAGGCGTACTGGAAGCTGCTCCGCCACGCGGACGACGTGTACGTGTACGGGCGCAAGCCCGGCACATGAGGCCCTGACCGCCGCGGTGCCCCGCCGCCCATGACGTGGCCGGCGGGGCGTGAAGGCGCGCACCGCCGGCCCTGCGGGCCGGCGGCTGGTCAGGCCGCGTAGCCCTTCGGCGGGATGAGGCTGGCGAGCTGGTCGAAGGACAGCCAGTAGATCTGGTTGCCGCCGAAGGAGGCGGGGGCGGCGATGAGTACGGTGCGGTTCGCGTCGTCATAGCCGATGACCGTGGGGCTTTCCTGGGCCGAACAGGGCGCTTACGGCGACAACGGCGGTGGCCAGAGCTGCGGGGCGGGTGAGAGTGCGGGAAGTACGCAACGCGGTGGGGATGCGGGTGCAACAGCCCGCCCAGTTTCCGTGCATGCCCATGACAGTTGCAAGCGATGACAGCCCAGACTTACGGCGGCCCGACCGGCGGGCGGCGCGGGAAGCCGCCCCTCCTGCTACGGAATTTCGCCCCGCTCACCGCTGCGCAGCAGCGCACGCCCTTCCGCGGTCGCGACGTGGAACGACCGTCCGGCCTTCCGGACCGTGATCACGAGTCCTGCCGCGCGCAGCACCTTCAGGTGCTGGCTGATGGCCGGGTGTGTCACCGCCTGCATGCGGGCGAGCTCCACGGTGGAGGCGCCGGTCGGGGTCGCCCCGAGCACGGCCGCGCGCGTGTGCCCGAGCAGCGGGCCCAGCGGAACGTCGTCCGTACGGGCCGTGGGTGTGGGGCGGGCCCAGTCCACGGCGTGGTTGACGGGGTAATCGGCCTCCAGCACCGGCTGGCGCCAGCGGAACCGGGGACCGAGGCCGGACAACAGGCCATCGGTACCACCGCGGAGGAGCCTGTGCAGGCGGATGACGCGGTCGGCGTCGCCGTGGGCGTGGATGCGTTGCCAGAACGGGGCGAGGGTCTCGAGGTGGTACGTGCGGAGGGCGTCCCCCAGCCGCTGGAGCGCGTCGCCGTCGCCGCCCGCCAGCGACTCCGTCCAGGTCGGGAGTCGGCGTGACGCGGCAACCCGCGTCAGATGGGTGCGCAGGCGCGGTGGCGGTGTGTGGACGAGGGTGTCGACGGCGGCCTGGAGCGTCTCGCAGTCGCCTGTCCGCAGCACTAGGCGACCCTCGCGGGAGACCACTGTCAAGACGCTGACCGGTGCCTGCCGCAGCCTGGGGGAGCGGAGGAGTGGGCGGCCGGGGTCGTCGTTGAGGTGCCGGAGTGCCGATCCAGCACCACGCCGGGGCTGGTCCGTCAGCTGTGCGGCATGTAACGGGCGAATGCCGCGGTGGCGTTCGCCAGCCGCTCCGGGGTGAACTTTTCGGGCTGTTCGAGCAGCAGGCGTGCGAGGAGTTCGGCGTTGCCCCGTACGAGGTGGGCGATCAGGTGGGCGTCGACGTTCGCCGCGCCCTCGCGGTCGATCCGAGCCTCGATGACGTCCTCGATCTGCTGGAGTACTCGTTCGCGTCCGTCACGAATGGCCTCGTGCACGCTGGCCGGTGCTCCTTCGATCGGCAGGAGAACGAGCCTGGAGATGTCCGGTTCGCGGACGACGTGCTCCAGGTACACCACCAGGCCTGTGCTGAACGCCGCGACGAACCCGTCCGCCTCTCGTGCGGCCGCGAGAGCCTTGGCGACGCGGGCCTGGGTGACCTCCTGGGCACGCAGCATCACGGCGCGCTGCAGTCCTGCCTGCGACCCGAAGATCGCGTAACTGACGGACTTGGCGACGCCGGCCGCGGCGGCGACACGTTCCATCGTCATCCCTCTCCAGCCGTGCTCGGCAAGCAGCTGCGCCGCGGCGTCGATGATCTGCGCACTGCGCTCCTCGCGTGGCCGACGTGGGGCATAGCGACGTCGCTGCGTACCGGAGTCTGGAGAACGAGTCACCCCCTAGTTATACCCAATCGAATGTTCTTGTTGGTACATTCGCCGGGCCGTCGCCCGCACTGGTGCCTGTGCACCGAGCCGTGGCTCCATCCCCCAGCCCCCGAGGTGAGCCGGTCGTGAGCGGAATGCAGGACCTTACGGGCCGCCGCGTGTTCATCACCGGCGCGGCCAGCGGCATCGGTCGCGCCACCGCCGCGCGGGCTGCGGCCAAGGGCGCGGTGCTGTTCCTGACCGATCTGGACGCCGACGGCCTGGGCGCCACCGTCGAGGAAGTACGCGCCGCGGGTGGCAGGGTCGCCTACGCGAAGGCCGCGGACATCTCCTCGTACGAGAAGGTCAGGGCCATGGCCGACGAGGTCCACGCCGACGGTGGGCCAGTGGACGTCGTGATGAACATCGCCGGGATATCGATCTGGGGCACCGTGCAGTCCCTGCAACACCGGCACTGGCGCGCCCTGGTGGAGGTGGACCTCATGGGGCCGATCCACGTCATCGAATCATTCGTGCCCGCCATGATCGCGGCAGGGCGCGGCGGCCACCTGGTGAACGTCTCCTCCGCCGCCGGACTCGTCGGCCTGCCCTGGCACGCGCCCTACAGTGCCGCCAAGTTCGGGCTGCGCGGCGTCAGTGAGGTGCTCCGCTTCGATCTCCGCCTGCACCGCATCGGAGTGACCCTGGTGTGCCCCGGCGCGGTCGCCACACCGCTCACGGAAACCGTGGAGATCGTCGGCGTGGACCAGGACAGCCCGGCGATACGGCGGCTGCGCGCCAACTTCCGCGCGCGGGCCGCCAGTCCTGAGCAGGTCGCCACCAAGATCCTCTACGGCGTTCACAGTGGACGTTACCTCGTGCACACCTCACGGGGTGTCCGCCTGCTGCACGCCCTGCAGCGCGTGGCTCCGCCGCTGTACGTGCTCGCCATGCGGGCCGCGAACCGGGCCATGACCCGCTTGCTGCGCCCGGCCCCGCTTCCCCCGCAGGCCGGCGGAGACACCCCGTGACCCCGCCGGGGCGGGACCGGCCCGCCGCGAGTGCGCCCCGTATCACCCCCGGTAGCCGGAAGGAAGTCGGCGCCCTCGTCTGGCTGTTCAGCCACCTAGCCGGGTTCGTCTCCAGGACCCGCGCACCCGCCCTCTTCCTGACCCTCGGGCGGCACCGCAAGCTGTTCCGCGGCTGGCTCCGCTTCGCCGGCCGGCTGATGCCGGGAGGGACACTGCCGCGTCGCGAAACCGAACTCGTCATCCTGCGCGTCGCCCATCTGCGCGGCTGTTCCTACGAGTTCGAGCACCACAAGCGCCTCGGCCGCAGAGCCGGAGTCACCCGCGCCGACCTCGACCGCATCGTCGACGGTTCCGACGACGCGGCATGGACCACACGCGAACGGGCGCTGCTCGCGGCGACGGACATGCTGCACGAGCGCCAGGACCTCGACGACACCGCGTGGCAGGACCTGCGCGCACATCTGGACGAGAACGCCGCGATCGAGCTCCTGCTCCTGGTGGGCCACTACCAGATGCTTGCCACCACCATCACCGCCCTGCGCCTGTCACCTGATGCTCCACGGGGAGAACCTCGTGGCTGAGAGGCCGGCACCCTCACGAGCCACGGCCGGGCAGACGCGGCGGCGACCAGTCACGGTCGCACATCCCGTCGCAGCCCGGCCGCGCACCCCCACACACAGGAATCCCCCACCAGGAGGTCATCTTGAAGGAGCAGGCTCCCACCCGCAGGCGCATCCTGAAGACCGCGGGCGGCTTGTCCGCCGCGGCGGCTCTCGGAGGCGCGGGCGTCGTCGCGGCCGGGTCACCGGCCGGCGCGGCCGGCAACGGCTTCGGGCTGCGCATCGTGGAACGCGGCGAGGGCAATCCCCGCATGTGGTACTACCGGTTCGCGACCGACGCGATCGGCTGGGACCCTGCCGTCAACGTCCTGCTGCCTGAGGACTACCACAGCAGCGGACGCACGTACCCGGTGCTGTACCTGCTGCACGGCGGCGGCCTCGACCAGGACTTCATGACGTTCGACAGGGGCGGCATCCGCGACCTGGTCGGCGGCAGGCCGATCATCGTGGTGATGCCCGACGGCGGGCACACCGGCTGGTACGGCAACCCGGTCAGCTCCCGCGTCGGGCCACGCAACTGGGAAACGTTCCACATGAACCAGCTGCTGCCGTGGATCGACGCGAACTTCCGCACGTACGCGGAGTACGACGGCCGCGCCGTCTCCGGGTTCTCCATGGGCGGCTTCGGCGCGCTGAAGTACACGGCCAAGTACTACGGCCACTTCGCCTCGGTCAGCTCGCATTCCGGCCCGGCAAGCCTGCGCCGCGACCTCGGGGCGGTCGTCCACTGGGCCAACGTCTCGGCCGCGGCTGTGGACCTGGCCGGCGGCACCATCTACGGCGCGCCGCTGTGGGACGAGGCCAGGGTGAGCGCCGACAACCCGGTGGAGCGCGTCGAAAGCTACCGGAACAAGCGCGTCTTCATGGTTGCCGGGACCAGCCGCTCCCCGGTCAGCTGGTTCGAGCAGATCACGGAGGGCGAGGTGCTCGCCGGACAGCGGGAGTTCCGCGGTCTCCTCGACGGCGCCGGCATCAGGCACGAGGCGCACGAGGCGCCCGGCGGACACGTCTTCCGGCACGATATGTTCCAGCGCGACCTCGACGGCATGATCGGCCGGCTCCGCAAGGCGTAGCCGGCCGGCTGCCTCCGGTGTACGCGGAGGGCCCGTCGGGCGGACCGAGCCGACCCGACGGACCCTCCCCGGTTCCCCCGGTGCGCGGCTTCCGTACGGCGGAGGAGCGCGGTGAGCGGCAGCGCCGCAGGACCCCGCCGTGAGCGGCGGGGCACGGCCTTCAGGGCGTGCCGACGGCGGGCCGGTCTGCCTGGACGGTGGGGGCGGCGGGGGCGCTGGAAGCGGTGGAGGCGGCGGGGGCGGAGTCAGGCGCCTCCCCGGCCCACTCACCCCTGATGTGGTCGAGATGGCGTGCCATGACCCGCTCGACGGCCGCCGCGTCGCGGGCGAGCAGGGAGTCGAGGATCTCGAAGTGTTCGGGCGCGGTCTGCTGGAGGGTTCCCTGCTCGGCGAGGGTGCTGACGCCGTAGAGCCGCGTCTGGTCCCGGAGCTGCGCGACGGTCTTGACCAGGCGGCCGTTGCCGCCCAGTGCCAGCAGGTCCAGGTGGAAACGGCGGTCGGCCTCGAGGAAGGCGGAGACGTCGCCGGAACGGGCGGCGGTGTCGATCTCCTCGGCGACGGGGCGGAGCGCTTCGATGTCCTCGTCGCGCGCCCGTTCGATCAGCGCGACGACGCCCGGGATCTCCAGCATCCGGCGCATCTCGCCGATCTCGTCGAGGTCGTGCTCGCTGATCGGCACGATGCGGAAGCCGCGGTTGCGCACCGGCTCCATGATGCCCTGATTGACCAGCGTGAGCATGGCCTCCCGTACGGGGCTGTTGGACACCCCCAGGCGCGTTGCCAGCGCTGAGGCCGAATAGATCTCATTCGGACCGATCTGCCCGGAGACGATGGCCTGCCGCACGATCATCAGTGCCTGCTCGCCGAGACTCACCCGCTGTAGTCGCTGCACGTCCACTGCCTCCCCTTTCGTGTGGAGCCCTTGACGCCGAGATGCTGCGGTTCGCATACTACCGGGCATCGCTGAGCGGTAATCGATTACCCATTACTACCCTCCCCGTTATCGAGAGTTTCCTCTTTCTCCTCCGCACGCAAGGGAGCCGGCCGTGCCAGCTGAGACCAAGCGCGGGTACTGCACGCTGTGCCGATCACGTTGTGGCGCGGTCTACACCATCGAGTCCGGACGGATGACGAAGGTCGAGCCCGACACCGGCCATCCGACGGGCACGGCGCTGTGCCCGAAGGGCCGCGCTGCCCCGGAGATCGTGCACAGCACCCGCAGGCTGACGAGCCCCCTGCGGCGTACGCGCCCCAAGGACGACGACGACCCGGGCTGGGAGGAGATCAGCTGGGAGGAGGCGATGGCCACCATCGCCGAGCGGTTCTCCACGATCCAGGCGGAGAGCGGGGCGGAGGCCATCGCGTTCGCGGTCACCTCGCCCAGCGCCACGCCGATGTCGGACTCCATCGAGTGGGTCGAGCGCTTCATCCGCCGCTTCGGTGCGTCGAACACCTGCTACTCCACGGAGATCTGCAACTGGCACAAGGACTTCGCGCACGCCTTCACCTACGGAAGCGGCCTGCCCACCGCCGACTACAGCGCCACCGACCTGGCCGTGCTGTGGGGGCACAACCCCGCGAAGACCTGGCTCGCCCAGGCGGTCGCCCTGCGCGACGGGCAGGAACGGGGCGCCCGCCTCGCGGTCGTCGACCCCCGGCGCTCGACCAGCGCCCGGGACGCCGACCACTGGATGCGGATACGCCCCGGCGCGGACGCCGCACTCGCCCTGGGCGTTGCCCGCCACCTCCTGCACAGCGACCGCTACGACGCGGACTTCGTCCGGTCGTGGACCAACGGTCCGCTGCTGGTCCGCGACGACACGGGAGAGCTGCTGACAGCGCGAGAGCTGGATCCCGGCGCACCGGACGGCTTCGCCGTCTGGGATCTCGCCGCCGGCCGCCCCCGCTGCTACGACACCCGCGCGCAGGCCGAGCGTCCCGGGGACTTCGCGCTGCGCGGGGAGTACACCGTGGCCCTCGGCGGCGGGCTGTCCGTGGGGGTACGACCCGCGTTCGACCTCTACTTCCAGGCCTGCGAGCCGTGGACCCTGGCGCGAACCGCCCGCCGCACCTGGATCCCGGAGGACGAACTCCGCGCCTTCGCTGAGGAGTTCGCCGCAGCCCGCAGCGTGGCCTATCACTCCTGGACGGGCGTGGGTCAGCACGGCAACGCGACGCAGACCGAGCGGGCGATCGCCACGCTGTACGCGCTCAAGGGCTGTTATGACGCCCCGGGCGGCAACGTCGTCCTGCCCAAGGTCCCCGTCAACGCCGTGACCACGCTCGACCAGATGGAGCCCGGCCAGCGCGCCAAGACCCTGGGGCTGCGCGAACGCCCGCTCGGCCCTCCGGCCACCGGCTGGGTCACCGCACACGACCTGTACGGCGCGATGCTGGACCACGACCCCTACCGGGTACGGGCGCTGATGGGGTTCGGCGCCAACCTGCTGGTCTCCCAGCCCGCCCCGGAACGCGGCCGCCGCGCCCTGCGTGCCCTGGACTTCTACGTGCACTGCGACCTGTTCATGAACCCCACGGCGCAGCAGGCAGACATCGTGCTGCCGGTGAACAGTCCGTGGGAACGCGAGGCCCTCAAGATCGGCTTCGAGATCAACGAGCGTGCCCAGGAACTGGTGCAGCTCCGCCAGCGGATGGTCGAGCCGGTCGGCGCGTCCCGCTCCGACACGGAGATCGTCTTCGACCTGGCCTGCCGGCTGGGCATGGGCGAGGACTTCTTCGACGGCGACATCGAGGCCGCCTGGAACCACGTCCTCCAGCCCACCGGGCTGACGGCACAGGAGTTGCGCCGCGCACCGGGCGGAATCCGGATCCCGCTGCGGACCGTGTACCGCAAATACAGTGAGCTGGAGGCCGACGGCACCGTCACGGGATTCGCCACTCCCAGCCGCCGCGTCGAGCTGTACTCCGCCCGGCTCGCCCGGATGGGGCACCCGGGCGTACCCGACGCGGGGCCGGGAGAGGCGGAGTCGCTGCCGTTCCTGCTGACCAGCGCGAAGAGCGGCTACTACTGCCACAGCCAGCACCGCTCCCTCTCCTCACTCCGGCGCAAGCACCCGGAGCCCACCGTCGAGGTCGCGCCCGAGCTCGCGCGGCGGCGCGGGTTCGCCGCCGGTGACCAGGTGAAGGTGGCGACCGCTCACGGGACGCTCCGGATGCGTGCCGCCGTCGATCCGGACCTCGACCCGCGTGTGGTGGTTGCCGACTACGGCTGGTGGGAGGCGGCACCGGACCTCGGACTGCCCGGAGCCGACCCCGTCCGGGGGGACGTCAACTTCAACGCGGCCGTGCCCGGCACGCCCGCCGACCCGGTGAGCGGATCACTCCAGCTGCGCGGCGTCGCCTGCGATGTACAGGCCGAAGCGGGAGCGCGGCACCAGGATCCGGACGGCACACGTCCGTTCACCGTCGTCGAGATGAACGAGCGCGGCAGGGACGTGGTCGAGCTGCGGCTGCGTCCGGCTGATGACGCTCCCGTCCCGCCGCACCGGCCCGGCCAGTACATCGGTGTGGCCCTCAGCGGTGTGCAGGACGCGGCCGAGGTCACCCGGTCCTACTCCCTCACCGGCTCTCCGGGCGATGAACACTCCATCGCCGTACGCCTGTTGCCCGACGGGGCCGTCTCCACGTACGTCCATACGACCCTGCGGGTGGGGGACACCGTGGCCGTCAGTCCGCCGGCGGGCAGCTTCACCCTGCCCGTCGACGCGCCGTTCCCCGTCGTGATCATGGCGGCCGGAGTCGGCATCACCCCGTTCCTGAGCCAGCTCACCCAGATCACCCGCGAAAGCGGCGGGGGCGGACGGATCACCGTCCACAAGGGAGACCGCAGCGGCGCCGACACGTGCTTCGGACCGCGGCTGGAGCGCCTGTCCGCCGAGATCCCCAGGCTGCGTCTCGTGCGGCACCTGAGCAGCCCGGGACCTGCCGACCGGCTCCGCCGCGACTATGAACGCATCGGACGGGTGTCGGCCGAATCCGTCGCGCAGGCGGACATCGACGGACGGGCCCGCTTCTACCTCTGCGGCCCGGACACGATGATCCGCGAGGTGACGGAGGGGCTCGTGGCCCGCGGCGTACCGCGCTTCGAGATCTTCGCCGAGCGGTTCGCGCCGCCGCCCCGGACCATGCCCGCGGGCGACGCACAGCACGCGGTCACCTTCCGGGCCTCGGGCACGACCCTGACGTGGCGCCCGCAGGACGGTCCGCTGCTCGACCTCGCCCAGCGCAACGGGGTGCGCCTGCCCAGCGGATGCCGCGTCGGCCAGTGCGAGAGCTGCGCCGTACGGGTGCTCTCCGGATCCGTCGCGCACTTCACCGACCCGCCCGACACCGGCGACACCTGCCTCACCTGCCAGGCCGTCCCGGCGACCGACGTCGTACTGGACGCCTGACCGGACCTGATGAACCACCAAGGAGAGCCCACCTGTGCAGTACTTCGATGCCGCCCAGACAGCGCGACGGCTGGACTACGAGTCCCTGATCCCGGCCCTGCGGTCCGGGATGACCGCCGACGCCGTCGTGCCGCCCCGGCAGCACTACTCCCTCGATGACGGGAAGGAGGCGACGCTGCTGGTGATGCCCGCCTGGAACCGCGAGTTCCTGGGGGTGAAGCTGGTGGACGTCTTCCCCCGCAACGCCGAGCGGGGAATGCCCGCGCTGTCCTCCGCCTACGTGCTGGCCGAAGGCGCTACGGGCACGCACCTCGCCCTCATCGACGGAGGTGAGCTGACCCGCCGGCGCACGGTCGGGACGGCCGCGCTGGGTGCTTCCCTGCTGTCACGGGAGGACTCGCGTGTCCATCTGATCGTCGGAACCGGACACATCGGCAGTGCCGTGCACGACGCCTACGCCGCCGTACGCGGCGGGATCGAGACCACGCTCGTCGCCGACCCTTACAACCCCGAGGGCGCACGGGCACTCGCCCGTGCGCTGGCCGAACGGGGAGTGAACGCCGTCGCGGCCGGCGACCTGCAAGCGGCAGCGGGCCAGGCGGACATCATCACCACCTGCACCCTCGCCCGCGAACCAGTCCTCCGCGACGCGTGGATAGCGCCAGGAACCCACCTGGACCTGATCGGCAGTTTCCGCCCGGACATGCACGAGGTCGAATCCTCACTGCTGGGCCGCTCCACCGTCTTCATCGATCACGACGCCGCTCGCACCGAAGCGGGCGAGCTCGTCTCCGGCTTCGCGGAAGGCGTACTGACCGGCGAGGACATCGCCGCGACCCTGCCTGAGCTGTGCCCGCGGACCAACCCCCGTCCTCGCGCGGATGACGAGATCACCGTTTTCAAGACGGTCGGCACCGGCCTGGCCGATCTGATCGCCGCCGTCACCGTGTACGTGAGCACCGACCCCCCTCTGGAGCGCTGATGCTGGCAAGCAAAGCTCAACCCGACCCGGGCAAGGACCCGGCCACGGATGACGACACCGGAAAGCTGTCACGTCTCGCGGTCCGGATGTCGAACTTCTCCGAACGGTGGTTCCCCGAGGCGTTCGTCTTCGCGCTGATCGCGCTGGTCGTCGTGACCGTCAGCGCTTTGGGGATCGGCGCTTCCCCCGCCACGGTCACCCGCGAGTTCGGGGACGGGTTCTGGGACCTGATCCCGTTCGCCATGCAGATGGCGTTCGTGGCGATCGGCGGCTATGTGGTGGCCACCGCGCCGGTGGCCCGCGCGCTGATCGTCCGCATCGCGTCGCTGCCCGCGAGCGGGCCAGGGGCCGTCGCGCTGATCGCGAGCGTGAGCACCGTCAGCGCACTCTTCAACTGGGGCTTCAGCCTCATCTTCTCCGGTCTCCTCGCGCGTGAGGTGGCCCGCAGGGACGAGCTGAAGGTCGACTACCGGGCAGCCGGGGCCGCGGCCTTCATGGGCATGGGCAGCGTATGGGCGCTGGGGCTCAGCTCCTCGGCCGCGCAGCTGCAGGCCAACCCCGACAGCATCCCCAGTGGCCTGATGCCCATCACCGGCGTCATCCCCTTCCGCGACACCATCTTCCTCTGGCAGTCCCTGCTGGTGGCCGCGGTCCTGATCGTCGTGGTGGTCACGGTCGCCTACTTCTCCGCGCCCCGGGGGCGGCAGGTACGCAGCGCTCGTGATCTCGGTGTCGATCTCGAGACCGGCGAGGAGCAGCTGCCGCCCCGCTCGCGGCCCGGTGACTGGCTGGAGTACAGCCCGCTGCTGACCATTCTGGTCGTGGCGATGGGTGGGGGATGGGCGGTGCAGACGTTCGCCGACGGGGACCCGATCGTGGCCATCTCCGGGCTGAACACCTACAACCTGCTGTTCCTGATGCTCGGCATGCTGCTGCACTGGAAGCCCCGCAGTTTCCTCACCGCCGTGGGCAAGGCCGTACCCTCCACCAGCGGCGTGCTGATCCAGTTCCCGATCTACGCGGCGATCGCCGCCGTCATGACCCGCGCGACCAACGCGTCGGGCAACTCGGTCGCCGACTACATCACCCAGGCCTTCACGTCGCTCTCATCCGTCGTGCCCTTCGCCCTGGTCGTCGCCGTCTACTCGGCGGTGCTCGGCTTGTTCATCCCTTCCGGAGGCGGAAAATGGCTCATCGAAGCGCCTTATGTAATGGACTCGGCGAACGAGACGGAGTCCAACCTCGGCTGGACCGTGCAGGTCTACAACGTCGCGGAGACGCTGCCGAACCTCATCAACCCCTTCTGGATGCTGCCTCTGCTCGGAATCCTGTCGCTGCGTGCACGCCACCTCATCGGGTTCACGTTCCTGCAGTTGCTGTTCATCGGACCAGTCGCGCTGGTGCTGCTGACGGTGTTCTCCTACACGCTGGGTTACACACCACCCGTCGTTCCCTGACGGAGCACGAAGCACGGAGCACGGCACAAACACAGCACAGCACAGCACAGCACGGGCATACGACGGGCCCGGTGCGCCGTCCCGCGCACCGGGCCCCGTCTGTGGCCACCGTCACCCGGAGTGGCCCCGCCCCCGGTGGCCCTGCGAGCGCACGGACCAGGCGCCGCGGCCCCTACCGCTGCTTTCGCAACAGGCCCTAGCCCTGGCGGGCGAGGTCGGCCGCGCCGACCAGCCCCGCCTCACCGCCCAGTTGAGCCGCCAGCACCTGTGCGTGCGGGCGCCACTTGCCGCCGACCAGCCAGCGCCGGAACGACTTGCGGATCGGGTCCAGGACCAGATCGCCCTCGTCCGAGACGCCGCCGCCGACGATGAAGGCGGAGGGGTCGAAGAGCGAGGCCAGATCGGCCAGACCGGCACCCGCCCAGCGCGCGAGCTCGCGGAAGGCGTCGACGGAGACCGGGTCGCCCTGCCGTGCCGCCTGGCTGATGTGCCGCCCCTGGATGCCCGGCGTGGTGCCGTCACCGAGGGCCAGCAGGATCTCCGCGTTCTCCGGCGTGGCGGCGGCGCGTTGCTGTGCGTACCGGACGAGGGCGCGGCCGGAGGCGTACTGCTCCCAGCACCCCTGGCTCCCGCAACCGCACAGCAGGCCGTCCGGTACCACCCGGATGTGGCCGAACTCCGCCGCGACGCCGAAGCGACCGCGATGCAGCTTGCCGCCGATGACGATGCCGCCGCCGAGGCCGGTGCCGAGGGTGATGCACACGACGTCGTCGTGGCCCTGGCCCGCGCCGAAGCGGTACTCGCCCCAGGCCGCCGCGTTCGCGTCGTTCTCCACGACGACCGGAAGTCCGACGCGCTGCTCGACCTTGTCCTTCAGCGCCTCGTGACGCCAGGCGATGTTGGGGGCGAAGAGGACGGTGGCACGCTTGTCGTCGACATATCCGGCGGCTCCGATGCCGACGGCCTCCACCGGGTGCTGGGCGCTGACCGTACGAACCGCCTCCGCGAGGGCGTCGACAACGCCCTCCGGGGTGGGCGGGGTCGGCACCTTGCTCGTCTCCAGGATCGTGCCGGCCTCGTCGACCACCCCGGCCGCGATCTTGGTGCCACCGATGTCGACGCCGATGGTGAGTCCCATATGTCCCTCAGTTTTCGGTCGATCCCCGCTGCGCACGAGGGTACCGGAGGGGAACGGCGGCCACGGCTAACGACCTCGGCCCGCCGCGGGGCTCAGTCCAGATCGATGCGCTCGGGCCCCTGCGGCCCTTCGTCGTCGCCGTCCCGGCGCTTGTCCGAGCCGTCCGGGCGCTTGTCGGAGGGCATTTCGGCGTCCTCGGGCCGTACCGACCCCGTCCAGCGGCGCTCCTCGCCCTGCACGGCGGAGCGGTAGGCGGCGAGCAGCTCGCCTCCCGCAGCGGCGAGATGGTCGAAGAACTGCGGATTGCGCTCGACGACCGGCTCCACGACGGACCGGGCCTGTGCGATGAACTGCCGCGCGGCACCCTGCACGGCCGCCTGCCCGGCCGGACCGGCCAGCGGCTTGCCGAGCTGACCCACCTTGTCGGCGACGGTGTCGGCGAGCCGCCGCAGTTCGTCGGCGGCGCTGACCGGCTGCGGTCCGTAGGCCGCGCGGCGGCGGGCCTTCTCCGCGGCGAGGTCCTCTTCACAGGCCGTCGCCCAGGCGTCGGGATCTGTGTCGGCCGCGGGCTGCTCAGCTGCGGCATCGCTCATGGCGGGCTCCTGGAGGAGAGGGGCTTTCTCACGACGGTACCCGAACGGCGCTCGACGGGGGAGGCCGCTACGACGGCCACAGGCCCGGCTCGGGGGCGAACCGCACCCGCAGCACGCCCTCCGCCAGCGCGGCGCCCACGACGCGGCACCGGCGCAGCGCGGAGGGCAGCGGAAGCAGCCGGCGGTACGGGCCGACGCCGACGATCAACTCGTCCCCGCGCCGCACCAGCTCCAGGGTCTCGCGCGCCGCACCGGGCAGCGGCAGCAGCCAGTGCAGCAGACCGTCCTCGGCGATCTGGTCGGTGACCTCACCGAGGACGGCACCGCCCGGAAGCGGTCGCACGACGGGGCCGGGCGGCACGGCAGGAGCGGATGGCTCGGCCGGGGCCGCCGGTCCGCACGGGCCGTACGGGAGGTCCGGCGGCGGGGCGAGCAGCGCCAGGTCGGCGGGCCCTCGCGGATCGCGGCCCAGGTGCGGCAGTTCGCACAGCGCCGCGCCGTACGCCGCCCCGTCCGCCGCGCGCAGGTCCTTCAGCACGGACTGCTGCTGGCCGGAGAGGCCGGCCAGCCAGTCGTCGGTGGAGCCGGTGGGCAGCACGCGGTTCGCGAGGACCGCGTCCACGCGCAGCCCGTAGAGCGCGCACCCCGCCCGCGCGGCGCGTACGGCGTCCGGGGCGCCCGATCCGGGCTCGGTGACCAGCCGTACGGAGGTGCCCGGCGCGCCGATCACCCGCTGCGCCCGCGCCAGTTCGGCATCCCACCGGGCGGCCGTGGCGTAGAGCACCTGCGCGGGTATGGGCACGCCCGCGAGCTGCGCAAGCAAGGGCCGCAGCGCCCGCGCGGCCTGCTTCTCCGGCGGCAGCAGACGCCGCAGATATCTGCGCAGCTGCTCGGGGAGCGCGAGCAGGCCGAGCGCCTGCCGGACCGGTGGCAGGTCCGCGACGACGAGGTCCCATGGCGCGCCGAGCGGGGAGCGGGCGGCGTGCGCGGCGCCGTCCAAGCGGTCCCCGCACAGGGCGCGCAGCAGGGCGAATGCCTCGGCTCCCGGCAGCGGGGTCAGCTCGTCGGCGTCCAGCGGTTCCGCGCCGGTGAGTTCCAGGGCCGCGCGTCCGCGCTCCTGCAGTTGGGTCACCTGGGCGCGGAACTCCTCGTCCGCGTCGGCCCGGGTCACCCACAGGCCCCCGGCTCCCGCCACGGGAACGCGGGAAGTCCCGGCCGGATCGAGCGGTGTTCCGAGCACGGCCTCCAGCACGCTTCGGGGCTCCGCGCTCAGCAGCAGCACCCGTGACCCCTGCCGGGCGGCGGCGAGCGCGGTCGCGGCCGCCACCGTCGTACGGCCCGCGCCGCCCGAGCCCGTGACGAGCAGGGTGCGGGTGCCGGGACCGGCGGCGGTGCCGGTGTCGGCTTCGTCGTTCACCCCGGTCAGGACTTGCCGCCCTCCGCGGCGCCCGGCGCTTCGGCGGGGCCGCCCGACTCGACGCGCTTCTTCAGACCGTCCAGCGCGCGGTCGATGATGACCTTCTCCGCCTTGCGCTTGATCATCCCGAGCATCGGCATCTTGACGTCGACGGTCAGCTGGTAGGTCACCTCGGTACGGGCGCCCCCGGAGACCGGTGCCAGCAGATAGGAACCGTCCAGGGCACGCAGCATCTGCGACTTCACCAGCGACCAGCGCACCTCGCGCTCGCCCACCCACTCGTACGCCAGGGTGTGCTCGTCCTTGATCGCGCCCGCGTCCAGCAGCAGCCGGACCTGTTCCGCGCGGCCCGCGGGGTCGGAGCTGAGGATCTCCGCCTCCTTCACCTCACCCGTCCAGTCCGGGTAGCGGGCGAAGTCGGAGATCACCCCCATGACATCCGTGGGTGCCGCCTCGATGGTGATGCTTGAGCTCGTGTGTTCCGCCATCGACGTGGCTCCTCCGCTTACCCCGTTGCCGCTGTTGCCGCAGCCGCTGTCGCCGAACTGCTGCCGTCTGCGCTGGAAGGCTACCGCGCGGCGCGGCGCGAGCCGTCACCACTCCAGGACCCAGGGCTTGCCGGTCGCGTTGAAGTGCCCGACGTTCACGCACTCCGTGGTGCCGATGCGCATCCTCCGTGCGAGCGGCTGGTGGACGTGGCCGAAGAGGTGGTATCGGGGGCGGGCCGCGTGTATCGCCTCCAGCAGCGCCGTGCTGCCGCGCTCGAAGCGCCGGGCGACGGTGTCGTAGCACAGCTCCGGCACCTCGGGCGGTATGTGCGAGCAGAGGACGTCGATTTCGCCCAGTGCCGCGATCTTCGCCGCGTACGTCTCCTCGTCGATCTCGAACGGGGTGCGCATCGGAGTCGGCAGGCCGCCTCCCACGAAGCCGAAGCGGAGCCCGCCGATCTCGGCCGTCTCGCCGTCCAGGACGGTGGTGCCCGGCCTGGCGTACTCCGGCCACAGGGAAGGCATGTCGACATTGCCGTAGGTGGCGTAGGTCGGCGTGGGGAAGGCGGCGAAGAGTTCGGCGTACTGGCTGCGCACCGCTTCCTCGGTGGCTGCCTGGCGGTCCACCGTCGCCCACAGCCGTGCGGACAGCTCGCGGGACTCGGTGAAGCGCCGCGCGTCCCGCAGCGCGACGATCCGGTCGGCGTTCTCGACGCCGAAGAGCTCCGGGAAGATACCGCGGGAGTGGTCGGCGTAGTCGAGGAACAGGATGAGGTCGCCGAGGCATACCAGGGCGTCCGCGCCGTCCCCCGCCTGTGCGAGATCCTCACTGTTGCCGTGCACGTCACTCACCACATGGACTCGCATGGCCATACCCTAAGGGCTGTCCCGTGATCCCTGGCGGGCGCACGACGACAGCTGCGGCACCTCGCTGCGTTGCCGGAACGCCCGGGATACGCCCGGTATGAGGAAGCCCCTCCGCCTTGCGAAGCACCGCATCTGACGCCGCGCGCTGATCCACCAGGGATTACGGGACAGCCCTCAGGGCCTGGTGTGACGCAGCGAACATCTGGCCGTCACCCCCTATCCCGCGGGCTTTACCAATGGGTAACGTCCGGGCCGTCATCTTTGAGGGTTCCTGCCCGGGATCCTGGACCGAGCCGCCGGAGGGCACCCCGCCCGGCCCCCGTTCGGCGCCGACGAGGAGCAGCAGTTGCGCGAGTTCAGTCTTCCGGCACTCTATGAGGTTCCCGCGGACGGAAACCTCACCGACCTCATCCGCCGCAACGCCGCGCTCCATCCCGAGGTAGCCGTCATCGCCCGCAAGCGCGCCGGAGACTGGGAGGACGTCACGGCCGCCGCGTTCCTGGAGGAGGTCCGCACAGCCGCCAAGGGCCTGCTCGCGGCCGGGGTGCGGGCGGGCGACCGCGTGGTGCTGATGTCCCGCACGCGCTATGAGTGGACGCTTCTCGACTTCGCGATCTGGAGCGCGGGCGCGATCACCGTCCCGGTGTACGAGACCAGCTCGCCGGAGCAGATCGCCTGGATCCTCAGCGACTCGGGCGCGGTCGCCTGCCTGCTCGAGACAGAGGCGCACAGCGGGGCACTGGAGTCCGTACGCGACGGGCTGCCGGAGCTCTCCCACGTATGGCAAATCGATCCTTCACCGGCCGGACCGGGTGCCCTCGCCGAGCTGGCCGCCGCGGGCGCGGGGATCACCGACGCGGAGGTGGACACCCGCAGTTCGGTCGCCGACGCCGACTCACCGGCCACCATCGTCTACACCTCGGGCACCACCGGCCGCCCCAAGGGCTGCGTGCTCACCCACCGCAGCTTCTTCGCCGAGTGCGGCAACGTGGTGGAGCGGCTGGGCCCGCTCTTCCGTACGGGCGAGGCCTCGGTGCTGCTCTTCCTCCCCGTCGCCCACGTCTTCGGACGGCTGGTACAGGTAGCCGCCGTGATGGCGCCGATCAAGCTGGGCCACGTGTCCGATGTCAAGACCCTCACCGACGAGCTGGCCTCCTTCCGGCCGACGCTGCTCCTGGGGGTGCCCCGGGTCTTCGAGAAGGTCTACAACGCGGCGCGTGCCCAGGCGAGTGCCGGGGGCAAGGGCCGGATCTTCGACAAGGCCGCCGACACGGCAATCGCGTACAGCCGCGCGCTGGAGCACCCCTCCGGCCCGTCCCTGGCACTGCGGCTCCGGCACCGGGTCTTCGACCGGCTGGTCTACGGGAAACTGCGCGGGGTCCTCGGCGGCCGGGCCACCCACGCGATCTCCGGTGGCGCTCCGCTGGGCGAGCGCCTCGGCCACTTCTACCGGGGCATCGGTTTCACCGTGCTGGAGGGCTATGGCCTCAGCGAGTCCTGTGCCGCGACGGCCTTCAACCCCAGTGACCGGCCCAAGATCGGCACGGTCGGCCAGCCGCTGCCCGGCTCGACGATCCGGATCGCCGACGACGGCGAGGTGCTGCTGCATGGCGAGCACCTCTTCACCGGCTACTGGAACAACGAGCAGGCGACCAGCGAGGCCCTGGCGGACGGCTGGTTCCGCACCGGTGACCTCGGCTCGCTCGACGCGGAAGGCTACCTCTCCCTCACCGGGCGCAAGAAGGAGATCCTGGTCACGGCGGGCGGCAAGAATGTCGCCCCGGCGGTCATCGAGGACCGGATCCGGGCGCACGCGCTGGTCGCCGAGTGCATGGTCGTCGGCGACGGCCGCCCGTTCATCGGCGCACTGCTCACGGTGGACGCGGAGTTCCTGCCCCGCTGGGCCTCCGGGCACGGCAAGGAGGGCCTCAGCCACCCGGAGCTGCTCGCCGACCCGGAGCTGCTGGCCGAGCTGCAGGGCGCGGTCGACCACGGGAACGCGGCGGTCTCCAAGGCGGAGTCGGTGCGGAAGTTCCGGGTCCTCCCCACACAGTTCAGCGAGGATTCCGGCCATGTCACGCCGTCGCTGAAGCTCAGGCGAAACGTGGTCGCCAAGGACTTCGCCGACGAGATCGAGTCACTCTACGAGCGCTGAGCGGGGCACTGCGGGCGCTGCGGGCGCTCCGGGCGCTGCGAGGCGTTGCGAGCGCGGTGCGCGAGCGCCGGAGTGCGCCGGGTGAGGCGCTACGCCCTGCAACCGGCCCTTCACGTCTCATCCATCGGTACGCCGGGTGATCCCGCCCGATGACCACGTAATCTGGGCTGTGTGACTGCCAACGCCAATGCCCCCAAAAACGGTGCCCATTCCTGGAGAGACCTGCCCGCCGCGCAGCAGCCCGACTGGCCGGACGGCGAGGCGCTGAGCGAGGTGATTGCCGAGCTCGAGTCCTATCCGCCGCTCGTCTTCGCCGGCGAGTGCGACCTCCTGAAGGACCGCCTGGCCGCTGTGGCCAGGGGCGACGCGTTCCTGCTCCAGGGCGGTGACTGCGCCGAGGCGTTCGACGCCGTCTCCGCGGAGCACATCCGGAACAAACTCAAGACGCTGCTGCAGATGGGAGCAGTGCTGACCTACGCGGGCTCCGTCCCGGTGGTGAAGGTCGGCCGGATCGCAGGGCAGTACAGCAAGCCCCGCTCCAAGCCGATGGAGACGCGGGACGGCGTGACGCTGCCCGTCTACCGGGGCGACTCGGTCAACGGCTTCGAGTTCACCCCGGAGACCCGGCGGCCAGACCCGCAGCGGCTCAAGCGGATGTACCACGCCTCGGCGTCCACGCTGAACCTGGTGCGCGCCTTCACCACCGGCGGCTACGCCGACCTGCGCCAGGTGCACGCCTGGAACCAGGACTTCGTGCGCAGCTCCCCGTCCGGCCAGCGGTACGAGGCGCTGGCGCGGGAGATCGACCAGGCCATGAAGTTCATGCACGCCTGCGGCACGGACCCGGAGGAGCTGAAGACCGTCGAGTTCTACGCCTCGCACGAGGCGCTGCTGCTCGACTACGAGGGCCCGCTGACGCGTACGGACTCCCGTAGCGGCGCCCTGTACGACGTGTCCGCGCACATGCTGTGGATCGGTGAGCGGACCAGGCAGCTGGACGGGGCGCACATCGAGTTCGCCTCCAGGGTGCGCAACCCGATCGGGGTGAAGCTCGGGCCGACGACGACGCCGGAGGAGGCTCTGACGCTGGTCGAGAGGCTCGACCCGGAGCGGGAGCCGGGCCGACTCACCTTCATCACCCGGATGGGAGCGGACAAGGTCCGCGACCGGCTGCCCACGCTGGTGGAGAAGGTCACCGCCTCCGGAGCCCAGGTCGCCTGGGTGTGCGACCCGATGCACGGCAACACCTTCGAGGCGGCCAGCGGGCACAAGACCCGGCGCTTCGACGACGTGCTGGACGAGGTCAAGGGCTTCTTCGAGGTGCACAAGGCGCTGGGCACGCACCCGGGCGGCATCCATGTGGAGCTGACCGGCGACGACGTGACCGAGTGCGTCGGCGGCGGCGACGAGATCTTCGTGGACGATCTGCACCAGCGGTACGAGACGGCCTGCGACCCGAGGCTCAACCGGAGCCAGTCGCTCGACCTGGCCTTCCTGGTGGCGGAGATGTACCGCGACCAGTGAGCGCGGATCGCGGCCGTCGCTGTGATGCGGGTCCCCTGCCCCTCGGGTGGACGCCACCCGAGGGGTAAGGTTAGGGTTACCAAACTCAATGAGTCGTGACTCTGATCTGCCCGACCGCGCCCGTGCCGGAGGTGAACCGCGTGTACGTCTGCTCGTGCTTCGGCATCACCGAGGAACAGGTCCGCGAGCACGCGAATGCCGGGGCCTGCACCCCGCGCCAGGTGGCTTCCGCCAGCAAGGCAGGCACCGACTGCGGCTCCTGCGTCCGCCGGATACAGGGCCTGCTCGGCAGGGGCACCTGCCCCCGCCGTGCCGTCCTCGAGCAGGACGGCACCGGCGAGGCGGCACCGGCGTCCATGCCGGCGCCGGGCACCCCGGCCCCGGCCCCCGCCGCGGTTGCGGTTGCGGCTACGAGTCGGGCTGCTTGACCAACTGGGCGATGTAACGCGGCTCGCCGAGCTTCTCGACAAGTCCGAGCTGCGTTTCCAGATAGTCGATGTGGTGCTCCTCGTCCGCGAGGATCTCCTCGAAGAGGTTGGCCGAGGTGATGTCGCCCTTGGCGCGCATGACCTCCACACCGCGGCGCAGTCGGTCGACCGCTTCCACCTCGATCTGCAGGTCCGCCTGGAACATCTCAGTGAGGGTCTGCCCCACCCGCACGTGGAAGAGGCGCTGGTAATTGGGCAGGCCCTCCAGGAAGAGAATGCGGTCGGTCAGTTTCTCCGCGTGCCGCATCTCGTCGAAGGATTCGGCCCTGGTGTACTCCGCCAGTTTCGGCCAGCCGAAGTTCTCCTGCATCTTTGCATGCAGGAAATACTGGTTGATCGCCGTCAGCTCGGCGGTCAACTGCTCGTTGAGGAATTCGATGACCTCGGGGTCGCCCTGCATGGCAGCGGCTCCTTCCAAGCGATGTCGACGGGTTGCGCGCATCTTCGCACCATGACCCTGACCCGTCCAGTAAGTAGAGCCTTGCCTGATTTGGGAGATTGGCGCAGTCCGGGCTTGTGCGATATTGCCCAGATCTAAGGATTGTGTAGGTTCTGGGCGGGGGGCGGTCGGGCGCCGGGGCGGCCGTCTGTCACCATGGAGTCATGGGTCAGCCGGAAAGCCGCGAATCGGAGCAGACGCAGCTTCCGCCAGGTCAACGACTTCAGCGCGGATGGCCGGTTACCCACTATGGGCCGGTGCCGAAATTCAGACCCGAGCGCTGGGAGTTCCGGGTTTTCGGGGCCACCGCCGACGGCGACAAGCATTGCTGGTCACACGAGGAGTTCTCCGCCCTGCCCTACGACACGGTGGTGGCGGATATGCACTGTGTGACGAAGTTCAGCATGGTCGGGGCGGAGTGGGGCGGCGTGCGCACCCGTACGCTCATGGAGCTCGCACCGCCCGCGCCGGAGGTCACGCATGTCATGGTCTGGGCGGAGTACGGGTTCAGTTCGAACATGCGGCTCGCCGACTTCACCGACGACCGCGCACTCTTCGCCACCCACCGTGCGGGTGAGCCGCTGACGGCCGAGCACGGATTCCCGGTGCGGCTGGTCGTACCGCATCTGTACGCCTGGAAGGGTCCGAAGTGGGTCCGGGGTGTTGAGTACATGGCGGCCGACCGGCGGGGCTTCTGGGAGGAGCGGGGGTACCACAACGTCGGCGACCCCTGGGAGGAGCAGCGCTACTCCTACCAGGAGGAGCCGGGGGAGGGCCCCGAGCTGTAGCGCGTGCGGCACATGCGCTGTGTGCCGGTGCCGTGTGGTGCCGGTGGCTGTGCTCACCTGGCCGAGCTCACCCCTTCGGGCGCAGCTCCTTCAGCCGGGCGATGTCCGCCGCGTGCACCGCCGCGCCGCCGGGCGTCTCGACGACGAGCGGCACCCCGGCCGTCGCCGGATGCCGCAGCAGCTCCTCGAACGGCCCGGCGCCGATATGGCCGGAGCCGATGTTCTCGTGGCGGTCCTTGTGCGCGCCCGCGACGTCCTTGGAGTCGTTCGCGTGGATCAGCTTCAGCCGCCCGGGGCCGGTGGCCTCCACCAGCGCGTCGAGAGTCTCCTTGACGCCGCCGGGCGCGGCCAGATCGTGGCCCGCCGCATAGGCGTGGCAGGTGTCCAGGCAGACGCCGAGCCGCGGATGGCGCTCCAGCGCGTCGAAGTAGGGGCCGAGCTCCTGGACTTGGGAGCAGATCGAGGTGCCCTGCCCGGCCGTCGGTTCGAGCAGCAGCCAGGGGTCGTCGTCGTGGGTCAGTTCGGCCAGCAGCGGCAGCGTGCGCTCGCGGATCTGCGCCAGCGCCTCCGCGCGCGGACGTCCGCCGGTCGCGGAGCCAGTGTGCACGACGACGCCGCGCGCGCCGATCACACGCCCTCGCCGCAGTGAATGGCGCAGTGAGGAGACGGAATTTTCGACGGTCTCCCTGGTGTGTGAACCCAGATTGATCAGATAGGGCGCATGGACGAATACCGGAATCCGCTGTGCGTCACAGACGGTCCGGAATTCCTCGTCCTGTGCCGGGTCCCCGGGAGGTGCGGCCCAGCCGCGCGGATTGGCGACGAACACCTGTACCGCTTCCGCACCGATTTCCGCTGCCCGGGAAAGGCCGATGGCGGCCAGGCCCCCGGCTACGGGGACGTGACCGCCAATGGCGTTGCGCTCCTGTGGTGTGCTCACTCGGTCAGTATGCCGAGTCCACGTTGTCCATCGAACCGTAGCGGTCGGCCGCGTAGTTGCAGGCGGCGACGATGTTCGCGACGGGGTCGGTGAGGGACTTGGGGGTGCCCTTCACGTGGTAGGCGTCGAACGTCGGCTGGATCACCTGGAGCAGGCCCTTGGACGGGATGCCGTTCTGGGCGTTGATGTCCCAGTTGTTGACGGCGTTCGGGTCGCCCGCGGACTCCCGGATGATGTTGCGGTGGATGCCCTCGTACGAGCCGGGGATGCCCTTTTCCTTCATGATCGCCCGGGCCTCGCGGATCCAGCCGTCCAGCGAGTTGGAGTAGGTGGGCTTCGCCGCGGCGGACTTGGCGCCCGACCGGTCGGCCGAGCGGCTGGCGGCCTCGTCAGCGCGGGTCTTCTCGGCCTTCGCCTGCTGTGCGGCGTCCTTCTTCTTCTCGGCGGCCTGCTCCGCGGCCTTCTTCTTCTCCGCGGCCTGCTTCTTCTCCTCGGCGGCCTTCTTCTTCGCGGCCGCCTCCTCCTGCACCCGCTGCTGTACCGCATCGACCTGCTGGGCGATGCCGCCCTTCTGCGCTGCCTCGGGGTGCTCGGCCTGGCCGGTGAACGCGACCGGCTGAGCGGTCGCGGTGGTGGCGGTGCTCTGGCTGTCATCGCCGTCGTCGGCGGATCCGGGTACGACGGTAAGGCTGAGAGCTGCGGCTCCAGCAAGGAGACCAACGGCCGAATACCTGGTGGCCTTGGTCATGCGGGTGTAGCGGGGAATGTTGAGCATGGTGCGAGCGGGCCTTTCGGTTGCTTGTGTCGCGTGCAGCCGGCGGACGGGCGATCGGGGCCGCGTTCTGTTTCGCGGCACCATGCGACGAGAGCAATTGTTAAAGCCCGCAAATTCTCAGATCAACAATGTGACGTACTATCCGCTTTCGTGCGGAGACAAATGATCATTGCCCGAAATGCCGGTCACGCCCGCTCGTGTCCGTGCAAGCGGCAACTAGGCCGGTTCGTAAGTGATGTACGTCCTATGCGCGGGCTCACAGTGGCCGAGGGCACCGCTCACAGGCGGGTGCCCTCGGGTGACGGTATGCGACCGACCGCACGGCAGGGTCGGGACCGGGCGGTGCCGGTTTCCGATCACTGCACCCAGATGGTGACCTCGGACCCGCGGGCTGCCTCGTCGCCGCTGTCCGGGGACTGGTTGAAGACCTTGTCCCGGATGAACAGCGTGTTCACGTTCACGGTGAAGCCCGCGCCCTCCAGGGCTTCGCGCGCGTCGCTCTCGCTCATGCCCTCGACGTCCGGCACCTCGACCATGTCCGGGCCCTTGGACACCGTGAGCGTGACGGTGTCGCCCTTGGCGGCGATGGCGCCCTGACCGGGGGACTGCTTGGCGATGTCCCCCTCGTCCTCGTCGGAGAAGACCCGCTGCTGGGCGATGCGCACCTTGAGGCCCACCTCCTCGAGGTCCTCCCGTGCCGAGGCCTCGTCCTCCCCGGTGACGTCCGGGATCCCGATCTCGCGGCCCTTGGAGACCGTGAGAGCGACCGCCGCACCGGGGCGCTTCTCGGCCCCCGCCTTCGGATCGGTACGGATCACCGAGCCCTGCGCCGTCTCGGGGTCGAATTCGCGCTTGATCAGACCGGGCTTCAGCCCGTCGTCCTTGAGCTGAGCCTTCGCGTCGGAGAGCGGCTTGCCGGAGAGGTCGGGCACCTTGACGATGTCCGGGCCGCGCGAGACCACGATGGTCACCGTGCCGTTGCCGCGGACCCGCTCGCCGGGCTTCGGGTCGCTCTTCACGACGTGGCCACGTTCGATCGCCTCGCTGTGCGCCCGCTCGACCCGCACGTCGAGCCCCTTCTCCTCGAGGGCGTCACGGGCCTTTGACTCCGTCATGTCGAGCACGGCCGGGGTCTGCGTGAACTGGCCCGAGTTGATGTACCAGATCCCGGTGCCCAGCAGCAGGACCAGCACCACGCCCAGCAGGGCGAGCATTGCGGGCTTCGGGCGGCGTCTGCCCGCCCGGCCCGGCGCGCCGGGCCCCGGCGGCGGCACGGCCGGGGGCTCGGCGGGCGGCGAGGCCAGCCGGGTGGTGTGATGAACGCCATTGGTCTCGGGTCCGTATCCGGCGTCGCCTGGGACCGTCGCCAGGTCGTCCTGGTGCACGGAGTCGGCAAGCTCGGCCGAACCGGTGGTGTCCTCGAAGCCCGGGTCCGGAGCGGCAGGCGCCGTGGAAAGGCCGAAGGAACGGGGGATGACGCTCGTGAGGTGCTCGGCCCCGGGCTCGTCCGCCTCGTTCGCCTGCGGCGGGACGGCGTCCAGCTGCTCGTCGGTGAGGGCGGCGCGTGCCGCGCGGACCTCGGAGAGCAGCGCGACGGCGTCCTCGGGGCGCTGCTCCGGATCACGGGCGGCGGCGCGGGCGACCAGTCCGTCCAGCGCGGCGGCCAGGCCGGGGACCGCGGCGGAGGGCGCCGGGACATCTTCGTGCAGATGCTTGTACAGCACCTGGGCGGGCGTGCTGCCGGAGTGCGGCTTCCCGCCCGTGAGCATCTCGTGCAGCATCACGCCGCACGCGTACAGATCCGTACGCGGATCGGCCTGGCCGTGCTCGATCTGCTCCGGGGCGAGATAGGAGACCGTGCCGAGGATGGAGTCGGTGGTGGCGGAGGTCTGGCCGTCCACGGTGCGCACGAGACCGAAGTCGGCGACCTTCACCCGGCCGTCGTCGCCGATCAGGACGTTCTCCGGCTTCATGTCCCGGTGCACCAGACCCGCGCGGTGCGCGGCACCGAGGGCGGCCAGTATCGGCTCCAGTACGTCCAGGGCGGCGCGCGGCTGGAGCGCGCGGCGGTCGCGCAGGACGTCACGGAGCGTGCAGCCCGCGACGTACTCCATCGCCAGGTAGACATAGGTGCCGTCGGTGCCCTGGTCGAAGACGCCGACCACGTTCGGGTGCGCGAGCCGGGCGACGGACTTGGCCTCCCGGATGAAGCGGTCGACGAAGAGGCGGTCGGCGGCGAGTGAGGGATGCATCACCTTCAGCGCGAGCACCCGGTCCAGCCGGGTGTCCAGCGCCCGGTACACCGTGGCCATCCCGCCGACGGCGATGCGCGCGTCGACGCGGTAGCGCCCGTCGAGTACCTGGCCCTGAATCGGGTCATGAAGGGTTGCATCCACGGCGCAGAGTCTACGAGGCACCCCTGACGCCTCACTCCACCCGGGACCCGGGGCGAGCCGCACTGAAGCCGAACGGTGACAACTCGTTGATGTGGCCATGACCGACGACCTGGTGCACGGCAGCCGGCGGGCTCGCGAGCAGCACTCGGCGGACCGGTTCAGGTGAAGGCGGGACGCTCCGGGTCCAGCGCCGCGATGCCCTCCGCGGGCGAGGAGGCGTCCGCGAAGTGGCGGCGGGGGATGCGCCCCGCCCGGTACGCCAGGCGGCCCGCCTCCACCGCGTGCCGCATGCCCGCCGCCATCAGCTCCGGTTCCCGTGCCCGGGTCACCGCGGAGGCCAGCATGACCGCGGCGCAGCCCAGTTCCATTGCCAGGGCGGCGTCGGAGGCGGTGCCCGCGCCCGCGTCGAGGATGACGGGAACCCGTGCCCGTTCGGTGATCAGCTGGAAGTTGTGCGGATTGCGGATGCCGAGGCCGGACCCGATGGGGGAGCCCAGCGGCATGATCGCCGCGCACCCCACGTCCTCCAGCTTGTGGGCGAGCACCGGATCGTCGTTCGTGTAGGGCAGCACGGTGAAACCGTCGTCCACCAGGGTCTCGGCGGCGTCCAGCAGCTCCACCGGATCGGGCAGCAGGGTGCGCTCGTCAGCGATCACCTCCAGCTTCACCCAGTCGGTGCCCAGCGCCTCGCGGGCGAGCCGGGCGGTCAGTACGGCCTCGCCCGCCGTGTAGCAGCCCGCGGTGTTCGGCAGCACGCGGATGCCGTGCCGCTCCAGCACGGAGAGCACGGAGCCGCGCACCGTCGGGTCCAGACGGCGCATCGCCACGGTGGTCAGCTCGGTGCCGGAGGCGAGCAGGGAGCGTTCCATGACGGCGAGGCTGGGGGCACCGCCCGTGCCCATGATCAGCCGGGAGGCGAACGAGATGCCGCCGAGGGTCAGGGGGTCGGGCGCCGGCCGCGGCGGGGCGGTGTCGCGCGGTGCGCCGGTGGTGCCGGTGCTCATCGTGCTGGTGGTGCTGGTGGTGCTGGTGGTGCTCATGGCGCGGTTCAGCCTCCCTGGACTGCGGTCAGGATCTCGATCCGGTCACCGTCATTGAGCACGGTCTCCGGCCACTGCCCGCGCGGTACGACCGTCTCGTTGACGGCCGCCGCCACGCCGGCCGGGGCGGCGGTGAACTCGCCGACGAGCCGGTCGAGGGTGAGACCGGCGGGAATCCCGCGCGTCTCGCCGTTGACGGCGACAGCGGTGGTGACAGCGGTGGTGGGGATGCCGGTCATCGGAGGTGCTCCTCGGAAGCGGCCGCGCCGAAGCGGCGCGGGGTGAAGGGGCGGGCCTGCTCGGGAAGGTCGCCGGTGGCCAGCAGCTCGCCGAGCAGGTCGCCGGTGACGGGTGCCAGCAGTACGCCGTTGCGGTGGTGCCCGGTGGCCGCGATCAGTCCGGCCAGCTCCGTGGGGCCCAGCAGCGGCGCGTTGTCCGGGGAGGCGGGCCGCAGCCCGGCGCCGGTCTCGGTCAGCGGCAGTTCCGTGATGCCCGGGATCAGTTCGTGCGCGTCGCGCAGCAGCTCGTACACACCGCCCGCGGTCACCGTGCTGTCCCAGCCCAGCTCCTCGCTGGTGGCGCCGACGACCAGCTCGCCGTTCGTGCGCGGCACGAGATAGAGGTGGCCGCCGCGCACGACGGCCCGCACTGTGCGGGAGAGGAAGGGCGCGTACGCGCCCGGGACGCGCAGCCGCAGCACCTGCCCCTTGACGGGGCGGACGGGAGGCAGCAGTTCGGCCGGTATGCCGTCGAGCCGCCCGCTGTCCGGGCCCGCCGCCAGCACCGTACGGTCCGCGCTCAGCTCGGTGCCGTCCGCCAGCACGACCCCGGTGGCGCGGTCACCGGAGACCGACAGCCGCGCCGCCGACGCGCGCCGGAAGGCGACACCCGCCCGCTCGCAGGCGGCGAGCAGCGCGGCGGCCAGCCGTCTCGGGTCGACCTGGTGGTCTCCGTCGACCCGGAGCCCGCCGCGTACGGACGGAGCCAGCATCGGTTCCAGCCGCCGGCACTCGCGCCCGTTCAGCCACTGCGACTCCAGGCCGCAGCGCTGCTGAAAGGCGTGCAGCTCGCGGAGGTGCTCGCGGTCGTCGGCGTCCAGAGCCACCGCGAGCGTGCCGCAGGCCCGGTAGCCGGTCTCCAGGCCCGCGGCCTCCTCCAGCTCCCGGACGAAGCCGGGATAGCGCCTGGCGGAGGCCAGATTCAGAGCGAGCAGCGCCTCCTCGCCGTAGTGCAGCTCGGTGACGGGGGCGAGCATGCCCGCCGCCACCTGCGCGGCACCGCCGCCCGGCGCCGGGTCGACGACCTCGGTGCGCAGCCCTCGCTGCGCCGCCCGCCAGGCGGTGACCAGACCGATGACGCCGCCGCCGATCACCAGTACGTCCGGACGGGGGGTGAGCGGGCCCGCAGGGCCCGGAGGGCTGTCGGGGTTCACGCTGCGCATGCGGATGCCATCCTCCCTTCGCCGGTATGAACCGGATCAGGTTCGTACGGTCGGAGGCCGTCCAGCCTCCCTCTCAGCCCGGTGCACCGGGCTCCCGCGTATGTCGTACCGTCGACACCCTACTGCGCCCGTCCGCCGCCCGGTAACGACCTGGTGCGCTGGCTATCGTGCACCAGGTCGTAAGGGAGTCCTCATGCAAGCCTCGCTCGACGGCTGCCTCTTCGTTCCCGTCGCCGACGCGGGCCCCGGCCAGGTCGGCACCGGTACGCGCTTCGACTACCGGGAGCGGGACGGCCGGGTGTGGGCCCACTACGAGGGCGGTGACGTCGTGCACGGCGAGCTGGTCGGTACGCGCGCGGGCGACCAACTGGACTTCCGCTATGTCCAGTTGCGGACCGACGGAAGCACCGCCTCCGGACACTGCCTCAGCCGGGTCACGGCGCTTCCCGACGGGCGGCTGCGCCTGGAGGAGAGCTGGGAGTGGGAGTCGCAGCCGGGCAGCGGCACCAGCGCGGTCGAGCAGGTGCGCCGCTGACGGCCTCCCCTTTCCGCGGGGGAGGCCGATAGAGTCACCGGGTGACTGACAGCCCTGAGGGGGCCCCGCACCGGGCTCCCGAGCGAGCCGTGATCGTCGGAGCCGGGATGGCCGGGGTGCAGACCGCGGTGCAACTGCGTGAGCAGGGCTGGGCGGGCACCATCACCCTGATCGGAGCGGAGTCCCACCGGCCGTACGACCGCCCGCCGCTTTCCAAGGCGGTGCTGCTGGGCAAGGCCGAGGGCTCCGAGTTCGACACCGACTACGACGACCTGGGCATCGGGCTGGAACTCGGCCGCGAGATCACCGGACTGCGGCCCGCCGCGCACCTGCTGGACACCAGCGGCGGCGAGGCGGTGCCCTACGACCGGCTGGTCCTCGCCACCGGGGCGGCACCCGCCCCGCCGCCCGGAGCGACCTCACCCTCCGCCGTCCACCTGCTGCGCACCCTGGACGACGCCGCCCGGCTGCGCCCCGTACTGCTGCGGCGCGGCTCCGTGGTGGTGGTCGGTGCGGGCTGGATCGGCGCGGAGTTCGCGACGGCGGCGCGCGAGGCGGGCTGCGAGGTGACCGTTGTCGAGGCCGCGGACCGGCCGCTGGCGGGCGCCCTGCCCGCGGAGGTCACCGGATATATGAGCGGCTGGTACGAGGAGAGTGGCGTGCGGCTGCGCACCGGCGCCCCGGTGGCCGCCGTCACACCGGACGGCGTGCTGCTCGCGGGCGGCGAGCAGCTGTCCGGCGACGCGGTGGTCGTCGGTATCGGTGCCCGGCCCGCGACCGGCTGGCTGGCCGGATCCGGCGTCGAACTCTGCCCGGACGGCTCGGTCCGCGCGGACGCGGAGCTGCGCACCTCGGTGCCGGACGTCTACGCCGTCGGTGACTGCGCGTCCTTCCCCTCCGCCCGTTACGGCAGACGACTGCTCGTGCACCACTGGGACAACGCGCTGCAGAGCGCCCGGGTGGCCGCCGCCAACCTGGTGGCCGAGGGCCATGCGGGGCAGACGGCAAAGACGTACGACCCGGTGCCGTACTTCTGGTCCGAGCAGTTCGGCCGCTTCGTGCAGTACGCCGGGCAGCATTCGGAAGGCGATCAGCTGGTGCGGCGCGGCGATCCGAGCGGCGCGGCCTGGTCGGTGTGCTGGCTGCGGGACGGGGTGCTGACCGCGCTGCTCGCCGTCGGCCGCCCCCGCGACCTGGCGCAGGGACGCAAGCTCGTGCAGCAGGGCACGCAGCTGGATCCGGTCCTCGTGGCGGACCCGGCACTAGCCCTGAAGAAGGCACTGCGGTAGTGACTGTCAGTGCGAAGTGGCAGTCTGGTGGGTGTGACCGAGATTGACGCAAAGACCGATGCTCTCGTCCCCGCCTGGCTCACTCTTCCTGACGTCGCGGAGATGCTCGACGTCCCAGTGACCCGTATCCGCCAGCTGATCAAGGAGAGTCAGCTGATCGCGGTGCGGCGGGGAGAGAACCGCGTGCTGCAGGTGCCCGCCGACTTCGTCGACGACGGCCGGGTGGTGAAGGGCCTGGTCGGCACCATCACCCTGCTCAAGGACGACCACTTCACCGACGAGGAGATGCTGGAATGGCTGTTCACGCCCGATGACAGCCTGCCCGGCACACCGGCGCAGGCGCTGCGCGAGAATCGCGGGACAGAGGTGAAGCGCCGCGCCCAGGCCCTCGCCGTCTGAGCTGCTGAACCGCTGAACCGCTGAACCGAGAGTCCGACGACACGCGGTGCATGGGCCCCGCGGGGCCCATGCACCCCTTTTCACGGGGGGAACGCAGCATGTCCCGCACCGCCCGAGAGCGGCTCCAGGCCGCCCGGCTCTATCTGTGCACCGACGCACGCAAGGATCAGGGAGACCTCCCCGAGTTCCTGGACGCGGTGCTCGGCTCGGGGGTCGACATCGTGCAGCTCCGTGACAAGGGCATGGAGGCGGCCGAGGAGTTGGAGCACCTCGCCGTCTTCGCCGCGGCCTGCCGCCGCCACGGCGCGCTGCTCGCCGTCAACGACCGTGCGGACGTGGCGCATGCCATCGGCTCCGACATACTCCACCTGGGCCAGGGCGACCTGCCCGTACCAGCCGCCCGCGCCATCCTGGGCGGCAGTGCCGAAGACGTGCTGGTGGGCCGCTCGACGCACGCCGAGGCGGAGGTGGCGGCCGCGGTGACCGAGCCAGGCGTCGACTACTTCTGCACCGGCCCATGCTGGCCCACCCCCACCAAACCCGGCCGCGCCGCCCCCGGCCTGCCGCTCGTGCGGTACGCCGCCTCGCTGGCCCCGTCGCGCCCCTGGTTCGCGATCGGCGGTATCGACGCCGAGAATCTGGACGAGGTGCTGGCCGCCGGTGCCCGGCGGGTCGTCGTCGTCCGCGCGCTCACCGAGGCCCGGGATCCGGCGGCAGCCGCCGCCGCTTTGGCCGCGCGACTGCGCGAGCGGCCACTCTCCGGACTCTGAGGGCTACTGGGAGAGAGTGAGACGTCCACTCGGCGCCGCAGGAAGGCGGACGGGACGGTGCATAGCGCCCTCGTCGGCGCGATGCACCCTTGCGTGGGCGGTTAACCTGCACTCATGGCCCTTGGTACCTCTTCCACCAGGACAGATCGCACCCCGACCGTCCGCGAGCTGCTCGCATCCGGCACCCGTTCGTACTCCTTCGAGTTCTTCGCACCGAAGACGGAGAAGGGCGAACGGACGCTGTGGAACGCGCTGCGGCGCATCGAGGCGGTCGCACCGACCTTCGTCTCGGTGACCTACGGCGCCGGCGGCTCGTCCCGCGAAGGCACCGTCACCTCGACGGAGCGCATCGCCACCGAGACCACGCTCACCCCCGTCGCCCACCTGACGGCTGTCAACCACTCCCGAGCAGAACTGCGCAACGTCATCGGCCAGTACGCGGGCGCGGGCATCCGCAACGTCCTCGCGGTGCGCGGTGACCCGCCCGGCGACCCGATGGGCGAATGGGTGCGCCACCCGGACGGCGTCAGTTACGCCTCCGAGCTCGTCGAGCTGATCAAGGAGTCCGGAGACTTCTGCGTCGGCGTCGCGGCGTTCCCCGAGATGCACCCCCGTTCCGCGGACTGGGACACTGACGTCCGCCACTTCGTCAACAAGTGCCGCGCCGGCGCGGATTACGCGATCACGCAGATGTTCTTCAACGCCGAGGACTACCTGCGGCTGCGCGACAGCACGGCCGCCGCGGGCTGCGAGACCCCGATCATCCCGGAGATCATGCCCGTCACCAACTGGCGGCAGATCGAGCGCTTCGCGAATCTGAGCAACGCCACCTTCCCGCCGGGCCTCGCGGAACGCATCCTCGCAGCCAAAGACGATCCGGCCGCTGTACGCTCAATCGGGATCGAGTACGCGACGGAGTTGTGCGCGAGACTGATGGCCGAGGATGTCCCCGGACTCCACTTCATTACGCTCAACCACTCCACGGCGACGCTGGAAATCCACGAGAAACTGGGACTCCACAGGGAGTCCTCGGGCTGACCGACCTGAGCGGCGGCGGCGGGAAGAGGGGCGTACATGGGCTGGGCGGTCCTCTATATCGCGTTCGGAGTCGTCGCGCTGTGGTTGCTGGGCGAGGTGCTGCTCCAGTACAAGGCGCGGCTGCGCTGGCGGCTGCTGGCTTTCGGCGGCTTCTCCGTCGTTGCCGCCGGCGTGGTGATGCTCTCGATCATCGTGATCGCCCTGGGCACCATCGCCTTCGCCGTGGGCCAGACCCTGGTCACCCACTCCTACCGCCGCGGTTTCTCCACCGGCTGGGCGCTCGGCGGCAAGCCGGGCTCCAGCCGGCGCCGCCGGGGAGAGCGCGACCCGAGCCCGGCGGACGCCGAGCCGGTGCTCCAGGTGTCCGGCCTGGAGACGCACGAGCCGTATGCGCAGGAACCCCAGGCATACGAGCCGCAGACGTACGGATCCCAGACGCATGAGCCCCAGACGTACGAGCCGCAGCCGCTGCCCGACGACACGGGGGAGTACGGCGTCTACGACCGGGGCGGCCAGGCACCGCCGCCGCCACCGAGTCACGCACCCGGAAACGGCGGCTGGGAGGAGCAGCACCACTACGCCTCCTATGCGGAGCCGTACCCCGAGTACGAGCCCGCACACGACCCCGGCCAGTACGCCACCGCCTCCTTCGACGCCTACGGCAGCGGCGGCGTACCGGCCTACGACCCACCGTCCGGCGCGCCGCAGCCCCCGTCGTACGCGCCCGAGCCCCCGTCCTACGCCCCAGGCGCACCGGCGGAGGCCGCCGTCCAGCCCTCCGAGGGCTACGGCACCGTGTACCCCACGGATCAGTACGCGGCCCCGCCTGAGCCGTACGGCAACGCCCCGTACCCAGAGGCGCCGTACCCGGACGCCCCGTACGCCCAGCCGGAGCCGTACCCCGGCGGCGCTCAGAACCCCTACCCGGACACGCCGCCGGGCGGAGTGTGGATGCCGCAGCAGCGCCACGCGGGCCCGGGGCAGCTCCCCGGGCAGGGCTATCCGTACCAGGACGGCAGCAATGCCCAGGGCTATCCAGGCCAGGGCTATCCCGGCGAGGGCTTCCCCGTCCAGGGCGAAGGCGGCTACGACGGGCCGCAGTACGACGGCGACGGGTACGGCTACGACACCTCGGGCAACGGCTACGGCCAGCAGGGCTACTGAGAGCCGCGCCAGTCCGCGCCCCCGACGAACAGGCCCGCCGCCAGCGCGCCCGACATTCCGGCGTGCGCGAGCCCGCCTCCCGGGTGGGACCAGCCTCCCACCCGGTACAGGCCCGCCGTGGATGCCTGGTTCGGTGCGCGAAGATACGCGCCGCGTGACCCGGCCAGCGCGGGGGTGGGGACCAGCCCGCCCGGCGTCCCGGTCTCCGTCTCGTTGTCCCGGGGGGTGCGCGGCACCCGCCACAGCACGCGTGCGCCCAGCCCCAGCCCGGCGGCGTCGACGGCGGCCAGCAGTTCGTCCGCCAACCGCTCCGGTTCCGCCACGGCTGCGGCCGTCGCGGTGGCGGGCAGCACGACGGACAGCACCGCCGTCTCATGCTCCTCGTCCGGGCGCAGTGCCGGATCGTCGGGGCGCAGCACCGTCACCCTCCGGTCCGCCCCGTGCACGACGGTGCGGTGCACGGTGTCCGCGGGCCGGGCGCCGCGCAGCGCGAGCAGCACCGTGAACCGGGCGCTCGCCCCGGCCGTGCCGGTCAGCTCGGTGCCCGCGCCGGTGCCCTCCGTGCCGGGTATCGCCGGGCCACCACCCCAGACCACCGCGTCGGCCTCCACCATGCCGCCCCCGGACAGTTCCACTCCCACCGCCCTGCCACCCCGGACCAGCGGGCGTTCGGCCGCCGTCCCGAAGTGGAACTCCACCCGGCGGGCCAGGCACCGCTGATAGACCGCCGTCGCCAGCTCGCGCATGCCGCCGCGGACATACCAGGTGCCGAAGGTCTCTTCCAGGTAGGGCAGTACCGCCGCGCTCGCCGGGGCCTGACCGGGCAGGAAGCCGTAGGCGCCCGCGCAGCTCTCCAGCAGGGCCGCCAGCCGTGCGTCACGCAGTTCGTCGGCCGCGATTCCCGCGAGCTCCGGTGTGCGGCGGCGGAGCAGCCCGCGCCGGCGCAGCGCCGGGTAGGGATCGTGTTCCAGCGCCTCGTGCCCGGGTTGGAGCGGCTCCTCCAGCAGCGGGCGCCGTGTCGCCTCCCAGACGGTGCGGGCGCGGGCGACCAGTTCGCTCCAGCGCACGCCCGATCCCGGCCCGAGCGCCGTGTCCAGCGCCGCGATGACACCGGCACGGGAGGTGCTCGGCAGGGTGACGCTGGTGCCGTCCGCGAAGTGGTGGCGCGCGGCCGGGTCGGTCTGGGTCAGTTCGACGCACCGCTCCAGCGGCTCGCGGCCGGTCTTCACGAACAGATCGCGGTAGACGGCGGGCAGCCGGAGCAGTCCGGGGCCGGTGTCGAAGGCGAAGCCGTCGCGCTCGTAGCGCCGCACCCCGCCGCCGTAGGTTTCGGCGCGTTCGTACACCGCCACCCGGTTTCCGGCCACTGCCAGCCGTGCCGCCGCCGCCATGGCGCCCATCCCGGCGCCGATCACCGCAATCCGTGCCATGAGCAGGGACTCTAACCGGCTGCTCGCAGGCCGCCGACCCCACCCTGCAGGAGCAGCGCGAGCGCGTCGTGCACCTCGTCCAGCGAACGCTCCGGCTGGAAGGACTGCCAGTCCAGCGCCGAGACCAGGACCATTCCCACCAGTGCGGCGGCGGTGAGCGGGACGTCGACGTCCTCGCTCAGCTCGTGCTTGGCCACCGCGTCGCGCAGCACCGTCTCGACGACCGCGACCACCTGCTGCCGGAGCGCCATCAGGGTGGGCCGCCAACTGCGGTTGGTGCGCCACAGTTCGGCTACGTAGAGCTGGGTGAAGGCCGGATACCGGTCGATGAAGGTGAGCCCGGCGCGGATCATCGCGTCCAGCGCTTCGACCCGGCTGCCGCCCGCTTCGACCGTGTCGTCGGCGGCCCGCTGGAGCTCGGCGGTGAGCAGCGTGACGCCGTGCCGCAGCAGTTCCTCGAAGAGTTCGGTCTTGCTCCTGAAGTTGTAGTAGACCGTGCCCTTGGCGACACCCGCGCGCTCGGCGATCTCCTCCACCGTGGTGGAGGAGAAGCCCTGTTCGGCGATGAGCGTCACCGCCGCCTGGTAGAGCTTCTGCCGGGTGGTCGTACGGCGCGTGCTGCTCGTGTCCATGGCGCTGATTGTCACAGACCGCTGCGGCGGAGAGGGCCGCGTAGCGCCCCTCGGTGGTTCCTCGCTCTCCTTGGCACGTTCCTTTGGGCCGACCGGTCGGCCCAAAGGAACGCTTCGCCTGGCCGGTGGCCCCGGCATCGGCCAGGCGCGAGGTGTTTGTGCAGGTCGGAGCCGATTGTCAGTGCCATGCGCAACGATATGCGCATACGGCCGAATCATCGGAACCGTCAGACGACTGCAGGAGGTTCGCCATGCACGGGCCCCCGAACGATGTCCATCCCGTCCTCCGCCGTGCCTCGGCGCCGCCCGCCGCGTTGGCCCTGCTCGCACAAGCGCAGCACGGGCTCGACGAGGCGGTGGCGATGCATACCGCGAACGAGCGGTATGCAACCGCCCATCTCGCCGCACTGCGTACCGCGGCGGCGGTGCTCGCCGTGCGTGTACGCCCCGAAGAGCCGAGCCCGCGCCGCAGAAGCGGTGCACCCCGGCGGCGCAGCCGCCGGGGAGCCATACGCAGCGCCTGGGAGGTGCTGCCCGAGGTCGCACCCGAACTGACCGAGTGGAGCGCCCTCTTCGCCTCCGGCGCCCCGCGCCGGGCTCGCGCGGAGGCGGGCATCCCGGGCGCGGCGAGCTGGCGCGACGCGGACGATCTGGTGCGCGACACCGGGGTCTTCCTGCGGCTGGTGGAGCGCATGCTGGTGTCCCAGCCGGCGCTGCCGCAGCCGAGGGTGGCACCGGGAGACGCCGAGGCATGGGACGCCCGGCCCCGCGCGGGCTGAACCTCACCTGACGCGCGACTAGGCTGGGCAGCACCCGCACAAAGAGTTGCCGAGGAGCCACCGCCATGTCCCGCCCCAGTGCTTCCCTCCGTACCGCCGTGGTCTGGGAGGTGCTGAAGGACGCGCTAGACCGGCGGGCCAAGAGCGCCGACCGTGCCGAACTGGACGTCCTGGACACCGGCGGTGGTACGGGCAACTTCGCGGTGCCCGTCGCCCGGCTCGGGCACCGCGTCACGGTCGTCGACCCCAGCCCCAACGCGCTGTTCGCCCTGGAGCGGCGCGCGGCGGAGGCCGGGGTCGCCGAGCGGGTGCGCGGTGTGCAGGGCGACATCCACGGGCTCTTCGACGTGGTGGAGCGCGGCGGCTGTGACGCTGTGCTCTGCCACGGCGTCCTGGAGTACGTCGACGATCCGGCGGAGGGGCTGCGAAACGCCGTGGCCGCGCTCCGTCCGGGCGGCGGGACGCTCAGCCTGCTCGCCGCCGGGCTCGGCGGAGCCGTGCTCGCGCGCGCCCTGGCCGGTCACTTCGCGGAGGCACAGCAGGCTCTCGCCGCCCCCGCGGGCAGCTGGGGCGACGGCGACCCGATGCCCCGCCGCTTCACCGCCGAGCAGCTGACCAGCCTGGTCACGGACACTGGTCTGGAGGTCGCCTCCGTGCACGGGGTGCGGATCTTCACCGACCTGGTGCCGGGGCTGACGGAGGAATCGGAGTCCGACGCCGAGGAGGCGCTGGGGCGACTGGAGGCCGCCGCCTCCGTGCTGCCCGCCTTCCACTCGGTCGCGAGCCGGCTTCATGTGCTGGCCGAGGTGCGGTAGAACACAGCCCGCCCGATTGTCTGCTACTCGCCGTATGATCGAGGCACACCGTCCGGCATGACGGAAAGGCGGTGAGGGAATGCACGGAATGCACCGACCATCACCACTGCCCGGCATGCGGGCGTAAGTGGGAGGAATTGGCGTAGAGGGCGGGTTTCACGGGGGCGATTCCCTGCCTATCCTTGAAGGGTCGCATCCGGTCGCCCCCGCGACCGACGAGTAGGAGGACTCCGTGCCGCTCTCTGAGCACGAGCAGCGCATGCTCGAGCAGATGGAGCGAGCGCTGTACGCCGAAGATCCCAAGTTCGCGACAGCGCTCGAGGGAAGCGAGCTGCGCAAGTACACGCGCAAGCGGGTGTATCAAGCGGTCGCGGGCTTTCTGGTGGGTATCGCGCTCCTCATGGCGGGTATGGTCGCCCAGCAGATCTGGGTCAGTGTCGTTGGTTTCCTCGTCATGCTCGGCTGTGCCGTGCTCGCGGTGACCGGCTGGCGCAAGGCTCCGAAGCCCGGGGAGGAGCAGCAGGCCGCAGGCGAGTCCGGTTCCGCACCATCCGGTGCGGCGGCGGGCGGCGGTACGAGACAGCGCCGGCAGCCACGTCAGCGTCGTTCGGTGATGAACCGCATCGAGGAGCGCTGGCAGCGTAGACGGGACGAGCGGGGTTAGATCCGGTTGGATCCACCTCCTGCTCCTCCCTTCCCGCCCTCTCCATGACGATCACGAAGGGGTGGGTCCGCCCGATCAGGCGGACCCACCCCTTCATGCGCGCCCGTGCCCGTGCCCGTGCCCGTGCCCGAGCGCCGTCATCGCCCGCGCGCCGTCACTCCGTGCTCTTCGCGGGCTTCGCTGCCTTCTTCGTGAACGGCGTACGCAGCGCGCTCTGCCACCAGGCGGTGAGTGCCGCCCACCGTTCCATGGCCGACCATGTCACCCGAACGGCGGAACGTGGTAGCAACAGCGCCCGCAGCCGCAGCCGCCGGGAGGCCTTGGTCCGCAGCGCGTCCCGGACTCGCAGCACGTCCGCCGCCAGCCCGGAAGCCGGACGCGGCTCGCGCGCATAGAGCACCTGTTCGACAGCGAGTGCCAGGCGGTGCGCGGCCTCGGCAGTTTCCGGATCCAGCTCTCCCTCGGTGGCGAGCCGTGCCGCGGCCTTGCGTGGAGTCGCGGCCTCGTCCGGGATGATTCCGTAGTCCCAGCCGCAGTCCATCAGTTCCCGCCAGGCGTCGAGCGGCCCGGCTCCGTGGCCGAGACGCCGGGAGCGGGCTCGTGCCCGCCATAGCCACGGCAGCAGGGGAAGACCGATCAGCAGCAGGCCCGCTCCCGTCAGCAGCGCCGTCATCTGCAGCGGGAAGCCGCCGCCGGAAGCGGTGTCGTCCGGCAGCGCCGGGGTCATTCCGCACTCCGGGTCGGCCCGCTTCTGCTCGACCGTGCACTCCTCGGATTCGGACGGCTCGGGCAGCGGCTCCTCGGAGGCCTCCGGACGCTCCGGCAGGTTCTCCTCGGGGTCGATGTCGACGTCCGGCGCTTCCGGGGTGGCGTACGGAGGTGCCGAACCCCGGGTCGGGGTGGGCTCGAAGCGCGTCCAGCCGACGCCCTCGAAGTAGAGTTCCGGCCACGCGTGCGCGTCCTGGAGACCCACCTCGGCCCGCCCGTCGCCCTGCGAGGTGCCCGGCGTGAATCCGACCGCGACCCGCGCCGGTATCCCCAGCGTCCGCGACATCGCGGCCATCGAGAAGGCGAAGTGGACGCAGAAGCCCTCCTTCTGCTCCAGGAAGTTGACGATCGCCGCGGAGCCGCTGCCGGCCCGCACCTCGGTGTCGTAGGTGAAGCCGCCGTCCTCCGCGAACCACTGCTGGAGCTTCATGGCGCGCTCGTAGTCGTTCGTCGCGCCGCCGGTGAGGTCCTGGGCCTGCTTCTCCACCACCGAGGGCAGCGAGTCGGGCACCTCGGTGTACTCCTCCACCATGGACGCCGGCGGGGGCCCCGCCTGCGCCAGCTGCTCGGCGGTCGGCCGCACCGACAGGCTCTCCACCGTGTACTGCGCCCCGCGCGTGTTCTGCCCGCGGTCACCGACCAGGGTCCGGCCCTCGGGTTCGAAGCGCCAGTCACCCTCGATCTGCACCCTGCTGGCCGGGTAGGGCATCGGCAGCCAGTTCTGCGCGTACCAGTCGGCCGCCTTGACGGTGGTGGTAACCCGCTTCGTCTCCACGTCCGGATCGAGCCCCGGCGGGGGCGGCAGCGTGTCGGGCAGCTGCCTGATGCGCCGCTCGGACGGTTTCCACGCGGAGCCGTCGAACTGGTCCAGCGCGACGATCCGCATGTACATCTCGCGGTCCGTCCCGCCCTCGCTGCGGTACGTCATCACGGTGCGGTTCTCGGGCTGATTGAGGCTGTCCTGCAGCGCCACCAGCGGGTTCACCGCCGAGACCGTGCCGTCGCCGCCGGACCCGCCGCCGGAGTCGCGCACCGAGTCGAGCAGCCCGCCGCTGAGCGAGGGCAGCATCGCCGGTACGACAAGCGCGATGCCCAGCGTCAGCGCACCGATGCGCCGCCCGGAGCGGACCGGCGCCCGCAGCGGCCCGCCGACACTGCCCGGCTGGTGGGCACCCCCGCCCGGACGGACCCGGTCGGTGAACAGCCGCCCCCACTGGGACAGCCGCTCCCGGCCCTCGGCCAGCAGAAGCAGCAGATAGCCGCCCGCCGCGCACAGGAACCACAGCCAGCGGGCACCGTCCTCGGAGAGCCCGGCCGCCACCGAGTAGAGCGCCAGCAGCGGCAGCCCGGCCGGTGCGGCACTGCGGTAGGTCACCGCGAGGGCGTCCACGATCAGTCCGATCGACAGAACCCCGCCGACCAGCATCAGCTTTATCCCGTCGGTGACGGGCGCCGGGACGGTGTACTGACTCACGTCCTGGGATCCGGCGGTCAGCAGATCGCCGAACTGCCGGAAGGTCCCGGGGGAGGGCAGCACCCCGCCGATCGCCTGGTCCCCGGCGAAGATCACGGTCAGCAGCAGCAGTGACACGGCCGCCTGGGCCAGGATGGTCAGCGGGCGCGCCAGTGGCAGTCGCCTGCCTGCCACCCCCACCCCCGTCTGCACACCGATCAGCACCGCGACCTGCATCAGCCAGGTCGCAGGGCTCACCAGTGGCAGCAGGGCGCAGGCCGCCGCTATGGTCGCCACGCCCGCGCACAGCGCGAGCCTGCCCCGCCCGCTCATCTGTCCAGCCCCTTCGCCATCGCGCTGTCCGCTTCCCGCCAGAGTGCGCCGAGCGGTACGCCCGGCCCCGCGGCCAGTACCGTCCAGCCCGACTCCCGCAGCACCCGGGTGCGCGGTTCGAGTCCGTGCTCCTGCTGTGCGCCGCCCGGCTGCGCGGTGAAGGCCACCGCACGGTTCGTACGCTGCCGCATCCGCGCGACCAGCTCCGCCTGCTCCTCGTCCAGCATGCCGATGAAGGCGATCAGCAGTCCCTCGCGTCCGCCGGCGTTGCCGCGCAGCATGTCGTGTGCGGCGGCGAGGCCCTGCTCGGACGAGTGCTCGACGACGGCCAGGGTGTCCAGGAGCAGCCCCGCAGCTTCCGAGGAGTCGCCGCCGAAGGTGCCGCCGTCCGGACCCGGCGACATCGCACCGGTGTCGGTGAGCAGCCGCACCGCGTAGCCCCGCTCCAGCAGATGGACACACGCGGAGGCCGCGCCCGCGACCGCCCACTCGAAGGGCGAGCCCGGACCGGAACCTGAGTAGGCGGAGCGCCGGGTGTCCAGCAGGACGGTACAGCGCGCCCGCTGCGGCTGCTCCTCGCGGCGCACCATCAGCTCCCCGTAGCGCGCGGTGGAGCGCCAGTGGACCCGGCGCAGGTCATCGCCGTGCCGGTAGTTCCGGGGGATCACGTCGTCGTCACCGGCCAGCGCCAGGGAACGCTGCCGCCCGTCGCCGTAGCCGCTGGTCTCCCCGGCGAGCCGTACCGGAGGCAGCGGCTCCACCTGCGGTACGACGGTGAGCGTGTCGTACGCGCTGAAGGAGCGGGTCAGCTCGCACATGCCGAAGGGATCGGTAAGCCGCAGCTGGAGCGGTCCCAGCGGGTAGCGGCCGCGCAGATCGGAGCGCACCCGGTAGGACACCTCGCGCCGTCCGCCCGGCTCCACCCGGTCCAGCACGAAGCGGGGACGCGGGCCCAGCACATACGGCACCCGGTCCTGGAGCATCAGCAGACCGGTGGGTATCCGGGAGATGTTGTCGACCCGCAGATGCACCCGCGACTCACTGCGCGCGGGAACCCGTGCGGGAGCCAGCCGCCGCGATCCGGTCACCCGGTGGCGCGTGCGGTGCAGCACCAGCACGCACACCAGCGGCAGCGCGGCCAGCAGTATGCCGACCCGCAGCAAGTCCGACTGGCCCAGGACGTACGCGCAGATGCCCGCCGCCACACCGGCGGCGAGGAACGAGCGTCCTCGGGTGGTGAGGCCGCCGAAGGCGCTGCGCAGTGAGCCCCGCGACTGCTCCCTGTCCGCTTCGGGGCCCCAGGACATCAGTAACCCCGGGGCTGCTGCTGGCCGTACGACGGCGGGACGGGTGGTGCCGCGTGCGGCACGCCCAGCTGCGGCGGCGCCCCCGGGTGCGGCGAGCCGGGCGGCGGTGACCCGGGGGGTGCACCTGGCGGCGGTGAACCTGGCGGCGGCGAGCCGGGCGGTGGACCGCCCGGTACCGCGTGCTGCGGCACCGCCGTGGGCACCGGGGTGCGCTGGAGGATCTCCGTCACCAGCTGCTCCGAAGTGCGCCGGTTCAGCTGCGCCTGGGCGGTGGGCATCAGCCGGTGGGCCAGCACCGGGACGGCCAGCGCCTGCACGTCGTCCGGCAGCGCGTACTCCCGCCCGCAGAGTGCCGCCGCCGCCTTCGCCGCCCGCACCAGATGGAGCGTCGCGCGCGGCGAGGCGCCCAGCCGGAGATCGGGGTGGTTGCGGGTGGCGGCGACAAGCTCCACCGCGTACCGGCGTACGGCGTCGGCCATGTGGACGCCGCGCACCGCCTCGACCAGCTTGACGATCTCGCTCGCGTGCGCCACCGGCTGGAGGTCGTCCAGCGGCGAGGCGCCTCCGTGCACGTCCAGCATCTGCAGCTCGGCGGCCGGGCTGGGATAGCCGATGGACAGCCGTGCCATGAAGCGGTCGCGCTGCGCCTCGGGGAGCGGGTAGGTGCCCTCCATCTCGACGGGGTTCTGGGTGGCGACGACCATGAAGGGGTCGGGGAGTGTGTAGGACTGCCCGTCGATGGTCACCTGCCGCTCCGCCATCGACTCCAGGAGCGCCGACTGGGTCTTGGGGGAGGCCCGGTTGATCTCGTCACCGATGACGATCTGGGCGAAGATGGCGCCCGGCTTGAACTCGAAGTCCTTCCGCTGCTGGTCGTAGATGCTCACGCCGGTGATGTCGGAGGGCAGCAAGTCCGGGGTGAACTGGATGCGGCGCACCGAGCAGTCGATCGATTTGGCGAGCGCCTTGGCGAGCATCGTCTTGCCGACACCCGGCACATCCTCGATCAGAAGATGACCCTCGGCGAGCAGGACGGTCAGCGAGAGCCGTACTGCTTCCGGCTTGCCCTCGATCACGCTCTCCACGGAGCGGCGTACCTCGTCCGCGGTGGTCGTCAGATCGCTGAGGCTCACGTGTTCGTCATACGTTGTCACTTGGCCCATTCTTCACGTCGGGGGGCGATTACGTCACGCTTCCGGGGTGATCTCCGGGTCGATCTCGCGGAGCAGGCCCGTCGTCACGTCGAAGACAAACCCCCGCACATCGTCCCGGTACGGGAGGAACGGCGAGGTGCGCACACGCTGCATCGACTGCCGGACGGCGCTGTCCAGATCCTGGAACGCCTCGACCGCCCAGGCCGGACGCTCTCCGACCTCGGCCGCCAGTTCATGGCGGAAGTCCTCGGTGAGACTGAGGAGGCCGCAGCCGGTGTGGTGGATGAGCACCACGGAACGGGTCCCCAGGGCGCGCTGGCTGATCGTCAGTGACCGGATCATGTCGTCGGTCACCACGCCGCCCGCGTTGCGGATGGTATGGCAGTCGCCCAGCTCGAGGCCGAGCGCCTTGTGCAGGTCGAGGCGTGCATCCATGCAAGCGACAACGGCGACCCGCCGGACTGGACGCGCGTCCATCCCCGGGTCGGTGAAATCGGAGGCGTAGCGGGCGTTGGCGGCGACCAGCTCGTCGGTGACAGTGACCTGGCGATCGGGAGACGACATGTATACGACGTTAAACCCACCGGTGCCGGGGGGCACGCAGCGAGAAGGGGCAAAGTCGGTCAACAGAAGGTGCTGTGAGGTAACCCACAGGTGGTGTCGTCGCATCCGGCGGCGCACTCTTACAGGTGCGCCGTCTGGACGCGCCTGACCAGTTGGTTGACCGCGGGGACGGGTGGACTAAAGTGACGCGAAGCGGGAGCCGTGACACTCCGCACGGAACCCCACGCCCTCCCGTGCGCGGGTGCGTGCGTGCGGCTCGGCCTCCTCCCGCTCCGGGCCTCTGACGTCCTTTCCCGGCGAGCACGCGTGTCAGGGCGCGACCGGCGGGAGGGGCCAGGAAGCCCGCCGGAACTGAGAAGCTGTTGCCTCACCCCGGTCGGGTCGAGGTGGCGGTGCCAGGCCCCTCGACCCCCGGCCGGGGTGAGGCAACAGCTTCCGAGAGGGCACATGAGTACGAACGAGCGTCACGTCCCCGTCATGCTGCGGCGCTGTCTGGAGCTGCTGGCTCCGGCCCTGGCCGAGCCCGGCGCGACCGTCGTCGACTGCACCCTGGGCCTCGGCGGCCACTCCGAAGCGCTGCTCGACACCTTCTCCGGTGTCCGGCTCATCGGCCTCGACCGGGATCCGGTGGCGCTGAAGCTGGCAGGTGAACGGCTGGCCCCGTACGGCGACCGCGCGACGCTGGTGCACGCCGTCTACGACGAACTCCCCGACGTCCTCGGCCGCCTCGGCACGCCCCGCGTCCAGGGGGTCCTCTTCGACCTCGGCGTCTCCTCCATGCAGCTGGACGAATCCGGGCGCGGCTTCGCCTACTCCCAGGACGCGCCGCTCGACATGCGGATGGACCAGACGACGGGTATCTCCGCGGCCGAGGTGCTGAACACCTACCCGCCCGGCGAACTGGTGCGGATCCTGCGGGCCTACGGCGAGGAGAAGCAGGCCCGGCGCATCGTCGGTGCCGTGGTGCGGGAGCGCGAGCGCGAGCCCTTCGAGAGCAGCGGCCGGCTGGTCGAGGTGATCCGTGACGCGCTGCCGCAGGCCGCGAAGCGTACGGGCGGCAACCCCGCGAAGCGCACCTTCCAGGCCCTGCGCATAGAGGTCAACGGCGAACTCGCGGTGCTGGAGCGCGCCGTGCCGGCCGCCGTCGACACCTTGGCCGTCGGCGGGCGTATCGCCGTGCTCTCCTACCACTCGCTGGAGGACCGGCTGGTCAAGCGCACGCTCGCGGCCGGGGCGGGCAGTACCGCACCGGCCGGGCTGCCCGTGGTGCCGGAGCGCTACCAGCCCCGGCTCCGGCTGCTCACCCGCGGAGCGGAGCTGCCCGCCGAGGAGGAGATCGCCGAGAACCGCCGGGCGGCACCGGCCCGGCTGCGCGGGGCGGAGCGGGTACGGGAGGTCCTGCCGTGACCGCGCAGCAGCGACTGGCCCGGCTGTGGAGCCTGGTGCCAGCCGGGAGCCCGAGGGCCGCGCGAGCGCCGTTCGTCCTGCTGGTCGTGGTGCTGCTGGGATCCGGGCTGCTGGCCCTGCTGCTGCTCAACGCCTCGCTCAACAACGGCTCCTTCGAACTGGAGGAGCTGGAGCGGAAGAACAAGGAACTGAGCGACGAGCAGCAGGCGCTGGAGCAGGAGGTGGGCTCCTTCTCGGCACCGGGAGCGCTGGAGGAGCGCGCCCGCGAGCTGGGGATGGTGCCCGGCGGGGTTCCCGCCTTCCTCACGCCCGACGGCAAGGTGCGCGGGAGGCCGATGCCCGCCCCCACGGACTCCTCGGCCCCGCCGGCCGCCCCCGGAGCACCGGCCGTGCCCGAGGTCCCCGATCCCAGTGAGGAGGACGGGTGAGCGAGCGCCCGCGTCCGCGACGACCCGCCCCGCGCACCCCGGGGGGCCAGAACGGCGGGGGCTCCGGCAGCTCCCGTGCGGGTGACCGGGACCGCGCCGGGGACCGCGGCCGGGACCACGACGCCGCCCGGCCCCGCCCCAGGGGCGGCGGCACCGGCACCCTCCGGCTCGCGCGCCCCCGACCGCGGCTGCGGCTCGTCGGCGTCACCGTCACCTTCGTCGTGCTCATCTTCACCGCCCGGCTGCTCCAGGTGCAGGCGGTCGACGCGGGAGCGTTCGCCGACAAGGCGGCCGTCAACCGCCACATCACCGTCACCCTCGCGGCCGAACGCGGAACCATGACCGCGCGCGACGGCACCCCGCTGGCCACCACCGTCGACGCCTACGACATCACCGCGGACCCCTTCCTCTTCACCTCCGAACAGTCCGGCGTCCGCGACGCGCCCACGCGGGCCGCCGCGCTGCTCGCCCCGATCATCGGCGAGGACGCTGAGGACGTGGCCGCGAAACTGACGAAGGACACCCGCTACGTCGTCCTCGCCCGCCAGCAGACCCCGCAGGCGTGGCGGCAGATCCAGGACCTCAAGAGCGCACTCGCCGACAAGGCCGCCGGCGGCGACGGGGCGAACGTGCTGGCCGGGGTCTACTCCGAGGAGCACGCGAAGCGCGTCTACCCGAACGACAAACTCGCCGCCAGCGTGCTCGGCTTCGTCAACGCGGAGGGCGACGGGGGCGGTGGCCTGGAGGCACAGCTCAACGGGCGGCTCGAAGGGGAGAACGGCAAGATCACCTACGCGCAGTCGGGCGGCCGCCAGGTCCCCACGGCCGGGGTCGACGAGCAGGCGGCGGTGCCCGGCTCCGACGTCGAGCTGACCCTGGACCGCGACATCCAGTGGGCCGCCCAACAGGCGATCACCGAGCAGGTCTCCGAATCCAAGGCCGACAGCGGCTATGTGGTCGTCCAGGACACCACCACCGGCGAGATCCTGGGCATGGCCAACGCGCCGACCTTCAACCCCAACCAGATCGGCCAGGCCGACAGCGAGACCCTCGGCAACAGCGCCCTCCAGGACACCTTCGAGCCGGGCTCCACCTCCAAGGTGATGTCGATGGCCGCCGTACTCGAAGAGGGCGCCGCCACCCCCAGCACCCATGTGACCGTCCCCAACCGGCTGCCCCGCGCCGACCGCTCCTTCGCGGACGACATCGACCACCCCACCTGGCAGCTCACCCTCAACGGGGTGCTGGCCAAGTCCAGCAACATCGGCACGATCCTGGCGACCGAGCAACTGGGCGACACCCAGCCGCAGGCCAACAAGGTCCTCCACTCCTACCTGCGGAAGTTCGGCATGGGTGAGAAGACCGGACTCGGCTTCCCCGGCGAGACCCCCGGCATCCTTGCCGATCCCGAGGACTGGTCGGCCTCGCAGCAGTACACGATCCCCTTCGGCCAGGGCCTGTCCCTCAACGCCGTGCAGGCGGCCTCCATCTACTCGACGATCGCGAACGGCGGCGTACGGCAGGAGCCCACCCTCGTACGCGGCACCACCGGGCCGGACGGCCGCTTCTCCGCCGCCCCGAAACCCGACGAGCGACGGGTGGTCAGCGAGAAGACCGCCGGCACCCTGGGCAAGATGATGGAGTCCGTCGTCTCCAGCGACGAGGGCACCGGTACCGTCGCCCGCATCCCCGGCTACCAAGTCGCGGGCAAGACCGGCACAGCCAACCGGGTGGATCCCGAGACCGGCAGGTACCGCGGCTACACCTCCTCCTTCGCGGGCTTCGCGCCCGCCGACAAACCAAGGGTCACCGTCTACTGCGCCGTGCAGAACCCGCGCAAGGGCAGCTACTACGGCAGCGACGTGTGCGGACCGGTCTTCAAGCAGGTCATGGAGTTCTCCCTGAAGACCCTCCAGGTCCCGCCCACCGGCGCAGAACCCGACGGACTGCCCGTCTTCCACCAGGGAAACGAACCACACGGAGCGGCACGTGAGAACGATCACTGACGGCGCACGGAACCGCGGGAGCTCCCCGCGCCCGGCGCGCCCCTCACTTCGCGAGGGCGACGGTCTGCCCGGTACGCTCACCGCCGTGCCACAAGCTGATCAGAACCCCACCGCGCCCCCTCGCCCGGAACAGCTCCGCCCCGCACCGCTCGAGGTGCTGGCCGGACAACTGGGCGTCGAGCCCCCCGCCGGGGAGGCGGCAGCCACCGGCATCACCCATGACTCGCGCGCGGTGCGGCCCGGCGACATCTACGCCGCACTGCCCGGCGCCCGGTTCCACGGTGCTGACTTCGCAACCCAGGCCGCCGGCCTCGGCGCCGTCGCCGTCCTCACCGACCCGTCCGGCACCGAACGCGCCGCCGCCACCGGCCTGCCGGTGCTCACGGTCCCGGACCCCCGCCGCCGGATGGGCGCACTGGCCGCACGGATCTACGGAGATCCGGGCGCCGACCTGCTCCAGATCGGCATCACCGGCACCTCGGGCAAGACCACCACCGCCTACCTGATCGAGGGCGGGCTGCGCCAGGCCGCCCAGAAGGCCGGTGCGCTGACCGGTCTGATCGGCACGGTCGAGTCCCGCATCGGCGACGTGCGCCTCAAGTCCGAGCGGACCACGCCGGAGGCCACCGAACTGCAGGCGCTGTTCGCCGTGATGCGCGAGCGCGGCGTGACCTCGGTGGCCATGGAGGTCTCCAGCCACGCCCTGGTACTGGGCCGAGTCGACGGCTGCGTCTTCGACGTCGCCGTCTTCAACAACCTCAGCCCGGAGCACCTGGACTTCCACCCCGACATGGAGGACTACTTCCAGGCCAAGCGGCAGCTGTTCACCAAGGTCCGCTCGCGCGCCGGAGTCGTCAACTTCGACGACGAGCACGGTTTCCGGCTCATCAGCGAATCCGAGGTCCCGGTCACCAGCTTCTCCGCCGAGGGCCACCCGGACGCCGACTGGCGCGCCGAGGGTGTCGAGGTGGGCCCGCACGGCTCCACCTTCACCGCGGTCGGGCCCGAGGGCGTGCGGGTCGAGGCCGTCGCACCGCTGCCCGGCCCGTTCAACGTCGCCAACGCGCTCGCGGCCCTCACCGCCCTGGTCGTCGCCGGGATCGATCCGGAGACCGCCGTCCAGGGCATCGGCTCGGTACCGGGGGTGCCGGGACGGCTGGAGCGGGTGGACGCGGGCCAGCCCTACCTCGCCGTCGTCGACTACGCGCACAAGCCGGACGCCGTCGAGTCGGTCCTCTACGCGATCCGCAAGGTCACCGAGGGCCAGGTGCACACCGTCCTGGGCTGCGGCGGCGACCGCGACCCGCACAAGCGCACGGCGATGGGCGCGGCTCTCGCGCGGCTCTCCGACACCGCCGTCCTGACCTCCGACAACCCCCGCACCGAGGACCCGCTGGCGATCCTGGCCACCATGCTCGCGGGCGCCGCCGAGGTGCCCGCGTACGAGCGCGGCACCGTACTGCTCGAAGAGGACCGGGCGGCCGCCATCGAGGCCGCCGTCGCCCGCGCCGAGGCCGGGGACGCCGTGCTCATCCTCGGCAAGGGCCACGAACTGGGCCAGGACATCGCCGGAGTGGTCCGCCCCTTCGATGACCGCCAGGTGCTGCGCGAGGTCATCGAGCACACCATGCAGACCGAGCACACCATGCACACCATGCAGACCGAGCAGAAAGAGCAGACCGAGCAGAAAGAGCAGGACCCCCAGCAGAGCGCCGAGCCAGGCACTCCTCCTTCTACCTCCCGGACAGACGACCAGAATCGATGATCCCCCTCTCCCTCGCCGAGATCGCCGCCGCCGTCTCCGGACAGCAGCGCGACATACCGGACCCGGACATCCGGGTCACCGGACCCGTCGTGTACGACTCAAGGAAGGTCGCACCGGGCAGCCTCTTCGCCGCATTCGACGGTGAGCACGTCGACGGCCACGACTTCGCGCACCAAGCCGTCTCCTCGGGCGCGGTCGCCGTGCTCGCCACCCGCCCCGTAGGCGTGCCCGCGATCATCGTCGACGACGTCACCGCCGCCCTCGGCGCGCTGGCCCGCCGCACGGTCGAAGGGCTCGGTACCCAGGTGGTCGCCCTCACCGGCTCCGCGGGCAAGACCAGCACCAAGGACCTCCTCGCCCAGCTGCTGGAGCGGCTCGGCCCCACCGTGTGGCCCGACGGGTCGCTCAACAACGAGATCGGCCTGCCGATCACCGCACTCCGTGCCGCCGATGACACCCGCTACCTCGTCCTCGAGATGGGCGCCAGGGGCATCGGCCACATCCGCTATCTCGCCGAACTGGTCCCGCCGAAGATCGGGGTGGTCCTGAACGTCGGCGCCGCGCACATCGGCGAGTTCGGCAGCCGCCAGGGCACCGCGCAGGCGAAGGGCGAACTCGTCGAAGCGCTGCCCTCCGCCGAGGACGGCGGAGTCGCGGTGCTCAACGCCGACGATCCGCTCGTCCGCGCGATGGCCGCACGAACCAGCGCCCGGCTCCTCCTCTTCGGTGAGGCGGCCGACGCGGACGTACGTGCCGAGAATGTCCGGCTCACCGACCAAGGGCGGCCTGCCTTCACTCTTCACACACCCACCGGCTACAGCGACGTGACGCTGCGCCTGTACGGTGAGCACCACGTGTCGAACGCGCTTGCCGCGGCGGCCGTCGCCTGCGAGTTGGGCATGCCCGTCGAGGAGATCGCAGAAGCGCTCTCCGCCGCGGACACGCTCTCCCGCTGGCGGATGGAGGTCAGCGAACGCGCCGACGGCGTCACGGTCGTCAACGACGCCTACAACGCCAATCCCGACTCGATGCGCGCCGCACTCCGTGCGCTCGCGGCCATGGGCAGGGGACGGCGGACGTGGGCAGTGCTCGGTGAGATGGCCGAGCTCGGTGACGAGTCGCTCACCGAGCACGACGCGGTCGGACGGCTGGCCGTCCGGCTCAACGTCCAGAAGCTTGTGGCGGTGGGCGGCCGGGAGGCCGCCTGGCTCGACATGGGCGCCAAGAACGAGGGTTCGTGGGGTGAGGAGTCGGTGCACGTGTCCGACGCTCAGGCGGCGGTCGACCTGTTGCGCGGGGAACTGCGCCCGGGGGATGTCGTACTGGTGAAGGCTTCCCGTTCGGTCGGCCTGGAGCGCATCGCGCTCAGCCTCCTCGAAGGCGAGGTCCCCGTCCGATGAGACAGATCCTCGTCTCCGGAGTCATCGGACTCTTCCTCTCGCTGATCGGCACGCCGCTGCTGATCAAGCTGCTCGCCCGCAAGGGTTACGGCCAGTTCATCCGCGACGACGGCCCGCAGAACCACCACAGCAAGCGCGGCACCCCCACGATGGGCGGCATCGCCTTCATCCTGGCGACGCTGATCGCGTACGTGCTCACCAAGCTGATCACCGGCAGCCAGCCGTCCTTCTCCGGCGTGCTGGTGCTGTTCCTCTTCGCCGGCATGGGCGTGGTCGGCTTCCTCGACGACTACATCAAGATCGTCAAGCAGCGCAGCCTCGGCCTGCGGGCCAAGGCGAAGATGGCCGGACAGCTGATCGTCGGTGTCGGCTTCGCGATCCTCTCGCTGAACTTCGCCGACGCCCGCAATCTGACGCCGGCCTCGACCAAGCTCTCCTTCACCCAGGACTTCGGCTGGTCCATCGGCCCCGTGATCTTCGTCCTGTGGGCGCTGTTCATGATCCTGGCGATGTCGAACGGCGTGAACCTCACCGACGGCCTCGACGGCCTGGCCACCGGCGCCTGTGTGATGGTCTTCGGCGCCTACACGTTCATCGGCATCTGGGAGCACCAGGAGTCCTGCGCCAACCCGCTGAGTGCGGGCCCGGGATGTTACGAGGTGCGAGATCCACTCGACCTCGCCGTCGTCTCGGCGGCACTGATGGGCGCCTGCTTCGGCTTCCTGTGGTGGAACACCTCACCGGCCAAGATCTTCATGGGGGACACGGGCTCGCTCGCCCTCGGCGGCGCGCTCGCCGGGCTCGCGATCTGCTCCCGCACCCAGCTGCTCCTCGCCGTCCTCGGCGGCCTCTTCGTCCTGATCACCATGTCCGTGGTCATCCAGGTCGGCTCCTTCCGGCTCACCGGGAAACGCGTCTTCAAGATGGCGCCACTCCAGCATCACTTCGAACTCAAGGGGTGGTCCGAAGTCCTTGTCGTGGTCCGCTTCTGGATCATCCAGGGCATGTGCGCGATCGTCGGTGTCGGAATCTTCTACGCGGGCTGGGCGGCGGCCAGTTGAGCACCGAGGACTTCACGGGCCGCCGTGTCACCGTCGCCGGGCTGGGCGTGAGCGGCATCAGTGCCGCCCGCGCGCTGGCCCGGCGCGGTGCGGCGGTCACCGTCGTGGACGGCGGCGACAGCGAGAACCACCGGGCCACGGCCGGAGCTCTGGCGGCCGACGGCGTGCACGTACGGCTTGGGGACGGCTCCACTCTCCCCGAGGGCACCGAACTCGTCGTCACCTCGCCGGGCTGGAAACCGGAGAGCCCGCTCTTCGCGGCGGCGGCCGACGCGGGGGTGGAGGTGTGGGGCGATGTGGAGCTGGCCTGGCGCCTGCGCGGGTCCGGCGCGGCACCCTGGCTCGCGGTCACCGGCACCAACGGCAAGACCACCACCGTGCGGATGCTCGCCTCGATCCTGGAGGCGGCCGGGCTGCGCACCGCAGCGGTCGGCAACATCGGCACCCCACTGCTCGACGTCGTCCTCGGGGACGAGCCGCACGACGTGCTGGCGGTGGAGCTCTCCAGCTACCAGCTGCACTACGCGCCGAGCCTGCGCGCGCACTCCGCGGTCGTCCTCAACCTGGCCCCCGACCACCTCGACTGGCACGGAACCATGGCGGCGTACGCGGCCGACAAGGGCCGGATCTACGAGGGCAACCAGATCGCGTGCGTGTACAACGCGGCAGACCCGGCAACGGCCGACCTGGTGCGGGCGGCCGACGTCGTCGAGGGCTGCCGCGCCGTCGGCTTCACGCTGGGCACCCCCGGGCCATCCGAACTCGGCGTCGTGGAAGGCATCCTGGTCGACCGTGCCTTCATCGACAACCGCCGGGAGCAGGCCCAGGAGCTCGCCGAGGTCTCCGACATCACCCCGGCGGCCCCGCACAACGTCGCCAACGCCCTGGCCGCCGCCGCCCTCGCCCGTGCCTACGGCGTCGCCCCGGCGGCCGTACGGGAGGGGCTGCGCGCCTTCCGGCCGGACGCCCACCGCATCGAGCGGGTGGCCGAGATCGGCGGGATCGGCTACGTGGACGACTCCAAGGCCACCAACACCCATGCCACGGCGGCGTCGCTGGCCGCCTACGACCCGATCGTCTGGATCGCCGGGGGCCTCGCCAAGGGCGCCACCTTCGACGAGCTCGTCACCGGGGCGGCCGGGCGGCTGCGCGGTGCCGTACTCATCGGGGCGGACCGGCACCTCATCCGCGAAGCCCTGGCGCGACACGCGCCCGATGTGCCGGTGGTGGACCTGGAGCGCACCGACACTGGGGCGATGTCCGCGGCGGTCCAGGAGGCGACCCGGCTGGCCCGGCCCGGTGACACTGTCCTGCTGGCCCCGGCCTGTGCCTCGATGGACATGTTCACGAACTACAACAGACGTGGCGAAGCCTTCGCCGCCGCGGTCCATGCCCTGGCGTCCGAGCCGACCGTCGCCGGACAGTAGTCACCGGCGCCCCGGACTTCGGATCGCAGGAGTCCGGACCGCGGGAGTCCGGACCGCCGCACGGCCGACGGGGAGGAGAAACGGATATGACAGCCGACCGGCTCCCGGTCTCCCCGGCCCCGCCTCCGGCCGTCGTCCGCCCCGGTGAACCGCGGGCGTACGGTCGCGGCATGCCCGCACTCCTGCGCGGCGCCAGGCGCGCGGCCGCAACCGCCGTCACCGGTGCGACAGCTGCCACCGCCGCGCTGACCGGCCCTGCGCCCGCCGTCGCCGGCGGTGCTCTCCCCGGCGGCGTGCTCGCGCGTACCCGGGGCGACGGCGACCGCGCCGCCCCCCGCACGTCCGGCCGCCCCCGTCCTGCCGCAGAACGCAACGGTCGTACGCCCCGGGCGCGTACGGGCCGCACCCCCGCTGTCCCCGCCGCGCCCGCGCCCCGGCGTCCCCCCAAGCGCCCGCCAGGGCGGGAACGCGCCGGGGGCCTGCTCGGACGGTCGCTCACCCGGGCACGGCGGGCCTGGGACCGCCCTCTCACGGCCTACTACGTGATCCTGGGCGGGAGCCTCCTGCTCACCGCGCTCGGCCTGGTGATGGTCTTCTCCGCCTCCCAGATCCAGGCCCTGCAGTCCGGTCTCTCCTCCACCTACTTCTTCCAGAAGCAGCTGGTGGCCGCCGTACTGGGGGCCGTACTGCTGCTGATCGCCTCGCGGATGCCGGTCAGGCTGCACAGGGCTTTCGCCTATCCGCTGCTGGCCGGTTCCGTCTTCCTGCTCTGCCTGGTCCAGGTACCGGGCGTAGGGCGCTCGGTCAACGGCAACCAGAACTGGATCCATCTCGGCGGCCCCTTCCAGCTCCAGCCCAGCGAGTTCGCGAAGCTCGCCCTGGTGCTCTGGGGTGCGGACCTGCTGGCCCGCAAGGGCGACAAACGGATGCTGACGCAGTGGAAGCACATGCTGGTGCCGCTGATTCCGGTCGCGTTTCTGCTGCTGGGGCTCATCATGCTCGGCGGCGACATGGGCACCGCGATGATTCTCACCGCGATCGTCTTCGGCCTGCTCTGGCTGCTCGGTGCCCCCACCCGGCTGTTCGCCGGGGTGCTGGCCGCAGCCGTCACCATCGGCGCTCTGCTGGTCGTCAGCAGCCCGAACCGCATGGCGCGGCTGGAGTGCCTCGGCGCGACCGACCCGGGGCCCAGCGACCAGTGCTGGCAGGCCGTGCACGGGATCTACGCGCTGGCCTCCGGCGGCTGGTTTGGTTCCGGGCTCGGTGCGAGTGTGGAAAAGTGGGGTCAACTCCCCGAACCTCACACCGACTTCATCTTCGCCGTGACGGGCGAGGAATTGGGTCTGGCGGGGACGCTGTCGGTGCTGGCTCTCTTCGCGGCTCTAGGCTATGCGGGTATCCGCGTGGCCGGACGCACGGAGGACCCCTTCGTCAGGTATGCCGCGGGGGGCGTGACGACCTGGATCACGGCGCAGGCCGCGATCAACATCGGTGCGGTGCTCGGCCTGCTGCCGATCGCCGGTGTCCCGCTCCCGCTGTTCTCCTACGGAGGTTCCGCCCTGCTGCCGACGATGTTCGCCATCGGGTTGCTGATCGCTTTCGCGCGTGGCGATCCCGCTGCTCGAACGGCACTGGCCAGGCGGCAGCCCGTACTCTTCGGCAAGGTCGGCAAGTCCGGGAAGACCGGTGAGCCGTCCAAGCCTGGTAAGGCTGGCAGGAGTGCCGAGGCCGGCGGGGGCCGGGCTGGGGTGAGATGGATGACGATGAGACGGCGCGCCGATCGGCGCCCGTCCGGAGAGCGGTGAATTTCGGTGCATGTCGTACTCGCCGGCGGGGGGACCGCCGGCCACATCGAGCCCGCGCTCGCCCTCGCGGACGCCCTGCGCAGGCAGGACCCGACCGTGGGCATCACGGCCCTCGGCACGGAGCGCGGGCTCGAGACCAGACTCGTCCCCGAGCGGGGTTACGAGCTGGGACTGATTCCGGCGGTGCCGCTGCCGCGCAAACCCACCCCGGAGCTGATCACCGTCCCGGGGCGGCTGCGCGGCACGATCAAGGCCGCGGAGCAGATCCTGGAACGCACAAAGGCGGACTGCCTGGTGGGCTTCGGCGGCTATGTGTCGCTGCCCGGCTATCTGGCCGCGAAGCGGCTGGGGGTGCCGATCGTCGTGCACGAGGCCAACGCCCGGCCGGGCCTGGCCAACAAGATCGGATCGCGCTACACGCGCATGGTCGCGGTCTCCACCCCGGACAGCAAGCTGCGGCACGCCCGCTACATCGGCATCCCGCTGCGGCGTGCCATCGCCGTTCTCAACCGGGGGGCGGTGCGGGCCGAGGGGCGGGCCGCCTTCGGGCTCGACCTCAACCTGCCGACGCTGCTGGTCACCGGCGGGTCACAGGGCGCGCGCAGGCTGAACGAGGTCGTGCAGTCGGTCGTCCCCCAGCTTCAGCGCTCCGGCATCCAGGTCCTGCACGCGGTGGGTCCGAAGAACGAACTGCCCCAGCTCGACCATATGCCCGGGATGCCGCCCTATGTGCCGGTACCGTACGTGGACCGGATGGACCTGGCGTACGCAGCGGCCGACATGATGCTCTGCCGTGCGGGTGCGATGACCGTCGCGGAGCTGTCGGCCGTCGGGCTGCCCGCCGCGTACGTCCCGCTGCCGATCGGCAACGGCGAGCAGCGGCTCAACGCCCAGCCGGTCGTGAAGGCCGGAGGCGGGCTGCTCGTCGACGACGCCGACCTGACGGCCGACTGGATCAGGAGCAACGTGCTCCCGGTGCTCTCCGACCCGCACCGGCTGCATGACATGGCGCGTGCCGCCGCCGAGTTCGGCCGCCCGGACGCCGACGAGTTGCTGGTCGGCATGGTGCACGAGGCGATCGCAGCACGCCGGCAGGGCTGAACGGGCTGCTGCCCGGTGTGAGAAGGCAGGGAAGGAAGCGTGGCCGGACCGACGAAGACCGCCGACCGGCAAGGGCGTGCGAGCGGGCACCCTCCGCGCCCCGCCCGCGCCTCCCGCACACCGGGCACACCGGGTGCTCCGTCCACGCGCCGGGCCCGGTTCCGCTCCCGGCTGCCGGGCCGGCGCACCGTGGTGATCCTGCTCGCCCTGGCACTGCTGCTCGGCGGGTTCGGGGCCTGGGCGCTCTACGGTTCGAACTGGCTTCGGGTCGAACATGTCTCGGTCAGCGGCGCACGGGTGCTGACGGAGGAACAGGTCCGCGAGACGGCCGACGTACGGCTCGGCTCTCCACTCGCCTCGGTCGACAAGGACGCGGTCGAGCGGCGGCTGCGTCGCGGACTCCGGCGGATCGACAGCGTGGAGGTCGTGCGGTCCTGGCCGCACGGAGTCGGCCTGAAAGTGACGGAGCGAAAGACGGCGGCAGTCCAGAAGGAAGCCGGAGAATACGTCGAAGTGGACTCCGAAGGGGTGCGTTTCGCCACGGTCGACAAGCGGCCCGAGGGCGTTCCGCTTCTGGACATGGAGGCACGGCAGTCGGCCGGTCTCCGCCACTTCGGGGCGGACCGGCTCCGCCGTGCGGCGGTGCGGGTCGCCACTTCCGTGCCAGAATCCGTAGCCCCGCACCTGAGGTCCGTCCGGGTCCGCTCCTACGACTCCATCACTCTGGTGTTGACTCAGGGCCGTACGGTGCGGTGGGGGAGCAGTGCGCGCGGCGCCGCGAAGGCGAAGTCGCTCACCGCGCTGATGAAAGCGGCCGGAGACGCCGGTCACTTCGATGTCAGCGTGCCCAGCGCCCCTGCGGCCGAACGGAGTTGACGCAAATACGTGCAGGCCAGCACCCTGGATGGCTACTGCCCGGTCTGATCACATAGGGTGAAAAGAAAAACGGGAGGTTCGGCGTGTTCGTTGAACACCCAGCACTTGTCGACTTAGTGTCCGTTGCGAAGACTCCAAGAAGTCCAGGCACTGGTAACCCTAAACTTCACAGTTAGGGTTCGGGTCGGCATACGGACCGCCCCACAGGGATACGTAACTCGAGGCGAGAGGCCTTCGACGTGGCAGCACCGCAGAACTACCTCGCAGTCATCAAGGTCGTCGGTATCGGCGGCGGTGGCGTGAATGCCATCAACCGGATGATCGAGGTCGGTCTCAAGGGCGTCGAGTTCATCGCGATCAACACCGATGCGCAGGCCCTGTTGATGAGCGACGCCGATGTCAAGCTCGATGTGGGCCGCGAGCTGACTCGCGGCCTCGGCGCGGGCGCCAACCCCGATGTCGGCCGCAAGGCCGCCGAAGACCACCGTGAGGAGATCGAGGAGGTCCTCAAGGGGGCCGACATGGTCTTCGTCACGGCGGGCGAGGGCGGCGGCACCGGCACCGGCGGCGCCCCCGTCGTCGCGAACATCGCACGCTCGCTCGGCGCGCTGACGATCGGCGTCGTCACCCGTCCGTTCACCTTCGAGGGCCGTCGCCGCGCCAACCAGGCGGAGGACGGCATCGCCGGCCTGCGCGACGAGGTCGACACCCTCATCGTCATCCCCAACGACCGGCTGCTCTCCATCTCGGACCGCCAGGTGAGCGTGCTCGACGCGTTCAAGTCGGCGGACCAGGTGCTGCTGTCCGGTGTGCAGGGAATCACCGATCTCATCACCACCCCCGGTCTGATCAACCTCGACTTCGCGGACGTCAAGTCCGTGATGTCCGAGGCGGGCTCCGCGCTGATGGGCATCGGCTCCGCCCGCGGCGATGACCGGGCGGTGGCCGCGGCCGAGATGGCGATCTCCTCGCCGCTTCTGGAGGCGTCCATCGACGGCGCCAGGGGGGTGTTGCTGTCCATCTCGGGCGGTTCGGATCTCGGTCTCTTCGAGATCAACGAGGCCGCCCAGCTGGTCAGCGAGGCAGCTCACCCGGAGGCGAACATCATCTTCGGAGCCGTCATCGACGACGCTCTGGGAGACGAGGTCCGGGTCACCGTCATCGCGGCCGGCTTCGACGGCGGCCAGCCGCCGTCCAAGAACCGCGACAAGGTCCTCGGGGCGTACTCGAGCCGGGACGAAGGAGCCGCCGCACCGCCCCGCTCCACTCCTGACGCCGACACCGGCCGCGAGCGGCCGACCCTCGGTGTGCTCAGCCCGCGCGAGGAGGAGACCGCACCGGTGGCCGACTCCTCCCCGGCCGGCGGGGAATCGGGCCCGCCTCCCGCTCCGCCGCAGGTGCCGTCGGCCCGTCCGTACCAGGACAGCCAGGCGGAGGAGCTGGATGTGCCGGACTTCCTGAAGTGATCGGCCGGCAGTGATAGCAAAGTACGACACAGCGAGCGGCGCCCACTTCGCCTCCACCGACCGGTGGGGCGGGGTGAGCGCCGCTCCTCGTGCGACCCTCAATCTCGGCGGCGCGGTCGGCGACGACCCGGCGTCCGTAGGGGAGAACCGTGCGCGGGCGGCTGCCGCGCTGGGCCTCGATCCCGCCCGGGTCGTCTGGATGAACCAGGTGCACGGGCGGGAAGTCGCCGCCGTGCGGGAGCCGTGGGCCGGCGCGGGCGATCCGGTGGACGGAGTGGTCACCGCGCGGCGCGGGCTCGCGCTGGCGGTGCTCACCGCCGACTGCACCCCCGTGCTGCTCGCCGATCCGTCCGCCGGGGTCGCGGGCGCCGCGCACGCCGGCCGGCCCGGACTGGCCGCCGGAGTGGTGCGGGCGACGGTCGAAGCGATGACGCGCCTCGGCGCCGACCCGGCGCGCATCGAGGCGCGCACCGGCCCGGCCGTGTGCGGGCGCTGCTATGAAGTACCGGCGGCCCTGCGCGATGCGGTCGCCGAGGTGGTGCCCGAGGCGTACGCCACCACGAGTTGGGGTACTCCGGCGCTCGACATGGCGGCGGGCGTGCGCGCCCAGCTCGCGGCGATGGGTGTCACAACCCTGGAACAGTCCACGGTCTGCACGAAGGAGTCAGCCGACCACTTCTCCTACCGACGGGACAAGAACACCGGGCGACTTGCGAGCTATGTCTGGCTCGACGCTCCCGGATCCGCCCGCCTCGCCGAGGCTGGTTCCGACCGCGAAGAGGGTGCCGAGTGACCGATCGCAAGGCCGAGCTGGCCGACAACCTCGCCCGGGTGGAGGAGCGCGTGGCCCGCGCGTGCAGCACGGCGGGGCGCAGACGCGAGGACGTCACGCTGATCGTGGTCACCAAGACCTACCCGGCGAGTGATGTGCGGCTGCTCGCCGAACTCGGCGTGCTGCACGTCGCGGAGAACCGGGACCAGGATGCCGCCCCGAAGGCGGCCGCCTGCGCGGACCTGCCCCTGGACTGGCATTTCGTCGGCCAGTTGCAGACCAACAAGGTGCGATCGGTGACCGATTACGCCAGTTTCGTGCACTCCGTCGACCGGCCTCGTCTGGTCACCGCTCTCTCCGGAGCGGCGGTCCGGGCCGGCCGGGAAACCGGATGTCTGATCCAGGTAACCCTTGACGGTGAATCAGGGGACGTCGGCAGCCGGGGCGGTGCGCCGCCGGAGCGGGTTGCCGACCTGGCGGGCGAGGTGGCGGCGGCCGAAGGGCTGCGGCTGGCTGGCGTGATGACCGTCGCGCCACTGACCGGCCCCTACGCGGGGCGGCCGGGGGCGGCGTTCGAGGAGCTGTGGGATATCTCAACCCGCCTGCGTGCGGCCCATCCTGCTGCGAACATGGTGTCTGCCGGGATGAGTGCGGATCTCGAGGAGGCAGTGGCGGCAGGTGCGACACATGTACGCGTCGGCAGTGCGGTACTCGGAGTCCGACCGAGGCTCGGGTAACGTCGCCAAGCAAGTCGGACCACAGCAGAATATATGGTCATTCCCATCAAATTGGACAGATGGGAAGGCCGCGTGGATTCATGGCCCCTGGTGACGGAGCCGATCCACCACAGAGCGGAGGACGCAGAGAATGGCCGGCGCGATGCGCAAGATGGCGGTCTACCTCGGCCTCGTGGAGGACGATGGGTACGACGGCCGGGGCTTTGACCCCGACGATGAGTTCGAGCCCGAGCCGGAGCCCGAACGCGACCGCCGGAGACATCAGCCCCAGTCCCACCACTCCTTGCAGAAGACCGAACCCGAGGAGCAGGTAAGGGTGATGCATCCGCCGGCCCAGCGGGAGCGTGAACCCACCCCGGCACCGGCAGCAGTTGCGGAAAGTGGACGAGTCGGGAGGATTGCTCCCGTGTCATCCATCACACCTGAACGTCAGAACCTGGAGAAGAGTGCGCCGGTGATCATGCCCAAGGTGGTGTCCGAGCGGGAGCCGTACCGGATCACCACACTGCACCCACGGACCTACAACGAGGCCCGTACCATCGGGGAACACTTCCGTGAGGGCACCCCGGTGATCATGAATCTGACCGAGATGGATGACACGGATGCGAAGCGACTTGTCGACTTCGCGGCCGGTCTCGTGTTTGGTTTGCACGGAAGCATTGAACGGGTGACACAGAAGGTCTTCCTGCTGTCTCCTGCTAACGTCGACGTCACGGCGGAGGACAAGGCCCGCATCGCAGAGGGCGGGTTCTTCAACCAGAGCTGAGACGCAGGATCAAGGGAAGCGGCCGCAAGGCCACATGAGCCAGGGGAGAGGCAAGCCGGGATGGAGACCGCACTGCAGGTGATCCAGATCGTTTTGTACGTTTTCCTACTCGTGTTGATCTTCCGGCTGGTGATGGACTACGTCTTTCAGTTCGCCCGCTCATGGCAACCCGGCAAGGCAATGGTGGTCGTTCTGGAGGCCACCTACACTGTCACCGATCCGCCACTCAAGCTGCTGCGGCGGTTCATTCCGCCGCTGCGCTTCGGGGGCGTGGCGCTCGATCTGTCCTTCTTCGTGCTCATGATCATCGTCTACATCCTGATCAGCGTCGTGGCCAGGCTGTGAACGAGCGAGACGGTCTTGCCGATATGCCGACGACTTACGTTGAGGTGAAGAGATGCCACTGACCCCCGAGGACGTGCGGAACAAACAGTTCACGACCGTCCGGCTCCGAGAAGGCTATGACGAGGATGAGGTAGATGCCTTCCTCGACGAGGTCGAAGGCGAGCTGACCAGACTGCTTCGGGAGAACGAGGACCTGCGCGCCAAACTGGCTGCGGCGACTCGTGCTGCTGCCCAGAACCAGCAGCAGGGCGGCATGCGTAAGCCCGAGCCGCAGGACCGGCCAGGCGGGCCGCCCGTACCCGCCGCCATATCAGGTCCGCAGCCGGTGCCGCCGCAGCAGCAGCACCCGGGTCAGCAGCATCCGGGTCAGCAGCATCCCGGACAGCAGGGGATGGGTGGACCTCCCCAGCTGCCCGGCGGCCAGCCGCAGCTGCCTCCTGGTCCCGGTGGCCCGCAGGGTGGTCCGGGCGGACCGCAGGGTGGACCTGTCGGTCCCGGTGGTCCGCAGGGCGGCCCCGGCGGTCCCGGTGGACCCGGTGGTCCGCAGGGCGGGCCGATGGGCGGTCCCGGAGGCCCTGGCGGCCCCGGGGTTCCGCAGCAGATGCAGGGCGGGCAGATGCCCGGCCAGCAGCACCCGGGCCAGCAGATGCAGGGTCAGATGCAGGGTCAGATGCCCGGTCAGCAGCAGATGCAGGGCGGCGGTCAGAACAACGACAGTGCCGCACGCGTCCTGTCGCTTGCCCAGCAGACTGCCGACCAGGCGATCGCGGAGGCCCGTTCCGAGGCCAACAAGATCGTCGGCGAGGCACGCAGTCGCGCCGAGGGTCTGGAGCGGGACGCCCGCGCCAAGGCCGACGCCCTGGAGCGGGACGCGCAGGAGAAGCACCGTGTGGCGATGGGCTCGCTCGAGTCCGCACGCGCCACGCTGGAGCGCAAGGTCGAGGACCTGCGCGGCTTCGAACGCGAGTACCGCACGCGGCTGAAGTCTTACCTGGAGAGCCAGCTGCGCCAGTTGGAGAACCAGGCGGACGACTCGCTGGCCCCGCCGCGCACGCCGGCCACTGCGTCGCTGCCGCCGTCTCCGTCGATGGCCTCGGCCGGTGCACCCACCGGCGGTGGCGGCTCGATGGGCGGTCACCAGTCGATGGGCGGCAACCAGTCCATGGGCGGCAACCAGCCGATGGGCGGTCACTCCGGTCCCGGCGGCGGCCATGGCGGCCACCCGCAGGGCGGCGGCCAGACGTACGGCGGCGGGCAGCAGCAGATGTCGCCCGCGATGACCCAGCCGATGGCGCCGGTGCGTCCGCAGGGCGGCCCTCAGCCGGTCCAGCAGGCACCGTCACCGATGCGGGGCTTCCTGATCGACGAGGACGACAACTGATCAGCCACTGATCGTCGGCACGAACGGCGGGCCGGGCCTTGGAGCGTGAGCTCCGGCCCGGCCCGCCCTTCGTGTGCCTGGCTGCCGGATGCTGTTGTCCTACCCCGGCTGGGGTAGGACAACAGCTTCTTATGCCTTGCGGAGCCGGAAGGTGAGGGTCAGGGTGTCGTCAGTGAACGGCGCACCGTAGGAGTCGTCCACCTCGCCCATCCCGCCTTCCGTGAAGTCCGTCGCCAGGACTTCGTCGGCGATCAGCACCGAGTGGTCCGTGAGCGACTGGACGACCTCCGGGTCCGAGGACGTCCAGTGCAGCGCGATCCGGTCCGCGATGTCGAGGCCGGAGTTCTTCCGGGCCTCCTGGATGAGCCTGATCGCGTCCCGTGCGAGGCCGGCACGGCGCAACTCCGGGGTGATCTCCAGGTCCAGGGCTACGGTGGCGCCGGAGTCGGAGGCGACGGACCAGCCCTCGCGCGGGGTCTCGGTGATGATGACCTCCTCGGGGGTCAGCGGGATCCGCTCACCGTCGACGGTGACCGACGCGCCGCCCTCGCGCAGGGCCAGTGACAGTGCCGCGGCGTCCGTCTGGGCGATCGCCTTCGCCACCGCCTGCGTGCCCTTGCCGAAACGGCGGCCCAGCGCGCGGAAGTTGCCCTTGGCGGTGGTGTCGACGAGCGAGCCGCCCACGTCCGAGAGCGACGCCAGTTCGCTGACGTTCAGCTCCTCGGCAACCTGACGGCGCAGGTCGGGGGAGAGGGTCGAGAAACCCTGCGCGGCGACGAGTGCGCGGGACAGCGGCTGACGGGTCTTGACTCCGGACTCCGCGCGGGTGGCCCGGCCGAGCTCCACCAGGCGCCGGACCAGCAGCATGTCGCCCGACAGTTCCGGGTCGATGGCGTCCAGGTCGGCCACCGGCCAGGTCGCCAGATGCACCGACTCGGACGCGCCGTGCTGCACCGGTACGACCAGGTCCTGCCAGACCCGCTCGGAGATGAAGGGCACCAGCGGGGCCATCAGCCGGGTGACCGTCTCGATCGTGTCGTGCAGGGTGCGCAGCGCGGCCGGGTCGCCCTGCCAGAAGCGGCGCCTGGAGCGGCGCACATACCAGTTCGACAGGTCGTCGACGAAGGTGGACAGCAGCTTTCCCGCCCGCTGCGTGTCGTAGTTCTCCATCGCCACCGTCACCAGGTCGGTCAGCGCGTGCAGTTCGCTGAGCACCCAGCGGTCCAGCAGCGGTCGCTCGCCCGGAGCGGGGTCGGAGGCGGACGGCGCCCACTGGGAGGTACGGGCGTACAGCGCCTGGAAGGCGACGGTGTTCCAGTACGTCAGCAGCGTCTTGCGGACAACCTCCTGGATGGTGCCGTGCCCCACCCGCCGGGCGGCCCAGGGCGAGCCGCCCGCCGCCATGAACCAGCGCACCGCGTCGGCGCCGTGCTGGTCCATCAGCTGGATGGGCTCGAGGATGTTGCCCAGGTGCTTGGACATCTTCCGGCCGTCCTCGGCGAGGATGTGCCCGAGGCAGACGACGTTCTCATAGCTCGACTTGTCGAAGACCAGCGTGCCGATCGCCATCAGGGTGTAGAACCAGCCGCGCGTCTGGTCGATGGCCTCGCTGATGAACTGCGCCGGATACCGCTTCTCGAACAGCTCCTTGTTGCGGTACGGATAGCCCCACTGGGCGAAGGGCATCGACCCCGAGTCGTACCAGGCGTCGATCACCTCCGGGACGCGGGTCGCCGTGGCCCGGCAGTCGGGGCAGGGGAAGGTGATCGCGTCCAGGTACGGCCGGTGCGGGTCCAGCCGGGACTGGTCGGAGCCGGTCAGCTCGCTGAGCTCGGCGAGCGAGCCGACACAGGTGAGGTGATCCTCCGCGCAGCGCCAGATGGGCAGCGGGGTGCCCCAGTAGCGGTTCCGGGACAGCGCCCAGTCGATGTTGTTGTTCAGCCAGTCCCCGTAGCGGCCGTGCTTGACGGAGTCCGGGTACCAGTTGGTGCGTTCGTTCTCCCGCAGCAGGGCGTCCTTGATCTGCGTGGTGCGGATGTACCAGGACGGCTGCGCGTAGTAGAGCAGCGCGGTGTGGCAGCGCCAGCAGTGCGGGTAGCTGTGCTCGTAGGAAAGGTGGCGGAAGAGCAGGCCGCGGGCGTGGAGATCCTCGACGAGGGCCTCGTCGGCCTTCTTGAAGAACTGGCCGCCGACCAGTTCCAGATCCGGCTCGAACGTGCCGTCGGGGCGGACGGGGTTGACCACCGGGAGGCCGTAGGCGCGGCAGGTGAGGAGGTCGTCCTCACCGAAGGCGGGCGCCTGGTGGACCAGGCCGGTGCCGTCCTCGGTGGTCACATAGCCGGCGTTGACGACGAAGTTGGCGCCTTCCAGCGGGAGCAGGGTGAAGGGACGCTGATAGGACCAGCGCTCCATCTCTGCGCCGGTGAAGGACTGGCCTGTCGCCGTCCAGCCCTCGCCCAGTGCCTTCTCCAGCAGCGGCTCGGCGACCACCAGCCGCTCCTGCCCGTCGGTGGCGACCACATAGGTCACCTCGGGGTGGGCGGCGACGGCGGTGTTGGAGACGAGTGTCCAGGGAGTCGTCGTCCAGACCAGCAGCGCCGCCTCGCCCGCGAGCGGCCCGGAGGTCAGCGGGAGGCGGACGAACACCGACGGATCGACGACCGTCTCGTACCCCTGCGCCAGCTCGTGGTCCGAGAGGCCGGTGCCGCAGCGCGGGCACCAGGGGGCGACGCGGTGGTCCTGGACGAGCAGGCCCTTGCCGAAGATCTCCTTGAGCGACCACCAGACGGATTCGACATACTCCGGGTCCATGGTGCGGTAGGCGTCGTCCATGTCGACCCAGTAGCCCATCCGGGTGGTGAGCTGGGTGAAGGCGTCGGTGTGCCGGGTCACGGACTCGCGGCAGCGGGCGTTGAACTCCGCGATGCCGTAGTTCTCGATGTCCTGCTTGCCGTTGAAGCCGAGCTCCTTCTCGACGGCGAGCTCGACCGGCAGGCCGTGGCAGTCCCAGCCCGCCTTGCGGGCGACGTGGTAGCCCTGCATGGTGCGGAAGCGGGGGAAGACGTCCTTGAAGACGCGCGCCTCGATGTGGTGGGCCCCGGGCATGCCGTTGGCGGTGGGCGGACCTTCGTAGAACACCCACTCGGGACGGCCCTCGGACTGTTCCAGGCTGCGGGCGAAGATCTTCTGCTCGTGCCAGAAGTCGAGCACGGCGTGCTCCAGCGCGGGCAGGTCGATCTGCGGGGGCACCTGGCGGTACTGCGGCTGCGGGCTCATCGGGGTCGTCTTCCTCCGGCGGATGCGTGCACTTCCGTCGAAGGGACGAGAGCGCCCGCCTCCGGCGTGCTCCCGCGGTACCACCCTCCTTGGCGGCGGTCTCCCGTCGCCCCCTCATTGGGCAGCGCTGCCGGGTCTACTCGCTCCGGGGAGCTTTCTTCCGGCGGCTCCGGGGTGATCTTCGCGTCGCGCCGGCCCCCGGGCTCACACCGCCCCCGGGTCGCTCTTGACTGCACACGGACGCTACTCGTCCCCATCCTCGCCTGTCGCTGTGCCCAAGTGTACGGGCCGCCGCCGGAAGGAAGGAACGGTTTTCGGACCGCCGGGCTGGGCACAACGCTTTCGCGAGGAGTGCTGTGTACGAGGCTGTCCGCGGGACGGGGGACGGATCACGAATGATCCGGCGTGCCCAGTTGCCGTGTGCGCGAAGTCGATTTATCGTTCCGGTCACGATTCGCGAGCAAGATCACAATATGTGAAGGGGTCGCGGCCATGGTGGCGAGACGGACCACCGCGAAGGAGTCGGCGGAGAGTAGAACCGCCGGGGACGAGGCCGCCGCGGCGCCCGCGAGGAGCGCGGCCGAGACGGCTCCGGCCAAGAAAGCCGGGGAGAAGAAGGCAGCACCGAGGAAGGCGGCAGCGAAGAAGGCAGCACCCAAGAAGGCAGCACCCAAGAAGGCCGAGGCAAAGAAGACCCAGGTCAAGAAGGCAGCAGCCGAGAAGGTCGCCAAGAAGGCGCCTGCCGCGAGGCCGGGCGTCAGCAAGAAGTCCGCCGCGCAACCGGCCGCCGGGAAAGCGGCCGCGAAGAAGACAGGAGCCCAGAGGGTGGCTGCGAAGAAGACTCCGGCGGCGAAGGCCGCGGCGGTGCCCACCGCCCGTATGGCCCAGATGTCCGCCGCGACGGCCGGTGAACTCGCGGTACGCCCCGGCGAGGATCCGTGGACACCGGAGGAGGTGGCGGAGGCGCGAGCCGAGCTGGAGAGTGAGGCGGCGCGGCTGCACGCGGAGATCCTCGCCTCGGAGGAGGCGCTGGTCGGGCTGATGCGCGACTCCGGTGACGGCGCGGGCGACGACGACGCCGACACGGGCACGAAGAACATCACCCGCGAGCACGAGATGTCGCTGGCCGCCAACGCCCGCGAGATGGTCTACCAGACCGAGCGTGCGCTGGAGCGGCTGGAGGCCGGGACGTACGGGCTGTGCGAGAACTGCGGCAATCCGATCGGCAAGGCGCGTATGCAGGCCTTCCCCAGGGCGACGCTCTGTGTGGAGTGCAAGCAGAAGCAGGAGCGCCGTTGACGGTGACACGCCGCGTGTGTCGTACCCTCGTCACGTGACAGAGGCGGAGCGGGCGATCGGTACCCCCAACGAGCAGACCCCGGAGCAGAGCCCGGAGGGGCAGAAGCCGGGCGCGCATGAGGACGAGGCCGCGGCGGAGACCGAGAGCGGTGCCGAGGCCGCGGAGGAGCGTGCCGAGGAGCCGCCCTCGCGGGGCTCCCGCCGGATCCCGCTGCTCCTCGGGATCGCGGCTTTCGCCTATGTGCTGGATCTGATCACGAAGCTGATCGTCGTCGCCGAACTCGAGCCGGACCACACCGTGATCGAGGTGTTCGGCACGGTCCTGCAGTTCGAGGTGGTGCGGAACAAGGGCGCCGCCTTCGGGATGGGTGAGGCGCTCACGATCCTGCTGACGGGCATCGCCACCGTGGTGATCGTGGTGATCGCCCGGCTGGCCCGCAAGCTCTACAGCACGCCGTGGGCCATCGCGCTCGGGATGCTGCTGGGCGGCGCCTTCGGCAACCTCACCGACCGGATCTTCCGCTCGCCCGGCGTCTTCCAGGGCGCGGTGGTGGACTTCATCGCCCCCACCCACTTCGCGGTCTTCAACCTCGCCGACTCGGCGATCGTCAGCGGCGGCATCCTGATCGTGATCCTCTCCTTCCGCGGCCTGGACCCGGACGGCACGGTCCACCGCGACTAGGGTCTGACCTGACCTGACCTGACCTGACCCGGCGCGGCATCGCGCGGGTCAGGGCTTGTTGATGCGCACCGCGTAGGCGCCGCCGTCCCGCCGTTCGTCCACCGTCACCCGTACGCCGCCGGCGAAGGTGTGGGCGGCGCCCGCGCGGAACGGCGCGTCCCCCAGCTCGGCCAGCTCCTCGGGTGAGCGGTCCGCGCAGGCCCGGCCACCGTCGCTGTCCGGGCGGGAATCCACGACCCGCACGGGGCCGCGTCCGGTCTCCACACCGGAGTCGACGGTGTAGAGCAGTACGCCCTCGCCGCAGATCCGGTGGTCCAGGCCGGTCCTGGTGCGGGCCTCGGCGACGATCGCGCTGTCGGCGCTCGTCCTGACCACCGCGATGTTCGCGCCGTCGGCCGAGCCGAGGGGGGTGAGCGTATGGGCGCTGGTGCCGGAGTCCCGTACGCAGGCCACCTGGCCGTCGGAGAGCCAGCCGAACTTCCACTTGTGCCAGCCGATCAGATCCGAGATCCCGGCCATGCTCATGGTGTCCCAGCCGCCCGCGAACTCCACCGAGGCGCCGTTGCGCACGTTATAGAGGTCGGGCAGCCCGTAGAGGTGGTTGGCCTCGTGTACGAAGTTGCCGCGCTGCCAGGTGGGGGAGTCCGCCCGGCGGCCGAAGACGAGCGCGGCTCCCCGGATCGCCCGGTCGCCCGCCTTCAGCGAGTCGAAGATGTTCGCCTGCGAGACCGTGGGCCGCGCGGGCACGTTGTCGTCGGCCACCACGTAGACGAAGTCGGTGTCGCCGAAATCGGTGCCCTGCGCCCGTGCCGCGTCGATGGCGTCCTGCACGTACGTCTGCATGACCTCGGACTTGTTGCCCCGGGCGATGCGGTAGGAGGACCAGGTGCCCGGCATGCGGACCCAGTCGGCGGTGGGTTCGAGGGAGAGCCGGTACCTGCCGTAAGAGGCGCGGTGCACATAGTCGCTGCCGTAGTCGGCGAAGAAGGAGGAGCGCTCGTCGACCGGGCTGGCGGCTGGGATGTCGGGGAAGTCGACCATGATCATGGTGGCCTTCTTGCGGCCTTCCGGACGGATGTACTCCGGGCTCGTCGGTCCCTCGCCGAAACCCGGTGTCGCGGCGATCGCGCACGGGCCGGAGATGTCGAGAACGGCGTCCCCGGCTTCGGCTTGCGGCGCCAGCGCGACACCGAGAGTGGAGAGGGTGGTCGCGGTGGCGACGGCGATGAGGCGACGGCCGGGTATCCGGCAGCGGGCGTGCACTGGGGACATGCGGGGGGCTCCCTCCGAACGACTCGGACCGTAGTCACACGGTCACGGCGCGGGAGGGGCGGCGCATCCGGGGGTGAGCCGCGCGGGTGAGAACGGGAAACACGCCCCGGCAGTGGTACGGGACTCGCGGGGAGCCCGGAGGCGCCGGGTGAGCGGACCGCGTGTCGGGTTGCCTGCCGCCGGTCCTGCATACTCGGTCAGGTGAGCACCCTTCCCGAGGTCCGAACCCTGCACGTGCCCGACGGCCTGGAGGGCGAGCGCGTCGACGCCGCCCTTGCCCGGCTGTTCGGCTTCTCCCGTACGAAGGCCGCCGAGCTGACCGCCGGAGGCAAGGTACGGCTGGACGGCGCCGAGGCGGGCAAGTCGGACCGGGTGCAGGGCGGCGCCTGGATCGAGGTGGAGATGCCCCCGCCCGCCGCGCCGGTGCAGATCGTCGCAGAGCACGTCGAGGGCATGCACATCGTGCACGACGACCAGGACATCGTGGTGATCGTGAAGCCCGTGGGCGTCGCCGCGCACCCCAGCCCCGGCTGGACCGGCACCACCGTCATCGGGGGTCTCGCGGCGGCCGGATTCACCATCACCACCTCGGGTGCTGCCGAGCGGAAGGGCATCGTGCACCGGCTCGACGTCGGCACCTCGGGGCTGATGGTCGTCGCCAAGTCCGAGCGCGCCTACACCCTGCTCAAGCAGCAGTTCCGGGAGCGTACGGTCGACAAGCGCTACCACGCGCTCGTGCAGGGCCACCCGGATCCGCTCAGCGGCACCATCGACGCACCGGTCGGGCGGCACCCGCAGCACGACTACAAGTGGGCCGTCACCGCCGACGGCAAGCCCTCGGTGACCCACTACGACCTCGTCGAGGCGTTCCGCGCCGCGAGCCTGCTGGACATCAAGCTGGAGACCGGGCGCACCCACCAGATCCGGGTGCACATGGCCGCGCACCGGCACCCCTGCGTCGGCGACCTCACCTACGGCGCCGATCCGACGCTCGCCAAGCGGCTGAAGCTGGAGCGGCAGTGGCTGCACGCCGTGCGGCTCGGTTTCACCCACCCGGCGGACGGCAGCTGGGTCGAGTACGAGAGCGGCTATCCGGACGACCTCCAGCTCGCACTGGACCGGGTGCGCGCCGAAACCGGATAACCGCCGGCCACGGGCTCCCTCAGGCGCCGCCCGGGCCTTCCGAGGGGCTCTCGCCGGGACGCGGCGCGGGCAGCCCGCGAGCGGACTCCTGCGGCGGCGGCACGGCCGCCGCCGAGGTGGCGATGCGCGGCAGCGCGTACGGGTGTTCCCGCTGGAGCCAGGTGATCAGTTCCTCGCGCACCGCGCACTGCAAGGTCCACCAGTCGTCGGTGTCCTTCGCCGACATCGCGGCGCGCACCTGGATCGTGCTGGGAGTGCTGTCCGTGACGACGAGGTTCCAGCTGCGCCGGTCCCAGTCCTCACGGCCCTCCAGCACGGTGCGCAGATGCTCCCGCAGGGCCGGGACGGGGGCCGAGTGGTCGAGGTGCAGATACACCGTGCCGGTGATCTCTGTGCCGCCGCGCGACCAGTTCTCGTACGGCTTGCTGTTGAAGTAGGAGACCGGCATCGTCAGCCGCCGGTCGTCCCAGATCCGTACGGTCAAAAAGGCGAGGGACATCTCCTCGACCGTGCCCCACTCGCCTTCGACGACGACCGTGTCACCGATGCGCACCGACTCGCCGAAGGCGATCTGCACGCCGGCGAGGAAGTTGCCCAGCATCGTCTGGGCGGCCACGCCGGCGACGATCCCGATCAGACCCGCCGAGGCGAGCAGCGAGGCGCCCAGCGTCCGCAGGGCGGGGAAGAGCAGCAGCATCGCCAGCGCGGCGGCGATCATCGCCAGCACGAAGGTGAGCACCCGCTGGACCATGGTCAGCTGGGTGCGGAAGCGCCGCACCCGGGCCGGGTCGTTGGTCCGCGCGGCGTACCGGGCGAGTGAGGTCTCGGCCACGGCGGTGGCACAGCGTACGGCCAGCCAGACCAGGGAGCCCACGGTCACCAGCGCCAGCAGGTTCTTGACCAGTACGTCGTCCCCCGTGTCGATGCCGGTCCAGCCGTAGGCACCGTGCAGGGCGCCGGAGGCGAGCACCACCTGCAGGGGCAGCTGGCAGTTCCGCAGCAGGCCCCACAGCGGGGTCTCCGGATGCCTGCGGTCGGCCACGCTCAGTATCCGGTCGACCAGCCAGCCGACGGTGAGCGTGAGCGCGATCGTGGCACTGATCACCAGAAGCGGGCGCAGTACCTGCTCCATGCGGGTCTCAGCTCCTCTCACTGTGCGATGGACGGGGTTCACGGGGTGCCGAGGACCGGCCAGCCGCCGGAAACGCTAGCTGGCAGGATGGGCAGGTACGAAATCACCTACCTGTGGGAAGAGACACCATCGTGGCCACTGTCGTGCTGTTCCACTCCGCCTATGGCCTGCGCCCCGCCGTGCACAGCGCAGCCGAACGACTGCGGGCGGCGGGCCATCAGGTGCTCGTTCCCGACCTCTACGAGGGGCGGCAGGCCGCCACCGTCGAGGAGGGCATGGTGATCAAGGACGAGATCGGCCGTGACGAGCTGCTCCGCCGCGCGATCACGAAGACGGCCCCGCACTCGTCGGAGGGGCTCGTCTACGCCGGGTTCTCGCTCGGCGGCTCGGTGGCCCAGACCCTGGCGCTGGGTGACGAGAAGGCGCGCGGGCTGCTGCTGTTCCACGGCACCTCGGACATCGCCGACGACGCCGCCGTGGACGAGCTTCCCGTGCAGCTGCATGTCGCCGACCCGGATCCGTTCGAGCCGCACGACTGGCTGAGCGCGTGGTATCTGCGGATGGTGCGGGCGGGCGCGGAGGTGGAGGTCTACAGCTATCCGGGGGCCGGCCACATCTACACCGACCCGGAGCTCGACGACCACGACGCGGAGGCGGCGGCGCAGACCTGGCACACGGCCCTGGCCTTCCTCTCGGAGTTGTAGCCCGCCGGCGCCGGTGAAGCGGCTCAGGGCCGGGTGCAGCGCCCCGTCCCCGCGCTCTTGTCCGCCGCGCAGAGGTACACGCGGTCGCCAGGGTCATCGCTCAGATAGCGGCCGACGCATTCGTCCGAGGAGGTCATGCCCTCACTCGCGCACCAGTCGGCCACCGCGTTGCCGTCGCCGAACTCGCCGCCGCCGCCCGCCTCCGGCCCGGCCACGTAGAACATCCAGTAACCCTCCCGCAGCGAGCCGTACTTGTCGCTGTCCACATAACGCACGCCCGGCACCTTGCTGTTCAGCGCCCGGTGCCGCTGCGCACGGGCCGTCGCTCCGTCGGTCTTCGGTACGGACGCGAGCTGGGCGACCCAGGCATCGCTGCCCGCATCGCCGGGCAACGGCGCTTCGGAGGTCGGCGGCGCCGAGGCGCTCGCGGTCGGCGAGCCCGGCCCGGAGGGGGTGGGCGTCTCCAGCGGACGGGGCGATCCTGGCTCGGTGGTCCGCGTGTCCTGGTTCTTCGGAGCGTCCGGGCTCTTCGAGGAGCGGGTGGGGCCGGGGCCGCCGCCGTCGGCGCTGTCCGAGGTGTCTCCGCCGCGGGTGATGAGGAACGCGCTCCCCGCGATGAGCGCGGCCACCGCCACCGCGGCTCCGGCGACCATCGCACCGCGTCCCCGCCGCGAAGTCCGCGGCGGTGCCGTCGGGAACTGCGAGGCCACCGGTGTCCGCGGTGTCGCCTCCCCGGGAGGGCGGACCGGAGAGGGGGGCGGCGGTGCCTGGAAAGCGGCGGGCCTCGGGACCGCGGTCCGGGTGGGCAGATACGGAGCGGCGGTGCGCCCGGCGGCCGCGTCGGCCAGCATGTCCGCGAGCTGCCCGGCGTCCGGCCGCTCCGCCGGGTCCCGTACGAGCAGCGCGTTCAGTACGGGTGTCAGCCCGCCGCTGCGCACCGGCGGCGGTACCGGGTCGTCCAGGACGGCGGCCAGCGTCGCCAGGCTGGTGCCCCGGCGCAGCGGACTGTGCCCCTCGGTGCACACGTACAGCGTCATGCCGAGTGACCACAGGTCGCTGGAGGGGTCGTCGGCCGTTCCCCGGATCCGCTCCGGGGCGATGTACTCGGGTGAGCCGATGAGTTCGCCGGTGGCGGTGAGCGAGGAGGAGCCCTGGAGCGCGGCGATCCCGAAGTCGGTGAGGACGGCGCTGCCGTCCTCACGCAGCAGGACGTTCGCCGGCTTGACGTCACGGTGCTGGATTCCGGCGGCGTGCGCGGCGCGCAGCGCCTCCAGTACCTGGAGCCCGATCCCCGCGGCCTCAGCGGCCTCCAGAGGCCCTTGCGCCAGCCTCTCGTGCAGGCCGTTGCCGGGCAGCAGCTCCATCACGATCCACGGATACGGTCCCTGGTCCACGATGTGATGAACCGTCACCACGTGCCGGTGACTGAGCCGGGCCAGCGCCTGCGCCTCGCGGAGCACCCGCTCCCGCAGCAGCCGCGACGCCTCCGAGTCCTCCGGAGTCATGGCCGGGTCGACGGGCCGTACTTCCTTCAGTGCCACCTCGCGGTGCAGCACGGTGTCACGGGCCCGCCACACCGTGCCCATGCCTCCGCTGCCGAGCATGTCCAGCAGTTCGAAGCGGCCGTCAATGATCTGTCCCCGAGTTCCCCCAGCCATGGGGCCAGAGTACGGGCTGCGCCGGGCGCCGGTGGACGGCCGCCGGAACGGCCGACGGGCAGGCACACCCCTCGCGGAGTGCCTGCCCGTCGCGCCCGGATGAGCCCCGGCGCTACTCCTTCGCGCCCTTGGAGCCGCTCTTGGCGATCTCCTGGTCCACCAGGGTGTTGAACTGCTCGGGTGTCATGGGCGGGCTGCCCTGCGCGTTCGCCTTCAGGTGGGTGCCGTCGAGTTTGACGGTCGGGGTCCCGGTGACCCCGGACTTGTCGAACTTCTTGGACATCTTCACGGCCCACGCGTCGTACGTGCCGTTGGTGACGGCCTTCTCGAACTCCTTGTTGCCCTTCAGCTCCTTGACGTCCTGGGCCAGGTCGACGAGGTGCTTGTCGTCGGCGAAGGCGTCGTCCGTCTCCTCGGGGTGGACGTCCTTGGAGTACAGGAGCTCCTTGTACTCGAGGAACGCCTCCGGGCTGACGTTCAGCGCGGCGCCGAGCGCGCTCAGCGCGTTCCTGGAGCCTGTGCCCTCGCCCGCCGGGTTGTTGTCGAGGAAGGTGCCGAAGGTGAAGTCCGCCTTGTACTTCCCCTTCTCGATGTCCTCGAGAAGGACCTTGCCGTTCGCCTGCTCGAAGCTGGAACAGATCGGGCAGCGCATGTCCTCGAAGACGCCGAGCGTGTGCTTGGCCTTCTTGTCACCGATGATGATGCTGGTGCCGTTCTTGCCGCTGGCGTTGTCCGGAGCGGCGTACTTCTGCGCCTTGCCCTCGACCTGGACGCTGCCGCCGACGCCCTTCTTGGCCAGCTTCTCGGCGGCACCCCAGTCGCTGTTGTCGCCCTCTCCGCCGTTGCCGCCCATGCTCGAGACGGCGACTCCGACACCGGCGGCGATGGCGAGCACACCGACGATGGACCCGGCGACCACCAGCTGGCGCCGTACCCTCTCCTTCTTCGCCTGCTGCTCACGCTCGATGCGCAGCCGCTCGCGGGCGGCGCGCTTGGCTTCCTGGCTGTTGCGCTTGCTCATTCTCGGTCTTCTCCGTGTGTACGTATGCGGGGACGTGGGGTTCTCAGACGGCGGCCGGGACGGCCGCCGGAGGTCCACGGCGCAGCACGGAGTGTTTGAGGGGCGTGAAGGAGCGCGCGGCGCGTACGGGGAGCGCGCGGGCGGTACCGGCCGGCGGTCCGGCGACCGGACGGCAGCCGGTCACCGCGAGCAGCAGCGGCCGGAAGGCGGTGGCGCCCGCAGCGCGCAGCAGCCGCGCGACCGCCGCCTCGCCGCGGCGCAGCCACGCCGCCGCGAGCAGGCCGACCGCCAGGTGGGCGGCGAGCAGAAGCCACGGCGAACCAGGATGGGCGCCTGCCGGGAGGGCAGAGCCGCCGTGCGCCATCCGGGCCAGCGGGGTACCGACCTCGCCTCCGGCGCAGACGAAATCGATGCCGACCGAGCGCAGCGGCCCCGTCACCGGGCCGCCCGCCTGTCCGTAACAGGCGTGCTGGCCGCTGGTGAAGACGGTGTCCGCGAAGAGTTCGAGCGGGATCAGCAGCGCCGCGATCCGCCCGTAGCCGCGCTCACGGTCGGCGAGGGCGAAGGCGATCAGGAAGACGACGACGCTGAGGACGGCCAGCATGGTGGGCGGCACCGGCGTACCGGAGAGCAGCACATGGGCGCCCGCGGACAGCGCGACGCACAGCGCGGTGAAGACTCCCGCCCGCGCTGCCCGTATGCCTGCTGCTGCCATACCCATCGACGCCCGAGTGTGCCACGGGAGGGCGTAAGAGACGACTAAAGGGGCCGCTGCCGGGGGCGGCCCGGTATCCGAATGTTACGTACGGACCGGGCCGGAGGCAGCGGCAGCAGCAGAGTCACCGGACCGCCGCGCGACGGTAGGCCCAGGTGGCGGCGGCCAGCGAGACCACGCCGACGGCAGCGCACACGCCCAGGTCGAACAAGACGTGCCCCCAGTCCGGGCTGTGCTCGAACGTCCGGGCCAGCGCCTCGACGCCGTAGGTCGACGGCAGCAGGTCGCGGACCCACTGCACCGGCTCGGGCAGCCGGCCGCCCGGCAGGACGCCCAGCAGCAGCGCCGCCGACATGCCCAGCTGCCCGCAGAGTGTCGCCAGCTCGGCGCGCGGGGCGAGCAGCCCGAGTGCGGCGCCCAAGCCCGCCAGTGCGGCCCCGGCCAGCGGAATCACCGCCACCAGCACCCACAGTCCGCCCATCGGCAGCGAGAACAGCACACTCCCGGCAACCGCCGTGATGACGACCCCGGGCACGGTGAAGGAGGCGTACGCCCCCGCCGCGCCCAGCACCACGGCGGCCGCGGGCACCGGGAGCGTCGCGTAGTGGTCGAGCCCGCCGGACGCCCGTAGCTGCCCGAAGTACTGCGCCAGCAGATTCAGCGCGACGAAGGCCACCACGAGCACGCTGGAACCGGCGACGACCGCCCGTGCCTCGGCCCCGCCGTCGACGACGCCGCGCATCAGGACCATGATCCCCAGCGACTGGAAGGTGGCCACGAAGAGCAGCGGGATCCGCGCCACCCGGGCGCGGGAGAGCTGGGCGCGGTAGACGGCGCCCAGCGCGGGCCACAGCCGGGCGCGCGGGGCCAGCGGCGCGGGGGTCGCGGGCGCGTGTGCCGTGGTGGCCCCGGTGACGGGCGCGGTCGCGGCACGTGCGCCGGGTCCGGAAACGCCGGGCGGTTCCGTCACGGCCGGGGCCGGGCCCCTGGCCGCCGCCGTGCTCACCGCACCCCGCTTGCGTACCGGCAGCGCCGCGCCGTCTCCCGGGCGGGCGCCGGATGCACCCGGCAGGAGGGGCACGCCGGGTGTGCCGGACGCGTCGGACGTGCGGCGACGGGCCGCGCTTCCAGAGAACAGCGCGCCGCGCGGACCGTCCGCGACGGTCGGGGGGCAAACGTACTCACGCCTTCACCAAGCCTTCCGTACGTCCCCCGAGAGCCAGATAGACATCTTCCAGGCTCGGCGTGGCGAGCGTGAAATCGTCGAGCGCCGCGAACGCGGGGCCGCCGGTCACGGCCGTGACCGCGTCCCTGGCGGCCTGCGGCGTGAGGCGCAGCGTCCAGCGGCGGCCCGACATGGCCGCGTCGGCGGCCAGCGCGGCGACTTCCGCCACCTCCAGGGGCGCCCGCTCGCGCCACACCAGATCCAGCCGTACGTCGTCGCCGACCAGCGCCTTCAGACCGCCCGGGGTGTCACAGGCGATCACCCGGCCGCGGTCCATGACCGCCACCCGGTCCAGCACGGTCTCGGCCTCTATGACGTTGTGCGTGACCAGCACCACGCTCGCGCCCCGCTCCGCGCGGCGCCGGTCCACGGCGGCCCAGACAGCCCGCCGGGCGACCGGGTCCATGCCGGTGGTCGGTTCGTCCAGCACGAGCAGCGGACGTTCGCCGACCAGGGCCGTGGCCACACACGCAAGGCGGCGCTGCCCGCCGGAGAGTTTCTTGAGCGGACGTCCGGCGATCTCGCCGAGTTCCAGCTCCTCGATCACGGTGTCGCGCTCGCGGCGGGCTTCCCGCAGCTCCAGCCCGCGCAGTCGCGCGGTGGTCTCGACTGCCAGCGACACCGTCAGTTCGTCGAGCGCGCTGGACTCCTGCCCCAGATAGGCCAGCAGCCGCGCCGCCCGGTCGGGATGCCGCACGAGGTCGTGGCCGAGCACGTGGACGCTGCCCGAGTCGGGCCGCAGGAGGCCGGTCAGCTGCCGTACGAGGGTGGACTTCCCGGCGCCGTTGGGACCAAGCAGCCCGAAGATCTCGCCCCGGTGCACGGTGACACTGACGCCGTCACTGGCCCGTACGGGAGGGGTGCCCGGCGTACCGCGCCGCGTCCGGCCGGCCGGATATGTCTTGACAAGGTCGCTTGTCCGAACGACGGCTCCCGTCGGCCTGTCCACGCTCCCCACCGCCTGCCCCGTGACCGTACCCACGAACTACGAGGGTACGCGGCCTGCCCGCGCTCCCCGCGACAGGGGGCTGCCTGCGTCTGCCGTCGGGCGGGAGGTCCTCTACTCCGAGGCCGGGGCCCGGTCGGTTTCCGTCAGTGAATCGACCTCACGCCAGAAGCCCGCCCGGATGGCGTACCGGTCGTGTTCGTCGATCTGGTCGTCCTTGTGCGCGAGCAGTCCGAACCGGGCTGCGTAACGCAGCAGTTCGCCGTCGATCCGGTGCGGGATGCGCGGGTACTCGCGGGAGAGGTGCTGGAGGTGTACGGGTGTGGCGAGCCGGGCCGTCCAGCGGCGGGCGAAGACCTGGCCGACCTCGAACGGGTCACCGCTGACGGCGGTGATGTCCTCCTCGCGGTCCGCCCAGCGCTGCTCCGCCGTGGTGAGCTGCGCCAGCATCGGCAGCGCCGCGATCTCCGGTGCCTCCCCGGTGGAGCCCGCCCGGTCGACCCAGCCCCGGTCGGAGGACCAGCGGAGGGTGGCGGCCGGCTGTACGGCGGGCGCGGCGGCGGATACGGCAGACGGTGCGGGGCGGCCGAGCCCGGCGAGATCCTTGGGCGTCGGCACGCCGGGGTGGCTCTCGCTCCGGGACGGCGCCGCCTCCGCACCGGGGGCACCCTTCCCGGCGGCCCCCTGGTCTCTCTCGCCTTCGGTGGTGTGTTCGGCAGGCGGCGCCGTGGCCGCCCCGGGGGAGGGCGGCGCCGCGCCGTTCTTCGCGGATTCCGGCAGCGGGGCGGAGAGGATCGCCGCGATCTCCGGCCCTGGTGCGGACTGCGGGGCGCACACACCGCTGAGGTCCTTCGCGTGCACCGCCTGGGTGATCCACGCGCGGTCCAGCACCCGCCGCTCGTCCGCCTCGGCGACGAGATCCTCGGACTGGTTGTAGTCGCCGTCTGCGGCCTGCACGGCCCACAGGTGCACGGCGACGCCGTGTTCCTTGGCGGACATCAGACCGGGCAGCAGATCGCCGTCGCCCGTGACCAGCACGATGTCCGAGCAGGCGCGGTTGCGGGCGAGTTCGGTCAGCTCCGCGTGCATCGCGGCGTCGACGCCCTTCTGTGCCCAACGGCCCTCGCTCCGGGTGAGGGCACCAAGGCGTACGGTCACCCGGGGCATGACGCGCAGCCGCCGGTGCTCCGGCTGCGGCACGCGGTCCGGCGCGCCGTCGAACCAGTAGATGCGCAGCAGCGCGCACTGCGTATCACCCTGGGCGCGCTCGCGCAGGGCCTGGATCAGCGCCACGTGATCCACGTTGATCCGGGAACGGGTCGGCTCCCCGGCCAGCAGACTCGCGGCGGCGCCCAGCAGGTATCCGGCGTCCACCAGGACGACGCAGCGGTCCACGTTCCACCTTCTCTCGCAGGAGGTTTCCCGAGAGTCTGCCCGACCGTACGAGTGTTAACTGTCCGAGCTCGATCATCGGCGTGGCGGGCTCAGGAGAATGCTCTTACTCATGGTAATTGCCCAGCATGCACCATTCGTCCCCCTATGCAAGGCTGTTTTCGGCCCACCGGCACACACCTCTGGAGGACGAAAATGGCCAAGAACAAGAACCGAGAACGCAAACAGCAACAACGCTCCTCGGCCGAGCGCGGTGCGGCGCAGGCGAGGACTGCCGCCGCCGAGGCGCAGTCCGGGGAGATGAAGTCGGAGGTCACCCCGTCCACCGTGGCGCAGAAGGGACGCAAGAAGAGCTTCGGCCACAACTGACCGCCGCTGCCATAAGGACAGGGCCGAGGGGCACGCCGCCGGGCGCGCCCCTCGCTGCCGGCCCGGCGCTCGTGCTGCGCCCGGCTGCGCGCCTTGTACCGGTGAACCGCCCGCTCAGCCGGTGAGGCAGGCCGGGCCCAGCAGTTGCTTCAGGTCTCCGAAGAGGGCCGGGTCGACCGTCACACGGTGGCGGTCCAGCCGCAGAACCGTGGTGCTGCGGCTGCCCTGCAGCTTCACCCGTACCTCGGTGGCGCCCCGGTGGTGGGTGAGGACCTCGCCCAGCTTCTCCACCAGGGGCGGGGTGATCTTCACGGTCGGGATGGTGATGGTCACGGGGGCGTTCGCCGAAGCCTCGCTCAAGTCCGGGATCATCAGCTCCATCGCGACCAGCCGGGGGACGTCCTCGCGCTTGTCGAGACGGCCCTTCACGAAGACGACCGCGTCCTCCACCAGCTGTGTGGAGACCAGCTGGTAGGTCGCCGGGAAGAACATGCAGTCGATGGAGCCCGCGAGGTCCTCGACGGTGGCGATGGCCCAGGCGTTGCCCTGCTTGGTCATCTTGCGCTGCAGCCCGGAGATGATGCCGCCGATGGTGACGATGGAGCCGTCCGAGTAGTCACCGCCGGTCAGCTGGGCGATCGCCGCGTCCGCCTTGTCGTTGAGCACGTGCTCAAGACCGAACAGCGGGTGGTCGGAGACATAGAGGCCGAGCATCTCCCGCTCCTGGGCGAGCAGATAGGTCTTCTCCCACTCGATGTCGGAGAACTCGACGTCGAGCCCGAACGCGGGCTTGTCCTCCCCCGCGTCGTCGTTCATGCCGCCGAAGAGGTCGAACTGACCCTCGGCCTCCTTGCGCTTGACCGCGACGACATTGTCGATCATCGATTCGAAGTGCGCGGTCAGCCCCTTGCGGGTGTGCCCCATCTCGTCGAAGGCACCGGCCTTGATCAGGGACTCGACCGTGCGCTTGTTGCACACGACGGCCTCGACCTTGTCCAGGAAGTCGGGGAAGGAGGCGTACGTCCCCTTGGCCTTGCGGGACCGCACGATCGAGTCGACGACGTTCTGCCCGACGTTCCGCACGGCGGTGAGACCGAAGACGATGGTGTCGTCTCCGCGCGGAGTGAAGTTCGCGTCCGACTCGTTGACGTCCGGCGGCAGCACCTTGATGCCCATCTTGCGGCATTCGTTGAGATAGACCGCCGACTTGTCCTTGTCGTCCCGGACCGAGGTCAGCAGCGCGGCCATGTACTCGGCCGGATAGTTCGCCTTGAGATAGGCCGTCCAGTAGGTGACCAGCCCGTACGCCGAGGAGTGCGCCTTGTTGAAGGCGTATCCGGCGAACGGCACCAGCACGTCCCAGACCGCCTGGATCGCCTCGTCCGAGTAGTTCTTGGCCCGGGCGCCCTTCTGGAAGTTGACGAACTCGGCGTCCAGCACTTCCTTCTTCTTCTTGCCCATCGCCCGGCGCAGCAGGTCCGCCTGCCCCAGGGTGTACCCGGCGAGCACCTGAGCCGCCTTCTGCACCTGCTCCTGGTAGACGATGAGGCCGTAGGTGATCCCCAGGACCTCCTTGAGCGGCTCCTCCAGATCCGGGTGGATCGGGGTGATCTCCTGCTGGCCGTTCTTCCGGAGGGCGTAGTTGATATGGGAGTTCATCCCCATCGGGCCCGGACGGTAGAGCGCCGAAACGGCGGAAATGTCCTCGAAGTTGTCGGGCTTCATCAGACGCAGCAGGGAACGCATGGGGCCGCCGTCGAACTGGAAGACGCCCAGAGTGTCGCCACGGCAGAGCAGCTCGAAGGTCTTGGGATCGTCCAGCGTCAGGTCGAGGAGGGTCAGTTCCACGCCCTTGTTCTTCTTGATGAGCTTGACCGCGTCATCCATGATCGTGAGGTTGCGCAGCCCCAGGAAGTCCATCTTCAGCAGGCCGAGCGCCTCACAGCTCGGATAGTCCCACTGGGTCACCACGGTGCCGTCGTTCTTCGGGGAGAAGACGGGCACATGGTCGATCAGCTTCTCGCTGGACATGATCACACCGGCCGCGTGCACGCCCATCTGCCGGACCAGGCCCTCGATGCCCATGGCGGCGTCGATGACCTTGGTGACATCCGGATCGTTCTCGTACATCCCCCGGATCTCACCTGCCTCGCTGTAGCGGGGGTGCTTCTTGTCGGTGATCCCGGACAGCGGGATGCCCTTGCCCAGGACGTCGGCGGGCATCGCCTTGGTGAGCCGGTCACCCATCGCGTACGGATAACCCAGCACGCGGGAGGCGTCCTTGATCGCGTTCTTCGCCTTGATGGTGCCGTAGGTGCCGATCATGGCGACCTTGTCGGCGCCGTACTTGTCGGTGACATAGCGGATCACGTCACCGCGCCTGCGCTCGTCGAAGTCGATGTCGACATCCGGCATGGAGACACGCTCCGGGTTGAGGAACCGCTCGAAGATCAGACCATGGGTAATCGGATCGAGGTCCGTGATGCCCATCGCGTACGAGACGATCGAGCCCGCCGCCGAACCGCGCCCCGGGCCGACCGCGATCCCGTTGTTCTTCGCCCACATGATGAAGTCGGCGACGACGAGGAAGTAGCCCGGGAACCCCATCTCGATGATGATGTCCATCTCGTACTCCGCCTGCCGCTGGCGGTCCTCCGGGATCCCCCCGGGATAGCGGCGGGCCATGCCGCGGGCGACCTCGTCCTTGAACCAGGTCACCTCCGTGTACCCCTCGGGCACCTCGAAGCGCGGCATCAGATTGCGGGTCTCGAACATCCCGGCCGTGTCGACACGCTCGGCGATCAGCAACTGGGTGTTGCGGCAGCCCTGCTGCCAGACCTCCGAGGAGTCGATCGCGTACATCTCGGCGGCCGACTTGAGGTAGTAGCCCGCGCCGTCGAACCTGAAACGGTCAGGATTGGAGAGGTTGTTGCCCGTCTGGATGCACAGCAGCGTGTCGTGGGCCGAGGCCTCGCGCTCATAGGTGTAGTGCGAGTCGTTGGTGACGACGAACGGCGCGTCCAGCTTCCGGGCGATCTCCTCCAGGCCCGCCCGCGCGCGCTTGTCGATCTCGATCCCGTGGTCCATCAGCTCGACGAAGAAGTTCTCCTTGCCGAAGATGTCCTGATACTCCCCGGCGGCCCGCACCGCCTCATCCATCTGGCCCAGCCGGATCCGGGTGCTCACCTCGCCCGAAGGACAGCCGGTGGTGGCCATCAGACCCTGAGCACACTCCGCCAGCAGCTCCTTGTCCATCCGCGGTTTGCGGAAGAAACCCTCCAGGCTGGCCCGCGACTGCGCGCGGAAGAGATTGTGCAGCCCCGTGCTGTCCCGCGCCCACATCGTCATGTGCGTGTACGCGCCGTTGCCCGAGACGTCGTCCCGCTTCTGATGCGGGGTGCCCCATTTGACCGGCCGGGTGTTCCGGCGGGACTCCGGGGCGAGATACGCCTCGATGCCCATCACCGGGGTGACCCCGGCGCCCTTCGCCTGATGGAAGAAGTCGTACGCGCCGTGCAGGTTGCCGTGATCGGTCATCGCGATATGGGACATGCCCATCTCGCCGCAGGCGTTGAACATGTCCTTCAGACGCGCGGCACCGTCCAGCAGCGAATACTGAGTGTGCACATGCAGATGAGTGAACGGCTGCTCGGTCACGGGATGGGCCACCTCCGGCGCGGGACTTCTGGGGCGAGTGGGGAAGTCTACGACGCGCGCTTTTATGCGCTCGGCTCGCCTCCGCGGGCTCGTACCCGGTGTCGACACTCCTCCTGTGCGCTCGGCTCGCCTCCGCGGGCTCGTACCCGGTGTCGACACTCCTCAGCGCTGCACTCGCTCGTTCCTCGCTC
>NZ_JAJAGO010000014.1 GCF_025165795.1 Streptomyces gossypii
AAGCCTCCGTCCGGGCCCGCGCGCATGCCGTGTTCCGGCCTCAGCCCTGCGCAGCAGCCCGCGCTTCGCGGCGGTTGTCGCGGAAGCTGTTGACCCGGCGGGCCGTGGCGAAGAGCGGGATGACCGCGCCCAGGACGACCTGGAGCGCGCAACCCGTCTGGAGCAGCAACTCGCCGCCCGGTGCGTCGAAGGCCCAGGCCGCCAGCAGGCCCATGCTGAGCACGATCCAGCTGAGCATCGCGAGGGCCAGCCGCCCGCGCGGCTTGGGGTACTCCACGCGGCTCACCATCAGCCAGGCGACGCCGACGATGGCCAGCAGCGTCGGGATGAACGGCAGCCCGAGCAGTACGATCGAGACGACCGTCAGCGCGCCGAAGGGACTCGGCATGCCCTGGAAGATGCCGTCACGCAAGGTGACACAGGAGAACCGGGCGAGTCTCAGGACCACCGCCAGGAGTACGACCACCGCCGCGACCACCGAGACCCGCTGGTGGGCGTCGCTGGCGACCATGCCCCAGACGGCCACGAAGTAGGCGGGCGCCAGCCCGAAGCTGATCAGGTCGGACAGGTTGTCCAGTTCCGCCCCCATCGGCGAGCTGCGCAGCTTCCGTGCGACCAGCCCGTCGAAGAGGTCGAAGACCGATGCCAGGAGCATCAGGATGACGGCGGTGGCGGCGCTGTGCCGTGCCATGCCGCCGTCCTCGTTGCCCGCGAGGTGCGGGATGAGTACGCCGGTGGTGGTGAAGTAGACCGCGAGGAAGCCACAGGTGGCGTTCCCCAGGGTCAGGGTGTCCGCTATCGAGAGCCGCATGGACAGCGGCATCTCATCGTCGTCCTCCTCCACCTCGCCGGCCCATGTGGCCTGGGTGTCGGGATCAGTCACGGTCAAGTCGTGTCACCCCCGCTGTCGTGGCCTGGCCGACCTCGACGTCGGCCTGGACCCCCTGCGGGAGGTAGATGTCCACCCGCGAGCCGAAGCGGATCAGCCCGACCCGCTCGCCCTGCTCGACCTTGCTGCCCTGCGCTACGTACGGGACGATCCGCCGGGCCACGGCACCGGCGATCTGGACCATCTCGATGTCGCCGAACTCCGTGTCGAAGTGCCAGACGACCCGCTCGTTGTTCTCACTCTCCTTGTTGAACGCCGGTACGAACCCGCCGGGGATGTGCTCCACCGACGCCACGGTCCCCGCCAGCGGCGCGCGGTTGACGTGGACGTTCAACGGGCTCATGAAGATCGCCACCCGGGTACGCCCGTCCTTCCACGGCATGATGCTCTGCACCACGCCGTCCGCCGGGGAGATGAAGCGGCCCGGTGTGATCTCCCGCTCAGGGTCGCGGAAGAACCACAGCATGCCCGCCGCGAGCGCGGTGGCGGGCACGGCGACCGCCGCGGCGGCTCCTGACCGGCGGCACCGGAGCAGGCTGACGGCGGCGGTGGCCATGGTGGGGAGGAGCCACGGCGACGCTCCGCGCGCTAGGCGGATTCGACCGCTGGGTGCAGAGGATGAGCTGTGGGGCATGAATGACCTTCGTAGCGGAGGGTGCCGCGACAGAGAGGGGACGGCGGCCTTCGGGGATGTTATCGGTTACGGGTGGCAACTGGGCAAGCCAGAGGGCCAGTCCGTACCCGGGCGTCCCGGCTGGGGTGCCGCACCCGAACCGCGGTGCCGCACCCCGAATCGGGCGATCACCCCTGAAGACGGTACTCCTCCAGCAGGCGGCGCCCAACGATCATTTTCTGGATCTCAGCGGTACCTTCACCGATCAGCAGCATGGGTGCTTCCCGATAGAGCCGCTCAATCTCGTACTCCTTGGAGAAACCGTACCCGCCGTGGATTCGGAAAGCGTCCTCCACGACCTCTTTGCAGTACTCCGAGGCGAGATATTTGGCCATTCCCGCTTCGAGGTCGTTGCGGCTGCCGGAGTCCTTCTTGCGTGCGGCGCCCACCATCAGGGCGTGCGCGGCCTCGACCTTGGTGGCCATCTCGGCCAGCTTGAACTGGATCGCCTGGTGCTGTGCGATCGGCTTGCCGAAGGTGTGCCGCTGCTGTGCGTAGGAGATGCCGAGCTCGAAGGCGCGCTGGGCGACACCGCAGCCACGGGCGGCGACGTTGACCCGGCCGACCTCGACCCCGTCCATCATCTGGTAAAAACCCCGGCCGGTGGCCCCGCCCAGCACGCGCGCCGCGGGAAGGCGCAGGCCGTCCATCACCATCTCCGTGGTGTCGACACCTTTGTATCCCATTTTGTCAATTTTGCCGGGTATGGTCAGTCCCGGCCGCACCTCACCGAAGCCCGGCTCCTTCTCGATGAGGAAGGTGGTCATCGACTTGTGCGCGGGCGTGCCCTCCGGATGCCCCTCGTCCGTACGGCACAGCACGGCCACCAGAGACGCGGAACCGCCGTTGGTGAGCCACATCTTCTGGCCGTCCAGGACGTACTCCTCGCCGTCCCGTACGCCCTTGGACGTGATCGCCGACACGTCGGAGCCCAGCGCGGGCTCCGACATGGAGAAGGCCCCCCGGATGTCGCCCGTCGCCATTCTGGGCAGGAAGTGGTCCTTCTGCTCCTGCGTGCCGTGCTGCGCCAGCATGTACGCCACGATGAAGTGCGTGTTGACGATGCCCGAGACGCTCATCCAGCCCCGGGCGATCTCCTCGACGCACAGCGCGTAGGTCAGCAGCGACTCCCCGAGCCCGCCGTACTCCTCGGGAATCATCAGGCCGAAGAGGCCCAGTTCCTTCAGGCCCCGGACGATTTCGGTCGGGTACTCGTCCCGGTGCTCCAGCTCGGTGGCGACCGGGAGGATCTCCTTGTCGACGAATGCACGGACGGTGCCCAGGATCTCCCGCTGGATCTCGGTCAGCCCCTCGGTCTGCGCGAGCCTTCCCATGTCACTTCGCTCCCTTCACGCGCCGCTGCGGCTGGATCTCCTGCGGCTCCGGGCGGCCCGGCTGCTCCCCGCCGCGCTCCTCGACGTACGCCGCGGTGGGCACCATCACCTTGCGGCGGAAGACGCACACCACCGTGCCGTCCTGCTTGTAGCCCTTCGTCGCGACCTGCACGATGCCGCGGTCGTCCTTGGTGCGGGAGGGCGTCTTGTCCAGCACGGTCGTCTCGCCGTACAGCGTGTCGCCGTGGAAGGTCGGAGCCACGTGCTTGAGCGACTCGATCTCCAGGTTGGCGATCGCCTTGCCGGACACGTCCGGCACCGACATGCCCAGCAGCAGCGAGTAGACGTAGTTGCCCACCACGACGTTCCGGCCGAAGTCGGTGGTCCGCTCCGCGTAGTGGGCGTCCAGGTGCAGCGGATGGTGGTTCATCGTCAGCAGGCAGAAGAGATGGTCGTCGTACTCCGTGACCGTCTTGCCCGGCCAGTGCTTGTACACGTCACCGACCGTGAACTCCTCATAGGTGCGGCCGAACTGCATGCTCACGCCTCCGGGGCCTCGAACTCGGATGTACGGGTGAGACCGGCTGCCCGGCCCTTTCCGGCGACCACCAGCGCCATCTTGCGGCTGGCCTCGTCGATCATCTCGTCGCCGATCATGGCCGAGCCCTTCCTGCCGCCCGCCTCGGAGGTGAAGTACTCGTAGGCGTCCAGGATCAGTTCGGCGTGGTCGTAGTCCTCCTGGGAGGGCGAGAAGATCTCGTTCGACGCCTCGACCTGGCCCGGGTGCAGCACCCACTTGCCGTCGAAGCCGAGCGCGGCGGCGCGCCGTGCGACCTCGCGGTAGCCGTCGACGTTCCGGATCTGGAGGTAGGGGCCGTCGATCGCCTGGAGATCGTGGGCGCGGGCGGCCATCAGAATCCGCATCAGGATGTAGTGGTAGGCGTCGGCCGGGTAGCCCGGCGGCTGCTCGCCGACCACGAGCGTCTTCATGTTGATCGAGGCCATGAAGTCGGCGGGCCCGAAGATCAGGGCCTCCAGCCGGGGCGAGGCGGCGGCGATCTCGTCGACGTTGACAAGGCCCCTGGCGTTCTCCAGTTGTGCCTCGATGCCGATCCGGCCCACCTGAAGCCCGACCGTCTTCTCGATCTGGGTGAGCAGCAGATCCAGCGCGTGCACCTGCTGCGCGTCCTGCACCTTGGGCAGCATGACGCAGTCCAGGTTCTGCCCGGCACCCTCCACGACGGTGATCACATCGCGGTACGTCCAGTGAGTCGTCCAGTCGTTCACCCGCACCACCCGGGTCTTGCCGCCCCAGTCGCCCTCGTTGAGCGCCTCGACGATGGTGTGCCGGGCACCCTCCTTGGCGAGCGGGGCGCAGGCGTCCTCCAGATCGAGGAAGACCTGGTCCGCGGGGAGGCCCTGGGCCTTCTCCAGGAAGCGCGGATTGCTGCCGGGTACGGCGAGGCAGGAGCGGCGCGGGCGGAGACGGTTCACCGTGCCGCCGGAGGGGCCGGAAGCGCCGGAAGAGCCAGTCATGCGGGGACCTCCAGGGGGTCGGGCGTGTGGTGCGGATCGGGGGAGCCGAGCGGCTCAAGGGGTTCGAGCCCGCTCGCGGTACGGATCTCGTCGACGATACGGCCGATGATCTCCGTGATACCGAAGTCCTTCGGGGTGAAGACGGCCGCCACTCCGGCGGCACGCAGCACCTGTGCGTCGGCGGACGGGATGATGCCGCCGACGATGACCGGGATGTCCTCCGCCCCGGCCCGGCGGAGCCGCTCCAGCACCTCGGGCACCAGCTCCGTGTGCGAGCCGGAGAGGATCGACAGGCCGACGCAGTGCACATCCTCGGCGACGGCGGCCGAGACGATCTCCTCGGGCGTGAGGCGGATGCCCTGGTAGATCACCTCGAAGCCCGCGTCACGGGCCCGTACGGCGATCTGCTCGGCGCCGTTGCTGTGCCCGTCCAGACCGGGCTTGCCGACCAGCAGCCGCAGCCTGCCCCCGCCGGAGGCGGCGCCCGCCGCCGCGGTGAGGTCGGCTGCGGTGCGGTCGACCCGGCCGCGTACCAGGGCCAGCGTGGAGCCCCGCTCGGCGGCGACCGCGACGGGCGCGCTGCTCACCCCCGTCGGGGCGCGGAACTCGCCGAAGACCTCGCGCAGCGCCCCGGCCCACTCGCCGGTGGTGACGCCCGCGCGGGCGCATTCGACGGTGGCCTCCATCAGGTTGGTGTCGGTGGCCGCCGCCTCCTTGAGCAGCTGGAGCGCCTTGGCCGCGGGCGGGTGGACGTACGGCTCGTCGCGGGTGGCCCGCCACTCGCGCACCGCCCGCACCACACCCGCCTCGTTCGCCGGGTCGACGGTCATGATGGCGGTGTCCAGATCGGCGGTGAGCGGGTTCGGCTCGGAGCCCTGGTAGCAGTTGACGCCGACGATCTTCTCCTCGCCGGATTCGATGCGCGCGCGGCGTTCGGCGTGCGAGGAGACCAGCTGCGACTTGAGGTAGCCCGACTCCACGGCCGCCATCGCGCCGCCCAGCTGCTCGATGTGGCCGATCTCCGCGAGCGCCTCAGCGACCAGCGATTCGACCTTCTCCTCCACCACGTGCGACCCCTCGAAGAGGTCCCCGTACTCCAGCAGGTCGCTCTCGTGCGCGAGCACCTGCTGGATGCGCAGCGACCACTGCTGGTCCCAGGGCCGGGGGAGGCCGAGCGCCTCGTTCCAGGCGGGCAGCTGTACGGCACGGGCGCGGGCGTCCCTGGAGAGGGTGACGGCCAGCATCTCCAGTACGATCCGCTGGAGGTTGTTCTCCGGCTGCGCCTCGGTGAGGCCCAGGGAGTTGACCTGGACGCCGTAGCGGAAGCGGCGCTGCTTCGGGTCCGTGATGCCGTACCGCTCACGGGTGATGCGGTCCCAGATGCGGCCGAAGGCGCGCATCTTGCACATCTCCTCGACGAAGCGGACGCCCGCGTTCACGAAGAACGAGATGCGCCCGACGACGTCACCCCTGCGCTCCTCGGGCACCTGCCCGGAGGCGAACACCGAGTCGAGGACGGCGATCGCCGTGCTCATCGCGTACGCGATCTCCTGTACCGGAGTGGCTCCGGCCTCCTGCAGGTGGTAGCTGCAGATGTTGATCGGGTTCCAGCGGGGGAGGTGGCGGACGGTGTACACGATCATGTCCGTGGTGAGCCGGAGGCTCGGACCGGGCGGGAAGACATGGGTCCCGCGTGACAGGTACTCCTTGACGATGTCGTTCTGCGTCGTCCCCTGGAGCGCCGTTACGTCGGCCCCCTGCTCCTCCGCGACCACCTGGTAGAGCGCGAGCAGCCACATGGCGGTCGCGTTGATGGTCATGGAGGTGTTCATCCGCTCCAGCGGGATGTCCCGGAACAGCCGCCGCATGTCGCCGAGATGGGAAACCGGCACCCCGACCCGGCCGACCTCGCCGCGGGCGAGCGTGTGGTCCGGGTCGTAGCCCGTCTGGGTCGGCAGGTCGAAGGCGACCGACAGGCCCGTCTGGCCCTTGGCGAGATTCCGCTGGTAGAGCGCGTTGGACGCCTCGGCGGTGGAGTGCCCGGCGTACGTCCGCATCAGCCACGGACGGTCCTTCTGCTTCTGGCTCTGCTTGTGCTTCTGACTCTGCGGGGACTCCATGTCACACGTCCCGGAAGCGGTTCAGCGCGGTGGCGTGCTGGGCGCGCAGCTCCGGATCGCGGACGCCCATGCCCTCCTCCGGGGCGAGTGCGAGGACGCCGACCTTGCCCTGGTGCAGGTTGCGGTGCACGTCGTACGCGGCCTGCCCGGTCTCCTCCAGGGTGTAGGTCCTGGAGAGGGTGGGGTGGATCCTGCCCTTGGCGACCAGCCGGTTCGCCTCCCACGCCTCGCGGTAGTTGGCGAAGTGCGAGCCGACGATCCGCTTGAGTGACATCCACAGGTAGCGGTTGTCGTACTCGTGCGTGTAGCCGGAGGTCGAGGCGCAGGTGACGATCGTGCCGCCCTTGCGGGTGACGTACACGCTGGCGCCGAAGGTCTCACGGCCCGGGTGCTCGAAGACGATGTCGACGTCCTCGCCGCCCGTCAGCTCGCGGATGTCCTTGCCGAAGCGCTTCCACTCCTTGGGGTCCTGCCGGTGCTCGTCCTTCCAGAACCGGTATCCGCCGGCGGTGCGGTCGATGACCGCGCTGGCGCCCATCCTCCGGCAGACCTCCGCCTTCTGCTCGCTGGAGACCACGCAGATGGGCGTCGCCCCTCCCGCGAGCGCGAACTGCGTCGCGTAGCTGCCGAGTCCGCCGGAGGCGCCCCAGATCAGGACGTTGTCGCCCTGCTTCATCCCGGCGCCGTTGCGGGACACCAGCTGCCGGTACGCGGTGGAGTTGACCAGCCCCGGCGAGGCGGCCTCCTCCCAGGAGAGGTGGCCCGGCTTGGGCATCAGCTGGTTGGACTTGACGAGGGCGATCTCGGCCAGTCCGCCGAAGTTGGTCTCGAAGCCCCAGATGCGCTGCTCGGGGTCGAGCATCGTGTCGTTGTGCCCGTCGGAGCTCTCCAGCTCGACGGAGAGGCAGTGCGCCACCACCTCGTCCCCGGGCTTCCAGGAGTTCACCCCCGCTCCGGTGCGCAGGACGACGCCGGCCAGGTCGGAGCCGATCACGTGGTACGGCAGGTCGTGCCGCTTGGCCAGCGGGGAGAGCCGGCCGTAGCGTTCCAGGAAGGCGAAGGTGGGCAGCGGCTCGAAGATCGAGGTCCACACGGAGTTGTAGTTCACGGAGGAGGCCATCACGGCCACCAGCGCCTCGCCCGGCCCGAGTTCGGGGACCGGGACTTCGTCGAGGTGCAGTGACTCGCGGGGGTCCTTCTCCTTGCTGGACAGACCGGCGAACATCTCGGCCTCGTCCTTGTGCACGGTGACCGCGCGGTAGGACTCCGGCAGTTCGAGTGCGGCGAAGTCGTCGGCCGTGGTGTCGGACGCGAGGATCGCGTCGAGGATCTTGTTCACGGTAATGCCTCCGGCGAAGCGCGTTGGAGGAACGCTCTGGGGGATGTTGAGGCAGTGCCGTCGGTTCGGCTTGGTGCTGCGGCGCCCGGTGGGCGCGGATGAGTCGAGCGCCCGGTGGGCGCGGATGACCCGAGCGCCGGGTGGGCGCGGAGGGTGCCTGTGACGCAGGCGTCCGGTACGCGCACGGGGGTGAAATCCATGGGGACAGCGACCGGACTGAGAACGACGTTATGGCACCCAGTGCCAAGACGCAAGACACTGGGTGCCAGAAATTCCTCTCGGATGTCAGCTGCCGTACACAGATGAGCGCGGCGGCTGACCGGCTGCATGGGCTGCCCGGCTACATGCGGGGAGGCTCGCCCTGGGTCCAGGTGATGTGCATCGCCTGGCGGTGGATGCGCCAGCCCTCGTCCGTCCGCAGCAGTTCGTAGTCGTTCCAGCCGCCCGAGGCGAACATGCCCTCCTGGGGGCGCTCTCCCCGCAGTACGTGAAGGCTCACGACGCTCGCCCGCACGGTGGCGCGGTCGCCGTCCAGGTCGATCACGTAGTTCGTGCCGACATGCTGGGTGCGCGCGAAGAGTCCGACGCCGCGCGTGGTGTCGCGGGCGATCTCCTCCCGCCCCTCGGAGGCTCCGACAGGGACCTCGATGTGGGCGTCCGCGGTGTAGAAGCGCGCCGCCCAGGCGGCGTCGAAGGGGCCCTGGTCGAGGGAGTGCTGGTAGCGGTCGAGGAGATCGGTGAGGGCGGCGCGGTCGGCGAGGGTGTGCAGCTGCTGGATATCCGTGGTGGTGGTCATGTGGACACCGTCGTACTTGAAGAGAACTTCAAGTCAAGCGTCGTGTTTGCGCAGCGCGTCCTCGATGGAGTTCATGATCTCGGCCAGCGGCGCGTCCGTACGGGCGACGGTGACCAGCACCTCGCCTTGCCGCGCCGTCTCCGCCGCGTTCGAACGCCCCCCGCTCACCGCGCGGTTCGCCCCGAAGCCGGTGCCGAAAGTCCGCCGCACGATCGCGAAGGCGTGGTCGAGCTGCGCCTCCACATCGCCCGCGCCGCCGCCGCGCAGCCAGCGCCGCAGCACGTGGTTGTGCGCGGTGACCACGGCCGAGGCAGCAACCTCCGCGAGCAGCGGCTCGTCGTAGTCGCTCACGCCGTCCCCGTGTGCCGCCTCGTCGAAGTGGCCCAGCAGATAGCGCGTGAACAGCCGCTCATAGCGCGCCACCGAGGCGATCTCGCGCTCGCGCAGGGCCGGCACCTCGCGCGTCAGCTTGTACCGCTCGACACTCCCCTTGGGGGAGGCGGCGTACATCTTCATCACCTCTTTGATGCCCCGGCACACGGTGTCCAGCGGGTGCTCGTGCGCGGGCGCCGCCTCCAGTACCGCCTGGGCCCGTACGAGGGTCTCGTCGTGGTCCGGGAAGATCGCCTCTTCCTTGGAGCGGAAGTGCCGGAAGAAGGTGCGCCGGGCGACCCCGGCCCGCGCCGCGATCTCGTCGACCGTGGTCGCCTCGTACCCCTTCGTCGCGAACAGCTCCATGGCCGCGGCGGCCAACTCCCGGCGCAGCTTCAGACGCTGGGAGGAGGCGGCTGGGGTACGGGAAGGCTTCGCGGGCTCCGGCATGTGGTGCACGTTACACGGTGTGACGGGCTCGGGTGACGGGCCGCCGGAGGGAGGCTGCAGCAGCCCGCCCCACCCCCCTCCGGGTGGCCCGGAGCCGGTCACCGCCGCGCGTACTCGCGGAAGCCCCGGCCGGTCTTGCGGCCCAGGCAACCCGCCGCGACCAGGTGTTCGAGCAGCGGTGCGGGGGCGAGCCCCGGGTCACGGAACTCGGTGTGCAGCACCCGCTCGATCGCCAGCGACACGTCCAGACCGACCACGTCCAGCAGCTCGAAGGGGCCCATCGGATAGCCGCCGCCGAGCCGCATCGCGGCGTCGATGTCGTCCGGCGAGGCATAGTGCTCCTGGACCATCTTGACCGCGTTGTTCAGATACGGGAACAGCAGCGCGTTCACGATGAAGCCCGCCCGGTCCCCGCAGTCCACCGGGTGCTTGCGCAGCACCCCGCACACCTGGCGCACGGTGGCGTGCGCCTCGTCGCCGGTCAGCACGGTGCGGACCACCTCGACGAGTTTCATCGCGGGCGCCGGATTGAAGAAGTGCATCCCGACGACGTCCCGCGGGCGCGAGGTGGCGCGGGCGCAGGCGACGACCGGGAGCGAGGAGGTGGTGGTGGCCAGCACCGTACCCGGGCCGCACACCTCGTCCAGCGCCGCGAAGAGCTGCCGCTTCACCGTGAGATCCTCCGCGACGGCCTCCACGACCAGATCCACGCCCACCAGCGCGCCCAGCGACCCCGCCGGGGCGATCCGCGCGAGCGCGGCGTCCCGCTCGGCCGCGCCCAGCCGCCCCTTGGCGACCGACCGCTCCAGCGAGGTGGCCACCCGGGCCTTCGCCGCGGCGGCCTTCGAAGCACCGCGCGCGGTGAGCACGGTCGGATACCCGGCCTTCGCGAAGACCTCCGCGATACCGGCGGCCATGGTGCCGGAGCCGACGACGCCGACGGCCCGGACCGTACGGGCGGACGCGTCCGTGGCGGCGGTGTCCGGCGTCGCGGCGTCCGGCACCGTCTCGGCGCTGCCGGGGGAGGCGTAGGTGTAGAAGCCGCGGCCGGACTTGCGGCCGTTCAGCCCGGCGTCGCTCAACTGCCGCAGCACCGAGGCCGGAGCGTGCAGCCGGTCCTGCGACTCGGCGTACATCGCGTCCAGCACCGTGCGCGCGGTGTCGATGCCGATCAGGTCCAGCAGCGCCAGCGGGCCCATCGGCAGCCCGCAGCCCAGCCGCATCGCGGCGTCGATGTCCTCGCGGCTCGCGTACCGGGACTCGTACATCGCCGCCGCCTGGTTCAGATAGCCGAACAGCAGGCCGTCCGCGAGGAATCCGGGCCGGTCGCCGACCGCGATCGGATCCTTGTCCAGCTCGCGGACCAGATCGGTGACAGCCGCAACCGCCTCCGGCGCGGTCAGCACCGAGGAGACGATCTCGACGAGCCGCATGGCGGGAGCCGGGTTGAAGAAGTGCAGACCCAGCACGCGCTCGGGCCGGTCGGAGTCGGCCGCCAGCCGGGTCACCGAGAGCGCGTTGGTGCCTGTCGCCATGATGGCGTCCGGCCTGACCACGGTGTCGAGCGCGGCGAAGACGCGGCACTTGGTGTCGTAGTCCTCCGGCACCACCTCGATCACCAGGTCCGCCTCGGCGGCGGCCCGCACATCGGGGAAGGTGCGGAAGCGGGCCAGCGCGTCCCGGCGCTCCGTGGCGGTGATGCGCCCGCGCTCCACGGCGCGCGCGGTGGAGGTCTCCAGCGAGGTCACGGCCCGGCGGGAGGCGAGTTCGTCGGTGTCGATGCCGATCACCTCGCGGCCGGACCGGATGAGTACGTCGGCGATACCGGTGCCCATGGTGCCCAGGCCGACGACGGCGATGGTGGTGAGGGAGGGACGGTCCATCACGGGACTCCAGTCAGTGGGTGACACAAGCCCCGGCAGGGCGAGGCTGATGAGGGTGCGCCGCGCGTGCACACGCACACGGCAAGGGGAGTTGCGGAGAACCGGCCGGCCCTGTCCCGGGGCCGGGCCGTACCAAGGTCGCCGAACCGACTGCACTCTCGGCGGCTGCGTCACCAGGCCGCCTGAGCGGGGGTACCGCTCTGATGAGCACACTAACTCGCCAGTAACAAGAACACCAGAGGGCCGCAGCTGTGACCTGTACCGCGCGCGGACACCACGGAGCGCCCCTGAACCCGCCCGGGCGCCCGTGCGCGCTCCCTCGCCGGGCCGTGCGCCGCTTCTCCCGCGCCTGTACGGCCCCTGTGGCCACGCCCTCCGGTGCGGTTCAATTGCATGTGAGGGGGTCCTATGACGACCGGTGCACTGTCGGAACCGCAGGACGGCACGGAATTCGAGCAACTGCTGAGGAGAGTCCGGGCGGAGGCGGACAGCCGCGGTGCGCAGGCTGAGCGGGCCGAACTGGAAGCGCTCGCCCGGGACGGCGGCCCCGGCGCGCGCGACGCCCTGGCGGAAGTGCTCGCGGAGACCGGACGCCCGCTGTGGGCCCAGGAGATGGCCGCCTTCGCACTCGGCTGCGCGGGGGACCGCCGGGCCTTCGAGACTCTCGTCTTCCTGCTCAACTACCGTGACCCGCTGCGCGGTGCCACCGCCGCACACGCCCTCGTACGGCTCCGCGATCCGCGCACCGCACGCGCGGCGGCGGCCCTGGCCACGAACGAGCTGCGGACGGCCTACGCGCTGCACCCCGTACGGGTGCTCGTCGCGCTCCGCGCACCCGAGTCCGTACCGGCGCTGGTCTCCCTGCTGGGCAGACTGCTGGACGGGCCCGGACCGCACTGGCCGATAGCGCTCGCCTGCGTCGAGGGGCTCGGCCGCATAGGAGACGCACGGGCCCGCCCGGTACTCCGCGAGGCCGCGGCCCACCACCGCCTCCGCCCAGCGGCCCAGGCCGCCCTGGCCCGCGCGGGCGGCTGACCCCCGGCCCCCGCACTCCTGCGACGCCGGGCCGGGCCCGCACCCGTCGCGCGCCGTGCCCGGAGCCGTCCCGGACTCTCCCCTCCGAGGCGCATTGCGTGCTGCCTGCGGCCCGGCCGCGCAGACGCCGGATGGTGCGGTCGCGTTCCCGGATCACCTGCCGAGCGCTGATCCGGCTCGGATTCCGGGACTCGCCAGAGCCTCACCGCCAGCTGCGGCCGGGGGAGGGGCAGCGGATCATGGTGGAGAAGTCCGCGAACGGCAGCCCGCGTTCGCGGTGTACAGCCGCGGGCCCATCGACCGGCATCCACGGCGATGACGGCGCGGCATCCTTCCCCTCCCCCCGGCTGTCGCTGGGGAAGGCAGGCGCCCTCTGCCGTGTCCGACCGCTCAGACTGAGCCGTGAGCCCTCGGCTGGGCCGGCCCAGCCGACCGCTCACGACAACCCGTCGCGGCGCGGCGGACCTGCACCGGCGCCCTGGCAGCGGTGACCAGCGCCCGCATCACCCGGAGGTCCTCACCCGCCTCCGGATGCCACTGCACACCCAATACGAAACTGTCCGTGTCCCGGAGTTCGACCGCCTCGACCGTGCCGTCGTCGGCGAACGCGCTCGCCATCAGTCCGCCGCCCAGCTGGTCCACGGCCTGGTGGTGGTACGTCGGCACGCCCACCGCCTCCGGCACGGCCACAGCCAGGCGGGTGCCCGGCACCGGCTTCACCACGTGCTCGGCGAACAGCCCTGGCGGCCCGGAGTGCCCGCCGTGCCCCACCGTCTGCGACAGGTGCTGGATGAGGGTGCCCCCCAGCGCGACGTTGAGAAGCTGCATGCCGCGGCAGACGCCCAGCAGCGGCTTCCCCGCCGCCAGCGCGGCCTCGATCAGAGCCAGCTCCCAGGCATCCCGCGCCAGGTCCGGCGGCCCGGTCTCCGCGTGCGTCTCCACTCCGTACCGTACGGGCTGCACATCCGCCCCGCCCGCGATGACCAGCCCGTCGAGCCGGGCGACCGTCTCCTCGGCTGCGGCGGGATCATCCGGCGGCAGCATCGCCGCGAGCCCGCCCGTGTACTGCACCTGCCGGTGGTAGCCGGCCGGCAGCACGGCGGCGGGCAGGTGCCACACCCCCCACCGCACGGACGGGTCCAGATACGTACTGATGCCGATGAGCGGCTTGGGCACGGCTGCTCCGATCACTCGTGTCTCAGAAGGTCAGTTGCGTTCGAGTTCGGCCTCGGCCGCGGCCAGGGCGGCGAACTCCTCCTCCGGAGCGGCCGCGACAAGGCGGCGCCTGCTGTAGAAGGCGAAGTAGGCCAGGGCGACGACATAGACGCCGAGCGCGATGAAGGCCGCGTCCTTGTCCACCAGGAAGGTCGCCACGAGCGCGGAGCAGGCCAGCAGGAGCGCCACCGAGGAGGTGACGACGCCACCAGGTGTGCGGTACGGCCGCGGCAGGTTCGGCTCGCGGCGCCGCAGCACGATGTGCGACAGGGCCATCAGGGCGTACGAGATGGTCGCGCCGAAGACGGCGACATTCAGCATCCGGGCGCCGTCGCCGGTGGACGCGGCAAGCGCGAAGCCCAGCGCTCCCGGCACCAGCAGGCTGAGATACGGGGCCTTGCGGCGGCTCGTCAGGGAGAGGAAGCGCGGCAGGTAACCGGCGCGGGAGAGCGCGAACAGCTGCCGGGACCCGGCGTAGATGAGGGAGAAGAAGGAGGCGACGAGACCGGCCAGTCCGGCGTAGTTCACGAACCGGCTCAGCGCCGTCGGCTCGCCGTCGCCCTGGAGCGCGGCCACCAGCGGGTTGCCCGCGTCCTGCACGGCGGCGGCGCCGCGCGCGCCGGTCGCGGCGAGGAAGGTGACCAGCGCGAGCACCAGCAGGATCGCGATGGACAGGGCCATCGCCTTCGGCAGTGAGCGTGCCGGGTCCTTGGTCTCCTCGGCCGCCAGCGGCACGCCCTCGACGCCGAGGAAGAACCACATGCCGAAGGGGAACGCCGCCCAGATGCCGAGCACGCCGAAGGGCAGCCAGGAGTTGGCGCCGAAGGCGTCGGCATCCACCGGGATGTCGTTGAGCCCGCCCGCGTCGAACTCGGTGGCGGCCCCGAGGACGAAGATCAGCAGCGCGGCGACCGCGATGCCGGTGACGACGAAGATGAAGCGCAGCGCCTCGCCCACACCCCACAGGTGGATGCCGATGAAGATCGCGAAACAGGCGAGATAGACCGGCCAGCCTGACTCCAGGCCGAAGAGGTTCAGTGACTCCACGTAGTCACCGATGAAGATGGAGATCGCGGCGGGGGCGAGGACGTACTCGATGAGGATCGCGGTGCCGGTGAGGAAGCCGCCCCAGGTGCCGAGCGCGCGCCGGGCGAAGCCGTACCCCCCGCCGGCCGTCGGCAGGATCGCGGCCATCTCGGCCTGCGAGAAGACCAGGCACGTGTACATCAGGCCCATGAGCACGACGGCTATGGCGAGGCCGCCGAAGCCCGCCTCCGCCAAGCCGAAGTTCCAGCCCGCGTAGTCGCCGGAGACGACATAGGCCACGCCGAGGCCGGTCAGCAGCAACCAGCCGGCGCTGCCCCGGCGCAGCGCGCGCCGCTTCAGATAGTCGTCTTCCGGAGAGATCGTGGAATCGGCGCCACCCGGCGGCGCGCCGGAGGGTGTTGCCCTGCACGAGTCGGTGTCGTCGGCCATGAGCCGCTCCCTGCCTCGAGTCAAAGGTTTGAGGCCACACCTTTACCTGCTCGGCTGCCGAGCGCAAGACCCCCTGCGTCAGCAAATCGGCCTCTCACTGCTCAGGCGATGAATCCGCGCAGCAGCGCCGCCGTGCCCGCACAGTGCTCGCGCATCACCTCGCGCGCCCCGTCCGCGTCGCCCTCCAGAACCGCCTCGACCAGCGCCTCGTGCTGCTCCTGCGAGTGCTCGAGGTTGCGGACGAGCAGCGGGATGCAGCCGAGCAGATCGTTGACGGTCGCGCGGACGGCCGCGTACTGCGCGGCGAGCGACGGGGAGCCGCAGAGCTCCGCCAGCGTGAGATGCAGCAGCGTGTCCACCTGGCGATAGTCGGTCAGCGGCGCGTCGCGCGTCGCCTCCAGTGCGGCCCGCAGCCGCTCCCGCCGCTCGTCACCGAGCCCGTGTGCCGCACACAGCCCGGCCGCGCCCACCTCCAGGACCTCCCGGAACCGCAGCGTGTCCTCGATGTCCACCTTCTCGATCCGCCGCCGCAGCTCGTCCTCGAGACGGCTGCCGGCGACCTCGGGCCGCCGCCGCACGAAAGTCCCGCCGTACCGGCCGCGTCGGGCCTCCACCAGCCCCTGGTCCTGGAGCACCTTCAGGACTTCGCGCAGCGTGACCCGGCTGACCCCCAGCCGGTCGGCCAGCTCGCGCTCGGCCGGCAGCCGCTCGCCGTGCGGCACGAGACCGAGCCGTACGACCTGGAGTATCTGCTCCAGGGCCTCCTCGAAGCCGTTGCCCGCCCGCACGGGGCGCAGCAGCACCGGGCCCAGTCTGTCCGGCGCGACAAATTCCTGAGCCTCACTCATCGAAGCCCCTTCCCAATCAATGGTTCTTGTGCATACCTTATGGCATCCGGTTGCACCGACGAGAGGCACTCCCCGTGGCTGACCGTACGTCCCCGCTCTCCGTCGGCGAACTGAGGAGGCTCGTCGACACCGGCGAGATCGACACCGTCGTCCTCGCCTTCACCGATATGCAAGGCAGGCTCCAGGGCAAGCGGTTCGCCGCCCGCTTCTTCCTCGATGACGCTCTGGAGCGCGGCACCGAAGGCTGCAACTACCTTCTCGCCGTGGATGTCGACCTCAACACGGTCGACGGCTACAGCATGTCCTCGTGGGAGCGCGGATACGGAGACTTCGCCATGCTCTGCGACCTCGGCACGCTGCGCCGCACCCCCTGGAACCCCGGCACCGCCCTGGTCACCGCCGACCTGGCCTGGCACGACGGCACGCCCGTCGTCGCCTCCCCGCGCCAGATCCTGCGCCGCCAGCTCGACCGGCTCGCCGAGCACGGCTGGACGGCGTATGCCGGCACCGAGCTGGAGTTCATGCTCTTCAAGGACACCTACGAAGACGCCTGGGCCCGCGGCTACCGCGACATGAACCCCGCGAACCTCTACAACGTGGACTACTCGATCCTCGGCACCAGCCGCGTCGAGCCAGTGCTGCGCCGCATCCGCAACGAGATGGGCGCGGCGGGCATGACCGTCGAGTCGGCAAAGGGAGAGTGCAACCTCGGCCAGCACGAGATCGCCTTCCGCTACGACGAGGCGCTCACCACCTGCGACCAGCACTCGATCTACAAGACCGGTGCCAAGGAGATCGCCTCCCAGGAGGGCATGTCGCTCACCTTCATGGCGAAGTACGACGAGCGCGAGGGCAACTCCTGCCACATCCACCTCTCACTGCGCGACGAGGCCGGGCAGCCCGTGCTCGCCGACGACGAGGGCCCGTACGGCATGTCGAAGCTCATGCGGCACTTCCTCGCCGGACAGATAGTGGCGATGCGCGACTTCACCCTCCTGTACGCGCCGAACATCAACTCCTACAAGCGGTTCCGGCCCGGCTCCTTCGCACCCACCGCCGTCACCTGGGGCCCCGACAACCGCACCTGCGCCCTGCGCGTCATCGGCCACGGCCAGTCCCACCGCTTCGAGAACCGCCTCCCCGGCGGCGATGTGAATCCGTACCTCGCGGTGGCCGGCATGGTCGCGGCAGGGCTGTACGGCGTGGAGCACGAGCTGGAGCTCCCCGAGGAGTGCACCGGCAACGCCTACGCGGGCGATGCCGCACACGTACCCGTCACCCTGCGGGAGGCCGCGGAGCTCTGGGAGGCCAGCCCGATCGCTCGCGCCGCCTTCGGTGACGACGTGGTCGAGCACTACACCCACATGGCCCGCGTCGAGCAGGACGCGTACGACAGCGCCGTCACCGACTGGGAGCGGTTCCGCTCCTTCGAGCGCATGTAACTCCCGAGCAGGCGAGGAAACCTTGAGCAAGCACTACGTACTCAATCCGGCGACCGAGGAAACCGTCGCCACCGTCGCCGGGGCGACCCCGGCCGACGTCGACGCTGCCGTCGCACGCGCGGCCAAGGCCCAGGAAAACTGGGCGAGCGTCAGCCCCGGCGACCGGGCGCGGCTGCTGCGCCGCTTCGCCACCGTCATCGACGACCACCTCGAGGAACTCGCGCAGCTCGAGGTCCGCGAAGCGGGCCACCCGATCGGCAACGCACGCGGGGAAGCGGGCAACGCCCGCGACCTCTTCGCCTACGCGGCAGGCGGAGTCGAACGACTGAACGGCCAGCAGATCCCCGTGCCGGGTGGCCTGAACATCACCTTCCACGAACCCTTCGGCGTCGTCGCCGTCATCGCGCCGTGGAACTTCCCGATGCCGATCGCCGCCTGGGGCGTCGCGCCCGCGCTCGCCGCCGGCAACGCCGTCCTCCTCAAGCCCGCCGAGCTGACCCCGCTCACCGCGATCCGGCTGGCCGAGCTCGGCCTCGAAGCCGGGCTTCCCGAGGGCCTGTTCCAGGCCGTGCCCGGCGCCGGCCGCATCGCGGGCAACGCGCTCGTCGAACACCCCGGTGTCGCCAAGATCGTCTTCACCGGCTCGACCGGTGTCGGCAAGCAGATCATGGCCAAGTGCGCCGACCGCGTGAAGCGGCTGACCCTCGAACTCGGCGGCAAGAGTCCGAACATCATCTTCGCCGACGCCGACCTCGAGAAGGCCGCGGCCGCCACCCCCGGCTCCTTCCTCGACAACACCGGCCAGGACTGCTGCGCCCGCAGCCGCATCCTCGTCCAGCGCAGCGTCTACGACCGCTACCTGGAACTCCTCGAGCCGGCCGTCACCTCCTTCCGCGCAGGCGACCCGACCGACCCGGCCACCCAGATGGGCCCGCTGATCTCCGCGGCCCAGCGGGAGACCGTACGGTCCTACGTCCCCGAGGACGCCCCCGTCGCCTTCCGCGGCGAGGCACCCGACGGCAAGGGCTTCTGGTACCCGGCGACCGTGCTCACCCCGCACTCCCCGGACCACCCGGCAGCCGTCGAGGAGATCTTCGGTCCCGTCGCGGTCGTCCTCCCGTTCGAGGACGAGGCCGACGCCGTACGCCTGGCCAACGCCACCGAATACGGCCTGTCCGGCTCCATCTGGACCCGCGACGTCGGCCGCGCCCTCCGCGTCTCCAGTGCGGTCGCAGCAGGCAACCTCTCCGTCAACTCGCACAGCAGCGTCCGCTACTGGACCCCCTTCGGCGGCTACAAGCAGTCCGGCCTGGGCCGGGAGCTGGGCCCCGACGCCCTCGCGGCCTTCACCGAGACCAAGAACGTCTTCATCAGCACCGAGGACTGACCGCTGACCCCCGGCTGTCCCGTTTCGCCCTTGTGAGAGAAAGGCCAGTCCCTTGACTGAGCAGAACCTCCCCTCGCCTCCGGCAGGGGGACCCTCTGTGTGCCGCCGCCTGGTCGGCCGTACCGCAGTCGTCACCGGAGCCGGCAGCGGCATCGGCCTCGCCACCGTCCGCCGCCTGGCCTCCGAGGGCGCGAACCTCGTGTGCGCCGACATCGACGCGACCACCGGCAAGGCCGCGGCCGCCGAGGTCGACGGCATCTTCGTCCAGGTCGACGTCACCGATCCCGAACAGGTCGAGGCGCTCTTCAAGACCGCCTACGACACCTACGGCTCGGTCGACATCGCCTTCAACAACGCCGGCATCTCGCCGCCCGAGGACGACTCCATCCTCACCACCGGCCTGGAGGCATGGAAGCGCGTCCAGGAGGTCAACCTGACCTCCGTCTATCTCTGCTGCAAGGCCGCGCTCCCCTACATGCAGCGCCAGGGCAAGGGCTCCATCATCAACACGGCCTCCTTCGTGGCCGTCATTGGCGCCGCCACCTCGCAGATCTCCTACACCGCGTCCAAGGGCGGCGTACTCGCCATGTCGCGCGAGCTCGGTGTGCAGTTCGCCCGCGAAGGCATCCGGGTCAACGCGCTGTGCCCGGGGCCGGTCAACACCCCGCTCCTGAAGGAGCTGTTCGCCAAGGACCCCGAGAAGGCCGAACGCCGCCTCGTGCACGTCCCCGCAGGCCGGTTCGCCGAGCCGGAGGAGATGGCCGCCGCCGTCGCCTTTCTGGCCAGCGACGACTCGTCCTTCGTCAACGCCGCCGACTTCCTCGTCGACGGCGGCATCGCGGGCGCGTACGTCACCCCACTCTGAACGATCAGCCGCGTCTGCCGTTTCAGCCACTCCTCAGGCAGCCGGGCCTCGCACGGCGCGCCCGGCCCGGCTGCCCCACACCGGCGATCGTGGACCGCACGGGTGGCGCCATGCCGCATCGCCGCCGCAGGTCAGAAGCGACCGGAGATGAGTGAGTACAGGCGTTCCACGCTGCTCCTCGTGCCCGCATGGTCGCCGGCGAAGCCGCTCCGGGGATTCAGACGCAGCTTGCTGCCGTCGGCGCGACGGATGCGGATGTACGTATTGCCGGTGTAGGCGCCCTTCATGCGAACCTCCTGCGGGAGATCGGCCAACGCCACCTCGTCCAGCGGATCGGCCCAGAGAAGCCCCTTGTCCCGGATCGACCAGTAGGTGCTTTTGATCGCGAGAACGCGACGGTCGGTGACGCCGACGACGACACGGGAGAGGCCGGCACCTGTGTAGGCGGATACGGCTGCCCGCAGCTCCTCGTCCCCGGCGAGGCGAGCACGCACGACACGTTCGAGCTCGGAATCGCCCATCATGGCCTCCACATAAGAGAGTTGGACCGACGGATCAGCCTAGTACTCCAGCGCCGTAGATCGTGATCTTCATGCTTGAGCGGCTTGTCGCCGGTAGTGGCTGGTCTGGGATCGAGCCTGGTGGCGGCGTCGCCAGACGGACCAGCGAAGCCGGTGGACAGGGTCAAAGGCGCGTTGGATGACAAGCGTGATGAACAGTCGTTGGATCTCGTAGGCCGCCAAGCCTTTGCCGGACTGGAAAAAGTCCTCGACCCGCCAACTTGATCCAGCGACGCGCACCAGGGTGGTCAGCGGCACTACGGCCGGCGAGTAGCAGCGGTAATATGCGAGTTCGCCGGTGCTGTGATTGCGGCGGATTAGCAACTGCCGGCTCCCGGGCTGGGGGCGGTGAGGCCGATGACGGCCCAGTCGTAGAAGCGGTGGCCCTTGGCTCCGGCTCCTGCGGATAGCTTCTGCCAGGCTCTCTTGGGCACCTTCCTGGCCAGCATGTCGGCGCGGAACTTCCCGGCGCCTGTGGTGACTTCGTACGAGCAGGCCACCGCGAGGACGTAGCCGGTGCCACGTTCCTCCAGCGCGGCGCGCAGCCTCGGGTTGCCGCCGTAGACCTCGTCTCCCGCGACCCAGGCGGCCCGGTGGCCGGCGTCGAGGAATCGGGTGACCATGCGAGCGGCCAGCTCCGGCTTGGTCGCGAACTCCGTCTTGTCGCCAAGGCCGGCTGCCCGGCAGCGGTCGGGGTCGGAGGTCCAGGAACGCGGAACGTACAGTTCCCGGTCCGCCGCGGCGTGCCCGCGGCGGCCGGCGTAGACCAGATAGACGGCGACCTGGGCGTTCTCGATCCTGCCCGCGGTGCCGGTGTACTGCCGCTGAGCACCGACAGTGTCGGTGCCCTTCTTCACGTCGCCGGTCTCGTCGACAACCAGGACTGCCTCGTCGTCGTGCAAATGCTCGACCACGTAGGCGCGCACGTCGTCGCGGACCTGGTCGGCGTCCCACTTGGCCCGCCCGAGCAGGTGCTGCATGCCGTCCGGGGTTTTTGTCCCCGGCCCACTCGGCGATGGTCCAGCAGTTCTTGCGCGGCAGGTCGGACAGCCGGCCGAGTACCAACTTCCGGGCCCGGTGCCGGGATTCCACCCGCGTGCACCGTCCCGCTATCCGGCTCATCAGGCCCTCGAACGCTTCCTGCCAGCGGGCAGGGTCTACGCTGTGACCTGCGGCCACCGCATGATCGTTTGTCTTCACACACCGATGATCAACGGTGGCCGCGCCCGTCTCCACAACGCGTCAGGGCCGCGCAGCGTCTGCCTGCCGTCCTGTATTTGGAGGACTTGTGCAACGTGGCGAAGTCTGGTGGGTTCAGTTCGACGAGCGGAGGTTGGTCGTACTGCTGTCGGGAGAGGACACGTCCGGGATCCGGGTGATGCAGGTCGTTGCTCCGGCGGGCGTCGACATCAGCGGTCTGGGCATCGAAGTGATGGTGGGCGCCGGTGAAGGACTGCCGTTCGAAGGCGTGCTGCGGCTCGCGTTCCCGCGTCCAGGCTTCACCCCGTGCACGTGGCTGACCACTGTGTCCCGGGACGACCTGATAGAGCGGGAGGCCGTCCTGTCCTCCCTGAAGCTCAGCGAGATTGACGACGCCCTCCGACTCGCCGAACAAGCGCACGAGCGTACCCCGGCAACGGCCGCGAAGCTCAGCGAGATACGGGACGCCCTCCGTCTCGGTGAACTCGGGTAGACGAAGAAGGAGCCGACGCCCGTGACGGCGTGGGCGATCTCGGGCGAGATGATCCACGCTGGCCTCGGCGCCCCTCACCACCGAGATCACGATCTACGGCTGGAGTACCAGTACTCCAGCGGTAGTTCGCTATCGTCCCTGGTCAGGGGCTTGCTATTGAGTCTAGTTGACCGACGGTGCGTCATGTTGTGGCAGTTCGTGACTACCGCTGGATCACTAGTGGCTTCTGGGCCGCCCTGGCCGCATGGATGGCCATCGAAAGGGCCACGCGCATGGCTGCGTTCGGCAGGTCACAGTCGTCGATCAGAGCGGTGGCGGGGCCACCGGCGCGCGGGCTGGCACGGCTGAGCATGAGGCGGGGCGGAGGGCGGTGACCAGGTCGGCGGCTCGTACGCTGGGTCAGCGTACGGGTGCACAGGGTGGACAGTTGGTGTGACCGACTGTGACGATCTGCGAGTTGGATGTGAAAGGCGGGGCGGGTTTGCCTGACCCTGAGCGTCCTGCTCAGCGCCTCAGGCGCTACGCGGTGGCCTGCGGAGTCATCGACTCGGGGTGGAACTGCTCGACGCGGTCGCGCTTGGTGTACATGTTCCAGTAGTCCTCTGCGAGGTCGTCCGGGTCGGCGACCGGGAACTGCGGACCGTCGGCCGAGTCGAAGGCGGCCTGGGCCGCGGCGGACACCTCACTGCGGGCGATCAGGGACGCGATGGTCAGGGCGCCGGCGTAGATACCCGTGTCAGCCAGCTCGGCGTTGAGGGAGTACAGGTAATTGCGGGTGGCCGACATCACCGGCCCCAGACCGCTGAGGTGGGGCATGGGTTGCGCCGCTGAGTAGCCCTGAGCCAGCAGGAAGGCGCCCTCGCCGCGCTCGGTCCACTCCGGCAGCACGGCGCGGACCACCTCGACCGGGGTGAACAGCAGCAGCGGGGTCAGGCCCTCCAGGATGGCCGCGTCCAGCTCGGTGGCCGGGGTGAAGCCCTGGTCGCCGCTGATCGGCCCGTACTCGACCACGTCGATCCGGCCGAAGCGCTCACGGATCGCCCCGACGAGAGCGGGCACCCCGGCGGGCTTGGAAAGGTCGGCGGAGAACGCGACCGCCTCAATGCCTTCACCGGCGAGCACCTCGACGAGGGCGTCCAGCCGGTCCTTGCGGCGGGCCACCAGCGCAACCCGGAAGCCTTCGTGCCCGAAGCGGCGGGCCACGGACACACCCAGACCGGTACCAGCACCGAAGACGGCGATCACCTTGGACATGGGACTGCTCCTTGCCGTAACAGCATTCTTGACCCTGGGGTCAACTTACGCGGTCGACGTTAACATGCAACTTGGTCCATGGGTCAAGTTAATCTGGTGGGGGGGAATGCGACCATGGAGGCCGCAACGCCGGAGCCAGGAGGAACGACCTGATGCGGGCCGACGCGCAACGGAACGCGGAGAAACTGCGGGCAGCCGCCGCCGAGCTCTTCCAGGAGCGCGGCCTCAAGGTGCCCCTGAAAGAAATCGCCCGCCGGGCCGGCGTCAGCCACGGCACCCTCTACAACCTCTTCGGCACACGCGAGGCGCTCATCGACGAAGTGGTGGCCGGCCTGGCCGCAGACCGTCTCGGCGAAGCCGCCGAGCACGCCCTGTCCTTCGAGGAGGCCGGGGAGGGATTCGCGTACTACGCAGAGAGGGTCTGTGAACTGCAGGCCACCGATCCCGCGGTCGCCGACGTCGTCAGCGGACGCTATCCGGCTGCCGAGTGCCTGATGGCTATCTGCGGCCGGGCGCAGGACGCCGCCACACGGATCATCGAGCGAGCCCGGCTGGCCGGCGCTATCCGTCCGGACTTCACCGGCGAGGACCTCCTGCTCTTCTTCGGCACCAACGCTCTGCTCGCTCGCGCGGTCGCGGACACTGCGCCGGACGCCTGGCGCCGCCAAGTCGCCTTCTTGCTTGACGGACTGAGCGCGGAAACATCGCAAGGGCCGCTTTCCGTCGCCCCGCTGACCCCGCAGCAGATGTACGACGTGATGGGCAGGCTCGCCGGCGCGCCGTAGCAGGTGCGGACGCCTCAGGGAGCGGAAGGACGTCTCACCCCTCTCTTGCCCTTCGTCCCGCCGAGCAGCTTCTGGCCGGGAACATCGCTGCCGGACGCCTGGTCGACCGCCACGACTCCATCCGCGTCCCTGGCCGGTGCGCTCGCCCTCGCGGCCGTCACCCTGGCGCAAGACCGGCTCGGGCTGGACCCCGCCGCACTGGGGCTGGTGGCCGCCGGAATCACCGCCCTGACGCTCCTCTGGCATCTGGGAACCACGCGTCGGCCCGCCGCGCGCGGCCCCGTGCCGGCGGCCACGTCACCAGCACACCGCCCGGTCAGCCGGGTCGGCCAGGCCCAGGAGGAACCGCCTTGGCCCAGCGGATCCCGCGAGTCGCGATGAGTTCTGCGGCGTCCGGCGGTCGTACTGTCGAACCCGATACCGAGGAGGCATTCGGATGCGCAGCGTGACCTACTCGATGTCCGTGTCGCTGGACGGCTACATCGTCGGGCCGGACGGCGACTTCGACTGGACGGTGCCCGACGAGGAGGTCTTCCGCTTCTGGATCGACGAGATCCGAGAGGTGGGCGTCCATCTGCTGGGACGACGGCTGTACGAGACGATGCTGTACTGGGAGACCGCCGACCAGGACCCCTCGCTCGACGACTCAATGCGCGAGTGGACCTCGCTCTGGAAGCCGCTCCCGAAGGTGGTGTTCTCCACCACCCTGCCGGCGGTGCGGGGCAACGCCCGCCTGGCATCCGGCAGCCCGGCGGAGGAGATCGAGCGGTTGCGGGCCGAGCCGGGGGAGGGCGACATCGCGATCGGCGGCGCCACCCTCGCCGCCGAGGCGGCTGCGTCGGGCCTGATCGACGAGTACCGGGCCATGGTCTACCCGGTGCTGGTCGGCGGTGGCATTCCGTTCTTTCCCCGGCGCGAGCGCCGGGTGGATCTCGAACTCGCCGAGACCCGCACCTTCGGGTCAGGAGTCGTCTACCTCCGCCACCGCGTGGTGCGTTAGGCGGCGGTCCTATGCGGCGGCCAGCCGCTTCGCGTAGCGCACCTCCGGCACCGGGACGCCCTGCACGTCGTACGACTCCTCTGCGCCGTCCGGGTGGAAGCCCGCCCGTTCGTAGAAGCGGCGGGCGCGCGCGTTGCCTTTCACCACCCACAGGAGGACGCGCGGAAAGGAGCGTGCCTCCGCCTGCCGGAGGCAGACGTCCATCAGCGCGCGCCCGGTGCCGGTGCCGATCGATTCCGGGTGCACATAGAGGGCGTACACCTCCCCGTCCGAGGTGAAGGGGCGCCCGGCGGGCGGAAGGTCGCCTTCCCGGTACGGACCGAGCGCCGCCCAGCCGGTGATCCGGCCCGCCGTGTCCTCCGCGACGAAGTTGCTGATCACCTCGCGCGTCCGGGTGAATGCCCGCCGCCGCTCCCCGGCGTCCCCCTCCGAGGAGAGGGAGTCCAGATACTCCTGCGGCATCAGCCCGGCGTACGCGTGCTGCCAGCCTCGGACCCGCACCGCCGCCACGGCCCCGACGTCCGCCTCCGTCATCTCCCGTATCCGCATCGCGTGATGTTCTCAGTCGCGCAGCCGCCACGGAAAGCGATATCGGGCATGTCACGCACCGTGCGGGTTCCGTGAACGGACGGTCGTCCTCCGGACGGGAGTAAGGTTTGCGGGTGGGAGTACACCAAGCGAGGGAGTGGCCGTTTTGTTGAGCGGGGACGCGAAAAGCGAGGCGGCTCGGCGGCGGACCTTCGCGGTGATCAGCCATCCGGACGCGGGAAAGTCGACGTTGACGGAGGCGCTGGCGCTGCATGCGCAGGCGATCACGTCGGCGGGTGCGGTGCACGGGAAGTCGGGTCGGCGCGGCGTGGCGTCGGACTGGATGGAGATGGAGAAGGCGCGGGGGATTTCGGTGACCTCCGCGGTGATGCAGTTCGAGCACCAGGGCGTGGTGCTGAATCTGCTCGACACTCCGGGGCACGCGGATTTCTCCGAGGACACCTATCGGGTGCTGGCCGCCGTCGACTGTGCGGTGATGCTCATCGACGCGGCGAAGGGCCTGGAGGAGCAGACCCGGAAACTCTTCGACGTATGCCGCCACCGCGGCGTCCCCGTCATCACGTTCATCAACAAGTGGGACCGGCCCGGACGCGAGGCGCTGGAGCTGCTGGACGAGATCGAGCGGGAGTTCCGCCTCAAGCCCACCCCCGTGACCTGGCCGGTGGGGATGGCGGGCCATCTGCGAGGGATGGTCGACGTACGCGATCAGGACCAGATGCTGCGCTACACCCGCGCTCCCGGCGGGGCCAAGGAAGCGGTCGAGGAAACCGTGAGCGCGGAGCGTGCCGCTGCCGAGGAGGGCGCGGACTGGGTGCAGGCCACCGAGGAGCTGGACCTGCTGCGCGAGACCGGCGGCGTGCACGACCCGGAGGAGTTCCTCGCGGGCAAGACCACCCCGGTGTTCTTCGGTGCGGCCGTCTCCAACATCGGCGTACGGCTGCTGCTGGACGCCGTCGTCGACATGGCACCGGCGCCCGCACCGCGCGAACTGGAGGGCGGCGGTGAGCGTCCGGTCGACGCGCCCTTCTCCGGCCTGGTGTTCAAGGTGCAGGCCAACATGGACCGTTCGCACCGCGACCGGATCGCCTTCGTACGCGTCTGCTCCGGCGTTTTCGAACGCGGCATGACGGTCAAGCAGGCCGCGACCGGCAGGCCCTTCGCGACGAAGTACGCGCACAGCGTGTTCGGCCAGGACCGTACCTCGGTGGAGACGGCCTATCCGGGTGACGTCGTCGGCCTGGTCAACGCCGCCGCGCTCCGCGTCGGTGACACGCTCTACACCGAACGCCGTGCGGTCTTCCCGCCGATGCCCACCTTCGCGCCCGAGCACTTCGCCGTCGTACGCCCCGTCGACATCGGCCGCTCCAAGCAGTTCCGCCGCGGCATCGCCCAACTCGACGAAGAAGGCGTGGTGCAGGTCCTCGTCTCCGACCGGCGCGGCGACCAGGCACCGGTGCTGGCGGCGGTCGGACCGATGCAGTTCGACGTGGTCAAGCACCGGATGGAGAACGAGTTCACCGCGCCGGTGCGGCTGGATCCGCTGGCCTACAGCACGGCACGGGCCACCGATCTGGAGGGCGCCGACGCGCTCAACCGCTCCCGGCTCGTGCACGGCGAGGCGATGCTCCGCGTCCGCGACAGCGCCTGGCTGGGGCTCTTCCCCAGCCGCTGGCACGTCAGCTCCTTCGAGCGTGAGTTCCCCGACCTCCCCCTGGAGACTCTGATCGCCGCGCACCAGTAGGGGCGGGCCGGAGTCCGGCAACGGCCGCCCCCAGGCCAGCGGGGGCGGCCGTCGCCGTACGTCCGGGCGAAGGCGAGGCTCAGGCGCCGAACCCGGCGGCGAACTGGGTGAACCGGGTGAACTGGTCGGCGTCGAAGAGGAGCGCGGGCCCGGCGGGGTGCTTGCTGTCCCGCACGGCGATGCCGCGGTGAGTCCCCCGGACGTCGGCGACCTCGACGCACTGCTGTCCGCCGTCGCTGAACGACGACTTCCACCAGACGGCGTCGGTCATTCGCCCGCGTCGAGGTTGCTCCTACGGTCGTGCTCAGTGGTCATTCGGGGCTTCCTTCCATGATCTTTTTAATGGTCTCCCGTGTCCCTGGCACGGGAAGCGCTGCGGCGCGGATGAGCTCGAAGGCCGATTCAAACGCCTTGACCTCGTCGGTTCCTTCGACGAAGTAGCCGCCCCTGATGTTCTCCAGGTTGATCACCGTGGGCCAGGGTTCTGGAAAACGGACCACGTGGAACGGGCCCACCATTCCGGGGTGGGCAGGGGCTTCCCTCGGCATGACCTGGATCGTGATGTTCGGCAGCTCGGTCATGTCGAGCAGGTGTCGGAGCTGATCTCGCATCAGGGACGGGTAGGCGGCCGAGCGGTAGTGCAGCACCGCCTCGTGGATGATCGCCCACAGCTTGAGGGAGCCCGTCGGCCTGCTGGCGTCGGTGAGGATGGCTTGCCGCTTCTTCCTGATCTCCGTAAGTGCGTTCACGTCGTCCTGGGTGAGCTGTGGTGCGGTCCCGGCGATGATCTCCCGCGCGTACGCGCCGATCTGAAGAAGGCCGGGAATGAGGCCCTGGGCGTAGATGTGGGCGCTCTCGGCGTCTTCTTCGAGGCCGATGTAGTCGCGGTAGCCGTCGGCGACGACATCGCCGTATGTCGTCCACCATCCGGTCTTGTTGGCGTCTTTGGCCAGCCCCTCCAGGGCCGTGATGACGGCCTGGTCTGTCACTCCGTAGTGCGCCAGGAGTGGAGCGACTTCCTTGATCGGCATGTGTGCCTTGGCGTTTTCGATGCGTGACACCTTGCTGGGGTCCCATCGCATGGCTTCCGCCGTGGTGTCGATGCTGACGCCCGCCTGGTTGCGCAGCCTGCGCAAGGCTCCACCAAGGCGCCGGCGCCGGACTGTCGGAACGAGACGAACGGTTGCCATCGTGTGCCTTGCCTTGGCCTGCGGCCCCGACGGCGCCACCGGCCGCACTCCCTATCGCGGTGCCCTCACCCACACCACCGCGCCGGAGACCGCCGCCGCCCTCCTCGGCACCGACGACACCACCCATATCCAGGCCGCCCCCGCAGCCGACGTGTGGTCACTCGGCGCCACCCTGTTCTGGTGCTGGACAGGCCGCCGCCCCTTCGCATACGAGGACGAAACTGACCGTCCCGAAAAACTGCGCATCATCGCCGCCGCATCCCCCACTCCACTACGCCACGCCCGGCCTTGGCCTTTTCCCGAACTCGAAACCCTCATCGCCGCTTGCCTGTCCGGCAACCCAGCCAAGCGGCCGACTGCCGTCGAACTCGCCCACGGGGCTGGGGGACCGACGCCGTGACCACGCCGCGAAGAGCCACTGCGGCCGATGCGCACGAACTCGCCCGCCTACGAGCCGTCATGTTCGTCTCCCTCGGCACCCTGCTGATCCAGCATGGACCGCCTACTGTGCCCGCGCACTGGCCCGACTCCTGAACACCGAGCTGTCAATCGCCGCGTACGTCGTGGACGACGGCACCGGCCGACTCCTGTCCTGCGCAGTCGGCCGCTACACTCCCCGATTGCTGCCCAGCGCCCGCACCATCGCCGCCAATGTCGGAGAAATCGTCTCCGTCGCCACCGATCCCGACCATCGCCGCAACGGCTACGCTCACGCCTGCACCACCGCCGTCATGAGCTGGCTCGCCGAGCATGACGTGTCAGACGTCCGCCTGCGCGCCTCCCCGGACGGACGGCCGTTGTACGAGGGGATGGGATTCGAGGTGATCACGGACGTGTTCATGTCCTGGCGCCCGCCGCCCGCCACGTGACACACCGGAAGGACCGACCGGTCGGCGCATCGCCGTGGGCCGCACCGCTCGCGGGCGCGTCCACCGCAGGACGGTGAGTGGGAAGGATCGCCCTCGTACCGGCGTACTCGGGCGACTGAAGACAACGCAGCGAGGACGGGGTCTCCTCAGGCCCGCAGGGCCGAGGGGACGGGTGCCGGGCGTCGCAGAGATCCGAGAAGATCGTCCGGAGAGGGCCTAGATATCCGCGCAGATCCGGCGGGCCTTTGCCAAGTCCTTCTTCGCCTTGGCGTCGAATTCGAAGAGCCGGGCGTGACGCTGCTGCGCCCGGCTGAGGCTCTCCGACAGCGACTTGTACGCCGGGTCGCCCGCAGCCGCTGCGGCGGACAGGGTGATGGCTCCGTTCCAGCGGTTGAGGGCCACCAGGCCCTCGTCGCCCTTCGCCGGGTACTTCGACTCGTCGAACCCGGCGAGGGCGTCGCATGCGCCGCGCGCATCGGCCGCCGGTCCAGTCTTGGACGTGGATTCGCCTTCGTCCCCCGTGATCGCCCAAGCCGCCCCCACGCCTGCGCCACCCAGCAGCAGCCCGAGCGTCAGGGCTGCCACCAGCAGGCCGGTGCGACGTGGCGCGCCGTCAGACGAGTGCGGGCCGGTGGGTATGGGCGGGGCGGGAGGCTGCTGCTGCATGGCCCTGACCGTACAGGGCCTGCCTCCCGCGTCGCACGCGGACCGGCCCTCTTCTCAGCGCCGCAGAAGGGCGAAGCGGCGCCCGGCGCAGTCAGGGCTCACGGTCGGACCTTGGTGCTTGCCCCCGCGAGTCCACCGCCGGTCCGGATGGGGCAACATTGCCTGACGCGGCACCAAGCCCCGTCCGGGCGGTCTTCTCGGGCCTGCGGCGCCCGGCACCCGTTCGAGGAGCCGAGTCCTACGCGGAGGAGCTGCGCGCATCCTTCCGACCTTACCGGGCAGCGGCGACGGCCTGACGAGCAGATCGCCGCCACGGGGGCCAACGTGATCTTGTGGAACTCCGCACCGGCGCTCGTGTCGAGAGCTACCTGAGCGCTACGGGCCCTGGAAGACCGCGCACGAACGGCTGCGGATCTGGACCGCGGACGGCACCGGGGAACACATCCTCGACCAGGTCATCGTCAAGGACGACTCCGTCGGCATCCCTCGACCCGCGCGGTGATGCGCGAGCGCGCTTCGTTCACCAGCCCGGAGGCGAGCGATCACATCGCTCGCCGCCGCGCGAAGGCGCAGCAGAGCAAGGGCCGCAAGACGGCAGGCATCGACAGGGAACGAGCACTGCGCTGGAACCTGAGTGGGAAGTCCGGTTCGAATCACGCTCCTACGGATTCCGGCCAGGTCGCGGATGCCACGACGCCATCCAGGTGATTCCTGTGGTCCGCATGTTGATCCAACGGAGACTACGATCTGGCGGTCTCCTGCCGGAGCTGGTGCGTGAAGCGGCGGAGGAGGTCCAACGCCTTTTGGTGATCGGCCTTGCGATCCGCTCTGCCGTCGGTGGGGCGGGTGCGCCAGACCTGGCGGGCGAGAGCATCGGCGAGATCGACGGTGTCACCGGTGCACAGGAGGTAGAGGGATGAACGGGCCTCCTGCATCCGGTCCGTCAACTCGTTGGCACCAGCCCCGTCGTCGCCCAACTGCGTTTCCTTGAGGCAGTCGAGTAGCTGAACCACAGTGGTGTTGAAGCCGATCCCGGTTTTGAGCTTCTGTTCGCGGAGCCACATGCGGCCCTGCCGGCGCGCAGTGAATCACGACCCGAACACGGCCCCCATGAGGCCGATACCAGCCCCGATGGCCACGGACAGGACGTTCTCCACGGTCATCTCCCCCCGGCGTGCAGACGACGCCAGGCCACACAAGCCATCAACGGAGCCGTGGCGGACCCGATGAGCGCGCTCTCATCAAGGATTCGGTGATCCGAACGAAACGGCCTGACGCCGCTGGCGCTCCGATCCTCGCCTGCGGCTTGGTCTCACCTGCCCCGGCTGGGCCGCCGGCAGGTGAGACCAACCGGTGCGGCTCAGCGGGTCCGGTAGCGCGCGTAGATCAGTCCGCTGCCGAAGGCACGCTCCTCGACCAGTTCGAGATCGAGGCGCACGCCGTCGGGGAAGAACCGCTTGCCGCCGCCGACCACGCTCGTGGTGATGAACAGGTGGTACTCGTCCACCAGGCCGGCCGCGATCGCCTGGGCCGCGAGGTTCGGGCCGTCGACGGTGAGGTCGTGATCAGACTCGGCCTTGAGCTTGCGCACCGCGTCCGGGTCGAAGGTCCGCTCGATCCTTGTCTTCGCGCTGGACACCGACTCAAGCGTCGTGCTGTACACGATCTTCTCCGCGGCCTGCCAGTCGCGGGTGTACTGCAGGACGTGCGGCGGCTGGTCGGGCTCGGCGTGCGCGGTCTCCCAGTAGACCATCGTCTCGTACATCCGTCGGCCGTAGAGGTAGGTGCCGACAGGGCGGAAGAGGTCGTTGATGAAGGTGTGCACCTCCTGGTCCTCGGCCCCGGTGCCGATGTCGCCCTCCGCCGCCTTGGTGTAGCCGTCGAGCGAGGTGATCATCGAGTAGATGAGCTTGGCCATGCGTCTCCTTCGGGTTCGACCGCGTCGGTCTGCCGGCGGTCCTGCAGGCTCTGACCTCCGCACGACCCGGAACTCATCGCTCGGCTGGCCGACCGGTTCCGTCAATCGTCAGATTCCGGACGAAGCGCACCGCGTCGGCGGGTTGCCCGCACAGTTCCGCGCCCTGGCCACCCGCTACGCGAAGCGAGGGCCTGCTACCGGTCGGAGATCATCATTGCGGCCATCGTGTCGTGGCTGCGCACCGACTCACAGGACACGCCCTAGGAGGCTTCACTCAGGGCGGGGTCCGAGCGCCAGATGATGGCGAGTTCGGGCAGTGGTACGCCGAGGACCTCGCTGAGCCGGACGATGGTGCCGAACGCGGGCGTCGGCAGCCGGCCGGTCTCGATCTTGCGGAGCGTCTCCGGCGAGATCTCTGCCGCCAAGGCAACTTCGACGGGGCTGCGTCCGGCCCGAGCCGAGCGCAATGCGGCCCCGAGGCGTCGGCCCGCCTCGATCTGTTCGGGGGCGAGCGGATGGCGAACCATGCGCACATGCTAGAGCCGCAGGTGACCGGCGGCAACCACTTCACCCCCTGGTATAAATATACCTGTCGGTCGCCCCGGGGAATCGAGGAACGCAGTGATCGAGCACAAATCTCCCAAAGACATCGAGCGTATGCACGTCACCGGACAGTTCGTCGGCCAGGTGCTGGCTGAGCTCGGTGACCTCGCCGCAGTAGGGGTCAACCTGCTGGACCTGGAGCATCACGCTCGCCGCCTGATCAAGGAGCGCGGCGCGGAGTCCTGCTACTGGGACTACGAGCCCTCGTTCGGCAAGGGCCCGTTCCGCAACGTGGTGTGCCTCTCGGTCAACGATGCCGTGCTGCACGGACTGCCGCACAGCTACAAGCTGCGCGACGGTGATTTGCTGACCATGGATATGGCGGTGCGCATCGACGGCTGGGCAGCGGACTCGGCCCACTCCGTGATCGTCGGCACCCCGGCCGAGGAGGACCTGCGGCTGATCGAGGCCACCGAGGTCGCCCTGGAAGCCGCGATCAAGGTCGCCCAGCCCGGCAACAAACTCGGGGACATCTCGGCGGCCATCGGCGCGGTCGCCGCCGCGTACGGCTACCCCGTCAACCTGGAGTTCGGCGGCCACGGTATCGGCCGCACGATGCACGAGGACCTGCACATCCCCAACGACGGCCGCCCCGGCCGGGGCTGGAAGCTGCGTCCGGGCCTGACGATTGCGATCGAGCCCTGGTTCGCCGCCGGCACCAACAAGATCGTCTTTGACCCGGACGGCTGGACGATCCGCTCGGCCGACGGCTCGCGCACCGCTCATTCCGAGCACACGGTCGCCATCACCGAGACCGACCCCCTCGTGCTCACCCGGCGCCCTCGAAGCAACAAGGGGAGGGAAGGCCAGCGGGAACCATCGGCGACCGGTCGCTGACGAGGCTTCGTCGAGAACGGCCCCAGGTGGCCGACGGCACGGCGACCGCGGTGCTCAGTTGCGCACGAGTGCCTTGGCGACCGGCTCCCCGCTGCGCCGCGCATGCGTCATCCGCTCGCGCACCTCGCGCAGCGTCCGGGGACGGTATCCGGGACCACCGCAACAGGTCTTGTGGAAACCCACTCCCGCGTTCAGCAGCACGGTGAGAGTCCGCCACGCTGCGACGTCCCGTCGCCGGGGTGCGGCGAACGCCGACCCCGCGTGGATCATCGGTTCCGTACACCGCGGGCATGTCCGCTGCCTCGCCCTGTCGTAGGGCTGCTTGTACGAGACCCGGCAGGAGAGGCAGACATACGAGGTTTTCCCATGACCCATGCGCTCAGCTTAGAGATGCTCCGGGGAGTCGGCGAACGGTATTTCCCGCGTACGGGAGGCCAGTCGGGGCGCGGATGAGGCGCCCGGCTCCCCGATCCCACGCAGCCCCGAGACCCGCCCCGCCGGTCGCCTCCAGCAGCGCGGGTAATGCCTGACAGGAGGTGTCGGGTATCGGTGCCAGCCTCGGGGCATGACGACACGCTGGGCAGACTTCGAGACCGCCGCACCAGATCTCGCCGCGCGGGTGCAGCGGCGCTTCGCGGCGTACAAGCATCATGTACTGGGCACTCTGAGGGCCGACGGCTCGCCGAGGCTGACCGGCCTGGAGGCGGGGTTCAGCCGGGGCGAGTTGTGGCTCGGCATGATGCCCGGCTCCCGCAAGGCGCTCGACCTGCGGCGCGATCCCCGGTTCGCACTGCATGCCAATCCGGGCACCAGCGCGGAGATGGAGGAAGGCGACGCCAGGATCTCAGGCCGCGCAGTCGAGGTGACCGACCCGGCCGAGCTCGCCCGCTTCGCGGAGGCAGCTCCGGAGGGTGAGGTTCCGGAGGTCTTTCATCTCTTCCGGGCTGAGCTGACCGAGGTGGTCCGCACCTATCTGGACATTCCTGATCTCTGTGTGGACGTATGGAAGCCGGGCCGCCCGGTCCGCACGATCCGCCGGGGCAACGACGACGCACCGCCCCGCGCGGACGCGTAGCGCGGCATCGGCCGGTCGGGCGGCGGCTGGCAGGATCTCTTCCGTCGGACGGGCCGACGGACGGGGGCATATGGACGCGCAGGAAGACAGCCGGGGCGAAGGGCCGGACGGCGGCCGGACGGCCGTGGGGGAGGAGGACCAGCTGCCCGCGCGGGGCGCAAGTTGGGTACGTCGCGCGCAGTGGGCCGTGTTCTGGGCGGTCGGGGCGGTCGCCCTGGCCGTCGTCGCATGGTTCGCCTGGGCGGCCTTCTCCTTCACCACCAGCGACGACCCCTTCCGTACGCACTCGGAGATCAGCTGCTCGCGCGCCATGTCCTTCGCGCACGGGGAGCTTCCGGAGGGCGCCACCGACGAGGACTGCTCGTCCGACGAATGGATGGACACCACCGTGCGGGGGACGTTCCGGATGCCCCGAGCCGAGGTGGGGCCCTGGCTGAAGCGCTCCTATCCGGACGGGAAACCGGAGAAGTACTGCGGCCAGGACGTCTGCCTCGACATGTCCCTGCCCGAAGAGCCCGGCGGCGCGCACGAGGTACGGCTCGACGTGCGCTATGAGACGGGCGGTACCGCCCTGGTGACGTTGGAGGCGCTCACCCTCTGAGGAAGGAGATCAGCTCTGCGGCCGAACAGTATTGCATCGATCAGTCCAGAACATGCTAGGTTACTTCCCATGGCCCGACCGAGAACGTTTGACGAGGCGCGGGCCCTGGAGGCGGCGATGCACGCCTTCTGGGTGAACGGCTACGAGGCCACCTCGACCCAGGATCTGTGCGACGCCACCGGCCTGGGTCGCAGCAGTATCTACAACACCTTCAGCAGCAAGCACGACCTGTTCAAGCGAGCGCTCGCCCATTACATCGACACCATGACCGGCACGCAGGTCAGAATCCTGGAGGACGTGTCGCGGCCCGCCGTGGACCGCCTCCGCGGGCTGTTCGACGTGATCGTCGAAGGTGAAGTGGCGGGGCGGCGGGGCGGCCGCAGCATGGGCTGCCTGACGGTCAACGCGACCGTGGAGCTCGGCTCCCGCGATCCGGAGGCCGCCAAGATGCTGGAGCGCGACCTGAGGCGCAGGCTGGCCTCGCTGCGTGTCGTGATCGAGACCGGGCAGCGGGCCGGTGAATTGACCTCCACCCGCGACCCGGAGTCCCTTGCCCGCTTCGTCAACGCGGTGATCGGAGGCATGCGGGTCTCCGGCCAGGGCGGCGCGGACCGCGCCACGCTGGAGTCCATCGCGGCCACGGCCATGGATGCACTGACGCACTGACGCGCGCACTCACTGCTTCACCGCTGACGCGCTGACAGGCGTGCTGACCCGGCACGGGTGGGTCCGGAACACCCATGCGCGAGTTTTGTACTTATCAATCTAAAACTAGTGAACCTCAGGGGGACTCTCATGCCACGAGCCGTGTATCTCCTCGCCATGGGCATCTTCGCCATGGTGACCAGTGAATTCGTCGTCGCCGGACTGATGCCGCAGATGGCCGAGGGGCTGGACGTCACCATCCCGCAGATCGGCTACCTCATCACCGTGTTCGCGGTGGCTATGGCCCTGGGCGGACCGTTCCTCGCCGTCGCCGTGCTGAAACTGCCCGTGAAACCCGCCCTGATGGTGCTGTTCGCGATCTTCCTGGCGGGCAACGTGCTGGCCGCCCTCGCGCCCACGTACGCCGTCATGCTGGCGGCGAGGATCATCACGGGCGTCGCCTCGGCGGCGTTCTTCGGAGTCGCCATATCGGCCGCTGTGCAGCTGGTACGCCCGGAACTGCGCGGCCGGGCCATCGCGGCCGTCCTGAACGGCCTGATGCTCGGGACGCTGCTCGGGCTTCCGCTCTCCACCATGCTGGGCGAACGCCTCGGCTGGCGGGCCGCGTTCTGGGTGATCACCGTGCTCACCGTGATCGCCGCGCTGAGCACTGCCGCGTGGGTCCCCGCGCTGGCACGCGCCGAGGGCGGCGGTGACTTCCGTACGGAGCTCGGCGCGTTCCGGAACCGGCGGCTGTGGCTGGCGCTCATCACCAGCACTCTCATCATCGGCGCGACCTTCTCCGCCTTCAGCTACCTCAACCCGATCCTGACGGAGGTGACCGGGTTCGCCACCGGCACCATTCCGCTGCTGCTGGTGGCGTACGGCGCCGCCACCGTGCTGGGCAACTACGTCGTGGGGCAACTCGCCGACAAGTACACCCTCTCCGTCCAGCTGTGGGGTCTGGCGCTGAACCTGGTCTTCCTCACCGGATTCGCGCTGCTCGCCGACCTGCGCGTACCGGCCGTGCTGGCGATGCTGGGCATCGGCCTGGTCGGAGTCACCATGAATCCGGCGATGGCCACCCGGGTCCAGCGTGCCGCCAACGCCCGTCCGCTGGTCAACACGGTGCACTCCTCCTTCATCACGATGGGCGTCGTCGTCGGGTCCTGGCTCGGCGGACTGGGGATCAATGAGTTCGGCCTGCGGGCGCCGCTGTGGCTCGGTGCCGCGCTGGCGCTGGCCGGGATCGGCACCCTTCTCCCGGACCTGCTCCGCCGTCCCGCCGCGAGTCCGGCCCGGACGAAGGCCGCGGCACAGAACGCCGACGAGTGCGCGACCGCTGCGGTGAACGCCGGCCTCTGACCCGGCCGGCCTCCACCACGGTGCGGTGCGACACCCCGGTCGCACCGCACCCCGGTCGCAGCGCACCGCGAGAACCGCGGTCGCGCGTTCAGGCGACGGCGAATGCCTCGATCTGCAACAGGATGTCGTCCCGTACCAGTCCGTTGACCTTCAGCGCCGTGCTCGCGGGGCCGCGGTCCTTGTCGATGACGACATCGCGCGCCTCGCGCACGGCCGGAAGGATGCTGAAGTCGGTCATGAAAAAGGTGAGCTTGATGATGTCTTCGAGGGTGGCCCCGGCCTCGGCCAGACAGAGCCGGATGTTCTCGAACACCTGGGCGGTCTGGGCGTATGGATCGCCCTCCCCGACGAGCTTGCCGTGCTCGTCGAGCGGGACCTGACTGGACACGGCGATGAACTTGCCCTCGCCCCAGACGACATGGCTGTAACCGTTGCGCGGTGCGACACCTTCGGGTGCGAACACGTGTGTGAGATCAGACATGCCGGGATCTTCGCACCGCGTGCACGCCCGCGCTATACCGCGCTGTACGGCGTGGTTCACAACAGCGTGAGCTGTGTCGGCTGCTCCGCCCGGCCCGGAGCGTCCTCCTCGGAGAGCTCGGAATGCTCGGGCGGCAGCCGGTGCGCGCCTGGCGCCGACGGGCCGATTCCGTACTCGTTCGCCAGCTCGTGTACCTGCCCCGTGATGCGGCGCTGGTACCACTTGGGTGCGTACGCTCCGTCGGCGTAGAGCGCCTCGTAGTGCCGGACGAGCTGGGGGTGGTGGGTGCCGAGCCACTGCATGAACCATTCGCGGGCGCCGGGCCGCAGGTGCAGGGAGAGCGGGGTGACGGAGGTGGCCCCCGCCGCCGCGATGGCGCGGACGGTGGTACGCAGCTGGGCGGGCGAGTCCCCGAGGAACGGGATGACGGGGGCCATCAGGACGCCGCAGGGGATGCCGTGCCCGGCGAGGGTGCGGATGACGTCCAGCCGCCGTTCCGGCGCGGGTGCGCCCGGCTCGACCGTGCGCCACAGCTCCTCGTCGGTGAAGCCGACCGACACCGATACCCCGACGTCCGTGACGGCGGCGGCGGAACGCAGCAGTGCGAGGTCGCGGAGGATCAGTGTCCCCTTGGTCAGGATGGAGAACGGGTTCGCGTAGTCCCGAAGGGCCGTGATGATCCCCGGCATGAGGCGGTATCGCCCCTCGGCCCGCTGGTAGCAGTCGACGTTCGTGCCCATCGCGACGTGCTGGCCGTCCCAGCGCCGGGAGCCCAGCTCGCGGCGGAGCAGCTCGGGGGCGTTGATCTTGACGACGATCTGGGAGTCGAAGTCGGTGCCGGTATCCAGATCCAGATAGCCGTGGGTCCGGCGGGCGAAGCAGTAGACGCACGCGTGCGTGCAGCCCCGGTACGGATTGACCGTCCATTCGAACGGCATCCGGGAGGCGCCGGGGACGCGGTTGACGATCGACCGGGCGCGTACCTCGTGGAAGGTGATGCCCCGGAACTCCGGGGTGTCGAAGGTCCGGGTGACGACGGCGTCGCTGCCGAACAGCGCGGACGGACCGTCGTCGCTCAGGTTGTCCCAGCGCATGGAGCCTCCTTACGTGGTCGTCGTGCGTCTGCTCCGACGCCTACCTGAATAGAACACCTGTTCCCATCTCTTCCGTCAAACCGGATTTTGGCGGACGGCACCCGGATGGTTGGCTGGCCGACGAGTCCGGGCCGGTCCGCAGGCGACCGCCGGGTTGACACCACAGGAGGATCAATGGCGCAGGTCGAAGCGGCCACGGAGCGGGAAATCAAGGCGAAGCCGGAGGAGGTCTTCAAGGCGCTCGCCGACTACGGCGGTACCCGCGAGAAGCTGCTGCCCGAGCAGTACAGCGAGTACGAGGTGCGGGAGGGCGGCGACGGCGCGGGAACCCTCGTCCACTGGAAGCTCCAGGCGACCAGCAAGCGGGTGCGCGACTGCCTGCTGGAGATCAGCGAACCGGCGGAGGGCGAACTCGTCGAGAAGGACCGCAACTCCTCGATGGTCACCACCTGGCGGGTCACCCCCGGCAGCGGCGAGGGTGTCGCACGGGTCAGCGTGACCACGGTCTGGGACGGCGCGGGCGGCGTCGGCGGCTTCTTCGAGAAGACCTTCGCGCCCAAGGGGCTCGCACGGATCCACGACGCGGTGCTGGCGCGACTGGCCGCCGAGACTCAGAAGTAGCCGGGCGGGGTCAGAGACGGTCGCGAGCGGGGTGGGACGAGACGGCGGAGGCGCGGTGGAGATCGAGTAGAGGTCCGGTAGAGGTCTGGACCTTAGTAAGTCCCCGCCGGGGTTCTGCCGCGCTCCGCGACCGCGTAACGTGGCACGTCATGAGCAAGATCCTGATCTCTGCGGACATGGAGGGCGCCACCGGCGTCACCTGGCCCGCCGACGTACTCCCCGGGACACCGCAGTGGGAACGCTGCCGCCCGATGTTCACCTCCGATGTCAACGCCGCGATCGCCGGGTTCTTCGACGGCGGCGTTGACGAGGTCCTCGTCAACGAGGCCCACTGGACGATGCGCAATCTGCTGCTCGAACAACTGGACGACCGCGCGCAGATGCTCACCGGGCGGCACAAGTCGCTCAGCATGGTCGAGGGTGTGCAGCACGGCGACGTCGACGGCATCGCCTTCGTCGGCTATCACACCGGGGCGGGGGCCGAAGGCGTCCTCGCCCACACCTATCTGGCCAACTCCCTCACCGGCGTCTGGGTGGACGGCACCCGCGCGAGCGAGGGCCTGCTCAACGCCCTGGTGGTCGCCGAGTACGGCGTGCCGGTCGTACTCGTCACCGGCGACGACCTCACCTGCGAGGACGCCGGCGGCTACGCGCCCGAGGCCCGCACCGCCGCCGTCAAGGACTACGTCTCACGCTACGCGGCGGTGTGCCGTACACCCGCCCGCACCGCCCGGGACATCCGCGCCGCCGCCCGCGAGGCCGCCGCGCTGGCAGTACGGCACGAGCCGGTGGCACGCGGGCCGCACGAAGTGGCCATGGAGTTCGACGCCGAGCATCTGGCCGGAGCGGCCACCTGCGTGCCGGGGGTGGAACGGACCGGCGAGCGCCGGGTCGCCTACACCGCGCCGGACATGTACGAAGGAATCCGGTGCTTCAAGGCGGTCACCACCGTCGTCTCGTCCGCCGTGGAGGAACAGTATGGTTGACGTCCGCATCGATCCCGGTGACCACATCGACAAGCAGGCGCTCGACGAGGTGGTGAACTACACCTCCGAGCTGATCCGCATCGACACCACCAACCACGGCCGGGGCGACGGCGTGGAGCGGCAGGCCGCCGAATACGTCGCGGAGCGGCTGGCCGAGGTGGGCATCGAGCCCGCCCTGCTGGAGAAGGCCCCCGACCGCACCAACGTGGTGGCCCGCATCCCCGGCACCGACCCGGGAGCCGACGCCCTGCTGGTGCACGGCCACCTCGACGTGGTGCCCGCCGAGCCCGCCGACTGGACGGTCCACCCCTTCTCCGGCGAGATCCGGGACGGCGTGGTCTGGGGCCGCGGCGCCATCGACATGAAGAACGCCGACGCCATGGTGCTCTCCGTCGTCCGCGCCTGGGCCCGCGCCGGAGTACGCCCCCGCAGGGACATCGTGCTGGCCTTCACGGCGGACGAAGAGGACAGCGCCGACTACGGCTCCGGCTATCTCACCGAGCACCACGCCGACCTCTTCGAGGGCTGCACCGAGGGCATCAGCGAATCCGGTGCCTTCACCTTCCACACCGGAGACGGGCTGCGGCTCTACCCGGTCGCGGCAGGGGAGCGGGGCACCGGCTGGCTCAGGCTGTCCGCGCGCGGCAAGGCAGGGCACGGATCGAAGGTCAACCGGGAGAACGCGGTGAGCATGCTGGCCGCCGCCGTCACCCGGATCGGCGAGTACGAGTGGCCGGTGCGGCTCACCCCGACCGTACGGGCGGCGCTCACCCAGCTGTCACTGCTCCAGGGCATGGACGCCCCCGACATGGACGCCCCCGACTTCGACGTGGACGCCCTGCTCGCCAAGCTCGGCCCGGCTGCCGACCTGGTCGCGCCGACGGTGCGCAACAGCTCCAACCCCACGATCCTGGAAGCCGGTTACAAGGTCAACGTCGTCCCCGGCAGCGCCACCGCCTTCGTCGACGGTCGGATGCTGCCCGGCGGCGAGGAGGAGTTCCGCACCACCCTGGACGCGCTGACGGGGCCCGAGGTCGACTGGGAGTTCCACCACCAGGAGGTCGCGCTCCAGGCCCCGGTGGACTCCCCGTCGTACTCCGTGCTGAGGGAGTCGCTGGAACACTTCGACCCGACCGGCAACGTCGTGCCGTACTGCATGTCCGGCGGCACGGACGCCAAGCAGTTCTCCCGGCTGGGCATCAGGGGGTACGGCTTCACCCCGCTGAAGCTGCCCGTCGGCTTCGACTACCAGGCGCTCTTCCACGGAGTGGACGAGCGGGTGCCGGTGGACGCCCTGCACTTCGGCGTCCGCACCCTCGACCGCGCCCTGCTCAGGCTCTGAGCCGCTCCCCGTCCACCCGTCGACTCCCCGTCGCTTCCCCGTCCTGCCCCGAGGAGATCAACCGCAGATGACGACGACCCGGGCCCCCTACGGCAGCTGGCCCTCCCCGATCGACGCGGCACTCGTCGCCGCGCACGACGGCGGCCCCGAGTACCTCGGCGCCGTCGGCGAGGAAGTGTGGTGGACGGCGCCGCGCCCCCAGGAGGGCGGGCGCCGCGCCCTGATGCGGCTCGCCGCGGACCGCGACGGCGAGGCCGTGTCCGTGCTGCCCGCCCCCTGGAACGTACGCAACCGGGTGATCGAATACGGCGGCAAGCCCTGGGCCGGTACCGCACGGGCGGCAGGCGGCCCGCTGATCGTCTTCACCCACTTCGCCGACCAGCGCCTGTACGCCTTCGCGCCGGACGATCCCGGCACCGCGCCCTGGCCGCTGACCCCGCTCTCCGCCGTCGGCGGCGGACTGCGCTGGTGCGATCCGGTGATCCGGCCCGGCCGCGGCCAGGCGGCAGGCGAGGTTGTCTGCGTGATGGAGGAGTTCACCGGCGAGGGCCCCACCGACCTGCGACGGCTTCCGGTGGCCGTGCCGCTGGACGGCTCGGCGGCCGACGACCGCACCCGGGTACGCGAACTGACCGCCGCCGCGCACCGCTTCGTCACCGGCCCGCGCTTCTCCCCGGACGGCGCCCGTGTGGTCTGGCTCGCCTGGGACCACCCTTCGATGCCATGGGACGGCACCGAAGTCCGGCTCGCCGAGGTCGCCGGAGACGGCACCTTCACCGACGTACGCACCGTGGCGGGCGGCCCCGAAGAGTCGGTCGCACAGGCCGAATGGGCCGCCGACGGCTCCCTGCTGGCCTCCACCGACCGCACCGGCTGGTGGAACCTGCACCGCGTCGACCCGGACACCGGCACCGCCGTCAACCTGTGCCCCCGCGAAGAGGAGTTCGGCGGCGGGCTGTGGAAGATCGGACACCGCTGGTTCGCCCCGCTGCCCAGCGGACTCGTCGCCGTCGTGCACGGACGCGGCGCGATGAAACTGGGAATCCTCGACCCCGCCAGCGGCGAACTCGCCGACACGCCCGGACCATGGACAGAGTGGGCGGCCTCCCTCGCGGTGTCCGGCACCCGGGTGGCCGGAGTCGCCTCCAGCCCGCACCTCGCGCACGAGATCGTCGAACTGGACACCCTCACCGGGCACAGCGCCGTCATCGGCTCCCCGCACCGGGACCCTGTCGACCCGGCCTACTACCCCGAGCCGGAGGTCCGCGTCTTCCACGGCCCCGACGGCCGGGACGTACACGCCCACGTCTACCCGCCGCGCCACCCCGCCCGCACCGCCCCCGACGGCGAACTGCCGCCGTACGTGGTGTGGGCACACGGCGGACCGACCAGCCGGGCACCCCTCGTACTCGACCTGGAGATCGCCTACTTCACCTCCCGCGGCATCGGCGTCGCCGAGGTCAACTACGGCGGCTCGACCGGCTACGGACGCGAATACCGCAACCGGCTGCGCGAACAGTGGGGCGTCGTCGACGTCGAGGACTGCGCGGCCGTCGCCCGCACCCTGGCGGCAGAAGGCTCAGCAGACGCGGCACGGCTCGCCATCCGCGGCGGCAGCGCGGGCGGCTGGACCAGCGCGGCCTCGCTCACCTCCCCGGCCGCCAGGGACGTCTACGCCTGCGGCACCATCACCTACCCCATCCTCGACCTGTCCGGATGGGCTGAAGGCGAGACGCACGACTTCGAATCCCGCTACCTGGACTCCCTGGTCGGTGCACCCGCAACGAACGCCGACCGCTACCGCGAGCGGTCCCCGGTCAACCGGGCGGAACAAGTCGCCGTCCCGTTCCTGCTGCTCCAGGGCCTGGACGACGTGATCTGCCCGCCGATCCAGTGCGAACGCTTCCTGGAACGGCTGGGCGAGCGGGCCGTCCCGCACGCCTATCTGGCCTTTGAGGGGGAGGGGCACGGGTTCCGGCGGGCCGACACGATTGTTCGGGCGGTGGAGGCGGAACTGTCGCTGTACGCGCAGAGGTTCGGGATGGCGCGGGACGATGTGCCGGTGCTGAAGCTGGAGCGGTGACCGCTCGCCTCTTCCCCTGCCTCGCCCCTCCCCGAAACCAGGGGATCCGCCCCTGGACCCCGGCCCGCGGGCAGTTCGGGGGCCGGTTCCCACTCCGCCGCGGTGGCGGCCGAGCCTGCCTGTGGCTGCGGCCGCACGCCGGGTTGACCCGGGCCGGGGTCTGGTCCTGCGCCCGGTTTCGGGCAGGAGCGGGTCAGCGACAAGTTCCGGGTACGCAGCCGTGGCGCCTGCGGCTACCGCCCGCTGCGGAGTGATGGCGGCTGCGTGGCGCGTTGGCCGGGCTGGAGTCTGGGGCTCGCCCTGGTTCCGGAAGGGGCAGGGGGAGACTTCCCGCGCGGAGCGCTGGTGGTTGCGGCTGCGTGCCGGGTTGGCCGGGCGGGGGTCCGGGGCTTGGCCCCAGTTTCGGGAAGGGGCGGGTCAGGGGAAGGACCCGCCCCCGCCGGTGAAGGGGTCAGGAATAGACCTGTTCCACGAAAGAGGCGATCTGGCTGTCGGAGAGATGATGCGCGAGGTCCGCCTCGCTGATCATGCCGACCAGCCGCTTCTCCTCGATCACCGGCAGCCTGCGGATCTGGTGGCTCTGCATCTCCTCCAGGACCTCGTCCACACTCGCACCGGCGTCGATCCAGCGCGGGGTGCCCTTCGCCAGGTCTCCTGCTGTCATGCGGGACGGATCCCTCCCGTGCGACACGCAGCCGACGACGATGTCGCGGTCGGTGAGGATGCCGCAGAGCCTCTCGTTCTGATCGCTCACCGGAAGCGCCCCGACATCCATCTCGCGCATCAGCTGTGCGGCCCGGTCGAGGGTCTCGGTCTCGGGAATCCACTGCGCACCGGAGTGCATGATCTGGCCGGCGGTGGTCATGGGGTACCTCCTCGGTACGGGTGGCGTGCCTCACCCCAATGGTCCCTCGCCCCCCGCCTTCCGCAACCGGGCGGAATCGATGCACGGGGGAGCGGAGGCGTCAGAGCCCGGCGACGTCCGCGAGGATCCGGGTCTGCGCCATCAGCCCGACGCTGCGGGTCAGGTCCTCGTCCTCGACCACCGACCAGAGCAGGTACTCCACGTGCCGCGCCACCGCCCAGGCCCGCACCCGCCAGGGGTCCTCGCCGAGGATCTCCGAGACCAGCGCCGTGCGGCGGGTGAGCACCGTGTGCGGGTCGGGCTTCGCGAACGGGTCGTCGACCTGTTCGATCAGCGGCCAGGGGTCGAAGGCCGGATCGCCGGTCATCGGTTTGGCGTCGATGGCGAGCCATGGCCGACGCCGGGCCGCGAGCAGATTGCCGGGGTTGAGGTCGCCGTGCAGCAGCACGTCCCGTGTGGCGGTCTTCGGCAGTTCGCGCAGCAGCCGTGCGCCGAGGGCGAAGAGGCCGGTGTCGATGCCGTCGGGCCAGCTGCGTGCCGCCCGCTCTTCGGCCAGGTCTGCCCACGCGGCGGTGATGCCGGTCATCCGGTCCGGCTGCGGCCGGGTCAGCCCCAGCCGCGCCAGCCCGGTCAGCTCGGCGCCGGGCTGTGGTGCGGGCTGCGGTCCGGACGGCTCCGGCTCCGGCGGCGCCGCGCCCGGAACATCGACCGCCACCGCCCCGTCCCACAGCTCCCGCAGCACGCCGGCCGCGGCCGTCAGCCGTTCGTCGGCCGGTATGCCGTGGGCCGCGCCCAGCTCCGTGCCGGGGTCGCACCGCTCCAGCAGCAGCGCGTACCGCTGCGGGTCGTCTTCGTAGACGCGCACCGCGCCCCGGCCTGCCCATCGCCGCAGCGCCGCGGCCTCGGCGTCCGCCTCCGGGTGCGGCCAGGTCAGCTTGAGTACGGCGGGTGCTCCGGCAGGCTGTCCGGCGCTGTTTCGGCGGAGGACCGGTGCCACCCAGGAGCAGCTGCCGCCGTGGTACGGCTCGCCCAGCCGGAGGTCCCACCGCTCGGCCGACTCCCTGATCAGCCGTGGCAGTTCGGCGAGCCAGGTCCGGCCGCTGTCGTGTGCCCCCATGGTGGTGACCACGGGGAGCGAGGCGGGGACGAGTTCACCGGGCATGGGCAGCATGCCGGCAATCTTCGCAGCACCCAGAGTGTGGTCCGCCCCGGGGGAGCGGCAGAATGTCGCCATGTCAATGCCGCCTGGTCGTACCGTACTGATCGACGCCCCCTCCAACCTGGGCCTGCGCCCGCCTGCGCCGGGCACGGTCCCCGGCTGCTACAAACTTGCCGGTGCCCTCCGCGAGCAGGGGCTGCTGCGGCGGCTCGGTGCCCGCGAGGGCGGTGTGGTGGTACCGCCGCGCTATGACCGCGGCGACTGGCAGCGCGGCGACGGTGTCTTCAACGCGCCCGCCCTCGCCGCGTACAGCAGCCGCCTCGCGGACCGGATCGAGCACCATGTCCGTGCGGGCGACTTCCCGGTGGTCCTCGGTGGCGACTGCTCGATCGTCCTCGGTTCCTCGCTCGGGCTGCGCCGCACCGGCCGCTACGGGCTCGCCTACCTGGACGGCCACGACGACTTCCGGCATCCGGGCAACGCGCCCGGAGACGTCGGCGCGGCGGGCGGCGAGGACGTGGCCCTGGTGACCGGCCGTGGTCAGAGCGACCTGACCGACCTCGAGGGGCTGCGCCCGTACGTACGCGATGAGGACCTCGTGCTGCTCGGCCTGCGCGACGCCGACAACGAGCCGGACAACAGCCAGGAGGAGCTGACCGCGCTGGGCATCGACTACGCCACCGTCGCCGCCGTACGCCGCGAAGGGCCGGAGGCGACCGCGCGGGCCGCGCTCTCCCGGCTGGCCGCAGCGGAACTGGACGGCTTCTGGCTGCACATGGACGCCGATGTGCTGGACCCGGGCGTGATGCCCGCCGTCGACAGTGACGAGCCGGGCGGTCTCAGCACCGACGAGGTCCGCGTCCTGCTGCGGACGCTGGCCGCCTCGCCGCGCTGCGCCGGTTTCCAGCTCACCATCTACGACCCCGATCTGGACCCGGACGGCTCGGCCGCCGCGCTGCTGGCGGGTCTGCTGGAGGACGTGCTGGTGCGGGAGGACGCCGCGGTGTGAGCCGTCGCGGTCGGGCCGCAGGTCAACGGGGGTTGCGCGTGGCGGCGGTGGGAAGAACATCATCGCCGTCACGGTGCCGCCACGAGGGGCGTGGCCAGCAACGGAGTACCGCAAGTGAGCACCGAAACCAGCACACGCGGGTTTCCTCCCGGCGCAGCCGGGCCCGCAGAGAGCGAGGCAGCAGCCGTGGCCACCACCGTACGCAGCAGCACTCTGACCCTGCCCGCCGCAGCCGTCGGCGCCGAGAACCCTCTCCCTCCGCTGCTCCCGCTGGACGAGGCGCACTCGATCCCGGACGCCCAGCGGGCCGAGCTGCCCCCCGAGATGGCCCGCCAGGTGGGCTACGAGCCGCTGCGGTCGGTGCTGCCCGCCCGCGTGCTCGACGGATACTCCCGCGAGCGCACCGCCACCGTGCTGGACACGATCGTGATCGAGAACGACCGGCTGCGCGCGACCGTGCTGCCGGGCCTCGGCGGGCGGGTGTACTCACTGCACCACAAGCCGACCGGGCGCGAGCTGCTGTACACCAACCCCGTCCTCCAGCCCGCCGACTTCGCGCTCAACGGCGCCTGGTTCTCCGGCGGCATCGAGTGGAACATCGGCGCGACCGGCCATACGACCCTCTCCTGCGCGCCGGTGCACGCCGCGCGCGTACCGGCTCCCGACGGCGGCGAGATGCTGCGCCTGTGGGAGTGGGAGCGGCTGCGCGACACGCCCTTCCAGGTCGACCTGTGGATGCCGGAGGGTTCGGACTTCCTGCACGTCGGTGTCCGTATCCGCAATCCGCATGACCGTGCGGTGCCCGTCTACTGGTGGTCGAACATCGCCGTCCCTGAGCATGAGCGCACCCGGGTGCTGGTGCCCGCCGAGGAGACCTGGCACTTCGGCTACGAGCGCAGCCTGCGCCGGATCCCGGTCCCGCACTGGCGCGGCGCGGACCGCAGCTATCCGCTGCGCAGCGACTTCCCCGCCGACTACTTCTACGAGGTGCCCCGGGAGTCGCGGAAGTGGATCGCCTCGCTCGACGAGCGGGGGCAGGGGCTCGTGCAGACCTCCACCGATCTGCTGCGTGGCCGGAAGCTGTTCGTGTGGGGCTCCGGGCCGGGCGGCCGCCGCTGGCAGCAGTGGCTCACGGAGAGCGGCACTCCGGGCTATGCCGAAATCCAGGCAGGTCTTGCCCGTACGCAGCTGGAGCACATACCGCTGGAGGCAGGTGAGGAGTTCGCCTGGCTGGAGGCGTACGGGCCGCTCGACGCCGATCCGGACGCGGTGCACGGCGAGGACTGGCACGCCGCCCGCGAGCAGGTCTCGTCCCGTCTGGAGGCGGCGCTGCCGCGCGCGGAGGTGGAGGCCGCGTACGCCGCGTGGCGTCCCTGTGCCGACGCCGATCCCAAGGGGCCGCCGCTCGCCACCGGTTCCGGCTGGGGCGCGCTGGAGGTGGCGCGCGGCGGTCACCGGCTGCCGGGTACGCCGTTCACCGAGGACACTCTGGGGCCGGAGCAGCAGCCGTGGCTTCACTTGCTCACCACCGGCAGCCTGCCGGACGCCGACCTTCAGGACGGCGTCCCGCCGGGGCCCTCGCTGGTCTCCGCCGCCTGGCGCGACCAGCTGGAGTGCGCCCCCTCCGGTGCGTTGACCGACTACCACCTGGGCGTCGCGCAGTGGCATGCCGGGGATCACGCGCAGGCCGTACGCAGCTGGGAGCGGTCGTGTGCGGCGGCCGAGTCGCCCTGGGCGCTGCGGTGCCTTGCCTTCGCCGACGCCTACGACGCCGCGACCGGGCTCCATCCGCAGCGGGCAGCCGATCGTGCGCTGGCGGCCCTGGAGCGGGTCACCGAGGTGCGGGCGCTGGCCGCGCTGGTGCGGGAGGCGGTGCCGCTGCTGCTGGCCGCGGGGCGCTCCGCGGACGCACGCGGGGCGCTGGACCGGCTGCCTCCCGCCCAGCGGGAGCGGGGGCGCTTCCGGCTGCTGGACGCGCGGGTGCTGATCGCGGAGGGGGACAAGGAGGCGGCCCGCGCCGTCTTCGCCGCCGGTTTCGAGGTGGACGACCTGCGCGAGGGCGACGAGGTCCTGAGCGACACCTGGGCCGCCCTCACCGACGAACCGCTGCCGGACGCCTACGAGTTCAGGATGCGCCCCGCCTGACCCGCAACGGGGCGAGGGGGAGCGGCTGACCGAGCGGGCGCCACTGACCGAGCGGGCGCCCGCTGCGGAGAAACGGGCGCAGAACGGGCGGCTCGGCGGCAAGAGCGGGCAGTGGTGCAGGTCACTGCCCGCGCTGTTTCTCCCGGCCCGAGCCGTCCCGGCCTGTTGCGGACCGGGCGCAAACGGGCACGATCGCGTTTGCGGCAAGCCTGTTCGCCGCCTGCGACCGCAGGTACAACTCTTCACACGGGCCGGAACGGGCCTGAACGGGCACATCGGCGCCCGTACGGAGCGAAGAGGAGGTGGCACGGCATGAGCGCGGAGGAAAGGCGGCGCGAGATCGTCGGTACGGCCCGCCGCGGGGGTTCCGTCGAGGTCGCCGAGCTCGCGGTCGCTCTCGGCGTCGCCAAGGAGACCGTCCGCCGCGACCTTCGGGTCCTGGAGTCCTACGGTCTGCTGCGGCGCACGCACGGCGGCGCGTACCCGGTGGAGAGCGCGGGTTTCGAGACCACGCTCGCCTTCCGTACCACCATGCACGTACCCGAGAAACGCCGGATCGCCGAGGCCTCCGCCGAACTCCTGGGCGAGGCCGAAACGGTCTTCATCGATGAGGGCTTCACCCCGCAGCTCATCGCGGAGGCGCTGCCGCGTGACCGCCCCCTCACGGTGGTCACCGCCTCTCTGCCGGTGGCCGGATCGCTCGCGGGCGCGGGCGAGTTCACCGTGCTGCTGCTGGGCGGCCGGGTACGCGGCGGCACCCTGGGCACAGTCGACCACTGGACCACCCGGATGCTCTCCGGATTCGTCATCGACCTGGCGTACATCGGAGCCAACGGCATCTCCCGCGAGCACGGACTGACCACCCCCGATCCGGCCGTCAGCGAGGTGAAGGCCCGGGCCATGCAGGCATCTCGACGCCGGGTCTTCACCGGAATGCACACCAAATTCGCCGCAGTGAGCTTCTGCCGTTTCGCCGAGGTGGGAGAGTTCGAGGCCATCGTCACGACCACCGGTCTGCCCGCCGCCGAGGCCCACCGCTACTCCCTTCAGGGACCCCAGGTCATCCGGGTCTGACACCCGGCACCGCACCAGCGCAGCCCGCATTCCCGCAGCCCGCAATCACGCCGCTCGCAGCCACCCCGCTCGCCTCCACGTATCACGCGTCGCGGACCTCCCGCAGCGTCACCACGCCGTGCGGGCGGCGCGGCCGAGTCCGTCCTCAAGATGCCCCCATACCGCGCAACAGACAAGAAACCGGAGACTGACATGGGCAGTCACAGCCGACATCCCGCGCGTGCTCTCATCGCCGTGGCGGCGGCCGGAAGCCTTCTGGCCGCCTGCAGCGGTGCGGGGGGCGGCGGTTCCTCGGAAGGCGACTCCATCAACGTCCTGATGGTCAACAACCCGCAGATGGCCGACCTGCAGAAGCTGACCGCCGAGCACTTCACCGAGAAGACCGGCATCGAGGTCAACTTCACCGTCCTCCCCGAGAACGAGGTCCGCGACAAGATCGGCCAGGACTTCTCCAACCAGGCCGGACAGTACGACGTCGCCACGATCAGCAACTACGAGACGCCGATCTACGCGAAGAACGGCTGGCTGCACCCGCTGGACCCGTACATCGCCAAGGACAAGGCGTTCGACCAGGAGGACATCCTCGACCCCATGCGGCAGTCGCTCACCGCGGACGGCAAGGTATACGCCGAGCCGTTCTACGGAGAGTCGTCGTTTCTGATGTACCGCGAGGACGTCCTCAAGAAGCACGACCTGAAGATGCCGGAGCAGCCCACCTGGCAGCAGGTCGCCGACATCGCCGCCGAGGTGGACGGCGCCGAGAAGGACATGGCCGGGATCTGCCTGCGCGGACTGCCCGGCTGGGGCGAACTGATAGCCCCGCTGACCAGCGTCGTCAACACCATGGGCGGCACCTGGTTCGACAAGGACTGGAACGCCCAGCTCGACTCTCCCGAGTTCACGAAGGCGACCAAGTTCTACGTCGACCTGGTGCGCGAGCACGGCGAGTCCGGTGCCGCCCAGGCCGGTTACGCCGAGTGCCTGAACAACATGACGCAGGGCAAGACGGCGATGTGGTACGACGCCACCGCCGGAGCCGGCTCGCTGGAGGCCGCGAAGTCCCCGGTCAAGGGCAAGATCGGATATGTGCCCGCCCCGGTCGACAAGACCAGCAGCTCGGGCTGGCTCTACACGTGGGCCTGGGCGATGCAGAAGGCCTCGGGCAACGCGGACAACGCCTGGAAGTTCATCTCCTGGGCCTCCAGCAAGGAGTACGAGGAGCTGGTGGGCAAGGAGATCGGCTGGGCCAACGTACCCGCCGGGAAGCGCGCCTCCACCTACGAGAACCCGCAGTACCAGAAGGCGGCGAAGGCATTCCACGAAGTGACGCATGAGGCGATCAGTGCCGCCAACCCGCGCGATCCGGGTGTGCAGAAGCGTCCGGCCCCCGGCATCCAGTTCGTCGGCATCCCGGAGTTCACCGACCTGGGCACCAAGGTCTCCCAGGAGATCAGCGCCGCCATCGCCGGCCGCCAGACCGTCGACGAGGCGCTGAAGAAGTCCCAGAAACTGGCCGAGAAGGTCGGCGAGGAGCAGCGGAGCCGATGACAACTCCGCCGAAGACCCTCGCGCCGCGCACCGGCGCCGCGCCCCCGGGGCAGCCCCGCTCCCCGGCACCCCCGACCGCCTCCTCGCGGCGCCTCAAGGCATGGGCGACCCGCGCCCCGCTGCTGCCCGCCCTGATCTTCCTCATCGTCGTCACCCAGTTGCCGTTCGTGGCGACACTCTTCATCTCCCTGTTCGAGTGGAACTCGCTCTACCCGGACGCACGTGAGTTCGCGGGCATCTCCAACTACGGCACGGTGCTCTCCGACGCGGCACTGCGCGAGTCGGTGCTCACCACGGCTGTGCTCACCGCCGCGGTGGTGCTGGTGAGCCTGGTGCTCGGGCTGGTGCTCGCGCTGCTGCTGGACCGCACGTTCAAGGGACGCGGGCTGGTGCGCACCATGCTCATCACCCCGTTCCTGCTGGTCCCGGTGGCGGCGGCGCTGCTGTGGAAGCACGTGCTCTTCAACGCGGAGTACGGGCTGTTCAACGGCCTGATCAACCGGGGTGCCGGGCTCGTGGGCATCGACGACCCGGTGCAGCCGGACTGGATCTCCGAAATGCCGCTGCTGGCGATCGAGGCCTCACTGATCTGGCAGTGGACGCCGTTCATGATGCTGATCCTGCTGGCCGGGCTGCAGAGCCGCCCGCTGGACATGATCGAGGCGGCCCGGCTCGACGGAGCGGACAGCTGGCAGATCTTCCGCTACCTCACGTTGCCGCATCTGCGCCGCTATCTGGAGCTGGGGGCGCTGCTCGGCTCCATCTACATCGTGCAGAACTTCGACGCCGTCTTCACGCTCACCTCCGGCGGGCTCGGCACCGCCAACCTGCCCTACACGATCTACGAGACCTTCTACCGGGCGCACGAGTACGGCATGGCGTCGGCCGCCGGTGTGCTCGTGGTGATCGGATCGATCCTCATTGCCACCTTCGCACTGCGCGTGGTGTCGTCCCTCTTCAGCGGGGAGGTGTCCCGGGCATGACGACGGCCGAGACCACCACCAAGTCCACCTCCACGTTCGCGTCCAAATCGAGGGCGGCGCGCGCTCGCGCCGGACTCCGCAAGGACCCGGAACCCACCGTCGTACGCCGTGCCCGGCGGCGCGGAGCCGCGCTGGGGCTGCTGGCCTGGCTGGCGGGAATCCTCTTCTTCCTGCCGGTCGCCTGGATGGCGCTCACCTCCTTTCACTCGGAGGCGGACGCCGCCACCAACCCGCCCTCGCTCGGTGCGCCGCTCACCCTGGACGGCTACCGGGAGTTCTTCGGCGCCGGGGGAGGGGCCAGCCCCTGGCCCCCGCTGATCAACTCGATGACGGCCTCCGTCGTCTCGACCGTACTGGTGCTGCTGCTCGCGCTGCCGGCGGCGTACGCGCTGTCCATCAAGCCGGTGCACAAGTGGCGGGACGTGCTGTTCTTCTTCCTGTCCACCAAGATGCTGCCGGTGGTCGCCGGGCTGCTGCCGGTGTATCTGTTCGCCAAGAACACGGGCATGCTCGACAACATCTGGCTGCTGGTCATCCTCTACACCGCGATGAATCTGCCGATCGCCGTCTGGATGATGCAGTCCTTCCTCGCCGAGGTGCCCGTCTCGCTGATCGAGGCCGCACAGATCGACGGCGCGCGGCTGCCCACCATCCTGGCCAGGGTGATCGCCCCCATCGCCGGTCCGGGGATGGCGGCCACCGCGCTGATCTGCTTCATCTTCAGCTGGAACGAGATGCTCTTCGCGCGGGTGCTCACCGGCGTGACGGCCCAGACCGCCCCCGTCTTCCTGACCAGCTTCATCACCAGCCAGGGCCTGTTCCTGGCCAAGGTGTGCGCTGCCTCTCTGATGATCTCCCTCCCGGTGCTCGCCGCCGGGTACGCCGCCCAGGACAAACTCGTCCAGGGCCTGTCGCTAGGAGCTGTGAAATGAAGGCCGCACTCGTCGAGGCGCCCGGCAAGGTCTCGATCACCACTGTGCCCGACCCCGCCCCCGGACCGCGCGATGTCGTGGTGAAGGTGGCCGCCTGCGGCCTGTGCGGCACCGATCTGCACATCCTTCAGGGAGAGTTCGCCCCCTCGCTGCCGCTGGTGCCGGGCCATGAGTTCGCGGGGGAGGTCGTCGGCCTCGGCGCCGACGTCACCGAACTGTCGGAGGGCGACCGGGTCGCGGTCGACCCCTCGCTCTACTGCCACGAGTGCCGCTACTGCCGGGTCGGGCACAACAACATGTGCGACCGCTGGGCCGCCATCGGCGTCACCACGGCGGGCGGCGCGGCGGAGTACGCGGTGGCCCCGGTCGCCAACTGCGTGCGCCTCCCGGACCACGTACGCACGCAGGACGCCGCGCTCATCGAGCCGCTGTCCTGCGCGGTGCGCGGCTATGACGTGCTGAAGAGCCAACTGGGCGCCCACGTCCTGGTCTACGGCTCCGGGACGATGGGGCTGATGATGCTCGAACTCGCCAAGCGCACCGGGGCCGCTTCGGTGGACGTGCTCGACCTCAACCCCGAGCGGCTCGCCACCGCCCGCACCCTGGGCTGCTCCTCGGCGGCGGCCACCGCCGACGAACTGGACCAGCCGCGAGGCTGGGATCTGGTGATCGACGCGACGGGCAACGCCGCCGCGATCCAGGACGGCCTCTCCCGGGTCGCCAAGGCGGGCACCTTCCTGCAGTTCGGCGTCTCGGACTACGCCACCACCGCGACGATCGAGCCGTACCGCATCTACAACCAGGAGATCACGATCACCGGATCCATGGCCGTGCTGCACAGTTACGAGAGGGCGGCGGAACTCTTCGCGGCGGGCGTGCTCGACCCCGACGTCTTCATCAGCGACCGGGTGCCGCTGGAGAGCTACCCGGCCGCGTTGGACCAGTTCGCCTCGGGCACGGGCCGCAAGATCCTGGTGGTGCCCGATCTGCCCTGAGTTCTGAGCCCTGAGTTCTCACTTCCGGGAAACCGCGCACCCGGCTCCCGCCCGCACCCGCGGTCGGGAGCCGCCTGTGATCAACCCCAGACCGCGGTCAGGTCCATTCGTTCGACCGTGCCGCCCTCGATCGCGTCACGAGTCATATGATCGGCCCCCCGCCGCCGCCGTCGGTGACCCAGCCGCCGTCGTAGAGCTTGCGCGGGTTGGTGGGCAGATCCTGGACCCCGCCCGAGTTGTCCGAACCGCCGGAGCCGGAACCGCCGTCGTCGAGCCAGGGTTCCTGGTAGATCTGGGGCGGCGGGTCGAACTTGGGCCGGTGCCCGTCCTCCCACGCCTTCAGCCCGTACTCGCCGAACGGCAGCTTGGCGAGGTTGTCCTCGGTCGGCGCGAAGTGCTTGATGCCCAGCAGATCGGCGAGGATATAGGCGGCGATGACCTGCCGCAGCGTCTCCACGACGGTGTCCGTGTGCTCCGCGACCTTCCCCATGCCGTGGCCCCATTGCGAGAGCACGTCCTCGGCCGACTGCACGATCTCGAAGGTGGCCGAGTCGTAGATGGTGTCGGCCAGCGGCTTCCAGTCGCTCTTGATCTTGCGTGCGGCGACGACGGACTCCTCGAGCGGCTTCATGATCTTGCGCACCGAGGCGATCTCGATCCGGTAGCCGTCCCCCGGCTTCACCTCGCCGGACTCTCCGCCAGGGCTCGTCACCGTGCTTCCCTCTCCGTGCCCGAGGCCCGCAGCGCCTCCGTGTCCAGCAGGAACGCGCCAGGTCCGAGCGGGTCGACCAACACGCGTACACCCTCGGGCAGCAGCTCCACCAGATCCGCGGCAGTCGTGGACGCCCACTCGCACGGCCCGGCGAACAGCCCGAGCCGTGCCCAGGAGGTGAAGACCGGCACGACCGGGCCCTCGTCCGTCTCCGAGACCAGGAAGCCCGGCTTCTCCGGCCGTTGGAAGTAGAGACGTGCGGAACGCATAGTCGCCAAACGTTCCGAATGAGACATCCGCGCTGCCGCTTCCTTGCGGACGAGATCATGCAACGACATCTCTTCTCCCCCCACCGATCCGCGTCGTCACCGGCTGAACACCCTGTGTGCGCCACCCGGGTGCTCTGGTGGCACTGCATTCTTCCTGCTGGCCAGGAGCATCACGGCGAGTCTAGCCGGGTGATGTCCGTGAAGTGTCCGCAGAGTTGCGCGCGCGGTTCCTGGTTCCGTAACGCTTCACGATCGCGACGGCTGCGCTTGGAGGGGCGAGTGGCTGAATTCCACTGGTACTGCGCTGTGCTGCGCGGGGGCGGGGCGAGGCGGGGTGGGACGGGGTGGTCAGCGTGTGACGTCGACGGGGTAGGTGCCGAGCCGGACGGCCTGGCTGAAGTCCAGGCCCGCCGAGGCCAGTGCGACCCCGGGGCCGCCGGTGCGGGCCCGTACGGCCGGTGCGCCGGGGACCGGCGCGTTCGCGAAGCAGCGTCGCGTCCCGTTCCGGATGGTGCCTGCCGGAATCAGCGAGGCGAGTGAGGGGGCAGCGGGCGGCGGAGTGACGGGCCGCCGCCCGCCGCGCTCACGCGGAGGCTGTGCCCGCCGCATCGGCGGGGCGGGCACGGTCCAGGATGGTGCCGAAGTCCGTACCCGCCGGGAGGGTCCCGAAGGCGTGCCCCCAGTCGCCGCCCAGCCGCGAGGCGCAGAACGCGTCCGCGACCGCTGCCGGGCTGTGGCGCACCAGCAGCGAGCCCTGGAGCACCAGCGCCATCCGCTCGGCCAGTCCGCGTGCACGCAGTTGCGCCTGCGCCGGATCGGCCGAACCGGCAACCTCGGCGAGGTCCTTGCGGAGCGCGTCCACCGCCGCGTCGAGCCGCCGGTCGGACCCGGCCGCGCGCTCCACCTCGCCGAAGAACGCGTCCAGCGTGCCCGGGTCCTTCATGAGGGCACGCAGCACGTCCAGCGCCGCGACGTTCCCCGAGCCCTCCCAGATCGACAGCAGCGGCGCCTCCCGGTAGAGCCTCGGCATGCCGGACTCCTCCACATAGCCGTTGCCGCCCAGGCACTCCAGCGACTCCGCCGTGTGTGCGCTGCCCCGCTTGCACACCCAGTACTTGCCCGCGGCCAGCCCCACCCTGCGCAGCGCCGCCTCGCCCGTGTCCCCGGACAGCGACCGGTCCAGGGCGGCGGCCAGCCGCATCGCGAGCAGAGTCGCGGCCTCCGACTCCACCGCGAGGTCGGCCAGTACGTTGCGCATCAGCGGCTGCTCGGCCAGCCGGGCGCCGAACGCGCGGCGGTGCCGGGTGTGGTGCAGGGCGAGACGGAGCCCCGCCCGCATGCCCGCCGCCGAGCCGAGCACACAGTCCAGCCGGGTCAGGTTGACCATCTCCACGATGGTGCGGACCCCGCGCCCCGGCTCGCCCACCCGCCAGGCCAGCGCGTCCTCGTACTCGATCTCGGCGGAGGCGTTCGAGTGGTTGCCCAGCTTCTCCTTCAGCCGCTGCAGCCGCAGCCCGTTGCGGGTGCCGTCGGGCAGGACGCGGGGGAGCAGGAAGCAGGTCGGGCCCTCGGCGGTCTGCGCCAGGGTGAGGAAGACATCGCTCATCGGCGCCGAAGTGAACCACTTGTGCCCGGTGATCCGGTACGCCTCCGCGCCGTCGCCCGGCGCGGGCACGGCGCGGGTGGTGTTCGTCCGGACGTCCGAGCCGCCCTGCTTCTCGGTCATCGACATCCCGGCGATCAGCCCCGACTTGCCCAGCGGCGGACGCAGCCCGTAGTCGTACGCACGGGACGCGAGCAGCGGCTCGTACGCCTGGGCCAGCTCGGGCTGGGCGCGCAGCGGGGCGACGGCGGCGTACGTCATCGAGACGGGGCAGCCGTGCCCCGCCTCCGCCTGGGACCAGGCGTAGAACTTCGCGGCCCGCAGCAGATGCGCACCCGCGCGCGTTTCCGCCCAGGGGGCGGCGTGCAGCCCTTGTTCCACGGCGGCCCGCATCAGCTCATGCCAGGCCGGGTGGAACTCCACCTCGTCGACGCGGTGGCCGAACCGGTCATGGGTGTGCAGCCGGGGCGGGCTCTCCTCCGCCTGCCGGGCCTGCTCCTGCACCTGGGGGGAACCGGCACGCGCGCCCAGCTCCCGCAGCTCCGTTTCCCCCCAGCCCGCGCCGTCGCGCCGCAGCGCCTCCAGCAGAGCGGGCTCGTCCGCCGTGCTGAAGCCGGTGAGCGGGGGCGCCTGGTTGAGGACTTCGTGAGTGGCCATACCCGAAACGTTACGCCTTCTGGATGCGTGAAGAGAAGTGGTAAGAGCGGGGTGAACGTTGCCTGAAGCACTAGGATCTCCGTACAGATGGACGACGACGGAACCCTCACGCTGCGGCCGCTCACGGCACGCTCCATCGTGCTGAGTACGCTGCTCGGTCACCACCCGCCCCGGCTGCCGGTGCGGGCGCTGGTCCGGGTGGGTGAACTCTTCTCCGTCGCGGAGGGCACCATCCGGGTCGCGCTCTCCCGGATGGTCGCCGCGGGCGACCTGGAGCAGCGCGACGGCATGTACGGCCTCACCGCGCGCTTGCTGGAGCGGCAGGCACGCCAGGACGACAGCCGCTCACCGCGCACCCGCGAGTGGGACGGCAGCTGGGAGATCGCGGTCGTCACCGTCGACCGCCGGGCTGCGGGCGAGCGTGCCGCGCTGCGCCAGGCGATGGCGCGGCTGCGCCTCGCCGAGCTGCGGGAAGGCAGCTGGCTGCGGCCCGCGAACCTGGACCGCCCGCAGCTGCCCGTCGTACGGGAGCAGTGCACGCGGCTGACCGGGGCGCCGGACGGTGACCCCGCCGCGCTCGCCGCGCTGCTCTGGGACCTGGACGGCTGGGCACGCCGGGCCCGCAGCCTGGAGGCGGCGCTGGAGCGGGTCCGTGCCCGGGTCCGCTCCGACGACACGGGGCTGGCCGGACAGTTCACCGTCTCGGCGGCCGTGCTGCGCCAGCTGCTGACCGATCCCGTGCTGCCGGACGCGCTGCTGCCGCCCGACTGGCCCGGCTCCCGGCTCCGGAGCAGCTACGACGCCTCGGAGCGCGAGCTGCACGAGGTGCTGCGCGCGTACGTCAGCCCGGACGGTGGCGGCGCGGACTGATTCCGGGGGGCCGCGTCGCCGCCCGGACGGCGGTCCGGTGCTCCGCCCCAGGGCACGGGGCGCAGGGGCGGAGCCCCTGGTTCCGGGTAGGGGCGGGTCAGCCCCCGGCGCCCTGGCGGTCGACGTACTCGAAAACCGAACCGTCGGGGTGCCGGGCGACCACATTGCGCCCGGCCGGACCCGGCTTCGGGCCCGCGATGATCTCGGCACCCACCGCCCGCAGGTCGGCGAGCGCCTCGTCCACGTCCTTCACGGCGAGCGTGGCGGCGATCCTGCGCAGCACGTCCAGATGTTCCGGGGGGCCGCTCATCAGGAAGAACGGTCCGACGGCGGCGACCGAGACGGGGCCCATCTCGAACCGGGCCGCCTCCGCGTCCGCGAGCTTCTCGTACACCGGAATCGCGGCGTCCAGATCGTCCACACAGACCCGCAGCGCAGTCCCCATAATCTCCATGCCGAGCAGCGTAGTTGGGTGCCGCCGTGCCCGCAGCCACGCCGGAAACGCCAATGCGTTCGCGACGGCCGGTGCGGCAGGATGGGCCCATGGACTCCAGGCTGATCAAAGGTGACCGGGTGACGGTCACGCTGCTCAAGCACGAGCGCCCCGAGGTGCGCTACCCCGCGACGGTGCTCGGCGACGACGGCACCCGCGCCGTGGTCAGCGCGCCCTGGGCCGGGCCGCCGGTGCGGGACTTCGGCTTCGTGCGCTTCGAGCGAGGCGACGTCTTCACCGAGTGCTACTGGCGAGACCGCTGGTACGCGGTGAAGGAGGTGCGCGACGGGGAGGGCGTGCTCAAGGGCTGGTACTGCGACATCACGCGCCCCGCCCGTGTCGAGTCCGGGTCCCTCGTCGTCACCGACCTGGAACTCGACCTGTGGGTCTCGGCCGACGGCAGCCAGGTGCTCCGGCTGGACGAGGACGAGTTCCTGGCCGCCGGTCTGACCGAATCCGACCCCGAGGCCGCCGCACGGGCGCGCCGGGCTCTGGATGAGCTCGACACCCTGGCCCGTACGGACGGCCTCACGGCCCTTACCGCGCTCTGACGGCCGCGGCGGCGAGCGGGCTCCTCACCGCTTGCCGCCGAGGAAGTCCCGGCCGGTCGGAGTGGGCGGCCCGCCCTCGTAGGTCACCCGCCAGAGTGCGGACTTCTCGTCGGCGTTGAAGAACCCGCGCCCGTAGTCCTGGACGTACAGCGAGCCGTCCGGGCCGAACTTCCAGCCCATCAGGTTCCTGATGCCGTCGTTGCCCGGTGGGATGATCGCGTCCAGGCTCTCGGCGTGCACCGGGAGGCCGCCGCTCGCCTCGCTGGCGGGATCGAACAGGAGTGCGTGGCGAGGCTGGTCGCTGTCGTAGTGGTCCCCGGCGAACCACTTGCCGTCCCAGTAGGCGGGCCACTTGCCGTCGCTCTGACTGTCCTCGTCGTAGCGGTAGACGGGGCCCGTCATGGCTGCCTGGACTCCGCCCTTGAGCCAGGGGAGCAGCAGCTGCTGCTCGTCCAGCCGGTAGCTGGGGACGCCCGCATCGTTCCGGGGGAAGTCCGGGGCTCCGCCCTGCGGGGAGTACCAGAGGTTGTTGTCACGGGCGGGCGGGATGTTCACCAGACCGTCGTTGTGGGGCGATTCGTTCTTGAGGTTGTCGCAGTCGTACCAGCCCAGCGGCTGGTCGGGGTCGGGCAGGTTGCGGTCGCGGTACGGCTGCCTGTTGCCCATGCAGTACGGCCAACCCTGGTTGCCCGCCGAGGTGATGACGGCGAAGGTCTCGTACTTCGCGGGCCCCCAGGTGGTGCTGGGCTGACCGGCGTCCGGTCCGACCCAGCCCGCGTACAGCTTGTCCGTCTCCTTGTCGACGGCGATACGGGACGGGTTGCGTACACCCATCACGTAGATCTCGGCGCGCGTCTTGCCGCCGCCCTCCTCCTCGCCGGTGAAGAGGTTGCCCTCCGGGACGGTGTAGCTCCCGTCCGGCTCTGGGTGGATGCGCAGGATCTTGCCGTTGAGGTTGTTGGTGTTGCCCGAGGTGCGGCGGGCATCGGCGAACGAGAGGCCCCGGAAGACCGGCTCGGGGTTGTTGCCCGAGTAACCGCCGGAGAACCCGGAGGAGTTGGTGTCACCGGTGGCGATGTAGAGATTGCCCTTCGAGTCCCAGTCCATTCCGCCGCCCGCGTGGCAGCAGCTGTGGATCTGCACGGGCCAGGACAGCAGCACCTTCTCGGAGGCCGGGTCGAGCTTGTCCGAGTCGGGGTCCAGGGTGAAACGCGAGACCCGGCGCTCGGCGGTGTGGGCGGAGCGGTCGATCTTCGAGTGCGGCGTCCAGTGCAGATAGATCCAGCCGCTGTCGGCGAAGTCCGGGGCGAGCGCGATGCCCAGCAGCCCTTCCTCGGTCTTCGTCAGTTCGCCGCCGCTGCCCTTGTCGCCGAAGACGTCGAGAGTGCCGGCGAGGTGTGACTGCTCGGTCTCCGGGTCCCAGATGTGCACGGTGCCCTCGCCGAGGCCGATGCGCGGGTCGTCCCAGTCGGTGACCACCGGCGAGCCCGGCATGCCTCCGGCGCGGCCGATGGAGAAGACCCGGCCGTCCTCGGCGATGTCCATGCCGTGCGGCTCGCCGATCTGGTCCAGCTCGCCGGGCTGGTTGGGCTGAGTCACCCGCTGCGCGTCGTAGTTGGCGGAGATCGTCGCCTGGCAGTCGGCTCGGGCCAGGCGGGTCGTCCACAGGAGGGCGCCGTGCAGGTGCTGACGGAAGTCGTCCTCGCCGAAACCGGCGACGGTGCCGCCCATCCCGGTGTAGAAGGACCGGCCGCCGTCGTAGTCGCGGCACCAGGACACCGGGTGATCCCAGCCGTTGGCTCCCGCTCCGGGCTCGTACGTGCTCTCCCGTACGCGGGCGACGGTGTGCACCTTGCCGCTCGGATTGTCCGTCCAGTTGAACCAGACGTCGTCACGCTCCCATTCCAGCGGGAGGCCGCTGGTGGCCGGATGGACGCGGTCGCCCACCTCCACGACCGCCTCCTGCGCTCCGTCCGGTCCGCCGTCCGCCGGGCGTGCGCCGAGGAGCCCGGTGAACCACGAGCTGTCCGGTTCGGCGCGTGCCGCGTCGTGCACACCGAGGAAACCGCCGCCGGAGCGGATGTACTCCGTGAACGCGGCCTCCTGCCCCGCGTTGAGCAGGTCGCCGCCGGCGGAGAGGAAGACGACGGCGTTGAAGGAGCGCAACTGGTCCGGGGTGAACGTGCCGGGGTCGTCGGTCACTTCGGTACGGAAGCCCTCGCCTGCCGGCGCTTCCGACCCGATCTCGGTGATCGCGGCGATGCCCGCCTCGGTCACCTCGCCCGGCGCGTCCGGGCCGTGGAAGACGAGCACCCGCGGGTCGGCCGTACCCGGCGCCTTCTTCCGTGCCTGCTTCAGTGCCTGGGCCTGCTGCCCGCTGTCTCCCCCATCGTCGTCGGCGCCCGCGGCGGAGGGGACCCCCGCCATCAGTGATCCGATCACGGTGGCGGTCAGTGCTAAGACGTACCTGCGTCTGCGCATGGCGCGTACACCTCTCGTAGGTGACTGCAACGCCCATGGAAGCTAAACGACTTTTGACGAGGCGCCAATGGCTATCACCGGAAACGGCCGAACTTTGTCCCTGTAGTGGTCAAACTCGGATGCGGCCTCGGCAGCACGTGGCGGTGGTGTACCGCTGGAGTGCCGGAGGTCGTGTCGGAGGTGGTGTCGGCCCGCCGACGCCGAGTTCTCTGGGACAGTGGGGACGGGTGTGAGCACGGGTGCGAGCACTGCGAGGGCGGAGCGGTGGAGGCGGGTTCGGATGCGGCACACCGACGCGGCGACGGCCGCCTGCGGCTACTGGCATCGGCGCGGACTGCCGACCCGCCCCGCACAGGCGGTCACCGCCCCCGGCGCACCGCTGCTGCTGCTCGCCGTGCTCGCGGCGGCCGACCGCGCGGCGGCGGACCAGACGGCGGGGCGGGCAAACGCGGCAAACGCGGCAAGCGGAGGCCGGGGAGGCGTGGGCGGCGGCGTGCTGCTGCCACGCCCCAGCGCCGCCTGGTACGCCCCCCAGGCGCGGCTGCTCGGCCGCCCGCTGCACCCCGTACCGGTGCCCGCCGAGTGCGGCGGCGTGCCCGACCCCGTCGCCCTGCGGGAGGCGGCGCGCCGCGCCCGTACAGCCGGAGTCGACCCCCGGGTGCTGCTGCTCTCGGTCGCCGATGACCCCACCGGCACCGCTGCGCCCCCCGAACTGCTGCACGAGGTGTGTGAGGCCGCATCGGACGAGGGACTGCTGATCGTCAGTGACGAGAGCTGGCGGGACGCCTGCCACGACCCGCACCACACGGTGATCGTCAGCCCGGCGGAGATGCTCGGGTCCGGCCGCACCGGATCGGTGGTCGTGCTCGCGGGAGTCGACGTCGCCCTCCCGCACCCCGGCGTCCGCGCGGGCATCGCCCGCTTCCAGGACACCGAGCACGGACGCGAACTCGGCGATCGGGTACGAGAGATCCTGGACGCCCTGGACACGGAGCTGCGCGGCCCCGACGACGCGGCAGTGGCCGAAGTGCTGGCCGAACCAGGCCCCGTACGGGAGCGGCGCACCGCCGAGGCCGCGCAGCACGGGGCGTTCGCCGCCGCCTTGCACGAAGTCCTCACCGAGGCGGGGGCCGTGTGCCGGCCCCCGCAGGTGGGCCGAGCGCTGTATGCCGACCTGCAGGAGCTGCGCCCACGTCTCGCGGCGCACGGAATCGAGGACGCGCCGGGGCTGGAAGCGGAGTTGGTACGGCGGCTGGGCTCGCACGTGCGCGGCGGCCACCGCTTCGGCGATGACCCGCGCGCACTCCGGGTGCGGCTGTCGACCGGGCTGCTGGGGCCGGTCGTGCCGGCCGAGGCGGAGGCGCGCCCGCTGGAACTGCCGGGCGTGCCCGAGGCGCTGGACGCCGTACGGGGTGCGCTGGCCGCGCTGACCGCCGGCTGACGCCGGGCGGCTCCCCGTCCGCGCGGGGAGCCGCCCGCTCAGGTCGTCCGCAGTGGCCTGATCCCGTGGAGGCCCCTCACCCGTTTGGCGCAAGGCCGTCGGTCTGGCGACGGCTTCTGGCACCTGGGTGGGGTGGGGCGTGACCTCGATCGAGCAGACGGCGTATCCGCCGGTCGAACGGCTGATCACCGCGTGTGAACTGCACTTGTTCTTCTCGCCGAGTCAGGGGGAAGCCGAGTGGGCGGCGGGCCGTACGCAGTCGTTTCCGGTGACCGGCCGACGGCGCGGACGAGTGCACAAACGGGTGGGCTCGCGCGTCACTTGCGCCAGAACAGGTGGTGCGTCACGCCGCTCGCGCTGGGCACGACGTCCAGGTGGAAGCGGTCGAGCAGCTCGTCGGGGGAATCCCAGAGCCGCACTCCGGTACCGAACTTCACCGGCGAGACCGCCACATGCAGGGTGTCGACGAGGTCGGCGTCGAGGAACTGCCGGATGGTGGTAGCCCCACCGCCGAGTCGGACGTCCTTGCCCTGCGCCGCCTCTCGCGCCTGGTCGAGAACCGTGGCCGGGTCGCCGTCGACGAAGTGGAACGTGGTGTCGGAGAGCGTGAACGAAGGACGCTTGTGGTGGGTCAGGACGAACACCGGGGTGCGGAAGGGGGGTTCGTCCCCCCACCAGCCCTGCCACTCGTGGTCCTGCCAGGGCCCGCGCTGGGGACCGAACTTGTTGCGGCCCATGATCTCGGCACCGATGTTGCGTGCGTAGTCCCGCGTGAGGTAGTCGTCCAGGCCCCGGCTCCCCCCGGGGTCGGTACGCATGGGCCAGCTCGCCGTGGCGCCGGCCCAGGCGAACAGCTTCCCGGGGTCGGCGTGGCCGAACGGACTCTCCAGGGTCTGGTCCTCACCGGCACCGATTCCGTCACTCGAGACATTGAAGTTCTGGACCCTCAGCAGCTGAGCCATGTGTTCCTCCTGCGTTGTCGCTAACAGTGGTGAGACTCTCCCGGCCGGGAAAACTCATCGCTGCGTCCGTGACCGGTTTCGGAGGCTGGGCTTGGAGCGGGATCCGAGGCCGCGTCGCGCCGAAGAGCTGAATCCCGCACCTGACCTGCCGGGTGCTACGGGTGGGACAGCGCCGAGGTGAGGGCCTTCAGGTGGCCGGAGACCGGGCCCAGGGTGAGCAGGCCGCTGCCCGCTCCGGCCAGTTCGGCGGAGGCGGGCGCCAGTTGCGTGGAGGCGCGCCGCATCACCGTGCGGTCGCCGACGAGGAGGGCTGCCCGCGCCAGGAGGCACCAGAGCGCCTCGAACAGCAGGTCGCGCGGCGGGGAAGCCACATCCCGCAGGGCTGCGCGGGCCCCGTCGTCGTCGCCCAGGGAGGCGTGCAGGAGGGGCCGCACCCAGGGCTCGTAGGGACCCCAGCCGCCCCGCCCCGCCATCCCGGCGATGCGGGCCGGGTCGTCGTGGCGGACGTACAGGCTCAGCTGGGCCAGCGGCAGCAGCCCCTGCGTGAGCCCCGGCATCCCGGCCCCGTCCAGGCAGGCGGCAGCCTCCTCGTACGCGGATTCGGCTGCGCCCATTGGCTCCGTCAGGGAGGTGCGCAGCGCGCGGTACCAGGTGGTGAAGACCGGCACGAGGGGGAGTTCGTGCTGTTCGGACAGCCTGTCGGCAGCCGCCGCATGCCGTTCGGCTCCCGCGAAGTCGGCCAGCGCACAGCGGGACTGCAGGCGGATGAGATGGCCCAGTACCTCGTAGGTGACGAGGTTGTTCTGCGCGGACAGCGACACGATCTCGGCCCCGATACCGTCGCGCCGGGCGGCCAGGCCCGCCCGGTGGAAGGTCTGCATGAAGACGCCGTTCAGGGCGAAGGCCAGCAGAGAGGTGTCATGGAGGCGCCGCGCGATCTGCTCCGCCTGCCGCGCGGCCTGGAACGCCCGCATCCCCGCCCGCGCCCGCATCCCCGCCCCCGCCCGCATCCCCGCCTCCGAAGGCCCTTGCTCGGCCGGGAGCGTGCCGCGGGACTCCACGGCGATGGTGGCGAGCAGCCGCCCGCGCGCGGCGTCGTGTTCCTCGGGCGGCAGCAGCCGCAGCGTCCGTTCCGCGGCTCCCACCAGCCACTCGGCCTGTGCCGGGTCGTCCGACCGGGTCCAGATCGCGGGCACGTCGTAGATGCCGATGACCCGCGCGGTGAGTTCGGGGTCGCCCAGCTGCTCCGCCGCGGCCACGGCCGCCACCCGGTGGCGCCGGGAGGCCTCTAGCCCACCGCCTCCGGTCACGGCCAGATCGCGCATGAGACCGGCCGTGGACTCCAGCCGCGTCCGGGCACGGGCGGGAACGGCGGACTCGTACGCCGCTGCGGCCTGGGCCCAGACCTGGGCCGCCGATCCGCCGGGACCGGGGTCCAGATGGTCCGCCTGGCGCAGCACGTCCGCTTCCAGGCGGCTCAGCCTCGGGCCGGGGTCCACCCCCAGTTGCTCGCCGAGCATCCGCCGTGCGCGTCTGAGCACGGACAGCGCGTCCGCCTGCCGTCCGGACCGGTAGAGGGCGAGCGCCAGCAGGTGCCAGGCGTCCTCGCGCCACGGATGCTCCGTTACGTGCGCGTCCAGATCCGGTACGGCCTCAGCGGCCACGCCCAGCGCGATGCGGGCTTCGGCGCGGCGTTCGACGGCCTGGAGTCGGAGCTCGGTCAGCCGGGAGCGTTCCGTGCGGGTCCACGGCTCGTCGGCGAAGTCGGCGTACGCAGGTCCCCGCCATGACGCCAGCGCCTCCGTGAGCCGGGCGACCAGTGCTGCAGGACGGAGATCCGCGGCGGCGTCGACGGCCTTCTCGAACCGCCAGGCGTCGACCTCGTCGTGCGCGGCCCGCAGCGCGTAGCCGGGGCCTTCGGTGACGAGGAGCCGGGCCGGTGTCCGTGGCGCCCGGTCGGGTTCGAGCGAGCGGCGCAGCGCGGAGACGAACGTACGAATCGTGCTGACCGCGTCTGCGGGAGGCTCCTCCCAGAGGTCGTCCACCAGCCGTGCGACCGGAACGACGCGCCGGCGGGCCACCAGGAGACGGGCCAGCACGGCGCGGTGCCGCGGCCCTTTGAGCGGGACGGTGTCGCCCGCCTCGTCCCAGGCGGTAACGGAGCCCAGGACCCCAAAGTCCACCTGCACGCCGGCGTCCGTCCTCGCGTCCTGAGTTCCTGAGTCCCTGAGTCCCGGTCCGTGGGCTCTGCGCTCCATCCCGGCGCTCCATCCCGGCCGGACAGGCCCCAACGTACCGCGCGCTCATCGGCTGCTCATTGAGGCCCCGCACTGTGGACGCATCGGGTGAGCGGACCGGCCGCCCCCACGCACCCCGACAGAAATTCACTTCAGCGAAATGAGCTCAGCCATGCAGCCCACCCTCACCGGATTCGACCACCAGCGAGTGGAAGTGGCCGAGGACGTCTTTCTCCACACCGCCGTCGGCGGCTCCGGCCCTCCGGTCGTCCTGCTGCACGGATTCCCGCAGACCCACTTGATGTGGCGCCATGTCGCGGCCGATCTCGCCGTCGACCACACCGTCATCTGCCCTGATCTGCGCGGTTACGGGGACAGTGACAAGCCCGCGGAGAAGGACGCCGACACCTACTCGAAGCGGACGATGGCACACGACATCGTCGCACTGGCGAAGAACCTGGGGCACGACCGCTTCGCCCTGGCCGGTCACGACCGCGGAGCGCTGGTGGCCTTCCGCGCCGGGCTGGACCACCCCGGCGCGATCACCCACCTGGCCTGCCTCGACGTACTGCCCACGCTCGACATGTGGGAGGCCCTGAACGGCACGGCCGCGGCGGTGGGGTTCCACCTGTACCTCATGGCGCAGCCGCCCGGCCTGCCCGAACAGATGATCACCGCAAGCGCGGACGCGTTCTTCGGCCACTTCCTCGACGTCTGGGCCCTCGACCCGAAGGCCGTCCCGGGCGAGGTCCGTGCCGCCTATCTGCGGGCCTGCCGTGCGGCCGTGCCCTCGATCGTCGCCGACTACCGCGCCTCGGCGGGCATCGACGTCGAGCACGACCTGGCCGACCGCGCGGCGGGCAGCCTGCTGACGATGCCGGTGGCCGTGCTCCAGCAGGACTGGGGCGCGGCCCTCGGCTATGAGGCCGCCGCACTGTGGGGCGCGTGGGCGGGCGACCTGCGGCACTCCACCGTCTCCTGCGGCCACTTCATGGCCGAGGAGGCTCCCGCCGACATCGCCGCAGCGCTGCGGGAACTCCTGGAGAGGTAGCCGCGCGGGCCGCGGCGCGGGGCCCACCGCCCGGCCGCGGGGCGGATCACTCCGCGGTGTCGTCGGGCCCCGTGCCGCGGGGACCGCGGCGGCGGAAGCGGCGGGTCAGGGCGGGGGCGGCGCTGAGCAGGAGGGTCAGCAATACAGCTGCCGCGACGCCCTGCCAGGGCTCCGGAAAGAGGGAGCCGCCCGCGACGCCGATCAGCTGGTAGGTCGCGGCCCACGCCAGACACGCCGGGATGTCGCCCCGGATGAAGTCCCGCATCCGCATCCGGGACATCAGGCAGGCCAGCATGACCGGGATCCGGCCGGCGGGCACCAGCCGCGAGATGACCAGTACGGTCACCCCGTGCCGCTCCAGCTTCTCCTGTGCCTGGGCCAGCCGTTCGGGCGCCGCCCGCTCCCGCAACTGCTCCAGCCAGCGCGAACCGTTGCGGGAGCCCATCCCGCGCTGGCCCAGCCAGTACAGGCCCAGGTCGCCGAGGAACGCGGCCAGCGCGGCGACCCCGAAGACCAGCGGCAGGGACACCAGCGGCATGCTCTGGTGGAAGGCGACAACCGCCGCCCCGCTGACGAGCGCGCCCGTCGGCACCACCGGCACCAGCGATCCGAAGACCACCAGCAGGAAGAGCGACGGGTAGCCCACGGCCTGCTGGGTCGACTCCGTCGGCAGGGCCCGCGCGGCGGCGAGCACTTCGTCCGTGATGCGGTCGATCATTCCGGTGGCTCCAGACGGGCGGTCTCGCCGTGCCGCAGCCGGTGCACCACGGCGCCCGGCGCGCGCAGCCCCGCCAGCCGGACGAACTCGTCACCGGGGGAGTGGAACTCGTGCGGCCGGACCGCGTCCATGCCGATCGGCCAGTACGTGCCGTAGTGCACGGGGACGGCGCTGTGCGCACCCAGCCGTACCAGCGCCTCCGCCGCACGGCCGGGATCCAGATGGCCCTCGCCGAGGTAGGGGCCCCAGCCGCCCACCGGCAGCAGCGCGATGTCCACCGGCCCGACGGCCCGCGCCATGTCGTCGAACAGGCCGGTGTCTCCGGCGAAGTAGGTACGGGCCTCGCCCTCCAGCACGAACCCGAGCGCCGGCGCGCGGTGTGAGCCGTAGGGCAGCCGCCGTCCGTCGTGCGCGGCGGGGACCACCCGTATCCGCACCGCACCGACCCGCGTCTCGTCGCCGGGTGCCACCTCAGTTACGTCCAGGACGGCGGTCAGTCGCCGGAGCCCCGGCACCGCGTCGGGCGCCCCGCGCGGCACCAGCACGAGGGTGCCGGGCGGGAGCTTGGAGAGCGAGCGGATGTGGAGATGGTCGGCGTGCAGATGGGAGACCAGCACCACGTCGGCGCGAGTCGCGGAGACGGGGGGCAGTGCTCCGCGGCGCCTGCGCAGGTGTGCCATGCGCCGTACCAGCAGCGGATCGGTGAGCACGGTGACACCCGAGTCCCGCACCGTGGCGGTGGCATGTCCCCACCACGTGACCTCCACCGGCACGGGCGCTCCTCCCGATCGCGGACGCGGCCGCGTGTCCGGCCCTCTATCCGGCCGCTCCGCGCCGACGCGGAGCCGCTCGCCTCCGACCCTACGACCTGGCAAGGCCCGCTCCGCCGTCCCGTCCGCCGTCCGCTCCGGGGGAAGGGCGTCCGGACGGTCATCCGTTGTGTGAAAGTGGAGGATGTCCCGCGTGCCGGATGGCGTGCGCGGACGCGGTGCGTGTCCCGGCCGCCGTGCGCCTCGTGAGCGCGGCGCGACCGGAACACCGCGGCTTCGGCGGAGACGAGGAGACCCGAGAGTGCGAGTGCGTATGCCTCCCTGGCGCGCCGTGGGCAGCACCGTGCTGCGGGTGCTCGCGGTGTGGGCGGTCAGCACCCTCACCATGCTGCTGCTCGCGGGCGGACTGCCCGATTTCCGGCTGCAGTCGGCCGACGGCGACACCGCCACCCGGATAGCCGTCACGGCCGGGATCGGCGCCGGAGCGTTCGGTGTGCTCAGCGCCCTGGTGTGGCCGGTCCTCGTGCGCGCCCTGCTGCTGGTGCCCGCGCTGGTGCTGGGCCTGCTGGTGTTCTTCCTCAACGGCTCACTCCTGTGGATCGCACTGCGGCTCGTCCCCGAACGCGGCGAGGTGAATCCCGAGACGGCCGTGGTGGTGGCGGCGGTGATGTCCGCCGCCTCCTCGGCGACGAGCACCTTCCTCGCCGTACGGGACGACGGCGCCTACCGCCGCAGGCTCGCCCGCCTCGCCGACCGGCGCCGCCGCCGGGCCGGAGCGGGCCCGCCCGAGGACACGCCCGGCACCGTCTTCCTCCAGCTGGACGGGGTCGGGCACGCGGTGCTGCGCGAGGCGATGGAGGGCGACAACCCGCTGATGCCGACCCTCGCCGGGATGTGCGGCGACACCCACCGGCTCACCCCGTGGCGCACCGACTGGTCCAGCCAGACCGGCGCCAGCCAGCTGGGCATCCTGCACGGCAGCAACGAGGACGTGCCCGCCTTCCGCTGGTACGAGAAGGAGACCGGCGAGGTGCTGGTCAGCAACCGCCCCAGCGGCGCCGCGGAACTCCAGCGCCGGGCCGTCGCCCGCACCGGCGGGTACGGACTGCTGGAGCGCGACGGAGCCAGCCGCGGCAACCTCTTCAGCGGCGGCGCGCGACAGCTCGCCCTGGTGCTGTCGGTCGCCGCCCGGCGCGGCCGGGACACCCGTTCCCGCGCCGGATACTTCGCCTACTTCGCGGACCCGGCGAACGCCACCCGCACCGCCGTCTCCTTCGTGGCCGAGATCTTCCGCGAGCTGACCCAGTCCGTCCGGGCCCGGCTGCGCGGGGACGCCCCACGGGTGCGGCGCGGTGGGCTCTACCCGCTGGTACGCGCCTTCGCCACCGTCGTGCAGCGCGATGTGGTGGTAGCGGCGGTGATCGGCGACATCCTCGGCGGCCGTACCGCCGTCTACGCCGACCTGGTGGCGTACGACGAGGTGGCGCACCACTCCGGACCGCGCGGCCGGGACACCCGGCAGGTGCTCCGCAGCCTCGACCGCGCCGTACGGCTGATCGTCAAGGCGGCCGACCACGCGCCGCGCCCGTACCGCATCGTGCTGCTCTCCGACCACGGGCAGAGTGCCGGGCAGACCTTCGCGGGCGCCTACGGGCTGACCCTGGAGGATCTCGTACGGGCAGGGTGCGGCCTGCCCGTACCGCGCCGCGCGGGGCGTACGCCCAGCGGCGCGGAGGCGCGGGCCGCGGCGAGGGTGGCGCTGCACCGTCCCGAGGAGGCGGGCCGCCACGAGGAGGTGCCCCGCAAGCCGCCGCGCAGCGCTGGGCCGGTGGTGCTCGCCTCCGGAAACCTCGGGCTGATCTCCTTCCCGGACGTGCCGGGCCGCATGTCGCGCGAGGCTATCGAGGCGCGGCACCCGGCGCTGCTGCGGGCGCTGGCCGATCATCCGGGCGTCGGCTTCCTGCTGGTCCACAGCGAGCGGCACGGGCCGGTGGTGATAGGTGCCGGAGCGTGCGAGCACCGGTTGGCGACGGGGGAGACGTTGGGGGAAACCGACCCGCTCGCCGTCTTCGGACCGGGGGCCGCCGCGGCGGTGCGCCGTACGGCGGGCTTTCCGCACGCTGCCGACATCATGGTCAACTCCTGTGTCGACCCGGCCTCCGGCGAGATACACGCCTTCGAGGAGCAGATCGGCTCGCACGGCGGGCTGGGCGGTGAGCAGAACCAGGCGTTCCTGCTGTCGCCCCTGCGGCTGTCGCCGCCGGTGTCCGAGGGTGAGCTGGTCGGTGCGGAGCAGGTGCACGGTGTGCTGCGGCGCTGGCTCAGGGAAGGGCGGGCGTCCGGCAGCCGCTGGGGCTCCGGGTCTCGTCGCCCCGACCAGCAGGACGAGCCGGTGCCCGGCGAGCGGGTGAGCTGACCGGTCGAGCCGGTCCGGCGGGCCGGTGCCGGAGACACGGGTGCCGCGGGCCGGTGCCGGAGACACCGGTGCCGCGGGCCGGTCACCCAGCCCGCGGCACGGTCACGTGGAGAACGGTCAGGCCGCGACGCGGTCCGGCTCGCTGTCGCCCTCGCGGATCGGCGCACCCACCTCGTCGAGGTGCCGCAGCGCCTCGCGCCAGGACTCGATCAGCCCTGTCTCGTGGTACGGCACGTCGATCTCGGCGCAGTAGTCGCGCACGATCACCTGCGCCTGACCCAGGTGCGGGCTGGGCATGTTCGGGAAGAGGTGGTGCTCGATCTGGTAGTTGAGCCCGCCCATCGCGTTGTCGACGAACCATCCGCCGCGTACGTTGCGCGAGGTGAGCACCTGCTTGCGCAGGAAGTCGGGCCGGGCGTTGCCCTTCAGCATCGGCATGCCCTTGTGGTTCGGCGCGAAGATCGAACCGAGGTAGACGCCGAAGACCGCCTGGTGGAGGAAGAGGAAGGCGAAGGCCATGCCCACCGGCATCACCATGAAGAGCGCGGTCAGGTAGCCGGCGATGTGTGCGAGCAGCAGCCCGCCCTCCAGCAGCCGCTTCTTCATGTGCGGGGCACGCAGTGCGCGCACGCTGGAGATGTGGAGGTTGAAGCCCTCCAGGGTCAGCAGCGGGAAGAACAGCTTGGCCTGGTGCCGCCCCATGAAGCGCGGCAGGCCCTTGGACGCACGGGCCTGGTCCTGGGACCACACGAGGATGTCGGGCGAGACGTCCGGGTCCAGCTCCTCGTGGTTCGGGTTCGCGTGGTGGCGGGTGTGCTTGTTCATCCACCAGCCGTAGGACATCCCGATGCCGACGTTGCCGACGATCATGCCGCCGATCTCGCTGGGACGCCGCTTGCTGAACACCTGGCGGTGCGCGAGATCGTGCGCGACCAGCGCGCCCTGGCCGAAGACCAGACCGAGCAGCACCGCCACGCCCAGCTGCCACCAACTGTCGCCCAGGGCGAAGAACGCCGTCCAGGTGGCGACGAAGGCCAGCCCGATGAGGCTGAACCGAAGTGTGTAGTAGCCGGGGCGCCGCCTGAGCAGCCCGGCCTCGCTGATCCGCCGGGAGAGCCGGGCGAAGTCGCTGCCCTGTCCGTCGCGTGCCACTCCGGAGGGCGCGGCGGGCAGCGAGGGATCGGGCGGTGCCTCAATGCTTGTCGTCATGCCTTCAGCGTCGCCTGGAGGACCCCCGGTGCGACAGCCGCGCAGCACGTCTCTTCGCCCGGGGGTGCACTCCCCGGTGCAAGGGGGTGCTGGCTACACCCCCTTGATTTCCCAAGGGATCAGCCCCCGGCGCGAGGCCGTGCAGACCGTCCCGTGCCGAAAGCGTCAACTGCCACGGTCCCGGAGCTATTCCGGAAACGCGGGAAGCTTTTCGTGTGATCTGTAGCGCGCACGCAATTCGGTCATCGTCCGGTTGCCCGGGTGAGGTGAGTGCGCCGGGCCGCGGGCGGGACTACTCCAACGGTGTGGCTACGGTGAAGAGTCCGCCGTCGGGGTCCCGCAGACCGGCCGACCGCCCGCCGAGGCCGTTGGAGGGTTCCTCGGTGACCGTACCGCCCGCCTTGACGGCGGCGCGCACCGCCGCCTCCACATCGTCCACCGTGAAGCAGACATGCCAGCGCGGCCGGATCTTCGGGTCGGGGGCCGACTCGACACCGCCGCCGCGCAGCGTCGCCACGGTGTGCTGGCCGACTCGTACGACGACGGCTCCGTGCTGGTAGTCGACGTCGCAGTGGTCCGGCCGGTTCGCGGCCCACTCGAAGACCTCGCCGTAGAAGATCGCCGCGGCGAAGGCGTCGCGGGTGCGCAGCTCGAGCTGGGCGGGAGGCGGGCTGTCCTCCGCACGCCATCCGTGGCGCACCTGACCCTGCCAGAAGCCGAAGGTCGCCCCGGCAGGGTCGGCCGCCAGGGCCACGCGGCCGTTCCCGAGCCGCATCGGCCCGATCGCCATCGTGGCGCCCCGCTCCCAGATGCGGGCCGCGACCGGATCCGCGCCGTCGACATAGAAGTAGGGCGTCCAGGCCACCGCGACGCCGATCGTCGGCGTCACCGCCGCCACCCCGGCGACGGTCTCCCCGTCGGCCATGGCGACGGAGAACTCCTCGCCGAGCGACTCGTCGGGACGGAAGGTCCAGCCGAGCACCGTCGAGTAGAACTCCTGGGCGGGCGCGAGCTCCCGTGTCGCCAGACTCACCCAGCACGGAGCCCCGTACACCGGCCGATTCTCGGACACCTGTGCTCGCCTCGCTTCCCTGCTGGTGGGCCCCGGCCGCTGCGCGGGGCCCGCCCCCCGCTCACTCTGCCACTCACCGGGACCACCCGCAGCCCGGCGCCCGGAGCCCGGCGCGTCGCACCTCCGCGCGCCGTGCCCGCGGGTCAGGGGCGCCGTTCCGCCGCGAGCACCCTGCTCAGCGCGCCGTCACGGGCGAGCAGCTCCGACCAGGTCCCCTCCTCCGCGATCCGTCCCCCTTCCAGTACCGCGATACGACCGGCCCGCCGGATCGTCGCCTGCCGGTGCGCGATCACCACGGTTGCCCGTTCCGCCGCCGAACGGGCGAGGGCGGCCGCCAGCTCCGCGTCGCTCGCGGTGTCCAACTGCGCCGTCGTCTCGTCGAGGACCAGCACCCGCGGCCGTGCCAGCAGCGCGCGGGCCAGGGCGACGCGAGCGCGCTGACCGCCGGAGAGGGTGGCGCCGCGTTCACCCACCAAGGTCTCCAGGCCCTCGGGCAGCGCCTCGGCGATACGGTCCACGCCGCACGTACGGGCCACTTCGGCGACCTGCGCGGCGTCCGCTCCGGGCGCGGCGAGGCGCAGGTTCTCGGCGAGGGTTCCGTGGAAGAGGGGGGCGTCCTGCCCGACGACGGCGACGGCCGCCCGCAGCTCGGGGTCCGCCAGCTCCCGCAGGCCGACGGGTGCCGCGTCCGGCGGCAGCAGCTCCACGGCGCCGTCGGCTGGGTCCCAGAACCGGGCCAGCAGATGCGCGCATGTCGACTTGCCCGCACCGGAGGCCCCGACCAGGGCGACGGTCTCCCCGGCGGACACGGTCAGGTCCACCCCGTTCAGCACGCCGCTGTTCGGTACGCGCCCGCCCCGCACACCTTGGTCCAGCCCGGCGGCGCCGTGTGCGGCGCCGTAGCCGAAACGTACCGCCCGCAGCCGCACCCCCAGCGGCCCCGGCGGCAACGGCCTCGGCGCGACGGGCACCGGGGCACTCGCGGGCGCGGACATCCCCGCGTCCACCCGCGCCGCCGCCGCCCGCAGCCCGGACGCCCTGCTCGCGGCGGCCGCCGCCTCCGCCACCGGAGCCAGCACGCCCAGCGCCAGCGCCATCGCGGCCGGCGCCCACGCGCCGCTCAGCCCTCCGGCGGCGACGGACCGTCCGGCCAGCGCGACCACGCCCAGCACGGCCGCGACCACCAGCAGGTCCCGTACGGCCGCGCCCGCCGCCTCCCGCGACACCTCGGCGCGTTGTGCGTCCCCCAGCGCACGGCCGCGGTCGGCCAGCAGTTCCCGGCGCTTGGCCAGCGCGCCGAACGCCAGCAGCTCCCGCAGCCCGTCCACCGTCTCCACCGTCTCGGCCGACAGGGCCGCCGACTCCCGGCGGGCGAGGGCACCGCGCGCCGCCTGCCCCGGGCCCTCCAGCACCGGGATCAGCACCAGCAGCACCGCCGCGGGCAGCACCACGGCAAGCAGTTCCGGCTGCGCGACGGCCAGCACGGCGGTGCCCGCGCCGAACACCGTGCCCGAGGCGAGGAACTGGGCGAGCGTGTGCGCGTAGAAGAACTCCAGCGCCTCCACATCGCCCATCGCGGTCGCCGCGAGATCACCGCTGCGCCGCCCCGCGACGCGGGCCGGGGCGCTGCGGGCCAGCCCGTCGAACACCCGCACCCGCAGCGCCGCCAGCACGCCGTACGCAAGATCGTGCGACAGATCCATCTCGCGCCAGGTGGAGAGCGCGCGCAGCAGCACCAGCCCGGCCAGCAGCGCCACCGTCCAGGGGCCGGGGGCCCGCTGGTCCCACACGGCGGCACCGACGGTGTGCGCGGCCAGGGTCACCAGCACCACCAGGGCCGCCTGGTCGACGAGGGCCGCCGCACAGGTGCGGATCACCTTGGCGCGCTGCCCCGCCAGTGCGGGCAGCAGCGCACGCAGCGCGCCGGGGGGCGGCGCCTCCGGGTGCGGCGCGTCCGGGTGCGCGCGGCTTGTGATCATGCGACGAGTTCTCCCTCTCCGGTGTGTCCCGCCGCGACCAGCGCGGCATAGGTACCGCCGCTCCGCAGCAGTTCGTCATGGGTGCCGACGGCCTCCACCCGCCCCGCGTCCAGGACGACGATGCGGTCGGCGTGCCGGACGGCGTCCAGCCGGTGCGCGACCACCAGACAGGTTCGGCCGTGCGCGGCGTCCAGCAGTTCGCGGGTGATACGGGCCTCCCGCCGCTCGTCGACGGCGCTGGTCGCCTCGTCCAGCACGAGCACCGGCGCGTCCGAGAGCAGCGCGCGGGCCAGAGCGAGGCGCTGCCGCTGCCCGCCCGAGAGGGTGGCGCCGCGCTCGCCCAGCACGGTGGCGTACCCGTCGGGCAGCGCGGCGATCTCGTCGTGGACACCGGCGGCACGGGCGGCGCGGACCAGTTCGCCGTCGTCGGCATCCGGCCGTGCCAGCCGCAGGTTCTCCGCGACGGTTGCGTGGAAGAGGGAGACCTCCTGGGAGACGACGGCGATCCCCGCCCGCAGCGCGGCGAGCGTGTACGCGGCGACCTCCGCGCCGGCCACCGTCACCTGTCCACGCCCCGGCTCGCACCGCCGGGTCAGCAGGGCCAGCAGCGTGGACTTGCCCGCGCCCGAGGGGCCGACGATCGCCGTCGTACGCCCGGCCTCGGCGGTGAAGCTGACGCCTTCCAGGGCCAGCGCCCCATGGCTGCTGTCGTGCCCCCTGTCGGGGCCGGTGTCGCGGCCGCCGCCGCGGCCGTAGCCGAAATCGACGCCCTCGAAGCGGATGGCGGGCGCGGTCCGCGACAGGGCCGGCCGACTGCCGGTGTCCCGTACGGCGGGCTCGGCGCGCAGCAGAGCGCCGATGCCGTCTGCGGCGGACACGCCGAGATAGCCCGCGTGCCACTCCCGGGCCAGGTCACGTACCGGCCGGAAGCACTCGGAGGCGAGCAGCAGCAGAAGATACGTCCCGGTGGCCTCCGTACGCCCGGAGGTGGCCGAGGCACACGCCAGCAGTGCCGCCGCCACCGTCCCGCCCTGTACCGCGAGGTCGGTGAGCCCGGTGTCGACGAGCGAGATCCGCAGCTTGGCGACGGTGGCCCGGTGCAGCGCGGCGGACCGGCGCTCCAGCCGCTCCCGTGTCCGGGGCACGGCCCCGGCGGCGCGCAGCGTGGGCATGCCCTGGAGCGCCTCCAGATAGTCCGCGCCGAGACCCTCGTAGGTGTCCCAGTGCTCCCGGCCCCGGCGCTCCAGCAGCCGGTCCCAGCAGCGCGGCCCCAGCAGGGCGAGCAGCAGCGCGGGCACCAGCCCCAGCAGGGCGTACGGCTCGGTCAGCGCGACCGCCACGAGCAGCAGCGGGGGCAGGGCGCAGGTGAGTACCAACTGCGGGAGATAGCGCGACACATAGGCGTCCACTCCCTCCACCCCGTCCACCAGCGTTGCCCGTACGGCTCCGGCGCGGGCCGACGTCAGATGCGCGTCACCGAGCCGCCCGAGCTGCACCAGCAGCCGGTCCCGCAGCCGTACCCGGACCAGGGCGCCCGCCCGCTGCGCCGCACGGCGCTGCCACCAGCCGAGCCGGGCGCGCAGCAGCACCACCGCCAGCACACCGCCCAGCAGGGGCGGCAGTTCGCCGTTCGCTCCGCGCGCGATCGCCGACAGGGACAGCGCCAGCAGAGCCGCCTGCACCAGCCAGGTGGCCGCCACGCCCGTCAGCAGCGCGGTGGCGATGATCAGCGGGCGGCGTGCGTCGCGCGCGGCCCGCAGGAGTTCCGGATGCAGCATCATGTCTCTTCGCCCTTCCGCGTGCCCAGGGCCAGCCCGTGGACGATCCAGTCGCGTCCGTGTGGTCCGCCGGTCGCCGCTCCGAGGTCCGCGAGCTGCCAGGAGCCCACGGGGCGGGACCGCAGCCCGAGTCCGGCCGCCACCACCTGTGCGGTGCCGACGGCGGCACCGGCGTCGAGATGGGCCGCCCGTACGTCGCGGGGCGCGGCGTCGGCGGGGCAGCCGTAGCCCAGCAGTACGGCGCCGGAACCGGCGAGCCAGCCCTGTCCGGCGGCCCAGACGGCGAGGGTGGGGCGGGCGTCTCCGGCGGCGAGCCGGTGCAAGCCGGTGCTGGGGGTGCCGGGGTCGCTCGGCTCACCGTCTCCCGGCGAGCCCGGCGGGAGGGCCAGCAGACCCGGCTCCGCGCCGCCCACCGCCACGCACCAGGACAGCACGGCCCGGCCGACGGCGGACGCCGACGCCAGCACCTCATGCAGCCGCTCCGCCGGGGGAGTTCCCGGAATCGGGGGAGCGGCACTGCGCCGTCCCAGCAGCAGCCGCTCGGCCGGTGCGGCACCAGGCCAGGGCGGCTGCCGCCAGCCGGGGTGTGCGGAGGCGGCCCTGCCCAGCGCGCACAGTACGGAGCCGGCAGTCATGCTGCCCCGGCCGGGGCAGCAGGCGGGCGGGGCGGGATCCTGTGCCCAGCCGCTCAGTGGCTGTCCGTACGGTGCGGGGGCGTCGGCGGGCGTGAGCAGCACTGCGGCCAGCGGCAGTTCACCGGTGGCGAGTCCGCCGCCGACGGCGGACTCGAGCAGTGCGGAGTCCGCGTCGAAACAGACCCGGCCCTCCGCACCCGTCGCACGCGCGGCAAGGCACAGCGCGGCCGCCGCGTGCCCCACGTCCAGCAGCAGCAGCGGCCAGGCGCGGTGACCGTAATGCGCGGCGGTGCGGCGGGGGTTGACGGCGAGGACGACGGAGACCCCGGCGGGCGGGCCGGTCGGTGCGGGGCGGTGCGCGCGCAGGCGGTGGGTGCGCGGATCGTACGCGTAACCACCGGGCGGCAGCGGCCCGTCGCGGCCGATGAGCAGGTATGCGGTGACGGGGGAGAGCGCACCGGCCGAGGGTGCCGGGCGCAGCCTGTCACCTGGGGGCCGCGCCCGCAGGGAGAGGGTGAGTATCCGTCCCAACGCGAGGCCGCCATGCCCGTATTCGGGGCAGGCGTGGCCCGCCGACCGGACGGAGCGGGGCGCGCGGGGACGTGGGGCTGCCGCGACCACGGGACTCGCGGCGGGTGTCTCGTCCGACCGGGCCCACGCCAACGCCGCGCGCACCAGGTCTGCTTCGTGAGAAGCGGTCATCGTGCCGCCCTCACATGTGCGGGGGCGGGGCCAGCGTGAAGCCGCCCGGCCCGTCGGGTGCGGGGCGGCCCAGCCGGGCCGCGGTCTCGGCGAAGCGCGGGCAGCCGAAGTAGCCGAAGGCGACGGGGGCGTTGGGTATCAGTTGGGAGACCAGCACCCGCGCCACCCGCAGCGGCGTCTCGGCGACGTCCTCCGTGGTCAGGTCGAAGCTCAGCACCCGGTGCCCGCCCTCGCGCAGTCCTGAATCCAGCCGCGCCCGGCTGCCCGGCTCCACCTCGGTGATGTCGGCGAGCCCCTGGGCGGGTGCGGTGAACCGGCGGCTCAGCGGTGCCATTCGGGGGTCGAGCCACACCTGCACATGGGCGCCCAGATCGCGTACGGCCGCGAAGTCCTCACCGCAGTCGTCCAGATAGCGGCCGTCGGGGCGGTGCTCCAGATACAGGCCGCGTGCGAGCAGCCCGGCCTCGACCGCCTGGAAGACCCAGCCGTCCGCTTCGGTGACGCCCTGGGTGAACACCCAGGTGTGCACGGCCTCCAGCACCGCCTTGCGGGCCGCTTCGGCCGGGTCGAAGCGGCAGGCGAACCCGGCGGCACGGATGCCCCGTTCAGGATCGTGCACCAGGGCGGCCATGCAGGGCGCGAACTGCGAGGGCATCTCGACGATCCACACCCGCAGCCCCGAGCCCGCCAGATCGGCGGTCAGGCCGGGGACGCTGTCGGGTCGGATGCCGCGCGCGGGCACGTCCAGATGCCACCACTGTTCCAGCGCGTCACGCTCGACGACCTCCAGCAGACCCCGCTCCACCGCGTCGTCCAGACCCTGACCGGTGGCGATCCCCGCGTAGTTGAGATGGTGCGTGCGCGGCAGCGAACGCAGTTCGCCCTGGCGCCAGTTGAGATGTGTCAGTGCGACGGGTGCCCAGCATTCCCGAGTACCGCCGCCGGGCAGGCGCTCCGTGCCCCTGGTCCACAGTGCGGGGGTGGTGCCGGTGAGGGGCTGGTAGGGGAAGCGGTCGCGGGCGTACTGCCAGTCGGCGTAGCGCGGCAGCGCGTCGGGACCGTACAACCGGTGCCCGTCGGCGGCCAGTTCGGCTGCGGTGGCCCGCCGGGGTTCGTCCGGGTGGCCCGGGGGCGGGACGCGGTTGCCGCAGTAGCGTTCGACGGCCTCGGCGACGGCGGCCGTGCGGGCGCCCGCCGGGTCACCGAAGGTGGTGCCGAGGGAGACCCGGTCCGCGGGCCAGGCGCCGAGCCGCCGGGCGTCGGAGACCTCGGCGGTCAGCGCCGTGTAGCGGGGTGGCGCGCCCGGCGGGCGGGTGACGGGCTCGACCTTGCGCACGATGCCGCACACGGGGTCGATCAGTGCCTCGAGCGACAGCAGGGGCGGGCGGTTCACCGGAGTATCTCCTGTACGGGATCGAGGGGTTCGGTCTCGGGCGGGCGGCTGGGCGGCGATCCGGGCGACGGGTTGGGCGACGGGTTGGGCGACGGTCCGGGCGCGAGCACGGGCAGCAGCAGCGCGCTGCCCGCCGGGTGCACCGTGCGCCGTGAGCACCGCAGGTCCGTTGCCGTGACGGGATCGGCACCGGTGTGCGGCTGACGGGCGTGGGCCGGGAAGTGATGGCCCGCGAGCTCCAGCCGCAGCCTCGCTCCGGCCGGGATGCGGCGGGCGAGCGGACCGATGCGCAGTCGGTGCCCGGCTGCGCGTCCCGGCTCGCCCCGGGTGCGGAGGGCGCAGACGCCGAGCGCTTCGGCGTCGCCGCTGCCGGTGAGGAGGACCAGCCGTGCCACCCAGTCGGCGTGAGCGGTGCCGGCGGCGGCCCGCAGCCGGATCTCGGCGGTGCCGAACAGGTCCATCGGCTCCGGGAGCGGGCCGGTCGCCAGCACGCAGCGGTCGGGTTCGCCCATTCGGGGGATGGTGAGGCTGTCGGAGGCCGCCGGGCGGGAGGGGTCCGCGGTGAACTCGGCCCCGTGCAGCAGCCGGAGCCCGTCTGCGGCGCCGAACTCCAGACGGACGCCCGGGGGGTCGAGCCGTGCGGCAGGCAGCCATGCGGGGCTGCCGCCGAGGGCGACCGCTCCGGTGCGGCCGGGGGCGAGCCGCCCGGCGAGGGCCGCACGCGCCCAGCGGACGTACAACTCGCCGAGCCCGCCCCGGAGTCGGTGCTGGGGCTGTGCGTCGGGCCCGGGGTCGCTGGTCAGGCCGTGTCCCCACGGGCCCAGCAGCAGACGGGCGTTGGTCCCGCCCCAGCGCCGCCACAGCCGCAGGGTGTCGTCCGCGAAGGCGTCATGACTGCCGCCGACGGCGAGCAGCGGCATCCGTGCGGTGGGCGCCCGGTCGGGCAGTCGGCCGTGTCCGTGGTCGCGCCAGAGACCAGACCAGGAGGGGAGGTCGCGGCCCAAGCGGCGGGGCAGGCCGGCGAGCGGCAGGTGCTCGAGCAGCAGCGGATCCGCGGCGAGGGCCGTACGCAGCGCCTCCTCGTCGGAGTCGGAGCGGTCTCCGTGCGCGGCCCACCAGCCCGCGCGGGAGTACAGGCGCTCCGGGCCGCCGGGTTCGCGCGCCGTCTCCGCGAGGCCCAGGGCGGGCACGGCGGCGATCACGGCGTCGGGGAGCCCGTCGTCCTCCTCGGTGCCGGTGCCGGTGCCGGTGCCGGTGCCGACGGCGAGCGTGGGAGCGAGCGCGCAGTGCGCGGCGTACGAGGCGCCCACGGCGACCACCGTGCCGTCGTTCCATGGCTGTCGCCGCACCCAGCGCGCGGCGGCGGCGCCGTCGGCGGCCTCGTTCCGGTAGGGATGCCAGCTGCCCGCCGAGCCGTGTCTGCCCCGTACGTCCTGGGCGGCGGCGGCGAATCCACGGTCCGCCCAGGCGCGCAGTTCGGCCAGGTGGGCGCGGCGGTCGTAGGGCGTCCGCAGGAGGACGGCAGGGAAGGGGCCGGAGCCGTGCGCCCCCGCGGGCAGGCAGATGTCGGTGGCCAGCAGGCAGCCGTCGGACGCCGCCACGGCCGCCGTACGCGGGGCCGCCGTCACTGCCCGGCCCGCTGCCCGGCGGGTACGGGGTGGCGCGGAGGCGGCAGCGGCGCCACGTCCGGTACGGGAAGGACGGGGTGCTCGCTGACGGTGAGATCCCGCAGGTCGATACGGCGCAGCCGCCGGTGCGCGGGCAGGCCGTGATCCGGTTGCGTGCTGCCGGTGGCCCAGTCGGTGAGGTCGGCACAGAGCAGGGCGGCGACAAGCGCCGCACCCGTGGTGGACAGCTGCGCCGGGGCACCGGCGGTGCGCGCGCCGCTCCAGTAGGCGGCCAGTTCCCGGTGTGCCGGGGTGGCGGCGAGCCGACGGGCGCGGACATGCGCGGAGGTGACGTCGCCGGGTCCCGCCGCGGGTGGTTCGGCCCACATCTGCCAGCCCTCCCGGTGGCAGCGGAGCCAGCAGACGCCGAGGGACGGCAGGTGGTCGGCGCCGTCCCAGAGTCCGTCGGAGACCGGCTCGTCGAGGCACCAGACCACGGCTGCGGGGGAGTCCGGGCCGCTGGTGCTGCGCCGCTCGCCGGGGGACGGCTGCCGGCCGAGGAAGGCCGCGAGCCGATCGGGCGCGACCTGGCGCGGTACGGCACCCAACGGCTCCAGATGTGCCGTGAGCGGTGCGGTCAGCGCGGGTGCGCCGAGCAGCCAGACGTCGCGACGGGCCGAGGGCCAGCGGGGTTCCGCCGCCTCGGCGCGCAGATATCCGGCCTCGTGGAACGCCTCGATGATCTGGTCCAGTGCTGCGTCGCCCGAGCGTTGCCCCGCGCCTGCGGTGAGGCGTGCCAGCAGGGCGTCCTGGCTGACGCCGCCGGTCCCGACGCGCAGGAACTCGCCGTCGGCGGTGCGGAGGGCCAGACCGCCGCCTTCTCCCGGCACGGTGACGACCTCGATGCCCGGAGCGAGCTGACTGCGGGACACGAATGCTCCTGTCGGGTTGGGGAAAGAGCGGCGGCGGGGAGGACGGGCCCGCCCGCGGCTGCGGGCGGGCCCTGGAGGGCAGTTACTCCTCGCCGTCGTCGAACGGGTTCTCGACGAGGGCGTTGGAGTGGGAGGCCGAGTCGTGGGCCAGCTGGCCCGGGTCGGCGATCGGGGTGAACACCTTGTCCTGCTCAAGCTCCATGGGAGGAACCTTCCTTGGATCGGGCGATGCGACATCCGTTCGGATGTCGCACGTTCATATTAATGAAAATGATTGTCATTTTTCAATAGGCAGGGGGTGGTCGGGATAGCAGACGGGCCAGCCGCCTTCCGGGTCCCGCCCCACCCGCCCGGCCACATCCAGCGCGCCGGCCAGCAGTTCCGGCGTGACCACGGTCTGCGGAGGGCCGTCCGCGACCACCCGCCCGTCGCGCAACGCGATCAGCCGCTCGGCGAAACGGGCCGCGTGCGCGAGATCGTGCAGGACCATCACCACGGTCAGACCGCGCTCCTCGCGCAGCCGCACCACCGTCTGCAGCACATCCAGCTGATGCCGCAGATCGAGATAGGTGGTCGGCTCGTCCAGCAGCAGCACCCGGGTGTCCTGCGCGAGGGCCATCGCCAGCCGCACGCGCTGCCGCTCACCGCCGGACAGCGCGTCGACCGGCCGGTCCGCCCAGTCCTCGACACCGACGTCGCGCAGTGCCCGGCGGCTGACCGCGTCGTCCCCCTCGCGCAGCATGCCCAGCGGGCCGCGTGCGGCATACCGCCCCTGGCGTACGAGTTGACGCACCGTCATCCCCGGCACCTGGGGTGCCGCCTGGTGCAGCAGCGCGACTCTTCGGGCCGCCTCCCGGCGGCTCAGCTCCGCGACGTCCCGGCCGCCGACCAGCACGCGCCCGCCCTCCGGGCGCAGCAGGCCGGCGAACAACCGCAGCAGCGTGGACTTGCCGCATCCGTTCAGGCCGATCATGGCGACCAACTGCGCGGGCTCGATCCGCAGATCCACCCCGCGCAGCACGGGCCGCCCCGGGTAGCCGAAGGAGACGCCCTCCGCGGTGATACCCAGAGGTTCGGGCTCGCTCATGTCACTTCTCTCCGTTGTCCGGGTTTCTCTCCGTCGCCCTGCGCTTCAGTGCGTCTCGCCAGGCCGCCGCCGCACCACCAGGAGCAGCAGTGCCGCACCGACGCAGGTGGTGAGCGCGCCCACCGGCAGGGTCAGCCGGTCCGAGTCGAGCAGGTCCGCGAGCGCCCTGGAGAGAAGCTGCGCGGCGGCGTCCGCGCCGCACACCACCACCGCCCCGGTCAGCGCGGCACCCGGTAGCGCCACCCGCAGATCGGCTCCGAAGACGGCGAGCGCCAGATGCGGCACCAGCAGTCCGACGAACCCCAGCGCCCCGACCGCCGACACCGCGCCCGCCGTCAGGGCGACGGAGCACACAAGCGCGGCGCCGCGCGCCGGTCCCGGCGCCAGACCCGCGGCGCTCGCCTGTTCGTCGCCGCAGCGCAGCAGTGTGAGCGGGCCCGCCAGCAGACCGGCGAGCACGATCCACAGCAGTGTCCACGGCCACAGGAAGTGCCAGTGCTCCCAGACCCGGCCCTCGGTGGTGCCGATCAGCCACTGCACCACGCTGCCCAGCTGGCCCGGAGCGGCCGTCAGCATCATTGCCGTGAGCCCGCCCAGCACCGCCGAGACCAGCACTCCGTACACGGCGGTCGTCGCCGCGTCCCCGCGCGAGAGGCCCGCGAGGAGCCACAGCAGCCCCGCACCGGCGAAGCCGCCGAGGCAGGCCGCCGTGGTGACCGCCGCCGGGGATTCCCAGCCCGCCAGGCCCAGTCCGCTCGCGGTCACCGCACCGAGCACCGCACCGGGCGTGACGCCGGTGACCTCCGGCCCGGCCAGCGGATTGCGCAGCGCGAACTGGAGGACCAGTCCGGCCACGCCCAGCGCGGCGCCCGCCCCGAGCGCCACCAGCAGCCGGGGGAGCCGCAGTTGAAGCACCAGGTGCCGCTCCACCGTCCCGCCGCCGCCGGTCAGGACCTCCCATACGCCGGACGGTGACAGCGCCGGTCCGGCCAGCAGGTCGGCAACGGCGCAGAGCAGAGCGAGCAGCGCGAGGAGAACGAGGCGCATGCCCGTACGCGGCTTCATGGCTTCACCGTTCGCACCGGGGCGTCTGTCCCCTTCGTCGGGCCGCCGTCGCTGGGGTCATGGCGACGACGGGCGCGCAGCAGCACCACGCCCGCGGGCACGCCCAGCAGCGCGGTCCACGCGCCGACGGGTGTCTCCGTCGGGGCCAGGGCCAGCCGGGCGGGAAGGTCGGCGACGGCGACGGTGAGCGCACCCCAGGCCGCCGCCCAGGGCAGTCGGCGCACCGCGTCCGCGTACGGCAGCAGACGATGGGCGAGTTGGGGCGCGAGGAAGCCGACCCAGGCCACCGGGCCGCAGACCGCGATCACCGGCGCGATCAGCACGATGGCCACCGCCAGCGCGGCGAAGCGCGCGTGGTGCACGCGCACGCCCAGCGCCTGCGCGTCGTCGTCACCGAGCCGCAGCACCGCCAGCACGGGCGCGCACAGCACCAGCGCCGGCAGGGAGATCAGCAGCCAGGGCCACAGCCTGGTCACCTCGTCCCAGGTGCGCGCGGAGAGCGAACCCAGCAGATAGCGGTAGATGATCTGAAGATCCAGCTGATCCGCCATCACCATGAGGACGAGCAGGGCGGCTTGCAGCGCCGCCGCCACCGCCGCTCCGGTGAGCAGGACCGCGGACGGACTGCGGCCGAATCCGGCCGCCAGCAGGGTCAGTACGCCGCCCAGCGCGGCTCCGCCGAGCGCGAGCAGCGGCTCGACCGCCGCCGGAACGGAGACGGCGAGCACGAGCGGCGCGGCGACCCCGAGCGCCGCGCCGGAGGAGACGCCGAGCATCTCGGGCACCGCCAGCGGGTTACGCAGCGCCTCCTGGAGTACGAGCCCCGCGGCGCCCAGACTGGCACCGGCCAGCAGCGCGAGGGTCAGCCTGGGGAGCCGCAGTTCGGTGACGACGACTCCGGCCAGCCCCTCGTCCCCGCCGGTCAGTGCGGCGGGCAGCTCGGAGAGCGGCACCACCGGGGTGCCCAGGGTCAGAGCACACAGCGCGGTGGCGGTCAGCAGGGCGGTGAACACCAGGAGTTGGCGGACGGCGGTCGGGCGCCGGAGCCGGGCACCCGGTCGGCCGGTCATGGAGGGTCTCACCGCAGCGCGGCGGTGGCTTCGTCGAGGACGATGCCGAGCGAGCGGGTGCCGCGTCCCTTGGCCCACACCTCGGAATTCACCTCGTGCACCTCGCCGTTCTTCACGGCGGGGATACGGCTCCACAGCGGATTCTCGGACAGCTTCTCCGAGAGCTTCCCCTTTTCGCCGCCGAAGGTGAGGGTTTCCACGAAGAGCACCTCGACCTCGCGGGCGAGGATCTCCTCCATGCTGTAACTCCCGCCGACTCCACGGGACTTCCAGGGGTAGTCGGATATCCGGGGGAAGAATCCGGCCGCCACGTCGATTCCGGGCGTGGCCACGCCGAAGTTCTCGTCACTGCCGTAGATGATGAGCGAGGTCTTCTCGCTCTTCGTCTTCTCGGCCGCAGCGAGTTTCGTGCGGAAGCGCTTCTCCGCCGCGACGGCCTCTTCCGTGCGCCCGGTCAGTGCACCCAGGTTCCGCAGATAGCCGACGCTCTCCTGCCACGTGGTGGGCTGGACGGCCCAGAAGGTCGTGGCGCCCTTGAGTGCGGGTGCGAGTTTTCCGTGTGTGTCCTCGAGTCCGATCACCAGGTCGGGCTTGTGGGAGAGGATCGACTCGATCTCGGGTGCGACGAACCCTCCGGGAATCACGGGAATGTCCGCGGCTTTCTTCTTGCCCAGGAAGTCCGGATGGGCCAGGAGCGCGTTGTTGGTGGCGGTGGGGGTGAGGCCCAGTTCGGCCAGCATGTCGTCGCAGAGGCCCACCAGGCAGACGACACGCTTCGGTTCCTTCTTGGTGCTGAGGGTCTTGCCCTGCGCATCCGTGATCTTCCGGGCGGGTTCGAGCGGCTTGACATCGACGCTCGTGCGCCCGCCTCCGCCGCTCTTCTCGTCCTCCTCGCCGGAGTTGTCTGCGGACGCACCGCAGCCCACCAGCAGCGCCCCCGTCAGAACGGCGGCAAGCCGGTACCGGAGGGGCCGGGCGGATATGAGCGACATCGCGGACTCTCAGTTCTTCTCGGGGACTCGGCGGCGGAGACGCCGGGCCCGGCAGCTCCGCGAGCGAGCATACACATGATAATCATTACCAACTACTGCCGGCCTGCATCGCGTGAGGACTTCCTGATGACCGCTGCTCCCCTGCTGCTCGTCGCCGACCATGTCGCGGGCGTCTGCCAGGTGCTGGCCCTCCCCGGCGGCACGCCCGTCGCCCGGCTGGAGGGTCGCCACCTCTCCGAGCACGCGGGCTTCCTCGCCCTCCCGCACGGCCGCGTCGCCTGTGTGGACGACCGCGCCGGCGAACTGCTCGTACTCGCCCCGTTCGTGGCGGCCTCCGGCGGACCCCTGATCGAGACACGGGTGCCGGTGGCCGTACCCGCGGAGCACCTGGCCGCCGACCGGACCGGGCGGCGCCTCGCCGTCACCACCGGCCTGGGACGGGCCACCAAGCCGTGGAGCGACCTGCTCACGGTCGTCGACCTCCCCGATCCCGGCGGTCCCGGCCACCTCGGCAACCCCGACCGCCCCGACGCCGTACGGGTGCGCACCCGAACCGGCGAGCCAGGGGTTACCCTGCACGGCGGCCCCGACCCCGTCGTCGTACTGCGCGAGCGCGCCCCCGGCCGCCTCGCCGCCCACCGCCACGCGGACCTGCTCGCCGCACCACCCGGCTGCCCCGCCGTCACCCCGTACGCGGAACTGCCACTCCCGGACGACGGTCACGGCGACGCCGCGGACGCCGGCACCGGAAGAGTGTTCGCCGCGACGGGAGAGGGCGTGCACCGCGCCCGGCTGCGCGGCGACCGGCTCGTGGCCGAGGAGCCGCTGTCCTGGTCGGCGGACGGCCGCACCGGTGGCCGCGGCTACTACCTGCGGCTCGACCCCAGGCACCGCACGCTGTGGTCCTCCCTGCGCGGCGGACCCGCGGACCCGCCGCGCTGGCCCGAGTGGACGAACGACGCCTGGTGGCACCACCTCGGCTCGGGGCGTACGGGCCGCCTGCCGCTCGGCCCCGGCCTGGTCTTCCGCATGGCCGTCGCCCGCGACCGCGCCGCGTTCACCCGTGTGCACCCCGACGGTGACGAGTTGATACTCGTGCGCACGGACCTCGAATCCCCCGCCGTCGCCGCACGGACACCCCTGCCCCCGATGGACGGCGCACCGCGCCCGGGGGCCGGCCCCTGGGAGGGGGTGCAGCGCCGCGCGGTCGCCGCGTCGCCCGGCGCGTCCCTTGTCGCCGTGAGCCGGGGCGGGCACGGTGAGGTCCACCTCTTCGACGCCGAAGAGCCGGGCGGATCGCGGCTGCTGCACATCGGCACCGCACTGGACCACGGCGGTGGCCTGGCGCTGCTCGCTCCGGACGACGGCGCGGAGGCCGACCAGGTCGGCCGCTGAACAGAATGCGGCGGGGCGGCCGACGCCGCGTCGCTCCGGCGGCCGTTACCTCTGCGGTAATCGACCCCCTCACCGGTGCCCGGCAGAGTGGAGCCATCGGGTCCCGGCCGGCGCACTCCGGCCGGGGCTCGGCCCTTGACCAGCACGTTCTTGCAGAGAGGCACTCGCCATGACCGACTACCAGACCGCCGTCACCCGCTACTTCGAGGCATGGAACGCGACCGACGCGGCCAGCCGGGCGACCGCCGTCGCCCAGGCGTGCACCGAGGACGTCACCTACACCGACCCCGTCGCCGACGTCCAGGGGCAGGACGGGCTGGCCACGGTGATAGCCGGAGCGCAGCAGCAGTTCCCCGGCTTCTCGTTCGTGCTTCTGGGAACGGTCGACGCACATCACCACATAGCCCGGTTCGGCTGGGAGCTGCGCGCGCCCGACGGCTCGGCTCCGGTTGCCGGATTCGACGCGGTCACGCTGGCCGAGGACGGGCGTATCCGCTCCGTTCTCGGTTTCCTGGACCGGGTCCCGGCCGCCTGAGCAATGCGGTGGGGTGTTCCGCGGGTCCTGCGCCGTTCCGCGGGTTACGGTGAGGGGCCGGTTACGGTGAGGGGCCCGCGGAAATCCACGATCCATTGCCGTAGCACCGGCAGGGAAAGGCGAGCGCCGTGTTCGAGGTGGAAGACATCCGGGAATGGCTGGGGCACGATGTCGTCGATCGCGCCCGCCGGAAGATCGGTACCCTGGAGTCGATCTATGTGGACACCGGAACCGACCAGCCGCTTTTCGGCACGGTGACCGTCGGAGTGCCGACGCGCCGCCGCCTGGTATTCGTGCCCCTCGTCGGATCGACCGTAGGACCCGGCTATCTCAAGGTCGACCACGACCGGAAAATCGTGAAGGACTCGCCGTCCATCGACGTGGACGGTGAACTGCTCGCCGGGGCCGAAGAGGCGGTTTTCGCACACTACGACCTGCCCTATGAGAACCGCGCGGGAGAAGAGCGCCGGCTCGCCCGCCGCTGATACCGCCTTTTGTCCGGGACGGAGTGAGATCCGATGCTGCTCGTTCTCCTGCTGCTCTTCGCGGCAATCGTGCTGGGCCTCGTCGGATGGCTCGCCCAGGGGCTGGCGTGGCTGCTCGTCCTCGGCGTGCTCGTGCTCATGGCCGATCTTGTGCTCTTCGGCGCGCTGCTGGGCCGGGGCCGTGGCCGGCGCGGACGCGCCTGAGGGCTGCCTCCTGGACAGACCTGGGGTCTGTCGATTGGATCCTGCTGGGCTCGCGTGCCCTGGTGCCGCACCCCGCCGCGTTGTCGTCAGTCGCCGACGCTCCGCGTCGGCTCCCTCCTCCGCCTTGCGATCCGTCCCCTGCCTGCGGCGGGGAGACCCCCAAGCACCAGACCCCGCTCACTGACCCAGCAGGATCCGAACGAGACCCTAGGGGACCAGCAGCTGAAGGTTCTCGGCCGTCTCCGGGTCGGCGGGGAGGAAGGTCTCCACCGCCAGCTCGGAGACCGTCACGTCCATCGGCGTGTTGAACGTCGCGATCGTCGAGAAGAACGACAGCACCCGCCCCTCGTGCTCGATCACCATCGGCAGCGCGAAGCACATCCACGGTGAGTCCGACTCCGCGGACTGCGGCGGGAGTACGGGCTCCGCGGACGAGCCGGGGAACGGATACGCCGCGACCTCCTCGTACAGCGCGCGCAGTGGGGCCGAACGCACCAGCGCCAGCTGCCGGGACATCTGCTCCAGCAGATGGCCGCGCCATTCGCGGAAGTTGCGGATGCGCGGGGCGAGGCCCTCCGGGTGCAGAGTGATCCGCATGGCGTTCAGGGGCGGTTCCAGCAGATGCGGGGACACGCCGTCCAGCAGCAGCGCGATGCCCCGATTGGCGGCGATCACGTGGTAGGTGCCGTCCATCACCAGCGCCGGGAACGGCTCGTATGCCGCGACCATCCGCTCCAGCCCCTCCCGTACGGCGGACATCGCCGGGTCCGTGAGCGAGGTCTCCGCGTAGCGGGGCGCGTAACCGGCGGAGACCAGCAGCGTGTTGCGCTCCCGCACGGGCACGTCCAGCCGCTCCGCCAGCTTCAGCACCATCTCGGGGCTGGGACGTGAGCGGCCCGTCTCGATGAAGCTGATGTGGCGGGCGGAGGAGTCGGCGCGCAGCGCCAGCTCCAGCTGGCTGAGCCCGGCACGGGTCCGCCAGTCGCGCAGCAGCCGGCCCACCGGGAGTTTCTTCTGACCGGTGGCTTCCCTCTGACCGGTGGCATCTCTCTGGACGGTGGGCTCTTTCTGGACGGTCCTCATGGACTCGAATATATGCCTACTGGGCAGCCCTTAGCCCGGATCTGCCCGGCGGCGTGGCAGTGTGGTGGGAGTGCGGGGCCTTGGTGCCGCAGCGGCACCAAGGCCCCGGCATCTCGCACCGACGAAGGGGACGAAGGCAATGCCGTGACTCCGCTCCCCCCACCTGAAGGAGGGGGCTTCCAACCCGAAGGCTGCGGTCCAGCCCCAACCGATCCCCTGCGGGACGCGCACACATCACCAGAGACCAGGGAAGCGATTCCCCCACCGGCCAAGGCCGGTGGTCCCCACGCTAGGAGACTGATGGCACCCGAACCGCTCTCCGCGCAGCAGACCGAAGACGCCCTCGCGGAACTGCCCGGCTGGAGCGTGGCCGAGGGCGCGCTCGCCCGGGAGTACTCCTTCCACGGCCATCTTCCGGCCGCCGCGATGGTGATCCACGTCGCCGCGATCCAGGAGGAGCTGGGCCACCACTCGGACCAGCTGCTGAGCTACAACAAGCTGGGCATCACGGTGAACACCCACAGCGTGGGCGGCCGGATCACCGAGCTCGATGTCGCCCTGGCCCGCCGGATCGAGGAGATCGCGGCGGGCCACGGCGTGCGCTGACCCGGCAGGACGGCCTCCCCTGCTCTGCCACGTGGTCGAAAGCGGGCATCCGGGCCAGCATCGCGGCCTTGTGCTCACGGTCGGCAGCGGCCTGCGCGGAGCGGACCCGTCCACCGCGCGGTGGTGCGCCAGTGTCAGCACCCACGACATCGCGCTGCCGGGGTCCGCGGTCCGGGCGGAAGCGGGCGGCGCACCGCCACACCTCCACCAGCACCTCCTGTGCGACCTCCTCGGACTGCGCAGGACCGAGGCGAACGCCTCGTGGTCACCCCGGGCGACCCGGACCAGCAGCTCCCGCAGGTCGGGGCCGGGCTCCTGCGGGCCCGCCAGTCGTGCGGACTGCCTCATGGGCGCGCCCCGCTGGCTGCTGCCGCCCACCTCGCGCGGTACGGCAGGCGGGGGCGGGGCGTCGCCGTCGGCGCCGGCCGGCCGGCCGTCAGAAGTCGGCGACGTCCGGGTCCGCGCCGAGGCGGGTGTCGGTGTTCAGGGCCCCGATGGACGCCATGTCCGCGTCGGCCAGCTCGAAGCCGAACACGTCGAAGTTCTCCCTGATCCGCGCGGGTGTCACGGACTTCGGAATCACGACGTTGCCGAGCTGGAGGTGCCAGCGCAGGATGATCTGCGCCGGAGTCCGCTCGTGCTTCTCCGCGAGGGCGACGATCCTCTCTTCCGCGAGGATGTCTCCGCCCTGGCCCAGGGGTGACCACGCCTCGGTGACGATGCCGTGGTCGGAGTGGAAGGCCCGGGGCACCGGCTGCTGGAGGCGCGGGTGCAGTTCGATCTGGTTCACCGAGGGGATGGACCCGGAGTCCTCGATCACGCGGTGCAGATGCTCGGGCTTGAAGTTCGAGACTCCGACCGCCCGCGTGCGGCCCGACTGGAGCAGCTCGCCGAAGGCACGCCAGATGGTCAGGTAGTCATCCCGCATCGGCCGCGGCCAGTGGATGAGGTACAGATCGATGTGATCCAGGCCGAGACGGGCGAGTGAGGCGTCGAACTCGCGGAAGACGCTGTCCCGGGTCCACGTTTCGGAGGCGCTGTTCCACAGCTTCGTCGTGACGAACAACTCCTCACGCGGGATTCCGGAGGCGGCGATGCCCTGCCCGGTGCCCTTCTCGTTGTCGTAGACGGCGGCCGTGTCGATACTGCGGTATCCGGCCTCGAGCGCGGTGCCCACCGCGCTCGCCGCGTCGTCGTCGGGCACCTGCCAGACGCCGAAGCCGAGCTGCGGCATGGTGACGCCGTTGTTGAGCGTGATGGCGGGGACGTGACTCACTGAGATCGGTCCTTACGTGCTGATCGAGGGAACGTACTCCGGAACACACAACGATCACGGTGATCAATTCATTCCGTACCGTCTGAATTGCCGGTTCAGGCACGGTACAGCGCATCGATCTCCGCGCTGTACGCCTCCTCGATGGCTCTCCGCTTGAGTTTGAGCGAAGGGGTGAGCAGCCCGTGCTCCTCGGAGAACTGCGCGGCCAGTATCCGGAAGGTGCGGATCGACTCCGCCTGGGAGACCTGAGTGTTGGCGGCCACCACCGCCCGCCGGATCTCCGCCTCCAGGTCCGCGTCCCGCACCAGTTCCGCCGGGCTCGGCCCGGGCTTCTCACGCACCGTCAGCCAGTGCGCCACGGCCTCCGGATCCAGCGTGATCAGGGCCGAGACGTAGGGCCGGTCGTTGCCCAGCACGAGACACTGGGAGACCAGGGCATGGGCGCGCACCCGCTCCTCCAGCGCCGCGGGTGACAGGGTCTTGCCGCTGGAGGTCACCAGGACCTCCTTCTTGCGGCCGGTGATCGTCAGATAACCGTCCTCGTCGAGGGTGCCGATGTCGCCGGTGGCCAGCCATCCTTGACGGAGCGACTCCGCCGTCGCCTGCGGGTTGTTGAGATAGCCGTGAAAGATCTGGCCTCCGTGCAGCCACACCTCACCGTCGTCCGCGATGTGCACGGTGGTGCCCGGCACCGGGCGTCCGACGGTGCCGAAACGTGTCTGCTCGGGGGGATTGGCGGTGGCCGCAGCCGTCGACTCCGTCAGCCCGTACCCCTCGAACACCCGGATGCCCGCGCCGTCGAAGAACAGCCCGAGACGCCGCTCCATGGCGCTGCCGCCGGACATCGCGTGCCGGCAGCGGCCGCCCATCGCCGCGCGCAGCTTGCCGTAGACCAGCTTGTCGAACATCTGGTGCTGCATCCGCAGGGCCGTCCCCGGGCCCGGACCGGTGCCGAAGGCCTTGTGCTCGGTGGCCTCCGCGTAGCGCACCGCCGCCTCCACGGCTTTGTCGAACGGTCCCAGCTTCCCCGCCAGCTCCGCCTTGCGGCGGGCGGAGGCGAAGATCTTCTCGAAGATGTACGGCACGGCGAGCACGAAGCTCGGCCGGAAGGAGGCCAGGTCGGGCAGCAGCACGGCGGAACTCAGCTGGGGCTGGTGGCCGAGCCGTACCCGGCCGCGGATCGCCGCGACCTCCACCATGCGGCCGAAGACATGCGAGAGGGGGAGAAAGAGCAGTGTGGACGCCTCGTCGCCCGGCTTGGAGCGGAAGACGGGCTCGTAGCGCCGGACGATGTTGTCGGTCTCGGCCATGAAATTGGCATGGGTGAGCACGCAGCCCCTGGGGCGGCCCGTCGTCCCGGAGGTGTAGATGACGGTGGCGACCGTGTCGGGCGTGAGCGCGAGCCGGTGCCGGTGCACCACCTCGTCGTCGATGTGGACACCCGCGGCCGTCAGCTCCCGCTCCGCGTCGGCGTCCAACTGCCACAGCCGCTTCAGATACGGCAGCCGTCCGATCACCGAGCCGACGGTCATCGCGTGGTCCTCGTGCTCCACGACGGCGGCCGAGACCTGGGCGTCGTGCAGCATCCAGCACACCTGCTCGGCGGACGAGGTCGGATAGACGGGCACGGGCTGGGCGCCGATCGTCCAGAGCGCGAAGTCGAAGAGCGTCCACTCGTAGCGCGTCCGGGCCATCAGGGCGACCCGGTCGCCGAAGCGGACACCCTCGGCGAGGAGCCCCTTGGCGAGCGCCAGGACCTGGTCCCGGAACTCACCCGCGCTCACGTCCCGCCAGGTCCCAGCGGCGTCCTTCCGGGCCAGCGCGACCCGGCCCGGATCGGCGGCGGCGTTGTCGAACACGGCGTCCGCCAGTCCGCCTACCTGGGGCGCCGTCGCCTCGGCGGGGACGGTGAACTCGTGCAATGGGTTCCGCTCCTGTGTGCGTGGCGCCGCTGGGCACGGCACCGTCATGCGGGGCACAGTGCCGCGACCGTATCGGATGGGGAGGGGGAGGGGGAGTGCCGAGACTACTGACCAGTAGGGCAATTGCGCTCACTTCGGCAGACATCCGCCCGGTTGTTGCAGCCTGGGCGTGATACCTGCACCGAACCTCCTCGAAGAGTCCCGTCGACAGGAGGGGCCGGGACCAGGGACGGAGCCCGTGCACGACACTGCGGCGACTGGTGGAGGACGCCGCTGCGTCGCCTCCGGGACACTGTCTGTTCGTGTCCGTCCTCTGGGATGGCAGTCGGCGACCGGCGGGGGCCAGGGCCGGGGGCCGGAGCGCTCCGTGAGGAGGCGGTCCGTGCGGCCCGGAGCGGTCCGTGAGGCCGGAGCCGTGTACGGCCGCTGTACGAGAGAGGGCGTCACCGATGCGGGACCCGCGCGTGGAAGCTGTCGGCAAGGGAATCCGGCGCAGAGGCAGACTGATCGCCGAGGCCCTGCGCCCGCCCGCCGGGGGAGTCGTCCCCGCGGACGCATCCGGGCGGGCCCCCGGGAGCGGCCCCGACGAGGAGCCCGCCGGGCCGGGGGAGCGCTATGTCGCCCCGTCGGCCCCCCGGCTCGTCCCGTCGCCCGTCTTCCTGCTCTCCCCGGTGCGCTCCGGCTCCACCCTGCTGCGCGTGCTGCTCAACAGCCACCCGCAGATCCGCGCCCCGCACGAGATGCATCTGCGCACGGTGCATGTGCGGATGGACCGCGACTTCACCGGGGAGGCCATGCGCGAGCTGGAGCTCGACAAGGAGGAGCTGGAGCACCTGCTCTGGGACCGGATCCTCCATCTCGAACTGGAGCGCAGCGGCAAGCAGCTGATCGTCGACAAGACACCGCCGAACACCCTGATCTGGCCGCGGCTGCACCGCTGCTGGCCCCGGGCCCGCTATCTCTTCCTGCTCCGGCATCCGGCCGCCGTGGTCACCTCACTGGTCAACCGCAGACAGGATCCGGACCTCGACCAGATCCACGCCGAGGTTCTGCGCTACGCCGAGCACCTGGAGGAGGCCCGGCACGCGCTCGCCGGCCACACCGTCAGCTACGAGGAGCTCACCGCCGAACCGGCCCGTGCCACCCGGGAGATCTGCGACCACCTCGGGCTCCCATGGGATCCGGACATGCTCGACTACGGCGAGCAGGACCACGGCACGTTCCGTCCGCACATCGGCGACTGGAGCAGCAACATCAAGTCCGGCCGCATCCAGCCCGCCCGGCAGGAGACGGAAGCCAGGCAGCTACCGCCACCGCTCGCCCGGATCGCCGACGCGTGGGGGTACGAGACCGCGCCCGACTAAGCCTCGACTAAGCCCCGTCCCGCCCTCGCTCAGGCGCGCGTCGCCGCCCCGTAAAGGCTGATCCGCTCCGCGCCCGCGTACACGTTCATCGAGGCGCCGCGCAGGAACCCGACAAGCGTCAGACCGGTCTCCGTGGCCAGGTCCACGGCGAGGGACGAGGGCGCCGAGACGGCGGCCAGCGTCGGAATCCCCGCCATCACCGCCTTCTGCGCCAGTTCGAAGGACGCCCTCCCGGAGACCAGCAGCAGGGTGTCACCCAGCGGGAGGCGTCCCTGCTGGAGCGCGCGTCCGACCAGCTTGTCGACGGCGTTGTGCCGGCCGACGTCCTCCCGTACGTCCAGCAGCTCCCCGTCGCTGGTGAACAGCGCCGCACCGTGCAGTCCGCCGGTGCTGTCGAAGACCCGCTGCTCGCGGCGGAGCCGGTCGGGCAGCTCCTTGAGCATCTCCATGCCGAGCGAGCCGGGCGCGGAGGCGGCGACGACGGACGGCCAGCGCGTACGCGTCCGCACCGCGTCGAGGCTGGCCTTGCCGCACAGCCCGCACGAGGAGGTGGTGTAGACATGCCGCTCCAGCGTGATGTCAGGGAGCGCCACACCGGTGGCGAGCCGGACGTCGACGACGTTGTACGCGTTGGAGCCGTCCGGCGTGTTCCCCGCGCAGTACGCGATGCGCGCCACCTCCTCGGCGGCGCCGAGCACCCCTTCGCTGACGAGGAAGCCCGCCGCGAGCGCGAAGTCGTCCCCCGGAGTGCGCATGGTGATCGCGAGGGGGCTGCCGTTGAGCCGTATCTCCAGCGGCTCCTCGGCGACGAGTGTGTCCGGTCGCTCCGAGACCGCACCGTCCCTTACGCGGATGACCGGGCGGCGCGCGGTGACACGGCCCATGGTGTTCACTCCTCGCTCGCTGGCTGGCTGCTTGTCCGGCTGCTGGCTGGCCGTGCCCATTCTCGCGCACAACCCGCGTGGTGTCCGGCTTACGGCCCCGCGACAGGGCGAGGTCGATACGCTGGTTGGACGGGCCGGCACCGGCTCCCGGTGTTCACCTTGGCCCATGATGTACGACGGAAGGTGCGAGGGATGGCGCGCGGGCTGCCGCTGGCTGTGTTCGATCTGGACGGCACGCTGTCCGACACGCGCCACCGCCTCCACCATGTACGGACCGCGCCCCGGGACTGGGACGCGTTCTTCCGCGCCGCGGACGACGACCTACCGCTGGAGGCGGGCGTGGCGATGGCGCTGGAGTGGGCGAAGAAGTGCGATCTCGGCTATGTGACCGGCCGCCCCGAGCGGTGCCGCCGTGCCACCGCCCGCTGGATCGCCGCGCAGGGGCTTCCCGCCGGTGACCTGTGGATGCGGGGCGCGGACGACCGGCGTCCGGCGCGTGTCACGAAGCTGAAGCTGCTGGAGCGGCTCGCGGCGCAGCGCACGGTCGCGGTGGTCGTGGACGACGACCGGCAGGTCTGTGAGGTGTACCGCCGCGCGGGCTTCCGGGTGATACGGGCCGACTGGATGCCCGAGTCCGGGACGCTGGGGGAGGCCCAGGAAAAGCACGGGCGTACCTGACCCGGCCCGCTCGGCTCCGTTGGGCATCTGTCCCGTCTTTGTCCTGGCGCTGGAGAAAGTCTGAATGATTTCTGCATAACTTCTTCCCAGTCATGCTCGCCACTGCTAGGTTCCTGGTGAATTCCCGGCCTGGGCTCCACGCACCGGGAGCCGAAGCCGAGGACCGGTTTCCCCATGCCGGCGGTCAGGGGAGGGAGGGGTGGAGTGAGGCGAATGACAGCTCGGCCCGCGAACGCACACCAGGCGCGGCTGCTACGGCTGCTGCGTGACGGCGGGCCCAACTCCCGTGCCCGGCTGGGCGACGAGGTCGACCTCTCGCGGTCGAAACTCGCCGTCGAGGTGGACCGGCTGCTGGAAACCGGATTGGTGGTGGCCGACGGGCTCGCCGCCTCCCGTGGCGGACGCCGGTCGCACAACATCCGGCTCGCTCCCGGCCTGCGGTTCCTCGGCATCGACATCGGCGCCACCTCGGTCGATGTTGCCGTCACCAACGCCGAGTTGGAGATCCTGGGGCACCTCACCCAGCCGATGGACGTACGCGAGGGCCCGGTCGCGGTCTTCGAGGAGGTCCTGACGATGGTGGGGAAGCTGCGCGACTCCGGTCTCGCGGAGGGCTTCGACGGCGCCGGCATCGGCGTCCCCGGCCCCGTCCGCTTCCCCGAAGGGGTGCCGGTCGCGCCGCCGATCATGCCCGGCTGGGACGGCTTTCCCGTGCGGGAAGCGCTCAGCCAGGAGCTCGGCTGCCCCGTCCGGGTCGACAACGACGTGAACCTCATGGCCATGGGCGAGCAGCAGGCCGGGGTCGCCCGTTCCGTGCAGGACTTCTTCTGCGTGAAGATCGGCACCGGCATCGGCTGCGGCATCGTGGTCGGCGGCGAGGTCCACCGCGGTACCACCGGCAGTGCCGGCGACATCGGCCACATCCAGGTCGACCCCGAAGGGCGCCGGTGCGCCTGCGGCAACCGGGGTTGTCTGGAGGCGACTTTCAGCGGCGCGGCGCTCGCCCGCGACGCCGAGTCGGCGGCGCGGGACGGACGTTCGCCCGAGCTCTCCAGCAGGCTGGAGCGGGCCGGACGGCTGACGGCCGCCGATGTCGCAGGGGCAGCAGCGGCCGGTGACGCCACGTCACTTGATCTGATCCGCGAGGGCGGCGCCCGTACCGGACAAGTGATCGCCGGACTCGTCAGCTTCTTCAACCCCGGACTGGTGGTGATCAGCGGCGGCGTGACCGGTCTCGGCCACACCCTGCTCGCCAGCATCCGGACCCAGGTCTACCGCCGGTCGCTGCCACTGGCGACCGGAAACCTTCCCATCGTGCTCGGTGAGCTGGGCCAGGCCGCCGGGGTGACCGGCGCGACCCGCCTCATCAGCGACCACCTGTTCTCGCCGGCCTGACCGGTCGGCCCCGCACCCCCGGTGCGCCGGTCCTGACCGGACCGGTGCCCCGAGCACTCCATACCGCCCATGAAGCTCCGCCCTGCCCGTTTGCACGAAGGCATCGCCGTGACTCGCTCCTCCACCTGAAAGCGGGGGGCTTCCCACCCGGAGGTCGCGGTCCAGCCCGAACTGATCCGCAGCGGGACGAGCTGAAAATCACCAGAAGCCAGGGAATCGACTCCCCCACCGACTGAAGCCGGTGGTCCCCTCGCGAGGAGACTGATGGCACCACTGCTCACGATGTCCGGAATCACCAAGTCCTTCCCCGGCGTGCGCGCACTCGACGGGGTGGACCTCGAGGTCGAACCGGGCGAAGTCCACTGTCTCCTGGGCCAGAACGGCGCCGGGAAGTCCACGCTCATCAAGGTCCTCTCCGGCGCGCACCAGCCCGACGAGGGCGAGATCACCTGGCAGGGTTCGACGGTGCGGCTGACCGACCCGGTGGCCGCCATGCGCCTCGGAATCGCCACCATCTACCAGGAACTCGACCTGGTGGAGCACCTGTCGGTGACCGAGAACGTCTACCTCGGACACGAGATAGCCACCCGGGGCTTCGTCCGCCCCCGGGAGGCACGCAACCGTACGGCGAAGCTCCTGGCCCGGCTCGGCCACGCCGAGATCGACCCCGGTGCGCTGGTCGGCTCACTGCCCGCCGCCGGGCAGCAGATCGTGTCCATGGCACGCGCCCTCTCCCACGAGGTGCGTCTGATCGTGATGGACGAGCCCTCGGCGGCCCTCGACCCGGACGAGGTCGACAACCTCTTCCGGATAGTCGAGGACCTCACCTCCGAAGGGGTCGCCGTCGTCTACATCTCGCACCGTCTGGAGGAGATCCGCCGGATCGGAGACAGGGTCTCCGTACTCAAGGACGGCCGGGTCGCCGCCAGCGGCCTGCCCGCCAGCACGACCGACACCCGCAAGGTCGTGTCACTCATGACCGGCCGGGACATCGAGTACGTCTTCCCCGAGCGGCGTCCCCAGCCCGCGGCCGACGCGGACCCCGTGCCCGCCGCTGCCTCGCCGACCCCGCTGCTGCGCGCCGAAGGGCTCACCCGCGAGGGCGAGTTCGCCCCCTTCGACCTGGAGCTGCACGCGGGCGAGATCGTCGGACTCGCCGGGCTCGTCGGCTCGGGACGATCGGAGATCCTGGAGACCCTCTACGGCGCCCGCCGTCCCACCGCGGGCAGCATCTTCATCAACGGCGAGCCGCTGCGCCTCGGTTCGGTACCGGCCGCCGTCCGCGCCGGTATCGGCCTCGCCCCCGAGGAACGCAAGGCCCAGGCCCTGTTGATGCTGGAGTCGGTCACCCGGAACGTCTCCGTCTCCTCCCTGTCCCGCTTCTCCACCGGCGGATGGCTGGACCGCTCGACTGAGCGCAGCGCCGCCCTCGCCGGCACCCGCGACCTGTCGCTGAGTCCCGACGACCCGGACCGTCCGGTCCGCACCCTGTCCGGCGGCAACCAGCAGAAGGTCGTCCTCGCCCGCTGGCTGCTGCGCAAGTGCCGTGTACTGCTGCTCGACGAGCCAACCCGCGGCGTCGACGTCGGTGCCCGTGCCGAGCTGTACGCCGTGATCCGCCGTCTCGCCGACGAGGGCGTCGCCGTCCTGATGGTCTCCAGCGAAGTCCCCGAGGTCCTCGGCCTCGCCGACCGGGTGCTGGTGATCCGCGAAGGACGGATCGTCCACACGGCCCCCGCCCCGGAGCTCGACGAGCATCGGGTACTCGACCTCGTCATGGAAGGAAACCCGACGTGCTGAGCACCACGACCAGTCCAGGGAAGGGGAGTCCGCCGCCGCCGGCCAAGTCCCGGGCCAAGGTGGCGGTCGGCCGCCTCGACCTGGGCCACGTCTCCCTTGTCGCCGTTCTGGCAATCCTCACCCTGGTCGGCGGGCTGACCAAACCGAGCGAGTTCCTGAGCACCGACAACCTCCAGCTCATCCTCACCCAGGCTTCGGTCATCGGCGTGGTCACCGTCGGGGTCACCTTCGTGATCATCGGCGGCGGCATCGACCTGTCCGTCGGCGCGATCGTCGCGCTCTGCTCCGTATGGGCCACCACGGTGGCCACCCAGGAGTACGGACTCCTCGGCATCCTGGGCTGCGCCGTGCTCGTCGGCGTCGGCTGCGGGCTGATCAACGGAATGCTCATCGCCTACGGGCCGATGGTCCCCTTCATCGCCACCCTCGCGATGCTGGCCTCCGCACGCGGTCTCGCGGAGCAGATGAGCGACGGCAAGACCCAGATCGTCACCGTGAACTCGGTGCTCGACCTCGGGCTTCCCGACGCCTACGTGCTCGGTGTGCCGCCGCTGGTGATGATCTTCGCCGCCGTCAGCATCATCGGCTGGCTGGTGCTCAACCGCACCACGTTCGGCCGGCGCACCGTGGCCATCGGCGGCAACCCCGAGGCGTCCCGCCTCGCGGGCATCGCGGTCAAGCGGCAGCGGCTGATGCTGTATCTGCTCTCCGGCCTGTGCTGCGGCATCGCCGCCTTCATGCTGATCGTCCTGACCGGCTCCGGCCAGAACAGCAACGGCAACCTCTACGAACTCGACGCCATCGCCGCCGCGATCATCGGCGGCACGCTGCTCAGCGGCGGCCGGGGCACCATCACCGGCTCCGTGCTCGGCGTCCTCGTCTTCACCACCATCACCAACCTGTTCGCGCTCAACAACCTGGAGAGCGCCGTCCAGCAGATCGCCAAGGGCGCCATCATCGTCGCCGCCGTACTGATCCAGAAGGGTCGTAAAACACCATGAGAAAGATCGCGCGGACCCCGTCCAGCCCGCTGCTCTCCTCCCGAAGAGGACTGATCTTCGGAACCGCCGCCGCAGGCGCGCTGCTGGCCACCGGGTGCACCAGCAACGAGAGCAACGACGAGTCGGACTCCGAGAACAAGCAGGCCGCGGACACCGACGACAAGAAGCCGGGCAAGAAGGTGACGATCGGCTTCGCCGGGCCGCAGGCCGACCACGGCTGGCTGAACGCCATCAACGACCAGGGCAAGCAGCGCGCCGAGGAGTACGAGGACGTCACCCTCGTCAACACCGAGGGCTCCAACGACACGGCGCAGCAGATCGGCCAGATCGAGACCCTCATCAACAAGAAGGTCGACGTCCTGGTCATCCTCCCGGCCGACGGCAAGGCCCTGACCCGGGTCGGGCTCAAGGCCATGCGCGCGGGCATCCCCGTCATCAACCTGGACCGGGTCTTCAACTCGCCCCAGGCGTACCGCTGCTACGTCGGCGGTGACAACTACGGCATGGGCCTGAACGCCGGGCACTACATCGGTGAGCAGCTCAAGGACAAGAAGAACGCCAAGGTCGTCGAACTGGCCGGCACGGACAGCCTGGAGCTGACCGGGCAGCGGACCAAGGGCTTCGACGACGCCCTCAAGAACTACTCCAACATCAAGAAGGTGGCCCGGCAGTCGGCCGAGTTCACCGTGGAGTCCGGCCAGTCGAAGATGGCCGAACTGCTCCAGGCGGAGTCCTCGTTCGACGCGCTGTGGAACCACGACGACGACCAGGGCGTCGGCGCCGAGCGGGCCATCAAGCAGGCCGGCCGCGACGAGTTCATCATGGTCGGCGGCGCGGGCTCCAAGCACGTGATGGACGCCATCAAGGCGGACAACACGGTGCTCAAGGCCACCGTCCTGTATCCCCCCACCATGGCTGCCTCGGCCATCGACCTGGCCCGCGCGCTCGGCCAGGGCAAAGGGGTGAGCGGTCTCGCGTCGCTGGAGATTCCGGCCTCGCTGACCCTCTACTCCGCCGTGGTCACCAAGGACAACGTCGACGAGTACCTGCCCTCCGGCTTCAGCTGACAGGTACGTCCCCGACAGGGAGGAGCTACATGCCGTACGACAACTCCGCGCCCGCTCTGGGCGTGGGCATGATCGGCTATGCCTTCATGGGCGCCGCCCACTCGCAGGGCTGGCGCACCGTGGGCAGGGTCTTCGACCTGCCGCTGAGCCCCGTCATGAGCGCCGTGTGCGGTCGTGATCCGGAGGGGGTCAAGGCGGCGGCCGGCAGGCTGGGATGGGCGGCCGCCGAGACGGACTGGCGGGCACTGATCGAGCGCGACGACGTCCAGCTCGTCGACATCTGCACACCCGGCGACAGCCACGCCGAGATCGCCATCGCCGCACTGGCGGCGGGCAAGCATGTGCTCTGCGAGAAGCCGCTGGCCAACTCGGTCGAAGAGGCCGAGGCCATGGTCGAGGCCGCCCGAGCCGCCCGCGAGCGCGGCCAGTTGGCGATGGTCGGATTCAACTACCGCCGTACACCCGCGCTCGCGCTGGCCCGCCGCATGGTGGCGGAAGGGCGCCTGGGCACCCTGCGGCACGTCCGGGTCACCTACCTGCAGGACTGGCTGGTCGACCCGGACTTCCCGCTCACCTGGCGGCTGCGCAAGGAGACGGCCGGTTCGGGCGCGCTGGGCGACCTCGGCGCCCACGCCGTCGACCTCGCCCAGCATCTGGCGGGCGAGCCGCTGGCCGGGGTGTCCGCGCAGTCGGTCACCTTCGTCGGCGAACGCCCGCTGCTGGACGGCCAGTCCGGCGTCCGGGCCGGGGCGCGCAACGACGCCCCGAGCGGGGCGAGGGGCCCGGTCACGGTCGACGACGCGGCGGTCTTCCACGGCCGCCTCGCCTCGGGTGCGATGGCCTCCTTCGAGGTCAGCCGCGTCGCGGCGGGCCGCAAGAACGCGCTGTGCGTGGAGCTGAACGGGACGCTCGGCTCGCTGACCTTCGATCTGGAGCGGCTCAACGAGCTGAACTTCTACGACAACACGCAGGACCCGGCCGAGGCGGGCTTCCGCCGCATTCAGGTCACCGAGTCCGCCCACCCCTACCTGGAGGCGTGGTGGCCGCCGGGCCACGGGCTCGGCTACGAGCACACCTTCGTGCACCAGGCGCGCGATCTGGTGCACGCGGTCGCCGAAGGGAAAGGCCCCCAGCCGGACTTCGAGGACGGCCTGCGGGTCCAGCGGGTGCTCGCCGCAGTCGAGGAGAGCGCCGAGAAGAACTCCGTCTACACCCCCATCCCGGGCTCACCGGCCTGAACTAGGAGTGCACGATGCCGCGATCCTTCACGCTCTTCACGGGGCAGTGGGCGGACCTGCCACTGGAGGAGGTCTGCCGCCACGCCCGCGACTTCGGCTATGACGGGCTCGAACTCGCTTGCTGGGGCGACCACTTCGAGGTCGACCGCGCGCTGAACGAGCCGGACTATCTGGAGAGCAGGCACCGGCTGCTGGAGAGGTACGGGCTGCGCTGCTGGGCCATCTCCAACCACCTGGTCGGACAGGCGGTGTGCGACAACCCGATCGACGAACGGCACCAGGCGATCCTGCCCGCCCGGATCTGGGGTGACGGCGACCCGGAGGGCGTACGTCAGCGTGCGGCGGCCGAGATGGCCGACACGGCACGGGCGGCGGCGGCGTTCGGGGTGCGTACGGTGGTGGGCTTCACCGGGTCCTCCATCTGGCACCTGGTCGCCATGTTCCCGCCCGTACCCCCGCACATGATCGAGCGTGGCTACGAGGACTTCGCCGATCGCTGGAACCCGATCCTCGACGTCTTCGACGCGGAGGGCGTGCGCTTCGCGCACGAGGTCCACCCCAGCGAGATCGCGTACGACTACTGGACGACCCAGCGCGCGCTGGAGGCGGTCGGCCGGCGGCCCGCGTTCGGGCTGAACTTCGACCCCAGCCACTTCGTCTGGCAGGACCTCGATCCCGCGGGCTTCCTCTACGACTACCGGGACCGGATCTACCACGTCGACTGCAAGGAGGCCCGCCGCCGCCTGGACGGGCGGAACGGCAGGCTGGGTTCCCATCTGCCCTGGGGCGACCCGCGCCGTGGCTGGGACTTCGTCTCGGCCGGTCACGGCGACGTCGCCTGGGAGGACGTCTTCCGGATGCTGCACTCCATCGGCTACGACGGCCCCGTCTCGGTGGAGTGGGAGGACGCCGGGATGGACCGGCTCCAGGGCGCGCCGGAGGCGCTGCGGCGCCTGAAGGCGTACGACTACGAACCTCCCTCCACCTCCTTCGACGCCGCTTTCGGCGGGGCGGAGGACGCCTGACCGGCGGCCAGGGCAGGGAGTCAGGCGCGACTTCGTCCAGTCAATGGATGAAGCCGACCCGGATTTTGTGAAAGGGGTTTTCGAATTCAACGAAGCTAGCTACGGTTCTTGATGTGTACGGGCCATGATCTTCCCCCTCGTTCTCCGTGCCCGTACACATCCCGGCCCGCTTCGGGGGGCCACCCCGGCGCGGCGGCGCGCGCCTGTTCCAGGCACGACGGTCGACGGCATGTCGTCAACCACCGTTACGTCCCAGGAGGACAAGCGTGCACAGGAAAACCCACAGGCTCCGCACCCGAGTAGCTGTTCTCGCCAGCGGTGTGCTGGTCGGAGGTCTCGCGGTCGGGGTTCCTCCCACCCAGGCCGCACCGTCACCCGGCACCCCCGCCGACGCAGCCTCGGCGGTCGACTTCACCCAGGTCACCATGGCGAAGGGCGAGCCCGAGATGGGCGAGCCGATGACCCTGGACGTGCTGCCGGACCGCTCCGTACTGCACACCTCCAGGGACGGCACGGTCCGCCTGACCGACGCCGCCGGCAACACCTCCGTAGCGGGCGAGATCCCGGTCTACACCCACGACGAAGAGGGACTCCAGGGCGTCGGCATCGACCCCGGTTTCGTCAAGAACCGCTTCGTCTACTTCTATTACGCGCCCCCGCTGGACACTCCGGAGGGTGACGTCACCGAGACCGGGAAGCCGGCCGACTGGGAGCCCTTCGACGGCCTCAACCGCCTGTCCCGGTTCGTCCTGGGCAAGGACGGAAAGCTCGACCTCGGCAGCGAGAAGCAGATCCTCGACGTCCCCGCCAACCGCGGTCTCTGCTGCCACGTCGGCGGTGACATCGCCTTCGACTCCCGCGGCAACCTGCTGCTCTCCACCGGGGACGACACCAACCCCTTCCAGTCGGACGCGTACACCCCGATCGACGAGCGCGCCGACCGCAACCCCGCCTTCGACGCCCAGCGTTCGTCGGCGAACACCAACGACCTGCGCGGGAAGATCCTCCGCATCGACGTCGACGCGGACGGCACCTACGACATCCCCAGGGGCAACCTCTTCCACCGGCACAGCAAGAAGGCCCGCCCGGAGATCTACGCGATGGGCTTCCGCAACCCCTTCCGGATGTCGGTGGACAAGAAGACCGACACCGTCTACGTCGGTGACTACGGCCCCGACGCCGCCGCTGCCGATCCCGCCCGGGGACCCGGCGGACAGGTCGAGTTCAACCGCATCACCGAGGCCGGGAACTACGGCTGGCCGTACTGCACCGGCAAGAACGACGCCTACACCGACTACGACTTCGCCGACGGCACCTCCGGTGAGAAGTTCAACTGCGCGCGCCCGGTCAACAAGTCGCCGCACAACACCGGCCGCAAGTGGCTGCCCTCGGCCAAGCCCGCCTGGATCGCCTACGACGGCCCCTCCGTACCGGAGTTCGGCGACGGCGCCGAATCCCCGATGGGCGGCCCGGTCTACCGCTACGACAAGAAGCTCGACTCGTCCGTCAAGTTCCCGAAGGCGTTCGACGGCGACAACTTCGCCGGTGAGTTCGCGCGCGGCTGGATCAAGCGCATCGAGCAGGACCGCAGGGGCAACGTGCAGTCCATCAACGACTTCCCCTGGACGGGCACCCAGGTGATGGACATGGAGTTCGGCCCGGACGGCGCCCTCTACGTACTCGACTACGGCACCGGTTACTTCGGCGGCGACGAGAACTCCGCCCTCTACCGCATCGAAGCCTCCCAGTAGCCCCCGAGGTCAGAGGCGCAGGCAAGAGGCGCACAGATCAGAGACGCAGAGATCAGAGCGATAGGGAGGAACGCATGAAGCGCACCGCACGCCTGGCAATTCTCGCGGGTGCCCTGCTCCTCGGCTCGTCCGCGATCCCCTCCGGGTACGCCGCACAGGACGACCGCCCGCACGGCGAGAAGAAGCCGATGAAAGGCGAGAACGTACTGGTCTTCTCCAAGACCGCGGGCTACCGCCACGGCTCCATCCCGGACGGAATCGCCGCCATCGAGCGGATGGGCAAGCAGAACGGCTTCAAGGTCGACGCGACAGAGGACGCCTCCCGGTTCACCCCGGAGAACCTGGAGCGCTACGACGCGGTCGTATGGCTGTCGACAACCGGCGACGTGCTCAACGACACCCAGCAGACCGCGTTCCAGGAGTACATCCGGAGCGGTGGCGGCTATGTCGGCGTCCACGCGGCTGCCGACACGGAGTACGACTGGCCGTGGTACGGCGAACTGACCGGTGCGTGGTTCGACTCGCACCCGGAGATCCAGGGCGTCACGGTGAACGTGGAGGACCACGACCACCCGGCGACCGCCCATCTGGGCGACACCTGGCAGCGCGAGGACGAGCTCTACAACTACAAGTCCAACCCGCGCGAGAAGACCCGGGTACTGGCCACCCTGGACGAAGGCACCTACACCGGCGGCAACATGGGCGACCACCCCATCACCTGGTGCCAGGACTTCGAAGGCGGCCGGTCGTTCTACACCGGGCTGGGGCACACCAACGAGTCGTTCACCGAGCCCGAGTACCAGCAGCACCTGCTCGGCGGCATCCAGTACGCCACCGGCGCCGTCGCCGCCGAGTGCGCACCAGGGGAGGACGGCGAGGAACCGGAGTACACACCGATCTTCGACGGCACCTCACTGGAGGGCTGGTCCCAGGCAGGACCGGGGTCGTTCGAACTCAGCGAAGAGGACGGCACGATCACCTCGACCGGCGGCATGGGCATGCTCTGGTACGAGGCCAGAGAACTGTCCTCGTACTCCCTGAAGCTCGACTGGCGGATGGCAGGCGACGACAACTCCGGCGTCTTCGTGGGCTTCCCGGCCTCCGACGACCCCTGGAGCGCCGTGAACAACGGCTATGAGATCCAGATCGACGCCACCGACACCCCGGACCGGACCACCGGCTCCGTCTACGGCTTCCAGTCCGCCGATCTCGAGGCCCGCGACGCCGCGCTCAATCCCCCCGGCGAGTGGAACTCCTACGAGATCCGGGTCGAGGGCGAACAGCTCCAGGTGTGGCTCAACGGCGAACTGATCAACGAGTACACGAACACCGATCCCGCCCGCAGCCTGACCGACGGCTACATCGGCCTGCAGAACCACGGGGACGCGGACGAGGTCTCGTTCCGCGACGTCCAGCTCAAGGACCTGACGCCTCCCGCGCCCTGATCCCGTCCCCCGTATCCCGTCCCCTGATCCCGTCCTCTGATCACGCCCCGACTCCGACGCCTGATCCAGCCCGGACCACCACCCCGGGGGTCCGGTCCGGCCCCCACCCGGGCCGGATCCCCCCACTTGTCGCCGACGGCCCGAGGGGGCCGCCGGCGGCGCGGTGGCGGGTGCGGGGAACGCCGACCCTCACCCGCCACCGCACCACCCGCCCCAAGGAGATGAGATCTCATGACACAGGATCCCGAACTCGACCGCAGGCTGCGCCGTCGCGGCTTCCTCGGCGTCGCGGCCGGGACCACCGCCGCCGCGCTGCTGGGCGCCACCGCCGCACCGGCCACGGCAGCCGAAGCCGGGCACGGCGGGCGCGGGCGCCCCGTCCTGCCGCCCGGACGGCTCGGCATCCAGCTCTACACCCTGCGCGACCAGGTGCAGTCCATCGGCTTCGCCCGCGTCTTCGAGGAACTGGCCCGCTACCGCTACGAAGAGGTCGAGTTCGCCGGATACACCCAGGGCACCGGCGACATCAGCCTGCGGCAGCTGCGCCGGCTCCTGCGTGACAACGGCCTCCGCGGTATCGGCAGCCACGTCGGCTACCACGCCGACGGCGGCGACCCCGGCGCGTACACCTTCGCCACCCAGCTGGAAAAGGTGCTGGACGACGCGCAGGCGATGGGGCTGCCGCACGTCGGCACACCCGCCAGTCCCAACAGGTACGGCAACACTGTCGACGCCTGGAAGCGCGCTGCCGAGGAGTTCAACACCTACGGCGCCGCCGCCCGTGCGCGCGGGATCAAGTTCTACCAGCACAACCACGCCGAGGAGTTCGGCTTCGCCGAGGACCAGCCGGACGTACGCCTCTACGACGTGCTGCTCGCCGAAACCGACCCCGAGCTGGTGTTCCTGGAGCTGGACATCTACTGGGCGTTCGTCGCCCAGTACCGGTTCAGCACCCGCCCCGACGGCACTCCGGCACCCTTCGAGCCCCTCGACTACGTAACTGCCGCACCGGACCGCTTCCCGCTCTTCCACGTGAAGGACGGCGAGCACGACGAATCCGCCACCGACGGTTACCGCATGGTGGACGTCGGCGACGGCGACATCGACTACCGCCGCTTCCTCCACGAGGTCGGCAAGGTCCCCGGCCAGCGCCGCCGCCACCACTGGCTGGTCGAACACGACGGCGCCCCCGACCCGGAGACCAACCCCGCCGGATCCCTGAGCACCGCACGCCGCTCCAGCAGGCACCTGCGCTCGCTCCGCGCCCCCGGCTGCTGACCGGCGGCGCCGTGCCCGCGGGCGACCCAGCCCCCGCACTGCAGCGCGCCGCCACCGAGACGTCGCCGTGGCCCGAGGGGGGCCGCGGCGACACCGGCGGCGGGCGAGGGGAACGCCGACCCTTCGCCCGCCGCGCCCCTCACACCGCGTGTCCGCTCACACACACCGCGGCACCACACGTTCACCCACCTTTTATGCAGGTGAGAACCACTCCGAAGTCTTGATATGGTGGTTCTCGTCGCCACGGCAAGCGCCGTGAGACAACACCTGTCCGGGTGGCGGAATGGCAGACGCGCTAGCTTGAGGTGCTAGTGCCCTTTATCGGGCGTGGGGGTTCAAGTCCCCCCTCGGACACCACCTAAAGAGGTCTCTGACCTGCAGGTTCCTACTGGATCGCAGGTCATCGTGACCAACCGCGTGACCAACACGTCAGCGATCTTGCTTCAGGCCCCGTTCGGAACCCTCGAGCGGGGCCCCGCGCATGTGCTGTCTGTTTCGCTGTGCCTTGTGCGCGGGTGCCCCTCCACGCTCCATGTGCGAGCGTGCAACGATCACCCGTGACTCATCAGCGACAGCGGCCTCTGACGGATTCACCGCAGGGCGTGAAGAGCGGCCGGGGCAACCTGACGTTGCTCTGGTGGTCACTGTGTGGCTGCATCGGGCGGCAGCCACACAGTGACCACCAGGCCTCCTCCTTCGCGTGGAACAGCGGTCACATCGCCGCCGTGCGCGCGGGCCATGTTGCGGACGATCGCGAGGCCGAGGCCCGAGCCTCGTTCGGAGTCGACCCAGTCGGCCTGTAGCCGGCGGAAGGGCTGGAAAATCGCTTCCATGTCGTAACCGGGCACGGTGGGGCCTGTGTTGGTGACAGCCAGGACTGCCGTTCCGTCGGGTTCGGCCGCTGTCGTCATGGACACCCAGCCGCCCGGATTGTTGTAGCTGATGGCGTTCTCCAGCAGGTTGTGCACGATCCGCTCCAGCATCACAGGGTCACCGCTCGTCAGGGCCGGCCCGGGGGAGAGCCGCAGCTGTATGCCGACGTCATTCGCCTCCCCGAGCCGCAGTTCCGCGACGTGACCGGCGATGTGGGCGAGGTCGACCGTGGAGCGGTCGCGGATCTCGCGGTCGCCGGACGACATCGACGGCGAACGCCTCGTCCCGCAGGCCCTCGGCCACGGCGTCGGCGAGCATCCGCTCGTCATCCACAACAAGTACACGCATGACGATCCTTGCCCCCCGTCGTACAACTGTCCGGCCCACAGGCTCGCAGGGACGGCATAACCGGGGCGTAACCAGAATCGGTTACGCGGCGGATACCCCGCTGCCCGTCTAGTTGGCCCCGCACCGGGAGAGCCCCGGAGCGGAAAGGACACTATGCGTGGGAATCGGCGCCTGTCGGCAGCTGTAGCACTGCTGAGCCTCGCCCTCATGGCCTGCGGCGGGAGCGACAGTGGCAACGAGGACTCGGTCGCCTCGGCCGGCGGCGACAAGCAGAGCAGCGGGAAGAAGCTCAGCGGCGAGGAGAAGGCCAAGAAGTACAAGGCATGCCTGGCCGAGCGCGGTGTGGCCCCGTTGAGCGGCAAGGTGGGCGAAGACGTACCCGAGCAGACGGCCTCCGAAGAGGAGGTCGAGGCCGCGCTCAAGGCATGCAAGGACTATGCGCCCACCGTGGCGGATGGCCGGAACCAGAAGCCCACCGCCGGTGAACTGGAGAACAGCCGCAAGTACGTGCAGTGCCTGCGTAAGAATGGCTACGACGCCCCGGACCCCGACCCTGAGACCGGCGGCTTGGATGTCGGCCAGGGGGACATGGGGGACCTTGACAAGCTCAAGGCGGCCAGCGAGAAGTGCCGCGACCTCAACCCGGCGAACCAGAAGTGATGGGTGCCGAGGAGTTGAGCGGCGAGGGGCCTCCCCGCCCGCGCCGCCGGGGGCGCACCTTGGCTGTCGTCGCCATCCTGGTCGTGCTGGCCGCCGGTGGTGCCACCGTCGGCTTCGGCGGGGAGCGGGAGACGGAGAGTAGGCGCAGCGATCTGCCGCCGGCCACCGCCGTTGTCACCAGGACCGACCTCGCCCAGCAGGAATCCGTCCCCGGAACCCTCGGCTACGGCGACGCCAAGCCCCTGCCGGGCGGGGCCGCCGGCACGGTGACCTGGCTGCCGCGCCCGGGGGCCACGATCAGCATCGGCGAGCCCGTGCTGAATGTCGACGGCCGTAAGGTGCCGCTGCTGTACGGCGGCACTCCTCTCTTCCGTGAGCTGAAGCCCGGAGTCGAGGGACCCGATGTGCGGCAGCTCGAGTCCAGCCTGTCCCGACTCGGCTACGTCGGCTTCACCGTCGACGACGAGTACACCTTCAAGACCGCTCAGGCACTCAAGCGCTGGCAGAAGCATCTCGGCCTGAAGGAGACCGGCACCCTCGACGCCGGTGATGCGGTCGTCGCCCGGGGAAAAGTGCGCGTGGTCAGCCTCGAGGCTCAGCCCGGCCAGACCCTGCAGCCCGGCGCCACCGTGATGCAGTACACCGGCACCGAGCGGCAGATCAGCATCGACCTCGATACCAAGAAGCAGAAGCTCGTACACAAGAACGACAAAGTCACCGTCACGCTGCCCGACGCGGCCCGTGTCACCGGCACGATCACCAGCGTCGGCACGGTCGCCACCCGCGAGGGCAGCGGGGATGACCAGGGCGACGGTGACAGCAAGTCCGTGATCAAGGTGACCGTCGGGGTCGACCGGAAGGACCGCGACAGACTCGGCACGTACGACGGTGCTCCCGTCGACGTGGGTATCACCTCGGTCGCGAAGAAGGGCGTACTGACCGTGCCCATATCGGCCCTGCTCGCCCTCGCTGAGGGAGGCTACGGCGTCGAGGTCGTGGACAACGACCGTCCCCGCGTTGTCGCGGTGAAGACCGGTCTGTTCGCACGCGGCCGTGTCGAGATCACCGGTGAAGGACTTGAGCAGGGCGACAAGGTGGGGGTGCCGAAGTGACGCGGCCCGATACTCCCGTCGTCCGCCTCGATCACGTCACCCGTGCCTACCCCGGTGGCGTCACCGCGCTCGATGACGTGTCCCTGTATATCGACCACGGCGAATTCGTCGCCATCGCGGGCCCTTCCGGGTCCGGCAAATCAACGATGCTCAACATGATCGGCACGCTGGACCGACCGAGCCGGGGCAGGGTCCTCGTCGGCGGCCATGACGTCTTCGAACTCAACGACCGCGAGCTGTCCGCGCTACGCGCCATCAGTATCGGATTCGTCTTCCAGCAGTTCCACCTGACCGCCGGGGTACCAGCCGTCGACAACGTCGCCGAGGGACTCCTGTACTGCGGCATACCTCTCACCGAGCGCCGCCGGGCGGCCCGCACCGCACTGAAGCGGGTCGGCCTGGGCCACCGCGTCTACCACCGCCCGCACCAATTGTCCGGCGGCGAGAAGCAGCGGGTGGCTATCGCCCGCGCGCTTGTCGGCAATCCGATCCTGCTGCTCGCCGATGAACCCACCGGCGCGCTCGACTCCAGGTCGGGCGACACCGTGATGAACCTGCTGCACGAGCTGCACGCCGGCGGCACCACCGTCATCGTCATCACCCACGACCGCGAGATCGCCGCGTCCCTCCCGCGTCAGGTGCATGTACGCGACGGCCGGATCGTCCGGGACACGGCCACCGAAAGCGTGGCACAGGCATGCTGAAGACCGGCCGTCTGAGCCCCCGCGACGTCGTACGCACCGGTGCCGGTGGCCTGCGCGCCCGCCCGATGCGGGTGTTCCTCTCCGCACTCGGCATCGCCATCGGCATCGCTGCCATGATCGGTGTCGTCGGTATCTCCACATCCAGCCACGCCGAACTGCAGCACACTCTCGACCGGCTGGGCACGAACCTGCTCACCGCATCGCCGGGGCAGACCTTCACCGGAGGCGAGGCCAAGCTGCCCAAGACCTCCGTCGATGCGGTGAAGCGCATCCGCCCCGTCCAGTCGGCGACCGCCACCGGCGATACGACCGCGAAGGTCTACCGCAACGACCGGGTCCCCGAGATCGAGACCGGCAGTATCAACGTCAAGGCTGCCCGCCTCGACCTTCTGGACGCGGTCACCGGGCAGCCGGCCCGCGGCAGATGGCTCAACGACGCCACCTCCGCCTACCCGGCCGTCGTGCTGGGATCGGGCGCGGCCGACCGGCTCGGTATCGGCGCCATCACACCCGGCACCAAGGTCTATCTGGGCGGCCACTGGTTCTCGGTGACCGGCGTCCTCGCTCCGGTACCGCTCGCACCCGAGCTGGACTCCGCCGCATTGGTCGGCTGGGACATCGCGGAAAGACTCCTGGGCTTCGACGGCCACCCCACCATGATCTACACCCGTACCGCCGACTCCGCCGTCGCCGACGTACGCGACATCCTCGCCGCGACCGCCAGCCCGGAGAAGCCGACCGAGGTCAAGGTCTCCCGCCCCTCGGACGCACTCGCCGCCAAGAGCGCCACCGACCAGGCGTTCACCGGCCTCATGCTCGGCCTGGGCGGGGTCGCTCTGCTGGTCGGCGGTGTCGGCGTGGCCAACACCATGGTCATCTCCGTCCTCGAACGCCGCGTCGAGATCGGTCTGCGTCGCGCACTGGGCGCCCGCCGCGGACACATCCGCACCCAGTTCCTGGCCGAGTCCCAGATACTCGCCGGCCTCGGCGGGATCGGCGGCGTCCTCCTCGGCGTCGGCGTGACAACCGCGTACGCCCTCTCCCAGGGCTGGCCCGTGGTCGTCCCCGTCTGGGCGATGGCGGGCGGAGTCGCCTCGACTCTGGTGATCGGCGCCCTGGCGGGCCTCTACCCCGCGTTCCGTGCCGCCCAGCTTCCCCCGACCGAAGCCCTGGCCACACCGTAAGGGCCACTGACGAGCCCCGCGCGCCAGTCATTTCCGAGGACTCAGCCGCACGGAATGATCCGCCCGAATTGGTGCAGATCTTGTGAGGGTGCCTCGTCGGGGTGATTCGCAAAGATCGCAGAGCTTTGCGAAGCGGTGTCCCAGGCGGAAGCCGAACTGTCCCGGCTGCAGATCACGCGGGAGACGGTGAAGCAGGGGTTGGCCTGGCGGTGCAAGGACGTGTGTGGAGCTGAAGTTGGAGAGCCCGTCACGTGGAGGGCATGCGCCCGAAGTTGAAGCGCCTGGTGGAGCGGGGGATCCTGGCCGAGACCGCGCCAGGGCTGTTCCGGGTGGACGGACGGGAGTCGGGCTGGCGAGCGCCGCCCTGGGCCTGTTCGAGCAGGTCGCCACGGATCTGACGTCTCCGGACGCCGCCGCGTTGACGCATTCAGGGCTGGAGGACCTGCTCGCGGCGCGGATGCGCAAGGTGACCCGGCAACTGTTCCAGGATCATCTGGACCTGCGCGCGGTGCGCGAGCGGCGGGCCGATCCGGTGGCCGACGCGGCCGGTGTCGATCGCACCCCGATCGAGCGGGGCCGGAGGCCACCAGCTCGGCCGATCTGCATCATCTGTGCCAGGACATGCAGATCACATGTGCTGCTGACGCTCCGTCAGCCAGCCACCAGGTGCGACGGGGGCTTGGCGCACGATCTGACATGGATGTTCCTCAAGCCCCGAAGTGGGCCGCACCTCCAGGGTCGCGCTCCTGGCCGCCGTGCGTCTGGGGCCCGCCGACGATGCGACCGCCGTCACGGCAAGCCCCGGCACCTGCACGCCGACAAGGCGTACGATGTTCCTCACCTGCGGAAATGGCTGTGGGGCAAGCACATGGGCGATGCGGTGGCGGATGCCGCGTTTGCGGAGCCATCGGCGCAGGTGGTCTTCGCGGCGTAGCGCAGTGATCAGCTTGCGGAACTGACGCGTGCCCAGCCCGGTGAACGGGCTGTCCAGGACGGCTCCATGACGCGCCCCTCGGGGCAGCGCGGCAGCCTCTGCGCCACGCTGGTCATACCTCTGCGTCGCGGACCAGGAGTGCGATCTGCACCCGGTTCTCGACCGCCAGCTTGGCGAACAGGTTGCCTGTGTGCGCCTTGACGGTCGCGATGCTGATGCGCAGCAGCTGGGCGATCTCCGGGTTGCCCAGTCCGTCCGCGATGGCCTGAGCGGTTTCGAGTTCTCGTTCGGTCAGTGTGGACAGCCGTTTCCGTGCGGCTTGGCGGGACGGGTCGCGAGCGTGAGAGGACCGCGGGCCGGTGGCTGCGGCGATCACCCGTGCCGTGGCCGCTGGAGACAGCACGGGGTTGCCGTCCGCGACGGTCCGCACCGCGTCGAGAATCTGCGGCGGTGGGGTGTCTTTGAGGACGAACCCGAGGGCTCCGGCGCGCAGTGCGCCGAGGACCAGATCGTCGGAGTCGAATGTGGTCAGCATGAGCACCCGGGGCGGCGCGGGCCGGGTGAGGAGTTCCCGGGTTGTGCTGAGACCGTCACGGCCGGGCATGCGCACGTCCATCAGTACGACGTCAGGCCGCTGCTCGTCCACCACGGTGATCGCGGCGTTCCCGTCGGCCGCTTCCGCGACGACGGTCAGGTCCGGTTCGCCGTCGATGACGAGTCGCAGCGCCATTCGCACCAGCTGGTCGTCGTCGACGATGACGATGCGCACCGGCTCCCGCTCGCTGTCCACTCAAGTTCTCTTTTCCTGGCCGTGGTTCGGCCAGGGTAGTTGTGCGGTGAGGATGTATCCGTTCTCGGGGGTCGGATGGTGATCGAGTGTTCCGCCGGCGAGATCGATTCTCTCGGTGAGGCCGAGCAGGCCGAATCCCGATGCCGGTGGTTTTGCGGTTTTTTTGGTGGCTGGGGAATTGTGGAGGCTGACGGTGAGTGTGTCGCCCGCTGTTCCTTCGAGGGTGATGTGTAGGTGTGCGCCTGGGGCGTGTTTGGCGGCGTTGGTCAGTCCTTCTTGGACGATCCGGTAGCAGGTTCGTCCGACGACGTCGGACGGTTTTCCCGTCACCGTGGTGGTGAGCGTTACGTCCAGTCCGGATGTGCGGGCGTCGGCCACCAGTTCGGGGATGTGGTCGAGGGAGGGTTGTGGTGGTTCCGGGCGGCCCGGGTCGGCCCGGAGCACAGCGAGGACATCCCGTAGTTCTTCCAGGGCCTGGTGGGAGCCGTCGGCGATGCCGCGGACGAGCACGCGGTTTTCCTCTGCTGCGAGGTCGCTGCGGTGGCACAGCACTCCGGCCTGCATGGCGACCAGAGAGATCCGGTGCGCGAGCACGTCGTGCATCTCGCGGGCGATCCGGTTGCGTTCCAGGGCACGTGCCTGCGCCGCTCGTGCGCTCTGTTCCCGCTCCGCGCTCTCCGCCCGGTCCCGCAGGGACCGCACTTCGACCCGCCGCGCGCCGATGGCCATGCCCACGGCCACCGCGATGCCCGCGGTCAGCCCCGGGACCGCGAGCTGGAACCACAACGTGCCGGGCGGGCTCTGGACCGGGTAGAACCCGGCAGCGAACTGTGACGCGGTCACGTAGGCCACCACCACGACCCCGATCTCCACCGGACGACGACGGGTGGAGAGCGAGCCCATTGCCACGAGCGCGGCTCCGGTGGCGAGTGCCGACGCCGTCGACGCGATCGCCACCGTCATGGCGACGGCGAGCGGGAACCGCCTCCGCCACAGCAGCGCCGCCAGGCAGCCGAGAGCCACCAGCGGATCACCAATGAGAAACCAGGGGCCCGTCCCGGTCGCCTGCTCCCGCGACAGCAGCACACCGGCGGAGAGCCAGACCGGCAGGCTCACTGCCGTGGCTGCCGCCAGCCGCCAGGTCTGCTGCCACCCCCCGAGCCGTGGCGCGACGTCTGTATTCACCTGGCCATTGTCGCGAAACCGTACGGCCGGTGAGTCAGACCGGGGGCTGATGTGTCCTTCGACCAGAGTCGGATCACCGTCTCGACTCCGGGCGAAGGCGATTCGAGCCGCCGGGCTGATGTGCCGGCGGCGCCCCAGGGACAGACTCGTCGAGGAGGTCGGGACGGTGATCACAGCCCTGTCCGCCCAGCGGTGATCCGCGGCGGGGCCGTCTCCCAAGCACGCCCGTTCCGGCGCCCCCGTGCACCCCTCAGGAGGACACCAGATGAACCGAACCTTGTCCCTCGCCCTCGCCGCCACCGCGGTGGCGACGACCCACGCGATTCCGGGAGTGTCGGTGGCGGCGACGCCGGACTCCGTGCGGTGGGGCCCGTGCTCGGAGGCCGCCTCGGCGAAGGTCGCGGTCGCCTCGGCGAAGGCCCCCTTGCCCCGTCTGGAGTGCGCGACGCTCGACGTCCCGCTGGACTACCGGGATCCGGACGGCCGACAGATCGAGATCGCGATCTCCCGGCTGGCGAGCAAGGAACCCTCGCAGCGCCGCGGCGTGCTGCTGACCAATCCGGGCGGCCCCGGCATCACGGGACTCGGCTACCCGGCCGTTCTCGCCGGCTCAGGGCTGCCGCAGAAGGTGCTGGACTCCTACGACCTGATCGGCTTAGATCCGCGCGGCGTCGGCCGCAGCACGCCGGTGACCTGCGATCTGACGCCGGAGCAGCAGGCACGCGGCAACGTCCCGCCGTACGCGCACACCGCGGCCGATGTCGCGCGGGAGGCGCCGAACGCGCGGACCATCGCCGAGCAGTGCGCCACCGCACGGACGGCGTGGATGCTGCCCCACACCACCACCGCGAACACCGCGCGCGACATGGACCGGATCCGGGCGGCGCTGGGCGAGCCGGAGCTCTCGTACCTCGGTGCCTCCTACGGCAGCTACCTCGGTGCGGTGTACACGACGATGTTCCCGAAGCGCAGCGACCGGATCGTGCTCGACAGCAACCTGGGCCCCGGCGGTTACGACGTCACGGCCATGCGGTTGCTCGCCCGTGGAATGGAGGACAGGTTCCCGGCCTTCGCGGCCTTCGCGGCCGCGCACCCCGAATACGGTCTGGGCACCACACCGGCGCAGGTGACCGCGAAGTTCTTCGAACTCGCGGAGCGGCTGGAGGCGAAACCGGTCCAGGGCTTCGACGCGACGTCGTTCCGCGGGATCACGTTCGACCGCCTCTACAGCGACGCGGACATGCCCCTGGTGGCCAAGACCTGGCAGGCACTCGACACGGACCAGCCGCCGCCGCCCACCCCGCCGTTTCCGAACATGGAGAACTTCATGTCCGCCCGCTTCTCAGTGATATGCGGCGATTCGCGCTGGCCGGAGACGGTCCGGGAGTATCAGCGCAATGTCGCGGTCGACCGGCTGAAATACCCGATGCTGGGCGGGTCCACGGCCAGCATCGGACCGTGCGCGTTCTGGCCGGACGAGCGGGTCGAGCCGCCGGTACGCATCGGTGACCGGGGCCCGTCGAACGTGCTCATGGCGCAGAACGAGCGCGACCCGGGGACGCCGCTGGTCGGCGCCCAGGATCTGCGGCGGGCGTTCGGGAAGCGGGCCACGATGGTGACGGCCGACCAGGGCGGGCACGGTGTCTATCCGTTCGGCCCCAACACGTGCGCGAACGACGCGGTGACCGCGTTCCTGACCACCGGGCAGCGCCCGGCGGAGGACCTCGCCTGCGCGGCGGAACCCAGCAAGCAACAGGAGTAGAGGCATGCTCAAGGAGTGGCGGCATCGTCGGGCTGTGCAGCGGGTCAAGCCCGGGGACGGGCGACCGTTGAAGCGTTTCCGCTGGTGGCAGATGCTTACCCGCGCACTGTTCCATCTTCGGCTGATGAACGACGACGGCCGGCAGACGGTCTACGCCGTCGACGTCAAGCATCAGAATCAGTCGGAGGGCTACGTCAAGGCCCACCTGTACCTTGATGGCAGGCATCACGCCGAGTCCAAAGTCCCTGCCGTCTTCCCCGTTCAGGGCGGCACCGTCGAAGTAAGGGCGAGCAGCTTCGGGCTCAAGCGCTGCCACTACGTCGCCGCCGAGGGGGCCGAGCACCAACTCGTCCCGGACCCCGACTCCGCCGAGGGGCGCCGCGCGCGCCTCGACCGCGAGCACCCCGCACTGAGCCGCTGTATGGGTTTCCTCTCGTCGATCGTGCTCGTCATCGGTCTGGTTCTCCTGATCCTTCAGCTCGCCGAACAGGTCACCCGGGCGCCGGAGGGCGTCGCCCAGTATGTCGGGACGCTTACCTCGCCCATTGATCTGCCGGCATGGGGCAACGTCGTGGTCGGGCTCGCTACTGCGGCGGCCAGCACGGAGCGGGCGCTGCGGCTGCGCTACAACTGGCTGCTCGACGGCGGGGCGGGCTGACCCCCGCTTCGCGGACTCGCCTGGTCCGGCCCGCGCCCTGCCCAAGCGGATGCGTGACTATGACGACTCCGGCACCGGCGGCGGCGCGGACGCTCAGGCGTCTGCCGCAGCGGTTGCGGGCTCAGTCCGAGCTGCCCGGGAGTACGAAGCCGTTTTCGTAGGCGAATACCACAGCTTGGGCGCGGTCACGCAGATGGAGCTTGGCGAACATGCTGCCCACGTGGCTTTTCACCGTCGCCTCGGTCACGACCAGGTGCGCGGCGATCTCCGGGTTCGACAGGCCCCTGGCCACCAGGAGGAGGATCTCCCGTTCCCGGGGAGTGAGACCGTCCAGCAGCTTGGCCCGGGGCCGGAGCGGTCCGGTGCGGGTGGCGTAGTCCTCGATCATCCTGCGGGTGATCGACGGAGACAGCAGGGCCTCACCGGCGTGCACGACGCGGATCGCCTCCAGCAGGCGGTCGCGTGAGGCGTCCTTGAGCAGGAAACCCGACGCGCCCGCCCGCAGTGCTCCGAAGACGTACTCGTCCAGGTCATAGGTCGTCAGGATCAGCACCCGGGGCGAGGAATCGGCGGCGGTCAGCCGCGCGGTGGCCTCGACGCCGTCCATGCGCGGCATCCGGATGTCCATCAGGATCACGTCGGGGCCAAGGGCAGCGGCCTGGGTCAGTGCCTCGTGGCCGTCGGCGGCTTCGCCGGCGACCTCGATGTCGTCCTGGGTCTGCAGGAACAGCCGGAAGCCGGTGCGGATCAGCTCCTGGTCGTCGACGATCAGAACGCGGATGGTCATACCGCGTCCCCGACCGGGAGCCGGGCGGTCACCAGGAAGCCGCCGGCGGTCCGGCCGGCGTCCAGGCTGCCGCCTGCCACCGCCGCACGCTCCCGCATTCCGAGGATGCCGTGCCCGCCGACCGACGGGACCGGGACACCGCCGCCGCCGTCGTCCTCGACCGTGACGTCCAACCGCGTCGGGCCGTAGTCGAGCGTCACCGTGACCTGGTTGGGATCGGTGTGCTTGAGCACGTTGGTCAGTGCCTCCTCGACGATCCGGTAGGCCGACAGTTCGAGGCCGTCGGCCAGCGGCTGGGCCTCGCCGGTGACCTCGAGCCGCACGGGCATACCGGCGGTCCGGTAGCCGGAGACCAGCTCGGCGAGCTGATCGAGCGACGGCTGCGGTCGCCACTGTGCACCGCTGTCCGGCGTGCGCAGCAGGCCGAGGATCCGGCGCAGCTCGGCCAGGCTCTGCTCCGCGTTGGCCTCGACCCGTTCCAGTGTCTCAGCCGCGACCTGGGGCTCGGTCGGCAGGACGTCCCGGGCGCCGCGCACGCCGATCAGCGTGACGGTCACCGAATGGGCGACGATGTCGTGGAGTTCGCGGGCGACCGAGGCGCGTTCCCGCTGTGTCGCGATCTGGTCGAGCTGGTCACGCTCGCGTTCCAGGGTGGCCGCGCGGTCCTCCAGCGCCCGGGTGTAGCGCCGCCGGGTCTGCAGGTACGAACCGAGGGCCCACGCGCCGATCGAGAGGGGCGGTGAGCAGATGCTCGCCAGCTCCAGGTACAGCATCGTCGGGACGAGCACCGCCCCCGAGACCCTGCGGTCACGCAGATCGGCGAGCGAGGCGAGGGCGACCACGGCGGGCCCCCCGCCCGGCGCGTAGCCCAGCCAGACGAGCACGGCGGCACCCGCACAGGCCGTGGCGAGCACCGCCATGGGTGCGCGGCGGCGGCCGAGCAGAGCGGCGCCGACCAGCACCGTCACCACCACCGGGAGCGCGCCGACACGGGTGTTGCTGTCGAAGAACACCCCGAGTTCCACCGCGGTCGTGATCATGGCCAGCGCGAGGTCGAACAGCGCCGAGCGGCGCGCGACCAGCGGGTCGCACGCCGCCCTGGCACGCCGCAGGAACCGGTTCACGCCAGATCGCGCCGTCGCTCGACGACGACCGCGACGAGCGCGACCGCGGCCGTCCACGCGGCCAGTACCCATCCGGCCTCGACGACCGACAGGGTCGTGTGGTGGGTCATCCGGCTCAGCACGCCGGCCGCGCCGAACGGCGTGAGGTTGACCATCGACTCCGAGACCCCGGACAGCAGCGGGATCACGGCGAAGTTCACGATCAGCAGGACGACCACCCCCAGGACCGGGCTACGGAGCAGGGCGCCGAGGGCGGCACCCAGGATCGCGGACAGGACGAACGCCACGAGGTTGCCCGCCACGACGGCACCGACGTCTCCAGAGGTGAGATCGGGACCCGGCTGGTCCCTCAGCAGCGGCAGCGCAAGCCCGACCGACACCATGGTCGTCAGCGTACCGAGCAGGAGCCCCATCAGCGCGTAAGCGGTAATTCTCGCCGACAGCACGACCCCGCGGTGACGGCGGCCCACCAGAGCCGCCGGAGCGGCCGTCCGGTGCCGGTACTCCCCGGCTGTACCGACCAATCCCCAGAGCAGAAGCAGGATCGGCAGCGCCGAAAGAGCCTCCTCCTTCTCGGGCACCTCGTCCAGCGTGCCCGACCACACCGCGACCGCCAGGACGTTGAGGACGGCGAACGCGACCCCGCCCACCGCGAAGCCCAGCACGGTCCGGGTGGTCATGGTCTTGATCAGTTCACCTCGCAGCAGATGGCTCAACGGTCCGCCCCTCCCGTGAGGCCGAAGAACGCATCCTCCAGCGACGCGGTCCGCTGGACGATCTCCTCCAGCAGGAGGCCGTCGCGGTGGGCCAGCCGTGCCACCTCCGTGACGTCGAGCCCTTCGACCAGCAGCCCGCCTCCGTCATCGCGCCCTGTGCGGCCACCGGCCGCGACCACCAGCGCCGACAGGCGCTCGGCCTCGGCGGTGCGCACGACGACGGTGCTCGCCCCGGACCGTTCGAGATCCCGGATCGTGCCTTCGTGGACCATCCGGCCCCGGTCGATCATGATCACGTCGTCGACGGTCTGGGCGGCCTCACCCAACATGTGGCTGGACAGCAGGACCGTGCCGCCGTTCGCGGCCCGATCCCGCAGCAGCGTACGCAACCAGCGGATGCCCTGCGGGTCCAGGCCGTTCACCGGCTCGTCCAGCACCAGGATCTCCGGATCGCCCAGCAGCGCCGCGGCGAGCCCGAGCCGCTGCCGCATGCCCATCGAATACTTCCCGACCCTGCCCTGGGCCGCCTCCTCCAATCCGACGAGTTCCAGGACCTCACCGACCCGGCGGCGGGGCAGCCCGGCCAGCGCGGCCAGCGACCGCAGGTGCGCCCTGCCGGTTCGGCCGGGATGGGCCCCGCACGGCTCGATGTACACGCCGAGCAGGCGTGCGTCGGACCTGAGCTTCGTGGCTGGCGTGCCCCGTACGAACGCTCGGCCCGCTGTCGGCCGCGCCAGTCCGACGACCGCTTTGAGTGCGGTGGTCTTCCCTGCCCCGTTCGGGCCGAAGAAGCCCGTCACCCTTCCGGACCCGACCGTGAAAGACAGGTCATCGACTGCCGTTCTGCGGCCATAACGCTTGGTCAGCCCTTCGACCCTGATGGCCGCCGGGCCCCCAACGAACGCTCGTGAAGAAGTCATGCCGGAAGCTTCCGACGCGGTGATCTCTCAGTCATCCGCCCACGGTCGAAACCCCAACTCCGACCAGGGGAGGAGACCACCGCTGAGCGCCGCGGCCCAACGGCCCGCTCCAGCGCGGGGTGAGCAGCAACCGCGGCGATGCCGCACCGGCACAGGAAATGTGGCCTGAGGCCGTTCGGTCTGGGGATGGCCATAAGCCCCGACAGGTGGCTACCGTTGCATCAGCGACCTCCTCCGGCAGGTCCTGCCCGCGGTGACGCCTGGTTCCCAGGACGAGGGCCATCCGTCCTCGGCAACTGGCGCGCGCGGTCCATACTGGGCGACCGGCTCTGGCGCTCCTGCACCACGTGCCCTCCCTGCACCGATCACACCCCGCCGCCTGTGGGCCGGGCCGTGCGAACATGACGACCTTCGCCGTCAACGGCTGCGGAAGGTGGTCGAACCTCGGCGCCCGCCGGGCGGACATCCCTCGGCATCTCCGTCAGCCGCGGCACGGTACTTCGGCTGGCCGACGAGCTCTGCTTCGGGTGGGAACCTGCGCTCTCCGGGCCGCGTCCTTCCTGGTGTGACTGAATCGCCCGGCCTCTCCGTCCCTGACGACTGCGCGAGCTCCGACGGGGACGAAGAGTCCCTGCGGCCTGGTCCGCTGTGGCGCCACGCCCTGTGGGTGGCGGCCGTCACCGTCCTCGGGGTGGGCCTGGCTTGGGTCAACGCGTCCTTCCGGCTCGGCCATGATGAGTACGGGATGCCGCTCGCCGCTTCGGGGCACGTGCGGCCGTATCTGATGGCCTGGACCGCGACCGGTCTGGCGGCGGCAGCCGCGCTGCGGGTTGTCGCCGCCAGGGCTCCGCTCTACTGCCCGGAGGTGCCCGTCGTCGTACTCACCTTCATGGGCACCCGACTCTCACTGGGCTTTCGGCCGGAGCCACCGGTGCTGGGTGCGATGACGGCAGCCGCACTGACGGCAGTGGTCATATGGTGTGCCCTTGCGCGGCCCCGCGGCATTCGTGGCTACCGCGGACGGCGAGCTACTTCTGGCGAGCGAGGGGCAGGGTGAGCAGGGGCTCCGCACACCCGGCCGTCGGCGAAGCGCAGGTCAGCTGATCTCGTCAGTTGGCCACCAACTGCTTCGCCCAGCGGTGGTGGAGGTCGTCACCGACGACATGCCCTTCCTCGTGGACTCGGTGACCAACCGAGCTTGCTGCCGTACCTCACCGCACGCGCGGGCCCGATCTTCGACGCGGCTCAGAACCTGCTGCTGAGGACGTGGCGATGGCGGTGAGTGCCGTGCGTCGGTGTGCTGCGATCCCGGCACCGCTCCGCGGCGCGCGGGCCCTGACTAGATCGGACCGGACGTCTCCCGCAGAACCGCCGTGGGTGAGCGGAAATCGCCGAGACGCGCCCACGCGATTCTCACCCGGACGACGACGATCGCGGAGTCCTGGAGGGACGATGCGAACTGGGGGAAGGCATCCTGGTATGCGTCGGCGCAACGTTGTCGCTCGTCCCCTGCGGGGATGTCTGCCAGACCTTCGGCCTGCAGTGTCACGCCGTCGCGGCCGCCGACGACCACTGCCACACGGCCGTCCCGGCGCAGGTTGGCCACCTTGCGCGACACCTCCCGGGCGTCGAACACGAGTTCCCCGCGGTCCGTGACCGCCAAGGTGAGATAGGCCGACTGCGGGGAGCCGTCGGGGCCGAGCGTCGAGAGCACTCCGTCCCCGTGTGCAGAGAGGAACGCCACCATCGAGTCGCGGTCGAGTGGTCCCTCAAGATGCCCCGTCACGACGATCAGTCTAGGGCGTGTTTGAGAAGTGGCGCCGGTATGGCCCGCGGCGGCTGGTGCGTGTGCTCGCAAGGCGGAGGACCGCCCTCGTAACGGGCTACTCGGGCGATTCCGACAGCGCGGCGAGCGTGTGTGCCAGGCGTCGCGGGCCAGGCGGGACTTTCGAAACACGCCCCACTGCTGCGTTCGGAAAGGTCCACCGGCTCGCGATGCCCGGCACGCGCCTGTGCGTCATCGACCGCCTGTGCGTCATCGACGACGGCCCGGCCCAGCCCTGCTCAGCGCAGTACGGCCGCCAGCAGGTCGGACCCCAGTGCCGTCAGACCCGACAGGTTGAGGGTGTAACGGACATAGCGACCGTGTCGCCGTGCCGTGAGCAGACCCGCGCGGCGCAGGACAGCGAGGTGGCGGGAAACCTCAGGGGGTGAGAGTTCCCAGGCGTCGGCCAGCTCACCGGTGGTGTGCGGACCGCGGGCCAGGGTGCGCAGCAGCCGCAGCCGTACCGGATGTGCGAGTGCCTCCAGACGTAGTGTGACCGTTTCCAGCGATACCGGCTCTGATGGACTCGGCTCGGCCACGGGGTACTGCACCACCGGCTGCCACCCGGGCGCGTGGACCACCACCAGGTGCGGGCGGCCGAAGACACTGGGGATGAAGGTGACCCCGGTGCCGTGGGCGGCCGTCGCCTTGTCCTGCAGCTTGTCCACGATGATGCAGTTGCCGTCCGGCGCCAGGGTCACGGCGCTGGAGACCGATGCGAGTGCCGGCCCGGGGCCCTGGCGCTTCAGCAGGTCGTTCTTCAGGCGCAGATCGGTGGCGAGTTGCACGGCGACGCCCCTCCAGGCGGCGTCGAAGAATGCCTCGGCGCACTGTTCGAGGGTGTGGCGCACCCGCGCCCGCACGACGGCCGGGTCCGCGAGCAGCCGTTCCGCGAAGGCCTCTTGGAGCGCGCCGCGGGCCTGGGCCAGGTCCAGGGCCCGCTCGCGCGCAGTCGCGTCGGCGAGCGGCGACGGCGCGGCGAAGTGGACCCGGTTGCTGCCGCACGTGGTGATGAGCGCGGCGGCCACATAGGTTTCATCGTCGATCCGGTCCACATTGTCCAACTCCTCGGCGAGGGTGGGCCGGGGACGAGCGGGGACCAGGAAGTCGGCTCGCGAGGAACGCCAGAGGAACTCCGCTTCCCTGAGCCGCTCGGCCAGCTCCGGCCGGAGCCCAGCCCAGACGTCCCCGGCCCAGCCGGCGAGCTGCGGGTGATGCGCGGGTTCGGCCAGCACGTGCAGCATCGCGGTCAGCTCAGCCAGCGGGGAGGCAGCGAAGCGCAGTCGCCCGGACGGCAGGCCGCCGATGTCGATCCTCAACGTCATCCCCTCAGCATCGCTGACCGGATGGCCGACGACCGCGTCGGTTGACGGTGTCCGTCAACCGGCATAGTCGGCTCGGCGGCCGAACGCAGCGTTGTCGCCATGGCAACCACCACCAAGATCCAGCCGCGCGCCCTCGTCCGCGCCTCCGGAGGCTCCCGCTATGCCGTCGCCCTGGCCGTGGACGCGCTCGGCACCGGCTTGCTGCGGCCCTTTCTGCTGCTCTACGGAGTGTCTGTGCTGAGGCTGTCCGCGCCGGCCACCGGCATCGCCATGACGGTCGGCGCCGTCGTGGGTCTGGTGTGCATGCCCGCGGTCGGCCGATGGCTGGACCGGGGCGCACGCAGCACGGTCGTGGCAGCGTCGATGCTGGTGCGGGTGCTGGGCGTGGCGCTGCTGCTGGCCGCCCCGGCGGGGCACGTCTGGCTGTTCGCGGCGGCGGCGCTCTTCCTCGGCATCGGCAACCAGGCATGGCCGGCCGCCCATGCAGCCCTCGTGGCCACGGTCGCCCACGGCCGGGAACGCGACGCCGCCCTCGCAGGGGGCCGCGCCCTGCGCAACGCCGGCATGGGCGCCGGTGCACTCCTCGCCACCGCATGCCTGGCGGGCGGCACCACCGCATTGCAGGCGCTGGCAGCCGTCACCGGGCTCGCCTACCTCGCCGCGGCGGCATTGGCGTGGTCGGTCCACGTGCACGCTCATCCGGCCGCTGCCGCGGCCAAGGGCAGGGACGACGAGCCCGCACCCCGGATGCGCGCGCTTCTGGCCGCCAACGTGATCTACGTCTTCTGCCTCAACGTCCCCGAAATCGCGCTTCCTCTTGTCCTGGTGACTCAGATGCACGCCTCCCCGGTGTGGTCGGGGGCCATCTTTGTGGCCAACACGGTGCTGGTGGTCACCCTGCAGGTTCCGGTCACCGCCTGGATGTCCCGCTTCCCCCGCCGGTCCGTGCTGGCAATCGCCGGCGTGGTGCTCACCGCGTCCTACCTCGGCTTCCTCGCGGCCAACTTCCTGGGACACGGCTGGGGTGCCCCGGTCGTCGCCGCGGTGTCCGTGGTCTGCACCCTCGGCGAGATCATCTATGCAGGCAGCGCCACGGCGCTCGTCACCGCCCTCGCCCCGGCCCATGTCCTGGGACGCGCCCTCGCCCGCTTCCAGCTCTCCACGGGCTTCGGCCTCGCCGTCTCCCCGGTGGCCATCACCGCTCTCGCACCTCACGGCCCGGCCGCCCTCTGGGGCGGCCTGGCCGGTGCGACGCTGCTCTCCGCCGGGGCCGTTGCCACCGAGAAGGAGCAGGAAACGCGGCTCAGCGTTGCAGCCGCCGGGCGCGAGCAGGCTCGTGATTCTCGCACCGCGGGCTGGTCGCAGCGGCTGCGTGCGCGCCGCTTCGCGAAACGGCCGTAGGGTACCAGCGCGAGCTGAGCAGGGACCCTCCGGTAGCGTCACGGTATGAGCCATCCGCATCCTGAGCTGAAACCCGCCAAGCCGCTGCCCGAGGGAGGGCTGAGAGTCGTCGCCCTGGGCGGCCTCGGCGAGATCGGCCGCAATATGACCGTCTTCGAGTACGCCGGGAAGCTGCTCATCGTCGACTGCGGCGTGCTCTTCCCCGAGGAGCACCAGCCCGGGGTCGACGTGATCCTCCCCGACTTCTCCTCCATCCGTGACCGCCTTGACGACATCGTGGCCGTGGTGCTGACCCACGGCCACGAGGACCACATCGGCGGTGTCCCCTATCTGCTGCGTGAGCGGCGGGACATTCCCATCGTCGGTTCGAAGCTGACACTGGCCTTCGTGGAGGCCAAGCTCAAAGAGCACAACATCAAGCCCCGTACGGTGCGGGTGCGCGAGGGCGACCGCCGGGGATTCGCGCCTTTCGAATGCGAGTTCGTGGCGGTCAACCACTCCATCCCGGACGGTCTCGCGGTCGCGATCCGCACCGGCGCCGGGATGGTGCTGCACACCGGTGACTTCAAGATGGACCAGTTCCCTCTGGACGACCGCATCACCGACCTGCGCGCCTTCGCCCGTCTCGGTGAGGAGGGCGTCGACCTGTTCCTCACCGACTCCACCAACGCCGAGGTACCCGGCTTCACGACCTCCGAACGCGAGCTGAACCCCGCCATCGAGCAGGTGATGCGCACCGCGCCGAGACGCGTCATCGTCTCCAGCTTCGCCAGCCACGTACACCGGATCCAGCAGGTGCTGGACGCCGCGCACGAGCACGGCCGCAAGGTCGCCTTCGTGGGCAGGTCGATGGTCCGCAACATGGGTATCGCCCGTGAGCTGGGCTATCTCAAGGTCCCCTCCGGCCTGGTGGTGAGCCTCAAGGAACTGGAGAAACTGCCGGACCACCGGATCACCCTGGTGTGCACCGGGTCGCAGGGGGAGCCGATGGCCGCACTGTCGCGGATGGCCAACCGCGACCACATGATCCGCATCGGCAAGGGCGACACCGTGCTGCTCGCCAGCTCCCTGATCCCGGGCAACGAGAACGCCATCTACCGGGTGATCAACGGACTGACCCGCTGGGGCGCCAACGTCGTCCACAAGGGCAACGCCAAGGTGCACGTCTCCGGACACGCGAGCGCCGGTGAACTCGTCTACTGCTACAACATCGTCAAGCCCCGCCATGTCATGCCCGTGCACGGCGAATGGCGCCATCTGCAGGCCAACGGCGAGCTCGCCATCCGGACGGGACTCGACCCGGACCGGGTGATCATGGCCGAGGACGGCGTCGTCGTCGACCTGGTCAACGGCCGGGCGTCGATCACCGGCAAGGTGTCCGCGGGCTATGTCTATGTGGACGGCATGACCGTCGGCGGTGCCACCGAAGCATCGCTGAAGGACCGCGTCACCCTGGCGGAGGAGGGCGTCGTCACCGTCGTGGCCATCGTCGACGCCGACACCGGTGCGCTCGCCGAGGCGCCGGACTTCCTGGCCCGCGGGTTCGTCCATGACGATGCCACCTTCGAGCCGGTCGTCCCCGTGATCGAGAAGACCCTTGCCAAGGCGGCGGAGGAAGGGGTCGGGGACGCGCATCAGCTCGAACAGCTGATCGCCCGGGCAGTGGCCTCATGGGCCTTCCGGACCCACCGGCGCAAGCCCTTGATCATCCCCGTCATCATCGACGCCTGACCGGTCCGGCCGCCTCCCGTCCGGACCGCCCCGGCCCGTCCCGGGGCCTGTCCGGCGGAATCCGGTCCTGCGGAATCCGGCCCGGCGGCCGTCGGCGCGGCCGTGCCTTCGCCTCCACGAGGGAGAAAGTGGGCGGGGAGGGCCGTAGGCACGGCGAGAAGTGGGCAGATCGCCGTGGGCACCGGGGTGTTCCGGGGCCGCATGGCCAGCGGAAGAGGAGCGAGCGGATGTACGAGTTGTCGGCGAACCTGGAGCTGCTGTTCACGGAGGCCGGTGACGACTACGGGGACCGGGTGCGTGCCGCCGCGGACGCGGGCTGTACCGCCGTGGAGATCTGGAGCGCCACCGACAAGGACCTGCCCCGTCTGGGGCGTGCCCTCTCGGAAACCGGGCTGGACCTGTGCACCATGATCGTGGAACCTCGTGCACGGCTCGCACTCGAGGAGGAGCACGAGTCGTTCCTGGCGGGCGTACGCGCCTCAGCCGACCGGGCAAAGGAACTCGGCTGCCCCCGGCTCGTGATCACCTCCGGAGCCGGTCTGCCGTCCCGGACGAGGGCGCAGCAGCACGCGACGCTGGTGGACGTCCTGCGAAAGGCCGCCGACCTCATCGCCGGGGAGGGAGTGACACTCGTGCTGGAGAACCTCAACACACGGGTGGACCATCCGGGTTCGCTGCTCGACGTGACTGCCGACTGCCTTGAGGTGATACGGGGAGTGGACTCCCCGGACGTGGCGCTCCTCTACGACCTCTACCACTCGGTCGCCATGGGCGAGTCGCCCGCAGAGGTGCTTCAGGGCGCGATCGGTCTCGTTTCGCACGTACAGATCGCGGACTGCCCGGGGCGCGGAGAGCCGGGGACCGGAGACATCGACTGGGCGCAGCAGTTGCGCGCCCTGCGGGACCTCGGCTACCAGGGCCGTCTCGGGCTCGAATACTTTCCGGTGCAGCCCAGCGTGGAGTCGCTGGCGCTCATCCGGCAGCTGGCCGAGGCGGTCTGACGCCGGACAGCGGATGCGGCCCGGTCGGCTGGGCAGCGAGGGCAGCGAGGGTGGTGAGTGGTGCCCTCAGCCCCTGCGGGCCGCCGCGGCGGCGGTGCTCTCGCGAACGACGAGCCGGGTGGGTACGAGAGTGGTGCCGCGTTCGGCTTCCTCGTTGCGGATCTGCCGCAGCACGCCTTCGACACACTGCCGCCCGACCGAGGCGAAGTCCTGGTGGACGGTGGTGAGCGGGGGGAAGAAGGACCCGGAGCCGGGGGTGTCGTCGAAGCCCACCACGCTGACGTCCTCGGGCACTCTCCTGCCCGCCTCGTGGAAGGCACGCAGGAGCCCCAGCGCCATCTGGTCGTTCGCCGCGAAGACCGCACTGCAGTCGGCCTCCTCGGCCAGCGCGAGCCCGGCGCGGTAGCCGGACTCCGCGGACCAGTCACCGTGCAGCACGGGCGGCACTTCCCGTCCTGCTTCCTCGAGCGTCGCCCGCCACGCGTCGGCACGGCGTTGCGCGGAGAAGGACTCCGCTGGCCCCGCGAGGTGCCACACACTGCGGTGGCCGAGCTCCAGCAGGTGGCGTACGGCGGTCCGTGCGCCGCCCGCCTGGTCGGTGTCGACGACGCTGTAGCGGTCACCGGCGTCGGAGTCGGCGACGACGATCTGGATGTGCGGCGGCAGCGACACCTTGGCGGTGTCCAGCAGATGCACCTCCATGATCACGATGATGGCGTCCACCGCGAGTTCCCCGAGCCGGGTGAAGGCGCCCCGGATGTCGTCCTGCGTCGGGGCGGCAACCGGGAGCAGCGTGACGGCGTACCCCTCGTCGGCCGCCGAGTTGGCGATGGCCTCCAGCGTGCGCATGTTCCCGGTCGTGGAGAGGGTGAAGAGGATGACGCCGATGGTGCGGAACTCGCCGCGCTTCAGGGCCCGTGCGGCGCTGTTGGGCCGGTAGCCCAGCTCCTCCATCGCGGCCAGTACGTGTCGCCGGGTCGACTCGACCACGGCCGCGTCCCCGTTGGAGACGCGCGAGACCGTCTGTGAGGAGACACCGGCGTGCCGGGCGACGTCGGCCATCGAGGTGCGCCGGCCAGGGCGGGTGCGGCTGGAGCGCACCGGCCGGGGGACTCCCGCTGCTGCGCTGGTGGCGTCGGTCACCACGGCCCCTTCTTCGTCACGGCCCGTGCCGGCAGGTCTCTTGACCTCACGACAGGCGCGCTGTCAGGATCAGCCTGATTATGTTTACGTAACCATTCTAGCAATGCTCCACCCGGGCCAAGCGGGGCTCAGGCGTGCCCGCATCCGGGCGGTGTCTGCCGGCACCGGCACACCGCTCCCGCTTCCCGCAGTCCGCCGCGGCGGATCTTGGAGCGCTGGCCGGTGATCAGAGCGCCCAGGGGCGGGCAGCCGGGCACCCACACTTCGGAGGAATGGCGTGCAGGAGAACCGTGAGCTCAGCCCGTACACCGGCTGGACCCGCGCCCACTGGGAGCTGGCGGCCGATCAGCTGCTCGCCGCCACCCGGGCGTATGCCACCCCGGGCCAGGCGCTGTTCCACTTCCCCGGTGACCTGCACAGCTGGTCGGGAAGCCGGTCGGACGGCCTGGAGGGCTACGCGCGCACCTTCCTGCTCGCCGCCTTCCGGGTCGCGGGGGCGCGCGGGGCCGACCCCGCCGGGCTCATGGAGCGCTACGCCGACGGCCTCGCCGCCGGGACACTCACCCCCGGCGGTGACGGTCCCGAGGACTGGCCGCTGATCCGGGACCGGAGCCAGCCCCTCGTCGAAGCCGCCTCGATCGCCCTCGCCCTGCGGCTGACCAGGCCCTGGCTGTGGGACAGGCTCGACAACGACGTACGGGAACGCGCCACCGCCTGGCTCGCCGACGCGCTCGACGCGCAGCCCTGGCCGTGCAACTGGGAGATGTTCCCCGCGACCGTCGGCGGGTTCCTCGCCGAGACCGGTGAGAACAGGCTCGCGGCGCGCGCGGCCGTCGACCGCGGGCTCACCCGCATCGAGGAGTGGTACGAGGGCGACGGCTGGTACACCGACGGCGCCGGCCGCGCCTTCGACTACTACAACGGCTGGGCCATGCACCTCTACCCGGTGCTCGAAGCCTGGCTGTCGGACGACCCGGTGCTCCTCGACCGCTACGGGAGCCGCCTGAGGGACCACCTCCGGAGCTACCCCTCCTACTTCGGCGCCGACGGAGCACCGATGCACCAGGGGCGCTCGCTCACCTACCGGATGGCCACCGTCGCCCCGCTCTGGCTCGGCGCGCTGACCGGGCACACCCCGGCGGCCCCGGGCATGACCCGGCGGCTGGCCTCCGGCGCGCTGCGCTACTTCCTGGACCGGGGCGCGGTGGACCCGCGTACCGGCCTGCTGACCCTCGGCTGGCACGGCCCGTACGACGGGGTACTCCAGGGCTACTCGGGCCCCGCCTCGCCGTACTGGGCGAGCAAGGCGTTCCTGGGCCTGCTGCTGCCCGCCGGCCACGCGGCCTGGACGGCCGTCGAGGAGCCCGCACCTGCGGAGCGCGGCGACGCGGTGACTCCGCTGGCGGTGCCCAACTGGCTGCTCCAGTCGACGGTGGCCGACGGCCTCGTACGACTCCACAACCACGGCAGCGAGGACGTCCGCTACGACCCCTACTACACCCGTCTCGCGTACTCCACCGCCACCGGGCCGGCGCCGCGGGGAGCCTGGCCGGACAACCACTTCGGCCTGGTCGGCAGCGGCGGCGGCGTGTCCGCCCGCACGGGTATCGAGCCGATGGGCACGGGTCCCGGCTGGGCGGCGTCCCGGCACCTCGTCGACGAGGCCCGCGTCAGCAGCGTGGTGCTGGTCCGGGGGGCGGCGGAGGTACGGGTCCACGTCGTGCGGCACGCGGCGCCGGGTACGCAGGTCGTGCAGACCGGGTGGGCCGGTGGAGAAGAGGTGCGCTCGGAGCTGGCACCCGGCACCGGGCTTGCCACGGCCTCCTCCCGGCCGCGGGTGGCCACCGCCTACTCCCGGCAGGCGCTCACCCCCGCACTGTCGGGTGAGACGACCGACGCCGAGCAGGGGGACGTCTTCGTCTGCCTCGCGCGCCTGACGGCGGAGCCGGCGCCCCCGCCGCTGGATGAGGCGGCGGAGGCGGAGGTCGGGCGGGCCGCAGTCGGTGACGGCTTCGTGGTCTCCGTCCGCTGGGCCGACGGGGCCGTCCACCGGGCTGCGATCAGCGGGGGCGACGGGTCGGTCAGCGTCGGATACACGCCACCAGGTTCCTGAGCCGCCCGGTGGGGCCCGGTCGATCGCGGCCGATCGCGGCCGATCGCGGCGACCGGGCGGACCGGGCTGCCCGGGGCCCGTGTCCTCGGACCGGGCTACGCCTGCACTGCCAGGACCTCGCGCGTGACGGGCGCGACGGGGGGCAGCCCGGCGGCGTAACGCTCCAGCTCGGTCAGTGCCGAGGCGGTCATCAGCCGGGTCTCCGAACCGAGTGACCCCGCGATGTGCGGGGTCAGCAGCACGTTGGGCAGCTCGTACAGCGGGGAGGAGGCGGGCAGCGGCTCCGGCTCGGTGACATCGAGCACCGCGTGCAGCCCCCGTTCCACGCAGGCGCGCTCCAGCGCCGCCGTGTCGATCAGCGAGCCACGCGCGGTGTTGAGGAGCACCGCGTACGGCGGCAGCCTCGCGAGCTCGGCCGCGCCGATGAGATGACGGGTCTGCGGCAGCGCCGGAGCGTGCAGACTGAGGATGTCGGCCTGCGGCAGCGCCTCGTCGAGGCGGGCGGGCTCCGCGCCCGCGGCGGTGATCGCCGCCGGGTCGGCCACCGGGTCGACCACCAGGACCCGCGCGAGCCCCGGCCCCGCGAGCAGTTCCGTGACCCGGCGGCCGATCCGGGAGAAGCCCACCAGCACCACCGTGCGGTCCCGGCCGCTGAGTTCGCCGCGCCGCTCGCGGTAGGACCAGTCCTCCCGGTGCCGCCGTGCGTCCGCGGCCAGGAAGGGCACCTTCTTGAACGCCCACAGCACGGCTGCCAGCGTGTAGTGCGCGACGGGCTCCGCGTTGGCGTCGGCCGCGGTGGTGACCAGCATGCCCCGGTCGAAGACCGGGTCGCCGACATGCTCACGCACCGATCCCGCGGCGTGCAGCACCGCGCGCAGACGGGGCGCGGCGTCGAGTACGCGTGCGTCCAGCGGGGGACAGCCCCAGGAGGTGATCAGCACCTCGGTCTCCGCCAGCCGCCGAAGCACCGGAGCGGAGCGGCTCTCGTGTGCGGCACCCGGCGTGCCCAGTGAGGCCGCGCGCCGCAGCCTGGCCATCTCGGCCTCGCCGAACTGCTGCCGCAGCGTCTCCTGATCCATCATCAGCAGGGTTTCCGGCCTGCGCACCGCAGAGGTCACTTGATGCTCCCGCTGGCCAGACCACTGCGCCACTGGCGCTGGAGCAGGACGAAGGCGAGCACCAGCGGTACGACGGCCAGCAGCGACCCGGTGATCACGAGCGGGTTGTACTGGGGGAACTGCGTCACTCGGGTACTCCACTGATAGATGCCGAGGGTCATGGGGAACAGGTCCGGATCGGTGAGCATGACCAGCGGCAGGAAGAAGTTGTTCCAGATGCCGACGAACTGGAACAGCAGCACGGTCACGAATCCCGCGCGCATCATGGGCAGGGCGATGGTGAAGAAGATGCGCAGCTCACCGGCGCCGTCCACGCGGGCGGCCTCGATCACCTCGTCGGGTACGGCGGCGTCGGCGAAGGCGCGGGCGAGGTAGACGCCGAACGGGTGCGTCAGCAGCGGCAGGAAGACGGCCCAGAAGGTGTTGACGATGTGCAGTTGCGAGGCCAGCAGGTACAGCGGCAGCGCCAGCGCCGTCGTCGGGACGAGCACGCCGGCGAGGGTCACTCCGAACAGCAGCTTGCGCCCGGGGAAGTCGAGTTTCGCGATCGCGTATCCGCAGGCGGTGCAGATCAGCGCGCCGAGGAGGGCGCCGAGGCCCGCGTAGAGGGCCGAGTTGCGTATCCAGGAGAGGAAGACGCCGTCCTCCTCGGCGAACAGGGCGCTCAGGTTCTCTCCGAGGTTCCAGTCGGCCAGTTCGAACGCGCTGGTGGTGGAGAAGTCCCCGACGGACTTGGTCGCGGAGGTGACCAGCCACACCAGCGGCAGCACGCTGTAGAGCGAGGCGATGACCAGCAGAGTGTGCACGGCGGCGCGTGAGGTCCACGGCGACGCGCCCACTCCCGTACGGGCGCCGGTCCGACGGGGGGCACGGTCTCCGCGCTGCTCGGGTGTGCGGACGGGCGCGGTCATCGGGACCTCCGGGTGGACAGGCGCATCACGAATGCCGAGAGCAGGGCGGAGGCGACCGCGAGCAGCACGGAGGCCGCCGCCGCGCGGCCGTAGTCATTGCTGACGAACGCCGACTCGTAGACATAGAGACTCGGCGTCCAGCTGCTGGTGACCGACCCGGTGAAGTTGCGGAGCACCATGGGTTCGGTGAACAGCTGGAGGGAGCCGATGAGGGTGAAGACCAGCGCGACGAAGGCGGTCGGACGGATCATCGGTACCTTGATGGAAAGGGCGGTGCGCAGCGGGCCCGCTCCGTCGGCACGGGCCGCTTCCAGCAGTTCGCGCGGCACGGTCTGCAGGGCCGTATAGAAAATGATCATGTTGTATCCCAGCCACTGCCAGGTGGCCATGTTGACGATGGACGTCAGCACACCGTTCGAGCCCAGCGGGTCGAAGGGCAGCATCGAGCTGATCGGTCCGACGTCGGGGCTGTAGAGATAGGCCCAGATCAGTCCCGCGATCACGCCGGGCACCGCGTAGGGCAGGAAGACCGCCAGCGACCACACCTTGGCCATCCGGACGACCGCGGAGTCCAGCAGCAGCGCGAGCACCAGGGCGCCGCCGAGCATCACGGGTATGTGCAGCGCCGCGTAGAGCGCGACATTGCCCACGCCCTCGAGGAAGGCCGGATCGCTCAGCACCGTCTGGTAGTTGCCGACATCGACGAACACCTGTCGCGGCCCGTCGAAGCCGAGCCCCGACAGGCGCTCGGTGAACAGGCTCAGCCAGACCGTGTAGCCGATCGGCACCAGGACGGTCCCCAGCAGCAGGAGGACGAACGGCCCGGTGAGCAGCATGGCCGCCGCGTTGCGGCGGGAGCGTCCGCTCTTCCGGGTGCTGCCGCGCGGGCGCGGGCTTCCGGCTGCCGCCTCGGACTCGGCGGACCGGGCTGGGGCGAGGCTGCTCATCTGCGGCTCCCTTCTTCGACGGAGAGACCGCGGCGCCGCATGTCCGAGACGCTGGAGGACTGCACCTCGCGGATGGCGGACGGAAGGTCGGTGCCCCCTGCGGGCACGCTGCCGAAGGCGTCCTTGACGGTGGAGAACAGCCCCAGGGCGTTGGGCCCCCACGTCCAGTCGGGGACCCGTTCGGCGGCCTCGTCGAGGACGTCGTAGACGGGATCACCGAGGAAGTAGTCGTTTCTGAACTCGCCGCGGGCGGTCTTGCGGCTGGGCAGGTAGCCGGGGAAGGGCAGGGTGAACGTGGCGCCGATGCGCGCCACTTCGGGGTCGGTGCTCAGCCAGCGCAGGAAGGTGAGCGCCGCTTCGGACACCTCGCTCTCGTCGGAGACGGCGAAGGCGGTCCCGCCCTGCATGCCGTTGGCGGGCTCGCCGTCCCAGGTCGGCATCGTCGTCACGGCCCAGCGTCCGTCGTCCTCGGGGATGGACTTCTTCAGCATGCCCACGCTCCAGGAGGCGCCGAGCAGACCCCACAGTCCGCCTTGGTGCATGGCGGCGATCCAGTTCTGGGTGCCGGTGCCGCCGGTGCGGATCAGCCGGGAGTCGATCAGGGACTGCCAGTACTCGGCGGTGCGCAGCGTTCCCGCGTCGTCGACGCCGACCCGCCAGGTGTCACCGTCGATCCGCCACCACGGGTCGCCGGACTGCCAGGCCATGCCCGCGAAGAACGAGCCGTCGTTCAGCGGGAAGGTGGTGATCCGCGCCGCGCGGTCGGCCTGGCGTACCTGCTCGGCCGCGTCGCGGAACTGCTCCCAGGTCCGGGGCACCCGGATCCCGTGCTTGTCGAACAGGTCCTTGCGGTAGAAGAACACCATCGGAGCGAGGTCCATGGGGACCGCCCAGGTGCGCCCGTCGGGCCGGACGCCCTGCCATGCGGCCGGGGAGTAGCCGTCGGAGAGGTCGGCCAGATCGGGTGTGAGGTCGCGCAGGCCGCCGGTCAGCAGCACCTGCGGAAGTCCCTGGTACTCCACATGCAGGATGTCCGGGGCGTTGTGGGCCTTGATGGCGTTGGTCTGCTGCGCGTATCCGCCCGACAGCCCGGCGGCGATGACGCTCAGTTCGACGTGGATGCTCCGCTGTGAGGCGTTGAACGCGGCCACGTACTTGTCCATGCCGGTCAGCCACGACCAGATCCGGACCGTCGTGCCCTCCGAATCTCCCTGGAAGACCGTACAGCCGGAGAGCGTTCCGCCGGCGAGCGCGCCTGCGCCGAGCGCGCCCGAGGTGCGCAGGAAGGTCCGGCGCGAGCTGAGGGGTCTGCCGACCGGGCTCCGGCGGGCGTTGCCGCCGGTAACCGATGAGTTGGGCACCGTTGATTTCCCTTCTGCGGGGTGGTGCAGGCCACCAGAGCCTGTGCGATAGTTCGAAGTCAACGAGTAAGAAGACAAGCGAACAGAATCGATCAGGAACGAAAGATCCGAGCCCTCGAAGACCCACCGGACAGGCCCTGGATGACCCTCGCTTCGCAACGGCACGAGTTCATACTGGCCGCTGTCCGCAGGCACGGATCCGTCCCTCTTGCCGATCTCGCCGAGCAGCTCGGGGTGACGGCCGTGACGGTGCGGCGAGATGTGACGGCGCTGGCGGACCGGGGGCTCGTCATGCGGGTCCACGGCGGCATCACCGTGCCCCACGGCGGTGTGCCGGGAGGCCAGCCGGACAGCGCGCCACGGTCGGCGTACGGCGCCCTCGCCGCTGGATCACTCGTCGGGATGGTCGTCCCGTCCGTTGACTACTACTGGCCGCAGGTCATCCAGGGTGCCCAGTCCACCGTCGCCGCCGCGGGCGGGAGGCTGGTGCTGCGCGCCTCCAGCTACGAAGCGGCCGAGGACCGCCGGCAGGTCTCCGCGCTGCTGGCGCGCGGGGTACGGACACTCCTGGTGGCGCCCACCACGGACGGCGCGGCCGGACTGGACGTGCTGCGCTGGCTGGGCACGCTCTCCGTCCCGGTCGTCCTCGTGGAGCGCCTCCCGCCGCCCGACCTGCCGACCCTCGCGCTGGATGCCGCCACCACCGCGCACGCCCTGGGCGCCGGGCTGGCGGTGCGGCACCTGGTCGCACGGGGACACCGCCAGGTGGCACTGATCACCTCCCGGTCCAGCCCGACCAGCCGGGCACTGCGCGCGGGTTGGCGGGAGACGGTCGCCTCGCTGGAGCTGGGCGACCACGGAGCACTGGACCTGGACGTGCCGTCCTACGGCGCGGCGGGCTGGACCGGCGCCTACGACACGGTGCTGGCGCAGTGCCGGAGCCGCGGGGTGCGGGCGCTGCTGATCCATTCGGACCGGGAGGCCATCGGCATGGTCCAGCGGGCCCAGGACGGCGGGATCGCCGTACCGGAGGAGCTGGCGGTGGTGACCTACGACGACGAGGTGGCCGCCGCCTCGGACCCGCCGCTGACCGCCGTCCGGCCCCAGAAGCACCGGCTGGGGGCACTGGCCGCCGAACTCGCGCTCGCCCGGGTGGCCGAGACCATCGAACGTCCCGTCCACCGCGTCCAGTTGTGGCCGACCGTGGTCGTCCGGGATTCCTGCGGCGGCAGGGAGAGCCTTCCGGGTGACTTCGGAGCCGTCTGACCGGCGACGCACCCGGCGACGGCGCACCGCTGAGTCTCCGCCGCGACAGGTCGCCGTGCTGTGCCGACCGGGGGACGCGCCGCCCGGCTGAGGCGACACGCGTGACCCGCCCGCCCGCGTACGAAACGTTTGCGTTTCATAGCGGCGCCTTCTAGAGTTAGCGTACGAAACCGTTTCGTACGATAAGGATGCAGCTGATGCCCGCAGACATAGCCAAAGCCCAGGTGCGCCGCCCGCGCATGACCGCCGAGCGGGAGGCCGAGGTGCTGGCAACGGCGCTCGACGTGCTGCGTGAGGTCGGCTATGGGGCCATGACGATGGACGCGGTTGCCGCTCGGGCCCATTGCAGCAAGGCCACCCTCTACCGGCTCTGGCAGGGGAAGCCGGAGCTGCTGATCGCCGCCCTTCGCCGTACCCAGCCGATACCGGAGGGAATCGACACCGGCTCCCTCCGCGGTGACCTGATGTCCCTTGCCGCCCGGATGTCGGCCTGCGCCGAGCAGGACACCGATCTCGTCGCCGCACTGGGGCACGCGACGCTCACCGACCAGGACCTGGTCAGGGCGCTGCGCAAGTCACTCGTCGAGCCAGACGTCGCCCATGTGACCGCGTTCGTCGAACGCGCGGTCGAACGAGGGGAGTTGGCGTCCTGGCCGACGGCGGCGGAATTCCTTCCCCAGATGCTGTTCGCCGCGGTGGTGTCCCGGCCGCTGTTCGAGGACGCCTACGCGGACGCGGAGTATCTGGCGAGCTTTGTCGAGCGTGCAGTGCTCCCCGCACTGCTGCACTCCTCCACCTCCTCAACGACTGATGCACCGACTGATTCACCGACCCCTCGTCATTCCTGGAGCACTTGAAGCCATGTCACGTACCTCCGTCGGCGCGTCTGTCGGCACCCCAGGGGAGAATCCGGCCAGCAGCCAGACTGAGCCTCCGGCTCATCGCTGGTGGATCCTGGCCCTCATCGGCATCGCCCAGCTGATGGTGGTGCTCGACGCGACGATCGTGAACATCGCACTGCCGTCCGCCCAGGCGGATCTGGGCTTCTCCGACGGCGACCGGCAATGGGTGGTGACTGCCTACGCCCTTGCCTTCGGCAGCCTGCTGCTGCTCGGCGGCCGGATCGCCGACCTCTTCGGCAGGAAGATCACCTTCCTGGTGGGCCTTGTCGGCTTCGCCGTCGCCTCCGCCTTCGGCGGTGCCGCGAGCAGCTTCGAGATGCTGGTCGTCGCGCGTGGCCTCCAAGGCGTGTTCGGCGCCCTGCTCGCACCCGCCGCACTGGCGCTGCTGACCACCACCTTCACCGACGTGAAGGAGCGCGGCAAGGCCTTCGCCGTCTTCGGCGCCATCGCGGGTGCCGGCGGCGCCGTCGGTCTGCTGCTCGGCGGTGTGCTCACCGAGCACCTCGACTGGCGCTGGACTCTCTACGTCAACCTGGTCTTCGCCGCTGTCGCCCTCGTCGGCGGCGTGGCGCTGCTGAAGGGCGTCGGGCGGGACCGCACCATCGCGCTCGACGTCCCCGGTACCCTGCTGGTCACCCTCGGCCTTTTCGGCATCGTCTACGGCTTCTCGAACGCCGAGTCCCATGACTGGGCGTCACCCCTCACCTGGGGCTTCCTGATCGCCGGTGCCATCCTGGTCTCCGTCTTCGCCTGGTGGCAGACGCGGGCCCGGCATCCCCTGCTGCCGCTGCGCGTGGTCCTGGAGCGCGACCGAGGCGCGTCCTTCCTGGTCATGCTCATCAGCGGCGCGGGCATGTTCGGCGTGTTCCTCTTCCTGACGTACTACCTCCAGCAGTCACTGGGCTACACGCCGATCGAGACGGGCCTCGCCTTCCTGCCGATGATCGGCGCCCTGCTGATCACCTCCACCGTGGCCACCACGCAGCTGGTGCCCCGCATGGGCCCGAGGCCGATCGTGCCGCTCGGGCTCGGAGTGGGCGCGGCGGCCCTGGTGGGGATGACCACCCTCGATCTGAACAGCGGCTACGTCACCCATGTGCTGCCCCAGCTGGTCATCTTCGGAGCGGGTCTCGGCCTGGTGTTCGCCCCTGCGCTGAGCTCGGCGACCGCGGGCGTCGCGGCGTCGGACGCGGGTGTGGCGTCCGCCCTGGTCAACACCATGCAGCAGGTCGGCGGATCGGTCGGCACCGCCCTGCTCAACACGCTGGCGGCCAGTGCCGCCACCGACTATCTCGAGGGCAAGGACGCGAAGGATCCGAGCGTGATCGCCCAGGGCGCGCTGGACAGCTATGCGACGGCCTACTGGTGGTCGGCCGGTTTCTTCACCGTCGGCATGGTGGTCAGCGCGCTGCTGTACCGTCGCGGGGTCCAGGCACCCCGGAGTGAGGAATCGGCACCGGCAGTCCACATCTGACGGCTCCGCCGTGCGCCCGTCAGGGATTACGGGACAGCCCTTAGCGGGTGTCCTCTTGGCTGCCAATGGCCCGGCGATCTATCTTCGGGACATCAGCAGGAGGCCGGTACGGCACCTTGGCAGGAGCCGACTCGGCCGGCCCCCGGAGAGAGGCGAGATGGCAAAGATCCTTTTCGTAGTGACCGGTGCCGCCCACTGGACGCTCGCTGACGGCACGCGGCACCCGACCGGCTTCTGGGCCGAGGAGGTCGTCGCGCCGTACGAGGTGTTCACCGACGCGGGTCACGAGGTCGTGGTCGCCACCCCGGGCGGCGTGTTGCCGACCGTGGACCAGGCGAGCCTGGCCCCGGAGGCGAACGGCGGGCAGGAAGGCGCCGACCGGGTCGCGGACTCCCTCGCGTCGATCTCCGGACTGCGAAGTCCGCTCCGGCTCGAGGATGTGGAGCTGGCCGACTACGCCGCGGTCTACTACCCCGGTGGCCACGGCCCGATGGAGGACTTGGTGGCCGACACCGACTCCGGCGGCCTGCTGAGGGACACGCTCGCCTCGGGCAGGCCGCTGGGCGTGGTCTGCCACGGCCCGGCGGCACTGCTGGCGGCGAAGAACCCGGACGGCAGCTCGCCCTTCGCGGGCTACCGGCTCACCGGGTTCACCAACGCGGAGGAGACCCAGGCGGGCTTGGCGGCCAAGGCGAAGTGGCTGCTCCAGGACCGTCTCGTCGGCATCGGCGCGGACTTCCAGGAGGGCAGGCCCTGGGCCTCGAACGTGGTCGTCGACCGCAACCTGGTCACCGGGCAGAACCCGTCCTCCTCTGGCCCGCTCGCGACCGAGCTCCTCAAGATCCTGGAGTGACGCACCGGGACCGGCACGGCGGGTAGCGCTAGCCCGCGCGGGTCACCGTACGCGTGCCGCCCGTGTCTCGGCGGCCGTCAGCGGTGGGCCGGGCAGCGGCGTGCCGCCGCCCGGCCCCAGCAGCGTGGCGAAGGCGGCCCGTGGGGAGACCAGCCGGGTCATCGGACCGGAAAGCGTCAGCGCCTCGAAGAGCGCGTCGGCAGCGGCCGGGCGGGCGTTGGCCGTCACCATGAGACGGTCCATGTAGCGCTGGAGAATCCGCGCCGGAAGGCGGGGAGCTTCGCCGACGGCCTCCGGGTAGAGCACGTCCTGGGTGGTTGCCGTCGTCCAGGCGCACTCCACCGTGCGGGCGAGGGCTCGCTGGAGCCTGCGGGCCGTCCCGGTGGCGGCCGGGTCGTGCCGGTCGAGCCCGTACCCCAGGGCCACCGCACCCTGCGCGGCGACGGACATCCCGTGTCCGTAGACGGGGTTGTAGGTGGCGACGGCGTCGCCGAGCACGATGAAGCCGTCCGGCCAGTGGGGGAGACGCTCGTAGAAGCGCCGCCGGTTGACGGAGCTTCGGGTGGTGCGGACGGGCCCGAGCGGTTCCGCTCCGGCGATCAGGTCGCCGACGACGGGGTGGCGCACCGCGCGGGCAAAGCTGACGAAGTCCCCTTCGGCGGCGGGTGGTTCACCGCCGCGGGTGCCCGAGAGGGTGACGAGCCACTTGCCGCCCTCGACGGTCAGCAGCGTCGCCGTCTGGCCCGGACGGTCCGCGTGCGGATCGGCCTGGACGTTGACGACGGGAAAGTCGGCGGGGAGGCCGGGCGGGGCACGGAAGAGGCGGGTGGCGTAGGCGAGACCGGAGTCGACGGTCTGTTCGGTCACCGGCGGCAGTCCGAGGTCAGCCAGCCAGTGGGGGGCACGGGAGCCGCGCCCGGTGGCGTCGACGACCAGGTCGGCCTGGCAGTCCTCGCTCGTGCCGGAGTGCCGGTCCCGCAGCCGTACGCCGGTGATCCGGGTGGCGCTGCCCAGCAGTTCCTCGGCCTGGCAGCCCTGCCGCAGCTCGATGCCGGGGCGGGCCAGCACCTGTTCGCGCACGGTCCAGTCCAGCAGGTCGCGGGTACAGGTGAAGAGGTACTGCATCTGCGGCCAGCGGCGCAGCCATCCCTGTGGCGAGAGGGAGACCAGTCCGTCCGGCATGCCGGTCTTGCGGGCACCGGCGTCCAGCAGCCGCTGCTCCGTACCCGGCAGCAGCGACTCCACGGCCCGCGCGCCGCCCGACCAGAGCAGGTGGGCGTGCCGGGCCTGCGGCACGCCTTTGCGGGGCTGCGGCCCCGCGGGCAGCAGATCGCCGTCGACGAGGGTCACCTGGTCCAGCTGCCGGGAGAGTGCGGCGGCCGCCAGGGTGCCGGTCAGTCCGGCGCCCAGGACCACCGCGCGCGTGGGTCCGCTCACCTGGCTCCTCCGAGGACGCCCCGGTCTTCCGACACGGCCGGGTCGGCTGACAACTGTGCGTGGCGAGAACCACACGCGTACGCCGTGCTGATCGAGAGCCAGGACAGCACATGAACCTCCAAGCTTTCCTGTACGAACCCGGGCTGGTCCGACCGGGCGGGTGTTGATCGTGGAAGACCTGCCGGGCCGCTGACCCGCAGGCAGCGTGAGCCAGGAGTTCCCCTGCCCGCGCCGGGGGAGGATTCAGTGTTCCTCCCTCACTGCCCGGGGGCGGATGCATGGTTGCGGCCGTCGGGGTCCCGCTCCGCGGGGCCGACAACTGCGGCGGCCACCACCGGCGAGTGGGCGTAGGCCCGGGAGACCTTGGTCAGCCAGGCCAGTTCGCCGGCACCGTCCGCACCGCCGCGCGGCGTCTGCTCGGACGGTTCGTCGGCGGGGGCGAACTTGCGGTTCACCGCCTTGGCGGCCACCGCGGATTTCAGCCGGGTCGCGTCCACGACTGCCTGCAGATCCGTGCCGGAGAGCGAGGACTCCCGCCCCAGCCGCAGCGCGGTGGCGGCGGCCTGCGGATCGGTGTGCGAACGCAGCGCGAGGCGGCCGTCGTTGATCTCCGCTAGCCGCCTTGTCAGCCGCAGCTCCAGATCCCACCAGGGCAGCCGGGCGGGCGGCACGATCGCGGGGACGGCGCGGCGCAGCGCGTCCCACAGCGGGTACAGGTCGCGGTAGGCGCGGTAGCGTGCGAAGCGCCCGCGCAGCCGCGTCAGATGCTCGCCACCGGCGGGCAGCGCGTAACCGGTGGCGCTCACCACCAGCCCGAGCGTCGCGAACACCGGGGCGACGTCGGTGCTGAGGGCGTCCCAGTTCCGGCCCGTCCAACGGGCCACGACCGCCACCAGTTTGGAGAGGGCGAAGAGCAGCCCGCCGACCGCCCCCGCCACGATGAACCACAGCCCGCGCCGCAGCCAGGCACGCCCCGCGATCTGTGCCCAGTGCGCGCCGGTGCGGATCAGCTGGATCATGGCGACGGCAAGGGCCAGCAGATAGACGAGGATGGATTCGGCGATGTACGGCGTGTTCGCGTAGTACGTGTCGAAGTCGAGACGCCGCTCGACCGGGGCGTCACCGAGGAAGAACAGCACGTTCAGGCAGACGATGAGCAGCGTGTATGTCACCACCCAGTGGCGCGCGATCAGTCGGGCCCGCTCCGGCGGGTGCCGCCAGAAGGCGATGAGGGCGAGCGAGGACGAACTCAGCGCGATGAGCAGGGAGTAGACGAGCGGCGCGGAGCAGTTGTGCACTCCCGTGACGCTGTTGACGCGGGCGATTGCCCTCGGTGCCGCGAAGAAGACGGCGGTCGCGGCCAGGAACAGCGTGACGCAGACCGCCCAGCGCATCGGGTTGCGCGGGGCGCGGCGCAGATCGTGCAGCTTGTAGGTAAGGGTCGCCCAGGCGGCGGCGGAGCAGAACCAGTAGACGGGGGTGGGGTCGGTCATCGCGGGCGGCCGCCCCCGCGCCGCCCCAGCGTGTTCTCCAGCCGGTGCACGACGGCCGCCTCCGCGTCGGGCACCGTCCAGGTCTCCTCGGCCAGCCACCGGCTGACCCTCGCCATCAGCAGCGAGGCGAAGAAGTCGGCCTCCTGTTCCTCCTCCGCGCTGCAGTGCGTACGCCGGGCGATGATGCGGGAGACCGTCTCCGGGTCCAGTGAGGGGAACAGCCGCCGGTCCACGTCCCCGGCGGGCGTCTCGTCGTCGGCCCGAGCGGCCTGGGCGGCATGAGCGCCGGTATTGCCCGTGGTGTCCCGGTGATCAACCTCCATGTGCCAGAACTCATGGCAGGTGATGAGGAGTTGGTGCCACGGGCTGGTGTGGGCCTCACACAGGATGTAGTGGGCGTCGTCGGTGGCCACCCACAGTCCGCTGACGGTGTCGGGCGGGAACGGGACGAGCCGGTGGTGCACCGCACGCCCCTGCCGCTGCTCCATCCGGGTGCACAGTGCCGCTATCACCTGCTGCGGTTCGGCGGGCAGCGGCAGGTCCAGGTCGCGGACCAGCGCAGCACAACTGCGGCGCATGACCTTCATGTCCATCGTGGCACCGCCCTCACGTGTCGGGCGGACCGGGCGGCTGTGCCCGCGTGTCGCCCTCGAGTACATGCTCGACGATCTGGGTCACGGCGGCGAGCCCCTCGGGAGACAGTTCCAGCGCGCGCAGCGCGAGGTTCCGTACGCCCAGGTTGCGGGCCACCTTGGCGAGCTCGATTTCCGCGGCTGCCCGCGCGGCGGTGGACTCGTCGAGGAAGTAGGAGGTGGGCACGCCGAAGAACCGGGCCAGCGCGGTGAGTAACTCGGTGGACGGATTGCGCTTGGTCCCCTTGCGCAGTGCCGAGAGGTAGGCGCCGCCGACCCGGATGCCGGGGTTCACCCGCTTGACGGCGGTGGCGACCTCTTCGTTCGTATACGGGCGGCCGCGCGGGCCGTGCGGCCGGATGTCGTCGAAGAGCCGGTCCAGATGGGCGGCGAGAGTCGGCCGGTCCGCGTGTTCCGGCTCCGGCTGTCGTGCGTCCTCGAGCACCGCTACCACCTCCACCACGCGGCCCTTCGGCCCGACGCGATCTCAACTGGCCCTTTCCCAACGGTGGTTGACACCCAGGGCCACCGCGAGTCTAGACTCACACAGCGCAACTGCTCAACTACTAGTTGAGTTGAATGATTAACAGTCAACCCGAAGTTGCTCAAGGCTCACCGGGCGAAGCGCAGTGGACCCGTGCTTCCATGATGTCGGGAGAGGCAGTCGATGACCACCGTGCCGAGGTCGGCCGAGCAGAAACACTGCGCCCTGTGCAGGAAGCCGTTGACCGACCGGCTCACCGGCGTGCTGGACCGGCTGGAGTGGGACAACAGAGCCGCCCGTGCCGCCGCGCGTGCCCGGCGCCACGGGCAGCCGATGGCCCTGATACTCGCGGATCTCGACCGCTTCAAGGCGGTGAACGACCGGTACGGCCATCTCGCGGGCGACGCGGTGCTGCGCGCCGTCGCGGGGGCGCTCGACCGCACGGAGAACAGCATCGTCGGCCGGTACGGCGGGCACGCCGGTGACGAGTTCCTGATCCTGCTGCCCGGCGCGACCGAGGACGAGGCGCTCGCCGTCGCCCGCGGCGCTCAGGAGGCCGTCCGGCGGCTGTCCGTGAGCGCCCGCTCCAGCCGCAGCAGTACGGTCACGCTCACCGGGCAGGCCGTCTCGATGGGCGTGGCGGCCTACGGCGGTCCGGGCGCGTCCAGGGGAGGTCTCGCCGATCTCCTGCTGGACGCCGATGTGGCACTGCGCGCCGCGAAGTCCGCGGGCGGCGACCGTGCCTACGGTGCGGGCGGCGGATCCGGCCCCGCGGTGCCGGAGTTGCCCCGCCAGCGTCGGCCCTCCAGGTCCCCCCGGCAGGCGCCGCAGCCGCAGGCCCCCCACCCCTCGCATCCGCAGTCCCCGCCGCCTCCGCAGGTATCAACGGCCCGTCCCGCGGTGCGCGTCTCGCTGGCCTCCTTCGGGGTTGATACGCGCGTCCTGCCCGACGAACTGGTGCTCTCGCCCGCCGATGCGGAACGGCTGCACGCGCTGCTGGGCGAGGCGCTGGGCCGCCGCGCCCCCGCGCACGCCCCGGCGCCGTGACAAGGCCCCGATGGTGCCTGCGGACGCCTGTCTGAGGGGCTGGCTCGACGCCCGGATTACTGTTGAGCAGAGAACCCCGGTGCGGGCAGCCCGCGCCGTCAACCTCCGGTGGGAGCACACAGAATGGCCGTACGCCGTCGCCTCTCGGGCGCCGAATCGCTTGCCGCGCTGCTGGCCGGTGCGGGCGTGGCACACCTCGCCGTGCCGAAGCTCTTCGACTCGCTCGTCCCGCGCGCCCTGCCCGGCAGCCCCCGGGCCTGGACCTACGCGAGTGGCGCCGTCGAACTCGTGCTGGCCGCCGGTCTCGCCCACCCGCGCACCCGCAGGTCCGGCGGCCGGGCGGCGGCCGCGTACTTCGTGGCCGTGTTCCCCGCCAACGTGAAGATGGCGCGCGACTGGCGCGACCGGCCCGCCCCGCTGGGCGCGCTCGCCAGCGCCCGGCTGCCACTCCAGATCCCGCTGGTGTGGTGGGCCCTGCGTGCGAGCGGCGAGCCCGCCGACGGCCGCCAGTGCCCGGCCCCCGCGGCCCAGGCGTCCCGTGCGCAGAGCGGAGATTGAGGGCGTGTCCCACTACGACCTGGTCGTCATCGGTACCGGATCCGGAAACTCCCTGGTGGACCACCGCTTCGCCGGGTGGCGGACGGCGCTCGTGGAGAAGGGCACCTTCGGTGGCACGTGTCTGAACGTCGGCTGCATCCCGACCAAGATGTATGTGCACACCGCAGACCTGGCCGTGGCCCCGGCCGCCGGTGCCCGGCTCGGCGTGGACGCCGAACTGCGCGGGGTGCGCTGGCGCGAGGTACGCGACCGCGTCTTCGGCCGGATCGACCCCATCGCGCGCGACGGCCGCGCCTACCGGCTGGCGCATGAGGACAACGCCGGACTCACGGTGTACGAGGGGCAGGGCCGCTTCACCGGGCACAAGGAGCTGACCATCTCCTTCCCGGACGCAGGCGGGTCCGGAGCCCCGGGGCGCGGCGAGGAGACCGTGACCGCGGACAAGTTCGTCCTCGCCGCCGGGAGCCGCCCGGTGGCCCCGGACATACCCGGGCTGGCCGAGTCCGGCTACCACACCTCCGACACCGTGATGCGGATCGACGAGCTGCCCCGCAGCATGGTGATCCTCGGCAGCGGGTTCGTCGCCGCGGAGTTCGCCCATGTGTTCGCCTCGTTCGGTGTCCAGGTGACGGTGATCGCCCGCTCGGGCGCGCTGCTGCGGGCGGAGGACGCGGACATCAGCACCCGGTTCACCGAACTGGCCGCCCAGCGCTTCGACGTACGCCTGCGGCGCACCGCCGAGCGCGCACGCCGCACCGGCTCGGGCATCGCGCTCGACCTCACCGGCCCCGCGGGCACGGAGACCGTCGAAGGGGAACTCCTGCTGGTGGCCACCGGCCGGCGGTCCAACTCCGACCTGCTGGACGTCGCCGCCACCGGAGTGACCACCACGGACGGCGGACGGGTCAGCGTCGACCCGCAGCAGCGCACCAGCGTGCCGGGCATCTACGCGCTGGGCGACCTCTCCTCGCCGTACGAACTCAAGCACGTCGCCAACCACGAGGCCCGGGTCGTCCAGCACAACCTGCTCCATCCGGACCAGCCGGTCGCCGCCGACCACCGCTATGTGCCGCACGCCGTCTTCACCTCGCCGCAGATCGCCGCCGTCGGGCTGACCGAGCGGGAGGCGCGGGAACGAGGCGTCCGCTTCGTGAGCGCGACCGCGGAGTACGCCGGGATCGCGTACGGCTGGGCGATGGAGGACACCACCGGCTTCGCCAAGCTGCTGGCCGACCCCTCCACCGGATTGCTGCTCGGCGCGCACATCATCGGACCGCAGGCCGCCACCTTGATCCAGCCGCTGATCCAGGCGATGAACTTCGGACTGGACGCGCGCAGCATGGCGCGAGGTCAGCTGTGGATCCACCCGGCGATGCCGGAACTCGTCGAGAACGCACTGCTGGCACTGCCGCTCGACGCGTAGGCCTGCCCGCCGGGGCAGCCGCTTCGCCGCGCGGGCTTCCCTTGCGGCCTCTACGCTCGATGCCGGAGCCACCGACCGTACGAGGGGATGCCATGGCCGCCGTGAAAGTCGCCGACCAGCTTGTCCAGGTCCTGATCCAGTCCGGGGTCGAGCGGGTCTACGGAGTCGTCGGCGACAGCCTCAACCCCTTCGTCGACGCCATCCGCCGCTCGGACGGCGCACTGCAGTGGGTGCATGTGCGCAACGAGGAGGCGGGTGCCTTCGCCGCCGCCGCCGAGGCGCAGATCACCGGGCGCCTCACCGTCTGCGCCGGTTCCTGCGGCCCCGGCAACACCCATCTGGTGCAGGGTCTGTACGACGCCCAGCGCAGCGGCGCGCCCGTACTGGCGATCGCCTCGCACATCCCCACCGGCCAGATCGGCACCAGCTTCTTCCAGGAGACCCACCCCGAACAGCTGTTCAACGAGGTGGCCGACTGGTGTGAACTCCTCTCCCAGCCGGAGCAGATGCCCCGACTGGCCCGGATCGCCGCGCAGCGGGCGCTCGGCGGCTCCACCGTCGCCGTGCTGGTGCTGCCCGGCGACCTGGGCGAGAAACCGGCGCCCAACCCGACCGGGCGTACCGTCCCCACCCCCGCCTGCGGCACCGTCACCCCCGCGCCGGATGTGGTGGAGAAGCTGGCCGGCGCACTCAACGAAGCGGAGAAGGTCACCCTCTTCTGCGGCGTGGGCACCCGCCACGCGCACAGCCAGGTGATGCGGCTTGCCGAGACGCTCAAGGCGCCGGTCGGCCATACGCTGCGCGGAAAAGAGTGGATCCAGTACGAGAACCCCTATGACGTGGGGATGATCGGACTCCTCGGGTACGGAGCCTGCCACGACGCCGTGCACGGCGCCGATCTGCTGCTGATGCTCGGCACCGACTTCCCCTACGACGCCTTCCTGCCGCAGGCCCGCACCATCCAGGTCGACAACGACGCCCGCACCATGGGCCGTCGCACCCCGCTGCGACTCGCCGTACACGGGGACGTCGCCGCCACGCTCGACGCCGTGCAGCCGCTGCTGGCACCCGCAGGCGACCGGAGCTTCCTCGACACCATGCTGCGCAAGCACGAACGCGCCCTGACCACGGCCGTCGACGCCTACACCCGCAACGTCGAACACCACACCCCGATCCACCCGGAGTACGCGGCCAGCCTGCTGGACTCCATCGCCGCCGACGACGCCGTCTTCACCGTCGACACCGGCATGAACAACGTGTGGGCCGCCCGCTATCTCACCCCCAACGGCCGCCGCCGCGTCATCGGCTCCTTCAGCCACGGCAGCATGGCCAACGCCCTGCCGCACGCCGTCGGCGCCGCCTTCGCCGACCGCTCCCGCCAGGTCGTCTCGCTCTCCGGCGACGGCGGCCTGGCGATGCTGCTCGGCGAACTGCTCACCGTGAAGCAGCACGACCTCCAGGTGAAGACGGTGGTCTTCAACAACGCCTCGCTGGGCATGGTCCGGCTGGAGATGATGGTCGACGGGCTGCCCGCCTACGAGACCGATCACGCCCCCGTCGACTACAGCGCCATCGCGCGCGGCGTCGGCATCCCCGCCTGGCGGGTGGAGCAGCCGAGCGAGGTGGCCGGCGCGCTCACCGACGCGCTGGGGCGCCCCGGGCCCGCGCTGGTGGAGCTGATCACCGACCCCAACGCGCTTTCCGTGCCCTCCCACATCACCTTCGGCCAGGTGAAGGGCTTCGCCCTGGCGGCGGGCCGCACGGTGCTGGACGGCGGCGTCGGCACCATGCTCGACCTGGCCCGCTCCAACCTCCGCAACATCCCCCGTCCCTGAGCGGGGGCGGGAGCGCTACTTCAGCAGGCGGGACATCCGCCGGTCGGCGAGCGGTTTGCCGCCGGTCTGGCAGGTCGGGCAGTACTGCAACGAGGAGTCGTGAAAGGAGACTTCGCGCACGGTGTCCCCGCAGACGGGGCACGGCAGTCCGGTGCGCCCGTGCACCCGCATGCCGCTCTTCTTCTCGGTTTTGAGGTTCCCCGCCGCCACCCCACGGGAGCGCTCGACGGCCTCGCGCAGCGTCTCGCCCACGGCGGCGTACAGCGTGCCGGTCTCCTCCTCGGAGAGCCCGCCCGCGGGCTTGTACGGCGACATGCGCGCGGCGTGCAGGATCTCGTCCGAGTAGGCGTTGCCGATCCCGGCGACGGTGCTCTGATCGCGGAGCACCCCCTTGATCCGGCGCCGCTCGCCGCGCAGCAGTGCGCGGAACGCCTCCGGCGTGAAGTCCTCGGCGAGCGGGTCGGGGCCCAGGCGGGCGACGCCGGGCACCTCGGTGGGGTCGCGTACGACGTACGCCGCCAGGCGCTTCTGGCTGCCCGCCTCGGTGAGGTCGACCGCGGCGGCTTCCGGTTCGGCCAGGACCAGGCGGAGGGCCAGCGGGCCCTTGCCGGGGCGGGGCGGCGCCGGGGGCGGCTTCTCGTGCCAGCGCAGCCAGCCCGCCCGGGCCAGATGGACCACCAGGTGCAGATCGCCGGCCGTCAGGTCGAGGAACTTGCCCCAGCGCGCCACCTCGGTGAAGGTCTGCCCTTCGAGGGCGGTCAGCGGCGGGTCGTACGTCTTGAGCACGTTCACGGCGAGGGCGTGGGCGCTGGCGACCGTCCGGCCGACGAGTCGTGCGGCCAGGAACTCGCGGAGAGACGCCACCTCCGGCAATTCGGGCATAGTACCCATTCTGCCAGTGGTGGTCCGGGGGCCGCCCGCCGAGTCGTGGACTGCGCCGCATACGGGTGCGGCACATGGTGCGGCGGGCGGCCTGCCGGAGTACCGCTCAGGCGAGCTTCGCCGAGAGGGTGATCGTGGTACCGGTCAGGGCCTGGCTCACCGGGCAGTTCGCCTTGGCGTTCTCGGCCGCCTCGGTGAACGCGCTCTCGTCCATGCCCGGGACCTCACCCTCCACGGTGAGGTGGATCCCGGTGATGCCGGTGCCCGGCTGGAAGGTCACCTCGGCCTGGGTGTTCAGCTTGGTGGGCGGGGTGCCCGCGCTGTTCAGTCCGTTCGAGAGCGCCATCGAGAAGCAGCTGGAGTGGGCGGCCGCGATCAGCTCCTCCGGGCTGGTCTTGCCGTTCGGCTCCTCCGAACGGGCGGGCCACGACACGGGGTAGGCGCCGATCCCGGACGAGTCGAGGGTGACGGTGCCCGACCCCTCCATCAGATTCCCGTTCCAGACCGTGTGTGCGGTGCGTGTGGTCGCCATGCGGAATGCCTCCTGTGTATATAGATCGGAATCAGCGTATGCATCGGACTGCAGGCCCGATCCTCCGCCCCCCGGCCGGTGTTGCCCATCCTGACGCGCCGGTCGGCGCGGGCGCGCGACGGACAGGGCGCCGGGACGCGGCGCCGCCACTGCCGGTAACCTCCCGGACTACCGCATGTGCTCGGGGGACGAAAGGTGAAGAACGTCGATGACGGCACTCGATGACGAAGAGGTCGACGGTACGAAGGTACGCGGGGCCGATGTCCGTGACCGGGACGAGAACGCCGACCGGGATGCCGAGGGGGCCGCGGATACGGACACGCCTTCTGAGGCGGAACCGGAGACCGTTGCCGTTGCGGACACGGAGACTGACGAGGGCTCGGACGCCGACGAGGGCTCGGACGCCGACCGCGGCGCCACATTGGGGGCCCGTCCCGACGCGGCCCCCGACCCCGATGACGACGACCTCGCCGACCTCTACGACGACGAGGAGCCGGCGCGGCGGCCCCGTCTGACGCGAGCCGGGCAGGCACGCCGCACCCGCGCGGTGACCTCCGCCGTCGTCATGATCGCCGTCGCCACCGCACTTGTCGTCCGGCTCGGCAGCGCTCCGTCCCTGCTGACGGTCGGTCTCTACGGCATCGCGCTGATACTTTCCGGGACCGCGATCGTGCTGAGCCGCAGAGGCCGTACGCGCTGGGCGATGGCCGTGCTCGGCTGCGGCTTCGTGATGGTCGTCCTCGCGGAGCAGATGCTGCCGGACGGGGGCTGAGGAGCTGCTGTCCTGCCCCCGGCCGGCAGGACGACGGCTTCTTGCATCCGCTGACGGGCTCTCCTGGGCAGTGACGCCACCGCCGCCATGGGCTAGGTTCCGTGCCCATGAGGCTGAAGGGAAAGCTGAGGCGAGCAGCGGCGGCCGGACTGTGCGGGGCGGCCCTGGCCGCCGCGCTCGGCACGGGCCAGGCACAGGCGGACGGTCAGAAGCGGGCGGGGCAGGCACAGCCGTCGGCCCGCTGGGAGTCGGCCGCGCCCGGCTGGTCGCTCAAGGACAGCGGGACGGATGCCCGGTTCCGTGGGCTGGACGCGGTCAGCCGCTCCACGGCGTGGGTGGCGGGCAGCGGCGGCACCGTACTGCGGACCAGGGACGGCGGCCGTCACTGGAATGACGTGTCGCCGCCGGGCGCGGCCGGTCTGGAGTTCCGGGACGTCGAGGCGTTCGGCGCGCGGCGCGCCGTGGTGCTCGCCATCGGACCGGGCGAGGAGTCGCGGGTGTTCCGTACGGCGGACGGCGGTGCCACCTGGGCGGAGACCTTCCGCAACGACACCCCCGAGGCGTTCTACAACTGTCTTACGTTCTTCGACGCCCGGCACGGTCTGGCCGTCAGCGACCCGGTGAACGGCAAGTTCCGCATCCTGTCGACCGGGGACGGCGGCCGCAGCTGGCGTGTGCTGCCCGACCGGGGCATGCCGCCCGCGCAGGAGGGCGAGGCGAACTTCGCGGCCAGCGGGCAGTGCCTGGTGAGCAGCGGCCCGCGCGATGTGTGGATGGCCACCGGCGGTGCCGGGACGGCGCGGGTACTGCACTCCGCCGACCGGGGACACACCTGGCGTGCGGCCGAGGCGCCGATCCCGGCGGGAGCCGGGGAGCGTGGCGTCTTCGGGCTCGCCTTCCGCGACGCCCGCCACGGTGTGGCGGTCGGCGGTGACTTCCGGCCCGGCGAGCAGTCGCCTGACGCCTCGGCGGTGACCGGCGACGGCGGCCGGACGTGGACGGACAGCGCCCGCCCGGTGCCGGAGTACCGTTCGGGCGTTGCCTGGCTGCCGCACACCCGCCGCATCGCACTGGCCGTCGGGCCGACGGGCACCGACGTCACCTTCGACGGCGGGCGCAACTGGCGGACGGTGGACGCTGGTTCCTACGACACGGTGGACTGCGCGGACGACTTCGGGTGCTGGGCCTCCGGGGAGGACGGCCGTATCGCCCGGCTGGAGCCGTCCCGCTGACCTGCCGAGCCGCCCCCACCCGTGTGTGCGTACGGATGGGGGCGGCTCCGGGCTTCCGGACGGGCTCCGGATTGGCTCCGGATTTGCTGACGGTCAGGCCGAGTGGCCGCCGTCCACGGCGAGGGAGGCGCCGGTGATGTAATTGCCGCCCTCACCCGCCAGATGTGCCACCGTCGCGGCGATCTCCGACGGCTCGGCGTGGCGGCCGAGAACGGTGAAGCCCTGCTGCGCCGACGCGCTGGGCCCGTCCGCCGGGTTCATGTCCGTGTTGGTCGGGCCGGGCTGCACCAGATTCGCGGTGATGCCGCGTCCGCCCAGCTCCCGGGCGAGCCCCTTGGTGAGGCCGGTCAGCGCCGCCTTGCTGGTGGCGTACAGCGTGGCGCCCGGGAAGGGGACGCGCTCGGTGATGCAGGAACCGATGTTGATGATCCGTCCGCCCTCGGCGAGCTGCCCGGCGGCGGCACGCGCCGCGAGGTAGGCACCCCGCACGTTCACCGCGAGCACCCGGTCGATGTCCTCGAGAGACAGCTCACCGATCGGGGCCATCACGCCGGTACCCGCGTTGTTCACAAGGATGTCGAGACGCCCGAACTCCGTGACGGTGCCTTCGACGGCCGCCGTCACGTCCGGGCCCTCGCCGAAGTCGGCGCGTACGGCCCAGCCGCGCCTGCCCGCCGCCTCGATCCCGGCGACGACCTGCGCGGCCTGCTCCTTGTTGTGCTGGTAGGTCAGGGCGACGTCCGCGCCGTCCTGCGCCAGCCGCAGCGCCACCGCCGCGCCGATCCCGCGGCTGCCACCGGTGACCAGAGCGACCTTGCCGTTGAGCGGAGAAATCATGGTGTCCATCCCTGTTTGTTACGTGTTTTCGGGCTTGGACTGATACTCGCGCGGCCGGTGGGGCCGTGGCTGGCGGGATTCGGACAGGACATCTGACAGGCCCGTCGGGCTGCCCATGGTGAGGGCCGCACGCGGGTCAGAACACGCGATCGTGCCGGATGTGGTGGGGGAGGAGGTCCAGAAACGCGTGCGGCGCGCGTGTGGGTGGCGCGTCGCCGAGGTGACCACGCTGAGCGTCCAGGACAGTTCGGCGTCCGCCAACGGCACCGCACGCACGGCCGGTCCGGCCGCTTTCGCGACTCGGGGGAACAGGAAGGCCACGCCGAGGCCGTGGGCCACGTGGTCGGGGATCGAGGTGATGTCGGAAACCTCGATCAGGACGCGTCGTGCCAGTTCCGCTCTGGTGAAGGCGTCGTCGACCAGCTTCCGCTGCCCGGACCCCCTCGGCATGTCGACGAAGGTGGCGTCGGCGACCTCGCGCAGACGGACGGCCGGTCGCCGGGCCGGCTGCTCTTTGCGTGCGCCGTGCTGGTGGACGCCCTTCGCGTACTTGTCCCTGGCGTGTTCGACCTTGGCGGCGAATTCGAGAGGAGCGGCCCTGGTGGGGTCCGAGGGGCTGGGCCATACCTGCGTGACCGAGAGGGCGTGGCGACGGCATCAGGAAGCGGGGACGGACTCCAGCCGGTAGGCGTCCCCGTGGGCGACCACGCGGCCGGCGGTGGGCGGTGCGAAGTGGGTGCCGAGGAGGAGGGTGTCCGTGCCGGCGAGGGAGCCGAGCAGCTTGCGGCGGGTGGCCTCGGACTGCCGCGGGTCGATGTCGACGCAGGCGCCGATGACGGGGTGGGCGAGCTGGACGGGGTGGTGGACGCAGTCGCCGGAGATCAGCGCCGTCTCCTTCTGGCTGGTCAGTTCCACGGCGACGTGGCCGGGGGTGTGGCCGGGCGTCGGGATCAAGCGCAGGCCGGGGGCGATCTCGGCCCCCTTGTGCGGGACGTCGACCGTGCTCAGCAGACCCGCCTGTTCGACCGGGATCACGGAGTCGCGGAACATCTGTTCGCGTGCCTCCTCCATGTCGTACGTGGCCCAGGACTCCCGCTCGGCGCGGGAGGTGAGGTAGCGGGCGTTGGGGAAGGTGGGGACCCATTCGCCGTTCACCTGCCGTGTGTTCCAGCCGACGTGATCGGCGTGCAGGTGAGTGAGGATCACCAGGTCGACGGAGTCCGGGGGGAAACCGGCGGCGGTGAGGCGCTCCAGGAAGTCGGTCCGCAGGTTGTGCCAGGCCGGGTTGGCACGCTCCTTGCCGTTGCCGATGCCGGTGTCGACGAGAACGCGCAGCCCGTTCACGACGAACGCGAAGCTGTGGCTGTCGATGTGCAGAATCCCGTCCTGGCCGGCGAAGTGGGGCTGCAGCCAGTCCTGGGCGGTCACCACCTCAGGGGTGGCGTCGGGCAGCAGCCAGGGTCCGGTCGCGGGCGGCAGGGCGACTTCGTCGATGCGGTGGACGGTGACGCCGCCCACGGTCCAGGAGGGGATGGGGGTGGCGGCGGGGGAGGTGTGCATTGTGTGTCGTTTCCTTTGTTCTCTTCAGTGGGAGCGGTCGGCTTCGGGGTGGGCCGCCCCGCGTCGTGACGCGATGAGTGCCGCCAGTGCCGCCAGGGCGAGCAGAGCGGCGGTGATGGCGTAGGCGTGTGAGGTGGTCCCCAGCCCGTAGCGCTGGGTGGCGGCGCCCGCGGCGACGGCGGGCAGGCTCATGGAGAGGTAGCTGAGGATGTAGTAGGCGGCCAGTGTCGCGGCGCGGTCCCGCTCGTCGAGCGAGGCGAGGAGCATACGCAGCGCCCCCTGGGAAACGGCGCCGAAGGCGATGCCGGCCAGCACCGCTCCGCCGTAGACGGCGGGCAGTCCGGAGCCGTGCAGACCGCTCAGGGTCAGGGCCGCGGCGGGCAGGACGGACAGGCAGCCGCCGATCGCCGTGGCGCGGGGCGGCCTGCGCCGCAGCGCCCACACGGTGAGTGCGGCGGTGGCGCTGAGGGTGAAGAAGACCATGCCGCGGGCTGCTTGCGGGGCGTCGGGGGCCACCAGGCGTACGAGGGCCGGGCCGAGGGAGGAGTAGAAGCCGCCCAGCGCCCAGACGGTGCCGACAGCGGCGCCCGCGGCCAGCAGGGTGCGGCGGGCCGGCGGCGGGACGCTGACCCGCGGGCGCAGCGACCGCAGCGCTCCCGCGTGGCGGTGGGCCGTCTCCGTGGTGAAGGTGGCCGCGATCGCCTGGGCTAGGAACAACGCCGCCAGCAGTACGTAGACGGTGACGGTGGGGGCGGGGGCGAAACGGACGAGCAGGGTGGAGACGAGCACGCCGGTGGCCATGCCGGCGACCGGGGTGACGCTGTTGGCCAGGGCGGACCGGCCCGGGCGCCGGGGGTTTTCCAGGTCGAGGAGCGCCGCGCCCGCGGCGCTGGTGGCCGCGCCGGTGGCCGCTCCTTGCAGGACCCGGGCGATGGTCAGGGAGCCCGCGCCGTCCGCTGAGGCCAGGAGGACCATGGAGGCGGCCGCCATGAGCAGGGCGCCTGCCAGGACGGGGCGTCGCCCCAGGTGGTCGGAGAGCGCTCCGGTGGTGAGCAGGGCCAGCAACAGGGCCAAAGCGTACGCGCTGAAGACCACGGTGACGGCGAGCGCGGAGAGGCCCCACTGGTCCTGGTAGAGAGGGTAGAGCGGGGTTGGAGCGCTGGACGCGGCCAGGAGGGCCGCGAGTATCGACACGTCGAGGGCGAAAGAAGCCGTGCGCCTCTTCGTACGGGTGCGGGTGGCCTGGTGAGCGACGTGCGCGGGTGCGTCGGAGATCGCGGGCGCGTCGGCCACCGCTCGTACGCCGGAGATGACGCCGGGCATGGGACTCCTTCCGTAAATGCAATGCATTTGCTTTAACCCGACCGTAGGGCCTACGGTCGGGTTAAAGCAAACCGTTAGCTTTTGGCGCGGAGTGCTTCGTTGCCACGCCCCTGATCAGGAGAAACCTGTGCCCTCCGTTGAACTCACGCCGCCCGAGGCCGCCCGCTGGGCCGCCCGTGCCGGACTTCCGCTGCCCGATGACCGCCACGCCGCGGTCGCCGCCACCGCCAACCACATCCACTCCGTCGTCGCGGTCCTGCGTGAGCTGGACTTCGGGGACACCCCGCCCGCCGGCGCCTACCGCGCCGGAAAGGAGAAGCACGATGCAGCCGTATGAGCTGACCCTCGCCGACGCCGCGCAGCGGATCCGGGCCCGCCGGCTGTCCCCCGTCGAGCTGGTGGACTCGGTCCTCGACCGCATCGACCAGGTGGACCCGCACGTCGAGGCGTACGTCGCGGTCACCGCTGAGCAGGCCCGCGGCGCGGCACGGGAGGCCGAGCAGGAAGCGGCCCGCGGCGTGTTCCGGGGGCCGCTGCACGGCGTCCCGGCCGGGCTCAAGGACCTGATCGACGTCGCCGGTTCGCCCACCAGCGCCAGTTCCCGGGTCCGGGCCGGCCACCGCGCCGCCGCCGACAGCTCGGTCGCCGCCCGGCTGCGGGCCGCGGGCTCCGTCCTGGTCGGCAAGACCCACACCCACGAGTTCGCCTACGGCCTGACCACCCCGCAGACCGGCAACGCCTGGGACCGCGGCCGGGTCGCGGGAGGCTCCAGCGGCGGGTCCGCCGTCGCGGTGGCGGCCGGGGCGGCGACCTTCGCCCTCGGCACCGACACCGGCGGGTCGATCCGGGTTCCCGCCGCGCTGAACGGGGTCGTCGGCTTCAAGCCGACCTACGGGCTGGTGCCGCGCCACGGCGTCACGTCGCTGTCCTGGTCGCTGGACCACGTCGGCCCGGTCACCCGCACCGTCGAGGACGCTGCCCTGGTCCTGACCGTCCTCGCCGGGCACGACCCGCGTGACCCCGCCTCGCTGGACACCCCCGGCGTCGACCACCGGCCGGAACGGGAGCCGGACCTGGCGGGCGTGCGCGTCGGGGTGCCGCGCAATTACTACTTCGACCATGTCGACGCGGAGGTGGAGACCGCCGTCCGCCGGGGCATCGCGCAGCTGGAGACTCTCGGCGCCCATCTCGTCGAGATCGACATCCCGATGACCCGTTACATCCAGGCCACCCAGTGGGGGCTGATGGTGCCGGAGGCCACCGCCTACCACGAGGGCACGCTGCGTACGGTCCCCGAGCTGTACCAGGCGGACGTCCGCATCCTCCTGGAGGCCGGTGAACTGATGGGCGCGGGCGACTATCTGCGTGCCCAGCGCTCCCGGACGCTCATGCAGGAGGAATGGGCCCGCATTCTGGAGAAGGTCGACGTGATCGCCGCCCCGGCGGTCCCGATGACCGCGGTGAAGGCCGGTCAGGAGAACGTCACCTGGTCCGACGGCTCGACCGAGGCCGTCTCCGACGCGTACGTGCGTCTATCCTCCCCGGCCAACATCACCGGAGTGCCCGCTCTGGCCGTCCCGGTGGGCCACGACACGGCGGGCATGCCGATCGGCATGCAGCTGCTCGGGCGGCCCTTCGGCGAGCGGCAGCTGCTGCGGGTGGGCCACGCCTACGAGCGGACGCAGTCCGCCCGATCGCTCCCGCCCGCCGCCTGAGAGCGGCGGGCGGGCCGGACGGTTCCGGCCCGGCCCGTATGCCGTTCGGCTCCGGTCGGGATCAGGGCCGGATGCCCGCAGCGAGGAGACCGGCGAGGGGGCCCTGGCGCGGCCGTCGAGCCGGCATGCTCCTCCTAAACGCAATAACCGTGCTTTAAGGTGGAGTCATGAGTCGTAAGCCGATGGTGCGCCCCGGCGGGCGCAGTGCACGGGTCCAGGCTTCGGTGCACACCGCTGTCCGCGAAATCCTGTCGGAGCGGGGCCGCGACGCGGTGACCGTCCCGCTGGTCGCCCAGCGCGCCGGAGTCACCCCCTCGACGATCTACCGCCGCTGGGGCGACCTTCAGGAGCTGCTGTCGGACGTCGCGGTGGAGCGCCTGAGGCCCGACACCGCGCCGGAGGGCCACGGCGACCTGCTGTCCGACCTGACGGCCTGGGCCGAACAGTTCCTCGACGAGATGTCGTCCCCCTCCGGCCGCGCCTACATCCGTGACGCTCTGCTCGGCGACCCGGACGGCAGCAACGCCGGTCAGTGCTCGGCCTACGCGGCCGAACAGGTCGACGTCATGCTCGCCCGCGCGATCGGCCGCGGGGAGAACACTCCCGACGTCGAGACGGCGATGGACCGCGTGGTCGCCCCCATGATGTACCGCATCCTCTTCCGCCCGGCCGGACTCGACGCCGCGTACGCCCGTCGGCTCGTGACCGAGCTCCTCGACGCGGGCGAAGAACACCCCCTCCCATGATCCAGATTCTGCGCCGCTCGCGCAGGGGAATCGCCCGGCTTTTCCATGGCGCCGGGATCTCCCTTCCCGCCTGATCCGTGTGTGTCCCGGGTCGGCGGCGCGGCTGAAAGATTCACTCGTCCGAGCGATAATCGGATGACTGTCCGCAACAGGAGGGTTAGCGTCCGCATCGTGACCACTGTGGAATTCCATACCCTTCCCGAGGCGCATGTGGACCGCGCCCTGGACCACGCCCATCTCGTCTTCCACGAGACACCCGAGGAGAAGACCCGCAAGCAGCACCGGGACCTGCTGCTGCGCTGCGAGCGCATCGGCGCGTACGAGGGTGACCGCCTGGTCGGGCTGGCCGCCGCGCTGCCCTTCCAACTCTCCGTCCCGGGCGGTGAGCTGCCCGTCGCCGGGCTGACGTTCGTCTCCGTCGCCCCCACCCACCGCAGGCGCGGCGTGCTCACCGGGCTGCTCGACGAATCGGCGCGGCGCTGTGCGGTGAACGGGCAGCCGCTCTCCGTGCTGTGGGCGTCGGAGGCGGCGATCTACGGCCGCTTCGGCTTCGGTCCGGCCACCGGCGCGTACTCCGTGGAGATCGACTCCACCCGGCCGCTCGACCTGCGTCTCGCCCCCGACGAGCGCCCGCTGCGGCTGGTAGCCCCGGACGAGGCACCGGCCCTGCTCGCCGCGGCGCACTCTGCGCAGCGGGCCGTACGCGCGGGCCGCATCGCCCGCGACGAGCACTGGTGGCGGGAGGAGGTCCTGCGGGAGGAGGACGAGGACTACAAGGAGCTGAGCCCGCCCAGGGTGGTGGTACTCGGTGGTGACGAGGTCCCGCCCGGCGGCGGCGCCCCGCGTCCCTCCGGCTACGCGGTCTACCGCACCCGTGGCGGGAACGAGGAGTTGCGCACCTCCGGCCTGGTGCAGGTGACCGAGCTGGAGGCGGACACCCCGGCGGTCGCCGCGTCCCTGTGGCGGTACCTCGTGTCCATCGACCTCACCGGACAAGTCCGCGCCCCCGGCCGCCCGCTGGACGACCCGCTGCTGCTCTTCGCGGCCGACCGCGACCAGGTCCGCGTCACCGATCAGTCCCCGGCTCTGTGGCTGCGTTTGACGGACCCGGCCACCGCGCTCACCGCCCGGTCCTGGGCAGCGCCGGTGGATGTGGTGCTGGAGGTGACCGACGTGCGGCTGCCCGCCAACGCGGGCCGCTTCCGGCTGACCGCCGGACCGGCTGGCGCGACCTACCGGCCGACGTCCGACGCCGCCGAACTCGCCCTGGACATCCGGGAGCTCGGCGCCTGCTATCTGGGCGGCGCGGAGCTGACGCGAATGGTCCTGGCCGGTCTCGTCACCGAGCACAGTCCCGGCGCGGCGGCCCGGCTCGATGCCGCGCTGCGCACCACCTACCTTCCGCACGCAACCGACGGCTTCTGACCGGCGGCCTCCGACCAGCCCCCGGTGCCGGAAACGGCCCTACCGGCACCGGGGGCGGCGGAGGTTCCCGCCGTCGATGCTCATCGCGGATACTGGCCGCATGGACGAGACCGCTGTTGACGCCTACCTCCGCCGCATCGGGGCCGACCGCCCCGCCGCCCCCGACAGCGCCGCGCTGCGGACCCTGCACCGCAGGCACCTGGTGGCCGTGCCCTTCGAGAACCTCTCGATCCATCGGGGCGAGGACATCGTGCTGGACGAGAAGGCGCTGCGGGCCAAGATAGTGGAGGGCCGACGCGGTGGTTTCTGTTACGAGCTGAACGGTTCCTTCGCCTCACTGCTCCGCGCCCTCGGCTACCAGGTGGGCCTGCTGGGCGCACGGGTGTACTCCGGCGAGCGGCTCAGCATCCCGCACAGCCATATGACGCTGCGGGTGGAGGCCGAGGACGGCTCGAGGTGGCTGGCCGACGTCGGCTTCGGGAAGCACAGCACCTACCCGCTGACCCTGGACGAACCCGGCGACCAGCAGGATCCGGGCGGGGAGTTCCGCATCGAGGAGGCGGACGAGGGCGATCTCGTCGTGCTGATGGACGGGAACCGCGAGTACCGGCTGGAGCGGCGGGCTCGCGCACTCGCCGACTTCGAGGGCGCCTGCTGGTACAACCGCACCTCGCCCGACTCGCACTTCACCCGGTCGCTGATCTGCTCCAGGCTGGCCGAGGACGGCGGCCGTATCACGCTCAGCGGACGGCAGTTGGTGACCACCGACGCCGACGGCGCGCGCTCCGAGCGCCACCTCGCCGAGGGGGAGGTGCTGGACGTCTACCGCACCCGCTTCGGCCTGGAACTGGACCGTGAGCCACAGGTGAAGGGCGCGTGACCGTGCCAGTGCGCTCGGCAGCTCAGGCATCGCTGATGGCGCAGGCGGCGCAGGCGGCTCAGGGGCCGCAGCCGGGCTGGCCGGTGACCGAGGCGGAGGCGCTGGCGGTGCAGGACCAGCTGCGCGCCCGGGTCGAGTACGCCGATCACAGCCCCGTGCCCGGTGCCCCGTGCACCCTGGTGGCCGGGGTCGACGTCGCCTATGACGACGAACGCGATCTGGTCGCGGCTGCGGCCGTGGTCCTCGACGCAGCCACGCTGGAGGTGGTCGCCCAGGCGACCGCCCTCGCCCCGGTGTCCTTCCCGTATGTGCCCGGTCTGCTCGCCTTCCGCGAGATCCCCGCCGTGCTCGCCGCGCTGGAGCAGCTCGGGAGTGTGCCCGGCCTGGTGGTCTGCGACGGCTACGGCATGGCCCACCCGCGCCGCTTCGGACTGGCCAGCCATCTGGGGGTGCTGACCGGGCTGCCGACGATCGGCGTCGCCAAGTCGCCGTTCCTCTTCCGGCATGCGCCGGTGGGCGAACGGCGCGGTGACAGCGCGCCGCTGCTCGACGAAGGGCGGGGGCGCGGGGAGTGCGGACCGGACGGCGACGAGGGCGGTGACGAGGGCGGTGAGGAGGTCGGGCGCGCGCTGCGTACCCGTGAGGGCGTCAAGCCGGTGTACGTTTCCGTCGGCCACCGCACCGGGCTGGACGCCGCCTGCGCGCACACCCTGGCGCTGGCGCGGCACTACCGGCTGCCGGAGACCACCCGCCGCGCCGACGCGCTCTGCCGCACGGCGCTGCGGGCCGCGCAGGGCACCTGAGGGATCACGGGACAGCCCTCAGCCCGTACTTTCCCCGCTGCGGCTCAGCCGTGCCCGCCCGCCTCGGCCAAGGCGCGGACGCCCGGCGCGCAACGCTCCCGCAGCTCGGCCAGCTCCTCCGCCGGCAGCCGCAGAGCCGCCCCGCGCCGGGCCCCGTCGAGTGTCGCCGCTCCCCGTGCGAGCCAGTCCGGGTGCGGTGCGAAACCGGCGAAGGCGGCAAGCCGCGTCAGCTCCTCGCGTGGCGTGTCGAGCAGATCCTCGTACGACAGCGTGGTGCGCTGCCCGGCTGGAATCTCCGCCAGCCTGGCCACCCCTTCGGAGACGATCTGCGACCACAGCGCGCCGAACCCCGTCACCGGCATCGGCCGCTCCAGCAGCAGATCCGCGTCGAAGCGGTGGCGCAGCAGCCAGGTCAGGTCGGGCGGCAGTTCCGCCTCGCGCTCCGGGGTGAGCTCGGAGAGTGAACGGACTCCGGAGCGCCCGAAGATCTCCCGCAGCAGCGCGATCGAGCGGTAGCCGACGTGGCGGCTCATGGAGACGGCGCAGTCCGGGCCGTCCCGGAAGAGGTGCACGAACCTCGCGTGCGGGAAGGCCGCGCGCAGCCGGGGGATCGCCCCCAGGGAGTAGCCCGAGCGTTCGATCACGGCCCGGCCGCCGCCGCAGCGCGCGCTCAGTACCTCGAACAGGGATTCGTACTGCTGGGCGGCCGGGCGCCGGGGGAGCGCGCGGATCTCCGGTTCGACGGCGTCCAGCAACCCGTCCGGGTCCTCGCTGAGATGGGGCAGCACCATCAGGCTCAGGGCGGGGATGCCGGTCTCCGCCGAGTAGCGCCCCGGATCCCGGATGTAGAGGAACTCCGGGAGTGGCACCCCGCTGCGGGTCATCCGGTCGAAGAAGGCGTTCGGTTCGGCCAGGATCCGCCAGAACTCCTCCCCGGTGAACGGCGCCCGGGGCAGTGCGCCGTCGCCGAGCGAGGCGAACATCTCGTTGAGACTGAGCACGTCGGGGTGCAGGTTGATGATCCGCGACAGCGCGGACGACCCGCTGCGTCCGGTGCCGACGATGAAGGTCAGGGGGCGTTCGGGCACACTCACTCCGCTTGGTCGCTCCCGGCTCGGCTCTGCCGGGACTCTGCGCCGGACATGACCGGCCACTGCTGGACCCTGCCCCGCGAGCGCCGCCGATACGCCCGGCCGGTACGCCGGCCCGGTACGCACCTTCCGGAACACGCAGCCCGTGCGCCCCCCCGTGTTGTCCGGTGCGCAACCGCCCTTGCCAGCCACCTCCCCGGGACCGTAGAACCGCAAGTCCCGAAGGAGGGGGTGTTGTGCGTGCGGATCGCGCTGGCGCAGGTGGACTGCGAACTGGGTGCCGTGCGGGCCAATGTGGACACCGCACGGCGTGTGGTCAGGGAAGCCGCCGCCCGCCGGGCGGACCTGGTGGTCTTCCCGGAGCTGAGCCTGCACGGCTACGCACTCGGCTCGGTGCCCGGTGACGAGTCGGTGGGCGCAGACGACCCCCGCCTCACCGAGCTGTCCGGGCACGGTCCGGATGTGCTGATCGGACTGCACGAGGACGGCCGGATGCGCCGCTACAACTCCGCGGCGTACCTCTCCTCCGGCGCGCTGGTGCATACCCACCGCAAGCTGTATCTGCCGAACTACCTGGACTGGGAGGAGCGCAAGCATTTCAGCCCCGGACACGCGCTGCGCGCCTTCGACACCCGGCACGCCCGGGTGGCGACGCTGATCTGCAACGACGCCTGGCAGCCCGTACTGCCCTGGCTGGCCGCACAGGACGGCGCCGAGATCCTGTTCGTGCCCACCAACAGCGCGGCCGGTCTCGCTCCCGGCGCCATCGACACCGCCGTCTACTGGCAGGACCTGCTGCTCAACATCGCCCGCCTGCAGCAGTGCTGGGTGGTTTTCGTGAACCGGGTCGGCGAGGAGGGGAAGGCGTCCTTCTGGGGCGGATCAAGAGTGCTGGACCCGTGGGGCACGGTGGTCGCGGAAGCGCCGCGCGGTGCGGAGTCGCTGACTGTGGTCGATCTGGACGTGGACGCGGTGCGGCGCAGGCGCCGGGAGATGCCGCTCATCGAGGAGGCGCGCTTCGGACTGGTCTCCCGCGAGGTGAACCGCCTGATGCGGGACGTCGCGGACTGAGCCCGCCGCGGTCGACCGGGCCGCGGCGGTGGGGGTTGCCGCCGGAACAACAGCGGTTGCCGGTCTCCCCGTACGGGTGCAGCCTGGCCCGGTGTTCGACCTCCATGTGCATGCCGCACCCGATGTGACGCCCCGGTCGGCCGACGACCATGACGTGGTCGCGGCCTACGCCGACGCCGGTTTCTCCGGGTGCGTCCTGAAGGCCCACTACGAGTCCACCGTCGGACGGGCGGCCGCCGCCTCCCGCGCCCACCCGCTGCGCGTCCACGGCGGCATCGCCCTCAACCAGCACACCGGCGGCGTCAACCCCGCAGCCGTCGCCGCCGCACTGGACGCGGGGGGCCGCATCGTCTGGATGCCCACCGCCGACGCGCACACCCAGCGCCGGGCCGGGCTCCCGAGCCTGTCCGCGGCCCGCAGGGAACTCTCCGCCGAATCCTATGCAATCCCGCCCGTCGCGGACCACGACGCGGGCGAGGACGTGCGCGCGGTCTGCCGTCTGATCGCCGAGGCGGACGCCGTGCTGGCCACCGGCCATCTCAGCACCCCGGAGGTCCGCTGGCTCCTGCCGACCGCCCGCGGACTCGGCGTACGCAGGCTGCTGCTGACCCATCCCGGCTACACGGTGCCCGCCATGGCGGCCGGCGAGGCGGCGGAGCTGGCCTCGGCGACCGGTGCGCTCGCCGAGATCACCGCCTTCCAGCTGCTCCACCAGCCGGGGATGACGGCCGCGCGGCTGGCCGCCTACGCGTCACGGGTGGGGCTGGAGCATCTGGTGCTGTCCTCGGATGCCGGGCAGCCGGACTCACCGAGCCCGCCCGAAGCGCTGGAGCTGCTCCTCGACGTGCTGGCGCGCGAGGGGCTCGATCCGGGTGCGCTGCGGGCCTGCGCGTCGGAACACCCCGAGGCGCTGGTCGTCCTCTGACAGACCCCAAGGGCCGAGGGGCGGGGCCGCAGGTTGCTGTGGAAGCAACAGGGGTTGTCGGTGACGGAGTACGCGGTCATGCTCCTGACATGACGACACCCGTTCGTTCATCCGGCCTTCACCGCACCCTCGCCATCCTGACGGCCCTCGGGGCGGACGAGGCGGCGGAGCGTGGCGGCCTGGGGGTGGTCGAGATCGCACGGCGAGTCGGCCGGGAGAAGACCCAGGTGTCCCGCGCACTCAAGGCGCTGGACCAGGCAGGTCTGGTCCAGCGCGACCCCGACACCCTCGTCTACCGCCTCGGCTGGCGGGTGTTCACCATCGCCACCAACGCCGGACACCAGCGGCTGCTCGCCGAAGCACCGCCCGTGCTGCGGCGCCTGGTCCACGTGCTCAAAGAGCGGGTGCATCTGACCGTGCTCACGGCCGACGGAGCGCTGACGGTGCTCTCCGAGAGCCCCATGCGCACGGTGCAGGCTGCCGGATGGGTGGGCAGGCTGACCCCGCTGCACACCACCTCCTCCGGACGTGCCCTGCTGCTCGACCACCAGGACGAGGAGATCCGCGACCTTTTTGCCGACACGGCCTTCGGCACCTCCGGGTCCCGCACCCCTCCGCCGCCGCGAGCACCTCGTGACCTGGCGGACTTCCTCGACCGCCTGCACGGAGACCAGGAGCGCGGATACGCCCTGGTGCGGGAGGAGTTCGAGGTCGGCCTGGTCGGCGCAGCCGCCCCGGTACGGGACTTCCGGGGCCGGGTGACCGCCGCGCTCAACGTCTCCGGCCCGCGATACCGGATGGGCCGCGAACTCGACCGGGCCGGCCGGGTGGTGTGCTCGGCCGCCCATCAGCTCTCCCGCGCCATGGCGGGCAACTGATCCGGCGGGCCGTCCCGCGCAGCCCGTCCCCATCACCCCCATCCCCGTGATCCCGTCCCCCGCACCTGCTCACCCGCTTGCCCAGCCCCCGTTACCAGGAGGAAATCCCGGTGATCTCCCGCCCGTTCCCCTTCTTCAGCAGCGGCCTCCGTCTCGACGCCGACCTGCACCTTCCCGACGACGGCGGAGCCGCCGCCCCGTACCCGGTAGTCATACCGGCCTCCGGGTACCAAGGGCTCAAGGTGATCCACCCCGAACGCTTCGCCCGCGCCCTGACCGCCCGTGGCTACGCCGTCATCGCCTTCGACTACCGGGGCTTCGGTCTCAGCGAGGGTGAGCGCGGCCGTCTCGTCCCCCAGGAGTGGGCCGAGGACCTGCGGGCGGCCGTGGACCGGGCCGGAGCGACCGGTGGCATCGACGCGGGCCGGATCGGGCTGCTCGGCTGGGGCATGGGCGGGGGCGTGGTGATCGCCGAAGCGGCCGAGGACCAGCGCGTACGGGCCGTCGCCGCCGTCAACTGCATCAGCGACGGCGCCCGTTCCACCCGCAACATGCACGATGAGGCCAGCTGGAACAGCCTACTGGAGCGGGTCACCGAGGACCGCGGGCGCCGCGCCGCGCTCGGCAGGTCCGAGATCGTCTCGCCCTGGGACATCGTGCGGCTGGACCGTGACGACCGCACCGACGGCTATGTCGGTGAGGAGCTGTACAAGGCACCGGGCTTCGGCTCGGGCGTCTCGCTGGAGTCCGCGGACATGCTGCTGCGCTTCTCGCCGCAGAGCATCGTCCACCGGATCGCCCCCCGCCCGCTGCTCGTGGTGCACGGCGCGGAGAACGAGTTGCACCGTCCCGAGGAAGCGCAGTGGCTGTATGAGCAGGCGGGCGAACCCAAACGGCTGCACCTCATCGAGGGAGCCGGACACACGGAGTGGATGTTCGACGAACACCCCACCTTCCGCGCCCTCGTCGAGGAGCTCGACACCTTCTACACCGAGGCGTTCGCCACCGCCCCGGCCCACGCCTAGCGCGCGGGGCGGGCCGCCATGACCTTCCCCGAATTCTTCGCGGAGAACTGGACGGACGTGCTGGACCACACCGTGGCCCACGCCGTGCTCGTGCTCCAGAGCCTCGGACTGGCCGTACTCATCGGCGTGCCGGTGTCCGTGCTCACCTACCGCACGGGCGCACCCCGTGCCGCCGTGCTCGGGGTGGCCGGGCTGTTGCTGACCATCCCCTCCTACGCCCTGTTCGGCCTGCTCATCACCCCGCTGGGGCTCGGCAGCGCCCCCTCGGTGGTGGCGCTGACGCTGTACGCTCTGCTGCCGGTGGTCCGCAACACCATCGTCGGGCTCCGGGAGCTGGATCCAGCCGTGATCGAATCCGCCCACGCCATGGGCATGGGCCGGATGCGGGTCCTGGTCACCATCGAACTCCCGCTGGCCTGGCCGGTGCTGCTGACCGGCCTGCGCGTCGCGACACAGCTGCTGCTCGGTATCGCCGCCATCGCCGCCGCCGTGAACGGACCCGGCCTCGGCAACCTCATCCTCGACGGACTGGCCACCGCGGGTACTCCGTTCGCCGTCTATCTGACCATCGAGGGCGTCGCCGGCATCGTGCTGCTCGCCGTGCTCTTCGACGCCCTCTACGCCATCGTGAACCGCTTCACCACACCAGGGAGGCTCGGTGCCTGACGTGACACGAGGGACACCCGAAGGCGGTGCCGCCGACCGGACCATGATCCGTCTGGACGCCCTTACCAAGCGCTACCCCGGCCAGTCCGAAGCCGCCGTCGACGCACTGACCCTGGACATACCCGCCGGGCACATCGTCACGTTCGTAGGGCCCTCGGGCTGTGGCAAGACCACCACCATGAAGCTGATCAACCGCCTCATCGAACCGACTTCCGGCCGGGTCCACCTCGACGGACGGGACGTCACCGAAGTCCCGGCACCCCAACTGCGCCGCCGCATCGGCTACACGATCCAGCAGGGCGGCCTCTTCCCGCACCGCACCGTCGCGGACAACATCGCCACTGTGCCCAGACTGCTGGGCTGGGACCGGCGCCGTGTCGGCGAACGGGTCGACGAACTGCTCCATCTCGTCGGCCTCGACCCGAAGACGTACCGCCGCCGCTACCCCAAGCAGCTCTCCGGCGGGCAGCAGCAAAGAGTCGGTGTGGCCCGTGCGTTGGGCGGCGACCCGCAGGTCATGCTGATGGACGAGCCGTTCGGCGCCATCGACCCGCTGAACCGGGAGGCGCTACAGAACGAATTCCTACGGATCCAGGCCGCGGTGCGCAAGACCATCGTGTTCGTCACGCACGACATGGACGAGGCGATCAAGATGGGCGACCGCATCGCCATCTTCGGCGACAACGGCAGGGTGCTCCAGTACGACACCCCCGAGCGCATCCTGGCCGACCCCGCAGAGGGGTTCGTCACCGAGTTCATCGGGTCCGGTGCCTCGGTGCGACGGCTGTCGCTCACGCGCCTGGAGAGCGTCGTCCTGCCCGACTGGCCCACCGTGGAGGAGACTTCAGACGGCGAGACTCTGCGCGCGGCAGCCCGCGGCAGCGACCGTGACTATCTGCTGGTGCTGGGCGACGGACGACGCCCGGTCGGCTGGCTCCCGGTCACCGGAGAGGACCGGAGGCCCGGCGAGCGGCTGCCGCTGCTCTCCCCGCTGGGTCCGCGGGACAGCCTGTTCGACGCGCTGGACCACATGCTCACCGTCAACGCTTCGGCGGCCGCGGTGGTCGACGGCGACGGGCGCTACCGGGGGGTGGTGGAGATGGACACCCTTCGTGAGCTGATCAACACCCGTGCGGCCGGGGCGCCTTCCAGCTCCGATCACCTGCAGGAGGCGTAGGCCCCATGCCCACGCGCCTCCTGCTCCGCTATGCCCTCACCCCCCTCTGCCTCGGCCTCGTCCTCCTCGTCCTGGCCCTCTATGTCTCCTCCCAGCCCCGGGACCTCATCGAAGAGCGCAGCCTCAACTCGGAGTACCTGATAAGCCGTACGGTCAAGCACCTCGAACTCACCGGGGTGGTCACCGCTTTCATCCTCGCGGTCGCGATCCCCCTCGGTGTGCTGCTCACGCGGCGCTGGGCCCGGCACGTCTCGGGGCCCGTTCTCGCGCTGGCGAGCATCGGGCAGGCGATCCCCTCGCTGGGGCTGATCGTGCTGCTGACGGTCGCCTTCGTCAGCCTCGGCGTCAACCAGATCGCGGTCATCGCCTTCGTGCTCTACGGGATCCTGCCGGTGCTCCGCAACACCATCGCGGGGCTGCGGCAGGTGGACCGTTCCGTCGTCGAGTCGGCACTCGGCATGGGAATGACGCCCCGCGCAGTGCTCTGGCGCATCGAACTGCCGCTGGCCGTCCCGGTCATGCTCGCCGGGGTCCGTACGGCCCTGGTGATCACCGTCGGCACGGTCGCCCTCGGCACCTTCATCGGCGCGGGCGGCCTCGGCGACGTCATCTCCAACGGGATCAGCTCCAGCCGCAATCTGGTGCTGGTGACCGGCAGCGTCCTGGTCGCGGTGCTGGCCCTGCTCATCGACTGGCTGGCCGGTATCGCCGAGGACTTCCTGCGCCCGCGCGGCTTGTGACCGGCGAGCAGCACCCCGCAACCACATGCAGAGAGGAAGCCGGATGGACGCGCGAAGGCTGACCAGGACGGGCGGGCCCGGCGGGCCGGGTAGTGCGACGCGGGCCCGGCGGCGGCTCTGCGTACTGCTCGCCCTGGCCGTGCTCGCGGTCGCGGGCTGCTCCGGCGCCGCAGGGGAGAGCGGTTCGGTCGGTGAGCGGGACCTGCGCGGCGGGTCGCTGGCCGAGGAGTTCGACCTCAAGGGCGCCCAGTTCACCGTCGGCTCCAAGGAGTTCACCGAGCAGCAGATACTCGGGAAGATCATGCTCTACGCGCTGCGGGCGGCGGGCGCCCGTACCGGCGACCAGACCGGTCTGAACGGCTCCACGATCGTCCGGAGCGCGCTGGAGAGCGGCGACGTGGACATGTACTGGGAGTACTCCGGCACCGGTTGGACACAGTTCCTCGGCCACGACACCCCGGTGCAGGGCACCCAGAAGCAGTTCCGGGCCACCGCGCGCGAGGACGCACGCCGTAACGGCATCGAGTGGCTCGGACCGGCCCGCTTCGGCAACCAGTACGCGATCGCCCGCAGCGGTGACGCCACCGGAGCCCTGGGCGAGGTCGAACGGCTCAGCGACCTCAAGGACTTCGGCGACGATCACCCCGGCGGGCTGACGCTGTGCGGCGCCGCGGAGTTCCTCGACCGGGAGATCCGCGCCATCCAGAAGACCTACGAGGTGACCTTTCCCGCCCCGCAGGTCTACCAGAACGCCCTGGCCCTGAACTACGTCAACGTGGCCAAGGGCAGCCCCTGCCAGTTCGCCGAGGTGTTCACCACCGACGCCCGCCTGGAGTCCCTGAACCTGAAGGTGTTGGAGGACGACCGGGGCCACTTCACCACCGAACTGGCGGCGCTCACCGTACGGAAGGACACCCTCGGGAAGTACCCGGAACTCGCCGGCCTGGCCGAGCGCATCGGGCAGAAACTGACCAAGGCCACCGTGATCGACCTCAACGCGATGGTCGACCTGGACGGCCGGACCGCCGATGACGCCGCACTGTACTTCCTCCGCACCCACGGCTTCATCGGCGAGTGACCCTAGTGCTTCGTCAGGCAAACCTTGCCTGACGAAGCACTAGCTGCCGCCTGTCGCCCAGGCCAGCGGCGGGGCGATGGCCTGCGCGTCCGCGCCGCCGAACCAGAGGCCGATCAGGAAGGCGGCGGTCGCCTCCAGCAGTCCGGCGCGCTCCAGGGCGCCGCCGTCGACCGGCGTGCAGCCCAGATCGGTGACCAGGGAGCGCACCGTCGCCAGCGCGCCCGGGTCGTCACCGCACAGCGGCACGGCCAGCGGTCTGCCGTCGAAAACGGGCGGCGTCATCCGCCACACGTCCTCGTGGCAGGCGTTGAAGGCCTTGACCACCCGCGCGCCGGACGTCTCCGCGACCCGCTCGGCCATCGACGGGCCTCCCTCGGTGAAGAGGGTCAGCCGCTCCTGCACGATCGGGTTCGTGCAGTCGATGAGCGTCCGTCCGCGCAGCGAACCCGCTTCCGCGCCCGCCTCCCGCAGTACCTCGGCCACCCCCTCTGCCCGTACGGCGAGCAGCACCGCCTCCCCGAACTCCGCGGCCTCCCGCCAGGTGCCGGACCGGGCGGGAGACCCGAGCCGGGCCGCCAGCGCGGCGGCCCGCTCCGGCGAACGGCCGCTGACCAGCACCTCATGGCCCTCGCGGACCCACTGCGTGCCCAGTGCGTCCGCCATGTTGCCCGCCCCCAGAATGCCGATGCGCATCCTGACTCCTCTCATTCCTGTGCCCGGATCGTCGTTCGGAACGACCCTATGAAGTCCGACAGGAACCGATCGGTGCGTAACGGCGGAATGCCGGTCGCGGTGGATACTTGCGCTACGGAAGCTTGTCCGGCAGTGAAGCGCGGTGAGGAGCACGGATGACCGGTGGGGGACGGGACCACGACCCCGACGCGCACGCCAGACGTCTGGCGGCGCAGTCGGCCGACGCGGACGACGTGCCGACGCGCTGGTTCGAGCGCCTGTACGCCGCCGCGTCGGCCGGCGAGGCCGTGGTCCCCTGGCACGGCGGCGCGCAGCACCGGCTGCTGGTGGAGTGGGCGGAGGTGCGCGGGCTGCGCGGTGAGGAGCGGTCGGCCGTGGTGGTCGGCGCCGGGCTGGGCGATGACGCCGAGTATGTCGCCCGGCTCGGATTCGTCACCACCGCCTTCGACGTCGCACCCTCCGCCGTACGGGAGGCGCGCCGGCGGTCCCCGGACTCGCCCGTCCGCTACACCACCGCCGACCTGCTGGAGCTGCCCGGCTCCTGGCGTCACGCCTTCTCGCTGGTGGTCGAGAGCATGACGGTGCAGTCCCTGCCGCCCGGCTACCGGCGGCAGGCGGTCGCCGGGGTCCGCTCGCTGCTCGCCCCGGGCGGCACGCTGCTGGTCATCGCCAACGCCCGCGAGGCGGCCGCCGGCCCGGAGGAGGGCCCGCCATGGCCGCTCACCCGCGCCGAGGTCGACGCGTTCGCCGACGACGGGGTGCGGGCGGTGCGGGTGGAGGACATCCGCGGCCGGGGACGGCCCGAAGGGCGCCACTGGCGCGCCGAGTTCACCCGCGAACACGGCGCGGGGGAGTGACCGGGGCCGTGGACGACGTCTTCCTCGCCGACTGCCGTGCCCGCATGAGCTTCGACCTGCTGGCGAACACCTGGAACGCGGTGGTCCTGTGGGCCCTGCGGCACGAGGCCTGCCGACCGGGTGAACTGCGGGAGCGGATCGGCGGGATCAGCACCAAGGTGCTGACGGAAACCCTCCGGCGGCTGGAGTACAACGGGCTCGTGGAACGCCGCTCCTACCGCGAGGTGCCCCCACGGGTCGAGTACGCGCTGACCGAACTGGGAGCCACGCTGCTCGACCCGATCGAGGCATTCGGCGAATGGGCCTTCCGGCACGGGGACGCGGTACTGGCCGCGCAGGAGCGCGCCGGGGCAGGAACGGCCGCCGCTTCCCAGGACAGCCCTTAGCGGCCGGTAGAGCCGTCCAGCTGCTCGCGCAGGATGTCCGCGTGGCCCGCGTGCCGCGCCGTCTCCTCGATCATGTGCACGAGAGTCCACCGCATGGACGGCGCCGCGGTCTCGCGCAGCGACCGTACGCCCGGCCGCCCCGGATCCGTACAGCGGGCGACGGCCTCCTGGGAGCGCCGGACCGCCGCGCGGTAGCGGTCCAGCACCTCCGCGACGGTCTCCTCCCCGAGGGGCGGCGCCTCGTCTTCCAGGGGTGCGTCGCCGACACCCTCGTACGCCCACACGAACCAGTTGTGCTCCACCGCTGTCAGGTGGGTGACCAGCCACAGCAGGCTCGTCCCGGACGCTACCCCCGGCGTCCGGGCCGCTTCCTCGCCCACACCGGAGAGTTTGGCGGCCACCGCGTCCCGCAGGTAGTCGAGGAAGGCGCAAAGTGTGGGGATCTCGTCGGAGTTGAGCCCGGGAGGCCGTATGTCGCCCCGCGTCGCGTCGGTATCGGTCATGCCCCGACGGTACGCGCCCGCAGAGTCTGCCGGGTGGCCTCCGACCGGCTCTCAGTGCTGCCGCTGCTCCGGGGCCCCGCGCGGCAGCAGGCCCACCAGCGCGCAGCTGAGCACCGTGACGGCGGCGACCACGACCAGGCTCAGCACCGTGGCCGCCCGCACGTCGGAGGTGCCGAGCCGGTGAAAGTAGATCGTGGTGACGGCGGCGGCACCGAGCGCGTTGGCCAGCTGCTGCACCGCGCTGAGCGAACCGCTGGCGCTCCCCGCCTCCCTGGGGTCGATGTCACCGATCGTGACGTCGTACACGGTGCCGAAGCAGGTGCCCATTCCCAGGCCGAGGACGAACACGGGCGGGACGAGCGCCCAGGAGCCGGCCGAAGTGCCGGAGGAGTGCACGAGGGCGAGCAGCCAGCCGGTGCCCGCGAGCGTGACGAGCAGACCGGTCAGCACCAGTCGGCGGCCCAGCTTGCCGACCAGTCCGTAGCAGGCGATGGAGGCGATCACGATGCCCGCCGCCAGTGGCGCGAGCCCCAGCGCGGCACCCATGGGCGAACGTCCCAGGCCCTGCTGGAGATAGAGCGAGAGGACGTAGAGGAGTCCGGCCACGGCGGCGAAGAAGGCCACCCCCAGCAGGAGCCCGGAGGTGAAGCCCCGGTTCTTGAGCAGGGACGGCTCGATCAGCGGGCTCGCTGCCGTGTGCTGGCGCCGCCAGAAGAGGAAGCCGGACAGGAGGCCGCCGGTGAGTAGCAGGGCCGGGATGAGTGTCCAGCCGTTCTCCGAGCCGCGGATCAGACCGCCGAGCAGGCCGAGCATCGCGGCGGAGAGCAGACCCGAGCCGATCCCGTCCACTCGGGTGGCCGGATCACCGGTGTCCCGGGGCAGCAGCCGGACGGCGGCGAACAGCGCGGCGCCGCCCAGCACGATGTTGATGAGGAACATGGCGCGCCAGCCCAGGCCCAGCAGGTCCGCCTCGATGAGGAAGCCGGCGAGGATCGGCCCGCCGACGGCGGAGGCGCCCAGTACCGGGCCGAAGGCGCTGAAGGCCTTGCCGATCTGGTCGCGCGGGAAGACGGCGCCGATGATGCCGAAGCCCTGCGGGATCAGCAGTGCGCCGAAGGCGCCCTGGAGCAGCCGGGCGATCACCAGGAAGACGGCGGACGGTGCGAGTCCGCAGGCCACCGAGGTCAGGGTGAAGCCGGTGAGCCCGACGAGGAAGACGCGCCGCCTGCCGTACTTGTCGCCGAGCCGCCCGCCGACGACCAGCAGGACGCCCAGGGCCAGCGCGTAACTCGCGCCGAGCCACTGCACGAGGCCGTGACCGCCGTCCAGGTCGGCGGTGATGGTGGGGGCGGCGATGTTGGTGAGGGTGGCGTCGACGAGGTCGAGGACGTCGGCCGCGAGGACGACTGCCAGTACGGCCCAGCGTTTTCGGACGGGAAGGGGCTCGGACGGGGACGCGAGGGGCGGCGATGCGGGGGAGGCGGCGTCGGAGGACGCGACGGTACTCACAGCGATGCTCATTTCCGGAGTGGTGGAGTGGAGCGGAGCGCGCCGGCATGCGTGCGCGCCCGTAGAATTCAGGCGCGACGAAACATCTGCGCCACGAATTAGTTGCGCCACGAAGAGATTGCGTGGCGCAAGTAAGATTGAGCCATGGAGGGCCCGGTGTCAAACCGTTCCGAGCTGCTCGAGCAGCTCAACGCCGAGAGCAGGCGGCACTACGCCGCCTGGACGCTGCTCAACCAGAAGCTGGCCGACGCGCAGGGACTGCACCCCACCGATCTGCAGTGCCTGAACCTGCTCGAACAGGAGGAAGGCCCGCAGAGCACCGGCCGGATCGCCGAGATGACCGGGCTGACGGCCGGCTCCGCGACGCGTCTGGTGGACCGCCTCACCAAGGCCGGACTGGTCGTACGGCAACCAGACCCCCACGACCGGCGCCGCGCGATGGTCGCCCTCTCGCCCGCCGCCCGTACCCGGCTGAACGAGGCGTGGGAGGCACCCGGCACGGCCTACGACGAGGCGCTGGCGAGCTTCTCGGACGACGAACTCGCCGTCATCCGCGAGTATTTCCGCCGAATCCAAGAAGTGGGCCGAGCGCAGGCCCTGGCGGTCGACGCCCCGGGCTCTGGTGCCGGGTGACCGTACGTGCCGCCGGTGCCCTACGGGGGCTTGTGGAACCGGGTGCGCCTTCTTAGCATCACTGGTGTTACATCATTAGTGTCACAAGGCTGGGGGCGCGATGACGGCAGCGGAGAACGGGCGGCACGGCGCGGCGGACGGTCCACTCGACGGAGTGCGGGTGGTGGAGCTGGCCGGGATAGGACCGGCCCCGTTCGCCGCGATGCTGCTGGCCGATCTGGGGGCGGATGTCGTACGGGTTGACCGCCCCCATGGCTCCGTGCTCGACATCGACCCCGCACGCGATCTCACCAACCGCAACAAGCGCTCGGTGATCATCGACCTGAAGAGCGCCGACGGCCCGGCCTCCGTGCTCAGCCTGGCCGGGCGGGCGGACATCCTGCTGGAGGGCTACCGGCCCGGCGTCGCCGAGCGGCTGGGCGTGGGCCCCGAGGAGTGCCTGAAGCGGAACCCGAAGCTGGTCTACGGGCGGATGACCGGGTGGGGCCAGGACGGTCCGCTCGCCCAGCGCGCGGGCCACGACCTCGGCTATATCGCCGTCACCGGCGCGCTCGGCCTCTCCGGTCCGGCGGGCGGCCCGCCGTACGCCCCGGCCAACCTGCTCGGGGACTTCGCCGGCGGCTCCCTCTATCTCGTTGTCGGCGTGCTCGGGGCGCTGCACCGGGCCCGTACGGAGGGCGGCGCGGGCCAGGTGGTCGACGCCGCGATCGTGGACGGCACCAGCCATCTGACCGCCATGATCCACGGCATGCTGAACGCGGGCAGCTGGCAGGACCGGCGCGGCGCGAACCTGTTCGACGGCGGCAGCCCGTTCTACGCCACCTACGAGACGGCCGACGGCGGGCACATGGCCGTCGGCGCCCTGGAGCCGCAGTTCTACGCGGAGTTCACCCGCCTCCTCGGCCTCGGCGACGCGCTGCCGCCCCGCGAGGACCTCGCCCGCTGGGACGAACTGCGGGAGGCCGTCGCCGCCCGCTTCCGCACCCGCACCCGCGAGGAGTGGACCGGCGTCTTCCAGGACTCCGACGCCTGCGTGGCCCCCGTGCTGAGCCTGCGCGAGGCACCCGCCCACCCCCAACTGGCCGCCCGCGGCACCTTCGTCGAGCACGCCGGCGACACCCAGCCCGCTCCCGCCCCGCGCTTCTCCGCCACCCCGGGGTCCGTGCGGCGCCCGCCCCCGCTGCCGGGCGCGGACACCGCCGAGGTCGCCCGCGACTGGGGCCTTCCCGCACTCGACACCGACGAAAGCGAAGTGAGCGCCAAGTGAGCATGGAACGCCGACTGTTCACGGAGGACCACGAAGCCTTCCGCAGGACCGTACGGACCTTCCTCACGAAGGAGGTCGAGCCGCACTACGCCCAGTGGGAGGAGGACGGCATCGTCTCCCGTGAGGCGTGGCTGGCCGCAGGCAGGCAGGGCCTGCTGGGTGTCGCGGTCGCCGAGGAGTACGGCGGCGGGGGAGTCGACGACTTCCGCTACGCCGTCGTCCAGGCCGAGGAGTTCGCCCGCGCGGGCGTCTCCGGACTGGCCCTGGGCCTGCACAACGACATCATCGGCCCCTACCTCACCTCACTGGCCACCGACGAGCAGAAGCGCCGCTGGCTGCCCGGCTTCTGCTCGGGCGAGACCATCACGGCAATCGCCATGACCGAACCCGGCGCGGGCTCCGACCTCCAGGGCATCCGCACGAGCGCCGAGGACCGGGGAGACCACTGGCTGCTGAACGGCGCCAAGACCTTCATCTCCAACGGCATCCTGGCCGACCTGGTCATCGTGGTGGCCAAGACCTCCCCCGAGGGCGGCGCGCACGGTCTGAGCCTGCTGGTCGTGGAGCGCGGAGCGGAGGGCTTCGAACGCGGCCGCAACCTCAACAAGCTCGGGCAGAAGTCACAGGACACGGCGGAACTGTTCTTCACCGACGTGCGGGTCCCCAAGGAGAACCTGCTGGGGGAGCGGGACGGCGCCTTCGTCCATCTGATGACCAACCTCGCCCAGGAGCGGATGGCCATCGCCGTCGCGGCCGTCACCGCAGCCGAGTCCCTGGTGGAGCTCACCACCGGCTATGTGAAGGAGCGCGAGGCGTTCGGCCGCCCGCTGTCCAGGCTCCAGCACATCCGCTTCGAGATCGCCGAGATGGCCACCGAGTGCGCGGTCACCCGCGCCTTCCTCGACCGGTGCATCGCCGACCACGCCGAGAGCGGCCTGGACGCCGTGCACGCGTCGATGGCCAAGTGGTGGGCCACCGAACTCCAGAAGCGTGTCGCCGACCGCTGCCTGCAACTGCACGGCGGGTACGGCTATATGAACGAGTTCCCCGTCGCCCGCGCCTTCACGGACGGGCGCGTCCAGACGATATACGGCGGCACGACCGAGATCATGAAGGAGATCATCGGCCGCTCGCTGCTCGACTGACCCCCCGGCCGCACCTCCCAGCTCTCCCGCACCTACCGCACCTCCCGCACCCGAAAGGCTGCCGACCTTGACCACCGAAGCGTTCCTCTACGAGGCCATCCGCACCCCGCGAGGGCGCGGCAAGGCCAACGGCGCCCTGCACGGCACCAAGCCCATCGACCTGGTCGTGGGCCTCATCCACGAGATGCGCCGCCGCCTCCCCGGCCTGGACCCGGCCGCCATCGACGATCTCGTGCTCGGCGTCGTCGGGCCGATCGGCGACCAGGGCTCGGACATCGCCAAGATCGCCGCCATCGCCGCCGGACTGCCGGACACCGTGGCCGGAGTGCAGGAGAACCGGTTCTGTGCCTCCGGCCTGGAGGCCGTCAACATGGCTGCGGCGAAGGTCCGTTCCGGCTGGGAGGACCTGGTCCTGGCGGGCGGCGTCGAATCCATGTCGCGCGTCCCGCTCGGCACCGACGGCGGCGCCTGGGCGATGGACCCGATGACCAGCTTCGAGACCGGCTTCGTCCCCCAGGGCATCGGCGCCGACCTGATCGCCACCATCGAGGGCTTCAGCCGCCGCGATGTCGACGAGTTCGCCGCGCTCTCCCAGGAGCGCGCCGCCGAAGCGTGGAAGGACGGCCGCTTCGCCCGCTCCGTCGTCCCGGTCACCGACCGCAACGGCCTCACCGTGCTCGACCACGACGAGCACATCCGCCCCGGCACCACCGCCGACACCCTCGCCGCCCTCAAGCCCTCCTTCGCCGACATCGGCGAAATGGGCGGCTTCGACGCGGTGGCGCTCCAGAAGTACCACTGGGTGGAGCGGATCGACCATGTCCACCACGCGGGCAACTCCTCGGGCATCGTGGACGGTTCCTCGCTCGTCGCCATCGGCAGCGGGGAGGTCGGCAGCCGCTACGGACTGACGCCCCGCGCCCGCATCGTCTCCGCCGCCGTCTCCGGCGCCGACCCCACGATCATGCTCACCGGCCCGGCACCGGCGAGCCGCAAGGCACTCGCCAAGGCGGGCCTCGCCATCGAGGACATCGACCTCGTCGAGATCAACGAAGCCTTCGCGGCCGTCGTGCTGCGCTTCGTCCGCGAGATGGGCCTGTCCCTGGACAAGGTGAACGTCAACGGCGGCGCCATCGCCATGGGCCACCCGCTCGGCGCCACCGGCGCGATGATCCTCGGCACCCTCACCGACGAACTGGAGCGCCGCGACCTGCGGTACGGCCTGGCCACACTGTGCGTCGGCGGCGGCATGGGCATCGCCACCGTCATCGAACGCCTCTGACCGGCCCGCCCTAGCCCGAACGGCCCCCCCGAACCCCCTTACGGAGAACCAGAATCATGGCTGGATCCACGAAGTCGACAACCATCCGCTGGGAGCGGGACGACACCGGGGTGGTCACCCTCGTCCTGGACGATCCCGACCAGTCCGCCAACACGATGAACGAGGCGTTCAAGGAGTCCCTCACCGCGGTCGCCGACCGCCTCGAAGCCGAACAGGACGACGTACGCGGCATCGTCTTCACCTCCGCCAAGAAGACGTTCTTCGCGGGCGGCGACCTGCGCGACCTGATCGCCGCCCGCCCCGAACACGCCCAGCGCGTCTTCGACACGGGCATGCGCATCAAGCGCGACCTGCGCCGCATCGAGACCCTCGGCAAGCCGGTGGTGGCCGCCCTGGGCGGTGCCGCGCTCGGCGGCGGCCTGGAGATCGCACTCGCCTGCCACCACCGGATCGCCCTCGACGCGCCCGGCTCCAAGATCGGCTGCCCGGAGGCCACCCTCGGCCTGCTCCCCGGAGGCGGCGGCGTCGTCCGCACGGTCCGGCTGCTCGGCATCACGGACGCGTTGCTCAACGTACTGCTCCAGGGCCAGCAGTACTTCCCCGCCAAGGCGAAGGAGGTGGGGCTGGTCCACGAGGTCGTGGAGACCGAGGCGGAGATGCTGGCCGCCGCCCGCGCCTTCATCGACGCCCACCCGGAATCGCGGCAGCCCTGGGACGTGCCGGGCTACCGCATCCCCGGCGGCACCCCCGCCCATCCCAAGTTCGCCGCCAACCTGCCCGCCTTCCCGGCGAACCTCGCCAAGCAGACCGCCGGTGCCCCCTACCCGGCGCAGCGCGACATCCTGGCCGCCGCAGTCGAGGGCTCACAGGTCGACTTCGCCACCGCAGAGGTCATCGAGGCCCGCTACTTCACGGAGCTGGCCTGCGGCCAGATCTCCACCAACATGACCCAGGCGTTCTTCTTCGACCTGCAGGCAGTCAACTCCGGTGCCAACCGCCCCCAGGGCATCGAGCCGCGCCAGGTACGCAGGGTCGCCGTCCTCGGCGCCGGGATGATGGGCGCGGGCATCGCCTACTCCTGCGCGAAGGCCGGGATCGAGGTCGTACTGAAGGACGTCTCGCAGGAGTCGGCCGACAAGGGCAAGGCGTACTCCGCATCGCTGCTGGACAAGGCGCTCGCCCGTGGCCGCACCACCGAAGCCAAGCGCGAGGCGCTGCTCGCCCGCATCACCCCGACCGCCGACCCGCAGGACCTGGCGGGCTGCGACGCCGTGATCGAGGCGGTCTTCGAGGATCCGGCACTCAAACACAAGGTCTTCCAGGAGATCGAGGCGATCGTCGAGCCCGACGCGCTGCTGTGCTCCAACACCTCCACCCTGCCGATCACCACACTCGCGGAGGGCGTCCAGCGCCGAGGCGACTTCGTCGGACTGCACTTCTTCTCGCCCGTCGACAAGATGCCGCTCGTCGAGATCATCCGTGGCGGCGACACCGGGGACGAGGCGCTGGCACGCGCCTTCGACCTCGTCCGGCAGATCAAGAAGACACCCGTCGTCGTCAACGACTCGCGGGGCTTCTTCACCTCTCGCGTCATCGGCGACTTCATCAACGAGGGCATGGCCATGCTGGCCGAGGGCATCGACCCGGCCACCATCGAACAGGCCGCCGCCCAGGCGGGCTACCCGGCCAAGGTGCTGGCCCTGATGGACGACCTGACCCTCACCCTGCCCCGCAAGATCCGGGACGAGACACGGCGGGCACTGGAGGCCGAGGGCGTCAGCCTGCCCGCGCACCCGGCGGACACCGTCATCGACCGGATGATCGACGACTTCGGACGCACGGGCCGCAGTGGCGGCGCCGGGTTCTACGACTACGACGAGAGCGGCAAGCGGGTGCGGCTGTGGCCGGGGCTGCGCGAGCACTTCGGCCCGGCGGCGTCGGGGGACGGGGCCCCGGCCCCGGCACTGGCCGACCTGACCGAGCTGAAGGAGCGGATGCTCTTCGCCGAGGCCCTCGACTCCGTGCGCTGCTTCGAGGAGGGTGTGCTGACCTCCGTCGCGGACGCCAACATCGGCTCCATCATGGGCATCGGGTTCCCGCCCTGGACCGGCGGCGTCATGCAGTACATCAACGGCTACGAGGGCGGCCCGGCGGGCTTCGCCGAGCGCGCCCGCGAACTGGAGTCCCTACACGGCGAGCGGTTCGCCACCCCGCCCCTCCTCGCCGAAAAGGCCCGCACGGGCGAGCCCTTCACCGACACGGTCTCCTGACCGCAGACGCTTCGCGAGTGCGGATGCTCGCGTACGCCGCCGGACCTGTCCGGTCCGGCTTGCCGCCGTTGCGGCGGATGATCTTCCCGCCGCAACGGTGAGTACGCCCACCCTGCTGCCCGGCGGTGCCCGCCCAGCGGGCACCGCACAGGCGGGCGCTTCGCCGGTGCGGGTGAGTCCGGGTGCCGCCGGACACGGCCCAGCGGGGCCCCGCCCCCCGGGGCGGGTACGGGTTCCGTCACCCCGTTGGCGGGTGCCCCGACTCCGGCGGAGTGGGCGCGCCCGCGTCTCGGCCACCGCCCTCGGAGGGAAACGCGTTGCGGAGTTCCTCCTTCAGCGAGCGCTGAAACGCGGTGAGCAGCGCCTGCACCACCATCGGCTGCATATGGGCGGACAGCGATTTCATCGCGGCCACCTGCTCCGGGTCGGCCTCCCGCTCCCGGTAAGGCAGCCACACCTCGTCCTTGAACAGCCTGCTCAGCTCGCGCGCCGCCGAGCGCGTGTGTTCGAGTACGACCTCCCGCGAGGCGAGCAGCGTCTCCTGGGAGATCGGTACGTCCAGCAGCCGCACCCCGAGTTGCAGCATGCCCGGGTCCACCCGGAAGACGCCCGTCTTCCCGGTGTCCTCGGCCTTCCCGGTGTCCTCGGCGCCCTCCAGTACGTTCATGGCCTCGAGCCTGCTCAGGTCGTCGTCGGTCAGCTTCCGGCCGACGCGTCCTTCCAACTGCTCTCTGGTCACCTCGTCGACCGTGTCCGGCATCCAGGAGGCGACCAGGGCGCGGTGGATGGCCAGGTCGTACGCGGTGAGGTCGTCCGGCAGGCGTTGCAGATACCGTTCGATGGCGGCGAGGGTCATGCCCTGGCTCTGCAGCTCCTCGATCAGCAGCAGCCGGGAGAGGTGGTCTGGCCCGTAGCGGCCGACCCGCCGGGGGCCGATGGCGGGCGGTGGCAGCAGTCCGCGTGTGCTGTAGAAGCGGACGGTACGGACCGTGACGCCCGCACGGGCGGCGAGCTGGTCGACGGTCAGACTGTCCGCGTCTGCTTGCTGCTCCATCACCCGTACCTCTCTCCGTGTGCTGCACTCCGTCGATACTCCGTCAATGTTCAACAGTATTGCTGTCTCACCAGTTCTGTGAAACCCGTGCGGACAGTCGGGCCCGGCCGCTCTGGCGTTGACGTCGGGGTCAAGGTCTAACGTCGGGGCCATGCGGATCGGGGAGCTGGCCGAGCGCGCGGGGATGACGACCCGGACGCTGCGGTACTACGAGGCGCGCGGGCTGCTGCCCGCCCGCCGTACAACGAATGGCTACCGGGCCTACGACGAGGAGGATCTGCGGCTGCTGGAGCAGATCCGCACCCTGCGGGACTTCGGCTTCGGCCTGGAGGAGACCCGGCCGTTCGTGGAGTGTCTGCGCGCCGGGCATCCGGCGGGCGACTCCTGCCCCGCCTCGCTGGAGGTCTACCGCAGCAAGCTCGCCGAGCTGGACGACTGCATCGCGCGGCTGCACGCCGTACGGCAGCAGGTCGGCGCGGATCTGGCACGGGCCGAGTTGGAGGCCTCCGTGGCGGAACCGCGCTGTGAGTGGAGCACGCACCCGCAGGAAACCCCGGACACCACCCCCGTAGAGCGAACCGAGAGGCCCACACCGTGACACCACAGCCCGCCACACAGCCCCTGAATGCCCAGCCCGTGAACACCCGGCCGGCGAAGGCCGTGACCGAGGTGACCGACGAGACGTTCGCGGCGGAGGTGCTGGCGTCGGATCTGCCCGTACTGGTGGACTTCACCGCCTCGTGGTGCCCGCCGTGCCGCATGATCGCGCCGGTACTGGAGGATGTGGCCCGTGAGTTGGCGGGCCAGCTCAGGATCGTCACCCTCGACGTGGACCACAATCCGCGCACCCAGGCCGCCTACGACGTGCTGTCGATGCCGACACTCGCCCTCTTCCGTGCCGGCGAGCCGGTGAAGTCGATGGTCGGCGCCCGCCCGAAGCGGAAGCTGCTCCAGGAGCTGGAAGGGCTGTACTGACGGCGGTCCCGCAGACGGTGCAGGAGGCAGACCGTGTACGAACGCGGCCACCAGATGGCCGCGTTCGTACACGGTGTCTGCGGGGGCAGTGATCAGTGCGGGTGTGGGTGCTGGTGCGAGGCCTGGATCTTCCGCCAGGACTTCGGCTCCACGGGAGCCGCCGCCTTGCTCCGCCCGCTGTTCGCGGCGGCTCCGGACGCGGACGCGTCCGGCTTCACCGGCTGGTACAGCCAGGTGTCGAAGAGCGCGGCGAGCGGTTCGCCGGACACCTTCTCGGCGTAGGCCGTGAACTCGGCTACGGCGGCGTCGCCGCCCGACCGTTCCTGCTGCCAGCCCTCCAGGATCGCGAAGAAGTCCTTGTCACCGATCTTGTTCCGCAGCGCCTGGAGGGCGAGTGCGCCCCGGTCGTAGACGGCTGCGTGGAACTGGTTCTCCGCGCCCGGGTCGCCCGGCTTCACCGTCCAGAACGCGTCGTCGGCCGGGTGCGAGTCGTAGACCCAGTCGGCGAGCTCCTGTGCGGTGCCCTCGCCCTGCTTTTCGGACCAGAGCCATTCGGCGTAACTGGCGAAGCCCTCGTTGAGCCAGATGTCCTTCCACTGGCTGACCGAGACGCTGTTGCCGTACCACTGGTGTGCCATCTCGTGCACCACGACGGAGACGTTGGCGCCCTGGGCGAACTTCCGGGGGCTGTAGAAGGGCCTGGTCTGCGTCTCCAGCGCGTAGCCGGTGTCGGTGTCGGGCACATAGCCGCCGATGGCGTTGAAGGGGTACGGCCCGAAGTACCCCTGGAGCCATTCGGTGACCTCGCCGGTGCGCTCGATGCTGGCGCGGGCGGCGTTCTCGTTCTCGCCCAGGTTCTCGCTGTAGGCGTTCAGCACCGGCAGGCCGTCGGCCGTCTCGTCGGTGGTGATGTCGAACTCGCCGACGGCCAGGGTGGCCAGATAGGTGGCCTGCGGCTGGTCCGAGCGCCAGGCGAAGCGGGTCCAGCCCGCCTGGGAGCGCTGCGAGGTGAGCACGCCGTTGCTGACGGCCTCGGTGCCGTCCGGTACGGCCACGCTGACGTCGTATGTCGCCTTGTCGGTGGGGTGGTCGTTGCTCGGGAACCACCACCAGGCGGCCTCCGGTTCGTTGGCCGCGACACCGCCGTCCGGGGTGCGGTGCCAGGAGGTGTAGCCGTTCACCTCCACCTTCGAGGGGATACCGGAGTAGCGCACGACGACGGTCATCCGCTCGCCCTCGGCCAGCGTCCGGGCCGGGGTGATCTCCAGCTCGTGGGAGCCCGAGGCGGTGAACGCGGCCTTGCGGCCGTTGACCCGGACCTCCCGGACGTCGAGGGCGAAGTCGAGGTTGAAGCGGGACAGATCCTGGGTGGCGGTGGCCAGCAGGGTCGCGGTGCCGCTGAGCCGGTCGTTCTTCGGCTGGTACTTCAGGCGCAGGTCGTAGTGCGAGACGTCGTAGCCGCCGTTGCCGTAGTCGGGGTAGTAGGGGTCGCCTACGCCCGGCGTACCTGGTGAGGGCTCCGCCGCCGACGCCGGGACCGTCAGCAGCAGGCTGACGGCGAGGGCCGCCGGGGCGAGGTATCTGTGACGCACGAGTGCTCCCACTCTGTCGGGACAGGATTCGCTGCCTGCTGTCTACTCTGGCAACACTCGCCATGTCCATGATGCGTGGGCGGCAGGCGTGTCCTCTCAGTCCCGCTTTCAACCGAAGGGCGCCCCGCGGCTGGGGCGCTTCGTTCGGATCATCTGATCGTCGGCCTGAGTATGTCGTTGACTGACGTGCGCTGGGCGCGTCCGACGGACAGTGCAGGCCCGCCTTCCACCTCACTGCCGGTCAGACCGGTGACGCTCCCGCCTTCGCCGAGGTGAGGTCACGTGTGCGTGTTCCCCGCCGACGTGGACGGCCCCGCACCAGGCCGAACGTGGTCCTGACAGCCGAGAGATGCATCAACCGCTTGAGGCAGTGGCGCGGCATCGCGACCCGCTACGAGAAGACCGCAACCATCCACGTGGCCGGACTTCACGTCGCGGGGATCTTCCTGTGGTCCGCCTGCTGATCCAAACGAGAATCCTCAGACTTCCATCCCCCGAGCTCGTCAGCCCGCCGCCGTCACGATGACCTCGTCCAGGACTTCGCGCGTGTAACGCAGGTCCTCGATTGAGCGGTCGATCCGGCTACGCTCTGCCTCCAGCTGGTCGACCAGCCACGGAGTCGCCGTCTCCGCCGGACCTCCATCGTGGTCTCGCATGCAGGGAAGCACACTCGCGATCTTGTCGCCGCTCAGCCCGGCGGCCAGCAATTGCTGAATAAGGATCACGCGGTCGACGGCTGCCTCCGGGTACTCCCGGTGCCCGCCGGCCGTACGCTCGGAGGCAAGGATGCACTTCTGCTCGTAGTAGCGCAGGGATCGCACGCTCACGCCCGTACGGTGGGACAGTTCACCGATCTTCATGGGTTTCCAGCCCCTCACTTGGCTCAAGGGTTGAAGCTGACACTGGTGTCAGATCCTACGGTTCCCGCATGACGAACACGGCCACTTCTCCGCTCCTCGCCCCCTACTCCTCCGGCAGCTTCACCCTCCCCAACCGTCTCGTGTTGGCCCCAATGACCCGGTTCCGCGCGCACGAGGACGGGACCCCGCTCCCGGTGGTCGCGGACTACTACGCGCAGCGCGCGGAAGCCGGACTCCTCGTCACGGAGGGCATCTGGCCACACCGCCGGGGGCAGAGCGGCTGGCGCATCCCGGGGCTGGAGACCGAGGCCCACATCGTCGGCTGGCACGCGGTGACCGAGGCCGTACACGTACGCGGCGGGCGGATCGTCGCTCAGCTCATGCACGGCGGACGCCAGGGGCACCCGCGCTCACGGCTGCTTGGCGACGTCCCGGCCGGGCCATCCGCTGTGCCGGTCCCAGGACCCGTGCACGTCAAGGACGGCAAGGCCGAGGCGCCCGTACCACGCGAGATGACGAAGGACGACATCCGTATCGCGATCGACGATCACGTGGCCGCCGCACGCAACGCCCTACAGGCAGGCTTCGACGGCGTGGAGATCCACGGCGCCAACAGCTACCTGACCCACCAGTTCCTCGCCGACAACACCAACCTCCGCACAGACGTGTACGGACGCGACAAGACCCGGTTCGCCGTCGAACTGGTCACCGCAGTCGCCGAGGCCATCGGAGCGCACCGGCTCGGGCTCCGCCTCTCTCCCGGTAACCCACAATTCGGCATGTCCGAGCGCTCCCCGGCCCCCGTATACCGCGCACTGCTCAATGCGGTGGCCCCACTCGGCCTGGCCTACCTCCACCTCACCGACAACGACGACTACCCGGCCCTGGCAGATCTGCGACCGCGCTGGAACGGCACGCTCATCGCCAACGTCGGCGAGAACCACGCGCCCACCACCCAACACCAGGGAGAACAAGTACTCACACAGGGCCACGCGGACCTCATCTCCTTTGGACGCGCGTTCCTCGCTCACCCCGACCTGCCCGCGCGCATCGCTGCGAACGACCCGCTCGCCACACCGATCGACACGGAGCACCTCTACACACACGGCGCACAGGGCTACACCGACTACCCGACGCTCGAAGAACAGCACGCGAGGCAGCTCACCGCCGCAGCGACACAGTGAACCGCTCCAGCCAGGCGCACTGGACAACATCGCTCCAAGGCCCTCGACATCGCCCAGCGCGCTGGCACCTGACGGATGGGGATCACCACTCTGCCCACGTTGGCGGATTCAGGTAGTCAGCCGACGATGCGCAGCGCCGCTATGGCGACGAAGGCGTGGGCACCGCCGGGCGAGGAGGATGACTGTATGACCGTCTTTCGCTGTGCCAACTGTCAGCAGCCTGTAACGAGCGAAGTGGTACCGGGGGATCCAGCGAGAGGCCCGGAGCGGCCGCCGAACCACGAGGTCGTTCCGCCTCGGGTGGCCCTGGGTACTTTCAAGACCAACTTCGACGGCACCCTTCTGATCTTTCACCCGGACGACGTTCCTGGAACGGCGCTTCACTCCGATCAACGGCGCATCAGTGGTTGCTGCGGACTCGCTGGCCAAGACGGCCCCAACCTCGTCTGTGCCCGATGCGGCGTCGAAGTCGCGACGAAGGAGTCCGACTGCTGGACCGAGAACTTCGTGGCACTGATGGCTGCCGCGGTGACCGATGTGTCCGAGAGAGCCCCCAGTAACTAGAGCCGCGAAAAGGCTTGCGCCTCCTTGAGTACCGGTCTTCCGGCCCGACGGCTGCTCTTGAGCCTGACCAGTAGATCCGCGCCCGCCAGGGTGAAGTGGTGAGCGAACTCGACCGACCAGAAGCCGCGGTCAGCGATGACCGGGCCGCCGGGGCCCGTGGAGCCGGCCAGCGGGTAGGCGAGGCTGCGTTCGCCATCGCGGTAGCCACCGAGGCGGGCATGGGGACGGGTGCCGGGTCCTCGCAGGTTCGAGAGGATCGCCCGGACAGGGCCTACGCGCCGGGCGACGCCGTACGCACCAGTCGGGCGGCGTCCTCGGCGCAGGCCCAGGAGACGGTGATGCCCGCCCCGCCATGGCCGTAGTGGTGCACGCAGACGCCGCCGTCCGGCAGCGTCTCGGTCTCCAGCCGCACGGCGGGGCGGTACGGGCGCAGCCCGACCCGGTGCTCCAGCACGGCGGCGTCCGCGAGCGCGGGGTGCACGCGGACGCAGCGGGCGATGATCGCCTCCGCCGTCGCCGGGGCGGGTACGAGATCCGTCGCGCCGTCCTCCGCCGTGCCGCCGAGGATGAGCCCGTAGGGCTGCGGCAGGAGATAGACCGGGTGGGCCGAGGATGGGCCGGCGGCGACGTACCACTCCTCGATGCCCGGGTTGTCCACGATCACCACCTGCCCGCGGACGGGCCGGACGGCGGGATCGGGCACCAGTTCCCGCGCACCGAGGCCGGTGCAGTTGACGATGACGGGGGCCTCACCGGCCGCCTCCCGCAGCGAGCGGGCGGCCCGCTCCTCGTACCGTCCGCCCGCCTTCTCCAGCCGCTGGCGCAGATAGCGGAGATAGGTCGGCATGTCGACAAGCGGAGTCACCGGCGGGCTGCCGGTGAGCGCCGTCCACGCCTCGGGTGCCCAGCCGCTGTCCATCCGGCCCGCCACCCGCCGCACCCCGGTCAGGGCGGGGTCCCCGGCCAGCGCCGCGAAGGCCGCGAAGGACCGCAGCGACCAGTCGACGGCCTGCTCGGCGGGCTCGATGCGGTAGGGCCAGCACAGGCCCCCGGCCACGGCCGAGGTGGTGTCCGCCGCCGCGTCCCGGCTCCACAGCCGCACTTGGGCGCCGTCCTCGGCCAGTACGACCGCTGTGGTCAGTCCGATGACGCCGCCGCCGATGATCAGAACCTCACGCATATGCGCACGCTAGCCTTTTCCCGCCCGCCGCGTAACGGCTCGTCAGCGCTGCGGTGGAAGCCCGGCCTCGTGCGGTTCGCTTCGCGCGGTCACCGGGGCCGTGGCCGTGACGAGGGCCGGAGCCGCTCGTACGGGACGCCCGTCCGCACTCCCGCCCGCACTTCCGGACGGGCGGTCGCCGCGCGGGGCGCGGGTCGCGTACCAGACGGTGGCGACGACCAGGACGCTGCCCGCGATCTGCCAGAGCGTGGGCCGCTCCGCCAGCGCCACGACGCCGACCAGCACGGCGAGGACGGGCTGCATCAGCAGCAGTGCCGCGCCGACGTTCGGCGCCAGCCGGGGGAGCGCGGCACCTATCAGCAGCCAGGCCAGCACCTGACCGATCAGCGCCAACGCGGCGAGCCAGCCCCAGGCGGCCGGGGTGTCCGGCAGCGAGATGCCGGTCCAGACACCGCCCAGCACGGCAGCGGCCGCCGCTGCCGCCGCCGTGGACACGCACACCGGCTGCACCGAGTGCCTGCGACCGCCCGCGAGCCGGGTGAGGAACAGATAGCCCGCGTACGCAACCCCCGAGGCCGTGCCCTGGAGCACGCCGGTGACCGGATCGCCGCCCGCACCCGTACCGCCGACCGCGCCGCCCGCCAGCGCGACGCCCGCCAGCATCACCGGGATGGCGAGCACGAACCGGCCGGGCAGCCGGGTGCCGGAGACCATCCTCGCCAGCAACGGGAAGACGATCACCTGCACGTTCAGCAGCACGGCCGCGATGGAGGCGCCCAGATTCAGGACGCAGGCCGACCACAGCACGAAGTCGATGCCCAGCAGCGCCCCGGCCGCCGCGTCGAGCAGCAGCAGCCGCCCGTCACGGGCCCCCACCCTGCGGTACTCGCGCACGGCGAACGGCGCCAGCACCAGCAGCGCCAGCGCGCAGCGCAGGAACGCAGCCGTCCCCGCTTCGGTGCCGGAAAGCTTCACGAAGGCGCCGGAAGCAGCGGTGCACGCCGCCCCCGCCATCACCAGCACTCCGGGGCGCCGCATATCCATGGCCGTGGTGGTACTCGTTGACGAAGGGGGCATGCCCACCACTGTGGCGGCTCGGATCCGCAAGTAAAAGCGATCTTTTGTGCTGGGTATTCGGTAGCATTCCTACCGTGTTCAGTATCGACCGTCTCCGCGCGCTGTCAGCCGTGGCCGCCCACGGCTCGATCGCGCGAGCCGCCCGCGCCCTGCACGTCACGCCCTCGGGTGTCTCACAGCAGCTGGCCAAGCTGGAGCGCGAATCCGGCCACCAGCTGCTGGAGCCGGACGGCCGCAGTATCCGCCTCACCCATGCCGGGCGGGTGCTCACCGCACACGCGGACCTCGTGCTCGCCCAACTGACGACCGCCGCGACCGATCTCGCCGATCTGCACGAGGAGATCCTCGGCCCGCTGCGGCTGGGCGGGGTCGGCAGCGCCATCCGCAGCCTGCTGCCCGGCACCCTGGCCGCGCTCACCCGTGAACACCCGAGACTGGTCCCCACGCTCTGCGACGGCGAGGCCGTCGACATGCTTCCGGTGCTGCTCGCGGGCGATCTGGACCTGCTGGTCATCGAGAGCTGGAGCAACCGGCCGATAACCCTGCCCGCCGGTATCGCGTTCCGGACGCTGGTCCGCGAAGGGGCACGAGTGGCGCTCGCCGCCGACCATCCACTCGCCGCCAACGACTCGGTCGACCTGGCAGAGCTCAAGGACGAGGTCTGGGCCAGCTGCGGGCCCGGTACGGAGCCCCGGGAAGCGCTGCTGCAGGCCCTGCGGGTGCGCGGCGTGGAGCCCGAGATCCGCTACACCGTCGCCGAGTACACCACCCAACTCGCCCTGGTGGAGGCCGGTCTGACCGCCGCACTGATCCCCGCGATGGCCTACCGGCCCGCACCGGCGGGTGTGCGTTTCGTCGACTGCGCACCAGCGCTGGAACGCGAGGTGCTGGCCGCCTGGCGCGCCGGGTCGCAGAGCGCGACAATCCGCGCCTGTCTTGCGGCCCTCAGCAGCCATGTGCTGTGCTGCTGACCATGGTCCATACCAGTGCCCATGACAGCGCCCATGACAGCCGCCCCCATGCCGCTGCCCCCGCCACGGTCCCGCTCCGTCCGATGACGGTTCCCGCTCACGAGGCGGAGGAGCGCGCCCGCGGCTTCTACGAAGTCATGGCCCAGCGGCGTACGGTCCGCGATTTCGACTCGCGCCCGCTGCCCGAAGGCGTCCTCGAATGGGCGGTCCGCACCGCCTCCACCGCACCCAGCGGCGCCCACGTCCAGCCCTGGCGCTTCGTCGCCCTCACCGACCCGGCCCGCAAGACCCGGCTGCGGGAGGCGGCGGAGGCCGAGGAGCGGGAGTTCTACGGCCGCCGCGCCTCCGAGGAATGGCTCGACGCGCTCGCCCCGATCGGCACCGACGAGCACAAGCCGTTCCTGGAGACCGCACCTGTCGTCCTGGTCGTCTTCGAGGTCCACAAGGGCCCCCACTCGCCGCGCCCTTACTACACGAAGGAGTCCGTCGGCATCGCCGTCGGCCTCCTGCTCGCCACCCTCCACCAGGCGGGCCTGGCGACCCTCACCCACACCCCGAGCCCGATGCGCTTCCTCAACGACATCTGCGACCGCCCCACCGAGGAACGCGCCTCCTACGTCATCCCCATCGGCTACCCGGCCCCGGACGCCCACGTCCCCGACCTGACCCGCAAACCCCTCGACGAGGTCCTGATCCGTCTCTGAGCAGCCCGTGCCGACCACGCGGCGCGCTGCTGACCGGGTTTGCGGGCCGGTTCCGGGGGCAGCAGGAGCGGAACGGGGAGGGGTGGGACCGATGCATGGTTTCCTTTGGCTGCTGCTCGCGTTCTGGCTGGTGATGGTGGTGGCCGGCATCGTGAAGCAGATCAGGATGTCGCCAGAGGAGCGCCGCCGCGCCAACAAGAAGCGCAAGGGCTTCATTCCAGGCGATCCCGGCGGTGGTGGCGGGGGCTGCTGAGCATAACCGGCAGGTGGGTCGGGCCGCGGACACTGTCCCGGCCGCTGAAGCCGTACCCCTGCGAGAGTTTGACCCCACCTTGTTGTCCGAGAGATCAGCCCGAGGGCGTGCCGCCCCATCAGGTGTGTAGTGACAGGCGCAGTCCTGCCCAGCGGCACGTCCAGAGAGGCAGGACTGGCGGAGAGCCCCGGAGGGATGACTCGGGGCGGGGAAGGGAGCCGGGGGCCCGGTCCCGGCTACTGGCGGCTGAGGGAGCGGGTGATGCCCGCGGCGATGGTGGTGGCCAGTATCCAGCCGGTGGCGATCAGCAGATACGACAGCCACTGGTGCCAGCCCTGCGAGGTGAAGGCAGCCTCCTGGCCGAAGCCGACGAGCGGCAGCAGCAGATCCAGGGTGTAGAAGGCGGGGTTGAAGTCCGGTGCCTCTTCGGGCTTCAGCGGGTGCGGCCGCTTCCGGGTGAAGGCGAGCGCGCCGATGAGCAGCAGGGCCAGCAGCCAGCCTGCGGCGCGCATCGGGCGGAAGCCGTAGCCCACGGTGGCGTCCTGTAGGCGGCCCCACAGCCGGGCGTATCCGGGCAGGGTGCGGCGATGGCGGCGCAGTTTGGTGAGTTGGACGGTACGGGCCGCGGTCTCGTCGCCCGCAGTACGGTACGCGGCGGTCAACTGCTCGTAGGCGAAGGGGAGGTAGCCACCCTCCTCGCGTTCGAGCAGCGGCAGGCGCTGCTCGGCCGGGAGGTGCGGACCAAGCCTGCGGTAGCTGAGGCCGTCGATCTTGACCCGGTCCGGCCACACCCCCGGGGCAGCGTGCAGCAGGTCGATTGAGGTGTCGCGCAGATTCACCGTGCCCACGATCCGTGCCGCCTCGCGAAGCCATAACTCGCCGATGACGCAGTTGCTCGCACGGAGGGCCTGGCCCCCGGGATTGGAGAGCCTGGCGTAGGCGAGGTTGAGCTGCTGGGAGATGCGTGCACCGCGCAGGTTGACCCGGCCGTAGGCGCGCAGCCGCATGGCGCGCAGGTCGGTGCCGACCGACAGGGTCTCGGCGTGCAGCGCGGTGCCGCCGGGGGCGTGCAGTTCGGCGTCGTCGAGGTTCACCTGGCCCCCCACGCCGGCTCCGTCCAGCCGGATCTGCCCGTGTGCGCGGAGGCCGGTGGCCTGTACGTCGGTGGTGATCACCGCGTGGTTGAGCCGAAGGAGCGGTTCCCCGGAATCGCCGGAGCCGTGCGAGGGCGGCTCGCCCGGGGCGGCCGACGTGCCGAGAAGCGCTCCGTCGAGGAAGAACGCGCCCGAGATCTGCGCTCCCCCCAGATGTACGGGGCCCGTCAGCCTGCAGCGAGTCAGGCGCAGCACTCCGTCGACACGGACGGTCGCCGCCCTGAGACCGGGCAGTACGGAATCGTTCAGCACCAGGGAGCGGGTCTGCGCACCGTACAGCTTCGGGCATTGCTCGAAGTGGCAGGAATGGAGTCCCACCGGGTGCTCGACCGTCCCGTATCTCAGGTCCAGCTGGCCGGTGATGCGCGCACCTGTCAGCTTCAAGCCCGCTATCTCGCCGTTCGTCTGCGGTCCGTCGAACAGCAGTGCACGCAGCATCTCGGCGCGTACGGACCTGTCGGCGCCCCAGGCCGAACCGGCCGCCGGGTCGTCGTCGGCGCCCGTACGGAAGTCGACGCCCTGGCCGAGCGGGAACGCCTCCCAGACGCGTCGTTCCGCTGGGCTCAGATCGGTGATCTCCACCGGCGGGATGCTTTCGCGGGTCTGTTCGGGCTGTCAACACCACGCCGAGTACACCCGGTGCTTCCCTGCACGGCGTGCAGTGACGGCACGGAGATCAGCCCCGCCACGCTGTAGGGTGCCGAGCGTGGGAGATCAGAAGGTGAGCCGCCGGGCCCGGCTGAGGGCGGAGACCAGTGCGGAGATCAAGGCGGTCGCGCTGGCACTCATGGCGGAGGGCGGGCCGGACGCGATTTCGCTGCGCGCCATCGCCCGGGAGATGGGTATGACCGCAGGCGCGATCTACGGCTATTTCGCGACCCGGGACGATCTGATCACCACGCTGATCAACGACGTGTACACCGCGCTGCTCGATGCCGTCGAGGCCGCGCGCGACGGCGTTGCCGACGGCGATCCGGCAGGTCGGATCGTGGCCTGGGCCCAGACGTTCCGGGAGTGGTCCCTCGGCAACCCGGAGGGCTTCCGGCTCATCTACGGGGATCCCGTCCCCGGCTACAAGGTCCCCGAAGGCGGCCCGGCTCCCGAGACGGGCAACCGTGCCTGCGCCGGGCTCACCGGCCTCATCGCCGACGCGTGGCCCCACGCGGAGCGGCTCCAGCCGTCCGACGACGCCTACCAGTGGTCGGACTTCGATCCGCACCTGGTCGAAGTGACGCAGGAGCGCTTCCCGGAGCTGCCCCCGGCGGCCGTCGCCCTCGCCCTGCGCGTCTGGGCCCGCATGCACGGCCTGGTCTCCCTGGAGGTCTACGGCCACCTGCGCGGCCAGACCCGCGACCCGGACAAGCTCTACCGGGCAGAAGTCCTCAGCCTCGTCGGGGCGTTGGGTCTCCCGCCTGCGCCGTAGCGTCTCGGGTCAGCGGCCGACGCCCGCGAGTCTGCCGCCGCGTCGGCGGAGACGTGGGCATCACGGCGGCCGAACCACCGCTGCGCGGCGCCCGCGGGTGGGTGACGCTGCCTCGGGAGGGGGCCCGCCGCTATGGCAGCGCGTGACTCCCGGCTGACCATCGCCGTCTACCGTCGACCCCGGCCACCGGCCGCCGCCACATCGTCAGCCCCCGCCGCGCGTATGCCGGTGACGACGACGCACTGCGCCCGGCCACCAGTCTCTGGCCGCCCTGCCGTTGCCCGCGCTGTGCACGGTCCTCCGGTCAGCACCCTTTACCGCTCACCAGTTCACGCGCACTCTGCTTGTACGTGTCGTGCGTGCGCACGGTCGGGAGGTAGCTCATGGACGGTGACGGCAAACACCGGTTACCCGACAGCAGGGGAGTCGCGGTAGCCATGCTCGTACTGACCACGTTCACCGTGCTCGGTGCACTGATCGTCGCCTGGCTTCTGCTCACCTGAGGGCTGTCCCGTGATCCCTGGTGGGTCAGCGCGCGGCGTCAGATGCGGTGCTTCGCAAGGCGGAGGGGCGTCCTCATACTGGGCGTGTCCGGGCGTTCCGGCTACGCAGCGAGGTGCCGTAGCTGTCGTCGTGCGCCCGCCAGGGATTACCGGGCAGCCCTGAGGGTCTGGCCGCGGCCGGCGTCAGTCTTTCCGAGATGCCTGACGGCGATATGTGATCATCCGGTTGGGCTCGATCCGTGCCCAGGAAAGCGCGCTCCTCGACCTGTCCCACTCCTCCCGGCCGTACACCTCGATCAGGAATGCCGCCAGCTCCTGGTCTTCTGTCGGAATCACCTCCCGGGCCTGGCCGTGCACCGTGATCTGCAGCCGTTCGCCGTCGATCACCGAGGCCGAGACGGCGGGGCGAGCGCGGATGTGCCGAAAGCGCACGGAACCCGCCCCGGAGTAGAAGTACAGACGCCCCCGGTAGAAAAGCCCGTCAGTGGGACCGACCCGGGGCTCGCCCCCGGCTGTCGTAGTGGCCAGGGCCATCACGTGCACGGCCCCCAACTCGGCGACGACACCCGCGGCATCGAGACGGCGCTCCTTGGCGAGGACGGAGCGGAGGTACGTCCCTGCCGCAGCGTACGAGTCGTCGAGCAGGCGCTGCAGCCGGTCCAGGTCCTCAGGAGTCTCCTTCATGACGGCAGCCTGCCAGGTGCAGGTCAACGCTCTCGCAACACCCCCCCCGGGGAGCGACAGGGCCCGCTCCACGGATGACTTGAATTCGAGGCGCCCACCGGGCGTCAGCGCTTACGGGCCACCAGGGCGTAGCCCAGCGCGTCCGTGAGGGCGGGGAGGGCGGGCTTCGGTTCGGCGGTGCAGTCGGGGGCGGCCCACCGTTCCACCGGGACGATGCCGGGATCGAGCACGTCGAGGCCGGCCACGAGGTCGGCGATCTGCTGGAGCGACCGGTGGTGGACGGCGGGCAGTCCCGCCTGGCGGTAGACGACTTCCGCCTGGGCGCTCGCCTCGGGCACGTAGTCGGCCGTGGCATGCGTCAGCGTCAGCGCGCTGCCGCTGGGCACGGCCCGCATCAGCTGCCGGATCATGCCGGGTGGGTCCTCGTCGTCACCCATGAAGTGGATCAGGGCGTTGAGGCAGACAGCGACCGGCCGGTTCAGGTCCAGCGTGTCCGTCACCTCCGGGTTGCTCAGGATCTCCGCCACCTTGCGCAGGTCGCCGTCCACCGTCACCACCCGCCCGTCGGGCGAGCTGATCAGCTGGGCGCGGCCGCGCATCACCGCGTTCGGGTCGTTGTCGACGTGGACGACCCGTGCTTCCGGCTGTACGGCCTGCACCGCCTCGTGGAGGTTGGTCCCGGTCGCCTGCGGCAGTCCCGCTCCGATGTCGAGGAACTGGTGGATACCCAGCTCCGCGAGGTATCTCGGCGCCTCCTGGACGAACCGGCGGCTGGCCCGTACGGAATCGCGGATGTTCGGCAGGATGGTGACGATCTTCGCCGCGATGTCCGCGTCGCTTGGGTAGTGATCCTTGCCGCCCGACCAGTTGTCCCACGCACGGGAGACGTTGGGGCGGGCTGCCGTACCCGGCTTCCGCTGTGGGCGGTCGGCGTCGAAGGAGCCGGAGGTCGGATCGGACAAGGTGCCTCCCCGGGGGAGCGGCCGGTGGTGGTCTGGTGTGCCCGTGCGTTCTCAGGGTGTCGGCCGGGCACCGGTTCCGGCAGCCTGGATCCAGCCACGTCGGGGGCGAGAAGACGTCCGCACCTCGACCGTCCCAGGTCGTTGCCCGTGGCAATAAATCACGGGCCATCCACCGGCGCATTCGCTAAGCTCACCGCCTTATGTCTGCCACTCTTGTCGCCAAAGGGCTCGCTGCGGGCCACGGCGACCGCGCACTCTTCTCCGGGCTCGATCTGGTCGTCAGTCCGACCGACGTGGTCGGGCTGGTCGGTGTCAACGGAGCCGGGAAATCCACTCTGCTGCGGATGCTCGCCGGACTCACCGAGGCGGAGGAGGGGACCGTACGGCTCTCCCCGCCCGCCGCGACGGTCGGCCATCTGCCCCAGGAACCGGACCGGCGGCCCGGCGAGACGGTGCGCGGTTTCCTGTCGCGGCGCACCGGCGTCGCCGACGCCGAGGCCGCGCTGGAGGCGAGCACGCTCGCGCTGTCCGAGGGACGGCCGGGCGCGGACGACGCGTACGCCCTCGCACTGGAGCGCTGGCTCGGGCTCGGCGCCGCCGACCTGGAGGAACGCGCGGCCGAGGTGACGGCACAACTCGGCCTGGACACCGGGCTCGACCGGGAGATGACGGCGCTGTCCGGCGGACAGGCGGCACGCGCGTCGCTTGCCTCGCTGCTGCTCAGCCGCTACGACATCTTCCTGCTGGACGAGCCGACGAACGATCTCGATCTGGACGGCCTCCGACTGCTGGAGACCTTCATGGCCGGGCTCCGCTCCGGGACGGTCCTGGTCAGCCACGACCGCGAGTTCCTGGCCCGCACGGTGACCGACGTCCTGGAGCTTGACCTGGCCCAGCAGAGCGTGCGCCTCTTCGGCGGCGGCTACCAGGCGTATCTGGACGAGCGGGAGCGCGCCCGCCGCCAGGCCCGCGAGGAGTACGAGGAGTACGCCGACACCCGTGCCGGGCTAGAGGCCCGCGCCCGCACCCAGCGCGGCTGGATGGAGAAGGGCGTGCGGAACGCGCGGCGCAAGATGAGCGACAACGACAAGATCGCCCGGAACTCCCGTGTCGAGGCCACCGAGAAGCAGGCGGCGAAGGCGCGGCAGACGGAGCGGCTGATCGAACGGATGGACGTCGTCGAGGAGCCGCGCAAGGAGTGGGAGCTGCGGATGGACATCGCTCCCGCGCCCCGCTCCGGAGCTGTGGTGGCGACGCTGCGCGCGGCGGAGGTGCGGCGCGGTGAGTTCCACTTCGGCCCCGTCGATCTGCAGATCGACTGGCGCGACCGGGTCGCGGTGACCGGGCCGAACGGCTCGGGCAAGTCCACCCTGCTGGCCGCCCTGCTGGGGCGGCTGGAGCTGGACGCCGGTGCCGCCTCGCTCGGCTCCGGCGTACTGGTAGGCGAGGTGGACCAGGCACGCCAGCTCTTCTACGGGGACGAGGCGCTTCTCGACGCCTTCGCCGACGCCGCCGTCCTGGAGCCCGCCGAGGCCCGTACGCTGCTGGCCAAGTTCGGGCTGAAGGCACGGCATGTGCTCCGCCCGGCGGCGACTCTCTCACCGGGCGAGCGCACCCGCGCCGCGCTCGCACTGCTCCAGGGGCGCGGGGTGAACCTCCTGGTGCTGGACGAGCCGACCAACCATCTCGATCTCCCGGCCATCGAGCAGCTGGAATCCGCTCTCGCGGAGTACGAGGGGACGCTGCTGCTCGTCACCCACGACCGGCGGATGCTCGAGGCGGTGCACACGACGCGCCGGATCGAGCTGGCGGACGGCAGGGTGAGCGAGGTATGAGGGAGTGGACGGCGGCGCCGGCGAACGCGGCGCGGTGGCGCGAGTGCGGGTGGTCTCGCGCCGCTGGGCAGCGGTGCTGACTCAGCCCGCTGTACGGGCCGCCTTGCGGGCCTGCCGCGCGGCGAGGCGCTCGTCGAACTTGGTGGCTTCGCCGTCCAGGCCGGACATGAACAGACCCAGTTCCTCCTGGGCCTTCAGTCCATCAGGGCCGAGCCCGCTGATGTGCATGACCTTCAGATAGCGCAGCACCGGCTGGATCACGTCGTCGTGGTGGATCCGCAGGTTGTAGACGCCGCCGATGGCCATCCGCGCGGCCGCGCGTTCGAAGCCCGGCATCCCGTGGCCCGGCATCCGGAAGTTGATGACGACATCGCGCACGGCACGCATCGTCAGATCCGGGGCGATCTCGAAGGCCGCGGCCAGCAGGTTGCGGTAGAAGATCATGTGCAGGTTCTCGTCCGCGGCGATGCGGGCGAGCATCCGGTCGCAGACGGGGTCGCCGGACTGGTGGCCCGTGTTGCGGTGCGAGATGCGGGTCGCCAGCTCCTGGAAGGCGACGTAGGCGACGGAGTGCAGCATGCTGTGGCTGTTGTCCGACTCGAAGCCCTCCGACATGTGCGCCATCCGGAAGCGCTCCAGCTCGTCCGGGTCGACGGCGCGTGAGGCGAGCAGGTAGTCCCGCATCACGATGCCGTGGCGGCCCTCCTCGGCCGTCCAGCGGTGGACCCAGGTGCCCCAGGCGCCGTCGCGGCCGAAGATCGAGGCGATCTCGTGGTGGTACGAGGGGAGGTTGTCCTCGGTGAGGAGGTTGACCACCAGGGCGATCCGGCCGATGTCGGTGACCTTGGACTGGTCGGGTGCCCATGCCTCGCCGTCCAGCGGGCCGTCGAAGTTGCGGCCGTCGCTCCAGGGGACGTACTGGTGCGGCATCCAGTCCTTGGTGACGGACAGGTGCCGGTTGAGCTCCTTCTCCACGACCTCTTCAAGGGCGAAGATCAGCCGGGCGTCCGTCCACTCGTCCGTACCTGCGTGCTGGGGGGTGGTGAGGCTCACGGCGGCTCCTGAGAACGGGGACAACGGGGCACGGGGAGCGCCTCGGGGAAGGCGCCACCTACGGTACCGTAGGTTACGATACCGTAGGTTGAAGCGCCAACGCAGGGGGGTCTGGGGTCTGACCAGCTACTAAACTCTCCCGCACGGTCTACTGCGGCGCATCCTGCGAGGGCTGGAAGGCCCCTGCGCCGCGTGAGGCGCACCAGTAAGAGCGCTCCAACTGCTCCGGCCCCCAGGTACCCCCGAACGGCACACCTAGACTCGCGGCATGACTGGCGGAAGCGAACTCCTCTTCGTATACGGCACCCTGAGGTTTCCCGAGGTCCTCGAAGCACTCCTCGGCAGGGTGCCGGAGCACTCCCCGGCGGAGGCTGCCGGATGGCGGGCGGCGGCACTCCAGGAGCACGTGTTTCCCGGCCTCGTCCCCGCCGCGAGCACGACCGTGCGGGGCGTACTGCTGCTGGGGCTCACCGCTGAGGACCGCCGGCGGCTCGACGCCTTCGAGGGCGACGCGTACGCGCTCCGGTCGATCACCCTGGCCGATGGACGGCAGGCGCGGGCGTACGTCTGGCTCGGCGAGGTACTGCCCGAGGACTGGGACGCGGACACCTTCGCACACCGCGACCTGGCCGCCTACACGGCACGCCTGCGCACTTAGAGCCCCTAACAGAATGGGCGGTCGGCTTGCGACGCCTGGCACGCGCGCTCGCCGCGTTGTCGGAGTCGTCCATGTACGCCCAGTACGAGGACGATCCTCCGCCTTGCGAGCGCACGCACCAGACGCCGCAAGCTGATCGACCGCCCATTCTGTTAGGGGCTCT
>NZ_JAJAGO010000015.1 GCF_025165795.1 Streptomyces gossypii
AATCCGACTGTTCACAGCGTCCTCGCTGTCTTTTGTACTTCAAAGGAACCACCACTCCCGGCCTGGAGGCCGGAAGCAGGGGTATCAACATTTGGCGTTGACTTTTGGCACGCTGTTGAGTTCTCAAAGAACGGACGCTTCCTTTGGTTACCGTCTCCGGCACCCTCCGGGCTTTCCCTTCGGTATTTCGTGTTCCCGACTCTACCAGAAGATATTCACTGGAAGTTTCAGGGGCTTCGTTTGCTGATCCGCATACGGATTCATATTTCGAAGCTTGGGTTGCGCCCTATAAGTAGGCGTTCACCGCTGCTCCCGCTCTCATCGAGCTCCGGGGCAACCGTTAAAACCTACTACCCGCGGAGCGCCGTGTCAACAGCCCTTCGCGGTGATGCAGACATTAGCAGGTCGGTGGGGCCCGACGCACATCACGCCGCGGTGGGCTGTTCGGCAGGCTGGTCGGCGGCGGCCACATCGCCCGTCTCCCCCGCGAGCACCGCACGGCGGCCCACCACGTAGACGTACGCGAGAAAGGCCAGTTCGGCGACGACGCCGATGGCGATACGGGCCGAGGTCGGCAGCCCGGACGGCGTCACGAACCCCTCGATCGCGCCGGAGACGAAGAGCACGGCGGCCAGCCCGAGCGCGATCCCGAGCGCTGCGCGCCCTTCCGCCGCCAGTGCCGTACGGCGGCTGCGGTGCCCCGGGTCGATGACGGTCCAGCCGAGGCGCAGCCCGGTGCCCGCCGCGACGAAGACGGCCGTCAGTTCCAGCAGTCCGTGCGGGAGGATCAGGCCGAGGAAGGTGTCGAGTCTGCCCGCCGAGTGCATCAGGCCGATGCCGATACCGAGGTTGAGCATGTTCTGGAAGAGCACCCAGAGCACCGGAATCCCGAGGAAGGCGCCGAACACCAGGCAGATGCCGACCGCCTGGGCGTTGTTCGTCCAGACCTGAGCCGCGAAGGAGGTGGCGGGATGGCTGGAGTAGTACGACTCGTAGCTGCCGCCCGGCCGGGTCATCTCGCGGAGCTGTTCGGGTGCGGCGATCGACGCCTGGACCTCCGGGTGCGTGCCGATCCACCAGCCGATCAGTGCCGCGGCCACGACCGACAGCAGAGCGGTCGGCACCCACCAGTGCCTGGTGCGGTAGAGGGCGGCGGGAAAGCCCGCGGTGAAGAAGTGTGTGACGTCCCGCCAGGACGCGCTGCGGGTTCCCGTCACCGCGCTGCGTCCCCGGGCCACCAGGGTGGTGAGGCGGCCGGTCAGGGCGGGGTCCGGGGCGCTGGACTGCACCTGGGAGAGGTGGGTGGCGGTGCGCTGGTAGAGGACGACGAGTTCGTCCGCCTCCGCTCCGTTCAGCCGACGGCGGGTGCGCAGGAGTGCGTCCAGCCGTTCCCACTCCGCCCGATGGGTGGAGACGAAGACATCGAGGTCCATGGGGAGAGCTTGGCAGACAGTCGGTCGCACGCGGCAGACTGTCCGGACGACGGGATGTGGAGGTCGTAACCGATGCGGCACCGTGGAGGAGGACACAGCCGGTGAGTCAACTGGTGACGGGTGACGCCGTCGTACTCGGGCTGCGGCCGGCGAAGCTGCCGAGCCGCGCGCTGGCGGTGTTCATCGATCTGGTGCTGGCCTGGGCGGTGTACATACTGCTCTCCCTCACGCTGCTGACGGCCGCCTCGGGGCTGGACGACGCCGCGATGGCGGCGATACAGGTCGCGCTGTTCCTGCTGGTTCTGGTGGGCGGGCCGGTCTCGGTCGAGACACTGAGCCGGGGCCGGTCGGCGGGGAAGCTGATATGCGGGCTGCGGGTCGTACAGGAGGACGGCGGGCCGGTGCGGTTCCGGCATGCCCTGGTGCGCGGCACGATCGGGCTCGTCGAGATCCAGCTGTGCGTGGGCGTGATCGCCTGCATCGCGTCGCTGGTGTCGGCGCGGGGCAGGCGCGTCGGGGACGTGTTCGCCGGGACGCTGGTCGTACGGGAGCGGGTGCCTGCCGCGCGTGCCGGTCTGCGGATGCCTCCGCCGCCGCCCTGGCTGGCGGGGCGCTTCGCGGAACTGGACCTGTCGCGAGTCCCGGACGGCCTCTGGCTGGCCGTACGGCAGTACCTGATGCGGGCGGGGCAGCTGGACGCGGTCGTCGCCCAGTCGATGGCGGAGCGGCTGGCGGCGGACGTGCGGGCGTGTACGGGGGCGCCGCCGCCGCAGGGGCTGTCCGCGGCGGCCTTTTTGGCGGGCGTGGTCGCGGAGCGGCAGGCGCGTGACGCGTACCGGGCCTTCGGTCCTGGCGCGCCGGGGAACGGCACGGAGCCCAGCGGGTACGGGGCGACGTCCGCTGCCGGTGCCTCTGCGGCGCCCGCCCCTGCCTCCGTGCCGGGCGGTGCCGAGACCTCGCAGCGTGCCGAGACCTCGCAGAGGACCGGGTTCGCGCCGCCGGGTGGCACACCCGCCGAGGGCCCGGCTGCGCTGCCCCCGGTGCCGCAGGGCCCGCCGGGCGGCGGACGGGAGGAGGCGGGACGGCCGGACGAGGCGCCGGGCCCCCGCTCCGGGTTCACACCGCCGGGCTGAACTGCCGGGCTGAACTGCCGGGCTGACCTGCCGGGCTGACCGCAGGGGAGCTCGTCAGAACGAGGGCGGCGAGTCCAGCTCCTCCAGCTCTATCCCCGGGGCGGCGAGCACCACGTCGCCTGCGAGGTGCACGCCGTGCTGCTCACCCGTCGCGAGGTCGCTGACCTGATAGTTGTCCACCACCAGCGGGGTGGAGTCCGTTGCGTGCGAGGCGCTCGCTCCCCTGGCCCAGGCCTGGTCGAGAGTGCGGGGTGCGAGTACGGGCGGGGTGAGAGCGACGAGGCGGACGCGCACGGCGGGCTGCTCGGCGGCGGGGCGCAGCAGCCGCGCGGTGGCGACGAGGAAGGCGGGGGACGCACCGGTGAACGAGTGGGCGGCGACGTTGCCCTGCTCCGCGTCCTCGCCCGTGGGAGAGCTGCGGACCCAGGTCACGCCGTCCAGGGCGGCGCCGCGGACCTGCCAGCCCGAGGCGTGGAGTTCCATCCGTACGGGCCTCCCCAGTGCGTCCAGGGTGAGATCGACGGAGCCCGCGTGCTCGCCCGCGGGCGTGGTGATCTGGGAGACGTAGCGCCAGCCGCTGGGGCCGGTGGCGCAGTGGAAGTGTTCTTCGCCGAGGGGGGTGTGATCGTGCGGATCATGGAGCGAATAGCGACCGCGTGGCATAGGGCGACTCTACGTCCGCCGGTGGGACGGCCCGGGAAGGCCGAAGGCCCCCGCCCGTGGTGGGCGGGGGCCTGGGCCTGGTTCAGCGCATGCCGGTCACGCCTGGATCAGTAGCGGTACAGGTCCGACTTGTACGGGCCCTCGACCGGGACGCCGATGTAGTCCGCCTGCTCCTTCCGCAGCGTCGTCAGCTTGGCACCCAGTGCGTTCAGGTGCAGGCGGGCGACCTTCTCGTCGAGGTGCTTGGGCAGCACGTAGACGTCGGTCGGGTACGACTCCGGCTTCGTGAAGAGCTCGATCTGCGCGATCGTCTGGTCGGCGAAGGAGTTCGACATCACGAACGACGGGTGGCCGGTGGCGTTGCCCAGGTTGAGCAGGCGCCCCTCGGACAGCACGATCAGGACCTTGCCCTCGGGGAACTTCCAGGTGTGGACCTGGGGCTTGACCTCGTCCTTGACGATCCCGTCGATGGCGGCCAGACCGGCCATGTCGATCTCGTTGTCGAAGTGGCCGATGTTCCCGATGATTGCCTGGTGCTTCATCTTGGCCATGTCGGAGGCCATGATGATGTCCTTGTTGCCCGTCGTGGTGATGAAGAGGTCGGCCGTCTCCACCACGTCGTCGAGCGTGGCGACCTGGTAGCCGTCCATCGCCGCCTGGAGCGCGCAGATCGGGTCGATCTCGGTGATGATCACCCGGGCGCCCTGTCCGCGGAGCGATTCGGCGCAGCCCTTGCCGACGTCGCCGTAACCGCAGACCACGGCCGTCTTGCCGCCGATCAGGACGTCGGTCGCACGGTTGATGCCGTCGATCAGCGAGTGGCGGCAGCCGTACTTGTTGTCGAACTTGGACTTGGTGACGGCGTCGTTCACGTTGATCGCCGGGAACAGCAGGGATCCGGCCTGGTGCATCTCGTAGAGCCGGTGGACACCGGTGGTGGTCTCCTCGGTGACCCCGCGGATCTCGGAGGAGAGCTTCGTCCACTTCTTCGGGCTCTCGGCCAGGGTGCGGTTGAGCACCTCCAGAACGACCCGGTGCTCGTCGTTCTCGGCCGTGGAGACGGCCGGAGCCGCCCCCTCCTTCTCGTACTCGACGCCCTTGTGGACGAGCATCGTGGCGTCGCCGCCGTCGTCAAGGATCATGTTCGGTCCGCCGGTGGCGGCGTGCGGCCAGGTCAGCGCCTGCTCCGTGCACCACCAGTACTCCTCCAGCGTCTCGCCCTTCCAGGCGAAGACCGGCACGCCCTTGGGCGCGTCCACGGTGCCGTCCGGGCCGATCACGACGGCGGCGGCTGCGTGGTCCTGGGTGGAGAAGATGTTGCAGGAGGCCCAGCGCACCTCGGCACCGAGGGCGACCAGGGTCTCGATGAGCACGGCGGTCTGCACCGTCATGTGCAGCGAGCCGGTGATGCGGGCGCCCGCCAGCGGCTGCTGTGCGGCGTACTCCTTGCGGATGGACATCAGGCCGGGCATCTCGTGCTCGGCCAGCGCGATCTCCTTACGGCCGAAGGCCGCGAGGGAGAGGTCTGCGACCTTGAAGTCCTGCTCGGTCGAGGTGGAGGTCGAGGCGGTCGTCGTCATGCTTGGCTGCTCCTCGGGATGTCGAGGTGTGTCTTTCTGGTCCGTGCTGCGGCGCAGTAGGCGGGCGCGTGCGCACGACAGGTACTACCCGTCGACGAGCACACGTATCCCCTGGTCACAGCCCAGTCCGTCGAAGGCCCTCTCTCCCTCGGTGACCCGAAACGGGCCGCCCGACCGCCATCAGCAGCGACGTCTGTGCTCTACGAATCTACACCGCCGACCCAGTCGAGCGGATGGCCGCGGTCGGGTGCAAGACCGACTCCGGGTCGGTTTTCGGCCCCGCGCCGCGTCAGCGGCGTTCCGGGGCCGAAAAAGCGTCGCTACTTCTTGTCGCTACTTCTTGTCAGTGCCCGCGTCAGTGCCAGTGCCAGTGCCCGCAGTACCGGCCGCCTCGCCCCGGAAGATGTCCGGCTCCAGATAGATCACCCGTGCGATCGGCACCGCCGTACGGATACGGGCCTCCGCCGCGTCGATCGCACGCGCGACCTCGGTGGCCGTGTCGTCGTGCCGCACCGCCACCTTCGCGGCCACCAGTAGTTCCTCCGGACCGAGATGGAGCGTGCGCATGTGGATGACCCGGGTGACCGTCTCGCCGTCGACGAGCGCCTCACGTACGAGGGCGACCTGGGTGGCGTCGGCCGCCTCGCCCAGCAGCAGCGACTTGGTCTCGGCGGCGAGCACGATGGCGATCAGGACCAGCAGCACGCCGATGCACAGGGTGCCGATGCCGTCCCACACCCCGTCGCCCGTGAGCAGCGCGAGCCCGACACCGCCGAGGGCGAGGATGAGCCCGACGAGCGCACCGAGGTCCTCCAGCAGCACGACGGGCAGTTCCGGAGCCTTTGCCCGGCGGACGAACTGGGGCCAGGTCAGCTGGCCCCGTACCTCGTTCGACTCCTTGATTGCGGTACGGAAGGAGAAGGTCTCGGCGATGATCGCGAAGACCAGCACGCCCACCGGCCAGTACCAGTGGTCCAGCTCGTGCGGGTGCTTGATCTTCTCGTAGCCCTCATAGAGCGCGAAGACGCCGCCGATGGAGAAAAGGACGATGGAGACGAGGAAGCTGTAGATGTACCGCTCGCGGCCGTAGCCGAAGGGGTGCTCCTCGCTGGCGGCCCGCTTCGCCTTCTTCCCGCCGACCAGCAGCAGCGCCTGGTTTCCGGAGTCGGCGACGGAGTGGACGCCCTCCGCGAGCATCGAGGACGAGCCGCTGAAGGCGAAGGCCACGAACTTGGCCACCGCGATGGCCGCGTTGGCTACCAGGGCGGCGACGATCGCCTTCGTTCCGCCTGCTGCACTCATGCGAGAGGGGTCCCTTTCTCCGGGTGTTCCTGTGCGCCCGGCCGTCCGGTCAGACGGCCACGGTGGCGCGGAAGAGCGTACCCCCGCCGGAGACTTCCGGGCGGCTGCCCGACTTCACATACGCGGACTCCCCGCGCTCCAGGACCAGTTCGGTGCCGTCCGCCGCATCCCGGAGGGTGACGCGGCCGGCGGTGCACAGCAGGATCTGGGGCGTACGCCCCGCCAACTCGCGGCCGGGACGGCTCGCTTCGAGGACCAGTCGGGAGAGCCGGAACTCTTCGACGGGGGTCTGGTAGACCTCTTCACCGCCCACCGGGTCCGGGCGGAGGATCTCCGGCTCGCCCGCCTCGAAGCGGACGATGCGCAGCAGCTCCGGCACATCGACGTGCTTGGGGGTGAGGCCGCAGCGCAGCACGTTGTCGGAATTGGCCATCAGTTCGACGCCGAGCCCGTTCAGGTAGGCGTGCGGTACCCCGGCCCCGAGATACAGCGCTTCGCCGGGCTGCAGCCGTACGTGGTTGAGGAGCAGCGCGGCGATGACCCCCGGGTCCCCGGGGTAGTGCCGGGCGAGGGAGGCACTGGTGGCGTAGGCGACCCCCTGCGGCGTGTCGGCGTGGGTGCCGCCGCTGAGGCGTTCGGCGGCGGCGGCCGTCTGGGCGACGGTTTCCGCGAGCGCCGCCCGGTCGGCGGTCAGCAGGCCGGTCAGCACCTCCCGCAGTGCGTCGCCCTCCGGGCTTGCGTGCAGGATGTCCGCGTAAGGCTTCAGGCCGTCGACATCGAGGCCGGAGAGCAGCGCGGCGGCCTCCGACGCGTGCCGGAAGCCGCAGAGGCCCTCGAACGGCGTGAGCGCGCACAGCAGTTCGGGCTTGTGGTTGGCGTCCTTGTAGTTGCGGTGCGGGGCGTCGAGCGGGACGCCGCTCGCCTCCTCGGCGGCGAAGCCCTCGGCGGCCTGCGACAGGTCCGGGTGCACCTGGAGGGAGAGCGGGGAAGCCGCCGCGAGCACCTTGAGCAGAAACGGCAGCCGGGGCCCGAAGGCTGCCGTCGTCACGGCGCCGAGCTCACCCTCCGGGTCCGCCGCGATCACCTCGGAGAGTGTGACCGGGCCGCTGTCGCGGTCGACGCGGGACGGGGCTCCGGGGTGCGCGCCCATCCACATCTCGGCCTGCGGTGCACCGGTTGGCGGTACGCCGAGCAGCTCGGGGAGGGCGGTGACGGATCCCCAGGCGTAGGGACGCACGGAATTGTCGAGGCGGTCCATGTGGTGCGGGCTTCCTGACTGTCTGCGGTGACGGTGCTGGTGCTGGTGCTCGTGGCAGTGCTGGTACTGGCGTACTGATGCTGGCGTGCTGATGCTGGCGTGCTGATGCGCGCGGTTCAGGATGCGTCGCCGGCGGCGAGCGCCAGGTAAACGGCGGCGAAATCCAGCGTGGCGATCAGTTCTGCGGCGGCTTCCAGCCCGGTGCTGCCCTCGGCGGGCTCCAGCTCGCTGAGCGGGGAGTCGTGCGCGTACGCCAGTTCACGGGCGGCGACGGCGGCCGAATCCCGCGCCCGGTCCTGCTCGCGCAGCAACACCACGCGGGTGTGCAGTGCCTCCGGATCCTCCACCCTGTCCCGGAAGAAGTCCGGTTGCTGGGCGCCCGCGCCGGTGAGCGCGCCCGTGAGCAGCGCGCCGTGCGCCGTGAGGGCCTCGGGCAGCCGGGCCGCGAGTGCCGGTCGCCCGGCGAGGGCGCTGAGGGTGGTGGCGGCGTGGCGGGCGGCGGCGCCCGCCACCTCTCCCTCGCTCCACAACAGCGGCAGCGCGCCCGAGAGTTCGACGGCGAGGGTCTTTCCGGGGTTGCTGTAGGTGTCGATGGCCGGGCCGCACCGCTCGGCGACCCGGTCCAGCCGGTCGGCGAGTTTCTGCAACGCGGACGTCGGCGCGGAGACCAGGCCGAGCCGGTCGGCGAGCGCGAGCAGCGGGGTGATCATCGCCCAGAGGGTGCCTGGTTGGGTGGCGGGAAGCCGCACCGTCCCGGACGGTTCCTGCTGTCCGTGCGAGGACTCGTAGGCGGCGGGGGCGGCGGCCAGGGGAACCGCCAGTCCACGCGTCTGCCCGACGGCCTCGGTCAACAGGGTGCGCGGCGGGGCGATGGCGACGACCGTGCAGCCCCGGCGGTACGCCTGTTCGACGAGCGCTTCCAGGCCGGGCTCCTCGCCTTCGGCGGTGGTGAGGAGCAGCAGGTCGAGCGGGCCCACCCAGCCGGGCAGCATCCAGCTGAGCGCGGAGGGGGCCGCCAGCGCGCCCGAGGGGCGGAGCAGGGTGACCGGCACCCCGCCGTTGCAGAACGCGCCGAGGAGGTCGGCCACACAGCTGGTGACCGGGCCGTACCCGGCCACCAGCACGGAGCGGGGCCGCCCGTCCGGCTGCAACGCGGAGAGCCCGGCGTCGTCTGCCTGCCTTATGGCCGTGCGCGTGCGCGCCCCGGACTCCGCCGCGCCGAGCAGCAATCCCGCCGCATCGGCGCGGGCCAGCGCGTCAGGGGCATCCAGCAGGGACTCGTCGAGCATCGGGTCGAGCCTCCGATCGGTCGTCGGCGGGGTCTTGAGCCGGAGTGTCAAACGGGTTCGGGCGTGTGCCAGGCGTGTCAGGCGGTCAGGCCGGGCGGCGGGCTTCGTCGACGAGGAGGACCGGAATGTCGTCGCGGATCGGATATGCGAGGCCGCAGTCCGCACCCCCGGTGCAGACCAGCTCGCCCGGAGGGGAGCTGTCGGCCCCGGCGTCCGCGTCGCTGGCCTGCGACTCCTCGCGGAGCGGCGCGTGACACGCCGGGCAGGCGAGGATCTCGAGGAGACCGGCTTCGAGCGGCATGGGGATGTCCCTTCAGAGGCAGGCGCTGCTGTGCGGCCCAGCGTACCGCCGGGCCGCGGCAGGACGCGGACGTGCGCGGACCGGTCGACGAAACGACGGGGACCGGCTCAGCCGATCAGGGCCAGCACGGTGTCGCGCACCTCGGCGACCGTCGAAGGCTCGCGTGCCTCCACGTTGAGGCGCAGGAGCGGTTCGGTGTTGGAAGGACGCAGGTTGAACCACCAGTCGGCGGCGGTGACCGTCAGCCCGTCCAGCTCGTCCAGCGTGACCCCCTCGCGGCCCGTGTAGGCCGCCTTGACCGCGGCTGCGCTGGCGGCCTGGTCCTGGACGGTGCTGTTGATCTCTCCGGAGGAGGCGTAGCGGTCATAGGAGGCCACCAGCGCGGAGAGCGGACCGCTCTGGCCGCCGAGCGCGGCCAGTACGTGCAGGGCGGCCAGCATGCCGGTGTCCGCGTTCCAGAAGTCGCGGAAGTAGTAGTGCGCCGAGTGCTCGCCGCCGAAGATCGCCCCCGTCGCGGCCATCTCCTGCTTGATGAAGGAGTGCCCGACCCGGGTACGGACGGGAACGCCGCCCGACTCCCTGACCACCTCGGGGACCGACCAGGAGGTGATGCAGTTGTGGATGACCGTGGCCCCCGGCGACTTGGCCAGCTCGCGCGCCGCGACCAGTGCGGTGATCGCGGAGGGGGAGACCGGGTCGCCGTTCTCGTCGACGACGAAGCAGCGGTCCGCGTCGCCGTCGAAGGCCAGTCCGAGGTCGGCGCCGTACTCGCGCACCCGGGCCTGGAGGTCGACGATGTTCTTCGGGTCGAGCGGGTTGGCCTCGTGGTTCGGGAAGCTGCCGTCCAGCTCGAAATACATCGCGTCGAGCTCGACCGGAAGCCCCTCGAAGACGGTGGGCACCGTGTGGCCGCCCATGCCGTTGCCCGCGTCCACCACGACCTTCAGCGGGCGGACGGCTTGGAGGTCCACCAGCGTGCGCAGATAGGCGGCGTAGTCGGTGAGGGTGTCCTGCCGGGAGAGGGAGCCCTCCGGCGCGCCGGAGGCGGGCGGGCCCGCGGAGCCTGCGGCGGACCACTCCTCCACCAGGCCGCGGATCTCGGACAGGCCGGTGTCCTGGCCAACTGGTGACGCCCCGGCCCGGCACATCTTGATGCCGTTGTAGCGGGCGGGGTTGTGCGAGGCGGTGAACATCGCGCCCGGCAGCCCCATGCTGCCGCTGGCGAAGTACAGCTGGTCGGTCGAGCAGAGCCCGATCAGGGTGACGTCCGCGCCCCGGCCCGTCGCGCCTCTCGCGAACGCCTCCGAGAGGCCTGGCGACGAAGGCCGCATGTCGTGCCCGACCACGATCGCACCGGCGCCCGTGACCTGCACGAAGGCCGCGCCGAACAGTTCGGCCAGCCCCTCGTCCCACTGGTCCGGCACCACACCGCGTACGTCGTATGCCTTCACGATCTGCGAGAGATCAGCCACGGCCACCCAGCCCTCCTGGAGTTCTCAACGGAGCCACAAACGTACCCGTCGGGAGGGAGGGCAACGGCGGCGGCAGGGCGAGGACCTCCCCCACGCCCTTAGAGCCGCTAACAGAATGGGCGGTCGGCTTGCGACGCCTGGCACGCGCGCTCGCCGCGTTGTCGGAGTCGTCCATGTACGCCCAGTACGAGGACGATCCTCCGCCTTGCGAGCGCACGCACCAGACGCCGCAAGCTGATCGACCGCCCATTCTGTTAGGGGCTCTTAGAGCCCCTAACAGAATGGGCGGGCGTAACGCGCGTGGACCAGCCGGACGGTGCGAGGTCACCCGGCCAGGCTCTCAGGGCTCCGGGGAGCGGAGCACCCGCAGGTGCCCCCGCCGGGCGACCTCCATCGGATCGGCGTCGCGCCCGCCCGGGCCCGCCGGGGAGGGGTCGCCGCGCTCCGGCCTGCCCCGGTGCGTACGAGCGGCCTCGCGCACGGCGTCCGCCAGCGCCTCCAGATCGTCGCCGCTGGGCCGGGCCGGGCCGGAGTCCAGCGCCAGCCGGACGACCTCCCAGCCGCGCGGGGCCGTCAGCCGCTCCGAGTGGTCGGCGCAGAGGTCGTAGCAGTGCGGTTCGGCATAGGTGGCGAGGGGGCCGAGCACGGCGGTCGAATCCGCATAGACGTACGTCAGCGTCGCCACGGCAGGGCGACCGCACGCGGAGCGCGAACAGCGACGTACAGGACTCACGACGTTGGACGGTACCGCACTCTTGAGCGGGCTGCGACGACTCCCCCGGGACGTCACTCCGCCGTGTCGTCACCCTTGCCCGCGGCCGGCCCCGCGGCCGGCGGGGCGGCGACCGTACGGCACCGTACGCGTACGCTCGGTATGACTCGATGGGCGCCGGGGGCGCCGGGAGACGGCTAGGCTCGGGGTGATGAACGACCCGCCCCGCCCCGCTGATCCGCGGCCGCGCCGCCGAGACCGCCATGGCCGTGGCATGCGCGGGCCGGTGGCGCCGCCCCAGGTGCCGCTGGTGACGAGCCGGGCGGAGACCTTCGACGATCTGGTGCGTGACTCGGCCGACCGCCTGGAGCGGCACTGGCCGCAGCTCGCCGGGGTCGACTTCGCGGTGCAGGAGGTGCCCCGCATGGACGACGCCGAGCCGGACGACTCCGGCATCGTGCCGCTCGGCCGGGTCGTCCCCGCGCACTCCGACCGCCCGGACTGCGTGATCGTCTACCGCCGCCCGGTGGAGATCCGCACCAAGAACCGCGACGAACGCGCACTGCTCGTGCACGAGGTCGTCGTCGAGCAGGTCGCCGAACTGCTCGGCCTCTCCCCGGAGTCGGTCGATCCGCGCTACGGACAGGACTGACCGCGAGACGGTCAGTCCGTCAGCATCGACAGGTCCTCGCCCGCCTCCGGCACGGCCACCGTCCCCTTGTCGTCCGGCAGCGACTGCACCGTGAACATGGGGACGCCGTCCTGCTCCCGCGCGAGGGTGCGCGCGGCGTAGACCTCACCGCCGGACAGCGGCTTGATCGTCAGGGCGTAAGCCCCCTTGCCGCCCTTGGGGCTGGGCGGGGTGACGGCCAGGGTGGCGCCCGCCTTGACGGTGTAGGTCTCGCTGCCGGCCGTGCCGCCGCCGGTGCCGGGCGACGCGGTGACCCGCACCTTGGCGGACTTGCCGGGTGCCGCCAGCGACAGCGTCGACTCCTTCGCCCGGTTTCCGACCGCCGTGGCCCGCTTCTCGACCTGTGCCGTGGAGGGGATGAACGCCGTCTCCTGCTTGGCGCCCTTCCCTCTGGTCACCCGCACCGCCGCGACGATCGGCGCCTCACCGCCGTTCCCCGACGGTGAAAGGATCAGCGAGCCGGCCTCACCCCTGGTGAGGTCCTTCAGGTCGACCGCCGCGGTCTTGCCCGCCTTCACATGGAGCGTCTCCTGCCCCGCCGGGGTGAACTGCCCCGAGGGCGCCGCCAGGCGCACCTTCAGGTCCGCGTCCTTCCCGCCCGGAGCCGTGACCACCAGGCGCACGGACGTCGAGTCGCCCGGGATGCCCGGCAGCACGGCGGTCGGGCCGGGGACAGCGGCCGGGGGCAGCCAGTCGCCGCCCAGCTTCTGGTCCATCACCTGCACCTGGGCGGCGACCCGGCCGGTGCGGGCGACGGCGTGGACCGCCACGTTCGCCACCGGTTCGGCGGTGAGCGTGGACAGCAGCACCGGCACCGTCGAACGGGGCGGGACGGAGATCTCCTCGCCCGCGTCGCTCTTGATCCGGCCGTCCTTCCCGTGCAACTCCAGGTCGACGACTGCCGCGGTCTGGTCGGGGTTGGTGAGGTGGACGTAGTCCTGCCGCTCCTCGGCGGCGCTCGCGCCGGGGAACCAGAAGTCCGTGCCGGCCTCGGCGCAGGCCACGCCGTGCAGGCCACGCCCGGCACCGGCGCTCACGGTGGTGGTCTGCTGTACGGACCAGCCGGGGGCGAACCGGCCGTCGGCGGAGCCGATCAGGGCGGGGGCGTCGGAGCGTTCGGTGCTGACGGTGACCGGCTTGCCGGGCTCCTTGAGGGGGAGCACGGCCTTGGCCTTCGCGTCGTCCGTGTCGACGCCCTTTTCCTTCTTGTCCTTCTTGCCTTCGCCGTCGGCTGGAGCGGCCGGGTCGGTGTAGTCGGCGGGGAACATCTCCGCGCTGCCCTTGCCCGACCCGCCCTTCGGCGTGAACGCCGTGTACTCGGTCTCCGCCAGCTGGGAGTCGGGTGGCTTCGGGCAGATCAGCGTCGACCGCTCCACCGGCAGTCGCTTGGCCGCCGGGGCGCTGTCCGCGGCCGAACCGGAGGAGTCCTCGGGCACGGTGAGCGCGGCGACACCGGTGACGGCGGCGAGCGCCGTGACGGCGCCGATCAGGGTGAGGGTGGGGCGGTTCACTGCTGCTCACTCCTGTTGCCGTACGGGGTGCCGTCGTAGCCGCCTGCTTCGTATCCGCCTGCTTCGTAACCACCCGCGTCATAGCCGTACGCGTCGTATCCGTACGGCTCGGCGGGCGGCTGGGCGGGCGGCTGGCCGTGCTGCTGGCCGTGCTGCTGCGCCTGCCAGTCGTCGTAGGGCTGCTGCGGGTAGCCGGGCGCATGCTGCGGCGGCAGGGGCGGCTGGGGCGCCTGCGGCTCGTACGGCTGCTGGTAGGTGTCTCCGTAGCCGGACGCGTAGTCGGCGTACTGCGGTTCGGGCTGGAAGCCGGGCGCGAGGTCGGGCTGCGGCGCCTCGTAAGACGCCTCGTGGGAAGCCTCGTACGGCACCTGCCCGGGGACCGGAGGCGGCCCGGCGTCCGCCGTCTCTGCCGCCCCCTGTGTCTCGGCCGTCTCCGCCGCGGCCCGCAGCCGCCGCGCCCGGCGCCCCTCGCCCGCCACCGGCTGCTCCGGTACCGGTACCGCCGCCACCTCCGGCAGGTCGTCGTCGATCTCGCGTCGCCGCCCCGGCAGGGCCAGGACCAGCACCAGCACGGCGAGCACCCCGCGTGCCCACACCCATCCGGTGTGCGAGAGCGGCGTCTCGTACGTCAGGTCCAGCCGGCCGCCCTCCGCGGTCAGCTCGAACCCCTGTGCCCAGCCGTCGACGGTGATCGCCTTCAGCGGCTTGCCGTCCAGCGTGGCCTTCCAGCCCGCGTCGGCCGCGTCCGCGATCCGCAGCACCCGGCCGTCCGGCCCTGAGTCGATCTTGGTGTGTGCCTCGACCGGCCCCGCGTCCACCGGCACCGGGGCGGTGACCGCACCCGCGGATCCGTCCTCGCGGGCCCCGTCCCCGGGCACGACGGAGACGCGGGAGACGTCTCCCGCCACGCTCCACAGCGAGCTGCCGTCCTCCTGGCTGAGCCGGGTCAGTCCGGGTGTCGCGTCGAGCACGCGGCTCATCGCGCGCGGTGCGCCGTCGCGCACCAGTACGTAGCGGATCGCGTAGCCGCCGAGCTGGCTCGTCTGGTCGGCGCCGGAGCCCGCGACGAGGTTGGCGACGATGCCGCTGAGCCTGTCGTCCTCGCCCGTCGCCGCCGCCACACCGGCGTCGCCCAAGCGCGCGCCGGAGCCGCGCACCAGGGTGTACGAGACGCCGGATGCGGCGCCGTCCGCGTCGTCACCGGCGAGTACCAGCGTGCGCGGCTGGTCCTCCGTCCCGCTCTCCTCCGCGACGAACGCGGGCACCTGCACCGGGTCACGCCGGGAGAGCGGACCGTCCGCGCCGTCCGACATCCAGCCGACGGCCGCGATCAGCGGGGCCGCCACCGCGGCGACGGCGATCAGCCCGGCGACCGGCTGCTGCCAGCCGAAGCTGCGCGAGGCGACCCGCTCCCGCGCCCCGTCGGCGCCCACAGCCGCTGCCGACAGCAGCGCCAGACCGTAGACGAGGGTGGCGGGTCCGGCCCAGCCGGAGCCGTTGCTCAGTGCGGCGAAGAGGAGCCCGGTCAGTGCCACGACCCAGGCGGTGAGGGTCACCCGCCGCCGGTCGGCGCGCAGCAGTGCCGCGAGGGCCGCCAGCACCACCCCGGCGAGCAGCAGCCCGGCCGTGGTGCCCGGGCCGCCCGGGGTGAGAGTCAGCAGGTCCACGGCGTCGGCGGCGCCTTCGCCGTACGGCAGGCCCGCCTCGTCCAGGAAGCGTGACGGGCTGCCGAGCAGCGTCGTCGACCAGGGCGCCAGCAGCACCAGCGGGGTGGCCAGCACGATCAGGGCGCGGAGCGCGGTCGGGACGGTACCGGCGGCCGGCGCGCCCGTGCCCGGCAGCAAGGGCAGGGCGAGTGTGACGAGCGCGAGCACCAGGGCGATCGGCCACACCACCGGGGTGAAGGCGGTGGTGAGGCTCAGCAGCAGCGCGAGGCCCCAGGCCGCGCGCCACGAGGCGGTGCCGCGCAGTCCGCTGGCTGCGACGGCGGTGCGGGCCAGCAGCGGCAGGGTGATCGCCAGTACGGCGGTGCCGATGCGCCCGCCCGCCAGGGCGCCGGTGGCGGCGGGCAGGAAGGCGTACGCCACGCTCGCCCAGGCGCGTACCAGCCGTGACTCGGCAAGCGGGCGGGAGGCGAAGTAGGCGGTGAGCCCGGCAAGGGGCACGGAGCAGACGAGCAGGAGGGTGAGGGCGAGCCCGGTGCTGCCGAACAGCAGCGTGGCGAGCGCGGCGACGACCCCGAGGTACGGCGGCGCGATCTCGGTGCTGCCGGTGCCGACCGGGTGCCAGCCGTCGTAGACATACGCCCACAGGTCGCCCACGTCGCCCGGTGCGGGCAGCAGTGCGCCGCCCGCCAGGGCGCCGCCGCCCAGCAGGGAGCGGCAGGCGATGAGTGAGACGAGCAGCAGGACGCCGAAGAGCAGCGGGCCGGGCTTCTGGGCGAGCCGCTTCAGCCGCGCGAACTGTTCGACCTCCAGAAAGTCGGCGTCGTCGTCACCCGGGCCGGACTCGACGGCGCCGTGCCGCCCGCCGGTGGAGGGTTCGGGCTCGGACCGGCCGCCGAGGCTGCCCGCGATCTGCTCCGCGGTGGCTCGTACCGTCGCTCCGGGCGGCGGGAAGAGCCCGCGCAGGTCGCTCTGGGCGACGACCGGCTTGCCCCGTGCGCGGCGGGCGCCGGTGAGGCGCAGCGGCCGCAGCAGGGTGCCGAACAAGCCGCCCACCTCGTCGAGCGCCTGTCCGGGCACTTTTCCGACGAGATAGGCGAGGGTGCGCAGCAGGGTGCCGAGCGTCAGCCGCAGCAGCACCCAGGGGAGTACGGCGGTGCGGCTGTTGGCGAGCAGGGTGTAGACGGCTCCGGCCTTGTCGACACGGTGCGGGCTTGCGCCGCGGCCGCGTCCGACGCAGTCGACGGGCCTGCGCTCGCGGGAGGCCGCCTCGGCGTGCCGCAGCACCGCGTCGGGGACGACGAGCACCCGGTGTCCGGCCGAGTGGGCACGCCAGCACAGGTCGACGTCGTCGCGCATGAGCGGCAGCCGCCGGTCGAATCCGCCGAGTTGCTCGAAGACGTCACGGCGGATGAGCATCCCGGCCGTGGACACGGCGAGCACGGGGCGCACCTGGTCGTGCTGGCCCTGATCCTGTTCGCGCCGTTCGATGCCGGTCCAGCGGCGCCCGCTGTGGGCGATGGTGACGCCCGCTTCGAGCAGCTGCCGCTGGTCGTACCAGCTGCGCAGCTTGGGCCCGGCGATCATGACGGAGGGGTCGGCGTCGACGACGTGGAGCATTCGCTCCAGCGCGTCCGGCTCCGGCGCGCAGTCGTCGTGCAGCAGCCAGAGCCACTGGACGGGCTCGCCGTAGGGGAGTTCCGGCATGTCGTAGGCGTCGTCGCGCCAGGTGCGGGTGGCCGGATCCCAGCCGCTGGGCCGCTTCAGATAGGGCAGGTCGTCCGGGGTGAGCACCCGCGTCGCACGGACGGCCTCCTCGACGGCGGTGCCGAAGCCGGTGCGCCGGGCCATGTGCAGCACCCGGGCGGGGCCGAGGGAGTCGGTGAGGAGTCCGGCGGATTCGTCGGCGCTGCCGGTGTCGGCGGCGACGATGTCCTGGACGGGACGCTCCTGGCCGCTCAGCCCCGCCAGCGCCTCGGGCAGCCAGCGTGCCCCGTCGTGGGAGACGAGCACGGCCGTGACGACGTGCCGGGGGAAGGCGGGAGGGGTGGGAGTGGCCAACCCTGCTGTGGCCGCCCCGTGTTGGGCTGCCGAGTGACTGTGCACGGACATCGAGGTAGGGGCCCCGTTTGGGTGGACTGCGGTGGACGCGAGCACCCTCGCAGGAGGCCGGCGCGTCTTGGACGGTGCCCCACACTAACGGCTCCGCTCCTTCCCGCGGACGGAACCGTAGCGGCTTGCGACCACCCCCTGTCGCGGGGGAGGTCGTGACTGCCGGGCCCGGCAGCGCGTCGGGCCGCCCCCGGCTCCGGTGCGGAGGCGGAGACGGCCCGACGGGTCAGCCCGAGGCGGAAGGGTCAGCCGAAGGAGATGGGGTGAGCCACGGGGCCGCCCACCTCTTCCCAGGCCACGATCGCGCAGTCGTCCACGGCGCAGTCGACCGTGACGGTCTCGCCGGTGTTCCAGTCGGTGGCCGTGAATGTCGTCTGCACGTCGTAGGAGACGTTGAAGCCGCCGTTGGCGTCGGCCGTGGTGTGCACGGTGGCATCGGCGCACGTGGTGTCGTTGACGCACTGGCTGACGCCCACCTCGGTGCCCGCGACGTACCCGCTGCCCGCGACGGCCACCGTCTGCCCGTCGGTGAGGCCGGTGCTGGGCGTGACGGTCAGCGCCGGGGCAGCCGCCGCCGAGGCGGAACCGGCGAACAGCAGGGTCGCTGCCGCCGCGGCTCCCAGAACGCTGATCTTGGAGAAACGGGAACGGTTGATGAGCATGTTCATCTCCACCTCATTGCAGGTTGGGGTGCCTACGCGTGGATCACGCTCCGCCAGACTGGGAGACGCCGAGGGAGCCTTGCTAGAGCCTCACTTGAGCCTCCGGTTCCGGGTCACGTGCTCGGGGTTCACGCCGCATAGAGGTCGAAGGTCGAGGTACGCCGCGGTCCCGCGACGACCTCCAGTTGGGGATCGACCGCGAGGATCGCCTGGTGGAGCCGCTGGAGCCGGGGCGAGGGCTCCACTCCCAGATCCTCGACGAGCCGTCCGCGCAGCCGCCGGTAGGCGTCGAGGGCGGATGCCTGGCGTCCGGAGCGGTAGAGCGCCACCATCGCCTGCGCGTGCAGGCCCTCGTGCTGCGGGTGGCGGCCGGTCAGGTCCGCGAGCTCCGCGATGAGTTCGGTGTGCCTGCCCAGCCGCAGTTCGGCGTCTATCCGCCGCTCCATGGTGACCAGGCGGCTCTCCCGCAGCCGGGTCACCTCGTTGCCGAGCACGGGGCCGGCGCGTACGTCCACGAGCGCGGGGCCCGCCCACAGCTTGAGAGCCGCACGGAGGGAGCGGGCCGCCCGGCCGTCGTCACCCTCCTCGAACGCCAGCCGTCCCTCCTCCGCCAGACTCTCGTACGCGTGCACGTCCACCCCTTCGCGGGGGACCTGGAGGACGTAGCCGCCGTACTGGGTGGCGAGTACCTCTTTCGCGGCCGAACCCGGAGCGTCGGGGCCCATCGCAGCGGCCAGCCGTCTGCGTAACTGGAGGATGTAGGTCTGCAGGGTGGTGAGGGCGCTCGCCGGGAGGGCCGTGCTCCAGAGCTCCTCCATGAGCGTCGAAACCGGCATGACGCGCCCCGGGCAGAGGGTGAGTAACGCCAGTAACTGGCGGGGCTTTCCCGCGGTGGGAACGATCGAAACCCCGTTGACCTCGGCACTCAGCGGTCCCAGCACTTTCGCCTTCACGGTTTCCTCCGCACCTCGACGGACTCCTCCGTTTCCGAGCCGATACCTGTCCTTTCTGTACGCACGACAAACAGAAGGAATCCTAAACGTGTTCGACCTCTCACTTTCGTCAACCTCCATTGTTTTCAGGCATTACTCCGGGGGCCGGGCAGAAAAGAGACGGCAGAAGTGCCATCGGACTGCGGGATGACGCTGAGCCGACGTGGAGCGGGCGAGGTCCGGCCCACGTGGGGCGGAGCCCGCGCAGCCGATAACCGACGGTTGCACGCACAGCTCACTCCGGAATCCGGAAGCGGATCATCAGATGGAGCCCTCGCCGAATTGCTGCGCCGTGCCGTGGTCGCGGTGGCCGAATTCAGGAAAGCGGAGCCGTGCCGCCGCCCGGGCAGCAAGCCGTGCGGTTCTGCTCCTCACATACACGAACCATATGATTAAAGAAACAGCGCAGACGGTTTGTCAACCCTTGGGCCGGGTTGCTCTTTACCCCTGCATGGGAATGCCGCAGCCGGTGCCGGGAAATTCGGCGTACGCCGGGCCGGGCCCGGAGCTGTCCGGCTGCGGGGCCGCGCAGCCCCGCCGGGCAGGCCCTGGCGGACTCCCTAAAGGCCGTCCCGTAATCCCTGGTGGATCAGCGCGCGGCGTCAGATGCGGTGCTTCGCAAGGCGGAGGGGCGTCCTCATACTGGGCGTATCCGGGCGTTCCGGCAACGCAGCGAGGTGCCGTAGCTGTCGTCGTGCGCCCGCCAGGGATCACGGGACAGCCCTCAGACAGCCGCCTTCTTCAGCCTGCGCCGCTCCCGCTCGGACAGCCCGCCCCAGATGCCGAAACGCTCGTCATTGGCGAGTGCGTACTCCAGACACTCGGACCGGACTTCGCAGGCAAGACAGACTTTCTTCGCCTCGCGGGTAGATCCGCCCTTCTCGGGGAAGAACGACTCCGGATCGGTCTGGGCGCAGAGCGCGCGCTCCTGCCAGCCGAGCTCCTCGTCCGCCTCGTCGACCAGCAGTTGTTCGAACAGCTCGGTCATGTGCGCGCCCCTCGTCTGTCTTTACGTCCCCGTGATGCAGTCGTTACCTATCCCGCATGAACGACACGAGTGAAATTACAAGTGCGCCGATCAAGGCCAGTCAAGCCAAGATCTGCTATTGCGACCCTTATTCACTCTGCGGAACCAAGGCATCCGGAAAGTCTTCAAATATCTACAAACTATGACAACCCCGCAAGGTTGATCATCACTTCGCACCTCTCGCCCGGAAGACGGGACGCGCATCGAACACGCTCCGGCTCCCGCACCGAAGCGGCGCTGATCACAGAGAGATCACAGAACCACAACGACGTTTGGGTGCGCGGCTGCTGCGCCACATGTCCGCGGCGGGCACTGCACAAACCTTTCTCCAAGCAAGGCAACCGGATGGAGTGAATCCGTACGCCCGAGCGCGGCATCCAGTTGACAGCGGCCGGGGTCAGCCGGTCTCCTTGACCGCATGTCCGTGCCACGCTCGCCGCACCCGACCCGCTACGGCCGGTCGGGCTGCGCCGCGTCCTGGCCGTGTTGTCGTCGCTGCTGTTGAGGCATCCCCACCGCGCCCAGCCCTCCCCCGGGCTCCCGCGCACCGGCCCCTCCTCCTGACCTCCAGCCCGACCTCTCAGCCAAAGGCATCTGCTCTGTGAACAGCGACCTCCAGATCGCGGGCGACCTGCTCGCCGTCCCGCATCTCCTGCCGCCCGCCCCCGACCACCCCAGCACCGTCGCCGGATTCGCCGGTCTGGCCCGTACGATCGCCGCCGACCACGACTCCTGGGCACCACTCGTGCGGTACGACGCCCTCACCCGCTGGTACCACCGGCTGCGCACCGGCCCCGGCTACGAGGTGTGGCTGCTCAGCTGGCTGCCGGGCCAGGGCAGCGGGCAACACGACCACGGCGCCTCGTCCGGCGTGCTGACCGTGCTGACCGGTGAACTGACCGAGCGCGTCCGCCGTGGCGGCGCCACGAGCGGCAAGAGCGGTGTGACCGCGCGTCTGCTGACTCCCGGCGCGCAGCGTGTGTTCGGACCGGGCTACGTGCACGAGGCGGTCAACGACAGCCTCGAACCCGCGGTCAGTCTGCACATCTACTTCCCCGGCCTCACCGAGATGCCGATGCACACCCCCCACAAGGCGTCCACCGCACGGACACCCCTCAAGGACCCAGCCTCCGGCTGACAGGCCCACCCGTCGCCCGACCACCGCCCCTCAGGGATTCAGCCTCCGGCTGACAGACTGTCTGCATGCAGCGCATTGTGGTTCTGGCCGGAGGTGTCGGTGGTGCCCGATTCCTTCAAGGGCTCAAGTCCGCCGCCCCGGACGCGGACGTCACCGTCATCGGCAACACCGGGGATGACATCCATCTGTTCGGCCTCAAGATCTGTCCCGATCTCGACACCGTGATGTACACGCTCGGCGGCGGCATCAACGAGAAGCAGGGCTGGGGCCGGGCCGAGGAGTCCTTCACCGTGAAGGCCGAGTTGGCCGACTACGGCGTGGGCCCCGAGTGGTTCGGGCTGGGCGACCGCGATTTCGCGACGCACATCGTCCGTACGCAGATGCTGGGTGCCGGTTACTCCCTCAGCGCCGTCACCGAGGCGCTGTGCGCACGCTGGCAGCCGGGCGTCCGGCTCATCCCCATGACGGACGACCGGGTGGAGACGCACGTGGCCGTGTCGGACGGTGAGGGCGAACGCAGGGCCATTCACTTCCAGGAGTACTGGGTACGCCTGCGCGCCTCCGTCGACGCGCACGCGGTCGTGCCGGTGGGGGCGGACCAGGCGCAGCCCGCGCCCGGAGTGCTGGAGGCGATCGGAGACGCGGACGTCATCCTCTTCCCGCCGTCCAACCCCGTGGTGAGTGTCGGCACGATCCTCGCGGTGCCCGGCATCCGGGAGGCAATCGCCGACGCGGGGGTGCCGGTTGTCGGTCTCTCACCGATCGTGGGCGACGCCCCGGTGCACGGGATGGCGGACAAGGTGCTGGCCGCGGTCGGCGTCGAGGCGACGGCGGCGGCGGTCGCGCGCCACTATGGCTCCGGGCTGCTGGACGGCTGGCTCGTCGACACCGTCGACTCGGCTGCCGTCCCGTCCGTCGAGGAGGCGGGCATCCGCTGCCGCGCGGTGCCCCTGATGATGACCGATGTCGAGGCGACCGCACAGATGGCGCGCGAGGCGCTGACCCTGGCCGAGGAGGTCCGCGCATGACCACCCCCGTACATGACGGCTCGCGCGACGTCGCGCACGATCCCGTGAGTGGCGTACCGGCCTCGTTCCAGGTGTGGGCGCTGCCCGGCATCCCGGAGGTGCAGCCCGGCGACAGCCTGGTCAAGCTCATCGTGGAGGCGGCTACGGCCGAGCGGATGCCGGGGCTCGCGGACGGCGACGTGCTGATCGTGACCTCGAAGATCGTGAGCAAGTCGGAGGGCCGGACGGTACCGGCCGACGACCGTGAGGCATCGATCGAGGCGGAGACCGTACGGGTGGTCGCCCGGCGCGGTGCAGCCCGGATCGTCGAGAGCAGGAACGGCCTGGTGATGGCCGCTGCCGGAGTGGACGCCTCCAACACCCCGGCAGGCACGGTGCTGTTGCTCCCGCTCGATCCGGACGCCTCGGCGCGCGGCATCCGGGAGGGGCTGCGCGAGGCGCTGGGCGTCGAGGTCGGGGTCGTCGTCACGGACACCTTCGGCAGGCCGTGGCGCGTGGGTCAGACGGACGTCGCGATCGGCGCGGCCGGGGTGCGGGTCCTGGAGGACCTGCGCGGCGGTGAGGACACGTTCGGCAACCTGCTCGGTGTCACGGTCACGGCCGTCGGCGACGAACTGGCGGCGGCCGGGGAGCTGGTGAAGGGCAAGACGAGCGGCCTGCCGGTGGCGGTGGTGCGGGGTCTGTCCCGGCATGTGAGCGACGGCGGCGATGACGGCGGCGCCGGCGATGGTGGTGGCGGCGAGGAGCAGTCGGCGCGGGCGCTGGTGCGCGACGCGGCGAACGACATGTTCCGGCTGGGTACTTCGGAGGCCGTACGGGAAGCGGTGACGCTGCGCCGCACAGTGCGTGAGTTCACGGAGGAGCCGGTCGACGGCGCGGCGGTGCGGCGTGCCGTGGCGGCCGCCGTGACGGCACCGGCGCCGCACCACACGACGCCCTGGCGGTTCGTCCTGCTGGAGTCAAAGCGGTCCAGGACGCGGCTGGTCGACGCCATGCGCGAGGCGTGGATCGCCGATCTGCGAAGCGACGGCAAGAGCGAGGAGAGCATCGCCCGGCGGGTGCGGCGAGGTGACGTGCTGCGGAACGCGCCGTATCTCGTGGTGCCGTGCCTGGTGATGGACGGCTCGCACACCTACCCGGACGCGCGTCGCGCCGCTGCCGAGCGGGAGATGTTCGTCGTGGCGAACGGCGCGGGCATCCAGAACTTCCTGGTCGCGCTGGCCGGTGAGCGGCTGGGTTCGGCGTGGGTCTCGTCCACGATGTTCTGCCGGGAGACCGTACGGGAGGTGCTGGAGCTGCCCGGCGGCTGGGACCCGATGGGCTCGGTCGCCGTCGGCCACCCGGCGGCGCCACCACGGGACCGGCCGCCACGGGACGGGGCGGATTTCCTGACGGTACGGTGACGCTCCCTGGGGCGCGTAGGTCCGGTCCGGCACCGCCGGAACGCGCCGCGGTGGGGGATGGTTGCGCCGCTGTCAGAGGCGGGCGATGTCGCCGGGGGTGAAGCGTGGTGCCCGGCGCGGTGGCGTTCGACCGGTGGTCATGATCAGCCGGGTGGCACGGTGCCGCTGCCCCTCGTACGGGGCGAGCAGCTCCAGCATTCTGTCGTCGTCGGCGCCGCGTTCGCCCGTGAGTGCGAAGCCGATGATGCCCGGCAGGTGAAGGTCTCCGACGGTGATCGCGTCGGGGGCGCCGTTGCTGCGCTGAAGCGTTTCCGCGGCGGTCCAGGGGCCAATGCCGGGGATGGCGCGGAGCCGTTCCGTCGCGGGCTCCAGCTCCATCGACGCCGCCTCCTCCATCCGCCCGGCCCGCCGTGCGGCCCGTACGACGGCGGCGGAGCGCTTGCCGTCCACACCCGCCCGGTGCCACTCCCAGGACGGGATCATGCACCAGGTACGCGCGTCGGGCGGGACGTGCAGCCCGCCCATCGGCCCGGGGGCGGGGTCGCCGTGCCGGCACAGGAGGAGCCGCCACGCGCGGTACGCCTCGTCCGTGGTGACCTTCTGCTCGAGGATCGACGGAATCAGCGATTCCAGTACGAGGCCGGTGCGGGCGAGCCGCAGCCCACGATTGCGCCGCTGCGCCTCCTGGGTCAGCCGGTGGTGCGGTACGAACGCGTCGGGGTCGTCACCGGCGCCGAGGAGGTCCGGCAGCCGGTCGAGCGACCAGTCCGCGCCGGGTCCCCAGGCGTCGGCGGCGATCTTCCCGGCGCCGTCCGGTGCGATCCGCAGCGTCACCGGCCCGCCCGGTGTGCGGCTCACCCGCCACACGGCTCCGTCCAGCACCCGGAACGCGGGATCGTACGGGCCGCGCCGCAGTACCCGCAGGCAGCCGCCCAGGTCGTACGCCTCGTCCGGCGTCCAGGTGCGCCGCCGGGCGCCGGCTGCGGCCGCCCCGACGGCGCGCGCGGGCGCCTTGGCAGGCCCCGGGGCGGGCGCGGGCACCCCGCCGGACGGGACGTGCGGGGGGCCGCCCCCTCGCCTGCTCACTGGTCCGACGAGAAGCGGACCGACCCGGCGGCGAGTTCCGCCCCGCACCAGACCCGGATCCCGCCCCGTAGTTCGTTGTCGGCGCCGACAACCGCGCCGTCCCCGACGACCGCTCCGTCCAGCACCACCCGGGCGCCGATGCGCGCGCCTGCGCCGACCATCGATCCCCGTATCCGCGCGCCGGGTTCGACGACCGCCCCGGCCAGCAGCGTGCTGCCCTCGACCTGGGCGCCCGCGCCGACAACGGCGCCGCCGCCGACCGCCGTACCGCCCGTCAGCTTGGCGTCCTGTGCGATCCGTGCGCCGTCCAGCACCAGGGACTCGCCGCGCCGCCCGGGAACCGCCGGGGACGGGGCACGGCCCAGCACCAGGTCGGCGGAGCCGCGTACGAAGGCCTGGGGTGTGCCGAGGTCCAGCCAGTAGGTGGAGTCGACGACGCCGTGCAGATGGGCGCCTGCGGCCAGCAGGCCGGGGAAGGTCTCGCGCTCGACCGAGACCGGGTGTCCGGCCGGGATGGTGTCGATGACGGAGCGGTTGAAGACGTACGCCCCCGCGTTGATCTGGTCGGTGACGATCTCCTCGGGCGTCTGCGGCTTCTCCAGGAAGGCGGTGACGCGCCCGTCCGCGTCCGTCGGCACCAGCCCGTACGCGCGGGGGTCGGCGACCCGGGTCAGATGCAGCGAGATCTCGGCGCCGGAGGTGGTGTGCGCCGCGAGCAGGGCGCGGATGTCGAGGCCCGTGAGGATGTCGCCGTTGCAGATGAGCACCGGCTCGTGCGGGGCCGAGTACAGCCGGGAGGCGACGTTGCGGATGGCGCCGCCGGTGCCGAGCGGCTCGTCCTCGGTGACGTATTCGAGGCGCAGCCCGAAGTCGGAGCCGTCGCCGAAGTAGGGCTCGAAGACCTCCGCCAGATAGGAGGTGGCCATCACCACGTGTTCGATCCCTGCGGCACGCAGCCGGGCGAGCTGATGGCTGAGGAACGGGACCCCGGCCGCCGGAACCATCGGCTTCGGCGTGTTCACGGTCAGGGGCCGCAGCCGGGTTCCCTTGCCCCCGACCAGGAGGACCGCCTCCGTACCGGCTGGCCCAGCTGGCCCGGTCGACCCGGCTGACGCACTGACCTGCATAAATCCCCCTGTGAGGCGGGGGACGTACGGGAATTCGATCCCGCACGTCCGATTGCTTCCGCAGATTCTCCCCCACCCGCCTCCCCCGGCATACGCACCCGGGTCATGACCTCGGGGTGCGGCACTGTCGGGTTCTGCCAATGCGCTGGTGCTGCGCCCCGCACGTTCGTGGAGCGGGCGCGGCGCAGCACCAGGGGTCAGCGGCCCTGAAGGCGGGCCGCGGTCGCGCGGATGGAGCCGAGACGCTTGTAGAGCCGGTCGCCGGGGCACTCGGTGTTGAATCCGTCGCGGTGCCCGGAGATGGTGCGCATGCGCACTTTGCTGCCCTTTGCATACTTTCCACCGCCCGAGGTCATCGTGGTGGTAGCCCGCGCGTTGACTCCGAACAGTCCCAGCTTCCAGGCGGTGAGCTTCGCCACGGCGTCCCGGGCGGCACGGGACGGATCGGTCTTCCCGAACGAGCCGAGCACGGCGACGCCCATGCTGTTGGCGTTGAAACCGTAGGTGTGGGCGCCTTGGACCGGCTCGACAACGCCTCCGGCCCGGCCCTCGTAGATGGTGCCGCACTTGTCGACGAGGAAGTTGTACCCCAGGTCACGCCAGCCGCTGCTGCGGACGTGATAGCGGTGGATGCCCCGGATGATCGAGGGCGCCTGGGAGCAGCGGTAGCTGTTGGCCATCGCGGTGTGGTGGACGAAGGCCGCCCGCACCGTTCTGGTGTAGAGGTAGCCGCCCTCGCGCAGGTCGGGGTCCGCGCCCCAGCCCTTGCGGGTGACGATGCCGGGGCGCGGGCCGATGTGCTTGCGGCCTCCGGCGGCGGCTGTCACACCCAGGCCCTGCGCTGCCGCCTCGGCCTCCGTTTCGGCCCTGCTGAGCGCGGGGATCTTGGTGACGCCGGACTCCGCGCTGGTGGCGTCCGTGATGTTCGTTTCCGTGCTGGTTTCCGTGCTGGTTTCCGTGCTGTCCGTTTCTGCGGCGCCGGGGTCGGCCTTGCCCGACTCGGGGGCGCCGCGGACCGCCCCCGAGTCGCCGGGGTCGACCAGCTCCAGCCGGAGCCCTTTCGGCAGGCCAGCGCCCGCCTCGGGGAGCACCCGCAGTTGCACGCCGTCGGACGCGTCCGTCCACAACGGGTTGGTGGCACCGCGCACGCCCCCGCCTTCCTGCGTACGCTCCGCCCCACGCGGGTCGGGGGCGTGGGTGCCGTGCACGTCGATCTCGCGCCAGTCGGACCAGGAGCCCGTGCGCACGGACCGGACGCGCACCAGCACCTGTCCTCGCAGTTGCTCGCGGACGTCCTCCCAGACCAGCCCGAGCAGCGAGAACGGCTGGACCGTACGGGGCCCCAGGCCCAGCTCCCCGGCCCTGGGAGCCGCATTCGGCCCCCGGTCGCCGAGCCGCTTCGAGTCCGCAGACTGGGGAGAGCCCGGTGCGTCGGGGGAACCGGCCGCACGGAGTGGGCGGAGCGGCAGCGACTGGGTGCTGCCCGCCGGCCGGGGAGCGGCGGGACGTGTGACGGGCGCGCCACCTTCCGCAGCCGGTGCGGGCTGCGCGGTGACGGGCGGCGCGAGGGAGATCAGCAGGGCGGCGGTGGAGAGAACACCGAGTGAGGTAACAGGAAGTACGCGCATAAACACGATAATGGACATACCGTCACATATCTGTCCATGCGAGAGCTGACACCCAGTCGGTCCGGCCAACCGGCGGCGCCCGCCCACCGGCCCGTCCCGCGCTCCTCGCCGCCGCGTACCCTCATACGGATGGACGCCACCGACCGCACCCCCGCCGACCTGCTGAGTTCCGCCCTGGTCACGGACCCCGCCCGCCCGCTGGTGACCTTCTACGACGACGCCACCGGGGAACGCGTCGAGCTCTCCGTGGCCACCCTCGCCAATTGGGTGGCGAAGACCGCCAATCTCCTCCAGGACGAGCTGAGCGCCGAGCCCGGCGACCGGCTCGCGCTGCTGCTGCCCGCGCACTGGCAGTCCGCCGTCTGGCTGCTCGCCTGCTCGGCCACCGGCGTGGTGGCCGAGGTGAACGGCGACCCGGCCGCGGCGGATCTGGTCGTCGCCGGACCGGACACCCTGGAGACGGCCCGCGCGTGCTCCGGGGAGCGCGTCGCGCTCAGCCTGCGCCCTCTCGGGGTGCGGTTCCCGCAGCCGCCCGAGGGTTTTGCGGACTACGCGGTGGAGGTGCCGGGCCAGGGTGACCGTTTCACCCCGTACGCCCCCGTGGCACCCGGCGCCCCCGCACTGACCGTGCACGGCGGCAGCGGCGGCAGCGGCAGCGGCATCCTGGAGCTGACGGGTGCGCAGGTGGTGGAGCGCGCCCGTGCCGACGCGGAGGCGCGAGGGCTCATCTCCGGCTCCCGGCTGCTCTCGCCGCTCTCCTACGACAGCTGGGAGGGCCTCTCCGCCGGGCTGTACGCGCCGCTCGCCGCCGGGGCCTCGGTCATCCTCTGCCGCAACGCCGCGGACCTGTCACCCGAAGCGCTCACCAGGCGCCGGGAGAGCGAGCGCGTCACCCACAGCGCCGGGGAGTGAACCGGGGCGCGTCCGGGCGGCGAACACCCTCGGGGCGCACCAGGCAAGCTCAAGCAGTACCAAGCAGGTCCCAAGCAGGTCCAAACTGCCTGCAGCAGAACCAATCGGCACCAAATACCCCCGAAACGGCAGCCGAGGGCCGCGACACGGCACGAGATTGCCCGTACGTACAACCAAACGACAGTTCTGACCGTCTGTCCCTTTGACCGAAGCCCGCACACCTGTCCCACCGGTGCGCGGGCCGCGGTGCGAGTCCGGCATCCGATGACCTCGCAAGGGATGGACAACACGTGACCGAAGCCAGCCCGGCCCCGGCGGAAGAACCGGAGCCCACGCCCCGGCCCGCGCGCCGGCGCCGCTGGCTGCGCTGGGTCGCACTCGGGACCTCGGTCCTGGTGCTCGCCGCCGCGGGCGTCAGCTGGGCGCTCTACCAAAGGCTCAACGGCAACATCACCACCGACCAGGACACCGCCGAGGAGCTGGCGCGGCACGAGGACGAACGCCCCGCCCCTGCTCCGAGCGAGGCCCAGAACATCCTGCTGCTCGGCTCCGACAGCCGCGACGGCTCGAACTCCGAGTACGGCAGGGGCGGCGGCACCGCGCGCTCGGACACCACGATGCTGCTGCACCTGCCCAAGGACCGTTCCAGTGCGACCGCGATGTCCCTGCCGCGCGACCTGATGGTCGAGATACCCAGTTGCCGGAAGCCGGACGGCAGTCGCAGCGAGGCCCAACTCGCGCAGTTCAACTGGGCGTTCGAGTTCGGCGGCGCCGCCTGCACCATACGTACGGTCGAGCAGCTCACCGACATCCGCGTGGATCACCACATGATCGTCGATTTCACCGGATTCAAGGACATCGTGAACGCGGTGGGCGGAGTCGAGGTCTGCCTCGCCGACGCCGTGAGTGACACCGACGCGAAGCTTGAGCTGGAGGCCGGACGGCAGGTGCTCCAGGGCGAGGACGCCCTGGGCTACGTCCGCGCCCGCAAGAGCTTCGACGGCAGCGACACCCAGCGGATGGACCGCCAGCAGCAGTTCCTCGGTTCACTCGTGCAGAAGGTGCGCACCAACGGCGTGCTGCTCAACCCCACGAAGCTCTACCCCTTCCTCGACGCGGCGACCTCCGCACTGACCGCGGATTCCGGGCTGAATTCGCTCAAGGAGCTCTACGACCTCGCGAGCAGCCTGCGGAACATACCGGAGGATCAGGTGCGATTCCTCACCGTGCCGCGGAAGCAGTACACCCTGGACGCCAATCGGGACGAACTGGTGCAGCCTGCGGCGGATCAGCTCTTCACGCAGCTGCGTAAGGACCGGCCGATACGGGTCGGTGACCAGCAGGACGACCCGACGGACGGGAAGAAGGCAGCTCAGGACGGCAGTTCATCCTCCACCTACCGGGGGATGACGGCCGCGCGTGACGCCTGCGCGGCGGACAGCGCAAAGAATGGGGCGGATTGACCGCTTCTGAACCAGTGGAATGTGTCACCGACGTCGCTACGTCTGGAAGCCGACGGATAGTGTGAGCGATCCGGTCCGCCCTCCGGGGCGCCAGGCGGCATAGTGGAGGATTTTCGCAATCGTGGACGCGCATGGCCGGCGGCACGCGGGCGATATCGACCCCGCGGATCAATGGGTGTTCAATCCGGACACCGGCAGCTACGAGCTGCGGCTGACTCCCGCACACGACGGGCCCCAGAACCAGGGCCCGTACGAGAGCGGTCATCACAGCGCTCCCCCGCGCCGCAGAAGAGCGTCCCCGGAGCCGGCCACGGAGAGCGAGGATTCCGGCACCGACCGGCACAGCGAGCCGTCCGGCCGCCGCGCCGCCGGCCGGCAGAACCCCACGGACCAGACCCCCGGGCAGCGCGGCGCGCGCTCAGGCGGCGGCAGGCGGCGGGCGGGCGGGCAGAGCGCCTCCGACAGCGGCTCCGGCCGCGGCTCCGGCGACCCCCCGAGTGCGAGCGCCTCCGGCGCCGGCTCCGGCGGGCACGGCCGCCGGAAGGCGAAGAAGAAGGTCAGCGGCAAGCAGAAGGTGCTGCGTTGGGGCGGCGGCAGCGTGGCGCTCCTGATGGTCGCCGGGTGCGCCGGCGGCTATCTCTACTACCAGCATCTGAACAACAACATCGACAAGGTCGATGTGGGCATCGACAATCCGGCCGTCTCGGACGGTCCGGTCAACATCCTGCTGATCGGCACCGACGACCGCACCGGCAAGGGCAACGAGAGCTACGGCGACAAGGGCAGCGTCGGTCACGCGGACACCACGCTGCTCTTCCACGTCTCCGCCGACCGCTCCAACGCCACGGTGATGTCCATCCCCCGCGACATGATCACGGACATCCCGACGTGCCCCACCAAGCAGGACGACGGCTCGGTCAAGGACATCCCCGCGGAGCAGAACGTCCGCTTCAACACCAGCCTCGGCCAGCGCGGCCGGGACCCGGGCTGCACCTGGCGTACCGTCCAGAAGATCACCGGAGTGGAGATCAACCACTTCATGATGGCCGACTTCAACGCCGTCAAGGAGCTCTCCAGCGCGGTCGGCGGCGTCGAGGTCTGTGTGGCCAAGGACATAGACGACCCCAAGTCGCATCTCAAGCTGAAGGCCGGAAAGCACACGATCGAGGGCGAGCAGGCGCTCGCGTTCGTACGGACGCGCCACTCGGTCGGCTTCGGCAGTGATCTCAGCCGCATCGAACTGCAGCAGCAGTTCCTCAGCTCGATGATCCGCAAGATGAAGTCCGGCGGCACCCTGACGAACCCGAAGAAGCTGTTCAACCTCGCGGAGTCGGCGACAAAGGCGCTCACCGTCGACACCGGGATAGGCACCATCAACAAGCTGATCGCGCTGGGCAAGGACCTGCGCCGGGTGAACACCGAGAAGATCACTTTCGTCACCGCCCCGGTTCTGGACAATCCGGCGGACAAGTCGTCGGTGATACTCGACAAAAGCAAGTCCACCCCGCTGTTCAAGATGCTCCAGCAGGACAAGTCGCTGACCGAGACGGTGAAGAAGCAGAAGGACGCGGAGAAGGCGGGCAAGAAGGTGAAGCCCGCCCCGGCCTCGGAAGTACGGGTGGACATCCTCAACGGCGGCGGTCCCGTGGGCGCCGCGCAGTCCACCGTCTCCTGGCTCCAGAATTCCAAAGGCGTCCCCCTTTCGACGAACGCCGGCAACGCTCCCGAGGACCTGTCCAAGACGCGGCTCGAGTTCGCGCCGAACCAGGCCGGACAGGCCGCGGCGCTGGCCAAGATGATGGGCCTGCCCGGCTCCGCCCTGAAGAAGTCGGGCGGGGACGCAGGGCCGGATGAAGCGATGAAGCTGACTCTCGGCAAGGACTTCACGGGTGCCGGGGAGCCGATCAGCGCTCCCGACAAGGCTCCCGAGGGAGTCAAGGAGGTCAACGCCAGCGACAAGAACCTCTGTGCCAAGTAACTCCGCCCGCCGGCCGTCCCACCGGGTCGCCGGGAGTACCACCATGAACATGGGGAGGTCCCGTGCGGCATCGCAACGGCGCCCGTAGCGAGGGCCGCATGGACGCACCCTCACCCTCGGCCGACGAATCGGGCAGTGACCCGGACGGCGCGTCGGCTCACGTCTCAGACGCCGCCTCAGGCGGCGCCTCAGAGGCCGCCTCGGGCCGAAGGCGCGCACCGCGGGCCCGCAGCGGCGGCCACGACGACCTGGCAGGCGGCGGCCGGAAGGGGCGTGGCCGCAGGAACCGGAAACGCCCGAAATCCCTGAAACGGCGAATACTCACCTGGTCCGTGCTGGGCCTCTCGGTGATCATTCTGGCCACGGCGGGCGCCGGCTACCTCTACTACCGGCATCTCAACGGCAACCTCGGCAAGGACGACCTGTCTCTCGGCGAGCACAAGCTCGGCCGCAGCGAGGCCAACGCCGACGGACAGCGGCCCCTCAACATCCTGCTGCTGGGCTCCGACTCGCGCGCCTCGGACAAGAACGTCAAGCTCGGCGGCTCGCACGCCGACCGGGAACGCCCGCCGCTCGCGGACGTCCAGATGCTGCTCCATGTGTCGGCCGACCGCAGCAACATGTCGGTGGTCTCCATACCGCGTGACACCAAGGTGGAGATCCCCAAGTGCACGGACACCGATGACGATCAGGTCTATCCGGCGACCACCGACAAGATCAACTCCAGCCTCCAGCACGGAGGTCCGGGCTGCACCGTCGCCACCTGGGAGAACCTGACCGGAGTGCCGGTCGACCACTTCATGATGATCGACTTCTCCGGCGTGGTCTCGATGGCCGATGCCGTCGGCGGCGTCCCCGTCTGCGTCAAGGACAACGTCTACGACAGGAAGTCCGGGCTCCGGCTGGAGGAGGGCGAGTCGGTCGTCAAGGGCGAACAGGCCCTGCAGTGGCTGCGCACCCGGCACGGCTTCGGGGACGGCACGGACATAGGGCGGGCCAAGGCCCAGCACATGTACATGAGCGCGATGGTCCGCCAGCTCAAGTCGGGCGCCAAGCTCACCGACGCCGGCAAGCTGCGCAAGCTCGCCGAGGCCGCCACCAAGGCCCTCACCGTCGACCACGGTCTGGGCAGCGTCAAGAAGCTCTACGACCTGGCCAACGACCTCAAGCAGGTGCCGACCAAGCGGATCACCATGGCCACCATGCCCTGGGAGTACTCCGCGGGCGGCAGCTACGTGGTCCCCAAGGAAGGCGACGCCGAGAAGACCTTCTCCATGGTGCGTCAGGACATCGCGCTCGACGGCAAGGACAAGAAGAAGGCCAAGGGCGAGGGCCCCAAGGAGCCGGGCGAACCGGCCGCGCCCAAGGCGGAGATCAACGTACGGGTCATGAACGGTACGGCCGGGGCCGCGCAGGCCCCGGTCAGAGGACGGGCGGCCACCGTCGCCTCGTACCTCACCGAGGACGGCTTCAGCCAGGCCGCCGCCGAGCAGACCCCCCGCCCGCAGGCGGACACCTCGGTCAGCTACGCGCAGGCCGACCAGCGCGGCGACGCGCTCGCGGTGGCCAAGGCGCTGAACATCCCGGAGCGGCTGGTGAAGCACTCCGCCGCCGCGCAGGACGTCACCCTGGTGGTGGGCGCCGACTGGCGGACGGGCGCGGAGTATCCGAAGTCGGAGGGCGACGGCGACGGCAAGGGCGACGGCAAGACGCCGGACACGGCGGACGCGCTGAACGGGGACGACAAGAACGCCTGCATGGAGGTCAACCCGAACAACGTCTGGTGACCATGCCATACCGGCCGCCACAGCCGCACAGCACACCACGACCACGGCCGCACAGCACAGGGCCCCTTCCGGCGCTGCCGGAAGGGGCCGCTGGTGCGAGGTCCGTCAGTCCGCCACCGGGACGGCGACCCCGCGGCTGGCGCGGACATGCCGGGCCAGCTTCCGCGGGCTCGTCAGGAAGCCCCAGCCCCAGGACATGTGCATGGTCGCGAGCGCGACCGGGATCCGCACCTTCGCCGCGACCGGCAGCCCCTTGCCCGCGGGCAGCGACCCGGCGACCAGCGCCGCCACGTACCCGACCGGCACGGCGAAGCCCCACGGCGTCACCGCGACCCCCACCACGGCGCCCGCCGCGATGGCGCAGAGCGCCGTCGGCGGCGCCAGATAGCGGGGGTTGATCGATCCGGCGTGGTAGCGCGCCACCACATGCCGCCAGCGCCCGTAGTTGCGGTACTGCTTCGCCAGCGCCCGTACGCTCGGCCTCGGCCGGTAGGAGACCCGCAGCTCGGGGGAGAACCAGATCAGTCCGCCCGCCTCGCGGATGCGGAAGTTCAGCTCCCAGTCCTGCGCGCGGATGAACTCCTCGTTGTACCCGCCCTGCTGCTCCAGCACCTCGCGGCGGAAGACCCCGAGGTAGACGGTCTCCGCCTGACCGGCCTCGCCACCGGTGTGGAAGGCGGCATTGCCCACGCCGATCCGCGCGGTCATGGCGGCGGCGACCGCGTGCTCCCAGTCGTTCTCGCCCTCGGCGTGCATGATGCCGCCGACGTTCGCCGCTCCGGTCTCCTCCAGCAGCCGCACCGCCGTGGCGATGTAGTCGGCGGAGAGCATCCCGTGCCCGTCGACCCGCACCACGACCGGGTGCCGGGACGCCTTGATCGCGGCGTTCAGCGCGGCGGGCGTGCGGCCGGTGGGGTTGGGCACCGTGTGCACCCGGGAGTCCTCACGCACCAGCTCGGCGGCGATCTCGTCCGTACGGTCCTCGGAGGGGCCGAGCGCGATCACCACCTCCAGCTCTCCGTCGTACTCCTGTTCAAGGATGTGCCGCACCGAGGTGCGCAGATGCCGCTCTTCATTGAGCACGGGCATGATCACGGAGACTGCGGGGGCAACAGATCTGGTCACATCGGCCACGTTACCGCGAACGGGGGACACGCTCGCACGCCAGCCGGGTGCCGCCGTACGGGTCGCGCGGCGTGTGGCGGTGGTCCTGAGATCATATGGGTCTACGGTGCGATCGCCAGTAACGACCTGATCCGCTCCCTGCCGCGCACCAGGTCGTAAGCCGGGAGCCCCGGCCGCACCGCCGCGGAGGTCCGTTTTGCCCGCACCCCGTCCCGAGCCCGCCCCCCGTCCGTCGCGCCCCTCGCATCCCTCGGGCCCGCTGCGCCCGGCACGGCCCTCCGGTGCCGGCGCGCGCCGTGCACGCTCGCGCGGGAGACGGCCGCGCTGGGGTCTGCGCCTGGTGGCCGCCACCTCGGCGCTGGTGCTGACGACCAGCGGGGTGGGCCACGCGCTGGTCACCGGGCTGGAGTCGGGGGTGCGCCGCGTCGACCCGTTCAAAGGTCTCCAGAACCGGCCGGTCGCCTCGAAGGGGCTCAACTTCCTGGTGGTCGGGGTCGACAAGCGGGGGCAGCTCAGCAGGACCGAGCGTCACGAGCACCGGCTGGGCAGCACGTCCTGCGACTGCACCGACACCCTGATGCTGGTCCATCTCTCCGAGGACGGGGACCGGCTCAGCGTGGTCAGCCTCCCCCGGGACACCTATGTGGAGCTGCCCGAGCACACCGACAAGGGCACCGATGTGCGGCACGCGGCGTACCCCGCGAAGATCAACTCCGCTTATACGCACGGCGGCCCGAATCTCACCGTCCGCACCGTGGAGGAGATGACGGGCGTGCACATCGACCACTATCTGGAGGTCGACTTCACCAGCTTCATGCGCACCGTGGATGTGCTGGACGGCGTGCAGGTGTGCACCGTGCGTCCGCTGAAGGACCGCTACTCCGGGCTCGACCTCCCCGCCGGCACCTCGCAGCTGAACGGCGCCGAGGCGCTGGCGTACGTGCGGGCACGGCACCTCGACGGCGCCTCCGACCTGGGGCGTATGCAGCGGCAGCAGCGCTTCATCGCCTCCGTGATCGACAAGGCGACCAGCAGCGGGGTGCTGCTGAATCCGGTGAGGTTCAACAAGTTCGCGACCAGCATGCTGGAGTCCGTCCGCGCCGACCGGGAGTTCGACGGGGACGAGATGCTGGCACTGGGCCAGAGCATGCGGGGCTTCACACCGGCGTCCTCGGAGTTCGTCTCCGTCCCGCTCGGAGACGTGGACCACCGGGTCGACGGTCTGGGATCGACCGTGACCTGGCACAGCGACAAGGCGGCCGGACTCTTCCACGCCCTGCGCGAGGACCAGCCGCTGGCGGAACACCAGGGCGGGCGGGCCGACGGCAAGAAGACAGACGGCGGGGCCAAGAACAGCGGCGGGGCCAAGAACAGCGGCGGGGCCAGGAACAGAGCCGCACCCGTCGACGTCCCGCCGGGGCAGATCCGCGTCCAGGTCGACAACGGCACCGGGCGGGCCGGGCTCGCACGCAAGGCGGACACCGCGCTGCGCGGCACCGGCTTCAACACGACCGGCGTCCCGCGCAACGCCGAACGCCGGGGCGTCAAGACGACCGTCATCACCCACGATCCGCGCTGGGACCGGTCGGTACGCACCCTCGCCGCGGCGCTGCCCGGCGCCACGCTGAGGGAGGAGACGGGGCGGGGGCCGACGATGCGGGTCACTCTCGGGACGGACTTCCGTGCCGTACGGCCGGTGCGCGCGGCGGAGCCGATGCCGGCGCCCGGGACGTCCGGACCGTCCGAGAAGGGGTTCCAGGCCGTCACCGGCGACAAGGTCACCTGCCCCTGACACCGTGGCGGATCACGGCCGGTGGATGGCCGCGCCCCGCCACGGTGCCGTCCGGGAGGTCCCAGGCCCTCAGACCCGCCCTCAGCGGATGTTGACGTCGATGCAGGCGTAGAAGGCGTTGCCGGTGTCGGCGATGTTCCACACCGCCAGCACCTTCTGCTTACCGGTGATGTTGCCGAAGTTGACGTTGTGGTGCACCGTCGAGCCCGGAACCGCGCCGCCGTCGTTGAACTCGGCGACCTTCTGACCGCCCGCGTAGTACTGCCAGGTGCTGGTGCGGTGCTGCACGGTGAGCCGCCAGGAGAACGTCTCCTGGCGGTTGATGTCCGAGACTCTCCAGCCCTTGCTGTCGTCGTCGAGTTCGGCGAAGCGGGAGTTCCCGCCGCTGCAGCTCCTCAGGCCCTTGGGTCCCTCGACGCTCTGCGGCTCCCACTTGATCTGGCCGCAGGGGACGGAGCCGTCGGCACACTGTGCCTGGCGGCTCGGCGGCGAGTTCACGTAGCCGTGCGCACTCGCCGTACCGGACGGCAGGGTCACGGCGACGAGCGGAGCGATGCCGGCGCCGATGATGACCGCCAGCCTGCGCTTGTTCTTCATGCCAACTCCTTCACGGTGGAGATCGCGGACCGCCTGCCGGGGTGGGGGTGACATCGCACTTTCCTGCGGGATGCCTTCAGGCGGTTCTGTGCTCCTGGCCAACGTGAAGACGGATGTTCCGCCAGCGGTGAGGATGCAGCCGTCCCGTGAAGTGACTGACGCCTGCGAAGTGGTCGATTCGGATCCACGCTCGCCATTAGTCTAGACCTAAATCATTGTCAGACCACGGTCAAGAGGTGGCGCGGATTCTCCGGGGAATCGGCCGTGATTGGCCGAGTCACCTCTGCCGTGAAGCGCGTCATGGCGTGGAATGGAAGCCGCCGACACCCTCGTCGTCCTCAGCCGTCCACAGGGTCGCGTCGTCGTCGGTACCGGACGGCACCTCGACGACCTCCCCACGGGCCGCCGCACCGGCGCGCGTACGCCCGGCAGAGGCGGGCAGACCCAGCACCTCGGCGAGATCGATGTCCAGCCGGTCCGCGTCGTTCACCAGCCGACGCACCGGCGGCACGTCCCCGTAGCGCTCCCGCAGGTCCACGAGACACCTCTGCAGTTCCACCAGCGCCCGCTGCACCGCAGCCGCCTCCGCCGTGGTCGGCATCCTGCCCACACCCTCTGCTCTGCTCGCTCGGACTCGCACGTGCACAGCACTGTGGGACCCCGCACGGCGGCCCGGGGTCCATTCACCCCAGCGGTGGCGTGTCGGCGGCCCAGCGTCCACGGGCGGCCGAGAGCGGCCGGCAGCGACTGACAGCACCTGACGGCATCAGTCGTCGATGAGGCCCTCGGCCGTACGCTTCTCCCGGAGTTCCCTGATGGCGCGGCGGCGGGCCAGCCGGTGGGTGCGGCGGATCTGGGCCTCCTGGTAGCGGCGCCGGTCGCGCTCCGTCTCCGGCAGCACCGTCGGCACGGAGCGCGGTTTGCCCTCCTCGTCCACGGCCGCGAACACCAGGTACGCGCTGCCGACCTGGGTGGCCGGGGTCGACTCGTTCCACCGCTCGGCCAGGACCCGCACGCCGACCTCCATCGAGGAGCGGCCGGTCCAGTTCACCTGGGCCTTCACATGCACGAGATCGCCGACCCGCACCGGCTCCAGGAAGACCATCTCGTCCATGGAGGCGGTGACGGCCGGGCCGCCGGAGTGACGCCCGGCGACCGCACCCGCGGCGTCGTCCACCAGCTTCATGATCACGCCACCGTGCACCGTGCCGAGGAGGTTTGTCTCACTTGCGGTCATGATGTGGCTGAGCGTGGTGCGGGAGGCGGCGGTCGGCTTGCCCGGTAGGGCAGCGTCCGCCGGAAGTGCCTGGTCGGTCATGCTGTCCACCCTATCGACCTCCCCCGCGCTGGGGCGTGGACCATGGAGCGGCGTCATGCACCCGGGCTGACCGGGCGTGATTGCGACAGCTCTGCTACAGCCCTGCCCCGAACCAGCACCCGGGCTGTATCCGCACCCCTGCCGCCATGCACACTACGGGGATGAACCAGTGGCCCGACGGATGGACCGACGACTCGCGCGGGCGGCGCGCAGGCGGCAGTGGCTCGCCCGAGCCCGACCCCACCCGGGTCATGCCGCACACCCAGCGCCCGGACGTGCCGCAGCAAACGAGGGGCGGTTATGACGACGGTTACGGCACCGGCGGCCACGGCAGTGACGGTCCGTACGACTCGGGTTACAGCCAGGGCCAGGTCTACGGCGGCGACGGCGGGCAGGGCGGCGGCCCGTACGGCGGTGGCCCGGACGGCTCGCACGGCGATGCCCGGCCCCGCCCGAACTGGCGGCGGCGGATAACGGTCGGTGCCATCACGCTGGTCGTCCTGATGCTCGTGTGGTCGGTGGGCACCTATTTCTGGGCCGACTCGAAGCTCAAGCGCGAGGTCGATCTCAGCACGGTGCAGGACCGGCCCGAGGGCGGCGAGGGGACGAACTACCTCATAGTCGGCTCGGACAGCCGCGAGGGCCTGTCCGATCAGGAGAAGAAGGATCTGCACACCGGCTCGGCCGAGGGCAAGCGCACCGACACGATGATGATCCTGCATGTCGGTGACAACGGGAACACCATGGTCAGCCTGCCGCGTGACTCCTGGGTCACCATCCCGTCGTTCACGGGCTCGGAGAGCGGCAAGAAGTTTCCGTCACCCGGCGCGAACAAGCTCAACGCCTCCTATTCCACGGACGGACCCACGCTGCTGGTCCGTACGGTCGAGCACAACACCGGGCTGAAGATCGACCACTACGCGGAGATCGGCTTCGGCGGCTTCGCGAAGATCGTGGACGCGATGGGCGGTGTCGAGCTGGACATCCCCCGCGACATCAAGGACAAGAACTCCGGCGCCGACTTCAAAAAGGGCAAGCAGACCCTCAACGGCGACGACGCGCTCGCCTTCGTCCGCAACCGCTACGAGGCGGGCAGCGACCTGGAGCGGACGAAGAACCAGCAGAAGTTCCTGTCCGCGCTGGCCAGCCAGTCCGCGACACCTTCGACGATCATCAATCCGTTCAAGCTCTACCCCACGATGGGCGCGGGCCTGGACACCCTGATCGTCGACAAGGACATGAGCCTGTGGAACCTGGCCTCGATGTTCTGGGCGATGAAGGGCATCACCAGCGGTGACGGCACCTCGATGAACATGCCGATTGCGGGCGCCGCGCCCAACGGCTCACTGGCCTGGGACATGGAACGCGTGAAGAAGCTCGTCTCGCAGCTGAAGGCCGACGAGAAGGTCACCGTCAAGGGGGACTGAGTCCGGACGGCCCGGCTTCCTCACCGGCGGTCGTGCCCGTCGGGGCGCCGCTGAGAAGCCGGGCGGTGTTGACGAGGCCGACCATGCTGAACGCCTGCGGTGTGTTGCCGACCTGGCGGCCGGTCTTGGTGTCGTACTCCTCGCTGAGCAGTCCCAGATCGTTGCGCAGGTCGAGGAGTTGCTCGAACAGGGTCTCCGCCTCCTGGCGGCGCCCCGTGCAGTACAGCGCGTCCACCAGCCAGAACGTACAGGCGAGGAAGGCGCCCTCCGCGCCGGGGAGGCCGTCGACATTGCCTTCCGCCCCGGTCTCGTAGCGCAGCAGGAGGCCGTCCCGGAGCAGCTCACTCCGGACCGCCTCGATGGTGCCGAGGATCCTGGGGTCGTCCCACGGCAGGAAGCCGACGCGCGGCAGCAGGAGAAGGGCGGCGTCCAGCTCCTGCGAGCCGTAGCTCTGGGTGAAGGTGCGGCGCTCCGGGTCGAAACCCTTGGCGCAGACCTCGGCATGGATCCGGTCGCGCAGTGCGGCCCATCGCTCGGCGGGGCCGGAGAGCCCCTGATGCCGCACGCTCTGCACCGCGCGGTCCAGGGCAGTCCAGGTCATGACCTTGGAGTGGACGAAGTGGCGGCGCGGCCCGCGCACCTCCCACAGGCTGTTGTCCGCATGGTCCCAGTGCTCCTCCAGGTAGTCGAGCAGGGCGAGCTGGAGCTGCCAGGCCGTCTCGTTGGCCGCCATACCGGCTTCCCGGGCCAGATACAGGCATTGCAGCACCTCGCCCCAGACGTCCAGCTGGAGCTGGCCGGCTGCCGCGTTGCCGACGCGGACCGGGGAGGCGCCCTGGTAGCCGGAAAGCCAGTCGAGGGTCGTCTCGGGGATGCGGCGGGTGCCGTCCAGCGCGTACATGATCTGGAGGTTGCCCGGATCGCCCGCCACCGCGCGCAGCAGCCACTCGCGCCAGGCGGCGGCCTCCTCGACGTAGCCGGTGCCGAGGAGGGCCTGGAGCGTGAAGGTGGAGTCGCGCAGCCAGCAGTAGCGGTAGTCCCAGTTCCGTGATCCGCCGAGCTGTTCCGGCAGGGAGGTGGTCGCGGCCGCGAGCAGGCCGCCGGTGGGGGCGTAGGTCAGCGCCTTCAGCGTGATCAGCGCCCGGTTGACGGCCTCCGGCCACCGGCCCTCGTACCGGCATTGGGAGATCCACTGCTCCCAGTAGCGCTCGGTGTCGGCGACGGCCGGGAGGGCGTCCACGGGCTGCGGGCGGGGCAGGTGCGAGGAGGTGTGGGTGAGGACGAAGGAGGCGTGCTGGCCGGCCTCGACGGTGAAGTCGGCCCGCGTGGTCAGGTGCTCGCCGTACAGGGGGACGGTGGCACGCAGCCATACGGTGTCGGGGCCCGCGACCGCCCGCAGGTCCTCGCCTTCGCGGCTGACCCAGGGGACGACATGGCCGTAGTCGAAGCGCAGCCGGAGATCCATCTCCATCGGCACCCGCCCGGAGACCCCTTCGACGACGCGGACGACATCCGCCGCCTCGCCGCGCGGCGGCATGCAGTCCACGACCCGGACGGTGCCCTCCTCCGTGGTCCACACGCTCTCCAGGACCAGTGAGTCACCGCGGTAGCGGCGGCTGTTGGCCGCGCCCGCACCCGCCGGGCTCAGCCGCCACCGGCCCGCCGTCTCGTCGTGCAGGAGGGCGGCGAAGCAAGCGGGGGAGTCGAAGCGGGGCAGGCACAGCCAGTCCACCGACCCGGTCCGGTCGACCAGCGCGGCGGTGTGCAGGTCACCCAGCAGGGCGTAGTCCTCGATCGGGGCGGGCATCGCGCCTCCTCAGGTGCCGTCGGCGCCGTCTGTGCAGTCAAGCTGCCCAGGCAGTCGGCGCTGTCCAGCCCGCCGGGTTCCCACGGAGGCCCGCGCTATGTGCGGACTTCCCAGGCTGCGGCCGGCCCCGCCGGGAGAAGGAGCCTCAGCAGGTGCAGCAGCAGAATCAGCAGGCGCAGAGGCAGAAGGGGTGGCCCGCCGGGTCCAGGTAGACGCGGAAGTCGCGCTTTCCGCCGTCGTCCCCCTGGGCCAGCCGTGCCCCGAGCGCGAGCACGTCGCGCTCCGCCTCGTCGAGACGGCCCTTGGGAACGTCCAGATCCAGGTGGAGTTGCTGGGCGTGCTCCAGGCTGGGCCACTGCGGCGGAACGAAGCCCGCCGACTCCTGGAACGCAAGCCGCCGCCCTTCCGGACCGGCGACCTCCACCCACTCGCCCTCGCCTTGGGCCTCCCAGCCCAGCACTCCCGCATAGAACTCGGCGAGGGCGCGGGGGTCGGGACAATCCAGTACAACGACGCCCATCGTCGCGATGGCCATGGTGATCCCTTCGGTGATGGCTCTTGATCAGTCGGGTTGGCAGCTCGGCAAAGCCGTGGTTACCGCTTGAACCCCTCATGCGGTAACTGGCGTTACCCATAGTGCCCGCTTGCCAGTAACGTGGCAAGGGTGACGGACCGAACCGCGCCGCCCTCACTCGTCCTGGCGCAGGACCTGGTGAACACCCTCGACATCGAGGCGGGACAGGACGCTCTCGCCACACCGGAAGGGGTCACCGAGTTCCTGCGCGAACACGAGCTGAAACCGGCGGAAGGGGCGGCTGACAGGGCCGGGACGGCCGAGCTGCTGGAACTGCGCGAGGCGCTGCGCGCCGCCTGCCTCGCGCACACGGGCCCCGACGTACCCCGCGCTCAGGCAGAATCACTGGCACGGCTGCTGTCCGCCGCGCCGCTCGTGCTCCGTATCTCGGAGGACGGCTCGGCCGGACTGCGTCCCGCAGAGGGTCTGGACTTGATGGCGGCGATCACCGCCCGTATCGCGGCCGGCATCGCCGTGGCGGCGGCCGAAGGCAGCTGGCAGCGGCTCAAGGCATGCCAGGCGGAGGACTGCCAGTGGGCGTTCTACGACCGCAGCCCGGGCGGCCGGGGCCGCTGGTGCACGATGGCTGTCTGCGGCAGCCGCGCGAAGATGCGCGCCTACCGCGCCCGGCAGCAGGACTGACGCGGAGACGCCGGCCTCGGGCGTGTGCCCTAGGCCGTAGGCCGTCCCAGTGCGCGGAACCGCCAGCCCGCCTTGCGCCACAGCGCCGGGTCCAGCGTGTTGCGGCCGTCCAGGATGTGCCGCTCGGCGACCTCCTCGCCCAGCACCGCCGGGTCCAGCTCCCCGAACTCCCGCCACTCGGTCAGATGCAGCACGACGTCCGCCGCCCGTACGGCCTGCTGCGCGCTCGGCGCGTAGCCCAGCGTCGGGAAGAGCGCGCGGGCGTTGTCCATGCCCTTGGGGTCGTAGACCGTCACCTGGGCGCCCTGCAGGTGCAGTTGGCCCGCGACATTGAGCGCGGGCGAATCCCGTACGTCGTCGGAGTCGGGCTTGAAGGTGGCGCCCAGCACCGCGATGCGCTTGCCCAGCAGGCCACCGCCCACCGCGTCCCGGGTCAGCTCCACCATGTGCGTACGGCGGCGCATGTTGATCGAGTCGATCTCCCGCAGGAAGGTCAGCGCCTGGTCGGCGCCCAGCTCCCCCGCCCGGGCCATGAACGCGCGCAGGTCCTTGGGCAGGCAGCCGCCGCCGAAGCCGATCCCGGCCCGCAGGAACTTCCGGCCGATCCGGTCGTCGTGCCCGATCGCCTCGGCCAGTTTCACCACGTCGCCGTCGGCGGCCTCGCACACTTCGGCCATCGCGTTGATGAAGGAGATCTTGGTGGCCAGGAAGGAGTTCGCGGAGGTCTTGACCAGCTCGGCGGTCGGGAAGTCGGTGACGATGAAGGGCGTGCCCTCCGCCAGCGCTCCCGCGTACACCTCGCGCAGCATCCGCTCGGCCCCCTCGCTGCGTACGCCCGCGACGATGCGGTCCGGGTGCAGCGTGTCCTGCACGGCGAAGCCCTCGCGCAGGAACTCCGGGTTCCAGGCGAGTTCCACGGCCTCACCCGCAGGGGCCAGCTCCGTCAGCCGCGCCGCCAGCCGGGCCGCGCTGCCGACCGGCACCGTCGACTTGCCGACCACCAGGGCGGGCCGGGTCAGCAGCGGGGCGAGGGACTCGATCACGCTGTCCACATGGCTCATGTCGCAGGCGTACTCGCCGTGCTTCTGCGGAGTGTTCACACAGACGAAGTGGATGTCGCCGAACTCCGCGACCTCCTCGTAGGAGGTGGTGAAGCGCAACCGCCCGGAGGCTCCCTCCATCCCGGCGACATGCCGGCCCAGCAGGTCTTCGAGCCCCGGCTCGTAGATCGGCACCTTGCCACGGGCGAGCATCTCGACCTTCGAGGGGACCACGTCCAGGCCGAGCACCTCGAAGCCCAGCTCGGCCATCGCCGCAGCGTGGGTGGCGCCGAGGTAGCCGGTGCCGATCACGGTGATCCTGGGCGGGGCCGCGTTGGCCATGTGCTGCTCCTGCTCGTGGGCGGTAGGGAACCGCAGGGGTGGCGGGGTAACAAAGTCTTATGAGGCTGTCCGCGAGCATAACCGGGGCCACTGCGGAGATGTAGCTCACGTATGCCCGTCCCGGCGCTGACCTCTAGAATTGGGTTACTTAACGGTAATTAGCATCGGGCAGGGCAGCCTGCTCACCACATGCCTACTTCCAGGGGAGTGAGACACCGTGGCGCCCTCAGTGAACAGCAAAGCCGCTGACTTCGACCTCTACCGTCCGGCCGAGGAGCACGACATGCTCCGCGACTCGGTGCGTGCGCTCGCAGAGGCGAAGATCGCGCCCTTCGCCGCCGAGGTGGACGAGGAGGGCCGCTTCCCGCAGGAGGCCCTCGACGCGCTGGTCGCCAACGACCTGCACGCCGTCCACGTACCGGAGGCGTACGGCGGGGCAGGTGCGGACGCGCTCTCGACCGTGATCGTGATCGAGGAGATAGCCCGCGTCTGCGCGTCCTCCTCGCTCATCCCGGCGGTCAACAAACTGGGCTCGCTGCCCGTGGTCCTCTCGGGTTCGGAGGAGCTCAAGAAGAGTTGCCTGAGCCCGCTGGCCAAGGGCGACGCGATGTTCTCGTACTGCCTGAGCGAGCCGGACGCGGGCTCCGACGCGGGCGGGATGAAGACCACCGCCGTACGGGACGGTGACACCTACGTCCTCAACGGCGTCAAGCGGTGGATCACCAACGCGGGCATCTCCGACTACTACACGGTGATGGCCGTCACGGACCCCACGCAGCGCACCAAGGGAATCAGCGCGTTCGTCGTCGAGAAGGGCGACGAGGGGGTCTCCTTCGGGGCGCCGGAGAAGAAGCTCGGCATCAAGGGCTCCCCCACCCGCGAGGTCTACCTCGACAACGTGCGCGTCCCGGCCGCCCGCATCATCGGCGAGGAGGGCACCGGCTTCGCGACCGCGATGAAGACGCTGGACCACACGCGCGTCACCATCGCGGCCCAGGCCCTCGGCATCGCCCAGGGCGCCCTCGACTACGCGAAGGGCTACGTCCAGGAGCGCAAGCAGTTCGGCAAGCCGATCGGCGACTTCCAGGGCGTGCAGTTCATGCTCGCCGACATGGCGATGAAGCTGGAGGCCGCCCGCCAGCTCACCTACGCGGCCGCCGCCCGCTCCGAACGCGTCTCACTGGGCGGCCCGCACGAGGACCTCACCTTCTTCGGCGCCGCAGCGAAGTGCTACGCCTCCGACGCGGCGATGGAGATCACCACCGACGCCGTCCAACTGCTGGGCGGCTACGGCTACACCCGCGACTATCCGCTGGAGCGGATGATGCGCGATGCCAAGATCACGCAGATCTACGAGGGCACCAACCAGATCCAGCGCATCGTCATGGCCCGCAACCTCCCGTAAAGCCCTCCGTTTCCCGCGAAAGCAACAGGTCAACGCCCATAGCGAGGGCCCTTCTCTCTCTGCGGTGAAGGGCCTTCGTCATGTCCGGGCCAGCTCGCCGCCGACTGGGCCATCTCCCGCGCCAGCGCCACCAAGGTCCTAGCCGAGCTGCGCCATCAAGGACTTGTCATCTCCCAGCAGGGAAGCGGCACCCGCGTCCGCGCGCGGCTCCCTTCCCCACAGTCCCTCCGACCGCGTCACCGCGATCGAAGCCGCTGGCCGCGTCTGCCCGCCGGGTCACCCGTCTCGTCGTCCACGTCATGGTTTCTGGGCGAGCTGGCCGAGCGGGTACCCGGTCTCCTCCGCGCCGAGCGCATCGTTGGCGGGACACCGAAGGCGATTGAGGAACAGGCCGGCTGGCGCTGGGAGGACGGGCAGGATCTCGTCGGCGTGCCGCGTAGCCACGGACGAGGAGGCCGAGTTGCTCAACATCCGGCAGCGGCCGGCCGCGTTGCTGGTCGGCTACAACTCCTTGTTCGACGCGCAAGGCCGCACCATCGAGTACGGCGAGTACCTCTCACAGGGCGATCGGCTCACCCGCTACACGTTCACCCGCCCTCGCGACTGACGAGTGAGGCGCTCCCCGGCACGGGAGAGAGGACCCGTAACGCCCCCGCCCCCGTTGTCTGCTTCGGCAGGCGGCGGGGGTGCTTCGTTGCGTCTGGGGGTCAGCAGATATCGCGTGCCGCTGCCAGTGCGAGATGCCACGGGTACGCCTCGGGCTGTCCCTGCCCAGGCTCGTTGGGCACGAACCCGTCGAGCTCCCCGTACAGCACACGGACACCGCACCCTCGGAGCGTCTCGATGCTTCGGTCGAACTGCGGATGCGTCGCGTAGGCGCTGTTCACGCACGGCATCACGACCAGCGGCCAGCGCTTCCCGATCGCCTCCACTGCGTGCCCAGCCAGCCAGGTGGTGGTCAGCCCGAGTGCGATGGTGTTGATCGTGTTCAGCGTCGCGGGGGCGAGGACCGACACGGACAGCGGCGGCCACGGGGAAGTCTCTCCCGGACGCCGCTTCGTGCTGCGGATCGGGTGCCCCGTGAGCTCCTCCAGTTCCGGAACTCGGTCGGCGATCCACTCTTCGGCCGTCGGCGTCAACCCGAGGCATACCGACCACCCTGCGGCCTGCGCCTCACGGATAGGACGGTCTATGTAGTGCAACGGCGGAGCCGCGCAGCCGAGGAGGTACAGAACTCGCTTCGTCATATCGGAGTTCACCATATGACGGAACCGCCCTCGAACCGACGGCACGGGCGCGGAACGCGGGTAACGTTCCCAGTGGCTGCAAGGAACGGAGACACCGGTATGCCCGTACCTGACGACGACCGCACCGGCGCCCGCATCGCGATGTACCGCAAGCGCGCCGGGCTCACGCAACAGGGCCTCGCGCAGCGCATCCCCTACAGCTACAGCATGCTCCACCAAGTGGAGACCGGCCACAAAGCGGCATCTCCCCAACTGGTCGCCGCAGCCGCCCGGGCGCTGCATGTGAACGTCTCCGACCTGACAGGAACGCCCGCACGCAGCCTGCTGCCCGACCACGTCGCTGATGTCATCCGCCCCATCCGCGAAGCACTCGACCTGTACGACCTCCCAGCTGATCCACATATTCCGATCGGCCCCGCCGGTGAACTGTTCAAGGCAGCCGACACGCTGTGCCGAGACGTCCGAGGCGCACGGCTGCATCAGGCTGCCGCGCTTCTACCCGGTGTCCTCGCGGACCTCATGGTGACGTGCCGGGAAGAGGGCAGCACAGAACGATGGAGAGCACTCGCCTCCGCGTACCGATCAGCACATGACGTTGCGCGGAAACTCGGCCGGGATGATCTCGCCTGCCTGGCACTGGACAGGATGGGGTGGGCCGCGGAACGTGCCTCTGATCCCGTGCTGTCCGCGATCCGGCAGTACATGCGGGCGTTGTCCTACCGATCCCGGTCGGCGGACCACTCGATCGGCCTGCGGCTGGTGGCTGACGGGCACCGGCTGCTGGAGCAGGCGGAGGCCAGCCGTGATCGGCAGGTTGTCGTGGGGCAGTTGCACCTGGGCGCGGCGGTGCTCGCGGCTCGTGCTGCCGACAAGACCGGGGCCGTCGGGCACCTCGAAGAGGCGAAGGATGTGGCCAGGAAAACGGGTGAGGCTGGCCGGGTGCATTGGCTGTCGTTCGGCCCGGCGAACGTGGGGGCGCACGAGACGTACGTGCGGTTGGAGCTGCGGCAGTTCGACAAGGCGTTCACCGTGGCCCGCGCGGTTCGTCCCCCTCGTGGGTGGGCGACTTCCCGCAAGGCGGCTCACCTGGTCGACCGGGCCCGGGCCGAGATGGAGACCGGACGGACGGAGCGGGCGCTCGGGTCTCTGATGGAGGCCCGGGAGATGGCGCCGCAGCAGACGCGCTATCACCCGCGTGTGCGTGAGACGGTGCGGGCTTTGCTGCACCTGCGGCGGCAGTCGCCGGACAACCTGTCGCGCATTGCGTCGTGGGTGGGTGTTTAGGCGTCAGGTGTCACTGAAGAGTGACAGTTAGGGACCCTGCGCGCTCTTACGTTCAGTGATGCCCCAATCACTGAAGCTGGGAGCCCCCGTGTCGCCTACCCCGAGTGTTATCCCCGCCGCTTCGCCGGACACTGAAGTCGTGCGGGCCGCGATCGCCCGCGCTCAGGAGATCCTGGCGCTCCCCGGCCGCCCCGACCTTGCCCCGATCGAAGCGGAGTTGCGCGGTTACGCCGAAGCACTGCTGCCCGTGGCCGAGGCGGGGACCGCCAAGCTGTGGCGCGGCAGCCTGAAATGGTGGCAGCGCCGCTCACGCCTGGACATCGTCCACCGCACACTGGCCCAGCCGCCCCCCACCGACCCGCTGGCCGCACACGCCCACCTCTTCCACCTCACCGCCGACTGCCGCGTCCTCCTCAACCAGCTGGCAGGGGAAGAGTGGTGACCCGCGCCCGCGCGGCGGACCTCCTCAAGCCCGCCGGACCCTGCTGCCACTGCAAGCAGCACGCGGAAGAGCGCATAGCCGTCGACTACGTCGAACGCGCCTCCGGCCCCGCAGGTGAGGTGCTGGGCTGCCTCCCGTGCGCCCGGTCACTCCTGCGGTGGGGCGCCGGCCACCACTGGCTGGCCCAGGACCTTGCCGCCATCGACAGGGAGCGCCGACGGTGAGCGGCCACGAGATCGTCTACGAGACGCTCACCGTCACTGCCGACTCCGTCCGCCTCGGCGACCTGGTCCACGTACACGGCGCCGAACGCCCCGTACGGAACATGCGCTCAATCGCCGGAGGCCACAAGATCCTCCTCTTCGACAGCGCCATGCCGTACCGCCTCTCGGTAAGGGCCGCGATCAACGCCCGCCGCCCGTACGCACCCTCCCCCACCTGAGACCGGTTCCGGTCGCCTGCTCCCCCATGGCGGACGGCCGGAACCACCCCGCCCCGGCGGTGCTGCGGTGCACACGCGCCGCCGGACACGGACCGGGCAGCCCGCGGTCTGCACCACTCCTCCCTCCCGCCCGGCAGCCCACCCGGCGACGCACGATCAGCCGAGGGCCCTACCGCTCGAAGCCCACAGAGGCCCCGGGGCCGCGCCCGAACCGGAGCACCCGGAATCGCTCGGGACCAGCGCGTTTCCGGCCCTGCTTTGAGAACCGTCGAAGCAATCCCAGAACGCCCCCGCCACAATCGGCGGGGGCGTTGCTTTGCTTGCTCAGTGGCGGAGGTGCCGGAACGATTCCAGCATTCGCAGCGCGGAGTTAAGCATCGGACGGTAGCCAGGGCAGGGACGCTCAGTGGGCCGTGCCACCACTTCCCAGCACGCCATACAGCGCTTCACCCCGACATGCTCCGGGTCGCTCTCCACGCTGCCGCCGCACCGGGGGCACTCCTGCATGACGACTCCCTACGCCGTGACGTCGAATTCCCCCAGCTTGGCGCCACCCAGGAAGTCGGTCCACTCGTCGGCGGTGAACTCTACCGTCCGGCCGGTAACGGTGCTGCGGACTGCCACCTTGCCGGGCACGTTCGTCGCGACCTCCACACACCGAGGGTCGTTGTTGTTGTACTGGCAGGCGCTGGACGTGCGGAACTCGAACTCGGGAACTGCGGTCATCGTTCGTATCCCTTCGCCGTGAGTGCGGGAAAGCGGTCCCCGCGCCGAACCCGCCCCTGCCGGGATCTCGAACGGACACGAGGGGAGTCCGTTTCAGTACGTCCGGCAGGGGCGGAGAATGGGGGTCACCATCTGATCGGGTCCAATGTGCCGCCCGAGCAGGTGGGGCACGGAACCTTGAAGGTGCGGTCGCACGTCTCGCACCCCTCGAACGCAAAAGGCAATCGGGACACCTACGGTCGCGCGGGCCGATGTCGCGCGCCTCGCTGTCGCCCACTGTTCCCGCCCTCCCGATCGATTCCGCGTCGATGTGGCGACCGTAGGAAGCGGGGCAGGCCGGGCTCCACGAACTTGCATGAGATTGCACGCCAATTCGCCCGGCTCATTGCGGTATTGACACTCTATTCCCAGCTCAAAGATGCTGGTGCAAGCCGAGCAAGTGCCTAGACCAGGGAGCCTGCCATGGCCGTAGAGTTCGTTGGGATCGACCCCAACACCGACCGGGACCACTGCCCCACCGTGTGGGTGGACGCGGAAGCACAGGAGGTCTTGTTGCAGGGGTGGAAGCCGACCCCCGAGACTCAGACGGACTGCGCGGCGAGCAGCCCCGCGAACGGTCCGGTGTGCGACAGCGAGGCCATCGTCAGGATCCCGGCCCGGATGATTCCGATGCTCAGGGAGGCGTGTGATGCCGTCGAGCGTGCCCAGCTTCGCTGAGCTGCTCGGCCGCTGCGAGCGGTCCGCCGTCCACCTGGAGTTGCGCGACTCCTACGCCGCCACGGACCGGTTCGAGGCGTGGAAGCGTGGGGAGCGGATCAACTGGGAGAACCGCGAGTCCTGGTGGCATCCCTACGACCAGTTGATCGCTGGCAGCGTCGCCAGGGGCGTGGTGATCCGAAGGGCACGGGTGATCTCCGAGCCGGTCTCGGAGTACATTCGCTGGGAGCACTACGTCACTCACGCCAACGTCACGGCTGGGGAACAAGTCCGATGGCTGCCCCGGCGACAAGCCACAACCATCCCTCTGCCAGGCAACGACTTCTGGCTGTTCGATGACGCGCTGCTCCGGGTCCACCACTTCTCAGGTGACGGCGTGGTGGTGGAGGACGAGATCACGGCCGATCCGGAGGCTGTGAAACTGTGCTCCGCTGCGTTTGAAACGGTCTGGGAGCGAGCGATCCCGCACCACCGGTACAAGGTCTGACGAAAGTCAGCTCCATGCCCCCGCACCCCTCGTCACGCGTTCAGAATGCCCGCGAAGCCCTGGCCGGCCGCCTGCGTGAGATCCGGAAAGACGCGGGGATCAGCGGGCGGGAGCTGGCTGTCAGGTGCGGTTGGTCCGAGTCGAAGTCGTCCCGGATCGAGAACGTCAAGACGCCCCCGTCCGATGCCGATATCCGGGCGTGGTGCCGGGCCTGTGCCGCCGAGGGCCAGGCCCCGGACCTGATCGCGGCCAACCGGCAGTCTGCCGAAGCGCATGTGGAGTGGAAGCGACTCCAGCGGACCGGCCTCCGGCGGCTTCAAGAGAGCACCGGCGACCTGTACCAACAAACTAAGACGTTCCGTGTCTACGTAGCCGACGTGATCCCTGGCTTCCTTCAGACACCGGGGTACGCCTCGGCCCTGCTGTCCTCCATCGCGGACTTCCGAGGAACACCGGACGACGTGAGCGAAGCTGTGGCGGCTCGGATACGGCGTAACGAGGTGCTGAAAATGGGCGGGTGCCGGTTCTCCTTCGTGTTGGAGGAGTCGGTGCTGCGGTACCGCTTGTGCGCCCCCGAAACCATGGCGGCTCAACTCGGCCACCTGCTCGGGATCATGGACCTTCAGAACGTCGCCGTGGGCATCGTTCCGTTCTCGGAGCAACGGGCAGTGTGGCCGATGCCGACCTTTACCATCTTCGACGCCCGAAGGGTGCACGCCGACACCCTGGAGGCCGCCTCCACGCTCACGCAGCCCAGCCAGGTCGAGCTGTACGGCCGCGCCTTTGAACGTCTCTCGCAGCAGGCTGCACGGGGTTCGGCAGCACGCTCCCTCATCGCGGATGCGGTGGCATCCCTGAGCTGACCAGCGATGGCGGCACCAGCGGATCGTCATGGCCCGCAATCTGCCGTAGCTTCCCCGGCATGCCAAGGAGCCCCCACTCGGCGGGGGCTCCTTGGCATGTCAGGTTGGCGTACCAGGCCCAGCGGCGTCAGGCCCAGCCGTGTCAGGCCTTGCGGCGGCGGAGGAGCAGGAAGCAGGCGGCGGTGACGCCGACTGCCGTCACACCGAAGAGGCCCTGTTGGAGGGCGCTGTCGCCACCGGTGGAGACGGCGGCCTTGTCGGCGCTCTGCGCGAGGGTCTTGTCCCGGATGGCGTCCGCCTCGCCCGGGACGTCGCCGCCGTGGCCGTGGTGGGACACGGTGGACTTGGACTCTCCGGCGTCGACCTGCTTCTCGGTGGGCGCCTTCGGAGCCGCGGCGTTCTGCCCGCCCTGGCCGAAGACCACGTCGGAGCAGCTGTAGAACGCCTCGGTGCTGTCATTGCGCTGCCAGATCTTGTACAGCAGGTGGCGGCCGGACCTGTCCGGCAGGGTGCCGGAGAAGTTGTAGTAGCCGCTGGACGCGGTCTTGGCGACGTTGGTCTTCGCCACCGGGGTGGATTCCAGGTCGGACCACTTCAGCGGCTTCGTCGGGTCGTAGCTGTCCTTGGTGATGTACACGGTCATGGTGCCGGGATGGGCCGCGGTGACGCGGTACTTGAAGTCGATGGCGCCGGAGGACACGTTCGTGGCGGGCCAGTCGGTGCGGGCCCAGTCCAGCGCCTTGTACTTCTCGCGGTTCGCCGAGCAGAGCTTGCCGTCCGGAATGATCTGCTGGTGCCGGCCGGCGGCGTTGGCGATGTTCACCTCGTTCCAGTCGTACAGCGGCTGAGTGCCGGTCTGGGCGACGAGGTCCTTGCACACCTGCGACTTCGGGTTCTCGGGGCCTTCCGCGTAGCAGGCCCCGACGCGGCTGACGGGGTTGAACATCGTGCCGTGCGCACTCGCCTGGCCTGGCGCGATCGAGACGAGCAACGCGGACACGGCACCGAGCGCCCCCAAAGAGGCGGCCTTGCGTCGAGCGGACATGTCGGAACTCCATTCTGCTGTGCAGGGGGACAGAGATGAAGAACGGCCTCCTGGCGGCGCGTGAAAAGAGAATTGCATTGGCCTAGACCAAATAACAAGAGGTCTGCACCAGCCCGCTCCCACCGGCATCAACCCCCGCCCGCGCCCGAGAAGACGACCGTCATGGTCGACGAAAGCGGCCTGGCGCTGATCAAAGAGGCCGCCCGGCGGGAGGGCCGGCCGGAATCGGAATACTTCCGGGAGGCCTTCCACCTCGCCGCCCTCCGTACCCAGCGCTGGGACGAGGACTGGGACATCCCGCGCCTGGACTTCGGCCACCCGGTCACTCCGGAGGAGGTCCACCAGGCCGCATCCGAGGCGATGGCGGACACGGAATGATCATCATCGGCGACACCTCCGGGCTCGTCGCCGCGCTCAACACCTCGGACCCTGAGCACGAAGCGGCCCGCACCGCCCTGCGCACAGCCGCGCTCACCGCGACCTCCGCGCGATCACCCCGCTCACCGGCCACCACGCCTTCCGGCTCCTTCCCGACGGCCTGTAGACGGGCGCGTATGCCGGCGAGTGTGTCGGCAATGGTGCGGTGCGGGTGCCGGGGGTCCAATGATCAGTGAGAGGTGGCCGGTCGGCGCCTCGGAGAATCCGTGAGGAACGGGGCTGATCATGCAGGGTGTGACACTGGGGGCGGCGACGGTACTGACCGGGCTGATGGCCGGGATCTACTTCGCGTTCTCCGTCGCCGTCATGCCGGGACTGGCAGCGACGAACGACGAGACCTTCGTCAGGTCGATGCAGTCGGTCAACGTGAAGATCCTCAACGGCTGGTTCATGCTCGCCTTCTTCGGCGCGCTGCTGCTGCCCGCCCTGGCCGGGGTGCTGCTCTTCCGGGACGGCGGGATGCGGGCCGTGGTGGTGTGGGTGGTGGCGGCGTTCGTGCTGTACGCGGCGACGATCGGCATCACCGCAGGGGTGAACGTGCCGCTGAACGACAAGCTGGCGGCGGCCGGGAGCGCGGCCGGTGACTCCGGCTTCGCGGCGGCGCGCGAGCAGTTCGAGACGGTGTGGGTGCGCGGGAACGCCGCCCGCGCGCTGCTCGCCACGGCGGCCTGCGGCTGCCTCGTGCGGGCACTGATCGTGCACGCGAACGGCTGACCGGTGGGCGGGCGGCGGGCGGCGCGGCGTACGCCCCGCAAGGCCGTACGCCGCGCCCCCGCGTCAGGCTGCCGGACCGTCCAGCTGGGCGAGGGTGGCGATCGACGGGCCGCGCCGCCGCTGGAGGTCGGCTGCCACCGACTCGGCGTCCCGCAGCACCCGTACCGCGTTGTGCCAGGTGAGCTTGGCGAGGTCGGCCTCCGACCAGCGCCGGTCCAGGAGTTCGGCGATCAGGTTCGGGTAACCCGCCACGTCGTCGAGCCCCTGCGGGGTGAACGGGGTGCCGTCGAAGTCGCCTCCGATGCCGAGGTGGTCGATGCCCGCGGCCTCCCGCATGTGGTCGAGGTGGTCCGCGACGGTGGCGGGAGTCGCGACGGGGCGCGGGTGCGCGGCCTCGTACGCCCGCTGGACCTGCGCGCCCCGCTCGGTGCCGTCGAGGGGGTGCAGCCCGTTCGCCCGCATGTTGTCGTCGGCGGCCACGGTCCAGGCCACCGCCTCGGGCAGCACGAACTTCGGCACGAAGGTGACCATGGCCACGCCGCCGTTGCCCGGCAGCTGCGCCAGGACGTCGTCCGGGATGTTGCGTGGGTGGTCGCAGACGGCGCGCGCGGAGGAGTGCGAGAAGATCACGGGCGCCTCGGTGACGCGCAACGCGTCCCGCATCGTGGAGGCCGCGACGTGGGAGAGGTCGACGAGCATCCCGGCGCGGTTCATCTCCCGCACGACCTCCTCACCGAAGCGGGTCAGGCCGTCGTGGCGCGGCTCGTCGGTCGCGGAGTCGGCCCAGTCGAGGTTGTCGTTGTGGGTGAGGGTCAGATAGCGCACCCCGAGCCGGTACAGGGCACGCAGGGTGGCCAGCGAGTTGTTGATCGAGTGGCCGCCCTCGGCGCCCATCAGCGAGGCGATGCGCCCCTGGCCGCGCACGGTCTCCATGTCGTCGGCCGTGAAGGCGAGGCCCAGGTCGGCCGGGTAGCGGGCGGCCAGCTGCCGTACGACGTCGATCTGCTCCAGGGTGGCGCTCACCGCCGCGTCGCCGGTCAGATCCGTGCGGGCGTAGACCGACCAGAACTGCGCGCCGACGCCGCCCGCCCGCAGCCGGGGCAGGTCGGTGTGCAGGTGGGCCGACTGGTCGGCGGTGAGGTCGCGCTGGTCGAGGTCGTAGGTGACCTGCTCGCGGAGCGCCCACGGCAGATCGTTGTGGCCGTCCACGACGGGGTGCGCGGCGAGCAGCTCGCGCGCCCGCGCGAGGGAGGGAGAGGGGGAGGCTGCCGCGGGCTGGGACTGCGCGGCCGTCACTGTGCGCCGCCGAAGCCGAAGCCCGCTTCGGACGCCGCGGCCTTGGCGCGTACCCGGCGGCCCTTCTCGGTTGCCTCTTCGTTCAGCTCCGCCTGGAAGCGCACCATCTCCTCACGGAGCGCCGGGTCGTGCGCGGCGAGCATGCGTACGGCCAGCAGCCCGGCGTTGCGCGCGCCGCCGACCGAGACCGTGGCGACCGGCACGCCGGCGGGCATCTGCACGATGGAGAGCAGCGAGTCCATGCCGTCCAGGTACTTGAGCGGCACGGGTACGCCGATGACCGGCAGCGGGGTGACCGAGGCGAGCATGCCGGGGAGGTGGGCGGCGCCGCCCGCACCCGCGATGATCACTTTCAGTCCGCGCCCGGCGGCGTCCTCGCCGTAGTTGAGCATCTCGCGCGGCATCCGGTGTGCGGAGACGACGTCCGCCTCGTACCGCACCGCGAACTCGTCGAGTGCCTTGGCGGCGGCCTCCATGACGGGCCAGTCCGAGTCCGAGCCCATCACGATGCCGACGGCGGGTGCTGAATCAGTCACTCTTGGATCGTCCCTCGCAGATATCCGGCGGCATGGGCCGCGCGCTCGCGCACGTCGGCCAGGTCGTCGCCGTAGGTGTTGACATGGCCGACCTTGCGGCCGGGCTTCACGTCCTTTCCGTACATGTGGATCTTGAGTTGCGGGTCCCGCGCCATGCAGTGCAGATACGCGGTGTACATGTCGGGGTAGTCGCCGCCGAGCACGTTCGCCATCACCGTCCAGCGGGCGCGCGGGCGGGGGTCGCCGAGCGGCAGATCGAGCACGGCGCGTACGTGGTTGGCGAACTGGGAGGTGACGGCGCCGTCCTGGGTCCAGTGGCCGGAGTTGTGCGGGCGCATCGCCAGTTCGTTGACGAGTACGCGGCCGTCCGCCGTCTCGAACAGCTCGACCGCGAGATGGCCGATGACGCCCAGCTCCTCGGCGATCCGCAGCGCGAGCTGCTGTGCCTCGGCGGAGCGTGCGGGGGCCAGTCCGGGGGCGGGGGCGATCACGGTGTCGCAGACGCCGTCGACCTGCACCGACTCGACGACGGGGTACGCCACGGCCTGGCCGTGCGGGGAACGGACGACGTTGGCGGCCAGTTCGCGGGTGAAGTCCACCTTCTCCTCGGCGAGGACGGGGACGCCCGCACGGAAGGGGAGGGCCGCCTCCTCGACGCTGCGGACGATCCACACGCCCTTGCCGTCGTAGCCGCCGCGCACGGTCTTGAGGACGACGGGGAAGGGGAAGGCACCGCCCGGAGCGCTGTCCGCGCCGCCGGAACCGGCCGTACCTCCCGCGCTTCCCGTGCCTCCCGTGCCTTCGGCGGCGAAGGCGGCGACGTCCGCCGGGTCGCGGACGAGGCGATGGCGTGGGCACGGGACGCCCATCCCGTCGAGCCGCGCGCGCATCACGCCCTTGTCCTGCGCGTGTTCGAGCGCGTCCGGGCCGGGGCGGACGGGGATGCCGTCCGCCTCCAGTGCCCGCAAGTGTCCTGTCGGCACATGCTCGTGATCGAAGGTGATCACGTCGCAGCCGCGCGCGAAGCGCCGCAGGGTGTCCAGGTCACGGTGGTCACCGACCACGACGTCACTCACGACCTGCGCAGCGGAGTCCTGCGGGGTGTCCGAGAGAAGCTTGAATCTGATGCCGAGGGGGATGCCCGCCTCGTGGGTCATACGGGCGAGCTGGCCACCGCCGACCATGCCGACTACCGGGAATGTCACGCTCACCAGGGTATCCGCACTCCCGGACGGCGCCGACGGCACGCAGCCGTCGGCCCGCGGGCCCGTCGGGTGCCGGGGAAACGCCCTGGCACGTTCTGGCCGGAAAATCCGGCCCCGGCACCGGAGCCCGGGACTCCGGCTGCGTCGGGGGACCTCGGCTGGTTAGCATGAGGACAGCGGGCGCCGCCGACTGATTGCCTAGGGAACGGGGATTGAGCGATCACTATGAGTGAATGGCGCGGCGTACCTCCCCGCGTCGAACGAATCGTCCGCGAACTCGCCAAGTTCGGCACGGTCGGCGCTTTCGGCTTCCTGGTGAATGTTGCAGTTTTCAACCTCTGCATTCACACGTTCCATCTGGCGACCGTACGATCCGGTGTGATCGCCACGGTGGTGGCGATCGGCACCAACTACGCCGGGAACCGGTACTGGACGTACCGCGACACCGACAAGAGCCGGGTCCAGCGCGAGGTCTCGCTGTTCCTGCTGTTCAGCGGTATCGGCCTGGTCATCGAGAACGGTGTGCTCGCCATCTCGCACTACGGCCTCGACTACACGACGCCGCTCGCGGACAACATCGCGAAGAACGTCATCGGCCTCGGCATCGGTACGGTCTTCCGCTTCTGGTCGTACCGCACTTGGGTCTTCCACAGCGCCGCGGCAGAGGGCGAAGGGGAAGCTGAAGGCGGAGGCGAGCAGAAGCCCGCCGAGGCGGGTGAGTCCCCGGCCTCAGCCGCCGGAAGCGGAGCTGGAGCCGGAGGTGGAACCGGAACCGGAGGAGGCAGCGGCACGGGAGCCGGAAGCACCGCCGGAGCTGTCGGCCTGCCTGCTCAGGAAAAGAGCAAAGACCGGCGGGTACTGCTGAAGTAGCTCCAGGCGCCCGCCGTCGGCCTCGGCCAGATCCCGGGCCACGGCGAGCCCCAGCCCGGTGGAGTTGCGCCCGCTGACCGTCCGTTCGAAGACCCGTGAGCCCAGCTCCGGGTCGACGCCCGGCCCCTCGTCCGTCACCTCCGCCACCACCTGGTTCCCGGTGACGCGGGTGCGGATGGCGACGGTGCCGCCCCCGTGCATCAGCGCGTTCTCGATGAGTGTGGCCAGCACCTGGGCGACCGCACCCGGAGTGCCGACGGCGCGCAGCCCGGTCTTGCCGGAGCGTACGATCGCTCGGCCCTCGCCCCGGTAGGCGGGCTTCCACTCCTCCATCTGCTGCTTGACCACGTCGTCCAGGTCGAAGTCGACCGCCGAGCCTGAGCGCGGGTCCCGCGAGTTGGTCAGCAGCCGCTGCACGACGTCCGTCAGCCGCTCCACCTGCGCGAGCGCGATGGTGGCCTCCTCCTTGACGGTGGCCCGGTCCGCCGGGTCCTCGGTGTCGGCGGTGGCGATGATCTCCTCAAGGCGCATCGACAGCGCGGTCAGCGGGGTGCGCAGCTGATGCGAGGCGTCCGCCGCCAGCCGCCGTTCCGCCGTGAGCATGCGGCCGATCCGGTCGGCGCTGGCGTCCAGCACATCCGCGACCCGGTCCAGCTCCGGCACGCCGTAGCGCCGGTGGCGGGGGCGCGGGTCGCCGGAGCCGAGGCGTTCGGCGGTCTCCGCGAGGTCGGTGAGCGGCGCGGCCACGCGGTGCGCCTGCCGTACGGCGAGGATCGCGGCGGCGACGATGGCCAGCAGGGCGACGGCGAAGATGATCAGCAGCGAGCGGCCCACCTCGGCCCGCACGGTTCCCTCCGACTCGCGGACGGTGACGGTCTCGCCGTGGCCGCCGGTCTGCTCGGCGGTGATGGCGTCCGCACCGGGGTCCTCGCCGAACTCGATGGGCGAGCGGCCCGGCACTTCGATCCGGATGTAGCGGTCGTCGCCGACCGTGGTGCGCATGCTCTCCGCGGTCACCCGCTCACCGGCGACCATGCGGCTCTCGACCACGGAGACCAGGCGTGCCGCCTCGGAGCGCACGCTCTCCCGGGCGCTCTCCTCGATGGTCCGGCTCTCGACGATCACCAGCGAGACCCCGAAGACGGCGATCACCACGAGCACGACGGCCAGTGTGGACTGGATCAGACGACGGCGCATACGGGGCGGTACCTAGGGTCTGGGGGTCTCGGGATTCTCGGGCCGGGTGGTGCGGTGTCAGTCACTAGCTCTTCTCGAAGCGGAAGCCGACGCCGCGCACGGTGGCGATGTAGCGCGGATTCGCGGCGTCGTCGCCGAGTTTCTTGCGCAGCCACGAGATGTGCATGTCGAGGGTCTTCGTCGAGGACCACCAGGTGGTGTCCCAGACCTCGCGCATCAGCTGGTCGCGGGTGACGACCCGGCCCGCGTCCCGTACGAGGACGCGCAGCAGGTCGAACTCCTTGGCGGTGAGGTGGAGCTCCTCCTCGCCCATCCAGGCCCGGTGGGACTCGGCGTCGATCCGCACGCCGTGCGTGGCGGGCGGCTGCGCGGCCTCCGCCACCGCTCCGCGCCGCAGCAGGGCGCGGACCCGGGCGAGCAGCTCGGCCAGCCGGAAGGGTTTGGTCACGTAGTCGTCTGCGCCGGCGTCCAGCCCGACGACGGTGTCCACCTCGTCCGCGCGGGCGGTCAGGACCAGCACCGGGAAGGTGTGCCCGTCGTTGCGCAGACGCCGGCAGACCTCCAGCCCGTCCATACCGGGCAGGCCGAGGTCCAGCACGACCAGGTCGACGCCGACCCGCAGCCCGGCGTCGAGCGCGGTGGGACCATCCTCCCGGACCTCCACCTCGTAACCCTCGCGGCGAAGGGCACGGGCCAGGGGTTCGGAAATCGACGCGTCATCCTCGGCGAGCAGTACACGGGTCATGGCCTGATGGTAGTCCTCGCACCACAGCGCGTGGATGGTCCCCGCCCCTACCCCGCCCTGCCCGGGCCCGCCGGAGCCCGGCACCGCGGCCGGTCCGGTGCGGAGCGCCAACTGCCGCCGCCGGCACGGTGGACGGGCAGTGGAGCGGGGGCAGATACGTGCTCCGTGAATCAGTGTCGAAATGAACACGTCACCTTGGAAAGCACGAAAAGAGTTCCCTGGTTCCTGTGATATGCGTCGCATCCCCTTCCAATTCCTGGGACCTGCTGACGTAAGGTGGTGGCGCTTCTGCATTGAACGTCAAGGACCCTTGGCCGCTGCACCACGCCGGGGGTTTTTTTCTGCGCGGGTCCGTCGCTTTTACACGGATTCGCCCCGCGGGTCCCCGCACCTGCGGCTCTCCGCCCGCCGCGAACCCAGCTCGGCGGACCACCCGCATCCGCATCGTCCCCCACCGGGCGCGTGGCCGGCTCATGTCACACGCGCGTCCCGAGCGAACAAGGAGCCAGCACCATGGCGTCCAGTCTGACGAAGACTCCGGCCGGGGATCCCGGCACGGCGGCCTTCTTCGGCCACCCCCGCGGTCTCGCCACTCTCTTCATGACGGAGATGTGGGAACGCTTCAGCTTCTACGGCATGCGCGCGCTGCTCGTCCTCTACCTGACGGCCCAGGTGGCGGACGGCGGACTGGCGATGAAGGCGGTAACGGCGACCGCCCTCTACTCCGTCTACAACGCCACGGTGTACCTGCTGGCACTCCCCGGCGGCTGGTTCGGCGACCGCGTGTGGGGCCCCCGCAAGACAGTCGCCATCGCCGGTGGCGTGATCATGGCAGGGCACTTCCTGCTCGCCGTGCCGGTGGAGGCGTCGTTCTTCGTCGGCCTTGTCTTCATCGCGGTCGGCTCCGGCCTGCTGAAGGCGAACATCTCCACGATGGTCGGCCACCTCTACGACGGACCACAGGATCCGCGCCGGGACGGCGGCTTCACGATCTTCTACATGGGCATCAACATCGGTGCCTTCCTCGCCCCGCTGACCATCGGCACCGTCGGCCAGGAGGTCAACTGGCACCTCGGCTTCGCCATGGCCGGTGTCGGCATGGGGCTGGGCCTGCTCCAGTTCCTGATCGGCACCAGGCACCTGAGCGCGAAGAGCAGCATGGTGCCCTCACCGCTCTCGGCCGAGGAGCGCACCGCCGCCGCACGGAAGGTCGTCATCGGCGTCGCCGCCGCTGCCCTCTTCTACGGCACGCTCACACTGACCAGCATCTTCACCATCGACTGGGTGCTGTGGCCGCTCTCCATCGCGGGCATCGTGCTGCCGGGCCTCTACTTCGCGCGCATCCGCCGCGACAAGGAGGTCACGCCGGACGAGCAGAAGAAGATGAGCGGCTACATCTGGTTCTTCATCGCCGCCGCGATCTTCTGGATGATCTTCGACCAGTCCGGCTCCACGATGACCGTCTTCGCGGCGGACAGCACCAGCTCCACGCTGTTCGGACTGAACTTCCCCGAGAGCTGGTTCCAGTCGCTGAACCCGCTGTACGTGATGGCCTTCGCGCCGGTCATCGCCGCGATCTGGCTGAAGCTGGGCCGCCGCAACCCGTCCACCACGGTCAAGTTCGCCATGGGCCTGGTCGGAATCGGCACCTCCTTCGCCGTGATGATGCTGGCCATGGCCGCCGCCTCGGGCGGCGAGCGGGTCACGCCGCTCTGGCTCGCCACGGTCTACCTCATCCAGACGATCGCGGAGCTGTGCCTCTCCCCCGTCGGCCTCTCCGTCTCCACCAAGCTGGCCCCGGAGAAGTACGCGGGCCAGGTCATGGGCCTGTGGTTCCTCGCGGTCACGGCGGGAAACTGCGTGGCTGCCATCACCCAGCTGGTGGTCGGGGACGAGGTGGTCGGCTCCACTGCCTACTTCGGCACCCAGGGCGCACTGGCGGTGATCGCGGGTATCGCGTTCCTGGTCTACCGGCGGAAGGTCATCCGGCTGATGGGCGACGTGCACTGACCTGAGGGCGCGGGGCGGGGGCACGGGGAGTTTTCTTCTGCTGCGCCCCCGCGCCCCCGCGCTTGCGTGCGCGCAGCAGCCGCCGTGCCCCCCGTACGGGCGTACGCAGGGGCGCGCAGCGTGCGGCGGGCCCGGCCTCCGGTGACGATATGGCCGTGCGCACCCTCAGGAGCTGTTGTCCTACCCCTCGGGCCCGGAGGGGGGTAGGACAACAGCTCTTCAGGAACATCACCGCGGTGGGCGCGGCCCTGATGCTCTGTGCGAGCCCCTGGGTGCTCCGCGGGGAACCGGAGGACGCGCGGCACCCGCGTACGGAGCGCACGTACGCCTACGGGCCGCACGCACGCCAGCAGCTCTCGGTGCACTGGCGCACCGATCACACGGGCTCCTCCCCCGCAGCCCTCCGCCCCGGCGTGGTCGTGCTGCACGGCGGCTACTGGCGGCAGGACCGCGGGCCCGGCTGGCGCGAGTGGTCCGGCTCCCTGTCCCGGTACGGGCTCGTCGTCTTCGACGTCGACTACCGGCGCAACGTCGACGCGCGCTGGCCCGCCCAGCGCGCGGACGTCCTGGCCGCCCTCTCGTGGATAGCGAGGCGCGGTGCCCGCTTCGGCGCCGACCCGGACCGGCTGGTGCTGCTCGGCTCCTCAGCGGGCGGCCACCTCGCCACCAGCGTCGGGACGTACGGGGCGGGGGCCGTCCGGGTCGACGGGGTCATCGGACTCTCCCCGGTGACGGACCCGCGCCGCGCCTGGCGTGACGGCGCCGACCCGCACGTACGGCGGAACGCCGAACTGCTGGCGGGGTGCCCGCCCGGCGGCGTACGGCACCGTACCGACTGCTCGGACATCTGGTGGGACATGTCAGCCGCCTCGCACGCCTCGGGCAAGGACGACGCGCCCATGCTCCTGCTGCACTCGGCACACGACTTCGTGCCCGCCGCACACTCCCGCGCGCTGGCGCTGGCGGAGCGGGCCCAGGGCATGCCCGCCAGGCGCATCACGGTCGTCACCGTCCCGGGCCACGCCCACGGAGCCGCCCTGCTGGACGAGCGGGGCGTCACCCCCGCACTGCTGGCCTGGATCAAGGCCCGGACCTGAGAGGCCCAGCCGCCACCCGCCACCCGCCAGCGACCAGCGCCGGACATCAGTTCGGTGCGGCGAGCTCCGCCCAGACCGTCTTGCCCGTACCTTCGACGTTCCGCACGACGCCCCAGTCCAGGCAGAGCCGCTGCACTATGAACATGCCGTGCCCGCCCGGACGGCCCGCCCGGTGCGGGGTGCGCGGTGCGGGCGCGCCGCTGCCCAGATCGACGACCTCCACGCGCAGCAGCTTGGGGCTGCTCCCTATGCGCAGCTCCTCCGGGCCGTTGGCGTGCAGACAGGCGTTGGTCACCAGCTCGGAGACGACAAGCAGCGCGTCCTCCGCGGCGGCCCGCTGGTCGGCGGTGGCGGCGGGCAGCCAGCCCCAGTCCTGGAGGGCCTGCCGGGTGAAGTCACGGGCCCGCGGCACGGCCCCCGAGGCGCCGACCAGCCGCAGCCTGCGGACCTGGCGCAGCGGCAGCTCGCGCAGGCGATCGACGGCGGCAGCGCCCGTACCGCCTCCGGTGACCCCGGCCTCCGGCACCGCAGCGGTCGTCGCGGCGCCTTCGGGCTCCGGGCCGCAGTCGCCCGCCGGGTACGGCCGGGTGGTGCTCATCCGTGGTTCACCTCACCGAATACCTGACAGATTCAGAGGTCTCCTGCCCTACCGGACGGGGAGAACACCCACGGATTGGGTCGGACTGGTGTGATGCGTATAACGCCCGGGTTACGCATCGGGCACATTCGCGAGTGCGCTGTCCAGATCGTTATGTACGGTGAAGACCGCTTCGGCACCGGTGATCTCGAAGACCCGGGCGACCACGGGAAGCATCCCCACCAGGTGGACTCCGCCGCCCGCCGCCTCCGCCTTCAGCCGGGCACCGAGCAGGACGTTCAGGCCCGTCGAGTCGCAGAACTCCAGCTGTGAGCAGTCGACCACCAGACGGTTATATCCGTCCTCAATGCCCTGTTCAAGCGGCTCTCGCAGTATGTCGGCGGTATGGTGATCGAGCTCACCCGCAGGCGTCACCACCACACTGACGCCCTGGTGTCCCACGCCGACCGTCAGCCGACCCCGGCTGGTACTGCCGGGCATACCGCGGTCCATGCGCACCCCTCGTGATTGCGAAACGAGCCACCTCTGCTGCCCCCGTGAAGCGGTTCGAACCCTACGCCTTCACCGGCGCCTCTGGTAGCCGAACAAGCCACACATTAGGGCATATTTGGACAATTGGGACTTGCCATGCCCGCACACAAGCGGGTAGCTCTAGTAGAGACATCCGAACGCGTCGGCTTTGGAGGCGCCGCACTCCGCACGTCACGGCTCCGGCAGCCATATGCCGAGAATGATGGAGGACACCATGTCACCCCGGCTCGACCACGGGATATCGGACTCTGCCGACCCGGCCACCGCCCCGGCCCTCGAGGCCACGGCCCCGAGCCCGGACGCCGCCGCGCCCAGCGCCGAGCACAGCGCCCAGTACTCCCCCGAGTACGCCGCTGAAGCGCTCGTCGAAGAGCTCCACCTCCCGGAGATCCCGCCCTATGACGAGGTCGGTCCGGTGGACGCGCGTGCGCTGTCCAAGACTCTGTTCCAGCGCCTCGAAACCCTCCACGAGGGCACCCACGAGTACGCCTACGTACGCAACACGCTGGTCGAACTCAACCTCGCGCTGGTGAAGTTCGCCGCCGCCCGGTTCCGTTCGCGCAGCGAGCCGATGGAGGACATCGTCCAGGTCGGCACGATAGGGCTGATCAAGGCGATCGACCGGTTCGAGCTCGGACGCGGTGTCGAGTTCCCGACCTTCGCCATGCCCACCATCGTCGGTGAGATCAAGCGCTTCTTCCGCGACACCTCCTGGTCGGTACGGGTACCGCGCCGGCTCCAGGAACTCCGCCTCGACCTGGCGAAGGCGGGCGACGAGCTGGCCCAGCGGCTGGACCGCGCGCCGACGGTGGAGGAACTGGCCGGGCGCCTCGGCCTCTCCGCCGAGGAAGTGGTCGAGGGCATGGCCGCGAGCAACGCGTACACCGCGAGCTCACTGGACGCCCAGCCGGAAGAGGACGACGCCGAAGGCGCGCTGGCCGACCGCATCGGCTACGAGGACCACGGGCTGGAGGGCATCGAGTATGTGGAGTCCCTCAAGCCGCTCATCGCCGAACTTCCGCCGCGCGACCGGCGGATACTCTCCCTGCGCTTCGTCGCGAACATGACGCAGTCGGAGATCGGCGAGGAGCTGGGCATCTCCCAGATGCACGTGTCGCGGCTGCTCTCCCGCACGCTCGACAAGCTCCGCAAGGGCCTGATGGTCGAGGAGTGACACCTCGGCCCACCCACCGTGCGTAGCACCGCCGCACACTGCCGCCGCACACTGCCGCCGCACACCGCACCGCTGAGCAGCTGCGCGGTGAGCTGAACGGCTGGGCACCCCGCAGCGCCTGCCGGGTGACCTCAGCCGATCAGCTCACCGCGCCGCCAGACGGCACGCACCAGCGGCACCCCCGGCCGGTAGGCGAGATGCACGTGTGACGGCGCGTCGAGCAGCGCCAGATCCGCGTACGCCCCCGGCGCGAGACGCCCCACGTCCTCGCGCCGCAGCGCCCGCGCGCCGCCCGCCGTCGCCGACCACACCGCCTCGTCGGGCGTCATGCCCATCTCGCGCACGGCGACCGCCACGCAGAACGGCATCGACGAGGTGAACGAAGAGCCCGGATTGCAGTCCGTGGACAGCGCCACGGTGACACCCGCGTCCAGCAGACGGCGCGCGTCCGGATAAACAGCCCGGGTGGAGAACTCGCAGCCCGGCAGCAGCGTCGCGACGGTCTCACCCTCGGCCAGCGCGTCCACGTCGGAGCCGGTCAGATGCGTGCAGTGGTCGGCGGACGCGGCACCCAGCTCGACGGCGAGGCGCACCCCGGGCCCGAACGACAACTGGTTGGCGTGCACGCGGGGCTTCAGGCCGCGCGCCTGCCCGGCCGTCAGGATCGCGCGCGCCTGGTCGCCGTCGAAGGCGCCCTCCTCGCAGAAGACGTCGATCCAGCGGGCATACGGGGCGCAGGCGTCCAGCATCGGCCCGGTGACCTGCGCGACATAGCCAGCCGGGTCGTCCACGTACTCCGGGGCGACGATATGGGCACCCAGATATGTGACCTCATCCGCGTGCTCGGCGGCGACACGCAGGGCGCGGGCCTCCTGATCCGGGGTCAGGCCGTAGCCCGACTTGGTCTCCAGCGTGGTGGTGCCCTGTGCGCGCATCTCGGCCACGTACCGGCGGAGGTTGGCGGACAGTTCCTCGTCGGATGCGGCCCGGGTCGCCTCCACGGTCGTACGGATGCCGCCCGCGCTGTACGGGCGGCCCGACATCCGGGCATTGAACTCCTCGGTGCGGTCGCCCGCGAAGACCAGATGCGAATGGGAGTCCACGAAGCCGGGGACGACGGCGCGGCCACCCGCGTCGTACGAGGTGTCCGCGTCGGGCGCCCCGGCGGCAGGCCCGGCCCACACCACCCGCTCATCCTCGAAGACGAGCGTGGCGTCCTCGACGAGGCCGAGCGGGCCACTGCCGAGACCGGGGTCATTGGTGACGAGGCTGCCGATACGGGTCACGGCGGTGGCGGTCATCGAATCTCCTGAGGTGACGTCCGGCTGCGCCGGCGGGGGGTGGCTGGTGCGGCGGGATGGGGCTGCGCGCCTCGGCACGGGTGGGCGCGCGGGGCCCGGCGACGCGTCCGGCACGGCGCGGTGCGCGGCAGCGCGTCGCGGATGGTGCCGCAGACACGCACGGCCCGCGCCCACACGGACGCTCCGCACGGGTGACCACCCACGCACGCGCACGTCCCGACGACGCAGCTGACCGCCACAGGCTCGCCCAGCCCTCGGCCGCGCCTCCGGCACGGACCGGTGCGCGGGAGCGCGTCGCGGCTGGTGCCGGAGACATGCAGGGCTTGACGACGCGGGGCGCGGGAGGACAGGCGGCGCCTCGCCGGCGTGGGGCCCCGGTGCGCGGGTGCGAGCGCCCCGCTGACAGCCGCAAGGCACGCCGGGCACCACGGCGCGGCAGGGAGCCACCTCCGTGCGCGCGGGTGCGGCGGGCGGCAGGCGCGCCGCCGCCGGGTGGGCCGGGGGGTCACACCCGGACCGCGGCGATGGCCGCGGTCAGGGCGGCCGGTACGTCGGGGATCGTGGAGTGCGAGCCGTCGCGGACCACGCGCCGGCCGCCGACCACCGTGTGCCGTACGTCCGCGCTGGTCGCCGCGAATATCACGGCCTCCGTCGCCAGCCGGGGCTCCGGCCCAGCCGTGCGGACCGAGTCGAGTGCGACCGTCGTGAAGTCGGCCGGGGCGCCCCGCTCCAGTCGCCCCGTCCCGGGACGGCCCAGCGCCGCGTGCCCGTGCTCCGTCGCCGCGCGCAGCAGCTGGCCCGCCGTCCAGTGGCCGCGCGTGCGGCTGCGCAGCCTTTCGTCCAGCTCCATGGCGCGGGCCTCCTCGAACGGGTCGATGACGGCGTGGCTGTCGCTGCCGAGCGACAGCGTGGTGCCCGCACGTTGCAGGGCGACGGCCGGGCCGATGCCGTCGGCCAGGTCGCGTTCGGTGGTGGGGCACATGCAGACGCCCGTGCCGGAGCCGCCGAGCAGCGCGATGTCCGCGTTGGTGAGGTGGGTTGCGTGCACGGCCGTCGTACGGCGCCCGGTCACGCCGTGTTCGGCCAGCAGCTGGGTGGGGGTGTGGCCGGTGGCTTTGCGGCAGGCGTCGTTCTCGGCCGTCTGTTCGGACAGGTGGACGTGGAGCGGCGCCCCGCGCTCCGCCGCCCACTCGGCGACGGTGCCCAGCCCGGCGGCGGGCACCGCCCGTACGGAGTGGATCGCGGCGCCGATCCGCGTGTTGGCGTCCTCGCGCAGGTCCGCCGCACGCTCCGCCCATGCCTCGGCCGTGCCGTCGGAGAAGCGGCGCTGCTGCTTGCCGGGGTCCTTCCCGAAGCCGGCGGCGAGGTAGCAGGTGTCCAGCAGGGTGATGCGGATTCCTGCCTCGGCGGCGGCGGCGATCAGTGCGTGGCCCATGGCGTTGGGGTCGTCGTAGCGCGCGCCGTCGCGCCCGTGGTGCAGGTAGTGGAACTCGCCGACGGCGGTGATGCCCGCGAGCGCCATCTCGGCGTACACGGCGCGGGCGAGTGCGAAGTACGTGTCGGGGTTGAGGTGCGCGGCGAACTGGTACATCACCTCGCGCCAGGTCCAGAAGGTCCCCGAGCCCACCTGCACGGTGCCGCGCAGCGCGCGGTGGAAGCAGTGCGAATGGACGTTCGCCATCCCGGGCACGGTGAGCCCGCGCAGCGGCACGTCGCCTCGCCCGGGGGTCTCGACCCCGGTGCGTACGGCGGCGAGCACGCCGTCGGCCACCTCCAGCGCGACCCCCGGCTCGACGACGCCGTTGAGCCAGCCGTACTCCGCCCAGTAGGTGACCGCCGCCGTCCCCCGCCCCGTCTCCGTCTCCGTCACCGGCACGCCAGTCCCTCCAGTACGTCGGCGAGCGCGGCCACTCCGGCCACGCAGTCGTCCTCCTCGGCGAACTCCGCGGGTGAGTGCGAGACGCCGGTCGGGTTCCGTACGTACAGCATGGCGGTGGGGACCGAGGCTGACAGGATTCCCGCGTCGTGTCCCGCGCCGGTCGGCAGCACCGGCACGGCGCCGGGCGCGCCCGCAGCACCGGGCGGACCCATGCCGGGCGGACCCGCACCGAGCAGGCCCGCGACACGGTCGCGCAGCGCGTGCGCGAATTCCACCGTCGGCGTGAAGGACTCCCGGGTGACCCGCACCTCCACACCGTCGCGCCGCCCCCGCTCGGCGGCGGCCTTCTCCACCTCGGCGACGACCGCCGCCAGCGTCTCCTCATCGGCGGCACGCGAGTCGAGCCAGCCCCGTACGAGGGACGGGATGGCGTTGACGCCGTTCGGCTCGACGGCGACCTTCCCGAAGGTGGCCAGCGCGCCCGCGACCCGGGCCTTCTTCCGGGCCGCGAGGACGGTGTTGGCGTAGGTGAGCATCGGGTCGCGGCGGTCCTCGATACGGGTGGTGCCCGCGTGGTTGGCCTCCCCGTGGAAGTCGAACCGCCAGCGTCCGTGCGGCCAGATGGCGGACGCGACACCGACCGGGTGCGGCGTCTCGGCCAGGGCACGGCCCTGCTCGACATGCAGCTCCACGAACGCGCCGATACGGGAGAGGCGTTGGGGGTCGGGCCCGATCGCGTCCGGGTCGTAACCGGCCCGCTCCATGGCGCGGGGCAGCGAGACCCCGTCCGCGTCCCGCAGTTCGCGGGCCCGCTCGACGGTCAGCTGTCCGGCGGCGAGCCGCGATCCGACGCAGGCGAGGCCGAAGCGGGCGCCCTCCTCGTCACCGAAGTTGACGACGGCGAACGGCTTGTCGAACCGGGCGCCACGCGCGCGCAGTTCGTCCAGGGCGGCGAAGGCGGAGACGACACCGAGCGGCCCGTCGAAGGCGCCGCCGTCCGGTACGGAGTCGAGGTGCGAGCCGGTGACGACGGCTTCCCCGGCTGCCGGATCACCCAGCCAGGCCCACTGGTTGCCGTTACGGTCCAGCTCGCAGACGAGCCCACGGGCCGCGGCCTGCGCGGCGAACCACGCCCGGCACTCGGCGTCCGCGCCGCTCCAGGCATAGCGGCGGTAGCCGCCACTGCTCGGATCGCGCCCGAGCGGCGCGAGCTGCCGCCACATCTCCTGAAACGACGGCGGTTGGTACTCCCCCTCCCCGCCCGTTCCCGGCTCTCTTCGGCCTGCGGCTCCGGCACCCGCAGGGCGAGCGTCGTCCGACGTGGCGGACGCGTCGCGGCGCGCCGTCCCGGCGTCAGCAGCGGCCCCCTCCGGCGAGCCCTCGGGGAGGGGCGCATCCCCCGCACCGGAGCGCCTCCCCCGGCGGGCCGCCGCACCGTCGGCAGCCGAGGCGGCGCCGAGTGACCCGGCGGCAGCACCCGCAGGGGCGGCGCGCGCCGCCCCCGCGGACGGGGGGACGGGGGCCGGGGCCCCCGGGTTCGGGGAGGGGCGGGTACGGGGAGAGCCCTCCGGGCCCGTCACGGCGTGTCGCCTTCGCGCATCGGCACCCGCACGCCCCGGTCCTCCGCGACCTGTTCCGCCCGCTCGTACCCCGCGTCGACGTGCCGGATCACCCCCGTGCCCGGGTCGTTCGTGAGGACCCGGCGCAGTTTCTCGCCCGCGAGCGCCGTGCCGTCGGCGACGGTGACCTGGCCCGCGTGGAGGGAGCGGCCCATGCCGACGCCGCCGCCGTGGTGGATGGAGACCCAGGACGCGCCGGATGACACGTTGACCATGGCGTTCAGCAGTGGCCAGTCGGCGATCGCGTCGGAGCCGTCGAGCATCGATTCGGTCTCGCGGTAGGGGGAGGCGACCGAGCCGCAGTCGAGGTGGTCGCGGCCCAGCGCGAGCGGTGCCGCGAGTTCGCCGCTGGCGACCATGTCGTTGAAGCGTTCGCCCGCCCGGTCGCGTTCGCCGTAGCCGAGCCAGCAGATCCGGGCCGGGAGCCCTTGGAAGCGGACGCGTTCGCCCGCCATCCGCAGCCAGCGGGCCAGCTGTTCGTTCTCGGGGAAGAGTTCGAGCAGCGCGCGGTCGGTGGCGGCGATGTCCTTCGGGTCACCGGAGAGCGCCGCCCAGCGGAAGGGGCCCTTCCCTTCGCAGAAGAGCGGGCGGATGTAGGCGGGTACGAAGCCGGGGTAGTCGAAGGCGCGCGCGTATCCGGCCGTACGGGCCTCACCGCGCAGTGAGTTGCCGTAGTCGAAGACTTCGGCGCCCCGGTCCAGGAAGCCGACCATCGCTTCGACGTGCAGGGCCATCGACTCCTGCGCGCGGCGGGTGAAGTCGGCGGGCTTCTCGGCGGCGTACGACGCCATCTCGTCGAGTTCGACGCCGAGCGGCAGGTAGGCCAGCGGGTCGTGCGCCGAGGTCTGGTCGGTGACGATGTCCATCGGCGCGTCCATGGCGAGCAGCCGGGGCAGCAGGTCGGCGGCGTTGCCGAGGACGCCGATCGACAGGGGCCTGCGCGCGTCCCGTGCCTCGGTGGCCAGGGTGAGCGCGTGGTCGACGGAGTCGGCTGCGACGTCCAGATAGCCGTGCTCGATGCGGCGCTGGATGCGCGAGGGGTCGCACTCGATACAGATCGCGACGCCGTCGTTCATGGTGACGGCCAGCGGCTGGGCACCGCCCATGCCGCCGAGTCCGGCGGTCAGCGTGATCGTCCCGGCCAGGGTGCCGCCGCTGTGCCCTTGGGAAGCGAGCTTGGCGGCGACGGCGGCGAAGGTCTCGTAGGTGCCCTGGAGGATGCCCTGGGTGCCGATGTAGATCCAGGATCCGGCTGTCATCTGCCCGTACATGGTGAGGCCGAGGGCGTCGAGGCGCCGGAACTCCTCCCAGTTCGCCCAGTCGCCCACCAGGTTGGAGTTGGCCAGCAGCACCCGCGGTGCCCATTCGTGGGTCTGCAGGACGCCGACGGGCCGGCCGGACTGGACGAGCATGGTCTCGTCGTCGCCGAGGGTCTCCAGGGTGCGCACCATGGCGTCGAAGGAGCGCCAGTCGCGGGCGGCTTTGCCGGTGCCGCCGTAGACGACGAGCTGGTCGGGGTGTTCGGCGACTTCGGGGTCGAGGTTGTTCTGAAGCATCCGCAGGGCGGCTTCCTGCTGCCACCCCCGGGTGTTGAGCTGCGTGCCGCGCGGTGCCCGTACTGGTCGTGGTCCTGACATGGCCCTGCCTCCCTGGTGTTCCCGCTGTTCTCCGCCGCTTACGGCCGAGGGTGTCCCCGCGCCTCCGCTGCATACAGCTTCTATTCACCCAGCCTACGGAGTGAATAGTTTCAGTCAACAACCGCGTTGGGAATCATCGGCGCACCATGCTTGAGTAACTGCATGGACCATGCACACTCCCCCTCCACCCACCGCCGTGACCGGGCCATACGCGCCGCCGTCGCCCAGGGCCTGCTCGCCGACGACCAGCAGCCGCTGGTCGGGCTGCTGGACGTGGCAGCCGTACGGGAGTCCGCCGCGGCTCTCCGTACGGCCTTCGACGAAGTGACGGCAGACGGGCAGGAGGTACTGCACAGCTTCGCCGTCAAGGCGGCGTCGCTGGTGCCGGTGCTGCGGCTGCTGTCCGAGTGCGGCATCGGCGCGGAGGTGGCCAGCCCCGGCGAACTGGCGCTGGCCCGCGCGGCCGGAGTGCCCGCCGCCCACACCGTCCTGGACAGCCCCGCCAAGACGACGGCCGAGCTGAGCGAGGCGCTCGCGCTCGGCGTCGCGCTGAACGCGGACAACCCGCAGGAGCTCAGCCGCCTGGACACGCTGCTGGCCGGGACCGGCGGGGCGGACGGAGCGGCCGGGACACCCGGAACGCCCGGACCCGGGGCACCCGTGACGCCCGCCGCCGGCATCCGGGTGGGCCTGCGCGTCAACCCGCAGCTCGGCGGCGGCACCATCGACGCGATGAGCACCGCGACCGCCACCTCGAAGTTCGGCGTCGCGCTCGGGGACGAGGGCGCCCGCGCATGGGTCGTCCAGGCGTACCGGGACCGCCCGTGGCTGACCCGGCTGCACTGCCATGTCGGCTCCCAGGGGATGGCGCTCGACCTGATGGCCGCGGGCGTACGGGCAACATACGAGCTGGCCGAGGAGATCAACGCGGCCGTCGGCCGTCAGCAGGTCACCACCCTGGACATCGGCGGCGGCCTCCCGGTGAACTTCGCCTCCGACGAGACCACGCCCGCCTTCGCGGACTACGCCCGGCTGCTCGCCCGCACCGTCCCGGGCCTGTTCGACGGCCGCTACGGGCTGGTCACCGAGTTCGGCCGCTCACTGCTGGCCAAGGCGGGCACGGTGCTGGCACGCGTCGAGTACGCGAAGACGGCGGGCGGACGCCCCATCGCGGTGACCCACGCGGGCGCGCAGATCGCCGTGCGCACGGTCTTCGCCCCCGAGTCCTGGCCGCTGCGGGTGCACGCGTACGACTCCGGGGGCCGCCCCAAGACCACCGCGCCGGTGGCCCAGGACATCGCGGGCCCGTGCTGCTTCGCGGGAGACCTGGTGGCCCGCGACCGGAAGCTCCCCCTCCTCGCGGCGGGGGACCACGCGGCGCTGCTGGACACGGGGGCGTACTACTTCTCGAACCCGTTCGGCTACAACTCGCTCCCGCGGCCCGGCGTCTACGGCTACACCGAGGCCGAGGGCACCGATGACCCGATCCGCTTCCACCCGGTGCGCGACCCGCAGACCCTCGACGACATCGTCACGGAATCCGGCGCCGCCCACCGCGACACGCTCGTCTGAGCCGCACCCCTGGGACGTAGTTACAGAAATGCTTGCCATGCGATTACACTGCTTGCATGGCAACCATTCATGTACGAGAAGTCCCCGATGACACCCTGACCACGCTCCGGGTCCGCGCAGCGCAGGCGGGGCAGTCGCTGCAGGCCTACGTCCGGCAACTGCTGGACAGCGAGGCGGCCACTCTGACCGCCGGGGAGGCCGCCGCTGAGGCCCGTGGGATCGCGGCGCGGGGCCATGTCACGAGCGATGACGTGGCCGAGGCCATGGCCGAGGCACGCGAGGCACGCACGTGATCGTTCTGGACACCTCGGCGCTCGTCGAGTTCCTTGTCGGATCGGACGCCCTCGCTGAACGGGCGCGTAGCGTGACGGTCGGTGAGCGGCTCGTCGCTCCGTACGGCGTCGATCTCGAATGCGCCTCAACACTCCGCGGGCTCACGCGGGGTGGCAAGCTACCCGGGGACGAAGCGCTGCGGGCTCTCGACCTGCTGGGCCGGATGAACCTGCGCCGTTACGCGCACGTGCCGCTCCTGCCACGCATCTGGGAGTTGCGGCACAACATATGGCCCTACGACGCCTCCTACGTGGCGCTCGCCGAGTCGCTCGGGGCGGACTTGGTGACGGCGGACAAGAAGCTCATCGGAGCTCCGGGGCTGCGGTGCCGAATCCGCAGTCTGCACGACGCCTGACGGCCCCGCTCCGGCCCCGCTCCGGCCGCTGCCGGTCAGCCGCTCCCCGCGCCCGCCTTCGCGCCGGCGCGGGCCGTACCCGGGGCCCCGCCCGCCCGGCGCCGCGCGCCCCCCGCCACCGCGTCCCCGGCCAGCGGACCAGTCGTCATCCACCCCCGCACCTGCTTGCGCACCGGACTGCGCCCGTCCGCCCACTCGGGACGTACCCACAGCAGCTGCTCGTTGCGCAGCTCCCAGCGCCCCAGCCACACCGACTTCGCCCACAGCCCGGCGCCGACCCCGGCCAGCACCGCGCCACCGGCCCCGGGCAGCACGACGGACGAGGCGACGGCCAGCACGAAGCCCAGCGCCAGCCACCAGCGGTGCACCTGCCGCCACTCGCGCAGGGTCACCTTCCGGTCCCGCAGCACCACCCACTTACCGGCCGTGGTGAGCGCGCCCAGCAGCCCCGCATAGCGCCGGCGCCGCACGGCGTAGGTCACCACCGCGACGAGCAGGAAGAGCACGATCCCCGCCATCACCCCGATCCGCCGCCCGCTCCAGCCGGGCACCACCATGCCGATCGCTCCGGCAGCCACCCCCGTCCACCACCAGGCACCCGCGGCTGCCCGCAGATATACCGCCACCCTCGCCAGCGCATACGACGATCCGCGCCCCACTGCTCCCACTCCTCTGCTGCATCCGGCGGCCTTCGAATGCGTAGGCTAGTGCCGCGGGATGAGAAATCCCTGAGAAGGGGTCCGGCACGATGCCCTGCTCCTCGCAGAAGTCGAGCATCTCCTGCGTCCCCGGCGTCCCGCCGCTCCCCGCGCCCGTCAGGGACTTGGCCCCGGCGACCCGGCGACCCGGCGACCGATGAGTTTCCGGCGCCCTCACCGTCTGTACCGGTGAGACGACATCAGTACGCCGAAGGAGTGGCCATGTCAGCGAGCACGGAAACCGCGAAGAACCCGCACGTGGGCGGCATCCTGCTGGGCAGCACCGATCCGGCGAGGCTCTGGGAGTGGTACCGCGGGGCGTTCGCGCCCGACGCCCAGCGCGACGAGCAGATGTTCACGCTGGAGCTGGGCGGCAGCTATCTGATCTTCGAGGAGCGTGACGACGTCGGGGAGAAGGCCGCCGAACCGGGCCGGATCATCGTCAACTTCGAGGTCGACGACATCCGCGCGGCCGAGCAGCGGCTGGACGAATCGCTGGGCGTGCGCTGGATCCGTCCCGTCACGGACATGGACGGCGAGGTCTTCCTGGCCACGGTCGAGGATCCGGACGGCAACTACGTGCAGCTCTTCCAGATTCAGTCCGGCAGCAGCGGCGCGTAGGGGGCATCGGTCATGCCGGCCCGTGGATACCCACCCGCCCCGGCCGGGGCGGGATGAGCGCGGTGGAGGAGAGCGAGAGCACGGCGCTGCTGGAGCGTGCCATCGGGTACGCGCTGTGCGGCCTGCGTCCGGTCACGGGGGCACTGCTCTCCCGGCCGACACCCTGCCGGGACTGGAGCCTGGGCATGCTGCTGTGGCATGCGAACGACTCCCTGGCCGCGCTGTACGAGGGGCTCGACTCCGGACGGGTGGAACTCGTACCGGCGTCGGGTCCCTGCGGTCGGGCCCCGGAAAGGAGAGAGGAGCTGCCCCGCCCGGGTGGTCCCCCCGAGGACCCGGGCGAGGACCCGGGCGAGGACCCGGCCGAGGACCCGGCCGAGGACCCGGCCGAGGTGTTCCGCAGCCGGGCCACCCGGCTGCTCGGCGCCTGGTCCGCCCTGCCGACGGCGGACAAGCGGTGCGTCATGGTCGACGACTGGCCGCTGACCACGACGCTGCTGGCCCGTACGGGCGCGCTGGAGATCGCCGTGCACGGCTGGGACATCGCCCGCGCCGCCGGGCTCCCCCGGCCGATACCAGCCGCACTCGCCACGGACCTGCTGCGTACGGCCCACCAGCTGGTGCCCGAACCAGAGGCGCGGCATCCGCTGTTCGCCCCGCCGGTGCCGGTGGGGTCCGGGGCCGATCCGAGTGACCGGCTGGTGGCCTTCCTGGGCCGCGACCCGTGCGGGCCGTGACAGCGGCGCGCGGGGCGGGGTAGGGCGGGGTAGGGGCTGGGCCTGGCAGCCCCGCCCCCGCCCCGCCCGTCGTCCTCACTCGACGAACAGCCCGCGCTCCGCCGCCCGCGCGTCGAACTCCTCAAGCCGCGACTGCGCCTCCGGCAGCCCGTCGCACATGGCCTCCAGCAGCACCCGGGCCAGCAGCATCGGCGCGCACGCCGTGTCGAATGCGAGTCCGGTGCCCACCGCTGCGGGCAGCAGCAGGTCGGCGGGGTGCGCGACCGGCGCGAACGCGCTGTCCGCGACCGTGACGACCCGCAGCCCGGCACCGCGCGCATGCTCCAGCGCGTCCAGTACCTCGCGCGGGTACCTCGGCAGCGCGAAGCAGAGCAGCGCCGTCGCCCCGGCCCGTGCGGCGGCGTCGATGCGCTCCGCCAGCATCGAGCCGCCCTCGGTCAGCAGCCGTACGTCCGGGTGCACCTTGGCGGCGAAGTAGGCGAAGCCGTGCGCCTGCGCGGAGGCGGCGCGCAGCCCCAGCACGGGCAGCGCCGGGGATTCGGCCAGCAGCCGCCCGGCGCGCTCCATGGGGGCGGGGTCGGCCAGCAGCGCGGACAGCTGCCGCAGGTTGTCGATCTCGGCCCGTACGGCCTGCTGGTAGGCGTTGACCGCGCCCTCCCCCTGCGGCGCGGGCGTCTCCGGCACGTCGCGCAGATGTCTGCGCAGCGCCGGGTAGCCGTCGAAGCCGAGTGCCACCGCGAAGCGGGTGACCGACGGCTGGCTGACCCCGGCCAGCTCTGCCAGCTCCACGCTGGACAGGAACGGGGCGTCCGCCGCCCGCCGCACCATGCAGTGCGCGATGCGCCGCTGCGTCGGCGTCAGCCGATGCCCCTCGAAGAGCTTCAGCAACCGCGCACTCGCGCTGCCCACCGCACCCACCTGCCCGCCTCGCACTCATCCTGCACTTTCACAGCCCCCTGACTCTGCATGACTCTATGCAGTACGGGCAACCGGGCGGGGTGCTGTCCCACCGGCCCTGACGGCGCGGCCCCGGAACCGCCTGTCATGACACTGTGACAAGAAGTCATCAACCGATTCCGCTCGATACACGTCCCCCCATATCGTGGTGTCGCGTCCCGCCCCCGGCTGACGGCTCGGCGGGCGGCGTACCGAAGCGTGGTTCCACGATCGACCGCTGCCAGGGCGCATCCGCGCGGCGGCGGATGCTGGGGCTGGGGGGCTCATGGCGGACAGAAGAGCGTTACGTGGGTGGGTGGCCGCCGCATCGGTGTGCGGCGTGCTCCTCGCCGGATGCACGAGTGAGGGTGACACCGAGGACACGTCGGAGAAGGGCGGCAAGGGCAACAAGGAGCAGGCGTCACCGAGCCCCAGCCCGAGCGGGAGCCGCCGGGCCGCCGATCCGGAAGCGCCCACGCTGGCGAGCGTGCAGGCCGATCCGGCGAAGCTGCCGAAGAAGGCCGGGCAGGCACGAGACCTGATCGCCGCGGTGATGGCGGGGCCCGAACTGTTCGGTCCGGAGGTGGTGCGCAGCTCGCCGTACGAAGGGGCACCCGAGGACTGGGCCGTCCTGGACGAGGACTGCAACTGGCAGCAGGGGCAGGTACCGGACGACATCCTGGCCACGCGGACCCGCTATTACGAGGTCCCCGCTGCCGACGGCAAGGGCCCCATCCGCCTGACGGCGACCGTCACCGTCTACCGCACCGCCGAGGACGCCGACTGGGCGAACGCCGGGATGCTGGAGGAGGCCATGCGCTGCCCCGACCAGCAGTTGCGCGGCGGCGAACGGCTCACCGGTCTGGTCTCAAACGCCTCGCACTTCGGTGAGGCGCAGAACCTGTACGCCGAGGACACGCTGAGCGAGTCCGGCGAGTACGTCAGCGAGACTCTCGGCGGCCCCTACCCGTACTGGTGGACGCAGGTCAGGACGGGATCGGTGCTGATGTCGGTGGCGGTCAGGTCGGCGAAGGGGCGCGGTGACGAGAGCACCGCGTTCCTCGCCAAACCGCTGAGCCAGACCCTGCTGAAGGTGCAGGACCGCGTGGGACCGGCCGAGTCGGGCCAACCGTCCGAACCGTCCGAGGAGGAGGGCAAGTGAGGGAAGCGCTGAGACCCTCCGACGCGTCACGCGTCGGCACGTACCGGCTGCTCGGACGGCTGGGCGCGGGCGGCATGGGCGTCGTCTACCTGGGGCGCGGGGAGGACGGCGAACTGGCCGCCGTCAAGGTGATCCAGCCGGAGCACGCGGACGAGGCGGACTTCCGGGCCCGCTTCCGGCGCGAGGTCGCCGCAGCGCGGCGGGTCGTCAGCCCGTGGACGGTGCCGGTCCTGGCCGCCGACGTGCAGGCGCGGGCACCGTGGCTGGCGACGGCGTTCGTCGCGGGCCCGTCGCTGTCCGAGGCGCTCGGCGCGTGCGGGCCGCTGCCGATGCGCGAGGTCCGGGTCCTGGGCAAGGTGCTGGCGCGGGCGCTGGCCGCGGTGCACGATGCCGGGCTCGTGCACCGCGACGTCAAACCGGGCAACGTCCTGCTCGCACTCGACGGGCCGCGGCTGATCGACTTCGGCATCGCCAGGTCGCAGTCCTCGCACGAGACGACGCTCACCTCCGCCGACGTGGTGGTGGGCACACCGGGCTTCCTCTCCCCCGAACAGGCGCGGGCGGAACGGGTGACCGGGGCGGGCGATGTCTTCTCGCTCGCGTGCGTGCTGGCGTACGCGGCGAGCGGGCGGCTGCCGTTCGGCACGGGGGAGGCCGGGGCGGTGCTGTACCGGACCGTCCACGACGAGCCGGACCTCAGCGGGATCGGCACCGGCGCGGACGGCGGCGCCGCGCTGCGCGAACTGCTGCTGCGCTGCCTGGCCAAGGACCCGGACGACCGGCCGAGCGCCGCCGAGCTGGACGAGGCGCTGGTCGAGGACGTCCCGCAGGACTCGGCCGACTGGCTGCCCGAGCCCGTGGTCCGGCTGATCGCCGCACGTTCGGCCGAGGCCCTCGCCCTGCCGGACATCGACGAGACGCAAGCCGACGCCGCGGCTCCGCCCCCGGCCCTGCCCGCCCGCCGGGGCGTGCTGGCCTGGGCGGGCGGCGGCGCACTGCTGCTGGCGGGCGGCGGCGGTGCCGGACTGTGGGCGCTGCTGCGCGATGACGGCAGCGGCAGCACGCCCGCGAAGAAGAAGGCGGCACGCGAATGGGTGATCGGCATCCAGGCCGATCTGAGCGGCCCCCGGAAGGCGGTCGGCGTGGCCCAGGAGCGCGGCGCCCGTCTCGCCGTCGAGCACTTCAACGCCGGTGAGGACAAGCCGTTCACCGCCGCGCTGAAGGCATCCGACGACCGGGGCGGCAAGGAACGGGCGGTGACCGTCGCACGCGCGTTCACCGGCGACGACGACATCCTCGCGGTCCTCGGCCCCACGGGCGACCATGAGGCCGACGCGGCCATACCCGCCTACGACGAGGCGGCACTGCCGCTGCTGAGCATCTCCACGGCCCTGAGCGTCTCAGCCGGCCGCCGCGAAGCACGCTCCCATTTCACGGCCGTTCCCGAAAACGCGCTGGCGTGCACCGCCGACGCCGTGCTGCTCCGGAGCCTCGGCAGCAGGCGCGTGGGAATGGTGTGGGACCGGGCCGGGACGCTCGCGGCCGCGGAGATGGGCGTCGTCGTGCGCGGGGAACTCAACCGCAACGGCATGGGCACCTATCCGAGGGTCGTGCCCCGCGACGCCGGGGAGAAGGACCTGGTCCGGGTCATCGCGGACATGACCGACCAGGAGATCGACGCGTTCTACTACGTCGGCACACCCGAACGCGGAGCAGCTGTGGCGCGGGCGCTCGCCGCGCGCGACTTCGACGGCCCCCGGCTGATCGCCCACCCCAGCGTCAGCGAGGTCTTCCTGCGGGAGGCCGGCAAGGCGGGCGAGGGCTGGGAAACCTTCGCCCCGTACATCGGTCCGTCCGCGGAGCAGGTACGCGACTTCGCCACCGCCTACCGCAAGCGGTACGGGAAGAAGCCGGACCACTGGGCCGCCGAGGGGTTCGACGTCGCCCGCCTGGTCCTGCGGCGGCTGGCGGAACTGGCCGGTGACGGAGCGCGGCCGGACCGGCCCACCCGGGAGGAACTCGTCGACGCCCTCACCAAGAGCACATACAAGGGCCTGATACGGACGTACGCCTTCAACAGCGACGACCGGACACTGAAGGACAGCACCTTCTTCCGGTACCGGGTCGCCAAGGGGCGTCTGCGGTATCTGGGCCCGACGCCGTCCCCGGCCTGACCGCGGGCCGTGAGGGAGACCGTGGGAAAGAGGGCGGAGGCGGGGCGTGCGGGCACTGCGGGCAGTCGATCCCGAAGAGGTGGGAGGGCACCGGCTGCTGGCGCGGCTGGGCGCGGGCGGCATGGGCGTGGTCTATCTGGCCCGCTCCAGCGGCGGGGCCGTCGTCGCGCTGAAGGTGATCCGCGCGGAACACGCGGCCGACGCGCAGTTCCGCGCCCGCTTCCGGCGCGAAGCCGAGATCGCCCGGGACCTCACCGGGCCGTGGCTGGTGCCCGTCACCTCCGCCGACGCCGAAGCGGAGGAACCGTGGCTGGCCACCTCCTACGTCCCCGGCCCGTCACTGGCCGAGGCGGTGCGGGCGCACGGGGCGCTGCCGGAGCGGAGCGTACGGCTGCTCGGCGCGCGGCTCGCCTCGGCGCTCGCCGACGTCCACGCGGCCGGGCTGGTGCACCGGGACGTCAAGCCGGGCAACGTACTGCTCGCGCTCGACGGACCACGGCTCATCGACTTCGGCATCGCCCGGTCGGCCGGACCGTCCGCCCTCACCCTGACCGACGCGGTCGTGGGCACACCGGGATACCTCGCTCCCGAACAGACCCGGGCCACGGGTGACGAGGTGGGACCGGCCTCGGACGTGTTCGGGCTCGGGTGCGTGCTGGCGTACGCCGCGTCGGGGCGCCGCCCCTTCGGCACGGGCGAGCTCGCGGCGGTGCTCTTCCGTACGGTCCACGAGCCACCCGACACCGCCGGGCTCCCGGAGGGACTGAGCGGGATCGTCCTCGGGTGTCTGGCCAAGGAGCCCGGCGAGCGGCCTTCGGCGGCCGACCTCCGGGAGACGCTGCTGCCCGATTCCGATGCCCGTACCGACCCCGACACCGACACCGGCCCCGGCCCTCAGGCAAGGGACGGAGCCTGGCTCCCGCCCTCCGTTGTCCGCCTGGTGGCTGCACGGTCGAGCGGCGCCCTCGACCCGCCGCCGCCCGAGCCCCGCCGGCCCGAGCCACCCGTCCCGGAGGCGGACGGCGGCGCTACGCCGAGCCGCCGCCAGTTGCTCGCCGCGGGCGCCGCCGGGGCCGTGGCCCTCGTCGGCGGCATCACCGCCTACCTCGCCACCCGGCCCGGAGACGCCACGGCGGGCGGTACCGGTACCGGCGCCGGACCGCGCCCGGTGCTGACCGTCGGCTACCACGCGGACCTGTCCGGCAAGGGCAAGGCAGTCGGGCAGGCGCAGGAACGCGGCATCCGTCTCGCCGTCGAGGCACACAACTCCCGCCGGAAGTCGCGCTTCACGCTCGCCCTGGAGACCTTCGACGACCGGGGCGACACCGAGCGTGCCGAGGAGACGGCCCGCAAGGTGATCGCGGACCCGGCGATCCGCGCGGTCATCGGACCGACCAGCACAGCGGCGGCCCATGCTGCGGGCCCGCTGTACGAGAAGGCCCGGATGGCGATGGTGCTGGTCAACGTCCCCGACAGCGACGAGGTGTCCTCCACGAGGCTGACCAACCTGCTCGTCACCCGGGCGAGCGACGCGGCCCTCACGACGGCGTTCATCGACTACCTGACGCGCGTGCGCGAGGTCACCCGCACCGCCGTCATCGACGACCGCGAGGCCGGAGACCTGGGCTGGGACTGGACGACCACACTCCGCGAGCTCCCGCCGAGCGAGGGCACGACGACCGTCCACACCCTGCCCGCCGGCGACGACGACGTGCGCGGCGCCGTCCGGCAGGCGCTCGCCGCAAGGCCGAAGCCGCAGGCGGTCGTCTACAGCGGTGTCTCACCCCTGCGCGCGGCCCGCTGCGCCCGTGCGCTCGCCCAGGAGGGGTTTACCGGAGCACGCGTGTCCTTTCAGCCGGTGATGACCCCGGCGTTCCTGAAGGAGGCGGGCGGGGCTGCGGAGGGCTGGTGGTTCAGCGCCCCGTACGTCGACCCCCGGGCGGACGACTCCCGGATCGCCGCCTTCCGCAAGGCCCACCGGGCCCGCTTCAAGGCGGAGCCCGGCCGCTGGGCCGCCGAGGCGTACGACGCGGTCGGGCTCCTCGCCCGCGGCCTGGGCGCGGTGGACGACCTGACCGACATCTCCCGGGCACCGGTCACCCGGCAGATCCTCGCCGCCCGCCACGACGGATTGGCCAAGACCCTGCGGTACGTCCCCGGCACCACCCACAGCCTGGGACACACCGGCACCCAGTTCCTCTACCGGGTACGCGACGGCACGTACGAGTACCTCGGCCCGCACGAACAGGTGGACGACGACACCTGACGCCGCTCGCCTGCTGCGCCTGCTGCGCCTGCTGCGCCTGCTGTGCCTGCGTCCTGCGTCCTGCGTCCTGATTGGGGGGTTACCCCCACTGCACGCCCCGCCCGAAATTCCGTACCTTGGTGCGCATGGACGCCCGTGACCCTGAGCTGAAGAAGGAACTCGACGCGACCTTGCAGACGCGCAAGGAGCTCGGGCCTGAGTACGAGTCGGAGCTCGTCGAGTCCTTTCTGGAGAAGCTCGACTCCTCCGTCGACCGGCGCGTACGACGACAACTCGCGGAGCAGCAGATGGTGGTGGCAAGAGGCAGCACGGGCAACAGCCCGCGTGCACAGCAGGGACAGCAGGGGCACCAGTCGCACACCTACCCGGAGGGCCTGGGCGCCCGGCTGGGCCTGGCAGTGGCCTCCCTCGTACTGGCGATCCCGCTCTCCGCCATCGCGGCGGTGAACACGGGCCTTCCCGGTCTCCTGGTCTGCTGGGGCGGCATCGTCGCCGTCAACGGCCTCCAGGCCAGCCGCTCCTGGTTCGAGACCGGCGCCGACCGCGACCGCCGCGACAAGTCCACCTCCGACTGGGATTAGCGTCTGTCGACGGAATCCCCACCCCCACCCCGGTTTCCCGGTCAAACGTCGACCGGCCAAGATCGAAGCAGCGTGAGACGCGCGATGCGCGGTCCGCGCGGATCGCAGGGGAACTGCAGCGACGACCCCGCCCGTGCGCTCACCGCCACCCCGGCCGCGCTGCGGAACCTGCTTCAGCAGGTCAAGGCAGGTACGCTCGCCCGCCTGCCGCGTTGACCGGCAGCGCTTCCTGAAGCTCTGTCAGTTCCGCCTCGTTCAGGCTGAGTTCAGTGGCCTGGGCGGAGTCCTGGACAGAAGCCGGGCGGCTGGCGCCCGGCAGCGGGATCACCGTCGGGGAGCGGCTGAGCAGCCAGGCCAGAGCAACCCGCTGCGGGCTGACGCCGTGTTCGGCCGCGATGCGGTGGAAGGCGGTGCCTGCGGACAGGGCGCCGGAAGGGCCGTCGAGGGAGCTGCGGGATATGCCGCCCAGTGGACTCCAGGGCAGGAAGGCCAGGCCAAGCCGGGTGCACAGCCGCAGCTCGGGCTCGCTGTCGCGCACGGCGGGCGAGTACTGGTTCTGCACGGAGACGAGCCCGTCGCCCAGGATCGCGTGCGCCTCGAGGATCTGGGCGGTATCCGCGTTGGAAATCCCGGCGGCGCGGATCGTGCCGGTGTCGAGCAGTTCGCGCAGGGCGCCGACGGACTCCGCCCAAGGCACGGCCGGGTCCGGCTTGTGCAGCTGGTACAGCCCGATGGCCTCGACGCCGAGTCGCTTCAGGGAGGCTTCGGCGGCGCGCTTGAGATGGGCGGGGGTGCCGGTGACGGTCCAGCTGCCGTCGCCGGGGCGGCCGCGGCCGCCCTTGGTGGCGACGAGGACGCCGGAGGTGTCGCCGCCGTAGCGAGCCAGCGCACGGGCGATGAGGAGCTCGTTGTGGCCGGCCTCGTCGGCGTACCAGTGGTAGCTGTCGGCGGTGTCGATGAGGGTGACGCCCGCGTCGAGGGCGGCGTGGATCGTAGCGATGGCCCGCTGCTCGTCCGGGCGGTGCTCGATGGACAGCGGCATGGCGCCCAGTCCGACGGCGCTGACGGTGGTGTCTTTGAGGGTGCGGTTCCGCATGGCGGTCTCTTCCTTCAGGCGGCAGTTCAGACGGCGGTTCAGACCGCAGTTCAGGTGGCGGTGTCGGCGGATACGGCGAGGGCTTCGGTGATGACGCCGGGCAGCCAGTCGGTGGTGCGGGAGAAGGAGAAACCCGACTCTTTCGCGCGGGCGTTGCTCATGGCGTAGTGGCGGTCGAAGGAGAACGGCGAGGCTGCTTCCCCGGCGGCGACGACGCGGTACACCGGGTCACGGCCCGTCCGCGCGGCGATCACGGCTGCCAGGTCGTGTACGTCGAGCAGCCCGTCTGAGCAGGCGTTGACCGGCCCCGTGAGGTCGGTGCCCGTCGCCGCCCACAGCAGCAGGTCCGCCAGCTCCTCGTAGTGGATGAAGACCGACGGAAGTGGCTCGGCGTGCACAGCGATCTCCGTGCCCTGGGCGATGCGCTCGCTGTAGTACGCCAGCCGACCGGTGAACTCCTGCACGCCGCCGCCGAGCACGTGTGCGCTGCGCACGGAGGCGAAAGCGAACCCGCCCTCCCGGGTGAAGACGGCCTCCGCCTGGCGCTTGCCCTCGGCGTAGTGCGCCTCCAGGTACGCGTCGTCATGCCAGGGGAGGTCACTCCCCACCACCCAGGTGGCCGGGTCCACCGTCTCCTCCGGCACCGGAGTGCCCTGCGGGAGGGAGCGCAGCCCAGCGGTCTCCGGGTTGTACACCTCGATCGTGGACGTCATCACGTAGCGACGGGTACGGCCGCGGAAGGCGCGGGCGGCGATTGCGGCCTGCACGGGGGTGTAGCAGACCTGGTCGACGACCACGTCGAAGGTGCGGGAGCCGAGCGCGGCGCGGAGAGCGGTCTCGTCGTTCCGGTCGACGATGAGGTGCTCGACGCCGGGCGGTGGCGCGGTGGAGCCGCGGTTGATCACAGTGACGTGGTGCCCGGCTGCCTGCAAACGCTGGACCAGGAGCTTTCCGAAGTACCGGCTGCCGCCGATGACGCAGATCTCTTTCATGCCTCCATCCTGGACAGCTACGGTCAACAGCAGAAGTGCCGACTTACTGGAAGCGTGTTAAGGGAAACTGTTGATCGATATGCAGCGGCTTCGCGTCCTGCGGGCGGTGGCGGAGCACGGCAGCTTCAGCCGGGCGGCCGCCGCTCTCCGCCTCACCCCCTCCGCCGTCTCCCAGCATGTGGCCACCCTGGAGCGCAGCCTCGGCACCCAGGTCGTGGCGCGCAGCACCCGCGGAGTGACTCTCACCCAGGCGGGCCAGATCATGGTCGGGGCCGCCGAGTCCGTCGCCGCCGAACTCGCCCACGCGAAGCAGCAGGTGGACGGGCTCAGCGCGGGCCGCACCCAGCTGACCGTCGCCACCTTCACCAGCGGCGGCAGGCTGCTGCTGCCCGGCGCCCTCGCCCGGCTCACGGCAGCCCATCCCGACACCGTGCTCCACGTCAGGGAGGGTGAGCCGGAGGACAGTCTGCCGCTGGTCCGCCAGGGCGCCGTGGACCTCGCGCTCGCCTATCACTTCGACGGACCGCTGCCCGTGGGGACCCTTCAGAGCTCCAGCCTGAAATGGACCGCGCTCATGAAGGATCCGTTGCATGTCGTCCTGCCCCAAGGGCATCCACTGGCCAGGCGCGATGCACTGGACATCGCCGAACTGGCGACCGAACCCTGGGTGCTCGGCTGCCGCAAGACGGAGGCGTACCTGCGGCGCTACTCCGAGCGCGCGGGCTTCACCCCCGAGGTGCGCGGCACGACCACGGACTACTTCTTCGCCCGCTCGCTCGTCGCCGCAGGCATGGGGATCTCCCTGATCCCCTCCATCGCGCTGGCTCCGGCCGTGCCGGGCCTGCACAACGTCCCGGTCAAGCCGCCATCTCCGGCCCGGCACATCGGCGTCGCCACGATCGGCCGCCGCCGCGACCACCCTCAGGTCATGACGCTCATCCAAGCCCTTCACGATCAGGCAGCAGCGCTGGGCTAGGCATGAACGCAGACCCAGATCACCTTCCAGCGCCTGACGGCGCCCGTGTTGCCGGCGCTTCCGCCGTCACGGCGCCGGCTCTGTCGCCGGGTCCAGCTCGCCGCCGCGCGCGAACGCCGTGTCGAACGCGGCGGGGCCCAGGCCCGCGCGTGCGGCTGCGGTCGCGCGGTCCACGTCGGCGCGTTCCGCCGGAGGCAGCGGCGCGCCCACCGAGGCGCGCGCCTCGGTGGCGGCGCCCAGCAGGCGCGCCGCGCGCTCGTGGCTGCCCGCCAGGGCATGCGCACCGGCCAGGCCCTCCAGGGCCAGCGCGACCGCCCGGGGGTCGCCGGTGTCCCGGGCGGCGGTAAGCCCCTCCCGGTGCCGTGCCAGCGCCGCGTCCGCGTCGCCGCGCAGTTCCGCGATGAAGCCGAGTTCGGCCAGGATCAGCGCCGTACCGTACTCCGCGTCGAACTGACGGTTCCATTCGATCCAGTTGCCCAGGTACGCCTCGGCCGAGTCGAGCCGCCCCTGCCGCCGGGCGCCGAGGGCGAGCCCCACCTCCGCGAACTCCTCGGCGGGTTTGTCGCCCTGCTCCACGGCCAGCCGGCGGGCCCGCTCGTGGAACTCCTCGGCCCGCTCTTGGTCCCCGGTCAGCAACGCGATCCGGCCCAGTTCGGACCACCGGGTGGAGGCTGCCGTCCACAGTCCGAGGTCCTCGGCGAAGCACAGGCTGTCCTGGTGCCACTTGGCCGCACCCGCGTAGTCGCCGGCGATCTCGGCCAGCGTGCCGAGCACTCCCATGGCGTACAGCTGGCCCCACCGGTCACCGGCCGTACGGAAGAGCGCCAGGCTCTGCTCGGCGTCGCGCCGGGCGGATTCCAGGTCGCCGCGGACGAGTCGCTGCATGCCCCGGGTGCCCAGGGCGGCGGCGATGCCCCAGGAGTCGTCCAGGGCCCGGAAGTCCGCGAGCACCCGGTCTGTCAGCTCCTCACCGACAGCCTGGTCGCCGAAGCCGCTGACGGCGAAGCCGAGGAACCAGCCTGCTCTGGTGCTGTGCCGCGCAGGTTCGCGGACGGCCTCGTACAGCTGGAGCGGGGAGCGGCTGCCGCGCGCCGGGGCGCGGTCGCCGGAGAGCATCCTCATCCCGGCCAGCCAGGCCTCGGCCGGTGCGGAGTCGACAGCTGGACCCGGGCCGCCTTCCGCGCGTACGGACAGGGCCAGGGACAGCGAGCGCTTCGCCTCGGCGAGCCGCCCGCGCAGGTACCAGTACCAGAACATCGCGTGGACGAGCCGCCGCGCGAGCCGGGCGTCGCCGTCGGCGGCGGCCCAGTCGAGAGCGCCGCGGATGTTGGCCGCCTCGGCGTCGAGGCGGCCTAGCCAGCGCTGCTGGTCGCTGCCGCGCAGGTACGGCTCGGCCTGCTCCGCGAGCGCGGCGTAGTGACCGGCGTGGGTGCGCCGTATCTGCTGGTGCTCGGTGGCCCGCAGTTGTTCGAGGCAGTAGGCGGCGACGGACTCCAGCAGCCGGTAGCGGGGGCCGTCGGGACCATGCGCGACCACCACCAGGGAACGGTCGACCAGGCGGCTCAGCAGGTCCATGACCTGGGCGGGCTTCACCCCGTCCCCGGCGCAGACCGTCTCGGCGGCGTCCAGGGTGCAGCCGTCGGAGTGGACCGCGAGCCTCCGCAGGACGGTCTGCTCGGCCGCTGTCAGCAGTTCCCAGCTCCAGTCGATCATGGCGCGCAGGGTGCGCTGCCGGGCCGGTGCGCCGCGGTGCCCGCCGGTCAGCAGCCGGAACCGGTCGTTCAGACGCTCGGCCAACTCCCGTACGCCCAGGGCGCGTACGCGACTGGAGGCCAACTCCAGGGCGAGCGGAATCCCGTCCAGGCGGCGGCAGATCGCGGCGACCGCCGGGGCGTTGTCGTCGGTGAGTACGAAACCGGGCGAGGCCGCGACGGCCCTGGCGACGAACAACTGGACGGCACTCGACCTCCGCAGCGCAGCCTGCGCCTCGGCCGTGCCCGTCCCGTCCGCAGGTTCCGCCGCTTCCGCCGGCTCGGGCACGTCCAACGGGGGTACGGACCACAGTTGTTCGCCGGGAATGTCCAGCGGTTCCTGGCTGGTGGCCAGCAACCGTACGCCCGGCGCCGCCTGGAGCAGCGCCTCGGCCAGCGCCGCCGCCGATTCGATGACGTGCTCACAGTTGTCCAGGACCAGCAGCAACTCCTTGCCGGGCAGGGCCTCGGCGAGCCGGCTGGTCATGGTGAGGGGCTTTCCCGGCGGCAACGGCCCCGCGCCCCCGCCGGCGTCGTCCCGGATGCCCAGGGTCGCGGCCACCGCCTCGGCCAGCTTCTCCACCGAGCCCGGACCCGGACCCGGGCCTGCGCCGGGGCGCGGCTGGGCCGCCAGCTCGACCAGCCACGCGCCGTCCGCGAAGGAGTCGGCGAGCTGGGCGGCGGTCTCCAGGGCGAGCCGGGTCTTACCCACCCCGCCGGGGCCGGTCAGGGTCACCAGGCGGGACGAAGCCAGCAGTGAGCGCACCTCGGTGACCGACCCGGAACGTCCGATCAGCCCGGTGACGGGCGTGGGCAGGTTCGTACGCGGCCGGGCACGGTCAGCCGCCGGTGCGGCAGACATGGCAGACACGGCAGGCATGGCAGGTGCGGCAGGCACGGCAGGTGCGGCAGGCACGGCAGGTGCGGCAGGCACGGCAGGTGCGGCAGGCACGGCAGGTGCGGCAGGTGCGGCAGGCACGGCCACATCAGGGGCCCCCGCCGCGCCGACCGGCCCTACCGCCCGCAGCGCCGGGTCCTGCCGGAGGATCGCCTGCTGCAACGCGGCCAGTCCGGTGCTCGGCTCCAGCCCCAGCTCCTCGTCCAGCCGGCGGCGCAGGGCGTGGTAGCTGTCCAGGGCCTCGCTCGCGCGCCCGGCACGGTAGAGGGCACGCATATGGGCTGCGCGCAGCCGCTCCCGCAGAGGGTGACGCTCCGTCAAGTCTCCCAGTTCACCGGCCAGCAGACCGTGCTCGCCCAACTCAAGCCGTGCTTCGGCTTGTTCCTCCAGCGCCAGCAGGCGCGTTTCCTCCAGCCGGACGATCGCCGCGCGGCTGAACGGTTCGTCGGCGAAGTCGGCGAAGGCGGGGCCCCGCCACAGTTCCAGGGCTTCGGTCAGCAGGGCGGCCCGCTCACGGGGCGCGTCGGCCTGCCGGGCCCGCGCCGTCAGGGAGGCGAACCGGTCGGCGTCCACCGCGTCGTCCGCCACCCGCAGCAGATAGCCCGGCGGACGGTGCACCACCAGCTCCCGGCCGCCGTCTCCCCCGCCGCCCCCTCCACTCCCGGCGGCTCCGCCGCTCCTCGCAGCTCCGCCCCCTGCCCGTGCCAGGGCACGCCGCAGCCGCGACACGCGGGTCTGCAGCGCGCCCGCCGGGTTGGCGGGCGGCCGGGCTCCCCACAGGTCCTCGACCAGCCGGTCGGAGGAGACCACCTGCCCCGGCGTCACCAGCAGACCGGCCAGCAGGGCGCGGACCTTCGCTTCCGGCACCGCCACCGGTTCACCGTCCGCCGTCCACACGGCCAACGGCCCCAGCACCCCGTATCGCATGAACCCACGGTAGCCGCCCGCCGGGGAGAAGCCGCCACCGCAAGCGGACCGAAAGCCGCCCGCAAGCGCCGCCGCGCACAGTCGTCCTCGTCAACAGGGAACGGCGCGGCGCAGCAGCGGCGCGGCCCGACGCAGCACGGCTGAGCAGGGAGACAACGATGAGCAGGTTCACGGGCAAGAAGGCGGTCGTCACCGGCGGTACGCACGGGATGGGCCTGGCGATCGTCAAGGCGCTGCTGGACGGCGGAGCCGAGGTCGTCTTCACGGGCCGTAACGAGCGGAAGATCGAAGAGGCGCAGTCGCAGTTGAAGTCCGGCGCGGCACACGTGGTGCGCTCCGACGCCGCGAGCATGGCAGACATCGCCGCTCTCGCCGATCTCACACAGAAGAAGCTCGGCCGCATCGACTATCTCTTCCTCAATCACGGAATCGCCGAACTGGAGCCGCTCGAAGACGTCACCGAGGGGTCCTGGGACCGGCACTTCGACATCAACACCAAGGGCACCTTCTTCACCGTGCAGAGCCTGGCGCCGCTGATCAACGACGGCGGGGCGCTGGTCTTCACGACCGTCGCCAACGATCACGTCTTCCCCGGTATGAGCGCCTACTCCGCCTCCAAGGACGCGGTCCGCGCCTTCGCCCATGTCCTGGCCGCCGAGTTCCTGCCGCGCGGGATCCGGGTCAACTCCGTCGCCCCCGGCTTCATCAAGACACCCACCATGGGCGTCGCCGGACTGACGGACGAGGAGCGCCGGGAGTTCGAGAAGCAGGGTGACGAGACGACGCCGCTGAAGCGCAACGGCACGGTCGAGGAGGTCGCCGCCGCCGCGCTGTTCCTGGCCGCCGACGCGACCTTCACGACAAACGTCGAACTCCCCGTCGACGGCGGCTTCGCGCAGGGCCTCAGCGCCGCGCACTGATCCCGCGCCCGGCCCATACGCCCCGGCCCCTCTACTCCCCTGCCTCCCGTACGCGGGTGCGGCCCCGCGACGCTGCCGTGGCCGCATCCGCAGCACCCGCAGCACCCCTGAATGCCCAACGGATATCCGAACGGAAGGTTCACCCCCATGTCTTCACAGGTCGTCTCCGGGCGCACGCGCGCCGGACGGCGGGAATGGATCGGGCTGGCGCTGCTGGCGCTGCCCAGCATGCTGCTGTCCCTGGACGTGACACTGCTGCACCTGGCCGTGCCCCAACTGGGCGCGGCGCTGGCGCCGAGCAGCACCCAGATGCTGTGGATCATCGACATCTACGCGTTCATGATCGCCGGTTTCCTGGTCACCATGGGCACCCTGGGCGACCGCATCGGCCGCCGCAGGCTGCTGCTGGGCGGCGCCCTGGCCTTCGGTGTCGCCTCGGTGCTCGCCGCCTACGCGAACAGCCCGGAGATGCTGATCGGCGCCCGAGCCCTGCTGGGCATCGCGGGCGCGACGCTGATGCCCTCCACGCTCGCCCTGATCAGCAACATGTTCCAGGACCCCAGACAACGGGGAAGCGCCTTCGGAATCTGGGCTGCCAGCTTCTCGCTCGGCATCGCCCTGGGCCCGGTGGTCGGCGGCGCGATGCTGGAACGCTTCTGGTGGGGCTCGGTCTTCCTGCTCGCCCTCCCGGTGATGGCCCTGCTCCTGATCACCGGCCCGCTGGTGCTGCCCGAGTACAGGGACGAGAACGCGGGCCGCCTCGACCTGATCAGTGTCGGCCTCTCGCTGGCCACCATCCTGCCCGTCGTCTACGGCATCAAGGAGACCGCCAAGCACGGCCCGGGGGCGGCTTCGCTGGCCGCTCTCCTCGTCGGCGCGGCCTTCGGAATCCTCTTCGGCCGCCGCCAACTGCGCCTGACCGAGCCGATGCTGGACCTGAGCCTCTTCCGCAGCCGCGCGTTCAGCGTCGCGCTGGGTGTGATGCTGTTCGGCGCCTTCGCGATCGGCGGCATCTATCTGTTCGTCACCCAGTATCTGCAGCTGGTCGCCGGACTCTCCCCGTTGCGCGCCGGGCTGTGGCTGCTGCCCGCCGCCGCGCTGCTCATCGTCATGTCGATGCTCGCCCCGGTCGCGGCCCGCCGCATCCGCCCCGGCAGTGTCACCGGCATCGGCCTCGCCCTGTCCGCCGTGGGCTATCTCATCCTCACCCTGGCCGACCCCAGCGACAACGGACTCGCCTACGTCGTCATCGGCTTCAGCTTCGTCTACACCGGTATCGGCCCGCTGATGGCACTCAGCGTCTCCCTCATCGTCGGGTCCGCGCCGGACGAAAAGGCAGGAGCGGCCTCAGCCCTTCAGGAGACCAGCAGCGAGTTCGGTCTCGCGCTGGGCATCGCCGCCCTCGGCAGCATCGGCACCACCGTCTACCGCGACGGCGTCTCGGACAGCCTGCCGGCCGACACCCCCGCCGCCGCCGAGACCGCCACCCAGGACACCCTGGCCCGTGCCCTGGACGCCACGGAGGGCCTCCCCGCCTCCCTCGCCAACCAGATCCTCACCCCCGCCCGCGAGGCGTTCGCCACCGGCCTCAATGTCGTCGCCCTCATCAGCGCGATCCTGGTGGCGGCCCTCGCCGTCCTCGCCTTCACCACCCTCCGCCACGTGCCGCCCACGGGGGCGGCGCAGGAGCCGGAAGAGCGGGAAGCGCCGGAGGCGCTCGCGGAGTCCGCACCCGACACGACCGCCTCCGTGCCGGTTCCGCGCTAAGAGCCCCTAACAGAATGGGCGGTCGATCAGCTTGCGGCGTCTGGTGCGTGCGCTCGCAAGGCGGAGGATCGTCCTCGTACTGGGCGTACATGGACGACACCCGGACCGTCTTCGACTACACCATCCAGCGCACCGAGAAGTGGGCGTGGAGCGAGATCGGCGCCCTGCCGCGGGGCGTCTGCTGGCAGGGCGCCGAGCAGTTGAGGATCGACGCCATGCCCGAGGCCGCGGAAGCCCCGCGCCCCGAGGGCGGCACCCGCATCAACCGGGTGTGCGTGGAGGACAACCTCTCCCGCGCCCAGTGGCGGCGGTTCACCCGCCGGGTCACGGAGCTGACGGACGGGCGGCTCGTGGTCGAGCCGCCCGTCCCGAAGCGTCCCCGGCCCTGGTGGCGCCCCCCCGGTGAGAACGTGCGGGCCGTGAAGCTGCCCGCGGTGCCCATCAGCACCCCTGGGGGACACTCACCTCCACCCCCTGGATGTCCGTTCCGGGGGCCTCTGACCTGTGTGATAAATACAGACGATGAGGGCTCCGGGGGGAGCCGGGCGGGTGAGAGGGCGGGGAGAACACCATGGAGCGTGACGAGTCCATACCGGACGAGGAGTGGGAGCGCTTCCTGCGCGAGGCCGAGGCCGGGTCGAAGGACGCGCCGAAGGAGCCGTCGGCGCGGGCCCGGATGGTGACGCGGCGACTGCGGGAGGAGCCCGCCCCGCCGTCCGGGTGGCGGACCCACCAGCCGCCGCAGCGAAGACGCAGCAGAAGGGTCTGGCCCGCGATCGCTCTGCTGGGCGCGCTCGGCCTGCTGATCGTCGCGCTGGCCCCGGGTCAGGTGGCCGGCTGGTTCGGCGGCGGGGGCGGAGGTGAGCCGCTCGCCGCGGAGTCGGCGCCTCCGAAGCAGCCGCCCGCGTCGGAGGCGGCAGCGCTGCCGCCCACGGTGGAGGAGCCGTTCAGGGGGTCACCGGCGGCGAGCTGGGGCGACGGCGAGGAGGGAATCCACGTGCCCGCGGCACGGGCCACCGGTTGGATGAGCAAGGCGGAGGTCGCCCGGGCACTGGCCCGGAGCCGGGACTTCCTGGCCGCGTCCAGCCTCGATCGCGGTGTGCTGCGCGGGGAGCGGCCCAAGAAGGCGATCGCGTTGATCAACCCGAAGCAGCAGGACGTCCAGGACTATCTGGCGACCGCCTTCCGCGCGCCCAGCCGGGAGGACGATCCGCTCCTGCTCTTCAGCCGTTTCGACACCTCGGACGTGCGGCTCGCCGGCGACGTGGTCAAGACGCGAGGACGGATCACCTTCCGGGAGGGCGAGCGCGGCGCGGTCGAGGTGGTCACCGACGTCACGTACGTCTATCCGGTCGTCCGCGCCGAGGGAGGAAGCGACGAGGTCGCGCGCACCATCGTGCGCCGCGAGGTGGTGATGAGCTGGGACGACCCGGCGAAGGTGATCACACAGCCGGGCACGTTCTCGCTGGTCTCCTACCGGGAGGACGCCACCAACGGGGGCTGTGACACCTTCACCGGCTACTTCGTCCCCGAGTTCATCGACGAGCGCGCTCCCGCGGGCTCGGGGAACGGCTCCGAGGTGGACCCGTACGACCGGAGCACCTCGATGGACGCCCGCATGCGGGACGGCGGCAAGGCGGGGTGCGGGACTGCCACCCGGACGTGAGCGGTGCGGAGCGCACTCAAGCTCCGCCCCGAGGAGCTGAAGGACGGGCGGCTCGCCGTCGAGCCGCCCGTCCCGCCCCAGACCGCTACTGCGTTTCGATGGCCATGTACGTCAGCAGGTCCTGGCGGCTCAGGACACCCGTCGGCTTCCCTTCCTCCAGCACCAGCGTCGCGTCCGCGCTCTGCAGGACGGCCATCAGGTCTCCGATCGACTCGCCGGAGCCGACGTGCGGCAGCGGGCTGCTCATGTGCTTCTCCAGCTGGTCGGTCAGCGAGGCGCGCTGGGCGAAGAGCGCGTCCAGCAGCTCGCGCTCCACGACGGAGCCGATGACCTCCGCAGCCATCACGTCCGGATGGCCCGCGCCCGGCTTGACCACCGGCATCTGCGAGACGCCGTACTCGCGCAGTACCTCGATCGCCTCGCCGACCGTCTCCTCCGGGTGCATGTGGACCAGGGAGGGCATCGGGCCCTCCTTGTGCCGCAGCACGTCGCTCACCCGTACGACGGTCGCCTCGCCCTCCTCCAGGAAGCCGTAGTCGTTCATCCAGTCGTCGTTGAAGATCTTGCTCAGATAGCCGCGACCGCTGTCCGGCAGCAGCACGACGACCACGTCGTCCGGGCCGAGCGGCGCGGCCGCCTTCAGCGCGCCGACCACCGCCATCCCGCAGGAGCCGCCGACCAGCAGGCCCTCCTCCTTGGCGAGGCGGCGGGTCATCTGGAAGGAGTCCTTGTCGGAGACGGCGATGATCTCGTCGGTGACCTCACGGTCGTAGGCGTCCGGCCAGAAGTCCTCGCCGACGCCCTCGACGAGGTACGGGCGCCCGGAGCCGCCGCTGTAGACGGAGCCCTCCGGGTCCGCGCCGACGATGCGGACCCGTCCGTCGCTGACCTCCTTGAGGTAGCGGCCGGTGCCGGAGATCGTGCCGCCGGTGCCGATGCCCGTGACGAAGTGGGTGATCCGCCCGCCGGTCTGCTCCCACAGCTCGGGGCCGGTCGTCTCGTAGTGCGAGCGGGGGTTGGCGGGGTTGCTGTACTGGTCCGGCTTCCAGGCGTTCGGCGTCTCGCGGACCAGCCGGTCGGACACGTTGTAGTACGAGTCGGGGTGCTCCGGGTCGACGGCCGTCGGGCAGACCACGACCTCCGCGCCGTACGCGCGCAGCACGTTGATCTTGTCCGTGGAGACCTTGTCCGGGCAGACGAAGACGCAGTGGTAGCCCTTCTGCTGGGCGACGATGGCCAGCCCCACCCCCGTGTTGCCGGACGTCGGCTCGATGATCACGCCGCCGGGGCGAAGCGCGCCGCTCCGCTCCGCTTCCTCGATCATGCGCAGGGCGATCCGGTCCTTCACCGAACCGCCGGGGTTGAAGTACTCGACCTTCGCCAGGACGGTGGCCTGGATACCCTCCGTCACGCTGTTCAGTTTGAGCAGCGGAGTGTTGCCGACAAGCTCGATCATCGACTCGTGATACTGCACCTGTATCTCCACACCTTTCCGGAGGGAATCGGGGTTTCCGAGTTCCCGGTTTTTACGGGCTTCAGGGGGTTTACGGGATTCGTCCCCGGGGGAACGCGACGGTCCGCCGACGCGTCCGGCCCGTGCGTTCACCATATTGCGCAACATGCGCACACCAGTGAGGTGTTGCGCAGCGTCTCGCACGGGGCAACACAGTGTTGAGGACAGAATTTCCACAGACGTACAGACGTTGCCCGGACAGAACAACACAGAGGGCATTATCCGTACGGAAAGCTCTTCGGGAGGCGGACCAGACGTATGCCGATGTCGAAGGCGGCGAGTGCCCGAGTGGCACGCCGGATCACGACCGCAGCCGCGTACGGCGGCGGAGGTATCGGGTTGCTCGGTGGAGCGGCGGTCGGCCTGCTCTTCACCGAGGTCCAGATCGCCAAGCGCAAGGTCGGCGGTTCCGACGACGTGCCACCGATGGCGGACGGGCTCTACGGCGGCGCCTTCGCCCAGATGACCGAACCGCGCGGCGGCGGCCGACCGGGCTCCCGCCCCGTGCGACCCCTGCGGCTCGCGATGCTGGGCGACTCCACGGCAGCCGGGCAGGGCGTGCACCGCGCCCGGCACACGCCGGGCGGGCTGCTGGCCTCCGCCCTCGCGGCGGTGGCCGAGCGCCCCGTCGAACTGCGTACCGTCGCGGTGCCCGGTGCGCAGTCGGACGGACTGGAGCGGCAGGTCACCCTGCTGCTGAGCGAACGCGACCTGTCACACGCCCCCGACGTCTGCGTGATCATGGTCGGGGCGAACGACGTCACCCACCGGATGCCGCCCGCCCGCTCCGTACGCCTGCTCTCCGACGCCGTCGCGCGGCTGCGTACGGCGGGCTGTGAGGTGGTGGTGGGCACCTGCCCCGACCTGGGCACGATCGAGCCCGTCGGGCAGCCGCTGCGCTGGATCGCGCGGCGGCTGAGCCGCCAGCTCGCCGCCGCCCAGACGATCGCGGTGGTCGAGGAGGGCGGCCGTACGGTCTCGGTGGGCGACCTGCTCGGGCCGGAGTTCGCGGCGAACCCGCAGGAACTGTTCGGCCCCGACAACTATCATCCGTCCGCCGAGGGGTACGCCACCGCCGCCATGGCGATGCTCCCCACGCTGTGCGCCACGCTGGCCCTGTGGCCGTCGGAGGACGAGCGGCCGGACGTGACACGCCGCGAGGGCATCCTGCCGGTCGCCCGCGCGGCGGCCGAGGCGGCGGCCGAGGGCGGCACGGAGGTCACGGCGGTACGCGGCCCCTGGGCCCTCCTCAAGCACCGCAGACGGCGCCGCTTCCCCCCGGAGGACGGCCCCGCCACCCCCGGCACCCCGGACGACGACCCTCACCCTTCCCCCCGCCAGGACGCCGACGCCCACTGACCCCTGCGGGGCGCTCACGGCGACGCCCCGAGCCGGGCCCACACGGGGCGCGCAGCCTGCGCGCCCCGTACCCCCGACCACGCGGTAGGCGCGGGCGCCCGGCCCTGGCATCGCGAGCCGGCGCGCAGCGACGCTGCGGGCCACACATCCCGGCCTGCACGCCCCGGCCCCGGCCACGCCGGAGGTGCGGGTGCCCCGGGCGCCCCGTCAGCGCGTCAGCGCGTCAGCGCGTCAGCGCGTCAGCGCGTCAGCGACGCTGCGGGCCCGAAGTATCGATGTCCCGTGTTGGGGCAGCGCGACAGCGCGAACTCGTGCGGCGGCGACCGCCCGGTCCCACACGGGGGCGCGCGACCTGTCCGCCCCAGTACTCCCGACCGCGCCGGACGGGTGGGCGCCCCGTGCCCCGTGCCCCGTGCTCCAGCAGCGCAGGCTGCACAACCGGCGCGCGGCACCCTTGCGGCCGCCCCCGCCCAGCGGCGCCTACGCCCGCCGCCGCCCAGGCAGTCGTGGCAGCGGGAGCACGTGGAGGGGCGGCAGAGCGGCCGCTCTGGGCCAGCAGTCGGCCGCAGGCCGATGCGGGGCCGGGCGCCGACGCCCGCTGGCGTACCGCCCGCACAGGCGCGGACGGGCTGCTGCGCCTGTGCGTGGAGTCGTGGCGCCGGGCTCGCCCGGAGGCCGGAAGACCCGCACTGTGGCGCCCAGATGGCTGCCCCAAGCGCGCCGTCACCGGCGGCTGCCGGGCGGGCGGCAGCGCCGCGGCGGGGGCCGGAAGGGCAAAGCGGGCGCTTAGAAAAGAGGTCCGGATCACACCGCGTCGTCCGTGACGGGTGGGCTACGGGTGGGTAGCTTCCTAGAACGCACCGTGCAACCCCCGCATCCGTACGGCGCGCAACGCCATCCTCGCCACCCACGGAGCCGCGTGATGCCCGAAGCAGTGATCGTCTCTGCCGCCCGCTCGCCCATCGGACGTGCCTTCAAGGGATCGCTGAAGGACCTGCGCCCGGACGATCTCACCACCGAGATCATCAAGGCCGCGCTGGCGAAGGTCCCGGAGCTGGACCCCGCGAAGATCGAGGACCTGATGCTGGGCTGCGGCCTGCCGGGCGGCGAGCAGGGCCACAACCTGGGCCGGGTGGTCGCCGTGCAGCTGGGCATGGACCACCTTCCCGGCTGCACCATCACCCGTTACTGCTCCTCCTCGCTCCAGACGACCCGGATGGCGATGCACGCGATCAGGGCGGGCGAGGGCGACATCTTCCTGTCGGCCGGGGTGGAGATGGTCTCGCGCGCCGTCAACGGCTCCTCGGACGGCATGCCCGGCACCCACAACCCGCTGTTCGCCGATGCCGAGGCGCGTACGGCCACGCGTGCGGAGCAGGGCGGCGAGGGCTGGACGGACCCGCGCGGGGCGGACGAGGTGCCCGACGTGTACATCGCGATGGGGCAGACCGCCGAGAATCTCGCCCGGCACAAGGGCGTCTCCCGGCAGGAGATGGACGAGTTCGGCGTCCGGTCGCAGAACCTCGCCGAGAAGGCGATCGCGGAGGGCTTCTGGGAGCGCGAGATCACCCCGGTGACCCTCCCGGACGGCACCGTGGTCTCCCAGGACGACGGCCCCCGCGCGGGCGTCTCACTGGAGGGCGTGCAGGGCCTGAAGCCGGTCTTCCGGCCGGACGGCAGGGTGACGGCGGGCAACTGCTGCCCGCTGAACGACGGCGCCGCCGCGCTGGTGGTCATGTCCGATGTCAAGGCGCGTGAGCTGGGCATCACGCCGCTGGCCCGGGTCGTCTCCACCGGCCTCTCCGCGCTCTCCCCCGAGATCATGGGCTATGGCCCCGTGGAGGCGAGCAGGCAGGCACTGGCGCGAGCCGGGATGTCGATCGGCGACATCGATCTCGTCGAGATCAACGAGGCCTTCGCCGCCCAGGTCATCCCCTCCTACCAGGACCTCGGGATCGATCTGGACCGGCTCAACGTCAACGGCGGCGCGATCGCCGTCGGCCACCCGTTCGGGATGACGGGCGCCCGCATCACCGGGACGCTGATCAACTCCCTCCAGTGGCACGACAAGCAGTTCGGGCTGGAGACGATGTGCGTCGGGGGCGGGCAGGGCATGGCGATGGTCCTGGAGCGCCTCAGCTGAACTACGGACGGGCCGGACCAGCGAGCCGACCAGCGCGGCCCCGGCCCCGGCCCCGGCCGCCCGGACGAGCGCCGGACGAAACCCGGACAGAATCGAACTGGGCGGAATTGTTTCCCCGCCCGCCAACTCAACACCTTCGAGACCGAAGCGCCCCCAGGATGTGATATATCCCCTGGGGGTGCGGTATTCCTGCTGGTCGCAGCGGTATGGCCGGAAGACCCGGGCCTTTCGGCGTGCCCCCTTGATGGCGTTTTGCACTACGGTCATCAAGTCCCGCCGTCGAAACTGCGGTAGGAATTCGGGGGATCGAGTCAGAGCGACCGGCACACGGAGTGCGAGAAGGAGTGGTGTCCGGGCCGAGTCCGGCGAGGCGGGCGGAGCCGACGCGGTGCGTCGGCGACCGACGACAGCGCGACCGGGCGTCAGCACGGGCCGCCGCGACACCGCTCCCGTTGCCGGCCGCTCCCAGAACCGGGAGTACGTCTGTGAGCGCCATATCCCTCATTCTGCTGTCGGCCGCGGCGGTCGCCACGGCCATGGGCGGCGCTGCCCTGCACACCGCACGCGGGCTGCACCGTGAGCTGAGTGCGGTGCGCGCGCAGCTGGAGCGGGCCGAGGCCGCCCGTACCCCGGCCGCCGGTTCGGAGCGGATCCCCGCCGCCCGCAGCACCCCCGCCGAGGAGATCCGCGCCGCCGTCACCGAGGCGCTCGCCGAGGAGCGCGAGCGGGAGCTCGCCGAGGCACGGGCCTTCTGGGCGGCGCAGGAAGCGCGTGACACGGGACCGGAGGGCGGCGCCCTGCTGGCGGGCCACGGCACGGAGTACGAGCTCGTCTCCGACGCTCCCGATCCGGACGGCGCCGCCCTGCTGGAGGCGCTCCTGGAGGGCAGGCTGGACGGTCTGGAGGGCCTGCACGGCCTGCTGCAGGGCGAGGCGTTCGTGCCGCGCCAGGGCGGGCAGGGCGACTGCGGCGGGGCCCTGGAGGACGGTCTCGCGTACGGCGCCGAGCTGCCGTACGGCTCCGGGCCGCGCGAGGAGGGCGACGGCGACACGGAGCGGCTGTTCGGCCCGGAGCACGAGGCCGCGGAACTGGCAGCCGCACGCCGCCGCCACCCCTCACACCCCGACTTCAATCTGAACGGCGACCCCGTCGGTCCGGCCGATCCGGCTGCCGCGGGCGATCCCCACGACAAGGTGGACCACGCCGACGCCGCCGGCTACGCCGCGCTGTCCGGCGGTCCGGTCCTGGCCGACCACGCACGCACGGTGCGGCGGCTGTCGGAGCTGGCGGAGGCCCGTACACCGCTGGCCGACGTACGCCCGGGGCCCCTGGGCACGCCGGACGTCTACGCCTTCGAGGACGGCACCACCCTCTGCATGTCGCCCGGTCATCACCAGACGGCCCAGCACCTCGCTGACGCGCTGACCGCGGGCCTGCCACCGGTGCTGCTGGGCGGCTCGGGCATCACGGGGGCGTACTCGCTGACCTTCGCCGTCGGTGACGAGCGCGTCTACACGCTCGCCGACCGCATCATCGCCTCGCTGTAGCCTCCGGCCCCACGCCCGGCCCCGCGCCGCCGGGCAGCAGGCGCACGGAGTCGGCCAGCCCGGCGGCGTCGTCCGCAGCGGCGAGCGCAAGTGCCAGATCGTGCCCGGCAACCGAAAGCTGGTCCCCGACGGCGAAGGGACCGGCGTCGGGCAGTTCGTACGGCGCCCGTCCCGGGAACTCCGCAAGCTGCGCGCGCCGGGCCAGTTCCCTGGCCAGGGCCAGTCCTTCGGCCGCCGCGCCGCGTCGCAGCGCGCTCTGGGGAGTCGCGCGCAGGCGGTCGGCGAGCCGGTCCACTCCGGCGGTCAGTGGGGTGGTGTCGAGCATGCCGCAAGCCTAGGGCCTGTCCGGTGAGTCTTTGAGAGGATCCGCCGGACTGACCGTAAGCGTGGGCCACCGGGCGGTTGCCATTGCCCCAACAGTCAGGCACGGTGGCGTCAAGGACTCCCTGAGCCAGCGTCCGGAGGCGCCGATGTCCCAGACTTTCTCCGACCAGACCCATCAGAACCTCCTCTCGAGAATCCCCCACTGCACCGGTCGTGAGGTGTCCGACTGGCTTCGCACTGTCGATGAGGGGCCCGCCCTCTTCCGGTTCGAGGAGAAGGTGAGCTGGCTCCGCGGAGAGCACGAGCTCTCCTACGGGCACGCGAAGGCGATCATTCACGAGTACGACCTGAGGCGCGCCGCGCGCCACCTGTGACCGCAGCTCCGCAGATGCGGGGCACCCGCGGGCACACACCGCACAACACACACACGCCGCAAGACAGCAGTTGAGGCGTACGCAAAGGACCCGCGAGGCAAGTGCCTCGCGGGTCCCTCTCTTGCCGGTCAGCCGACTCCGGGCCGGTCAGCCAGTCTCCGTCCCGGTCAGTCGCCGCCCTGCAGAATCGCGACGAGCCGGAGGAACTCGAGGTAGATCCACACCAGCGTGAGGGTCAGCCCGAAGGCCGCCATCCAGGACTCCTCGCGCGGCGCGCCGTACGCGATGCCGTCCTCGACCTGCTTGAAGTCGAGAGCGAGGAAGCAGGCGCCGAGGATGATGCCGATGACGCCGAAGAGGACGCCCATGGCGCCGCTGCGGAAGCCCAGGCCGTCGCCGCCGCCGAGGACGGCGAACAGCAGGTTCACGCCCATCAGCAGGACGAAGCCGATGGCCGCCGCCAGCACGAAGCGGTAGAACCGCTGGGTGACCCGGATGATCCGCGTCTTGTACATCACGAGGACCGCGGTGAAGACGGCCATCGTGCCCAGTACGGCCTGCATCGCGGCGCCGTCGGCGATACGGCTGTCGACGTAGTTGCTGATGGCGCCGAGGAAGAGGCCCTCGAACGCCGCGTAGGCCAGGATCAGCGGCGGCGAGGCCTTGCGCTTGAATGCCTGCACCAGCGCCAGCACCATCGCCACCAGGGCGGCGCCGATGGCCGGGCCCAGAGGAAGATCGGTGATCCAGGCGACGGCCGCCATGACCACGACGAGGCCGACGGTCATGCCGGTACGGGCGACCACGTCGTCCATGGTCATGCGCCCGGCGTGCGGCGGAGCCGCCGGGGGCGCTCCCTGGAAGCCCGGCGCGGCCTGCGGCTGGGCGTACGGGTTGTTCGCATACGGGTTCGTCGCCTGTGGGGCCCCGGCCTGCGGCTGCTGCGCGGTGTTGAATCCGGCATTGCCGTTGTCGCGGCTGAACCCCCGTCGCGAGAAGACCGGGTTACTGCTCCTCATCTCACTCCTCCATGACCGCACGACGCGGCCTCGCCACTACAGTAATGCCCAGGCAAAGCCGACACCTCATTACTGCACGCTAACGCAGCAGTAAGAACGAGGGAACGGCTGTGATTGTTCCGGAACCATGCGTGTCCGTGGGGAGCGGCGAGGGGCTTTGAGGCCCCGTACACGGCGGTACGGCGCCGCGACGCACGACACCGGAGCCGGGACCGTACGAGCCCCCTTCACCCGATCGACCTACAGCGGCGAGGCGTACGGCCCGGCCAGGGCGGCGGCGAGCGCCGCCGCGCCGACGAGCCGCCGGGCGCTCCGTCCGGGAAGGGGCTTCATGGGGGTTCTGTCCCGTAGTCCCTGGTGGATCAGCGCGCGGCGTCAGATGCGGTGCTTCGCAAGGCGGAGGGGCGTCCTCATACTGGGCGTATCCGGGCGTTCCGGCAACGCAGCGAGGTGCCGTAACTGTCGTCGTGCGCCCGCCAGGGATTACGGGACAGCCCCTAGCAGGCCACCCTGGAGGTAGCTGATGGCGTTCCGGTCGATGATGCGGCCGCCTTGGGGGCCGGCCGCGGCGAGCCAGTTGTGCCAGGACTCCTCCAGGCGGGCCCTCGCCAGGCGCAGCCCGTCGGCGGCGGCCAGGACGGACAAGGCGCGAGTCGTCCCCGAGACGGTGTAGCCGTACAGCTCAAGCTGCTCGAGTGACTTCATCACGGTCTGCGGGGAGTCCAGCAGTTCGGCGACCAAGCGTGCCGTGTCGCCGGAGAGGGGCGGCAGGCCGGACACGGTCGGGTCGAGGCTGCTCAGCAGTCGGTCGACGAGTTCCTCGTGCTGGATGTGCCGGGCCAGGTCGAGCGTGGCGTGGAAGTTCTCCAGCGGCTTGGTGACCGAGACCTCAGTGCCTTGGAAGGCATCGAGCAGTGACCACAGCGTCATCTCCGTCAGGTTCCCGGGAAGGATCTTCTGCCCGGTGTCGCGGTGGTCTTCGTCGAGATAGACGTAGGCCGTGCTCGTCTCACTGTTCTGCGAGAACGAGTAGAGGCGTGTGCGGCCCTTCACCGACGTGATGCCCGCTCGGGTGTGCGTCACCTCCAGAGGCAGGCGGCCCAAGGTCACGATGCCGTGAGCCCCGGCCTCGGCGACAGCGGCGGCGGTGTCGCGCAGCAGCGCGTAGGTAGCTGGTACGTCCAGGCCGTCGGTGTCGTCTCGCAGGCCCCAGGTGCCGTCGGGGTTGAGTGCGAGGGCGAAGGGATCGACCGTGCAGCGGATGCCCGGGGGCGCCTCCCGCACGAGGTGGCTGACGGCGGAAGCGTGCCGGTCGAGCTGGGCGGAGAGGGAGCGCTGTCTGCTGTCGGTGCTCGTGTCCGAGATACGCAGGACGAACTCGCCGATGCCGTGCCTGTGGCCTTCCCGTATGCGATCCACGGCGGCGGTCACCCCGTGGCTGTGCCAGCCGGGCAACCCTTCGACGGGTGAACGGCCGCCTTCGCTGAGGGCGAGATCCACATCAACCGGCTGGACCAGAAGGTCGGGTGTGAGCGTGGTCTGTGGTTCGTCGTGCAGTCGACGTCGAGCGTCAGCTGGGAGCTTCGTGGAGGACATCGTCATCGGTACCTCTCCGGGTAATGAGGGGGCGGATGGACTGGTAAGCCGGCTCAGGAGCGTCAACACGATGGCTGAGACGGCGCAGAAGACGACCGCGATCCAGAAGAGGGCGGGTCGGTAGCCGGAAACGGTGAGCGGGGCGAGGATTCCCACCAGGGAGCCGAGTTGCATCACACCGGCGAACAGGCCGGCGCCGGCGGGCAGACCGCCCCTCATCAGACCCGCGAGGACCACCATCCCGAGCGACTGGAGCGCCGCGGCGAAGACGGCGTAGATCACTTGGGAGGCCAGCAGGGAGCCGAAGCTGGCCCAGGCGGCGGTGAGGGCGAAGGACACGGCGCCGCCAAGGGCCGCGAGGGCGAGCAGACGCGCGGCGGGGTGACGCTCACCGGAGCGGCCGAGCCACGGCAGAATGGCGAGCTCGACGAGGGCAGTGGCCATGAAGAGAAGGCTGTTGAGACGTTCGTCCCACCCGGAGGCGATGACGAACAGCGGCAGGTACACGAGGCGCAGGCTGTCGGCAGCCTTGAGCAGGACGATCGCCGCCACCCCGAGGAGCAGGGCAGGGCGTGCCCCGAGCCGGCCGGCAACGTCCTCCGGGGGACGGCCCACGGAGGTCCGTCCAGCCGTGGCACCAGCGAGGGTGGCCGCCGTCACGGCACGCTTGCTGACGGCTGCGAGTACAGCTGCGCCGGCCAGCAGCGGGACGGCCGCGCCCACGGGTATCCAGCCAGGCCACCATGCGGTGAGGGAGCTGGAGCCGGCGAAACCGGCGACACCCGTGATGTATCCCGCTACGGCGATCCAGCGGGTGCGGGCGGCGAGCACGGAGTCGGACAGTTCGGCGGCCGCTGGCGACGTCTGAAGCTGCCGCAGGATCAGCGGGAGAGACACAGCCGCTGCCATGGACAGCGCACCGCCGAGGCTGACCAGAGGCAGTGAGTGGCCGGTGCAGACGAGGGTGACGCCCAACGCCCCGATCAGCAGAGCGGGCACCAGCAGCCGATACGCGTGTCGGAGTGCCGCAGGCCGGCTGGAGGAGAGCGCGAGTGTGAAGGCGATCACGGAGTTGATGACGAAGAACAGGGCGATGTCCGCCTTGGCGAAGCCGGCTGAGTTCAGCGCCAGGGGATATCCGACGCTGATCACGCCCGTCATCGCGGATACGAGTAGCAGGCACGCGCCAAGTGGTGAGCGCAGGAGAAGAGCCATACCGGTCCCAGATTCCTCGGTGCGGTGAAGACCAGTGGGGTGTGTGAGCTGGCCGGTTCCTTCAGCTCAGTAGCGCGTGGTATTCGATGTGGGTGAGGTCTTCGCGCTGGACCTCCAGGTCGAGGTCCGAGCCGGGCAGGCCGTCGACGATGCGCAGCGGCACGTCCTCGTACAGCAGCGTGCGGGCGTGGGCCGCGTCGACGGGTGAGAGGACCGTCAGGGTGCGTGTGGGCGGTGCCGGGTCCGGGATGTCGTCGAGAAGGCGGAGCGCGGCGTCGAACTGGCGGAAGGAGTCCATCCACATCTGCCCGGGTGAGGAGCCCTCACCGGATGGGTAGTTGTCGATGAGCCGCACGGCCTGGGCGTGAGGATCGGGGTGGGCGGCCAGGAAGCGGGCTCGGTTGGCTTCCCACTCAGCGACCCGGTCGCCGTCGGTGCGCACCACGTGGTGCTGGTCCCAGGTCCAGGCGAAGGGGTTGTGCACGGTGCGGGTGCCGGCGGCCCAGGCCCGGTAGCCGAAGTCATGGTCCTCGTAGCCCCAGCCGACGAAGATGTCGCTGTGGCCGCCGAGTTCGTGGTAGAGCGCGGTCGGCACGGACAGGTTGCAGCCGAAAGGCAGATACCAGGCGCCCGCGATACGCGCGTAGTTCTGGGAGAACTCCGCCGTGACGCGGGTCCGCACTTCGGGCCGCCAGTGGGACGAACCCGGTTCGTCACGGTGCCGCCGATGACCGGCGACCACGGCAGAGGGAAAGGCGCGCTGCCAGCGCAGGTGTTCGGCGACCCAGTGTGCGGGGGCCTCCTGGTCCGAATCGACGAAGGCGAGAACGCGACCGCGCGCCCTTTCCGCGCCCTCCGCCCGGGCTGCCGAGCGGTTACCCGCGCCGCCCCTGCGTAGTAGCAGGAGCGGGACGCCGCCGGTCAGTTCGGCCAGGTCGGCACGCACCGAAGGCGTAGAACCGTCGTCCACGACGATGATCTCGTAGGACGCGTCCGTGACCTGGCCGGCTGCACCCAGGGAGGCGACAAGCCTGCGCAAGGAGGTCTCGTCGTCCCGGGTGATGACGACGACCGACAGCTCGGGCGCCGACGGGGACTCAGTCATCCCGCTTCCGCTCCAGTGCCGCGAGCGAGGCGAAAGCCATGACGTGGGAGGCGAGTTCGGCGGCCCCGTCGCGGTAGGCCAGCACCTCGCCCACCGTGCGAGCCCGGTGGGCCAGGCCCCTGTCACCGAGGAGACGGGTGACGGTGGGGACGAACTCCGCCTCGACGTCATCGGCTGGCAGGACCTCGCCGGTGCCGAGGGAGACCGCGCGAGAGGCGTTCCACTCCTGCTCCGCGTGGCCGGGAAGCGCCAGAAGGGGTGTGCCCAGGCAGAGGGCCTCCATCGTGGAGGTGTGCCCCCCGTGTGTGACGACGAGGTCGGCGGCCCTCGTCCAGAGCATGCTGTCCTCCGTGTACGCCATGATCTGGTCGGCGGTGTGGCCGGGGAGGCGTTCGGGAGGGATGTTGGGGCCGGTCACCAGCACGGTGCGGGCGGGGACTTCACCGAGCAGGGAGGCGATCGTGGTGAGCGGGCCGAAGCCCTGGGCCGTGCCGCCGAGACTGACGTACACCAGGGGGCCGTCCGCGTCGACACCAAGCCGCTTGCGCGCCTCGGCCCGCGACGGCGACTGGTCCGGGGCTTCCTTCAGTACGGGGCCGACATGCCGGATCTCGGCCAGGGAGCGCAGGGCAGCCGCTGACTCCTGGGAGGTGATGCCGGACAGCGGGTCGTAGCGCGACCAGTCCGGAATGTAGAGGACGTCCCCCAGGATGCGGCACGCGATGTCCTCGGGCACGCCCAGCTGCCTCAGCTGCGGCACCACGTCGCTCATCACTTGGGGAAAGGGGTGGGTGAAGAAGCCGGAGTTGACGATCCAGGCGGCCGGGACACCCTCCAGGGCGGCGGAGACCGCGCCCGTCACGCGGAAGTCGCTGACCACCATGTCCGGACGGAACTCCCTGATCGCCGCCCGCTCCTCGGCGAGGCAGACGGTGAGGTAATCCGGCTCGGCCAACCGGATTCTCGCCGGGGCGGGCGGGGGCTCCTCACCAGGCTCTCTGGGCGGGAACGGCGGCAGTTCCGTGAGGGGGAACGAATCCAGGCCCTGGGCGGTCATGATGTGCCGCGCCGGCTCGGCCGTGCCGACCAGCACCTCGGCACCGGCAGCGACCAACGCCGAGCCCACCCGCGCGGTACGCACCACATGACCAAGGCCATGGAAAAACGTCAACAACAGAACTCGCATCAGACCCCCGACTCCGACCGACGCGTACGACGTCGATCCGACCATCAGCACCACGGCAACACGCGATCCGGTGAAAGGGATCACGCTCACTGCCGCGATGAGCACGCCCCACAGACCACCTCCACAACCCTCTCACCATCTGCCCCAGGTGTACGGGGTTTCCCCGAAACCGGCGTTACACGGAAGACGAGAGCGCGGTGCAGTCAACTGTGGTGGTGGATCGACGAGGCCCTGCCCTACGCCGGAGGTCACCCGCACCGTGCGCCGGGACGGGACCGACCGGCTCTGCGGTCTTGTTTTCTCACACGCGTGCCCGCCCGACAGCCACGCAGAGTAGTTCCGTGCGCTCCCACGGTGCTCCCGCGAGGGCAACGTAGCGCATAGATTTCGCTGCATCACCGCAGGTGAGCGCATGTAGGCGCGGAGGTGCCCGGAGCCGGACTTGAACCGGCACGGCCCGAAGGGCCAACGAGGTTTAAGCTCGTCGTGTCTGCATTCCACCATCCGGGCACTGGCTCCAGGCAGACGCCTGCACGCCGAAGAGGACCGCCTAAGCCCCCCAAGACGTGGGATGAGCCTATCCAGGTCTCCACCCGAACACCGGCTCGAGAGCCCGATGTTGTCTTATTTTATTGACAACTGACGACCTATCAGCCGCACACTCCCCTCTTCGGAGCCCTCCCCCGCAGGTCCGCGCAGGTCACCAGAAATGACGGAAAGTCGCCGCCCGACCACAGCTCTCCTCCCCCGCATCAGGGTTGTGTCATCCCCAGGTAGGACGAACTGCTCTCGGCATACCTCCTAGGGCTCCCCCGGAAACCGGTTCACCGGTTGATCCGCGGACGTCAAAATGAGGGGAGGATAAGGATGTTCCGCCGTCCGCTTCACGGACACCCCACACGCCACGACAGGAGCACGTTCTCGTGACCACCACCCAGGCCGCAGCCGGCGCCTCCTACGCGGCAGTGCCTTCCGGTGCCGCCGCCGCACGCGCCACTGACCTTTCAAAGGTCTACGGACAGGGCGAGACCAAGGTGGTCGCCCTGGACAGTGTCTCCGTCGATTTCCGGCAGGCGGAGTTCACCGCGATCATGGGGCCGTCCGGCTCCGGCAAGTCCACGCTGATGCACTGCATGGCGGGCCTCGACTCGATCTCCTCCGGCAGCGCCCGGATCGGCGACACCGAACTGACCTCGCTGAAGGACAAGAAGCTGACCCAGCTTCGGCGGGACCGCATCGGCTTCATCTTCCAGGCGTTCAACCTGCTTCCCACCCTCAACGGGCTGGAGAACATCACCCTGCCGATGGACATCGCGGGCACCAAGCCGGACAAGGAGTGGCTGGACCGGGTGATCGAGACGGTCGGGCTCTCCGGCCGGCTCAAGCACCGCCCCAACGAGCTCTCCGGCGGCCAGCAGCAGCGCGTCGCGGTCGCCCGCGCCCTCGCATCCCGGCCCGAGATCATATTCGGCGACGAGCCGACCGGAAACCTCGACTCCCGCGCAGGCGCCGAAGTCCTCGGCTTCCTGCGCAACTCCGTACGGGAACTGGGTCAGACCGTCGTGATGGTCACTCACGATCCGGTCGCCGCCGCCTACGCGGACCGGGTGGTCTTCCTGGCGGACGGCCGCATCGTCGACGACATGGCCGACCCCACCGCGGAGTCGGTGCTCGACCGCATGAAGGACTTCGACGCCCGAGGCCGCACCAGCTGAGCAGCGGCAACTCCCCGCTCGCAGTACCAGGCCCCAGGCCCCCAAGGCTCCAGGCCCCAAGGCTTCAAGCCCCGGCCCCCAGGCCCCGGGCGGCCGACGGCACTTGACCCCCGTCGTCCGCCATCCGCTTCCGACTCCGCGCCCCGCGTCCCGCATTGCGCAGCGTCCACCGCCCCCGCGCGGCGGTGCGCGCTGCCCACGAGGGCGCGGACCACTTCCTCAGGACTGCCCCATGTTCCGTACCGCCTTGCGCAATGTGCTGGCGCACAAGGCCCGGCTGCTGATGACCGTGCTCGCCGTCATGCTCGGCGTGGCCTTCGTCGCCGGCACCCTGGTCTTCACCTCGACAATCCAGGACGCCTTCCAGAAGAGTTCCGAGAAGGGATTCAGCCACGTCGACGTGGCGATCCAGCCCGACGACCCGGACAAGGACGACAAGAAGAACCTCGGCCCGGCCCCCAACCTCACCCAGAAGACCCTCGACGAGGCGGCGGCGCTGCCCGGCGCCAAGTCGGCGACCGGCGTCGTCTCCGGCTTCGCCGGGCTGTCCGACAAGGACGGCGACCTCGTCGGCGACGGCTGGGGCACCCTCGGCGCGAACTACTACGCGGGCCCCGACGGCAAGGGTAGCGACCACCGCTACCCGATGAAGGAAGGCCGGGCCCCGGCGAACGCGGGCGAGATCGCCATCGACCACAAGACCGCGGACCGCACCGGCTACGAGGTCGGTGACACCGTCGCCACCTCGCTCAGCGGCCCGGTGCACCAGGAGAAGGTCGTCGGCGTCTTCACCACGGACGACGGGAACGTCGCCGCGGGCGGCTCCCTCGTCCTCTTCGACAACGACACCGCGCAGAAGCTGTTCGCCGAGCCCGGCCAGTACACCGAGATCCAGCTGCGGGCCGCCGCGGGCACCACGCAGCAGCAGCTGGAGACGGCGGCCGAGAAGATCCTGCCGCCCGAATCCAAGGCGGTCACCGGGCAGAAGCTCGCCGATGACCAGTCGAAGGAGATCGAAAGCCAGATGTCCGGCATGCAGACCGCCATGCTGGCCTTCGCCGGTATCGCGCTCTTCGTCGGCATCTTCATCATCGCCAACACCTTCACCATGCTGGTGGCCCAGCGCACCAAGGAACTGGCGCTGCTGCGGGCGGTCGGAGCCAGCCGCCGCCAGGTGACCCGTTCGGTACTGATCGAGGCCACCGCCGTCGGCGTCATCGCCGCCGTCGCGGGCCTGGCAGCCGGCATCGGGATCGCGGTCGGACTGCGCTCGCTCGTCGGTTCGTTGGGCGAGATGCCGGACGGACCGCTGATCATCTCGCCGACGACCATCGTGACGGCCCTCGTGGTGGGCGTCGTGGTGACGGTGCTCGCCGCCTGGCTGCCCGCCCGGCGCGCGGCGAAGATCCCGCCGGTGGCGGCCATGGGCAGCATGCACGCCCCCGCCACCACCCGCTCGCTGATCGTACGGAACTCCATCGGTGCCGTCCTCGCGGGCGGCGGCGCGGCGCTCGTGATCGCCGCGTCCGCCAGCGGGGACAACGCCCTGATGGGCCTGGGCGCGGGCCTGCTGCTGATCGGCGTCTTCGTCCTGACGCCGCTGCTGTCCCGCCCGCTGATCGCGGCGTCCGCCCCGGTGCTGCGGCTGTTCAACGTGAGCGGCAAGCTGGCCCGCCAGAACGCGGTGCGCAACCCGCGCCGTACGGCAGCCACCGCCTCCGCGCTGATGATCGGGCTCACCCTCATCACCGGCCTCACCGTGATCGCCAGTGGTGTGCAGAACGCCATCGACAAGATGGCAAGCGACGCGATCAAGGCCGACTACACGATCTCGATGGCCAACTTCGAGCCGCTCTCCCCCGATGTGGAGGAGAAGCTGCGGTCCATGGACCAGGTCACGTCCAGCACCGCGTACCGCTTCGCCTCCACCCGCCTCGACGGTGAGAACGAGACGCTGATGGGGGTGAACGGCGACACCGTGAGCGGGCTGACCCAGCTCGACTTCACCGCGGGCTCCTGGGACGGCCTCGGTGGCGGCAAGAAGATCGTCGTCGACGACGACACCGCCGAGGACAACGGCTGGAAGGTCGGCTCGGACGTCGCGGTGACGTACCAGGACGGCGCGAAGGGCACCCTGTCCGTCGGCGGCATCTACAAGGGCAACGCGCTGATGAGCGGTGCCATGGTGGACAACAGGACTCTGACCCCGCACCTGTCCAAGATCGAGGACATGCAGGTCATGGTGAAGACCAAGGACGGCGCCAGCGAATCCGTGAAGGAGTCGCTGGAGAAGGGCCTCGGGAACAACCCGGCCGTCCTCGTCCAGGACAAGGAGGACCTCTCCGAGTCCATCGCCCAGGTGATCAGCCTCATGCTGAACATCCTGTACGGGCTGCTGGCGATGGCCGTGATCGTTGCCGTCCTCGGGGTCGTCAACACCCTGGCCATGTCGGTCTTCGAACGCGGCCAGGAGATCGGGATGCTGCGGGCCATCGGCCTGGACCGGCGCGGCATCAAGCGGATGGTCCGGCTCGAATCGCTGGTGATCTCACTCTTCGGAGGCGTGCTCGGTATCGGGCTCGGTGTGTTCCTCGGCTGGTCCGTCGGTGAACTGATCGCCTCCGCGGGCCTGGACGCCTACTCGCTGGTGCTGCCGTGGGGCCGGATGGCCCTGTTCCTGGCACTCGCCGCGGCGGTCGGCGTGCTCGCCGCACTGTGGCCCGCCCGGCGGGCGGCAAAGATGAACATGCTGGCCGCGATCAAAACCGAGTAAAACCGTGTACTGCCCGGCCCACCGTGGTCGCGCAGCCACACGCACCAGGGCCCGGCACCCGCGGAGGGGGTGCCGGGCCCTGGCCCGTCCCGGGCCCGGCCGCCCCGCCCCTGGCGGCACGGCCGACGCCTGCCATCGCCGTCACCCGCCCGGACGGGCCCCGCCGGGTCGCAGTCACCGGCTTGGCCACCGGGGGCTGTCCGTCCCGGCGCGAGCCGGGCGCACGCGGAGGCGGAGGCGGCGGCGCGCCGGTCGGGTGGGGCGGCGCCGGACGGGAGCATGTCCAGGCGGGCCGACCCCCGCCTGGACAGGCCCCGCTCACCGCCCCGGCACGGCGGTCAGGCGGCTTGCCAGTCGCGGGTGTGGAGGGGGAGCCCCGACCTGCCGTTTGCGGGGGTGCGGACCGCCAGTACCTGGTTCACGCCGATCCGGTTGTGTTCGAAGGCGAGCGCCGAGGCCGCCATGTAGAGCCGCCACACCCGGGCGCGGCCGGGCGAGGTGAATCGATTCGCCTCTGACCAGTGCGTCTCCAGCCGGGCGACCCAGGAGCGCAGCGTCCACGCGTAGTGCTCGCGGAGCGACTCCAGATCGCGGACTTCGAAGCCCGCCTCCTCCAGCAGGCCGATCGTCCGGCCGACGGGCGCGAGTTCGCCGTCCGGGAAGACGTAGGCGTCGATGAAGTCATCGATCTCGTACGCCTCCTCGTCCTGTGCGGGGCGGCGCGCGATCTGGTGGTTGAGCAGCCGCCCGCCGGGCTTCAGCAGCCCGTGGAGCACCTCGGCGTACTCGCGGTACCGCGCCGACCCCACATGCTCGGCCATGCCGATCGAGGAGATCGCGTCGTACGGCCCGTCCGCGACCTCGCGGTAGTCCTGGACGCGCACCTCGATCCGGTCGGTGAGCCCGGCGTCGGCGATCCGCTTGCGGGCGTACGACGCCTGCTCCTGGGAGAGCGTGACACCCACCGCCTGCACGCCGTACTCGCGCGCCGCGTGCAGCACCATCGAGCCCCAGCCGCAGCCCACGTCCAGCAGCCGCTGGTCCGGGCGCAGCGCCAGCTTGCGGCAGATCAGGTCGAGTTTGGCGTGCTGCGCCTCGTCGAGCGCTTCATCGAGCGTGCCGCCGGCGCCGCGGGTGCCGGGCTCGTCCCAGTAGCCGCAGGAGTAGACCATGGACGGGCCGAGCACCAGTTCGTAGAACTCGTTGCCCACGTCGTAGTGGTGGCTGATCGCCCGCCGGTCGCGGTGCAGGGTGTGGCGCAGTCCGGTGCGGTTGCGCACCTCTTCGGGCGGGGGCGGGGGCGGCGGCCAGGGGCCCGCAAGCCGCACCAGTTCGCGGGCGGCGGCACGTACGGCCGGGTCGCGTGCGAGCGCCGGGAGACCGCGGGAGGGCTCGGGGCCGCTGCCCTTCTCGCCGCCTTCTCCGCCGCCCGCGCCTGCGCCTGCGCCGTCGGCTTCCCGGTCGCGCTCCCAGAGGAGCTGGGAGATTCCGTCGAGCGCTTCGAACAGATCGCCTTCGATGTCGATCTCACCGGCCACCCAGGCCCGTGCCAGGCCCAGCTCGCCCGGCCGCCAGAGAATGCGGCGCAGCGCCCGCCGGTGGCGGATGACGAGGGTCGGTGCGCCCGGTGGCCCTGCCTCGCTGCGGTCCCAGGCCCGGATGCGTACCGGGACGGGCGTATTGAGTACCTTTTCCGCAAGGGCATGGAGCCGCGGCGCGGCGTCGGCCATGGCACACCTCCGTCATGAGCGGGCTTGTCAGCACGTATACAGCCCTACTGCGCGGCTGTGCCCAGTGCAACGCCGTAGCAAGCCCGAGGCTTCCCACTGCTCGCCCCGTGCCGGCGGATGCGGCCGCGAGCCTTCGGCCGGGGTGTGCCCGTGTGATGAGGGCGCGTCAGCCCGGTGGCGGGTTCGCCCGTACGGCGAGGAGGTGCGGGGGAGGTCGTCAGCAGCGGCCGTGCGGACACGCCGAAGGGGCGTGAGCACCACGGATGGCTCACGCCCCTTCGGCGTATCGGTGTACGAGGTGCAGCGGAGGGTCAGCTTGCCCTTGCCTTCTCTGCCCGCTGGGCTTCCCCGGCCTGCTGGGCCTTCTCCGCCCGCCGCCCCTCGGCGGTGGCGGCGGCCATGACGGGTCCGGCGGCCTCCGCGAACTCCTCGCGCGGCTTCTCCATCGCGCCGAGCGAGACGACCTCGCGCTTGAGGAACATGCCGAGCGTCCAGTCGGCGAAGACCCGGATCTTGCGGTTCCAGGTCGGTACGGCCATGCCGTGGTAGCCACGGTGCATGTACCAGGCGAGCCGCCCCTTGAGCTTGATCGTCATCTTGCCCATGACGATCATCGCGACGCCCTTGTGCAGCCCCAGCCCGGCGACCGCGCCCTTGTTCGCGTGCTTGTAGTCGCTCTGCGGGAAGCCGCGCATGCCGGAGATGACGTTGTCGCCGAGGGTCTTGGCCTGGCGCAGGGCGTGCTGGGCGTTCGGCGGGCACCACTTGCCCTCGCCCGCGGCGAGGTCCGGGATCTGGGCGTTGTCGCCCGCGGCCCAGACGTGGCCGACACCCTTTACCTGGAGCGTCGAGGTGGTGTCGACATGGCCGCGGGGGCCGAGCGGCAGACCGAAGCGGGCCAGCGCGGGGTTGGGCTTGACGCCCGCGGTCCACACGACGGTGTTGGAGTCCACCTCCAGCCCGTTCTTGAGCACCACGTGGCCGCTGACGCAGGAGTCCATCGAGGTCTTCAGGTAGACCTCGACGCCGCGCTTCTGGAGGTGTTCGAGCCCCCACTCGCCGAGCTTGGGGCCGACCTCCGGAAGGATCTTGTCGGCGGCGTCGACGAGCACGAAGCGCATGTCCTCGCGCTTGACGTTCGGGTAGTACTTGGCGGCGTCGCGCGCCATGTCCTCGATCTCGCCGATCGTCTCCGCCCCGGCGAAGCCGCCGCCGACGAAGACGAAGGTCAGCGCCCGGCGGCGGATGTCCTCGTTCGTCGTGGAGTCGGCCTTGTCGAGCTGCTCCAGGACGTGGTTGCGCAGGCCGATGGCCTCCTCGACGCCCTTCATCCCGATGCCGGTCTCGGCGAGGCCGGGGATGGGGAAGGTGCGGGAGACGGCTCCGAGCGCGACGACCAGATAGTCGAACGGAATCTCGTACGGCTCGCCGACCAGCGGTACGACGGTGGCGGCCCGGCGGTCCTGGTCGATCGTGGAGACGCGGCCGGTGAGGACCTCCGCCTTGGGGAGCACGCGCCGCAGCGGAACCACGACGTGGCGGGGGGAAATGGAACCAGCCGCTGCTTCGGGGAGGAAGGGCTGGTACGTCATGTACGAGCGCGGGTCGACGACGGTGACCGTCGCCTCGCCGTACCGCATCTTCTTCAGAATGCGGCGCGCCGCGTACAAGCCGACGTACCCGCCACCTACTACGAGGATTCGAGGACGCTCCGTGGTGCTCATGGAATCGAGTATCCAGCACTTGGGAGGGGGGTGCTCGTGAGGGTGTTCACAAGCACCTGCGGGTCTTCTGCTACACTGCCCGCCGCCTTGCCGCCGCATCCCTCCAGAGGGGCGGACCACCGCCTCCGGACGGGCGGAAGCACCGGCCTTGAGCTGCGCTTCTCGGTCGCCGCCCGGGTAGACCAGTCACCCGGCCGGCGGGTGGAGCCGTTGGCCTGTTCCGCGCCCCGGCAGACCGAATGGGGCGATCAGGGGCTCTTATCCGGCCCTTACATGCCTCTGCGGGGACCGACCGGGGACTATTTCTTGTGAAGGACTTCACAAACTTACTTCCGGCACGTGGTGCCAGGCAGCCCGGCACTCAGTGCCGGAGCGCTGCGGCGGCGTCATGGATCACTGCCCGGCGGCCAGCCGACCCGCGATCCCGTCCAGGATGTCGTGCTCGCTGACGATCACCTCGGGGGCCCCGGTGCGCTCCAGCACGGCCGACAGGATCAGCGCACCCGCCGTGATCACATCGACCCGGCCGGGGTGCATCACGGGAATCGCGGCGCGCTCCGCGTGCGTGGAGGCGAGCAGCCGCGCCGTGATCTCGCCGACCTGGCCTGCGCTCAGCCGCGAGTGGTGGGTGGCGACGCGGTCGTACGCGTCCAGCCCCAGCGCGATTCCGGCGACCGTGGTGACCGTACCGGCGAGACCGACCAGCGTGCGCGCCTCCGTGAGCGGTACCGTCCCGGCGACCTCATCCAGCGCGGCGTCGATGTCGCCCCGGACGGCGGCGGCCTGACTCCCGGTCACCGGATCGGCGAGCTGGTGGCGCTCGGTGAGCCGGACACAGCCGATGTCGACGGAACGGGCCGCCCGTACCCGTCCGTCGTCGGTGCCGAGCACGAACTCGGAGGAGCCGCCGCCGATGTCGACGACCAGATAGGGCGGCTCGTGCGCCGGGCCCCCGTCAGGCGCGCCCGCCGTACCCGCCCCTGCGGCCCCTGTGGCACCGGCGGCCCGGGTCAGCTCCAGGGTGGCCCCGGCGAAGGAATACGCCGCCTCCTCGTCGCCCGTGATCACCCCCGGTTCGACGCCGAGCAGATCGCGCACGCCGCGTACGAAGTCGTCCCGGTTCTCCGCGTCGCGGGAAGCGGACGTGGCGACGAAGCGCACCCGCTCCGCGCCCAGTTCTCGGATGACACCGGCGTAGTCGCGGCAGGCCTCGAACGTACGCTCCAGCGCCTCGGGCGCGAGACGGCCCGTGCGGTCGACGCCCTGTCCCAGACGGACGATCTTCATCCGACGGTCCAGCTCCCTGAGCTCCCCGGTGCGCGGGTCGACATCGGCGACCAGCAGCCGGATGGAGTTGGTGCCGCAGTCGACGGCGGCGACACGGGTCATGGCGTTCTCCTTGCACGGGCGGGCGGGGCAAGCGGCGCGGAACGGCGCCGGGTGGTGGGGTGGTGGGGTGGTGAGGGCGGCGGCTGTCAGTCGTCGCCGGACAGCGTCACGCAGGGCCCCTTGCGCCACCACGGGGGCAGCAGGGCCAGCGCCTCGTCGCCGAGCGGATTGACGCCCGGCCCGGCCACCAGCGCGTGCGCCACCAGCACATGCAGACACTTCACCCGGTCCGGCATGCCGCCCGCGCTGGGGAAGCCCACCAGCACCTCGATTGCGTCCCGGCGCGCGAGATAGTCCTCGTGCGCGGCCCGGTAGGCGGCGGCCAGCTCCTCGTCCTCCTGGAGCCGGGCCGTCATCTCCTTCATCACGCCGTCGGCCTCCAGCGTGCCGATCGCGGACGCGGCGCGCGGACAGGTCAGGTAGTACGTGGTGGGGAACGGCGTGCCGTCCTCCAGACGGGGCGCGGTCTCGACGACGTCCGGCTGTCCGCAGGGGCAGCGGTGCGCGATGGCGCGCAGCCCGCGCGGCGGGCGGCCGAGCTGCTGCTGGAAGGCGGCGATGTCGGCCTCGGTGGGCGGCGCGGGCGCGGTCGGCGGCGGCGGGTTTTCCATGGGAGCTTCCAGGTGGTGGGGCGGGGCGGGGCGGACGGGCGTGCAGGCGGGCGGGAGCGGCGGGCGGTCCGGGAAGTCGGTCAGTCGGCCTCGTCCACGCCGCTCCAGAGCTTCTCGTACCAGGGCCGGTCGGTGCCGCCGTGGTCCTGCGGCAGCCCCGACTCGGCGGTGCCGTCCGGCAGGATGTAGCTCGTCTCGCCGGGGCGTACGAAGTGCAGGTGGCGCCGGGCCTGCTGCTCGACGAACGCCTGGTCCTGCCAGCGTGCCTTCAGCTCGCGCAGATCGCGAACCTGCTCGCCGGTCTCCTGGACCTGGCGGCGCTCGTCCTCGATGTCCGCGCGCTGCGAGATGTACTGGCGCATCGGATAGGCGAGCGCCACCACCATCGAGCAGACGACGAGCGCGAGCAGTGCGGCTCTGCCGGTGAGGCGGCTGCGGCGCGGTGCGCGTACGCGGCGGCGGCTCTGCGCGCGGTAGACGCGTTCGGCGGTCTGGGAGCCGAGAGCTCTGAGTCTGGTCGCGGTCGAGAACCGGTCCGCGGGCACATTCCTCCCCTGTCCTCCGCCTCGCGAGTGTCCTCCGCCTCGCGAGCGCGTGCCGCGCGCTCAGGCGCGCTCCGGCGCGTCACGTACATACGTCCCCGCCACCGTACGGGAACGGTGGCGGGGACGTGGGGTCTGCCGTCAACGACAGACCCGGGCCGTGCAGAGTGTCAGCCCTTGAAGCGGGGGAACGCGGAACGGCCCGCGTACACCGCCGCGTCGTCCAGGATCTCCTCGATGCGCAGCAGCTGGTTGTACTTCGCGACGCGCTCCGAGCGGGCCGGGGCGCCGGCCTTGATCTGACCGCAGTTGGTGGCGACGGCAAGGTCGGCGATGGTGACGTCCTCGGTCTCGCCGGAGCGGTGGGACATCATGCACTTGAAGCCGCTGCGCTGGGCCAGCTCCACGGCGTCCAGCGTCTCGGTCAGCGAGCCGATCTGATTGACCTTCACCAGCAGGGCGTTTGCGGACTTCTCCTCGATGCCGCGGGCCAGCCGCTCGGGGTTGGTGACGAACAGGTCGTCGCCGACGAGCTGCACCTTGTCGCCCAGCTTCGCGGTGAGCCCGGCCCAGCCCTCCCAGTCGTCCTCGAAGAGCGGGTCCTCGATGGAGACCAGCGGGTAGGCGGCGACCAGCTCCTCGTAGTACGCCGTCATCTCGGCCGCCGAGCGCTTCTGGCCCTCGAAGCTGTAGGTGCCGTCCTTGTAGAACTCGGAGGCCGCGACGTCCAGGGCCAGGGCGATGTCCTGGCCGGGGGTGTAGCCCGCCTTCTTGACGGCCTCCAGGATGAGGTCGAGCGCCTCGCGGTTGGAGCCCAGGTCGGGGGCGAAGCCGCCCTCGTCGCCCAGGCCGGTGGCCAGGCCGCGCTCCTTGAGCACGCCCTTGAGCGAGTGGTAGACCTCGGCGCCCCAGCGGACGGCCTCGGAGAAGGACTCGGCGCCGATCGGCGCGATCATGAACTCCTGGATGTCCACGTTGGAGTCGGCGTGCGAGCCGCCGTTCAGGATGTTCATCATCGGGACGGGCAGCTGGTGCGCGTTCGGCCCGCCGAGGTAGCGGAAGAGCGGCAGGTCTGACGCCTCGGAGGCGGCGTGCGCGACGGCGAGGGAGACGCCGAGGATGGCGTTCGCACCGAGCGAGGACTTGTCCGCCGTGGCGTCCAGGTCGAACATCGCCTGGTCGATCAGGCGCTGCTCGGTCGCGTCGTAACCGACGAGCTCCGGGCCGATCTGCTCGATGACGGCGAGTACGGCCTTCTCGACACCCTTGCCGCCATAGCGGTTGGCGTCACCATCGCGGAGTTCGAGGGCCTCGAAAGCGCCGGTCGAGGCGCCGGACGGAACGGCAGCACGGCCGGTGCTGCCGTCGTCGAGGCCGACCTCGACCTCGACCGTGGGGTTGCCTCGCGAGTCGAGGATCTCGCGGGCTACGACGACGTCGATGGACGGCACGAAGTTCTCCTTCGGTGTATAGGACTGCTGCACCCGCAGCCTATCCGCCTGGCGGACGATCCGTTTGTTCCGCCGGTAAAGAAAACGCTCCGTTACGGAACCGATCCGTAACGGAGCGTTTACCCGGAAGGACCTGCCCCTGAGATGCCGGCGGGGAGCACGGGCGACCGCGAGATCAGCCCGCTCACCCGTCGTCAACGCCCGCCGTGGCGCCTTCCCCGCGTTCCGGCGCGGGCATCGAGAGTCATGTCACAGCGTGAGGCTCTGCCCCGGGAGGATCAGGTCCGGGTCGGAGCCCACCGTGTCGCGGTTGCCCTCGTACAGGGAGGTCCAGCCGCCGTCCAGGCCGAGGTCGGCGGCGATCGCGGAGAGCGAGTCACCGCTCTCCACCCGGTACTCGCCCGCGGGCTCGGGCTTGCCGTCCCTGCCGCTCTTTCCGTCCTTGCCGTGCGATCCGCGCGAGGCGCGGTCCGAACCGTCCCGCTGCCGGTCGTCCGGCGCACCGCGGTGCTTGCCGGTGCCCTCGCCCTCGGTACCGGCCTCCGCCTCGGGCGTGTCGGGCGTGTCGGCGCCGTCCGGGGACCTGTCCGATCCGTCCGTCCGCTGGGAGCCGTCGGACTCGCCGGACCCGTCTGACGCATCGGAGGAGTCGGATCCGCCGGTCTCCGACGGGCTCTCGGACGGCTTGTCCGACGGGCCCGCGGACTCGTCCCTGGACGGCCGCTCGGAGGGGCGCTCCGACGGCTGCTCCGCGGAAGGCCCGTCGGTATCCGGCGAAGTGTCCGTGTCGCTGGGCTCGGGAGCCGGTTCGCCGGAGGACGTCGGCTCGGGAGCGGGCTCCCCGGTGGCGTCGGGGTCGACGTCGGGCAGCTCCTCCACCACCTCGCCCAGCCCCGAGGTCACCGAGCAACTCGGCCAGGCGCTCGGCCCCTTGTCGGCGAGGATCTTCTCCGCGACGGCTATCTGCTGACTGCGGCTGGCCAGGTCGGGCCGCTCCGCGAAGTCCCGGCCGCCGTACTGCTCCCAGACGTCCTGGGTCAACTGGAGGCCGCCGTACTGGCCGTTCCCGGAGTTGGAGCTCCACAGACCGCCGCTCTCGCACTGGGCGACACGGTCCCAGGTGCTGCCGTCGTCCGCTTGTGCCGCGCCCGCTCCGAGCAGCGGCATGGCGATGCCTGCGCCCGTCACCCCCGCTGCGACGAAGAAGGCGGGAGCTTGACGGGGCCGTCGGTGACGGCCGTTCCCGGAGCGCATGTGGAGCCTCTCTTAAGACAACTGAAGTCCGACCGGTCGAAGACGCACCGGTCGAGCATCGAACGTAACGTCGGGCCACGGCAGTCACAAGCGAATGTCGCGAGCATCACGCAAAGGTCACGGGCAAAGTACGCAAACCACGCATGATCAGGCCACCGCGCCAGCGCAATTCTTCCGGCTCGGCAGCGAGTTGAAGACCGGGCAGCCGCTGGAAGACCGAGCCGATCGCAATCCTGCCCTCAAGTCGGGCCAACGGGGCGCCCAGACAGTAGTGGACCCCGTGTCCGAACCCCAGATGCTGGTTGTCGCTCCGGCCCAGGTCGAGGAGGTCCGGCGCGTCGAACTTGGCCGGGTCGCGGTTGGCCGCCGCCAGCACCACCAGCACCGGTTCCCCCGTCCCGATCCTCTGACCGCCCAACTCCAGTGGCTCCGTCGCGAATCGCCAGGTCGCCATCTCCACCGGCCCGTCGTAGCGCAGCATCTCCTCGATCGCCGTGTTCTGCCGCGCCTCGTCGCCGCATGCCACCGCGTCCTGCCAGCGTTCCCGCTGCTCCGGGTGGCGCAGCAGCGCGTAGGTGCCGTTGCCGATCAGATTCACCGTGGTCTCGAAGCCCGCGAAGAGGAGGATGAACGCCATGGCGGCGGCCTCGTTCTCGGTGAGGTGCTCGCCGTGGTCAGAGGCGCGGATCAGTCCCGAGATGAGGTCGTCGCCGGGGTCCTGGCGCTTACGGTGAATCAGCTCGGCCAGGTACGCCCGCATCTTCTTCACCGCACGCCCGACACCGCCGCGAGGGCCGCGGTCGTGCCGGATCATCATGCCCGCCCAGTCGCGGAAGTCGTCCTGGTCGCCGGGCGGCACTCCGAGCAGATCGCAGATCGCGTAGAGGGGCAGCGGGAAGGCGAGTTCGTGGATGAGGTCCGCCGCGCCACCGGGCCGGCCGGCGAGGATGCCGTCGATCAGCCCCTCGGTCAGCTCCCGCACCCGGGGCTCGAAGGCCGCCACCCGCCGGGGCGTGAACGCCTTCGACACCAGCCGCCGCAGCCGGGTGTGGTCCGGCGGGTCGATGTTGAGCAGATGCGTCATCAGGTTCGCGCTGCGCTCCCCCGGGATGCCCACCTTCCCCTTGCCGTGCGCGGCCTGCTCACTGTGGTGCCCGGGGTTCTTGCTCAGCCGCTGGTCGGCCAGCGCCTGCCGGGCATCCCCGTAACGGGTGACCAGCCACGCCTCGACCCCGCTGGGCAGTTCCGTCCGGCGTACGGGGGCGTGCTCGCGCAGCCAGGCGTACGCCGGGTACGGGTCGGCAGCGAATTCCCAGTCGAAGAAGGGGGGCATGGGCGGGGGCGTGGGGGTTTCGTCGTGCACGCCCCCGACCGTATACGGGCAGGTGAGCGGCGCGCGGCCGCCCGCGACGCGCGCGTCAGGTCAGGCGGTGCCGTTCCCGTCCCCGGCCCCCGCCGTACGCTCCAGCCAGCCGGTGACCAGGAGGTACTGGCCAAGCAGGTAGCCCGCCATGATCAGGACCTCCTGTGAGGGAAACTCGTGCCCGGCCGCCTGCGCGCCGATGAGCAGGTCGGAGGCGAGGAACGCCCCGGCGCCCACGGCCACCGTCCCGCCCACGGCCAGCGCGGTGGCGCCCATCGCGGCCAGGGCCAGGCTGTAGCCCGCCACCGGGAGGCGGAGCCGCCGCTCCAGGGCGGGGGCGAGGGCGGCGTTGACCGCGGCCCAGGCGGCGAGGCAGCCGACGCCCGCACGGCGGGCACGGCGGCGCGATCCCCTCGCCTCCTCAGAGCTGCCGGAGCTGCCAGAGCTGCCGGGGATGCCGGAGCCGTGGAGTTGGGCCAGGCCCGCCGTATAACTGAGCTGGGTGCCGAGGAACGCGGCCATCCCCAGCAGGAACGCGGGCTCCCGGTCGTCGAAGAGCAGCGCGGTGTCCCCCACGGTGGCGAACGCCAGCCCGGCGGCCAGCGGCGCCGGAACCAACGGCCGGTCTCCGTCCCGGGCACGCCCCTGTGCCGTGTCGGGGAGGGTCGGAGCCGGGGTCCAGCGGCCGGAAGCGGAGGTCGAGTAACGCGACGCGTAAACGGCCAGCGCGGGCATCAGGAACGGTTTCGCGGCCCGGAGCGGCCCGCGCGGGGCCCGTGCGGTGCCCAGCAGGTCGACAGCGGCGAGTGCACCGTACGCCGCCAGCGCGCCCCGGCCGCGCCCGTACGTCCGTACGGGCAGACCTCGCCTGCCGCGCCCCCTGATCACCATGCGGGGCATTCTGACCAGGCGGCCGTCCCCGGTCAACAGGTGCGGTCAGTCGCGCGGGAAGTCGTCCGTCTCCAACCGCAGCTCCATCCCGAGCGGCGACAGGTCGAGATCCTCACCGAACTTCACGGTCAGCTCGCTGTCGTACGCCTCGCCGTCGGGGCGGCCGAAGGCATGGCACTTCCCGGTGTAGGGATCGGCGATCAGATAGACCGGAATCCCGGCGAGGGCGTACGCCTTCCGCTTCCGGCCGTAGTCGTTGTCCCCGGTCTCGCGGGAGATCACCTCCAGCACGAACTCGACGTCCCGGTAGGTCCAGCGGTCCTCCACACCCTCGGCCTCGGCCGTGGCCGACAGCTTCAGCAGATCCGGGGCGAATCCGTTGCCCTCGCCCGGCAGCGCCAGCAGTACGTCCGACAGCGTGCTCGCACGACGGCCATAGCGCTCCTTCAGCTGGAGCAGGACCAGCTCGATAATCTTCCAGTGCGTCTTCCGCTGTGGCGACACGACCACGGCCCCCTCGACGATCTCGGCCTTGAAGCCCTCGGGGACTCGCATCCGATCAAGGAGCCACAGCTCCTCCTCCAGCCCGGATGTGTCAGCGTCAGCCATATCGATCCTGTCGGTCATCTCGACGGTCACGGTGCCGCTCCCCTCCCCGCCGCACTCTGTAGGCGCAGCCGCGTACGACAACGATACGAGTGACTGGTCGGTCACGGCCCGGCCTCGCCGGTTGTCAGGCGAAATGCTTCGTGAGTTCGGCGAGGTTGTCCTCGGTGACCCGCCACAGTTCCCGCTGGCGGGCGTGGACGTCAAAGACGGCGTTCGGGTGGCTCTCCAGGAGTGCCACGGCCCGTTCGGTCAGGAGCGCACCCAGCTCCCGGTCGTGCACCGAGACGCCCCATTCCGGGCGGCCGATGTCGTCGAGGAAGTAGGCAAGCTTGGGGTGCGAGATCAGGCTGAGCACCGGCGTGCCGCAGCCGAAAGGGATCATGGTCGCGTGGCCGCGCATCCCGATCACCAGCCGGGTACGGGCGTAGTGGTCCCGGATCTCGTCGTTGGAGAAGTCGTAGAGCGGGTCGACGGGCAGCGTGATGCCGTGCTCGCGGCGCATGTCGTGCACCAGGCGCTCGTCGGCGGGCATGTGTGCCGCGTACCGAACCTCCGCGTGGCCGCTCAGCTTCCGTACCGCTTCCGCGAGCTGGCCGAGGAAGTGACCGTAGTCGTGCCCGAAGCGCAGGCCCGCCCGGTCGTACGCGCAGTTGAGCAGTACGGTGTCGGCCCGCCGCTCCGGGTCCCGCCAGCCGGGGTCGAGCTGCCGGGCGACGGTGGTGGGGCACGGCTGCCAGCGCACCCGGTCCCGCAGCCCGGACGGCAGCAGTTCCCGTACGCGCCGCACCGAGCCGTGGTTGCGCAGGCCGAAGAAGGCCGACTGCTCCACCAGCGTCCGCAGGCTCTGGATGAACCGCGGGCGTCCGTACTCCTGCCCGTCGAACGCGTTGTAGCCGACCGCGAACACCGCCAGCGGCACGGTGATGCGGGCCAGCAGTTCGTCCGGCACGTTCCACTGCCAGGCGCTGTTGCCGTTCGGCCAGGTGTCCGGCAGGAACAGTCCGCCGCCGCCGATGATCACGCCGCGCCGGGCGTTCACCTGCTCCAGCGCCCGCTCGTCGAAGAGCCGGTGCACATGCACCGGGTGCCAGCGGCGCGGGCCGGTGTCGGAGTCCAGGCACATGCGTACGGCTTCGGGGAGCACCTTGTCGCCGGCGTTGTCCTGGCCGGTTGAGAAGAGCGCCACATGTGCGAACTGCTCGGCGGCGGGCGCCTGCTGCCCGGGCGCCTGCTGCCCGGACTCCGCAACGGGCGGCGGAAGGTGCAGGGAACGGCAACCCCCGTGGGTCGGCTCCGAGTCGAGCCCCTCACGGGCGTACGCACGCGCGCCCGCGTCGTCGCCGCGCAGCCAGGCCAGCCTGCCCAGCTGGCGGAACGCCCGTGCGGCCACGGTCGGTTCGGCGGTGGCCAGCAGCAGACGGGTCTCCGCCTCCTCATGGCGCGAGACGGCCAGCAACGCGGTCCCGAAGGTCTCGTGGAAGCGCGGCTGGTCGGCCTGCGCCCGGTCCGCGACCAGGGACAGCACCTCGACCGCCTCGTCGTAACGGCCCTTCTCCAGATACACACCCGCGATGTCGCGGGCCAGGTTGATGGAGGGTCCGGAGGTACGCAGCAGGGGCTCGACGCAGTGGAGGAAGTAGTCGGGGTGGCGGCGTACGCGCAGGGCGCAGTAGGCGCGGTGGAATGCCTCGTCGGTCAGGTCGAAGCGGCGCCACGCCTCCTGGGCCGGGCCGTATCCGGCGCGGGAAGCCGTCCAGGGGTGGTGGCCGTCCGCTTCGCCGAAGTTCAGGACGACGGCCGCGCCGGGCACGGGCGTGTCGTCGTAGAGGCGCCGCACCAGGAAGTCGAAGCGGGCGTCGAGCGGCCGGTGCGGCGCCTCGGTGGTGTCGGCGTCGCGCTGGAGGACGAGCAGGCCGTCCTCCCGTACGGCCCGCTCCCCGCCGTCCACCGGCTGGGGAACGGCGGCGGCGCCGTAGCGCAGCCGCACCAGTTCGCCGATGTCCCCGAGCACGACCATGCCGGTGGTGAAGGCGAGCACCGTGTCGTAGCCGGGACGGCCTTCACCGTCGCTGCCGTCGCCGTCCGCGCTGCCCTGGAAGGTCCGCAGGTACGCGCTCCGCGAAGCAGCGCGACGGGGCACGAGGCGCGGGTGCAGCCGCCGGGCGGCGTCCAGGTCCGCCTCGCTCAGCCCGTCGTGCAGGAGCAGGAAGTCCTCGCACAGCCAGGGGTTGGTCAGCGCCAGGCTGCGCAGCAGCGCCAGCAGACCGGGCAGCCGCTCCCGGTCGGTGTGGCAGGCGAGAGCGATGCGGCGCTTGTCGGCGGCGGCGCGCCCGCCCGTGCGTGCGGCGGCTGCGCGCGGTGCGGTCCCTGCGCGCGGCCCGGTCATGTCGGTGGGGTCAGTCATCTCAGTGAGGTCCGTACTCCGTCGGCGCTCGTTGCGTGAGCCGTGACCCATTCGCTCTCCTTCTCCCGGAGCCGACCGGGTGGCCCGTAGCCGATCAGATCGATGGCGGGACTGACGTCCAGGAAGTCCAGCAGCCGCGCCATCGTGAATCCGGTGGTCGGGCGGGCGCCCCAGCCGCTCTCGCCGATGAGTGCGGGATCGGCGATCGGGTGGCGCAGCGCCGCGTCGCCGGCGTAGTGCTGCGCACCGGGGACCAGTCGGCGCAGCGCGCCCCGCCAGTCGTCCGCCGACTCGGCGAACACCAGCCGGAGAGACACGGGTTCGTGCCAGCGGGGGGTGGTCCCGTCGGCGAGTGCGCCCACGGCGTGCACGTCCGTACGCATGCCGGTGCCGGGCTCGCCGGGCGCGCGGCTCGTACGGTACCTGTCGCAGCGGACCACCAGGTCGTAGGCGTCGACTGCCGCCGCCAGTGCCGAATCTCCCTCGGACGGTGCGATGTTGGCGACCACGCACACTCTGCGTCCGGCCACCAGGGCGCGCAGCCCACCGAGGCCGCACGGCTCGGTGCCGCCCAGCAGCGGATCCGCCATGCGGGGCTGGACGACGAGGCGGCAGTAGGTGGCGTACAGCCTCGCGAGCCGCCGTACCTCCGGGTCGCCGGCGCCGCGTTCGCGCATGCGGGCGCCGAGATGGGCGGTGAAGGCGGCCTTGATCTCGGTGGCGGGCTGCTGCTCGCCATGCACTGCCGCTGCGAAGGCGCGCGCGTGCGGGCAGCCGCTCTGCTCTTGCGGACCGCCCTGCTGCTGCGGACCGCCGCGCGGCTGCGGCCCGTCCGGCGGGAACAGCCCGGCGGCCTCGGTCAGGCAGGCACGCTTCTCCCGCAAGGTCCGCATATGCAGGGCGACTTCCTCGGCGGCGGGGCCCTGCGAGAGTCCGAGATAGCGCTCGTACGCCTCGGCCGCCTCGACCGGCCGCTCCAGCGCCTCCAGCGCGCGGGCCCGCAGCCGCCAGCCGCCCTTGGACTTGTCGCGCATCTCCAGCGCCGTGCCGGCGAGGCGCAGCGCGAGGTCCGCCTCGCGCGGGCCGCCCGCCCGCAGCGCGGCGTCCCCGGCGGGCAGCAGCGCGTCGAACGTACGGGTGGAGAGCAGCGTGCCGAGGGCTGCGGCGAGCCGCAGCCGTGCCGCGTCGGAGACTGCCGCACCGCGCCGGGCGGCGCCGGAAGTGTCGCCGGACGTGTCACCGAGCCCGGCCAGATAGCCGGAACAGGTCTCCACGCACGCGGCCAGCGGATCGCGTGACCGTCCCCGCCATATGCCCATCGGTACCCCGCACTCCCGGCAACAGAGTGCCGAACTGTGCCCGATGGTCGCCCGCCGCACGCAAAGCGCCGGCACACGGCGCGTGAACGCCGTGCGAACCCTTCACGCAGACGCGCCGGAGCGGGGTGCAGGAGCCCGGCGACCAGCCCTCACGGCCTGTCGCCCGGCTCCTGTGCTGCCCAAGTGTCCTACGGAGTCCAGACGATGGGCTTGTCCGAGTAGTCCTCATCGTCGTACTCGGCTCCGGCGACCGTCAGGCCAGGGCCTGCGCCCTGCAGACGGGAGCTCTTGTAGCTCGCGCCCTTCTTGGCGAACTCGTCGGGTGCCTGTCCCTCTTCACAGTCGGGGAGGCTGGCGCCGAAGACCACCGCGCCCGTGCTGCCGCCGCTCTCGCTGACTCCGGAGAGGTTGGGCGGGTAGGTCCCGCCGAGGTCGCTGCCGTCGGCGTTCTCGATGGTGTAACGGACGCAGTAAGGCGTGATGTCCGGGTTTGCCTTGTCGCCCATCGCCTTGTCGAAGGCGGCCTTGTCCAGCTTGTCCACACCGGTGACGGTGATGCTGATCGCACCCTTCGACCCGGCCTTGTCGTACGGGACGACCGCGGGCTCGCCGATCTTCAGCTTCGTGCCGGGCGGCGTCACCTCGACCTTGGCCGGCTTCGCCGCTGGCGAGCTCTCCTCCGGGGCCTCCTCGGGGCTGGATTCGGGCGCGGCCGAGTCCTCCGCGGGTGCCTCGGGCTTCGACTCCGAGGAGGAGTCGGAGGACGAGTCGGAGGAGTCGTCGTCACCGCCGCAACCTGTGAGTGCGAACGTGACGGCGCCGATTACCGACACCACTGCCATGCGTGTGCGCTTCACCGCTGTGCCTCTCTGATGCCGCACGAGGTCCCCCCTCGCCCGGGTGTTGGTCTACCGGTGACCACCTTGGCTCATATCGCAGCGGAGTCGCGTATCAGCCGGGATCCGATTCCCTGGCACTTCCGTAACAGTCGCTGTTTCTCGGCACACCCGTCACACCCGGCACACCGCGCACACCGCGCACGCTCGGCTTGCCCGGTCCCGGAAGCCGCGGGCGCACCTCCGCGCCCCGCCGCGGGGGAGTCTTCACCCGGGCGGGGCGCGGAGTGCGAGGTGCCGTGTGCCGTGTGCGAGGTGCGGTCAGCCGTGCCCGGGGTCAGGCCGGGGCGCAGGCGCCGAGGTCTTCCCAGACACCCCACTCACCGCTGCTGCCGGGCTCCTGGCCCTGCACCCACCACCTGGCGCGCCAGGTGTGATCTCCCCAGGTGACGGTGTCGCCGCCGTTGTAGACGCTGCCAGCGTCCCAGGCTGTCGCGGTGCAGTCGTCCGGGTCACCGGGCTCGCCGGGCCCGCCCGGGTCACCGCCGATGTTCACGTCGATGCAGGAGTAGAAGGCGTTGTCCGTGTCGGCGACGTTCCAGACGGCGAGCACCTTCTGCTTGCCGGTGAGGTTGCCGAAGTCGACCTGGTGGTTGACGGTCGCCGGGGGCTGCGCACCGCCGTCGTTGAACTCCGCCACCTTCTGTCCACCGACGAAGTACTGCCAGGTGCTGGTCGCGTGACGTGCCGTCAGTTTCCAGGTGAAGGTGGTCGAGCTGTCGACCGGGGTGGCCTTCCAGCCCTTGCTGTCGTCGTCGAGTTCGGCGAAGCGGGAGTTGCCGCCGCTGCAACTCTTCAGGCCCTTCGGCCCCTCGACGCTGTGGGGCTCGTACTTGATCTGGCCGCAGTCGACGGTGCCCGCGGCGCACTGAGCCTGGCGGCTCGGCGGCGAGTTCACGTAGCCGTGCGCGCTGGCCGTGCCGGTCGGCAGGGTCACGGCGAGGAGGGGTGCGATCCCCGCGCCGATCATGACAGCGAGCCTTCTTTTCGTGTTCATGCCAACTCCTTCGTTGTCGAGGCCGCCGCTGAGGGGGTGCGGATACCGGTACGGGTGCCGCCTGCACCCGTACCGCTTCACGGCCTCGTCGAGTGGGGTCAGTGGGGGGCTCGGAGACGCACGTGGCCAGTACTGAGGGCGAACTGGCGATCGAGGTCTTGGTCTAGACCTTATCGCTTGTCTGACCCCCGTCAAGAGGTAAGGCCCGGAGCCCTCAGCCCCGCTTGCTCCGCCTCAGCCCGCCTGCTTCTCCGCCGCGCGGATCGTGTCGCGGTAGGTGCGAGCCGCGGCCCGCAGTGCCGTCTCCGGGTCGATGCCGTCCTCCTCGGCCCGTACGGCGAGGGCAAGCAGCTCATATCCCGTACCGGCTCCCGCCGGGACCGTCACGTCCAGTCCCCCGCTACGCGCCCGGCCCGCCAGCTTCGCCGCCAGCGCCAGCGCGGGCTGCCCCAGCGGCACGCCCTCGGTCACCGAGGTACGCCCCTTCTCCACCGCCTTCGTACGGAGCCAGTGCGCCTTGACCTCCTCGGGGCTCTCAGCGGACTCGTCGCCGAAGACATGCGGATGCCGGTGGATCAGCTTCTCGACGATCGTCCCCGCGACGTCATCGATCGAGAACGGCTCCTCCGGATCGTCCTGGGCGATGCGGGCGTGGAAGACGACCTGGAGCAGCACGTCCCCCAGCTCCTCGCGCAGCGCCTCGCGGTCGCCCGCCTCGATGGCCTCGACGAGCTCGTACGCCTCCTCGATGCCGTACTTCACCAGATCCTCACTCGTCCGCACGCCGCTCCAGGGGCAGTCGGCACGGATGCGGTCCATCACCTGCACCAGGTCGAGCAGCCGGGCGCCGGGCAGGTCGTAGGAGCCGGGGAGCAGTTCCAGCTCCGGCATCTCCTCCCGGCCCGAACCCGCGAGCCGGGCCAGCCCGTCGGTCAACCGAGGCTCGCCCTCGGCAGCGGCGATGACCACGACGGTGCCGCCGTCCGCCATGCAGGCGTCCACGAGTTCGCGCGCACTGAAACCGGGGGCAGGACCGGATGCCGGACTGAACTCCCCGCCGGGCTCCGTGCCGGGCTCCGTGCCGGGCTCCGGTACCTCCACCTCCACACCCGCCTCCCGTACGTACGGGAGCAGCGGGTGCCCCTCGTCCGCGCAGACCACGCGGCCAGCCTCCCGCAGCGTCTGCCAGGCGGGCCAGGACAGCAGCCCGGGAGCGACCCGGTGGCTGGTGGTGAGCAGCACGATACGAGGCCGCGCGGCGGGCTCGGCCGGGCGCGCGGCGGGCTCGGAGAGTTCGGGATCACGGGAGGACCTGGGGGTCTCGGAAGGATGCGGCACCTTACGAAACTAACCCACTCGCGGCCGGTGACCAGCGCTCCGCCGGACCGGTCAGGCAGGCTGCTGCTCCTGCTGCGCCCTGTCCTTCCGCTCTCCGGTGACGTCCTTCAGCCACGGGGTCTCCGCGTTGACGAGCGTGGTCTCCTTCGCGCTCCACTTGCCGTAGCGCGGGTTGACGTCGATGCCCATCTGCTTCGCCGCCTCGGAGAGCTTGCCCGTCAGCTGCGCGTTCGCCTCCGGAGCCTGGAGGTTGATGCCCGACTCGGCCGCGATCTTCTGCACCGCCACCTCCAGCCACACCCAGTCGTCGATCTCCGAGGGGGCGACGGCCTGCTGCTGCAGCAGCATCGTCCGGAACTCCTTCGGGCCCCCGGCACGCTGCTCGAACTGCGACCGCACCTGCTGGATGTCGCGGCGGGTCACGGTGACGCCCGAGTCGTCCGCGACCTGCTTCACGATGCGGTGGCGGATCATGCTGTTCAGCGTGACGCGGGTGAGCTGGCCACTGCGCTTGATCAACTCATCGCCCTGCGGCTGCGCGCTCTGCGCGTCCCGCACCTCGCCGACCTTGGACTGGAGCTGCCCCAGCGTGATCCGGTCGTCACCCACGACGGCCGCCGCGCCGGGGCGGGCGTCATTGCCGCACGCGGTGAGGAGCGGGGCCACGACGACGAGCGCGGCGGCGGCAGAGACGGTGAGCGCGGACCTGCGGCGGTGCATGGGGCCTCCCGGGCGGCGGCGAGGGTCGTGCGACGTCGCATGACCTGACGATGATCGATGTTAGGCAGCAGAGAGTGGTCGTGACCACCGAATCGACAGGTATTCGCCCAACGATTCGGCCAACACAGCAGTCGCCCCGCAGAGCACAGACTCTCAGCCGTTGCTCCGGCAGCGCTCCAGCATGCTGCCCAGCGTCTTCTTCTCGGGCGCCGTGACGGACAGCTCGTAGTGGTCCTTCACCGTCACCCAGTTCTCAGCGTACGTGCACCAGTAGCTCTTCAGCGGCGGCTGCCACTCGTCCGGCGGGCGGTCCCCCTTGGACTGGTTCACGTTGTCGGTGACGGCGAAGAGCTGCGGCCGGTCCATGTCGTTCGCGAAGTCCTCCCGGCGGTCGTCCTCCCACTCCCGGGCGCCGCTGCGCCATGCCTCGGCCAGCGGGACCATGTGGTCGATGTCCACGTCGGCGGCCTCCCGCCACACCTCCCCGTCGAACGGACTGCGCCAACTGCCCGACACGGAACGGCAGCTGCCGTCCGTACGGACCTTTTCCCCGTCCCGCTTGAGCACGGCCTCGCGGGTGTTGCAGGCGCCCTCCTGGACGGACCAGTGCGGGAAGCGGTCCCGCGAGTAGCCGTCCATCGTCCCCGGCTCCCGTACATCGAGCGCGGCCAGCACCTTCTCGGCACCACCGCCTGCCCCAGCCTCCGCCCCGGCGGACGGCTTCCCCGCCCCGGCGTCGTCCGTACTCCCGTCCGTCCCGCCACTGCATCCCGCACTCAGCAGCAGAGCCCCCACCGCCAGCGCCGCCGCACGCCGTCTCTGGTCTCCCACCCGGTCCGCCCCTCATTCGATCCTCACCACCGCACCTCATCCTGACAGGCGCCGATTCGGGCCGGGCGCCACACGGCCTGGCGAGGCCGCCGATGACGGCTCGCGCCGCCAGCCGTCAGGCAGGGCGGCGGCCGACCGCGAGCAGGTGGGAGCTGGCTGCCAGCAGCTCGGGGTACGGCTCGGCCATCCGGGCCGCGGTCAGCGCGGAGTCGAACAGAGGCGTGCCCGTGACCGACTCCCCCGTGTGCCGTTCCGTTGCCTTGAGCATGGCCCACGTCGGGCCCTCGATCCCGAACACCTCGGCATCCTCGAAACCCGCGTCGGCGACCTCGCCCCGCAGTTCCTCGCCGCTGTGGAAGTATGCGGCGGTAAACGCCTTCTTCCCGTCGATGAACTGCGTCTCAAGGATGCTGCCGATGCTGTCGCGCACGCCGTCCTTGTGGAGGTGCGCGAATGCTGTGTGCTCGAACAGCGAGGCATAGCGGTTGATCCCAGCTGCGGCGAGCAGGCCGCCGGGCCTCAGCACGCGGTAGGCCTCGGCGAGCGCACTGCCGCGGTCGCCGCGCTCCAGCAGGTGATAAAGGGGGCCGAGGAGGAGCACCACGTCGCGGGACGCGTCAGCGGCGGACAGCTCCCGGGCGTCACCGAGCTCGACGGTGCAGCGCGGCAACTGCCGGGCCGCCTCCACGTGACGGGGCACCGGGTCGACCAGATGCACCGCGTAGCCGTCCCCGGCAAGCCACCGGGCATGGACGCCCGGTCCGCCCCCGACATCGAGGACGCTCGCGGGCACCGGCGGGAGGTACCGGCGCAGCAGCTCCTGCGTGCGAACCAGCTCCAACGCCCCGTCCGCCGAGGCCGTCAGCCGATCGGCTTCATTGACCGTGGCCGAATAGAAGGTCATCACCTCTGGTGCAAGCTCTGGTGCCATGACGCCATTTTCCCTGCCGCCCCCGGTCCAGTGAACCCGGCAGGCCAACAACATGACCGGTTAACCTGCCAGCTATGCCCAAATTGAAGTACGAGCAGATCGCCGATCACCTCCGCGCCCGCATCACGGAGGGCGATTTCGCTCCTGGTGACGTTGTGCCTTCCGGTCGCGACCTGTGCGAGCAGTTCGGTGTCTCCCGTGCGACCGTCATCAAGGCTATGGATGTCCTGCGCAACGACGGCGTTGTCGTCGCCAAACAGGGATCAGGTTTCACGGTGATCGAGACCCCCGTTGCTCGGCCTGCGGGTCGTCGCAAATCAGGATCACGGATCGCGGGCGGACGGCCTTACAAGCGGCTCGGCGCTCCGACGAGGGAAGTGCCGCCCCATCGCGTCCGTGACGCGCTGCAACTTCCGCCTGGTGAACGGGCTTTGCACCGTGCCCGGTTGGTGCTCGACGACGAGGGCTGCCCATTCAGCTTTGTGGTCGCGTGGTTCCCGTTGGACATCGCGGATGCGTGTCCACGCCTGTCGCAGAAGGGCCCGATCGCGGAGGGCACTACCAACTACGTCGCACGCACTACGAATCGCTCTCCGGTACGCGGAACGGACGTGGCACAGGTGCGTCTGGCCACCGAGGCCGAGGCTGTCCAACTTGGCCTGTCTCTCCCGGCTGCGGTCGCCGTCGACAGGCACACCGCGTACGACGTGGCCGGATGCCCGCTCGTCTGCGAAGAGGGTGTCACCTCCGGTGAGTTGTGGGAGCACTCGGAGAGCTACTCGATGGGGTCGTGATAACCCGCCCCGACTTGACTGGACCGGTGGACCGGTCCAATCTGTGTGTGAGGTCACCGTCACTCACAGACTGGACAGCGCATGACCGATACATGGGCACCGCCCACCAGGCTGAACATCCGCGTCCAACCTGCCTGCACGGCATGGGATGCCGTCCGTGCACTGGAGCACCGGAGGGACCGGACGCAGAAGGCTGAGCGGTGAGCACTGCGCAGCCCCGAGCGGGCGGCGGCGTTCCGCCGGACGCAGAGCGCGTCCGTGCTCTCATTCAGCGCGCGTTGCACCCCCGGGCCATGCCCGACGGGGCCGAGGTGGCCGAACTGAAGCGGGAGTTGTGCAGTTTCGTCCGGACGTTGCTTCCGGAGGCGGAGGCGGCGGTCGACAAGCTCTGGTACGGCTCGCTGATCTGGTTTCAGCGCTGCGGTCGGCTCAAGCTCGTGCGTGAGCTACAGGAGCAGGGCCCCGACGTGCAGTTGCTGACGCCGCATGTATATGTGCGGCATCTGGCTCGTGACTGCCGCGTGCTGCTGGAGTATCTGGGCCTCAACGAGGACCAGGCGCGGTGACCCGCCCCCAGCGGGCTGGGCGGGTGGTCACCGCGCAGACGGTGCGGGTCGGGGACACGGTGCATGTGCGGGGTGCGTACCGGACGGTGCGGAACCTGCGGGCACTGGCCGGGGGTGACCGACTGCTGGTATTCGACGGCGGGATCACCTACCGGCTGCTGAGCTGGGTTCCCCTGAACGCTGCCAGGCCACAGCCCGAGCCGGTGACCGCCCCGGTGCGGGGGTGGTGCGTTGAGCCCGACACCCGTCCCGACGCAGAGCCGGTCACCCACGCCATGCAGTGCACCACCTGCGCGAAGGCGTCCGCAGGGTTCGAGGACCCGGAAGGCGCCCGGCGCTGGGCCGGCGAACACACCGGCCGCCTCCCCACCCACCGCAGCTACCGGCAGCTCACGCGCCGCCCCTGGCACACCACCCCCGCCCCACAGGAGACGCACCATGGCCCACGCTGACGTCGACCCCGCCGAACCGCCCCGCCGCCGCGTCGGGGCCGTCGTCCTGGTCCGCGACCCTGCCGGGGCCGTGCTGATGGTCAAACCCCGCTATAAGCGAGGCTGGATCCTTCCCGGTGGCGGAGCACACGAGGGCGAACCGATCACACACGCTGCCGCACGGGAGCTGTGCGAGGAGACAGGGCTCGTGCTCCCGCTCACGCACCTCATCGCACTCGACCAAGTTCCCGCCAGCGAGGACGGCACCTCCGCCGAAGGCATCAACGTCGTGATCGACGGCGGCATCCTCACCGCCGCCCAAGCCGCCGACGTCACCGTTCCCACAGCTGCCGCACACGAACTGGCCGCCACCGCATGGGTACCGCTGCAGCACCTCGCCGCGCACACCGAGCCGTACCAGGAGCGCCGCATCCGCGCCGCCGTGCACGCCACCGATCACGGCAACGAACTCCCACTCCTCCTCCTCGGCGAGCGGACCGACCGGGCTCGCCCCAAGTCTCCGGAATGAGAACTCTCATGGCATGGGATCACGCAACTCGGCTTGCTGACCGAGTTGTTGCAACTGTCGGCACCAACATGAATGGAGGCGCAGCACACATGACGCAGACACCCGCACCTTGGGGCACGGGCAGGATGGAGCCGTACGCGGCCACTGTCACGGCCCCGCAGTTCACGCCCGTGATCGACCCCGAAACGCAGATCGCCGTGATCGTGGACGAGCACGGGCACACGGTCGAGATGGGTGGCCACGGCACGAGCACCACCGGTCTGACCCCGACGACCACTACCCCGGGCGATGGCTCCGGGCCAGGGGGCGCGACCGACGCCGCCAGCACTGAGTCCTACGACCAGGACCAGTCCGGCTGATGGACGACCGACGCGGGTCGGTGCTGGTACTGACCAACAGCTATGACGTGACCTCGGACTTGGTGCTGCGGGCGCTCGCTGCGCGAGGCATTCCGGTGGTGCGTCTCGACCCCGGCGTCGACCCGCACGAGGGTGCCTCGCTGTCCGCCGTGTACGGCACCGCCGGACAGCGGGGCACCCTGCGCACCCGAAGCCGAGCCCTCGATCTCACGCGGGTGCGATCCGTCTGGGTCCGCAGGCCCTCGCCGTACGGGGGTCCTCCCGGACTGGACGAGCAGGACCGCAGGTTCGCCGCAGAGCAGTGCTTCTGGGGCACCGGGGGAATCCTCGCGTCCCTCCCAGGAGCCCACTACGTCAACCATCCGTGGCACAACCGCGCGGCAGAGCACAAGCCCGCTCAGCTTGCGGCCGCGCAACGAAGCGGGTTCCTCGTGCCCCACACGCTGATCACCAATGACGTACACGAGGCCCGGGACTTCGCGGCGCGTGAGCCCGGCGGAGTGGTCTACAAGCCCGTGTGGAACACCCCCTACCGTGTGGACAACAAGCCACACAGCGTGTGGGTGCGCGAGGTGCACGGGCATGACATCACAAGTGCCGTGGCCGTGTGCCCGCACGTGTTCCAAGCCAAGGTGGACAAGGCGTTCGACGTGCGGGTGACCGCCGTTGACCACCGGTTGTTCGGGGCCCGAATCGACAGCCCCGATCTCGACTGGCGCTACCGGCAGGACCTCATGCGATGCACCCCCATCGCAGTCCCGGAAGCGATCGCACGCTCCGTCGCTGCCTACCTCGCTGGTTTCCGCCTGGTGTACGGCGCGTTCGACTTTGCCGTGACCACCGATGACGCCTGGTACTTCCTGGAGTGCAACCCCAACGGACAGTGGGCACGGCAGCCGGCCGGGATCACCGACGCAGTCGCCCGTGCCATCGCTGACCAGCTACAGAAAGGCTCCGACACGTGAGCACATCTGCTCAGTTGCGCGCCGCCCTGGCGGACGCGCTCACCGAGGACGGCACCCTCACGGACCCGGCGTGGCGCGGCGCCGCCGAGACAGTCCCCCGGGAGCTGTTCGCGGGGTCCTACTTCGAGCAGGTTCCGGGCAGTGTCCCGACCCGCTACCGGCCCGTGCGCCAGGGCGATACCGGATGGCTTCGAGGCATCTACACCGATCAGACGCTCATCACCCAGCTCGACGGCCGCATCAGGCCCGATGATTGTGCGGACGGCAGCGTCGCGGGCTCTCCGTCGTCGTCTTCCACCTTGCCGTCGCTGGTGCTGCGCATGTGGCACCAGCTCGACGTCCAGCCGGGGCAGCGCGTGTTGGAGATCGGAACCGGAACCGGATACTCGGCCGCCCTCGGCGCGCACCGTCTCGGGGACGGCAACCTCACCAGCATCGAGTACGACCCGGTGGTCGGCGGAGCCGCCGCCTCCGCCATCAAGGCCACCGGATACGGCCCCCGGCTGATCATCGGGGACGGTCTGCGGGGAGACCCGGAGGGAGGGCCGTACGACCGCCTGATCGCGACCTGTTCGGTCCGCCACATCCCCATGCCATGGCTGCACCAGATGAAGCCGGGCGGAAAGATCCTGGTCACCCTCTCGGGGTGGAGCTACGCATCCGGGTTGGCGCTGTTGACCGTGACCGGTCCCGGCGCCGCCACCGGCCGGTTCCTGCCCGGGTACACCAGTTTCATGATCGCCCGGCCGCATGACCGCCCGCCTCGCCCGACGCTCGCCCTGATGCCCGGTGACGAGCGCCCGAGCCGGATCGACCCGGCCCTCATCGGGACATGGACCGGAAGTTGGGTGGCTCAGCTCGCCGCGCCCTCGGCCGAGCGGATGGGAGCGGGCGCGGAACAGATCCTCTGGGACGTTTCCACCGGTTCGCAGGCACGGACGGCATCCGGGCCCGATGAGGGCTGGACGGTCGTACAGCGCGGGCCAGCGCGGCTGTGGGACCAGGTCGAACGGGCGGTCCAACGCTGGCAGGCGGCCGGCGAACCGCACCAAGAAAGTTTCGGCATCACGGTCTCGGCTGCCGGACAGCGCGTGTGGATCGGCACCGAGGACGGTCCGGGCTGGGATCTGCCGATCTGAAGGCAGGCCGGGCGGTCGTGAGGCGGTCGGGCGCCCATGGCCACCCCGTCCGGCAGCTCATCCGGACAGGTGCCGGAGGCACAGGGACTCGTCCTGGCGCAGTTGCGTCACCACCGGGTCGTAGGGGCCGCGTTCGGCCGTGAGGTCCTGGATGAGGCGGCGGATCTCCGGGAGGGCGCGGGCGTACTGGGCGGTGTCGACGAGGGTCGCGGCGAACTGCTTGCGCAGCGTACGGACCACCGGGGACGGGTCGCCGTGCTCGGCGACGGCGGCCGGAAGCGCCCGCCCGAGCAGGTCGGCGACCTGGGTGTAGCGCCCGGCGGCGAGCAGGCCGCGCACCTCCTCCAGGGTGCCGGGCAGATCGATCACGGGCGGCGGGCCGAAGCCGGAGGCCGTCACCGGCGGTGGGGCCACGCCGCGCGGCACCGGCCAGGGTGCCATGGGCTCGCGGAACGGCCGGGTCGGGTCCGTGGGGAGCGACGGCTGCGAGTGCGCCTGGTCGTACGGGCGCGGCAGCAGCGGGGCCAGGAGCGAGTACACCTCGTAGGCGTCGGCGGGACGGGCTGTGGGCTCCTTGTCCAGCAGCCGTGCGACCAGCGTGGCCAGCGCCTCGGGCACCTCGGGGCTGATGTGCCGCACGGGCACCGGAAGCTCGTGCAGCTTCTTGTAGAGCAGGCCCGAAGCCTCCGGGGCCTCGAACGGGAGCCGCCCGGTGAGGAGTTCGTAGAGCAGCACCCCCAGCGCGTAGAGATCGGCGGCGGGACCGACCGGGGAGTCGCCGATCGCCTGTTCGGGCGCCATGTAGACCGGGGTGCCGATCAGGGCGCCGGTGCGGGTGAGGCGGGTGGTGTCGCCGACGGAGGCGACCGCCGCGATGCCCAGGTCGAGGATGATCACCCTGCCGTCGGGACGGACGATCGCGTTCCCCGGCTTGAGGTCACGGTGGATCACCGGCACCGCGTGCACGGCGACCAGTGCGGCGCACATCTGGGCGGCGACGGCCGCCGACCACTGCCACGGGTAGTGCTCGTGCTCGGCGAGATGGTCGCCCAGGTCGCTGCCCTCCACCCGCTGCATGACCAGGAAGAGTTCGTCGTCGTCGCGTCCCGCGTCGTAGACGGTGACCAGGCCGGGGTGGTCGATACGGGCCGTGACCTGGCACTCCCGCTCGAAGCGGCGGCGCAGCTCCTCCAGATCGGCCGTGCCGGAGAGCGACGCCATCTGCCCGGAGTGCATCAGCTTGACGGCGATGTGCCGCCCGCCGAGGCCGAGGTCGCGTCCGCCCCACACCTGGCCCATGGCGCCCTTGCCCAGCGGTTCGGTCAGCTCGTACCGGCCGGCGATCAGACGGCCGCCGGTCAACGGGGGTCACCGCGCTTGCGCAGCAGCTCGTCCAGTTCGTCGAGTTCGGAGGCGACTTGGCGCATCCGGGTCGAGGCGTGCGGGGCGGGCGACGCGGGGGCGGCGGGCGGCTGCGGTGCAGGGGCTTGGGCCTGCGGCTGCGGCTGCGGCTGCGGCTGCGGGTAGCCGTATGAGGGCGCCGGGGACTGCGGGTAGCCGTACGACGGGGCGCCGGTCCCGTAGGCCGTGGGCGGATATCCGTAGGACAACACCTGGGTCTCGCCCAGGGCGCCCGGCGGAGGGCCGCCCGGCAGGTGGCCGCCCGGCACTGGACCGCCCGGCGCAGCAGCCATGAAGCCCCGCATCCCGGGTTCGCGCAGGAAGCGGTCGGCGAGGATCGCGTGCACCGCCGCTCCGATGATGAAGAAGACGACGTACACCCCGGCCCAGAACGAGGCCATGCCCTCCCCCTTCGGGTCCTCCTCGACGGTGATGAGCAGCGTCACATAGACCGCCGTCAGCAGCACCAGCACCACGAGCACGCCCCAGTCGGCCGCCCGGCGGCGCAGCAGCGCGAAGCGGAGGGAGGGCACCCAGGCGAGCAGGCCGAGCGACCAGACCGGAAAGCTGGCGTAGAGCAGCCGGAGCGCCATCCCCTTGGCGCCGGGCCGCCCGGAGCGGCGGGGTGCGGGCAGGGGTGGCGGAGGAGTGGCGGCCGGGCCGTACATGGAATCTCCATGCTGCTGAGGAGACGGACGTGGGCGTGCGGGGATCGTGTGACGGTCGGACTTTGCTGCCAGTGAGCGTATACACCGCCACGGACAGCACAGCCCGATCGTCGGTATACGTCCGGTATCAGTCGGGTCGGATCGTGCCGTCTGTCAGCACGTCGTACATGCCCTGGACGAGTTCCCGCCCCAGCCCCTCCGCCTGCTGCAACGCCGCCTCGAAGGCGGCCAGCCTGCGGAAGTGCTCGCCGTAGCGCCGCTGTTCGGCGAGCGGCAGCCGTGGCAGCCTCAGCCGCCGTACGTCCAGCCGGGAGGCGCTGGAGGCGTGGCTGCTGGCCTGGCGGGTGTTGGCGGTGCCGCGCAGGAAGCCCGCGACGAAGTGCGGGTCCAGGGCGTGCGGGTCGGGACGCAGCAGGGCCACGTGCCGCTCGAGCGGCTCCCCCGCGCCGTCCGCCGCCACGACCCTCGCGGCGGCGCCCCGGCCCAGCACCGGGATGAGGACATCGCCCTCACGGGTCAGCGGCGGCTCCGTGTCGCCGCTCCCGCGCAGCTCCACCTCCAGGGCGCCCGCGCGGGCGAGTTCGCCGACGGTGGTGTCCGACCAGTTCGGGGCCCCGGCGGCCCCGGCGTCGCCTGCCCGGGGCGGGGTGGCGGCCGGGGCGAGTTCGAGGGAGCGGCGCAGCGTGCGGTCGAGCCGTTCCCGTACGACGGTGAGCGCGGCCGTGCCCTCGCCCGTGCCTGGGGGCAGGTGACGGGCGGGCGCCAGGTCGACGTCCTCGTCCAGCAGGTCGATCACCGCCCGTGCGCCGCTGACGCCGGGCTGCTCGGGGGCGGTACCGCCGCCGTCGAAGGCGCGCCAGGCGCTCAGCACGGTGCGGTGCAGCTCCGGCCAGGGCAGCGCGGCGCGGCCCTCCGCCTGGTGCCGGACGCTGGTGTCGACCAGCAGCAGCCGGGGCGCGGGGGCCTCGGCGCCGTCCGGCTTGCGCAGCACCCATACGTGCAGCGGCAGGTTGTACGGCGGCGCGGCACCGGCGGGCAGTGCGACGACCGCCCGCAGCGCACCCCTGCGCAGCAGCGCCGCACGGATACGGCGGCCGGTGCGCCGGGAGGCGGCGGCGGGCGGCATCAGCAGCACCGCCGTGCCGCCGGGGCGCAGCCGGGAGAGCGCGTGCTGGACCCAGGCCAGCTCGGATTCCGTACGGGCGGGCAGGCCGTACTCCCAGCGCGGGTCGTAGGCCAGTTCGGCGTGGCCCCAGTGGCGCTCGTTGAACGGTGGATGGCACAGCACCACGTCGACGGGCCGGGCTGCCGGTGCGGGGGCGGCTGCGGTGGCGGCGGCCGGGTCGCCGCGCAGGGCGTCGGCCGTACGGATGTGGACGGCGGCCTCGCCGCGCAGGGCGATCCGGAGGGCGGTGAGCCGGGCGAGGGCGGGATCGATCTCCTGGCCGTGCAGTTCGGCGGGCCAGGAGCCGCTCGGGCCGGTGGCCGCCGCGAGCAGTTCGCCGGAGCCGCAGGCGGGGTCGAGGACGGAGTCGGCGGGGCCGGCGAGGGCGACCATCAACGCGGCGGCATCGGGTGGAGTGAGGGTGTAGTGCCGGGTGTTGGCGTCGAAGTAGCGGCCGAGGAGGAACTCGAAGGCCGGGCCGGGGCCGAGCTCGCCGGCAAGCTCGGCGAGCGGCCCGTGCGGCCCGTGCGGCGCGTGCGGCGCGTGCGGCGCGTGCGGCGCGTGCGGCGCGTGCGGCGCGGCGGCGGAGTGGCGCAGCAGCAGCTCGCCCGCGTGGGCGAGGGCGGCTGCGGTGCCCTCGGGGGCGCCTTCCAGTTGCTGCCAGACGCGTTCACGCGGGGGGACCTCGGCGAGCTTGCCCTGAGCCCGCAGCCATTCCTCGACCTCGGGGAGGGAGAAGGCGGGGCTGGTCTCGGTGCCGCCGATGGGCTTGGGGAAGTGGGGGTAGCGGCGGCGCCAGTTGCTGACCGCTGCTCTGCCGACGCCTGCCAGCCGGGCGATTCCGGCGGCGGTCACCTCGGTGGCGCCGTCCGATCCGCCGTCCGATCCGCTCTCCAGTCCACTCTTCGCCGCGCTTTCCGACACGGACGCTCCCTCCCTCTGCTCCTGTGACTCCGATCATACCCAGAAGGGTGAATCCGACCAGCTCACCGCGTGAACTTCGATGAATCGATGAACCGTGTTGACTCGGTTCACAGCTCATGTTGTCATTAACCCATCGGTTCACGGGGAGCCGGTCCCGCACTCGGAAAAGGTGTCCGTCATGTCTGTTCGCTACCTCAGCCGCAAGCGCTCGCTCGCCGCGACAGCCGTCGCGGCCGTACTCGCCCTCGGCGGCCTCACCGCCTGCGACGCGGAAGAGCCGACGACCAAGAAGGCCGGTTCGAGCTCCAAGCAGGCGAAGAAGGGCGGCGCGGAGGCTGGGGGCGCGCAGAAGGAAGACACCCCGGAGGGCCCGATGGCAGCGGGAGACACCGCCAGCTACAAGAGCGGTCTGACGGTCACGGTCTCCGAGGCCGCCGCGTACACACCGACGGAGTTCGCCAGCGGCCACACGGAAGGCAACAAGGCTTACAAGGTCACCATCACGCTGGACAACACCGGTGCGAAGAAGATCGACGCCGCTCTGATCATGGCAACCGCCCGTGCGGGCGAGGAGGGCACGGAGGCCGAGGCCATCTTCGACGAGCAGGTCGACTCGGCGTTCGAGGGCAAGCTGCTGCCAGGCAAGAAGGCCACCGCTTCGTTCGCCTTCGACGCCCCCGCCGACGCGGCGGTCCTGGACATCGAGGTCGACCTGCTCGACTTCTCGACCGAGCCCGCCCAGTGGAGCATCAAGCTTTGACGGCCCCCGGTTCCTTACCGCCCGCGCGGCGGTGCCGCTCACCGCCGCACGAGACGCGTCAGCGAAATCCGACACCTCAGCGAAGCCACAGCGAAGCCACAGCGAAAGAAGGACACCTCATGAAGGCCGTCACAGCAGAAATCCTGGTCGGCACCAGCCAGGAGACCGAGAAGCACAAGGTCGCCGTCCACGTGCAGCTCACCCAGAACGACCCGGTCTACGGCGACCTGAGCGCGACCGAGCGCGACACCGTCCTCGCCGCCATGATCGCCGCCGTGCGCGACAGCCTGCCCGACTACCACGCCCCGGCGACGGTCACCTCCGAGGAGACCGCCTCCGCCTGACACCGCGGCTGACCCCGGCCTCCGGCCGCCGACCCCGCCCCGCCCCGCTTCCGGCCAACCCCCGGAGCGGGGCGCTGCCGCGGCGGCGGAAGTCACGGGACGGCCGAGGGGAATGTGCCTGCGGGCTCCAGTGACGCGGTGCGGCCGCGGTCGAGGGTCACCACGTCGTCCACCGCCGCCAGCCCCGCCGCCTGGTGGGTGATGAGCAAGGTGGTGCGGCCTCGGGTGGCGTCCAGGATGTCGGCGAGTACCTCGTCCGCCGTTTCCGGGTCGAGCCCTTCGGTCGGCTCGGCGGGCGCCAGGTCGGTGGTGCGGAGGAAGTCGGCGACCTTGCCCGGCATGTCGAGGACGACCGGCAACTCCGGGGCTGGGGCTCCCGGGTCGGCGGCCGTGTACTCGGGCAGCAGGTCGGCGACGGCGGTGAGGTCCATCGCGGAGAACGCGCCGTCGTGGATGCGCAGAGCGAGACGGTCGCGGTGCAGGACGTCGAGCACGTCGAGGATGTGCCCGGTGCCGCGCGATCGGCAGTCAGCACCGAAGGCCGCCCCCCACTGTGCTGACCGGCAGCGATCGGCCGGGGCGGGTTCTGCTATCCGTTTCGGCCGTATCTCGGCTGATCCTCGTACATGCCCGGCCGGGCCGCCCCGGGCCGCAGGGCCCCTGAGCACCCTCCGCTCAGCTGGCGTTGAACGCTTCGGCGACGGTCAACGTGTCCTCGTACAGGTGCATGCGAACGATCCGGCCGCCCTCGACCACCAGGTGCATGGTCACCGGTGTGGTGAACTCCTTGCCGCTGGCCATGACGGTGTGCGTGAAGACCGCCAGCAGCACCACGTCACCACCGTCGACGACGACGCGCTCCAGCACGACCTTGCTCCTGCCGTGCGCGAAGTGCGGCCACATCGTGGTGAAGTACGGCGCGACCTCCTCCCGGCGGGTACGGCGCCCGGTCCAGGGCAGCGCGTCACTGCCCGGGACGTGCCAGTCGATCTCCTCGGCGAACAGTTCCTGGATGCCGTCGGGGTCCTGCCTGCCGAGGCGCTCCAAGAACTTCTCGGCCACGGTCCGCGAGGTCTGAGCATCTGTTGCCATCGTCCTTGTCCTTTGTCTCTTCGTCTGCTTGAGGTGTCGGTCGGGCCTCAGCCCTGGAACAGGAAAGTGCTTGCCGCTCAGCGGCCCGCCGAGCGGCATGAGCGCCCCGCCTTCACGCAGCGCGCCAAGGTCGACCGGAGCGAACCCGAATGCGGCTCTTCATGACTCACTCACTCCTTGCTGTGTCGTTGTGTCGCAGCCGTTGCCCTGGCGGACGGTCGCAAGTACGCGGCTCAGACGTCCTGGAGCGTCGAATGCGTCCCGCGTCGCCGATTTGCCGCCTAGAGCTGTGTGGCGCCGCCGTCGACGAACAGTTCCGCGCCGGTGGTGAAAGTGCTTTGGTCGCCGGCCAGGTAGAGGGCGGTGGCGGCGACCTCGTCGGGATGGCCGGCGCGGCCGAGCGGGGTCGGCGGGACGGGCTCGGCCGCGGTGGGCCGATCGCCGTGCGGGAAGGCTGCGAGGAGCTCGTCCAGGCCTGGGGTCTCGACGGGGCCGGGGGTGAGGGCGTTGACGCGGATTCCGTGGCCGGCCAGTTCGGCGGCCCAGGTGCGGGCGAGGCTGCGGATCGCGGCCTTGGTGGCGGCGTAGACGCCCAGGCCCGGGGCGGCCCGCAGGGCCGAGCTGGAGGAGAGCAGCATCACCGAGGCGCCGGCCGTCAGCAGCGGCAGCGCCTTTTGGACAGTGAAGACCGTGCCCTTGAAATTGATCGAGGCAGTGCGGTCGTACTCCTCCTCGGTGATCGCGCCGAGCGGGCCGTAGTCCCCGACCCCGGCGTTGGCCACCACAATGTCCAGGCGGCCGCTGCGGTTCGCGATCTCGGCGAAGAGCCGGTCGAGGTCGCCGAGGTCCGCGGCATCGCCCTGGATGGCGATGCCGCGGGCGCCGACCTGCGCGACGGCGGCGTCCAGCGCGGCCTTGCGGCGCCCGGTCAGGTAGACGGTCGCGCCCTCGGCGGCGAAACGGCGGGCGATCGCCAGGCCGATGCCGCTGGAGGCGCCGGTGACAAGGGCGGTCTTGTCGTCCAGCTGTCCCATCAGATTCTCCAATTCCTTGACGTAACCATTATTGTTACATTGATGGGTGCAAAACCCGATCCCCCCCGATCACGGGAAGTCGACGGTCCGAGGTCAGGCGGCTTTCAAGACGTCCCGCAGCACGTCCTCCAGCGTGGTCTTGGCCAGCTCCCTGCGCAGGGCGGCCTCCACATCGTCGTACACGGCGGCCATTGCCGGCCCGATGCCGTGGCCCACGACGCACTCGGGGTCCGGCGTCGCGCGATGCAGGGCGAAGACCGGTCCCGGTTCGATCGCCTGGTAGACGTCGAGCAGGGTGATCGCCGCCAGGTCCCGCGCGAGCATCCAGCCCGCCCCCGCCCCCCGCCGTGAAACGGCCAGGCCGACCTTGCTCAGCTCGCCCAGCAGGCGGCGGATCACCACCGGGTTGGTGTTGACGCTCGTCGCGATCTGCTCGGAGGTGGCGACCTCGTGGCCACGCCGCTGATACAGCCCGATCCATGTCAGCGCGTGCGCCGCAATGGTCAGTCTGCTGTTGGCACTCACGTCGGACTCCGCCTCCCTCGCCCCTCAGGTCCAGTCGTAACAATAATCATTACAACGATATGCGGCAAGTCCTGCGGTGCTGGCCGGACCGGCCTCGTCAAGGAGCACGCACGCCGCCACCACCTGGAATCGGTGCAGCACGCGACCGGCCACGCACAACTGGTGGCCGAACGGCTCACCGGCGGCGACCGGACGTATGACGACCTGCCCTGGTTCTGGAGCGGCCAGTTCGACACGACCCTGCACATCGCGGGACTCGCCGGGGAGAGTGACGCCGAGGTGATCCTTACCGGAGGGCCCGACGCCTTCCCCGTCCTCCGCTTCCGCCAGCACCGGCTCCTCGCTGTCGAGTCGGCCAACCGGCCCGGTCGCTCTCCTGCTCCCTCGAAGCCCGCCGGGATGACGATTCCGGCGGGCCCGCTCAGGCTGCGTTCTGGCCTGTCCCACCGTTCTTGCGGGCCGTCACCAGCGCAAAGGAGAGGTACTCGCCGCCGTCCGCGGTGAGCATGTCGATCACGGGCTGGTTCGCCGCCCGGCGGTCCGGCTGGTGCTCGCTGGTTGCCAGGGTCCACAGCAGCCAGTCCCGCCAGGCGTCCTGTTGCAGCCGAGCGGAGGTGACGGTCACCAGTTCGGTGATCTCCCACTGGAAGCGCCACCACTCGGCGGTGTGCCAGGCGAGCGCCTCCCAGCCGACGACCTCCTTGATGTGCGGCGGGATCGCCCCCAGCTCCCGGACCTCCCGCCTCATGGCGGGCGTCGCCATGCCCAACAGCCCGCCCGGCCGCAGGAACCGCGCCAGATACGGCAGGTAGCCGTCCGCCGTACCGAAGTACTCGAAGGCGTCCACACTCACGACGGCGTCGAAGCTCTCCTCTTCGAACGGCAGGGCGTGCGCCTCGGCCCGCACGGCCTCCACCCGGTCGCCGACACCCGCCTCGGCGAAGACGGACGCGGCCTCCTCAGCGGCGATCCACCAGTCGGCCGCGACGACCCGGACGCCGTACTCGCGGGCCAGGAACACCGACGTGGCGCCCTTGCCCGAACCGAGATCCAGCACGCGCATCCCCGGCCGCAGCTCAAGGTTGCGCGCGAGGTCCTCCAGCAGCCACAGCGGGTTCGGCCCCATGTCCAGCCCGAGCAGCCAGGACGGATCGTAACGGGAAGTTCGCGGATAGCGGTCCGGACGTACGAGATCAGTAAGGGCAGTCACACGCACGCACCCAAGCCGATCGGCCGCACCCGCACAACCCGATTCCGGGGTGGGCGGCACGGCTCAGCTTGCCAACCACTGCTCGCTCCGACCCCGTCATGAGCGGGTCGTCGACCCTTCGGCTGGACGTGTGGCGTCGACGATCGCCTGCAGCGCCGCGATATGGCCGTCGAAGGCGTCCCGCCCGGCGGGGGTCAGCCGGGCCCGTACTTTTCGGCGGCTGCCGCTGACGCGGCGTTCGGTAGCGACATACCCGGCCTCTTCGAGTGTCGCGAGCTGTTTGGACAGCGCCGAGTCGGACAAGCCCAGTCGTTCCCTGAGGAAGGCGAACTCAGCCCAGTCGGCGGCGGCCAGTGTCGCCACCAGCGACAGGCGGGTGCTGGGGTGAATCAACTCGTCGAACTTCGCCGTCGTCATGCTCGCACCCAGCGACGCAGTACGCGCAGGATGTCCGGTCCGCCGAACCCCACCACAGCCGCCACCAGCCCCGCCGCCCAGATGCTCGCGTGACCGGCGCCGTCGGCGTCGAGAGCGAGCGCCACCAGGACGGTGACTGCGACCAGCCCGAGCAGCATGCCGACCACGGCAACGGGGATGCGGCTGCCGGCGACCGCGGCGCTCACCTGGATCTGCCGCGTGCGCCGCCGTCCGCCGAGCAGGCGCGAGGCGAATATCGCGTGTCCGGTGCCGAACCCCACGGTGGCGACAGCGGTCAGCCACCACGGCAGCACCGCGCCGAATATGCCCAGTACCAGCCAGCCGGCGGCCATGCCCCACCAGTAGGCGCGGGGCAGGCCGATCTCCTCGGTCACCTGGCGGCGGGCACGATCCGCCTCGGCGAGCGAGGCGCGGGCCTGTTCTGAATCGACCTTGTCCATGACGAGACCTCTCTTTCCTGGTGGGAAAGTAAGAGTTCCACTTTCCCACCAGGAAAGTCAAGCGCCGCACTCACGCCGCGACCAGGTCACCGGAGGCGTGTACCGCCTGCAGATACCCCTTCTATGCCTTGGTCGTCGCCGCGTCGGCAGCCCCGGGCACGGTGGAGTCGGGCACGGTGGAGTCGGGCACGGCCGGGTCCGCCGCAGTCGGATCAGCCACGATCGGGTCCGGCGCGATCGGGTCCGGCGCGGGAGGTGGCGTGCGGTACGCGCGGAGGGGGGAGTTGGCCGCCGCCACGGCGGCGATCACCAGGGCGGCACCCAGGCCGCCGGTGACGAGGGCGAAGGGTGCGGAGGTGGCCGAGGCCACCAGGCCGGCGCGGAAGTTGCCGAGCTCGGGGCCCGCGACGCCGATGACGTGTTCCACGGAGGAGACCCGCCCCCGGTACTTGTCCGGGGCTTCCATCTGGACCAGGGCGCTGCGAGTGACCACCGACACGGTGTCGGCCGCGCCGGCCACGGCCAGGCAGCCGAGCGCCAACCACAGCGGCCCGGCCAGGCCGAAGCCGGCCAGCGCCAGGCCCCAGACGCTCGCCGCGGCCAGCTGGACCAGCCCGCCGCGGCGCCAGCGCGTCACCGTGCCGGAGAGCAGGCCCGCGGTGATCCCCCCGACGGCGACGGCCGAGAGGAAGAGACCGAGGGTCTGCGGATCGCCGTCGAAGCGGACTTCGTTGACCAGCGGAAAGAGCGCGACCGGCATGGCGAGCAGCGTCGCGGCCAGGTCGGTGGCCAGCGAGCCCCACAACGTCGGACGGCGCAGGACGATCCGCCAGCCGCCGCGTGCGGGCCGCCGTCTGCCGCTCGTCGCGTCGGCGCCCGCGGGCGGCATGGCCGGGAGCCGGACCACCGCGAGCAGTGAGACCGCGACGGCCACGCCCTGTACCGCGTAGGCGGCGGAGAAGTCCCAGCGGGCGATGATCAGCCCGGCCACCGCGGGGCCGGTCAGCATCGCCGCCTGGAAGGAGAGGTTGCTCAGGGCGAGCCCGGCCGCGACCTGGTCGGCGGGCAGCAGCCGGACGGGGAGGGTGCGCCGGGCCGGGGCGCCGAGGGCGGCGCAGGCGGCACCGATGGCGACCAGGGCGAGCAGCACCAGGACGTTCCGGTTGTCCGCCAGGGCCTGGGCACACAGCCCTGCGGCGGCCAGCAGTTGGCCCGCGGTGGTGGCCCGTACCACCGTGCGGCGGTCGACGGCGTCGGCGAGCGTGCCGCCGAGCAGTCCGAACACCAGCATCGGCAGACCGGTGGCGAGCCCGATGGCGCCGGTGCCCACGGGGCTGCCGGTCAGGTCCCAGACCTGTGCCAGCACCGCCACGGTGGCTATCTGCCCGCCGAGCGCGGAGAGTGAGGAGCCGATCCACAGGTCACGGAACGGCCGGCTGCCACGCAGCGGGCGGGTGTCGAGGAACCGGACGCGCCCCCTCATCGGGGTGGCTCGACGAGGTGGCCAAGGATCCGCTGCCGCATCGGCCGGTGTTCCAGCGCCCGCCGCAGGTCCTGGACGACGGTGGTCAGCGCGTACGGGATCTCGGCGTCCAGTCCGGCGATCGTCGCGTGGGTGGCGCGCCACTCGGACTCCAGGAACGGCACCAGCGACCGGCCGCGCTCGGTCAGGCCGATCCGCCGGGTGCGGGCGTCGGGTCCTGGCTCGGAGGTGACCAGGTCCTCCTTGCGCATGGCGGCGACGGTCTGGCTGATCGCGGAGTGCGAGCGGTCGAGGGACTCGGCGAGTTCGCGGATGGTCAGCGGTCCGGTGTGGGCGAGCCGGATCAGCGGATAGGCGAATCGCGGCCGCACCCCCTCGATGCCGCGCGCGAGGTAGATCTGCTCGATCTCGGCGTCCAGGGTCGCCAGCAGTTCGTGCAGCGACTGCCAGGGGTCGGGCAGTGTGGTGGGGTCGGGAGGGGAGTCGGAAGCGGTGGGGCCGGAAGATGTCACAGCGCTAATATAACAGCGCTGCGATAAATGAGTCGATCCGCACCCTGCCGCCCCGCTCCGGCCCTGGCCCGCCGAGACCCCTTGTAGGGTGCAAGAGTCCTTTGGCGGAAGGGGAGTTGCAGGACGCGGAGCTGGCTGCCTTCGGTAGTCCGTGCACCAGCGCCGAGGAGCGTGGTGCAAAACGATGGGGAGTTGAAGTCGTGCGTACGGGAAACGGTGTGGCGAGAGGCACCGCCGCAATGGTTGCCGCAGCGCTGCTGCTGGCGGGCTGCAGCGGAGGAGACGACGGTGACGACGAGGGCGGGAAGAAGTCCGGCGGGAAGGACCGCCACGCCACGAAGAGCCCGGCTCCCGAGCAGGCACGGGCGCCCCAGGAGAAGCTGCCCTCCGCCTACGACGCCGCTAAGGGCTGGGCAGTGAAGAATTCGGAAGGGCTGAGCAGCCCCGTCTACGCACCCCACGCCAAGGCCGTGCTCTTCCTCAAGAAGGCCCCGGGCGGGGCCTCCACGCAGATCGTGGCGCGCGACCTCAAGACCGGCGCCGAGCGCTGGACCGGAAATCCGGTGGCACTGCCGAAGTCCGGGCAGGACAGCACCGTGGACGGCAGCACGACGCTGATGGTGACCTCCAAGGGCGAGACGGACTACGCGGTAGTGACGTTCTCCGGCGAGACGGGCGGCGACGGAGCGAACAAGTCCAAGGAGACGACGCAGCTCACGGTCTTCCCGGCCAACGGTTCGGGCAACGTCGAGGCGGCCCGCACGATCGAGCTCCCCTATTCCACGGAGAGGTTCGCCGCGCAGGGCACCGAGGGCATCGTCTTCTCCACCGCCTCGCTCAATGATGAGGGGAAGCCGCAGCCGACATCCGTGGACGTCACCACGGGGAAGCGGACCACGTACACGAAGGCTCAGCTCGCGGCGCCCGCGAAGGCGAAGGGCTGCCGCGAGGAGAGGGCGATCGGGCGTGCCGACTGCGACGAGAAGGCCCAACTTTTCGGCGTCTCACCGCAGGGCCCGCTGGCGACCGACGTGGACAAGGCCTTCTGGCTGAACGACGCCTGGTACAGCGGGACCAACGCACCCTCCGACGCGGTGACGAACCCCGCCGGCGGCAGCAATGTGATCGTCATCCACCACGACGGCTCGGTCGTCGCCCGCTGGACGGCGAGCGGCGACGGCACGCCCAAGCGCTGGGAGATCCGCGACTCCGAGAGCGGCAAGGTGCGCGCCTCCGTGCGCTGCGAGGAGGACATATCACCGCTGGACGAGTCGGGGCCAGTGATCTCCGGTGGCCGGTACGTATCGGCGGACACGGTCGTGATGGACCTGAAGGAGGACAAGGGCTACTGCTTCGAGGGCAACGACGACCGCAAGGAGGTCATCGTCACGACGGTCGACGCCACCCACGGCACGGCGTACGGAACCGTCCGGGGCGAGGGGTCCAGCTCGGACGACCTTCCGGTGGAGGTGGACCTCGCCGCCGACCAGGTCACCCCGCTCGACCCCGGAACCCAGCTCCCCTCCTGGACGGCCGAGGGAGTCGCCGCCTACACGGCCGAAGGGGACGACGTGTCGTGGACCCCCGGTGTCACGGCGGCCTTCTATCCGTCGAAGTGAGCCGCGCGGCTCCCCTCAGCACTCCGTGTGCGAGTACGGCCACCTGGTGGCCGTACTCGCACACGAACTCACGCTGCTCCTGTGACACGACACCGGAAAAGGGGCTGCGGTGTCTCCCCCGGGCGTGGACCATGAACACCGGTCCGGCGGGCCGCCCCTGACGGCGCGGCCCGCCCCGTTGCCGTCTTCCCCGTTCCCTCAGGAGCTGATCCGCCCGTGCAGGCGACCGTCACCGTGAACCCGGCCCAGGTTCCCGAGCTGCTGCTCGGACTGACCACCGTCCGCCCCGTGTTCCTCTGGGGTGCGCCCGGCATCGGGAAGAGCTCACTCGTGCGGCAGTTCGCCGATTCGCTCGGCCTGGAGTGCGTCAGCCTGCTGGGCACCCAGCTGGCCCCCGAGGACCTCATCGGCGTGCCGCAGATCCGGGACGGCCGTTCGGTGTTCTGCCCGCCCGAGGCGATCGCGCGGGACGAGCCGTACTGCCTGTTCCTGGACGAGCTGAACGCGGCGACGCCCGACGTGCAGAAGGCGTTCTACTCGCTGATCCTGGACCGCCGCATCGGCAACTACGAGCTCCCGAAGGGCAGCATCGTCATCGGCGCCGGAAACCGCGCCACCGACAACGCTCTCGCCCGCCCCATGGCCTCCGCGCTGGTCAACCGGCTCACCCATGTGCACCTGCAGGCGTCGCCCAAGGACTGGCTGCACTGGGCGGCGGGCGCCGGTATCCACCCCCACGTCATCGACTACCTCACCGACCGGCCGCACCACCTGTGGTCCAAGCCGCCGAAGGCCGAGGAGCCGTTCTCCACCCCCCGCTCCTGGCACATGCTCTCCGACGCCATCCAGTCCTTCGGCCCGGCCCTGGACGAGGCCACGCTCACCGTGCTGGCCCACGGCACCCTCACCCCCGCCCACGCCTCGGCGTTCCGCGGCTACGTCAAGATCGTGCGCAGTGAGTACGGAATCGACGCGATCCTCAAGGGCGACGTCCGCTGGCCGAACCGGGTCCAGGACCGTGACCTGCTCTACTACCTCGCCGAGTCCTTCCGCGGCCGGCTGGTCAAGGAGCTCCCGGCGCACAAGGAACACGCCTCACCCTCCGTGCGGCAGACCGCGTACCGGGCACAGGCGCTGCTGGTGCAGCTCGCCGAGATATCGGTCGAGGTCGCGCAGACGGTGATCGCGGACGACGAGGACGGCAACCCGGTGCTGCCCGCGTGGTTCCTCGTGGAGGCCGCGCGCGACATGCCCCGGCTCGTGGAGGCCCGCCGGTGAGCGCGCCGACTCGCGGCAGGAGAAACCGGCGGCAGCCACCGCCCCCCAACCCGCTCCTCGCGCTCAACTACCAGCGCGGCCTGGAGATCGTCCGCCGGGACGCCGCGCTCGGCTCGCTGAACGCGGACTTCTGCCGTACTTCCTGCCGGGTCGTCCCGAAGGAGGGCTGGGCGCTTGTCGAGTCGGACGGCTGCGTGCACGTCAACCCGCAGCGGCTGGCCGAACCGGACGAGTGGGCCTGGGTGCTGGCCCACTGCCTGCTGCACCTGGGCTTCGGCCATCTTCCGGCGGCCAGAGGGGAACGGGTACAACCGGACCAGTACGAGAGGGCCGCCCGCTGTGTGGTGGTGTGCCGGTTCCAGCAGTCGCTCCCGGTGGGCTCCCCGCCGTTCGAACTGCCGGAGTCCTTCCCCGGCGGGGACGAGGAGCAACTCGCGGAGCGCTTCCGCCAAGGCGGCATCCCGGAGCGGTACGCACACTGCGGGGCGGGCGGCACGGAGCCGGACCAGCGGCTCGATCCCTGGCCCTACCAGCGGGACCCGGAGGACTGGCGCGAGATCTTCGCCCGCTCGCTGACCCGCACGGTATCGGCCGCGATGAGCGCCGCCGGGCACCAGCCGGGTGGACCCGCAAAGGGGCCGTGGAACAGGGCACTTGACTGGTTCGTCTCCTCCTACCCGCTGCTGGGCGGCATCGCCTCGGGGATGACGGTGATCGCGGACGCGGAGCTCGCCCGCGCCCACCAGATCTCGGTGGCCGCCGTGAACGCCGCCGCCGGCGAGATCTACGTCAACCCCCGGCGCACGCACTCGGAGGAGGAGTGGCGGTTCATCCTGGCGCACGAGATGCTGCACGCAGCGCTGCGTCACGCCGACCGGCGCGGCCACCGCGACCCGTACCTCTTCAACGTCGCCTGCGACTACGTCATCAACAGCTGGCTGGTGGAGATGGGCGTCGGCGAGATGCCGGAGGGACTGCTCTACGACACGGCCCTCACCGGCCTGTCCGCCGAGGAGGTCTACGACCGGATCACCAACGACGCCCGCCGCAAACGCCGGCTCGCCACCCTGCGCGGCAAGGGCCGGGGCGACATCCTGGGCGAGCCGCTGCCGCACTCCGGCTCCCCGGCGGACCATGTCGACCTGGACGAGTTCTACCGCCGCGGCCTGCTCCAGGGCTTCGACCTGCACGACCGCAGGCGCGGCACGCTTCCGGCCGGGCTGGTGGAGGAGATCCAGGCACTGGCCCACCCCCCGCTGCCCTGGGACGTACGGCTCGCCCGGTGGTTCGACGAGTACGTGCCCCGCCCCGAACCGCTGCGCAGCTTCGCCCGCCCCGCCCGCCGACAGGCGTCCACCCCCGACATCCCGCGTGCGGGCCGGTACTTCCCGCCGGAGGAAGCGGAGCGCTGCACCTTCGGGGTGGTACTGGACACCTCCGGCTCCATGGACCGGCGGCTGCTCGGCAAGGCGCTGGGCGCCATCGCCTCGTACGCCGAGTCGCGCGACGTACCGGCGGCGCGGGTGGTCTTCTGCGACGCGGCACCCTTCGACGCGGGGTATCTGCCGGCCACCGAGATCGCGGCCCGGGTACGGGTACGGGGCCGTGGCGGCACCGTACTGCAACCCGGCGTCGAACTGCTGCTCGCCGCCGAGGACTTCCCGCCGGGAGCCCCGGTGCTGCTGATCACAGACGGGGCGTGCGACGTACTGCGGGTGCGGCGCGAACACGCCTTCCTGCTGCCGCGCGGCGCCCGCCTGCCGTTCGCACCACGGGGACCGGTCTTCGAGATGCACTGACGAGGGTCCCGCACATTCCCGGGTGGTTGCTGATCACCTCTGATGCCTGCTGAGTGGCCGGAAGTTTGGCGAACTGCTGGCGGGTAGCGGGCTCCGAACGGGAGGATCAACTCTTATGGGCGGGTGGGGGCGTTGGGGTTTACGTATCGCGGTCGCGTTGTGTGTGGGCACGGTGGTGTGGCTGCTGGTGACGGTGTTGCTGGGTGGGTGGGACAAGGCTGACCCGATGGCCAGCGTGTTCGGTGGCATCACGGGCATCTCGGCGCTGGCCCTCCCCTTGATCCTCTCCTTGCGTACCGGGTCGGGTGCAGCTGCGGATCCACCTCCGCCGTCGGCTCAGGCGGTGCCCGAGTGGGTGGTGGATCGAGACGAAGCCGAACAGGTCGTCGCAGCGGTCTGTCGCCGCGGTGGTCGGCGGAGCGGCAGCGCCGCGGTGGGGATCACCACGGGCCTGCAGGGGGCGGGCGGGTTCGGAAAGACGATGCTTGCGCGTGTGGCCTGCGCGCATCCGAAGGTCCGCCGGCACTTCAAGGGCCGGGTTTACGTGGTCACCATCGGTCGGGATGTGCGGGGCCGGGCGGCGATCGCGGCGAGGGTCGCGGAGACGATCCGTTTTGTTACGGGCGACACTCTCGAAGTCGGCCACGATCCGGAACAGGCAGGCGACCACCTCGGCCGTCTGCTGGCCCAGCGCCCCCGCACCCTGCTGGTGATCGACGACGTCTGGGAACCCGAGCAGCTGGAGCCCTTCCTGCGCGGCGCCCAGGACCGGTGCGTCCGGCTGGTGACCACCCGCACGCCGGCCGTGCTCCCGCCCGCCACGACCCGCGTCACGGTCGACCGGATGTCCTCAAAGCAGGCGAGGGCAGTACTCACCCACGACCTGCAGCCCGCACCACCAAACGACGTGGTGAACGCACTCCTCAAGCAGACCGGGCAGTGGGCCCTGCTGCTGCGCATGGTCAACCAGGTCATCGCCACCCAGGCCGCCACCGGCGCGGACACCGCTGAGGCCGCCTGGACCGTTGTGGACCGGCTGCGCGCCTTGGGCCCGGCAGGCCAAGACCCGGACGCCCCGCTGGACCTGGATGATCAGCAGCGCAGGAACACCGCTGTGCGAGCCAGCATCCAGGCCGCCACCAGTCTGCTGCCGCCCGGCGGCGAGCGCCGGTTCACCGAGCTCGGGATCTTCGCCGAAGACGAAGCCGTCCCCCTGCCCCTGGTAGCGATGCTGTGGCAGGCCACCGACGGCCTCAACGAATCCCGGGCCCGAGCCTTGTGCAAGCAGATGGCCGACCTGTCCCTCCTCACCCTCACTACCGACGTCCCCGGCGGCGCCCTCGCCCTCCATGACGTCGTCCGCGACTACCTGCGCGCCGAACTCGCCACCGATCTGACCACCGTCAACGCCGCCCTGGTCGACGCCGTTGCCGCCCCCCTGCCCCCCGACGACGACACGGGCACGGCGTGGTGGCACACCCATATCGGCTACCTCCAAGACCACCTCATCGAGCACCTCATCGACGCCGGACGTGCCACTCAGGCTGAAGCCGTGGCGGGGCACTTCCACTGGGTGCGCGCCCGCCTGCACCAGCGCGGCTCCACAGCACCCTGGCGCGACCTTGACCGCATCGACACCCCAGCCTCCCGCTCCCTGGCCAGAAACCTGGCCCGCGCCGCCCACCTTCTCTCCCCCACAACTCCCCCGCACGCCCTCGACGTCGTCCTGCTCAGCCGGGTTACCGAAGCCCCGCACTGGCACCGCACCGCGACCCTCCCCTCAGATGTTCCTGCTCTCATCGACCGATGGCCGCCACCCGACCTGCCCGACCCTGCTCTGATCCGCACCCTGACCAGTCATACCGGCCCTGTGCGTGCGGCGGCGGTCAGCCCGGACGGGACCTGGCTCGCCACCACCAGCACCGATCAGACAGTGCGGATCTGGGACCCCACCACCGGCACAGAGGTACGAACCCTCACCGGCCACACCGGCCCAGTACATGCGGTAGCGGTCAGCCCGGACGGGACCTGGCTCGCCACCGGCGACGACGATGGGACGGTGCGGATCTGGGACCCCACCACCGGCACAGAGGTACGAACCCTCACCGGCCACACCCACGCAGTACGTGCAGTGGCGGTCAGCCCGGACGGCTCCTGGCTCGCCACCCACGGCGACGGGACGGTGCGGATCTGGGACCCCACCACCGGCACAGAGGTACGAACCCTCACCAGCCACACTCGCGCAGTACGTGCGGTGGCGGTCAGCCCGGACGGGACCTGGCTCGCCACCACCGACGGCGGTCAGACGGTGCGGATCTGGGACCCCACCACCGGCACAGAGGTACGAACCCTCACCGGCCACACCGGCCCAGTACATGCGGTAGCGGTCAGCCCGGACGGGACCTGGCTCGCCACCACCGACGGCGGTCAGACGGTGCGGATCTGGGACCCCACCACCGGCACAGAGGTACGAACCCTCAGCGGCCACACCGGCCACGTGTATTCGGTGGCGGTCAGCCCGGACGGGACCTGGCTCGCCACCACCAGCACCGATCAGACAGTGCGGATCTGGGACCCCACCACCGGCACAGAGGTACGAACCCTGACCGGCCACACCGGCCACGTGTTTTCGGTGAAGTTCAGCCCGGACGGGACCTGGCTCGCCACCGGCGACATCGACGGGAGGGTGCGGATCTGGGACCCCACCACCGGCACAGAGGTACGAACCCTCCACACCGGCCTGGTGCCTGCGATGGTGTCAGTCAGTCCGGACGGGACCTGGCTCGCCACCTCCGACGGCGACGGGACGGTGCGGATCTGGGACCCCACCACCGGCACAGAGGTACGAACCCTGACCAGCCACACCGGCCCGGTATCGGTGAGGTTCAGTCCGGACAGGACCTGGCTCGCCACCACCGACGGCGACGGGACGATGCGGATCTGGGACCCCACCACCGGCACAGGGGTACGAACCCTCACCGGCCACACCCACGCAGTACGTGCAGTGGCGGTCAGCCCGGACGGGACCTGGCTCGCCACCGGCGACACCGACGGGAGGGTGCGGATCTGGGACCCCACCACCGGCACAGGGGTACGAACCCTCACCGGCCACACCCACGCAGTACATGCAGTGGAGTTCAGCCCGGACGGGACCTGGCTCGCCACCGGCGACGACGATGGGAGGGTGCGGATCTGGGACCCCACCACCGGCACAGAGGTACGAACCCTCCACACCGGCCTGGTGCCTGCGATGGTGTCAGTCAGTCCGGACGGGACCTGGCTCGCCACCACCAGCACCGATCTGACCGTGCGGATCTGGGACCCCACCACCGGCACAGAGGTACGAACCCTCACCAGCCACACCCACGCAGTACATGCAGTGGAGTTCAGCCCGGACGGGACCTGGCTCGCCACCGGCGACGACGATGGGACGGTGCGGATCTGGGACCCCACCACCGGCACAGAGGTACGAACCCTCACCGGCCACACCCACGCAGTACATGCGGTAGCGGTCAGCCCGGACGGGACCTGGCTCGCCACCACCAGCACCGATCAGACAGTGCGGATCTGGGACCCCACCACCGGCACGGCGGTGGCCATGATGCGTACCGATAGTCGCCTGACCACCTGTTCCTGGAACCCAGATGGACAAGCATTGTTTGTAGGCGGGCCAGCAGGCTTGTTCGGCTACGACCTGCGCTAGCGCCCCCGCAGCGCGTGAACCCTCTCCACCTGCTCCAACTACGCCGAGATCAACTGCCTCGGAGAGTGGCTACTACCGGCACCTGCGGCAACTCCGGTCACTCCGTGATCGAACCACTGATCGCCGATGAACGAACCCTCGTGCCCCGCCCCAACCAGCCGAGTCCCTGCTCGCCCTCCCGGAGGCGGGTCCCGAGGTGATAGGAACCGCCGTGATGACGTCACAGGCCCGCCCCCATACCCCTTCTTGACCACATCCCCGGCGAAGGCCGGATGCCCAACGGGAATGCGGTCGCGGTCTCCCCGCGAGTCCGGCTCCGCCAGCACGCCAGAGAGGCCGCCGCTGGTGTCGGCAGCAGCCCAGCGTGGAGCGGAGCGCGGCCCAGCTCGGGGAGCGTCCACAGCCTGTGTCAAGCCGTCCAGCTCGCTGAGGGTCTCTGCCTGACGAGGCTTCGGCGGCGGGCGCCTGGTCGACGCCCTCGGCGGCCCGGTGGCGAGCCAGCAGCGGACTGCCGCTGTCCGCATGGACATTCGCCACGAAGCAGCAGCACAGCGCCCCCAAGCGGCCGATCGTGGCCGTGTGGGGGCGCGTTTCTGCGTGTGCGAGTCAGGCCGCGAGGTCCCCGCCCTTGACGGCCGTCACGAAGGCGGCCCAGCCGTCCGCCGGGAAGACCAGCGCGGGCCCCTGGGGGTCCTTGCTGTCCCTCACCGGCAGGACATCGGCGTACCCGTCCGCCACCTCCACGCAGTTCGCCTGTCCGTTGCTGTAACTGCTGGTGCGCCATGCGGCACAGCCGAAGTCAGTGTGCGTGTTCATGTTCTCCCGCCATTTCAGTCATCAGGCGCACGGACGCCCGCTCATCGAGTGATTGCTCCCACAGACTTCCAAATGCATTGTCGAACGCCTCCACCTCCTTCGGCTTGTCCAGATACAGGCAGCCGGTGTAGCCGTCCACGTAGACGATTGGCGGTTCGGTGTCAGCGCCGGTTCCGGTGAGCGGAAACCGCAGGATCACGAACGGCCCGCTCATCGCGCCGAGGTGGAGGGGCGCAGTCAACGGCATCACCCGGATCATGACATTGGGCAACTCGGCTGCTCCAATGATGTGCGCGAGCTGGGCTGCCATGACACCATGCCCGCCCACCGGTCGCCGGAGCGCCGCCTCACCGACCACCATGCGGAATTCGGGCCGGGCCATGCGCCGCGTGAGCAAGGCCTGCCGCGCGATGCGCAGCTGAACACGCCGCTCAACCTCCTCCGGGTCCTCGTCTGGGCTGAACACGCGGATGACATTGCGGGCGTAGTCCTCCGTCTGGAGCACCCCGGGCACGAGTTCACCCTCGTACCAGGCCAGGTTCGACGCCACCTCTTCCAAACTCATGTAGATGTCGAAGCCCTGGGGGATGACGTCCCCGTAGGCGTGCCACCAGCCGCGCGCCTTGGTCTCCTTCGCGAGCCCCATCAGCGCATCCGTCATCTCCTCAGATGCGCCGTAGATCCGACACATCAACTCGGCATCGTGGCTGCGCAGCGACGTCTGCCCAGTCTCGATCCGCCACATCTTCGCTTCGCTCCACTCCAGCGCCTCCGCCGCAGCTTTCACGCTGAGTCGCGCCCGTCCCCGCAGCTCTCTCAGGTGTCGGCCCAGTTGGCGCCTTGGCACCGTTGAACCGCTCGTCTTCTCCATCTCTTACCTCTTTCCCTTCCCCGGTATGAAGCACCCCCATCACCCGAAATGAAAGCATCGCATCCTTCAATCCACATTGCGATTCACCAATTTGAGTTCGCTAGCTGAATTACCGAAATGAAGGTTGCACTTTTCGGTGAGGCGAGTGCAGTCTATGGGCCTGGTCGCAACGGGTGCCAACGCCGTTACTCACCGCTGTTGTTGACGGCACGTCATGCCTGCGACCCGCCACCCCCAACGGAGGGCAGCCATGGCCACTGAACCCACCGCTCGCACCGTTCGCGCCGCGAGGATCCGCGATGCCGAAGGCGTCATCGACGCCCTCACCGAGGGCTTCGAGCGGTGCGGCATCGCCCCGCCGCCAGCGCGGCCCGAGTCGACCGTTTGGAGATCCGATGACGATGAGGACCCGCCCCGCGTCATGGTCGGCCCCGTCGACCTCGACACCGTCCGGACACTCGCGGGAATCCTCCTCGCCCAGGCCGAGGAGCGGCGGCGGCGGCCGTGACCTCCGACTACCGTCCCGGGGTCTACCTGGTCGATCGCCGCACCCACCGGGTCGGCCGTCTCATGGAGGCGAACGGCAGCCCGTACTACCTGCTCCGCGCACCCACGGGCGGACGCGAGTGGGAGTGCCCGCCCTCCGCCGTACGGCTGGCCACGGAGCGGGAGCGCCGTGCGGCAGGCATCGCCGCGAACGGCACCGTACGGCCGCCGCCGCGCGAGTTATCGGCCATGGCGCGGCACGCGGCTGGCACCGGCTGGTGACCAGCTGCGGGCTCGCGGGCCCCCTCTGGCTCCTGCTGCTCGCCGCCAGCCTCATCACCGCCGTGCGGCTCCTCCTCACCACCACCTGATCCGAAAGGCCCCGCCCGATGAGCGTCAACGCACAAACGATCCGCATAGGGGACGTCGTGCGCGTGCGCGGCACGTTTCGGGTCGTGCGGGACCTGCGGTCGGTCCCCGGCGGCGGACGCCTCCTGGTCTTCACCAACGCCCGGCCCTTCCGGCTGAACCCGGCGGCCACCCTCGACACCCCGGGCCCAAGGGCGGCCCCGGGTCGCTCGCCGCAGCGATCCGCCCCGGCCGGAGCGCCGCGCAGCTGGCAGATCGCGCCCGGGAGCGACGACGACGCCGACCCCGTCACGCAGGCGATGATGTGCCGGGTGTGCGGCCTCACCTCCCCGCAGACGGAATCCGCCCACCCCGGACGGGTGTGGATGCTGGAGCACGCAGGCAAGAACCCCACGCACCGCGCCTACCACCAGATAACGCGCACCCCGTGGCGGGCCACGCTCGCCCCCAGCCCCACCACGGCCCCCTGAGACCGGCCCCGGGCGCTCCTCTTGGCCGTGGTGAGCCCGGGGCCAACCCCCGCCCACGCTGCGCACACTCCAGGGCGGCGCAGCGTGGGCGGACCACCACCAACACCCCGACACGAAAGGCCACCCCATGGCTCACTCGGATATCGACCTGGCCAACCCGCCCCGGCGCCGCATCGGCGCCCTCGGCGTGATCCGCGACCCTGACGGACGCGTGCTCCTGGTCGAGCGCGCCTACAAGCCGGGCTTCAACCTGCCCGGCGGCGGTGCGCACGCGGGCGAGACGATCGCCGCAGCCGTGAACCGTGAAGTCCGCGAAGAAACCGGCCTCAACATCGAGTTCACGCACGTCCTCGCGATCGACCACATGCCAGCCGAGGAAGACGGCACCTCCGCCGAGGGCTTCAACTTCGTCTGCGAGGGCGGCACCCTGACCGCCGAGGAAGCCGCCGCCGTCGCCATCCCGGCCGGCGCCGCACACGAACTGCGCTTCTGCGCATGGGCCACCGTCGAGCAGCTGCCCGCGTACCTGGAGCCGTACCAGCAGCGCCACTTGCTTGCCGCCCTCGACGCCATCGAACGGGGCAACGAACTCCCGCTGCTGATGAGGGGCATGCCCGCCGGACACGACCCGGCCCTGACCCCCTGAGACCGGTTCCGGCCGTCCGCTCCCCCCGGACGGCCGGAACCACCCCGCCCCAGCGGCGCGCCCCTCAGCAAAGGCACCCGATCACGCGGAACGGGCGAGCTGTTCGCGCACCCATCCAGGTGCGGGGTTGACGTGCGGTCGGCCCGCCACGACGACAGTCGGCACGGTCTCATCACCCTCGTTGGCCGCCCTGACCGCTGCCGCTCCGTCCGGGTCGCGCCAGATGTCGACCCAGTGCAACCGGTGGGCGCTACGGCCCAAGCGGAAACGCAGTCGCAGACAGTACGGGCAGCCCGGCCGCCAGAAGACGATCGGCCGACCGTCGGCCTCGCTGCGGCGTTGTGCCTCCAGCGCACCGATTGACCTCGGGAAGATCAGAGGCGAGTTGACGCCCGCGAGCAGCACGAACGCCAGCAGGAGTGCTGCGGCTGTACCAGGGCTCCCCTGGGAGACCTGCGCAGCCGCGACGACCGTGCCGCAGAGCACCAGCACCATCGGCCAAATCCACGCGCGCCTCATGGTGACGCAGCCTACCGAGGAGTCGAAGGACTCCTCGAATCAGACCGCTCACCTGGGCGTTCGGCGGACTGGCCCGGGACCTGCGGCCTCGGTGGGAGAAGGCGGGCGAGCGCGGCGGCGCTCGGGCTTCCCGGTTCCGGGGTATAGATCACGACCCGCAGGTCGGTGCCGGGCAGGAGCAGGGTTTGGCAGTCCAGGTCGAGCTCGCCCAGCTCGGGGTGGCGCAGGTGCTTGCGCAGCGTCGGGATGGGCCGTACCTCGTGGTTGCGCCAGCCGGTAGCGAAGTCCGGGCTGTGTGCGGCGAACTCGTTGACCAGCTCGCCCAGTACGCGTTCGGCCGGGTAGCGGGCGCTGGCTGCGCGGAGCTGGGCGGCGGACTGCCGGGCGAACTCGCCCTCCGCTCCGGCCGGTGCCGAGCAGAGGGTGCCGCCCAGCCGGATGGACAGCCGCACGGTGTTGCGCTCCTCGGCGGACAGCTGCCCGAAGTCGGTGATCAGCGCGGCTGCCGCGTCGTTCCAGGCCAGGATGTCCTGTCGCTCGTCCGCCAGATAGGCGGGGATCGGCCCGAGCCGGTCCAGCAGCAGGCGGGCGTCGGCGGGCACCGGCGCCCGTTCGGCGTCTGTGCCGGGCGGGGCCTGTCCGGCGTCTGTGCCGGGCGGGGCCTGTCCGGCCAGCCGCGCCAGGTGTTCGCGCTCTGCGGCGGTGAGCCGCAGCGCCGTGCCCAGCGTGGCCAGTACCTGCGGGGACGGGTGCGGTGCGCGGGCCTGTTCCAGCCGTTCGTAGTAGCTGGTTGATACCCCGGCCAGTGCGGCGACCTCTTCGCGGCGCAGTCCGGGGGTGCGCCGGGCGCGTCTGCCTGGTGGGTGGACGGCCGTGGCCGGCATCTGGTCCGGGTGCAGTGCTTCGCGTCGGCGGCGCAGGAAGTCGGCCAGTTCGCCTCTGTTCACCTGGTCAGGTTGGCACAGTGGCGCACGGCTTTGCCACGGACTGGTGGTCCGGGGCTCACCTGTCTGTTCCTCGGCTTCGGGCCTGCGTCCAGTCTGGGCCGGTCACACTCTGCTGAACACTGGAGGTACCGTGCCGAGCACTCCCGAGGAGACGTTCCGCCGGCTGCTGGATCTGCTGCTGGCCAAGGACATGGACGCCGTCGCCGACTTGTGGGCGGAGCACGGCACCGCCGAGTTCCCGTTCGCCACGGAGGATTCGCCGCGGCGGCTGGCCGGGCGGGAGGCGGTCCGTGGCTACCTGGCCGGCTACCCGGAACTGATGGACGTGCGAGCGATACCAGCGGTCACCGTGCGGCACACAGAGGAGCCGGACACCCTCGTGGTGGAGTTCACCGCGCACGGCCGCACGGTCCGCACCGGTGAGCCGTACCAGCTGGACTACATCACGGTGGTCACCGTCCGGGACGGTCTGATCGTCCACTACCGGGACTACTGGAATCCGCTGGCGGCAGCTTCGGCGGCAGGGACGCTGCCCGAGCTGCTCGGCACGCTGCGTTCGGGGGCCATCCGATGACCGGCGTGCTGGTCCTCGGCGGCACCGGGAAGACCGGGAGCGCGCTGGCAGAACTGCTGCGCGGCGACGGTGTGCCGGTCCGGATCGCCAGCCGCAACCCGCCTGCCACTGTTCCTGACGCGGTCCGGTTCGACTGGGACGACCCGGCTACCCATCCGGCCGCGCTGCGCGGGATGGACAGGGTCTACCTCGTGCCTCCGACGGACACCGTGGATCCGATGCCGCTGGTCGGGCCGTTCCTGGCCGAGGCGGAACGGCTCGGCGTGCGCCGGGTGGTGCTGCTCGGCTCCGCCATCGTGCTGCCGAACGCTCCCAGCGCGCTGCGGCTGGCCGCGCGGGTGCGGGCCCGGCCCGGATGGGTCGTGCTGCGCGCGTCGGGGTTCATGCAGAACTTCCTTCGCCCGCACCCGCTGGGCGAGCAGATCCGGCGGCACGGCGAGATCCGCACCGCCGCCGGTGACGGACGACTGGGCTGGATCGACACGCGGGACATCGCGGCCACCGCCGCCGCCCTGCTGACCGACCCGGGCACCGGCCCCGGCACCGGCCCCGGCACCGAGCCCGGCGACCAGCGCGACTACCTGCTCACCGGACCGAAGGCATTGAGCTACCAGGACGCGGCGGCGCTCATCACCGCCCGCACCGGACGGTCGGTCCGGGTGGTCCACATCGGGGCCGACGAGCAGGCGGCCAACCACCGGGCCGCAGGCATGCCCGCCGAGTTCGCCGCCGCCCTCGCCGCCGTGGAAGACGGCATCAGGGCTGGCCGGGAAGACCAGGTCAGCACCGCGGTGCTGGACCTGACCGGCCGCCCGCCCCGCCCCTTCGCCGAGTTCGTCCGGGACCACGCAGCCCGCTGGGGCGGACGTTGAGTTGCACGAGTGCTGGGCTTTTCGCGTGTCCGAAGAGGGCGAACCGGGCCTCCAACCGGGCTTCGTAGCGGCCTTGGACGGGGCCGCTCACCTGGTCGTCAGCTGGCCGCCGTGCGGAAGTGGTCGATGATGCGGGCGTAGCTGTCCAGGCCGTGCCCCTTGGCGAGGGCGTCCGCGATGAGGTCCCGGGTGTACTCGGGCAGCCGGGTGTCGACGCCGCGGGCCCGGCTCTCGTGCACCAGGTGTTCGACCGGGGCGAGTTGGGTGGCGAGGCTGGCGTCCGTCGCCACGAACTCGCCCGCGTCGATCTGCTGGGCGTACAGGCCCATGAACGAGCTCACCCCGGTCAGCCAGTCGGTGGCCAGCGGCAGGAACTCGGTCGCGGTGGTGCCCTCGGTCTCCACCAGGGCCAGGGCGTGCAGGAAGCTGTTGAAGGTCCCCCACATGAGGCCGAGCAGCGCCACGTCGTACAGCGACGCGGTGCCCGTGTCCTCGCCCAGGTGGGTGGGGCGGCCGCCGAGCAGCCGCAGCACGGGCTCGTGGGTACGGAAGAGCTTCTCGTCCCCACCGTAGAAGATCACCGTCTCCGGGGCGCCGATGCCCGGCGGGGTCATCATGATCGCGCCGTCCAGGTAGCCCGCGCCGTGCCCGGCCGCCCACTCCGCCATGACGCGGGCCTCCTCGGAGGAGCCGGTGGTGAGGTTGACCAGGACGCGGCCCGCGAGGGCGTCGGCCACCGGGTCGAGCAGGTCCCGTACGGCCGTGTAGTCCCGTATGCAGACGATCACCAGCGGGCTGGCCGTGACCGCCGCCCGGATCCCGTCGGCCTCGGCGGCGCCCCGGACGGTGAGTGGCTCCGCCTTGCCCGGGGTGCGGTTCCACACCGTCGTACGGCGGCCGCCCGTCAGCATGGCGTCTGCCAGGGCCGCGCCCATCAGACCGAGGCCCAGGACGGTCACCTCCGTCTCCGTGCCCGCACCGCCGGTGCCGTTCGTGCCATGGGTGCCATGGGTGTGCTCTGCGCTGTTCATCGGTGCGCTCTCCTCCGTGCCATGCGGTGTTTCCGCTGGTCAGGACCCACTTTCACACCGGAGCACCCGCTCCCGACACTGGCAGCAGCGACAGCGTCCACCAAATTCCTGCCACCCCCATGACTTACGCTCAGCTGCATGAGCGCTGGTTCCGTGGCCCTGGCCGTCGTCAACGACTCGGCTCTCCCGCACTGGGATGTCTTCGAACTCGGCATCGCCTGCGCGGTGTTCGGGCTCGATCACTCCGATCTGGCCGACCCCTGGTACGAGTTGCGGCTGTGCGGGCTTAACCCCGGCGCCCCTCACGCGGCTCCCGGATTCGTGCTGAACGCCGAGTACGGTCTCAACGAACTGGCCCGCGCCGACACCGTGATGGTCCCGGCGGTGCCGGAGGAGTGCGTCGACGGCAGCCGGGAGCTGCCAGAGGAGCTGCTGCGCGCGCTGCGCCGGGCCGCCGACGCGGGCTGCCGCATGGTCTCGCTGTGCAACGGCTCCTTCGCGCTGGCCGCCGCCGGAATCCTGGACGGCCGCCGCGCCACCGCGCACTGGGCGCACACCGAGACCCTGGCCCGCCGTTTCCCGAAGGTGGAGGTGGACGACACGGTGCTCTACATCGACGACGGTGACGTGCTCACCAGCGCGGGCCTCAGCGGCGGGCTGGACCTGTGCCTGCATCTGGTGCGCCGCGACCTGGGCGCGCGGGTCGCCAACCAGCTGGCCCGGCTGCTGGTGGTGCCCGCGCACCGGCCGGGCGGGCAGGCGCAGTTCGTGGAACGGGCCGTCGTCCCCGCCGACGACGACAGCCTGGCTCCGGTGCTGCACTGGGCGTCCTCCCAGCTGGACCGGCCGCTGACCGTCGACGAGCTGGCCACGCGGGCCGGGCTGAGCGTACGCACCTTCCACCGCAGGCTGCGGGCCGCCACCGGCATCACGCCCATGCAGTGGCTGCTCGGACAACGCCTGTCCCGTGCGCAGGAGTTGCTGGAGTCGGGGGACCTGCCGATCGAGAAGGTCAGCGAGCTCAGCGGCCTCGGCACGGCGAACAACCTGCGCCGCCACTTCGCCCGCCACCTGGGGGTCTCCCCGACCGACTACCGCCGCGCCTTCCCCGCCGGCGGAGGCGGCGGGGAAGGCGGCGCGAACACCGGTCGGGCGGGGCGGACCAGCCCGGCGGCCCGCGGACTGCTCACGCCCCCGGGATCGTCGTGAGGAACTCGCCGACCCATGCCAGCAGGTCGCGGCCCACCACCGGCTTGCCGCCGATCGTCGACGGCTTCGGGCGCGGCACCAGCACCTGGCCCGCCGACCGACGGAGCACCGAGCGGGGATAGAGCCGTTGGAGGCGCAGCTCCTGCGACTCGCGCAGCTCGACCGGGCTGAAGCGGACGTTGTTGCCCTGGAGCGTGATGTCCGCGATGCCGCAGGAGCGTGCCAGCATCCGCAGGGCGGCGACCAGGAGCAGGTTCTCCACCGGCTCCGGCAGCGGCCCGTAGCGGTCGGTCAGCTCCTCGCGTACGGCGGCGATGTCCTGCTCGGAGTTGGCAGAGGCGATCGAGCGGTACGCCTGGAGGCGGAGCCGCTCGCCCGGCGCGTAGTCGTGCGGCACATGCGCGTCGACCGGCAGTTCGATCTTGACTTCGAGCGGGGGCTCCTCCGGTGCGCCGCCCTCCTCCAGCTCGGCGCGGTAGTCGGCGACCGCCTCGCCGACCATCCGTACGTACAGGTCGAAGCCGACGCCCGCGATGTGCCCGGACTGCTCGCCGCCGAGCAGGTTGCCCGCGCCCCGGATCTCCAGGTCCTTCATGGCGACATACATGCCGGCGCCCATCTCGGTGTGCTGGGCGATGGTGGCCAGCCGCTCGTGCGCGGTCTCGGTAAGCGGCTTCTCCGGCGGGTAGAGGAAGTAGGCGTAGCCGCGGTCGCGACCGCGGCCGACCCGGCCGCGCAGCTGGTGCAGCTGGGAGAGGCCGAAATTGTCGCCGCGCTCGACGATCAGGGTGTTGGCGTTGGAGATGTCGATGCCGTTCTCCACGATCGTGGTGGAGACCAGCACGTCGAAGCGCTTCTCCCAGAAGTCGACGACCACCTGCTCCAGCGCCGACTCCGACATCTGGCCGTGCGCCGTCGCGATCCGCGCCTCCGGCACGATCTGGCGCAGTCGCGCCGTCGCCCGGTCGATGGACTCGACGCGGTTGTGGATGTAGAAGACCTGGCCCTCCCGCAGCAGCTCGCGGCGGATCGCGGCACCGATCTGCCGCTCCTCGTAAGGGCCGACGAAGGTCAGCACCGGGTGCCGCTCCTCCGGCGGTGTGGTGATCGTGGACATCTCGCGGATGCCGGTGACCGCCATCTCCAAGGTCCGCGGGATGGGCGTCGCCGACATCGTCAGCACGTCGACGTTGGCGCGCAGCTTCTTCAGCTGCTCCTTGTGCTCGACACCGAAGCGCTGCTCCTCATCGACGACGACAAGGCCCAGCTCCTTGAACTTCGTGTCGGCGGAGAAGAGGCGGTGGGTGCCGATGACGACGTCGACCGAGCCGTCCCGCAGCCCCTCGATCACCGCCTTCGACTCGGTGTCCGACTGGAAGCGGGAGAGCGCCCGCACCCGGACGGGGAACTGGCCGTACCGCTCGGTGAAGGTGCCGAAGTGCTGCTGCACCAGCAGCGTGGTGGGTACCAGCACGGCGACCTGCTTGCCTTCCTGGACCGCCTTGAACGCGGCCCGCACCGCGATCTCCGTCTTGCCGTAGCCCACGTCGCCGCAGATCAGCCTGTCCATCGGGACGGACTTCTCCATGTCCTCCTTGACCTCGCTGATCGTGGTCAGCTGGTCGGGAGTCTCGGCGTACGGGAAGGCGTCCTCCAGCTCGCGCTGCCAGGGTGTGTCCGGCTCGAAGGCGTGCCCGGGGGCGGCCATCCGGGCCGAGTAGAGCTTGATCAGATCGGCGGCGATCTCCTTGACGGCCCTCTTGGCGCGCGCCTTGGTCTTCGTCCAGTCCGCGCCGCCCAGGCGGTGCAGGGAGGGCTGCTCGCCGCCGACGTACTTGGTGATCTGCTCCAGCTGGTCGGTCGGCACGAACAGGCGGTCGCCGGGCTGGCCGCGCTTCGCCGGGGCGTACTCCACCAGCAGGTACTCGCGGGTGGCGCCCTGGACGGTGCGCTGCACCATCTCGACGTACCTGCCGACGCCGTGCTGCTCGTGCACGATGTAGTCGCCGGACTGGAGGGTGAGCGGGTCGATCGTCTTGCGCCGCCGGGCCGGCATCCGGCCCAGCTCCTTGCTGGCGGACTTCTGCCCGGTCAGGTCGGTCTCCGTGAGCACGGCGAGCTTCAGCGCCGCGTCGATGAAGCCGTTGTCCAGCGAGCCGCGCGCCACCTGGACCACGGCGGGCACGATCTCGCCGAGGTCGGTGTCCAGCCGGGCGGCGATGCCCTCGCCGCCGAGCACCTCGACCGTACGGGCACCGGTGCCGTGGCCCTCGGTGACATAGACGCAGCGCCAGCCGTCGGACAGCCAGCCCTTCGTGTCGGCGAGGGCGCGGGCGGTGTCGCCCCGGTAGGACTCGGGGGCGCGCATGCCCAGCTGCAGCGCGTCCTCCTCTCCGTCCGCCGTCACGCCGGCGGCGAAGGGGCTGACCGACCACCACAGCATGCCCCGCTCACGGGCGTGCTCCCGGACGTCGGCGATGCCCCAGAGCGAGGCGGCGCCGACATCGATCGGCGCCTTCCCGCCGCCCGCGCTCGCCGCCCACGACGCCTCCAGGAACTCCTGGCTGGTGGCGACCAGGTCGGCGGCGCGGGTCCGCACCCGCTCCGGGTCGCAGAGCACCGCCATCGACCGGGCCGGGAGCACGTCGAGCAGCAGCTCCATGTCGTCCACCAGGACGGGGGCCAGCGACTCCATGCCCTCGACGGCGATGCCCTCGGCGATCTTGCCCAGCAGCTCGCCCAGCTCGGGGTGTGCCTCGGCGAGCGCGGCGGCCCGCGCCCGCACACTCTCCGTCAGCAGCAGCTCGCGGCACGGCGGCGCCCACAGGCCGTGCTCGGCGATCTCCAGGGACCGCTGGTCGGCCACCTTGAAGTAGCGGATCTCCTCGACCTCGTCGCCCCAGAACTCCACCCGCAGGGGATGCTCCTCGGTCGGCGGGAACACGTCGAGGATGCCGCCGCGCACCGCGAAATCGCCACGCTTCTCCACCAGCTCGACCCGTGCGTACGCGGCGGCGGCCAGGCCGTCGACGATCTCCTCCAGATCGGCGGTACCGCCCTGGCGCAGCTCCACCGGCACCAGGTCTCCCAGCCCCTTCACCTGCGGCTGGAGCACGGACCGGATGGGCGCGACGACGACGCTCACCGGACCCGTCTGCGAGTCCCCCGCATCCGGGTGCGCCAGGCGGCGCAGCACGGCGAGACGGCGGCCCACGGTGTCGCTGCGCGGGGAGAGCCGCTCATGCGGCAGCGTCTCCCAGGAGGGGTACTCCGCCACCGCGTTCTCCTCGCCCGGCGGCATCAGCGTGCGCAGCGCGGCGGCCAGGTCCTCGGCCTCCCGGCCGGTCGCCGTCACGGCGAGCACCGGGCGGGACGCGCTCCGGGCCAGTGCGGCGATCGCGAAGGGCCGCGCGGCGGGCGGGCCGACCAGGTCGACATGGGGGCGGTGGCCGTCGGCGGCGGCCTTGACGGCCTCGTCGAGGGCCGGGTCGCGTACGACGGCGTCGAGCAGACCGTGCAGGCTCATGGAGACTTCCGTCCGGGGGTGGCGGGGTGGCGGAGTATGTGGGTGGCTGGATCAGGCCGTGCGGGGCAGCACGAGCGACCCGGTACGCACAGCGGCCCGGGGTCTCCAGCCTACGACCGCCCACCGACATCCCTCACCCGGAGCCACCGCCGGGAGCCCGCACCACCGCAGCCGTCGGTACGGGCCCGGCCCGTCCTGCGTGAGGCGATAGACGACACGTGGATTGCGCAGTACGACGTGCAAACGCTTGCGGTCTGATTCTGGCGCTCCCGCACGATGGGGGCGGCTTGGCGGGCGTGCATCCGTCTGGAACAGAAGAAAGTGCGGCTTGACGGACGCGCCATCCGCGTCCGCCAAGCCTCCGTGGCACGCCCAGGGCGGGGCGAACCACCCCCGCGGTCCCCCGTACCCCGCTCCCCGTGCCCCCGTGCAATCCGGGCCATTCAGCCCCGCGGATTGCCCTGACCATTTCACGCGCACCTTCCGGGCATCCAGTCTTTCCCGGAATAAATCCCTAGATAATTCCAGCTGTCCGCCGGATCAGTTTCTCCGGCGTTATGCTGCGAGGCCGGGTTCTTTGATGATGTCCGGGAAAACACACACGGAAACCCGAAGCACCGGAGAGCAAGCGGAATTGGCATGTCACCCGACCCTGCGGAATACCCCGAATACCCGTCGGCCCTGCTGGACACCACGATGGACCAGTTGCGCACCCTGCTGGCCGTGTACGAGGAGGGCACCGCCCTGGGCGCCGCACGGCTGCTGAGCCGTGAGCAGTCCAGCGTCCAGAAGCAACTGGACACGATGAACCGGAATCTGGGTGCGCTCTACGGAGAACCGCTGGTGCTGAAGCGCGGCCGGGGCCGCCAAGTACGTTTCACCAGCACCGGAGAGGCGCTCGTGGAGATGGCGCGCGGGACGCTCACGGAGTGGCTGGAGGGTATCCGGAGCAACCACCACCGTCTCGCCCGCCGCCTGTCCATCGGCTCCACGCGCTATACGCTCGGCTATCTGCTCAACGCCGTGGAGACGGTGAACGCCCGCTTCGAACAGGAGGGCGTGGAGCTGAAGATGTCGCACGTACGGACCGGCGACCTGCTGGACCGGCTGCGCTCCGGCGAACTCGACCTGGCCTGCGGCAGCGTGCGCACCACCGGTGTCGACAAGGACGACGACGCCCGGCTTGCGGACTTCGAGGTGCTGGAGTGGCGGCGCAGCGGGCTCTCCCTGGTCACCAACCTGCCCCCACCGCAGCTGCCCGGCGACCGCATGCAGGTGGCCGAACTCCCCAAGGTGCCGCTGGTGGTGTCGTCACGGGGACTCATCTCGGGCTTTCTACAGGGTTGGTTCGGCACCGACTACCGCCGCGAGCTGAAGGTGGCCGCCGAGATCGACGCCGTGCACTACGGGTTCGATCTGCTGCGTTCGGGTGCGGTGCGTGGCTGCATGCTGGTCACCGAGGGGATCGGCGAGGCGGTTGCCGAGGGGTGGCTCGCGGAGGGTGCCGGGCTGCGGACGGCGGAGCTGGTCGACGATTCGGCACCGCGCTCCCGGGTGCTGGTCGGGGTCTTCGCCCGGCGCGGTGAGCGGGCGCTGCACGGGCCCGGCCATCCGCTCTCCCAACTGTGGGACGCACTGGCCCGGGTGGACTCCAGCTGGCGCGTGGGCCTGGGCGCGGAACCGGACCGGGACATGTCCTAGTGCCGTGACCGGCCCCCGGAAACCCCGGAAACCCCGACGGCCCCGGAACCCCCGACGGCCCCGGCGCGCCTGCTGGCGCGCCGGGGCCGTACGGGACTGCCGGTCTCCCGGCCGCCGATCACCGCGTTTGCCGTCCGGGGCTGGGGCGGGAGGAGTCGCAGACACCCACGCCGCAGCGTTCGGCCCGGCCCGCCGGACGGCTAGTCCGTGGCGATCGCGTTCAGTACGTTCATCCGCCCCGCACGGAACGCCGGGACCAGTGCCGCCACCAGGCCGACGACCGCCGAGCCCGCGAAGACGATGAGGATCGTCGGCCACGGGATCTCCAGCACCTTCAGGCCCTCAAGCGCCAGCAGCTTCTGCGCCGTGGCACCCCAGCCCATGCCCAGGCCGAGTCCGAGCAGCGCGCCGAAGAGCGCGATGACCACCGACTCCAGCCGGATCATGCGGCGCAGCTGCCGCCGGGAGAGACCGATCGCCCGCATCAGGCCGATCTCCCGCGTCCGTTCGACGACGGAGAGGGCGAGGGTGTTCACGACGCCGAGCACGGCGACGATGATGGCCAGTGCCAGCAGCCCGTAGACGATGTTGAGCAGCGCGCCGATCTGGTCCTTCAGGGTCTGCTTGAAGTCGGCCTGGTCGCGCACCTTGTACTGCGGGTACGGGTCCAGCTGTTGCTTCAGCGCGGTGTAGGCAGCCTCCGCCTGGCCGTCCTTCGCCTTTCCGAACATGATCTGGTTGAGCGGCATCTGATCGGCGGGCACCAGGCGTTCCGCCGTCGCGATGCTCAGGTAGAACGCGCCGTTGTCGACGACGGTCTCGCTGGAGGTGATCGCCTTCACCGTGAGCGGCACGCCCTTGCCGTCCACGCGCTTGCCCTTCTTGAAGGCGACGGTCAGCTCGTCGCCGAGGCCCACCTTGTACTGCTTGGCGAACTCCTCGTCGATGGACATGGAGTTCTCGCCGTACGCGTCGCTGAGCTTGCCCTCGACCACCTCGACCCGCAGGTCCTGCGCGTAGGTGGGGGAGGCGGCCGTGACGTCCTCGGCGTCGGTCAGCTTGCCCGACTCCGTACGGATCTGCGAGTCGACGATCTTGTACTCGCTGACATGCTCCAGCTCCCCCGTCTTCGTCATCTGCTGCATCTTCTTCGCCGCCGCCGGGGTGATCGGCTGCCCGTTGTCGGACTGGACGATGAAGTCCGCGCCGACCGACTTGTCCAGCTCGTCCGTGGCCGAGGCGACCATCGAGGAACCGACGACCGACAGGCAGGCGACCAGCGCCAGCCCGATCATCAGCGCGGCGCCGGTGGCGCCCGTACGGCGCGGGTTGCGCAGCGCGTTGCGTTCGGCGAGACGGCCGACGGAGCCGAACATCCGCAGGACGACAACGCTCAGACCGCGCACCACGAACCCGGCCAGCAGCGGGCCGACCACCACGAAGCCGACGAGGGTCAGCAGCACCCCGAGGCCCAGCATGCTCGCCCCGGCGGACGCCTCGTCCGCCTGCGACGCGGCGACCAGTGCGAGACCGCCGCCCGCCGTGAGCAGGAGGCCGATCGCGGCCCGGATACGGCCCGCCCGGCCGTCGGAGGAGATCCCGGAGTCGCGCAGCGCCGCCATCGGCGACACCTTGCCCGCGCGGCGGGCGGGCAGATAGGCGGCCAGCACGGTGACGACGATGCCCAGCACCAGGCCGATCACCGGGGTGGTGGCCTTCACGGTCAGCTCGGAGGTGTCCAGCTCCATGCCCACCATGCCCATCAGCTGCATCAGCCCGACGGCCAGTCCGACACCGGCGGCGACCCCGAGCACGGAGCCGATGACGCCCAGCATCACGGCCTCGAACAGCACCGACCGGTTGATCTGCTTGCGGCTGGAGCCGATGGCCCGCATCAGGCCGATCTCACGGGTGCGCTGGGCGACCAGCATGGAGAAGGTGTTGACGATCAGGAAGATGCCGACGAGGAAGGCGATCCCGGCGAAGCCGAGCATCGCGTACTTCATGACGTCGAGGAACGAGCCGAGGTCGTCCGCGTTGGCTTCGGCGGCCTCCTGCTGCGTCTCGTACTTGAAGGCGCCCGCGCCGCCCAGCTGCCCGGTGACGTTCTTCTTCAGCACCTCGTGGGACACACCGCTCTCGGCGGTGACGGCGACGTTCGTGTAGACGCCGGTGGCGCCCAGCAGGAACTTCTGCGCGGTCTCGGTGTCGAAGTAGACGATGGCGGCACCGGGGTTGGTGACCTTGAAGGTCGCGATGCCGGAGATCTTCGCCGTGCGGTCGCCCGTCACCGCGATGGTGCGTATCTCGTCGCCCAGCTTCAGATCGTGCTTGTCGGCGGTGTCGGCGTCGAGCATCACCTCGGTGGGGCCGCGCGGGGAGTGCCCGGAGGTGATCTCCATGGACCTGCGGTCGTTCTGCGTCCAGTTGCCGGCGAGGGTCGGTGCGCCGCTGCTGGCACCGAGGTTCTCGTTCTCCTCGTTGACGACGGTCACGCTCTGGCTGAGGACGACGCCCTCGGCCCGCTTCGCGCCCTCCGCCTGCCGCGCCCGCTCCAGGGTGTCGGCGGGCAGCGTCTCGGGCTTGCCGGACCGCGGGTTCTCCTCGCCGCTTCCCGCGTTCTTCGGGGAGACGGTGACATCGGCCGAGGTGGCCGCGAAGAGCTTGTCGAAGGTGGAGTTCATGGTGTCCGTGAACACCAGGGTGCCGGAGACGAACGCCACCGACAGCAGGACCGCGATGGCGCTGAGCGCCATTCTTCCCTTGTGCGCGAAGAAGTTGCGCATCGAGGTCTTGACGACGGTCATGACACCCTCCCGAAGGTGTCGAAGTGCTTCATGCGGTCCAGTACGGCCTCGGCGGTCGGGCGCTGCATCTCGTCGACGATGCGGCCGTCCGCCAGATAGAGCACCCGGTCCGCGTAGGAGGCGGCGACCGGGTCGTGAGTGACCATCACCATCGTCTGGCCCAGCTCGTCGACCGAGCGGCGCAGGAAGCCGAGGACTTCGGCGCCTGCCCGCGAGTCGAGGTTTCCGGTCGGCTCGTCGCCGAAGATGATCTCGGGCCGGGAGGCGAGGGCGCGGGCGACCGCGACGCGCTGCTGCTGGCCGCCGGAGAGCTCGTTGGGGCGGTGCTTGAGCCGGCCGGAGAGCCCGACCGTCTCGATCACCCGGTCCAGCCACTCCCGGTCGGGCTTACGGCCGGCGATGTCCATCGGCAGGGTGATGTTCTCCAGCCCGTTGAGGGTGGGCAGCAGGTTGTACGCCTGGAAGATGAAGCCGATGCGGTCCCGCCGCAGTTGGGTCAGCTTCTTGTCCTTCAGGGAGGTGATCTCCTGGTCACCGACCCAGATCTGCCCCCCGCTGACGGAGTCCAGCCCCGCGAGGCAGTGCATCAGCGTGGACTTGCCGGAGCCGGACGGCCCCATGATGGCGGTGAAGGCGCCACGGGCGATGTCCACGTCCACCCTGTCCAGCGCGACGACCCGGGTCTCACCCGAGCCGTACGCCTTGAGCACCTGACGTGCGGCGGCGGCAACAGCCGTGCGACCTCCACTGCCCCCGGTCCTGGGATGCGCTACAGCCGTTGTCACAACAATCTCCTCAGCCGGACGGTTCACGGGACGGTCTCCCGTATGCAGATGAGCTTGCTCGACCGGAGGGGTGCACCGCGATGGTGCTGATCTCAGTATCCGACCGGGGGTTTCCCCCACCACGCCGCTCCGGTGTCCCGTACGAAGAGACTATGAACACGCGCCGACGGGCTCGTCCTGCGCGGGGACGAGCCACGGGGTCGGGGGTCGTGGGTGACAGCCCCTAGGGTCTGCCCGCCGGACAGGCCCTAAGAGCCCCTAACAGAATGGGCGGTCGGCTTGCGACGCCTGGCACGCGCGCTCGCCGCGTTGTCGGAGTCGTCCATGTACGCCCAGTACGAGGACGATCCTCCGCCTTGCGAGCGCACGCACCAG
>NZ_JAJAGO010000016.1 GCF_025165795.1 Streptomyces gossypii
CGACGTCACCGTCGAGGCGCACACCAGCGTGTTCACCGACCCCGCGATGCTGCCGCTGCTCACCAGGCTCGCCGAGCCGGCCTGCACGAGCGGCGCCGTCAGCCGTGACCAGGCCGACGAGTGGCTCACCGAGCAGCGCCGACGCGCCGAGGCCGACCGCTTCCTCCTCGCCATTCCGTTCTTCGTGGCCGCCGCCTCCGCCTAGACGAGCAGTCCGGCCACCCGCGGATGCCCCTGAGCATCGCCGGCCACGAGGCTGACCGAGACTCGTTGCCCGGGCGCACCACGAAGCGTCTACTGGTCAGAAGGGATCGGTGAACGACGTCGGCTTGCCGGTGGCGTGGGCGTATGCGATCTCCCTGCTCGTGGACTCGCCGATATACCCGCCTGGGTTGACGACCAGAACCCGGTCAGCCAGGTCGATCTTGCGCAGATGGAGGGCGTCCAGCGCGGTCTTCTGCTCGTTGGTGATCAACTCGTCTGCCTCGTGATCCTCGGCGCGCAGGAAGACGCCTGGCGCGACGACGATGACACCTGCGAAGGTCAGATCACGGTTCGCCGCGCTCATTTCGTCCACGAACCGGGTAGAGCCGCAGATGCAGACAATCTCAGGTCGGTCGGGCACGGCTCAGTCCTTCGGGTCGAACAGGAAACCGTCAGTGGCGCGTAGACATCGCAGACGGGCATACGAGCCAACAGTTTACGCAGCGAGATGGACACCACGCGGCTGCACCGTCGCAGGCGGGAGGCGTGGCCCGTGCTGGGAATGACGCTGCTCGACGCCGAGGTCTGGGGTGCACCCGGCTCACCAGCCTCCTTTAGCAACACGGCCTAGTTCAGAGAAGCTTGCGTCCGATGCTCGCTCCTCCGGCCCGACCGTCGCAGCGAGACCGGTTAACCGAGATTTGCGACAACCTGATCGATCGGATCGTCGAAGCGCGGCGCGAGAGCTGGCTCGGCAAGGTGGAATGCCTTGAAATCAGTCTGGCCGGCGCCGGGGGAAAGCTGCCCAACTCGAAGCCGTTCTCAAGCCGACGGTAGCGCGGTTCCGGGACCGGGTCCCGCACGTGTCGGCCTTGCGGCCGGAGTTGCTAGGGAAGCGGCGTCCAGCCCCAGGGGAGGCGTCCCCCAGTCCTCCCAGTCGAACAGGCAGAAGTGCGGGCTGGTCACGTTCGCCCAGTTCAGGTCCGCATGCGGGGAAAGTGGTGCTGATGGCCTCCGTGACGCGGCCCTGCGTGATGGTGACGGTGTCCGGCGTCGCGATACGGGTGGTGTGCTGCGCGGCCAGGCAGTCCAGCGAGGTGTTCAGCGTCGCCCACCACGTGTCCGAGAGGTCCGGGCGGACGGTCAGCGCTCCACCCGGCTTCACCGGGGCTGCGGGGAGGAGAGTCGTCTCATCGGCCCGCCACATCGCCCCGTCGGCCTCATCCAGCCAGGCCGCGCCTGCGGACCACTCGGGTTTGACGAGACGGGCCGGGAATCGAACGAGGCGCTGGAGTCGGAACCGGAGCCGGAGGGTGGCGACTCGGGCGCGGACATCCTCAAGTGCGTCGGCAGGCAGATCAAGGTGCTGCGGGAGCGGGCGCGGCTGAGCCGCATCGAATTGGGCGAACGGCTCGGCTACGGCCCGGACATGATCGCCTCGATCGAACAAGGGCAGCGCCCGCCGCAGCCGACCTTCCTGGACGACGCGGATGAGGTGCTGGACGCGTTCGGACTGCTGAGGGCGGCGAAGGACGAGGTCGCGAAGGCGAACTTTCCGACGTTTTTCCGCAACGTGGCGGGCGTGGAGACGCGAGCCGTGGAGTACCACGCGTTCGAAATCCAGGTCGTCAACGGACTCCTGCAGACCTGGCCTGGTTCAAGAGCAGCTACAGCAGCAGTGAGGGCGGCGCCTGCGTGGAGGTGGCCACCGACGCGGTCGCCGTTCACGTCCGGGACTCGAAGGACCCGCACGGTGCGCAGTTGACCTTTGCGTCGCCGGAGTGGGGCACGTTCATCGCAGCACTCTCACTCAAAAGCTGAGCTGCTCGTCCCCCGTGCGTCGCGCCTCAGTGCCGGATCAGGCCGCCGATCGGGACGGGAGCGACGTGGCCGGTTGCCGGAAGGGTCTGCGCCAGGGCGAGGCCGATGTCGACCAGTGATGAGCGGCGCAGGCCGGCGACGTCGGGGAGCGGTGTCCAGACTGACTCGGCGGTTTCGCCGTTCGGCTCAGGCCGGAGTTGGCCGCCGGTGATACGGACCTGGTAGAAGACGCCGACATTCTGGTGCTCGGGTAGACCGGGCAAGGGGCGGTCGGCCGCGGGAATCACCCTTGAGTCCACGCCCAGCAGGCGTTCGACCACCGCGTCGCAGCCAGTCTCCTCAGCGACCTCCCGAATCACCGCATCGATCGGATCCTCCGCATGCTCGACTCTGCCTCCCGGAAGAGTCCAGTTGGTCTCGCCCTTCGCTGGTACGTGACGGGCGAGCAGCACCCGCCCGCCCTTGATGCACACGGCGTACGCCGCCAGCCGGAAACTCATCCCCGCACCTCCCACTGAGTCCTCTCCCACATCCGAGATCCGCGCATCGCTCAGGGCTGACCTGCCCGATCACGAGACCGGTTCAGGGCCGAATATCGCCGTTTCCGTGTGTCTGGGCCCGGATAGACACCAGCAGAACAATCGCCTAAGTACAGAGTGTCAGCCCGCACATGAACGGCAGTACGGGGCAGGGGGCCGCCAGGGCCCCTCGTTCCCTCGACGCCATCGGGAGCGGCCGTTGTTGATACTTCTGGATCATGCGCTTCCGGCCGACGCCCTGTCTCTCGTGCGCGGTTCGGAGGTGTGCTACCGGCCCGCGCTGGCCCGGCGGCGACGGGAGGGGCGAGGCGGGCGGGGTGATGTGCTCGCCAGGCGGCGACCGGACGCGCTGCTCACGCGGAGCGTGCCCGATACGGCGGAGGCGGCGGCCTGGCGTGGCGCGGCGGGGCGCGAGGCCCCGCTGGTCGTGGTGGTGATCCCGTCAGGGTCGGAGGGCGGGCAGGCGCGCCCTGTTCCCGACCCGGCGGCGGGCCCACAGCTGATCGTGCGGCGTCTGCGGGAGCGGTCCCTGGCGGGCCGGGAGCCGCCCGCCGCGCTGTACGCCCGTGCCCTGGCGCTGGCGGAGCGCAGCTGGGTGACGGCGGTGACGGCACCGGAGCTGTCCGCCCGGATCACCTCCGGGCGGCACCGGCGCGGCTCAGTGGCGCTGGTGGGCGCCGGGGTGGTGAACCTCGTCACCGGACTGCGATTACTCCGAGCGGGCCACGAGGTGTCCGTCTACGACAGCGCGCCCGACCCCAGATCGGGTGCCCACTGGATGGCCTACGGAGCCAGCAGGGGCGGTGGCGACGGGCGGATGTTCACGCTCACCGAGACCGACGGCTACCACGGGAACGCGTTATCCGGTCCGGTCCCGTTTCTCCGTGAGCCCAAGGACAACGGCTGGTGCCTCGCCGTCCCGTCCGCCCTCCGCGAGGAGGAACGGGCCTGGGTCCGGGACAACGCGCGGATACCGCCGTGGCTCGCCCGCTCGTACACCGAAGACGTGCTGCTCTTCAATCAGGTCGCCAAGGAGTCGTGGGACGGACTCGCCCGCAGTGAGGCCGCGCTCTTCCACGACGTCGGGCTGCGCCACGGCATCCTCCGCCTCTACACGGATCCGGGAAAGCTCCGCGCCCACTTCGCCCGGCAGCGCCACCTCAGCGCCGCCCGCGCGGTGTTCTCCCCGGCCGAGGTGGCAGAGCGGTATCCGGCGCTCGGCGGGGCCTGTGCCTCCGGCCTGCTGGCCGGGGGCTTCGAGGTAACCGGATTTACCGTTCAGATACACCGCTTCCTGGCCCGGCTGATCGGCCTGCTGGAGGACGGCGGGGCCGCGTTCCACTGGGGGCAGCCGGTCGAGGCTCTGCGTGGCGGGCCGGGCGCGCCGCTGGAGGGGCTGTGCCGCGCGGGCGTGCCGGTGCACGCCGACAACTATGTGCTCTCGCCGGGCGTGTACGGCGGTGACCTGCTGCGCGGCACGGCCACGGACGGGCTCGTCCACGGTGTGGTGGGCACCTGGCTGACCCTTCCGAACGTGCGGCCCGCGCTCAGAAACTCCCTGAAGATCAGCAGAACAGGTCACCTGACGGAGGACGCCAACGTCACCGTGACGGCCGGACCGGGCGGCGAGTCCACGCTGGTCGTCGGGTCGGGCTACGGCTGGACGGGCGCGGACCCCACGCACATCGACCCGGCCCGGCTGGATGTCCTCCACCTGGCCGTCGAGGACACCGCGGCGACGTTCTTCCCGGAGGCGTTCGAGGAGGCGCGCCGGACGGATTTGCTGCGGCGGAGCCGGAGGCACTGCGTGCGCCCGTGGACGGCGTCGAGCCTCCCCGTCCTGGAGGTCGCGCCGAACGCGCACGGCGGGCTGGTCGTGGTGACCGGCGGTCACAACACCGGCGGATTCGCGCAGGCCCCCGTGGTCGCCCAGGCCGTCGCCGCCGCCCTGCACGGCGAGGCGCATCCGATGCACACCCGCTACCACCCGGACCGGCTCCGCGTTTTCTACCGGCAACGATGAGAAATCGCAACGATGAGAAACAATGAGAGACGAGAAAGGGCCGCTATGACGATGGAAGAGAACTGGCGAAAGCGCGGCAGCTCCTTCGGCCAAGGCGTCCAGCAGTACGAAAGGACGCGCCCCGGCTATCCGCCGGAGAGTTTCCGCTGGGTAGCGGGCGAGGAACCGCGCACGGTGCTCGATCTCGGTGCCGGCACGGGCATTCTCACCCGCGCGCTGCTGGCCGACGGCCACCGGGTGATCGCGGTCGAGCCGGACGAGGAGATGCGGGAGGCGCTCAGCGCGTCCGCGCCCTCGGCGACCGCGGTGGCCGGGAGCGCGGAGAACATCCCGCTCGAGGACGCGAGCGTCGACACGGTCGTCGTCAGCCACGCCTACCACTGGTTCGATCCCGGCCCCGCGCACGCGGAGATCGCCCGGGTGCTGCGCGCGGGCGGGGTCCTCGCCGCCCTGTGGAACCTCCGTGACGAGGAAGTTCCCTGGTCGGCGGAGCTGTCCCGGATCCTCGCCGACGAGGACACCGGAACGGACCCGGAGACCCCTGCGGCGATCATGCTGCACGGCACCCTGGCCGCGCTGCGCGCCAACGACCCCGAACGGCTCTCGGGATGGTTGCGGAATCCCACCTTCGGGCCTCGCTTCGGCCCGATCGAACGTGGTTTCTATGAACACGCGGACCGGAAAACCGTCGAGTCCCTCATCGAACTCATCAGCTCTCGCTCCTATTATCTGAACTGCTCGCCGCAGCGTCAGAAGGAACTCAGGGAGAAGATCCGGCAACTCGCCCTCACCCATCCCGATCTCGCCGGACGTGAGGAATTTGATCTACCGTATGTGACCGTCGTCTTCAAGGCGCAACTCCTTCCCTGAACAGCCCGGACGCCCTGACCACCAGACCGTCCGATCCGCGAAGACCGTCCAGTCCGGGCAACCCGCCCGGCCCACCGGCCCGCCCAGCACAGGAGCCACCGTGCTCGTTCCCGTCGCACCGTCCGTATACAGGTCGCCGGACGGCAAGGACATCCGCTGGGCGGGCTTCTTCACCGGCCACCGCGTCCTGGACGAAGGACGCGTGGCCGGTACCGCTCAGCAGCTTCTCGGGATGGACTGCGCCTCCGTCGCGGAGCACGCGAAAAGGGAACTGTCGCCCTACTACGCGGATTCCGCCGGGAAATTCCCCGCGCTGCTGCTGCACTCCGCCACCCCCACCCTGCGGTCACTCGACGGCGACCTTGCCTCCCTCGTGGCGGATCAGGTCCCGCACGACGTGGCGACCTATGTGGAGGCCCGCTCCGTCTTCCTCGGCGCGGCCGCGGATCTCGCCGTCGGCCGTACCGCGCCATGGGCCGAAGCGGTCGGTCACTGGAGGATCCCGGCCGTCGACGTGGGCGACGTGGAGCACTACTACCTCAGCCACGCCCTCCTCACCCTCGCCATCGACCACGAGCGGGGTGCCGACACGCCGCTGGGCCGGATCATCGGCTGGCTCCGTGACCGCCCCGAAGCGGTGATCCGGCTGTACGCGCTGGACCTGGAGATGCAGATCTTCCTGCTGTGGCTGCGCCGCAAGACCGGGCGGCACAGGCTCGTCACGGACGCGAACAGCCCCGCGGTCGCCACCCGGTGGAACCGCAAGGCCCATCTGCACCCCACCGTCGAGGCCGCCCGGACACTGGCCGAGGAGGGACTGTCCGCCGACGCGCTCCTCATCGCGGAGCAGCTGCTCAGCGAGGCACATCAACGCCTCGGCCTGCGGATCCCCGTACTCCCCGGCTACACGGTGCCGCGCGCGGGAGTGTCCCGCGAGGCCTTCGTGGCCGGGGTGCTCGACGCCGCCGAACTGCTCCGTACCCGCTACGGGCTGCGTGCGGCGGCGCTCAAGCCGAGTGAGGCGGGCGACGGTGCCCGGATCGTCGGCGACCTCGACCTCACCGATACCGCACGCCTCGCGGCGGAGGCCCGGGCGGCCCATCCGATGGGGGACGACTGCCTGCTGGAAGCCTGGGTCGACTTCCTCCCGGCGGAGCTCGACGGTGCGCGTCTGCCCGTCGTCCCCTCCGGGCAGTTCCGGTACGGGCTCGTCGCCGACGGCCTCACGCTCCAGACGCTGGACGGGTTCTCCTGGCGGGGCAACAGCTCCCTGGACGAGAGCGGCTGGGTCACCCTCGGCCTGCCGGGCGAGGCGTACCGGACGATCCGCGAGGCGCTCCACGCCATCCGGGCCGCGTTCGTCGGCCCGGAGAGCCTGCGGGACGGCAGCCATCAGGGGCTGGCGACCGGCGGCGTCGACTTCGCCGTCGGCAGCGTGGGCGGCCGGTTCGGCGACCGGCTGCTGGTCGGCGCGATGGACTTCAACCTCTCCTCGCACGGTTCCGAGTATCTGCGGACCTTCCAGGACCTCGCGCGGCGCGAGGGCGTCTCGGACCGCTACGCCGCCACGCGGGTCTTCCGGCCCGCCGCCACCCACACCCTCGCCCGGATGGAGGCCACCGCGGCCGCTCTGGCCCCGCCGGGCAGCATGATGCGGGCTGTGGCCTGCGTACCGGAACGCTGGGGAATGGTCGCCGCGACAGGTCCGGACCCGGGCACCGCGGCACACCGGACCGAGCAGCTTCTCGCGACCCTGCTCGAAGCGCACCACCCTCGGTGAACACCGCTCCGTGATATGCGAGTATCCCGGTCACGGGCGGCTCCGGTCACGGAGTCACCCCCGCTCGTACAGCAGGCCGTTCCGGGACCCGGGGCGGCCTCCGTGCTCCGAGACAGGAGGCGCCGATGGCGCAAGCGCAGACGCACGAGATCGATCCGTCCTTCCTCGAACTCCCCTTGCGCGCGCTCGCGGACGCCGCGCTCGCCCGAGCGCGGGCGCTGGGGGCGGGGCACGCGGACTTCCGGTTCGAGCGGGTCCGGGACGCCTCGTGGCGGCTGCGTGACGCGCGCCTCGCGGGATCCTCGGACAGCACCGACTCCGGTTACGCCGTACGGGTGGTGCACGGCGGGGCCTGGGGGTTCGCCTCCGGCGTGGATCTGACGATGGACGCGGCGGCCCGGGTGGCCACCCAGGCCGTGGAGATGGCGAAGCTGTCGGCCCGGGTGATCGAGGCGGCGGGCTCAGAGGAAAGGGTCGAGCTGGCCGACGAGCCGTCGCACGGGGAGCGGACCTGGGTATCCGCGTACGAGGTCAACCCGTTCGAGGTACCGGACGCCGAGAAGACCGGGCTGATGGCCGAGTGGAGCGAGCGGCTGCTGGGCGCCGACGGAGTCAGCCATGTCGACGCGACGCTGATGACCGTTCAGGAGAACAAGTTCTACGCCGACACGGCGGGGACGGTGACCACGCAGCAGCGGGTCAGGCTGCTGCCGCAGCTCACCGCCGTGGCGGTTGCGGAGTCCGGCGACTTCGACTCGATGCGCACGCTCGCGCCCCCGGCAGGGCGCGGCTGGGAGTACGCACGGGGCACCGGCTGGGACTGGGACGGCGAGCTGGCGCGGATGCCGGAGCTGCTCGCGGAGAAGATGCGCGCGCCCAGCGTCGAGCCGGGGGCGTACGACCTGGTGGTGGACCCGTCCAACCTCTGGCTGACCATTCACGAGTCGATCGGCCACGCCACCGAGCTGGACCGGGCGCTGGGCTATGAAGCGGCGTTCGCGGGCACCTCGTTCGCCACCTTCGACCAGCTCGGCACGTTGAAGTACGGCTCGCGGCTGATGAATGTGACCGGTGACCGCACCACCGAGCACGGCCTGTCGACGATCGGCTATGACGACGAGGGCGTGGCGGCACAGTCCTGGGACCTGGTGCGGGACGGCACGCTGGTGGGCTACCAGCTCGACCGGCGGATCGCCAGGCTGACGGGCCTGGGCCGCTCCAACGGCTGCGCGTTCGCGGATTCGCCGAGTCATGTCCCGGTCCAGCGGATGGCGAACGTGTCGCTGCAACCCGCACCGGACGGGCCGTCCACCGAGGAGCTGATCGCCGGAGTGCGGCGCGGGGTCTTCGTCATGGGTGACCGGTCGTGGTCCATCGACATGCAGCGGTTCAACTTCCAGTTCACCGGCCAGCGTTTCTACCGGATCGAGAACGGCAGGCTGGCCGGTCAGCTGCGCAACGTGGCCTACCAGGCGACCACCACGGACTTCTGGGGCTCGATGGAGGCGGTCGGCGGCCCGCAGACCTATGTGCTCGGCGGGGCGTTCAACTGCGGCAAGGCGCAGCCCGGACAGATCGCCGCCGTCTCGCACGGCTGCCCGTCCGCGCTCTTCCGCGGCGTCAACATCCTCAACACCACCCAGGAGGCCGGTCGATGAGCAAGCCGCACGAGATCGTGGAGCGGGCGCTGGAGCTGTCCCGGGCGGACGGCTGTGTCGTCATCGCGGACGAGCGGTCCTCGGCCAATCTGCGCTGGGCGGGCAACGCGCTCACCACGAACGGCGTGACGCGGGGCCGCGAGCTGACCGTCATCGCCACGGTCGACGGCGGACAGGGCACCGCCTCCGGTGTGGTTTCACGCTCCGCCGTGACGGCCGCCGAACTGGAGCCGCTGGTGCGGGCGGCGGAGGAGGCGGCCCGTGCCGCCGGACCAGCCGAGGACGCGCAGCCGCTGGTCGAGGGGGCACCCGCGTCCGCCGACTTCACCGACTCCCCCGACGAGACCTCCCCCGAGGTGTTCGCGGACTTCGCGCCCGCACTCGGCGAGTCGTTCGCACGGGCGCGGGCCGCAGAGCGCGAGCTGTACGGGTTCGCCAGCCACGAGACGGTCTCCAGCTATCTGGGCAGCTCGACCGGGCTGCGGCTGCGGCACGACCAGCCGACGGGCACGCTGGAGCTCAACGCCAAGTCCGCGGACCGTACGAGGTCGGCCTGGGCGGGCCGGTACACCCGCGACTTCACCGACGTCGATCCGGGCGCCCTCGATGCCGAGCTGGCCCTGCGGCTGAGCTGGGCCGAGCGGCGCGTCGAGCTGCCCGCCGGACGCTACGAGACGCTGCTGCCGCCCACCGCCGTCGCTGACCTGCTGATCTACCAGCTGTGGTCCTCCGGCGCGCGGGACGCCGCCGAGGGCCGCACCGTGTTCAGCAAGCCCGGCGGGGGCACCCGGGTCGGTGACACGCTCTCCCCGCTGCCGCTGACACTGCGCAGCGATCCGGCCGCACCCGGGCTGCAGGCGGCGCCGTTCGTGATGGCGCACACCTCGGGCGACGACGTGTCGGTCTTCGACAACGGGCTGCCTCTCGCGCCCACCGACTGGGTACGGGACGGCAGGCTGGAGCGGCTGCTCAGCACCCGGCACAGCGCCGGGCTGACCGGACTGCCGGTGGCGCCGCCGATCGACAACCTGCTGCTGGACGCGGGCGGCACCGCCTCGCTGGAGGAGATGGTCTCCCGCACCGAACGCGGGCTGCTGCTGACCTGCCTGTGGTACATCCGGGAGGTGGACCCGGCGACGCTGCTGCTGACGGGGCTGACCCGGGACGGGGTCTATCTGGTGGAGGACGGCGAGGTGAAGGGCGCGGTCAACAACTTCCGGTTCAACGAGTCGCCGGTCGACCTGCTGACACGCGCCACGGAGGCGGGGCGCAGCGACCGTACGCTGCCGCGCGAGTGGTCCGACTACTTCACCCGCGCCTCGATGCCGCCACTGCGGGTGCCGGACTTCAACATGAGTTCGGTCAGCCAGGGCGTGTGACCACCGGGCCCCCACGGTGAACGCGGCGGCGGGCCGCCCGCCGCCGCGCTGACGACGCTCCCCCTGGCGCGGGGGAGGTCGTTAGACTCGCTGTCGTCCCATCCGCAACCCGATCCCCAGGACGACAGACGTGACACGCCTCGGCGACTCCGTAACGCGCGCCAGCGAGCTGCTGGCCCAGGACCTCTCCATCGACAAGACCGTCGAGCAGTTGCTCACGGAGACCGGGTCGCGGCGTTCGCTGGATCTGAGCGATCTCTCGGCGACGGAGCAGGCCGCGCTGATCGCCGCCCGCGCGGTGGACGTGCTGCCGTCGGAGGAGAAGCTCGCCGAGACGATCGCGGCCAAGCGTGCCGAGGGCAAGGGGCTGCAGGTCAAGCTGGGCATCGACCCGACGGGGGCCGAGGTGCACCTCGGGCACGCGGTGCCCGTGATCATCCTCAGCCGCTTCCAGCGGATGGGGCACGAAGTCACCCTGATCATCGGCGACATCACCGCCAAGATCGGCGACCCGTCGGGCCGTACCGCCGAGCGCCCCGCGCTGACGGACGCGGACATCACCCGCAACCTCGCGGGCTACCGCGACCAGGTCAAGCCGTTCTTCGACTTCGAGAAGGTGCGCTTCCGGCACAACAGCGAGTGGCTGGCCGGGCTCACCTTTCCCCAGCTGATCGGCATCCTCTCCCAGGTGCCCGCCTCCCAGCTGCTGCAGCGCGACGACTTCCGCACCCGGCTGGCGGCCGGGTCGGGTCTGACCATGTCGGAGCTGATCTACCCGGTCGCGATGGCGGTGGACTCGGCGGAGATCGCGACGGACCTCGAGCTCGGCGGCATGGACCAGCTGCTCAACATGCAGATGGGCCGCAAGGTGATGGAGATCTACGGGCAGCGCCCGCAGCTGATCGCCACCAACGCGCTGATCGAGGGCACCGACGGGTCCGGCGCCAAGATGTCCAAGTCCAAGGACAACTACGTCGCGCTGAACGCGTCCGCCGAGGACGTCTTCGGCAAGATCATGTCGATTCCGGACCGGCTGATGGCCCCGTACCTGCGGGCCTGGACGGAGTGGACGGACGCCGAGATCGACTTGGCGCTCGCCCGTGTCGAGGCGAAGACGCTGCATCCGATGGACCTCAAGCGCGTTCTGGCGGGCGATGTGGTCACCGCACTGCACGGCATCGACGCGGCGATGGCGGCGCGGCATGGCTTCGCCGCGCAGTTCTCCCGCAAGTCCTTCGCGGAGGTCGGGACGCTGCCCTCGGTGGACCTCGCCGAGCACGGCAGCGAGGGCATCGCCGCCCTGCTCAGCAAGGTGCTCGAGTTCACTCCGAGCGCCTCGGCCGCCCGCCGGATCGCGAAGCAGAACGGGCTGCGGCTGATCGTCGAGACGGACGGCGGCCAGCGCGCGCTGGTGCTCGCGGAGGCCGACGCGTTGCGCCCGCTCGGCGAGGTGGTGCCGGAGAAGCTGGCCGAGGCGGACCTGAGCGGCGCGGTCTACCTCAAGGCCGGGCGCAAGATCGCGGAGGTCCGCGGGCTCTAGGGCCTGGCTCTGGCGCCCTTGTTCTTTCCTCTGAGGGTCGCCCAGAGCGGTGTGCCGAGAGCGACCACCAGGACGGCCCCGGCCAGCTGCAGCAGATGCCGGATCCAGTCGATTCCCTTCGTGTCGTCGACCCCGATACCGGAGGCGACGGCGTTCCCCAGAATGCTGCCGAGGATGCCGAAGATCACCGTCAGCCAGAGCGGAATAGCCTGTTTGCCCGGCAGTACGGCGCGGGCGAGCACGCCCAGCACCAGTCCCACCAGGATTGCCCACAACCAGCCCATGTTCTCGCCTCCGCGGATCGGCGGGCCCGCGTACGCACCCGTGCTTGTACCTGCGCACACCTGTCAGTGTCGTACGGACGGGGCAGGGGCGCACGGCGGAAAGCGGCGCCCCCGGACACCGGAAGGGGGGTGCCCGGGCGTACCGTGGAGACGTCCGGATGCTGAGGTGGCCCGCGCTCGATCAGGTGGTGGATACGATGCGCAAGCAGAAGAGTCCCGAGGTCTTCCGGATCACCGGAGCCCGGCAGGGGCTGGCGGACGACGTGCGCGGCAGGCAGCGGCGCTATGTGATCTCCATGCTGATCCGCACTCTCTCGGTGGTGCTGACCGTGGTCCTGTGGAACGTGCAGCGACCACTGGCCGTCGTGACACTGGCGCTGGGTGTGCTATTGCCGTACGTGGCCGTGGTCATCGCCAACGCGGGCCGGGAGAACTCCCCCAGGATGCCGTCCAGCTACCTGCCGGGGCCCTCGCGCCCGATGCTCGACGCGACGACGCCCCCTCGGGAGACCGAGCGTGACGAGCCCAACAAGACGCCGCATGAACGGCGTTGAGCTGCGGAAGCCCATGTGATCCGGAAAACCTCAGAGCAATAGTGCGGTTCCGGTGCACTGCGCATGCCCCCGCATGCCATACTTCTGGAGCGCTCCGCATCCCCCGTCGGAGCGACGGACCGACGCCGGGCGGCTCCCCCCGTGGCTGCCCGGCGTCGCCATGTGCGGGGCCCGGGTGTTGCAATAGGGCCGTGATCCCTGCCGAGAACCCCGAATCCCCCCTCTGCTCCGCCAAGGCCTGCCGCGCGCCCGCCGTATGGGTGCTTGCCTGGAACAATCCCAAGCTGCACACCCCTGAGCGGCGCAAGACGTGGCTCGCCTGCGACGAGCACCGCGAACACCTGTCGTCGTTCCTGAATATGCGCGGTTTCCTGAAGGACGTCGTGCTGCTGACGGACTGGGAGTCCGCCGGCGGGGAGTCCGCGGGCGGGGGCTCAGCCGCCGATGGCTGACATCGGGCGGTCGGGCTGGATGAACGACGGGTCATCGATTCCGGCGCCCGCCTTCTTCCCCCACATCGCCAGCTTCCACAGCTCGGCGATCTCCTCGTCCTCCGCGCCGCTTCGCAGGGCAGCGCGCAGATCCGTCTCCTCCCGGGCGAACAGGCAGGTGCGCACCTGACCGTCGGCGGTGAGCCGGGTGCGGTCGCAGGCGCTGCAGAACGGGCGGGTTACCGAGGCGATGACGCCGACCCGGTGCGGACCGCCGTCGACGATCCAGCGCTCCGCGGGTGCGGACCCGCGCACCTCCTCGCCCTCGGGCGTCAGCGTGAAGCGGGTGCGCAGTGAGGCCAGGATGTCGCCGGCGGTGACCATGCCCTCGCGGTGCCAGCCGTGCTGCGCGTCGAGCGGCATCTGCTCGATGAAGCGCAGTTCGTAGTCGTGCTCGACGGCCCAGGCGAGCAGATCGGGGGCCTCGTCGTCGTTGAGCTCCGGCATCAGCACGGCGTTGACCTTGACAGGAGTCAGCCCCGCCGCGCGGCCTGCCGCCAGCCCGCGCAGCACGTCCGCGTGCCGCTTGCGGCGGGTCATCCGCTGGAAGACCTCGGGGCGGAGGGTGTCGAGCGAGACGTTGACCCTGTCGAGCCCCGCCGCGTGCAGCGCCTCGGCCGTACGCTCCAGGCCGATGCCGTTGGTGGTGAGCGACATCCGCGGACGCGGGTCGAGCTCGGCGCAGCGCTCGATGATGCCCACCAGGCCGGGGCGGAGCAGCGGCTCACCGCCGGTGAAGCGGACCTCCTCGATGCCCAGCCGGGTCACGGCGAGGCCGATCAGGCGGACGATCTCGTCATCGCTGAGCAGATCCGGTTTGGCCAGCCACTGGAGCCCTTCTTCGGGCATGCAGTAGGTACAGCGCAGATTGCAGCGGTCTGTCAGCGATACGCGCAGGTCAGTGGCTTTCCTGCCGTATGTGTCGAGCAGCATCTGGTGGCCCTCCCACGGTTGCTACGTGCTCCGCAGCGTACGTGACGCCTGTGACATTCAACAGTTCGTTGAATGCCACAGGCGTCAACCGTCCGTACGCGGGTGCCCAGCCGGGGTCGGGCGACCGGTCAGTGCGCGCCCGTACCCGTCAGGGACCGCACCTCCAGTTCGGCGAACTTCTTGCCGTCCTTGTCCTCGTCCTTGCTGAGGATCGATCCCAGCCAGCCGAGCAGGAAGCCGAGCGGGATGGAGATCAGCCCGGGGTTGCTGAGCGGGAACCACTGGAAGTCGACACCCGAGAACATCGCGTTCGGGCTGCCGGAGACGACCGGCGAGAAGAACACCAGGAAGACGGACGAGAAGAGCCCGCCGTAGATCGACCAGAGGGAGCCCTGGGTGTTGAACCTCTTCCAGAAGAGGCTGTAGAGGAGCGTCGGCAGGTTCGCCGAGGCGGCGACCGCGAAGGCGAGCGCCACCAGGAAGGCGACGTTGAGCTTGCCCGCGAAGATGCCGAGCACGATGGCGACGGCACCGATGGCGACCGCCGCCAACCGGGCCGCGGCGACCTCCTCCTTCTCCTTCGCCTGGCCCTTGCGGATGACGTTCGCGTAGATGTCGTGCGCGAACGAGGAGGACGAGGCGAGGGTAAGACCCGCGACCACCGCCAGGATCGTGGCGAAGGCGACCGCGGAGATCAGGGCGAGCAAGGTCGCACCACCCGCCGAGTCGGCGCCGCCGCCGATCTCCTGGGCCAGCAGTGGCGCGGCGGTGTTGCCCGCCGCGTCGGAGTCGGTGATCTCCTTGTTGGAGAGCAGCGCCGCCGCGCCGAAGCCGAGCGCGATGGTCATCAGATAGAAGACGCCGATGATGCCGATCGCCCAGTTGACCGACTTACGGGCGACCTTGGCCGAGGGCACCGTGTAGAAGCGGATCAGGATGTGCGGCAGCCCGGCGGTGCCGAGGACCAGGGCCAGGCCCAGCGAGATGAAGTCGATCTTCGAGGTGGTGCTGACGCCGTACTTCAACCCCGGCTCGAGGAAGGACGCCCCCTTGCCGCTGTTCTCCGCCGCGGCACCGAGCAGGGTGGAGATGTTCCAGTTGAACTTGTGCAGCACCAGGACGGTGATGAGCAGGGTGCCGACGATGAGCAGGCACGCCTTTATCATCTGCACCCAGGTGGTGCCCTTCATCCCGCCGATCGTGACGTAGAGGATCATCACGACGCCGACCAGCACCACGATGAGGTTCTTGCCCACGTCGCCGGTGACGCCGAGCAGCAGGGCGACAAGGGCGCCGGCGCCGACCATCTGGGCGAGCAGGTAGAAGATCGACACCACGATGGTGGACGTCCCGGCCGCCGTACGCACCGGGCGCTGGCGCATCCGGTAGGCGAGCACGTCGCCCATGGTGAAGCGGCCGGAGTTGCGCAGCGGTTCGGCGACCAGCAGCAGGGCGATCAGCCAGGCGACGAGGAACCCGATGGAGTAGAGGAAGCCGTCATAACCGGAGAGGGCGATAAGACCGGCGATCCCCAGGAAGGACGCCGCGGACATGTAGTCGCCGGAGATGGCGAGGCCGTTCTGGAAGCCGGTGAACGAGCGGCCGCCGGCGTAGAAGTCGGTGGCGTCCTTCGTACGCCGCCCGGCCCATACGGTGACGCCGAGCGTGGCGGCGACGAAGACCGAGAAGAGAGTGATGATCAGAGTGCGGTGCTCGCCTGCACCCTCCGCAGACAGCTGTACGAGCGAGTTCACGCGCCGCCCTCCAGACGCTTCTTGATGGCCTCGGCCCGGTCATCGAGCTTGGCCTCGGCATGACGGGAATACCACCAGGCAATGACAAAAGTGGTCACGAACTGGGCGATACCGAATACGAAGGCGATGTTGAGATTGCCGAGCACCTTGGTGCCCATGAAATCGCCTGCATAGTTGGACAACAGGACATAGAGGAAATACCAGATGATGAAGGCGACGGTGACGGGAAAAGCGAACGAGCGCTGCGCTCGGCGCAGTTCACCGAACTCGGCGCTTTGCTGAACCTCGAGGAAATCGGGGCGTTCCGACGGGGGATCGGAACTCGCTCCCTGCGGCAGGGTGACCACGGAGACTCCAGACAGAACGAGAGGGGACGAGCGGTGTGTCCTGGGTCACTTTTGGCCACACCGTCCGCGCATCGTAGAGGGACGAAGGTCCACGCAACCAGAGGGCGGCGGTCGAAAATCTGTAGCCACACCCGGTCGCGGCGATCTTTCCTGGCTGGTCCATTGCTGACCCGTACACATCAGCGATAACTTCCGGTCACCTGCAGGCACGAGCAAAGGACATGGAGACCCCATGGATTCGAAGCCCTTCAGACGACGGCGCGCCCTGGCGCTGCCGCTCGGGCTGGCCCTGACCGCCTCCCTCTTCGCGTTCCCGGGCGCGAGCACGGCGCTCGCCCAGGCGCCGTCCACCACGAAGTCCGGCGAGAAGCTCAGTTACGTCGTCAACACCGACACGGACGACGAGACGATCGAGCGGGTGCGGCGGGAGATCTCCGCGGCTGACGGAACCGTCATCTCGGCCCACGAGAAGATCGGCGTCCTCGTCGCGCACTCCCAGAACCCGGAGTTCGGCGCGACGATGCGCGCGGTCGAGGGGGTCGACTCGGCCGGGGCGACTCGTACCGCCCCGCTCACCGCCGCCTCCAGCACCGACGTCGGCAAGCCCGAATACCTCAAGAACCCCAAGGCCGTGGCCGAGAAGCTGGCCCGGAGCAAGGGCGCCGACGCGCTTCGCGGCGGGGGCGCGCGGACGGAGCCGCTGGAGTCCCTCCAGTGGAACATCCCGGCCATCAAGGCCGACAAGGCGCACAAAGTCAGCGAGGGCAGCAAGAAGGTAACCGTCGCCGTCATCGACACCGGCGTGGACGACACCCATCCGGATCTGAAGCCGAACTTCTCCGAGCGGCAGTCCGCGAGCTGCGTCGGCGGTACGGCGGACACCTCCCCGGGCGCCTGGCGCCCGTACGCCGAGGGCGGCAGCTACCACGGCACCCATGTCGCGGGCACCATCGCCGCACCGCGCAACGGAGTGGGCGTCACGGGCGTCGCACCCGGCGTGCAGGTCTCCTCGATCAAGGTTTCCGAGCAGCACAGCAGCCTCTTCTACGCCGAGGCCGTCGTCTGCGCCTTCACCTTCGCCGCCGAGCACGGTGTCGAAATCACCAACAACAGCTACTACGTCGACCCGTGGCTGTTCAACTGCCCCGACCAGGCAGACCAGGCCGCCATCGCGGACGCCGTCGGCCGTGCCGCGAAGTACGCCGAGCGCAAGGGCGTCCTCAACGTGTCCTCGGCGGGCAACTCCAGCCATGACCTCGCCGCCGACGAGATCACCGACGACACCAGTCCGAACGACACCACGCCGGTCACCCGCACCGTCGACCCGGCCGAGTGCGTGGACCTGCCCACTCAGCTCCCCGGCTCGGTAACCGTCTCGGCGACCGGCGCCCAGCCGCTGAAGTCGTACTACTCCAACTACGGCGAGGGCGTCATCGACGTCGCGGCGCCGGGCGGCGACAAGTACCAGATCCCCGGCGGTGACGCCAAGGACGGCAGGATCCTCTCCACCATGCCGGACGGCGAGTACGCCTTCCTCCAGGGCACCTCGATGGCCGGTCCGCATGTCGCGGGCGTGGCCGCGCTGATCAAGAGCGAGCACCGGCGGTCCACGCCGCAGGAGCTTCAGTGGCGGATGAAGGCCTGGGCGGACAACCCGGGCTGCCCGACGGAGCCGTACGACCCGGAAGGGGACGGCGAGGTCAACGCGGAGTGCGCGGGCCACCAGAAGGTGAACAGTTTCTACGGTTACGGCATCGTCGACGCCCTGGACGCCGTACGGAAGTAGCCACGCAGAAGTAACCGCACAGGCGTCACGCTCAGCAGTGATCCTCAGCGGGGGGCCGGGTCCGGACGGGCCCGGCCCTCCGCTGTCAGCCCGCCGCCCGGGGCCGCCGAGGGCGCTTCACAAGAGGTGGACGGCGGCTGCCACCCCGGGCCGCGCACGACCCGCCCCACCCGCTCGGACCAGCTGCGAGCGGCCCGCACATCGCGCCCTATCGCCGCGTACTCATGCGTCGCCACCCGGAGCGGGTTGAAGGTCTCGATGTTCTTGGTGAGGCCGAACACACAGCTCTCGGTCTCGGGTACGAACGAGCCGAAGAGCCGGTCCCAGAGGATCAGGATGCCGCCGAAGTTCCGGTCGAGGTAGCCGCCCTGGGAGGCATGGTGCACCCGATGGTGTGACGGCGTGTTGAAGACGAACTCGATCGCGCGCGGCAGCCTGCCGATCCGCTCCGTGTGGATCCAGAACTGGTAGACGAGGTTGACGGCGGAGAGGAACGCGAGCGCCGCCGGATGCACGCCGAGCACGATCAGCGGGAGATAGAAGGGCCAGACCGTCCAGGTCGTCCAGGGCTGGCGCAGCGCCGTGGTGAGATTGAACTTCCGGCTGGAATGGTGCACCACATGACAGGCCCACAGAATCCGGATCACATGGTGTCCCCGGTGCGACCAGTAGTAGCAGAAGTCCTGGCCGAGCAGCATCAGCGGCAGCGTCCACCACAGCACCGGAATGTGCAGGGGCGTCAGTTCGTACACCCCCGCGTAGACCGCGACGATCGGGATCTTCCAGAGGGCGTCGAAGGCGAGGCTGCCCAGCCCCATGGTGACGCTGGTGGCCGCGTCCCTGGTGTCGTAACCGGCCGCGTCCTCGTCCGGACGCAGGCGGTAGCTCACCATCTCGAGGACGCTGAGCAGCACGAAGGCGGGAACCGACCAGAGGAGGACGTCGGGCAGGTGAGACAACATGTCAGCAAAGTAAATGCCCTCGCGGCCCATGACTAGGGGTGGTTACCGAGAAGTAAGAAGAAGTCTCCGCACACCGCCGCAGGCGCCGCGCCGCCCGACGAGCCGTCACCCCGTCATCTCGTCGCCCCGCCCGCACCCTTCGGGCCCGCGTGGGGCCGGACGGGTGTCATGCACTGTCAGTGCCGGGCCGTATCCTCTGGGACCATGCTCGAAGACCAGACGGCACGTCCGGATGAGAGCGCGGGGGCGGCACACATCCCCGCGCAGTCCACCACCGGCCCCAACGACGCCGCCGGGTCCCCCGGTCCCCGATGGCCGTCGGGGTATCCGGACGGCTACGCGGTGGTGGACGTCGAGACCACCGGCCTCGCGCGCGACGACCGGATAGTCTCCGCTGCCGTCTACCGTCTCGACTCCCGTGGCAACGTCGAGGATCACTGGTACACCACGGTGAACCCGCAGCGCGACCCGGGCCCCACCTGGATCCACGGGCTCACCTCGAAAGTGCTCGCCGACGCCCCGCTCTTCGACGAGATCGCCGACGACTTCGCGCAACGGCTCGCGGGCCGGGTGCTGGTGGCGCACAACGCCATCTTCGACTGGTCGATGATCGCGCGGGAGTACGCACGGGCGCAGCGCACCGCACCCGTCCGCCAGCGGCTGTGCACCATCGCCCTCTCCAAGGAGCTGGCCCTGCCGCTGCCCAACCACAAGCTGGAATCGCTGGCCGCGCACTACGGCGTCGTGCAGCAGCAGGCGCACCACGCGCTCGACGACGCCCGGGTGCTGGCGGAGTCCTTCCGGCCGAGCCTGCACCTGGCCGCCGAGAGCGATGTGCAGCTTCCCCTGCTCGCCTGCCAGCCGCTCACGGAGTGGTCGGAGCCCCTCAGCACCGGCGGCTCCGCGGGCTCCGCCGCGCGCTCCGGCCCTCGGGCGTTCGGCACCTGGCGCCAGTCCCGTAAGCGGCCCGCCTGCCCGCACCCGAATCCGGGGCGGTACGAGCCGGGCGGGCCCCTCGTCCAGGGCATGCGGGTGGCGATCTCCGGCGACACCTCGGTGGAGCGCGAGCTGCTGGAGGACCGCGCCGCCGAGGCCGGGCTGCACATCGCGACGAGTGTGTCCCGGCTCACCAGCGTGGTGGTGACCAACGATCCGGACGCCATCACCTCCAAGGTCGCCAAGGCACACTCCTTCGGCACTCCGGTGATCGACGAGGCCGCCTTCAGTCAGCTCCTCCGGGATGTGGCCCCCGCGCCCGAGGTCTGACGGGCCTCGCGATACCGTCGATGACCGTGTACCGGTTCCTGTTGTCCCGGCAGTGGGTGTGTCTCACCCTGCTCGCCCTCGCGCTCATCCCCGCGACGGTCGAGCTGGGTTTCTGGCAGTTCCACCGCCACGAGGCGCGGGTGGCCCACAACAACCTGATCGCCGACAGTCTCGCCGCCCCCGCCGTACCGGTCACCGAGCTGACCGGAGTCGGCCGCCAGCCCGCCGACAGCGTGCGTTTCCGTACGGTCACGGCGACCGGCAGCTACGACACGGAGCACGAGGTCGTGGTCCGGCAGCGTACGGCCGCCGACGAGAACTCGATCGGCTACTTCGTGCTCACCCCGCTCGTCCTGAAGGACGGCGGCGGTCAGGAGGGCAGCACGGTCCTGGTCAACCGCGGCTGGATCGAGGCGGGCGGGGACCTGACGAAGTTCCCCGAGGTGCCCGCCGCCCCCGAAGGGCAGATCACGGTCACCGGCCGGATGATGGCCGACGAGACCACCGCGGACAGCGGCATCAAGGACAAGCCCGGCCTGCCGCCCCGTCAGGTGATGCTCATCAACAGCGAGCAGCAGTCCGAGGTTCTGGACAAGCCGGTCCTCGGCGGCTACATCCAGCTGACGGAGTTCACGCCGAAAGCGGCGGGCAAGCAGCCGCAGCCCGTGCCCGAACCGGACCACGACAGCATCGGCGCGCACATGGCGTACGCCGTGCAGTGGTGGCTCTTCACGGCGTGCGCGCCCACCGGATGGGTGATTCTCGTCCGCCGCGAGCGCCGCGACCGCGCGGCGGCGGCGAAGGCCGGGACCGCTGCCGAATCCGCGGACGGGACCGAGACCGCGCGAACGGCCGCAGGTGCGGAAGGCGCCGAGGACCGGAACCACGGCCAGGACGCGGAGACAGACGCGGAGACACCGGCAGTCGGCCAAGGCGCGCTGGGGAAGTAGCACCCTCGCGCCCGCGAGTGCGCGGCCTACGCCCCCGCGAGGGTGCGCCCGGAGTCCACCCGGCAGACTGGCCCCCATGAATCTTGGGCTGAAGGACCGCGTCTACGTCATCACCGGTGCCACCCGCGGGCTGGGCTTCGCCACCGCCGAGCAGTTGGTCGCCGACGGAGCCAAGGTGGTGCTCACCGGCCGGACGGAGGACGCCGCGCAGCAGGCGGCCTCCCGGCTCGGCGCGAACGCGGCGGGCGTCGCCGCCGACAACGCCGACCCGGCCGCCCCCGCACGGCTCGTCGGGACGGCCCGTGACCGCTTCGGACGGTTCGACGGCATCCTGATCAGTGTCGGCGGCCCGCCTGCCGGGCCGAGCGAGTCGATCACCGACGAGCAGTGGCAGGCCGCCTTCGAGTCGGTCTTCCTGGGCGCGGTACGCCTCGCCCGTACGGCCGTGGGCGCGCTCGGCGAGGGCGGCGTGATCGGCTTCGTCCTCTCCGCCTCGGTACACGAGCCGATCCCCGGCCTGACCGTCTCCAACGGGCTGCGTCCGGGGCTGGCGGGCTTCGCCAAGACACTTGCCGGTGAAGCCGGTCCGCGCGGAATCCGGGTACTGGGACTGCTGCCCGCCCGTATCGACACCGACCGGGTGCGGGAACTGGACGCGCTCTCCGGCGATGTGGAGGCGGCGCGTGCGCGCAACGCGGCCGCCATCCCGCTGCGCCGCTACGGGACACCGGAGGAGTTCGGCCGTACGGCGGCGTTCCTGCTCTCGCCCGCCGCGTCCTATCTCACCGGGGTGATGGTTCCCGTCGACGGCGGCGCGGGGCACGGCTTCTGACGCCACGCCACGCCACGCCGACTGGTCCCACGCCACGCCGGCGGGCCCCGCCGCGCCGCAGCCCGCCGTCAGCTGACGCGGCCGGCGCGGTGCCGCACGCTGCGCAGCCGCACCTCCGCCGGGAAGCGTGCCAGGCCCACCGAAGTCCGGGCGTGCTCCAGCGCCTCCGTGTGCAGCCGCTCCAGCGCGGTGGCGGGGCGCGCCTGCGGGGCGAGCAGCAGGCTCACCCGTGCCTGCGGCTTCGTACGCCGCCCGCGCAGTCTGACGCGTGCCCGCTCGACGCCCTCCAGGGACTCCGCCTCCGCGGCGAGCACGTCCTCCAGCGCCCGGCAGCGCAGCCTTGCGGCCGGTCCGTCGCCGTGGGGCGCACCGGCCGCCCCGTCGCTCTCCTCGGGCACGATCAGCACCTCCCCCAGCCTCCGGCGCCGGAGCTGAGCGAGCAGCCACCACAGCAGCAGCGCCAGCAGCACGCCCAGCCCGGCGAACACGACCGGCCACCACCAGCCCTCGTCCTGCCACCGGGCGCGGTCCGCGTCGGTGAGCAGCACATCGTCCGGGGTTGCCCATCGCCACCCGGCGCCCAGGCTGAACCCCCAGCGCTGCCGCAGATCCAGTCCGGCCACGAGCACCACCACGCCCGCAACCAGCAGCAGCGCTCCGGTCAGGCCGAGCAGCACTCGGTTCACCGTCCGCAGCACGGCGCACACCTCATCTCTTCGCCGGGCGGCGGACGTGGACGGACAGCCCCGGCTGCCGTGCCAGGCCCAGCTGCCGGATGCCGTCATCGAGCGCCGTGTCCAAGTCGCCGCGCACCTCATCCAGGTCGCGGAAGTGTGCCTGAGCCCGCGCCCTGATCCGGCGGCGGCCGACGGCGACCCGCACGGACTGGACCCCGGCGACCCGCATGGCGCGGTCCCGCAGCACCAGCGCCGCAGCGGTGCGCTCCAGTCCGGCCCGCACCCGCGGGACGTCCCGGCGCATGGCCAGCAGCCCGCGCAGTCCCGGCGTCACGGCCAGCACGATCAGCCACAGCCCCAGCAGCACGGCCGCGCCGGCTCCCACCAGCACCCAGACGTCGTCCAGGGGTCTGGTCGCCGACTCGTCCACGAGGGTGCGGCGCCAGGCCATGCCGGGACGGTCCAGCCGCACGGACACCAGGTCGAACAGCAGCAGGCCGAGGCCCGCGAGCAGCACCAGGGCCACGAGCAGGGCGGGAAGCCTGCGGCTCGACCAGAATCTGTCCGCCCGGCCGCCCTCGCCCCGGTGGCCGCCCCGGCTCTCGGCGTCGTACGCCGCAGTGGAGGCGGACTGCTCCAGACGGGTGGTGTCCGGCGGCTCCTCCCGACCACTCGGGGTGTGCTCGGCCACGTGCCCCGCCCTCTCGTCGCTCACCGGACCCTCCCGGGTGCCGTGCTGTCCAGGTGGGGCGAGTGCAGCCGGTCCACGCCGACGGCCACCTCCGGGACCTCCATGCCGACGAGCTCCGTCACCCGCGAGGCGACATGCGCGCGCACGGCGAGGCACTGCGCGGCGAGGTCCGAGGGGTAGGGAAGCGTGAGGGAAAGCTTCACCCGGGCCGAGCCGTTCCGGACCGTGACCGTGGCCTGCGGGGCCGCGCGCTTCCCGCCCGGAAGCCTGTCCGCCTCCGGACCGGTTCGCAGTGCCTCACGCGCCGCCCGCGCCGCGACCTTGGCGACCACCCGGTCCGCGATGCGCAGCCCGCCCCGCTCGCTGGGGGGCACCACGGCCACGGAGGCGGAGTCCTGCCCCGGACGCTCCTCTCGCGACGCCGCGTCCGGAACCGCCCTGCTCACCGTGTCCTGCGCCGGTCATCGCCACGCGACCTGTCGCGCGGGCGGAAGAAGTCGCCCAGTTCGAAGTCGCCCTCCAGAAACCTTCCTGCTCCGAATCCGACGGCACCCAGCGCCGCCACCAGCAGGAAGGCACCGAAACCGCCGAAGTAACCGGCGAAGCCCAGCGCCATACCTGTGATCAGACCGACCACGGCCATGCTCATCGTGCGCTCCTTCGCTTATCGGATTCCGGCCTACTGCAGGCGCGGCTTGTCCGATTCCTCTTCTTCATCTTCCTCGTCGGGGAGCCTCACGTCACCGACGGCGATGTTCACCTCGATGACTTCCAGGCCGGTCATCCGCTCGGTCGCGGCGACGACGTTCTCCCGCACGGAGCGCGCCACCTCCGAGATCGACACACCGTACTCGACAACGATTTCCAAATCGAGGGCCGTTTGGAGCTCGCCGACCTCGGCCTTGACGCCCCTGGCCGCGGCCCCGCTGCCGCCCGGCACCCGGTCGCGTACGGCCCCGAACGTACGGGCGAAACCGCTGCCCATGGCGTGCACGCCCACGACATCGCGGGCGGCCATGCCGGCGATCTTCTCGACAACGCCGTCCGCGATCGTCGTCCGCCCCCGCTCGGCCGGGGCCTCCTTGCCGCCCCTGCTGCTGAGCGTCTTCTGGCTACTCGCGCCGGCGGACTGTGCGGCGGTGGATTCCTTCTCATTGCGCTGTGCAGTGTCGGACATCGCCTTCACCTCATCTCGGGGCGGAACGGCCGGTACCGCCGCTCCACTGCCCACGTTAGATCTGCCCGCCGCCCTCCGCCTCGCACACACGGCGCCAAACGGGTGACGCTGCCGACGAGGGCGGCCCCGATCCGGGAGGGTGGGGTACGAAACCGCCGGGCAGGGCCCGGAAGAGACGGACCGAAAGAGGGAGAGGGGGCCCGCAGTGAACGCGATGGGCACCGATCCGCTGACCGAGGCGGTACGACGGCAGGTCGCTCTGGGGCGGCTGGTACCGCTCGGGGGCGCGGACGACGGAGCGTGGATCACCGAGCAGGCGGCGGCGGGAGTGCTGCGCGGCGCCGCCGCCGGGTTGGGCGGCGTACGCCCGGGGCGGTTGCGGCTCGCTCCGGCCGCTGCCGGGCCGTCGGATGCTCCCCCACACGGGGCGCCGGAGGTGCCGCCACCGCCGGGCGCCCTGCCGCACGGGCCGCTGCGGCTGTCGGCCGACTTCGAGGCCCCCGGGAACCATCCGCTGCGTCCGCTGGCGGAGCGGCTGCGGGCGGCGCTGTACACGGCGGCGACGGAGCGGCTGGGGCTGACCGTCTCGGAGGTGGACCTGCGTGTGACCGGGCTCCTGGAGGCAGTCACGGGAGCGGAGGAGCAACCGGAACTGGGACCGGAAGAGGAGCGCGAAGCAGAACCGGCAGTGGCACGAGCAGGCGAACCGGGACCGGGGCCCGGCCAGGAGGGTCCGGACCCCACAGCCGAGGCCGTGGCGCATGCGGCGCTCGGCGCTCCCGGTGTGGCCGGGCTCGCTCCGGTACTGGGCGCGCACTTGCTGCACACGTACGGCAGCGGAGACCACGCCGTGCACCTCGTCGAGATCGCCACCGCCGCGAACCACCGCGCCCTGGATGTCGCGCGCGGAGCCCGCGAGGCGGTGATCGCCGCCGTACGGGAGCCCACGGAGCCGGGCCCGGGGCCCTTCCCGGCGCGGCAAGTGGCCGTGGCCGTCCTCGTCACCGCGATCCGCCGCGCCGCACCGCCGCCCTCCGCCGCGCACCCCGCCGAGACCCGCGTGGGGAGGGAGGGGGCTCAGTCCGCGAGCCCCGCGAGGTCCCGCAGCCGACGGCCCTGAGCCGCGCGCTCGGCGACCCGCTGCTCCTCGTGCGTACGGCTGCCCGCGCCCGCCAGCAGCGCCTTCGTCTCGATCACCGCGTCGCGCGGGGCGGCGAGCAGCGCGGCGGCCAGGTCGGAGACGGTCGCCTCCAGTTCGGCGCCGGGAACGGTCAGATTGGCCAGACCGCAGCGCTCGGCCTCGGGCGCCTGTACGAAGCGGCCGGTAGCGCAGATCTCCAGGGCGCGCGCGTAGCCGACAAGCTCCACCAGCGGTTTGGTGCCCGTCAGGTCGGGGACCAGGCCCAGGCTGGTCTCGCGCATCGCGAACTGCGCGTCGTCCGCGCAGACCCGCAGATCGCACGCCAGCGCGAGCTGGAAGCCCGCACCGACCGCGTGTCCCTGCACGGCGGCGACGCTCACCACGTCATGGCGGCGCCACCAGGTGAACGCCCGCTGGTACTCCTCGATGAGCGCGTCCAGCTCCGCTTCGGAGCCCCGCGCCATCTCCAGGAAGGACGGCTCTGTGTCGAATCCCTCCGGAGTGAAGGCCCGCCGGTCGAGCCCGGCGGAGAATGACGGCCCCTCGGCGCACAGCACCACGACCCGCACGTCACCCGGCACCATCCGCCCCGCCTCGGTGAGTGCCCGCCACATCGCGGGCGTCTGGGCGTTGCGCTTTGCCGGGTTGGTCAGCGTGACGGTGGCGATTCCGCCGTCCGAGGTGAGCAGCACGCCGTCCTGGTCCAGCAGGGGCTCGGGCATGGAAGTCCTCCGGTGGTTACTCAACAGTTGACTGAAGAGTAACCACCGGTGTGGACGCCCGGGAACCCCGTCAGGACGAGGCGGACTTCTTTCCCCGCGTGGCTCCGCCTCGACCGCGCAAGGCCACTCCGGATTCGCTGAGCATCCGGTGAACGAACCCGTAGGAGCGACCGGTCTCTTCGGCCAGCGCCCGAATGCTCGCACCGGAGTCGTACTTCTTCTTGAGGTCTGCCGCGAGCTTCTCGCGTGCAGCGCCGGTCACCCGGCTGCCCTTCTTCAGAGTCTCGGCCACCCGTGCCTCCTCATGGGAAGTGCGCTCTGTGACTCTCATGATCACCCCTCCGACCGCATCTGGCCACCCATTCGGCAAGGTCCGTCCAAGTCCGTGGACGCCTCGCGCCGGATTCGGGCAGCCCCGCACGGGCACCGAGGGGCCTCGCGCGTGTGCAGGCGCGCGAGGGATCCGATGAACAAGCAGGTCAGCGGCGTATCGCGGACGATTTCCGCCCTTCTCGGCGGGTGCTCTCCCGGGCCCCGCACGGTCCGAAGCGGTCGGGCCGCGGGCCGCGCCGGGTACGAGCCCTTCTCACTCAGATGATGGATCACCCATCGGCCGAATGATCCAGCAGGGATTGATCAAGCAGGAATTCAACAAGCGGTGCGGCCGAGCGAGGGTTGCTCAGGCGAGCGCGACCAGATCGGCGTAGTCCTGCCCCCACAGGTCCTCGACGCCGTCGGGCAGCAGGATGATCCGCTCGGGCTCCAGAGCGTCCACCGCGCCCTCGTCGTGGGAGACCAGCACCACCGCACCGGTGAAGTTGTGCAGGGCGTCGAGGATCTCACCGCGGCTCGCCGGGTCAAGGTTGTTCGTCGGCTCGTCCAGCAGCAGCACGTTCGCGGAGGAGACCACCAGTGTGGCCAGCGCCAGCCGGGTCTTCTCACCGCCGGAGAGCACCGAGGCGGGCTTGTCCACGTCGTCGCCGGAGAAGAGGAAGGAGCCGAGCGTCTTGCGGATGGCGACCAGGTCCATGTCGGGGGCCGCCGTCCGCATGTTCTCCAGGACCGTACGCTCCGGGTCGAGCGTCTCGTGCTCCTGTGCGTAGTAGCCGAGCTTGAGGCCGTGGCCCGGGGTGACCATGCCGGTGTCCGGCTTCTCCACGCCGGCGAGCAGCCGGAGCAGGGTGGTCTTGCCCGCACCGTTGAGGCCCAGGATGACGACCCTGGAGCCCCTGTCGATCGCCAGCCCGACATCGGTGAAGATCTCCAGCGAGCCGTACGACTTGGAGAGCTCGTGTGCCATCAGCGGGGTCTTCCCGCACGGTGCCGGATCCGGGAAGCGCAGCTTCGCCACCTTGTCGGACCGGCGTTCGGCCTCCAGGCCGGACAGCAGCTTCTCGGCACGCCGGGCCATGTTCTGCGCGGCGACGGCCTTGGTCGCCTTGGCCCGCATCTTGTCGGCCTGCGAGTTCAGCGTGGCGGCCTTCTTCTCGGCGTTGGCGCGCTCGCGCTTGCGCCGCTTCTCGTCCGACTCACGCTGGGTGATGTACTGCTTCCAGCCCATGTTGTAGACGTCGATCTGGGAGCGGTTGGCGTCCAGATAGAAGACCTTGTTGACGACGGTCTCCACGAGGTTGATGTCGTGGGAGATCACGATGAGGCCGCCGCGGTAGGTCCGCAGGAAGTCCCGCAGCCAGACGACGGAGTCGGCGTCGAGGTGGTTCGTCGGCTCGTCCAGCAGCAGGATGTCCGCGTCCGAGAAGAGGATGCGGGCCAGCTCGACCCGGCGTCGCTGACCGCCGGAGAGCGTATGGAGCGGCTGGCCGAGCACCCGGTCGGGCAGTCCGAGACTGGCCGAGATGGTGGCGGCCTCGGCCTCGGCGGCGTATCCGCCCAGGGTGAGGAACTGCGTCTCCAGCCGCTCGTACTTCTTCATCGCACGTTCCTGGGTGGCGCCCTGTCCGTTCGCCATCCGCTCCTCGTTCTCCCGCATCTTGCGGATGACGGCGTCGAGACCGCGCGCGGAAAGGATCCGGTCGCGGGCGAGCACGTCGAGGTCGCCGGTGCGGGGGTCCTGCGGCAGATAGCCGACTTCGCCCGAACGGGTGATGGTGCCGGAGGCGGGGGTGCCTTCGCCCGCCAGGCACTTGGTGAGGGTGGTCTTCCCGGCGCCGTTTCGGCCGACGAGGCCGATGCGGTCGCCCTGCGCGATACGGAAGGAGGCGGATTCGATGAGCAGGCGGGCGCCTGCACGCAGCTCGAGGCCGGAGGCGGTGATCACGGGACTAGCTCCAGGGCAGTATGAAGGACGTGCGTACGAGGGACCGGGCGGGCGAAGACGTACGGACGTCTAATGCACAAGGAGAGAAGCCATACGGACCAGTCTAACGGCGGTGGGCAAATCGATTTCCGCCAGTGTCCGGCGGGCCCGGGACGGGAGGCGTCGGGGCAGGCCAGGGAGGCAGGGCATCGGGGCGCAGGACGCACGGCAGGAGCGCCGGGGCGCGGACACCAGGACGGGACGGACGGCGGGGACGGGACGGACGGCGGGGACGGGACGGACGGCGGGGACGGGACGGACGGCGGGGACGGGACGGACGGCGGGGACGGGACGCCGTCCAGCGGGCCCGTCCCCTCGGGCAGCGCCCTACCCGTCGCCCGTGTGCACCTGGAAGGCCGCCCGGCGCACCGCCTTGGCGAGTGCCGGGTCCGGGTGCGCGGCGGCGAGCGCGACCAGCACCTGCACCGTGCGCGGATGCCCGGTCGCCCGCACCTCCTCCAGCAGGGAGGGAACGCTGCCCTGCACTGCCGTGTCGAGGTGGTCGACCAGGAGCCGTCCCTCCCCGTGGTCCGTGACGGCGGCGGCGGTGTCCACCCACAGCCAGGTGGCCTCCTCCCTGCTGAGCACGCCGGGCGCCCCGCCCGCCAGCTCCTCGGGGTCGGCACCCTCCTGCTCGGCCAGCCAGAGCAGCGCGTACGGGCGCAGCGTCGGTTCCTCGGCGGCGGCGCGTACGTCCGGCTCGGCGGGTGCGCCGACGACGCGCAGCGCCTCGAAGGCGAGCCCGCGGATGAGGGCGTCCTCGCCGCGTGCGGCCTCCAGGAGCCCGGTGACGGCGGGGCCCGAGGTACGGGCTGCCAGCCAGGCCCGGTACTCCGCCCGCGCCGGGCCGGGGGTGAGCCGGGCGCAGCCGCGCAGCATGTCCTCGGCGGACTGCTCGATGTTCCCGGCCGGGCTCTGCGCGGCCACGCAGATCTGCTCCAGCTTGGTCCACACGGCCCAGTTCCCCAGCGGGGTGAGCACGGCCGAGCCGGTGGTCCGCGGGTCGTCGCCGTCGGAGCAGCGGGTCAGGGCACCGACAGCGGCGAGGCCGTCCAGTGCCCAGTCGAGCAGCACCGGCAGCAGCGCCGCGGGGTCGTCCTCACCGGGCGTGTCCACATCAGCCGCCGGATCGGAGCCGTCCGCTTCCGGCTCACGGTCGGTGCGCAGTTCGGTACGCAGCTCGGTGATCCGCTGGACCAGCAGGTCGAGCAGGGCGGGCAGGGTCACCGGCCCGGCGGACAGGTGCAGCAGCGAGAGCAGCTGCGGCATGGCCACCACGATCTCGCCGACCAGGACGGGGTCGGCGGCCTCGGCCGGAGCGGGGCGCGCCAGCGACCAGCCGTCGAAGAGAGCGACCCAGCCGCGCAGCACGGCGCTGTCGTCGCGCTCCCAGGCCCGCAGTCGCCAGCCGGGGCGCGCGGTGTCCCCGTGCAGCTCGATGAGCCCGGCGAGGCGGGCCCGGTCCCAGTCGGCCCGGACTCCTTCCGGGGGAAGGCGCAGCTCGGCGGCGGCCCTCTCGAAGGCCTCCGGCGTCGGTACGCCCGGGCTGGGCGGTTCGCCGGCCGCCCAGCGGGCCATGCGTACCGCGCCGCCCAGTACCGCCCGGGCCTGCCGGGCGAGTACGGCGGGCGGCGGGGTGCCTTCGGGCGGCCTTGGTCCGGACGCGTTGGGCGCGGGCCACGAGCGCTCCCGTCCGGCCGCGCTCACGGTACGGCGGGCGGCGGCGATGGGCCGTCGGGGGACAAGTCGCAGCTGGGTGTCTCGCGGTGTACGGGACGTCACAGGGGCAGTCTTCATCCTGTGAGGGGAAAACCCCAAACGGAAGCACATTCCGCTCACTTGAGCGGCATTCGGAAGCCGTTTCGTCACCCCTACCCGGGCCTCACATGGCGGGCATAACGGAACAGAAAGGGACAAGTGAAGCCTGGGAGGTAAGGGGTTCCGGAGAGGCCGGGGAGGCCGGGAGAAATTTCAGAGGAGCGGGGTCAGGAACCTGCGCACGGTTTCCTCGTACCCCGCCGGGTCGGCGTTCCACATCGCGGCGTGCGGGGCGTGCGGGACTACGTGCAGGGTGATCAGATCCGGATGCCGGGCGGCCAGCCGCCGGGAGGACTCCCAGGGCGCGACGGTGTCGTCCGGTCCGTGGAAGAGGAGGATGGGCACCGACAGCCCCGCCGGGTCCGCGAGTTCGGGCGGGGGCTCCTGTGCGTTGTCGAGCCCGATGCGCCCCTCGGCCGCCCGTACCGCCAGGGGCAGCAGCGCGTCGGGCACACCGCGGGAGGCGGCCAGCGCGCGCAGGGTGGTGCGCCGGTCCAGGACCGGCGAGTCGAGTACGAGCCCGCTGACGCGGTCGCGCAGCGTCGAGCGGGCGGCTGCGTGCAGCGCCATGGTCGCGCCGGTGGACCAGCCGTGCAGGACGAACCGCTCGGCGCCGTAGCCGAGGGCGTAGCGCATGGCCGCGTCGACGTCTCGCCATTCGCGGGCGCCGAGAGCGCCGGGGCCGTTCGCGCCGCCAGGTGTGCCGGGGTCGCCCCGGTAGGCGAGGTCGAGGACGGGCAGGTGCTGTCCGTGCAGGAAGGGCAGCACGGACATCGGCTGTTCCCGGGTGGAGCCGAGGCCGTGCACGGTGATGACCCAGGTGTCGCGCTCCCCGGGGAGGAACCACGCGGGGAGCGCGCCGGTCTCACCGGGGATCTCCACCTCGGCGTAGTCCAGGCCCAGGGCATCGCGCGGATTGCCGAGGTGGACAAGCGGAGTGAGCCGGAGCTTGGTGCCCGGGGCGAGGCTTCCGTGGGTGATGCGCTCCAGGCGGCGTACGGCGGTATCCGCCTCCGCGGCCCCCTCCGAGGTCGCCCCCGGGTTTCCGGCCGCCTCCCCCAGCACCGGGCCCACGACGACGTGGCAGCCCCGGCCGCTCAGCCCGTAGCGGCCCGGGAGCCGGGCGGTGAACGACCGGGTGAGGGCGATCCACCCCTCGGTGCCGGACGTCTCCCCGGTGCCGGAGTTGCCCTCGGAGAAGGAGTGCACGGTGAGCTGGGGGCCGGCGAAGCCCGCGGGCAGCCGCGCAGGCCCGGCGCGCGCCGGGCGCAGGGCTGCGGCAGCGGCGCCCCGCCCGGCCGCCACCGCGGCCACACCGGCACCCAGCACAGTGGTGGCGGCAACGGCCGCCCTCGTCAGCAGGCGCATGTCAACCAGTGTGGGCCCGTACGCGGATGTCGGCCAGTTCTCAGCGACGCTCGGGTGACCGGGAGGTGTCCGGCGCCGGCTCGGAGTCCGGCTGCCCGTAGTCGCGCAGCCTCGCAGCGGTGCGGTCGATCTCCTCACGGGTGAGCAGCGCGGGGGTGCGCCCGGGCACCGAGGAGGCGGTGAGCCAGACCCGGCACATCCACTCCAGCTGGGCGGTGCGGTCGTACGCCTGGCTGAGGCTGTCACCGTGGACCACGGTGCCGTGGTTGCGCAGCAGGCAACCGCTGCGCCCCTCCAGCGCCGTCATCATCCGCGCGGCCAGCTCCCCACTGCCGTACGGGGCGTACGGAGCGACCCGTATCAGGCCACCCAGGGCACCGGCCATGTAGTGGATCGCGGGGAGCTCGTCGACGAGCGTGGACACCGCGGTTGCATGCACCGCGTGGGTGTGGACGACGGCGCGGGCGTCCGAACCGGCGTACACGGCAAGGTGCATGGGCAGCTCACTGGTGGGCTGCAGCCGCCCGGCGACGGGGCGGCCCGCGAGGTCGACGGCACAGAGTTCATCCGGCCCGAGACGGTCGTAGGGGACGCCGGTCGGCGTCACGAGCACCGTGTCGCCGACCCGGACCGAGACGTTGCCCGAAGTCCCCACCACCAGGCCGTCGGTGACCGTCCTGCGCGCCGTCTCCACCAGCTCTTTCCACGCTTCCGCAAGGGTTCGTCGCATGCGCGCACACTAGCTGCGGGCCGGGCGTTTCAGGTCGGTTACCGCCTCTGACAAGACACCAGCGACGCAGTGCGAATCTGCTGTTACTCTGAGTGGTGGCACGGTCACAACACACCTCACCGAGTGACACCCTGATGCCTGCCTCAGTTCATCTTCCGTTCACTCGCGATCCTTAAGTTCACCGTGTCACTGACCTTCGAACTGATTGCCTGGGTGAATGGAACACATCACGCTTCTCATCGGGATCGTGATCGTCACGGCCTTGGTGTTCGACTTTACGAACGGCTTCCACGACACAGCCAACGCCATGGCCACCACCATCTCCACCGGGGCTCTCAAGCCCAAGACGGCGGTGGCGATGTCGGCGGTCCTCAACCTCATCGGCGCCTTCGTGTCAGTCGAGGTCGCCAAGACCATCTCCTCGGGCCTGATCAACGAAGATTCGGGCATCCAACCCGAAGTGATCTTCGCCGCGCTGGTCGGTGCCATCATCTGGAACATGCTGACCTGGCTGGCCGGGCTCCCCTCCAGCTCCTCGCACGCCCTGATGGGCGGGCTCCTCGGCGCGACCGTCGCCTCGGCGGGCTTCGGCGCCGTCAACGGCGACGTCGTGATCATGAAGGTGCTGATCCCCGCCCTCGCCGCCCCGCTGGTCGCCGGGCTGGCCTCGCTGCTCGCGACCCGGATGTCCTACCGCCTCACCCAGGGCGTCGACGAGAAGCAGACCGCGAAGGGCTTCCGCGCCGGGCAGATCACCTCCGCCGGCCTCGTCTCCCTCGCGCACGGCACCAACGACGCGCAGAAGACCATGGGTGTGATCACCCTGGCGCTGATCTCCGGTGGCGCGCTGGGCGCCGACGCCGACCCGCCGTTCTGGGTCATCGCCTCCGCGGGGATCGCCATCGCGGCCGGCACCTACCTGGGCGGCTGGCGCATCATCCGCACCATGGGCAAGGGCATCACCGACATCAAGCCGCCGCAGGGCTTCGCCGCCCAGACCAGCGCGGCGGCCACCATCCTGGCCTCCTCCCACATCGGTTTCTCGCTCTCCACCACCCATGTCTGCTCCGGCGCGGTCATGGGCTCGGGGCTGGGCCGCAAGGGCGGCGTCGTGCGCTGGTCGACCGCGGGGCGCATGTTCATCGGCTGGGGGCTGACGATTCCGGCGGCCGGACTGGTCGCGGGGCTCTCCGCGCTGCTGGCCGAGCAGGGTGACCTGGGCGTCACCGTGGTCGCGGTGGGCGCGGTCACCGCATGCGCCGCCATCTGGGTCGCCTCGCGCCGCCAGCCGGTCGACCACACGAACGTCAACGACGGGCCGGACCACACGGACCCGGAGCCCGCCGGAGTGGTCACGACGGCCATGCAGGTCGTCGCACCGCCCCCGGTCGGAAGCCGCGCCGAGGAGCCCCTGCCGCAGTCGGTGGAGAGCATTCCGCACCAGAACACCGCCGGTGCTCCGGCCGATGCGGCTGCTCCGGCTGGTGCCGCCGCAACTGCCGCCTCGGATGCCTCATCGAGTGCCCAGGCGAACAGCAACGCGTCGTCCGCCTCCTCCGCGCCGTCTGCCTCCAGCCTCTCCTGAAAGAAGCGGGAATCAAGCTATGGACATCGACTGGGCCGCTCTCGGCCAGGTCTTCGGCGTCAGCCTGGTGGCGACGGTCGGCCTGGTCGGCCTGTTCACCCTCGGGATCCTCGGAACGGCCAGCAAGGCGGACGGCACTTCCGCCGCCGCTCTGCCGCGCGTTGGGGCGTACGCCTGCTTCGCCGTATGCGCCTTGGCGGTGGCGTACGGCATCTATCTGATCGCTGCCTGACCCGGAGGGCCGCGGCGGCGCAACGCCAGCCCTGCCGCGGCTGCCAGCCGGATCACCAAGGCCCCGCTACGCCCCGCACCCGGCACGGGGGCTGCTCCACCACCGGACACGCACGCGCTGCGGCCGACCTGTCGCCGACCCCTGGGCCCTGCGACGCAGGGCTCCGGCCTTCCCTGCGGGCGATATCAAAGCCCCACTGCACAGGCCCTCATGGCCGGATCGGGACCGCTCCGCCCTGGGGCGTGTTTCGAAAGTCCCGCCTGGCCCGCGACGCCTGGCACACACGCTCGCCGCGTTGTCGGAATCGCCCGAGTAACCCACTACGAGGGCGCTCCTCCGCCTCGCGAGCACGGGGCACCAACCGCCGTGAGTTGATCCTCAAGGACCCACCGGACACGCCCTGGTGCTGACAGCCGGGCGTCCGGACTGGCCCGGTGAGCGGGCGCTGCGCGCGTGCGCGGCGGCGTGCGCGGCCCTGCGCGCGGCTCGCGCGTGTGCCTCCTCACACTCCCCCGTCGCAGGTCAAGGCCGGGTTGACGGCCGTTGGCGCGCGTGGTGAACTGCCCGTGCCATACGGCGGCAGGAGAGGAAGTCCGGTGTGAATCCGGCGCGGTCCCGCCACTGTCACCGGGGAGCGCTCCCCCAACCCAGAGTCACGGCCCCGGAAACGGGGCTGGAAGGCCGGGGGTAGCGCGGATCCGGGAGCCAGGAGACTCTTCGTCGCCGGTCACGTCGAACCAGGGCGCGGACCCTGAGTGAGGACTTACGCCATGCGTGGCTTTCCGGCCGTACGCCCTGCCCTTCTTTCCCGCCGTACGCCACCGCGCCGCCGTGGCGCGCCCGAGCCGTTCCGCCGAGGCATGACGGCGCGCTGAGCGATGCGGGCTCAATCCGCCCACGGCTGGGGAACCGCCCTGGGCTATCTCACAGATCTGGTGTTCGCCGACCCTCGGCGCGGCCATCCGGTGGCCGCCTTCGGGCTCGCGGCGGCACGGGCCGAGCGCGCCCTGTGGCGCGACGGCAGAGGCGCCGGAGCGATGCACACCGCCCTGTGCGTGGGCGGTGTCGCCGCGCTGGCGCAGACCGCGACCATGGCGGTGACCGCAGCGACAGACCCCGAGAGTCCGGCGGGGTATCCGAGGACGGCCGACGGCACCCGTCAGGCACATCCTGCCGGGCAGGTTGGGCAGGCCGCACTGAGCGCGGCGGTCACCTGGTCCGTGCTGGGCGGCAGTTCGCTGGCACGGGAGGCGCGGGCCGTCGGCGCGGCGCTCGACGCAGGAGAGCTGGACACGGCCCGCGCGCTGCTTCCCCGCCTCTGCGGCCGGGACCCGCAGGCGCTGGACGCGGACGCCCTGGCAAGAGCCGTTGTCGAATCCGTCGCCGAGAACACCTCCGACGCGGTTGTCGGCGCGCTGTTCTGGGGCGCCTTCGCGGGCGTGCCCGGCATGGCCGCCTTCCGCGCGGCGAACACGTTGGACGCGATGGTCGGCCACAAGTCCCCGCGCTACCGCCGCTTCGGCTGGGCAGCGGCCCGCCTGGACGACGTGCTGGGCTGGCCCGGCGCCCGGCTCACCGCCGCGCTCGCGGCCCTGGCCGGGCCGGACGGCGCGGGCGCGCTGCGGGCCTGGCGTGCGGACGCCCGCCACCATCCCAGCCCCAACGCGGGCCCCGTGGAGGCCGCGTTCGCGGGCGCGCTGGGCGTACGGCTGGGCGGCACGCTCGCCTACGCGGGCCGCGTCGAGCACCGGCCGCTGCTCAACCCCGGCGGCCGGGCGGTCACTCCGGCCGACATCGAGCGTGCCGTACGGCTGGCGCGACGGGTCGGCACGCTGGCCCTGGCACTGACCCTGACCACCCGCGCGGCGGCGGCCCAGGCGGCCGCCACCCGCCGCAGCGGCTCGCACCGACGAGGGGCGATCCGGTGAAGGACGCTTACGGACTGCTGGTCGCCGGGACCACCTCGGACGCGGGCAAGAGCGTGGTCACCGCGGGCATCTGCCGCTGGCTCGCCCGCAAAGGGCTCAAGGTCGCGCCGTTCAAGGCGCAGAACATGTCGCTGAACTCGTATGTCACCCGTGACGGTGCCGAGATCGGGCGGGCGCAGGCGATGCAGGCCGCTGCCGCACGCGTCGAACCGAGCGCCCTGATGAACCCGGTGCTGCTCAAGCCCGGCGGGGACCACAGCAGCCAGGTGGTGCTGATGGGCAAGCCGGTCGGCGAGTTGAGTGCCCGCGGCTACTTCGGCCCCGCAGGCCCCCACCGTCCCGACGGCTCCGACCGCTCCGACGGCCCCGACGGCCCCGGCCCGCGGCCGGAGGGCAGGCGGGCGCTGCTGGGCACGGTCACCGCCTGCCTGGAGGAGCTGCGGGCAACCCACGACGCGGTCATCTGCGAGGGCGCCGGAAGCCCGGCCGAGATCAACCTGCGGCGCGGCGACATCGTGAACATGGGTCTGGCGCGGGCAGCCAGGCTGCCGGTCGTCGTCGTCGGCGACATCGACCGCGGGGGTGTCTTCGCCTCCCTCTTCGGCACCACCGCGCTGCTGGCCGAGGAGGACCAGGCGCTGGTCGCCGGGTACCTCGTCAACAAGTTCCGGGGCGATGTCAGCCTGCTGGAGCCGGGGCTGGAGATGCTGCGGCAGCTCACCGGACGGCAGTCGCTGGGCGTCCTGCCGTACGCGCAGGGGCTGGGCATCGACGAGGAGGACGGCCTCCGGCTGTCGCTGCGCGGCGCGGTGCCCCAGAGCGGCTCCGTCGCGGCGCCGCATGGCGCTGATGTGCTCCGGGTCGCCGTGCTGCCGGTGCCGCTGATGTCGAACTTCACCGATGTGGACGCGCTGGCCGCCGAGCCGGGCGTCTCCGTGCGGTTCACCGACCGCCCCGAGGAGCTGGCGGACGCCGATCTCGTGGTGGCGCCTGGTACCCGGGGCACCGTCGGGGCGCTCGCCTGGCTGCGCGAGCGCGGGCTGGCACAGGCGTTGGAGCGGCGGGCCGCCGAGGGGCGCCCGGTGCTGGGCATCTGCGGCGGCTTCCAACTGCTGGGCGAGCGGATCGAGGACGAGGTGGAGTCCCGCGCGGGCGTCGTGCGGGGGCTCGGTCTGCTGCCGGTGCGGGTGCGGTTCGAGAAGGCGAAGACGCTGGCCCGGCCGGTGGGCGAGGCGCTGGGCGAACGGGTCGAGGGTTACGAGATCCACCACGGCGTCGCCGAAGTCCTGGGCGGTGAAAGCTTCCTGCGCGACGGGCGGGGCGCAGCGCTGGACGGCTGCCGGGCAGGAGCCGTCTGGGGCACCCACTGGCACGGCTCGCTGGAGAGCGACGGCTTCCGGAGGGCGTTCCTGAGCCGGGTGGCGCGGGACGCCGGGCGTGACTTCACTCCCGCGCCGGACACCCGTTTCGCCGTGCTGCGGGAGGAGCAGCTGGACCGGCTCGGGGATCTGATCGAACAGCACGCCGACACGGACGCGCTGCTGCGGCTGATCGAGCACGGCGCTCCGGCCGGACTGCCGTTCGTCCCGCCGGGAGCACCGTGATCTCCGGCCGCACGCACCGCTCGCACCCCACACACCGCGCACACCGCGCACACCGCATCCGCCCCGCACATCCCCTGACGACTCTGCTGGGAGCCGCATGAGCACCGTTGTGCTGTTGTCCACCGCCGATACGGATCTGCTCGCCGCCCGGGCGTCCGGCGCCCCGTACCGGATCGCCAACCCCAACCGGGTCGAGGTGGCCGCGGAACTGCCGGAGCTGCTCGCCGGTGCCGACGTCGCCGTCGTGCGGCTGCTCGGCGGGAAACGGGCCTGGGAGGACGGGCTCGCCGCGCTGCGGGCCTCCGGAATCCCGACCGTGCTGCTCGGCGGCGAGTCGGTGCCGGACGCCGAACTGATGGCCGACTCCAGCGTTCCGGCCGGGGTGGTCGCGGAGGCGCTGCGCTACCTGGTGGAGGGCGGCCCGGAGAACCTCGCGGAACTCGCCCGCTTCCTGTCGGACACGGTGCTGATGAGCGGGGAGGGCTTCGCTCCGCCGCACCGGATGCCGGAGTACGGACTGCGCGGTGCGCGGACGTACGACGACTCGCGCCCCACCGTCGGCGTGCTCTTCTACCGGGCGCACGAGCTGTCCGGGAACACCGCGTTCGTCGACGTGCTGTGCGAGGCGATCGAGGGCCAGGGGGCCAACGCGCTGCCGGTGTACTGCGGTTCGCTGCGCGGTGCGGACCAGGGTCTGTACGAGCTGCTGGCCCGCGCCGACACCCTGGTCACCACCGTGCTGGCGGCGGGCGGCACCCGTGCCTCCGACGCCTCCGCCGGGGGCGACGACGAGGCGTGGGACATCGGCGCGCTCGCGGAGCTGGACGTGCCGCTGATCCAGGGGCTGTGCCTTACCGGTTCGCGGGAGGCGTGGCAGGGCTCCGACGCCGCGCTGTCCCCCATGGACGCCGCGATGCAGGTGGCGATCCCGGAGTTCGACGGCCGGCTGATCTCCGTCCCGTTCTCCTTCAAGCAGGACGGCCCGGACGGGGTGCCGGTCTATGTCGCGGACCCGGAGCGGGCCCGGCGCGTCGCGGGCACCGCGGTGCGGCACGCCCGGCTGCGGCACACCCCGAACGCCGAGAAGCGGCTGGCGCTGGTCTTCACCGCCTACCCCACCAAGCACTCACGCGTCGGCAACGCCGTCGGCCTGGACACCCCCGCCTCCGCCGTGAAGCTGCTGGACGCGCTCAGCGGCGCCGGCTACGCGATCAGCGACTACCCGGACGGCGGTGACGAGCTGATCCACCGGCTGATCGCCGCGGGCGGCCACGACGTCGAGTGGCTGACGGAGGAACAGCTCGCCACGTCGACGGCGCGGGTGCCGCTGGCGGACTACCGCCGCTGGTTCGACACCCTGGATCCGGAGCTGCGCGCGAGCATGCTGGAGCACTGGGGGGAGCCGCCGGGCTCGCTCTACCTCGACGGCGAAGACATCGTGCTGGCCTCACTGCGGTTCGGCAACGCCGTGATCATGATCCAGCCGCCGCGCGGCTTCGGTGAGAACCCCATCGCCATCTACCACGACCCGGACATGCCGCCCTCGCATCACTACATGGCCGCCTACCGCTGGCTGGAAACCCCGGAGGCCGAGGGCGGTTTCGGCGCCGACGCGGTCGTGCACCTCGGCAAGCACGGCACGATGGAGTGGCTGCCCGGCAAGGGCCTGGGCCTCTCCGGCCGCTGTGCGCCCGACGCCGTGCTCGGCGACCTGCCGCTGGTGTACCCGTTCATCGTCAACGACCCCGGCGAGGGCACCCAGGCCAAGCGCCGGGGACACGCGACGGTCGTCGACCATCTGGTGCCGCCGATGGCGCGCGCCGACTCGTACGGCGAACTGGCCAAGCTCGAACAGCTGCTGGACGAGTACGCGCTGATCAGCGATCTCGACCCGGCAAAGGCACCGGCTGTGCGCAGCCAGATCTGGACCCTGGTGCGGGCCGCCGAGCTGCACCACGACCTGCATGTCGACGAGCAGCCGGACGAGGGCGAGTTCGACGACTTCGTGATGCATGTAGACGGCTGGCTTTGCGAGATCAAGGACGTCCAGATCCGGGACGGGCTGCACATCCTCGGCGGCGGCCCGGAGGGCGAGGCGCGGGTCAATCTGGCGCTGGCGGTGCTCCGTTCGGCGCAGGTGTGGGGCGGCGTGGGCGGAGCGCTGCCGGGGCTGCGGGCGGCGCTGGCGGCGCACTTCGGGCTCTCCGAGTCCGGGCTGCTCGCCGAGCCGGGCGCCAAGACCAAGGTGCCCGAGGCGCTGACCGCGCTGGCGCCGGGGCCCGCACGCACCGCCTCCGACGCGGTCGACCTGCTGGAGCGGCTCGCCCGCGAGCTGGCCGAGGCCATGGAGGCGCGCGGCTGGGCGGCCGAGGCGGTGGGCCCGGTGGCGGCGGGCGTGCTGGGGGCGGAAGTCCCGGACGCCCTGGCGGTGCTGGAGTTCGCAGCGCGGGAGGTCGTGCCGAGGCTGGCCCGGACGACGGACGAGATCGCCAATGTGCTGCACGCCCTCGACGGCGGCTATGTGCCCGCCGGGCCGTCCGGTTCGCCGACGCGCGGACTGGTGAACGTGCTGCCGACGGGCCGCAACTTCTACTCCGTCGACCCGAAGGCGATTCCCTCCCGGCTCTCCTGGGATGTGGGCAGCGCGCTGGCGGACTCCCTCGTCAAACGGCATCTGGACGACAACGGCAGCTATCCGCGCTCGGTCGGGCTGACGGTGTGGGGCACCTCCTGCATGCGCACCCAGGGCGACGACATCGCGGAGATTCTGGCGCTGCTGGGCTGCCGCCCCACCTGGGACGACGCCTCCCGCCGGGTCACCGGCTTCGAGATCGTGGACCAGGAGGAGCTGGGCCGTCCGCGCATCGATGTGACGGTACGGATCTCCGGCTTCTTCCGGGACGCCTTCCCTCATGTGGTGGGGCTGATCGATGACGCGGTGCGGGCGGTGGCGGAGCTGGACGAGCCCGCGGACGTCAACTTCATCCGCGCACACGCCGACGAGGACACCGCCGCGCACGGCGACCGCCGCCGGGCCACGGCCCGTGTCTTCGGCTCGAAGCCCGGCGCGTACGGCGCGGGGCTGCTCCCGCTGATCGACGCCCGCAACTGGCGCTCGGACGCCGATCTCGCCGAGGTGTACGCGGTGTGGGGCGGCTACGCCTACGGGCGCGGCCTGGACGGGCGGGCGGCGCGGGGCGACATGGAGACGGCGTTCCGGCGCATCCAGGTGGCGGCGAAGAACGTCGACACGCGCGAGCACGACATCGCCGACGCCGACGACTACTTCCAGTACCACGGCGGCATGGTCGCCATGGTGCGCCATCTGACCGGAAGCTCCCCCGAGGCGTACGTCGGGGACTCGGCCGTGCCGGATCACGTGAAGACGCGGACCCTGGGCGAGGAGACCCACCGGGTCTTCCGGGCGCGGGTGGTCAACCCGCGCTGGATGAGTGCGATGCGGCGGCACGGCTACAAGGGCGCCTTCGAGATGGCGGCGACCGTCGACTACCTCTTCGGCTACGACGCGACGGCCGGTGTCGTGGACGACTGGATGTATGAGCGGCTGGCGGCCGAATACGTCTTCGACCCCGAGAACAGCGACTTCATGCGGAAGTCCAACCCCTGGGCGCTGCGCGGCATCACGGAGCGGCTGCTGGAGGCCGCCGAGCGGGAGCTGTGGGAGGAGCCGGACCAGGAGACCCTGGACCGGCTCCGGCAGACCTACCTCGAACTGGAAGGCGACCTGGAGGGCGACCAGTGAGCACTCTCCACCCACCCCACGCAGCACCCCAGGAAGGGACCGCAGCATGAGCACGCCCTACCCGTTCACGGCGATCGTGGGCATGCAGGACCTGCGTCTCGGGCTCGCCCTCAACGCGGTGAACCCGGCGATCGGCGGCGTACTCGTACGCGGTGAGAAGGGCACCGCCAAGAGCACCGCCGTGCGGTCGCTGGCGGCGCTGCTGCCCAGCCTGCGCGTCGTCGCGGGCTGCCGCTTCTCCTGCGACCCGGACGCGCCGGATCCGCAGTGCCCCGACGGCCCGCACACCGACACGCCCGGCTCGGCGCGGCCCGCGCAGCTCGTCGAACTCCCCGTCGGCGCCTCCGAGGACCGGCTCATCGGCTCGCTGGACATCGAGCGCGCCCTCGCCGAGGGGGTGAAGGCCTTCGAACCCGGCCTGCTGGCGAAGGCGCACCGGGGCATCCTCTATGTCGACGAGGTCAACCTCCTTCAGGACTTCCTCATCGACGCCCTGCTCGACGCTGCCGCGATGGGCGCCTCCTACGTGGAACGCGAGGGCGTCTCCGTACGGCACGCCGCCCGCTTCCTGCTGGTCGGCACCATGAACCCGGAAGAGGGCGAGCTGCGGCCGCAGCTGCTGGACCGTTTCGGGCTGACCGTCGAAATCGCGGCCTCGCGGGAGACGGACGAGCGGGTCGAGGTCGTACGGCGCAGGCTCGCCTACGACGCGGACCCCGAGAGCTTCGCCGCGGGCTGGGCGGAGGACGAGCAGGCCCTGCGGCAGCGCATCGTCGCGGCTCGCGCGCTGCTGCCGCGGGTGCGGCTCGGCGACGCGGCGCTGCGCCAGATCGCGGCGACCTGTGCGGCGTTCGAGGTGGACGGCATGCGCGCGGACATCGTGATGGCCCGTACCGCGGCCACGCTCGCCGCCTGGGCGGACCGTACGGACGTGCTGGCGGAGGACGTACGGCAGGCCGCGCTGCTGGCGCTCCCCCACCGGCGGCGCCGCTCGCCCTTCGACGCACCCGGCCTGGACGAGGACAAGCTCGACGAGACCCTGCGGGAACAGGCCGGTCCGGACGACGAGCCGGACCCGGACGGGCCGGACAGCCCGGACGGCGGCGGTCCCGGCGGGCAGCCGCCGCAGGACGGCGGAGACGGCGGCAGCGGGCCGGAACCGGAGGGGGCACGGGACCAGGCGCCGGACCAGGCTCCTGGCAGCCCCGACGCCTCCGACCCCTCCGGGCCCTCCGAGGACCCCGCGCTCCCCGGCCCTCGCCCCGCCGGCCAGGAGCCGGACCCGGACCGCGACCCCGCCGACTCCCCGTCCGGCCACAGCCGTGAGAAAGCCCCCGCCCGCGCCTCCGAGCCCTTCCGTGCCCGCCCGCTGACCGTCCCCGGCATCGGCCAGGGCGCGGCGGGACGGCGCTCGCGCGCTCGTACCGCGCACGGGCGTACGGCCGGAGCGCGTACCCCGCGCGGCACGCTGGGCGCGCTCCATCTGGCCGCGACGGTCCGCGCCGCCGCGCCGTACCAGCGCACCCGTGGCCGCACCGGCCCCGGCCTGCTGCTGCGCCGGGACGATCTGCGGGAGGCGGTACGGGAGGGACGTGAGTCGAATCTGGTGCTCTTCCTCGTCGACGCCTCCGGCTCGATGGCGGCCCGGCAGCGGATGAGCGCGGTCAAGGGCGCCGTGCTCTCGCTCCTGCTGGACGCCTACCAGCGCCGCGACAAGATCGGCCTGGTCACCTTCCGCCGCGCGGACGCCGAGGTCGTGCTGCCGCCCACCTCGTCGGTCGAGGCCGCGGCAGCACGGCTGGAGACGCTGCCCACCGGTGGCCGCACCCCGCTGGCGGCCGGGCTCGTCAAGGCCCGCGAAGTACTGCGGATCGAACGCATGCGCGACCCATCCCGGCGCCCGCTGCTGGTCACGGTCACCGACGGGCGGGCCACAGGCGGCCCGGAACCGGTCGTACGGGCGCGGCGGGCCGCGCGGCTGCTGGCGGCGGAGGGCACGGCATCGGTCGTCGTCGACTGCGAGTCGGGGCCGGTACGGCTCGGGCTGGCCGGCGCGCTCGCCGGAGAGCTGGGCGGCGGCCCGGCCGTGACCTTGGACGAGCTCCGCGCGGACACCGTGTCCGCGCTGGTCAAGGACGTACGGAAGAGGGCCGCGTAGTGCCGAAGGGACAGCCGGAAGTCGTACCGGACGACGGGCTCACCACCCGTCAGCGCCGCAACCGGCCGCTGCTGGCGGTGCATACGGGAGTCGGCAAGGGCAAGTCGACGGCGGCCTTCGGGCTCGCGCTGCGGGCCTGGAACCAGGGGTGGCCCATCGGGGTGTTCCAGTTCGTGAAGTCGGCCAAGTGGAAGGTCGGCGAGGAGCGTGCGCTGCGGGTACTCGGCGACTCGGGCGAGGGCGGCTCCGTCGACTGGCACAAGATGGGCGAGGGCTGGTCCTGGATCCAGCGGGACGCCGAACTGAGCAGCGAGGACGCGGCCCGCGAAGGCTGGGAGCAGGTGAAGCGGGACTTGGCCGCGCAGACCTACCAGCTCTACGTACTCGACGAGTTCGCGTACCCGATGCACTGGGGCTGGGTGGACACCGACGAGGTGATCGAGGTGCTGCGCGCCCGCACCGGGACCCAGCATGTACTCATCACGGGCCGCAACGCGCCCGCCGAACTGATCGCCACCGCCGACCTGGTGACGGAGATGCACAAGGTCAAGCACCCGATGGACGCCGGTCAGAAGGGCCAGCGGGGCATCGAATGGTGAGTGTTCCACGGCTGGTGATCGCGGCACCCTCCTCGGGCAGCGGCAAGACGACGGTCGCCACCGGACTGATGGCCGCGTTCACCGCGCGCGGCACGGTGGTCTCGCCGCACAAGGTGGGACCGGACTACATCGACCCCGGCTACCACTCCCTGGCCACCGGCAGGCCCGGCCGCAACCTGGACGCGTACCTCTGCGGCCCGGAGCGGATCGTGCCGCTGTTCCTGCACGGGGCGGCCGGGGCCGATCTCGCCCTGGTCGAGGGCGTGATGGGCCTCTACGACGGCGCCAGCGGCGAGGGCGAACTGGCCTCCACCGCGCACACCGCCAAACTCCTGCGGGCACCGGTGGTACTGGTGGTGGACGCCTCCGCGCAAGCACGGTCGGTGGCGGCACTGGTGCACGGCTTCGCCTCCTGGGACCCGGAGGTCCGGGTCTCCGGAGTGATCCTCAACAAGGTCGGCTCCGACCGCCACGAAGCGGTGCTGCGCGAGGCGCTGGACGGAGCCGGAGTCCCGGTGCTGGGCGCCCTGCGGCGCGCGGGGACCCTGCACGTCCCCAGCCGCCACCTCGGCCTGATCCCGGCGGCCGAACGCCACGCCGAAGCTCTGGCCATGGTCGCGGCCCTGGGCGAACACGTACGCCTCGGCTGCGACCTGCACGCCCTGCACGCTCTGGCCCGCAGCGCCCCACGTCTCGACGCCGCGGCCTGGAACCCCTCCGACGCACTCCCGCCCACCACGCCGAGCCCCCGCCCGCACCTCCGCGGCGCCCCAGCACCCCCCGCCACAGGCGGGCGTGGCAGCCCGACCCGGAGCGTAGCCCCGGCGCCCGGCAGCGGGCTCACGGCAGCCCGCCCCACCACAGGCCCGGACACCGCCCCGACGCGGGGCGAGAGCCCGACCCACCACGCGGGGGACGCCAGCCCGGCGCGGGGCGCAGCCGCGGCGCGCGGGGGCCGGGACTGCGTCCCCAGCTCCACCGCAGCACCGGGCGAAGCCCCTGCGCACGGCAGCGGGGCCTGGGGCGAAGCCCCGGATTCGGCAAGGGGCGGGACTGGGGAAACCCACCCCGCCGCAGGCGCGGAGGCCAGCACGGCGCGGGGGCGCGGGGTCCGGGGTGAAGCCCCGGTTTCGGGAAGGGGCGGGACTGGGGAGAGCCGCCCCGTCGTGGCCGTCGCCGGCGGCCCCGCCTTCACCTTCACCTACGCCGAGCACGCCGAACTGCTCCGCGCCGCCGGCGCCCACGTCGTCCCCTTCGACCCGCTGCACGACGAGGCCCTCCCCCCGAACACCCGCGGCATCGTCCTCGGCGGCGGCTTCCCGGAGATGCACGCACCGCAGCTCGCCGCCAACGCTCCCCTGCGCGCGGCCGTTGCCGCTTTCGGCGGCCCCATCGCCGCCGAGTGCGCCGGGCTGCTGTACCTGGCGCGGGAGTTGGACGGCGTGCCGATGTGCGGCGTGCTGGACGCGTCTGCGCGGATGACGGGCCGGCTCACTCTCGGCTACCGCGAGGCTGTCGCGCTGGAGGACAGCGTGCTGGCCACGGCGGGCACCAGGGTGCGCGGTCACGAGTTCCATCGCACCGTGCTGGAACCGCACGCGGGCGACGGAACGGGCTCCGCCCCCGCTTGGGGCTTGGTCCGGCCGGAGCGCCGTATGGAGGGTTTCGTGCAGGGCGAGGTGCATGCCTCGTATCTGCATCTGCACTGGGCTGCCGCACCGGAGTTGGCCCGCCGGTTCACAGAGAGGTGTGCGGCATGAGCAGCCGTGAGCGAGAGGCCCGGCTGACCGGGGTCGGGGTGGGTCCGGGTGATCCGGAGTTGGTCACTGTGAAGGGGGTGGGGGCGCTGCGCGCCGCCGCTGTGGTGGTCGTACCGGTGATGGAGGACGCCGGGGTCGGGCGCGCGGAGGCGACGGTGCTGCATTATGTCGATTCTGCGAAGATTGTCCGTGTTGTCTTCGCGTTGAACGAGCGCACGGACCGTTCGCGCCGGGAGGCGGCCTGGGACGCGGCGGGTGAGCGGGTGGCCGAACTGCTGCGCACGCACGGTTCGGTGGCTTTCGCCACGATCGGCGATCCGAACGTGTACTCCACATTCAGTTATCTGGCGCAGACGGTCGGCGCGCTGGTGGAGGGGCTCGCCGTGGAGACGGTCCCCGGTATCACCGCGATGCAGGACTTGGCGGCGCGCAGCGGGGCTGTACTGACGGAGGGCACGGAGCCATTGACTCTGGTGCCTGTCACCGCCGGCTCGGCGGTGCTCAAGGATGCGCTGGAGGGGCCGGGCACGGTGGTCGCGTACAAGTTCGGTCGGCGTGCGGCCGAGGTCGCCGGGGCGCTGCGGGCGACGGGCCGCGCCGAGGGTGCGGTCTGGGGTTCGGCGCTGGGGCTGCCGGAGGAGTCGATCCGCCCGGCCGCCGCGCTGGGTGACGAGCCGTTGCCGTATCTGTCCACCCTGATCGCCCCCGCCCGCCGCGACTCCCGTGGAGGAAAGCTGTGAACGCCGAGACCACCACCGCACGAGCCGTTCAGGCGCAGGCGAAGGCAAAGGTGACCATCGTGGGTGCCGGGCCTGGTGCCGCCGATCTGCTGACGTACCGGGCCGGGCGGGCCATCGCCGAGGCGGACGTGGTGATCTGGGCCGCGAGCCTGGTGCAGGGGGAGGTGCTGGAGCACGCGCGGGCGGACGCGGAGATCCTGGATTCGGCGCCGATGTCGCTGGAGGACGTCATGGCCGTGTACGCGCGTGCTGTGCGCGAGGGGCTGCGGGTCGCCCGTGTCCACTCGGGTGATCCGGCGCTGTGGGGCGGCACTCAGGAGCAGGTGGACCGCTGTGCGGAGCTGGGCATCGAGGTGGAGATCGTGCCCGGGGTGTCTGCCTTTTCAGCGGTCGCGGCGCTGGTGGGGCGGGAGTTGACGGTGCCGGAGGTGGCGCAGTCGGTGATCCTGACCCGGCTGGGCGGGGGTAAGACGCCGATGCCGCCTGGTGAGGAGGTGCGCGAGTTCGCCCGGCATGGGACGACGATGGCGCTCTTCTTGTCCGCCGCGCGTTCGGGGCAGCTGGCCGTGGAGCTGCTGGAGGGCGGGTATCCGACGGAGACGCCTGTCGTCGTCGCGTACCAGGCGACGTGGCCGGAGGAGCTGATCGTGCACTGCACGGTCGGCACGCTGGAGGAGACGGTCAAGGAGCACAAGCTCTGGAAGCACACGCTCTTCCTGGTGGGCCCGGCACTGTCCGCGTCGGGGACGCGCTCGCATCTGTACCACCCGGGTCACTTCCATGGTTTCCGCCGTGCGGATCCGGCGGCCCGGCGCGTGCTGCGGGCGCAGGATTCGCGGCAGGCGAGCCGATGAGCGAAGGCGGCGCCCTGATCTCCGTCCTCGGCACCGGCACCGGCACCGGCACCGCCACCGGCCCGCCCGCCCGCTCCGCGCTGTACGGGGCGACGCTGGTGGCGGGTGCGCGGCGGCATCTGGAGGCCGCCGGCGTGCCGCCGGACGCCGAGCGGCTGGTGCTGGGCCCGCTGGCCCCGGCGCTGGAGACCATCGCCGCCCACCTCGCCGCCCCCCTGGGGATGCCCGCAGACACGCCCGCCTCCGCTGCCCGCCGCCGGGTCGTCGTCCTGGCGTCCGGCGATCCGGGGTTTTTCGGGATCGTGCGGGCGCTCGCAGCCCGGTTCGGGCCGGAGGCACTGTCGGTGGAGCCGTCGGCGCCGTCCGTCGCTGTGGCGTTCGCGCGCGTCGGGCTGCCCTGGGACGACGCCGTGGTGGTGAGTGCGCACGGCCGTGACGCGCGTACCGCCGTCAACGTCTGCCGTGCGCACCCGAAGACAGCGGTCCTCACCGGGCCCGGTGCGGGGCCGGCGGAGCTGGGCGCCGCGCTGGCGCGGTCCGGCCTCACGCGCACTCTGGTGGTGGCGGCGGCGCTCGGCTCGGCGGAGGAGAGTGTGCGGCGGCTGACGCCCGTCGAGGCGGCGGAAGCGGACTGGCCGGAGCCGGTCAGCGTGGTCCTCTGCCTCGACGAGTCGCGCGCCGTCGCACCCGCCCGGCGCACGGTCGCCGGGCCGCCTGGGCCGGCCGGGCCCACGGGCTCCCCGGGGTGGGCGCTTCCCGACGAGGAGTTCGCCCACCGCGATTCGATGCTCACGAAGTACGAGGTACGTGCCCTGGCGCTGGCCCGGCTCGGGCCGCGTACGGGTGATCTGGTGTGGGACGTGGGCGCCGGTTCCGGTTCGGTCGGCGTCGAGTGTGCCCGGCTGGGCGCGGCGGTCGTCGCGGTGGAGAAGACCGGCGAGGGTGCCGCCCGCGTGCGGGCGAACGCCGCCGCGCACGGCGTCGACATCCAGGTTGTACACGGCACGGCCCCCGCCGCACTGGACGGACTGCCGGAGCCCGACTCCGTGTTCGTCGGAGGCGGCGGCCGGGACCTGCCTGCCCTGGTCACCGACTGCGCCCGCCGCGCGCGCCGCCGCGTGGTGGTGACTCTCGCCGCGCTGGACCGGGTGCCCGCCGTACGGGCGGCGCTGTCCGACGAGGGCTTCGCCACCGACGGGGTCCTCCTCCAGTCGGCACGCCTGGCGCCGCTGCCGGGCGAGGTCACCCGGCTGGCCGCGATCAACCCGGTGTTCGTGCTGTGGGGCACACGCCCCTCCTCCGACTCCGCCTCCGACTCCCTTCTCCAAGGAGCCCTCTCTTGACTGGATTGACCGGAGACACCGGATCGATCGGACTCGTCTCCGCCACCGCCGCCGGTGCGCTCGCCCGTGACCGGCTGGCCACGGTGTGGCCGGGCGAGGCGAGGGTGTACGAGGGGCCGACCGTGCGCGAGGCCGTCACCCGTGCCTTCCGCGAGTGCGACCAGCTGGTGTGCTTCCTCGCGACGGGCGCGACCGTACGGCTGCTCGCTCCGCTGCTGTCCGCCAAGTCGACCGATCCGGGGGTGGTCTGCGTCGACGAGGCGCAACGGCACGCGGTGGCGCTGCTGGGCGGCCACGGCGGGGGCGCGAACGCGCTGGCACAGGCGGTGGCCGACGCGCTGCCGGGCTGTGCTCCGGTGGTCACCACGGCGACGGACGCCGTCGGCATTCCCGGTCTGGACACGCTGGGCTGGCCCGTCGAGGGCGCCGTCGCCGCCGTCTCCCGTGCCCTGCTGGACGGTGACACGGTCCTGCTGCGGGCCGACGCGCAGTGGCCGCTTCCGGCCCTGCCGCCCCATGTGGTTGCCGTCGGCCCGGACGGTTCCGGCGGCCCGGACGCCTCCGGCGCGCCCGTACTCCGGGTCACCGACAGGGTCGTGCCCTCGGATGCCGAAGAGGCGGTGCTGCGCCCGCCGTCGCTGACGGTCGGTGTCGGTGCGAGCCGGGGTGTCCCGGCCGAGGAGGTGCTCGAACTCGTGGCGCTGGCCCTGGCGGACGCGGGGCTCGCCGCGGCCTCCGTCACCGAGCTGGCGACGGTCGACGCCAAGGCCGCCGAGCCGGGGCTGCTGGCGGCGGCCGAGCGGCTCGGGCTCCCGCTGCGCACCTATCCGGCAGAGGTTCTCGCCGCCGTCGAGGTGCCGAATCCCTCCGAGGCGCCGCGTGCGGCCGTCGGTACGCCCTCGGTGGCCGAGGCCGCCGCCCTGCGCGCCGCCACCCCGCCGGGCCCGGCGCCGGACGGCACCACGCCGGACGGCACCGCCGCACACGACGCGGCTTGGGACCGCACCGCCGCGCTGCTCGTCCCCAAGCGGAAGTCCGCCCCCGCAGGCCGCGCCGCCATGGCGACCGTGGCCGTGGCCAGGCGCGCAGGGCGCGGGCGGCTCGCGGTTGTCGGTCTCGGCCCGGGAGCCCGCGACCTGCTCACCCCGCGGGCGCGCGCCGAGCTGCGCCGTGCCTCCGTACTCGTCGGCCTCGACCAGTACGTGGACCAGATCCGCGATCTGCTCCGCCCCGGCACCAAGGTGCTGGAGTCGGGCCTCGGCGCCGAGGAGGAGCGGGCGCGCACCGCCGTCTCTGAAGCGCGTGCGGGCCACGCGGTGGCGCTGATCGGCAGCGGTGACGCGGGGGTGTACGCGATGGCCTCGCCCGCGCTGGCCGAGGCGAGTGCGGACATCGACGTCGTCGGGGTGCCGGGCGTGACCGCCGCGCTGGCCGCCGCCGCGGTGCTGGGCGCGCCGCTCGGCCACGACCATGTCTCCGTCAGTCTCTCGGATCTGCACACCCCGTGGGAGGTCATCGAGCGGCGGGTCCGCGCGGTCGCCGAGTCCGATCTCGTGGTGACCTTCTACAACCCCCGCTCCCGTGGCCGGGACTGGCAGCTCCCCCGTGCGCTCGCCATGCTCGCGGAGCACCGCGCCCCGGCCACACCGGTGGGGGTGGTGCGCAATGCCAGCCGTCCGGACGAGAGCGTCACGGTCAGCACGCTGGCCGGGCTCGACCCGGCCGTCGTCGACATGATGACGGTCGTCACCGTGGGCAACACGGCGACCCGTACCGTCGCGGGCCGGATGGTGACTCCGCGCGGCTACCGGTGGCAGGCGACCGGTGCCCGCGGTGACGGCCTCGGCGATGCCCGCTCCGACGTCGGCTCCGCCGGAGGTGACCGGTGATCCGCCGCACCGTCCATCCCATCGAGCAGGAGTCCTACCGCATCCTGCGCTCCCGGATCGACACCTCGGCCCTGCCGCCCCTGACGCGGGCCGTCCTCGAGCGGGTGATCCACTCCAGCGCCGACCTCGGCTACGCAACCGACCTGGTCATCGACGAGAGCGCCCTGCGGGCCGCGCACGACGCGCTGCACCGTGGCGGCGCGAGCGTGGTCACCGACGTCGAGATGGTCGCGTCCGGGATCACCCGCCGCCCGACCGTGTGCAGGCTGGCGGACGCCACGGCTGCTCCCGGGCTGACGCGCAGCGCCCACGCCGTCCGGCTCGCCTTCGAGCAGGTGGGTCCAGGCGCGGTCTGGGTGATCGGCTGCGCGCCCACGGCGCTTTACGAACTCATCGGTCTGCACGCGTCCCCGGCTCTGGTCATCGGCCTGCCGGTGGGCTTCGTCGGCGCGGCCGAGAGCAAGGCGGCGCTGCGCGAGAGCGGGCTGCCCGCGGTCAGCAACATCTCGGAGAAGGGCGGTTCGGCCGTGGCCGCCGCCGCTCTCAACGCCCTGCTCTACACGGACGGCACCCACGAGGCGCCGCCCGCCAGCATCCCCACCGCCCGACCCCGAACCACCAGGGAGAACCCGTGACCACCCCGCCCGCACTCCTCCTCGTCGGCCACGGCACGCGTGACGACGCGGGAGCCGACGCCTTCCGCTCCTTCGTCGCCGATCTGGGCAAGCGGAACCCGGAGCTCGCCGTCGCGGGCGGCTTCATCGAGCTCTCGCCGCCGCCGCTCGCCGACGCGGTCGCCGAACTCGTCGCGGCCGGGGTCAGCCGCGTCGCGGCCGTACCGCTGATGCTGGTCTCCGCCGGGCATGCGAAGGGCGACATCCCGGCCGCCCTCGCCCGCGAGAAGCAGCGCCACTCCGGCCTCTCGTACACCTACGGTCGCCCCCTCGGCCCGCATCCCGCGCTGCTGAGCGTGCTGGAACGGCGGCTGGACGAGGCGCTGGGCGAAACCCGGCGTACGCCCGCCGACCGTGCCGACACCATGGTGCTGCTGGTGGGGCGCGGCTCCACCGACCCGGACGCGAACGCCGAGGTGTACAAGGCGGCACGGCTGCTGTGGGAGGGCCGGGGCTACGCGGGGGTGGAGACGGCGTTCGTCTCGCTCGCGGCGCCCGACGTCCCCGCTGGGCTCGACCGCTGCCGCACCCTGGGGGCGCGCCGCGTCGTGGTGCTGCCCTACTTCCTCTTCACCGGCATCCTCCCGGAGCGGGTGCGGCAGCAGACGGCGGGCTGGGCGGCGGCGAATCCGGAGACGGAGGTCGTGTCGGCCGATGTCCTCGGGCCCACCGACGAGTTGGCGGATCTGGTGCTGGAGCGCTACCGCGAGGCGGTCGGCGGCGATCTGCGGATGAACTGCGACTCCTGTGTCTACCGGATAGCGCTGCCCGGCTTCGAGGACAAGGTGGGCCTCCCCCAGCAGCCGCACTACCACCCGGACGACGACGGCGACGGGCACAGCCACAGCCACGGCCATGGGCACGGGCACGGGCACGGGCATGTCCACGCAGGGTGAACCGGGCGAGCCGGGCGAGCCGGATCTGCGGCACCACGGAGACGCCGAACTGCGGGACGCCGGCGCCTCGCTGACGGACCTCGCCGTCAACGTCCGCGCCGGCACGCCCCCGCCCTGGCTCAGGTCCCGCATCGCCGCCTCGCTGGAGGGTCTGGCCGCCTACCCGGACGGGCGGGCCGCGCGGCGCGCGGTCGCGGCCCGCCACGGGCTGCCCGAGGAGTGCGTGCTGCTCACCTCGGGTGCCGCCGAGGCGTTCGTCCTGCTGGCCCGCGCTCTGCCCGCCGCCGAGGCGGCCGTGGTGCACCCGCAGTTCACCGAGCCCGAGGCGGCACTGCGGGCGGCGGGCCGTACGGTGCGGCGCGTTCTGCTGTCCGAGCGGGACGGCTTCCGCCTCACGCCCTCTCCGCGTCAGGCGGGGTTCGCCACGGCCGATCTGGTGGTGGTGGGGAATCCGACGAACCCGACCTCGGTGCTCCACCCGGCCGGGGCGCTGGCCTCGCTGGCGCGGGCGGGCCGCACCCTGGTCGTCGACGAGGCATTCATGGACGCGGTGCCGGACGAACGTGAGTCCCTGGCGGCGCGGGTCGCGGGCGGGCTGCCGGGGCGGCTCGTCGTGCTGCGCAGCCTCACCAAGACCTGGGGACTGGCGGGCCTGCGGATCGGCTACGCACTGTCCGACCCGGAGACTATTGCCGCGCTCGCCCGCCATCAGCCGCTGTGGCCGGTCTCCAGTCCCGCCCTGGCCGCCGCGGAGGCGTGCTGCGAGCCCGCGGCGCTCGCCGAGGCGGAACAAGCCGCCAAGGAGGGCGCCGCCGACCGCGCGTACCTGTTGGACCAGTTGTCCCGCCGCACCGCCCTGCGGGCGGCGGGACAGCCGGAGGCGCCCTTCGTCCTGGTACGGCACCCGCGCGCGGCTTGGCTGCGGGCCCGTATGCGGGAGCGGGGCTTCGCCCTCCGGCGGGGCGACACCTTCCCCGGTCTGGGGCCCGAGTGGCTGCGGCTGGCGGTGAGGGACCGGGAGACGACCGACCGGCTGGTGCAAGCGCTGTCGGCGGCCGGGGCGGGAAGCTGATCTTCGTCGGTCGACGCTTCGGACACGGTCCGGCGGCGAAGGTGTCCGTATCGTCGACCGACGAGGATCATTTCTGGGTGCTCACGGCATGACCCGTCCACGCAGGACCACGTGGCGGGGGTGCGCCAGCACGCGGACGTCCGCCCGCGGGTCCGCCTCATAGACCACCAGGTCCGCCGGTGCCCCCTCGGTCAGCCCCGGGCGGCCCAGCCACTCCCGGGCGCCCCAGGTGGCGGAGGAGAGCGCCTCCAGCACCGGTATGCCCGCCCCCTGCGCCAGTTCGGCCACCTCCTGGGCCACCAGGCCGTGCGCCAGCGAGCCGCCCGCGTCCGTGCCGGTGAAGACCGGGATACCGGCGTCGTAGGCGGAGCGCACCGTGTCATAGCGCCGTTCGTGCAGCCTGCGCATATGGTCCGACCAGCGCGGGTACTTGCCCTCCCCGCCCTTGGCGAGGGTCGGGAAGGTCGCGATGTTGACAAGGGTGGGCACGATCGCCACTCCTTGTGCGGCGAAGAGCGGAATCGTCTCCTCGGACAGCCCGGTGGCGTGCTCGATGCAGTCGATCCCCGCCTCCACCAGGTCCCGGAGGGAGTCCTCGGCGAAGCAGTGGGCGGTCATCCGGGCGCCCTCCTCGTGTGCCGCGGCGATCGCCTCCTCCAGGGCCCAGCGCGGCCAGCAGGGCGTCAGATCGCCCTCCTCGCGGTCGATCCAGTCGCCGACGATCTTCACCCAGCCGTCGCCGCGCCGCGCCTCCCGGCGCACGTACGCCGCCAGGTCCCCCGGCTCGATCTCGTGCGCGTAGTTGCGGATGTAGCGGCGGGTGCGCGCGATGTGCCGGCCGGCTCGGATGATGCGCGGCAGGTCCTCGCGGTCGTCGATCCAGCGCGTGTCCGCGGCGGAACCGGCGTCCCGCAGCAGCAGCGCCCCTGCCTCCCGGTCGGCCAGCGCCTGCTTCTCCGTGATCGCTTCGTCGACCGCGCCGTGGGCGTCCAGGCCGACGTGGCAGTGGGCGTCCACCAGACCGGGCAGCACCCAGCCGGTGAGGCGGCCCGCGTCGGGGCCGAGGGCTTCGGCCGGCGGGCGGACGTAGGTGATGCGGCCGTCAACCACCCACAGCTCGTCCCGCACGTCCTCCGGACCCGCGAGCACCCGTCCCTTGATGTGGAGATTCCCGCCGTCAGTCATGACCCGCACTGTACGATCCCGCCGCGCGGCCCGGCATCCCGCACCCGTGCACTCACGCCGCACGCGCGACGGATCTGCGCGAGGCCGTCACACGGCATTAACCGGGAATTCCGGAAGTCACCTGCGTGAGCCTATCCCTATATTCATCTCAGGATATACTTCAGCGGATCTTCGCACTGTTTATCGAGGGTAGCCGCCCATATTCTTCTGCCCGCTTTCTGGCACCTCAAACACCGAGATTCCGCTTCGTCGGCAGACCTCGGACGAGGGGCGCGCAGCAGTCGTTACATCAATGTGACGGACTCCACACAGTGCCCGTATCACCCCACAAAACAGGGATATGACCACCGAAAACGCAGCCGTTCTGGCCTCCTGCGCGCCCTCGCGCGATACCATACGACCCCCCTCCTACGTAACCCCAACCGACGATGCGGTTTCAGAATCTCCTCGGTAAATTTGATTCGCATGACCGCCGCACAAGCAGACCATGCACGTGCCCCTAGTGATTTCCTGGAAATGCCGGAGGGACTGAAGCTCGACACTCCTCGACTGGAGGACGGAGGCGCAATTTGGCGAATCGCCCGCGACTCCCGGACGCTCGATCTCAACTCCTTCTACAGCTACCTTCTGTGGTGCCGTGACTTCGCCGACACCTCAGTGGTGGCCCGAGGTGCGGACGGCGCACCGGTCGGTTTCATCACCGGCTACCGGCGCCCGCAGCGCCCCGGCACCCTGCTGGTCTGGCAGGTCGCAGTCGACCAGGCACAGCGCGGGAGGGGTCTCGCCGCGGCAATGCTGGACGGGCTGACCACCCGCACCGCCCGGGATCTGGGCGTCGAAAGCGTCGAAACCACCGTGACCCCGGACAACGTGCCCTCGAACCGGCTCTTCACCTCCTACGCCGGGCGGCACGGCGCGGCGGTCGAGCGCGAGGTGCTCTTCGGAGGCGAGCTGTTCCCGGAGAGCGGCCACGAGCCTGAGGTGCTGTACCGAATAGGTCCGGTCGCCTCCCTGGTGAGCCGGCGGCCCCCGGCGGCCGACCAGGTACGCGCCGACCGGCCCTGAGCACAGACCGGCTGCCCGGCGCGGACCCCCCGCGCGGTGCGCGGCGGAGGCCGGGCCACGGAGCGGCCGGGAGCCCGTCAGGCCCAGTCAGGAGCCCGTCGAAGCCGTCGGAGGCGACCACGGACCACATCCGGGCAACCACACCCCCCAGAGACTTTCCCCACGTGACTCATCCCAGGAGCAAGCTGTGACCATCACCCAGCCGGATCTAAGTGTCTTCGAGACCGTCGAGTCGGAGGTGCGCAGCTACTGCCGTGGCTGGCCCACCATCTTCGACCGCGCCCAGGGCGCGCACATGTACGACGAGGACGGCCACACGTATCTCGACCTGTTCGCCGGAGCCGGGACACTCAACTACGGCCACAACAACCCCGTACTCAAACGCGCGCTCATCGACTACATCGAGCGCGACGGCGTCACCCACGGACTGGACATGTCCACCTCCGCGAAGCGCGCGTTCCTGGAGACCTTCCAGGAAGTGATCCTCAAGCCGCGCGGCATGGACCACAAGGTCATGTTCCCGGGCCCGACCGGCACCAACGCCGTGGAGGCCGCACTGAAGCTGGCGCGCAAGGTCAAGGGCCGCGAGTCCATCGTGTCCTTCACCAACGCCTTCCACGGCATGTCGCTGGGCTCGCTCGCCGTGACCGGCAACGCCTTCAAGCGCGCCGGTGCGGGCATCCCGCTGGTGCACGGCACCCCGATGCCGTTCGACGACTACCTCGACGGCGCGACGCCGGACTTCATCTGGTTCGAGCGTCTGCTCGAGGACCAGGGTTCCGGACTGAACCAGCCCGCCGCCGTCATCGTCGAGACGGTGCAGGGCGAGGGCGGCATCAACGTCGCGCGCCCCGACTGGATGCGCGCCCTGTCCGACCTGTGCAAGCGGTACGACATGCTGCTCATCGTGGACGACATCCAGATGGGCTGCGGCCGCACAGGTGCCTTCTTCTCCTTCGAGGAGTCGGGCATCGAGCCGGACATCATCACCCTCTCCAAGTCCATCGGCGGCTACGGCATGCCGCTCGCGCTCACCCTGTTCAAGCCGGAGCTGGACATCTGGGAGCCGGGCGAGCACAACGGCACCTTCCGCGGCAACAACCCGGCCTTCGTGACGGCGACCGCCGCACTGGAGACGTACTGGACCGACGGGCAGATGGAGAAGCAGACGCTCGCCCGCGGTGAGCAGGTCGAGGCGGCGCTGCGCGGGATCGCCGAGGAGCACCCGGACGGCATCGTGGGCTACCGCGGCCGCGGCCTGGTGTGGGGCATGGAGTTCCATGACAAGGACCGTGCAACGGCCATCGCCAAGCGCTCCTTCGAGCTGGGCATGCTGATCGAGACCTCCGGCCCGCAGAGCGAGGTCGTCAAGCTGCTGCCCTCGCTCACCATCACCCCCGAGGAGTTGGACGAGGGGCTGCGCGTGCTGGCACGCGCCGTCCGCGAAACCGCTTAGCCCGTTCGGGCGATCCTCTAGCGGCCGGCCCGTCCCTCATCATGGGACGGGCCGCCCCCTTTTCGCGGGCCGTCCCGTCAAGTCCCCGCCGGGTCCTCCCGGGTTTCCTGACGGATCGGGCCGGGACGGTCGCCGCGAGACAACCGGCCACAGCCGTGGTCCCCTGGAAACACAGGTTCAAGAAAGGCACACTCAGTGATCGTTCGTTCTTTTCAGGACATCGAAGGCACAGACCGCGACGTCAGGTCCGCCTCGGGCACCTGGCGCAGCAAGCGCATCGTGCTGGCGAAGGAGCGGGTCGGCTTCTCGCTGCACGAGACCACGCTCTACGCAGGTACGGAAACCTCGATGTGGTACGCCAATCACATTGAGGCCGTACTGTGCGTAGAGGGCGAGGCCGAGCTCACCAACGACGAGACCGGTGAGAAGCACTGGATCTCCCCCGGCACGATGTACCTGCTCGACGGGCATGAGAAGCACACGGTTCGTCCGAAGTCCGACTTCCGGGTCATGTGCGTTTTCAACCCGCCGGTCACCGGCCGGGAAGACCACGACGAGAACGGGGTCTACCCGCTTCTCACCGAACCTGCCGAGGGCTGAGCGCCCCAGCAAGGCCGAGACGCCCCACGCGGCGCCACGTCGGTCGTTCGCCCAGCAGAAAGGGCCGTACGAGAGGAGAGGAAGGCAACACCATGATCACCGCACCCGAGCGCACCGCCGACCTGTACCCGACTCGCGGAACCACTGAGGTGGCATCACCGCGACTGGACCCAGTTGTGTGGTCCGAACCGGGAACGAAGGGGCCAGTCTCAGCCCCGGAACTGGCGGACTTCGAGCGGGACGGGTTCCTCGCGATCGACCAGCTGATCACGCCCGACGAGGTGGCGGTCTATCAGCGGGAACTGGAACGGCTCACCTCCGGTCAGGAGATGAGGGACGACGAGCGCTCGATCGTCGAGCCCAAGTCGCAGGACATCCGGACCGTGTTCGAGGTGCACAAGATAAGCGAGGTCTTCGCCGCACTGGTGAGGGACCCGCGTGTGGTGGGCCGGGCACGGCAGATCCTGGGGTCGGACGTGTACGTCCACCAGACCCGGATCAACGTCAAACCGGGGTTCGGTGCCTCAGGTTTCTACTGGCACTCGGATTTCGAGACCTGGCACGCGGAAGACGGTCTGCCGCGCATGCGGACCGTGTCGGTCTCGATCGCACTGACCGAGAACTACGACACCAACGGTGGCTTGATGATCATGCCGGGGTCGCACAAGACCTTCCTCGGCTGTGCGGGAGCCACACCGAAGGACAACTACAAACAGTCGTTGCAGATGCAGGACGCGGGCACGCCGTCCGACGAGTCGCTGGCCAAGTTCGCCGACGCGCACGGAATTCAGCTCTTCACCGGCAAGGCCGGGTCGGCGACCTGGTTCGACTGCAACTGCATGCACGGGAGCGGTGACAACATCACTCCGTATCCGCGGAGCAATGTGTTCATCGTCTTCAACAGCGTGGAGAACGAGGCGGTCGAGCCCTTCGCCGCCCCGGTACGACGCCCCAGCTTCATCGGGGCACGGGACTTCACCCCCGTGAAGTAGCCGGTGCGGTGGGGCGCAGTTGAGCCCCACCGGTACTCCGCCGGCTGGAGGGGCGGGGCCGCAGGGAGAGTCCCGCCCCTCACCAGCCATGAAGCCGGTCCGCAGCGCGAACCGCGCACGGACCCGCACGAGCCTCGGTGCGCACCGCATCGCTCGAACACCGCATCACTCGAACGGCTCAGCGCGGGCCTGGTGTATTCACCTGTTCGGTCAGGCCGTCGAGCCAGCGAACGAGACGGGCCCCCTCGCGGGTCATGATCTCCGGGTCGCGCAGGGCGTTGGAGAGCAGGGACATGCCCTGGTAGGCGCCGACGAGCGCCAGTGCCAGTTCCTCGGGGTCGGCCATGCCCAGCTGGCGGTACTGCTCTTCCACCCAGTCCAGCAGCCGGCGGATGACATGGCCCACCGCGAGGTCGAGGCCGCCCTCGGCTCGTTTGTCGAGTTCGACGGCGAGGGTGCCCGTGGGACAGCCGTAGCGGGCTGCGGTGTCGCGCCCGCTGACCCACGCTTCCACGAGCCCCTTGAGGCGTTCGCGCGGGTCGGGGAGCTGGTCGAGCCGGCCGGTGAGGGCCTCCAGGTGTCCGGTGTGCTCGGAGAGGGCGGCTTCCACCAGCTCGTCCTTGGTCTTGAAGTAGTAGTAGACGTTGCCCACCGGGACGTCGGCGGCGCGGGCGATGTCGGCGATGGTCGTGCGTTCCACGCCCTGCTCGTGGAGGACTCGGGAGGCGGCGGCCATCAGCCGCTGCCGCTTGCCGACGGCCTTCGCCCGGGGGTGCCGAGAATCCTTTGAGTCAGTCACCCAACTGACTATAGACAGCAGCGTGCCGGACCGTGTTAACGTCTCACCCAACGAAGTAAGTCAGCCAACTAACTTACTCATCGAGCCAGGGAGATCGACATGATCGTGGTGACAGGTGCGACCGGGAACGTCGGGCGGGCGCTGGTGCGGAAGCTGACCGAAGCGCAGGTACCGGTGACGGCCGCAGCCCGCCGTATCACCGACGCGGACGTGCCGCCAGGGGTACGGGCGGTGGCCGCCGACCTGGCCGATCCGGCGAGTCTGCCGGGCGCGTTCGACGGGGCGCGGGCGCTGTTCCTGCTGGTGGCAGGCGAAAACCCGCACGGCATCCTGGAAAGGGCGAAGACCGCCGGGATCCGCAAGGTCGTGCTGCTGTCCTCGCAGGGCGCGGGGACCCGCCCGGAGGCATACCGGCACCCGGGCCGGTTCGAGGCGGCCGTCCGGGAGTCCGGGCTCGACTGGACGGTCCTGCGGTCGGGCGGGATGGCCACCAACGCCTTCGCCTGGGCGGAGTCGGTCCGTACCCGGCGCACGGTCGCCGCGCCCTTCGGTGACATCGGCCTGCCCTTCATCGATCCGGACGATGTGGCCGCGGTCGCCGTCTCCGCCCTGACCCAGGACTCCCACCTGGGCGCCACCTACACGCTGACCGGTCCCGCGCCGACCACCCCGCGGGAGAGGGCGGCGGCGATCGCGGCCGTGCTGGGCGAGCCAGTCCACTTCACCGAGCAGACCCGCGCGGAGGCCCACCAGCTGATGGCGCAGTTCATGCCGCTGCCCGTGATCGAGGGCACCCTGGCCATCCTGGGTGAACCGACCGAGAGCGAGCAGCGGGTGAGCCCCGACGCCACGCGAGTCCTGGGCAGGGCACCGGGCACCTTCGCCGACTGGGCCGGCCGCAATGCCGCAGCCTTCCGATGAGCGCGCTCAGAGGGTGCTGAGCACCTCCAGCAGCCGGTCCACGTCCGTCTCGGTGTTGTAGAGATGGAAGGACGCCCGCAGGTTGCCCGCCCGTGCCGAGGCCTCCACGCCCGCCTCCTTCAGCCGGGCGGCGGCGTGGCCGAGACCCGGCACGGCCACGATCGGCGAGGCGGCGGGCACCGGCCGCAGTCCGAGCGCCTCGGCGCCCGTACGGAAGCGGTCGGCCAACCCCAGGTCGTACCGTCCGATCCGGTCGGTGCCGATCTCGCCGACCAGCGCGAAAGAATGTTCGGCGGCGATGTACGAGACGAACGCGGGCCGTTCGTCGAACCGCCGTGCGTCGTGGGCGAGTTCCTCGATCGGCCCGTAACAGCTGTTCCACGGCTCCTCGCCCGCGACCCAGCCGGAGTTGAGCGGCAGCAGCTCGTCGCCGACATCCTCCGGCACCACCAGCAGCGAGACGCCGTGGGGGCTCATCAGCCACTTGTAGGACCCGCACAGCAGGTAGTCGTATGTCTCGGGCGGCAACCGCAGCCAGCCGAGCGCCTGGGTGGCGTCGACGACGATCCGGATGCTGCGCCCGCTGCGTGGCTGCGCGTCCACCGCCGCTCGCAGCGCCGCCAGATCGGCAACCCGGCCGTCCGCGGACTGCACGGCACTGACCGCGACCAGCCCCGTCTGCGGGCCCACCGCCTCGGCGAGCCGCTCCAGCGGGACGCTGCGCAGCTTGAGGTCGGTACGTACCGCGAACGGGTTCACCAGGGAACTGAAATCATCGTCCGCGATCAGCACTTCGGCACCGGCGGGCAGCGAGGCGGCGATCAGTGCGGCGTGCGTGGCCACGGAGTTCCCGACGGCGACCCGGGCGGGGGGCACCTCCGCGATACGGGCGAACGCCGACCGCGCGGCGGCGAGGGCCGTGAAGTTGTACTCCGGCCCGGTGCGCCCGTGCGCCGCGTCCTCCGCCGCGTTCTTGAGTGCCCGCGCGGTGCGCAGCGGAAGCAGTCCGGTGGACGCGGTGTTGAGGTAGGTCTTCGTCAACGGCGCGAACTCCGCGCCTCCCAGGCTCGTCATGTCAGCAGCCTGGTACCGCATTCGGCGGCTGTCCAGTTCGGGTCTCGCGCGCCCGCCCCGGATTCTCGCCGTACGGGCAGGTCAGCCGGGATGTCCGCCGCCCGGAGCCGGAGCGCACGGTACCGGCGGGTGAGCCGGTACCGCACTCCGCTCCCCCGAACGGCGGAGGCGGATCATCGTACGGGGCGACGTACCGGCCCGCGCGGCGCGGCAGCGTAGGGCCCATGACCCAGACCTCCGCTCCTCCTGCTGTCTTTGCAGCTCCCGCTGTATCCGGTCCGCCCTCGGCGCCACACCGCGCCCGCGTCCTGTTCGTCATCGCGGTCGCCGCCTGCCTGCCCTACATCGTCCTCAAGATCGTCTGGATCTGCGGCGGCGACACCGGCATCCCCGCCGACAGCGTGCTGCTGGATCCCGACAGGAAGACGGCACTGCGCCTGGCGAACGGGCTGACCGTCCTGATGGACGCGGCGGTCCTCGGCCTCGCACTGCTGCTGACCCGGCCATGGGGCCGACGGGTCCCGGCCTGGCTGCTGGCCTTCCCGATGTGGCTTGCCACCGGACTGCTGGCGCCCATCATGGTCGCCTTCCCCATCCAACTGGTGGCTGGTGCCGGGTCCGCGGGGACGGCGGAGTCCCGGGCGTTCCTCGACCCGTGGGTGTTCGGGGTCGTCTACGGCGGCTTCATCGTCCAGGGCCTGGCCCTGGGCGGCCTGTTCGTCCCCTACGCGCGGGACCGCTGGGGCCGTCTGTGGCGCGGCCGGATCGGTGAGCTGCCGGACAGCCCGCTCGCTCCGGCGCGGAAGGCCACGGCCGTGGCCGCCGCCGCGCTGGCCCTCTGCCCGCTGACCACACAGCTGCTGTGGGCGTCCGGCTCGGCGGCCGGGCTCAGCGAAGACCTGGCCCAGGACCGGGGCAGCGATATGTACGTCAGCCAGGGTGTCGGCGCCCTGTTCGGCCTCGCCGCCGTGACGGGGCTCCTGCTGCTCGCCTTCCGGGCCCGTCCCGGACTGCGGCTGGCCGTGCCCCTCGCGATGGCCTGGACCGGCTCCGGCGTACTGACCGGATGGGGCGGCTGGATGACGCTCGCGTCGCTGGCCGTGGACGACGCGGAGGCGGGAGCCACCCCGGTCATGCACCTCACCTACTCTGTGCAGATGACCGTCGGCCTGCTCATCCTCACGGCGGGCGCACATTTCCTCGCCGAACGAGCGGCGTCCAGTGCTGTGTCCGGCAACGGCACCAGCAGCACCCCGCGCTCGGAACGATCCGCGGCGTGAGGTGTCCGCTGGGGCGTCGCGCACGGTTGCGCTGGGTGCATCTGCTGCTCGGCGGCGCGCTGCTGATGCCCTATCACCTGCTCGCGATGGCACTGCTGCCGGTGTTCTCCCCCGGTGCCGACCCGTTCCGCTCGGCCGGCTGGCAGCTCCTCGCCTACGGGGTGAGCCTCCCGCTCGTCGCGGCCACCGGCTGGCTCTTCCCCCTGGTGCGCACCCTGGAGACGCACGCGGCGCAGGCGCTGTGCGGCGTACGCGCCGACGTGCCGGCCGGCAGTCCGGCCGCCTCGGACCCCGCCCGGCTGCGTACGGCGGGCTGGTTCACGCTGCATGTCGGGCTCGGTGGGCTGGTCAGCGGGGCGAGTCTGGCAGTGCCGCCACTGGCTGTGGTGCTGCTGCTCATCCCGTTCGTCCCGAGTGTGCGGCACCGGGACTGGGGCCCCGGGTGGGGGTGGGTGGAGGGGCCGCTGTTCTGGACGACACCCTTCATCGGCGCGGCCCTGCTCGCGACGCTGGTGTCGGTGGCGTACGCGGCGGGAGTGCTGCTCGCGCGTGGCGCGGCCCACCTGCTGGGGCCGACTCCCGCCGACCGGCTCGCGGCGGCGGAGGAGCGGGCGCGGATGCTTGCTTCCCGCAACCGGCTCGCCCGCGACCTGCACGACTCGGTGGGCCACGCACTGAGCGCGGTCACCCTCCAGGCGGGTGCGGCCCGGCGCGTGCTGGACGCGGATCCGGAGTTCGCGCGCGAGGCGCTGACCGCCATCGAGGAGACCGCCCGGGACGCGGTGGCCGAACTGGACACGGTGCTCGGCATCCTGCGGGAGGCGGACACGGAGGGCGACCGGAAGGCTGAGGGCCCGCTGGGGCCCACGCTCGCGGCGGGGCTGGCCGGGCTGCTGGCGCGCACCCGCGCCTCCGGTGCGCGGGTGGAGTGCCGGGTGGGTGAGGAGGTGGTGCTCGAAGCGCTGCCCGCCGCCATCTCCCGCGAGGCGTACCGGATCATGCAGGAGGGGTTGAGCAACGCGCTGCGGCACGCGGGGACGCAGCCGATGACGGCGCGGCTGGTTCTGGCAGAAGGGGATGGGCGAGAGACCTTGGAGATCGTGATGGAGAATCCGCTGCCCAACGGGACGGGGCCCGCCGTCGGCACCGGCGGCGGACGCGGGCTGGCCGGGGTCGAGGAGCGGGCCACCCTGCTGGGCGGCTCGGCGCACGCCGGACCGGCCGATGCGCGCGGTACGGCGGTCTGGCGGCTGAGCGCACGACTGCCGCTCGCGGGCGGCGGGCCGGACCGTACCGGCGGGAGGGCCCGATGACCTCCGCCACACCGGCGCCACCCGCGCCGCTGCGCGTGGTGCTGGCCGACGACGAGCGGCTCGTACGCACCGCGCTGCGTGCGATCCTCGGCGCCGAATCCGACATGACCGTCGTCGGCGAGGCCGCGACCGGCACCGAGGCGGTCTCGGTCGTCCGCGAGGCCCGTCCCGACCTCGTGCTGATGGATGTGCGCATGCCGGAGATCGACGGGATCCGGGCGACCGAGCTGCTGCTGGAGTCGATGGGCGCGGACGCGCCCCGGATCGTCGTCGTCACGACCTTCGAGAACGACTCGTACGTCTACGACGCGCTCCGCGTGGGCGCCAGCGGCTTCCTGCTCAAGCGCGCGGCGGCCGAGGAGCTGGTCCAGGCCGTGCGGCTGGTCGCGCACAGCGACTCGCTGCTCTTCCCCTCCGCCGTACGCGGCCTGGCCGCGCGGTACGCGCCGGAGCGCGGGGCCCCCGCGGGGGACGGCCGGGAAGAAGCCGGCAGCCTGCGTTCCCGCCTCACGGAGCGGGAGGCCGAGGTGCTGCGGCTGATGACCGAAGGGCTGACGAACGCGGAGATCGCGGCCAGGATGGCGGTCGGCCCGGCCACCGTGAAGAGCCATGTCGCCTCGGTGCTCGCCAAGCTCGCCGCCCGCGACCGCACCCAGGCGGTGATCACCGCCTACGAACGGGGCTTCGTCACCCCGGGGTGAGCCTGCTGCGCAGCAGCCTCACGTACGGCGTCCAGCGGGCCGGGGCTGCGACCCTGCCGGTGGCGGCGAGCTCGGCGCGGTCCAGGCTTTGCTCCAGCACGGCGTCGTGACAGGGGCGGTACACCAGGGGCCAGCTGAGACGGGCGGTGCCGCGGGCGCGCATGACGAGCGTGTGGCGCAGCACGGTGCTGTGCTCGCCCTTCGGGTGCACGGTGTACTCGTGGAAGCCGTGGAAACCGCGCGGGCCGGTGAAGCGGAAGCGCACCCACTGGCCCGGCGCGTAGCCGATCACCGTGTACCGGACCGGGCCGTGCCCACCGCGCGCGCCGACGGCGAGCGCGCCGTCCAGCACCATGGGGGGCCAGTCGGCTTTCGGCCACAGCCGGTCCTCTGGCCCGGAGAGCCCGTCGATCAGCGCCCCAGCCTCCCGCTCCCCCACCGGCAGCAGCCTTTCGTGAACGTTGTACACCGCCATAGCCGCACTCTTCCCGTCGCGGACCGGTCGCGAGGCTGGTCCAGGTTTTAGAGGTATCTCTCTAAATACACTGGGGAGCATACTCTGAAACCATGGCCCGACCCTCGCGCTACGGTGCGTCCGATCTTCTCGACGCCGCGGTGCGGCTGGCCGCCGAGGGCGGCCCGGCGGCGGTCACGATGGCCGCCGTAGCCAAGTCCGTGGGCGCCCCGAGCGGATCCGTCTACCACCGCTTCGCCGATCGCCCCGCGCTCCTCTCCGAGCTCTGGCTGCGCACCCTCGACAACTTCCAGTCGGGCTTCCTGAGCGCACTGGAGTCGACTGCACCCCGGACGGCCGCGATGGACGCCGCCCGGCACACCGTGTGCTGGGCCCGCGATCACCCCGCCGAGGCGCGGGTGTTGCGCTACAACCCCCGGGACTTCGAACAGGCCCGCTGGCCCCAGGAGGCGGGCCGCGCGCTACAGGCCGCCAACACGCGCGTGTACGGCGCGGTCCACACACTCGCGCACCGACTCGGCGCCACCGGACAGGTGGACGTCGAGCGCGTCGTCGTCGCGGTCATCGATGTGCCGTACGCGCTGGTCCAGCGGCACCTGCAGGAGGGCAGCCCGGTGCCATCGCACGTGCTGGAGACCGTCGCGCAGTGCACTGCGGCTCTGCTGCCGGGCGGCGGCGAACCCCCGTCGTGACAGCGGGTGGCGCGGCGTAGCCGTCACCGGTTGCCCGTCCGTCAGCCGCCCAGTTCGGCAAGGGTGGCGTGGAAGTCGTCGGTGCCCTGCGGGGGACGGTTGTGCGGGAGGCGGGAGAGGACGCTCGCCATGCCGCAGGTGTCCGTGGCCGCCGAGAAGACCAGTCCGGCGCCGATCCCGGCGGCCAGCCAGCGTGCCGCCGGTGCACGGCGGCCCGCGGCCAGCCCCAGCAGCACGAGACCGCCCGCGGCGAGCCGGACCTGGCGCTCCATGGGCCAGACGGCGCGCGCCCCTTCGGGGTGGTCCAGCGGGTAACCCGCGCCCGCCCAGGCGGCGGTGCCACCGGCCAGCGTGGCGGCGGCGGTGTCGGCCTCGGCGAGCGTCTGGCATGCCCGTGCCGAACGGGCTCCGGAGGCACAGACGACCAGCAGCGCACTCCGGGCGCCGGCCGCACGGAGTGCGGGCAGCGCCTCGTCCAGCCGGTCCAGCGGGATGTTGCGCGCTCCGGGGAGGTGGCCGCTCGCGTACTCACCGGGGGTGCGGACGTCTATGAGCGTGAACTCGCCCAGGCGGGAGGCGGCCTGGGCGGGTACCAGGGAGGCGGGGGTGGTCACGAAGGGTCCTTTCGGTCGCGCCGGGGCACCGGTGCTCGGTCGTCCGTGCGAGGGCGGAATTCTCCACGCTACCCGGGAGGGCGCCTTTCCCCCCCAGACGCCCAGGGTGGTCGCGCACTGCGACCTCAACCACACGTGAAATTGAAGACCGCATCCACTGCTTCGAGAAGTTCCTGACCCGGCGCCTGGGTGGGAAGCTCACCAACACCCCGGACGGGTAAGCCCGTTCGCGCGCCCCGCGACTGAACGGCGGAGTGGGGCCGCCCTCGGGCAGCGGCGGAACGGCCGTTGAAACGCTCACCACCGTGCATGATGGAGCACCAAACGATCATCTACGGGAGGCAGCACCGTGAACGAGAGCATGGACCGGGGCCTGGCCGACGGACTGTCAGACGCCCTCCACTTCGCGGCGCCGGACTCGGACTCCGCCCTCTCGGACCTCGCGAGCTCCGGCGTCGTCAGCTGGCTGATCCTCGGCCTGATCGCGGGCACCGTCGCCAAGGTGCTGCTGCCGGGCCGCGATCCGGGCGGGGTCATCGGCACGGCGCTCATAGGCGTGGCCGGAGCCTTCCTCGGCGGCTGGCTGTCGGCCACCTTCCTCGACCGGCCGGTCAGCGACAACTTCGTCGATCCGGCGCTGTGGGTCGCGGCGATCGCGGGCTCGCTGGTGCTTCTGGTCGGCTACCGGATCTTCTTCGGGCACTCCCGCGACCGCCGCTGACAACGGCGGCTGTCCGCCACCCCGACCCGGAGGGGCAGGGGTGGCGGACAGTCGGGCAGGCGGGGCGTTCAGCCGGCCGATCGGCCGCGGCCGTGTGGCCGAACGGCTCAGTACGGGCCGTTGACGTTGTCGATCGAGCCGTACCGGTCGGCCGCGTAGTTGCAGGCCGCGACGATGTTGGCGACCGGGTCGGCCTGGTCGTACGCGGTGCCCTCGACGTGGTAGGCGTCGAACGTCGGCTTGATGACCTGCAGCAGACCGATGGACGGCGTGCCGTTCTGGGCGTTGATGTCCCAGTTGTTGCTGACGTTCGGGTCGCCACCGGACTCCCGCATGATGTTGCGCTCGATGCCCTCGTAGGAGCCGGGGATGCCCTCCTGCTTCATGATGGCCATGGCCTCGCGGATCCACCCGTCCAGATTGTCCGGGTAGCTCTGCCCGCTCGCCGCCGGGCTGTCGGCCGGCGTCTCGCCCGAGTCCACGGCTGTGCGGTCGGCACTGCGGTCGGCGCGCTCCTGCCCCGAGCCTTCGTCCTGCCCGTTCGCGGCCTCCGAGACGGCGAGGGTGAGCTTCTGGCCGGGGAAGATCAGGTCCGGGTCGTCGCCGATGACCTCGCGGTTGGCCTCGTGGACGGTCGACCAACCGCCCTCGATGTCCTGGGCGGTGGCGATGCGGTGCAGGGTGTCACCGCTGACGACGGTGTACGACTCCGCACCGCCCTTGCTCTGCTGCACGGCGGACGTCGTGGCGGACTGCGCCTTGTCCGTTACGGAAACGGGAGCCGCCTGTGCGCCACCGGCGAACACCAGCGGCGCTGCCAGACCGGCACCGCCGACCGTGAGGGCAAGGAAAAGGCGGGAAGTGTTACGGGAATTGATGGGGTTACGCGAACGTCGATGGCGACCACGAGACATGGTTGTGCGTCCTCTCCTGCGCCTGCGAGGTGAGCTGTCGGATTCGGACAGGAGTTGCCCGGCCATACTCCAGCGCTCGACAGCAGAAGCTGCAGCGCAAGGGGCATGGCTTCACCCCGAGCCGGCCGCGTGACGTGCGGCACGGCACTTACCTGGTTCCCCCGCTCCTGCCACGGTGAATGCTGTTTCCCTCCACCGGGGCAGGATTCGGCGTCCGGCGGCGGAACCCCCATCACAGGTCCGGGGGCGAGGAAACATAAACACAGGGCCTTACGAGAGACAAGGCGCTGGAACCCCGCCACTCGCATTCCGGAGAAGGGGCTCGCAAATTCCGCCACGGTATGCTGTGGATCATTTTCCGTGCGTGAGAAGCGCGAATTCCGGGATTTCCCCAATAGGTGGCCTGTGCGCGCGAATTGACGGCGCGCCAACGTCTGAGCCCTTGCGTGGCGGTGCACCGGGCGGCAGAGCGGACGGCTCCGATGTGACTCCCGGCACAGGGCTCTTGGGCGATACCGCTATATCCGTCCATAGCCGACATCGGCCCCATACGGGCTGATCCTCGGGGACGGGCGCTCCGCCCGGCCGCCGGCCGGAGGAGAGAGGCGCGGCGCGGGTGTGCGTACGCAGCCGTCACCGTCCGCACGCAAAGACGGGTATCGCACCGCTTCCGGTTCCCTCCCTGGGCCCCCGGTTCTGCCGGAGCGTGATCGCTCCCCGTGCCCCGCTCCCGCACCCCACCCCTGCCGGGCCTGGCGTGCCGTGCGCGGCAGGAGCACGATGGAGGGGTACCAGCAGCGCGGGAGGCCTCTGCCAGGACCGGCCCGGTGCGCGCCGCCCGGTCGGCCCGCCTTCCGCCGACAGGCGAGGGAGGTACGGAGCAGCATGGCCACATTCATGGATGTCCACACGGGAATGACGGGCATCACCGAAGATCAGCTCAGGGAGGCGCACACCGCCGACCGGGCGATCGAAGGCGATGAGAACGTCCGCTTCGAGAAGGCATGGGCCGACCCGGAGGCGGGCGTCGTCTACTGCCTCTCCGAGGCACCCTCCGCTGAGGCGGTGCAACGGATCCACGAGCGGGCGGGTCACCCGGCCGCCGAGATCCACGAGGTGCCGCTGGAGGTCTGAGTCCGCCCGGCTTCCGCTCCCAAGGCCACGACCGCCCCGGCCGCCCGTCGCCGGGGCGGTCGTGGTTCCCGCCGGAGGCGGTTACGCCCTGGTGCACGTCGTTACGTACAGCCCGCCCGCTCCATGGCCAGTACCGCCAGTGAGCGGGCGGTGGCGGCGGGGTTTTCGGTGACCGAGAGGCCGCCGAGCACCGTCGCCCCTTCATGCAGCAGCGCGAGCTCGTCCGCGAGCCCCGCCGGGTCCGCCGCGCCCGCTTCCTCACCCAGCTCACGCAGATAGCCGCGCAGCCAGCGCTTCTGGTCCTCGATCACCGCCCGGCCGGGATGCGCCGGACCGGTCAGCTCGGCGGCGGCGTTGACGAAGGCACAGCCACGCGGGTTCTCCCGGCGCATCCACTCCCCCAGCCCGTCGAAGGTCGCCAGTACGCGCCCGTACGCGCTGCCGCCGCCTGCCGAGACCCGGGCGGTCAGCCACTCCCGCCAGCGCTGGTCACGCTCCCGCAGGTACGCCGCGACCAGGGCTTCCTTCGAGCCGAAGCGGTCGTAGAGCGTCTTCTTCGTGACTCCCGCCTGCCGGGCGATCAGGTCCACTCCCACCGCGTTGATGCCGCGCCCGTAGAAGAGCAGGGCCGCCGCGTCCAGGATCTTCCGTCCGCCGGGCGTGAGCGTCCCGTTCGCCACCCGATCACCTCCGCACTTGCAGTAAACCGATCTGTCTAGTTCACTCTACTCCCATCGGGAGTAAACAGATCGGTTTACTCGTCGCATCCGCCGCACCCGCCGCACCCGCCGGGGCTGAGAAGGACGAGGGAGATCCATGCGTGGCACCGCCATATCCACCGGGCTCGTGGTGATGTGGAGCTCCGGGTTCATCGGGGCCGAACTGGGGACCAGGGAGACCACCGCCGACACGCTGCTGATGTGGCGCTTCCTCGTCGCCTCCGCGCTCCTCGGCGGCGCGTGGCTGCTGCTGCGCCGCCGAAGGCTGCCGCCACGGGCCCTGGCGGAGCAGGCACTGATCGGACTGCTCTCCCAGGGCGTCTACCTCGGCGGAGTGGTCTGGGCGGCCGGTGCAGGAGTCCCCTCCGGGACCTCGGCACTGATCGCCGCCCTCCAGCCGCTGGCCGCAGGCGCGCTCGCCGGGCCGCTGCTGGGCGAGACGGTGCGCGGGCGCCAGTGGCTGGGCCTGGGGATCGGGCTCGCCGGAGTCGCGCTTGTCGTGGGGGACGACCTCTCCGCACCGGCCGCCGCACCGCTCTGGGCCTACGCGCTGCCGTTCGCCGGTATGGCGGGCCTGCTGGCCGCGAGCTTCCTGGAACGGCGAGCCCGGCACCCGCTCGCCCCCGCCGACACGCTGCCGCTGCACTGCCTCACCAGCGCGCTCGCCTTCACCGTGATCGCGGGGGCGGCGGGGCACGCGGTTCCGCCGGGCGGCGGCTCGTTCTGGATGGCGGTCGGCTGGGTGGTGCTGCTGTCCACCGTCGGCGGCTACGGCTTCTACTGGCTCAGCATGCGCCGTAACGGAGTCACCCGCACCAGTGCCCTGATCTACCTGACGCCGCCGACCACCGCCATATGGGCGTACACGATGTTCGGGGACGCACTGGGCCTGGCCGCCGTGGCGGGGATGGTGCTGAGCGTGGTCGGGGTCCTCGCGGCCACCGTCCGGGTGAAGGGCGGACCGTCGGTGACGGCAGCGGTGCGGGCGGGGACCGGGGCGGGGACTTGCATGGGGCCTGGCAGTAGTACTGGGGCAAAGGAACCGCAAAGCGAAGTCGTTCGTTAGCCGGATCATGACTGCAATGACCCCTGGCTCGAATCTTCCGCTGACCGCCACGCGGGTGGCGGTCGAGGTCACCGCTCCGGTGCGGCTCGACGTGTCGGGCCTGCTGATCGCCGCCAACGGCAAGGTCCGCTCCGACGACGACTTCGTCTTCTACAACCAGCCCAGCGGACCAGGCGTTACCCACAGCAGCGGCGCGGCCGACACGATCACTGTGGAGACCGGCGGTGTGCCCGCCGACATCGAAAAGATCGTCGTGACGGCGAGCCTGGACACCCCCGGCGCCACCTTCTCCGGCACCGAGCCGACGGCCACCGTGCGCGACGTGGGGACGAACGCCGTCATCGCCACCTTCACCCCGCCCCGGCTCGGCCCCGAGACCGCCCTCGTGGTGGTCGAGGTCTACCGGCGGAGCGGCGCGTGGAAGGTGCGCGCGGTCGGGCAGGGCTATGCGAACGGTCTGGGCGGGATCGCGACGGACTTCGGCGTGAGCGTGGAGGAGCCCGCACCCCAGGCCGCGCCGCAGGCCCCGGCACCTCAAGCCCCGGCACCACAGGCGCCCGCCCCACCGGCTCCGCAGGCGCCCGCCGCCCCGGCCCCGCCTCCGCCGGCGCCCCCGGCGCCCCCGGCTCCTGCCGCACCTGCCGCACCAGCCGCACCAGCCGCACCAGCCGCAGGCGGCAGAATCAACCTCGACAAGGGCAGGGTCAACCTGCAGAAGAACGAGACGGTCTCGCTCGTCAAGGGCGGCGCCCCCATGCTGTCCTCGGTGCGGATGGGGCTCGGCTGGGAGCCCGCCTTCCGCTCCAAGGACATCGACCTCGACGCCTCGGTCATCGCGTACGACGCCAACCGCAAGAAGGTCGACGCCTGCTACTTCGGCAAGCTCGTCATCCTGAACGGCGTGATCCAACACTCGGGCGACAACCTCACCGGCGAAGGCGCGGGAGACGACGAGGCGATCACCGTCCATCTCGGCAGCCTTCCGCCGCAGGTCACCGGGCTGGTCTTCACGGTGAACTCCTTCTCGGGGCAGAAGTTCACGGATGTGGCCAAGGCATACTGCCGCCTGCTGGACGCGGGCAGCGGTGAGGAGCTTGTGCGCTTCGACCTCACCAACGCCGAGCCGCGTACGGGCGTGCTGATGTGCAAATTGATCCGCCAGTTCTCCGGCGAGTGGGAGATGACCGCCCTGGGCGACTACGTCGACTCGCGTACGGTCCGGGGCATGGTGAAGCCGGGCGGCGCCGCGCTGTAGCGGGTACGGACCGGGAGGGTGCCCGCCGGCGGGCACCCTCCCGGTCCCGCTCCATACCGCCCGCGGCCTCAGCGCACGCGCTTCCAGGGGCCCGTCACAGCCAGCAGGATGCCCGGCGTCTGGATGTTGGCGAAGAGCGTGCTGCCGTCGGCCGAGAAGCAGACCCCGGCGAACTCGCTGTACTCCGGCTCCTCGTCGGTGCCGAGATTGAGCTCGTTGCGGGCGAGCGGATAGGTCTCGCCGCTGTCGGTGGCACCGAAGAGGTGCTGGTGCCCGGAGCCGTCCTCGGCGAGGATCAGGCCGCCGTAGGGCGAGACGGTGATGTTGTCGGGCCCGTCCAGTCCGCCCGTCTCTGAGGGCTCCTGGTTGACGCCGAGGCGGACCTTCAGGGTGACCGTGCGCCGCTTCGGCTCGTAGAACCAGACCTGGCCGTCGTGCGGTACACCCGGGCTGTCCGAGGCGCGGGCGTAGGAGGAGACGAAGTAGGCACCCCCGTCGGCCCACCACATGCCCTCCAGTTTGCGGGCACGGGTGACCTCGCCCTCTCCGAACTGCTCACGCACCGGCTTCTCCCGTGCGTCACGGTCCGGTACGTCCACCCAGTCCACGCCGTAGACGACGCCGATCTTGGTGCTGTGCGAGAGGTCTTCGACGAAACGGCCGCCCGAGTCGAAGCACTTCATCGCCTGCAGGGTGCCCGCGTCGTCGGCGAGACCACGCAGCTGCCCGCGACCGTGCCGGAAGTCCTCCGGCGGGGCCCAGCGGAAGAAGAGGCCGTTGGGCTCGTCGGCGTCCTCGGTCAGGTAGAGGTGGCCGCGCTTGGTGTCGACGACGACGGCCTCGTGGTCGTACCGGCCCAGCGCCTTGATCGGCTTCGGGTCCTGATTGGCGCGGCGGTCGTGCGGGTCGACCTCGAAGACATAGCCGTGGTCCTTGGTCATGCCGTTCTCGCCGGCACGGTCGGTGTTCTCCTCGCAGGTCAGCCAGGTGCCCCACGGGGTGCTGCCGCCCGCGCAGTTGGTGGAGGTGCCCGCGATGCCGACCCATTCGGTCACATGATCGCCGTGCTTGGAGACCTCCACGACCGTGCAGCCGCCCGAGGCGGCCGGGTCGTAGACCAGGCCGTCGGTGAGCGGCACCGGGTGCTTCCAGTTCGCGCGGGGGCCCTTCAGCTCGTGGTTGTTGACGAGCAGGGTGGCCCCCCGCGCGCCCTCGAAGGCGGCGGTGCCGTCGTGGTTGGAGGGAGTGCTCTCCCCCGTCTCCAGCGTTGTCTCGCCCGAGTGGGTGAGGATCCGGTACGAGAAGCCCGCGGGCAGCGCGAGGATGCCCTCGGGGTCGGAGACGAGCGGGCCGTAGCCGGGGCCGTCGTGATGTCCGTGTCCATGGCCGTTGCCTTGCCCATGACCGTCGTGCCCCTTCCCGTCGGCCAGCGCGCCGGGCGCGGTGGCCAGCACACTCACGCTGCCCGCGAGGGCGACTCCGGCGCCCCCGGCGGCGGATCGCTTGGCGAAGTCTCTCCGGCTGATCGGCATCGTCTGTCTGCCTCTCCTGTGCGCGTCGTCAGTGGTGGCGCGGCACACATTGCGCGCCGCCGACGAACCGGGGCTGAACTGTGCACGACGCCACGGGGCTGTTTCACGGACAAGCGGAAGGCAAGCGTCCGCCGACGGGCGACGGGCCGCGAACGGCAGCGCGCAGCAGGCCCCGCTCACCGATCCAGCCTGGTCCAGACGACCCCAGGCCCGAGAAGACCGCGAGGACAGGGCCTGGGGAGGCCCCGTCCTCGCTGCGTTGTTCGGGCCCGCGGCGATCCGGGAGCGCCCTAGTCGCGCGTGTGCGACCGTGCCTTGAACGCGGCCTTGCGGGCCTCCTTCGCCGCCCCCTTGTCGGGATGGATGCGGCCCATCGCCTCCAGTACGTAGGCGGTGGAGGGGTGATCGACCTGCCACGCCTTGTCGAAGAACCCGGTGTGCTGGTCGACCAGGCCCTGCACCAGGCTCTGGAGTCCCTCCGGCTCGCCCGCCGTGGCCAGTTGGGCCGCGAGCGTGTCGATGGTGAGCCAGAAGACCATCGCCTCGTCCGGCTGCGGCACGTCCGAGGCTCCGAGCTCGACCAGCAGGACCCGTGCCAGGCCGCCCAGTTCGCGGTCGTCGAGCACCTCGCGCAGCGCTGGTTCGCCCTGCGAGCCCGTGAGGGAGAGCGCCAGCTGGCAGGCGAGGCGGCGGGCGGGGGCATCCTTGTCGCTGCCCTGCCCGGCGGCGAGGAGCTCACGCGCGGCGTCCAGCCGGACACGGTCCGCCAGCCACTGTTCGATCTCCAGCCGGGCGCTGTCCTCCGGGAAGGAGGGCACGGCCCCGAGCAGGGTCTCGGCGCTCTCCCCGGCCAGGTCACCGATGACGGGGGCGTCGACGCCCGCGTCGCGCATGCGCTCACGCACGCCGTACATGCCGAGCGGGGTCAGCCGCACCATGCCGTAGCGGGAGACGTCCTCGTCGTCCGGCTCGTCCGGCAGGTCTCCCTCGGACTCCTGGGTGAGCGCCTCGTCCACCGGCTGGTAGGCGATCAGGCCGGTCGGCTCCAGGATCCGGAACTGATCGTCGAGGCGCATCATGGCGGCGGAGACCTCCTCCAGCACCTCGTCCGTCGGCTCCTCCATGTCCTCGGGGACGATCAGCGAGGCGGCCAGTACCGGCAGCGGGACCATGGCCCCCTCGGTGACGGCCGGGTCGGTGACCGAGAGAAGGTAGAGGTTGCCGAGGACGCCGTCGAGGAACTCGCTCTCGTCCTCCGGATTCCAGTCCAGGGCGTCGAGATCGATGGAGTCCGGGTCGAGCCTGCCGTCCTCGCTGACGGCCGGGTCGAGCCCGTCCAGCAGGTCCTCGAGGCTGGGCGTGGCGGCGTCCGCCAGGACGCTCTCCAGCCCGCTCTGCCAGATGTCCAGCACATCCTGCGGGCTGCCGCCGCCGGTCAGCCGGTCCAGCTCCTCGCCGACGGTGGCGGTGGCCACCGGTTCGTCGCTCTCCAGGCTGGGCTCGGCGCCCTCGTCCTCCTCGATCTCGACGAGGCCGGTGTCGACGGCGAGGTTCCACGCCTCGGACACCTCGGCGGGGCCCTCCCCGCCGTCATCCAGATCGAGGTGGACCGTGGCCTCCTTGAGCTGACCGCCGAGCAGCTCGCCGCCCGCACCCACCCGGATGCCCGGCCCGGCCCAGCGGGCGAGGCGCACCGCGCGCGCGAAGAGCGGTGCGGCCAGCGCGTCCCTGGCCAGATCGGCGTCGGCGGGCAGCCGCACGGGCGGCAAGGCGGGACGTTCGTCACCGGGCATGGGGTGGCTCCTTGTGCGGCTTGGTGCGGTGCGGACAGTACGCGCGGATGGCGCGGCACCCATGGTGTGGTGCCCCAGCCTAGGGCGTGTCCGGTGGGTCTTCGGAAGGGTTCAGCCCGCAGGGGGCGCCTCTCGGGCCGCCGGGCTCGGAGGGAGGCCGGCGCGTTCATCCCCGCTTGGCCCGGAGTACCCGCGACGTGCCTTGACAACGCCCGTGCCCTCGGGGAGTTTTACGCGCGTAGAGCGGCCGGGGCGTCCCGCAGGACTCCCTCGGCCCCGGCTGCGTTCCGGTTATTCCACCCGCCCCGGAGGACCTCTTGACCACCCGCCATCACGCCGCACTCGGTGCGCTCACCGTCGCCGCGCTGACCTCCGCACTGCTGACCGTGCCCGCCGCCGCGCGGTCCGCCGCGGACGCCGACGGGCAACTGCGGATCCACGACCTCCAGGGGTCGACCCGCCTCTCCCCCTACGCGGACCGCACGGTGCGCGAGGTCCCCGGCATCGTCACCGGTGTACGCGGCTACGGCTCGAAGGGCTTCTGGATCCAGGACCCGCGAGGGGACGGCTCAGCGGCCACCAGCGAGGGCATCTTCGTCTTCACCGGCTCCGGTCCCGCGCCGGGAGTGCGGGTGGGGGACTCCGTGCTGGTCTCCGGCAAGGTAGGCGAGTACTACTACGGCGGCAGCGGCTCCGGAAACCAGTCGGTTACCCAGATATCCGGTCCGGAGGTGACCGTGGTCTCCTCCGGCCACCGGCTCCCCCGCCCCGAGAAGCTGCACGCCGACCGCATCCCGGAGGCCTACACCCCGCCGGGGGACCCCGCGCAGGAGGACGGCATCGAGGGGCTGGCACTGCGGCCGGAGCGTTATGCGCTCGATCTGTACGAGTCCCTCGAGGGGATGAACGTCCAGGTGCCCGACGCCCGGGTGGTCGGTCCGAGCACCCCGTACGGCGAACTGTGGGTGACGGTGAAGCCCCGGCAGGAGCGCACCGTACGCGGCGGCACCCGCTACAGCTCGTACGACGCGCAGAACTCCGGGCGTCTGAAGATCGAGACGCTGACCCCGCTGTCCGAGGAGCCGTTCCCCGCCACCGACACCGGTGACCGCCTGACCGGCGGCGCGGCCGGGCCGCTGGACTACGACCAGTTCGGCGGCTACAACCTCGCCGCCCGGGAGACGGTGACGGTCGAGCGGCGTGAGCTGCCCCAGGAACGCACCCGGGCGCAGCGGCGGGGCGAACTGGCCGTCGCCACCTACAACGTGGAGAACCTCGACCCCGGTGACGACCCGGCGAAGTTCCAGCGGCTTGCGGACGGTGTCGTCGAGAACCTGGCCTCGCCCGACATCCTGGCGCTGGAGGAGATCCAGGACGACACCGGCGCCAGGAACGACGGCACCGTCACCGCCGGGAAGACCGTGAGCAAGCTGATCGACGCCATCGCAGCCGCCGGCGGCCCGCGCTACGAGTGGCGCGGGATCGCCCCGCAGGACGGCCAGGACGGCGGACAGCCCGGCGGCAACATCCGCAACGTCTTCCTCTTCAATCCCGAGCGGGTGTCCTTCACCGACCGCCCCGGCGGCGACGCCACCACGGCGACCGGCGTCACCGAGCAGCGCGGCCGGGCCGCGCTCACCCACTCCCCCGGCCGCGTCACGCCCGAGGACGCCGCCTGGGAGGACAGCCGCAAGCCGCTCGCGGGCGAATTCCGCTTCCGCGGACGGCCGGTGATCGTGGTCGCCAACCACTTCGCCTCCAAGGGCGGCGACCAGCCGCTGCACGGACGCGTACAGCCGCCGCAGCGGTCCTCGGAGAAGCAGCGGCTCCGGCAGGCGACACAGGTCAACACCTTCGTCAAGGAGGTGCTCGCGGTGCAGCGGAAGGCAAAGGTGGTGGTGCTCGGCGACATCAACGACTTCGAGTTCTCCCCGACCACCCAGGCTCTCACCGACGGGCACGCGCTGCGCAGCACCGTCCGCAGCCTGCCGCGTGACGAGCGGTACACCTACGTGTTTCAGGGCAACGCGCAGGTGCTGGACCAGACCCTGGTCTCCCCCGGCATCCGGCGCTTCGACTACGACATCGTGCACACGAACGCCGAGTTCGCGGATCAGGTCAGCGACCACGACCCGCAGGTGCTGCGCTTCCGCCCCTGAGGGGAGCGCAGCACGACGGGGGCGGCGGGCGGACGGCGGGGGCGGAGCGGCCGGGCCGGGGCGGAAGTTGAGCACTGCTAAACGGATGTCCCAGCACAACTAAGTGGACCTGTGCGGCGGTCGGGAACCAGACTCCGCCCATGACCCCCCGTCCCGGCCTCTTCGGCCGTACCGCAGCCGCCATGATCACCCCGTTCGACGCTGCCGGCACCCTCGACCCGGAGGGCGCCCAGCGGCTGGCCATCCGGCTGGTGGACGAGGAGGGCTGCGACGCCCTCGTGCTCAGCGGCACCACCGGCGAAGGGCCCACCACCTCGGACGCCGAGAAGACCACTCTGGTACGCGCCGTCGTGGAGGCGGTCGGCGACCGGGCGGCGATCGTCGCCGGGGTCGGCACTTACGACACCCGGCACACCGTCGTACTGGCCCGGGCCGCCGAACGGGCGGGCGCGCACGGCCTGCTGGTCGTCACCCCGTACTACTCACGCCCCGGCCAGGAGGCCGTCGCCCAGCATCTGCTGAGCGTCGCCGACGCCACCGGCCTTCCGGTGCTGCTCTACGACATCCCCGGCCGCACCGGCACCGCACTCACCGCCGACACGCTGCTCAGGCTCGCCGAACACCCGCGTATCCAAGGAGTGAAGGACTGCGCGTACGACCTGATGAAGTCGGCGAAGGTGATGGCCGCGAGCGACCTCGCCTACTACTCCGGGTGCGACGAACTGATCCTCCCGCTGTGCTCGATCGGCGCCGTGGGATGTGTGAGCACCGTGGCCAACGTGGCCGGGAGCCAGGTGTGCGCGATGCTGGACGCCTACGAGAAGGGGGACCACCGCGAGGCGGCGCGCCGCCATCTCGCTCTCATCCCGCTGGTGGACGCCCTGATGTCCGAGGCCCCGGGCACGGTGACGGTGAAGGCCCTGCTCCACGCCCAGGGCCTGCCGGGCGGCCCGGTGCGCGGCCCGCTCCTACCGGCCGACGCCGCCCTGACGGCCCGCCTCCTGGAGACCTTCGCCCAGGCGACGGCTTCTCAGTAAGGGCCGCCGTCCGGATCGTCCTCGCCCACCCCGCCTGTCACGTCCCGTACGAGCAGCGCCGCGCCCGCCACCGCACCCGGCATCAGCAGGACCGCGACGAACGGCACCAGGAAGCTCAGCACCAGCGGCACGCCGAACCCCAGCGCCAGGCCCTTGCGCGCACGCAGCAGTCGCAGCCGGTCCCGTACGGGGATGTCGCGGCGCTGCATGGCGACCGAGGTCAGCTCCAGCGTGAGGAAGAACCCGGACACGCAGATCCCCAGGACCGGGACGACCGTCTGGCCGATGACCGGTATGAAGCCCAGCAGGAAGAGCGGCGCGGCCAACAGCAGCGCACGGAAGAGCACATGGAGGCTGTCCCGCAGCGAGATCCACAGCTCCTGCCACAGCGGCCGGTCGGGCCCGACCGGACAGTCGCCCTCGGACTCCTCGACCTGCTCGGAGAGCTTCTCGTAGAACGGGTCGCCGATCAGCAGGGTGACGGCGGTGAAGGTGAGGACGGCGAGCAGCAGCCCTCCCATCCAGAGCAGGACGGCGAACAGGGTGCGCAGCCCCGTCCGCCATGTGTCGCCCCAGTCGTCGGCGAAGGGGGTGGCCCAGACCGCGAGGTCGTCCGTCCAGAAGGCGAGGCCGGTCAGCGCCGCCGCGTACAGCACGAGCGCCACCAGGGCGGGCAGCAGCCCGAAACCGAACCACCGGCCGTGCCCGGCGACCCAGCGCTGCCCGCGCACCAAATACCGCAGCCCCAAACCAAGATCACTCATGGCGGGCACGATATCCGGTGCGCGGGCGGCAGCCGAGGCCCGGCGGCGGGAACCCCCCTGCTGCTCCCGCTGCCGGGCGCGCACCGGCCCCGGTCGGCCCGTGGGTCACCGGCAGGTCACCGGCGGGTGAAAACGGGTTCCCACTCGTCGGCCTTCTGGCCGTCCCGGAAGCCGGTCAGCTGCTTCACCCGGGTGCCCTCGACGTCCACCAGCAGGAGCTGCTGGCGGAACTCATCGGCGCCGTCGCATCGCTTGGGATCGCAGCCCCAGGCGATGAGCCGCTCGTCGTCGGCCCAGGCGAGCAGCTCCTGCACGGGCTGTTTGGCAACCCGCTTCCCGGTCTTCGCGTCCAGCACCTCGGTGGCGATCTCGTCGCCCTCGCCCGCGAACTCACCGGCGGACAGCTTGCCGCCGGGTGACCTGCCCGCCAGGGAGTACGCAAGGTTCTCGCCGGTCGGGGGCTTCGTCTCACGCCCCTCGAGATCGTAGAAGGTCTTCAGCGGCTCCATGATGTTGCGAACGAACACATGGGTGCCGTCGGCGCTCCATTCGACGTCCTCGCGGGCGTTGAAGCGGGTCTTCGGCTCCCCCGGAGACAGCTCGAACCACTTCACGGCGTCGACGTCGATGTCGATGTCGATGTCGATGTCGATGTCGATGAGGTAGTAGCCGGTACGGCTCCGCACCGGTCCGGGTTGCCTCTTGCCGTCACTCATGACCGGTTTGTTCTTGTGCAGCCGGTCCGGGTTCTTGCTGTACGTGGTGGCGAGCAGGCGGCTGCCGTCCGGGGACCAGGAGACTCCGGCAGCGCCCCGGTCCAGCTCGATCCACCGCTCCACCTCGCCGGACTCCAGATCGAGGATGCCGACCCGCTTGCTGGGCAGCGGCCCCTCCAGCACCGCAGCGGTGTGCAGGTTCGGGGCGACGTCGGCCCAGGCCCAGCCCGTCTTCTCGTAGCGCCCCTCGGAGGGGTCGTACAGGTGCCAGTTCCAGCTGTCCACCACGTCACCGTTCGGCTGCTCGATGCGCTCGCGCGTGGTGTAGGCGGACATCGCGGTGTTCCCGGCCGCGATCAGATCCTCGGGCGGTGACTGGTCCGGGTGCGCGAGCACGTCCTCGACGACCGTCCGGTCGGCGGCCCGGTTCCCCTCGCCGCCGATGTCGAGGCCGGGGATCACGAGGGCGGCGGCCACCACGGCGGTCGTGGCCATGGCGGCGCCGGTCAGGGCGCGGACACGGCGGCGGCGGCGGACGCGCAGCACCCGGTCGGCGAAGTCGCGCGGTGCGGCCGGGGGCTCGCGCTCGGACATCTCCTGGAGGGTTTCCCTCACCAATTGTTCGACGTTCACGGCCCTACCTCCGCTGGGGTCACTGCGCCGGACGGTCCGGGCACGTCGCTGAGGCCGAGGGCGGACAGTTCGGGTGCCAGGCTGCGCAGCCTGGCGAGTGAGCGGTGCGTGGTGCTGCGTACGGTGCCGACCGAGCAGCCCAGCAGCCGCGCGACCTCCGTCTCCGGAAGATCCTCGAAGTAGCGGAGCACCAGGACGGTGCGCTGGCGCGGCGTGAGTCGGGACAGCGCGCGGCGCACGGTCAGCCGCAGATCCGCGTCATTGTCGGGCCGCTCCCTGGCGGCGCTCTCCGGCAGGTCGGCGACGGTCAGTTCGCGCTTCCGCCAGCGCAGCCGCCAGCGGCTGATCTGCTGGCGGTAGAGCACCTGCCGTGCGTACGCCTCCGGTTCCTCGACGCGGTTCCACCGGCTGGCGACCTTGATCAGCGCGTTCTGGAGCAGGTCCTCGGCGGCGTGCTCGTCACCGCCGCTCAGCAGGATGGCGGTCCTCAACAGCGCGGGCGATCTGTTCGCCACGAATTCACGGAATTTCTCCTGCCCCTGGGCATCCATCTTCACCTTTCGACGTAGTGACGCTCCTTGGGACGCCTCCGGGCCGCTCCCGCTATGCCTCGCCTGTGGGATTCGTGGGGGAACCGTGGGACCCGTTGCGGGGAAGGGCACGGCAAGAGGCCCGCACCGGGCGCTCCGGTGCGGGCCTCTCGTATGGTCGTCCGGTCAGTTGTGGCTGTGGAGCACCTCGTTGAGGCCGCCCCAGGAGCCGGTGCGCTGGAGGGCGTGGACGGTGCCCGTGGTGGAGTCGCGGCGGTAGAGGAGGTTGTGGGCGCCGGAGAGCTCCAGCGCCTTGACGACCTTCCCGTCCGGAAGCGTCACCCGGGTACCCGCGGTGACGTAGAGGCCCGCCTCGACGACGCAGTCGTCGCCCAGCGAGATGCCGATGCCCGCCTGCGCCCCGAGGAGGCAGCGCTCGCCGATGGAGATGACCTGCTTGCCGCCGCCGGAGAGGGTGCCCATGATCGAGGAGCCGCCGCCGATGTCGGAGCCGTTGCCGACCACGACGCCCGCGGTGATCCGGCCCTCGACCATGGAGGTGCCCAGGGTGCCCGCGTTGAAGTTGCAGAACCCCTCGTGCATGACCGTGGTGCCCTCGGCCAGGTGGGCGCCCAGCCGCACCCGGTCGGCGTCCGCGATCCGCACTCCCGTCGGGGCGACGTAGTCGGTCATGCGCGGGAACTTGTCGATGCTGGTGACGTTCAGCAGCACGCCCTCGGCGCGGGCGGCCAGCCGTGCCTCCTCGACCCGGTCGACGGGCACCGGGCCGATCGTGGTCCAGGCGACGTTGGCGAGCAGTCCGAAGAGGCCCTCCAGGTTCTGACCGTGCGGGCGTACCAGGCGGTGGCTGAGCAGGTGCAGGCGGAGGTAGGCGTCGTGTGCGTCGGCGGGCTTGTCGTCCAGCGAGGCGATGACCGTACGTACGGCGACGATCTCGACCCCGCGGCGCGGGTCGGGGCCCAGTGCCTTGGGGGCCGCGTCACCCAGCAGCTCGGCGGCGCGCTCGGCGGTCAGCCGCTCGGTACCGGCCGGGCCGGGGTCGGCGGCGAGCGCGGGAGCGGGGTACCAGGTGTCGAGGACGACCCCGTCCGCTGTGACGGTGGCGAGCCCGGCGGCGACGGCGCCGGTCGTAGTGGTGGTGGGTGCGTCGGTCATACGCCGAACCTAACCGGAGCCGGGCACGGATGGCCAACCGGTGCGAGGAGCGGCCCGCCCCCCTGCTGCGGGCCGCTCCCCGGTGTCAACGCCGCTCGCCCGGCTGGACGGCCTCAGCCGACGTGTAGGGCTCCGCCTCCTTGGGGGACGCCTCCTTGAGGGACTCGGGCTCCTTGAAGGTGCCGGTGTCGCGGCCGGTGCCGCCCTCTTCGGGATCGACGGGAATGACGTACCTCTTACCGCGGGACCCGCCGTCTTCCGACTCCATGTTCTCGAAAGACTCCAAGGGCAGGCCGCCGGAGGCGCCTCCTTCCGGCTTTTCCACACCCGGGGGCCGCTGCCCCTCCTTGTCGACAAGCGCGGCCTCGCTGACGAGGCCGTTGATGAGGATGTCGCCCTTCTTCATGGGCGGCCCCTCGCTCCCCGGGTCCGAGTCCTCCGTGGCGACCGTGCGCCCGCCCACATAGCGGAGGGTCTCCGGGTCGAACAGGAGCTCGTCCCGCATGCCGTACATGAAGGCGGACTCCAGGAAGAGCGCGACGGCCGGACGGCCCTTCGCGTCCTTGACCAGGTGATCGACGGCCTTCATCCCGTCCAGTTCCGCGAGTGCCCGGAGGACCTTGGCCATCCCTTCGGGCGGCGCGGGATAGGTGCCGAGCAGGACGGTGGCCGCTCCGAAGTTGTGGAGGGCCTCGGGCTCCTTCGCGGGCGCCTTCGGGTCCTGCGGATAGAACTCGCGGGCCCTTTCGAAGATCCCCTCCGCGTCCTCGGGCAGCGCGGCGAGGAACTCGTAGCGCTCGCCGTGGGAGTGGTCGTCCCCCTCCTTCCAGTCCTCGAACTGCGGGTCGTTGTAGAGGGTCCAGGACTCCTGCCTCTTGGGCGCGGGGGGCGGGCCGGTCTCATGGCCTCTGACGGTCTGCTGGTAGACCCACTGCCCGTCGCGCGGCTTCGGGTCCGGCTGGGCCGCCGCGGTGCGCGCGGCCCTGAGCAGCAGGGCGGACGCGTCGCTCAGATCCGGCGCCTGCTGCACGTTCGAGGCGGCGGGGTGGGCCGGGGTGTCGGCAGCGTCACCGGCGAGCTGGGTGCCGACCAGTACGGCCGCGGCGACCGCCGCGGCGGCGCCGACCGAGGTGATCCGCCAGTCGCCCCACACCCGAAGGCGTGCCGAGCGGTGGTCCATGGCGTCGGTGAGCCGCTGACGGCCGGGGCTGAGCCGTGCGTGGTCGGGCACGGGTGCGTCGTCGCGCAGCTCGCGCACCGTGGTGATCTCGTCCATCTCAGGACACCTCCGCAACATCGTGGGCAACCATCGGATTGACGCCAAGGGCAGCCCGCACTTTGCGGCGGGCCCGGTTCAGCCGGGACCGGACGGTTCCGACGGGTATCGACAGCGCTTCGGCTACCTCTTGATAACTCAGCTCCGCCCAGGCCACGAGGAGCAGCACATGCCGGTCCCGTGCCGGGAGGGCTGCCAGCGCGGCGGCCAGCGGCCCGTGCGCGGCCTGTGCGGTCACCCTGGTGTCGACCTGGTCCGACCAGGATTCGGCGACCGGGTCCACGCCGGTACGGGCGAGCGCGCGCAGTGCGCGCAGCTCACTGCGGCGGTGCCTGCCGATCAGGTTGGCCGCGATCCCGTAGAGCCAGGGCCGCGCGCTGGACCGGTCGGTGTCGAAGCGCGCGCGGGTGCGGAAGGCGACCAGATACGTTTCCGCGGTGATGTCGTCGGCGACGGTGTCGCCCAGCCGGCGTGCGGCGTAGCGGTGGATGTCGGCCGCGTGCCGGTCGTACAGCTGCGCGAAGATCTCCGGTCTTTCCCGGGACTCGTCGATGATCGCCGCGTCGCTCATCGGCGGATCGCTGCTCGGTGCGTCGTGCGTCGGCGGATCGTTCACATGCTCCCCCGGGCTGGGTGGCGAGTTGGCGTTCTGCCCTCTGTTGCCCGGAGGCCCGATATGGGTTCACGGGAGTTCACCTCCCGGGTGTGACCACCTGCGCGGCGCCCAGTATGCCCGTGAGCATTCCGCGGATCTCCTGGCTGCCGGCCTCCCGGTCCGTCAGCAGGAACTGCAGCATCAGGCCGTCCAGCAGGGCGGCAAGGGCCCGCGCGGTCGCGTCGTCCGGGGTGCGGCGGCGGAGCAGCGTGGCGAGCCCGTCCAGGCACTCGGCGGCCTGCGGCCGGAGTGCGTGGTGGCGGAGGGCGGCCAGATACAGCTCGTACTCCAGCCGGGCGCGCCTGCGGTCACCGCTCAGCGACTCCTGGAGCAGCCGGACGAGCTCGTCCACGAACGGGACCCCGGGGTCGATGCTCCGCTCCCAGAGCTCGGCCCCGGCCAGCCACTCCTTGCCGGTCTGCCGCAGCGCGGCGTGGAGCAGGTCATCGCGGGAGGCGAAGTGGTAGGTGGTGGAGCCCAGTGGCACGTCCGCCTCGGCGGCCACCCGGCGGTGGGTGAGTCCGTCGATGCCGTGTTCGCCCACCACGCGGATCGCCGCCTCGATGAGGCGCTGGCGGCGATCGGGGTCGTACCGGCGGGCCATCAGTGGGCACCTCCGAGGTTGAGCACGACGACACCGGCGACGACCAGCGCGATGCCCGCGATCCGTGCCGCGGAGACCGTCTCACCGATGAAGACCATGCCGATCGCGGCGACGACCGCCGTGCCGGCCCCGGACCATATCGCGTAGGCGGTGCCCACCGACATGGTCTTCAGGGTCTGCGCCAGCAGCGTGAAGGCGATGACATAGCCCAGACCCGCACCGAGTGAGGGCCAGAGCTTGGTGAATCCGTCGCTGTACTTCATGGCGGTCGTGCCGAGAATCTCGGCGACGATCGCCGCCGCGAGGGTTGCGTAGACCATGTGTACGACAGTACCCATCGATATGTACGCTCGTCCACAGTGCGGTGCGCGCACTGTCGTGACGCCTACGGGACCTCGCGGAGGTAGAGCGCGCCGCAGGTGTGGCAGAAGGGATGGCCCTCGGTGGTGCCCCAGACCTCGGGGGACTGGGTGGCCGCGGTGGGTGCCAGGTCGAGGCCGCAGAGCGCTTCCGTCGCGCCCTCGCGCGTCATGTGCCACAGCTTGGGCGGGTACTTGCGTACGGGCTCGACGTCGTCCGCGTACTCCGCGCGCATCTCGTAGTCCATGTTCTGCCCCTTCCGCCGCTTCCGCCGCTTCCGAGTGTGGCGCGGCGGGAGCCGGGCGGCATCCCGGGCACGGGCGCGGCGGCCCAGCAGCACAGCAGCCCTGCCCGCCGGGGACACCGGCGGGCAGGGCTGCTGTGCTGGGCTGGGCTTGTGGTGGGCTGTGCTGGGCTGCTGGGGCTCAGACGTTGAAGCCGAGCGCGCGGAGCTGCTCACGCCCGTCATCGGTGATCTTGTCGGGGCCCCACGGGGGCATCCAGACCCAGTTGATCTTCAGGTCGTTCACGATGCCCTCGGTCGCCGAGCGGGCCTGGTCCTCGATGACGTCGGTCAGCGGGCAGGCCGCGGAGGTCAGCGTCATGTCCAGAGTGGCCACATTGGCCTCGTCGACATGGACGCCGTAGATCAGACCGAGGTTGACGACGTCGATCCCCAGCTCGGGGTCGACCACGTCGTACAGTGCCTCGCGGACCTCTTCCTCGCTCGCGGGCTTGGTGGTGGTCTCGCTCATGCCGCTTCCCTTTCCCCGGGCTTGTCCGTCAGTCCGGTGTCGCCGTCGCCCAGTGCCTGGGCGGTGGCGTCCTTCCATGCCATCCAGCTCAGCAGAGCACACTTCACCCGAGCCGGGTACTTGGAGACACCGGCGAACGCGACGGCGTCCTCCAGCACCTCCTCCATCGCGTCGTCCGGCTCCAGCTGCCCCCTCGACTGCATCAGCTCCAGGAAGCTCTCCTGGATCCGCTGCGCCTGGGTCAGCTCTTTGCCGACCAGCAGTTCGTTCAGCACGGAGGCGCTGGCCTGGCTGATGGAGCAGCCCTGCCCCTCGTAGCTGACGTCGGCGATGGTCTCGCCCTCGTACCTCACCCGCAGGGTGATCTCGTCGCCGCACGTCGGGTTGACGTGGTGCACCTCGGCGTCGCCGTCGCGCAGCCCGCGCCCGTGCGGGTGCTTGTAGTGGTCCAGGATCACTTCCTGGTACATGGAATCAAGCTTCACGAGTCCGTCCCGTCCCTGCCGTCAGCCGGTCTGCCGTCAGTCACTCTGCAGTCAGTCGCTGTCTGTCTACCCGAAGAAGTTCCGCACGTATTCCAAGCCGTCCACCAGCGCGTCGACCTCGGCCGGCGAGGTGTACAGATAGAACGACGCTCGCGTGGTCGCGGGAATTCCATAGCGCAGGCAGACGGGCCGTGCGCAGTGGTGACCGACCCGGACGGCGATGCCCACCTCGTCGAGTACCTGCCCCACGTCATGCGGGTGAATGTCACCGAGGGTGAACGAGATCGCCGCGCCGCGGTCCTCGCCTGTGTTCGGCCCGATGATCCGCAGATCCGGCACCTCCCGCAGCCGCTCCACCGCGTACGAGGTGATCGCGTGCTCATGCGCCTCGATGCGGTCCATGCCGATCGCCGAGAGGTAGTCCACGGCCGCGCCGAGGCCGACGGCCTGGGCGATCGGGGGCGTACCGGCCTCGAACTTGTGCGGCGCGGGCGCGTACGTCGAGGAGCTCATCGTGACGGTCTCGATCATCTCGCCACCGCCCAGGAACGGCGGCAGGTCGTCCAGCAGGCCCTTGCGGCCCCACAGCACGCCTATGCCCGTCGGACCGCACATCTTGTGGCCGGTGAAGGCGACGAAGTCGGCCTGCAGCGCCTGCACGTCGAGCACCATGTGCGGGGCGGCCTGCGAGGCGTCGATGACGACGAGGGCGCCGACCTCCTGGGCGCGCCGGATGATCGGCTCGACCGGGTTGACCGTGCCCAGGATGTTGGAGACGTGGACGAAGGAGACGACCTTCGTCTTCTCCGTGATGATCTGGTCGATGTTCGAAAGGTCGAGACGCCCCTCGTCCGTGAGCCCGAACCACTTCAGCTTCGCGCCCGTGCGCTGCGCGAGCAGCTGCCACGGCACGATGTTGGAGTGGTGCTCCATCTCCGTGATGACGATCTCGGAGTCGCGCTCCACGCGGTACGGCTCATCCGCCCAGCCGAGCATGTTGGCGACGAGGTTGAGTGACTCCGAGGCGTTCTTGGTGAACACCACCTCGTCGCGGCTCGGTGCGTTGATGAAGGCGGCGACCTTGTCGCGCGCGCCCTCGTACAGCGCGGTGGCCTCCTCGGCGAGCACGTGCACACCGCGGTGGACGTTCGCGTTGCTCCGCTCGTAGTAGCCGTTGAGCGCGTCGAGAACCTGCCGCGGCTTCTGCGAGGTCGCGGCGTTGTCGAGGTACACCAGCTTCGTGCCGTCATGGACCGAGCGGTCCAGGATGGGGAAGTCCTTCCGGAGCACCTCGGTGTCGAGGAGGCCGGTGAGCTCACGGCCGGGGGAAGTCACGCGGTTGCGCCGCCCTTCACATACGACTCGTAGCCCTCTGCCTCCAGCTTGTCCGCGAGCTCCGGGCCGCCGGACTCGGCGATCCGGCCGTGTGCGAACACGTGGACGTGGTCGGGCTTGATGTAGCGCAGGATGCGCGTGTAGTGGGTGATCAGCAGGGTGCCGACCTCGCCGCTCTCGCGGACGCGGTTGACGCCCTCGGAGACCACCCGGAGTGCGTCGACGTCCAGACCGGAGTCGGTCTCGTCGAGCACGGCGATCTTCGGCTTGAGAAGCTCCAGCTGGAGGATCTCGTGGCGCTTCTTCTCACCGCCGGAGAAGCCCTCGTTGACGTTGCGCTCGGCGAAGACCGGGTCGATCTTGAGGCGCACCATCGCCTCCTTGACCTCCTTCACCCAGGTACGCAGCTTGGGTGCCTCACCGCGCACGGCCGTCGCGGCGGTGCGCAGGAAGTTGGAGACGGAGACTCCGGGAATCTCGACCGGGTACTGCATCGCCAGGAAGAGTCCGGCGCGGGCGCGCTCGTCGACGGACATCTCCAGGACGTCCTCGCCGTCGAGCGTCACCGTGCCGCTGGTGATCTTGTACTTCGGGTGGCCGGCCAGCGAATAGGCGAGCGTGGACTTACCGGAGCCGTTCGGCCCCATGATCGCGTGCGTCTCGCCCTGCTTCACGGTCAGGTCGACGCCGCGGAGGATCTCGTTCGGACCGTTCTCGGTCTCGACGGAAACGTGCAGGTCGTTGATCTCAAGCGTTGCCATGGGGAACTCAGGACTCCTGGGTGACGGAGACGAGCACGTCGTCCCCTTCGATCTTTACGGGGTATACGGGGACAGGCAGCGTCGCGGGCGGGCCGGACGGTTTGCCGGTGCGCAGGTCGAAGCTGGAACCGTGCAGCCAGCACTCGATCTGGCAGCCTTCCACCTCGCCCTCGGAGAGCGAGACATGCGCGTGCGAGCAGATGTCGTAGATCGCGAAGACCTCACCGCCCTCCACGCGGACGACCGAGACGGGCGTGCTGTCGATCTCCACCCGCTTCGGGGTGTCCTCCTCCAGCTCGCTCAGCGCGGCCACGCGTACGAACCCTGCCTCGGCGCTCATGAGACGGAAACTTCCAGCTCAGCCTCGATCTTGGCGATCAGGCGGCTCTCGACGTCCGGCAGGCCGATCTTCTGGATGAGCTCGGTGAAGAAGCCCATCACGACGAGGCGGCGGGCCTCCTGCTCGGAGATGCCACGGGCCATGAGATAGAAGAGCTGCTCGTCCTCGAAGCGGCCGGTCGCCGAGGCGTGGCCCGCGCCGACGATCTCGCCGGTCTCGATCTCGAGGTTCGGCACCGAGTCGACCCGCGCGCCGTCTCCGAGGACCAGGTTGCGGTTCAGCTCGTAGGTGTCGGTGCCCTCGGCCGCCTTGCGGATCAGCACGTCGCCGATCCACACCGCGTGCGCCCGCTCGCCCTGCAGCGCGCCCTTGTAGGCGACGTTGCTGCGGCAGTGCGGGCTGTCGTGGTCGACGAAGAGGCGGTGCTCCTGGTGCTGGCCGCTGTCGGTGAAGTACAGGCCGTAGAGCTCGGCCTCACCGCCGGGGCCCGCGTAGTTGACCCTCGGGTGCAGCCGTACGACGTCGCCGCCGAAGGTGACGACCACGGACTTGAAGCTGGCGTCCCGCCCGACCAGGGCGTTGTGCTGGGAGCAGTGGACGGCGGTGGCGTCCCAGTCCTGCACGGAGACCACGGTCAGCTTCGCGCCGTCGCCCAGCACGTACTCGACGTTGGCCGCGCGGACGTTGTCGCCCGTGTGGTCGATGACGATGACCGCCTCGGCGAAGGCGCCGATCTCGAAGACCGTGTGCCCGAAGCTGACACCGCCCTCGCCGTGCAGGCTCAGCCGGATCGGCTCCGTGAGCACGGCCTCCTTGGGCACCGAGACGACCGACGCCTTCTCGAAGGAGCTGAACGCCTGTGCGGCGACCCGGTCGACGGGCTTGCCCGCCCGGCCGATCCGCTCGTCCTCACGGGCGACCGCCTCGACGGTGACGCCTTCGGGCGCGGAGACCTCGACCTTGAGCGAGCCGGACGCCTGCGCCGTGCCGTCATGGAGTCCGCGGAGCCGCTCGAGCGGCGTGAAACGCCATTCCTCCTCGCGGCCGTGCGGCACCGGGAATTCGGCCACGTCGAAGGACGGCGCCGCGCTCATCCTGGTGGCGACGGTGGATTCGGCGGCCACCGCGATCGATCCGGTGGTGTTCGAACCGCCCGGGATGTTCTGAGCCTCAGCCATGACTGTCGCTTTGCTCACTCTCTGTCTGTCTGTGTGGCGTCTGTCTGTGTGGCGGGTCTGTCAGGCGGCCGTCCCCGCCCAGGGCGGCGGGGACGGAGGGGATCGGCGTCAGCCGACCGCGCCTTCCATCTGCAGCTCGATCAGCCGGTTCAGCTCCAGCGCGTACTCCATGGGCAGCTCCTTGGCGATCGGCTCGACGAAGCCGCGCACGATCATCGCCATCGCCTCGTTCTCGGAGAGGCCGCGGCTCATCAGGTAGAAGAGCTGGTCGTCGCTGACCTTGGAGACCGTCGCCTCGTGGCCCATCGTCACGTCGTCCTCGCGGACGTCGACGTACGGGTAGGTGTCCGAGCGGGAGATGGTGTCCACCAGCAGCGCGTCGCAGAGCACGTTCGACTTGGAGCCCTCGGCTCCCTCTGCGATCTCGATGAGACCCCGGTAGGAGGTACGGCCGCCGCCACGCGCCACCGACTTCGAGACGATGTTGGACGACGTACGGGGCGCCATGTGCACCATCTTCGCGCCGGCGTCCTGGTGCTGGCCCTCGCCCGCGAACGCGACGGAGAGCGTCTCGCCCTTGGCGTGCTCGCCCATCAGGTACACGGCCGGGTACTTCATGGTCACCTTGGAGCCGAGGTTGCCGTCGACCCACTCCATCGTCGCGCCCTCGTAGGCGACGGCACGCTTGGTGACCAGGTTGTAGACGTTGTTCGACCAGTTCTGGATCGTCGTGTAGCGGCAGCGGCCGCCCTTCTTCACGATGATCTCGACGACCGCGGAGTGCAGCGAGTCCGAGTCGTAGATCGGCGCGGTGCAGCCCTCGACGTAGTGCACATAGGCGTCTTCGTCGACGATGATCAGCGTCCGCTCGAACTGGCCCATGTTCTCGGTGTTGATCCGGAAGTACGCCTGCAGCGGGATGTCGACGTGCACACCCGGCGGGACGTAGATGAAGGATCCGCCGGACCAGACCGAGGTGTTCAGCGCGGCGAACTTGTTGTCACCGGTCGGGATGACCGTGCCGAAGTGCTCCTGGAAGAGCTCCGGGTGCTCGCGCAGCGCGGTGTCGGTGTCCAGGAAGAGGACGCCCTGCTCCTCCAGGTCCTCGCGGATCTGGTGGTAGACGACCTCCGACTCGTACTGCGCGGCGACACCGGCGACGAGGCGCTGCTTCTCCGCCTCGGGGATGCCGAGCCGGTCGTAGGTGTTCTTGATGTCCTCGGGCAGGTCCTCCCAGGACTGGGCCTGCTTCTCGGTGGACCGCACGAAGTACTTGATGTTGTCGAAGTCGATGCCGCTGAGGTCGGAGCCCCAGTTGGGCATGGGCTTCTTCGAGAACAGCCGGAGGCCCTTCAGACGCATCTTGAGCATCCACTCGGGCTCGCTCTTCTTGCCCGAGATGTCACGGACGACGTCCTCCGAGAGGCCGCGCTTGGCCGTGGCACCGGCGGCGTCGGAGTCGGACCAGCCGTATTCGTAGTTGCCCAGACCCTCGAGCTCGGGGTGAGCGGTCTCCGTAGGGAGCGTCATGCGGGGTTCCTCCCGGCAGTTTGCGCAGATGCTGTGGTGGCGTTGCTGGTGCTGGTGGTCCTGGTGGTCCTGGTGGTCTGGGAAGTCTGTGCGCCCGGCGCGCCTCGCGCAGACTGGGCGGTCTGCGCGTGCGGCACGAAGGTCGTGCACACCCCGTCGCCGTGGGCGATGGTGGCAAGCCGCTGCACGTGGGTGCCGAGGAGGTTCGAGAAGACCTCGGTCTCCGCCTCGCACAGTTGCGGGAACTGCTCGGCGGTATGCGCCACCGGGCAGTGGTGCTGGCAGAGCTGCTCACCGGCGGAAGCGGGCGCACTGCGCGCCGTGGCAGCGTACCCATCCTCGGTGAGGGCCTCGGCCAGCGCCTTCGCACGCCCCTCGGGCGGCACCTTGGCCAGTGCCTCCTCGTAGCGCTCCGCCTGGGCCGCGACCCGGGCGCGGGCGAAAGCCAGGACCGCGGCCTCACCCGGCTCGCCGCCGCCCGCCGAACGGGCGATCCAGTGCATGGCGTCGGCCGCCAGCTCGTCGTACGCCTGGTCGAAGGCATCCCGGCCGCACTCGGTGAGCGCGAACATCTTGGCCGGGCGGCCCCGGCCACGTGAGCCGTAGACCCGCTTCTCGCGGGGCTCCACGACGCCCTCGGTGAGCAGGGTGTCCAGATGGCGGCGGACCGCCGCCTGCGTGAGTTCGAGGCGCAGTGCCAGCTCGGCCGCGGTGGACGGCCCGTGGTCGAGGATGGAGCGGGCGACGCGGTTCCGCGTGCCGTGCTGTTCGTCGGTGACGGCGGGCACGCTCGCACCACCGGCGGCCGGTGCGGCCGTCGGGGACGCCTCGCGCGCATCGCCGTCCTTTTTCACAACACCATTGTTGCGTAATTCACCGGAGTCCGGCAAGCCACGCCTGTGACCTGCTCGAATGGAGTACATCACGTAAGGCCAGCCTTACCCGCGCGGCCCCCGGAACCCCGCGAATCCACCCTGACCTGGTCTCTCTAGACTCTTCGTATGCACTCAGCCCGTACGCGCCCCGCACCGGCTGTCGAGGTCGCGGGCCTGGTGAAACGGTATGGCCGCAAGGCCGCGGTGGACGGGCTCGATCTCACCGTCGCCGCCGGTTCCGTCACCGCCGTCCTCGGGCCCAACGGCGCGGGCAAGACCACCACCATCGAGACCTGCGAGGGCTACCTCCGCCCCGACGCGGGCACCGTCCGCGTCCTCGGACTCGACCCGGTCACCGACGCGGCGCGGCTGCGGCCCCGCATCGGGGTGATGCTCCAGAGCGGCGGCGTCTACTCGGGCGTACGCGCCGTGGAGATGCTGCGCCACATGGCCGGTCTGCACGCCCACCCGCTGGAGGTCGGCCCGCTCGTCGAACGCCTCGGGCTGGGCAGCTGCGGCCGTACGCCCTACCGGCGGCTGTCCGGCGGGCAGCGGCAGCGGCTCGCCCTGGCGATGGCCGTGATCGGGCGCCCCGAGCTCGTCTTCCTGGACGAACCGACCGCCGGCCTCGACCCACAGGCCCGCCGGGCCACCTGGGACCTGGTGCGCGAGCTGCGTACGGACGGAGTGACCGTCGTGCTCACCACCCACCACATGGACGAGGCGGAGGAGCTGTCCGACCTGGTCGCGATCGTGGACGGCGGCCGGGTGATCGCCCAGGGCGCGCCCGAGGAGCTGTGCCGGGGCGGCGCAGAGAACAGCCTGCGCTTCGGCGGGCGCCCGGGCCTCGATCTGGTCTCGCTGCTCAAGGCCCTGCCCCCGGAGACCGCCGCGGCCGAGCTGACCCCCGGCGCGTACCGTCTCACCGGCACGGTCGACCCGCAGCTGCTCGCGACGGTCACGTCATGGTGCGCGCAGAACGGCGTGCTGCCGGACCGGATCTCGGTGGAGCGGCGGACGCTGGAAGATGTCTTCTTGGAGCTGACCGGCAGGGAGCTGCGCTGATGGCCACGGACACGACCGGCACCCCGCCCTCCGAGGCGCCACCGCGCGGCGGGAGCTTCACGCCCGCCCCCGGGGCCGCTCCGCTGCCGCGCATGATCGCCGCGCAGGCAGCGCTGGAGACCCGGATGCTGCTCCGCAACGGCGAACAGCTGCTGCTGACCGTCCTCATCCCCACTCTGCTGCTGGTCCTCTTCAGCGCCGTCGACATCATCGAGCTGCCGGGCACGGCGGCCGACGGCGGCGGGGACGAGCGGGCGGACTTCCTGACCCCCGGCATCCTCGCCCTCGCCGTGCTGTCCACGGCGTTCACCGGCCAGGCCATCTCCACCGGCTTCGACCGCCGCTACGGCGCGCTCAAACGTCTCGCCGCCTCCCCGCTGCCGCGCTGGGGCCTGATGACCGCCAAGACGTGCTCCGTACTGGTGATCGAGCTGCTCCAGGTGCTGCTGCTCATGGCGGTGGCGCTCACGCTGGGCTGGTCGCCGCACGGCAACCCGGCCGCGGTCGTACTGCTGCTGCTCGCGGGCACTGCCGCCTTTTCCGGGCTCGGCCTGCTGATGGCCGGGACGCTGCGGGCGGAGGCGACGCTCGCCGCCGCGAATCTGGTGTTCATCCTGCTGCTCGTCGGCGGCGGTGTGATCGTGCCGCTGGAGAAGTTCCCCCCAGGGGTACGGGACGCACTCGAACTGCTGCCGATCACGGCACTGTCCGACGGGCTGCGCGACGTCCTCCAGCACGGCGCCGGAGTGCCCTGGGGAGCGCTGGCCGTGCTGGGCTGCTGGGCGGTCCTCGGGCTGGCAGCCGCCGCCCGGTTCTTCCGGTGGGAGTGAACCCCCCTTGTGAAGGGGCGCACAAGAGGGTCGTAACATGACTCCGTGCCGAAACTGCCCGAAGCCGTACGCAACCCCATCACGTACATCGGGGCCCGCTGGACACCCACCCAGCGCACCCTCGAACGCGCCACCCTCTCCGCCGTGGTCATGAGCGTGCTCATCATCGTGACGGGCGGCGCCGTACGGCTCACCGGCTCCGGGCTGGGCTGCGAGACCTGGCCGAAGTGCAGCGAGGAGAGCTTCACCGCCACCTCGGAGATGGGCCTGCACGGCGCCATCGAGTTCGGCAACAGGATGCTCACCTACGTGCTCTCCGCCGCCGTCGGCTGGGCCATCGTCACAGTGCGCGCCGCCAAGCCCGCACGCAGGCAGCTCGGCAGGCTGGCCTGGGCGCAGTTCTGGCTGGTCATGGGCAACGCGGTGATCGGCGGCATCACCGTGCTGACCGAGCTCAACCCGTACACGGTGGCCGGACACTTCCTGCTGGCCCTCGCGCTGCTCACCGTCTCCACCATGACCTGGCTGCGCGCCCGCGAGGGCGACGGCGAGCCGCGTCCGCTGGTGGGCAAGCCGGTCCAGCAGCTGGTCTATGTGCTGGGGGCGGCCTCCTGCGCGCTGGTGGCGGCGGGCACGGTCGTCACCGGCTCGGGGCCGCACGCGGGCGACAGCTCAGATGTGCCCCGGATGCCGCTGGACCCGGAGACGGTCACACAGCTGCACGCCTCGCTGGCCTGGATCGTGGTCACGCTGACCGTCGGGCTGTGGTTCGTCCTGCGCGCCGTGGACGCCCCCGTGGGCCCCCGCAGCCGCACCCGGGAGCTGTTCCTGGTGCTGATGGCGCAGGGCGTGATCGGCTACGTGCAGCACTTCACCGACCTCCCCGAGATCCTGGTGGGCATCCACCTGCTGGGCTCGACGCTTGTATGGATCGCGATCTGCCGTCTCGTGCTGTCGCTGCGCGAGCGGGGGCTCCCGGAGTCCGGCTCCGCGTCGGTGACCGTGACCGTCCCGGCCGCGGTGCCCGAGGACGAGACCCTGGCGGTCTCCGGCAGGTAGCGCCGGTGCCGGTTGCCGGGCGTGCGGCCGGACCTCCATGGACTACTCGGCTTACCCGTCGGTAGCATCAGGGTCATGGCAGAGACACAGCACTCCGACGAGCCGACGGCCGACTCCGACAGCGCTCACGGGGCCAGCGGCGGCGGCAGCATGAGCAGCGGCCGGGACGAGCGGCGTACGGCGCGGCTGACCAGGCGGATCATCGCTTTCACGGACGCGCACGAGGGCCCCGTGGAAGGCCAGATCGCCTATCTCGGCCAGAGCGGCGCCCGCATCGTCATGGTGGCGGAGGACGGCACCTGGGGAGACCTGGTGGCCCGCTCGAAGGAGATCGCCGAGGAGGCCGTCGAGCGTGCGGGCATCACGGTACGGGAGAGCTTCGACGGCCCGATGGCCGACCGCGTACGCACCGGACCCTACGAGTGGTCCCGCATGGCAGGCATCCAGCTGGGCGGCTGAGTTTTCGTGCTCGGTTCGCCTCCTCCCGCCGGGGCCTGAGGGACCTGAGGCATGCCTCATGGCCCCGCGTTCGCCACCCCATCACCCGGGGCCCGCGTACCCCCACCGGCACCAGCCGGGCGAGTGAGCCGAAGAGGGCGCCGGTGTCGGAAGTGACGAGGTCAAACGAGCGAGGCACGAGCGAGTGCAGCGCCGAGGGGTGTCGACACGGGTACAAGCCCTCGGAGGCGAACCGGGCACGAACTAGAGGAACGGGTCGATGGCGACGGCGAGGAAGACCACGGAGATGTACGTGATCGACCAGTGGAAGAGCCGCATCTCCTTGAGCTTGCCGCCGGTGACCCCGGCCCGCGCTCGCGACTGGAGGCCGTGCGCTTCCTTGAGCCACCAGGCGCCGGCGATCAGCGCGACGACGGGGTAGAACCAGCCGGTATAGCCCAGCGGCCAGAGCGACAGCGATACGGCGACCATCACCCAGCTGTAGAGGACGATCTGCCGGGCCACCACCGCGTTGCCCGCCACGACGGGAAGCATCGGTACGCCGACCCGCGCGTAGTCGTCCTTCACCTTCATCGACAGCGGCCAGTAGTGCGGCGGCGTCCAGAAGAACATGACCAGGAAGAGCACCAGGGCGGCCCAGCCGAGTTCGTTCTTCACCGCGGTCCAGCCGATGAAGACCGGCATGCAGCCCGCGATCCCGCCCCAGACGATGTTCTGCGCCGTGCGCCGCTTGAGGATCATCGTGTAGACGACGACATAGAAGAGCAGCGCGCCGAGCGCCAGTGCCGCCGACAGCCAGTTGACCAGCAGGCCGAACCAGAGGGTGGAGCCGATCGCGAGGGTGATCCCGAAGACGAGCCCCTCGGTCGGGCTGACGAGCCCGGTGACCAGCGGCCGGTGCTCGGTGCGGTGCATCAGCGCGTCGATGTCCCGGTCGAGGTACATGTTCAGCGCGTTGGCGCCGCCTGCCGAGAGATAGCCGCCGATGCAGGTGACCAGTACCAGCCACAGATCGGGCACACCCTGCGCGGCGAGGAACATCACCGGGATGGTGGTGATCAGCAGGAGTTCGATGATGCGCGGTTTGGTGAGAGCGATGAAGCCCCTCACCCTGGCACCGAGCGGCCGGTGGACGGTGCTGTTGTCGAGCACCCCCGCAGGACGGGATTCGACGGCCGTCACGAACACCCCTGATCAGATCATCAACAGTCTTAGACGAGCGAGCCCCGGGCAGGAAGCCCCGGTGAAAGCTCACGCTTACCACGCCACTTTAGACGTTGGCCATAGCCGCTCTCCTTCGGGGTGCCTCCGTGTTGGGAGACGGTGCCGGGCCGGGGAATATCGCCCGTCCGATACCGATTGTCCCCAGCAGAGGCCTCGTGCCTGGCGGCGAGGTGGCACAACGTGGACGTTCGAAAGGACGGGTACGCCGACAGCGGTACCCTCGACATCGCCGGTGCACCGTCCGTCACCGGCATTCGATCATGTGGAGAGGAGCCCTGACGCAGGGTGAGCAACAAGCCGACCACCACAGACCTTGACTGGACCGAACTGGACCAGCGGGCAGTGGACACCGTCCGAGTCCTCGCGATGGATTCCGTGCAGAAGGTCGGCAACGGCCACCCCGGCACGGCTATGAGCCTGGCGCCCGCCGCCTACCTCGTCTTCCAGAAGCTCATGCGGCACGACCCGACCGACCCCGACTGGACGGGCCGCGACCGCTTCGTCCTGTCGATCGGCCACTCCAGCCTGACTCTCTACATCCAGCTCTACCTGGCTGGTTACGGCCTGGAGCTGGACGACCTCAAGGCGTTCCGCACCTGGGGCAGCCGTACGCCGGGTCACCCCGAGCAGGGGCACACCGCCGGAGTGGAGACGACGACCGGGCCGCTGGGCCAGGGCGTCGCCAACGCCGTGGGCATGGCCATGTCCGCCCGCTACGAGCGCGGTCTCTTCGACCCGGACGCCGCCGCCGGCAGCTCCCCGTTCGATCACACGATCTGGACGTTCGCGGGCGACGGCGACCTCCAGGAGGGCATCTCCGCCGAGGCGTCCTCGCTCGCCGGTCACCAGCGGCTCGGCAACCTCGTCCTGCTGTGGGACGACAACCACATCTCCATCGAGGGCGACACCAAGGTCGCCATCTCCGAGGACACCGCCGCCCGGTACGAGGCGTACGGCTGGCATGTGCAGCGCGTCGAGCCGCAGCCCAACGGCGACCTTGACCCCGAGGCGCTGTACGCGGCGATGAGGGCCGCGCAGGCGGAGACCGAGCGCCCGTCGTTCATCGCCGTCCGGTCGATCATCGCCTGGCCCGCCCCGAACGCCCAGAACACCGGCGCCTCGCACGGCGCCGCGCTGGGCGACGAGGAGGTCGCGGCCACCAAGAAGCTGCTGGGCCTCGACCCGAACAAGACCTTCCAGGTGGACGAGGACGTGCTCGCGCACGCCCGCGGCGCGATCACCCGCGGCCTGGACGCACGCGCGGCGTGGGACAAGCGCTTCGCCGACTGGCGGGCCGCCGCTCCGGAGCGGGCGGCCGAGTTCGACCGCATCCGCAAGGGCGAGCTGCCGCAGGGCTGGGAGCAGCTGCTGCCGTCCTTCGAGCCGGGCAAGGGCGTCGCCACCCGTAAGGCGTCGGGCGCCGTACTCAAGGCGCTGGGTCCCGTCATCCCCGAACTGTGGGGCGGTTCCGCCGACTTGGCGGGCTCGAACAACACCTCCTTCGCGGACACCTCGTTCCTGCCCGAGGGGAACAAGGCGCCGGGCGCCGATCCGTACGGCCGCACGGTGCACTTCGGCATCCGTGAGCACGCGATGGCCGCCACCATGAACGGCATCGCGCTGCACGGCAACACGCGGATCTACGGCGGCACCTTCCTGACGTTCTCCGACTACATGCGCAACGCGGTGCGACTGGCCGCGCTGATGAAGACGCCGGTCACTCACGTCTGGACGCACGACTCCATCGGCCTGGGCGAGGACGGCCCGACCCACCAGCCGGTCGAGCACCTGGCCTCGCTGCGGGCGATTCCCGGGCTCAACATCGTCCGCCCGGCCGACGCCAACGAGACTTCGCTGGCCTGGGCCGAGATACTGCGGCGGCACGCGGACAAGCCCGCACCCCACGGCCTCGCGCTCACCCGGCAGAACGTCCCGACCTACCCGGCCAACGAGCACACGGCCCGCGGCGGCTACGTACTGGCCGAGGCCGAGGGCGGTGAGCCGCAGGTGCTGCTGATCGGTACCGGCTCCGAGGTGCAGCTGGCCGTCGAGGCCCGCGAGCAGCTCCAGGAGCAGGGCGTGCCCACTCGCGTCGTCTCGATGCCCTGCGTCGAGTGGTTCGAGGAGCAGGACCAGGCATACCGTGACAGCGTGCTGCTGCCGCGGGTGAAGGCACGGGTCGCGGTGGAGGCCGGGGTCGGGCTGACCTGGCACCGGTACGTGGGTGACGCGGGCCGGATCGTCTCCCTGGAGCACTTCGGCGCGTCCGCCGACTACGAGACCCTCTACCGCGAGTACGGCATCACCTCGGAGGCCGTCACCCAGGCCGCCAAGGAGTCCCTGCAGGCCGCAGCGCGCTGAGCGTCCGCACTCGCGCACGCACACGATCGATTTGGAGATGCACATCCCATGACAGACGCACTCAAGCGCCTCTCCGACGAGGGCGTGGCGATCTGGCTGGACGACCTGTCGCGCAAGCGCATCACGTCCGGCGCGCTCGGCGAGCTGCTCGATGAGCAGCACGTGGTGGGCGTCACCACCAATCCCACGATCTTCCAGAAAGCGATCTCCTCCGGCGACGGCTACGGCGAGCAGCTTGCCGATCTCGCCGCCCGCGGGGTGACCGTGGAAGAGGCAGTCCGCATGATCACGACGGCTGACGTCCGGGACGCGTGCGACATCCTCCGGCCGCTCTACGACTCCACCGGAGGCCAGGACGGCCGGGTCTCCATCGAGGTCGACCCGCGGCTGGCGCACAACACGGCGGCCACCGTCGCCGAGGCCAAGCAGCTCGCCTGGCTGGTGGACCGGCCGAACGCGCTGATCAAGATCCCCGCCACCCGTGGCGGCCTGCCCGCCATCACCGAGACGATCGCGACGGGCATCAGTGTCAACGTCACGCTGATCTTCTCCCTGGAGCGCTACCGCGAGGTGATGGACGCCTACCAGGCAGGTCTGGAGCAGGCGGACGCCAAGGGGCTGGACCTCTCCTCGATTCACTCGGTTGCGTCGTTCTTCGTCTCCCGGGTGGACACCGAGTTCGACAAGCGCATCGACGCCCTGGGCGACGACGCGGCCGAAGCGGCCAAGGGTCTGAAGAGCAAGGCGGCCCTGGCCAACGCCCGGCTGGCGTACGAGGCGTACGAGGAGGTCACCGCCGCCGACCGCTGGAAGGCGCTGGCCCTCCGGGGCGCCAACGCGCAGCGCCCGCTGTGGGCGTCGACGGGCGTGAAGGACCCGGCGCTTCCGGACACCCTCTACGTCACGGAGCTGGTCGCTCCGAACACGGTGAACACCATGCCGGAGGCCACCCTGGAGGCCACCGACGACCACGGTGAGATCACCGGCGACACCGTCCGCGGCAGCTACGCGGGCGCCCGCGCCGACTTGGAGGCGCTGGCGAAGCTCGGCATCTCCTACGACGACGTCGTGCAGGTGCTGGAGGACGAGGGCGTCGACAAGTTCGAGAAGTCCTGGATGGATCTGCTCAGCTCCACCGAGGCGGAGCTCAAGCGCCTCGCGCCGAAGGAGGCGTAACCGAAAGTGAGCAGCGCGGTAAATCCGCTGCGAGACGCCCAGGACCGACGGCTCCCGCGTATCGCGGGGCCGTCGGGCCTGGTCATCTTCGGCGTCACGGGCGATCTGTCACGCAAGAAGCTGATGCCCGCGGTCTACGACCTGGCGAACCGCGGGCTGCTGCCCCCGGGCTTCTCGCTGGTCGGCTTCGCCCGCCGGGACTGGGAGCACGAGGACTTCGCGCAGGTCGTCCACGACGCCGTCAGGGAGCACGCACGCACACCGTTCCGTGAGGAGGTCTGGCAGCAGCTCGCCCAGGGCATGCGCTTCGTGTCGGGCGTCTTCGACGACGACGACGCGTTCCGCACCCTCAAGGCGACGATCGAGGAGCTGGACAAGTCGCGGGGCACCGGCGGCAACTTCGCCTTCTACCTCTCGGTGCCGCCGAAGTTCTTCCCCACCGTCGTGTCCCAGCTCAAGGAGCACGGGCTGTCCGACGGGCAGGGTGACTCCTGGCGGCGGGCGGTCATCGAGAAGCCCTTCGGCCACGATCTGAAGAGCGCCCAGGACCTCAACTCCGTCGTGCACGACGTCTTCCGGCCCAGCGAGGTCTTCCGTATCGACCACTATCTGGGCAAGGAGACCGTCCAGAACATCCTGGCGTTGCGCTTCGCGAACACGATGTTCGAGCCGCTGTGGAACAGGTCGTACGTCGACCACGTGCAGATCACCATGGCCGAGGACATCGGCATCGGCGGGCGCGCGGGCTACTACGACGGCATCGGTTCGGCCCGGGACGTCATCCAGAACCACCTGCTCCAGCTGCTGGCGCTCACCGCCATGGAGGAGCCCGTCTCCTTCGAGGCCAAGCCGCTGGTCACCGAGAAGATGAAGGTGCTCAACTCCGTGCGCCTGCCGGAGGACCTGGCCGCGCACACGGTGCGGGGGCAGTACGCGGCGGGCTGGCAGGGCGGCCGGAAGGTGCTCGGCTATCTCGACGAGGACGGCATCGACCCCCAGTCGGGGACGGACACCTACGCCGCCATCAAGCTGGAGATCGACAACCGGCGCTGGGCGGGCGTCCCCTTCTATCTGCGCACCGGCAAACGCCTGGGCCGCCGGGTCACCGAGATCGCGGTCGTCTTCCAGCGCGCCCCCCACTCTCCCTTCGGCGCCACCGACACCCAGGAACTGGGGCAGAACGCCCTGGTCATCCGGGTCCAGCCGGATGAGGGCGTCACCATCCGCTTCGGCTCCAAGGTGCCGGGCACGCAGATGGAGATCCGCGACGTGACGATGGACTTCGCCTACGGCGAGTCCTTCACCGAGTCCAGCCCGGAGGCGTACGAGCGTCTGATCCTCGATGTCCTCCTCGGCGACGCGAACCTCTTCCCGCGCCACCAGGAGGTCGAACGCTCCTGGGAGATCCTCGACCCGATCGAGGAACACTGGGAGAGGCACGGCAAGCCCGAGCAGTACCCGGCCGGGACCTGGGGTCCCGCGGCGGCGGACGAGATGCTCGCGCGAGACGGACGGAGCTGGCGGCGCCCATGAACATCGATCTCACGGACACCACCTCGGGGCAGATCAACACGGCGCTGGTGCAGGCCCGCCGGGCCAGCGGCTCGCCCGCGATCGGCATGGTGCTCACCCTGGTCATCGTCACCGACGAGGGCAACCACTACGACGCGCTGAAGGCCGCAGCCGAGGCGTCCAAGGAGCACCCGTCACGGATTCTGGTGGTGGTGCGGCGTCCCGGCCGCTCGCCCCGTGACCGCGCCAAGGCACGACTGGACGCGGAGGTCCGCACCGGCAACGGCTCCGGTGAGACGGTGCTGCTGCGGCTGCACGGCGAGCTGGCCGCGCACTCGTACAGCGTGGTGCTGCCGCTGCTGCTGCCGGACGCGCCGGTGGTCGTCTGGTGGCCGGAGGACGCCCCGGAGCACCCCTCCGAGGACCTGCTGGGCACACTGGCGCAGCGCCGGATCACCGACGCGGCACAGACCGAGGACCCGGTGGCGTCGCTGCGGCTGCGCGCCGAGACGTACGCGCCGGGCGACACGGATCTGGCCTGGACGAGGATCACCGGGTGGCGGAGCGTGCTGGCGGCCGCCCTGGACCAGAAGCAGATGAAGATCACCGCCGCGCAGGTCGAGGGTGAGGCGTACAACCCGTCGACGGAGCTGCTGGCGCTGTGGCTTGCCGAGCGGCTGCGGGTGCCGGTGGAGCGGATCGTCTCCGAAGGTCCGGGCATCACGGCCGTACGGATGGAGACCACGGACGGGCAGATCTGCCTGGACCGGGCGGACGGCTCGCTGGCGGAGCTGGCCGTGCCGGGGCAGCCGGACCGGCATGTGGCGCTCCAGCGGCGCACGACGGCGGAGCTGATCGCCGAGGAGCTGCGGCGGCTGGACCCGGACGAGGCGTACGAGGAGGCGGTGCGCTTCGGGCTCAGCAGGCTGGGGGCTGCGGTGACGGCCTCGGAACCGCCTGCGGGCGGCGGCCCGGCGGGTGGCGCGACTGCCATGGGCGACGGCACGGCAGCCGAGGGCGCGGCAGCCGACGGCACGTCAGACGGCCCCGGCTCCGACGGCGGGACCGCCGAACCACAGGCCGAACCGCAGCCGGTCGCCACCCGGAAGACCACCGCCGCACCGGAGGCGAAGAAGAAGCCGACGGGCCGCCGGAGCGCCAAGTGACCACCACACCGCAGGTCGTGGTGTACCACGACAAGGAGGAGATGGCCCAGGCCGCCGCCGCGCGGCTGACGGCCAGGATCGTCGAGGCGCAGTCCGCGCGCGGCACCGCCTCCGTCGTGCTGACCGGCGGGCGCAACGGCAACGGGCTGCTGGCGGCGCTTGCCGCCCCCAGGGCCCGTGACACCGTCGACTGGTCCCGGCTGGACTTGTGGTGGGGCGACGAACGCTTCCTTCCCGACGGCGATCCGGAGCGGAACGTCACCCAGGCCCGCGAAGCGCTGCTCGACTCGGTACCGCTGGACCCGGCCCGCGTGCACGCGATGCCGCCGTCGGATGGCGCGTACGGCGGGGATCCGGCGGGCGCGGACTCGGCCGCGGCGGCGTACGCGGCCGAACTGGCCGCCGCGACGGGCCCGGAGGACCACGGGCCGGTGCCCGCCTTCGACGTGCTGCTGCTGGGCGTCGGCCCGGACACCCATGTGGCGTCGCTCTTCCCCGAGCACCCGGGGGTGCGCGAGACGGAGCGCACCGTAGTGGCCGTACACGGCGCGCCCAAGCCGCCGCCGACGCGCATCTCGCTCACGCTGCCAGCGATCCGCGCGGCCCGCGAGGTGTGGCTGCTGGCCGCGGGCAGGGACAAGGCGGAGGCGGCGGCCGTCGCGCTGTCCGGCGCGGGCGAGATCCAGGCCCCCGCCGCGGGCGCGTACGGCCGCTCCCGCACGCTCTGGCTCCTCGACACGGCCGCGGCCGCCCATCTCCCCCGCGACCTCTCCACCCCACCCGCCTCCTGACGGCGCGCGGCGTCAGCGCTCGGGCACCACGAACCGCGCCGCAAGCGTCGCTTCGGCGAGGCGCGCGGGCAGCATGGCGTTGGCCCGGTGCCCCGGGGCGGTGGTGTCGAGGACGATCATCCCGGTCTGGAGATCCGCTCGTAGTCACCCTGGAGCTGCCAGACATCAGCGCCGCGGGAGACGCGTATCGGCCAAGTATCACCTGATGACACGGTGCAGCTCGGCCCAGACGTGCTTGCCGGGTGCCCCGGCACGGGGCGCGATGGCCCAGTGGTCGGCGAGCTGGGAGACGAGGAGGAGCCCCCGGCCCGTCTCCGAGTCGGCGGGCGGCGCCTCGGCCCACGCCGCGACCGGCGGCTGCCGTTCGGTACGGGTGACGGTGACCTCGGTCCGGAAGCTCTCGCCCTCGGCGGTCGGGCTCTGACGGAGCCGGACGCGGAAGTCCCGGCCGGGTCTCAGAACTACTCGTTTCTGCGAACGCGAAGCGTGACGGTTTCCGCCTGGACCAGGCCAGTCACGCCGATCACCGGGGCCTGCCCACCGCTCGGTTTCCGCCGCCGTCGGCAGGGGTCACGATCGTCATCTGACAAGACCCGCCTGATTCCTCAGGCTTGACGTATGCCGATATCGGAATACGATGGAACCCATGGCACGAGCAGCGACGACGTCGGACGTCTTCAACGCGATCGCCGAGCCGCAGCGCCGGGAGATCCTGGCGCTGCTGCGGGCGGGTGAGCGGTCGGTGACCGAGTTGGCCCAGGAGTTGGGGATGACCCAGCCGGGGGCGTCCAAACACCTGCGGGTGCTCCGGGAGGTCGGGCTGGTGCGGGACCGCAAGGCAGGCAAGCAGCGCTTGTACGGCCTTGACGCCAGCGGGCTGCGACCGGTCCACGAGTGGACCGGCGGTTTCGAGCGGTTCTGGAACGAGAGCTTCGACCGACTGGACGCCTACGTGCAGGACCTGAATCAGACACGGAAAGCGGAGTAGCTGATGAGCACGACAGGACAAGGAACGCCGGCGCAGTCGGCGACAGCCGACCGCGAGATCGTGATCTCCCGGGTCATCGACGCCCCGCGGGAGCTGGTGTTCGAGGCGTTCACCGAGGTGCGGCACCTTTCGCAGTGGTGGGGGCCGGAGGGGTTCACCACCACCACGCGGGCGTTCGAGTTCCGCGTCGGCGGGGAGTGGGACTTCGTGATGCACGGACCGGACGGGACGGACTACCAGGAGTGGATCTCCTGGACCGAGCTCGCCCCGCCGGAGCGGATCGCGATGCTCCACGGTGAGACCCGCGACGACCCGAACGCCTTCGAGTCGGTCCTGACGTTCGAGCCCGACGGTGCGGCGACCCGGATCGAGATGCACACGGTGTTCCCCACCAAGGAGCAGCGCGACGAGGCGGTCGAGAAGTACCACGCGATCGAGGCCGGCCAGCAGACCCTGAGCAGCCTGGCTGCCTACGTCACCGAGATCGTTCGGAAGGGAGTTGAGGGCTGATGGCCGGGAAGGTGTTCTTCAGCGTGTCGATGTCGCTGGACGGTTTCATCGCGCCCGAGTCCTCCGAGGACTTGATGGGGCAGCAGTGGATGGAGCTCCAGCGGTGGATCTTCCCGCAGCGGTTCTTCCGCGAGAACCTGAAGCTGGGCGAGGGCGGCAAGGAGGGGCGCGACAACGACATCGTGCGGGAGACGTTCGAGCGCACCGGCGCGAGCGTGATGGGCAAGCGCATGTTCGACGCCGGCGAGCGGATGTGGCCGGAGGAGGCGCCGTTCCACACGCCGGTCTTCGTCGTGACGCACGAGAGGCGTGACCCCTGGGAGCTGCCGGGCGGGACCACGTTCCACTTCGTCAACGACGGCATCGAGTCCGCGCTCGACCAGGCCCGCGAGGCCGCCGGTGATCGCGACGTCCGCATCGCGGGCGGCGGCGCGACGATCTTGGAGTACGTGAACGCGGGCCTGATCGACGAGTTCTCGATCGCGCTGTCACCCGTGCTGTTCGGCTCCGGAATCCGCCTGTTCGAGGGCGTGGACGCGGGCCGCGTGGCCCTGGAGCAGGTCCGCGCGGAGCCCTCCCCGAGGGTGACGCATGTGACCTACGCCGTCCGGGAGCGGTGATTGTCCCGAACTCAGCGCTCTCCCGCCGAGGTCAGCTGCCCGCGGACGGCCCGGCCCGCCCTGGCGGCGACGACGGACTGACCCCGAACCGGCCGCCGCGCAGCCCGACCCCAGAACCTCAGAGGACCCCGGCCACGGCCGGGGTCCTCTGACATGCGCGCATACGGGCGCCTTCGATCCGAAGGCTACTGGCAGGCTACTTGTCACCCGGGGTGCCGCTCGTCAACGGCACCCCAACTCTCGGCAGAGGGACGGGAGTTCCTGTGACCAGTGGGGCAGGCTGGTACCGCGGTTCCTCATGCGGTAATCCGTGACGGCTCACACACCGCGTTGACCAGCACAGACGCGCTGACGCATGCGGCTGTCTGCGCGGAGCGCGTCTCCTGTACGCGGCCAGGGCGTGACCTCCCCGCAGGGGACCGCTGACCTATGCCCCGGCCGGACATGCGGCCCTGCGGGCGGCACGGAAGCGCTCGTAGCCGGAGCCCGCGCCGGGCGGTGTCGGTGGTGCCGGCGGGGCGGTACGGCAGTCGCGGCAGCGGCGTTCACCGGAATCGGTGGGCGTGAACAGCCGGGGCTGAGTGGGGCGGCCCTCGCATTCGCGCATGCGGACGACGCGTGGTTCCGGGCGTGGAGCGGACAGAACTTCCGGTGGTCCGTCCGGGAGCGCGTGCTCCAGCCGCCAGCGCAGCCCGCCCAGCGGAGAACGGGCGCCCGCCAGCCCCTGGGTGAGCGCGCGCCGGACCTCCTCGTACGAAAGCCCGCTGCTCGCCAGCCAGCGCGCGGCCAGCGACGCACGGCGCGGGCCGGCACGGCCGGACACGGATCGGTGCGGGCGAGGGAGCGCAGCAGCGCGTGCGCTTGCGCTTCGGCCGGGGGCTCGACCGCCTCGGGCGGTGGGTGGGTGGTGTGCTCTTCGAAATTCTTCTGTGGTTGACGGCCGACGGCCCGACTGGCCGGTTCACCGACCGCCGGATTCCGGTCACTCGGCGCCGCTGCCCCGCGTCCGTCCCGCGCGGCGGCGGCGTCCTCGGCCGACAGCGGCACATTGGACAGCAGCTGGACCGTGGCGAACCTCCCGCACTCCCCCTGAACGCGCCACTCGTGCAGATATCCCTCGGCCAGCAGTTCGCGCTTGGCCTGCTGGAAGGCGGTCTTCTTGCGCGGACGGCCGTGGCGCTCAGCGCCTCGCCGGCGCCGTCCGGCAGCGAGAGCTGCCAGGCCAGCAGGAGCACAGCGTGCGAGGACAGGCGCGGATGGCGGCACCGAAGGCGGCGACCGCATCGAGATCGCCACCAGCCTCGGCACCGTTCGTGTTCGCGACTCGAAGGACCGCACGGGAGCCATACTCGCGCTGCCGCCCGAACGCTGGGCCGCCTTCGTGGAATTCGCCGCCAAGGGCTGATCGCCTTGGGCATGAGCCGCCGGATGTGGTCAAGGCCCTCGTGCTCCAGCAGGTGGAAACCGTTCGCACGGCCCTACCGTGACGTGGAACGGCCCGTAGTCACCCACCGCCCCCTGCCCCGCCCGGCCCGACCTGCGGTTCCATGGGCCCGCCAGGAGCGCGATAGGCCGAATGGGTGTGGATGCCGGGAAATGTGCACCCTTTCCAGCCCGTTGCGTGTCTTTCCCAGCGTTCGGCCGACTGCGGCCGAACGCACGAGGCGCGTCGGCTCAGCTGAGGAAGCCACGGAGCGCGTCGTCGTGCGGAGCACGAAGGAGAGGGTATTGGCATGCGATACACCAAGCGCACCTTCGCGGCACTGGTCTGCGCGTTCGCCTTGCTTCCGGCAGGGTCGGCGCTGGCCGGGAGCGGGCCCGCGCCCAGCCCGTCGGAGTGGGAGAAGCCGAAGTCGGCGGCTCCCTCGGCGACTGGGAACCCGCTGAGCAAGAAGGCGAAGGCGGCGGCGGTCTGTTCGGACGCCAAGCCGATCGGCGAAGTCCGGTACATCGACCGGGGCGGGGTGCACATCGCCTCCGTGAAGCAGTTCCACTCGGCCAGTTGCAAGGAGAACTACGGCTACCTCTGGGTCTGGGATTCGTTCCGCCAGAACAACAAGGCGTACGACATCACGGTCGCCGTCTACAGCTACACCCAGGACGAGGTGCTGGGGAAGCGCTCGTGGACCAACACCAGTGGTCAGGAGTACTGGTCGCAGGGCACCAAGACCTCGGGTGAGTGCACGGCAGGCGTCGGCTCCCTGCGCCGGGCGGGCGACCCGCTGCCCGGACAGGCGGCCAGCACCAAGAAGTGCTGAGCGGCACCACTTGGTAAGGCGGACCGGCCCGTGCCCTCGGTGGGTGCGGGCCGGTCCCGCGCCGCGCGGCCACGCCCACCGATGGTGTGCCCGCTCTCCGGGGAAGAGGAGTTGTTCACCGCAGCGGAGGCACCTGCTGAACAATTCCGGAGCTGCTGTAGTCGTCCAGACCTCCAGTCCGCCTGACACCCGGGCTGCGAGGCCAGGGTTCAGGAGCAGAACCGAATGAGGAGGACCAACCTGTGAGGCTCACCCTCTTAACCCGTCTCGCACCCTGGAGACGCGGGCGGCTGCCGCTGGCATTCGCCGTCCTCGCCCCGGTGATGGCGGTGATGGCGATGCTGCTCGTGCCGACCACCGCGCAGGCCGCCGACGTCCAGATCACCCCCGCCGCCGGCGCCGTCACGGCCAGCACCCATGACGGGAACGAACCCGGAAACGTCGTGGACAACGACTACGTCTCCCGTTGGTCGGGCGAAGGCGACGGCGCCTGGCTGCAGCTGGACCTCGGCGAGTCCAAGACCGTCACCCACATCAAGATCGCCGTGCACAAGGGCACCACCCGGCAGAACGTCTTCGAGCTCCAGTACTGGAACGGGTCGAGCTGGGCCACCGTCTACGACGGCCAGAGCAGCGGTACGACGACGGGCCTGCAGTCGTTCGACTTCGACCCCGTCCAGACCTCGAAGGTCCGCTACCTCGGTCACGGCTACACCGGTGACGGCGAGGGCGACTGGAACAGCCTCACCGAGGTCGAGGTCTGGGGCGGCCCCGGCGACGGCGATGACGACGGCGGCGAGACCAAGCTCCCGTCCGAGGTGCTCGACCTGAGCGACTGGAAGGTGACGCTGCCCATCGGCGACGAGGAGGACCCCACCGAGATCTTCCAGCCCCAGCTCGCCGGCTACTCCCACGACCCCTTCTTCCTCGTCCCCGAGCCCGGGGACGCGGTGCGGTTCCGCGCGCCCGTCAACGGCGTCACCACCAGCGGCTCCAGCAACCCGCGCTCCGAGCTGCGGGAGATGGAGAGCGGCGGCGGGGATGAGATCGAATGGTCCTCCACGTCCGGTGGCCCGCACACCATGACCGTCCGGGAGGCCTTCACCCACCTGCCCGAGGACAAGCCGGAGGTCGTCGGCGCCCAGATCCACGGCGGCGATGACGATGTCACCGCGCTGCGCCTGGAGGGCTCGAAGCTCTGGATCACGAAGGACGACACCACCAACCACCACCTGATCACCGACAACTACCAGCTCAACACCGTCTTCGAGATCAAGTACGTGGTGAACGACGGTGAGATCGACATCTACTACAACGGTGGGCTGGAAACGACGATCGACCACTCCGACTCCACCAACTACTTCAAGACCGGCGCCTACACCCAGGCTGACTGCGAGGACTCCTCCCCGTGCAGCGCCGACAACTACGGTGAGGTCAAGATCTACGATCTGGACGTCACCCACGGCGACGACCAGGGATCCGACCAGACGCAGGCCGCCGAGCGGCACGGCTGGGGCACCCCGCTGCCGGTCTCGGACGAGTTCGACTACACCGGCGCGGTCGACCCCGCCAAGTGGGCGACACCGTCGGGCGAGTACGGCGGCACCGAAGGATGCTGGGAGGGCCACGCCGGCAACGGCCGCCGGTGCGCGAAGAACAGCACGGTGGCGGACGGCATGCTCACCATGCGCGGCGAGGCCAACGGCGACACGGGATGGCTCCGCCAGGAGCATGACGGCCAGTACGGCCGGTGGGAGATCCGGTCACGCTCACGGAACACCGGATCGAGTGGCGGCCTCTACCACCCGCTGCACCTGATCTGGCCCACCGAGGGCAACCGGCTCGAAAACGGCGAGTACGACTGGGTCGAGTACTCGGACCCCGACGCACAGTGCCTCACGGCCTTCCTGCACTATCCGCAGAGCCCCTCGGACAAGAAGGAACGCCGCGACCTCTGTCCGCTGGACATGAACGAGTGGCACAACTTCGCCTTCGAATGGACACCGGACGCATTGGTCGGCTATGTCGACGGAGAGGAGTGGTTCCGAGTCTCCGGCGGCGCGGACTCCGACCGCGGGGACATCCAGGACATGCCCTCAGGTCATCTCAACATCCAGCTCGACAACTTCACCGGCAGCAGCGGCCTCCGCCCGGCGGTCTTCGAGGTCGACTGGGTCCGACTCTACGAGTAACGAGCCTCACGACTTGATGCTCTGAGGTGCAGTCGGAGTGCGGGCCGAACCGGAAGAGCGCGAGAGGGGAGTTGGGCATGGCGGCAGAGAACATCGACGAGGTCGTGGACGAGCTTGCCGGGATCGTGCGGGAGGCCGGCCGTACCGGTGACCGGGCCGGGTACTTCGCGGCGCTGTACCGGCAGGTGACCGTGGAGGTCCGCACGGCCATCCACGGCGGACTGTTCGACGACGGCGCCCGAATGGACCGTTTCGACACGCTCTTCGGCAACCGCTACTTCGACGCGTACGACGCCTGGCACCGTGACCGGAGCGGGCCGCGTTGCTGGCGCGAGTCGTTCGGGCTGCTCGACGACGCAGACACCGTCATCGTCCAGCACCTGCTGCTCGGCGTGAACGCGCACATCAATCTCGACCTGGCCATCGCCGCCGCGCGGACCAGCCCAGGCGAGGCCATCCACGCGTTACGGCGCGACTTCCTGCTGATCAACGAAATCCTTGCGCGGGTGGTGCTGGTGGTGCAGGACTCGGTCGGCGCCCTGTCGCCGCTCATGTCGCTGCTGGACCAGGTCGGGGCCCGCACCGACGAGCGGATCCTCGACTTCAGCGTCCGTCAGTCACGTGAGGAGGCGTGGTACAACGCTGTCCTGCTTGCCGGGCAGAACGAAGGGGAGCGCGAGGCCACCATCGAGCGGCTCGACATCCGGACCGCCGTGCTCGCACGGTTGCTGGCACGACCGGGCGGCCTCGCCCGGCCCGCCCTGCAGCTGATCCGGAGCACCGAGAGTGCTGACGTACCGGCTGTCATCACCCACCTGGACAACGCCATGCAGCGACCCTCCGCCCGGCAGGGGACGGGGTGACGCCCGGCGGTCGACCGTGCGGCATCCCGCTGGAAGGGGCCAAGCCGGGACTCCTCACGACGCGGCCTCCTTCATCGCCTGCGGGTAAAGGCTCCGGGCAACGCCCCAGTCCGCTCCCTGGAAGAGTTGCCCACGGCTCAGCATCGAAGTCGATTCTGCTCGCCGCCAGGTTCAGGCGTACGCCTCGTACGAAGATCACCGCGGGCATATGCTGACCGCTCCGCATTGATCACGGGGGTGGGCGGATGGGCACTGCCAATATACGGGAGATGCGCGGTATACGCGCCGTACGGGACGCTCGCGGGGCGTCCGCGCCGCGCGGTGGCGGCGGCGATGGCGCTCTGCCTGGGCGCCGGCCTGCTGGGCGGTTGGGGGATCAATGACGACGGTCCGGGGCACCATCTGACGTACGACGACTCCGTTTCGGCTGCGGCGACCAGCAAGTACTGGCCCAGCCGCGGCGGGCGTCAGGACGACGAGGAGTTGCTGCGGGCCGCGGCACGAGCCTTCGCCTTCTACCGGGAGCGGACTGGCCAGTTCGACGCCCGGGCCCGCGCCAACGAGCTGAGCGCGGGCGAGCCGACAGTGCTGTTCGCCGGCTCGCTTGGCGCGAAGAAGGTGCCCACGGTGCTGCTCGGCTCGCGGCAAGTGCTCTTCCGTTACGAGGAGCGGGAAGGCGAGAAGGCTGACAGCCCCCTCACGACGCCGTCGCCCTACGCGGTGGAGTCGCTGCCCCGAACAGTTCAGTATGGCTCCTCACCGCTGGTGCTCAACCCGTCCAGGAACGGGTCAGCGCCGCGGAAGGACCTGCGGCTGCTGGTGCCCGAGGGCATGACGAAGCTGCGCGTCGCGGGCTTCGAGGGGAAGAGCTACGACTGGCGGCCGGTCACGGTGAAGAACGGCGTCACCGGGCCGCTGCGGACCTACGATCCCAGCTTCACCTCCGTGAGCCGGGAGGATCAGCGGCACAGCATCGGAGGGTGCCGCGACCACGGACTGCTCCTGCGGGCCACCATCGAGCCGAGTACGGGGGAATCGCACGAGATGTTCTACGTCGTGCGCGGCAAGGACTTCCACGCCGTCAGCGCCAGGCTGGGGGGGCACCGACATGTTCGACGCCCCGCATGTCCGCACCCTGGCCCGGTCGCTCATGTGCGAGAACGGGCCCGTCGAGTGGGACGAGCACATCACCGAGGTGTCCTCGGAGCGGGTATGGACCGGTGAGTCGGCCGACGGGCAGGGGCGTCAGGAGATCATCCGCCTGGACACGGAGTCGCCAGCGCGGGCCACTTCCACCTCCCGGCTGCTGGTCGGGGTCGACGAGCCCCGGCATCTGACCTACCTCAGCAAACCTCAGGAATCCGGCACGGGCGACACGCACTTCGACAGCCTCTACGGGGTGTGCGCCTCCTGGGACGGCCGGGTGGTGGTGGCCGACGGCAGCAAGGTCACCAGGATCGAGGTCACCGAGCTGGGCTCCGGGGAGACGTACACGGCTGACGGAGACTCACTCGTCGCACGGCGTAAGGTCAGCGGCGACGAGCCCGGAGCGCTGACCGCGGCCGTCACCCGGACCAGGCGTCACAAGGGCGGCCGCGAGACGCCCTATACCGGCGTCATCCACTGCCACCACGCACTGGACACCCCAGACTTCTGACGCTGCCGTCGTACCAACGGCAAGGTCAAGGTCTCATGGCCGGGACGACCTCGCCGAGGTGTCGGGTCGACTCGGACGCCGGACCGCCGAAGGCCGCTCCGCGCCCTCTGGCCGTGTCCTAGCCACTAGCGTTAGCGGGGCCTGGGACGGATGCGAGGAGGCACGGTGATCACTTGGCGGCGGGTGACCGAGGGGGACTTCGGGTTGCTGCGGGAATGGCTGGCGCAGCCGCACGTGGCCCGGTGGTGGCACCACGACACGTCCCCGGAGGCCATCGCACGGGACTTCGGGCCGGCGGCACGCGGCGAGGAGCCGTCCGAGGACCTGCTGGTCATGCTGGACGACACCCCGGTTTCCTTGGTCCAGCGGTGCCGGTATGCGGACTACCCCGACTACCGGGCCGAGTTGGCCGCACAAATCGACCTGCCCGACACGGCCGTCACTATCGACTACCTGCTCGGCGACCTCGCACGGGTGGGGCAGGGGCTGGGCCCGCGCATCATCCGGGCGATCATCGCGGCCACCTGGACCGACCATCCGGACGCCGCCGCCGTCGTCGTCCCGGTCCACGCGGCCAACCGCGCCTCGTGGCGGGCGCTGGAGAAGGCCGGACTGCGAAGAATCGGCCCCGCCGACCTGACCCCGGACAACCCGGCGGACGACCGCACCCACGAGGTCTACCGCATCGACCGCCCCGCCACCCCAGACTGACCACGGTTGACGAAGATCGCCATACCGTCGGCGGACTTCAGGTGGCGAGGTGGAGTTCGGCCCAGATGTGTATTCCGGGCGCGCCGGTGCGAGGCGTGATGCCCCAGCGGTCGGCGAGCGGGGAGACGAGATACAGGCCGCGGCCCGTCTCGTCTGGGAAGGTCGTCAGCTGCCAGCGAGCCGTGGAACGTGCCGGGCCGCGGTCTCCCCGGCCCGGTCAGCCGTACATCGCCACGCGGTAGAGAGTCGCAAGCGCGTCGTCGACGGGATGGGGCTGCGGCTTGCCGGAGGAGTCGAACCCGTTCCACCTCTGCAGGTTCACCGCGACTGCCATCTGCCGCTTGCCGTCGGCACGGGTCATGGCCAGCGCTCCACCACCCCAGACCGTGCCTCCATGGCCCCAGAAGATGCCCTGCCCGGGCCCCTCCATCGGGTACAGGCCGAGGCCGTAGTCGATCGTCTTGCCCTCTTGGGAGACGACCGGGGCAGTGCGTTGCATCTGCGCCAGCGACGACGGGCTGACGATCTCCCCGGCCAGCAGCATGCCGTAGAAGCGATTGAGGTCGGTGACGGTCGATATCAGCGAGGCCGACGGTCCCGCGTATGACATGTCGAAGACGCTGTAGTCGCGCGGAGGGTCGATCATGCCGAACCATGCCTCGTAGAGCTGCGAGTGCGGCCCTTCGACGTACGGGCCGGCGGGGAATCCGGTGTCCCGGAGCCCGGCGTGCTCGATGACGTTCCGGGTGATGCACAGCTCGGCCGTTGTGCCGCTCACCTCTTCCAGGAGTTGGGCGAGGAGCAGGTAGTTGGTGTTGGAGTACACCCCCGGAGTGCCGCCCGGGGTGCCGACGGCAGGTGCGGTGACCCCCATCTCGATCAGTTCGGCGGGGTCGAACCGCGTATGCCGGTGGTCGTCCAGGCTCTGCGGCCTGGTGTCCGCGGCGACGGGGAACGCCTTGAGGGAGGGGTAGGCGTACGGGAGGTACTCGGCGAGGCCGCTGGTGTGGTTGATCAGCATCCGGACCGTGATCGCGTCACCGCGTTCCTTGGGAACCAGCTTCGGAAGGTACCGGCCGATCGGTGTGTCGAGACCGATCTGACCGCTCTCGACCTGTTGCAGGACCGCTGCGGCGGTGAAGGTCTTGGTGATGCTGCCGACCCGGTGCCGCATGTCGGCGGTGACGGGGCGGCCGGTGGCGACATCGGCGACCCCGGCGGCACCGCGCCAGACCTGGTCACCGTCTCGCACCTCGGCGAACAGGCCCGGCATCCCGGCGCGGTGGACGTCTTCGATGGCTGCGTTCAGCGCTGCGGAATTCAGTGGGTTCTTCACGTCCTGCGTCCTTTCGTGTTCCCCGGGGTGAGCTCCGCATCGGTTGCCTGACCCGGGTGACAGGGCACGCGTGACACGTCGGCCCGCCTGCTGCCGGGTCGCTCGGCACGCTCATGTCCTCATTATGCACGCGGTGCGTGCAACGCCAAGTGCACAAGTTAGACTGAGTTCGACGAGAGGGGCGAAATGACAGGTCGAAGGCGTTGGTCGACCGAGGAAATCCTGGATGCGGCAGTGGAGTTGCTGCGCACGAGCGACACAGAGTCGTTCAGTGTGCGCAAGCTCGCCGCGACCCTTGGGACCGATTCCTCCAGTCTCTACCGGCACTTCCGCAGCAAGACAGAACTGCTGCGCGCGGTCGCCGACCGCATCCTCCTGGCCTCCATGGACGACTACCACCCCGAGGGCGACTGGAAGCAGCGCATCACCGCCCTGGCCCTGCGCGTGAGGGAGGCGTTCGGCCGGCAGCCCCAGCTCGCCGCTGTCTGGGGACGGTATGCGTCAGGCGGCGCCGGTTCCCGGCTGGTCGTGGAAGAGGTACTACAGGCCCTGCGCGCGTCGGGACTGCCCGACGCGGAGATCCCGGCGCGCTACCACCGGCTCGCGGTCCTCATCGCCGCGCTGATCGCCTCCGAGGCCGAAGTCAGCACCATCACTTCGGAAGAGTACGAACAGGGCATGGAGCTGTTCCGCGTCACGGTACTCGGCGCCGACCCCGAACACTTCCCCGCCCTGGCCTACTTCGCCCGCGACGTCCGCCCTCTGGGGGTGGATCGCCGCGCCGCGTTCGAAGAGATCCTCGCCGCCCACCTTGCCCACATCGAGGCCGCAATCTGCCCGAGCTAATGCCGCGTACGCCAATTTTTGCCCCGTCGACGATGGCGCGTAGGCATAGGTCGTCGGCCGCTTGGAGGTCAAGTGCGCGCTGAGCAGTCCCTACGGCCTCGGCGGCCTGAGTGGGGCCGGGCGGGGCTTTGGCCCCGCCCGGCCGGGCGTCACTTCTCGAGGAGCGTGACGCGGAAGGACCGCGGTGTGGAGATGTTGCCCGCCGCGTCGATGGTCCGGTACTCCACGGTGTGCGTGCCGTATTCGGGCGTCGCGTCGTCCCATGGCACCCCGCGGAACGAGCCGAGCTTGCCGTAGACGAGATCGTCGATCACGGTGCCGCCAGGGGTGAAGCGGAACGGAGCGTCCGCGTCCGTCGGCCAGCCGTAGTACGTGTACCAGCCGTCGCCGTTGACCCGGAACTGCGAGATCACATGGCCGTCCTGGTCATCGGCCGACGTCAGCTTCATGGTGAACGGCCCGTCGTACACGTACTCCGCCGGACGGCCCGGCCGGTGCACCGTGTGCAGCGGTTCGGAGAGGTCGTACGTGGCCTTGGCCGCTGTTGCGTCCACGGCCCACTTCAGGGACTGTTTCGTGCCCGGAATGCGCGCCGTCAGCGTGTGGGTGCCCGGGCGGAGCTTGAGCGCGCCGAGGTCCAGGTCGCGGTCGTTGCCCCGGTTGTGCACCGTACGCCCGTCCAGCTTCCACTGCACCCGGTAGGTCCGCTTGGTGGGATGCGTGGTGTCGGCGTACACCACCGACTCCGCGCCGACCGGCGTATCGGTCGCGGTGTGCCCGGTGAACTCGGGTGAGACCGGAGTGCGCCGGGTCGGCGGTGCACCCTTGCCCGCCTGGACGGTCCACGTCACCCTGCGGGTCAGGGAGGTCTCCCGGATCGCCGGGTCGCGCACGAAGGACGTGGGGTCGGTGACGGTGGCCGTCACGGTGTGCTTCCCCGGGCTGAGGTCGAGACGGCGCAGGTCGAGGGTGCGCACCGACTTCGCGGCCTGCTTGCCGTCGACGGTCCAGTTTGTGGAGAGCTCGCCGCCGACCGGGTGGAGGGTGTCCACCCATAGGGTGCGGTCGTCGCGCACGGGCGCGGCGTTGGGGGCGTGCGCTTCGACAAGGTCTACCTTGTCCGTGATGGCCTGCGTCATGACCTCGCGCTCGACCTGGTCGAAGGAGTAGCCGAGGCTCTTCATCATCGAGTGCTCACTGGGCCGCCAGACGCCCTTGGTCTGGTAGAGGCCGCCCTCGTGACCTCCGATGGTGCCGCCGGACAGGCTCTCCTCACCCAGCCAGCGCCACCACTTCTTCCGCTCGGCCCGCATCTCGTCCTCGGTGAGCAGGGTGTGGTGGCGGGAGGCGGGTTCGTCTCCGGTGTAGGTGCCGCCGGGTTCGCCGCGTGCGTAGTAGTCGTACTCGTCCTGGAGCTTGCCCAGCGAGTGGCCGATCTCGTGCGGAGTGATCAGTGTGGAGAGGGCGTTCCCGCCGCTCGCGGTGGCGTAGGTGCCGCCCGCGCCGCCGTACGTGTCGCTGTTGCCGAGGGCCACGATCTGCCGGTTGGCGCTCTCGGTGCCCGATACCAGATCGGCGAGGGCGGCCGCCTTCCGGGAGTCGACGGTGAGCAGCCGCTGCACACTGTCCGCGTTGCAGCCGCCCCAGAAGCCCATGTCGAGCGGGGTGTCACGGTGCGGCGAGGTCAGGGACGGGTCACAGTCGACGCCGGACTCCGCGGAGGGGGTCTCGACTGCCCAGACGTTGATGTAGGAACGGTAGGAAGCGAAGGGCTCCTGGCTCCACAACACGTTGAGGTGCTTCTCGATGTCGGCCCGGAACTCCGGGAGTTGATCGGCGGTGTAGCCGTCGCCCAGGACGACGAGGTTGAAGCGCCGGTCGGCGGGGCCGGTCGTCTGGACCGGCACAACGGTCGCGGCGTCGGTCACCTCGGCGACGCTCGCCTCAGCGGCGCTAGCCCGCGCGGGCTCCGCGGTGGCGGACGGCGCCACCGTGACACACACGCCCAGGAGCGCCGCCGCGGTGGCGGCACTCGCAAATTTGTCCGGGATTCTCATAAGCTCGCAGCGTACGGCGATGTCCGGGTGGTTGGTAAGAGGCTGAGCGGAATGATCGCCTCCGACTTCCCGGACGCACGGTCACGGCACCCGGATGCGGCCTTCGGCCAGCCCGAGGGCTCTGCTGACCAGTTGCTGCGCGCAGGGTGCAAGGTGCCCTTCCGGGCGGCGGGTGCCGCCCGGAAGGGGGCCGTCAGCTGCCGGGGACGGTGTCCTCGAAGGTGGTTCCGGATTCCCGGTAGGCGTCGATCTTCTCGTTCACCTGGGCGGGAGTCAGCACCTGGTCCTGCGTGTGCAGGACGTAGTCGACCTTCTGGTCATAGGCGCGCGGGGTGGTGGAGGTCTGTCCGGCGAGATCGATCAGCCACTGGTTGAAGTTGATCGACATGTCGCGTTCGGGCAGGTAGCGGGCCTCGTGGGTGCCGAACAGCTGGCCGTCGACGTAGTAGTTGATGGCGTTGTCGTCGATGGTGAGCACGAGGTCGTGCCAGCCCTGGTAGCTCTGCCGCGATTCGGTGTGCCGGTTGACCGCCTCCCACGGGTCCGGACGGTAGGTCTCCCACGAGGTGACGTAGAGGATGTTGGAGGGCTCGCCCCAGCCGCCGTTGGGGAGGTACTCGAAGTCGTATTCCGAGTAGTCGTCGGCCATCGGGGCCGTCAGGTCGTTGATGGGGAAGAACGTCTGCACGAGGTGGTCGCCGTCCGGCCCGGATTTCGGGGCGTCGGAGAAGTGGACCCGCGCGGCGTACGTCCCGTTCCTGAACTTGGTGGCCTGGGTGAGGATCTCGGTGTGCTCGGTGGACGCGCCGGTCCCGGCCGTCGAGGTCTCCATGTTCATCAGGGAGTTGCCGCCCTCGGTGGCGAAGGTGACGTTCGACGGGTCCCAGGTCGCGCCGGGCACTCCGGGGCCGCCCGCGTTGGAGCGGATGCTCCAGCCGTGCGCGCGGATCTGCGGGTCGGTGTGGCCCGAGTAGTTGAAGTCGTCGAACAGGCTGGGTGCGTCACCGGGCGGGTCGGGGTCCGGGTCCGGGTCCGGACCGGGGTCGTTCCCGTCGGGGGCGGTGCCCCAGGCGATACTGCCGCCGACCTGCGCCGTGATCTTGTCGGCGTTGCCGTACGAGGTGCGGCTCGCGTCGAAGGAGTAGTCATCGCTCTGTCTGACCGGCTGCCAGTTCGTCTGGTGGAAGCGCAGTTGGAGGTCGCCGGTGTCGGCGCCCGGGGCGAGCGAGCCTGCCCCGGAGGTGAAGCCGACTTCGAGGTAGCGGTCCGCGGTGGCCGTCGGGTTGGCGAGCCTGCCGAAGGTGCCGGTGACGTTCGCGCAGCCCTTGACCGCCCAGGAGCAGGCGAAGCGGTATTCGGCGGAGGCCGAGTCCGCCTTGAAGTAGTAGCGGACCTTGACGCCGCTGAGCGGCGTGCTGCTGCTGCCGGTGTTGACGACCTTCAGCCAGGGCTCGGTCTGGTCCGCGGTGGCGCCGGTCGCTCCCGTCTTGTACTGGACGGCCAGGGTGCCGTCGGCGGCCGTGGCCGGGGGTGCGGTGAGTCCGGCCACGCACAGGCCGGACGCGGCGGCTACGACGAGCGCGGTGCGTGCGGCCGTGCTTCGCCGCTGTTTCTTTCCGTACATGAGTGCTTCCTTCCGGTAGGAGGTCGGGATTCCTAGGAGACACGTGCCGTTCTGGCCACCGCGGCGGAGGAGGGCCGCGGTGCGAGTGGGCGGTAGTTGACGCCGAGGGCGTCCAGGCGTGCGGTGTGCCGCTCCAGGCAGGGCAGGAAGTCGTCGGCTCCGCCCGCGCTGTCCGTCCACGCCCGGTCGGCGAGTGCGCAGAGCCGCGGGAAGGCCAGGTACTCGATGTGGCCGGGGGTGGTGACGAACTCCGTCCACAGCTGGGCCTGGGTGCCGAGTACCCGCGCGGCGGCCTCGCTCTCCCATGCCTCGGGGGCCGGGTCGAGCGCGTGGACGGCCTTGAGGTCGACGACGGCGCCGGGCTGGGCGGCGGGCTCGCCGGAGTCCTCGGACTGCGCGTAGTCGAGGTAGGTGGAGAGGTAGTGGGCCGTGACCACGTCGTGGCCCCGGCGGGCGGCGTTCAGGCCGTCCACCTGGCCGCGCCAGGACATGACGGTGAAGCCGGGCGGCAGTTCGGCGCCGGTCTCGGCCCAGCCGGTGGGCCGCCGCCCGTGCTGCACGAGGAACTCACCGATGCGGCCCATGAACCAGCCGTGCAGTGCCTGCGGTCCGGACAGCCCTTCGGCCGCCACCCGCCGGCGCGCCGCAGGGCTCCGCTCCCACTCCACGGTGGGGCACTCCTCGCCGCCGAGGTGGATGTGCTCGGACGGGAAGACGTCCATGACCTCTGCCAGGACCGTCCGGCAGAAGTCGAGGACTTCGTCGTGGACGCCGAGGACGGTCTCGCAGACTCCCCACCGGGTCCAGACGTCCAGCGTGCGGCCGGGGTTGTTGCCGAGTGCGGGATAGGCGGCGAGGGCGGCCCGCACATGGCCGGGCATCTCGATCTCGGGGACCACGGTCACCCCGCGCCGCGCCGCGTAGGCGACCAGCCCGGTGAGTTCGGCGCGGGTGTAACTGCCGCCGTGCCGGCGCCCGTCGTACGTGGTGGAGCCTGCCGGGCCGACCATCGACTGGGCGCGGTGGCCGCCGATCCCGGTGAGCCGGGGGAGCGCGGGGACGGGCATCCGCCATCCCTGGTCATCCGTCAGGTGGAGGTGCAGCACGTTGAGTTTGTGGAAGGCGAGCAGGTCGACGTAGCGGCGCAGATAGGAGACGGGCTGGAAGTGACGGGCCACGTCCAGCATGGCTCCGCGCCAGCGGTAGCGCGGCACATCGGTGATCTCGGCACACGGCATCGACCAGGCCTCGCGGCGCGGCGCTGCGGCCTCGGGCGCTGCGGCGAGGGCCGCCGGGGGCAGGAGCTGGCGGATCGTCTGGATGCCGCGGAGCAGGCCGGTGGCGTGGGCGCCGCGGAGCAGCAGTCCGTGGGGGCCGATGGTGAGGCCGTACCCCTCCTCGCGCAGGCCGCTCAGCTGCGGGTCCACAGCCAGCACGATCTCGCCGGCGGGGGAAGCGGGCAGCGGCAGTCCGGTGGCCGGCCCCAGCAGCGTGCGCAGCAGGTCCGCGGCGTCCTCCGCTCCGGGCATGGCCCGTACGGAGGTGGTGGCGTCGAGGGTGAAGCGGCCGGGCCGGGGCACTACGCGGGTGGGGCGCGGGACGAGGTCGAAGTGGGTGCGGCTTGCGGGCATGGCGGCCTCCGGTTCGAAGCGGGACGGGTCCGTGCTGGGCGCGGCGTGCAGGGGGCCAGAGGGTCAGCCCTTGACGGCGCCGCCCGTCATGCCTGTGGCGACCCGTTTCTGGAGCACCAGGAACAGGATCAGGACCGGCAGGGCGAAGAGCGTGGAGGCGGCCATGGTGGCGCCCCAGTCGGTGCCGAAGACGTTGGAGAAGGACGACAGCCAGACGGGCAGGGTGCGGTCGTCCTGGTTCTTGATGATGAGCATGTTGGCGAAGGCGAACTCGTTCCACGCGGTGATGAAGCCGAACAGCGAGGTGGCGAGCAGGCCGGGTGCCAGCAGGGGGAAGGTGACCCGGCGGAATGCCTGGGCGCGGGTGCAGCCGTCGACGCGTGCGGCCTCTTCCAGTTCCACCGGGATACCGGTCAGGAAGCTGCGCAGGGTCACGATGGTGAACGGCAGCGTGATCATGAAATAGATCAGCGTGAGCATGGACAGCCTGTCCAGCATCCCGGTGTCCCGCGAGATGATGTAGATCGGGATCAGCATGGCCTCCCAGGGCGCCACCTGGGCGATGAAGACCATGAGCAGGAAGCCGCGCCGCCCCTTCCAGCGCATCCGGGCCACGGCGAAGGCCGCGCCGACCGCCACGATGAGGGCGAGCAGCACCCCGCCGAGGGTGACCGTCAGGCTGTTGCGCCAGAAGATCCAGAATCCGTCCGCCCGCACGGCCGTCGAGAAGTGCTCCAGGGTCAGCGAGGTGGGCAGGAAGACCGGGGTCTCGGACTGGATGTCCCCGGTCGGCTTGAAGGCGGTGAGCACCATCCAGTACACCGGAAAGACGGAGCAGAGCAAGACGACGAGGGCGGTCACGGTCAGCGGCAGCCGCCGCAGACGCCGCCGCAGTCGCACTCGCCCGTGGCGCCGCTTCGCCTGTGCCTTTCGTCCGGTGCCGCCGTGCGCCGCCGCCGCGCCGGGTCCGGTGAGGGTGTGCGGTCTGCCGGGGCGGGTCCCCGTCGCGGCACTCACAGTTCTGCCTCCTGCTTGTACATCTGGCGGAAGTAGGCGATGAGGACGGTGACCAGCAGCAGCACGGTGATGGTGGAGGCGGCCGCGGCGAGGTCGTAGCGGTGCAGGGACTGTGCGACCTGGAAGGCGTAGACGGGCAGGGTGGTGGTCGCTCCGTTGGGCCCGCCCTGGCTGACGGCCCAGATCTGGGCGAAGCAGCGGAAGACCCAGATGACCTCCAGACACAGCACCAGGCCGAAGATCGGCCGCAGCATCGGCAGGGTGAGGGAGCGGAAGATGCGGGCCGCGCTCGCGCCCTCCGTGCGGGCCGACTCGTAGATCTCCTCCGGCACGGTGACCAGCGCGGCGTGCAGGGTGATCGCCGCGAACGGCACGGACTGCCAGACGACCAGCACCACCAGGATCGCGAAGGTGGAGTTGCCGTGGGCGAACCAGGTATAGCCCTCGAAGGAGTCGAAGCCGATCCGGACCAGCACCCAGTTGACGACGCCCATCTGCGACTGGAAGAGCCACTGGAAGACCGTGGTGGCGGCGATGTGCGGGGTCGCCCAGGCCAGTACCAGCCCGCTCATCACCAGCATGCGCATCCGACGGCCGAGCCGCTGGAGCATGAGGGCGACGAGGGTGGCCAGCACCATGATCAGCACGACGTTGACCGCGGTCCACACGAAGGTGCGCCGGACCACCTCCCAGAACTCCGTGTCGCCGAGGATCTCGCGGTAGTTGTCCCAGCCGGCGAATCCGGCGCCCCCGCGGATCAGTTCGCGCATGCCGAAGTACTGGAAGGAGATCAGCAGGTTCCGCAGGACGGGGTAGGCGAGGAGGAAGGCGGCACCCAGCACGGTGGGCGCGACAAGCAGGTAGGGCCAGAGTCCGGCGATCCGGCGTGGCACGGAGGGCAGGGGGCGACGGCGCGGTGGACGTGGCGGTGATTCGACGACCGGGTTCTTCCGCACGGTTGCGGTCACGGCCTCCTCCTTCCCAGGCTCGTGTGGTCAGGACGACTTCGCGTTGAGGGTCTTGCCGATCGACTCGGACGCCTCCTTCGCGGCGGACTTCGCGTCACCCCCGGTCAGCACCCGGGTCTGGTACGCCTTGATCGGGTTGTTGGCCTCTACGGCCGTCCACTGCGGCGAGTTGGGCGTGGCCCGCCCCCCGGGTGCCGCCTCCGCCATCTCCTTTGCCCCCTCCGTTCCCTTCAGCGCACCGGACAGCGAGGCACGGTTGGGCACGTAGCTCATGGTGGTGGCGAGCTCGGTCTGCCACTTGTCGCCCGCGAGCGCCTTGACGACCTGGTAGGCGAGGTCGGGGTGGGCGGACGTCTCGGGGATCACCAGGTCGGAGCCGCCGAGGAAGACGGTGCCCGGTTTGTCGGCGCTCTTGCCGGGTATCGGGAAGAAGCCCAGCTTGCCTTCGAGTTCGGGGTTGCTCTCGACGGCGGCGCGGGCTACTCCCGGAGCGGAGATCATCTGGGCGACGTTGCCTTCACCCATCACCTCTGCCTGCGGGGGCTCGGCCTCGTCGGCGTCCTTTGGCCCCTTGCCGTGGGACTGGAGCTCCCGGTAGAAGTCCATTCCGCGCAGCGCTTCCGGGGTGTGCAGGGAGCCCTTCCAGGTGCCGCCGGATCTGACGGCCAGATCGCCGCCCTCGTCCCAGATGAAGCCGGCAAGCACGTGCCAGGACTGGCCGGGCAGGTAGATGCCCTGAGTCCCGCCGGAGTTGAGCTTCGCCGAGGCTTCGGTCCACTGATCGCGGGTCTTGATCGCGGCGGCGTCGATGTCCGCCTTCTCGAAGAGGTCCTTGTTGTAGACGACGACACGGTTGGCGGCGTACCACGGGATGCCGTACTGCTTGCCGTCGGTCCTGCCGGGCTCGGCGAGACCGGGGAGCCAGTCCTCGCCCTTGAGTTCGCCGACCTTGCCGGTCAGGTCCCGCACTCCGCCGCTCTCCGCGTACTGCGCGACCTGGGTGTTGCCGACCTCGATCACGTCAGGGGCGTCGTTGCTGGCCAGTGCGGAGGTGATCTTCTGGCTGATGCCCTCCCACTCCTGGATCTGGATGTCCAGGACGGTGCCGCTGTGTCTCTTCTCGAAGTCCGCCGCGAAGCGGTCGAGGTAGGAGTCGGTGACGCTGTCCTTCATCACCCATACGGTCAGCTCCTCGGAACCGCCGGATGAACCGGAGGAGTCGGAGGAGCCGCAGGCGCTGAGCCCGGCGGTCATCGCGAGCGCGGACAGGCAGGCAAGCAAGCGGAACTTCACGATGCACCTCGACCAGGAGAGACCTAACCACTTGACCAGTGGTAGCCAACTGGATACATGACCTGTTGGTGGTGATGAAAATGGCATGGACCAATGAGGTCGTCAAGTACCCCTGCATACTTCGCTTTACAGGCCCCACCAAGGGCATTGCCGATCACCCGAGGGCGGGCCGCCCTTCCCAGCAGCTAGACTCCACTTACCAGATGACCACCTTCGACAAGCTCAGCACCACTGGTAAACAGAAAAAGGCAACAAGGGGGCATGACGTGAGGGACGGGGACAACTCCGCGGCAGGGGACACCAGTCAGGGCACCGGCACGGACGGCTACGACGAGAGGGGCCCGGAGGCCGGCACTCCGGGAGCGGTGCTCAAGCGGGAACGAGTGCGCGAGGTGATTCTGGAGCTGATCGAGTCGCGCCAGGCCGGTGACGCCATCCCGTCCGAGCGCAGCCTCTGCGCCCGACTGGGCGTCTCCCGGCCCACGCTGCGGGCAGCCGTGGACGAACTCGTGGCCACCGGACTGCTCGTGCGGGAACACGGCCGCGGCATGTTCGTCGCGCCCCGGAAGATCACCCAGGAACTCGTCTCCGGCGACCAGCTGCTCAGCGTGCCGCAAGCCTCCGGCACATGGTCGAGCCGGCTGCTGGAGTTCACCACCGTCCAGGCCGGCGCCCGGACGGGGCGGAAGCTGCGGCTCTCCCCGGCCGCCGAGATCGTGTACGTCGCGCGGCTGCGGCTGGTCGAGGGGGCGCCGATCGCCATCGAACACCTGCACATTCCGGCCGGGTTGGTGCCCGGTCTCTCCGCTCCGGAACTGGAGGCCGGTGACCTCTACGAGCACCTGGGCGAACACCACCAGGTGCATGTCCGGGAAGCCGTCCAGGCGATCGAGCCCACCGTCGTCACCCGGGCCGAGGCCGATCTGCTCGACGTGCCGGTGCTCTCCCCCGCGCTGCTCTTCGAACGGCTCACCACGGACACCGAGGGCCGCCCGGTGGAGTATGTGCACTCGATCTACCGGGGCGACCGCTACCGCATCGTCTCCAGGCTGACACTCGGCCCGACCGGTGCCACCTCCTCCGACCCCGGCGAGCACCACCCCGGCATCCCGCCAGGGGACTTCGCCTACCGCGACCCGATGACCTCCTCCACCGTCGGAGACATCCAGTCGGGCCGTTGACGTAGGGGCGGACGAACCGGCTCAACCCCTGGCGGCTGCTTCGCGGCGAAGCCACTGGAGCAAGGCCGGGTTGTCGACGGTGGTGATGACGCCGAGTGTGGCGTGATGGTGGCGGTCGTCGCCCAGCAGGGCCAGCATGCTCGCGGCCAGGTCCACACGGGCGGTGAACCTGCCGTCGGCGTGGCCCTCGACAAGGGTGTAGTCGGTGGCCGACGGCAGGTGGTAGAGCCCGCTCGGTCGCACGATCGTCCAGTCCAGATCGCTGGCCCGGACCAGCGTCTCCATCCGCCGCATGTCGTCGTACAACGTCTTGCCCAGCACCCTCGTCACGTAGGGCAGAAGTACTCGGTTGAACAGGAATCCGCCGTCGGAGTACGGGTGCGGGTCGACCCCGCTGGAGCTGACCACGGCGAGCCGACGCACCCGATGCCGATCCATCGCGGCGATGATGTTGGCCACTCCCTCCGAGTACGTGCTGATCGGCTGTTTCCCGGCAGGCACCCCGAGCGTCGACAGCACCGCGTCCCGACCGTCCACGACGGCGTCGACGGCGACCGCATCGAGCACATCGGCACCGACCACCTCGAGTCGGTCATGGTGCAGCGGAAACGCGTCAGGCTGCCGGGTGACCGCGGCGACCTGGTGTCCGGCGGCGAGTGCCTGGCCGGTGAGCAGCCGGCCAGTGGGGCCATTGGCTCCGAAGACTGCGATACGCATGACGACGGTCCTTCCCTGGTTGGTGCGCCTTTTCGAGAACGGTCGGGCAAGCTGCGCGCGGCGACTGGGGCGGGGCGCAGTCAGCTTTCCGGTGAGTCCGCGGCCCGGCCCGCCTGCCGCGTCTCGCGCAGGACCGCCCAGGCGTCCCGTACGGGGCCCACGTGCCCGAGCTTGTCGGGGTTGCTCACCGTGCGGATCGTCTGGATCTGCCCGTCGAGGATGTCGAGCGTCCAGGTGTTGATGACCTTGCCGTCCTGGTCGCGGAAGATCGCGCCGGGGTGGCCGTTCATCTGGTGCGGTTCCACGACGCCGCCGATCCGGACGAACGGTGGAAGGAGCGCGGCGAGCACCCGGCACACATGGTGAGCGCCGAAGAAGCCCTTGGCCCACTGCGGGGCCTTGCCTCCGCTGTCCGCGACCATCGACACGTCGGCGGCGAGCAGTTCCCGCAGTCCGTCGAAGTCGCCTTCCCGCAACGCGTCGAAGAACCGTTCGGCGAGTTCGTCGCGCACGCGCCGGTCGGCCTCGAACCGGGGGCGGCCCTCGTCCATGTGGCGGCGCGCACGCACCACCAGTTGGCGGCACGCCCCCTCGGAGCGGCCCACCGCCGAGGCGATCTCCGGGAAGCCGAAGGCGAACACCTCCCGCAGCACGAAGACCGCCCGCTCCAGCGGGCTGAGCCGCTCCAACAGCAACAAGGCCGCCATCGACACCGAGTCGGCAAGTTCCGCCGACTGCTCCGGATCCTGGTAGGGGTCGGTGAGCAGTGGCTCGGGGAACCACGGTCCGACGTACTCCTCGCGCCGGACGCGAGCCGAGCGCAGCACGTTGATCGAGATGCGGGTGACCACAGCCGACAGGTAGGCCTTGGCCGAGGCGGGGGGTGTGGTGGAGATCGCGCAGCGCAGCCAGGTCTCCTGGACGGCGTCCTCGGCTTCGGCCACGCTGCCCAGGATCCGGTAGGCGATCGAGAACAGCAGCGGTCGCAGCTCCTGGAACTCCTCGGTGCTGATCACGCCGGCTCCTCCACGAAGCCCTGCCGCCACAAGGGGTTGCGCAGCTCGTCGGCGAGGGCGCCGGGCCCGCAGGACCCGCCACAGCGCACCTGGTGGCCGACGGCCGGGAGTTGCGGTACCAGCCGCCTCCCCGCAATCCCGGTCCCGCTCGTCACACATACCCGCATGTTCATCATCTTCCTGACGTCAGCGCCTGTCTTCGCTCTCTGAGACAAGACAGCGCGGCCGCCTGTGACATGGCCCCCGGTCCGGCCGTCAGGAAGAGCGTCAGGAAGGGCTGCCAGGAAGAGCTGTCAGGAAAGAGCTGCCTGCCGCGCCACCGCGGAGGCGACGCTCTCGCCGACAGGTCAATGGTGCCTCTCCGCCGCGCCGGACGCCTGGATTCAGCGTCCGCGCAGGGCCCGGTACTCGGCGACGAGGGCGGACGTGGAGGAGTCCAGGCCGGGGACGGGGGTGCCGTCCGTCAGCGCGGGCTCGATGCGCTTGGCGAGGACCTTGCCCAGCTCCACGCCCCACTGGTCGAAGCTGTCGATGTCCCAGACGGCGCCCTGGACGAAGACCTTGTGCTCGTAGAGCGCGATCAACTGCCCGAGCACGGAAGGGGACAGCTCCGTGGCGAGCAGGGTCGTCGTCGGGTGGTCGCCCCGGAAGGTGCGGTGTGGCACCTGCTCCTCGGGGACGCCCTCCGCCCGCACCTCGTCCGCCGTCTTGCCGAAGGCGAGAGCCTGGCCCTGGGCGAACAGGTTGGCCATCAGCAGGTCGTGCTGCCCGGCGAGCGGGCCCAGTTCCTCCACCGGGCGGGCGAAGCCGATCAGGTCGGCGGGGATCATCCGGGTGCCCTGGTGCAGCAACTGGTAGTAGGCGTGCTGCCCGTTGGTGCCCGGAGTGCCCCAGACGACCGGGCCGGTCTGCCAGTCGACGGGGCGGCCCTCGCGGTCCACGGACTTGCCGTTGGACTCCATGTCCAACTGCTGGAGGTAGGCGGTGAACTTGGAAAGGTAGTGCGAGTACGGCAGCACGGCATGCGACTGGGCGTCGTGGAAGCCGCCGTACCAGACGCCGAGCAGGCCCATCAGCAGCGGTGCGTTGGCCTCCACCGGGGCCGTACGGAAGTGGTCGTCGACAAGCCGGAAGCCGTCCAGCATCTCGCGGAAGCCGTCCGGGCCGATGGCGGTCATCAGGGAGAGGCCGATCGCGGAGTCCAACGAGTAGCGTCCACCGACCCAGTCCCAGAACTCGAACATGTTGGCCGTGTCGATGCCGAAGGCGCCGACCGCCTCGGCGTTCGTCGACAGGGCGACGAAGTGCCGGGCGACCGCCGACGGTCCAGCACCGAGACCGTCCAGCAGCCAGCGCTTCGCCGCCGTCGCGTTGGTGATCGTCTCGATGGTGGTGAAGGTCTTGGAGGCGACGATGAACAGCGTCTGGGCCGGGTCCAGATCGCGCAGTGCCTCGTGCAGATCGGCGCCGTCGACGTTGGAGACGAAGCGGAAGTCCAGATCACGGCGGGTGTACGGGCGCAGCGCCTCGTACGCCATCGCCGGACCGAGGTCGGAGCCGCCGATGCCGATGTTGACGACGGTGCGGATGGGGAGCCCGGTGTGCCCGGTCCACTCCCCCGAGCGCACCCGGTCGGCGAAGGCGCTCATCCGGTCGAGCACCGCGTGCACCAAGGGGACGACTTTCTCCCCGTCGACTTCGATCACCGCGTCGCGCGGGGCGCGCAGCGCGGTGTGCAGGACCGCGCGCCGTTCGGTGAGGTTGATCTTCTCGCCGCGGAACATCGCGTCGCGCAGCCCGGCGACGCCGACCGCCTCGGCCAGCTCGCGCAGCAGCCGGAGCGTCTCGTCGGTGACCAGGTGCTTGGAGTAGTCGACATGCAGATCGCCGACCTGCACGACGTAGCGTGCGGCGCGGTCCGCGTCGCGCTCGAAGAGCTCGCGCAGCCCCGCCTCCCCCAGCTCCTCACGGTGCTTGGCCAGCGCGTGCCACTGGGGCAGCTGGTCGAGCCGGGTGTGGCCTTCGGTGTTCGTCTGCCCTGTCTGCACAGTCAGCCCATTCATCTCGTACGTGCCCCGCCGCACCCCAACCTAAAGGATCGACGGCACGGGCGCGCACCCGTCGGGGGTGGGCGGCCGTGCCGTCGTGGGATGTCCAACTGCCGGTCGCAGCCGCCGGGCAGGCGGCGGTCCAGGGACAGCGGCTCAGATCTCGCCGCGGAGCTTGGCGAGCGCCTCGGCGAGGATCGCCTCGCCGTCGGCGTCACTGCGCCGCTCCCGCACGTACGCCAGATGGGTCTTGTACGGTTCCGTGCGTGGCGGATCCGGCGGATTCTCGCGGTCCGTCCCGGCCGGGAAGCCGCAGCGGGGGCAGTCCCACGTCTCGGGGATCTGCGCGTCGCCGGCGAAGCTCGGCTGGGTCTCGTGCCCGTTGGAACACCAGAAGGAGATGCGCAGACGCGGCGCGGAATCGCCCCGTTCGGCCTCACCCATCGGGCCCGCTCCGACCCGGCTTCCCCGGATCGCGTTGCCACTTGCCACGGTCGTAACTCCCTGCCTCACGGTGCCGCGGAGCAACAGCGAAGCAGCTCCGCCGCGGGCGCCCTAGTGTACGTAGGGTCCAACGCACGTCCAGTGACCGGAGTTACCGCGTCGGTCACGAACGCGAGCCCATGATAGGCCGCGGATACGCGTGGGCGTCAGTCGAACTTCATCAGCAGACCGAGCACCACGATGATGGCGAACCAGGCAAGGGCGACGACGACCGTGAGGCGGTCGAGGTTGCGCTCGGCCACCGAGGAGCCTCCGACGGAAGACTGCATGCCGCCACCGAACATGTCGGAGAGGCCGCCGCCCTTCCCCTTGTGCATCAGCACCAGCAGCATCAGCAGACCACTGAAGGCGAGGAGGGCGATAGAGAACCCCATGACCACGGCTGGACCAACTCTCTCGGACTACGAGCGAACTCGGACGGTGAGTGAACTCGGACGGTGAACGAACGACTGCTTACGGGTAACGCTGAGGACAGCGGGTGGGGCCGGGCGTGAGGCCCGGCCCCCGACAGGGTACGACGCGTGGTCCCCCGTCGTCACTCGTTGGTGGTGCGGCTACTGATCGCGGAACCGGACGATCTTCACAAACTCGTCGATGTCCAGCGCGGCGCCACCCACCAGCGCACCGTCCACATCGGATTGCGCCATGATCGCGGCGACGTTGCCGGACTTGACGGAGCCGCCGTACTGGATCCGCACGGCGGCGGCGACCTCTTCGCTGTACAGCTCGGCGAGGCGTACCCGGATCGCGTGGCAGACCTCCTGCGCGTCGTCCGGCGTGGCGACCTCACCCGTGCCGATGGCCCAGACCGGCTCGTAGGCGATCACGATCGTCGCCGCCTGCTCGGCGGTGACGTCCTTGAGGCCGCCGTCGAGCTGCGCGAGGGTGTGCGCGACCTGATTGCCCGCCTTGCGGACCTCGAGGCCCTCACCGACGCAGAGGATCGGCGTCAGCCCGTGCCGGTAGGCGGCCTTGACCTTCGCGTTGCACACGGCCTCGTCCTCGCCGTGGTACTGGCGCCGCTCCGAGTGCCCCACCGTGACGTAGGTGCACTTCAGCTTGGCCAGCATCGGTCCGGAGATCTCGCCGGTGTAGGCGCCGGAGTCGTACGCGGAGATGTCCTGGGCGCCGTACTTGATCTTCAGCTTGTCGCCGTCGACCAGGGTCTGCACCGAGCGCAGGTCCGTGTACGGAGTCAGAACGGCCACCTCGACGGCCTCGAAGTCCTTGTCGGCGAGTGCGAAGGCGAGCTTCTGCACGTGCGCGATGGCCTCAAGGTGGTTGAGGTTCATCTTCCAGTTGCCCGCCATCAGGGGCGTGCGGCTGCTCATACGGTCAGTCCTCCAGTGCGGCGAGGCCGGGGAGCGTCTTGCCCTCGAGATATTCGAGGCTGGCGCCGCCACCGGTCGAGATATGGCCGAAAGCGTTCTCGTCGAAGCCGAGCAGCCGTACGGCTGCGGCGCTGTCTCCGCCGCCGACCACCGTGAAGGCGGCACCGCCCGAGGGTGCCTCGGCGTCGAGCAGACCCTGGGCCACCGCACGAGTCCCGGCGGCGTAGTCGGGGTGCTCGAAAACCCCCATCGGGCCGTTCCAGAAGATGGTGGCCGCGTCGGCGAGCTTCGCTGCGTACAGCTCACAGCTGCGCGGCCCGATGTCCAGGCCCATCAGCCCCGCCGGGATGGCGTCCGCCGCCACGGTCTCCGGGCCGGTTGGCGCCTTGGCCTTCAGATCGGGGAAGGAGGGGGCCACGACGACGTCGACGGGGAGCACGAACTCCACGCCGAGCTCCTTCGCGCGCTTGAGGTAACCGCGCACGGCCGGGACCTGGTCCTCCTGGAGCAGCGAGGAGCCGACCTCGTGGCCCTGGGCCTTGAGGAAGGTGTACGCCATCCCGCCGCCGATGAGAATCCGGTCAGCCTTCGTCATCAGATGGTCTATGACGCCCAGCTTGTCGGAGACCTTGGCACCGCCCAGCACGACGGCGTACGGACGCCGGACGTCCTCGGTGAGCTTCCTGAGCACCCCGACCTCGGTGGCGATGAGGCCGCCCGCGGCGTGCGGGAGCCGGGCCGGCAGGTCGTACACCGAAGCGTGCTTGCGGTGTACGGCGCCGAACCCGTCGCCGACGTAGAGATCGGCCAGCTGTGCCAGCTCGTCGGCGAAGGCGCCGCGCACGGCGTCGTCCTTGCTGGTCTCACCGGCGTTGAAGCGGAGGTTCTCCAGCAGCGTGACCCCGCCGTCGGCAAGTGAGCCGACGGTGGCCTTCGCGCTGTCCCCCACGGTGTCGGTGGCGAAGGCGACCTCGCCGCCCACGGAGGTGCCGAGCAGTTCACCGAGCCGCTGCGCCACCGGCGCGAGCGAGAACTGCTGCTCCGGGGCGCCCTTGGGGCGGCCCAGATGGGAGGCGACGACGACCCGGGCACCGGCTTCGGCGAGCCTGCGGATCGTCGGGACGGCGGCGCGGATGCGGCCGTCGTCGGTGATGGTGGTGCCATCGAGCGGAACGTTCAGATCGGCGCGGACGAAGACCCGCTTCCCGGCGACCTGAAGATCATCGATCGTCTTCATACTTGGTGGAACTCCTTGCTTCCGGCCCTGCCGCTGCACGGCCTGCCCCTGCACGGCCCAGGGCCTGCGGCGCGCGCCATCGCGCCCCGCAGGCCCTGGGCCTGTCCCATGTCGGCGTGTGAGCGCGGAACGGTCAGAGCTGCTCGCCCACGAAGACCGTGAGGTCGACGAGGCGGTTGGAGTAACCCCACTCGTTGTCGTACCAGCCGACGATCTTGACCTGGGCGCCCTGGCTCATGGTCAGGCCGGAGTCGAGGGTGCAGGAGGCGGGCCAGTTGACGATGTCCGAGGAGACGATCGGGTCCTCGGTGTACTCCAGGTAGCCCTTGAGCTGGCCCTCGGCGGCCTTCTGGAAGGCCGTGTTGACCTCGTCCCTGGTCACCTCGCGGTCCAGCTCCAGCACCAGGTCGGTGACCGAACCGGTGGGCACGGGCACCCGCATGGCGATGCCGTCGAGCTTGCCCTTGAGCTGCGGGAGGACGAGGGCGGTCGCCTTGGCAGCGCCGGTCGAGGTGGGGATGATGTTCTCTGCGGCGGCACGGGCGCGGCGCAGGTCCTTGTGCGGGAAGTCCAGGATGCGCTGGTCGTTCGTGTACGCGTGGACCGTCGTCATCATGCCCTTGACGATGCCGAAGCTCTCGTCCATGACCTTGGCCATCGGCGCCACACAGTTGGTGGTGCAGGAGGCGTTGGAGATGACGTGGTGGTTCGCCGCGTCGTACTTGTCCTGGTTGACGCCCATCACGATCGTGATGTCCTCGTCCTTGGCCGGAGCCGAGATGAGGACCTTCTTCGCGCCGGCGGCGATGTGCTTCGCCGCGTCCTCGCGCTTGGTGAAGATGCCGGTGGACTCGATCACGACATCGGCGCCGAGGTCCCTCCAGGGGAGCTGCGCCGGGTCGCGCTCAGCCATCGTCTTGAAGGTCTGGTCACCCACCGTGATGGTGTCTGCGGTGTGGCTGACCTTCTGCTTCAGACGGCCGAGGATGCTGTCGTACTTCAGCAGGTGAACCAAGGTCGCGTTGTCGGTCAGGTCGTTGACACCGACGATCTCGACATCCGCTCCCTGCTCCAGAAGGGCGCGGAAGTAATTGCGACCGATGCGGCCAAAGCCATTGATGCCTACGCGGATCGTCACGAACCGATCTCCTCGTTGGTGCGCCGGTATGGACTCCGGCGATGCTGTATGGGATGTCCCCGACCACCTCCGACCCTACCGCGCCAAGGGCCCCACGGTGACATCGCCTTCCCGGCGGGGGTTGGCCGAATCAGCCGCGCGCGCCCTGCGTCGCGGCGGCTCCCGCGGGGCGGGCGGGCCCACGGCTTGCGCCTGGCGGCAGGCCGCGGAACGTCGCACCGCCGCAGCTGTGGGCTCCCCGGAACGCTGGTTCGGCGGTGCCCACCCGGCGGCGCTGCCGGGTGGGCACCGCCGAACCGGCGTTCCGCCGGGGCACTGCTCGCCGGGGCACTGCCCGCCGGGGCCGCGCGCCGTGGCGGCGGGAAGAGCCGGAGCGCGGGCCGGTGGCAGCCTCGGGTCAGCCGACCATTTCCTCGGTGAGGGTCGCCTCCGTGGCCGGGATGCCGAGATCCTGCGCGCGCTTGTCCGCCATCGCCAGCAGCCGCCGGATGCGTCCGGCGACCGCGTCCTTGGTCAGCGGCGGGTCGGCGAGCGCGCCCAACTCCTCCAGCGACGCCTGCTTGTGGTCCATCCGCAGCCGCCCGGCCGCCGCCAGGTGCTCGGGGACCTCCTCGCCCAGGATCTCCAGCGCCCGCTGCACCCGGGCACCTGCCGCCACCGCGGCCCGCGCCGAGCGGCGCAGATTCGCGTCGTCGAAGTTGGCGAGGCGGTTGGCGGTGGCCCGCACCTCGCGGCGCATCCGGCGCTCCTCCCAGGCCAGCACCGCCTCGTGCGCGCCCAGCCGGGTCAGCAGCGCACCGATCGCGTCGCCGTCCCGGACCACGACCCGGTCCACCCCGCGCACCTCGCGCGCCTTCGCCGGGATCTGCAGCCTGCGGGCCGCGCCGACCAGGGCGAGGGCCGCCTCGGGCCCCGGGCAGGTGACCTCCAGGGAGGAGGAGCGGCCCGGCTCCGTCAGCGAACCGTGTGCCAGGAAGGCACCGCGCCAGGCGGCCTCGGCATCACAGGTGGCCCCAGAGACCACCTGCGGCGGGAGCCCCCGGATCGGGCGCCCCCGGCTGTCCACCAGCCCCGTCTGGCGGGCCAGCTGGTCGCCGCCCGCCACCACCCGTACGACGTAGCGCGAGCCGCGCCGGAGTCCGCCCGGGGCCATCACCACCAGATCGGAGGCGTGCCCGAAGATCTCCAGCACGTCCTTGCGCAGCCTGCGGGCCGCGATCCCCGTGTCGAGCTCCGCTTCGATCACGATCCGGCCGCTCACCAGGTGGAGGCCGCCCGCGAACCGCAGGATCGAAGAGACCTCCGACTTCCGGCAGCAGGTCCGGGTGACGGGGAGCCGGGAGATTTCATCCTTCACCGCTGCCGTCATCGCCATGGGCCGATCCTTCCATGCATCCGAAAAATACGGTCGTACGCGGCTGCCAGCAGCTCCGGGTCGTGCCTGGCCGAGCCCTCCGCAGGCCCTTCGGCCTGCGAGGTGGCCCCTGGCGCCGCCACCGGCGCCAGCGCGACGGTCGCCCCGAGCCGCTCGGCGGCCTCGCGGAGACTGTCCTGGTCCGGCACTGCGGCCTGGTCGGCCAACACCACGTCAAAGGCGAGTTTAGGGGCGTGTCGGGCCAAAACCTCCAAATGACGCTGCGGGGAGAAGCCATCCGTTTCTCCGGGCTGCGGAGCGAGGTTGAGCGAGAGCACCCGCCTGGCCTTGGTCTCCTGGAGCGCGTCGAGCAGCTCGGGGACCAGCAGGTGCGGGATCACGGATGAGAACCAGGACCCCGGCCCGAGCACCACCCAGTCCGCGTCCAGCACGGCCCGTACGGCTTCCGGCACGGCCGGAGGGTCCTGCGGCACCAGGTGCACCTGCTGCACCTCGCCGGGCGTCAGGGCGACGGTCGCCTGCCCGCACACCGTCGACAGACCCTGCGGGTCGGCCGGGTCGTGCCCCCGGACCCGCGCCTGGAGTTCCAGCGGGACGGCGGACATCGGGAGCACCCGGCCGTGCGCGCCGAGCAGTCTGCCCACCAGGTCGAGCGCCTGTACGTGGTCCCCGAGCTGCTCCCAGAGCGCGACGATCAGCAGATTGCCGACGGCGTGTTCGTGCAGGTCGCCCTTGCTCTCGAAGCGGTGCTGGATGACCTCGGCCCAGGTACGGCCCCATTCGTCGTCGCCGCAGAGCGCGGCCAGCGCCTTGCGCAGGTCACCCGGCGGCAGTACGCCCAGCTCGTCGCGGAGGCGCCCGCTGGAGCCGCCGTCGTCGGCGACGGTGACGACGGCGGTGAGGTCGCCGGTGATGCGCCGCAGCGCCGTCAGGGAGGCGGACAGGCCCATGCCGCCGCCGAGGGCGACCACCTTGGGCTGTGTGCCGCGCCGCCCGGCCGGGCCGCCGCCGAGCCGTCGCAGGCGTATGGTCCTGCGCGGCATTACTCGCGGCCCATGTCCCGATGCACGACGACGGTCTCCACGCCCTCGTCGGACAGTCGGCGGGCCAGCCGTTCGGACATGGCGACCGAGCGGTGCTTGCCGCCGGTGCAGCCGACGGCGACGGTGACGTAACGCTTGCCTTCGCGGCGGTAACCGGCGGCGATCAGCTGGAGCAGCTCCACATAGCGGTCGAGGAACTCCTTGGCTCCGGGCTGGTTGAACACATAGCCGGAGACCTCTTCGTTCAGCCCGGTGAAGGGGCGCAGCTCCGGCACCCAGTGCGGGTTGGGCAGGAAGCGGCAGTCCACGACGAGATCGGCGTCAACGGGCAGTCCGTACTTGTACCCGAAAGACATCACCGTCGCGCGCAGCTCGGGCTCCTCGTCGCCGGCGAACTGGGCGTCCAGCTTGGCGCGGAGCTCGTGCACGTTGAGGCTCGAGGTGTCGATGACCAGGTCGGCGTCGCCGCGCAGCTCGCGCAGCAGGTCGCGCTCGGCCTCGATGCCGTCCACGATCCGCCCGTCACCCTGGAGCGGGTGCGGCCGCCGGACGGACTCGAAGCGGCGTACCAGCGCCTCGTCGGACGCCTCCAGGAAGACCGTCCGCCGGGTGACCTGCTTGCCGTCCAGCTCGACGAGGGACTGCTTGAGGTTGTCGAAGAACCGCCTGCCCCGGACGTCGACGACGGCGGCGATCCGGGCGACGTTGCCCTGCGAGCGGGCACCGAGGTCGACCATCGTCGGGATCAGTGAGGGCGGCAGGTTGTCGACGACGAACCAGCCGAGGTCCTCCAGGCACTTCGCGGCGGTGCTACGGCCCGCTCCGGACATGCCGGAGATGATCACCAGCTCGGGGATCGTCGCTTCATCGGCGGCTGCTTCCGCCGCCTTGGCCGTGCTCACCTGTGCTGCTCCGTCTCCTGGGCTGGTGCTGGGCTGGTCTTCAGGCCCGCTCTGGTCTTCAGGTCTGCTCTGGTCTTCGTGTGCCGTGCTCATCGCGCTCCGCCCCCGTCGTACTCACTGTCGTTCTTCTTCCACGATCTCACCCGTGGCGGTGTTCACCGCCGGAGCGGCCGGTGCCGCCCCCGCCAGCCCGGCGGCGACCGACTCGGCCGTCTTGCGCCCGATGCCCGGCACCTCGCACAGCTGCTCGACGGTGGCGGCACGGAGCCGCTTCACCGAACCGAAGTGCTTGATGAGCGCTTGCTTACGCGTCTCGCCGAGGCCCGAGACGGCATCGAGCGGGCCCGCCTTCATCGACTTGGCCCGTTTGCTGCGCTGATAGGTGATCGCGAAACGGTGCGCCTCGTCACGGGCGCGCTGGAGCAGGTAGAGGCCCTCGCTGGTGCGCGGCAGCACCACCGGGTCGTCCTCATGCGGCAGCCAGACCTCCTCCAGGCGCTTGGCGAGGCCGCAGACGGCCACGTCGTCGACGCCCAGCTCGTCCAGGGCACGCTGGGCGGCGGCGACCTGCGGCTGCCCTCCGTCGACGACGAGGAGCTGCGGCGGGTAGGCGAACTTCTTGGGGCGCCCGTCCTCGTCCCGGCCGGTGAGTCCTTCCGGGGCGCCGGACTCGGTGTCCTCCAGCGGGACGTCGGACGCCTCGTCGAGGGCCGCACCGGCAGCCGTGTGCGGGGGCGCGCCCGTCTCGCCCGCGGGCCCCCACTCGCCCGTCCGCTGCTTCTCCCGGAGGTAGCGCCGGAAGCGGCGGCTGATCACCTCGTGCATGGCCCGTACGTCGTCCTGCCCGGCGAAGGACTTGATCTGGAAGCGGCGGTATTCGCTCTTGCGCGCGAGGCCGTCCTCCAGCACGACCATCGACGCGACGACGTCGTCACCCTGGAGGTGCGAGATGTCGAAGCACTCGATCCGCAGGGGCGCGGAGTCCAGGCCGAGCGCCTGGGCGATCTCCTCCAGCGCCCTGGAGCGGGTGGTCAGGTCGGAGGCCCGCTTCGTCTTGTGGAGGGCCAGCGACTGCTGGGCGTTGCGCCGCACCGTCTCCATCAGGTCGCGCTTGTCGCCGCGCTGCGGGATGCGCAGGCTGACGGCCGCGCCCCGGCGGTCGGTGAGCCATTGCGCTATCGGCTCCACCGGATCCGGCAGCGCGGGCACCAGCACCTCCTTGGGCACGGCGTCGCCGCTCTCCTCGCCGTAGAGCTGCTGGAGGGCGTGCTCGACCAGCCCGGCCGTGCCGACCTCCTCGACCTTGTCGGTGACCCAGCCCCGCTGGCCGCGCACCCGCCCGCCGCGCACATGGAAGATCTGCAGCGCGGCCTCCAGTTCGTCCTCGGCCACGGCGATCAGGTCGGCGTCGGTGGCGTCGGTGAGCACCACCGCGTTCTTCTCCATGGCGCGCCGGAGGGCCCCGATGTCGTCACGCAGCCGGGCTGCCTTCTCGTACTCCATCGCCTCGGCCGCCTCCTGCATCCGGGTTTCCAGGCGGCGCAGGTAGGTGCCGGTGCGGCCGGCCATGAAGTCGCAGAACTCGTCGGCGAGTTCCCGGTGGTCCTCGGGGCTGATCCGGCCGACGCAGGGGGCGGAGCACTTGCCGATGTAGCCCAGCAGGCAGGGGCGGCCTATCTGCGCGGAGCGCTTGAAGACGCCGGCCGAGCAGGTGCGTACGGGAAAGACCCGCAGCATCAGGTCGACGGTCTCCCGGATGGCCCAGGCGTGCCCGTACGGCCCGAAGTAGCGCACGCCCTTGCGCTTGGGGCCACGCAGCACCTGGACTCGGGGGTACTCCTCGTTCATGGTCACCGCGAGGGAGGGATAGCTCTTGTCGTCGCGGTACTTGACGTTGAAGCGGGGGTCGTACTCCTTGATCCAGGAGTACTCCAGCTGGAGCGCCTCGACCTCGGTGCTGACGACCGTCCACTCGACTGAGGCGGCCGTGGTCACCATCGTGCGGGTGCGCGGGTGGAGACCGGCCAGATCCTGGAAGTAGCTGGCGAGCCGCGAGCGCAGGCTTTTCGCCTTCCCGACGTAGATCACCCGGCGGTGCGCGTCGCGGAAGCGGTAGACCCCTGGGGAGTCGGGGATCTGTCCCGGCTTGGGGCGGTAAGTGGAGGGGTCAGCCATGAGTCACACCCTACTTCCGGACCCCCGCCCCGGAAGGCCGTAGGGCCTCTCCGGTCCGGGGTTTGCGGGGCCGCCCCGCCTGCGCTCGGCGGCCGGCGGGCTCACCAGCCGCGTTCGCGCCACTCCTGGATGTGCGGACGCTCGTTGCCGAGGGTGGTGTCCGAGCCGTGGCCCGGGTAGACCCAGGTTTCGTCGGGGAGGGCTGCGAAGAGCTTGGCCTCCACGTCGTGCAGCAGGCTCGCGAACCGCGACGCGTCGCCCCAGGTGTTGCCGATGCCGCCGGGGAAGAGGCAGTCGCCGGTGAACAGGTGCGGATGGCCGTGCGGGTCGTCGTAGACCAGGGCGATGGAGCCGGGGGTGTGCCCGGCGAGATGCACGGCGGTCAGCTGGGCGGCGCCGAACCGCACGGTGTCGCCGTCCGCCAGCGGGACGTCGGTGGGGACGGGGATGCCCTCGGCGTCCCTGCTGCCCGCGTAGGTCCGGGCGTCGGTGGCCTGCACGACGGTGTCCAGCGCCTGCCAGTGGTCCTGGTGCTGGTGGGTGGTGACGACGCCGGTGACGCCGTCGTCACCGATGAGCCGCAACAGGGTGTCCGGCTCATTGGCGGCGTCGATCATCAGCTGCTCGCCGGTGGCCCGGCAGCGCAGCAGATAGGCGTTGTTGTCCATGGGGCCGACCGCGACCTTGGAGATCATCATATCGGCGAGTTCGTGCACGTCAGGCGCTCCGCCGACCTTCACCACTCCGCTGTAAGCCATGGAGCAACGGTAGCGCTCCGCGAGGCGCCTGACAGCCCGCGGTTCTCGTCCGGTCCGGCGACTTTCGGGTCGGCGCCGGACCGGGAACGAAGCGTCATCACACCGAAGCGAAGCGTCACAGCACCGGGAGCACCGGCAGGGGTGCGGCGGCCGAGAGCCCGCTGCCGGTCGTCCGGCCGGTGAGCCAGCCGGTCAGCGCGGCGGGCGTGCCCACGATGACCAGCGGGTCACCCGTGGCCGCGCCGGTGCGCCAGCTGCGGCCGTCCTCCGCACGCAGCTCGATTGCCTCCCGGACGTCCGGGTGGCCGGTGAAGCGCTTGGCCATGTTGGCGGTCTCACGGTCGGTGAACTCGGCGGACAGGTCCTCGATCGTGTACCCGATGCCGAGGTCGACGTGGTGCAGCTCGACCTCGATCAGGCGACGGAAGGGGATGCCGGAGGCGAGATCCTTGACACCATTGCGCAGCTCGACGGTGCGCTGCCAGCCCTCGTCATCCTGGGCGGCGAACAGGGCGTCGAGCTGGTCGGATGCGGTGCGCACATCGGCGAGCTGCTCGGCGAGGGGGCGGTGCGCGTCCCGCTCGATGTCGGCGTCACGGATCTCGGCACCCGCGTACATCGGCCGTCCGGAGAGTACGTTGATGAGAGCGTCGGCGTTGCGCGCGAGATGGGCGAGCACGTGGCCGCGAGTCCAGCCGGGAAGCTGGGAGGGCTCCGTGACCGCGTCCGGCTCCAGGGCTTCGGTCGCAGCCAGCAGGCGGTCGGTGGCCTCCCGTACGACGGCGGCGTCGGCCGTCGCGGCGGCTGCGGGGGGCAGGTCGTGTGCTGACGAATTCATGATCCAAACGTACTCGGACCACACCTTCGGGTGAAGGAACCGAGGACTGTCAATAAATCGAATGCACGTGCTATAAGCTCGCGGGTACGGCATTTGAAGTACACCCTCGCGGCGCCCCCCATACCCTGGGGCAGGGGGCTCCGCCCCTCATCCACAAGGAAAGGTGCCTACCGGCGTGGCTGACCGTCTCTTCGTCCGTGGCGCTCGCGAGCACAACCTCAAGAACGTCTCCCTCGACCTCCCCCGTGACTCCCTCATCGTCTTCACGGGGCTCTCCGGGTCGGGGAAGTCCTCGCTCGCGTTCGACACGATCTTCGCCGAGGGGCAGCGACGCTACGTCGAGTCGCTCTCCTCTTACGCCCGCCAGTTCCTGGGGCAGATGGACAAACCCGATGTGGACTTCATCGAGGGCCTGTCCCCCGCCGTCTCCATCGACCAGAAGTCGACCTCGCGCAATCCGCGCTCGACTGTCGGCACCATCACCGAGGTCTACGACTACCTGCGCTTGCTCTTCGCCCGCATCGGCAAGCCGCACTGTCCCGAGTGCGGCCGGCCGATCACCCGGCAGTCACCGCAGGCGATCGTGGACAAGGTGCTGGATCTGGAGCCCGGCAGCCGCTTCCAGGTGCTCTCGCCACTGGTGCGGGAGCGCAAGGGCGAGTTCGTCGATCTCTTCTCCGAACTCCAGACCAAGGGGTACAGCCGGGCCCGGGTGGACGGCGAGACCATCCAGCTCTCCGAGCCGCCCAAGCTGAAGAAGCAGGAGAAGCACACGATCGAGGTGGTGATCGACCGCCTCACGGTGAAGGAGAGCGCCAAGCGGCGGCTCACCGACTCGGTGGAGACCGCGCTCGGCCTCTCCGGCGGCATGGTGATCCTCGACTTCGTCGATCTCCCCGAGGACGACCCGCAGCGCGAGCGGATGTACTCGGAGCATCTCTACTGCCCGCACGACGACCTCTCCTTCGAGGAGATGGAGCCGCGCTCCTTCTCCTTCAACTCCCCCTTCGGCGCCTGCCCCGACTGCACCGGCATCGGGACCAGGATGGAGGTGGACCCGGAGCTGATCATTCCGGACGAGGACAAGTCCCTCGACGAGGGAGCGATCCACCCCTGGTCACACGGGCACACCAAGGACTACTTCGCCCGGCTGATCAACGCCCTGGCCGACTCCCTGGGCTTCCGTACGGACATCCCGTGGGCCGGGCTGCCGACGCGCGCCCGCAAGGCCCTGCTGAACGGCCACCGGACCCAGATCGAGGTGCGCTACCGCAACCGCTACGGGCGGGAGCGGGCCTACACCACCTCCTTCGAGGGCGCCGTGCCCTTCGTGCGGCGGCGGCACCAGGAGGCGGAGACCGACACCAGCCGGGAGCGCTTCGAGGGCTACATGCGCGAGGTGCACTGTCCGACCTGCCAGGGCACCCGGCTGAAGCCGGTGGTGCTCGCGGTCACCCTGCAGGGGCAGTCGATCGCGGACATCGCCGCGATGTCGATCAGCGAGTGCGCGGACTTCCTCGGCACCATGAAGCTCACCGCCCGCGAGAAGACGATCGCGGAGCGGGTGCTCAAGGAGGTGAACGAGCGGCTGCGGTTCCTCGTCGACGTCGGTCTGGACTACCTGTCGCTGAACCGCGCGGCGGGCACCCTCTCCGGCGGCGAGGCCCAGCGCATCCGGCTCGCGACCCAGATCGGCTCCGGGCTGGTGGGCGTGCTCTACGTGCTGGACGAGCCGTCCATCGGGCTGCACCAGCGCGACAACCACCGGCTGATGGAGACCCTCGTACGCCTGCGCGACCTGGGCAACACGCTCATCGTCGTCGAGCACGACGAGGACACCATCAAGGCCTCCGACTGGGTCGTGGACATCGGCCCGGGCGCCGGTGAGCACGGCGGCGAGGTCGTGCACAGCGGGCCGTTGACGGAGCTGCTGAAGAACGAGAGGTCGGTGACCGGCCAGTATCTCTCCGGCCGGAAGAAGATCCCCACCCCGGACATCCGCCGTCCGGTGGACCCCACCCGCAGACTCACGGTGCACGGCGCGCGGGAGAACAACCTCCGGGACCTCGCTGTCAGCTTCCCGCTCGGGGTGCTGACCGCGGTCACCGGGGTGTCCGGATCCGGTAAGTCGACGCTGGTCAACGACATCCTCTACACCCACCTCGCACGGGAGCTGAACGGCGCCAAGTCGGTGCCCGGACGGCACACCCGGGTGGACGGCGACGACCTGGTGGACAAGGTCGTGCACGTCGACCAGTCGCCGATCGGCCGTACGCCGCGCTCCAACCCGGCGACGTACACGGGCGTGTTCGACCATGTGCGGCGGCTGTTCGCGGAGACGATGGAGGCGAAGGTGCGCGGCTACCAGCCGGGCCGCTTCTCCTTCAACGTCAAGGGCGGCCGGTGCGAGAACTGCTCGGGCGACGGCACCATCAAGATCGAGATGAACTTCCTCCCGGACGTCTACGTGCCCTGCGAGGTCTGCCACGGCGCGCGCTACAACCGGGAGACGCTGGAGGTCCACTTCAAGGGCAAGTCCATCGCCGAGGTCCTCGACATGCCGATCGAGGAGGCCGTGGACTTCTTCGCGGCCGTCCCCGCCATCTCCCGGCACCTGCGCACGCTCAACGACGTGGGCCTGGGCTACGTACGGCTCGGCCAGTCCGCACCCACCCTCTCCGGCGGCGAGGCGCAGCGCGTCAAGCTCGCCAGTGAGCTGCAGAAGCGCAGCACCGGCCGGACGGTCTACGTGCTGGACGAGCCCACCACCGGGCTGCACTTCGAGGACATCAGCAAGCTGATCGGAGTGCTCTCCGGGCTTGTCGACAAGGGCAACACGGTGATCGTCATCGAGCACAACCTCGATGTGATCAAGACGGCGGACTGGGTCGTCGACATGGGCCCGGAAGGCGGCAGCGGAGGCGGACTGCTGGTCGCGGAAGGGACGCCGGAGCAGGTCGCCGGCGTGACGGCCAGTCATACGGGCAAGTTCCTCCGTGACCTGCTGGCCGACGGGCTGAGCGAGGCGGACGTGGTGGTGCCCGCGGCGCGCGAGAACGGCAAGGGCGCGGCGAAGACCGCGGCAAAGGCGCCCGCCAAGAGCCCGGCCAAGGCGCCTGCCAAGGCCGCCGCGAAGACCGTGAAGAAGGCTCCGGCGGCGAAGAAGGCCGTGAAGAGCACCGCGAAGGCGGCCGCGCGCAAGAACTGAGCGGAGACGACGTAGGGTCGCGCCATGCAGAATTCGACTCCGCATGGCGCGGCGCGCCGTACCGTCCTGCACGGTGCGGCGGTTGCCGGGCTCGGCCTGACGGCCGCCGCATGCTCCGACGATCCGGACGACTCCGCGACCCCGACCGCACCGGTCAGCCTCGGCTCATCCGGGTCCGTCCCGGTGGGCGGGGCGAAGCTCTACCGGGAGGAGAAGCTGGTGGTCGCCCAGCCCGCCGAGGGTGACTTCCGCGCCTTCAGCGCGGTGTGCACGCACAAGGGCTGTGTGCTCAGCTCCGTCGAGCGGACGGAGGGCCACTGCGCCTGCCACGGCAGCCGCTTCGACGTCACCTCCGGTGAGGTGCTCCAGGGCCCGGCGACCAAGCCGCTGCCGAAGGTCCCGGTACGTGCGAAGGGCGGCGAGCTGACCGCCGGGCCGCAGGACTGACCGGAAGGGCGCCGGCGAGGGCGGCCCGCCCTGTTCACGTCCGTTCAGGCCCAGTCCCAGCCGATTCCGAGGAGCCCCGGCCCTGCGCTCTGCTCCGCCAGGTGCACCATCCGATGGCGCCCGGTGAGCGTCAGCTCGCGCTGCCCCGTGGGCCGCGCCCCCGGTGTCGTACGGGTGAAACCTCGGCATTGCACCGGAAGGGCGGCCTCGTCGAACCGCACCTGGAGAAGGTACTGCCCGCCGCCGAAGCTGAACCCGCGCACATACTCGCGGCAGGCGGGGCCGGTGCCGTCCTCGAAGCTGTAGCCGAAGACATGGGTGTCGCCGGACCGCAGACGGGTGTCGAACAACAGCTCGGCGACGACGATCCCGGCCTCCTCGTGCCTGCGGACCCTGCCCGCCCGGCAGTTCTCCATCCCCCGCAGCCCGACGCGTGCCGGAGCGCAGCCGGGATCGCCGTAGTGGATGGCGACATAGCGGTCAACGCCGTCCCGGTGCGCGCGGACGACCTGCTGCGAGTCGCGCCCCACCAGTTCGCGGGATGCCCCGACGCGTACCCGTTCGAAATGGCTGATGGTGTGCAGCCCGCCGTCGGCAGGTGTCCCCAGCGCGTCGAACAGCTGGTACAGCGGGCCTGAGGCATCCAGCAGGGAGCGGTAGGGGCGGGCGGGGGGACGCTCCGCACCGGGCGGGGGTGCCAGCAGCCGGATGAGCGCGTCCGGTGGCAGATCCAGCACCTCTTCCAGCGCGCGCACCGCGCGCAGCGACTCCGCCCGTACCGGCCGACGGGTGCCCTGCTGCCAGTAACTGAGGCTGGTGACCCCCACCTGGATGCCCTGCTGCGCCAGCCGCCGCTGAATGCGGTGCAGCGCGAGGCCGCGCGCCTCGATGGCGGCGCGCAGCGCGAGGGGGAAAGGTCCGGTGCGCAGTCGCTGCTCCAGCTCCGAGTGGACGTTCACCGGCTGAGCCCCCTTCTCGCACAGGTCGCCAGTACGGCCTGGCCTGGCGTTCACATCGGCGCCTGCCCGTTCACACCGGCCCTTCACCGCGCATTGAAGCTCGTTGACCTGCGAACGGCAACTCTCCATGCTCATGGCAAACGAGGACGACCCGCATCCGGATGCGCTTCTCCACTCCCCTCACCCCCCCTCGGGAGGAACGCCATGCCCCTGTCCCCCACCCGGCCGCGCACCACGGGCCGGACCCGCCCCCGCCGCAGACGGTTCGCCGTCACGGCCCTGGCCGCGGCCACCCTGCTGGCCGTACCCGGTGCCGTCGCCACCGCCGCGCCCGGGGGCGCGGCCGTCGCCACCGCCGCGCCCGGCGGTACGGAGGCGAGCGCCGCGAACCGGCTCGACATCACCATGCAGGCGCAGCAGCAGAGCAACTGGTGCTGGGCCGCCGGAGGCAACACCATCGCGTCCTACTACGGCCGGAACTACAGCCAGAACCAGTTCTGCAACGCCTCCTTCGGGAGGCAGCAGGGCTACGACTGCCCCAACTGGCAGGCAACGCTGGGCGATGTGCAGCGGGGACTGAGCTGGGCGGGGGTCCGCCCCGGCTCGTATGTCAACGGCTGGCTGAACTACTCCACCGTACGGGGCGAGATCGACGCCGGCCGCCCGGTCGAGACCCGGATCGGCTGGGACAGCGGCGGCGGTCACATGCATGTCCTCTACGGCTACGACACCAGCTCCAGCTGGGTGTACTGGGGAGACCCGTGGCCGTCGAGCGGGCGCTACAACTGGGCTTCGCACAACTGGTATGTGAACAACAGTTCGTTCGACTGGACCCACTCGCTCTACCGGATCGGAGCGTGAGGCGGCCATGACGCAGCACACCGGGCATTCCCCGCTGACCCGGCGCGCGGGCGTCGCGGGCGCGTTCGCCGCGCTGCTGCTCGCCACGGCGGGCCAGGCGCACGCGAAGGACACCCCGGCCCCGCCCCGTGCTCCCGCGGCCTTTGAACTGGCCGAGGCGCGGAAGGCGGTGACGGCCACGGAGTCGGACAAGGTACTCGCCCGCTTCTTCGCCCGGGACGGGGCGGTCAGCCGGTCCGCCGCCGACCCGAAGGCCCAGGGGGCGACGGTGCCGGTCTACTTCCTCTCCGCGGACTTCGTGCGGGGCGACACCGGCGCGCCGGTCGCCGAACTGGAGTTCCTGGCCACTCGCACGACCTCCTCGGACGGCCAGGTGGCCTCGGTCTGGACAGCCGCCACGGACGGCGCATGGCGGGTCGTCAACATCGCTACCGGAGACGACGAGACGGCCTTCGCCGCGAAGGGAGCCCGCAAGGCCGCGGGCGGCACGGTCTTCCGCGAGCCGCAGATCGACGCGTGGTACGTCCTCGACGGCGACCGGGTGCTGCCGCTGGACGCGCACGCGCGGAAGGCGGTGGGCACACGCGGCACGACGGTGGACGCCTACCGGCAGCGGGTGCACGAGGCGTACGGGGACAAGCTGCCCGGGTCGGGATACGACAGGAAGGGCTCGGCGGGCGGCTTCGGCCCGCAAAAGGCCCCGGCCGCCGGGGCCGAGCAGCCCGCGCGGACGGCGGCGGCTTCCACCTCGCCGTCCACCGGCGAGGTCACGCCCACGCTGCTGACCGGTGCCGGGGCGGTTACCGCAGCGGCAGCGGCAGGCGCCTGGCTCCTGCGACGACGCGGGCGTGGTTCGACCGCCTGAGCCGGCGTCAGCGATACCGTGTGCCCCGTCTTCCGTAAAACGGAACGCGGGGCACCGGTTGTTACCCGCAATTTCTTCCAAGCCCTCTGGTGTAGACCGGTCACACTTGCCACGCTGTGCGGCTGTGTGCGCAGGAAGCGCACACGCCTCACGTCTCGGTGGGAGATGTTGTGACTCAAGTCCACACACGCGAAAGACTCTGCGCGCGTGCGCTGATACCAGCGGCGACCGCGCTCGCGCTCATGGCCGGACTCGCGCCCTCGGCCCACGGCGCACCCGCGCCGTCCGGCGCGACGGCGCGGCACGCCGTACCGGCCGCGTCCGGATCCGCGCAGCACGGGCGGACCGCGAACGACGGGCCCGGCGCCGACGACGGCGGCATGGAGCTCTCCAGGGCGAGCCGTCCCGTCGCGCCCGGCACCACGCTGACCTCCTTCGACCGGCTCAACCCGGGCAAGTGGCTGCGAGCCGACGCGCTGAGCGTCGACCTGAAGGGCGGTGCGCGATTCGATTACCTGTCCTCCGGAAAGGTGTCGGAGCGCGGCACGGTCACCGAGCTGGCCAAGGCGCACAACCCGGGCGAGGGACGGCGCACCGTCGCCGCGCTCAACGCCGACTTCTTCGACATCAACGAGACCGGCGCCCCGCTCAGCCCCGGCGTACGGGACGGGAAGCCCACTCACTCCCCCGCCCCGGGCAACTCCACCGTGGTGGGCATCGGCCCACAGAGCGCGGGCCGCATCCTCGATCTCTACTTCGAGGGCAGCGTCACCCTGCCGGACGGCGAGCAGCCGCTCGACGCGTACAACGCGGCCAACGTCCCCGACGGCGGCATCGGCGTCTACAACGCGCAGTGGGGTGCGGCGGACCGTGCGCTCACCACCGACGGAGCCTCCGGCACCACGGAGGTGACCGTACGGGACGGCAAGGTGGCCTCGGTCTCCGGGGAGCCCGGCAAGGGCGACATCCCGACCGGCAGCACGGTGCTGCTCGGCCGCGACGCCGGTGCCGAGAAGCTGGCGCAGCTGGAGACCGGTGACCCCGTGTCGGTCGAGTACGACGTGCGTACGGACGACGGCAGCGAGGTCCCGCGCACGGCGGTCGGCGGGCGCGGTGTGCTGGTCGAGGACGGCGAGCCGCAGGACTGGGAGGGGAGGCCGAACAACGCGACGGCGCCCCGTACGGCGGTCGGCTTCTCCAAGGACGGCTCGACGATGCACGTCCTCACCGTCGACGGCCGTCAGGCCGCCTCCGGCGGTGTCACCCTGACCGAACTGGCCCGGATGATGGACGAGCTGGGCGCCCACGACGCGCTCAACCTCGACGGCGGCGGCTCGTCCACACTCGTCGCCCGCGAACCCGGCTCGGACACCACCCAGTTGGCGAACGCCCCCTCGGACGGTCAGGAGCGCGAGGTCCCCAACGGACTGGCGCTGACCGCCCCCGACGGCAGCGGGCGGCTCAAGGGCTTCTGGGTGGAGACAGCCGCGGACCCGGCGAAGGCGCCGACCGCGGACAACGTGCCCGGCGGGCACCCGGAGCGCGTCTTCCCGGGCCTGACCCGGCAGTTGACGGCGGCCGGCTACGACGAGTCGTACGGTCCCGCCGAGGGCTCGCCGCACTGGCGCGTCGGCACTCCCCGCATCGGCCGGGTGGACAAGGACGGCACCTTCCACGCGCGACGCGGCGGCACCACCGAGGTGACGGCCCGCTCCCGGCGGGCCGAGGGGTCCACCAAGCTGGAGGTCATCGGCGAACTGGACCGCGTACGGGCCTCGCAGGAGCGGGTCGGCCTGGCCAAGCAGGGCGACAAGGGCACGTTCGGCATCATCGGCTACGACGCGCGGGGCACCAGCGCCCCCATCGACCCGGCGGACGTCGAGCTCGACTACGACCGCTCGCTGTTCACCGTCACCCCGGACCCGGCGGGCGGCGGCTTCACCGTCTCGGCACGCAAGGCCGACGCGTCCGGGCAGGTCACCGCCACCGTCGACGGACACACCACGGTGCTCGGCGTCACGGCCGGACTGCGCGACCAGCGGGTGGCGGACTTCGAGGACGCCGCCGACTGGAAGTTCAGCGCGGCACGGGCCGAGGGCTCGGTCTCGGCCGAGCCCGCCGGGCAGGAGGGCACCGGGCTCCGGCTGGACTACGACTTCACCAAGTCCACCGCCACCCGCGCCGCCTATGTCAGCCCGCCGGGCCACACAGCCGTGCCGGGGCAGCCGCAGAGCTTCACCCTTTCACTCAAGGGCGACGGCAAGGGCGCCTGGCCCTCACTCCAGCTGACGGACGCGGAAGGCACCAGCCAGGTGCTGCGCGGCCCGCACGTCGACTGGGAAGGCTGGCGGCAGATCACCTTCGAGGTGCCGGAGGGCGTCAGCTATCCGCTGGACCTGCGCCGCTTCTACCTCGCCGAGACCCGGTCCGCCGAGCAGTACAGCAGCAGCGTGGTGATCGACGAACTCACCGCACAGACACCGCCGGATCTGGAGCTGCCCGCGGCGGAGCCGGTGCGCGACCCGCTGATCTCGACGGCGTCCGATGTGCGGGGGCACGACTGGCGGTTCGCGGTGATGTCCGACGCCCAGTTCGTCGCCCGGGACCCGGACAGCGAGATCGTGCGGCAGGCCCGGCGGACCCTGCGCGAGATCCGTGCGGCCGAGCCGGACTTCGTCGTCGTCAACGGCGACCTGGTGGACGAGGGCTCGCCCGCCGACCTGGCGTTCGCCCGCAGCGTCCTGGAGGACGAGCTGGGCGACGCGGTGCCCTGGTACTACGTGCCGGGCAACCACGAGATAATGGGCGGGAAGATCGACAACTTCGTGCAGGAGTTCGGCCCCGCGCAGCGCACCTTCGACCACAAGGGCACCCGCTTCCTCACCCTGGACACCTCCTCGCTGACCCTGCGGGGCGGCGGCTTCGGGCAGATCGAGGAACTGCGCGAGCAACTGGACGCGGCACGCCGCGACCCGGCGGTGCGCTCGGTGGCCGTCATCCAGCACACACCGCCGCGTGATCCGACGCCGCAGGAGGCCAGCAGGCTGACCGACCGGCTGGAGGCCGACCTGCTGGAGGACTGGCTGGGCGACTTCCGTGCGCGCTCGGGCAAGGGCGTGATGTTCATCGGTTCACACGTCGGGGTCTTCGACGCCTCACGAGTGGACGGCGTCCCCTATCTGATCAACGGCAACTCCGGCAAGGCACCCGCCGCCCCGGCCGCCGAGGGAGGCTTCACCGGCTGGTCGATGGTGGGAGTGGACCGGCAGGGCAAGGAGCGGTTCGCCGTACAGACCAGGGCGCATGTCGACGGACTGGTGCTGGAGGCGCCCGCAGAGCTGCGCGTGGGTGCGTCCGGGAAGGCGGGGGCGACGGTGCACCAGGGCACCGGCGACAAGGTGCGTGAGGTGCCGGTCGGCTGGCCGCTCAGCGCGGACTGGTCCGGCTCCGGGAACCTGTGCGTGGACGGCGAGCACCGCAAGGGAGAGAAGAAGAAGCGCTGCGTCGCCTCGTACGACCCGGTGACCGGCACCCTCAAGGCGCTGCGCGCGGGCACCGTCACGCTTGAGGTCAAGGTGAACGGCGCCCGCGCGGAACGCGAGGTGGTACTGCGGCGCTGACGCGCAGGCGGTCAGCGCTTGCTGTCGGCGTCCGCGTCGGCGTCAGCGCGCTTGTCCTCGGCGGCCACCGCCTGTGCCGCCTCCCTCTTGGAGGCGTACAGGCTGGTGGCCGTCGTGATGATCAGCACCGCGCAGATGACGCCGAGCGAGACCGGGATGCTGATCACCGGGACATGCACCCCGGCCTCATGCAGCGCGTGCAGCACCAGCTTCACACCGATGAAGCCGAGGATGACCGACAGCCCGTAGCTGAGGTGGACCAGCTTCTTGAGCAGCCCGCCGATGAGGAAGTACAGCTGGCGCAGGCCCATCAGAGCGAAGGCGTTGGCCGTGAAGACGATGTACGGATCCTGGGTCAGGCCGAAGATCGCGGGGATGGAGTCCAGCGCGAACAGCACGTCGGTGGTGCCTATGGCCAGCATCACGATGAGCATCGGCGTCATCAGCCGCTTGCCGTTCTCGTGGATGAACAGCTTGGTGCCGTGGTACTTGTCCGTGGAGGGGAATCGGCGCTCGACCAGCTTCAGGAGGCGGTTCTCCTCGAACTCCTCGTCCGCCTCCTCGGCGCGCGCCTCCTGGATGAGCTTCCACGCCGTCCAGATCAGGAAGCCGCCGAAGATGAAGAAGACCCAGGAGAAGGTCGAGACGATCGCTGCCCCGGCCGCGATGAATCCGGCGCGCAGCACGAGCGCTATCAGCACGCCGACCATCAGCACCCGCTGCTGGTAGATCGTCGGGACCGCGAACTTGGCCATGATCAGTACGAACACGAAGAGGTTGTCGACACTGAGCGACTTCTCCGTGACGAAGCCCGCGAAGAACTCACCGGACGGCTGGCCCCCGGCGAAGACGAAGAGGCCGATCCCGAAGAGGGCGGCGAGAGTGATCCAGACCGCCGTCCAGATCCCGGCCTCCTTCAGGGAGACCTCATGCGGCTTACGGCCGCCTACGAAGAAGTCGACGGCGATCAGGGCGCACAAGCCGACAATCGTCAGAACCCACGCGGTCAGGGATACATCCATGTTTCAGACACCTCCGGCTGATTACTGCCGGAGGTCTCTTCCGCCCTGGCCGCGCTCTCGCACTGCCGGACCGATACCCCGGGACCAGTCCGACCGGTCCGTATTGACGAGGCACCGCGAGGCTGGGAATGCTGGGAATACTCCCCTCCGCCCAAGTAGAGTAAAGCAAGACCAAGAAAAGGTAAAGCTCTACTTTGCCTTCGGCCGGTGCGGGGAGCCGCACGTCCGGACGCGGAAGCCGGACGGGCCGTGTTGCCCGTCCGGCTTCCGCTGTCCGCCGCTCAGCACCCGTCAGCGCGTCAACGCCGGCCGTACGCCTGCCGGGCCGTCGCGACCCGTTGCAGTACCTGGGGGACCACCTGGCTCCCACCCGGCACCAGCGGCGGCTCGTACGTCCAGGCATGCCCCACCCAGGGATCGGCGAGGTGGTCGTCCGGCACCGGTGTGATGCGCAGCAGCGCCCGCCACAGCGGGTCGAGCACCGGGCCGTACGCCTGGGCCTCCTCGCGGTCGGCGACCATCAGCAGATTGACCCCCACGGCAGGCCCCTCGTCCGCGATGTAGCGGAGCTGGGTGACCGCGCGGTCGTCGAAGCCGTGCGGGAAGTCGTGCACGATCAGCAGCTGCTCGGCCGTGTCGAGATCGGGCGGCAGCGATTCGGTGGCGCCGCTGCGCACGGCCATCTGCACCAGATCCACCCGCTTGGTCAGCTTGGCCAGCACCTCGTTCACCCCGCTCGCCCCCACGCCGGGCGGCTGGCGCAGTGCACCGGACTCCAGCAGCGGGACCAGAGAGGTCGCGGCCGAGCCGGCCGGGTCGATGACGTTCAGCGTGAAGTCGTCGACCGGGTAGACGGCGACCAGCCGGGCGGCTATCGCCACCGCGGTCTCCGCCGCCAGACGCCGCAGCTCATCCGAACCGACCAGCGCCGACTCGACGGAGCCGCCGCTGCGCCCGCTGTCGATCCACAGCCCGCGATCCAGCGGGAGGCGCACCAGCATGGGGATCCGCAGATCGGAACGCTCGGGCAGGGTGAGATCGCCCAGCCGCAGCGCCATCGGCACCTCCATCGGCACCTCGTACGCCTGCCAGACGGGGTTGTCCCACCGGGCGAAGGCGGCGGGCAGCGCGGGCTCGACAACGGCGGACTCGGCGACCAGCTGTCCCAGGTCGCGGTCGAGGACGACACTCGCCTGCTCGACGAGCCGGGCGTGCTTGGCGCGCGCCTCGTCACGGGCGGCGTCGGCGACCGGACCGACGCGCGTACGCGGATCGGAGAGCACCTTGTCGAGCTCCTGCTCGCGGCGCGAGTCAGCGAAGTCCACGGCGGAGCGGTACGCCGCGACCGTACGCGCCATGTCCTCGAACATGCTCCAGACCTGGTTGTACAGCCGCTCGTCCATGGACCAGCCGGACGCGTCCCCCGCCACCGGGGCCGGTGGCGACCCCGCGGGGGCGGGCTGCGCCGGGGCGGGTGCGGGCTGCGGCGGCGCCGGACGGCGGCTCGGGTGCTGATAGCTCACCGGACCAGAAGCCGGGGGCGACGCGGGACCGGACGCCGGAGCCGGTGACGCCGCCGCAGCCGGTGACGCCGCACCGGGCCGGGCCGGACGGTCGGCACGCGCCGCCGACGGCGGAGCCGCCGCCACCGCACGGGCCAGGCCCGCGGCCACCGCCTCGTTGATCGTGGCCGCCAGCTGCATGGCCTCCGGAAGCCCCTGGTCGTGGAGCATGGCGGCGAGACCGCCCGCATACCCCTGCCCGACCGCGCGGACCTTCCAGACTCCCTGCCGCCGGTAGAGCTCCAGGGCGACAACCGCGGACTCGGCGTCCAGCCCGGTCACCGTGTAGCTGGCGACCGGGCTTCCGTCGAGGGCGGTCACGGCGACGAAGGGAGCGGGGAAGGCACCGAAGCTCGTCGGCCCGCCCACTCCCGTCGGCAGCGCAAGCAGCACATTGACCCGGTGCACCGCCTCCGGCAGCGCGTCGAGATCGACCGCGAGCCGGTGCTCGGCGGCGGCCTGCCGGGACACTTCGAGCCCGGGAAGCTGCGGCTCGGCCGGATGCGCTATCCACCCGGCGTCCCTCATCCGCCCCTGCTCGTCGTTGAGTGTCGCCCCGGCCACCACAGGTTTCCCCGCCGACACCCGGATCTCCAAACGGGTCTCGGGCAGGGCATGGTTCTGCCCGCGGACCAGCTCGGCCGTCATTCTCGCGCCCCCTCCACCGCTTCCCTCACACTTCCTCTTTCGCTCTTCCGTCTGCGCGTGCCTACAGGTGCGGCACGATCGTCGGCATCAGGTCCTGGAAGGTACGGCCCGCGGCGGGCTCGCCGATGGCCGTCATCTGCCAGCCGTTCCCCTGCCGGTGCACCTTGGCCATGATCTGTGCCGTGTACTGGCCGCCGCCGGTCAGGGTGTACCGCGCCATCTCCTGGCCGTTCGTCTCGTCGACCAGGCGGCAGAAGGCGTTCTCCACCTCCGCGAAGGTCTGGCCGGTGAAGGAGTTCACCGTGAAGACGATCTGGTCGATGTGGACCGGTACACGCTGCAGGTCCACCAGGACCGCCTCGTCGTCACCGCCCTGCCCCGCACCGCCGACCAGGTTGTCTCCGGTGTGCCGCACCGAGCCGTCGTCGCTCACCAGGTGGCGGAAGAAGACGACGTCGACCGGCTGCTTGTCGGCGAACAGCACCGCCGAAGCGTCCAGGTCGATCTCCTTGGCACGCTTGCCGAACAGCCCTCGGCGGGGAGCCGCCTGCCAGCCGAGCCCCATGCGCACCGCGGTCAGGCTGGCCCCATCCGACTTCTGCAGGCTGATGGCCTGCCCCTTGGACATGTTGACCGTCACCGCGCGTCCCCTCTCAACGTTTCCACGCCGCCATCACCGACGGCGTCACCGAACCCTACGCAGTCGGACTGACACTCTGGCCAACTCGCCCCTCCTTTGTGTCGTTCTTGCAACACTCCGCAGGGGCATACCGGGACAGCCCTCAGGACAGGCCCTAGGAGAGGCCCGCCTCCCGCATCTGCCGGAGCTCCTTCTTGAGGTCCCCCACCTCGTCACGCAGCCGCGCCGCGAGCTCGAACTGCAGCTCAGCGGCGGCGGCCCGCATCCGCTCCGTCATCTGTTCGATCAGCGCTGCCAGTTCGGCCGCGGGGCGGTCGGTGAGCACCTCGGTGGCCGCTTCGCCCTTGGCGCCAGCGCCCTTCCCGGCCCGCGCCGCCCTGCCACCCAGTGCGGGCACCGGCGCCGTGGGCTTGCCGTCCGGACCCTGGTGGCGGTAGCCGGTGCCGAGGAGCTGCTCGGTGTCGATGTCCTCCCGCGCGATGTCGGCGACGATGTCGCCGATCTTCTTGCGCAGTGGCTGCGGATCGAGACCGCGCTCCTCGTTGTACGCGACCTGCTTCTCCCGGCGGCGGTTCGTCTCGTCGATCGCCTTCTCCATACTCGGGGTGATCTTGTCGGCGTACATGTGCACCTCGCCGGAGACGTTGCGCGCCGCACGCCCGATCGTCTGGATCAGGGAGCGGCCGGAGCGCAGGAAGCCCTCCTTGTCCGCGTCCAGGATGGCGACCAGGGAGACCTCCGGAAGGTCCAGACCCTCCCGGAGGAGGTTGATGCCGACCAGTACGTCGAACTCCCCGGACCGCAGCTCCCGCAGCAGTTCGACCCGGCGCAGCGTGTCGACGTCGCTGTGCAGATAGCGGACCTGGATGCCGAGTTCGAGGAAGTAGTCCGTCAGGTCCTCGGCCATCTTCTTGGTGAGGGTGGTGACCAGGACACGCTCGTGCTTCTCGGTGCGGAGGCGGATCTCGTGCACCAGGTCGTCGATCTGCCCGTCGGTGGGCTTGACCACGACCTGCGGGTCGACCAGACCCGTCGGGCGGATGATCTGCTCCACCACGCCGTCGCCGCGCGAGAGTTCATACGGCCCCGGGGTGGCCGACAGGTAGACCGTCTGGTCGATCCGCTTCTGGAACTCCTCCCACTTCAGCGGCCGGTTGTCGATCGCGGAGGGCAGCCGGAAGCCGTGGTCGACAAGCGTCCGCTTGCGGGCGGCGTCCCCCTCGTACATCGCGCCGATCTGCGGCACCGTCTGGTGCGACTCGTCGATCACGAGCAGGAAGTCGTCCGGAAAGAAGTCGATCAGGGTGTGCGGGGCGGTACCGGCCTCGCGGCCGTCGATGTGCCGGGAGTAGTTCTCGATCCCGGAGCAGGTGCCGATCTGGCGCATCATCTCGATGTCGTACGTCGTCCGCATCCGCAGCCGCTGCGCCTCCAGCAGCTTGCCCTGCTTCTCCATCCGGGCCAGCTGCTCCGCCAGCTCCGCCTCGATGCCGGTGATGGCCCGCTCCATCCGCTCCGGACCGGCGACGTAGTGCGTGGCGGGGAAGACGTGCAGCGTGTCGTCGTCGGAGATGACCTCGCCGGTGAGCGGATGGAGGGTGGAGAGCGCCTCGATCTCGTCCCCGAACATCTCGATCCGGACGGCCAGCTCCTCGTACACCGGGAAGATCTCGATGGTGTCGCCGCGCACCCGGAAGGTGCCCCGGGTGAACGCCGTGTCGTTCCTCGTGTACTGGATGTCGACGAAGCGGCGCAGCAGCTGGTCCCGGTCGACCTCATCGCCGATCTTGAGGGAGACCATCCGGTCGACGTACTCCTGGGGGGTGCCCAGGCCGTAGATGCAGGACACCGAGGCGACCACGATCACGTCACGGCGGGTCAGCAGGGAGTTCGTCGAGCTGTGGCGGAGGCGCTCGACCTCCTCGTTGATGGAGGAGTCCTTCTCGATGTAGGTGTCCGTCTGCGGGACGTACGCCTCCGGCTGGTAGTAGTCGTAGTACGACACGAAGTACTCGACGGCGTTGTGCGGGAAGAGCTCGCGGAACTCGTTGGCGAGCTGGGCGGCGAGCGTCTTGTTCGGCGCCATCACGAGGGTGGGGCGCTGCAGCTTCTCGATCATCCACGCGGTGGTCGCCGACTTGCCGGTGCCCGTCGCTCCCAGCAGCACGACGTCCTTCTCGTCCGCGCTGACGCGCCGGGTCAGGTCGGCGATGGCCGCCGGCTGGTCACCGCTGGGCTGGTAGGGGCTGACGACCTCGAAGGGCGCCACCTTGCGTTCGATCTCTGTAACGGGCCGCATGAATCCACCGTACGACCCGCCACTGACAACCGGCTCCGCTCCGGTCTCCGCTCCCGCTTTCTGCCGGGCTTGGCCGACTGCCTCCGTTCAGCCCATGGACATGTACCGCCCGGTTGCGTGTATACCGCATAGGGGAACGTGTTCGCTGTCCGTGTACAGACCGACGCGAGGAGTCCGCATGCCGATCCGCCCCTTCGCCCTGACTGCCGGCGCCATTCTCGGAATGTCCGTGCTCTTCCCCGCCATGGCCAACGCCACACCGGCGGAGCGGCCGGGCGACACGCCCCTGGTCCTCGCCCACCGCGGCGCCTCCGCCTATGCCCCGGAGAACACCCTCGCGGCCGTCGACAAGGCCGCTGAGCTGGGAATCCGATGGGTGGAGAACGACGTGCAGCGCACCCGGGACGGCGAGCTGATCGTGATGCACGACACCACGCTGGACCGCACCACCGACGTCGAGGAGGTCTTCCCCGACCGCGCCCCGTGGAACGTCTCGGACTTCAGCGCGGCGGAGGTCGCGCGGCTCGACGCGGGCTCCTGGTTCAGCGACTCCTACGCCGGTGCCCGGGTCCCCACCCTCCGGCAGTACCTGCGCAAGGTCGGCGCCAATCACCAGAAGCTGCTGCTGGAGATCAAGCGGCCCGCGCTCTATCCGGGTATCGAGGCCGACACGCTCGAGGAGCTGGGCAACGAGGGCTGGCTCGGTCGCGGACATGTCCGCTCCAAGCTGGTCATCCAGAGCTTCGACGCCGAGTCGGTGTCGGCGGTGCACTCCCTGAAGCCCGCCGTGAAGACCGGCTTCCTGGGCACCCCGGCGGTCGGCGAGCTGCGCGAGTACGCACGCTTCACCGACCAGATCAACCCGAACTACGCGACGGTCACCCAGGAGTACGTGGACGCGGTGCACGCCGTGAAGGGCGTGCACGGCAAGCCGCTGGAGGTGTTCACCTGGACGGTGAACGACGCACCGACGGCGCGGGCGATGGCGGAGACGGGCGTGGACGGCATCATCACGAACTACCCGGATGTCGTGCGGGACGCGATGGCCCACGAGTCGCAGGACGACCTGGTGCCGGACCGCTTCTGACACGCACCTGAGCGCTGCCGCGCACGGGCCGTCGCAGATTGTCGGTGGCGGCCCGTAGGCTGCGCGTGTGTCGAATACCACACACTCCTGGGCCTGGATCTCCCGCGACTCCCCGATCGGGCCGCTGCTGCTGGCGGCGACCGAGGCGGGCCTCCTGCGGGTCGTCTTCCACGCCGACGCGGAGACACGCACACGCGCGGTGGCCCAACTGCGGACGAGGTTCGGGGCCGGTGGCGCCGGGGAGTCCCCGGAGGCGTCCGCCTGGGTGGAGGAGGCGGCGCGCCAGCTGGACAGCTACTTCGAGGGGGCGCTGAAGGCTTTCACCGTCCCCCTGGACTGGTCGCTGACCGGCGGCTTTCATGAGCGGGTGCTGCGCGAGCTGGCCACGGGGGTGCGGTTCGGAGCGACGGTCGGCTATCAGGATCTCGCCGACCGGGTCGGCGAGCCGGGTGCGGCGCGCGCCGTGGGCGTCGCCATGGGCGCGAATCCGCTGCCGGTCGTGGTGCCCTGCCACCGGGTGGTGGAGAGCGGCGGCGGGATAGGCGGGTTCGGGGGCGGCCTGGAGACCAAGCGCGCCCTTCTCACCCTGGAAGGCCTGCTCCCGGAGCCACTCTTCTAGGGGGCTCTAGGGCTGCGGGCCCGGTCCGGGCCCGCGCGTCCGGGAGCAGTCCCGCCGTGTGCGGGATCAGAGATTCACGCCCTGCTTGTGCAGGAAGGGCACGGGGTCGATGCCCGAGCCGTAGACGGGCGTGGTGCGGATCTCGAAGTGCAGGTGCGGGCCCGAGGTGTTGCCGGTGTTGCCGGACAGCGCGATCTTGCTGCCGGTGTTCACGTGCTGGCCGACCCCTACGTTGATCTTCGACAGGTGGGCGTACTGGCTGTACTTGCCGTTCTCGTGCTTGATCACGATGCGGTTGCCGTACGATCCGCCGTCACCGGTGGTGACTACGGTGCCCTTGTGCGCGGCCTTGACCGGGGTGCCGGTCGGGACACCGAAGTCCTGGCCGGAGTGCTTGTGCGACCAGCGGTCGCCACTGTTACCGAAGTCCGCGGTCAGTGTGTAGGGCTTGTCGATCGGAGATTGCCAGGAGGCCGCCTTCTTCTTGGCGGCGGCAGCCTTCTCGACCGCGGCCTTCTTCACCGCGACCTTGTGAGCCGCGATGGCCTCGTACTGCGCGTCGGACTGCTTCTTCGTCGCGCCGGCAAGCTCGGTGGCCGTACCACCGGCGAACGCGTCCTGCTGGGCGCCGGACCGTGCGTCGGGCTGGGCGTCGGGCTGGGCCGCTGCGGCCACACCCGCACCGGCACCCATTGCCAGCGAGGCGCTGAGTCCGGTGGCGATCACGGCCGCCCGGGTACGGGAGCGCTTCGTGGCCACGGCGAGAGCGATGTTCTTCGGCATGCGGGTACTACCTCCGGAATTTGTGGAATTACCTGGCTTTGCGCCCGGTCTCCACATTGGTAACCCGTTCATCCGTTCTCGACCAAAATCGCCGGATACTAAGCAGCCACGTACTGGAAGACAGGGAATCGCCTCTCTTTTCCGGCACGAAGACCGCCCCGTATACCGCTTCCCGCCCGGTGATCTCCCGCGTACCGCCCCGGCACCGCCCGCCCCGAACTGCGCGTTCGCCGGGAGGGAGCCCTTGGGGCAGGAAAGACCGAAGCGCCTCGGCAGGCCGGGGAAGAAGTCCGGGACTTTGGTCCCGCGGCCTTGCTATTCCGCTTCGTAGCCCGAAATTCGCTGTGCCTCACCTCACCAGCGGACGGCTGTGTCCTGGTTATCAGCGGCCTTTTGTGTGACCTGGCGCACGCCTTTTCTGTGATGTGGCGCACTTCTTTCTTGTGACGTGGCCCACTTCTTTCGGCAATCGCCCCGCGTCTCGTCACGGGCCCCGCTCAGACGTGGCCGGGCTGGCAGACTGCGCGTCGTGACCGACATTCCCAAATCAGCCGACGCTCCTGACGTGGCTCTCCCCACGGCCCCCGGGGCGACGGCTCACGACCCCGCCGGGCTGGCCGCGCTGCGCCGCCGTACGCACGCCGTGCTGATCGTCAGCCAGATCCTCGGCGGTCTGGGGGTGGCGATCGGCATCGCGCTGGCCGCCGTGCTGGCCGAGGAGGTCAGCGGTTCCGAGGGGCTCGCCGGCCTCGCGTCCACCGCCTCGGTCGTCGGCACCGCCATGCTCTCCCTCCCTCTCGCCACCCTGATGGCCGCGAGAGGGCGCCGCCCCGGACTCACCCTGGCCTATCTCATCGCGGCCGTCGGCGGGGCGATCGTCGTCCTCGGCGCCGTCCTCGACAACTTCCCGCTGCTGCTGGCCGGGATGGCGGCCTTCGGCGCCGGTTCCTCCGCCAATCTCCAGGCGCGCTTCGCCGCCGCCGACCTCGCCGAGCCGGAACGGCGCGCCCGGGCGATCTCCACCGTCGTCTGGGCCACCACCATCGGCGCCGTACTCGGGCCCAACATCGCGGCCCCGGCCGGCCGCAGCGTCTCCGCGCTCGGCATCGGCATCCCGGCCACCGCGGGCCCCTATCTGTGGGGTTCGGTCATCTTCCTCATCGCGGGGGCCCTGGTGCATCTGCTGCTGCGTCCGGACCCGCTGCTGACCGCCCGCGCTCTCGCCGCCGCCGAGTCGGCGGCAGCTGGTGAGCGGCCTGCGGAGGACGCCCGCTCTCTGCGCGCCGGCGTGGCCGCGGTGCGGGCTTCCTCGCACGCCAGGCTCGCCCTCGTCACCATCGCCGGTACGCACACGGTGATGGTCTCGATCATGGTCATGACCCCGGTCGCGCTGAGCCACCACGGTGCGGGCATCGACCTGATCGGCCTGGTGATAAGCGGCCACATCGCCGGGATGTACGCCCTCTCACCGGTGATGGGCTGGCTCGCCGACCGGGTCGGGCGACTCAGCGTGATCCTGCTGTCCGTAGCGCTGCTGGCCTGCGCCGCCGCGCTCGCGGGCTCGGCCGGGGCGGACCACGCACAGTCCGCCGCCGCGCTGCTCGTGCTCGGCCTGGGCTGGTCCGCGGGCCTGGTAGCCGGTTCCGCGCTGCTCACCGACTCGGTGCCGGCGCCCGCCCGCGCCGCCGTCCAGGGGCTTTCCGACCTGACGATGAACTCGGCGGCGGGGGTGGGCGGCGCGCTGTCCGGGCTGGTCGTCGCGCAGGCGGGCTACGGGTGGCTCACCGCGCTGGCCGCGGTGCTGCTCCTGCCCGTCGCCGGACTGACCCTGCTCGGCACCCTGCGCCGGGCGGCCCACGATCAGCGCGGGTGACGTCAAGAGGTGACGTCAAGGGGTGACGTCAGCGCGGGTAGACCCGAAAAGGCACGCCCCGGTGGCCGCCGAACCGGTCGGCGACCTGATCCCATCCCTGAGTGAGGAGCCCTCGCGCGTACGCCTCCGGCTCCTCGTCGCTGAGCGCCGTGATGTAGGCACGATGCTCGGCAAGTGAGGCGACGGCACGCTCCACGGACTCCGCACCGATCCGCACCGCGTGCGTCGGCTCCGGCGATCCCACCACCGCCACCCAGCGCACCCCGCCCCAGGGCTTCGCTCCCTCCGCCGCCAACTGCTCTGAGAAGATCCACTGGTTGCCCGCGTCTCCCGCCGCGTCCAGCGTGGCGCGCCCGACGACCCGATGGTCCGGAGTGTTCCACCAGACTCCATCGAAGGTGTCATGGTGGTTCAGGGTGACAAGCAGTTCGGGCCGCCACCTGCGGATCGCGGCCGCGATGTCGCGGCGCAGGGCCAGACTCTCCTCGATGACGCCGTCCTGGTAGTCCAGGAACGTCAACTCCTGCACGCCGACGGCGGCCGCGCTGGCGCGCTGCTCCGCCTCCCGCACCCGCGCCGCCTCCTCGGGCGCCATCCCCGCGATGCCCGCCTCGCCCCGGGTCACCAGCAGATAGGCGACCTCGCGCCCGGCCGCGCGCCACTCGGCGACGGCAGCGGCGGCACCGTACTCCAGATCGTCCGGGTGTGCGACGACCGCGAGAGCCCGCTGCCAGTCCTCCGGCATGGGTTCGAGCTGCCTGGTCCGCTCGGCGGACACGGCGTCCTGCTGGCTCATGGTCCTCCTCCTGCCACTGTCCTTCACTGCGTTGATACGGGTGATACGGGTGGTGCGGGCGGTGCCAGGAGCGTGGCGGGTGTGGCGTCACCCGGACGGTGGCACCTCGCCCCACCCGTAAGGGCTCCGCCGCCTTTCCGTACCCGGCGGCGTCCGACAGGGGTTTCCCGCCCGGCGCATCCCATCGGCCCGCACCGAGGACCGAGCCGCTCCTCCGCTCGGCCCTGCGTGCAAGCTATCGCCCCGCCCGCCTGCCGAGACCACCATGGACGCATCGGACATGTTCCCGGCACCCGAGGAGACCCCACCGTGTTCGCCGCGAAGACCTTCACGACGCACTCCACGACGCAGTCGCAGGACCAGCCCCAGTCCCAGCCCGTGACGCGCTCGCACAACCGTTCGTCCCTCACCCATCGGCTGCGCTACGCCGCCCGCAACCCGCGACGGATCGTCCCGTTCCTGCGGCGTACGGCCCGAGACTGGCGGCTGCGGCAGCAGACGGGCGGCGACCACATCGCCTACTACCGCGCCGTCATGAAGTCGGACACCGCCCGCAATCCGCGCGGTGCCGTGGGCACGCCCACCCAGGAACGCTGGAACGCCCTGGGGAAGATGCAGTTCGACTATCTGATCTCGCACGGACTGTCGCCCGCGGATCACGTACTCGACATCGGCTGCGGCAACCTGCGCGCCGGGCACCATCTCATCCGCTTTCTCGAACCCGGCAACTACCACGGCCTCGACATCTCCCCGGACATCCTGCTGGCGGCCCAGCGCACCCTGACCGAGCAGGGGCTGCAGGCCCGGCTGCCGTATCTGACGCTGGTGAACGACCTGCGGCTCGCCCACCTGCCGGCCGGTCACTTCCAGGTCGTGCACGCGCACAGCGTCTTCTCGCACTCCCCGCTCGAGGTCATCGAGGAGTGCTTCGGCCATGTCGGCCGGGTGCTGGCTCCCGGAGGCTACTTCGACTTCACCTACAACCGTACGGGCGGTCCCGAACACCAAGTCCTGCGTGAGGACTTCTACTACCGCCCGGGCACGCTGCTCGCCCTGGCCGCGGCGCACGGACTGGAGGCCCATGTCATGGACGACTGGGAGGAACTGCCGCACCAGCAGTCCAAGATCCGCGTCCGGGCTGCCGACACCCAGACGGTCGCATCCGGCACCTGATCCCGCGCTCCCGTGATCCGGGCCGTCCTCCGCCATCGCCGTGGCCGCATGCCAGTGCCGCGTCAGACGCGGCTGGAGGTATCGAGGGGAGCGAGGTGCTGGACTGGGCCGACGCCTACAACGCGGCCAACTGCGCGCGGGCCCTGCGCAAGGAGGCTTGGCGTGAAAGCCGTTCTGCGAGAGGTTGTGAGACCGAAGGCCGAGGGTAAACCGGACCAACTCCCCGCCTCCGCCACGTCTGCACACAGCCGTTCGTGCGGCCTGCTTGAGCCTGCTGGCATCGCTGCTCGCGGCCTGATCAACGGACCACGCGTGGCAACGACCGCTCGAATTCACCGTTGGGCTGGGGCCCTTTCCTGTGCTCATGGCGCACGATGGGCGGCCATGAGCCGACCCGCCGGATGGGTGAAGCTTCGCGACGCGTCCCGGACCTCGGCGAGCCTTCCCGGAATTGTCGCTATTCCGCATCAGTGTCCTCTCTGTCGGAGGCACACAAGGGGTCTCCGTGGATTACGAAGGCAGGGAGAATAATGCGTAAGCTTCAGAAGCTTGCTGTTGTTGCGGCCATGGTCGGCAGTGTCGGCATCGTCGGCGCCGGCACCGCCGTCGCGGGTGGCGGCCACGGGGGCGGCAAGGTCGCCATCAGCCAGTCCACCGAGTGCAAGTCGCACGACCTCAACGTCAGCGTCCTGAGCAACATCGGTGTTCTGAACGGCCTGGCCGGCAACCTCCTCAACGGCGAGGGCAACCCGGGTCAGACGGCCATGCAGCAGGGCTCGACGATGGGCTGCAACAACACTGCTGGCTGATCCCCAGACGGCAGCGAACGGGCGCCGACGGAACAGGCTCGGGGCGCCACCGTCGGGGCCCGTTCCCCTCCTGCCTGCCTGACTCTCTCCGCATCTCCCCTGCGTCCCGCGCCCCGGCCTCACGGCGATCGGGCGCCGGTAGTGCCGGTAGTGCCGGTAGTGCCGGTAGTGCCGGGGGCGGCGAGTTCGGCTTACACGATCAGGTTCTCCAGGTAGTGCCCTTCCGTACGGTCGTACGTGCCGCCGCAGGTGATCAGGCGCAGGGCCGCGCGGCCTCGGGTGTCGCCGTCGGCGCGGTCGATGAGGACCGCGTCGCTCTCCGTCCCCCTGCTTTCCTGACCCGCGCCGCGCTCAGCCCGGCGGCCCGCTCCAGGCGGGGTGGCGGGGGTCGTCGGTGCGGATGACGATGCCGGCGGTCTCTGTCGGCCGCACCTCCTCCTCGTAACGTGCGAAGGCGGGCAGGGTCCAGCGTGCCCCCTCCTCCACGCGCCGGGCCAACGCCCCAGCGGTGAGGCTCAGGTGGACGCTCAGGTCGAACGGGAATCCGTGTCCGAGCAGCAGCGGCCCGTGCAGCAGCAGCACCCCGCCGTCCGGCAGCCCGACGGGGCCGCTGCGGGTGGCACGGTCGGTCTCCGCGTCCCACAGGTCGGGCAGCACCCGCCCGCTGCCGCCGGGCTCCAGCGGCCGGAACACCTCGCGCCACAGCGCTCCGGTGTCGTACCAGCTGTCGTAGTAGGCGTCCGGGTCCCGCTTGCCGTACTCGAAGCGCAGGGAGGCGGGCCGCAGAAAGCCCGCCGTGGCGACGGGAAGTGCGGGACGGCCGGCCGCGCGCAGTGCCTCGGCGATGTCCTCCGCCGCTCGCTCCGGGCGGGTAGCGGGGGCGCCGTCGACGGCCACCCGCAGCCGTCCGCTGTCGTGGGGCCGCAGGTCCATGAGGTGCCGGGCCAGTTGTCCGGTGAGCCGCTCCCACGTGATCGCTTCCAGTCGCACTCCCCCATCATGCAGGGTGTGCGCCCGCGCGCATTCGCACACACAGGGGTTGCGCAACCTGCTGCGCGATGCACCCCGGTCGGGGTACGGTGCCTCTCCCCCGTCCGCGGAACGTCCGTTTTCGGACATGCGCGTGGGCGGGCAACAGGGGGAGCACGGGCCGCGCGCTGCGCGCTCGGTGGAACACGGGGGAACGTGTGCACAACGACATCACTGTGGTGACGGCGAATTTCGAGCTGGTACGGCGGCGTGCCGACCACGTCGTCAAGTATTTCTACGCTCATCTGTTCGCGGCCAATCCGGAGCTGCGGACCCTGTTTCCGGCCGAGATGAACGACCAGTTCGAGCGCCTCTTCAGCGCCCTCGGGCACCTGGTCGCCCATCTCGACAACCCCACACTCCCGGACCACCTGGCCCAGCTCGGCCGCGACCACCGGAAGTTCGAGGTCACCGCGGAGCACTACGAGGCCGTCGGCCGCAGTCTGGTCGCGGCCATGCGGTTCGGCAGCGGGCGGGCCTGGACGCGGGAGACCGAAGCGTCCTGGAACGCCGTCTACACGAGCGTGGCCACCTCCATGATCCGCGGCGCCCGCGAGGCCCGGCTGCGCCAGGAGCCCCGCTGGTGGGACGCAACGGTGCTGCACCAGCGGCTGTACCAGGGGCGTACGGCCATCATCAGCGCCCTCCCGGACCAGCCCTACCCCTACCGCGCCGGGCAGTACGCGACGCTCCAGCTGCCCGGGCTCCCCCGGGTCTGGCGGCCCTACTCGCTGGCCCGCGCGCCCCGTGGTGACGGAATCCTGGAGTTCCATGTCGCCCGGGTGAAAGGGGGTCGGCTCAGCAACGCGCTGTGCGACCGGCTGACAGCAGGCGAAAGGTTACGCCTCGGCCCCGCCTCGGGCACCGCGACGGCCCCGCGCGGGGCGGGCCCGGTCACGCTGCTGGCCGCGGGCAGCGGCTGGTCCTCGGTGAAGGCGGTACTGGAGGAGCTGGCCACGCGACGGCCGCCGCACCCCGTACGGCTGGAACTGGTGGCGCGCGCCCGTGAGCACTTCTACGACCCGGACACCGTGGCCGGACTGGACGAGAAGTACCCCTGGCTGGAGGTCTCCTGGTGGTATCCGCGTCCGGGAGAGCCGCGAGTACGTGCGGCACGCCGGCTGCACGCGGCTCTGCTCGCCCGCGGGGACTGGGAGGCGCAGCACGTCTACCTCAGCGGCCCGCGCTTCTTCGTCTCGGAGATCTCCGAGCTGCTGTCGCGGCAGGGAGTCACCCCGGACCGGATCAGCCACGACCGGCTGCCCCCGACGAGCAGCCACTCCGGCCCGCGCACGGATCACGCCGAGCACTTCCTCGCCCCGCGGCCCGCACCGTGGATCGATCCGGACGCGCGTGCGGACTGCGCGTACGAACGGCCCGCGGGGGCCGCGGGGGCCGCGGCGTACGAGGGCTCGGATAGCCCCGCCGCCCCGGGCGGCGGGGCCCGGCTCAGCCTGCCTGGAGCGCGTCGAGCCGTTCCTTGAGCGCGTCGACGGACTGGAAGCTCGCCCCGAGCAGCGCCACATGCTTCCAGCGCAGCGTCCCGTCCGGGCCGATGAGGAACACCGCACGGCGCAGTCCGATGCCGGGGGCCGTGATCCCGTACGCCTTCGCCACCGTACGGTCCGGGTCGGCGAGCAGCGGCATCCGCAGATCGTGCTTGCGGGCGAACGCCTCATGGCTTTCCAGATCCTGCGGGCTGATCGCCCAGACCTCGGTCTCCCGGGAGCGGAAGACCTCCAGCTCGGAGGAGTAGGCGCACAGTTGCCTCGTGCACACGCTGGTGTCGTCGCCGGGGTAGAAGGCGAGCAGGAGGGGGCGGCCGGGTGGCGGGTCGGCGGCGAGGGTGAAGTCGGCTCGCTCGACGGTGCTCTGCCCCTCCCCGGCGCCGCTGCCGGTGAGGCGGATGCCGGAGAGCGTGAAGCCCGGTGCGGGCAGGCCGGTTTCGGGGGTCTTCGCCACGGTGTCGTCCTTCGGGTTGGTCACGCACGGCATGAGGAGGACCCGGGGGCGTAGCCAACCCCCGGGCCCATGGTTGCCACCCTGGTGCACACGCCTCCGCGGTTCAGGGAACGGATCAGTGTGATGACGTCGTGCTCTGCCTTTGAGCCACCGCGCATCGAGCTGCGCGGGCCGGAGTCGAACCGGCAATCTCGACGCCTGGTCCGGACCGGTTGCCGAGGCGATGGGCGGCGCATACTGAATCTGGAGCGAGAGTCTGAGATTGACTGCGGCTCCGTGCTGATCCGCACGGGCCGCACCCTGACGACAAGCTTCAGCGTCAGCTTTGCGCTCCTGGCGCACCCCGGCCGCCCGCACACGGCGCACAGCCGGGGAGTTTCTGAGGTTAGCCGAAGAGATAGCCGAAGACGACCTCGCCTACGCGCTGGTCGTCGATCTCCATGCCGTTGGCGTCCTCCCGGGCGAACTTCACCGCCTGCTGAAGCTTCTCGATCCGCTCCAGCAGTTCGTTCACCCGGCGGGCGGGCAGCGCACCGGAGAACTTCACGGTCGTCCAGTAACCGACCGGAATGTCCTCGTAGTACACCTCGACCTGGGCCGGGTGCTTCTCCGTGGCCTCCGCCTTGACGTGGTTGCGCGGCACCTTCTTGGTGCGCAGCGTCCGCACCTGCTCGGTCCTCCAGCTGTCCGTGGACGGGTCGACGGTCCACGACTCGGAGGCGTCCAGCACCGGGAGCCTGCGCAGGAAGGCACCGAGCTCGCCGAGCTGCTTCTCCAGGAAGAGCAGGTACGAGACGGGCACGTCGCTCAGCAGCGTGCGTCCCTCCACGGTCACATCGGCACGCGCGTCGCAGTTCGCCCAGTCCTTGGTGGCCGTCACATCGAACAGCCGGGTGAGGGTGCGCGCGGTGTCCCGCAGTACGTCCTCGGCCTTCACCTGTACCCGGGTGGACTCGGGCGGCAGCTGCTCGCCCTCTTCGTCCTTCGGCTGATAGGTCCGTGAGATACCGGCCAGCAGGGCGGGCTTGGTCAGCCCGTGCTGCACGGACGCCAAGTCCTGCTGGGACTTGGACTTGACGCCCTTCTCAACTGCGATGATCTGATTGAGTTTCGCCACACCGGGCACACTAGCCGCTTGTATCCCCTGGCCGCGAAGGCTTTGTTCCTCCTCTCTCCGCTGCGGTCCGGCCTCAGCCGACGGCCTGCGACGCGTGATAGAGCGCGTAGAGGATCGCGGGCAGCGCGCCGACGAACACACCGAGGGCGACGATGACCGTGGGCAGCCGCGGATTGGCGCGCAGCACCCTGACGAGATAAGCGACGAGCAGAAAAAACGCCAGGGTCACTACGACCCCGGCGATCAACCACTGCGAGAGAGCATCCTGCATGAGACCTGCTCCTTGTGACTATGCCTAGTCCGGCTTTCTTCTCTCGCACGCACCCGGCAGCAGCCCGCACCACGCTCTAGGTAGGGAGAGCGGCGGAACGCCGCCGAAGTGCGGCGGGGATGTGACGGTAGCTCAACCACCGTGCTGCGCACCAGGGTTGTCAGAGCGCACAGGAATGGCGGGGTCACCCCGGGCTACCACCCCCGGGGGCCCCGCATGTCAGTACCGGACTAGGCAAGCCACAAAGCACTGGCCAGCAAGGGTGGCCTGTCGTGCTGCACGAACGCTCAACGCGCATTCTCTCCGATCTCTCTCTTTTCACTTAACGACTGCTAGACGCCCCCTTGTTAAGCTGAGAGCTCGTGGCGTGGGCGTCACACGCGCCGGACACCGCCGTGCGGAGCACCAGGGGGTAGCAGTTGTCGATCGGCTTCGGACTACTCGGCCCCGTGGAGCTGAGTGCGAGAGGCAGAAGGGCGGATCCGGGCCCCCCTCAGCGGCGGGCGCTGCTGTCCGTACTTCTGCTCGCCTCGGGCAGGGCCGTCACCGTCGCGACACTGCGCGAGCGGATCTGGAGCGGCACCCCGCCCACTTCCGCCACGGGCGCCATCCATCTGCACGTTCACCATCTCCGCACTCTGCTGCTGTCGCTCATCCCGCCGGGCGCGGGCAGCGATGCGGGACCGCAACTGTTGACGCACCCCGGCCGCCCCTCACTCCAGGTGAGTTATGCGCTGGAGGTCGCTGACGGGCGTCTGGACGTCACGCGGTTCCGCAGACTCCTGAGTGAGGGCGCGCTCGCCCGCGCGCGGGGCGACACCGTCCTCGCGCTGGACCGCTTCGACTCGGCACTGGCGCTGTGGCGGGGAGACCCGATGCCCGAGCTGCGCCCCACCGAGTTCATACGGAACGCCCGGCTCAACCTGTGCGACATGCGGGCGGACGCGTCCCGGCAGCGCGCGGAATGCCTGCTGGCCAACGGCCTCCTGGCCGCCGCGCGGGACGAGCTGTCCCAGCTGTACGTGGAGCGCCCCTATGACGAGCGTGTGGTGATCCTGCTGTCGACCGCTCTGCTGCGGACCGGCGCGGACGGGCAGGCGCTGCGGTTGGTCACGGACGCGCTCCAACGCTGGCAGCGGGAGCACGGCTTGCTGCCGCACGCCTTGCGGCGGCAGCGCGACCGGCTCATGAGCGGCGAAATGCCGCACAGCCCGTCGGAGGCGGCGTCATGAAGGTGAAGGCACGGCTGCTGGGCCCGCTCCTCCTGACGCTCGACGGGTTCGACATCACCCCGACGGCGTCACGGGCACGGACACTGCTGGCCGGGCTGTTGATGGGCGGCGGCCGTACGGTACAGGCGGATGCGCTGATCGAGGAGGTGTGGGGCGAGGGCAGTCCGCTCAGCGCCCCTGCCCTTCTGCAGAACCACATCCACCGCCTCCGCAAGCATGTGGATGCGGTGGCGGGGGCCGGGCGGGGCCGTGAGTTGTTCGTGAGCGGCCCGGCCGGCTACGGACTCCGGCTCGACGAGCGGGACCTCGACAGCCATCAGTTCCTCTCGCTCCTCGGCCGAGCACGGGTCGCGGAGTCGGAGAACAAGCCCGCCGAGGTCTGCGAGTTGACCGAAGCGGCGCTGGACCTGTGGCGCGGCCCGCCACTGGCGGGCTCCCCGAAAGGGGTGCTGACCACCCCGTACGTCGTGCGGCTGGAAGAGCAGCGACTCGAAGCGTTCACTCTGCGGGCCGAAGCACAGCTGAGGCAGGGCCAGTACGGGCTCGTGGTCGCCGAGCTGCGCGGTCTGGTGTACGAGCATCCGCAGCACAGCCGGTTGCGGTTCCAGCTGGCCACCGCGTTGCAGGAAGGCGGGCAGTCAGTCGAGGCACGGGAGATTCTGCGGGCGCTGTCGTCGGCACCCGGCACTCCCTCGGACACCCCGGGCACGAGTGCGGGCCCTCTGCCGGCGGGCCCCCCGGCCGCGCCGAGCCCCGCACCGGCGGCGGCGTCCGCCCCTCAAGCGACACCGCCCGCTGATGCGGCACCTCCCGAGGCGCCCTCCGAAACACGTGAAGCGCACACGCCACACATTCACTTCACCGTGCTCGGACCGGTCGGCATCCGACGCGGCAGCCATCCGGTCAGTCCGGGCTCGCCACTGCAACGGGCGCTGCTGGCAGCCCTGCTGCTGCGCAATGGTCGCACGGCCACCTTCCACGAGTTGATCGACGCGATGTGGGGCGAGAATCCACCGGATTCCGCCAGGTCCGCCCTGCACACCTTTGTCTCCCGCCTCCGCAGGGACGTTCGGCAGCACCTGCCCGGAAGCCCAGCGCTGACCAGCGGCCAAGGCGGTTACGCACTCGACGTCACGGGTGCGGGTGCCGTACTGGATCTCGACGTGGCCCATGCCCTCGTCGCGGAAGCCGAGAAACGCGAACGTGCCGGTGACCCTGCGGGTGCGCGGGAGCTGTACGACCAGGCGCTGCGGCAGTGGGAGGGCGAGCCGCTGGCCAACGTGCCCGGCCCGTACGCCGAGACGCAGCGGGTGCGCCTGGAGGAATGGCGCCTCCAGCTGCTGGAGCACCGGCTCGACCTGGACCTGGAGGCCGGCGCGCACGCCGAGGCGGTCTCGGAGCTGACCGCGCTGACCGCCGCCCACCCGCTGCGCGAGCGGCTGCGCGAACTCCTGATGCTCGCCCTCTACCGCAGCGGCCGCCAAGCCGAGGCCCTCGCCGTCTACGCCGACACCCGCCGCCTGCTCGCCGACGAGCTGGGCGTCGACCCGGGCTCCGGGCTCTCCCGGCTCCAGCAGCGCATCCTCGAAGCCGACGACGAACTCCATCCGCCGCCGCTTCGGGTCGGCGAGGGCGATCGCCCCCATCAACTCCCGGCATCGACGCACGACTTCACCCCCCGCAGCGGACTCGTCACCTCGCTGAGCGACCAGCTCACGGCTGGAGAGGGCACTGTGGCGGCGGTCTCAGGTTTCGGTGGTGTCGGCAAGACCACCCTCGCCGTCCATGTCGCACACGCCGCCCGCGCCCACTTCCCGGACGGCCAGCTCTACGTCGACCTCCAGGGCGCCGGCCCGGCCGCCGCCGAGCCGGGGACTGTTCTCGGCCGCTTTCTGCAGGCGCTCGGCACCTCACCCGAGAATGTGCCCGACGTCCCCGAGGACCGGGCGGCTCTCTACCGCTCACTGCTGTGGGACCGTCGCGTACTGGTCCTGCTCGACAACGCCCGCGACGCCGCACAGGTCAGACCCCTCCTCCCCGGCACACCGGGCTGCGCCGCACTGGTCACCAGCCGCGCCCGCATGGTCGACCTCGCCGGCGCGCACCTCGTCGACCTCG
>NZ_JAJAGO010000017.1 GCF_025165795.1 Streptomyces gossypii
CACCGACATCCTCCCCATCACCTGCGGACTCACCGCTATCGCCCACCACCAGACCGGTGACTACCGGCAATACATCACCATCACCCTCGACGGCCTGAAACCCCAACAACCCACAACAAACTAAACACCTGGCACAAACCGGGAGGTGCGAGGCCCCAGCCTCAGCCCCAGCCCGCCGTGACAGCGCCGGTCCGCCGGTCTGCCCGAAGGGGAAGACTGTGCTGCCCCGCCCTGCGTGAACCGGACCTGGTGCCCACACCACCGTCCCGGAAGACTTGCTGCGGAGGAGGACCACCGGCGGGAGGGCACAGCGCCCGATGGGGAGCCAGGATGCAGGCACACGAGCACCAGCACGGCCAGGAGTACGAGCACGAGTTCGACGAGCGGGCCAGATCGCAGGAGTCGGCGGACGCCACCGCCCCCGCAGCGCTCCCCCATCTCTTCCATGCCGCGTCGACGGGCCGCACCGACGTAGTCGGCCCCACCGGTATGGGCACCTTGCAGCGCACCGTCGGCAACAGCGCCGTGCGTTCCATGCTTCAGCGGGAGCCGGAGGAGGAGCAGCCCCGGCAGCGGTCCTCGGTCCATGACGTGGTGTCGTCCGGCGGGGTTCCCCTGGACGCGGAGACGCGTACCGACATGGAGGGCAGGCTGGGCGCCGACTTCTCCGATGTGCACGTGCACACCGACTCGGCTGCGCACGATTCCGCCCGGGAAGTGGGCGCTCGGGCCTACACGGTGGGCAGCGACATCGTCTTTCAGCGCGACGCCTACGACCCCTCCTCGCACGACGGCCGCACCACGCTCGCGCATGAGCTCACCCATGTGGTGCAGCAGCGCAGCGGCCCTGTCGAGGGTACGGAGGCTCCGGGCGGGATCAGGGTGAGCGATCCGTCCGACCGCTTCGAGCAGGAGGCGTCCGCCCGCGCCGAGCAGGTGATGTCGCAGCCTTCCCCCGCCTCACCGGCTCAACCGGCCACCCCGACCGCCGTCTCCACCACCACCGCCGCCGTGCAGCGCCAGGCGGAGGAGGGCGAGGACGAGGAACCTGCCGACGTGCAGGGCGCGTTCGTGCAGCGAGCTGCCAAGGGCGGTGAAGAGGAAGAGGAGGAGCAGCCCCCGCCGGAGTAGCGGACGGAGTAGCGGGCGGGCTCGGCTCAGCCGTCTTCGGGCTCCTCCACCTGCATCGTCCCGCCGAGGAACACCGACTCGGCGCACTCCGAGGGGGTCGCCGCCTTGACCGGCTTCCCCACCTCCCGGCAGCTCACCGCGACGGTGATCTCGTCACCGGCGGCCACCTCGATCGGCGTGACGAAGTGGTAGTCGGAGTCGCGGAAGTTCTCCAGCGCAAGGCTGAGTATCTGCCCGCCCTCGCTGGAGATGACCAGCGTGCCCGCGTCGCCCTGGGGATTCTGGGTGACGATGTCGGTGAGCTGGAAGGTCGACCCGTCGGGAACCTCGATCGCGGAGGTCTGCTCGGGCCCGCCACCCACCGCGTCCTCGACCTTGACGCGGGCGCTCTTGGCCGCGGCCGGGCCTCCCGGTTCCCCTGCCTTGGGCCTGTCCTGCTCCTGTTGCTGCTGTTCGCGGTCGTTCTCGGTGCCGTCCGCGCCCGAGGGCCCGGAGGGTCCGGAGGTGCCTGCGTTGTCGCCGCCCGAGGATTCGCCCAGCCTGCCCTTCTTTCCGCCGTCCTCGTTCGCCTCCTTCGCGGCCTCCTCGACCGCTTCCGGTGTGACCGCCTCGCGCGCGGCAGAACGCACCGTGGGTCGTAGTACCGCGAACCACAGGCCGGTCAGTACGGCGGCGATCAGTACCAGCGCTACGAGTGCGCGGGGCAGCCAACTGGGCGAGATGGCCTGTTGCTCGTAGGAGCCGTCCAGCACCACCGGCTCGTGCGGGGCGCTGCCCTCCGGCGGTTTGGGCGTCACCACCGCCTGGAAGGGGTGGGTGACCGAGGCTCCTCGCCATACCCGTTGGGCGGGGCGCACCCGCAGTGCGACGAACTTCGCCTGCCCGGGCGGGATGGTCACCTCGGCTTCGGCGAAGACCAGCCGGGCCCGCTCCGTGCCGCTCTGCTCGGTCAGCTGCACGGTCACGGGTGTGTTGCCGCGGCTGTCCACCGCCACCTTGTGCCGTCCGCGCCAGGCGCCATGCGTGGTACGGGGGACCAGCTCCGCGGTCACCTCGGTGTACGGCAGCACGGTGACGTTGTTCTCGGGGACGACGGCGCTGTGCGGCTCGCTCGTCGGCACGACGCGCAGGCCCAGAGGTGTGCGGCCCGGCGCGATAGCGGAGCTGCGCGGGGGGCGGAGTTTGAGTGTCGCGGTATCCGAGGTGCCCGGGTAGAGCGAGAGGCTCGCTGGTTCCACGCTGGTCCAGTCGGCGCAGGGGCCGACGACTTCGAAGCGGCACTCTTCCACGGTGCTGCCCGAGTTGAGTACGCGTACGGAAAGGTTCGCCTCGCCTCCGGGCTCCAGCGTGACAGAGGACTCGTCGAGGCTCGCCGAAACACTCATGGGCGGCACCGTATGGTCCGGCCCTCCGGGCGGCAGGGGCCTCACAGCTCCACTTTCGGGCACCTTCGGTGCACGCTGAAGCAGTGTCAGGTGCCCTTGTGGGTGGTGAACTCACTGTGGAACCGTAGTAGCACGGAGGGTAATGATCTCAGGGAGCATCGACCGTCACTTGAGGGCGAGGATATGTCATGCACCAGACACACTCAGACCGCATCCTGGTGGATCTGAGAGCCCAGGATCCGATTTCCGAAGCCGGACTCGCGAGCCATCTGCGCCCCCGCCCCGAAGTGCGGCTGATCGACCGCACGGGTCCCGAGACCGCACACGTCGTGGTCGTCGTCGTGGACGTGGTCGATGACGTCGTCCTGCGCGTCCTGCGCCAGATCCAGCGCACGGGCGGCGCCCGCGGGGTCCTGATCACCACTCGCATAGACGAGCAGCAGCTGGTGAGCGCCGCCGAGTGCGGATTCGTCGGCGTGGTGCGGCGCGCCGAGGCCACCCCGGATCGGGTGGTGCAGGTCATAGACGCCGTGGCGAGAGGTGAAGGGCATGTTCCCGCCGACCTGTTAGGAAGCCTGCTGGAGCGGGTCGGGCGCTTGCAGGGGGAGGTGCTCGCGCCGCGCGGCCTCAATCTGACGGGCTTATCCACCCGCGAGATCGAGGTGCTGCAGCTCGTGGCCGAAGGTCACGACACCGCCGACATCGCACGGAAGCTCGCCTACTCCGAGCGGACCGTCAAGAACGTGATCCATGCGGTGATGACGCGGCTCAATCTGCGCAACCGCTCACACGCCGTGGCGTACGCGCTCCGCCGGGGACTGATCTGAAGCCCGCAGCGCCGAGCGGCCTGAGAGGCACACGAGGGGCCTGAGAGACCTGCCGGGCCTGAGGCGCCCGAGCGACCGCATGCTCGTCCGCGCCGGCCATGTCCCATCGGGCACCACCGGCTTCCCGATGGGTTGGCTCCCGCTCCGCTGCGGCAGCCGGACGGCTGGGCGACGGTAGGACCCTCGACACTGCGGCACCGATCTCGAATGGGGCGTTCTGTGCGGGGGGTTCTTCAGCACCTTCTCCAGCGGGCCGGCAGCTACGCGAAGGCCGTACGAGCCCCCGCGCTCACGCGCAGACGGGTCGCCGCGTTCCGTACCACGGCACTGACGGGTGCTCTGCTCCTGATGACCAGCGCGGTGCCCGGCGCCGCGGTCGACCGGAGTCTCGCCGTACCCGTGCCCGTGCCGACCGTCACGCCGGCCGAAGTCTCCGAAGCGCTCGACCCCGGCGGCTCGCTGACAGTGGACAAGACAGTCACCACCCCGTCGGTGCCGCCCAAGCCGGATGTGGTGCTGATGGTCGACGGCACCTTCAGCATGGACACCACGATCGTGCCGCTGAAGGAGAACCTCAAGACGATCACCGACGAGGTGCGGGAGGCACAGCCCGACTCCCGCTTCGGGGTCGTCTCGTACGGAGACCGCACCGACGGGGACCGGGCCTTCATCGTGCGGCAGGAACTGACGCACGATCTGGCCGCGGTGGACAGAGGCGTGCAGGCTCTGCGCTCCGATCTCGGCCTGAACAGCCCGGGTCCGGCCGAGGACTGGATCAACGCACTGTGGCAGACGGCCGACGGGGCCGGCGGCCGGACGGTCTTCCGGGAGGGCGCCAGCCCCATCATCGTTCTGGTCGGAGACGCCTCCAGCCACGACCCCAGCCTCGGTCACTCCCTCACCGACGCGATCAACGCGCTCCGGGGCGCGGGAGTCCGGGTGCTCGGCGTCGACATCGCGACCGTCCTGGGCGACGGGCTCAACGGCAACGGCGACAACGGCCCCGACCCCGGCGAGAACGACGAGCCGACACACGAGCCGAACCAGGCCACCAAGATCGTCGAAGCCACCGGCGGCAGCCTCCTCCAAGGCGTGGACCCGCCGGAAGTCGTCGAGAAGATCGTGGAGGGGCTCACGAACCTGCCCACCACCGTCACCCACCGGACCGGCGAATGCGACCCCTACCTCTCCGTCACCCTGGCGCCCCAGTCCCGGACGGTGACCAGCGGCAATCCCGCCCGGTTCACCGAGACGATCTCCGTGGCGAAGGACGCGCCGCAGGGGACCACACTGCAGTGCACCGTCCAGTTCCCCCTCAACGGCGACGTCCCCGAGGGAAATCCGGACGAACCGGTGCCGGATTACCACGAGCAGATCAGCATCGACGTCAATGACGTGGGCAAGCCGCAGGTCATCGTGGACGACCGCACCGTCGAAGCCACCGGCGAGGACGGCGCGGAGGTCGAGCTCACGGTGACCGCCACCGACGAGGTCGACGGCGAACTGCCCGTCACCTGCGATCCCGTCTCGGGGTCCCTCTTCCCCGTCGGCCGGACCACGGTCGTCTGCGCCGCGGCCGATTCGGCGGGCAACACGGGCAGTGACACGGCGGCCGTCACCGTGTCCCCGTATCCGGAGCCCGATCCCCCGGATCCGCCGGACGAACCGGAACCGCCTGACCCGCCCGATGAGCCGGATCAGCCGGAGCCCCCCGACGAGGCGAATCTCGCGGTCACGGCGAGTGCCGCCCCGGCCCGCAACTACACCGGCGAGAAGACCGAGGCCCGCTTCACCCTGTCCAACGCCGGCCCCGACGCGGCCCAGAATGTCGTGGTCACCACCCGGTGGCCGGGAGCGGAGAAGCGCAGCATCGCCGACCTCTCCTCGTGCACGCGCAGCAGGCCGTGCACGATTCCGGCGGGCGGCCGCCGGACGGTGACCCAGTCGGCCGTCTACCACGCGGCGCTGACGGGCGAAGTGAGTGTCTCCGTGGACAGCAGCCTGCCCGACCCTCAGCAGGCCAACAACACCGACACCGCCCGTATCCGCTTCCTGCAACCGAAGCTCACCGTGACACCCGAGGTCGGGAAGCCGGGCCAGGTGGTGCACGCGCGGGGCAAGGACTTCCCGCCACGCTCCACCGTCCGGCTCACCTGGAAGCCGGGCATCACCGCCGCACGCTCTCCCGTACGGGTCGGCGCCGACGGCACCTTCGAGGCGCAGGTGCTGGTGCTGCGTAAGGACCGGCTGGGCCCGCGCGAACTGCGGGCGAAGGTCGCGGGCCTGAAGCAGCTGAAAAAGAAGTTCCTGGTGGTCCAGCGCCACCTGTCACCGCCGGACTTCACCGGCCGCAGCTGACGGAACGGATGAGGCCGAGCGGGCGAGCGCGACGGAGCAGGGAGAACGCAAGTGATCCATGAAGTCGACGAGTCGCTGCGCGTGCTCTTCCGCGACGACGCGCTGGAGGGCTCCCAGATCGCCGTGGCCTTCGACGCGCCCAGCCGCGACTGGGCGGGGAAGGTCAACGCGCCCACGGTCAACGTCTATCTGTACGACATCCGGGAGGACATGCTCCGCAGAGAGCGCGGGCTGCACAACGAGTACGACGCACAGGGCATCGTCATCGCCCGGCATCGCCCTCCCCGCTACTTCAAGCTCTCGTATCTGATCACCGCCTGGACCAAGCGCCCCGAAGACGAACACCGTTTGCTGTCGTCTCTGTTGACCTGTCTCATGCGCCATGAAGCACTGCCGCCGCAGCAGTTGAGCGGCAGCCTCGCCGAGATCGGCGCGGGCGTCCTGCTGACGGTTGGTCTGCCGCCGCCGCAGGACCGGTCGTTCGCCGACGTGTGGAGCGCACTGGGCGGCGAGCTCAAGCCGTCGCTCGACCTGGTGGTCAGCGTGCCGGTGACCTCCTCGCCCACCTACGAGGCGGGGCCGCCGACCGGAGAGGACGCGCTGCGGTTGGGCTTCTCGGGGAAGGGCCCCTCCGGTACGGGTACCCGTACCGGCTCCGGCTCCGGCTCGGGTTCCGGGCAGTCCGACAGCCGCCAGAGGATGCCGGGCGGCGCCACTCTTCCGGTGTACGGCACGCGGCCCCACGCCGTGCGGCAGGCCCCGGCCGCCCCGGGCAGCGACACCACAGCCCGCCGCGGCGGGATCGCCTCCCGTGTCGCGGAAGAGCCCCCCAGCACGACGGCGGAAGAGGACGAATGACCGGCGGGACCAACCAAGCCGACGTCGGCCACGACCGGGCATACGAGGCGAGCCTGCGCCACCTCCTGGACCGCGCCGTCCTCATCGAACACCGCGTACGGCGGGCGGTCGAGGCCCGGCAGCGCACGGACCCCGACCCGGACGACGCGTTCCGCGGCCTGTATCTGAGCGACGAGACCGTACAGCGGCTGCTCGATGCGGGACGCTCCCTCGCCGCACCGGACGAGACCGACTCCGGGCGTCTCCACGAGGCCGAAGCCCGCGCGAGCGCGGCCGGACAACCGACCCGTCTCCACCGCCTCGCCGAGGAGTTCGGGCTCACCGCACTCGACGTCGAACTGCTGCTGATCGCCCTGATCCCCGATCTGGACGACCGTTTCGAATCCTTCTACGGCTACCTCAACGACGACGTCACCCGCCGTCGCCCCACCCTCGGGCTGGCACTCGGCCTGTGCGGCTCCTCCCCCGCCGACGCCGGCGCGCGAGCCCGGCTGGCGCCGCTCTCACCCCTGCGCGCCACGGGCCTGTTGCTGGTGGAGGAGCAAGAACGCCCCTTCCTGGGGCGGTCGTTGCGCGTCCCAGACCGGGTCGCCGCACATCTGCTGGGCGACGACACCCACGACCCCCGCCTGACCGACCTGCTCGCACCGTGGCATGACATACCGGGCGTCGGCGACCCGGCGCCGCTCGCCCGCTCCCTCGACGCCGGCGTCCACCTGGCGTACCTGCGGGAGGACCAGGGCGGCGCCGGCACCGCCCTCGCCGCCTCCGCGCTCGCCCAGGCAGGGCACGGTGTGCTGGGCCTGGACCTCGAACGCCTCGCCCGTGACCCGCAGCCGGGCGAGGCCCTGCGCATCCTGGCCCGCGAGGCCCGGCTGACCGGCTCCGGACTGGTGTGCGGGCCGGTCGACGCGCTCGTGCGGGAGAAGCAGCAGCTCATCCGCCTGATCGCGGACATCCCGCTCCCCGTGATCCTGGTCGGCCGCGCCCCCTGGGACGCCTCATGGTCGGCGCGTCCACCCCTTCTGCTGCACGCGCCACGCGTCGAACCGGACGCGCGCGGCACACTCTGGACAGCCGCCTGCACCACCCTTGTACCGCCCGGACTGGACATCACCGGAGTACTGTCCCCCTTCCTCCTGACCCCCGACCAGATCGTGCGCGCCGCGCGCGGTGCCGCCCAGTCCGCGCACCTGGACGACGACACGCTGAGCGCCGCACACGTACGGGCCGGTGCCCGCGCTCAGAACGCCGCCGGGCTCGACCGGCTGGCCCGCCGCATCGAACCGGCAGTCGGCTGGCCGGACTTGGTGCTCCCGCCCGACTCCCTGGCCCAACTCCGCGAACTCACCGCCCGCGCCCGCCACCGTGACCGGGTACTCGGCGAATGGGGAATGCGTCCGGGCGGCGGCCGGGGCCGGGGCGTGGCCGCCCTCTTCGCGGGCGACTCCGGGACGGGTAAGACGATGTCGGCGGAGGTCATCGCGGCCGATCTCGGCCTGGACGTCTACACCGTCGACCTGTCCACCGTCATCGACAAGTACATCGGCGAGACGGAGAAGAACCTGGAGCGCATCTTCTCCGAGGCCGCCGGGATCAACGGGGTCCTCCTCTTCGACGAAGCCGACGCGATCTTCGGCAAACGCTCGGAGGTCAAGGACGCCCACGACCGCTACGCCAACGTGGAGAGCGCCTACCTGCTCCAGCGCATGGAGTCCTTCGACGGCCTGGCCATCCTCGCCACCAATCTCCGCGCCAATCTCGACGACGCCTTCACCCGCCGCCTCGACCTCGTCATCGACTTCCCGCTGCCGGACGCGGAGCAGCGGCGCGTCCTGTGGGAACGCTGCCTCGGCCCGGTCCTGCCGCGCTCCACCGGGCTGGACCTGGACTTCTGCGCGCATTCCTTCGAACTGGCGGGCGGCAACATCCGCTCGGTCGCGGTGACGGCCGCCTACCTGGCCGCCGATTCCGGCGGCTCGGTCTCCATGGCTGATCTCATCCACGCGGTCCAGCGCGAATACCAGAAACTGGGCCGCCTCACCCTGGCCTCGGAGTTCGGCCCGTACGTGGATCTGCTGTCCACCTGAGCAGCACCCTTCTCCGTGGGCCGGCTCGATCCAGGTCGGGCCCCTCCGGTGCAGCGTCGGCCTACCCGATGTCCACCACGCGTGCCCAATCGGGCGGCCCGTCCGGAACGTACTCGGGATTGTCCTCGTCCCACGACCGCGCCGCATGCTGCCGGGGGAAGAGGCCCACCACCGTCCGGCACGGTGGCTGCGTGACCGGCCAGGACGTCTGCCCGTCGGTGAGGACCACGAGGACATCCGGCCGGGGCCGCGCGCGGAGCGCCTTGGCGAAGCCGGTGCGCAGATCCGTACCCCCACCGCCCACCAGCGGTATTCCCTCGGCACGGCACAGCGGGTGCGCGATCCGGGCCGCCGCGTCGCACGGCAGTACGGTCACCAGGTCGCGACGGCCGCCCACGGCACGGGAGATCGCGGCAACCTCGAGGAGGGCGCTGCCCAGTTCGGTGTCGCTGACCGAGCCGGAGGTGTCGATGACCACGGAGACCCGAGGCGGCCTGCGCCGCAGACTCGGCAGAACGGCGCCGGGCACACCGGCCGAGCGCCGCGACGGCCGGCCGTACGTGTAATCCTCGCCCGCGCCGGAGCCGGAAGCCGCCGAGCGGACCGCTGCTCGCAGCAACGCCCGCCACGGCTGCGGCGGATGGAACGCCTCCTCCGCCCACCGCTTCCACCCCTTCGGGGTGCTCCCCGGACGGGCCGTGATGCCCTGCGCCACGCGGAACCGGACCGCGTCCCGTTCCTGCTCGCTGAGTCCGTGCGCGCCGTCCGGCCCCAGGTCCCACTCCCGTTCCAGCCCGTCGGCGCCACTGCCGCAGTCCAGCCAGGCCGCGCTCTGCGTGAGCGGCCCGAGCCGGAACTGGCGCAGGTAGTCCTCCATCAGCTCCCCCTGCGGCAGCCCCAGGGACACCGGCTCGACAGCGCCTTCGGGCCGGACCAGTCCGTCGCCGAACGCGTCGTCGTTGATCTCGCAGTCTGCGGCGATGTTCATCCGCAGCCGTTCCCCCGGGCCGGTCAGCCCGCGCTCCCGCGCGACCAGGTCACCGCGGCCGTGGTGGTCGCGCAGCAGGTGCGACACCTCGTGCACCCATACGCCCGCCAGGTCCTCCACCGGCGTCCGGTCCACGAACCCCGGCGAGACGTAGCAGCGCCAGTGCCGGTCGACCGCCATCGTCGGTACCCGCCTCGACTCGACGGTGTGCAAGGCGAACAGGGCAGTCGCCAAGAAGGGCCGGGCACGAGCGGCGTGCAGCCGGGCCGCGAAGAGCTTGTCGAGGTCCAGTGCCCCCGGTGCGTCGGGCATCATCGTCCGGCCTTCACGGGGACCGCGCTCCGGGCCGCCGCGTCGTCTGCTCGCCGGGACAGCGAAACCGCCCTGGCGAGTCCCTCGATCGAGGCCGGAACGTCCCAGTCCTCACGGCGCAGCGCGGCGAGGGTGGAGGCGGGCACGACCACCAGGTCCGGGGCTCCCGTCTCCACCGCCTGGACCAGCAGCGCCCACGCCGCGTCCCAGCGCGACTTCTCCGGACGATTGCGGACCGCCTCCACCACACCGTCGAGCACGGCCTGGCGCAGATCCCCCCGCCCAGGAAGGACGGCACCCTCCGGATCGGCGAGAAGCATTTCGGGGTCCGGGAGGTCCATGCGGTCCAGGCTGGCCAGCAGCTCCAGCCCCGGACCGTCTCCCACGGTGCCCCTGACCAGCAGCGACAGTACGTCCCGGGAGGAGCCGGCCGCGGTCGCGAAGGCGATCAGGCACAGTGTCATCTCCCAGCTGCGGGGTGACGGCCAGGGGCCACCCCGGCGTGTCTCGTTGCCGGGCAGCTGGTGCACGAGCTTGGGGCGGGCGGAGAGGAGCCCGCATACGGCGCGGCGGGCGTAGTCCACGGCCTCTGGCAGCCTCGCAGGAGCGAGACGGGGCAGTGTGGCCCGGGGCCAGGTCCCGCCGAGGCCGCGTACGACGACCTCGTGGTCATGGGTCCACTGAAGGTGCACGAACCGGTTGGCCAGCGGCGGGCTCAGTTCCCAGCCGTCGGCAGCCGAGGACCGCGGATTGGCGGCAGCCACGATCCGTACTCCCGGAGGCAGTTGCAGGGCACCGATCCGCCGCTCGAGCACGAGGCGCAGGAGAGCCGCTTGAACGGCCGGCGGCGCGGTGGACAGCTCATCCAGGAACAGCAGCCCTCGTCCGGCCTTCACCAGACGCACCGCCCAGTCGGGCGGGGCCATCGGGACGCCCTTTTCCGCGGGATCGTCACCGACGATGGGCAGGCCCGAGAAGTCGGACGGCTCGTGGACGCTTGCGATGACCGTGGTCAGCGGAAGGTCCAGCGAGGCGGCGAGCTGTGTCAGGGCCGCGGTCTTGCCGATCCCCGGCTCACCCCACAGGAGCACGGGCAGGTCGGCGGCCACGGCCAGGGTCAGGGCCTCCAGTTGTGTGTCGGGGCGCGGTTCGGTGGTCGTGTCGCGCAGCAGGGTCAGCAGCTCGCCGGCGACGCTGATCTGGGAGGCGTCGGCTGGGTCGGTGTCGGTAGCGGCGAACGGGGTGCATGTGGGCATATGTGATCACCTATGGGTTCGTAGCGAACAGAGTGAGGCGCCGAGGTGGGCAGGGTGGCGCAACAGGGCGGGTGGGGCGGGGTCAGCGAGAAGAAACCGCGTGGCGGGGGTGCGAGCCGCGGCCACGGGTACCGCGACGATCCGGGCGGACGCGGTCAGGGCGGGTACGGTCCGGTCCGGCTCCGACCAGACCCGCCCTGTACAGCCCGTAGGTGAGCCGCCGCAGCGCGGCCGTCTCCAACTCGTCCCGCAGAGCGCCGGTACGCAGCACCGCTTCGGGGCCCAGCAGGCCCTCGACGACGGCCAGCGCACCGGCCGTATCACCATGGTCCAGGCGCTCGCGGACGCCGGTGAGGCAGTCCGGACGGCGGTGCGCCTCATCGATCGCCCGCAGGCAGGGAAGCGGAGCACCGGTCAGTGCGACCAGCAGTTCCTCCCGCCGGATCTCGGCCCGCTCGTGGTCCAGCGGGACCAGTACGCCGTTGACCAGGCCGATCCGGTGCTGAGCTCCCCTGCACTCCACGAGCCGCGGTTGTCCTGCCCGGTCCTCGATGCGGGGCGGACCGGGCGGCGAATGATCCGGCACCAGCGCCGAGGCGACGAGCGGGTGCAGCCGGTCGGCCTCGACCGAACCGGTGCGGATCAGCTCCAGGTCGGGCAGCACCCAGGTCGCAGCGTCGGGCAGAACGGGCAGCTCGGAGGCGGTCCTCTCGGTGGGCGCCGCCGCGACCCGCACTGTGGGCGGCGCTGTCCCCTCCCCGTCCCCGTCCCCGTCCACGTCCGCGACGAGGTCCAGGGCCAGCCGGTGCCGGGCCCCGCACCGCACGGTGAAGGTACCGGTGGACCGCTCTTCGGCGCGGAGCAGAATCCCCGCCTCGGCCGCCCATCGGTCAACGGCACAGCGGTGCCCCTCCGGCACCCTCTCCCGCACGTCGGGGTGCGTCACAGGTCGGCCGTCGGGGAGCGGTTGGTCGGCCCCGGACCTGATCCGCAGCTCGTCGGTCCTCCGTGCGTCCCACAGATGGCGGTGCAGATCGAGGCGGAACCGCCGGTTGGGATGGGGATGCGGATGGCGGCAGGCGCTGGCGTCGGGCGGCGATCCGTCCCAGAGCGCGAGACTGATCCGCTGACCGGCGTCCGCCCAGGCCGGTGGAGTCCGGACGACCAGATGCAACGGGCCCGGCCCGTCACGCTCGGCGGAGCCGTACCGGGCCAGGGCGATGGTCAGTCCTGGGCGCAGCAGTCCGTTGGGAGCGATCCTCGGCATATGCCAGCGCAACAGGTCAGGCGCCAGATGACGGAGATCGGCCCGGATGCGGGCTGCGAGTTCCCGGCCACGCGTACGCGCCAGGGAACGAAGGTTGAGATCGACGTCGATGCCTGCGGCGGCGCACGCCCCAGCCCAGTCCCCGGCACGACGGCGGGCGGTCGCAGTCTCGATCATGGACGGTGGCACGGCGAACTCGCGCACGCGCAACCAGAAGGAAAGGCGGGAATCCCTGTTCGCGATCTGAGTGAGCATCAGCACTCACCTTGCGCGGACGGGGCCCCCATTCTGATACCAGAGGAAGTCATCATCGCTGGGAAGCATAGCCCTCCTGATCTCGCTCCGCCAGGGGGCCCTGACAGGAGCACGGTCCGCTGCTTCCGGACGGGCTGGTGAGGACGCCACTCACCAATCCCGGGCGGCGATCAGCTCTTCCCCGTCCGCCTCCGTGAACCCGTACGCCGAGGCCACGAACCAGAAGTCCTCACCTATAGCCTCCCGCGCGATGGTCTCGATCTCGCTCCCGGCCTCGTCGAACTCCTCCTCCAGCGCGTTGAACTCCTCCGTCGCCACCCTCGTCAGGGCGTAGAGCGCCACCAGGTCCGAGGGCTGCTCGGCCTCGATCCGCTCGCAGAGCCGCAGCAGGATCTGCTTCCCCTTACCGACGACATGCGCGGGGTAGTACTCGTCCTCCGACATCTCTCGCAGAAACTCGTGCGCTGCCACCTGCTGGTTCGTGATCGACACGCTGATACCCATCCCTTCGACAAGCTGACGACCCGATCCTGCACCACGCCACTGACAAACGCCGCGCGGTCAGCCGCGCTCCGGATATGCGGTTGAGGACCCAGTTCCGGGCGTGCTACCACTGGCGGACCGACGCCTGCTGATCACGGCGCCCAGATCCGAAAGGCTGACCGACATGGTGCTCGGAGAACTGGTCAAGCTGCGATCGCTGGAACCGTCGGAGGCCGAGGCGCTGTGGCGGTGGAACCACGACCCGGACGTCATGCGCTGGATGCACGACGGCTACGGACAGTCGCTCGCTCAGGTCAAGAAGACCCTGGAGGAGCACCCCCGCAACACGTACAGCGATGTGCTCTACGGCATCGAGGTACTCGCCGATGGCCAGCTCATCGGCCTGGTCCGGCTGCGCGACACCGAGCCGGAACTCGGCATCGCCGAACTCGACGTCTACCTCGGCGAGAAGGAGTACTGGGGCCGTGGCTACGCCACGGACGCCATGCGCACCATCTGCCGCTACGGCTTCCAGAAGATGCGCCTCCACAAGATCACGCTGACCGTCGCCACGGAGAACCACGCCGCGCACCACATCTACCGCAAGGTCGGCTTCATCGAGGAGGGCCGCCTCCGCGAAACCCTCCGCCGCGACGGCAAGTGGCACGACATGTTCACCATGGGCCTCTTGGAGGGCGAACTTCGCGGGTAACCGGCAGTGCCCGCCTGTGCTGAGTGGCGTGGTTTACTCGGCGTCGAGCTGGTGGTCGGCCCAGACGTAGCTTTCGGGCAGCAAGTCGGTGATGAGGAGGGTCCGGACGCGGTCGCCCCCTCCGACGATGACCTTCAGCGCGGGAAAGTAGTCGAGCAGGACCTGACGGCACCGGCCGCACGGGGAGACGACTCCCCGGTCGCGGTCGCCCACGGCGACGATCGTGTCCAGCTCGTAGACGCCCTGCCCGGCTGCCGCGCCGATGAGCACCAGCTCGGCGCAGGGGCCTCCGGTGAAGTGGTAGGCGTTCACCGCCGTGACGATCCGCCCGTCCTGCGCGCGGGCCGCGGCTGCCATGGTGTGGTTGTCGCCCCGGCAGCGCGTACGCGCGACGTGGGCCGCGGCCTCGATGAGTTCGTGGTCGACGGGGTGGGTCTGCGTGGTCATCTGCATCTGCCTTCCTCAGGTCTCAGCCGAGGTTGACCCAAGTGACGCAGGTGTACAACCGAGTATCGGCGGCCTACGGGTTCCGCCAGAGGCGGCGAACCGGCAGCAATCTTGCTCGGTCGACGCTTTGGACACGATTCCAGCCTGGAGCCGTTCATTCCGTCGACCGAACAAGATCACGCCCGGATGCTCACGGGTGATCGCCAGCCGCGACAGCCGCGAGGAAGCCGCTCCATGCGTCGGCCGGTATGGAGAGTATCGGACCGTACGGTTCCTTCGAGTCACGCACGTCCAACCCGACTGCGGTGCGCCGGACTTCCAGGCATTCGCCGTTCTGTCCGCTGTGCGTGCTCTTGGACCACTCGGTATCGGTGCTAGGCATGTGCGAGTTCTCTTCTAGGAGTTGGGCAGCTTCATCGCGGTGTCCATGATCAGCGCCTCCGACTCCAGCGCACTCAGTGCCGTCGCACGCAGGTGATCGAAGGTTGCGCCGTAGTACGTGGTGTCTTCCGGGCCCTCAGATGCAGAAGCTGCTCGCGCAGTACCGCAGGGCCGCCGACTTGTTGCCGCAACGCCGCTTCTCCCAGCACCATCCAGACGGAGAGCGCCTCGCCACCGTCGCGAGTGACTGCCTTCTGCCGCTCAAGGCGCACGCGCACCTTGGTCTGCTCGTCGTCGGACAAGGGGCCGGTTGCTCCACCCTGGATCACGGCCGTGGCGTACGCCTCAGTCTGAAAGAGCCCGGGGATCAAACCTGGCTGGAAGCCGCGACACTCAGATACCTCATTCTCCAGTCCGACCAGATCCAGGAGTCTTGTGGGAGTTGGTCCTCCAGGACTCGACACCACTGCTGCTTGCGTGACTCGCGAGCGAGTACGAGCCAACCCTCACGCTCCGAGGCGTCCTTGATCTCGTAAAGGTCCAGCAACGCCTTGAGGTCCAGCGCCCGGATGCCACTTCTCCCCGTTTCGATCCGACTGACCTTGCCCGGATGGCAGCTGAGCTGCAGTGCCGCGTCCTCCAGCAACAGGTCCCGCTCTTCTCGCAGTCGACGAAGATTCGTACCCAGCACGCGTCGACGCACAGTCGGATGCTGCTCTACTCCCACGCTGAACCCCTCGCTCTCGGTGAGCTGCATCGCACTCAGCGCTCCAATAGTACCGGTGGGACACAGTGCGTGACTTGCACCGTGATTGCCATGCGAGGCAGCTACTGAGTGCGACGCCGGAAGCACCTTGTGCAACTCGACGTCGGGGGCCGTCATGGCCACGCCCGCATCCCACTGCGCTCGGAAGGGGGCGAGTTGTGTCTGGACAGGTGTCAACCAGAGCAGGAAAGCCAGCGGCGAGTTGGCGGTTCCCACGCCATCCGCGAAGCGTTGGACGTGCACGAGCGAGGCTGCGCGAGCAGTTCGCGGAGTATCAACTGACAGACGAAGTGGCAGAGACGGCCGAACTGCTGCTGTCAGAGCTCGTCACGAACGCGGTGCGGCACGCAAACGTTCCGCCGGGTCGTGAGATCGGCGTGCGCTGCGAGCTGTCAGACAGTCAGCTCCGCGTCGAGGTCGCCGACGCGTCCGACACGCTGCCGCAGTTGCGCGAAGCGGAGGACGATGACGAACGAGGACGCGGGCTCCTGCTCATGGAAACCTCGCGGACAAGTGGGGCGTCAGCCGACGCGACGGGGTCGGCAAGACCGTGTGGTTCTTCCTGTCCATGTGACCGCGGGCCGACTGGCACGCACTGTGTGCCATGCCGTGGGCGGGCCAGTCGAAGCCCGAGTCGGCCGCAGGTCGGCGTGGATGACCACGTTCACCAGTCCGGCTCCTTCCAGTTCGTGCGGAGGCCCTGCTCGCGGCATCGTGCGAGCACTCCGTCGATCAGCGGTACGTCGTCAGGGAATTCGAGCAACCCCAGGTCGAGGGCGACCATGCCCTCGAAGATGCTGGTATCCACCGAAAGGACGCCTTCAGCGAGCACCAGCGGCGCCAAGTCAACCCTTGGTCCATACGCCGTGCCCGCGATGACCAGCACCCGCTCGCGGATCCGCTCCCAGTCCTCGTCCTCGTCCTCGAAGGTGGCATCGTAGGCGTGACTGCCATGCGGGCCGGGGGCGTGTGTGCCAGCGTCCTCCGGGTCGGCGTCACTGTCGATTTCGATCTGGACGGCCCACGTCAGCGCCAGCCTGTCCTCCCACGTATCGCTCTCGGGAGAGTCGGAAAGGAACGTCGTCCGATAGCGTTCGCTCGACCAAGCGATGTTCCTCGCCTCTGGTTGGCCAAGTTCGGCGAGGAACTGGGTCATACACTCCGCCGTTCCTTCATTGATCTGGGTCAGGCCCGCTGTGGTCACCTGGAATCGGCAGCGTAGGAGGCCGTTGTGAAAGTTCCAACGAGGAAACCAGAGTTTGAAGTTGAGTGGCCCGGTGTCAGGGACGCTGTCCACATGGCCGGTCACGGCGGATCTCCCGGTCCCCGGAAATTGGGTCCCACGTCGAGCTCGAAGCCGGGACCACCCTTACTTCCATTGCAACTGGTGCACATCGTCACGTGGTTGGAGATGTTGTTGTACCACGTCTCTCGTGGCGGATGCGGAGTATTATGTCCTTCTGTATTCCAGTGACTGGAGACTTCCTGATTATGGTCAATAGCGGCTAGACCCGTGGAAGTCGACTTGTCGGCAAGGTGTGGGGATCGGGTGCCGTTGCCGGGACATATATACCAGTTCGATCCCGTATGCGTGCCGTTTGGGTCCCACGTGGCTCTCTCTGCGATCAGGCGGTTAGTGTGCTCCTTGAGCTGCCTGCGCTTCTCGTTCTGGGCGGCCGAGTTCCAGCCAGGATAGAAGGTCGCGCGGATTGCAGTGCCGTTGCGGTAATCATCCAACAGCTGTCCGTTGGCAGTGTACTTGCTCTTGGTAAAGTCGCGGAGGTCCTTCATCCCGAAGGCATGGCCGAGAAGATTCAGAGCTCGGGTTATCTCGATCAGCTGTCTTTCGATCCTGTCCTTCTTGGTTTGCGTCAACTGACCGGCCCCCGTCCTCTTCATCGCCTTCACCTGGGTATCCATTCCATTGAGGTACTCCAGTAGATCCGACCGCTTCTGCCCGGCCTCCTCATGCTCCAGCGCCGAGGTGATGAGGGACCCGATCCACTCCCGCCGCTGCGAGGCCATCTCGATATGGACCCTGCGCTGCTTGACCTCCACGTACACCGTGTGACCCTCGCCGGCCATGTCCGTGCTCTGACTGAGCGACAGGTCACCGACGACCGTGGCCTTCTCATCCTTGTCTTTGTTGTCCTTGTCTTTGTTGTCCTTGTCGTCGCCCTTCTTCTTGTCTTTGTCCTTCCCCTTGAGCTTGCGCCAGAGCTTCTTGCCCTTTTGGGCGATCTTGGTGATGATTTTGTCGATGGCGCGGCCGACGGGTTTGGAGACCTTCTGGATGACGGACTTGACCTTGCTGGCGAGGCCGCCGACGCCCAGGAGGGCCGCGAGGAAGCCGATGAGGAGGGGGATGCTGGCGGCGAGGGCCGTTTCGACCATAGGTGGGACGCCGGCTGTGCCGCCGTTGGCGATGGCGACCACCGCGTCGAGGACCGCGTTGACGAACGCGATGATCTGGGCGCCCTGTTGGACGATGAAGGTGACGATTTCGATGATGCCCTTGACCGCACGGACGAACGCGGAGGCGGGGTTGAGGAGAGAGACGATCCAGGTGATGCCCGCGATGATGACCGTGGGGATCAGATAGGACTTCAGCTCGTCGAGGATCGACTTCTTGACGTCGCCCGTCTCGGCGGAGATCTGCTCGGTGAGGCCGGACGGGCCTTCCTTCGCCAGGGCTTGGGCCGCGGGGACCGACTCCTCGACCTTCGACATGGCCTTTTCCGGGACGCCCTTGCGGATGATCTTTTCGCGGACGTTGTCCCAGGTGAGGCCGAGCATGGAGCCGATGAGCTGGATGACGCCCTTGAGGTCGAACTTGTCCGGTATCTCGATGCCCGACTTGACCGCCGTGCCGAGGAGCCAGGAGACGAGGCCCTTCTTCAGGTGTTCCTCGATGTTCTTGGTGAAGAGATCGAGGCCGCCGCCGACCGCCGTGACCAGGTTCTTCAGGAAGCCGATCGGGTCCTTGATGATCTTCGTGATGGCCCCGGCGGCTTTCGCCAGGATGCCCATCAGAAGGTCCTTGAGCTCCATGATCGTCTGGATCGCGCCGACGATCGCGTCCTTGGCCTTGGCGATCCAGCCCTTGTTCGCCTCCTGGAGCTTCTTGATCTCCTCATCGATCTTGTTGAGTGCCTGCGTGTACTTCGTGGCCAGGGTCTGGACAAGTTCCTGGGACTTGGCGTTGACGTCCGCTTCCAGGTCGTCGAACTTCCCAGCGAAGTCCTTCACCGCCTCCTGGCCGTACTTCTTCAAGTCGTCCGGGAGCTTTTCGACCTCTGCCTTCAGTTCTGTACGGCCCTTGGCGATACGGGTCTTGGCCTTGCCCAGTTCCCGGCCGATGGTGTCCGCGATGGACGAGATGACCTGCTGCATCTTGTTGACATAGAGCTTGCGGGAGATCTGGTAGAGCTCGTTGGCCTCCTCCGGCAGTCCCTTGAACTTGTCCTTGACCCAGCGCATCTTTCCCGTGAAGCCCGAGTAGCGCTTGTCCTTGTACTTGTCGATGCGCTTCTTCTGGTCGGCGGTGAAGGCATCATGGGCCGCCTTCTCGCCCTTGGTGAACTGGTCGTCGACCTTCTTGTCCAGGCCGTCCAGGGTGGATTCGACGTCCTTTTTCGTGGCGTCGAAGACCTTCTGGAGCTTGGCGGTGACCTTCTCTCGCTGCTTCTCGTCCTTGGTCTTCGCCTCGCCCTTCCCGCTGTCCACCTTCTTTCCCGCCGCATCGCGGGTGGTGGTCAGCGCCTCCATCGCCTGGGTGCCGGAGGCCGCCGCGTGGGACTTCGCGTCGGCGAGCTGGGCCGATTCGGCGGTCTTGCCCTGTGCCGGGGCCTTCTTGGAGTGGTCCTCGGCCTTCTTCTTCTCCGACAGCGCCTCGTCGAACTGCGGCTCGTTGCCCTTGGCCAACTGCTCCTCGGTGATCTCGGCGTCCGCCATCGCCTGGTCGTTCTGCTTCGGTCCCTCAGTGAAGTCCGTGACCTCGGGGGGCTGTTTGTCCGGGATCGCGTCATCGGCACTGGGCGCGCCCGGGTTCGCCGGCGGCTGGTCCGGCGTCATGGGGGTTACTTGTTTCTCCTTGGCCGCCGAGGTGTCCGGAGCGGCTTTGGTCTCGGTGTCGATGTCCTCGGCCGAGGTCTTCTTGCCGTCCGAGACCTTGCCGTCCACCGATTCCTTGACCTGCTCGGCCTTCCCCGACTCGGAGAACTTCTCCGCCTCTTCGAGGTTCTTCGGTGCCTGGTCGGCGATTGCCTTGTTCACCGCGTCGATGAAGCTCTGTTTGTCGAACTCCCCCGGTTTGGCGGCGTTCATCTTCTCCGCGTTGGCGACCTTGCCCTGCGCCTCCTTGTCGTCGGACGGGGCCAGCGCGGCGTCCTGGGCGGCCTTTGACTCCCCGGTCGCGGGCGGGTGGTGCGCCAGTTTGCTGCGCTTGGCCGAGACATCGGAGCGGACCGCTCGGAAGCCCGGTGCTTCGGCGGGTGAGGGTTTGACGGGCTCGGTGTAGCGCTGCGCGACGAGACGGACGACTGCCGCGTTCCCGGCCGCGCCCTGGAGGCGCTGCAGGCTGCGGAGGTCCGGGGGCCGCTTGCCTGACACCGGTGCCGGGGCGGAGGTGCGGGCCGCCGCGGGTCCGTCCGCGGAGGGGGTGCGCTGCGCGGGCGGTGCGCCGCGTTCCCCGGCGGGTGACTTCTCCGCGGCGGACTTCACCGCCGCGCTCCGGTGTCCCGACCGCGTCGCGTGCCGGGCCGAACCGCGTCGTGCCGCAACGCGCGTTGGGACACTGTGCCGTGGGTCGCCGACATGCCGTTCAGGGTGGGGGCGGCGCCCGCCCCGGAACAGCAGACGGACACGGAAGGCGGACAGCGCCGCGTGCACCTTCGGGCAGCCGGGTCTGTACGGCGGTGCGGCCGAAAGGCTTTCCGCTGGTCCGGGCGGCGGGCAAAGAATCACACTCGTTTCCCCCCGGCCAAGGAGAGTGGTATGCCGTCGTACCTGTCCCCGGGTGTCTATGTCGAAGAGGTGGAATCCGGGTCACGGCCGATCGAGGGGGTGGGTACCTCCGTCGCCGCCTTTGTGGGTTTCGCTCAGAAGGGGCCCTGCAACGAACCGACGCTCATCACCAACTGGACTCAGTTCGTTTCGCAGTTCGGTGAGTTCGTCGAAGGCACTTACCTGGCCAACTCCGTCTACGGCTTCTTCGCCAACGGTGGCGGCATCTGCTACGTGGTACGGATCGGAGCCCATCCCGCGGAGCGGGGTGCGGCGGGGAAGCGGGAGGTCACCGAGGGAGCCCAGGCCCCGCTCGGCGCGTACCTCGTGCGGACGCTGCCCGGCGTCACCGGGCAGATCACCGTCGAGGTGGCGGACCCGGAGGGCGAGGATCCGCCTCAGGGTGTCTTCGCCCTGGTGGTCAAGCGGAACGGCGAGGTCGTGGAGACCTTCCCGGCCGTCACCACCAAGCGCAGCAAGGAGAACGTGGCTACCCAGGTCAAGTCCCGCTCCCGGTTCATCGCCCTGGAGGAGCCCGGCAAAGGTGCCGCGCCCGCCCGTCCCGTCGCGCAGACCGTCACCTTGAGCGTGGGGGGTCCGGCCGGAGAGAGCGTGCCGTCGGCGCCGGAGTCGGTGACGGCGGAGTCGTATGTGGGCGACGCTGATCTGCGTACCGGGTTCGGCGGTCTGGAGGCGGTCGAGGACGTCACGATGGTGGCGGCGCCCGACCTGATGAGCGCCTACGAACGGGGCATCCTGGACCTGGAGTCGGTGGTCTCGGTGCAGCAGGGGCTGATCACCCACTGCGAGGCGATGGGCGACCGGATCGCCATTCTCGATCCGCCGCCGGGCCTGAGCCCGCAGCAGGCGAGGTCGTGGCGGATGGAGGGCACCGGCTTCGACTCGAAGTACGCCACCATGTACTACCCCTGGCTGAAGGTGTTCGATCCTGGCGCGGGCCGGAACGCGTTCGTGCCCCCCAGCGGTCATATCGCCGGGGTGTGGGCCCGCAACGACGATTCGCGCGGCGTGCACAAGGCACCCGCGAACGAGGTGGTGCGCGGCGCCGTCGCGCTCCAGACGCAGATCACCAAGGGTGAGCACGATCTGCTCAATCCGGTCGGGCTCAACTGCGTGCGCGCCTTCCCCGGTCGCGGTATCCGGGTGTGGGGTGCGCGTACGCTCGCCGCCGACCACGCCTGGCGCTATCTGAACGTGCGGCGGCTCTTCAACTATCTGGAGGAGTCGATTCTGGCGGGCACCCAGTGGGTGGTGTTCGAGCCCAATGACGACGCGCTGTGGGCCCGGGTGCGGCGCACCGTATCGGCGTTCCTTGTCAACGAGTGGCGGAAGGGCGCGCTGTTCGGGCTCACTCCGGACGAGGCGTTCTATGTGAAGTGTGACCGCGAGACGAATCCGCCGGAGGCCATCGAGGCGGGCCAGGTCATCTGCGAGGTCGGAGTGGCGCCCGTCAAACCGGCGGAGTTCGTGGTGTTCCGGCTCGCGCAGCTCTCCAGCGGGACCGGCGCGGTCGACGAGTGACCGCGATCCGTGCAGGACGGACTGACTTCTAGGAGGCCGGCGTGCCGCTCCCCGATCTCGACAGCTCGGTAGGGCATTCCTTCGGGCTGGAATTCGACAGTGTCCTCATCCGGCAGATCACCGAAGTCAGCGGTCTGAAAATGGAGCAGGACGTCATCGAGCTGAAGCAGAACACGACCGACGGCAAGTACGCGATCAAGAAACTCCCCGGGCGGCCCAAGGCCGGTGAGGTGACGGTGACCCGGGGGCTGACGGAGGACAGCAGTTTCGAACGGTGGATCAAGGATTCACGGTTCGGGAAGATGAACGACGCCCGCCGCAACGGCTCGATCATCGTCTACGACTACGAGGGCATTCCGATCAAGCGCTACAAGCTGATCAACGCCTGGCCCAAGTCCCTGGAGATCAGCGCCCTCAAGGCGGGTGACACCTCCGTGCTCACCGAGAAGCTGGCGATCACCTTCGAGAGCCTGGACGTCGAGTGATGCGCCGTGGCATCACGGCGACCGCGCGCGCACAGGAGGCGGAGGGAGCGGTCGGCGGTGACGGCGCGCGGGAGAGCGGTGCTGCTGCGGACCGGCTGCGGACGGAGTTCCCGTTCGAGCTGCCGCGCGGCTATGTGGACGGCGCGGGGACCGTGCACCGTACGGGGGTGATGCGGCTGGCCACAGCGCGGGACGAGTTGGTCCCGTTGCGGGACGACCGGGTGCGGGAGAACTCCGCGTATCTGTCGGTGGTGCTCATCTCGCGGGTACTCACCCGGCTCGGCACGGTCGAGGAGGTCCATCCGGGCATAGTGGAGGACCTGTTCGCCTCGGATCTGGCGTTCCTGCAGGACTTCTACCGCCGTATCAACGCCGAGGGCCACACCCGCGCCGCCGTCACCTGCCCTGCCTGCCAGGAGAGCTTCGCGGTGGACCTGGCCGGTGGTGGTCGCCTGGGGGAATCGTGACGTACGCGGCGGAGCGCATCCACGAAGAAGTCGCGTACGTCGCCTACCACTTCCACTGGTCGCTGGATCAGATCCTCGACCTCGAGCACGCGGACCGCCGACGGTACGTGAAGCAGATCGCCCGGCTCAACAGCCGGTGAGGCACCAGGCGCTGAAGGAGGGGAACGGGAACCGATGGGACTGCGCTCCTGGCTTCGGGGAGGCGGGGACCGGCATGCCTCCGCCGGACCGGCCGAGACCCCGGCGCGATCGGAGGCGAGCGAACCCGCTCCGGGGCCCGCATGGCGGGAACTTCCGCCGTTGCAGCGGACGGTGGGCGGAGCCGGGCTGGTTTCCGATCCGGACGGGTTCCGCGGCTCCTTGGGCACCTGGCACGACGTCTCCTTCCATGCGCCGCTCGGCCATCTGGTCAGCCCGGACGCGCCGTCGGGGCTGGGTCATGGACTCACCCGGGCCGAGGGTCCGGCCGTCAGCCGCGAGACGGTGGCCGAAGCACCCGCCGGAATTGGCGGCGGCGGTGCGGCGCGGACGGAGTTTGCGGTCGTACCGCTCCAGCGGGAGGCGGCGGACGGGCCGACGCTGCTCGCGGCAGCCCGGCCGCCAGGCAGTCCGGTACGGCCGCTGACGCCGTCGCAGATTCTCGCTTCGGAACCGGCAGCGACAGCAGCAGAGGTTGCACCGAAGGCAGCGGAGGCATCGGCGGCACTGACGGCGCCAGAAGTGGAAGCGGAAGCGGAAGCAGAACCGGAGGCAGCTCGCCGGGAAGACGCAGGGCCGACGACCGCCGAGGGGCCGCTCTCCCCGCCGGTCCAGCGGTCCCTGGCCGAGCCGCTGCTCCCGCCCTCGCCGCCGCCGCGCGGATTCGGACTGGGCGTGCCGCTGGAATCGCTGCCGCCCACCGCTCAGCGCTCGGGTGCCGCCAGTACGGGTCAGCGCCCCGAGTTTGCCGTCTCTCCTCCGGCGCAGGCGCCCGCACCGCAGCCGGAGCCGCAGCCGCCGACGTCACCGGTGGCGCCCTCCGCAGCATCGGGAGCGGAGTCTCCGCCGGAATCCGGTGGCAATCCGCCGCATCCGGCCTCCGAGATGCCGCACCCCGTCCAGCCGCTGCTGGGCGGCGACTCCCCGACGGTGGCCCGCACGGGCGCCTACGAGGAGGCCGCCACGCCTGTGCCGCTCTCCCACCCGGTGGCAGGCGGGCCGCACGTCCTCCACGCACCGGTTCCCCTGCAGCGTGCCGCCCCGGACGGCGCACCGGTTCGGGGTTCCGAGGCGCCACCGGATGCGGATCCGGCCCCGTATCCGGTGGCGCCGTTGCTCGCCCAGCGGTCCTTGCCGCTCTTCTCCGGTACGCCGCTGAACCGGTCGCCCGAGCCGCCCGGCGCTGACAGTGGCCCGGCCTCGCTCCCGTCTGCGGTACGGGAGGAGTCGGTGGTTCCGCTGCGATGGACCGAGGACTCCTCCTCTGCCGCCCCGCCGCATCCCACCTCGCGTCCTTCCCCTACGGCCCCGGCGGCGCCTCCCGTCCAGCGGTCCGTCACCAGCCGCGCCGTCCCCCGGCCGACGGCGGCCCGCCCCGTGGTCGCGGGGACCGGCAGTGCGGGCTCCAGGGGGCCGGTCTCCGTGGACGCCGGTGCGGTGGCGGTGGCGGCGGGAGTGGCGCAGCGTGCGGCGGACGGGTCCGTCGTCTTCCGGCGCCCCACCGTGCAGCGCGACGACGACGGCACAGGTGAGGTCCCCGACTCCGAGCCGCCCTACGATCCGCCACCGGAACCCGGAGAAGAACCGGGCCTGGAGGGAGAACCGGATGCGAATGCGGAGGTGCATCCGGAATCAGAATCTGACGCCGGCACTCCGTCCGGCACGGCCACCGGTGCGGGCGACAGCGAGGGCGGGGGCGCTCCGGCCGTCACCGACGAGCTGGTACGGGCGCTGTTCGCCCCGCTCAGCAGGCTGCTGCGGGCAGAACTGCGGCTGGAGCGCGAACGGTCCGGTTTCCTGATCGACACCAGGCACTGACCGGTGGCGGCTGCTGCTGAGCCAGGGAGAAGGAGAGGCAACTCGCGTGTCCATAACCGATGACCCGGCGGTCAGTGTCTGTTTCGTCGTCACCATCGACGGTATCGAGCTCGGTTCGTTCAACACCTGTGAGGGGCTGGGCTGCGAGGTGGTGCTGGAGCAGCGCGAGGAGGGCGGCAACAACGGCCACGTGTGGCAGCTGCCCACCCGGCTGAAGTACCGCAACGTGAAGCTGTCCCGGCCGCTGACGCGGGAGACGGAGAAGGTGGCGAAGTGGTTCGCGAGCATGACCACGGGCTTCCGCCGCCGCACCGCGCATATCGAGGCAAGGGCCGGGGACGGAAGCAGGGTCGCCCAGTGGGGGCTGCTGGAGGTGGTGCCGGTGCGCTGGACGGGGCCGACGCTCAATCCGGAGTCGCCCAAGGTGGCCGTCGAGACCATCGAGATCGCCCACCACGGCTACGTGATGGAGGGCTGAGGCATGGGCACCCCCGTGGCGTTCAGTGCCGCCGGTTCCGGCAGCGCCCCCTCCCCCGGTGGTGGCGGTGCGCGGCCCAAACTGGAGCACGCCTACCTGGAGTTACGTACGCCACCGCCCGGTGGCAGCCTCACGCCGGGCGGGCCGTGCGGGCGTATCGACTTCCAGTTCAACCCCAAGGAGCTGCAGCTCACCAAAGGGGCGGTGTGGAAGCGTACGCCCGCCAAGGGGGCGAAGAGCGCGGGGCCGCCCGAGTTTCAGGGTCCGCAGCCCAGCAAGCTGATCGCCGAGATGTTCTTCGACGCGAGCGACACCCAGGACAACAGCGTCGTGAAGGCCGTGGAGCAGTTGCTCGCCTGCTGTGTGCCGACCAGCGAGACGCGGCAGCAGCAGCGGTCGTCGCCGCCCTGGGTGGTGTTCCACTGGGGCGGGCTCACGGGCTTCCCCGGCTATGTGAGCAAGGTGAACGCCAAGTACACCCTGTTCACCACCGCGGGGGTGCCGATCCGCGCGGTGTGCAAGGTGACGATGGAGGAGATCAGCGGGGACACCCCGGGCCAGAACCCGACTTCGGGCGCGCTGCACGCTCGCCGGGTGCACCGGGTGCAGGCGGGAGACACGCTGGCGCAGCTGGCGTGGCGGGAGTACGGCGACCCGACGGTGTGGCGGGTGATCGCCGAGGCGAACCAGATCGACGATCCGATGCGGCTTTCCGACGGCCGGGAGCTGCTCCTTCCCGGGCTGGACGAGCTGGACCGGCTCCGGGGCCCGCGCGACGGCCGTCGGGAAGTGTCCGGGGGCGGGCCGCCGACCCCTCCCGCCCGCACGGTCCGTGAGGGGTGAGGCGCGGCATGGTGGAGCAGAGCGTCGCCAAGGCCCTGGTGGTGGAGTTCGCGGGCAGCCCGCTTCCGGCTGCCTTGGCGAACTCCATGGTCGAGGGCTATGTGGATGACAGCCGTACGCTGCCCGATCTGTTCGTGCTGCGCTTCCGCGACCCGAGCCGTGTGCTGCTGGAGAAGGCCGGGATCAAGATCGGGACGGAGGTGCGGCTCGGGGCGAAGGCAGGGGGAGACTCCTCTCCGCAGCCGTTGCTGACGGGCAGCGTCACCGCGTTGGAGATGGAGCTGGACGACACGGGCACCTTCACCGTGGTGCGCGGCATGGACGAATCCTACCGCCTCTTCCGGGGCCGCCGGGTGGCCAGCTACCAGAACATGACGCTCGCCGACATCTGTGCCCGGGTCGCCCAGCGGGCCGGGCTGCGCGCCGGGAAGGTCGATGTGTCCGGTCCGGTGCTGGAGCATGTGGCCCAGCCCAATGTCACCGACTGGGAGTTCCTGCGCTCGCTCGCGGAGGAGGCCGGGGCGCAGGTGTACGTGGCCGAGGGCGAGCTGTGTGTCACCAAGCCGACCGAGGCGGGAGGGGCGCCGGACGTTTCGGCGCGCGCCGGTCAGAATCCGCTGGTGCTGGAGGCGGGCGACAATCTGCTGCGCTGCCGGGCCGGGATCTCCGCCGCGGAGCAGGTCTCCGAAGTCGAGGTGCGCGGCTGGGATGTGCAGGCCAAGAAGCCGCTGGTGGGTCACGCTGAGGCGGGGCGTACGAAGACGCTGGATCTGGGGGTGACGGCCGCCGAGGTGACCGAGCCGTTCGGCGAGGCCGGTTTCGTGGTCACCGACGCGCCGTACGGCACGCAGGCGGAGGTGGATCAGGCGGCCGGGGCGCTGGCCGAGCGGATCGCCGGTTCGTTCGCCGAGCTGGACGCGGTGATCCGCGGTAACCCCGAGGTGCGGGCGGGGGGCGCGGTGACGCTGGCCGGGGTGGGGGCACCGTTCGAGGGCCGTTACACCGTCACCTCCTCGCGGCATGTCTTCGACTCGGCGCGCGGTTACGAGACATGGGTGACGGTCTCCGGGCAGCAGGAGCGTTCGCTGTTCGGGCTGAGCGGCGGAGGCCGGGGCGGCGGGCAGGGGCCGGGCGGCGGATCGCGTTGCGCCGGGCTGGTCAACGGCACGGTCACGGACACCAAGGACCCCGACGGGCTGGGCCGGGTCAAGGTGCGCTTCCCCTGGCTTTCGGACGAGTACGCGAGCGACTGGGCACGCACCGCGCAGGCGGGCGGCACTGGCGGCGGCGCGGCGTTCATCCCGGAGGTCGGGGACGAGGTGCTGGTCGGGTTCGAGCAGGGGCATCTGGACCGGCCCTATGTGCTCGCGGCGCTCTACAACGGGCAGGACAAGCCGGGCGGTGGCGCCGGCAGCGGGTCGGGCGGCGGCGCGGGCAGTACGGGCGGCGGCGCCGGTGCCTCTGGCCCAGCCGGTGGCGCCGGTGCCGCCGGCGACGACGAGGCGGAGGCCGTGGACCCCACCAGTGGCGCCGTCAACAAGCGGGCGCTCGGCTCCCGCGCGGGCGACAAGCTGGAGCTGCTGGACGCGGCGAACGGCCCGCAGGGCGTACGCCTGGCCACGGGCGACGGCAAGCTCAGGATCGCGCTGGACCGCAAGGGCACCACCATCCTGCTGCACAGCGACGGCACGGTGGAGATCGACGCCAAGGACAAGGTGACCGTCACGGCGGGCAGCGGCGTGTCGCTGGACGCGGGCAGCGGCGCACTCGAACTCGCGGGCGGCTCGGTGAAGATGACGGCACGCAGCGGCGTCGAGGTGGACGGTGGCAGCGGCCGGGTGAAGCTGGCCACCGGCGGCGCGGTGGAGGTGCGGGGCAACCAGGTGGCGGTCAACGGGACGTCGCGCACCGAGGTCAAGGGCGGCCAGACGGTGTCCGTCGAGGCGCCCATGGTCCGGATCAACTGAGCGGCCACCGACAGCGGCCACCAACAGCGGCCACCGACAGACGGGGAGAGAGCTCATGCCAGCAGCCGCACGTGTCGGCGATCCCACCGGTCACCCGGGCACGGTCGGGCCGCCGGGGGAAGCCACGGTGCTGATCGGCGGCCGCCCCGCGGCCACCGTGGGCACCGCGCACCAGTGCGGGTCCCCGGCCGCGCACGCGCCGTCCGCGATCGCCGCGCCGGGCAGTTCCAGCGTGCTCATCGGCGGGCGGCCCGCCGCCCGCGTCGGCGACAAGGCGGGCTGCGGCTCGCCGGTCACCGGCGGATGCCCGACCGTGCTGATCGGAGGGTGAGCGTGGCGCAGCAGTTCATCGGCGCGGGCTGGGCGTTCCCGCCCCGGACCGATGCCACCGGCAGTGTGGCGCTGGTGCGCGGGGAGGGGGAGATCGCGGAGGCGATCCGGCTGATCCTGAGTACCTCGCCCGGCGAGCGTCCGATGCGTCCGGAGTTCGGCTGTGCCCTGGCCGAGTACGTCTTCGCCCCCGCGGACGCGGGTACGGCGGGGCAGCTGGCGTACGAGGTGCGGCTCGCGCTGGAGAGGTGGGAGCCGCGCGTGGAGGTGGCCGATGTGACCGTGCGCTTCGACGACGCGGACGACGGAGTGCTCTACATCGACATCAGCTACGCGATACGCGGCACGAACGACCCGCGCAACCTCGTCTTCCCGTTCTATGTGATCCCGCAGCATGAGGAGGGCGCATGACGCTGCCCAGCCCCAACCTGGATGACCGGCACTTCCAGGCGCTGGTCGACGAGGCGAAGCGGCTGGTGCAGCAGCGCTGCCCGGAGTGGACCGACCACAACGTCTCCGATCCGGGTGTGACCCTCATCGAAGCCTTCGCCACCATGGTCGACCAGCTCGTCTACCGGCTCAACCGGGTGCCGGACAAGAACTATCTGGCGTTTCTCGACCTGATCGGGGTGCGCCTGTATCCGCCGACGGCGGCGCGTACCGAGGTGACGTTCTGGCTGTCGGCTCCGCAGCCGGAGCCGGTGCGCATCAGGGCCGGTACGGAGGTCGCCACCGTACGGACCGAGACGGAGGAGGCGGTGGTCTTCACCACCGGCCGGGACCTGTCGGTGGTGCCGTGCTCGCTCGCGCATCTGGCGGGGTGGCCCGCCGCCGGTCAGGCGACGGACCGGTCGGGGGAGTTGGCGCTCGGCCGTGATGTGCCCTGCTTCACGCCGGCGCCGGTGCCGGGTGACTGCCTCTATCTGGGACTGTCCAACCCCGTGCCCGGCTGTGTGCTGGTGCTGCGGCTGGACTGCCGGGTCGAGGGGGTGGGCGTCGATCCGCGCAACCCCCCGCTCCTGTGGGAGGCGTGGGACGGAAACGCCTGGGTGGCCTGCGAGGTCGAGAAGGACGACACGGGCGGCTTCAACCGGGCCGGTGAGGTGATCCTGCATCTGCCGGACGCGCACGCGGGCTCCGTGGTGGCCGGGCACTTCGGCGGGTGGCTGCGCTGCCGGCTGCTGGAGGCCGTCGAGGGCCAGTCCACGTATCTCGCCTCGCCGACCGTACGCAAGGTCACCGCGTTCACCATCGGCGGCACGGTGGAGGCGGCGCACGCCGAGAGGGTCACCGAGGAACTGCTGGGTCTCTCCGAGGGCGTCCCGGGCCAGGGCTTCCGGGTCGCACGGGCGCCGGTGGTGGCGGGCACGGAAGGGTTCGCCGTCGAGGTCGCGGAGGGCGGCGGCTGGGTGGAGTGGACGCGTGTGGACGACTTCGCGCACTCCAGCGCGACCGACCGGCACTTCACCCTGGACCCCAACTCCGGACAGGTGGACTTCGGCCCGGCGGTGCGGGAGGCCGACGGCGGCCTCCGGCTGTACGGCGGCGTCCCGCCGAAGGGCGCCGCCCTTCGGGTGCCCGGCTACCGCACGGGCGGCGGGCACCGGGGCAATGTGGCGCGGGGCGCGCTGCGCGTGCTGCGCAGCTCGCTGCCGTATGCGGCACGGGTGGAGAACCGGCGGCCTGCGCTGGGCGGTGTCGACGGCGAGAGCGTGGAAAACGCCCGGGTACGCGGCCCCATGACGCTGCGTACGCTGCACAGGGCCGTCGTACCGCACGACTACGAGCAGCTCGCCCGCGAGGTCGCACCGGACGCCGTCCGGGTGAAGTGCGTACCCGCGCGGGAGGTGCGGGCGCAGGGGACCGAGCGGGTGGGCAGCACAGGGCAGGGTGGCGCCGGGCAGGGTGGCGCCGGGCAGGGTGGCGCCGGGCAGGACGACCAGACGGGCGGCGTACGGCTGCTGATCGTGCCGGCAGGGCGGAGCGACGCCCAGGGCCGCATCCGCTTCGACGAGCTGAAGCCGCCGCCGGACACGCTGGCAATGATCTCCTCCTATCTGGAGGAGCGCCGTCCGATCGGCACCCGGCTGACCGTCGAGCCGCCGTACTACCAGGGGGTCACCGTCGTCGCGTCGGTCATCCGCACGGAGGGCGGGTCGGTCGCCACCGACCGGCTGCGGGACTCCGCGCTGACCGCCCTGTACAGCTACTTCAATCCGCTCACCGGCGGCCCGGCAGGGGAAGGCTGGCCGTTCGGGCGGCCTGTCCACTCCGGTGAGGTGTTCGGAGTGCTCCAGCAGGTGCCCGGCATCGACCTGGTGGAGGACGTACGGCTCTTCCCCGCCGATCCGGTGACCGGAGAGCGCTCCGAGGCCACCACCAGGGTCACCCTCGACCGGCACGCCCTGGTGTTCAGCTACGAACACCAGCTCCGGGTACGGGAGGCATGAGATGCGGGCCATGGTCCCCGGGCTGCCGACGGCCCATCCGCTGCTGCACCAACTGCCGGGTGTCTACCACGACGGCGACTTCCTGCGGCGGTTCCTGGAAGCGCTGGACGAGGTGCTGGCGCCGCTGCTGCTCACGCTCGACAACCTGCCCGCGCATCTGCGCCCGGAGACCGCCCCTGAGGACTTCCTCGACTGGCTGGCCGGCTGGGTGGCGGTGGAGGCCGGCGAGGAACTCGGCGTCGGCCAGCGGCGCGCCGTGGTCGCCGACGCCGTCCGCCGTCACCGGCAGCGCGGGACACGGCGCGGACTGGCCGAAGCCGTAAGGGTGGAGACGGGGGTCGAGCCGGAGATCAGCGAGAGCGGCGCCACCGCCTGGTCGTCCGTGGCAGGGGTCGCGCTGCCGGGGTCGCCGGAGGCGCGGGTGACCATCCGTCTCCGAGTACCCGATCCGGAGGAGTACCGGCGGAAACGGCTGGGGCAGCTGGAGAAGCTCGTCGCCGCCGAGGTGCCCGCGCACGTCGCACACCGGATCGAGATCCTGCCGACGGCGGAGGGGGCGAGGACGCTGTGACCTGTCCGGACTGCGGGCACCGCAACGCCGCGGGCAGCCAGTTCTGCGGCTCGTGCGGGGCGTTCCTGGACTGGGAGGGCAGCGGGCCGGACGGACCGCCGGCAACGCCGCACCCGCCCCAGGCCCCGGTACCGGCAGCGCCTCCACCTCCAGCCACACCCACACCAGCCGTGCGTCCACCCACACCCGCAACGCCACCGGCCGTACGTCCGCCCACACCCGCACCGGTGCCCCCGCCGCGCTCCCCCAGCGCACCACCGCCCCCAGCCGCACCGCCTCCCCCGCACGGGCCGCCGCCCGCCGCGACGGCACCGCTGCCGCCCGAGCAGCGCCCCGCCGCTCCCCGGCGCCCCGGCGACGCTCCCGACGAGCACGGCCCGGGGCCGGACCACCGGCCGGACGGAACGGACACCCCGCCCGCCGCGCCGCACCGCGCGGTGGTCTCCCCGCATGTGGGGCGGCCGCCCTGCTCTCGGTGCGGCACCGACAACACCCACGACCGCCGTCTTTGCCGGAGCTGCGGGACGCTCCTCGACACGCCTTTGCCCTCGCCGGTGCCCACCCGCCTGCCCTGGTGGCGGCGCCTCTTCGGCCGCTCCGACCGGCCGCTGGCCGCAGGGAGCCGCCCCCGGCACCGGATCTGGCGCAGACCCCACCTGGCGCTGCCGCTCCTCCTGCTGATCCTGGTGGCCGCCGTGTGGTTCGGCCGCGACCGGCTGCCGGAGGCCCTCGACTTCGCCAAGGACACCACCAGCAAGCCGGAGGCGCTGCGGCCGCAGGAGGTCCGGGCCTCCAGCCAGGCGCCCCGCCACGGGCCGGGCAAGGCGTTCGACGGGTTCAACAACCGGTACTGGGCGCCCTCGGAGGCCGGGCCCGGAGACGGCGAGTATCTGGAGGCCGACTTCGCGAAGCCGGTGCGGCTGCGGAAGGTGCTGATCACTCCGGGGCGTTCGGTGAATCAGGACGAGTTCCTCACCCAGACACGTCCCTCCAGGATCACGGTGACCCTGGTGAACGGTGACGGGGAAAGCCGCACCAGGACCCTCAGGCTCAAGGACCAGTCGGGCCAGCAGACCTTCAACGTGCCCGGGTCCGACGTGGTCCGGGTGCGTCTGACGACCGAAGCTGCCTTCGGGGTGCGCCCCGACCGCCGACTCGCCGTCGCCGAGGTGGAGTTCTTCGGGCGACGGTGAACGTCGCGCAGGACGACCGTCTGACACGCTGCCTCCATCACGCTCCGCGAGGCGAGGACGATGCCGTCAGCCGGGCAAGCTGACGGTGCCCCGCCCTCTCCGATATGGTCGGCGTCCCGGCCCGTCCTTGAATGCCGATCCGGAACCCACCACACGTGATATGAGAAGACTCCATGAGCTCTGATATGGACGCTGCGCTCCGCAAGTCACTGATACGCGCCATCGGACATGATGGGCCTTTCACCGACGCAGAGTACATGGATGTCACAGATCTTCATATCCGAAACTCCCGGAACCTCTTCGGACTGGAAGAATGTCGAGCTCTTGAACTCCTCACCCTGGTCGCGTGTGATCCGGTGGACCTGGGACCGGCAGCCGGACTGCAGGCGCTGGACAGCCTGACCGTCAGGGACAGTGGACTGAGATCGCTCACAGATGTTTCCGCTCTCCCTCTCCTCAGTTGCTACGCGCCCCGGAACTTCATCACCGATATCACACCGCTCATGGGTGCGGCACGGCTCGGAAATCTGGACGTCACAGGGAATCCGCTGTCCGAACACTCCTACCGGGACCTGGTCCCCCGACTGGCCGAACAAAGGTGCCGCGTACTCGTATCAGACGAACTCGAATGGAAGCTGACCCATCACCTGCACGCCCAGGGAGTTCCTGTTTCCTGCTACAGAAAGAACAAGGAATACCGCCTGTGCCGCCCCGGTCTGGGTCTGACGGATTCGCCGGAGTACGCACACCCAGTCATCCAGGAGAGCGACGTGACCTCGCTGCTCACCGGAGACCCGCACAGGGTTCACGTATATTTCGAGGACGCAGGAAGGCCCCTTGAGTGGACGATGACCGCGCAGTGACCCGGAATTCTGCTGACAAAGCGTGTTCCGCGCCGAACCAGTCCACCTCGTCGACAGGAAAGCTGTCGAAGGTTGGCGATACCGAGGGCAGCTACATGGAGCTTGCCTAAGGGCTGTCCCGTAATCCCTGGCGGGCGCACGGCGACAGCTACGGCACCTCGCTGCGTTGCCGGAACGCCCGGAGACGCCCAGTATGAGGACGCCCTCCGCCTTGCGAAGCACCGCATCTGACGCCGCGCGCTGATCCACCAGGGATCACGGGACAGCCCTTACATTGGCCCACTGGAAGGTGCTGGCAGATGGAATAACCTCGGGTAAATCGAGGATCCTTGGTACGAGTACGCCAGCTACACACATTACGGATAAATTCACTTCAAAGGGCCATTCGGTTCCACCTGAGCGGGAGCCTGGCCGCAACAACGGAACGGACCAGGCCTGTCGGGCGGCCGAGCACGCCGAGCACGGCCTGCTCTGCGGGTACGATGTGACCGACCGATCGGACTGTACCCCGGCCGCCCGCGCGAGCCGCCTGTGGGCCCAGACGCGGGCACCCTTGGCCTTACGGAAGAGCATGTCATGACTTCGACCAGGAGTACGCACCAGTGAACAATATCGATGGTGCGGTTGAATTCTTCAAATCCTACTTGGAGATCGAGCACGCAGGAAATATGGCTACCTACTCGGAGTCGGACGAGACGGTGGAGGAACTCCGTGCCGAATCCATGCAATTCTGGCACGCGCTTCCAGGGATCGCGCTTTCGCCCAGTTTCGGGCGGCCTATGGGGATGCAACCCGAACGGCTTTCTCAGCTGGCACAGAAGGCCAATCTGGAACGTCGGGCACTCTTCCTTGTTGCTGAATACCGTGATCCTGCCTGGGGCACCCTCTACGCCGGTTTCGTGGGCGGAGACAGGGCTAGCACCGCCGGGTCGTACGGGGGCCTGCTGTACGCGGCCGAGATCGAGGGCGGACTCAAGGTCGTCGCATCTTACAGGGAAGACTTCGACAAGGCGGCCCCGCCGGTCCAGTGGCGTCACTCGCAGGGCGCCGAGCCCGACCTACCCGGCGCTCCGGTAGCGGTTCGTGCACTGCAAGGGCCGACTGGGCGAGCTGAGCACCGGGAGGACTGGGAGATTCTGCGGGGCTCCGCGCCTGACCGCTGAATAACGCGAGGACCGGCGAGCCCAGCCGCCGAGCGAGAGTACACCGTACGCCTGAAATGCTGTGGCCCGCCCGCCACGCTGCCGCTGGCGGGATCGCACGGGACAGTGGAGACCGAGGCGTCAGGGCGTGGATATCTCCGTGTTCTCCTCCGGACCGCGCGCCTCGCTCTCCGCGAGGATGCCGCGCAGTATGCCCTGCGTCCTGGTGGGCGGCTCGGCCCGGGTCACCAGCCCGTCGATGACCTGCCGGTAGTGCTCGATGTCCTCGGGGTTGTCCGGGTAGTGCGCGCTGAGGAGCTGCTCCAGATACACCACGTCCGGCAGCCCCTGCTCGGGCAGGCGCAGCAGGATGACCGGGCCTCCCGCTGCCGCATGGCCTCCGGCGGCGAAGGGCAGTATCTGCACCGTCACATGCGGCAGTTCGCACATCGCGATCAGGTGGCGCACCTGAGCCCGCATCGTCGCGGCACCGCCGACCGGGCGCCGCAGCGCCGCCTCGTCTATCACCGCCCACAGATGCGGCGGACCGGGTGCGTAGAGGATCTGCTGCCGGATCATGCGCAGCTCGACCCGGCGCCTCAGTTCCTCCGCCGAAGCCGTGACATGGCCGAGGGCGATCACGGCACGCGCGTAGCTGCGAGTCTGCAACAGCCCTGGCACGAACTGCACTTCGTAGCCCCGGATCACCTCGGCCGACTGCTCCAGCCCGAGATAGGTCTGCAGCCAGCCGGGCACCACGTCCTCGTAGGCATGCCACCAGCCGGGGACGTTGGCCTGACCTGCCAGGGTCAGCATGGTCTGCCGCTCGGTGTCGTCGGTGACACCGTAAATGGTGAGCAGGTCGGCGACGTCACGCAGACGGCAGCCGCTGCGCCCCAGTTCAAGCCGGTTGAGCTGCGCCGAGGTCGCGCGTATGGCTTCGGCCGCCTCCCCCTGCGATATGTACTCGTCCTCCCGCAGCTTCCGCAACCGCGCGCCCAGAACCATGCGCGCCACCCCAGGGCCAGCCTGTGAGGGTGTCACGGCCCCGCCTGCGGGCTCGCTTCCGGTGACCTGAGTGAAATGCATCTTCTCGCTTTCCGTCCTGCGCACGTCTGCGATGCTCGCCGCGTCCGGGCTTGCGCCCCACGCGACCAAGTGCGTTCACTTCCATGGAGCCGCTGAAGAGGCTGGATTCAGGCCGCCACCCGAGCAGCGTAACCACGGCGGTGCCGACCAGACGCATCCCACCCCGGAGGCTTGGATTCCGCTCAGGGGGAGGGCGAACGGCAGGCGGCGGGCGGACGTTACATCTGTCACACGCATATCTCCGTTCTGTGGTCTCCCAGGCGTCGACAACCAATCTAAAAGACTCCTGAGCGTCTGTCAGCAAGCAGTTGCCGACGGGTTTTCCCAGCGCACACCGTCGGTCACCCCCGGCGGGGTGCCTGTGGTGAGACGACGAGATACGGGCGGCGACGGGCGCCGAGGTAGCGTTCCGTGTCCCAGCCGCAGGCGGTCAGCCGCCGGGCGCAGGCCGCCAGTTGCTCCTGTGTGTCCGCCTCGTCGTCGGCGCCCTCCGCTGCCGCACCCGCCGCCGTCCGCCACTCCACTCGTACGGTTGCCGTCTCCTCGCCGGGGCTCACCCGGTATCCGGTGCGCACGCGGCGCCCCGAACCGTCCATGGCGGAGGCGGGAATCCCCGCGGCCTCCAGCGCCAGGGCCACCGCGTGCACCGGGCGCGCCCGCTCCCAGGGAGCCGGGACGGAAGGGGAGGCCGGGCCCGAGCCGGGCTGCGTCAGCCTGCGGATCTCCAGCAGTGCTTCCCATCCGCGCGCAGCCGAGGCGGCGTGCGCGGAGCGGGAGGCGGCGGACGGCCCGCGCTCCGATTCGTCCCCGGTCAGCGGGGCGAAGCCACCGCCGGAGCTCTCCCCGGAGCTCTCCCCGGCGGGCGCGGGTGCGGCGGCCCGGTCGCGCTCCTGGATCCGTGCGCGGACGGCGCGCCCCTCGTCGGTGAGGTAGTGCGCGCCCAGTCGGCCGTGCGGGCGGGCGAGGCCGAGCCGTTCGAGTCTCTGCCGGGTGGGGGCGCCCGCGCGCACCTCGCCGCTGTCCGGGTCCGCGCCCGTCACCGCCCGCTCCTGGGCCTGCGTCAGTCCCGCTTCCGGCGGCTTCCCGGCCATCGCACGATCACCAGCCCGAGGATTGTGAGCTCAAAGCACCTGCTCCACCGTATCCGGACGAAGGTGCCGCGCCGGAGGGATTACCGTACGGCGACTCCCGAGACCGTGCGGGCGATGACGAGGCGCTGGATCTCGCTGGTGCCCTCGAAGACGGTGTAGATCGCCGCGTCGCGGTGCATGCGCTCGACCGGGTACTCCCGCGTGTAGCCGTTGCCGCCCAGGATCTGCATGGCCTGGGCGGTGACGGTCTGCGCCGTCTCACCGGCGAAGAGCTTGGACATCGAGCCCTCCGCCGCTTCGAAGGGCTTGCCCGCGGCGGCCATCCAGGAGGCCCGCCAGACCAGCAGCCGGGCGGCGTCGACACGGGTGGCCATGTCGGCGAGCTGGAAGGCGATGCCCTGGTTGTCGATGATCGGGCGGCCGAACTGCACGCGGGTCTTCGCGTATTCGAGCGCGACCTCGTACGCCGCGCGGGCGATGCCGACCGCCTGGGCGGCCACGGCGGGACGGGATGCCTCGAAGGTGGCCATCGCGGCGTTCTTCACGCGTTCGCCGCCGGTACGGACGCGCTCACGGGCCCGTGCCAGGCGCTCGTCCAGCTTCTCCTTTCCGCCCAGCAGGCAGTGCCCCGGGATCCGTACGTCATCCAGGACGACCTCGGCGGTGTGCGAGGCGCGGATGCCGTGCTTCTTGAACTTCTGGCCCTGGGAGAGGCCGGGCGTGCCGGGCGGGACGATGAAGGAGGCGTGTCCCTTGGAGCCGAGTTCGGGGTCGACGACGGCGACCACGACGTGCACGTTGGCGATGCCGCCGTTGGTGGCCCAGGTCTTGGTGCCGGTGAGCACCCATTCGTCCCTGGCCTCGTCGTAGACGGCGCGGGTGCGCATCGCGGCGACGTCCGAGCCCGCGTCTGGTTCGGAGGAGCAGAAGGCGGCGAGCTTCACGTCGGCGGCGTCACCGTACATCTGCGGGATCCAGGTGCCGATCTGCTCCTCGGTGCCGTTCGCGAGGACTCCGACGGCGGCCAGTCCGGTGCCGACGAGGGAGAGGGCGATCCCGGCATCGCCCCAGAAGAGCTCCTCCATGGCCATGGGGATGCCGAGACCGGTGGGGTCGAAGAACTGCTGCGCGTAGAAGTCGAGCGAGTAGAGTCCTATCTTCGCCGCCTCCTGGATGATCGGCCACGGCGTCTCTTCCCGCTCGTCCCATTCAGCTGCCGCGGGACGGATGACGTCGGCGGCGAAGCCGTGGATCCACTCGCGGACCGCCTTCTGGTCGTCGTTGAGATCGAGTGCGAATTCCGGCATGGCAGACCTTCCCCATACGCTTGTTACTATCGGTAACAAGCAGTCTGTTACTAGCCGGTAAGCTATGTCAACCCGGCTGCGCACCGACCCCCCGGAGAACCCCGGGTGTTACGTTGCCCGAGGCACGGACCGTACCGGCCGGGGAGGCACATCATGGGGACCGCACAGCGCGATGACCAGCGCAGCGCTACGGAGCGTCGCCGCAAGGAGCTGCTGGAAGCGGCCGACCGGGTGGTGCTCCGCGACGGGCCCGACGCCACCATGAACGCCATCGCGGCCGAGGCCGGGATCACCAAGCCGATCCTCTACCGGCACTTCGGCGACAAGGGCGGGCTCTACCGCGCCCTGGCCGTACGGCACACTGACGCGCTCCTCGACGCGCTGCGCGCCGCCCTGGACGCGCCCGCGGACCGGCGCAGACGGGTGGAGGCCACGCTCGACACCTATCTGTACGCGATCGAGGCCCGGCCGCAGGTCTACCGCTTTCTCATGCATCCCGCCGAAGGCGGCCCGGGAGAGCGCGGGTTCGATGTCGGCCACCACTCCGCCCCGCTGCTGCGGCGGCTCGGCGAGGAACTGGCGAAGGTGATAGCCGAACGGGTCGATCTGGGCGAGGGATCAGAGGAGCTGGCGCGGGTCTGGGGACACGGCATAGTCGGGATGATGCACGCGGCCGGGGACTGGTGGTTGCGTGAACGTCCCTGCTCGCGCACTCAGTTGGTGCACCATCTGGCGGACCTGCTGTGGGGCCGGCTGGCCACCGCGGGAGACCGCAAGGGCGGCCCCGCCTTCTGACGGGCCGACGGCCCTCGCCGGTCACGGGGAGTTCTTCTTCCCCTGACCTGGCCCCTTCCTGAAACCGGGGCTCCGCCCCGGCCCCGATCGGCTCCGGGCCAAGAGAGCGGATCTGCTGCGTCGTCGCCGTCTCGAGTCACGGGCATTGCGCCGTCCCGGGCCGCGCCCGCGGCTCGTGTCACCGCGCCGCCGCAGGCGGGGGACGCCTCGCCCGACGACGCGGCGAGGAGGCGAGGAGGCGCCCCAGGCCGGCAGGGCCGAGAGGATGCGCAGCTGACGCCCCGCGCGCCCTCCCGGGATGACGAGAACGCCCTCAGGCCCAGCTCGCCCGGCGCGCGGCCCGCATCAGCCGGGCCCGCCGCACGCCGCTCAGCCGGTCGCAGTAGAGGCCGCCCTCCAGATGGTCGTACTCGTGCTGCAGACAGCGGGCGAAGTAGCCGGACCCCCGGATGCGCAGCGGACGGCCCCGCAGATCCACCCCTTCGATCTCCGCCTCGTCGTGGCGCTCGGTCGCCGCTTCCAGCCCGGGCAGCGACAAGCACCCCTCCGGGCCGCGTACCATCACCCCGGCAGTGCTGAGGAGACGAGGATTGATCACATGACCGCGATACCGGCGGTCCTCGTCGTCCGGGCAGTCGAAGACGAACACCCGCAGCGGCACGCCGATCTGATTGGCGGCGAGGCCGACTCCCCGGGCGGCGTACATCGTGGCGTACATGTCCTCCACGAGCTGGTCCAGGGGTCCGTCGGCGGGCCCGGCCTCACGGCACGGGGCCTGCAGCGCGGGGTCGCCGAACAGTCGCAGTGGTATGGGGGATCCGGAGCTGCCCGGGATGGTGGCACGTGCCATGGGAGAAGCGTACGAGGCGCGTGGTGTCCGCTGCGGCGGCACCCGTGCGGGGGCCGGGCCTGATCTCGATAGGCTGGCCTCCACCAAGGGGCAAGGAGGGTCAAGGACGATGGCAGGCAACGTGGAGCCGCTGTCGCCGCGGGCGAAGCTGGCCGTGACGGCGGGCAGGGCTGCGGCAGCGGTGTCGCGAGTCGCCGGCCGCGGCAGCGGATCGGTGATCGGCGGCAAGGTGGCACTCAGACTCGACCCCGATCTGCTTGCCCGGCTGGCCCGGCATCTGGACGTGGTCCTGGTGTCGGCGACGAACGGCAAGACCACGACGACCCGGCTGATCGCCGAGGCGTTGCGCGCCAACGGCGGGGTGGTGTCCAACGCGCTCGGCGCCAACATGCCCGCGGGGATCACCTCCGCGCTGGCCGGGGGGTCCGAATCGCAGTACGGCGTGATCGAGGTGGACGAGAAGTACCTCGCCGGGGTCGCGGTCGACGTGGCCCCGAAGGCCATCGCGCTGCTGAACCTCTCCCGCGACCAGCTCGACCGGGCCGGGGAGACCCGCATGCTGGCGGAGAAGTGGCGGGAGGGCCTCAGCGGATCGAAGGCGATCATCATCGCCAACGCCGACGACCCGCTGGTGGTGTGGGCGGCCTCCGGCTCCCCCAATGTGGTCTGGGTGGCCGCCGGCCAGGAGTGGAAGGACGACGCCTGGTCGTGCCCGTCCTGCGGCGGTGTGATGCAGCGCCCCGGCGACGACTGGTTCTGCGCCGAGTGCGGGTTCCGCCGTCCCACTCCCAGCTGGGCGCTCTCCGGTGACCACGTGCTCGACCCGAACGGCACGGCGTGGCCCATCCACCTCCAGCTTCCGGGGCGTGCGAACAAGGCGAACGCGACGTCGTCGGCGGCCGTGGCCGCCGCGTTCGGGGTGTCGCCGCAGGTGGCGCTGGAGCGGATGTACTCGGTGGCCGCCGTGGCGGGCCGGTACGACGTCGTGTCGTATCAGGGTCGCGACATCCGGCTGCTGCTGGCGAAGAACCCGGCCGGCTGGCTGGAGACGTTCTCGCTGATCGATCCGCCCCCCGGGCCGGTGATCCTCGCGGTGAACGCGCGCGGCGCCGACGGCACGGACACCTCGTGGCTGTGGGACGTGGACTTCTCACGGCTGGCCGGGCACCCGATCGCACTGATCGGTGACCGCCGCCTGGACCTGGCGGTGCGGCTGGAAGTCGCCGGTGTCGACTTCCAGGTGTACGAAAGTGCCGAGGAGGCCGTACGGATGTGTCCGCCCGGCAGGATCGAGGCGATCGCGAACTACACCTCGTTCCAGGACCTGCGCCGCGTTGTCGGCAACTGACCCGCTGACTGAACCGCTGGAGGATGGCGAGCATGGCTGACGCGAATCTGCGCGTGGTGTGGATCTACCCTGATCTGCTGAGCACGTACGGCGACCAGGGGAACGTACTGGTGGTGGAGCGGCGCGCGCGGCAGCGCGGGCTCGAGGTGCAGCGGATGGACGTACGGTCCGACCAGCAGCTGCCCACCTCGGGGGACATCTATCTGATCGGAGGCGGCGAGGACCGGCCGCAGCGGCTGGCCGCCGAGCGCCTCTACCGGGACGGCGGACTGAACCGGGCGGTGGCCAACGGCGCCATCGTCTTCTCCGTCTGCGCGGGCTACCAGATCCTGGGCCACGAGTTCGTGAACGACCAGGGGGCGCGGCAGGCCGGCCTCGGACTGCTGGACGTGACGAGCACCCGGGGCACCGATCAGCGGTGTGTCGGTGACGTCCTGGGTGACATGGACAGCCGGCTGGGTCTGCCCCAGCTGACGGGGTTCGAGAACCACCAGGGCATCACCCATCTGGGCCCGACGGCACGTCCGCTGGCCCAGGTGCGGCTCGGCCAGGGCAACGGGACGGGCGACGGCACCGAGGGCGCCTGGAACGACACGGTTTTCGGCACCTACATGCACGGTCCGGTGCTGGCCCGTAACCCCCAGATCGCCGATGTGCTGCTCAAGCTCGCACTGGACGTGAACGCGCTGCCGAACGTGGACGACCGGTGGTACGAGGCGCTGCGCGGGGAGCGGATCACGGCGGCGACCCAGCCGGGCTGACGGGGCTGACGGAGGGCGGCTCGCCAGGGACCGACCAGGGCGGCTGACGGGCCCCCGCCGGTGGCCGTCACGGGGGACGGTTCTACTCTGGTGCGGGCAGATCGGCACGAACCGGGAGCGTACGGATGGATCACGGCGGACACGGCACCACGATGGACCTGCCGCCGTTCACCCTGGGACGCGGCCTGGAGTTCACCGGCGATCCGTTCTTCCTGACCGGCGCCCTGCTCGCGCTGGCCCTGTACGGCTGGGGTGTGCTGCGGCTGCGGGGGCGGGGCGACGCCTGGCCGGTGGGCCGGGTGATCGCCTTCACTCTGGGTGTGCTCAGCGTCGCACTGGTGATGTGCACCGCGCTGAACGAGTACGGCATGGTGCTCTTCAGCGTGCACATGGTGCAGCACATGGTGATCAGCATGCTGTCGCCGATCCTGCTGCTGCTGGGCGCGCCGGTGACGCTGGCGCTGCGGGCGCTGCCCGCGACGGGCCGGGGCCGCAAGGGGCCTCGGGGACTGCTGGTGGCCGTGCTCCAGAGCCGCTACGCGAAGATCGTGACGCACGCCGCGTTCACCATCCCGCTGTTCATCGCGAGCCTCTACGGGCTGTACTTCACCCCCATCTTCGACTTCCTGATGGAGTCGAAGACCGGGCACACCGCGATGATGGTGCACTTCCTGCTGGTGGGGCTCCTCTTCTTCTGGCCGATCATGGGCGTGGACCCGGGACCGCACCGGCCGGGCTATGTGATGCGGATGCTGGAGCTGTTCGCGGGCATGCCCTTCCACGCCTTCTTCGGCATCGCGCTGATGATGGGGTCCGAGCCGATGGTGGAGACGTACGCGAATCCGCCCGCCTCGCTGGGCGTGACGGGGCTGGACGACCAGATGTGGGCGGGCGGCATCGCCTGGGCGTTCAGCGAGATCCCGTCGGTGCTGGTGCTGATCGCCCTCGTCTACCAGTGGTACTTCAGCGAGCAGCGCCAGGCGCGCCAGAGCGACCGGGCGGCGGACCGGGACGGTGACCAGGAGCTGAAGGCGTACAACGCCTATCTGGCGTCACTGCAGACACGTAGGCAGTAGCGTTCCGCGCGCCCTCCGGTGACGATGGTGGTCTGGCAGCGGTCCTGACGGCGGCCTCCCGTCACTGGTCCGGGCCGCCGAGGAGGGTGCTGTGATGTCTGGGATGACCAGGATGACTGGATCTGCGAAGACGATGACGGCGTGCACGCTGACCGGCCTGGTGGTGGTCACCGCCTATTCGGTGACGCTGGGCGGCAGCGGCTGGCTCTGGTTCGCCTGGGTGGTGCTGGGGCTGGTCACGCTGGGGGTCATCTCGGCGCAGGGGTAGCCGGAACGGCACGGTTCCCCGCCGAGTGGCGGCCATCACGGGGCCGGCTCCGGTCCCCGTGCGGGAAAAGCGGTGTCGCGCGGGCATCCGTGATGCGTAACGTGCCAGGCATGAGGAGCCACGGGGGGACGGGGGCGGCGGCGATGAGCGCACGGCTGCGGGGGCTCGCGCAGCATACGGAGCGGATCGTCGCCGCGGGTTGGTACACGGCGCCGGGCAGTGGTCGTACGGTGCGGATCGCCGAGGCGGTGGGCCGGGCACGCGCGCAGACACGGATGTACGGGCCCGAGGCGCTGCCCGGCGGGGCGGGTGCGCCGGTGCCGTCCGGCGAGGCGCCCGTGTGCGAGGTGAGCGGGGAGAGCAGCCTGGACGCGGCGCGTCGGCTGCATCTGGCGGGCGGCGGCCGGGTGGCGGTGCTGAACTTCGCCTCCGCCCGCAATCCGGGCGGCGGCTATCTGAACGGCGCGCAGGCCCAGGAAGAGGCGCTGTGCCGGGCATCCGCCCTGTACACGTGTCTGCGGGAGGCGCCGGAGTTCTACGCCGCCCATCGGGCGGACCGCAGCCCGCTCTACAGCGACAGGCTCATCCACTCCCCCGGCGTCCCGGTGTTCCGTGACGAGCGCGGCGGGCTGCTGGACGTACCGTTCCGGGCGGACTTTCTGACGGCCGCGGCGCCCAACGCCGGGGTGATCGCACGCCGGTACCCGGATGAGGTGCCGGCGATCGGCCCGGCGCTGCGGAGCCGTGCAGGCCAGGTACTGGCGGTGGCGGCGGCGCACGGCAACCGTCGGCTGGTGCTCGGCGCCTGGGGCTGCGGTGTCTTCCAGAACGATCCGGCCCAGGTGGCGGCAGCCTTCCGTGCGCATCTGCTGAACGGCGACCGGTTCGCAGGTGCGTTCGATCAAGTGGTCTTCGGCGTGCTGGACCGCCGGGACCCGTCCCCGGTGCGGGCGGCATTCGCCCGCGAGTTCGGGGCGGCGGGTCTGCGCTGACCCGGGGGCGGATTCCGCCCTGGTTCATCCCGCTACGGCACTCAGGTAGGTCCGTTCCTCGCAACGTGCTGTTCGGTAACCGGCCTTGACGGGCGACGCCCGGACACACAATCATCATGCCCGCGTCAACATCATCGACGCGCAGCTCCGCACCACCTCCCCCCACACGACATCGGAGCCCATGTGATAGCCAGAATGAGCCGGCGCGCCGCCCTCGCCGCCGCCACCGGGACGGCACTGGCCGCTTCCCTGCTGACCGTCGCCGGAGCACAGGCCAGCTCACCCGAGACCTCCGCGGCGGGTGCCGTCGCCGCGCCCGACATCCCCGTGGAGAACGTGCAGCGGCATCTGGAAGAGCTCCAGGCGGTCGCCGAGGCGAACGGCGGCAACCGCGCCCACGGACAGCCCGGTTACCGGGCTTCCCTCGACCACATCAAGGAAAAGCTGGACGCGGCGGGCTTCGAGACCACCGTGGAGGAATTCGACCAGGCCGGCACCACCGGCTACAACCTCATCGCCGACTGGCCCGGCGGAGACGCCGACGACGTGGTGATGGCAGGCGCCCATCTGGACTCGGTGCGCAGCGGCGCAGGGATGAATGACAACGGCACCGGCTCCGCGGCAATCCTGGAGGTAGCGCTGGCCGTCGCCGCCGGCGACCTCCAGCCCGCCAAGCACCTGCGCTTCGCCTGGTGGGGGGCGGAGGAGCTCGGCCTGGTCGGCTCACGGAACCATGTCGCCGGTCTCTCCGAAGCCGAGCGCGGGCAGATCGGCGCGTATCTGAACTTCGACATGATCGGTTCACCCAACCCGGGCTACTTCGTCTACGACGACGACGCGCCGCTCGAGAAGGTCTTCACCGAGTGGTTCGCCGCCAAGGGCGTCGAAACGGCTCCCGCCACCGAGTCGGACGGGCGAAGCGACCATGCGTCCTTCCAGGAGGCCGGCATCCCGGTCGGCGGGCTCTTCACCGGGGCCGGAGAGACCATGACGCAGGCGCAGGCGGACAAGTGGGGCGGCACGGCCGGGGAACCCTTCGACAAGTGCTACCACACGGCATGTGACGACATGTCAAACATCAACAGCACGGCACTCGACCTCAACACCGACGCGCTCGCCCACGCGGTCTGGGAACTCAGCTCCTGACGCTTCGACCCACCCGAGGTGCGCCACCTCACCCGCGGCCCGGCCCCCGGTATCCGGTGGCCGGGCCGCCGTGTCCGGCCGCGATGCCGAAGCGGCGCGGTCCGGAGCTGGCACGCGAGGTGGGACGGACCCGCAAGCGTGAAGACGGCAGTCCCGGCTACCCGGGAGCCATGGTCGTGCGCAATGAGACGCCGGTGGAGAGGGCTGACCGCAACTTCCTGGAGCTGCTCCAGGAGCTGCGGGTAATTCAGACGGGCGTGCAGATCCTGTTCGCCTTCCTGCTCACGCTGGCCTTCACGCCCCGCTTCCCCGAGCTCGACTCGTTCCAGCGCGGCACTTATGTGGTCACTCTGCTGCTGTCGGTGCTCGCCGCCATGCTGTTCACCGCGCCCGCCGCACTGCACCGGGCGCTCTTCCGGCGGGGGGCGAAGCGGCTGATCGTCGACGTCTCGTCACGGTTCGCGGGAGCCGGGCTGACGGTACTCGCCCTGGCTCTGAGCGGCGCGGTGCTGCTGGTCGTCGATGTGGTGCTGGGACGGGCGGCGGGCCTCGGCATCGGCGCGGGCGCACTGACGGTGTGCGCCGGGCTGTGGGCCGTGCTGCCCTGGGTGCTGCGACGCCGGCTCAGCCGAGCAGCGTCTCCACCGTCAGACCAGCCCCGAGAATCAGCAGAGCCGCCCCGGTGAACGCCTGCACCAGCCGGGCGGCCCCCGGCCGCGCGCACCCTTGCCGCCTTCTGCGGGGCAGCTTCGCCCGCCCCTGGCAGTGAGAGGCCCCGCCCGCCCCGCCCGCCGCCGTCACGGGAACCGGTGTGACAGAAGCGTTGACGTGGTCATGTGCACGCCTTATCTTCTGTCCGAATATACGAACCATGTTCGAAATACCGACACTTCCTGGTCGGTGTCTCTCCGCCCCAGAGGAGAAGCCTTGAGCCCCGCTCTCACCCGTCGGACGGTCCTCGGCATGGCCGCCGGATCGGCGGCGGTCACCGTCACCGGTGTCTCCGCCGGTAGCGCCCACGCCGCCGTCCCCGCCTCGCCCGGCGTGTCGTTCACCAACCCGATCGCCGAGCAGCGGGCCGACCCGCACATCTGGAAACACACCGACGGCTACTACTACTTCACCGCCACGGTGCCCGCGTACGACCGGATCGTCCTGCGCCGTGCCACCACGATCCAGGGCCTGTCCTCGGCCACCGAGACGACCCTCTGGACCAAGCACGCCAGCGGTGAGATGGGGGCCCACATCTGGGCTCCGGAGATCCACTTCATCGACGGCAAGTGGTACATCCACTTCGCCGCCGGCGAAGCCCACGACATCTGGAAGATCCGCCCCTACGTGCTGGAGTGCGGCGCCGCGAACCCGTTGACCGGCACCTGGAGGGAGAAGGGCCGCATCGCGCTGCCGCTGGACACCTTCTCCCTGGACGCGACGACCTTCGTCGTGGGCGGGGTCCGCTACCTGAGCTGGGCGCAGAACGACCCGGCCGTCGGCAGCGGCACCAACCTGTACCTCGCGAGGATGTCCAACCCCTGGACCATCAGCGGCGCTCCGGTCAGGATCTCCACGCCGACCGCCCCGTGGGAGACCGCCGGCCACCGGGTCAACGAGGGCCCGGCCGTGATCCAGCGCGGCGGCAAGGTCTTCATGACCTTCTCCGCCAGCGCCACGGACGCCAACTACTGCATGGGCCTGCTGACCGCCTCCGCCTCGGCCGACCTGCTGTCCGCTTCGTCGTGGAGCAAGACCGCGAACCCGGTCCTGCGGAGCAACGACGCCACCGGGCAGTACGGTCCGGGGCACAACTCGTTCACGTTCTCCGAGGACGGAAAGTCCGACATCGTCGTCTACCACGACCGCGACTACAAGAACATCAGCGGCGACCCGCTCAACGACCCCAACCGCCGCACCCGCGTCCAGAAGCTGTACTGGAAGTCCGACGGCACACCCGACTTCGGCATCCCGGTGGCCGACGGCGTCACCCCGCGGCGGCTGTCCTCCTACAACTACCCCGACCGCTTCGTCCGGCACTGGGAGTACCGCGCCCGCATCGAGGCGGACGTCTCCCCGCTCGCCGACTCGCAGTTCCGCACCGTCACCGGTCTCGCCGGCGGCGGCACCGTCTCCCTCGAATCGGCCAACTTCCCCGGCTACTTCCTCCGCCACAAGAACTTCGAGGTCCGGGTGGAACCGGACGACGGGACGGCGCGGTTCAGGAGCGACGCCTCCTTCCACGCCCGGGCGGGTCTCGCGGACTCCGCCGGGGTGTCGTACGAGTCGTCCGGCTTCCCTGGCCGCTACCTCCGCCACTACGACTACCTGCTGCACGTCCAGGCCCTCAGCACGGCGACCGACCGGGCGGACGCCACGTTCCACACCCGGTGAAGCGAGCTCGGTGAAGCGAGCGCAGTGCGAAGTACCCGGGCCGCGCGTCACCTCTGCTGCGTGCGTGCCCCCGGGGCGGTGCGGGTGATTGCCTTGAGGGTGTGGGTGACGTCGGCGTCGGTGAGGTCGGCGCGGGCGGTCAGTCGGAGCCGGGAGACGCCGTCGGGGACCGAGGGTGGCCGGAAGCAGCCCGTCAGGATGCCCTCCGCGCGGCAGTCGGCGGCCCATCGCACGGCCGCCGAGGCCGACGGCGCGCGGACGGAGACCACGGCGGCATCGGGCCGGGCGGCGTCCAGCCCGGCGTCGGTGAGCCCTGCGTACAGTCCGGCGGCCACGGTGCGGACCCGGCGGGCGCGGTCGGGCTCGCGGCGCAGCAGCCGCAGGGCGGCAAGCGCGGCGGCGGTCGCGGCGGGGGCGAGGCCGGTGTCGAAGATGAAGGTGCGGGCGGTGTTGACCAGGTGCTCGATGACGCGTGCCGGACCGAGTACCGCTCCGCCTTGGCTGCCGAGTGACTTGGAGAGGGTGACGGTCACCACCGTGTCGGCGGCTCCGGCGAGACCGGCGGCGTACGGGGCGCCGCGTCCGCCCTCGCCCAGCACGCCGAAGCCGTGGGCGTCGTCGATCAGCAGGGCGGCACCGTGCGCACGGCAGGCGGCGGACAGGCCGGACAGCGGTGCGGCGTCGCCGTCGACGGAGAAGACCGAGTCGGTGACGGCCATCGCCCGGCCCGCGTGGCCCGCGAGGGCCTGACGTACCGCGTCGGGGTCGGCGTGCGGCACCACGGCGGTCCGGGCCCGGGAGAGGCGGCAGCCGTCGATGAGGGAGGCATGGTTGGCGGCGTCGGAGACGACCAGGGAGCCGTCGCCGGTGAGGGCGGTGACGGCGGCGAGGTTCGCGGCGTAGCCGGAGGAGAGCACGAGGGCGGACTCGACGCCGCAGAAACGGGCGAGTTCCGCCTCCAGCTCGGCGTGCAGGGCGGTGGAGCCGGTGACCAGCCGGGAGCCGGTGGCGCCCGCTCCCCAGCGGTGCGCCGCCGCGGCGGCGGCGGCGGTCACCTCGGGGTGCCGGGAGAGCCCGAGGTAGTCGTTGCCGGCCAGGTCCAGCAGCGGGGAGACGGCGTCGCGCGGGCGGAGAGTGCGGACGAGTCCGGCGTCGCGGCGCCTGTCCGCCGCCTCGTCGAGCCAGCCGAAGGGGTCCCGGGGCGCTTCGGTCATGGGCGGGACGTCCTTCGTGTCAGGCGGCCGTGGGCCAAGGGGCGGGCGGTGGGCGGATTTTGTCCGCAGTGGACAGTCCGCAGGGAGAACGTAGCCCCGTCCGGGGCCTGACGGGGTGTGGTGATGCCCACACATGAATCGGATGATCCTGTAGGTTCCCGCCTTGGCCCGGACCACGGCAGTAGGCGAGTATCGGCGCCATGGACCTGCTGAACACTCTGGTGGACAAGGGGCTGCGCCGTGAGCTGCCGACTCGCGACGAAGCGCTCGCCGTACTGGCGACTTCCGACGACGAACTGCTCGACGTGGTGGCCGCGGCGGGGAAGGTGCGCCGTCACTGGTTCGGACGCCGGGTCAAGCTGAACTATCTCGTGAATCTCAAGTCGGGTCTGTGCCCCGAGGACTGCTCCTACTGCTCTCAGCGGCTGGGTTCGAAGGCCGAGATCCTCAAGTACACCTGGCTGAAGCCGGAGGAGGCCGCGAGTTCCGCACGGGCGGGGGTGGCGGGCGGCGCGAAGCGCGTGTGCCTGGTCGCCAGCGGGCGCGGGCCGACGGACCGGGACGTGGCCCGGGTGTCGGAGACGATCTCGGCGATCAAGCAGGAGAACGAGGGCGTCGAGGTCTGCGCGTGTCTGGGGCTGCTGTCGGACGGTCAGGCCGGGCGGCTGCGGGAGGCAGGCGCGGACGCCTACAACCACAACCTCAACACCTCCGAGTCGACGTACAAGGACATCTGCACCACACATGACTTCGCCGACCGGGTGGAGACCGTGCGCCAGGCGCAGGGCGCCGGGCTGTCGGCGTGCTCCGGGCTGATCGCGGGCATGGGCGAGGCGGACGCCGACCTCGTCGATGTGGCCTTCGCCCTGCGCGAACTGGACCCGGATTCGGTGCCGGTGAACTTCCTCATCCCCTTCGAGGGCACTCCGCTGGCGGATGAGTGGAATCTGACGCCGCAGCGCTGTCTGCGGATCCTGGCGATGGTGCGGTTCGTCTGCCCGGACGCGGAGGTGCGGCTCGCGGGCGGCCGTGAGGTGCAGCTGCGCTCGATGCAGCCGCTGGCGCTGCACCTGGTCAACTCGATCTTCCTCGGGGACTACCTGACCAGCGAGGGCCAGGCGGGCCAGGCCGACCTGGAAATGATCGCGGACGCGGGCTTCGAGGTGGAGGGCACCGACACCACCACCCTGCCCGGCCACCGCACGGACGACCTGGTCAGCGTGCGCCGCCGTGGCCCGGGAACCGAGCTGCCGCCCAATGCCTGAGATGTCCGAGGTGGGCCCGGAGGAGCTGCTGGCGCTCGACCGGCAGCACGTCTGGCATCCCTACGGCCCGATGCCGGGACTGGACGAACCGCTGCTGATCGAGTCGGCCGCCGGGGTGCGGCTGCGGCTGGCCCGCCCGGTGGCGGGACAGCGGGAGCTGATCGACGGGATGTCCTCGTGGTGGTCGGCCATTCACGGTTACAACCACCCGGTGCTCAACGAGGCGGTCACCGGCCAGCTTTCACGGATGAGCCATGTGATGTTCGGCGGGCTCACGCACGAGCCGGCGATCCGGCTGGCGAAGCGGCTTGTCGACATCACGCCGGAGGGCCTGGAGCACGTCTTCCTTGCCGACTCCGGTTCGGTGTCGGTCGAGGTCGCGGTCAAGATGTGTTTGCAGTACTGGCGTTCGACGGGCAACAGCCGCAAGCAGCGGCTGCTCACCTGGCGGGGCGGCTACCACGGCGACACCTGGAACCCGATGTCGGTGTGCGATCCCGAGGGCGGAATGCACCAGCTGTGGTCGGGCGTCCTGCCGGAGCAGATCTTCGCGGACGCGCCGCCGCCCGGCTTCGACGCGGAGCCGGACGAGGCGTACGCGGCGCACCTGCGGGAGCTGATCGCCAGGCACGCCGAGGAGCTGGCCGCCGTGATCGTCGAGCCCGTGGTGCAGGGCGCCGGCGGCATGCGGTTCCACTCCCCCGGCTATCTGCGCGTGCTGCGCGAGGCGTGCGACGAACACGGCGTGCTGCTGGTGCTGGACGAGATCGCGACCGGCTTCGGCCGCACAGGCACGATGTTCGCCGCCGAGCACGCGGGGATCACCCCGGACGTGCTGTGCTTGGGCAAGGCGCTGACCGGCGGATATCTCACCATGGCGGCGACGCTGTGCACCTCCCGGGTGGCGGACGGCATATCCAGTGGCGAGGTGCCGCTGCTCGCGCACGGACCGACGTTCATGGGCAATCCGCTCGCCTCCGCGGTCGCCGAGGCGTCGATCGGGCTGCTGCTCGGAGGGGACTGGGCGGGCGAGGTCAAGCGCATCGAGTCCGGACTGCGGGCGGGGCTGGAGCCGGCCCGGGAGCTTCCCTGCGTGCGGGACGTACGGGTGCTGGGCGCGATCGGCGTCGTGCAACTGGAGGCGGGGGCGGACCTCGCGGCGGCCGGGCGCGCAGCGGTGCGGGAGGGCGTGTGGCTCCGTCCCTTCCGCGACATGGTCTACACGATGCCCCCGTACCCCACGGGCGACGAGGATCTGGCCCGGATCTGCGCCGCCGTGTGCGCGGCGGCCACGGCGGGCGCTCCCGCGAGTGCGGCGTGAGCGCCGTGCAGGGCTCTGAGCAGCCCGAGCAGCCCGAGCGGCATCGCGGGAGACGGCGGGCGTTGCGATGACCGTGCTGGCCGTGACCGGCACGGGCACCGAAGTGGGCAAGACCGTGACCACGGCGGCGCTGGCCGCCGTGGCGGTCGCGGCCGGACGCTCGGTGGCGGTGCTCAAGCCCGCGCAGACCGGCTTCGCACCCGGTGAGCCGGGCGACACAGCGGAGGTCGTACGCCTCGCCGGCGAGGCGGTGACCACGCTCGAACTGGCGCGCTACCCGGAGCCGCTCGCCCCCGCGACGGCCGCCCGGCGTGCAGGGCTGCCCACCCTGTCGGCCGAGGACATCGCGGAGGCAGCCGAGAAGCTGGCCGCCAGCCATGACCTGGTGCTCGTGGAGGGGGCCGGCGGGCTGCTCGTACGCTTCGACGCGGCCGGTGCCACCCTGGCCGGCGCGGCCCGGCTGCTCGCCGCCCCCGCCCTGGTGGTGGCCACCGCGGGGCTGGGCACGCTCAACGCGACGGAACTCACGGCGGAGGCGCTGCGGGCACGCGGGGTGGCCTGCGCGGGAGTGGTGATCGGCTCCTGGCCCGCCGCGCCCGATCTGGCCTGTGCGTGCAATCTGCGGGAGCTGCCGGAGGTGGCGGGCGCGCCGCTGGCCGGAGTCCTGCCGGAAGGCGCCGGCGCACTGGCCCCGGCCCGCTTCCGGGCCGCCGCTCCCGGCTGGCTCACCTCCGCACTGGGCGGTACCTGGAAGGGCCCGGACGCGCCCCTCCACGCATGACCTGCGCGCCGTCGTGACTCCCGTGGCGAATGTGCGCTATGAGGCGGCGCCGTCCCACAGATCGGTGCTGTGGGCATTGATGAGAGCGGTGATGCGGGTGAGGACGCCGCTGACCGGCTGCGGGTCGAGTCGGCGTCCGTCCCGCAGGCGCAGCGCGACGTGGTCGACGGCGGCTTCCCTGGCACCGATGACGGCTTGGTAGGGAACCAGACGTGCCTCCCGGATGCGGGCGCCCAGACTGCCGCGTTCCGGCCCGGCGATTTCTGCACGCAGTCCGAGGTCGGTGCAGTGCCGGGCGAGCGCCTCGGCGTTCGGCATCTCGGCGTCGGAGATCGGGAGGACCACCAGCTGGGTGGGGGCGAGCCAGGCGGGGAACGCGCCGCCGTGCTGTTCGATGAGATGGGCGACGGCTCGCTCCACGCTGCCGATGATGCTGCGGTGGACCATGACCGGGCGGTGCCTGCCGCCGTCGGCGCCGATATAACTCAGGTCGAATTGCCCGGGCTGGTAGAAGTCGACCTGGACGGTGGAGAGGGTGGACTCCCGCCCGGCGCCGTCGGTGACCTGGACGTCGATCTTGGGGCCGTAGAAGGCGGCCTCCCCTTCGGCCGCCTGGTAGGGAAGGCCGGAGCGGTCGAGGACATCGGTCAGCAGGGCGGTGGACCGCTGCCACATCTCGGGGGCGGCGACGTACTTGCCGCCCGGTCCCGGGAGGGAGAGCCGGTAGCGGGCAGGGCTGATGCCGAGCGCCGCGTACGCCTGGCGGATCATCTCCAGTGCCGCCCGCGCCTCCTCTGCTACCTGGTCCAGGGTGCAGAAGACGTGCGCGTCGTTGAGCTGGATGGCACGTACGCGGGTCAGCCCGCCCAGTACGCCCGAGAATTCGGAGCGGTACATGCCGCCGAGCTCCGCCATGCGCAGCGGCAGCTCGCGGTAGCTGCGGGAGCGGGAGCGGTAGATCACCGCGTGGTGCGGGCACAGGCTCGGCCGCAGTACGACCTGCTCGCCGCCGAGGTCCATCGGGGGAAACATGTCCGCGCTGTAGTGCGCCCAGTGGCCGGAGAGTTCGTACAGTTCCCGCTTGCCGAGCACCGGCGAGTACACGTGCCGGTACCCCGCGCGCCGCTCGGCGACTCGGATGTACTCCTCCAGGGTGTGCCGTACGGTCGCGCCGTCGGGCAGCCAGTACGGAAGTCCCGCACCGATCAGCGGGTCGGTGTCGAACAGGCCCAGTTCACGGCCGAGTTTGCGGTGGTCATGCATGGCGGTCTCCTCACGGGCCGGCGGGTGACCGCAAGGCGAAGCCCCGGGGCACTCGCCCCGGGGCTTCGGACTAGGACATCTGTCAGCGCGCCGGGACACTCTCCGGCGTCGTCGTCACAGCAGCGCGCTTCATGCCGGAAACGTTAGCAGGCCGTAGCGAGGCACACACGGTCATTTCTCGTCGGCGGCCGGAACGGAAACCGGTTCGCCAGGGCGGCTGGCGCTTTGCTTGGCTTGCCCCATGAGTGATCTCCATATTCGCTGCGCCGCCCCCTCGGACATCGACACCGTGCTGCGGTTCTGGCGCGAAGCCGCAGAGGGAACGAGCATCAGTGACGACCACGACGGCCTCGCCCGGCTCATCACAAGGGACCCCGAAGCACTGCTCCTCGCAGAGCGTGACGACCTGCTGAGGGGCACCGTGATAGCCGGCTTCGACGGATGGCGATGTTCCGCCTACCGGCTGGCCGTACACCCCGACTGCCGTCGGCAAGGTATCGCCGGCGCCCTGATGGAGGCGGCAGAGCAACGATTCGCCACCCTCGGCGGGCGGCGGGTGGACGCCATGGTCCTGGAAGCCAACGAGCAGGCACACCACACGTGGGCAGCGACTGGCTACCACCGGGAGGACCACTGGCGACGCTGGGTCAAGCCGCTGCGCTGACGGCACCGGGCCCCGACCGGGAATCCGAGCGCGGAACTGCCGGACTCCCGTGATTCCGGACTTTTTGCGGCTCCTTTACCATGGATCTCGTCTGTCACCCGTCCGGCCGAAAGGTGTGTACGTCCGCCCATGGGCGAGCCTCCCAGTACCAGTCATCGAGCGATCCTCCGCGCCCTGCCCGACCATGGGACGGAGGTGACCCGATGATCGAAGTGCTGCTGCTGTTCGTGGCACTCCTGCTCTCCCTGGCGTGCGGCGGTTTCGTCGCGGCGGAGTTCTCGCTGACCACCGTGGAGCGCAGCGAGCTGGAGAAGGCCGCGGAGAGCGGCGACCGCGGGGCCGCCAGCGCCCTGAAGGCGGTCACCTCCCTCACCTTCCAGCTCTCCGGCGCCCAGCTCGGCATCACCGTGACCAACCTGGTCGTCGGCATGCTGGCCGAGCCCTCGATCGCCAAGCTCATCGCCGGGCCGGTGGAGTCCCTCGGGGTGGGGAAACCGGCCGCGTCCTCCGTCGCTCTCGTCATCGGCACCGGGATCTCGACCGTTGTCGTGATCGTCATCGGTGAACTGGTGCCGAAGAACTGGGCGATCTCCCGGCCGCTGCCGGTCGCCCGGCGGGTCGCCACGGCGCAGCGCGTCTTCTCGGCCTCGTTCCGCCCGCTGATCCGGCACCTCAACAACAGCGCCAACCGGATCCTGCTGCGGCTCGGCATGGAGCCCACCGAGGAGCTGGCGTCCGCCCGTTCCCCGCAGGAGCTGGTGGCACTGGCCCGGCACTCCGCCAAGGAGGGCGCCCTGGAGGCGGACACCGCCGATCTCTTCGTGCGTACGCTGCATCTGGCCGAGCTGACGGCGGAGAACGTGATGACCCCGCGTGTGCAGGTCACCGCGCTGGAAGCGCAGACGACCGCCGAGGACGTGGCCAACGCGACGCGCGCCACCGGTCTGTCCCGCTTCCCCGTCTACCAGGGCAGCCTGGACACGGTCGTCGGCATCGTACGGATCAAGGACGTGCTCGCGATTCCCGCCGCGCAGCGCCTGCGCCACCCGGTGACCGAGCTGATGCGCGAACCGCTGCTGGTACCGGAGTCACTCACGGTGGACCGGCTGCTGGACCGCATGCCGGGCGGCGACCGCAGCATCGCCGTCGTCATCGACGAGTACGGCGGCACCGCGGGCGTGGTCACCCTGGAGGACATCGTCGAGGAGGTCGTCGGCGAGGTGCGCGACGAGCACGATCCGGCGGAGACGCCGGATCTGGCCCCCGCCGGGGAGGACCCGGAGGGCCGCAGGCTGACCGACGCGGACGGCGCCGCCCGCACCGACCACCTGGAACGGATCGGACTGCGCGTGCCGGAGGGCCCCTACGAGACACTGGCCGGACTGGTGGCGGCCGAACTGGGCCGGATCCCCTCCAAGGGTGATGTGGTGCAGGTCGGGGGCTGGCGGATCGAGGTCGTGGACGCCACCGGGCGGCGCGCCGCCCGGATCCGGCTGACGGCCCCACTGGCCGCCGAGCAGGCCGGTAAGGACGAGGAGGCATGGCGATGAGCATGATCCAGGCGCTGATCGGCGTCCTCACACTTGTCGTCAACGCCTTCTTCGTGGGCGCCGAATTCGCGATGATCTCGGTACGGCGCAGCCAGATCGAGCCGCACGCCGAATCCGGCGACCGGCGGGCTCGCAGCGTGCTGTGGGGGCTGGAGCACGTCTCGGCGCTCCTCGCCACGGCACAGCTGGGCATCACCCTGTGCAACCTGGTCCTGGGCGTGGTCGCGGAGCCGCTCATCGCGCACCTGCTGGAGCCGGTCTTCCACTCGGCCGGCGTGCCGGACGGGCTGACCCATCCGATCTCCTTCGCGATCGCCCTGGCCCTGGCGACCTACCTGCACATGCTCTTCGGCGAGATGGTGCCGAAGAACATCGCGCTGGCCGAGCCGCAGCGCACCGCCCTGCGGCTCGGGCCGCCGCTGGTCGCGCTCTCGCGCGGTCTGCGCCCCATCGTCTTCACGGTCAACGCCTTCGCGAACGTGCTGCTCAAGCTGCTGCGGGTGGAGCCGAAGGACGAGGTCGAGTCGACGTTCTCGGACGACGAGCTGGCCCGGATGGTCGCCGACTCCTCCGAGGCCGGGCTGCTGGACGAACGGTCCACCGAGCGCCTGCGGGACGCCCTGGACCTGGGCCGCAGGCCGGTCTCGGACGTCGCCCGGCCGCTGGACCGCGCGGTGACGGCGCCCATGGGAGTGACCCCCGAGGAGCTGGAGCAGCTGTCGGCCCGCTCGGGCTTCTCCCGCTTCCCCGTCGTCGACTCCGGCGGCCGGGCACTGGGCTACGTCCACGTCAAGGACGCCCTGGACGCCACCCCGCGCGACGAACCGTTCCCGCTCACGGCGATGCGCCCGATCGCGCTCGTACGGGAGGCGATGCCGCTCGACGACGTGCTGGGGGCGATGCGGGGCAGCGGCACGCATCTCGCCGCCGTGATCGGCCCGGACGGGCGCGCGGCCGGACTGGTCACCATGGAGGACGTGCTGCGCGAACTGGTGGGGAGGCCACTGACGGGCTGAGGGTCGCCGCGCGGCTATCCTGTTCCGGCCATGAACAGCAATTCGACCGCACCCCGGATCAGCAGCTTCGTCGCCCTGGGCGACTCGTTCACCGAAGGCATGTCGGACGCCCTCCCGGACGGCACGTACCGGGGGTGGGCCGACCTCCTCGCCGCCCGGCTGGGCGCCCGTACCCCGGACTTCCGGTACGCCAACCTCGCCGTACGCGGGAAGCTGATCCAGCAGATAGCCGACGACCAGGTGGCTGCGGCCGCGGCGATGGACGCCGACCTGGTCACACTCGTCGGCGGCCTCAACGACACGCTGCGCCCCAAGTGCGACATGGGGCGGGTGTGCGGGCTGCTGGAGGAGTCGGTCGCCACGCTGGCGCCCCGGTGCGGGCAGCTGGTCCTGATGCGCAGCCCCGGCCGCCGCGGACCAGTGATGGAGCGCTACCGGTACCGGATGGAGCAGCTCTTCGACCGCATCGACGGTCTGGCGCGGGAGCACGGCGCGCTGGTGGTGGATCTGTACGCTTCCGAGGCACTGGGCGACCCGCGGATGTGGGCGGACGACCGGCTGCATCTGACCGAGGAGGGCCACCGCCGGGTCGCCGAGGCCGTGTGGCAGCGGCTGGGGCACGCGGCCGAGTCGGACTGGGAGGGGCCGCTGCCCCGCGACGAGCCGCCGGGCTGGGCGGTGCGGCGCCGTTCTGATCTGCGCTTCACCCGGCAGTATCTGCTGCCCTGGGTGGGCCGCCGGCTCACCGGGCGCTCCTCGGGGGACGGCCGCGGGCCCAAACGTCCGGAGCTGGGCCCGGTCTGAGGGCGACGGGGCGGGCGGTGCCTCCGGGGCGACGGGCGGGCGCGGCTGGCCTGCGGCGACACCCCGTAGAATCCCTCGGGTGACAGACAAGCCCCGCATCCCGAACGTACTGGCCGGCCGCTACGCCTCCGCGCAGCTGGCACTCCTGTGGTCCCCCGAGTTCAAGGTGACGCTGGAGCGGCGGCTGTGGCTCGCCGTGCTGCGCGCGCAGAAGGATCTGGGCATCGAGGTGCCGGACGCCGCGCTCGCCGACTACGAACGGGTGCTGGAGGACGTCGACCTCGCCTCGATCGCGGAGCGCGAGAAGGTCACCCGGCACGACGTGAAGGCGCGGATCGAGGAGTTCAACGCCCTCGCCGGGCACGAGCAGATCCACAAGGGCATGACCTCCCGGGACTTGACCGAGAACGTCGAGCAGCTGCAGATCCGGCTCTCCCTGGAGCACGTACGGGACCGCACGGTCGCCCTGCTGACCCGCCTGGGGCGGCTGGCCGCCGATCACGCCGAGCTGGTGATGGCCGGGCGCTCGCACAACGTCGCCGCGCAGGCGACGACGCTGGGCAAGCGCTTCGCGTCGGCCGCGGACGAGCTGCTCGCCGGGTACGAGCGGCTGGAGGACCTGCTGGGCCGCTACCCGCTGCGCGGTGTCAAGGGGCCGGTCGGCACCTCTCAGGACATGCTGGACCTGCTGGACGGCGACGCCGCGAAACTGGCCGAGCTGGAGCGCCGGATCGCCGCGCACCTGGGCTTCCCGCGGACTCTCACCTCCGTCGGGCAGGTCTATCCGCGTTCGCTCGACTACGAGGTGGTCACCGCCCTGGTGCAGCTGGCCGCCTCCCCCTCCTCGCTCGCCCGGACCATCCGGCTGATGGCGGGGCAGGAGCTGGTCACCGAGGGTTTCCAGGAGGGCCAGGTCGGCTCGTCCGCGATGCCGCACAAGATGAACACGCGTTCGTGCGAACGTGTCAACGGGCTGGCGGTGATTCTGCGCGGCTACGCCTCCATGACGGGCGAGCTGGCGGGCGACCAGTGGAACGAGGGCGACGTCTCCTGCTCGGTGGTCCGCCGGGTTGCCCTGCCGGATGCCTTCTTCGCCTTCGACGGGCTGGTGGAGACCTTCCTGACCGTGCTCGACGAGTTCGGCGTCTTCCCGGCGGTGGTCGCCCGGGAGCTGGACCGCTTTCTGCCGTTCCTGGCCACCACCAAGGTGCTGATGGGCGCGGTGCGCGCGGGCGTCGGACGCGAGTCGGCGTACGCCGCCATCAAGGAGCACGCCGTCGCCGCCGCGCTGGAGCTGCGGCAGGGCGCCGAACGCAACGAACTGCTGGACAAGCTGGCGGCCGACGGGCGGATCCCGTTGGACCGCGGGCAGCTGGACGCGCTGATGGCCGACCGGCTGTCGTTCACCGGGGCGGCGGCGGACCAGGTGGCCGCGGTGGCGGCCCGGATCGAAGAGGTCGCCAAGCGTCACCCGGAGGCCGCCGCGTACACGCCCGGGTCGATCCTCTGACTCCGGCCGACCGGCCCGGGCCGCCGCCCGACAAGTCCGCGCGGCCCCCGCGGCCGACCCGCGACGAGCGGGAGGCGGCCCGCGACCGGATGGTGCCCGATGTGGCCTCGGCCGGACTGCGGGTGCTCTTCTGCGGGATCAACCCCGGCCTGTGGTCGGCCGCGACCGGACACCACTTCGCGCGCCCCGGCAACCGCTTCTGGCCCGTGCTGCACGCGGCGGGCTTCACGCCGAGGCGGCTGGAGCCGTGGGAGGAGAGCGAGCTGCTCTCCCTCGGCCTGGGCATCACCAACGTCGTAGAGCGGGCCAGCGCGCGGGCGGACGAACTCAGCGGCCAGGAGTACCGGGAGGGCGCCCGGACACTGGAGCGAAAGGTGCGGCGCTGGCGCCCGTCCTGGCTCGCGGTGGTCGGAGTGACCGCCTACCGGACGGCGTTCGAGGAGCGGCGGGCGCGGATCGGCCCCCAGGAGCGGACGATCGGCGGGACGCGGATCTGGGTGCTCCCCAACCCCAGCGGGCTCAACGCCCACTGGTCGCTTCAGGAGATGGCCGAGGAGTACGGGCGGCTGCGCCACGCGGCGGATCAGCCACGGCAGGCCCCAGGGGAAGCGGCGGGGCCTGGAGACTAGGGCCTGTCTGACAAATGGCGCCGTCCGCCCGGAGGGCGGTGCTGGCGGCAGCTGGCGCGTGCGGCTGCAAGGCGGAGGAGCGTCCTCGTAGTGGGCTACTCGGACGCTGCGACAACGCAGCAGATGCGCGTGCCAGCCGCCGCCAGCAAGGCGGGATGTGTCAGACAGGCCCTAGGTCCGGCGACCGATGACAGCGTCGGCCGGTGCGGCCATGATCGACAGATGTCCGAGCACGCCTTCGATGTCGACACCTTCCTCGCCGCGCCGCTGACGGCGCGGGTCGCGACGCGGGGTCCCACCGTCCGGCCGACGTGGTACCTGTGGGAGGACGGCGCCTTCTGGATACTGACCGGCCCCTGGGCGCGGCTGCCCGGCCATGTCCGCGCGGACCCGGCCCTCGCCCTGGTCGTCGACGTGTGCGAACCGGCAACGGGCCTCGTGCGGCAAGTGATCGCGAAGGGCCGGGCCGAGCTGCGGCCGTTCGACATCCCGCGCGGGCGGCGCAAGCTCAGCCGCTATCTGGGACCGGACGAGGGCCGCTGGGACCGTCGCTTCCGGGACTATCTGCACGACGATCCCGGCACGCGGGGCACACTCTGGCTCCGGCTGCGCCCGGACACGCTCTCCGCCGTCGACCTCAGCTATCAGGTCGCGGATCTGGCGTGAACGGGGCTGATGCGGCGTCACCAGTGGCCGCCACCAGCTGTATCGGCTGCTCCTGACCGTGCCGCCCGATGCCCACTCCAAGCCAGCGGCCACCCGGGCCGGTGCGCCAGAGGTGCAGAAGACGCACATGGCCGCAGATTCCGGCCAGCGGCTCAGGCACGGGATCGCCGTCCAGCAGGCGCAGCAGGTGGCCGGTGAGGTCGAGCGGGGCGGGCTCGCCCCAGCGCTCGGACAGCCAAGTCACCAGTGCTTCGCAGTCGGCCGCGAAGGCCGCCTCCGCCTCCGGCCGTGCCGTCCCGTCGTCCTCCCAGAACGCCTCGCTGGTAAGCAGATCGACCGCGCGTGGCCCGGGGTGGGCCAGCAGCCCGTCTATCGCCGCCAGATGCTCCGCCAGATGCATGTGTCCAGTAAACCGCGCACCGCTGACAGTTGACGCCCGCTCAGTCGAGTGCAGGTCAGGACGGTTCAGGCGTCTCGGCGCTGTAGAGCCGTCCCGCCCGCTCCCACGGCCAGGGCCGCCCATCCGGCCATCACCGCGAGCCCCGTCCAGGCGCCGAGGGTGCCGTCCGGCTGCGGGTGCAGGATCTGCTGACCGGCCTGGTCCGGCAGGAACTGGATCACCTGGCTCTCGGTACCGACCACCGGGGCGAGCAGGAACAGCAGCGGGACGAGGATGCCCAGCGCGGCGACGGGACCGCGCACCAGTACGGCGGTACCGGCGGCCAGCAGCGTCAGCAGCATCAGGTAGAGCCCGCAGCCGAGTGCCGCCCGCAGCGCTCCGGGGGCGGCCAGGTCCGTACCGTGTTCGCCCAGCAGCGCCTGGCCGCCGCCGACCGAGACAAGCCCGGTGAACAGCCCGGCAGTCAGCGCGAGTCCGCCGGTGACGGCGAGCTTGCCGAGCAGGAGCAGCCCGCGCCGGGGCACGGCCGCGAGTGAGAGGCGGACACCGCCGTGGCTGTACTCGGAGGTCACCACGAGCACGCCGAAGCAGACGGCGGCGATCTGACCGAAGGGAAGCCCGTAGAAGGAGCGGAGGACCGGTTCGAAGTCCTCCGCCGCACCGCCCGGACCGTCGTACAGTCCGCAGGCGAGCAGGCTGATGCCCGTGCTGCCCAGCAGTAGTGCCAGCAGGGCGGCTTGCAGCGCGCGCACGGAGCGGATCTTCGCCCATTCGGAGCGGAGGACGGGCGCGAGGGGTCTCATGACGGACTGCGTGGCAGACACGGCTCAGGCTCCCTTCGCACGGTAGGTCGTCGCTTCTTCGGTCAGCCGCAGGTAGGCCCGTTCCAGGGACGGCTCCTCACCCGCGCCGGCGTGCTCGGCTACGAACTCCTCCAGTGACGCGTCGGCCAGCAGACGGCCGCGGCCGAGCACCACGAGGTGATCGGCGAAGCGCGCCGTCTCCCCCATCTGGTGGCTGGAGACGAGCACGGCGCGGCCCTCCGCCGCGAGCCGCCGCAGCAGTTCGCGGATCCAGGCGATGCCCTCCGGATCCAGTCCGTTGCCCGGTTCGTCGAGCATCAGTACGGGCGGGTCGCCGAGCAGCGCGGCGGCGATGCCCAGCCGCTGGCGCATGCCGAGCGAGAAGGTGTGCACGCGCCGCCGTGCGGCGGTTTCGAGCCCCGTACGGGCCAGCACCTCGCCGATCCGGCGCTCCGGTATGCGGTTGCTGAGGGCCAGCGTCAGCAGGTGCTGGTGGGCGGTCCGCGCGGGGTGGGCGGCGGTGGCGTCCAGCAGGGCGCCGACCCGGCGCATCGGCTCGGGGTAGGAGACGTAGGGGCGCCCGCCGATCAGGGCGTTGCCCGAGGTGGGCCGGTCCAGTCCGAGCACCAGCCGCATGGTGGTGGACTTTCCGCTGCCGTTGGGTCCGAGGAAACCGGTCACCCGTCCGGGAGCCACTGAGAAGCTGAGCCCTTCGACGGCGGGCACCGCGCCGTAGCGCTTGGTGAGTTCGTTGATCTCGATCGAGGTCATGGTCCGAGGCTGCCGCGCACGGGCGGCCGGACGCTCCCCCCACGCGCGGGTGTCACCTCCCCCGGCCGGGGGAGGTGACACCGGTACGAGGGCTGGCAGGATGAGCGCGTGCCCGTGATCCGTGCCCTGCTCAGTCCGCTGACGCGTGCTGTCACCTACACCCGCTGGCTGCATCTGATCCTGGGCGGTACGGCCGCCGTCATCTGCGGGATGGTCTTCCCCGGGCTGGACTACCTGTGGGAACTCCAGACGCTCTGGGCACTCGCGGTGCCGGTGCCGCTCGCCTTCCTCGCGGCGATGGTGCCCGGCATGCGGCTGGCCGAGGGCCTCCAGGCGAGGCTGATGCTGCTGCCGGGGCCGCATGCCCGGCATCCGGGCGGTGGCGGCGCCGCGATCTCCGCGGCGCCGTCCAGCTCCTGGCAGGACCGCTGGCGCACCGCGGGATGGCTGGTGGTGCGGATCGAGGCGGGCGCCTGTGTCATGACGCTCAGCATTGTGCTGCCGTCCCTGTCGCTGTCGCTGCTGAACGCCGCACTCGGCGGCGGCCGGGACTTGGGGAGCGCGGTGCCCGTCACGGGCGACCACTGGTGGTACGCGCCCCTCGCCGTGCTGCCACTGGCCGTCCTGGCTGCCCTGGTGGTGGGTGCGGGCGCCGGGCTGACCACCGCGGCGCGCCACCTGCTCGGGCCCTCGGCGGCGGAACGGCTGGCCGAGCTGGAGGAGCGCAACGAGCGCCTGCTGGAGCGCGGGCGTCTCGCCCGGGAGCTGCACGACTCGATCGGCCACGCCCTGACCGCCGCGGTCGTGCAGTCGGGCGCCGCGCGTGCCTCCGGGTCCCCGGAGTTCACCGGCCGGGCGCTCGTCGCCATCGAGGAGACCGCACGGGACGCCCTGGAGGATCTGGAGCGGGTGCTGCGTCTGCTGCGTGAGGGCACTCCGGGGCCGGGCAGCAGGCCGGGGCTGGCGGACACCGGGCGGCTGCTGGACTCGGCACGCGCGGCCGGGGCCACCGTCCGGCCCGAGGTGACCGCGGATCTGGCGGCGCTGCCGGGCCCGGTGTCGCGGGAGGGCTACCGGATCGTCCAGGAGGCGCTGACCAACGTGCTGCGGCATGCGGGCCCGGTGGCGGTGTCGCTCCGTATCACCGCGCGGGACGGCGCTCTGGAGCTGGACATACGCAACGCGCTGCCCTGCCCGGCGGCCCCCTCCGGGGTGCCCGGCAGCGGACTGCGCGGCATCCGGGAACGTGCGGCGCTGCTCGGCGGCGAGGCCGAGAGCGGGCCCTGGGGCGACCGCTGGCGGGTGTACGCCCGGCTGCCCCTGGGCGTCGCGGCTGCGGATGCCAGGGCGGCAGCACGAGCGGAGGCGGGGGGATGACGGTCTCGGTGCTGCTGGTGGACGACGAGGAGCTGGTACGCACCGGGATCCGCGCGATCCTGGAGGCCCAGCCCGGTATCCGGGTGGCCGGCGAGGCCGCGGACGGCGCGGCCGTGGTGCCGCTGGTGCGCAGGCTGTGCCCGGATGTGGTGGCGATGGACGTGCGGATGCCGCTGATGGACGGCATCGAGGCCACCCGCGCCGTGCTGGCGTCCGTACCGGATCCGCCGAAGATCCTGGTGGTGACGACGTTCGAGCAGGACGAGTACGTCTACCGGGCGCTGCGGGCGGGCGCCGACGGCTTTCTGCTGAAGCGCGCACGCCCCGCCGAGATCGTGCACGCCGTGCGGCTGATCGCCGAGGGCGAGTCGCTGCTGTTCCCCGCCGCCGTACGGGAGCTGGCCGCCGCGCACGGTAACCAGGAGGCGCGGGCCGCCATGGAACGCGCCAGGCTCACCGAGCGCGAGCGGGAGGTGCTGCTGCTGATCACCCGGGGGCTGGCCAACGCAGAGATCGCGCGGCAGCTCTTCCTCGGCACCGAGACCGTCAAGTCGCACGTCAGCTCGGTGCTCGCGAAACTCGGCGCCCGCGACCGGGTGCAAGCGGTGATCACTGCCTACGAATCGGGCTTCGTCGCACCCGGCTGATGTCCCGGCACTCGTCGTGACCCGCCGTTCCGGATACGATCCGCCACACATGAACAGCCAGGGAGGCGGACGTTGGGGAGGCTCACCGGCGGGGATCCGTCCCTGCTGCGCAGGATCAACTCCGCCGTCGTGCTGCGCGCGCTGCGCGGCACCGACCGGCCGCCGACGCTGACGTACACCGACCTGGTGCAGGCCACCGGCCTGTCCCGGCCGACGGTGGAGGGCGTCGTGGAGGGGCTTGCCGAGTCGGGGCTGGTCGCGGAGGCCGTCGACGAGGGCGGCGACGCGAGGCGCGGACGGCCCGCGCGCCGCTTCCGCTTCCGGGCGGAGGCCGGTCATCTGCTGGGCATCGAGATCGGCGCGCACCGGGTCGCTGCGGTCCTGTCCGATCTGACCGGCCGGATCTGCGGTACGGTCGCCCGCAGAATCGATGAGACGGCCACGGCCGACGAGCGTCTGGAACGGGTGCGCGGGGCGGTCGCCGACCTGCTGCGCCGATCCGAGGTGGCCCGCGATTCGCTGCGGGCGGTCGGTGTGGGCAGCCCGGGGATCGTCCAGGCGGACGGCAGCGTACGGCTGGGCACCGCGCTGCCCGGCTGGACGGGGCTGCCGCTGGGCGAGCGGCTGCGCCGTTCGTTCCGCTGCCCGGTGCTTGTCGAGAACGACGCCAATGCCGCCGCGCTCGCCGAGCACTGGAAGGGCGCCGCCGCCGAGTCCGATGATGTGGTCTTCGTGCTGGCCGGGCTCAGCCCCGGCGCCGGATCACTGATCGGCGGGCGGTTGCACCGGGGGTTCGGAGGCGCGGCGGGCGAGATCGGTGCGCTGCATCTGCTGGGCCGGGAGGCGAGACCGGAGCATCTGCTCTCCACGACCGGGGAACCGCTGCATCCCCTGGACGAGGAGGCGGTGGCGCACGTGTTCGCGCTCGCGCGCGAGGGCGACGCACGGGCCCGGGAGGCTGAGGACCGCTTCGTCCGGCGGCTGGTGCACGATGTCGCGGCACTGGTGCTGGCGCTGGACCCGGAGCTGGTGGTGGTCGGCGGCTGGGCGTCCGGGCTGGACAGCGTACTTCAGCCGCTGCGTGCCGAGCTGGAGCGCTCCTGCCTGCGGCCGCCTCGGGTGACGCTGTCGCTCCTCGGGGAGACCGCCGTCGCGACGGGGGCCCTGCGGGTGGCCCTCGATCACGCCGAAGCGGAGCTGTTCGCAGTGGAGGGCACGGCGAACAGCTAGGCGAACAGCTGGGGCGTGTCCTGTAGGAAGGGCCGGGGCGCGCGTGAGCGGTGCAGTCCACCGGGCCGCCATGCGGCCCGGTGGGCTGGTGGGCGAAGGCCGGAATCAGCTGCGGTCAGCCCGCCATCAGGGTGACCGGTTCGGTGTCCCCGAAGGTGAGCCGGCAGGTGTCGGCGCGGTAGGTGGAGACGGAGACCGCGGCGGTGCGGCCCGCCACGAAATACCGGGTGGTGACCACCAGCACCGGCGCACCGGGCAGCCGGTCGAGCTGGCGCGCGTCGTCGGTGTGGGCGGAGCCGAGCTCCACCGCGCGGTCCTGGCCCTCCAGCTCCAGCCGGTGCAGGGCGCGCAGGAGGTGCTCGGCGCGCACGGAGCTGCTGTCCGTGTCGGCCGGGGCCTCCGGAACGGAGGGTGCGGACGCCGCCGGTATGTAGAGCAGCTCGGTGGCGACGGGCTGGCCCTGGCTCATCCTCGTCCGCCGGACGGCGTGCACCACGGCGTCGGGGGCGGTGGCCAGCAGCTGGACCACGGCGGCGGGCGGCGTGACGTCCTCACAGCCCTCGGTCTGCCAGTCTCCACCGGGAGGGCCGGGCCAGCTGTCCCGCACCGGGCCCACGTCGACGCCGACCCGGGGCGGGGCGACGGTGGTGCCGACTCCGCGGCGGCGCTGCAGCCGCCCTTCGAGCTCCAGCTGCTCCAGTGCCTGGCGCAGTGTCGCGCGGGCGACACCGAAGCGGGCGGCGAGCTCCCGCTCGTTCGGCAGGACCTCTCCGACGGCGAACTCGGAGTCGAGCGCGTCGGTCAACACGGTCCGCAGGTGCCAGTACTTCGGCTCCGGCGCTTTCTCCAGCTGCGTGGTCCCCACCCTTGCCTCCGCAATCGCCGCGTGTCCAGCGGGGGTTGCCGCTGGATTTACTTCTGGTTCTTTATTAAAGGTTCTTTCTTATGCCTGTGACTTTATGGTGGCCCCCAGGCTTGGTCAATACCAATCGGGACGTGACGTCCTTGCCGATCTCCCTTTGTGGGTGTGATGATCGATCATCGTTCATTCTGGAGGGTTTCCATGGCACAGCGGCCACGGCAGGACCAACAGCAGGTCACCATCGTCACCGGCGGCAGCCGGGGCATCGGCGCGGCGACGGCGGTGCGTCTGGCACGGGAGGGCCACCACATCGGCATCGGCTACGAACGGGCCCGCGAGGCCGCGGAGGCCACGGCCGCGGCCGTGCGCGCGGAGGGCGGCGAGGCGCTGCCCGTCCAGCTGGACACCAGTGACGAGGCACAGGTGGACGCCTTCTTCGACGCCGTCCAGGACACCCTGGGCCCGGTCACCGGTCTGGTCGCCAACGCCGGCATCACCGGGCCGCTGGGCCGCTTCACCGAGACCTCCACCGAGGTGATGCGCCGGGTCGTCGACGTGAACGTGACGGGCACGCTGCTGTGCCTGCGCCGCGCGGCGCAGGCCATGTCGGTTCGGCACGGCGGGACGGGCGGCGCCATCGTCAGCATCTCCTCCGGGGCGGCGACGCTGGGCAGCCCCGGCGAGTACGTGCACTACGCCGCCACCAAAGCGGCCGTGGACGCCATGACCGTCGGCCTGGCCAAGGAGCTGGGGCCGGACGGCGTGCGGGTGAACTCCGTACAGCCCGGCGCGGTGCTCACCGAGATGCACGCGGCCATGGGCGACCCTGACCGGGCCTGGAAGAAGGCGGAGTCGATCCCCCTGCGGCGACCCGGCGAGCCGGAGGAGATCGCGCACGCGGTGGCCTGGCTGCTCTCGGCGGAGGCGTCCTTCACCACCGGCGCGGTACTGCGGGTCTCCGGCGGGATCTGACCCCACACGCCACACGACACGTCCGCAGGAGCGGCCGGTCACGCATCTTCCCGCGGACGTCCGCCGCTGACATCGTGGCCGCAGTCCTCGTCCGGCCCTCTGCGGCGTCGTTCTCCATGAGGAGTCCCTGTGTCCGTCAGCTCCGCGTACGCTCCCGTGCCGCACTCCGCGTCCGTCGTCCGCGTCTCGCCGTCGGACGGCTCGCCGTTCGAGATCGCCTACGAGCGGCGCGGCAGCGGCGAACCGATCGTCCTGCTGCACGGTATCGGCCACCACTGGCAGGCGTGGGAGCCGGTGCTGACCCTCCTCGCCGCCTCGCACGAGGTCTTCGCCCCCGACCTGCCGGGCTTCGGCGCCTCCCCCGGTCTGCTTCCGGACCGCTCCTACGGTCTGCCGGACGTGCGGTCGCTGCTGGCCGCGGCCCTGGATGCGCTGGGCCTGAACCGGCCGCATGTGGTGGGCAATTCGCTGGGCGGGCGGCTGGCGCTGGAGCTCGGACTGCACGGGCAGGCGAGTTCGGTGACCGCCTTCTCCCCCGCGGGCTTCTGGAATGAAGCCGAGCGGCGCTACGCCTTCGGCGTGCTCACCGCAATGCGGCTGGGCGCCCGCACGATGCCGGAGGCTCTGGTGCGGCGGCTGTCCCGTACCGCCGCCGGGCGGACCGCCCTGACCAGTTCCATCTACGCTCGCCCCGGCCGCCGTTCACCCGAGGCGGTCGTCGCCGAGATCCGGGCGCTGCGGGACGCTCCGGGCTTCACCCCGACGCTGGCGGCCGGGCAGCACCCTGCGGCTGTGTTCACGGGGACGATCGGCACGGTGCCGGACATCCCCGTGACGATCGGCTGGGGCGACCGGGACCGGCTGCTGGTCCGCAGGCAGGGCCTACGAGCCAAACGGGCTCTCCCGGACGCCCGGCTGGTGCGGCTGCGAGGGTGCGGGCATGTCCCGATGAACGACGCTCCCGCGCTGGTGGCCCGGATCGTGCTGGACACGGTGCGGAGGGTGCCCTGAGCGCCGCTGCCACCCGGGCGGCCCGCACCGGTTCACCCGGTCGGACTCACGTCCTCGCGCAGCGCCGCACCGAGCAGCGCGGCCGCCTCCTCGCGGCGGCCCGCGAGCGTGCCGTCCGGATCGCCGGCACCCTCGGGACAGGCGCCGAGCACACTCCGCGCACGGTCCGCCGCGGCCGTGCGGCGGCCGAGGTCGGCCTCCAGCCAGCCCGCCATGAGCGCGGTGCCGGTATGCGCGGCCAAGCCGGTCCCGCCGCAGGCGGCGAAGGCGGTCAGGGCATGGTCGGCGAAGATGACGGCCTCCTCGTAGGCCGCGAGGTTGATCTCGTACTGGTGGCGGGCGTTGCGCTCCTCGTCCGGCGGTCCGTCGGTGGCCTGCAGCAGCAGTTCGGCCGTCTGCCGGTATCCGTGGCCGAGCTCCATGCGCAGGGCTGTGCGCTCCTGTTCGTCGGAGGCGGTGCGGATACCGGACTCGGCCTCGTTCAGCGCCGCGCCCATCATCTCGATGGCCCCGGGGACGTCCTGGCGGCTCATCGCGATCCACGCGCGTGAGCGCAGCGACCGGATGACGGCGTGGGTCTCGCCCAGCGGGCGCCACAGCTTCTCGGCGCGTTCGTACGCCTGAAGGGCCTCGTCGGGCAACTCGGCGCTCTTGAGCGCGTCGGCCGCGAGATGCGCGAGCATCGCGTGGTCGTGCTGGTCCTCCCATGCCTGGGCGGTGTCGGCGGCCAACAGGAACTGCTCGGCCGCCGCGCGCTGTTCACCCGCTCCGCTGCGGGTCAGGGCCTGGCCCAGCCACCAGCGTGCCTGGACGACCTCGCCCTCGTCGTGGCCGGCCAGCAGATCGGGCAGTACGCCCTCCAGCACGGTCGCGGCCTCCTCCCAGCGGTCGAGGTCCAGGAGCCGGCCGCCGAGCCGGAGCCGGGCCACGGCGCCGAGCCCGGCGCCCTCGTCTGCCGCGTCGGCCCAGTGTGCGGCCTCCAGGAGGCAGGCCGCCTCCTCGTCCGGGCGCTCCTGCGCGCCGAGCGCGTCGGCGAGTACGAGGTGCAGCCGGGCGCTCTCCCAGGGGCTCAGCGTCCGGGTGTCCCCGTCCGCCCTCCTGTCCGCTCCCCCGGTCGCTCCCCCGTCGGTGTTCCGGCCGGTGTCCGCCGCGGTGGCGCGCAGCACCGCCTCGGCCCCGGCCGGGTCTCCTGCGGCCAGGAGCGCCCGTGCGTGGGCGAGTTCGGCCTCGGTGGCCTGCCAGGGGCGGCGGGCGGCGTGGAAGGTGCGGGCGGCCTCGTCCAGCAGCCGGGCGGCGGCTGCTGGATCGCCGCGCTGTCCGGCGAGGCGCCCACGTGATTCGGTGGCCTCGGCGATGCGGGCGAGCACGCCCGGCTCGACGCGGCGGGGTCCGGCGAAGGCGAGGAGTTCGGCCAGCTCGCGATCCAGTGCGTCCGCGGCCTGGTGCGGGTCGTCGGCGGTGGCCAGCAGTCCGGTGCGGATCCGGGCGCGGGAGAGCAGCACGGCGGTGGTGTGGCGGGTGCTGGCCCGGCCCTCGGCGTGCAGGGAGACCGCTTCGGCGCACAGCGGTTCCAGGGCGGCGAGGGCTTCGGCGGGACGGCCCGCGAAGGCGGTGGCCAAGGAGGCGCGGGCGCGGCAGGCCAGGGCGTCGCCGGGCTGTTCCGCGGCGCTGAACAGCGCGGCGGCTTCGGTGAAGAGTGCGGCACCGGTGGCCGGGTCGGTGCGGGCGATCTCCATGGCGCGGTGGTCGAGCAGTTCGGCGCGCTCGCCGCCCAGCAGCAGGGTGCCCTCGCGTTCGACCACCGCCGCCAGTTCGCGCCAGCGGTCCAGGGCGGCGGGGTGTCCCCGTTCGCTGAGGGTTCGCGCTTCGGCGAGGAGGGTCCGGGGGTCGCTTCGGCCGCTGGAGGCGGCGGCCGGAGCCGGCGCGTTCCCGCCGGGAGCGGTGGCCGGTACGGCGGCCGGGCCCCGTGCGCCCTCCTCGCCCAGCGGTGCCGGGCGCAGCCCCAGCGGCAGCCGCTCCACCAGCGGGGCTCCGGCCATCCGGGCGCGGGCGGCGTCGCTGACGGCCGTGGACCCGTTGCGCCGGTCGAAGCGGGCGGCGACGGCCAGCGCCTCGTCCGCGGCGTGTTCGAGGAGGGTGACTGCCGTCCACTCGCGCTCCGGCGGGCCGGGCACGGGCTGCCCGGAGTGGCCCAGTTCGGTCATTCTGCGCATCAGCAGGGCGGTGCTGACCATCCAGTCGAGGTAGGTGTCCGGATCCCCGGCGGGCTCCCAGTGCCCGGTCTGCTCGGCCAGGATCTCCAGTCCGCGCGGTTCGTTGCCGGTGCGGGCGCAGAACTCGACGTGGGCGGCAACCGCGTACCGCATGCTCGCCATGGAGCGTGCCATGCGGTAGCCGCGCAGGTGGTGGGCGCGGGCCCGGTCGGTGTGGCCGAGGCGGACGAGCGGCAGCAGCGAGGAGGCCAGCACGGCGTGCGGCTCGTGCAGGCAGCTGTGGTCGCCGCCGAGTACGGGTGTCCACAGCCGCAGCGCCTTCTCGTCGTCCCCCTGCCGCTCCTGCCAGCTGCCCTGTTCGTGGAGTTCGCAGGCGTGGCAGTCGCTCATCTCGTCGCGGTCTGCGGACAGCCAGGCGGCGTAGGCGCGGGCCGCACGGGGCCGGTCGCCGATGTGCCGGGCGATGTTGAACTCGCTCTGCCGTACGGCGCGTTCCGAGTGGCCCGCCAGACGGTAGCGGTGGGCCATCTCGGCCTGCCAGGTCTCGATGGACTCCAGTGGGATGTGCGGCTGGTCGAGCATGCCGCTGGAGACCCACTTGAAGATCCAGTGCAGCCGGTGGGTGGCGGCCTCGTCGAAGTCGGCGGGCGCCTCGTCCCACATCCGCAGGAGCCGCGAGAACGGCACGAAGGTCTTGTCGGACTCCGCGCTGAAGTTGTAGGCGCCGATGAGGTTGAGCAGCGCGTCGACCGTCAGCGGGCGGTCTCCGGTGGCCTCCGCTTCGGCGAGCAGCCCCTCGGCCCGTGCGTTGCGCGCGGGGCCTTCGGGTTCCTCGGCGCTCTCGGCCAGTGCGGCCCGGATCCGGTCGGGAGCGGGGGTGTTCATCGGCCCTCCTCGGGCTGGTTCGGCTGGACGGCCCGGTCGAGCAGGCCCAGGAAGGTGCGGTTGAGCAGGGCGGAGTCGGCCGGTCGCAGCGGGCGCTGGGCTCGCAGGAGCGCCTGGCCGTAGAGGGCTTCGACGGCGGTTCCGGTCAGCTGCGGGTCGTCCAGGGCGGCCATCCGGCGCACCAGCGGGTTGAGGTGGTTCAGGATGAGGCGGGTGCGTGAGGGGGAGCCGCCGCGCAGTGAGCCGAGGATTCCCGCCCACAGGCTGTCTGCCTGGTCCTCTTCGCGGGCCCGTGCCGCCTCGTGCCGGGCCGCGCGGTCGTCCAGGTGCAGCGCGGGGACGGTGACGGGGTGGAAGGCCCGCAGGACGGCGTCGCAGCCCAGCGGTTCCAGGGTGGCGCGGGCGGTGGCGAGGAACGGGGCCAGGGCGAGTTCCTCGTCCGGGCCGACGTCGTCGAGGTGGGCGGTGACGGTGTCGCTGTCCAGTTCCGCGACGGCGGTGCCGGGCCGGGCGGCGGGCAGCTTCTCGACAAGGTCGCTGTCGTAGGTGTAGCCGCCGTTGACCACGCCGACGCCCTGTGCGGAGGCGATGGCGGCGACCTGCCGGAACTCCTCCACGGTGCGGGTGAAGTGCACGACGGGGTGCCGCCGGGCGAACTCCTCCAGCGACAGCTGCCCGTCGGTGGTCTCGAAGGGCAGCCACGGGAGCATCAGCCGGAGCATCCCGGTGTCGTGCCGGGCCAGGGACTTGACGCCGAGATGGTGGACGGCGAGGAACTGCGCAAGCCGGTCCTGGTCGTCGGAGGCGAGCTGGGCGAGCCAGTCGCGCACCCGGGTGCCGAGCGCCTCACGTACGGCCTCCAGGGTCTCGTCGGCGTAGAGGCTCTCGCGGGAGGCGGTGGGGCGCAGGGTGTCGGTGTCGATGACGCACCGCACGAAGAACGCCCAGTCCGGCAGCAGTTCGTCGGACCGGTCGGTGAGCAGCATGCCCTTGAGGTGGACGCGGTGGGCGCCGCGTTGGGCGGGGCTGACCGCCGAGGGCAGCACATGGGCGACGCCGCGCACGCCGGCCAGCGGGACGTCCAGCTCGAAGGAGTCCAGTGGCGAGAAGCCGAAGGTGTCGTGGCAGTGCGCGGCGAGCGCGACCCGGCGGGCGGCCGGGCTGGGGTGGCGGCGGTCCCACACGGGCGGCCGTTCGCAGATCGGCTCGTCGCCGACGCGCACGTCGTAGGGCAGCAGGGAGCCGAAGTGCCGGGCCAGCTCCCGTACGCGGCCGGGTGCCAGCCATTCGGCGGCGCCGGCCCGTGCGGTGAGGTAGACGGTGGTGCCCGCTTCGGTGCGCGCCTCGGCGGGGAGCGTACGGACGGTGTACGAGCCGTCGTCGCGGGCCCGCCACTCGACGGGAGGGGCGCTGGTGTCGACGGCGCTGCGGGAGACGACGCGGATCTCCTCGGCGACAACGAAGCAGGCGAGCAGGCCGATGCCGAACTGGCCGAGGAACTCGGCGCGTGCCGACTCCAGTCCGTCGCGCTTCGAGCTGCGGCCGATCGTCGCCAGCAGGCTGTGCAGGTCCGCCTCGGTCAGGCCGATGCCGCTGTCCTCGACGCGCAGCGCGCCGGCCGAAGCGTGCAGCCGTACGGTCGCGGGCGCGTCGGGCTGCACGGCGCGGCGGGCGGTGAGCGCGTCGACGGCGTTCTGGAGGAGTTCGCGCAGATAGACGCGGGGACTGGAGTAGAGGTGGTGGGAGAGCAGATCCACCAGACCGCGCAGATCGACCTGGAAGGTGTGCGGCGGTATCTCTTCGGCAGTCATCGCTGCGAATCCTATGGCGGACTTCCGGCTGTTCACCACGTGGACAGGGTGTGTCCCTTCTTCCCCGCCCAGCTGGGACCTACGATCCTGCTCTCGCACACCCGCTGACACTGAGCGGACAGCCCCGACCCGGGAGGCCCTCCATGACACGCCCCGACGCGAACTCCGCTCCCGGCCCCGCCCGGCGGGCGGTGCTGCGCGGCTCACTGGCCACCGCCGCGGCGGCCGTACCCCTGGCGGCGGTGTCCGGGCTCGCGCTGCCCGGCGGGGCGCCCGCGCAGGCGCTGTCCGGGCGCCCGCGGGCGCGGTGGGGTGTGCAGACCGGTGACGTGACCACCTCCTCCGGCCTGGTGTGGGTGCGGTCGGACCGCCGTGCGCGCATGGTCGTCGAGACCTCCGCGACCGACTCGTTCCGCAAGGTCCGGCGCTGGCGGGGGCCGCTGCTGGGTCCGGGGACGGACTACACCGGTACGACGCAGCTGCACGGCCTGCCCGCCGGTGAACAGGTGTACTACCGGGTGGTGCTGGCCGATCCGGACGATCCGCGGCGGTCCGGGGAGCCGGTGCGCGGCACCTTCCGCACCGCCTCGGACAGCCGGCGCGCCGGGGTGCGCTTCCTGTGGTCAGGTGATCTGGCCGGGCAGGGCTGGGGCATCAATCCGGACCGGGGCGGCTATCCGGTGTTCGAGGAGATGGGCGGGCTCGACCCGGACTTCTTCCTCAACAGCGGGGACACCATCTACGCGGACTCGCCGATCCCGGCGCGCGTGGACCTGCCGGACGGCGGGGTGTGGCGCAACGTGACGACCGAGGAGAAGTCGAAGGTCGCCGAGACGCTCGCCGAGTTCCGGGGCAACTTCCGCTACAACCTGCTCGACGACAAGCTGCGGGCGTTCAACGCGCGGGTGCCGTCACTGGTGCAGTGGGACGACCACGAGGTGCACAACAACTGGTATCCCGGCGAGATCCTGGAGGACGAGCGGTACACCGTCCGGGACGCCGACGTGCTCGCCGGGCGGGCGCTGCGCGCCTTCGGCGAGTACTTTCCGGTGCGCACACTGCCCTCCGGCGACCGCGACGGGCGGGTGTACCGGGTGGTGCGGCACGGCCCGCTGCTGGATGTCTTCGTGCTCGACATGCGGTCCTACCGGAACGCCAACTCGCCAGGGCGGCAGCCCCATGAGCGCCAGGGCATCCTCGGGGCGGAGCAGCTGCGCTGGCTCAAGCGGGAGCTCTCCCGTTCGCGTGCCATGTGGAAGGTGATCGCCTCGGACATGCCGCTCGGCCTGACCGTCAAGGACGGGGCGACCGACTACGAGGCGGTGGCCCAGGGCGACCCGGGCGTGCCGCTGGGCCGCGAGCTGCAGATCGCCGAGCTGCTGCGGCACGTCAAGCACCGGCGCATCACCGGCACCGTATGGCTGACCACGGACGTCCACTACACCTCGGCGCAGCACTACGCGCCGTCCCGGGCGGCCTTCCAGGACTTCGCGCCCTTCTGGGAGTTCGTCTCCGGTCCGCTCAACGCGGGCGGCTTCCCGGCGCTGGAGCTGGACGGCACCTTCGGGCCCCGTCAGGACTTCGTGAAAGCGCCGACGACGGCGAACGTACCGCCGACGGAAGGCGGTCAGTACTTCGGGCAGGTCGACATCGACGGCGCGAGCGGCGATCTGACGGTACGCCTGCGGGAGTTGGGCGGCGGCGTGCTCTACACCAGGGTGCTGCGGGCGGGGCGCACCGGGCAGTGACGGCCCGCGGGCAAGGTGGCGCGGCAGCGCTGTGCGGGGCGCGGTTGCGACGGATCTCACAGAAGGGCGGAAACGGCCACCAACCCTGAAGGATGCAGCCTTTACTCAGCTGTCACAGGACGTTGGTGACCGTGCAACACCAGAGGGTGAAGGTGTCCTTATGACCGATTTTCCAGCGTACTCGCAGCATTCACAGGGCGGTCGGCCCTCATGGCGGCCGCGTGTCCCGTTCGCCCTGCGCCCGCGTTGGACACGCCGCCGGGGCTATCCGCCGCCCACCGGCACCGGCGCCGCGCCGCCGGAACTGCTGGCCCAGCCGGAACTACCGTCCCGGGGCGGCCCGTTGTCGCTGTGGCGGATGCGCACGACCGTACGGGACGAGCCGGGGGCGCTCGCCGCGCTGTGCACCGCGCTGGCCGGGCGCGGCGTGGACATCCTGACGCTGCAGACCTTCCCGCTGGGCCCCCGCCACGGCGAGGAACGGCCTGCGGAGGTCCCGTCACCGCACGGGTGGACGGTGGACGAACTGCTGCTGCGGGCTCCCGAGGAGCTGACGAGCGGCGACCTGGCCGGGCTGGTGGCGGCGGCGGGCTGCACGGACACCTGGCTGGGGCGTGCCGTTCCGCACGAACTGGTGGACGAGACGGCACAGGCGCTCGAACTTGCCGGCCGTACAGCACAGGACAGCGCCGAACTGCCCCTCGCGCTGCGGCAGCTGCTGGGCCGCTGCACCATCCGCTCGGCGTCCGCCCCGGTGCCGCCGGAGGCCGTGTTCGAGGAGCACACGCTGCGGTTCCCCGACCCGGCGGGCGGCGCACTCCTCATCGAACGGCACGAACCGCCCTTCACCCCCACCGAGTTCGCCCGCGCCCGAGCTCTGGTCGCGCTGGACGAGCGGCTGGGCCGCCGGATGCCCCGGCAGCAGGACGCGCTCGCCCTCCCGCGGGGGCAGCAGATCACCGTACGGCGTGCGGACACCCGTGATCTCGACGCGGCCCGCGCGATGCACGAGCGCTGCTCCGATGACACTCTGTCGAGGCGCTATCACGGCCCGGTCGGTGACGCGGACACGTATCTCGGCCATCTGCTCTCCCCCCGCTTCGGCCGCACCCTCGCCGCCGAGACCGCCGCCGGGCGGCTGGTGGCGCTGGGGCACCTTTTGTGGGACGGGGACGAGACGGAGGTGGCCCTCCTCGTGGAGGACGGCTGGCAGCGGCACGGCGTGGGCGGCGAGCTGCTGCGGCGGCTGGCCGCGATGGCCGCCGAGGCCGGCTGCGCGCACGTGTACGCCGTCACCCAGGCGTCGAACGCGGGCATGGTCGCCCTGATGCGCGGGCTGGAACTGCCGCTGGACCACCAGATCGAGGAGGGCACCCTGGTGATCACCGCCGAGCTGGCTCCGGAGCGGGAGACCGCCCGCCCGGCCTAGGGGTCTCTTCCAAGTCCCGCGTGGCAGAGCGGCGCGCGCTGAGCGCGGTGTCCAGGTCGTACCACAGGTCCTCGGCGTCCTCCAGACCTACCGACATCCGCAGCAGCCTGTCACTGATGCCGCCGGTGCGCCGGTCGTCTTCGGCCACGATGCGGTGGCTTATGGAACCGGGGTGCTGGATGAGGGTGTCGACGCTCCCGAGGCTGACGGCGGGGGTGATCAGCCGCACCCCGGCGATCACCTCGTGCGGATCGCCCGCCACCTCGAATGCGACCATGGCACCGCCCAGCTTCGGATAGTGGACGCGGGTGACACGCGGGTCGTCGGCGAGCCGTCGCGCCAGTACGGCGGCGGTGGCCGACTGGGCACGCACCCGCACAGGCAGGGTGGAGAGCCCGCGCAGCAGCAGATACCCGGCGAGCGGATGCAGCACGCCGCCGGTGGCGAAGCGGATCTGGCGCAGCTGCCGGGCGAACTCCTCGTCGCAGGCGATCACGCCGCCCAGGACGTCACCGTGGCCGCCGAGGTACTTGGTCGCGCTGTGCAGCACGATCCGGGCACCGCTCTCGTGCGGGCGCTGGAGCACGGGGGTGGCGAAGGTGTTGTCGACCATCAGCGGCACGGTGCCGCAGGAGTGGGCGAGGGCCCGCAGATCCAGCTCCGCGAGCGTCGGGTTCGCCGGGCTCTCGACGATGACCAGGCCGGTCTCGGGGCGGATGGCCTCGGCGATCCCCGCGGGATCGACCCAGGTCACCTCGGTGCCCAGCAGGCCGCTGGAGAGCAGGTGGTCACTGCATCCGTACAGCGGCCGTACGGCGACGACATGCCGCAGCCCCGCCGCCGTCCTGGCCAGCAGCGTCGCGGTGAGGGCGGCCATGCCGCTGGCGAAGGCGACCGCCGTCTCGGTGCCCTCCAGCCGGGCGAGCGCCTGCTCGAACCGGGCGACGGTCGGGTTGTCGAGCCGGGCGTAGACGGGCGGGCCGGTCAGCTGGGCCCCGGTGGCGGCGAACTCGTCGAGCCGGGCGGCCTCCGCCCGGCTGTCGTGGGACGGATAGGTGGTGGACAGGTCCAGCGGTGCGGCGTGCAGGCCGAGGGCGGCGAGGTCTTCGCGTCCGGCGTGCACCGCCTCGGTGGCGAGCGAGCGGGTCGTCGCGGGTGTCGTCTCCATGCGGCGATCCTGAACACCGGACGGGCTGTGGGGGCGGAAGGCCGTGTTACGTTCGACTCATGTCCGATTCTGTCGTGCTGGACCCGGTCGACCTGGAGATTCTGCGGCTGCTGCAGAACGACGCCCGGACGACGTACCGGGATCTGGCCACCGCCGTGGGCATCGCGCCCTCCACCTGTCTGGACCGGGTGGGCAGGCTGCGCCGCAGCGGCGTGATCCTCGGCCACGAGCTGCGGCTCGATCCCGCGCGGCTGGGCCGGTCGCTGGAGGCACTGCTGTCGGTGCAGGTGCGGCCGCACCGGCGGGAACTGATCGGCCCGTTCGTGGAGCGGGTCCGCGCGCTGCCCGAATCGCGGGCGCTGTTCCACCTCACCGGCCCGGACGACTATCTCGTGCATGTGGCGGTGACGGGGACGGCGGACCTGCAGCGGCTGGTGCTGGACGAATTCACCTCCCGCCGGGAGGTGGCACGGGTGGAGACCCGGCTGATCTTCCAGCAGTGGGTCTGCGGCCCACTTCTGCCACCCACCTGACGAAGCCGTTCCACACGTACGAGGATGGAGCACATGTCCGATACGAAGAACAGCGCTCCCCTCCCCCGCCAGGTGGCCGACAGCTATGTCGACGCCCTCGTCGAACTCGATCCCATCGCCGGCACCTATCTCGGTGTGCCCGAGAGCTACGGCCGTCTGCCCGACCTCTCCCCCGCCGGACAGGAGGAGCTGGCGGAGCTCGGGCGCGACACGCTGCGGCAGCTGACCGCCGCCGAGGCACGGGCAGGTGCCGAAAGCGACGCGGAGCGGCGCTGCGCCCGGCTGCTGCGCGAGCGGCTGACCGCCGAACTGGCCGTGCACGAAGCGCACGAGGGGCTGCGCGCGGTCAGCAACTTGAACAGTCCGGTGCACGCCGTGCGCGGCATCCTCACCGTTATGCCGTCCGACACCGAGGAGGACTGGGGGCGGATCGCGCAGCGGCTTCGGGCGACGCCCGCGGCGCTGGAGGGCTACCGCGCCTCCCTGGGGGCCGGGCTGGCCAAGCAGCTGCCCGGCGGGCCCCGGCAGGTGGCCACGATGATCGGGCAGCTGAGCGAGTGGATCGGCGAGGACACGGGAGAGGAGAGCTGGTTCGCGACCTTCGCGGGGCAGGGCCCCGACGCCCTGCGGGCGGAGCTGGCCGAGGCCGCCGAGGCGGCCACCGGCGCCATCCGCGCGGTCCGCGACTGGCTGCGCGACGTCTACGCCCCAAAAATCGCGGGAGCGCCGGAGACCGTGGGCCGTGAGCGGTATCTGCGGTGGGCCCGCTACTGGAACGGCGCCGACCTGGATGTGGAGGAGGCCTACACGTACGGCTGGGCCGAGTTCCACCGGCTGCTGGCCGAGATGCGCACCGAGGCGGAGAAGGTGCTGCCCGGCGCCGCCACCCCCTGGGAGGCGCTGCGCCACCTGGACACGCACGGGCAGGCCGTCGAGGGCGTCGACGAGGTGCGCGACTGGCTCCAGTCCCTGATGGACGAGGCGATCGAGAAGCTGGACGGCACCCACTTCGAACTAGCCGAGCAGGTCAAGCGGGTGGAGTCGCGGATCGCGCCGCCCGGCAGCGCGGCGGCGCCGTACTACACCCAGCCGTCGATGGACTTCACGCGGCCGGGGCGCACCTGGCTGCCGACGATGGGCGAAACCCGGTTCCCCGTCTACGACCTGGTGTCGACCTGGTACCACGAGGGGGTGCCGGGCCACCATCTGCAGCTGGCGCAGTGGACCCTTGTCGCGGACGACCTGTCGCGGTATCAGACCTCGGTGGGCATGGTGAGCGCCAACGCGGAGGGCTGGGCCCTGTACGCGGAGCGTCTGATGGACGAACTGGGCTTCCTGGCCGACGCCGAGCAGCGGCTGGGCTATCTGGACGCGCAGATGATGCGGGCGGTCCGGGTGATCGTGGACATCGGCATGCATCTGGGCATGGAGATCCCCGCCGACTCGCCCTTCCACCCGGGCGAGCGGTGGACTCCGGAGCTGGGGCAGGAGTTCTTCGGGATGCACTCCGGCCGCCCGGCGGACTTCGTGGAGAGCGAGCTGGTGCGCTATCTGGGCATGCCGGGCCAGGCAATCGGCTACAAGCTGGGCGAGCGCGCCTGGCTGACCGGGCGGGAGAACGCGCGCGCCGCCCACGGCGACGCCTTCGACGCCAAGCGGTGGCACATGGCCGCCCTGTCCCAGGGCTCGCTGGGTCTCGACGACCTGGTCGAGGAGCTCTCGGCCCTGTAGGGTCCGCCGGCCCCACGGCCTGTCCGATGGGTCTTCTCGGGCCCGCGACGCCCCGGCACGCGTCCCCTCGGCCCTTCGGGCCGGGGGTGGCCCCATGCTCGCTGCGTTGTCGGAGTCGTCCGAGTACGCTCAGCACGAGGACGATCCTCCGCCTTGCGAGCGCACGCACAACGCCGCGGGCTGACCCTCGGGACTCACCAACAGGCCCTGGCTGTATTGATCACGAGCGTTGCTGCAGTCGCCGGGCTTGATCATGGCGAAGACTTCCGTCATCGGCGGTCTCGGGCAGGTCGATCCCCGTGAGGACTGGCGGCCGCGAGTCGCACGGCTCCTGGACTTCGTCATGGGCGGGCCGCGGGCGGGAGCGCCGGGCCGGTGACCGCGCCCCGGAAGCGGTAGCGGCGTTCGGGGCGACCCGCGACGCCGTAGCGCAGGGAGACGTCCGCGCTGCCGACGGTCTGGAAGTACTCCAGGTAGCGGCGGGCGCTGACCCGGGAGACGCCGGTCAACGCCGCGCACTCGCTGGCGGACAGGGTGCCGTCGGCCTCACGCAGGGTGCGTTCGACCAGCTCGGCGGTCTCCACGCTCACGCCCTTGGGCAACGCCGGGACCGCGGCGGCCGGCGTCCCCGCTCCGGCCAGTACGCGGTCGACGTCGGCCTGGCTGCGGACCACCGTGCCGAGCAGCCGGCCCCGCTGGACGGCATAGCGCTCCAGCCTCACCCGCAGGTCCTCGAACTCGAACGGTTTCAGCAGGTAGTCGACCACGCCGTGCCGTACCGCACCCCGCACCGCGTCCGCCTCCCGGGCCGCGCTGATGACCATGACGTCGCAGTCGTGGCCGGCTGCGCGCAGCCGGGGAATGACGTCGAGGCCGAAGACGTCCGGCAGGTACAGGTCGAGCAGGACGAGGTCGGGGCGCAGTTCCCCGACGGCGGCGAGCGCCTGCTCCCCGGTGCCGACGACCCCGACGACCCGGAAGGGCTCGACGCGTTCGACGAAGGCGCGGTGCACCCGGGCCACCATGAAGTCGTCGTCGACCACGAGCACGCCAATCGGGTCGCCGGCGCGGGACGCGTCGGCCCTACCGGCCGCAGTGGCGGCCGGGTGCGCCGTACCGGTCCCGGCGTCGGGGTGGGCTGTGCCGGGCGCAGTCGTCGTCGGATGGGCCGTACCGTTCGTAGCGATCGCGCCGGTCGGGCCGCTCCTACCCGTCATGGTGCTGCTCCTTCCGCCACCGCGTCGGTGAGGTGGCTGACGGTCATGCGTGCGGCGAACATAGCCCCCTCGGGGGTGTTGGTCACCGAGATCTCGCCGCCGTGACGTTCACAGACCAGCCGGGTCAGCGCCAGGCCGATGCCGCGCTCGCCTTGTCGGGCGGCCTTGGTGGTGAAGCCGTGGGAGAAGACCTCGCGGGCCAGTTCGGGCGCCACACCGGGCCCGGAGTCGCGGACCACGATCTCGACGCTGGAGGCGTCCTGCCTCAGCTCGACCTCGACCCAGGCCTCGTGGCCGGCGCCGGGCGCCGCGGCGGCGTCCACGGCGTTGTCGACGAGGTTGCCGACCACGGTCGCCACGTCGGCGGCGTCCTCCGGGGCCAGCCGGTCGAGCGCCGTGCGGTCCGAGACGCGCAGGGCGACCCTGCGCTCGGCCGCGAGGGACGCCTTCGCCGTCAGCAGCGCGGCGACGGCGGTGTCGCGGACCCGGCGGCTGAGGGCAACATCCAGGGACTGGCGCCGCTGGTTGAGCGCGCGGATGTAGCGCACCACCTCGTCCGACTCGCCGATCTGGATAAGCCCGGAGATGGTGTGCAGCTGGTTGGCGAACTCGTGGGCCTGGGCGCGCAGCAGCTCGGAGGTGCTGCGAAAGGAGCCGATCTCCCTTTCCAGGCGGGCCAGTTCGGTGCGGTCGCGCAGGGTCGTGACCGAGCCGAGCGGGCGCCCGTCCTTGGTGACCGTCATCCGGTTCATGACCAGGACCCGCCCGTGACGGACGACGACCTCGTCACGCCTACCGGCCCCGCCTGTTACCTCCCCGGTGTCCGCCCCTGCCCCCGTACCGGCCAGGACGTCGCGCAGCCGCCCGTCGACGCCGAGGCCGTCCAGGCTCTGGCCCACACAGTCCGAGGGCAGGTCGAGCAGACGCCGGCCCATCTCGTTGACCAGGGTGAGCCGGTGCTGCGGATCGAGGGCGACCACGCCCTCGGCGATGCCGTACAGCATCGCCTCCCGGTGCTCGGCGAGCCCGGCGATCTCGCGCGGCTCCAGACCGAGGGTCTGCCGTTTGACACGCCGCGCGAGCAGCCAGGAGCCCGCCACACCGAGGCCGCTGGCGATACTGAGGTAGGCGAGGAGGTAGGAGGAGGCGCCACCGAGGCGCTGCCACACCCTCGGGTCGGCCTCACCGACCATCACGGTGCCGAGGTGCCGGCCGAGGGTCTCCCGGGTGACGCCGAGCACCGGAACCTGCGCGACGCGTTCACGGCTGCCGTGCAGTGTCAGTGGTCCCGACCAGCCGCGCCCCTCGGCGGCGCCCTCGCTGCGCGGCAGTCGGCTGCCGATCATCGTGGGGTCGGTGGAGCTGACGACGCGGCCGTCGGCGTCGGCCACGGTGACCGAGGTGACCCCGGACTGGGTCTGCGTGGAGTTCACCAACGGGGCGAGGGCCTCCTGCGGCACGGGGCGCAGCAGCTGGCTGCGGACCAGTGGTGTGGTGGCCAGCTGTTCGGCCAGGGCGGTGACCCGGCGGCCCTCGACGCGGTTGAAGGTGGCCCTGGACTGGGCGAGCGAGACGGCGGCGACCGCAAGCAGGACCACGACGACGATGGCGAGCTGGAGGACCAGCATCTCGCCCGCGAGGGTCTGACGGCGGAAGGTGAGTGCCACGGCGGACTCGATCTCAGCTGACGGAGGCGGGAGGGTGTGCCGGGTCGCCATCATGGTGCCCACCTGCGGCGAAGGAAAGAGATGTGCTGTGTTCGCAACGAACCAGCGATCCGCCGGAGACCGCAAAGACCACAACCTCCCTTGGTTGCGCAAGGCAGACAGGCCGTCGGTGCACGGGCACCATGTGGCCCAGTCGCCCTCCCCCACAGGGCTCTCCCCCGTACCGATCTACCAACCGACAGGTGGTGTCATTCGTGCGCCTGCGCACCCCCCTCGCCCTAGTAGGGGCCGCCGTGCTCGTGCTCGCGGGACCGCCGTTGCTCTCCACGGGCAGCGACTCCGGGACCGGCACGCAGATCCCCGGCCTGCGCTTCATGGTTCCCAACACGCCCGGCGGCGGCTACGACATCACCGCCCGCACAGCCGCCAAGAACGCCGAGGACGTCGGGCTCACGCACAACATCGAGGTGTTCAATCTGCCGGGCGCGGGCGGCACCGTGGGCCTGAGCCGGCTGGTGAGCGAGCACGGCAACGGCAAGCTCGCCATGTCCATGGGTCTCGGTGTCGTGGGCGCCGTCCGCTCCAACCACGCGCCCAATACCCTCGCCGACACCACGCCGATCGCGCGGCTCACCGAGGAGCAGGACGTCGTCGTGGTCGGCAAGGACTCGCCGTACAGGACGATCGACGAGCTGATCGCCGCCTGGAAGAAGGACCCCGGCAAGATCCCCGTCGGGGGTGGCTCGTCGCCGGGCGGACCCGACCATCTCGCGCCGATGCTGATGGCACAGGCCGCCGGGATCTCGCCCAAGTCGGTCAACTACGTCCCCTTCGACGGCGGCGGCGAGCTGCTCGCCTCCATCCTCGGCAACAAGGTCGGCTTCGGGGTCTCCGGCGTCGGCGAGTACCTGGACCAGATCAAGGCGGGCGAGCTGAGGGTGCTCGCGGTGACCGGCCCGGAACGGGTCGACGACCTGAAGGACGCACCGACACTCAAGGAGTCCGGCTACGACGTGGAATTCACCAACTGGCGCGGCATCGTCGCCCCGCCCGGGCTGTCGGACGCGGAGCGGAACAAGCTGATTCGCCTGGCCGAGGAGCTGCACGACTCGCCCGAGTGGCAGGAGTCGATGGACAAGAACGGCTGGGACGACGCCTTCCTGACCGGTGAGAAGTTCGGCACGTTCCTGGAGGCCCAGGACAAGCGTGTGGTGTCGGTGCTGAAGGAGCTGGGGCTGTGACGACGACGCGGACCGACTCTTCCCCGGCCCCGGCGGCCGGGCGGCGCTCGTGGCTGCGCGAGCACTCCGAGCTGGGCGTGTGCGTGATGCTGCTCGCGCTCGGCGCGCTCGTCCTGACCGACGCGCTCACCATGGACGTCGACATCACCCAGCGCGGGCCGGTCGGCCCGAAGACGGTTCCGATCGTCGTCGGGATCGGGCTGCTGGTGATCGCCGCGCTGCTCGCCGTCGACGTGCTGCGCGGCGGCCGGGGCGAGGCCGAGGGCGGCGAGGACGTAGACCTGTCCGAACCGGCCGACTGGCGCACGGTGCTGCTGCTCGTCGGGATCTTCCTGGGCGCGGCCGCGCTGATCGAGCCGGCCGGCTTCCCCGTCGCGGGCGCGGTGTTGTTCTGGGGTGCCGCCTTCGCCCTCGGCAGCCGCCGCGTGGACCGCGACCCTCTGATCGCCGCGGTGCTGTCCCTGATCACCTACGTCGTCTTCGACAAGCTGCTCGGAGTGCCGCTGCCCGGCGGTCCGCTGATGGGAGTGCTCTGACATGGACGCCTTCAACTCCCTCATGGGCGGTTTCGGTACGGCACTCACCCCGCTCAATCTCCTGTGGGCCGCCCTCGGTGTGCTGCTCGGCACGGCCATCGGCGTCCTGCCGGGCATCGGCCCGGCGATGGCGGTCGCGCTGCTGCTGCCGGTGACGTACGGGCTGGACCCGGTTGCCGCGTTCATCATGTTCGCCGGCATCTACTACGGCGCGATGTTCGGCGGTTCGACCACCTCCATCCTGCTCAACACCCCCGGCGAGAGCGCCGCCGTGGTCGCGGCCATGGAGGGCAACCCCATGGCCAAGGCGGGGCGCGGCTCCCAGGCGCTGGCGGCCGCCGCCATCGGGCACTTCGCGGGCGGCATGATCGGCACGATCCTTCTGGTGATACTGGCGCCGACGGTCGCCGACCTTGCGGTGGACATCGGTGCTCCGGACTACTTCGCCATCATGGTGCTGGCGTTCATCGCCGTGACGTCGGTGCTGGGTTCGTCACGGATCAGAGGCCTGGCCTCCCTGCTGATCGGACTGACGATCGGCCTGGTGGGCCTGGACCAGATGACGGGCCAGCAGCGGCTGACCTTCGGTTCGCTGCAACTCGCCGACGGCATCGACGTGGTGATCGTCGCGGTCGGTCTGTTCGCCATCGGCGAGGCGCTGTGGGTGGCGGCGCATCTGCGGCGCGGGGGGGCCGAGCCGATCCCGGTGGGCCGTCCCTGGCTCGGTCGCGATGATGTGAAACGGACCTGGAAGTCCTGGCTGCGCGGCCCGCTCATCGGCTTCCCGTTCGGCGCGATCCCGGCGGGCGGCGCGGAAATCCCCACGTTCCTGTCGTACGTCACGGAGAAGCGCCTGTCCAAGAACAAGGACGAGTGGGGCAAGGGCGCCATCGAGGGCGTGGCCGGCCCGGAGTCGGCGGCGTCGGCCTCGGCGGCGGGAACGCTGGTGTCCATGCTGACCCTGGGGCTGCCGACGACGGCGGTCGCGGCCGTCATGCTGGCCGCCTTCCAGCAGTACGGCATCCAGCCCGGCCCGCTGCTCTTCGACCGCGAACCCGAGCTGGTGTGGGGCCTGATCGCGTCGCTCTTCGTCGGCATGGTGCTGCTGCTCGCGCTCAACCTGCCGCTGGCGCCGGTGTGGGCCAAGCTGCTGCGGATCCCGCGGCCGTACCTCTACGCGGGGATCATGTTCTTCGCGGCGGTCGGCGCGTACGCGGTCGGCGGCGAGGTCATCGACCTGGTGACCCTGCTGGTCATCGGCCTGATCGGCTTCGGCATGCGGCGCTACGGCCTGCCCATCCTGCCCGCCGTGATCGGCGTCATCCTCGGCCCGAACGCCGAGCAGCAGTTGCGCCGCGCCCTGCAGATCAGCGACGGCAGCGTGACCGGGCTGGTCAACACGCCGTTCGCGGTGACGGTGTACGCGGTGATCGTGCTGCTGCTGGCGTGGCCGCTGCTGAAGCTGCTGGTGAGCCGGAGGCGGCCACGGGCCGACGCCTGATCCTCAGTCCGGGAAGCTCAGCCGGACCTGGCCGTCGGGGTTGTCCTTGCCGGTATCCGCCAACCTCCGCCAGGCCAACCCCAGGCGGCCGGATTGCCACGCGCCCCGGCCGGTGCCGTGGTCATCCCCTCCCGGGATGACCACGGCGACTGGAGCGCCCGTGCGGTGCGCAGAAATCGGCCGTGGCTGGTCCCGTCGCGCTGGCAGCCCGATGCGTGCCGAACAGCCGATCAGGAGTCGTCGCGCATGATTCCACGACCGCCGTCCCTGCGAGCGTCGTCCCCACCGGTGTCCCGGCCCACCGAGCAAGCAGCAGCGGCTTCTCGTCCGCGAGCGCGACCCGCCGCCCGTTCAGCCGCTGACCCGATGCGCGCCGGCACTCTCCGCGTGGTGCCGCAGTGACGAGCCGGTGCGGGTCTTGACGACCTCCAACTGGGCCGGGATACGCCGCCGCAGGTCGGCGACGTGGCTGACGATGCCCACGCTGCGGTCCCGCTCCCGCAGGGAGTCGAGCACATCCAGGACTTCGTCCAGCGTCTCCTCGTCCAGGCTGCCGAAGCCCTCGTCGATGAAGAGGGTGTCCAGCGGGATGCCGCCCGCCTCGTCCGTGACGACGTCGGCGAGGCCCAGTGCCAGCGCGAGCGAGGCGAAGAACGTCTCACCCCCGGAGAGCGAGGCGGTGTCGCGTTCGACGCCCGTCCAGGAGTCGATGACATGGAGGCCCAGGCCCGAACGGCCGCGCCCGGACGCCCGCTCCGCCGAGTGCACCAGCGTGTAGCGCCCGGCCGACATCCGGGCCAGCCGGGCGCTGGCGGCGGCGGCCACCTGCTCGAGCCGGGCCGCCAGCACATAGGTCTCCAGCCGCATCTTCCGTTCGTTCGAAGCCGAGGTGCCCGCGGCGAGCCCCGCGAGCCCGGACAGCCGCCGGTGGGTCTCGCGCAGCGGAGCGGCCCTGCGGACGTCGGCGGAGGCGCGGGTGCTCAGCCGGTCGAGTTCGGCGCAGCGGTGGAGGGCGGCGTCCTGGACCGCGGAGGCGTCTCGCAGCCGGCGGGTGGCTGCTTCGACCTCCGTCTGCGCCGCAGCCGGATCGGGGGCGGGCAGGCGAGCCGCTTCGGCGAGACCGGGGTCGGCCAGCTCCGCCGCCACCGCACGCTCCTCCGCCTGCCAGGTCTCCAGTCGCTCGCGCAGGGCACCCTGTTCGGCTTCGCCGAGGACGGCCGCGAGGGCCTCGTCCACCGTCTCGAACCGGGCACGCCGCGCGGCGTCGGCCGCCCCGGCGCCGGCGTCGGCCAAGCGCCGAGCCGCCGCCCGTGCCGTCCCGGCGGCTTCCGCCGCGGCGGCCAGCAGCCCCGCCGTGCGTTCCAGCAGCGTGGCACGCTCGGCCACCCCGGAGGCGTCGCCGCTGGCCTCGCGCACCTCTTCGAGCAGGGCCGTCCGCTCGCGCTGGAGGGCTTCGCGGTGGGAGGTGCGGGCGGCGAGGCGGCGTTCGGCGTCCCGCCGGACCGCGAGCCGCCGCAGCTGTTCCTGCTCGGCACGGGCCAGGCTCTCCCGTGCCTCGTGGGCGCCGGACGCCTCGGTGTACGCGGCGGCGTGGCCGGCCTCCAGCTCAGCGACCGCGGCGGCCAGTTCACCGACGCTTCGGTGGTGGTCGCCTCCCTTTCCGTCACCCGGCACGTCGGGCCCGCCGTGCTCCTCCTGCTCGTCCTGCTCGTCCTGCTCGTCCGATTCGGTGCGGGCGGCGGCCAGTTGCCCTTCCAGCGCCCGCAACTGCGCGCCCGCCTCCTCTCGTACGCCGTCGGCCCGGCGGTACGCCTCCAGCGCCGCGTCCTCGGCGCTTTGGTCGACATGCCCGTCGTCCAGCGGCGCCGGGGCGGGGTGCTCCGGACTGCCGCAGACGGCGCAGGCCGCGCCGGGGCGCAGCGCGGCGGCGAGCTCGGCGGCGATGCCGCGCAGGCGGCGGTCCCTGAGGTCCAGCCAGTGCTGGTGTGCGTCGGCGGACCGCTCGCGGGCGGTCAGCAGTGCGGCGTGGGCGGTCTGCAGCTCCGTCTCCAGCCGGTCGCGGCGGCGGGCGGCGGCGAGGCGGCGGCGGGCGGGGCCGAGCTGCCCGGCCAGATGCTCGGCACGGGTGGCGGCGTCCTGCGCGCCCTCGACACGCTGCTGGAAGACGGGTCGTGCCGTCTCCCACTCCGCGAGCCACTCCTCGGCCTCCCGCAGTGCCTCCTCGTCGGTGCGGGACTCGCTCTCCAGCGCGGCCAGTTCGGCCGCCAGGTCATCGCTGCGCTGTTCGGCGCGGCGGGCGGAAGCCAGGGTGCCCAGTTCCTGCCGGGCCTCGTGTTCGCGCGCGATCAGTGCGGCAGGTTCGGCCTCGGCGAACTCCGGGGGCAGCGCCGCACGGAGGCCGCTCTCCGCCCTGGCGGCCTCGGTCTCCTCGGCGGCTGCCGTGGCCCGCAGGGTGACGGCCGGGACGACGGCCTCGGCGGCGCGGGCGGCTGCCAGCCGTTCCGTGATCCGCTCTCGCTCCTCCGCGTCGGCGCGGAGTTGACCGGCCCGCTGGCGGGCCGCGTCGTACCGCTTCTGGCGGCGGGCCAGCTCCCGGGCGTCCTCCAGACGTACGAGCGCGCGGGTGTGCGCTTCCTCCGCGCTGCGGACCGCGAGTGCGGCGCTGTCGGTGCGCTCCCGTGCGGCCGAGCGGGCGAGAGCGGCCCACTCCAGGACGGATTCGGCCGGTGCCGGCTCCTCGGCCGCCGTCTCCGTCTTCCCCTCGGCACCGGCCGTCCGGCCCCGTGCCGCGCCGCGCGTGCCGCCGGTGGCGCGCTGGCCAGGGACGCCGCCGGGCTGGGCCTGCTGCCTGGCGGGCGACGGCAGCCATTCGGCGGCGAGGTCGCTGCCCAGGTCGGTGCCCGCGGCCTGCCGCATGCGGTGGGCGAGTGCCAGCAGCGCGTCGTCCGCGCCGCGCACCTCCTCCTGCGTCTCCCGGCGCATCCGGACGAGTTCGTCCTCCACCGCGACGAACCGGCCGGTGTCGAAGAGCCGCCCGAGCAGTTTTGCCCGGTCCTCCGCGCCGGACCGCAGGAAGCGGGCGAAGTCGCCCTGCGGGAGGAGCGCCACCTGGCAGAACTGGTCACGGCTCATGCCGAGCAGGGTGCCGATCTCCTCGCCGATCTCCAGGTGCGAACGGCTGAGCGCCTTCCACTCCCCGGCTCCGGAGTTGTACTCGCGCAGCGCGGCGTGGGCCCGCTCCCGCGTCAGGCCGCCACGGCCCGACTTCTTGGGACGGAGCTGTTCGGGGCGGCGGGTGATCTCCAGGCGGCGCCCGCCGAGGGACAGTTCGAGCACCACCTCGGTCAGGGTGTGCGCGTCGGCGTGGTCGCTGCGCAGGCCCCCGCCGGGCTGCTGCCTGGCCCCGGGCACACCGCCGTACAAGGCGAAGCACACCGCGTCCAGCAGCGAGGTCTTGCCCGCGCCGGTGGCGCCGTGCAGGAGGAACAGGCCGTCGGCGCAGAGCCCGTCGAAGTCGACGTGCTGGGTGCCGCCGAAGGGGCCGAAGGCCGTCACGGTGAGCCGGTGCGGCCTCACCGGGCGACGCTCTCGGCGGCGCGGACGGCGTCGAAGGCGTCACTCAGCACGCGCCGCTCCTCCGTGTCGGCCTCCCTGCCGTGCCGTACGTGCCCCACGAAGTCCTCGGCGATCTGCTGTTCGCTGCGGCCGCGCAGCCGCTCGGCGTACGAGAGGTGTGCGTCCCCCTCGGTGCGGTCCGGGTCGAAGACGAGGCTGAGGACGTGCGGGAAGCGGGCGGCCAGCCGCGCCATCGGCTCGGTGGGGCGGTGCGGATCGGTGAGGGTGGCCTCGACCCAGGAGTCTGTGTGCCGCTCGTTCTCCGGTGCCTCCAGGAGCTCTTCGAGTGTGCCGCGGATCCGGGCCAGTGGGCGCGGCACCGGGCAGTCCAGCCGCTCGGCCTGGACCGTGCCGCGGGCATCGAGATCCACCAGCCACATCGACTTGCGCTGCCGTGTCTCGGAGAAGGAGTAGGCAAGCGGGGAGCCGGAGTAGCGGACCCGCTCGGTGATCGTCTGGCAGCCGTGCAGGTGGCCGAGTGCCGCGTAGTCGACACCGTCGAAGACGGCGGCGGGGACGGCGGCCACCCCGCCGACCGTGATGTCACGCTCGCTGTCGGAGACCTCGCCGCCGGTGACGAAGGCGTGGGCGAGGACGACGGAGCGGGTGCCCTCCGGGCGCGCGGCGAGGTCGGCGCGCACCCGGCCCATGGCGGCCTCCAGTACCGCGATATGGCTGCGCTGCTCGGCCGCCAGCACCGGCTGTACCAGGGCTGGTTCCAGATAGGGCAGTCCGTAGACGGCGACGTCGCCGTGCGCGTCGGAGAGAACCACCGGGCTGCCGCAGCCCTCCGGGGCCGTACGGAGGTGGACCCCGGCCTTCTCGATCAACCCGGAGGCGACGCCGAGCCGTCTGGCGGAGTCGTGGTTGCCGGAGATCATGACCGTCGGGACGCCGAGAGCGGCGAGCCGGTGCAGCGCGTCGTCGAACAGCTCGACGGCGGCGAGCGGCGGCACCGCCCGATCATGGATGTCGCCCGCGACGAGCACGGCGTCCACCCGCTGCTCCTCGGCGGTCGCCACGAGGTGCTCCAGGAAGACCCGCTGGGCGTCCAGCAGGCTGACCCGGTGGAAGCTCCGGCCCAGGTGCCAGTCGGATGTGTGCAGAATTCTCAAGACGCCGCTCCGACCTGCATGTCTTCCCCTCCCACGCCCCTGGACCCAGCACTGAGCCAGCGGTGAATCAGCACGGGCTCGCCGTCGGCACCCGCCACGCTAGCGCCTGCGAGCCCCTGCTCCACCACGGCCCTCGGCTCAGGCGCCGGCGGGCGCGCCGAAGGACTCCGCGCCCAGGTCGAGGCGGGCGTCGCCGGAGGTGGCGTCGGCCAGCCGCTGCCGGAAGGCATCCAGGTCCGCTTCGCGGATCTCCACCTCGATGCACACCTCGGTGCCGTACCGCACCTCGCGCACCCGGGTGCCGCCGGAGCGCAGTTCGTTCTCCAGACGGCCGGCGCGCTGGTGGTCGACGGTGACGGTGGCGAGCCGGATGCGCTGCCGGGTGACCGTGCCGAGCGCGTCCAGTGCCTCGCCGACGGCCCCGCCGTAGGCGCGGATGAGCCCGCCCGCGCCGAGCTTGGTGCCGCCGAACCACCGGGTGACCACGGCCACCACGCAGCGGGTCTCGCGGCGGGTCAGCATCTGCAGCATGGGCGCTCCGGCGGTGCCGCCGGGCTCCCCGTCGTCCCCCGCACGCTGGATGCCGCCGTCCGCACCGATCACATAGGCCCAGCAGTGGTGGCCGGCGGTCGGGTGCTCCTCGCGCACGCGTGCGATGAAGGCCCGCGCCTCGGCCTCGGTGGCGGCGGGGGCCAGCGCGCAGCGGAACCGGGAACGGTTCACCTCGGTCTCGTGCACACCCTCGCCGGGGACGGTCAGATACTGCTGCTGCATGCCGAACAGCCTAGGGCCTGCCACGTAATCCCTGGCGGGCGCGGGAATGCGCGAGGGCGGTGTGCCGGTTGTGGCGGACATGTACGCAGACACGGAGACGGTGCGCAGGATTCTCACCTCGTCCGGCGACACCTGGGCGGTGGTCGGACTGTCGAACAACCAGGAGCGGGCGGCCTACGGCGTGGCCGGGGTGCTGCGCCGGTTCGGCAAACGTGTGGTGCCCGTGCACCCCAAGGCCGAGACGGTGCACGGCGAGCAGGGTTACGCGACGCTGGCGGACATCCCGTTCCCGGTGGACGTGGTGGACGTCTTCGTCAATTCCGAGCTTGCCGGCCCGGTCGCCGACGAGGCCGTCGCGATGGGTGCCAAGGCCGTCTGGTTCCAGCTCGGCGTGATCGACGAGGACGCCTGCGCGCGCACCCGCGCCGCCGGTCTGGACATGGTGATGGACCGCTGCCCGGCGATCGAGATTCCCCGCCTGCCCTCGCGGGCCACCCCGTAACATCCGCTCATGGCAGAGATACGGGCCGCACGCCCTTATGACGCTCCGGAGATCGTCCGGCTCAGACGGCTGATGTTCGTCGCGATGTACGGCCGTGATGAGCCCGGGGCGTGGCAGGGCGACGCCGAGGAGGCGGCCCGGCGGCAGTTGACCGGACCGAGGGCGCGGCTCGTCGGTTTCGTCGTCGACGGGGACGGCGCGGGCGAGCCGCACCTGGCAGCCTGTGCGATGGGCCGCATCGAGGAGCGGCTGCCCTCGCCGCGCCATCCGGCCGGGCGCGTCGGTTTCCTCTTCAATGTGTGCACCGATCCGCGTTACCGGGGCCGGGGCCACGCTCGGGCGACGACGGAGGCCCTGCTGGACTGGTTCGGCGCGCAGGGCGTCACCCGGGTCGATCTGCACACGACCGACGAGGCCGAAGCGCTCTACCGGAGCCTCGGATTCGCCGAGCACGCGACGGCGCTCTCGCTCGATCTCTCCCGGCGGGCCTGAGAACCTGCCGGGCTCTGAGCCTGCGCACCCTCAGATGCCGAGTCCCTCGACGACGACCGCGCCCGGCAGCTCCGCCAGCGCCTTCCCCGGCACGATGAGCTTTCCGCGCCTGCTGCCACTGCCGACGAGCACCCAGGGCATTCCGGCCGCCACCGAGTCGACGAGCACCGGCCATCCGGCGGGGAGGCCGAACGGCGTGATGCCGCCGTACTCCATGCCCGTCTCGCCGACGGCGGTGTCCCGCGGAGCGAACGACGCCTTACGGGCGCCGAGCTGCAGGCGTACGGCACCGTTGACGTCGACCCGGGTGCTGGAGGGGACCAGGCAGGCGGCCAGGGTCCGCTCCCCCGCACGCTTCGCGGCGACCACGACGCAGTTGGCGGAGGTCTCCAGCAGATCCGCGCCGTACGCCTCCACGAAGACCGCAGTGTCGGCGAGATCCGGGTCGGTGTCGACGTAGAGCAGTTGTTCCGCGGGCACCGCGCCGGGCCAGGTCCGCACCGCGGAGGCGACCGGCGGGACGAGCAGGTCCAGGCAGTCGGGAGCCGGGCGGGCGTGGTCGAAGTCTCCGATGGGCGCGTGCATGGAACGCATGCTAGCGACCTCCCCCGCCGGACTCATCGAGGGGCCGGGACGGATACCGCCATGGTCATCTCGACGGGGTCGGTGCCGTCGTTGCGGTAACCGTGCGGGACGTGGGATTCGAAGGTGGCGGAGGTCCCAGCGGGCACCCGGTGCTCCGTACCGTCGGCGGTCAGCGTCAGCTCCCCCGCGGAGACATGGACGAGTTCCGTGGTGCCCTGGGGATGCGGATCGGAGTCGCTGCCCTCACCGGGCATCAGCCGCCAGGACCACAGCTCCAGCGGCCCGGGGGCCTCGGTACCGGCCAGCAGGGTGCTGTGGCTGCCCGCCTCGGTGGACCAGAGCCGGATCGCCTGTTCGGCCGGCACGAGCCGGACCTGGGGTTCCTGGTCGTAGTCGAGCAGCGTGGTGATGCTCGCCCCCAGCGCGTCGGCGATCTTGACGACGGTGCCGACGCTCGGATTCGTGCGCGCCTGCTCGATCTGGATCAGCATGCCGCGGCTGACACCCGCGCGGGCTGCGAGCGCGTCGAGGGTGAAGCCGCGCTCGTGGCGCCAGCGTTTCAGATTGCGGGCGAGGGACTGCGTGAGGTGGTCGAGGTCCGTCACGGGCTTCCCTACCGTCCAATATTTTAGATGACATCGTGCAATGTACTCAACTACGGTGTGCTGGACTACAGCATCCACCACACTGTACTGCGAGGCACATCCGATGAGCGCAGCCCTGGCCCTGGCCACCAGTCTCCTGTGGGGGCTGGCCGACTTCGGCGGCGGCCTGCTCACGCGGCGCATACCGGCGGCCACCGTGGTCGTCGTCTCGCAGGCCCTCGCCATGGCCGTGCTCGGCGCGATCGTCATCGCCACCGGCGGCTGGAGCGAGTGGGGGCCGCAGCTGTGGTTCGCCGTGGCCGCCGGAGTGGTCGGCCCGATCGCGATGTTCTCCTTCTACCGGGCTCTGGCCCAGGGGCCGATGGGCGTGGTCTCCCCGCTCGCCTCGCTCGCGGTGCTGGTGCCCGTCGGGGCGGGCCTGGCTCTGGGCGAGCGGCCCGGCTGGCTGCAGGCGGCGGGCCTGGTGGTCGCCCTGAGCGGCGTGGTCATGGCGGGCGGGCCCGAGCTGCGAGGCGCACCCGTACAGCGGCAGACGGTGCTGCTGACGCTGGTTGCCGCCTTCGGTTTCGGCGCGGTCCTGGCACTGATCGAGCACGCCTCGGCGACGATGACGGCACTGTTCCTCGCCCTCTTCGTGCAGCGGGTCTGCAACGTGGCGGTCGGCGGTGCGGCGCTGCTGGCGCAGACCCGGCGGGGCGTGCCCGCGCTGCCCGGAGGCGGACGGCCGATGGTTTTCGCCGCGCTACCCGCGCTCGCGTTCGTCGGACTGGCCGACGTCGCGGCGAACGGCACGTACATGGTGGCCACCCAGACCGGCCCGGTCACCGTCGCGGCGGTGCTCGCCTCGCTGTACCCGCTCGTCACCGCGCTGGCGGCGCGCGGGGTGCTGCGCGAGCAGTTGCGGACGGTGCAGGCCACGGGGGCCGTGCTGGCACTGGCCGGCACGGTGCTGCTGGCGACGGGCTGAGCCGGCCCGGCCGGGCTCACAGCCTGCGCAGGCCGTAGAGCAGCAGTGCCAGCGCCTGGAGGGCGACCGCGACCGCGAGCAGGATGCGCAGGGTGCGGTCCTTCATGTCCCACCTCCGCCCGTTTGTCCCGCCGGTGCCGGGTATGCCGCCGCTGACGCACCCGCTCACGGCAGTTCTACCGCCTCAGTCCAGGCTGCCCGGGTTCGCCTCGCCCGCTTCGGTGAGCACGTCCAGTCGTCCGAGCGCGTGCAGTTGTCCGGAGGTGACCCCCTCGGGGATGGGTACCGGCGCCGGGGTGCGCAGCGGCGGCTGCCATCCGGCCTCCTCGTCCCAGCGGCGCACGACGCGTGCCGGCGCGCCCGCCACCACCGCATGGTCCGGCACCTCACCCCGTACGACGGCTCCCGCCGCGACCACCACGTTCCTGCCCAGCCGCGCGCCCGGCAGGATCACCGCTCCGGCGCCGAGCCAGCTGCCGGTGCCGATCTCGACGGGGGCGGTGCGCGGCCACTGCCTGCCGACGGGCTGGTGCGGGTCGTCGTAGGAGTGGTTTGTCGAGGTGATGTAGACGTACGGGCCGCAGAAGACGTCGTCGCCCACGGTCACCGCCGTGTCGGCGATGACATGGCTGCCCCGCCCCAGCACCACGCCGTTGCCCAGCCGCAGCACGGTGTCCGGGCCGAGGTCCAGATCGGGCATCATGCCCGCGGTCAGCGTCACGTCCTGACCGATGACGCAGTGGTCACCGATCTCGATCCAGGGCGCCCCGAAGATCGTCCCCTGCGGGAAGGCCAGCCGGGTCCCGGCGCCGAGGGCACGGAAGTCGTACGAGCCCCGGCGCTCGGCGGTCACCGCGCCCAGCCACTGCGCCCGGCGCCAGGCGCCGTGTACCGCGCGGGCCGCCAGCGAGGAGAACGTGTTCCTGATCGAGGCCACCCGCTCACCGTAGCCGCCAGGACCGGAGCCGGGCCGGCACCGGGCCTGTGATCTTTCTTCCAACCCCCGCCGCGGCCCTCCGTTCCACCTCTCACTCCGCGTCGCGCAGCGCCTCCTGGTGGGACTGGGCCAGCTCCAGGTACATCGCGGCGTTGAGCTGGATGCCCTCGCGTTCCTCCGCCGTCAGTTCGCGCTTGACCTTCGCGGGCACCCCGGCGACCAGCGAACCGGGCGGCACCCGCATCCCCTGCGGGACCAGTGCCTGCGCCGCGACGAGCGAGCCGGCACCGATGTGCGCGCCGTTCAGCACCGTGGCCCCCATGCCGACCAGAACGTCATCCTCCACCGTGCAGCCGTGCAGCACCGTGTTGTGCCCGACGGAGACCCGCGCGCCGACCGAGACCGAGAAGCCCGGATCGACGTGCACGGTGCAGTTGTCCTGTATGTTGCTGTCCGCCCCGACAGCGATGGAACCGCAGTCGGCCCGCAGTACGGCGTGGTACCAGACGCTCGATCCCGCCGCCATCGTCACGTCGCCGATCACGACGGACGTGGGTGCGGTGAACGCTCCGGGAGCGATGGCCGGCTTCTTTCCGCCCACCCCTGAGATCCATGCCCGTCCCGTCATCGTTCTCTCCTCTTCCTCACCACTGTGCCGCGCTTGCTGCACGGTAGACGACAGGAACCCCGCCCGCCTCCGGACGGCCGGCGGGCACGCGGCCCGTACCCGGCACGCACAATGGAGGCGTGCACGAGCCCATACCGGTGAGCCGTCCCGTAGCGGGCGGGACCGCCAAGCTGATGCCGGACGTCGACCGCGAACGTGCCTGGCTGCTCACCGTCGACGGCGCGCCCCAGTCCTATGTGGACCTGGACGACCCCGGCCATCTCGAATTCGAATACACCCGCCGCCTCGCCCACACACTCGACCTGGCCCGGCCCGCCGGCCCGCTCGACGTCCTCCACCTCGGCGGCGGCGGTCTCACCCTGCCGCGCTATCTCGCCGCCGCCCGCCCCGGCTCCCGGCAGCGTGTCGTCGACAACGACCGGGCGCTGCTCGATCTGGTCACCGAGTACCTGCCGCTGCCGCCCGGCAGCGGGATCACCCTGCGGGCCGAGGACGCACTCGCGGAGCTGGAGCGGGCAGCACCGGCCTCCGCCGACGCGGTGGTCGCCGATGTGTTCGGCGGCTCCCGGATCCCGGCCCACCTGACGACGCTCTCCTGCGTACGGGCCGCCGCACGGTTGCTGCGCCCGCACGGTGTCTACGCCGCGAACGTGGCCGACGGGGCGCCGTTCGACTTCTTGCGCTCGCAGGTGGCGACGTTCACCGCCGTCTTCCGGGAAGTGTGCCTCATCGCGGAGCCCGCGGTGCTGCGCGGCCGCCGGTTCGGCAACGCCGTACTCCTCGGCTCCGCCGAGGAGCTGCCGGTCACCGCGCTGGGCCGGCGCGTCGCCGCGGACGCCTTCCCCGCGCGGGTCGAGTACGGGGCGGCGTTGCGGCGGTTCACCGCAGGCGCCGGCCCCGTACTCAACGGGGAGGCCGTGCCCTCACCTGAGCCGCCGGGCGGCGCGTTCAGCATCGGCTGACAGTGGAGCGGGGCCGCACACTCAGCCGCACACTCAGCCGCGCGGCTGGCCTTCCTCGCCCGGTTCACCGTACGAGCGCAGGCTGTTCATCATCTTCTTGATGGTGGCGTCCGGAACTTCGTCCTTGACTCCCGCGTCGGTGAGGAAGACCCAGATCGCCAGGTCGTCGTTCGCGTTGATCCAGGAGATGGTGACGACCTTGGCGGCCGAGGCACCGCACTTGCCGTTCTTGGGCGCACCGGTGAGCGTCGCGGTTGCCGTGTGCCCCTTGATCCCGTGCTCGTTGCTGAACGACTTGCCCCCGGTCTCCTTGAGGGTGCCCTTCTGCTTCTGGTCGTAGGCGGCGATTGCCCAGTTGGACGCCGCGATCTCAGCGGCCTCCTTGGTGTTCTTGGAACCCTGGCCGCCCTTGGTGCCGACGATCGCCCGGTTGCTGCTCTTGCACCAGTCCTCCTTGAAGTAGGCCGGCGCGGACATGGCAACCAGGAGGTCCTCGGGCTTCTTGTCGTCGGTGAAGCCGGTGATCGTGCCCTGTGAGGCGACGTTCCAGTCCTCTGTCTCCGGGACGTCGAACGCCGAGTAGTGCTTGGGATTGATCACGCTCTGCCAGCCGGGCACGACCGGGTCACCGGGGTCCTTGGACTCCTCCGGCGACGGCTTCGGGTCGGGTTTGGCGCTCTTCCCAGGACTCTCTTTCGCCGACGGCGACTTGGCGGGGTCGTCCGCCTTGTCCTCCTTCTTGTCGTCCTGAAGCAGGAACACGCCGGTGACGACCGCCGCGATGATCACCGCGAGCGCCGAGACGATGGCGATGACCGTTGTCCGCGACTTGCCGCCGCCACCCTGCGGGGGCTGCGGCCCGCCCGGCATGGTGGTGGCGCCCCACTGCTGCGCTCCCGGGCCCGGCTGCTGGTACGCACCCTGGTCCGGCACGGGCTGCTGGTACGGGTTGGGCTGTTCCGGGCCGGCTTGCGGCGGGTATCCGTATGACGGTTGCTGATACGGATTGGGCTGCTGGTAGCCCGGTTGCTGATAACCGGGCTGCTGGTACGGGTTGGGCTGCTGCGGGTTCTGCTCGCCCCCGGACTGCTGGTCTCCTGGCCACATGGCCGGTAACTCTATGGTGCGTCCCCGGCGCGGGCCACGCCCGCCCTCGTATCGGTACGGACCCGGTACACGGACAGGGTCGGTCACATCCTCCGGCCTTCCTATTACCAGGTGGTAACCTGACGGCATGTCTGCAGCCTCCCTGCCGTCCGTCGGCGAGTTGATGACGGCCTCCGTGCCGATGGTCCGCACCCTCAACCTCGAATTCCCCGAGGTCACCGGAGAGCGTGCCGTCGTGCGGCTTCCCGATCAGACGGACTTCCACAACCACGTCGGCGGCCCGCACGCCGGGGCGATGTTCACCCTTGCCGAGTCGGCGAGCGGGGCGGTCGTCATGGCCGCATTCGGCGACCAGCTCTCCCGCGCCGTACCCCTGGCGGTGCGGGCGGAGATCAACTACAGGAAGCTGGCCATGGGGACGGTGACCGCCACCGCCGAACTCGGCCGCCCCGCCGCCGAGGTGGTCGCCGAACTCGACGAAGGAGGGCGGCCGGAGTTCCCCGTCGAGATTTCGCTGGCCCGCGAAGACGGCACGGAAACCGGCCAGATGAGCATCGTGTGGACGCTGCGTCCGCACGCTCCGGCGTCCTGAGCCGCGAGTCTTCGGCCACTTCACCGCCACCGGCCGGACGGAACGCGGCATTCGTCGGTTAGTCTCGCCAGAATGTCCGTCTCCGCCGCGCAGCGCGAGGGTCTGCCCGCACGTCTCCTCCGGACGCTGCTCTCCCCGTGGTCCCGCTTCGGCCTGCTGGTGATTCTGCTCGCCGCAGCGGCCGCGGCGGTGCTGCTCTTCGAACCGCAGCGGCTCCTCGCGCACGGCTGGCCCGCACAGTTGTCCGGTGCTCTGGCGATCGCGCTGTTCGCCCTGGCCTACGGCTCGTGCACGACAGCCTTCGTGCCCCGTCCGTTCCTCAATCTGGCGGCAGGCGCCGTCTTCGGTGCCCAGAGCGGTACGGTCGCCGCGCTCGCGGGCACGGTACTCGGCTCGGCCATGGCCTTCGGGCTCGGCCGCCTGCTGGGGCAGGACGCGCTGAGACCCCTGCTGCGGGCCCGGATGCTGACCGCACTGGACCGGCAGCTGAGCACGCACGGATTCCGCTCGATGCTGGTGATCCGGCTGATGCCGGGTGTCCCCTTCGTGGCGTCCAACTACGGTGCCGCGGTCTCCCGGATGAGCTGGACCGCCTTCCTCACGGCGACAGCGCTGGGCTCGATTCCCAACACCGCCGCCTACGTGCTGGCGGGAAGCCGGGCCACCTCGCCGACGTCCCCCGTCTTCCTCGCCGCCTTCGGTTTCATCGCCCTCTCCGGCCTCGCCGGGGCGGCCGTCGCCTGGCGCAAGCGCGCCAGACTGCGGGAGGCCGCCGCCCGCGCCTGACGCGACGGCCCGCCCCTCACAGCACTAGCCTGGGTCGCGGCCGGTCTCCGCCAGCAGCTTCTCGAAGTCCGTCGCCCCTTCACCCACCGGCACCGGCTCCCCGAACATCCCCATCTGCCGAGCGATCGGTGCCTGCTTCGCTACCAGCGGCGTCAGCCACGCGACGGCGCGTCCGTCGGGGGTGAAGTCCTGACCGGTGGCGCGAGCCAGATCCCAGCCGTGCACCGTGAGGTCGAGCAGCACCAGGCCGCCGACGGTACGGGCCGGCATCCGCATCGCGCCCGTCTCGCCCTCCTCCGCCCCCGGCGCGCCCCACGCCTCGACGAGCCGCGCGGCGTCCGCGGCGAAGTCGGCTCGCCAGTCACCGCTGAGGCGGTCGGGCGTCGTGCTGAAATCCGACTCCTCCTTGGCCGCGAGGGCACGGAAGTTCACCATCACCAGGAACAGGTGATTGAGCAGGTCCTTCACCTGGTAGTCGGCACACGGCGTGGCCGCGCGCAGTTGAGCGTCGCCGATCTTGTGCACGACGGGAACGGTCCTGGCCGCCGCCGCGTCGAGCAGTTCGCTGATCTTGTCCGTCATACCGCCGACAGTAGGCCGGGCCAGGCGCTCCGCACACCCCTCATGAACCTCGTCTTCCAGCGCTCGGCTATGCGCCCGGCGCTGCGCCTCGCTCCGCCGGGCGCACCGCGGCGCCGAGGAGGTGGGTGGCGGTGGGCGAGGGGACGCGGGTGCGGGGGAAGGAGAGCCTCTCGCAGGCAGTGAGGGTGAATCCGGCGGCGGCGAGGGCCGATCCGGTGTCACGGCCGGTGTGGCACCCGCCCATCAGCAGCGGCCAGCAGGTCGCGTCCAGCCCCCGCTGGACCCGGCGCATCGCGGGCGAGTCGGCCCGCACGTGCTCGAAGAACCGCAGCTCCCCCTCCGGCCGCAGGATCCGGGACAGCTCGGCGAGGGCGGCGTGCGGGTCGGCCACCGAGCACAGGGTGAGGCAGGCCACTGCCGCGTCGAAGGAGGCGTCGGGGAACGGAAGCCGCTCCGCACGGCCTCCGACCACCTCCACCGGGACGGAGGCGGCACGGATGTTCCGCTCGGCCATGCCGCGCAGGTGCGGCTCCGGCTCCACGGCGAGAAGGCGCTCCACCCCGGCGGGATAGTGCGGGAAGTTCAGCCCGTTTCCCGCACCGATCTCGACGACCTCGCCGGACAGCCCGGCGAGCAGGCGCCGACGGTGCTCCGTGATGCCCGCCTTCGCGAGCCCGGGGCCGGCGAACTTCGCGTAGAAGCGGGCGAAGACCGGATGTGTTTTCATCGGCCGCCTCTCCCTGGGCCATCGCCACCGTCTCCCGCACCATAGGGCACCCGACGGCGCTCCTCAGGGCGTGTCGCCCTTCAGGCGCTCCCGCAGTTCCTCGAGATCGGCGAGGAACCAGGTCTGCCGCCCCCGATTGCATTCACGGACGAAGTCCTGCAAGGCCGAACCTTCCGCCATATGGCTGGATATGTCACCGAGGACGGCCAAGCCCAGACGGTAGGTGACGAACTTCTGGATGATGTCGCCCGCGACACGAGTACGCAACTGGAAGAACGCCTCGTCGAACCGCCCGGCGGGGAGGGCGACCCACTGGGCGCCCTGGTATCCGGCGTCGCCTATGCAGTCCAGGGCTTCGCGTTCGCCGCGGATCGTCTCGCCCTCGGCGGCGCAGATCAGGACGGGCACGTCGTGGATCGTCTGGAGGGTGTTCATGGAGGTCGAGGCTACTTCCGGAGGCGCTCGGGGGCGACGTGTTTCTTCCGGCGATGCGGGCGGTGGGGGCCGTGTGCACCGCGGGCAAGAGGAAGGGGGCCCCGCCCCACCGTGCCCCTGGGGCCGCTACGCTTCCTCGCGACGGAGGCACGAACACCTCGCTGCCGCCCTGCGCAGGCCCTCCCGTGGTACTGACGTGCCGTCAGCCAAGTTTGCCAAGCCAGCAAAGGGTCAGCATGAGTACGGCGACAACCCCCTCCACATGATCAGACGCGCACCTAGCCTGTCAGTCCACACTGGGCCACTGACCTGCAAATTCGCAGATCAGCCCTTGATCATCTGGATGGCGTAGTTATCCATGTCTTGGTTCGAAGCATTCATCCTCGGAATCGTCCAGGGGATGACCGAGTTTCTCCCCATCTCATCGAGCGCGCATCTGCGGCTGACGGCGGCCTTCGCGGGCTGGGAGGACCCGGGCGCCGCCTTCACGGCGGTCACCCAGATCGGCACCGAGGCGGCAGTGCTGATCTACTTCCGCAAGGACATCGCCCGCATCATCTCCGCGTGGTGCCGCTCGCTCGTCAGCAAGGAGATGCGGCGTGATCATGACGCCCAGTTGGGCTGGCTGGTGATCGTGGGCTCCATCCCCATCGGTGTTCTCGGCCTCACCTTCAAGGAGCAGATCGAGGGGCCGTTCCGTGATCTGCGGCTGATCGCCACCACGCTGATCGGGCTGGGCATCGTCCTGGGCATCGCCGACCGGCTGGCCGCGCGCGACTCCCAGGGCCGACGGCACCGCGCGGCCCGGCAGGGCAAGACGCTCGAGTCGCTGACGGTGCGGGACGGCCTGCTGTACGGGATGGCGCAGTCGCTCGCACTGGTTCCGGGGGTGTCCCGCTCGGGCGCCACGATCAGCGGCGGCCTCTTCATGGGTTACACCCGTGAGGCCGCCGCCCGCTACTCCTTCCTGCTGGCCATTCCCGCCGTGCTGGCCTCCGGACTGTTCGAGCTGACGGAGATCGGCGAAGGGCACGTCTCCTGGGGGCCGACGGTCTTCGCCACGGTGCTCGCGTTCCTCATCGCATACGCCGTGATCTCGTGGTTCATGAAGTTCATCTCAACCCGCAGCTTCATGCCCTTCGTGATCTACCGGATCCTGCTGGGGATCCTCATCTTCGCCCTGATCGGGGCGGGGGTGCTCTCACCGCACGAGGCCGAGTCGGCGGGCTGAACAGCGCTGTCGCCGTCGTGGCCGGGGGCGGCACACGCCGGGCGGTTGAGCGTTCCGGTTCAGCGGCCCATTCTCAGGCCGTCCGAGGCTGCGCCCCTGCTCAGCACCGCGTCCCGTACGGTCTCGCGGTCCTGGTCAAGCTGCCCGGTACCGCTCGCGCCCTCCCGGTCCGGCGCCCTGTTCAGAGGAGTGAGGCGGTAGGGCGGCTGGGGCTCCATCCGGAACGGAACGAACTCGGCCTTGCGTACCGCCCACCTCTTCTCGCCCTCGGTCGGCGGCGCGAAGGTGAAACGGGCGGCCGAGCCCAGCTGCCCGCGCGGGTCGTTCATCACCCCGGCGACCTGGTCGCCGAGCCCGTAGACCACCCAGGTGCCGTTCACCTTCTCGTACGGCTGCGGCACATGGTTGTGTGTGCCCAGGATCAGGTCGATGTCCCGGTGACCGGCACTGCGGGAGCGGGTGAGCTTCTTGGCCAGTGACAGCTGCTGCGCGTTGGGCTTCTGCTGCCACTCGTCACCCCAGTGCAGGCTGACCACGACCACGTCCGCTCCGGCACGGCGTGCCGTGCGCGCGTCCGCGATGATGCGCTCCTGGTCGATGAGGTTGACCAGCCAGGGGCTTTCCTCCGGGACCTCGATCCCGTTGGTGCCGTAGGTGTACGCCAGTTGCGCGACGGTGGCGCCACCCGCCTTCAGGATGGCGGGCTCGTTCCGTTCTCCGGCGGAGCGTGCCGATCCCGCGTGCCGCAGACCGGCCTCGTCCATCGCCCGCAGCGTCCGCTCGACGCCCTTCGCTCCCGCGTCCAGCGTGTGGTTGGAGGCGGTGGAACAGCTGTCATATCCGGTGTCCTTGATCGCCTGCGCCACCTGGGGCGGCGTCCAGAAGGCGGGGTAGCCGGTGAACGGGCCGCCCTTGGCGCCGTACACCGTCTCCATGTGGCAGATCGCCAGGTCCGCGGCGGACGCCAGCGGCTTCGCACCCGCCAGCATGGGGCGGAAGTCATAGCCGGAGCCGTCCGCGTCCGCGCGCGCCTGTCGGATGATTGAATCGTGGACGAGGACGTCACCGGTGGCGACCAGCGTGAACGCGCTGCGGTTCACCTCGTCGGCGCGGTGGGAGGTGTCATGGCCCTTCCCCGCACCGGTCTTCTCGGAGGATTCACCGCTGCTGCAGGCAGCCGTCACAGCCAGCAGTGCCGCGACGGCAAGCAGTGCGCCGGATCGTGTGTGTGTAGTCATTGAGCCGCTCTCCATGCTCGGAAAACATTGGATAAGCCCAATAACGGATGAATTCATCGTATTATCAGTGCGCAATGCCGCCGGTTAGGGCGAACGGTCCAAGTTCTCCATCCCATCGGGGCGGCGCGGCACCCCCATCACCCCGCACTCGCCGGTTCCGCCGACTGGCACCAGCCAAGTGTGTGCACTCGCGAATCCTGGGCGGTGTGCTGGGATGAGCACGGCATGTACGCATCCACTGACAGGTGTAGTGCGCGCGGGCCGTGTACTCCGCTGGCTGTACGCCAAGACTCCCCTGTCAGACGACGACATGGCGCCCGCTATGGGCAATGGTGGTGTGATGAACGGGAAGCGCTCACCCCAACGGGACCGCCCATGAGTGCCCTGATGTCCTCGATCCTGCTCTCCGTCGTGTCGGCCGTGTGTTATGCGGCCGCCGCGATCGTTCAGGAGAGGCTGGCGGCGACCACGGCACCGAGCCGCTACGCCCTGCTGCGCAGCGGCCGATGGTGGGTCGCCGTGGTACTCAACGGCATCGGTGCGCTGCTCCATGTGGCCGCTCTCGGCCTGGGGCCGCTGACCGTGGTGCAGCCGCTCGGCGTGCTGACCATCGTGATCGCCGCACCCATGGCCGCCGTGATGGTGAAGCGGCCGGTGACCGCCGCCGCCTGGCGGGGAATCGCGCTGGTCTCGATCGGCCTGGCCGGAATCCTGATGTTCACGGGAGCACACCAGTCAAGGCCGCTGAGCGAGACCGAGCAGTACCTGGTTGCCGCCGTCGCGGCCACCACCATCGCGGGCTTGCTCGGCATCGCGAAGATGGCCAGCGGTCTGCGGCGCCCGGGCGCCAGGAGCGTGGCGCTGGCGATGGCGGCCGGGGTTGCCTTCGGTACGGCCTCCGTGTGTGTGAAGACGGTGGCCGAGGGCTGGGCACTGACCTCGATCGCGGAGGCGCTGCCGGTACTGCTCCTGGTCGCGGTGTTCGCCGTCACCGGGCTGGCGACGGCACAGGCGTCCTACCGTGGCGGCGGGCTCGCCGCGCCGCTGGCGACGGCGACCGTGGTCAATCCGGTGGTGGCCGCAGCCGTCGGACTCGCCCTGCTCGAGGAGGGCTTCCGCTTCGGTGTACCCGGGGCGCTGACGGCTCTCGCCGCCGCCGTGGTCACCGGCTGGGGCCTGACGATCCTCACCGGTGACAGCGTGGCCCGCCGCCACACGCCGGACGGCGGACAGCCCCCGGCCGTGGTGATCCCCGCGCCCACGACACACACCGGCGGCACGGCCGTGTCGGCACCTCGCCCGGCGCCCCAGTCGTCGTCCCTGCCAGCATCACCGCCGGCATCACCGCCGGCGCAGTCGCTGGCACACCCGCCGCCACGGGCCGCTCCCGGGTCCGCGTCCGAAGCGCTGCGGGAGTCGACGCGGCACCGGATACCGGTGCCGACCAGGCCCTGCTGAAGTTTCCGCCCGTCCGTCAGGCCGCCTGTTCCTGAACGGCGCTGACGATGCGCTCGCAGAGTTCGTGAGTGCGCAGGGCGTCCTGGGCCAAGAGCGTCTCCCCCGCGCGCACGGCGTCGAGGAAGGCGAGCACGGTCTGCTCGATGCCGCGCTGGCGGGCGACGGGCACCCAGTCGCCGCGGCGTCGGATGCTGGGCTGCCCCTTGTGGTCGACGATCGCGGCGAGGTCACGGACCTCCCGCTTGGCGTCCTGGCCGGACACCTCGAGAATCTCCTCGTTCGAACCGGAGAGGCGGTTCATCGCACCGATGGCGGTGAAGCCGTCACCGGCGAGCTGAAGGACCACATGGTGCAGCAGCCCGTCCCGCACCCTTGCCCGTACGCCGACGTCGTCGATCGTGCCCGGGGCGAGGAAGCGGAGGGTGTCCACGACATGGATGAAGTCGTCGTAGATCATGCGCCGCGGGTCCTCGGGCAGCCCGACCCGGTGCTTCTGGAGCAGGATCAGATCCCTCGGGTGCTCGGCGCACTGAGCGTAGGCGGGTGCGAAGCGGCGGTTGAAGCCGACGGCGAGACTCACCTGCCGCTCCTCGGCCAGGCGCACCAGCCGTTCCGCGTCGGCGAGTTCGTAGGCAAGCGGTTTGTCCACGAAGGTGGGGACCCCGGCTTCGAGCAGCTCGCCGACAAGGGCGGGGTGCGCCGCCGTCGCGGCGTGCACGAACGCGGCGTCGGGCCGGGTCTCCAGCAGGCTGCCCAGGGAGCCGTGCCGGTCCCCGCTCGGGATGCGGTACGTCTCGCCGAGCCGTTCGAGCGTGGCGGGATCACGGGTGACCAGCTGGGGCTTCAGGCCCGGCTGGGCGGTGAGTACGGGCAGATACGCCTTCTCGGCGATGCTGCCGAGCCCGATGATGCCGACCTTCACGCTGGCTCCTCTGCACCTCAAGGACACTGCTCTGGACTGTCCGGCAGCATACGTGTGCGGTCGGAGCCGTCGCGTTCACCCCTCTGGGGGCTATCCGCCGCGCCATTCGGCCAGCAGAGTTGCCGGAATGCGACGTGTGACAGAAGCAGTGCTGCTCATGGGGGCCACCGTCTCGGCGCTCTCCGGCTGTGTGACCGTGCCCGGCTCATCGACACCGGGCGGCGCCGACGCTCCCCGCTCCGCATCGGAGTCAGCGGGCGGGCCGACGGCCACACCGCGCGCGGCCAAGCCCTCCGCCCGGGTGGGGATGTCCCATCCGGACGCCGAGCGGTCCCGGTCCGAGCGGCGGGAGAAGGGCGCGGCGCCCGGCACACCGCGCGCGGATCCTCCGCCGAGGCGGCCCGCCGTGCCCATCCCGGTGCCCCTGGGGCCGGAGGCGCTGCGGCGGCAGGGCGCCGCGCCGCCCCAGTTGCAGGTGCCGGCGCAAGGCGGGGCCGGCGGGGCTGGTGGGGTCGACGGGCCCGGGGGGACGGGTGGGACGGGTGGTGCCGACGGTGTGTGCGGTCTCGGGCAGCAGTACGGCCGCTGGGACCCGAACGGCCCCGCGGCGAACATCTGCCGCGAGAACTACGGCAACTGATCCATACCGGCGATCCGCGTCCCCATCCGGTCGATGGCGGCTCTGATCCCGCTGCCGTAGTCGTCCTCCTCCAGCACCCCCGCTGCTCCGCGCGCCCGGCTCAGCTCTGCCCGCGCGGCAGGGGCGTCGCCCAGCTTGAAGTAGTCCGCCGCGAGGTTGAGGTGGAGCGAGGGGTAGAGCGCCCGCACCGCCAGCTCGTGCTGCCCCCAGGAGACGCGCTCCCCGGCGAGCGCGTCGGCGGCGGCCAGCGCACGGCGGTCCCACTCCAGCTCGTCCGCCGGGTCGTCCTGGGTGTCCGCCATGTAATGGGCGATGGTGCAGCGGTGAAAGAGGACTTCGCTCTTGGGGGCGGCTCCGCCCGCCTCCTCCCACAGCACGGCGAAGCGGTGCCGGGCCTCTTCCCGGTCACCGCCCCGGTGCAGCATCACCGCTTGGCCGATGCGGGTCATCAGGGCGTCCTGGAACGCCTGCTCCTGTGGGTCGGCCACCGGGTGCCTCCTGCTGTGCGCGTCGCGGACTGGTGTCTCTCCGACGCTAACCGGCACCACTGACAACACAGCCGACAACGCGGCTGGGCACCCGGCAGGCTCTCGGAAGCTGTTGTCCCACCCCGGTCGGGGGCCGAGCGAGGTAGGACAACAGCTTCTCAGGCGCCCAGATCCGGGATGCGCCAGTCGATGGCCGTATGCCCTTGGGCCGCCACCGCCCCGTCGATCTGGCTGAAGGGCCGGGAGCCGAAGAACTTCTTCGCGGAGAGCGGCGACGGATGCGCCCCCTCCACCACCGAGTGGCGCTCGGTGTCGACGAGCGGGAGCTTCTTGCGCGCGTAGGCCCCCCACAGCACGAACACGGCCGGGTCCGGGCGGTCGGACACGGCGCGGATCACGGCGTCCGTGAACTGCTCCCATCCCTTGCCCTTGTGCGAGTTGGCCTCTCCCCCGCGGACCGTGAGCACCGCGTTGAGCAGCAGCACACCCTGGGCGGCCCAGGGGAGCAGATAGCCGTTGTCGGGCACCGGATGGCCCAGTTCGTCCCGCATCTCCTTGTAGATGTTGCGCAGCGAGGGGGGCGTGCGTACCCCAGGGCGTACGGAGAAGCACAGCCCGTGCCCCTGGCCCTCACCGTGGTACGGGTCCTGGCCGAGCACCAGCACCTTCACCTGGTCGAACGGAGTGGCTTCGAGAGCGGCGAACACCTCCTCGCGCGGCGGGTAGACCGGTCCGTGCTCCCGTTCCTCGTCGACGAATGCGGTGAGCTCCTTGAAATAGGGCTTGTCCAGCTCCTCGCCGAGTACGTCCTGCCAGGATTCGGGCAGCATGCCGTTCACGCCTCAACCTCCGGTATGTGCAGACCTGTTGGTCTCTCCACTGCTGTCCGCAACGTACCGCTCACCACTGACAGTGCCCCGCCTGGCCCTTCTGGGCGCTCAGACGCCCGCGTTGAGGAAGAGCCCGCCGTCCAGGACAAGCGTCTGGCCGGTGATCCAGCCGGAGGCTTCGGAAGTGAGGAAGGCCACCGCCCCGCCGATGTCCGACGGGACGCCGAGCCGCCCCATCGGGTAGCGCGCCGCTGCCTCCTCCTCCCGGCCCTCGTACAGGGCAGCGGCGAACTTCGTCTTCACCACGGCCGGAGCGAGCGCGTTGACCCGGACCACCGGGGCGAACTCGTGGGCCAGCTGCTGCGAGAGGTTGACCATCGCCGCCTTGCTCATCCCGTAGGCACCGATGAAGGGCGAGGCCGAGACGCCGGCGATGGAGGCGATGTTGACGATCGTGCCGCCGTTGTCCCGCTGCCACGCCGCCCAGGTGCGCTGGGCGAAGCCGAGCGCGGAGACCACGTTGGTCTCGAAGACCTTCCGGGCGACCCCCAGGTCCAGCTCAGCCATGGGCCCGAAGACGGGATTCGTCCCGGCGTTGTTCACCAGGTGGTCGACCCGGCCGTAGGCGTCCATGACCCGCTCGACGGCGATCGCCTGGTGCTCCTCGTCGTGCGCCTTGCCCGCCACGTACATGGCGTGCTCGGGGCCGAGCCGGTGCACCGCTTCCTTGAGTGCGTCCTCGTTCCGGCCGGTGACGCAGACCCGGTCGCCCCTGGCGATCAGCGCCTCCGCGACGCCGTATCCGATGCCGCGGCTGCCGCCGGTGATCAGTGCGACCTTGCCCGTTTCCTGTTGCTGTGTCATGCCGCCTCCTGCGTCAGTTGAGCGGGCCGCCGGCCACGTACATGACCTGTCCGGACACGAAACCCGCGGCGTCCGCCGTGAAGAAGGCGATGGCGTTGGCCACATCCTCGGGACGGCCGACCCGGCGCACGGGGATCTGCGAGGCGGCGGCGATCTGGAAGTCCTCGAAGCCCATGCCGACGCGCTCGGCGGTGGCGGCCGTCATGTCGGTGACGATGAAGCCTGGCGCCACGGAGTTGGCGGTGATGCCGAACTTGCCGAGTTCCTTGGCAAGGGTCTTGGTGAAGCCCTGCATCCCGGCCTTGGCCGCCGCGTAGTTGGCCTGGCCGCGGTTGCCGAGCGCTGAGCTGGAGGAGAGGCTGACGATACGGCCGAACTCGGCCTCGACCATGTGGGTCTGGCAGGCGCGGGACATCAGGAACGCACCGCGCAGGTGCACGTTCATCACCGTGTCCCAGTCCGCGTCGCTCATCTTGAACAACAGGTTGTCGCGCAGCACACCGGCGTTGTTGACCAGCACGGTCGGCGCCCCGAGCTCCTCGGCGACCCGTGCGACGGCGGACTCCACCTGCGCCGAGTCGGCGACGTCGCAGCCGACCGCGATCGCCTTCCCGCCCGCGGCCGTGATCGCCTGCACGGTTTCCCCGCAGGCTGCTTCGTCGAGGTCGAGTACGGCGACCGCGCGGCCCTCGGCCGCAAGCCGGACGGCGGTGGCCGCGCCGATACCTCGGGCCGCGCCGGTCACGATCGCGACGCGCTGCTCGGTGGTGGACATGCTGGTTCTCCTCGCCTGTCAGTGGTGAGCAACCGCTTAGTAGCTACGGCAGTCGTGACGCTAGAAGGCCGGACACGCTCTGTCAACGGGTGTCAGCGCGGATGAGATTCAACGCACCAGGAGGTCGAGCAGCCGCTCCGCCTCGGCCGCCGGATCGGCAGTCAGTCCGGTGTGCACGGGACCGGGCTGCACGACGGTGCTGCGAGGTGCGATCAGCCAGCGGAAGCGCCGCCCGGCCTCGTCACCGGCGGCCTGCCCGGCGTCGGGTCCGCCCCGGCAGACCGCCTCGGCGGCACGCAGGGCGGCATGCACTCCGGCGAGGTCGGCCCCGGGGTCCAGGGCGCGCAGCCGCCGCTCGTCCAGGTGGGTGCGGGCGGCCACGAAGGAGTGCGCGCGGCAGTAGAGCACGACCCCCGCGTTGATCCGCTCGCCGCGTTCGATGCGGGGGACGACGTGCAGCAGCGCGTACTCGAACACCGTGCGAGTCACTGGATGAGTCACTGGGCGTCGCCTCCCTTCTGTCCCGGCCGCGTCTGTCCCGGCCGCGCGGTGAGCCAACCGGGGGCCTGCGAGGGCCGGTCCGCGCTGGGCGTGCCGATGGTGACGCGCTCGTGGATCGTACGGGCGCGGTCGGCCAGCACCTCGGTGTAGGCGTCGCGCAGCGCGTCGGGGGTGTCGAACCCCGGCTCGTCCAGGAGCCACGTCTCGGGGACGTCGGCGGCGCAGCGCGCCAGGAGGTCGCGGGTGACGCGGGGGGCGAGGTCGGCGGCGGCGGAGGCGACATCGGGAGCGAAGGGTGCGAGGGCGTGATCCGAGGCGTCGTACGGCTTACCGCTCGCCCCCGCGGCGGTGGGCCAGTTGTGGTGCCAGATCATGGCGGCGCCGTGGTCGATGAGCCACAGGTCGTCGTGCCACACCAGCATGTTGGGGTTGCGCCAGGACCGGTCCACGTTGTTGACGAGGGCGTCGAACCAGACGACGCGGCCCGCCTCCTGCGCACTCACCTCGAAGGCGAGGGGGTCGAAGCCCAGTGAGCCGGGGAGGAAATCCATGCCGAGGTTGAGGCCGCCGCTGGTCTTGAGCAGTTCCTGCACCTCCTCGTCCGGCTCGCTCAGTCCGATCACCGGGTCGAGTTGCACCTGCACCAGCTCCGGCACCCGCAGGCCCAGGTGCTGGGCCAGCCGCCCGCATATCACCTCGGCGACCAGGGTCTTGCGGCCCTGGCCCGCGCCGGTGAACTTGGTGACGTACGTCCCCAGGTCGTCGGCCTCCAGCAGGCCGGGCAGGGAACCGCCCTCGCGCAGGGGCGTCACATAGCGGGTGGCGGTGACTTCTGTGAGCATTTCCCCAGGTTATACGGCCGGCCCAGTTGCCTGGCGCTCCATGGAAGGCGTCCGGACGGCTCGACCCACGTCACACCGGTCTGGTTCGTCTACCCGGGCTCCAGGTGGTGGATCGGTGCGGATGACAGCTCGGTCACGGTAACTGTCGTCGTGCGCCCGCCAGGGATTACCGGGCAGCCCTCAGCAGGAGCCGCGCGTCTCCGCGGCCTTGTCCGCGCTAGGAAGCTCGTGCGTCGTGCTTCTCGCGGTTGGCGAGGACTTGGTCCATGTGGGTCTGCGCCCACTGTCTGAGCCCGCGTGTCAGGTGGTGGAGTGAGAGGCCGAGGTCAGTCAGTTCGTAGGTGACGGTGACGGGAACCGTGGGTGTCACGGTGCGGATAAGCAAGCCGTCGCGTTCGAGGGCTCGCAGGGTCTGGGTCAGCATCTTCTGGCTGACGCCGACCAGCAGCCGGGCGAGCTCGGAGTAGCGCATCATCTTCGGAACCTGTGATGCGCCGGGCTGTTCGGACGCGTCACCGCCCAGTGCGCACAGGATCAGGACGACCCACTTGTCCGACATCCGGTCGAGGAGCTGACGGCTGGGGCACACCGCCAGGAACGCGTTGTACTCCGCCTTGTTCTGCGCCTTCTTGTCGGCCTTCGTCGTCGTCACCGGTCTCGCCTCTCACTCTCTGGTTAGTTACGCACTTCAGAGTGCCTACTTCCTAATAGAAAGTTAGTTTCCAATACTGGTGCAAGGGGGCCGGAGACACCACCCCTGGCAAGAAGTGAAAGGCACCACGATGAACACGCCCTCCACACCTCTTCACGGCGGATCCTGGACGCTGGGTGACTCGACCGTCACCCGGTTCGGCTACGGCGCCATGCAGCTTGCCGGCCCGTGGGTCATGGGGCCGCCCGCCGACCGCGACGGCGCCTTGGCCGTCCTGCGCGAGGTAGTCAGCCTCGGGATCACCCACATCGACACCAGCGACGCCTACGGACCGCGCATCACGAATGAGCTGATCCGCGAAGCGCTGCACCCCTACCCGGAGCCGCTGTTCATCGCCACCAAGGTGGGCGCGACCCGCGACGCGCAAGGCGGCTGGCCCACCGCCCGGCGCCCCGAAGACCTGCGCAAGCAGGTCCATGAGAACCTCGACTCCCTCGGCGTCGAGGCCCTTGACCTGGTCAACATGCGCATGGGCGACGCTCAGGGCCCCCAACCGGGCTCGATCGCTGAAGCATTCGAGACGCTCGTCGACCTCCAGCGAGAGGGCCTGATCCGCCACCTCGGCGTCAGCAACGTCACCGCGGAGCAGGTCGCCGAGGCACGCGGCATCGCCCCGATCGTGTGCGTGCAGAACATGTACAACCTCGCCCACCGCCACGACGACGGCCTCGTGGACCACCTCGCCGCCGACGGCATCGCCTACGTGCCGTTCTTCCCCCTGGGGGGCTTCACGCCGCTGCAGTCCGCGGCCCTCTCGCAGGTCGCGAGCCGGTTGGAGGCGACGCCGATGTCGGTCGCGCTGGCCTGGCTGATGCAACACTCGCCGAACATCCTGCTCATCCCCGGTACCTCGTCCACCGCCCACCTGCGCGAGAACATCGCAGGCGCCGGGCTCTCCCTCTCCGACGAGGATGTGGCCGAACTGCACAGCATCGGCCGCTGAACAACACACACACGCCCGGGTGGCCTCCTGGGACGGCCCGGCCACCGGGACGGTGGACGGGCCGCGAGGTAGCCGGACAGGAGCAGGTTGTCGGCGCCCCTACTTGACGCGGTCGAGGAAGCCGAGCACCCGATCGTTGACCTGCTGTGCGGCCTGTTCGTCGTAGGACGGCAGACTGCTGTCGGCGAACAGGTGCCTGTCGCCGGGGTAGAGGAACAGCTCGGCATCCGCCGCCGTCCCGACGAGCGCGCGGGCGGCGTCCACATCGCCCTCCCCGGCGAAGAAGGGGTCTGTGTCCATGCCGTGGATCTGGACCGGGACGTCCTGGGGCCAGGCGCCGCCGAACTCCGAGATCGGGACGCATGCCTCGAGCAACAGTGCGCCCTTTGCGCCGGGGCGGGTCTGGGCCAGCTTCTGTGCCGGCAGGACGCCGAGCGAGAAGCCAACATAGACGAGCTCCGCGGGCAGCCCCTCGGCGGCAGCGGTTCCGCGCGCGGTGATCGTGTCGAACCCGGCGTTCTCGGCGTAGCCGGTGCCCTCCTCGAGGTTGTCGAACACCTGCCCCTCGTACAGGTCTGGGGCGTGGACGGTGTGTCCGGCCCGTCGCAGCTGCTCGGCGAACTCGCGAACACCGGCGGTCAGCCCGTGTCCATGGTGGAAGACCAGCACCTCAGTCATGTTGCTCTCCTCGTGCTGCGGTTCCCGGGTGGCGCCGCGGCACGAGTATGGCCCTCGGCACTGACATCCACGGGCCTGGGCCGGACAGGATCAGGCCGGTGGTCCCGGTTCGGTGAGGCGGACTTCGAGATCGGCGACTCGCCACTCTTGGAAGCGCAGGTTCGAGCGGGCGGCCTTCAGCCGCTCGTAGGGGTGGCGGTTGTCGGTGGTGAGTTGCCGGACGCCATCGCCCGCGCCCTGAGGGCTGTCCCGTGATCCCTGGTGGATCAGCGCGCGGCGTCAGATGCGGTGCTTCGCAAGGCGGAGGGGCGTCCTCATACTGGGCGTGTCCGGGCGTTCCGGCAACGCAGCGAGGTGCCGTAGCTGTCGTCGTGCGCCCGCCAGGGATTATGGGACAGCCCTGAGGCAACCGGCCGCTGGTCGTCCTCGCCGACGAGCCCACCGGAAACCCCGACCCGGTCAGGTGCTGCTCGCCGTCACGCTCGCGCTGGTGGCGATGTCGCCCGCACCCTCGGCGCCACACCCGGCCAGGTCGTGAGTGCACCGCGCCACGGTGACCACCGGCTCACCGGACCGCCGCTGTGACGTGGACCACTGTCCGGGTGCTTCGGGTCAGGCATGCGCGATCATGATCGGAATGGACGCTTGTTTCCTTGGCATCGCTGAGCTGGTCGAAGCCCCGTCCGTGGCGGTGGTCGTCGATGTGATGCGTGCTTTCACGGTGGCTGCCTGGGCCTTTGCCCAGGGGGCGGAAAAGATCGTTCTTGCTGAGTCGCTGGAGGAGGCCCTGGCGCTCACGGCTCGCCACCCGGACTGGGTGGCGCTCAAAGACGGTCCGCCCGCGCCCGGGTTCGCCATGGTCAACTCGCCCGGCCTGCTGCGTTCTGTCGACCTTGGCGGACGGACCGTTGTGCAGAAGACGACGGCCGGGACGGTCGGCGCCCTCGCGGTCAAAGAGGCGTCGTTGGTGCTCTGCGCCGGCTTCGTGGTGGCGGAGGCAACGGCTCGGCTCCTGCGGACGCGCAAGAGTGACAGTGTCACGTTCGTGGTCACTGGCGACGAGGGGCGGGCCGAGGAAGATCTGGCGTGTGCTCAGTACATCGCTCGGAGGGCCACCACCGAGGCTGGGACGGACGCTGCTGAGTTCGTCCGCCGCGCTGCAGAGTCGCGCGCCGCCGCCGAGTTGGCGGAGGGTGTGCGTCAAGGAGTGCATTCTGACGACGTCGCACTCTGTCTTGAGGTCGACCGGTTCCCCTTTGCCATGGTGGCGACCTCGGAAGGGCCACTCATGGTCCTCCGTCCGCGCACCGTGCTTCCGCCGACCGACGAAGCTCCGGTCTGACCGCTGAGTGGCTCCGAGGTGCTCGCCCGGTCGGCGTTCTTCACCCGGTCCTGACATCCGTGGGCCGGCTCGCCTCGCCGGCCGGGCGCCTGGTACGCCGGGCGGCGGTGAGCACGATGGCCAGGGCGCACGCCTCCAGGACGGCCCCGGCCCAGGGCAGCGCGGTGGCGGAGAAGCTGCTGAGCACGATTCCGCCGGCTGCCCCTCCCAGCGCCACTCCAAGGTAGGAGGAGGAGCTGCTCACCGACAGGGCGATCGCGGGGGCTTCGGGGGCCCGTTCCATCACCCGCTGGAGCTGCGACGGAGGGATCATCCAGTACAGGCCGCTCCAGACCATGGCGATCAGCAGGAAGGCCACCGTGGTCGGCGCCGCTCCGAACGGGAGGGTGACGGCGACGAGACCCAGTACGGCGAAGGATCCGGTCACCCCGATCACTCCGGCACGGAAGGCGTAGTCGCCGCCGCGGCGGTCGGCGGCCTTACCGCCCCACACGTTGCCCACCCCGCCGGCCACACCCCAGGCGAACAGCACCGCTCCCACGGCGGCGCCGCTCAACGGGGTGACCTCCGAGGTCAGTACCGCGAGATAGGTGAACACGACAAAGCACCCGGCAACAGCGAACAGATTCGCCACGACGGCGACCAGCACCGACGGTTCGGCGGCGACCCGCAGCCGGCTCGCCATAGTGATCGCCGGAGGTGTGGGGATGTCGGTCAGGAACGCGACAAGCCCCACGATGACCAGGACGCTCAACGCGGCCACCAGGCCGAAGGTCAGCCGCCAGCTGCCCAGCCCGCCCACCATGGTGCCGATCGGCACTCCCAGTGCGGTGGCCACCGTCAGACCGCTGATGACCAGCGCCACCGCGCGGCCGCGGAACTCCTCGCCCACCAGCGCGGACGCCGTGGCGACCGCGGTGTTCATATAGACGGCGGCGCCCACTCCGGCCAGCACCCGGGCCGCCATCAGCACGGCGTAGTCCGAGGCGACCGCGCAGGCCACGTTGGCCAGGAGGAACAGCGTGAGCGACAGATACAGCATGACGCGCCGTGACACGTTGGCCGTCACCGTCATCAGCACCGGGGCGCTGATCGCGTAGGTGAGCGCGAAGGCGGTGACCAACTGGCCCGCGACCGAGTCGGAGACGCCGATGTCCGAGGCGATGAGCGGGAGGATGCCGCTGAGCACATAGCCGTCCGTGCCCACCGCGAAGGCGCCGCAGGCCAGCAGCAGCAGTGTCGGTCTGTTCGGCATCCTCGTCATTCTGGTCGGCGGTGTAGGGGCTTGAGGCTTGCTCACAGTACTGCGCAGCCGTCCGGCCTCCTGCGGGGTCGGGCCGCGCGGTGGCGTGCGGCCTCGGCGAACTCCCGGAACAGGTTCCTGTCCGGACCGACTTCGGGATGTCCTTGCATGCCCAGCACGAACCGCCGGTCCGGCAGGCTGAGCGACTCGATCACACCGTCCTTGCTCCAGCCGGTGTCCCGCACCCCCTTGCCGAGCCTCTCCACCCCCTGATGGTGGTAGCAGGGCAGGACCGCCTGCTCTCCGAGGACCGAGCCCGGCAGCTGGCAGGGGTCGAGAAACACCAGGTTCTTCCGGAACTCCGGCTCTGCGCTCTGGTGGTTGTCGTGCTGCACCACATCGGGCAGATGCTGCTGGAGCGTCCCGCCGAGCAGGACATTGATGATCTGCATACCCCGGCAGACGCCGAACACCGCGAGATCCTCCTCCAAGGCGACCTCCAGCAGGGCGAATTCCCAGGTGTCGCGCTCGGGCGTGACGCCAGACGTGTGCGGTGAGGGGTCCGTGCCGTAGCGGGCCGGGTCGATGTCGGCGCCGCCGACCAGCAGCAGGCCGTCGAGCCCCGCCGTGACCGCTGCGGCCTCGGCCGCCGCCCCGAACGGGGGCAGCAGGACCGGCGTGCCGCCGGCGTCCGCGACGGCGTTGAGGAAGTCGGTCGGCACCAGCGACGCGTGCCGGTGCCAGCCGCGCCAGGACGCCTGTTCCTGGTACGTGGTGATTCCGATGATGGGTTTGATGACGCACTCCCTCACTCCAGGGGTACCGGAACCCAGGACGACTCGTGTCGGGCAGAGCCGATGTGCGGGCAGCACTCCGCGGCCGCCGGAGCGGCCGGCAGGACGGGTTGCGCTCTCTGGGCCGCTTCCCGGACGAGGGCTGCCATCCCGGGAGGGGCGTAAGCGGAGATCACGCGGGCTTCCGGCTCCACAGCGCGCAGATCCGCATGTTGGCCTCGATCGGCCCCTTCTCCAGGTCGGCGCGGAGTGCGGTGAGCCCCTCCTCGAAGTCCTGTTCCGAAATCAGATGGAGTACGGAGAACGCCTTCTGGCTGTAGCTGGCGGCGTCGGTGAGTTCGTAGAAGCTCTCCAGCACCCGCTCGTGCTCCGTGCTGAACCCGGCGGCGCGCTGGCTTGCAGCCAGCGCCGGGACCGGGTGGTACCGGGCCAGCTCGGCGTCGACGGTGGCGGGGAAGTAGCGCGCGACCGGGACGCGGTTGCGGATGATCCACTCCGAGTCCGTCGCCGTGCAGAGCAGGCCGCCGGGCTTGAGCGCCCGGAACGCGCGGGAGAAGTAGGGGCCCGGGTCCGGGAGATGATGGATGACGTCGATGGAGAAGATCAGGTCGAAACTCTCTTCGGGGAAGTCGAGCTCTTCGGCGCGCCCGCGCAGCAGCTCCAGCTCGGCCGGGTGGTCGGCGGCGGCGTGGAGCATCTCGGCGGACGGGTCCACCCCGACGGCGCGGGATCCTGTCTCCTGCTGGACTCCCGCCAGATGGTTGGCCGTGCCGCACCCCACCTCCAGCACCCGGGAGCTACTGGTCAGCCCCGCGTACTCGATGAGGTGCTCCACGAGCCCGGAGTAGGGGCGGCGGTGCCGCGCATACTCGGCAGCGTGCTGGTCGTAGTCCACGGTGGTCATGTGCACCCCTCCTGCAGTGAGTTCTTCTCGTACACGGTCCTGGCGCGCTCCACATACCAGAGCATGTACGCGTAGGTGGCGAGCCAGGCGTACCGGGTGCGCATGGAGTGCTCGTACTTCAGCCACCCGCCCAGGGAACTGGCCGCCCCCAGGTAGAGGCGGCACCGCACCCGTTCGGGCGGCTCGTCCCCGGGACTGCACGTGATCAGCTGCCGCTCCACCGCCAGCAGTTCGTCGGAGAACCGCAGCGGGAGACGCAGCGAGCTGAGGTCGTGCGGTCCGCCCCCGGCGCGGACGGCGACATCGGTCGCGAAGAGACGCTCCGCCGTTCCGCTGTGCGCGGCCTCCAGCACCGCGGCCATCGGAAGCAGTCCGTGCAGCAGTGTGGCCAGGTCGAAGACCGGATCGCCGTATCCGACGTCAGGCCGGTCCCGCCCCTCCCAAAGGGTGCGCGGGTCGATGAGGACCGGACCTCCGCCGGTCCGCCGGAGCATGTTCGTCAGATTGACGTCCCCGTGGGCGCTGCTACCACTGCGCGGCAGCAGCGACGGCGTGGCCAGGTTGAGCCATTCGGACGCCTCGGTGTATCCGCGCAGCTTCACCCCGTCGGGCAGCAGGACGTCGGCGCCGAGCGCCTCGTCCAGGTCGGCGTCCGGGAAGAACGCGTGGAAGGTGGAGCGGAACGCCGGGAAGTCGCGCAGCGCGTGAAAGCGTTCGCGGTAGAGGTAGTCCCCGACGGTGGGCTGCCGGGGGGTGGCGGTGAGGCGGTACCAGCTGCTCAGCTGGTCGAGGTAGGGCATGAGGGTGCCGACCGCGTCCGCGCGTAACTTGGTCCGCGCGGCATCCTCGAACAGCTGGTCGGTGAGGTCTGCGGGGCCTGCGGCCTCCATGAGGCTCGCTGCCTGGCTGCCCTCGGTGTGTATGCCGTAGAGCCTCGGGAACAGCGGCTCACACCCGGCCCGGGTGAGTTCGTCGTTGGTCCGGCTGACGAACTGCCGCTCGGGTTCGATGACATCCAGGCCGCCGATCTTCGCCACGATCTCCTTGCCGGCGTTGAACTGGATCACACCGGTGGAGTCGGAGCCGGGGCGGTGGGTCCTGGTGAACACGGGCTCCGGCAGCGTCGCCGCGGCCCAGGTGCGCAGGCGGGCCGCTTCGACAACTTCACCGACCGCGGCGAAGTCCCGCTCCTCGTCCCCGCCGTCCGGCTCCCCCGAACGGTCCAGGCACCAGCCGTGCAGCGTGCTGCCCAGGAGGTAGACGGTGCTCCGGGACAGCCCTTCGGCCTCCGCGAGCGAGGTGACCCCGACTCCGAAGGGCCGGAGGCGCTCAGCGAGCCGGGTGGCGAGCCGGGCACCGTGGAAGGGCTCCACGACCACGAGCGTCGGCCGCACGGTGTCCAGCGCCGGGTCGCTGTTCCTGAGACTGGCGTAGAGCGCCGCCAGTTCGGCCGCGGAGGCGGGCCTGCCCTCCGTCATGAATAACCCGGAAGAGGTTTCGCCCACGACTCTTCCCTTTCACCTGAAATTCACGTGATCGACCGGCTGATGCTAACCGTGACGGCCCGGCACTGGCTATATCGACGCACCGCGACTCTCGCATCAGGAACCTCACTGGTCCCAGCTGGCACACGTTTACCAGGAGCAACAATTCACACTCCACAGTTGTGATGTACGCCACAATGTGCGAGATGATTCTCCTTCGGCAATTCACCTCGGCCTGGCTCCCATGCATGGTCGGACCAGCGCCACCGGCCACATCCACTTCGGCGTCCGCTTCGCCATCCGGGTGCCCTCGGGCTCCACTTCGGCCAGTCCCCACGGCGTGGAGGTCGCCGACTTCGGAGCGGACTCCCCCCGACACACCGGAAGAACCGTTTCGGCGGGGCGGCGAAAGACCCGCATGCGCCGCATGCACCACATGCGGCGCTCCTGCCCCGTACTCTGAGGGCAGCCCTGGAGCGTTCACCGGCAGCGGGGCACCGCAGCCGGACGAGGACACGGTTTCGGACTGGGAGCACAATGAATACTTCGCCGCGTACTGACGCACTCCGCACCCGGGTTGTGCGTACCGTCGAGGAACTGTCGCCGCAGACAGCCGATCTGGCCTCCCGAGCGGGTGTCTCGGAGTTCTACTACGGGCACGAATTCCTGCGCGCGTACGAGAGGGAACCCATCCAGCCGGTGCGGGAGGTGCACTACATCGAGGTACTGGACTCCGCCGACCGCCTTCTCGCACTCACCCCCTGCTATGTCCAGGGCGATCCACTCCGGGCGTTAGGTCTGGCCGACGGGGAGCTCGCTCTGCTGAGCCACGTCTGGCACTGCTCCGACACCCAACTCGCGAGCACCAGCGCCACGCCGGAGCTGGCCGGCCAGGTGGTGGCGGCCATGCGGAAGGTCGCGGCGACGGCCGGACTCGCCCGCTGCGGCTTCATCAACGTACCGGGCGGGACGGCGACCGCGCGGGCGCTGGAGGGAACGGGCCTCACCGGCAAGAGCCTGGACACCCGGTACACAGTGGACCTCGCAGCCATGGGCGACTGGGAGGGCTATCTGGCCTCCCTGACCTCAAAGACCCGCAGGGAGTTCCGACGCCATCTGCGCCGGGCAGAGGAGTGCGGCGTGCGGATCACCGACCGTGCCCCGGACGACTACGAGGCCCCGGAGAGCCTGCGGATCCTCGAAGTGCTCATGGAGAACGTCGGCTCCACGGGCTACTACAGCAAGGAACGCTTCTCAGCGTTCCTGCCCTATACGCGGACGGGAGTCCGCATCGTCGAAGTGGTGCTGGACGGCGAAATCCTCGCGAAGGCGATCATGTTCATCGAGGCGGCCAAGATCCACGCCTGGGCGGGCGGTTATGACAAGCACAGCGACAAGCGCAAGGGGCTCACCTTCAGTTCCTACTCCTGTCTGATGGCGGGAATGCTGCAGCTGGGCTTCCAGGCCGGTGTGGCGACCTTCGAGGGCGGACGGCGCAACGGCGCCTACAAGGAGCGCTTCGGGATGCGCCCCAAGGAACTCGACGCCTACATGTTCGACGCGTGAAGGCTTACCGCCACCGGGGCGCCTTCAGCTGTGCCGGCGGCCGGGGAGGTGCGGGTAGGTCTCCGTGAGCTTCTGGCGGAATCCGCGGACGGCGATGCCCGTGCGGTCCGGACAGGCGAGGCGGGCGGCGAGGGCGTAGGGCACACCGGGGCCCATGGTGGCGAGGGTGCCGGAGAGCGACGCCCATATTCTGCTGCACCCCGTTACTGCCGCACGCCAAGAGGCGGAGGCGGAACGGGTACCGGCTCGACCCTGCCTGCGCGCCGCCTCGTCACGCCTGGTCCGGTTCCCGCAAGGCGTCGAGCACCTCCTCGTCGGAGACTTGGCGGAAGTCGGCGTACCACTCGCCCACGGATCTCAGGGACTGCGGCTGGTGCAGGCTTACGACGTCATCGGCCTCCTTCCCCAGTGCGGCGGCCATGTCCGGGATGCAGACCGGCACCGCCAGCGTGAGGCGGTGCGGCTCGCGCGAGCGCAGATGCCGCAGGGCCGCGCGGGCGGTGATCCCCGTGGCCAGCCCGTCGTCCACGAGCATCACGCTGCGACCGCGGATGCCGTACGGGGGGCGCCCCGCGCGGTACACCTGCTCCCGCCGGTGCAGCTCGGCACGCTCCCGGGTCACCTCGGAGTCGAGCCCCTCCTCCGACAGGTGCAGCGCTGCCAGGCCGGCGCGGTCGTACAGCGGCGGGTCGTCACCGACGATCGCCCCGATACCCACCTCGGGAGCACCGGGGACCCCGATCTTGCGGACGACGAGGATGTCCAGCGGCATCTTCAGCACCCGGGCGATCTCGGCACCGACCGGGACTCCCCCACGCGGCAGCGCCACTACCGTGACGTCGGCGAGATCACGGCTCTTCGCCCACTCGTCGAGCCGGAGAGCGAGTTCCCGGCCCGCCTGCCGACGGTTCTCAAAGCGCACGACCGGCTCCTTCTCCCAGGTTGTCGTACCCGCCGGGTACCGCCAACAGGACGAGCCATGCGCCGAAGCTCTCGCCGGCGTGCGACTACCGGACGGCCGTGGGAGCGAGGCCGAGGCCGGCCAGCACCGCCGTGCCGGCGGCGGCATGGGCGTTCCCGGCGAGTAGCAGCGTGCGCGCCGACTGGTAGCGGCAGCCTGCCGCGTCGAACGCCGCTGCGGCGGCAAGCTGCCGCGTCAGGTCGCCGTCCAGCAGCGCCTCCGCCCGGTCCAGCTGGGCGGTGGCGACCGGGTTGCCGGCGACCACGCTCCGGGTGGCGGCGAGCCGCTCCGGGGCGTCCGGGTGCCCGGCGAGCACCGAAGCCTCCGCCCGGAGCGTCACATACCAGTGCAGCCAGATCCAGGAGACCCACTTCCACACCTGCTCCGGCTCCGGTGCGAGCCGCTCCAGGGCCGCTTCCGCGTCCCCCTGATGGAGCAGGACCATGGCGTCGAAGACCGCACCGTAGCCATGGCGGTGCTCCGCTGCGGTGCCCGCTTGGTCGACGACCGTGAGCCAGGTCGCGCGGGCGTCGTGGTCGCCGCGCAGGCCGTGGATCATGGCGACCGACGCGGCGGCCGGGCCGAGCGAGAACGACCGCTGCCGGCCGCTCTGCTCCCACGCGTCGAGGAATTTCCCGCTGCCTGTGAGTACGGCTCCGGCATCGCCCGCGAACGCGTCCGCGATCAGGAGCCAGGACGTGGCGTGGTGACCCGCCTCCGCAAACAGCGGGTGGTCGGCGAGCTGCCTGCCCCACCGGTGGGCCTGCGGCAGATCACCCACGCCGAGTGCGGTACCGGCGGCCATGGCGAGGGCGTCCATCCATTCGTGCGTACGGGCGGGGGTGCGCGGTACCGAGGCCAGGATATCGATCCGGCGCCGGGCGGCAGCGGCGGCGGCGAAGGGCTCTCCGGTCCAGCTCCGGGCGCCGGAGAGCGCGTCGAGGGCGGCGGACTCGGCCACCGGGTCTTCCGCCCGCCGGGCGAGTGCGACGGCCCGTTCAGCGCACTCGACGGTCTCCTGGAGCGTGTTCTCCGAAGCTCCCTGGACCGCGCCGAAGGCATCGGAGACCACCGCCGCCTCGGCCAGCGCGACAGCCGCTTCGGCAGCAGGGCCGGCAGTCGGGTCGCCGTCGCCGGACAGCTCCCGCGCTGCCGCGAGCACGGCGGCCACCTCCGCCACGGCGGGTATCCGTGTGAACTCACTGGAGAAGCGGTACGCGACGGTGGCGGCGGCCGCCAGGTCGCGGCCGGCCCCGGCGTTGTCGCCGGCCCGGCGGGCGGCCTCTCCGGCGGCACGGTGCAGGCGGAACATGTCGTCGCCGTGCCTGCGGCAGCCGGCCACCCCGGCGGCCTCCCGCAGCGCCGCGGCAGCGGCGGCGTCACCGGCGAGCGCGGCCGCCTGCTCGAACCGCTCCTGTGCCTCACCGAGAAGGTTGCGGGTGAAGGTCAGCTCGGCCAGGGACAGGGCGAGACGGCAGGCGTCGGCCCGCTGCTCCGGCTGGTCGGCGGCCCAGGTGAGGGCAGCACGCAGGTCCTCTGCCCTCGCGTCGAACCGGGCGCGCCAGTCCGGGCCCTCGGCCCCCTTGAGGAGGGTCGCGTCTGCCAGGCACCAGCTCATGTGGCGAGAGCGGACATCCGTCAGCTCACCGGCGTCGGCGAGCCGCTCCCTCCCGTACTGGCGGATGGTCTCCAGCGCCTGGTACCGGGTGCCGGTCGCGGAGGGTGCCGCGGTGAGCAGGCTCTGTTCGGCGAGTCTTCCGAGCCCGTCGGCGACCGCGGCCGGATCCAGTGGGGCGAACCCGGCCACCGCGGTGGCCGCCTCCGCGGTGAAGGGCATCACGAACACGGAAATCCGGCGCAGCAGCGCCCGATCCTGCGACTCCAGCAGGTCATGGCTCCAGTCCAGCACCGCCCGCACCGACCGGTGCCTGTCGTCCGCGCGGGGTCCGCCGGCGAGGATCCGCAGCGGGTCGGAGAGGCTGGCCGTGAGACCGTCCAGGCCGAGCGTGGGCCACCGTGCCGCCGCCAGTTCGATCGCCAGCGCCATGCCGTCCAGCCGCTCGCAGACTGCCGCGATGCGGTCACGTACCGCCGGTTCCGGCGGACGGCCGGCCGCCGCCGCCCGTTCCATGAACAGGGTGACGGCCTCCGACTCGCTGCCGTCCGCCCAGGACAGCGGCGGGACCGGGAAGGCCCACTCGAACGGCACCATCAGCCGGGCCCGGCTCGTCGCCAGCACCCGCAGCCGCGGGCAGGCCACCAGCAGCCGTTCCAGGAACGGCGCCACCCCGTCGCGCACCTGCTCGCAGTTGTCCCACACCAGGAGCGCCTCGCGGTCCGCCAGCGCGGCCAGCACCGCCTCGTCGATACCGCGCCCGGGCTGCTCGCCCACGCCCACGGCCGTTGCGACAGCCGCCCCCACACGCCCCGGATCGGTGAGCGGGGCCAGGTCGACGAACCACACACCGTCGGCGAACTCGCCGGCCGCCTCCGCTGCCACCGCGAGCGCGAGCCGGGTCTTCCCCACCCCGCCGGGGCCGACCACGGTCACCTGTCGGCGTGCCTTCACCGCGTCGGCCAGCTCCCCGCGCTCACGCACCCGGCCGATGAACGCCGTCAAAGGTGCGGGGAGGGCGGATACCGGGCGTGACTGCTCAGCACGGGCGGACTCGGCCGCGCGCCGGGAGAGCGCCCGCCGGTCCGGCACCTCCAACTTGCGCAGCAGTGCGGAGACGTGCGACTCGACTGTGCGTACGGAGATGAACAGCCGCGCGGCGATCTCCGCGTTGCTGAGGTGCTCCCCGAGCAGCGCGAGCACATCGGCTTCCCGAGCTGAGATCTTGGAAGTGGACACCGAGCCATTATCCGTGGTGGCTTCCGTGGTCGGCACGGAGGCGGACCGGACCGGGCCGGGAGAGGCTGGTGCCAACAGCGATCGAGCAACCACAGGAGTGATCATCATGACCGGTACCGCCACCCGAGGGATCAAGACGGTGCTGCATCCCGTTTCCGACCTGGCGCAGGCCAAGGCCGTGTACGCCGCCCTGCTCGGCGTCCCGCCGCAGGTCGACGAGTCCTACTACGTCGCCTTCGAAGCCGAGGGCCAGCACATCGGGCTGCTGCCGGGCGGCGGCCCGCAGGGGCTGACCTCCTCACTGGCCTACTGGCATGTGCCGGACATCGAGGCGAAGCTGGCCGAGGTGACCGCCGCGGGGGCCACCGTGACGGAAGCCGCGCACGACGTGGGCGGCGGCCGTCTGATCGCCACCGTCACCGACCCCGACGGCAACGCCCTGGGCCTGCTGCAGGACCGATGAGCGGCGTCCCACGCTCCCGCGCTCAGCGCCGTCGGGACACCGAGCACCGGCTCACCCGGGACATCGACGCCTGGGTGGCCAGTGCCTCGTCGGACGGCGCGCCGTACCTGGTGCCGCTCTCCTTCGACTGGGACGGCGAGGCACTGCTGGTGGCCACCCCGGCGGACAGTCCGACCGGCAGGAACCTGGCCGCCACCCGGACCACTCGGCTGGGGCTCGGCCACACCCGCGACGTATGCATGATCGACGGCGAAGTCGAGGTCCTCGGGAAGGATGCGCTGCGAGGGCAGCAGGGTGACCGGTTCGCCGCACGCACCGGCTTCGACCCGCGTGGCCTGACCACGCCCTACCGCTGGTTCCGTATCACCCCGCGCCGTGTCCAGGCCTGGCGCGAGGAGGACGAACTGCCCGGCCGCGAGTTGATGCGCGACGGCCGCTGGCTGGTCTGACGCTCCGGCCGGGCAAGTCAGCGGCGCCCCATCCGGATGACTTGCGGCGCGAACACCCCGTTGGTCGTGCGTAACGATCGGGCCCGAACGGCCGCCGGTTCGCCTCGCGGAGGCGAACCGGCGGCGGTCTGTCCGCGACCATTTCGGGGCCACCGGGGTGGCGTGCGAGAGTCCCCGCATGGATATCGCAGCCGATCACCCAGACTTCCCCCGCCAGTTCGCCCGCACGCGGCGCTTCTCGCTCGGTGCGGTGCGGAACCTCACCGTTTCTCCGGACGGCGAGCGGGTGCTGTTCATCAGGAGCGGCGGCGGCAGCGACCCGGTCGGGCGGCTGTGGGTGTGGGAGGCCGGCGGGGAACGGCTGCTCGCGGATCCGTACGCGCTGGGGGCGGGCACCGGCGGCGCCGTCACGGCGCAGGAGCGTGCCCGCCGGGAGCGGGCCCGGGACTTGTCCGAGGGCGTGTCGACGTACGCGACGGACGCGGCGGGCGATCTGGTGGCCTTCGCCCTCGGCGGGCTGCTGTGGACGGTCCGCAGCGGTGGCGGGCATCCGGTGACGGTGGCCGCCGAGGGCCCGGTGGCCGATCCGCGTCCGTCGCCGGACGGGCGGCTGATCGCCTATGTCACCGGCGGCGCCCTGCGGGTCGTCGCACCGGACGGGAGCGGTGAACGCCTGCTGGCCGCCCCGGAGAACACGGAGGTGACCTATGGGCTCACCGACTACGTCTCGGCCGAGGAGATGGGGCGGGTGCGCGGTTTCTGGTGGGCGCCGGACTCGAAGGCACTGCTGGTCGCGCGCGTCGACACGACCCGGGTGCGGCGGCGTTACCTCAGCGACCCGGCGCAGCCGCAGCTGCCGCCGCGGGTGCTGCGCTACCCGGCGGCGGGGACGGCGAACGCGGAGGTCTCGCTCCACCTGCTGACCCTCGGTACGGGCAGCGGTGGCGCGGCGCGGCGCGCGGTGGACTGGGACGGGGGCGCCTTCGAGTACCTCCCCGCTGCCGGATGGGACGCGCACGGACCGCTGGCCGCCGTGCAGAGCCGGGACCAGCGCACGCTGCGCGTGCTGGCCGTGGACACCGCCGACGGCTCGACCCGGATACTCCACGAGCAGCGGGACCGCGACTGGGTGGAGCTGCTGCCGGGCACTCCCTGCCGTACTGCCTCCGGTGCGCTCGTCCACCCCGTCGAGAGCGAGGACACCCGCCGGCTGCGCGTCGGCGACGAGACGGTCACCCCTGCGGGCCTCCAGGTGACCGGGGTTCTCGGCACGGCAGGCGAGGACGTGCTGTTCACCGGCGTCGACGACCCGGTCGAGGAGCATGTCTGGCGCTACTCCCCCGCCTCGGGGTGTGTCCGGCTGAGCGGGCGGCCGGGCAAGCACGAGGCCGCGTCCGGCGGCCCCACCACCGTGCTGGACGGTCTGACCGAGGACGGCCAGGAGGTGACGGTGGTGCGCGGCGGTGCCCGGGTGGGGAGCATCGGCTCGCTGACGGAGGCTCCGGTGCTGCCGCCGCGTCCGGAGTTTCTGACGCTGGGTGAGCGGCGGCTGCGCAGTGCGCTGTTCCTGCCCTCTGGTCACCCGGCGGGCGGGCAGGGCGCTGCGGGCGGTGCCCCGCTGCCGGTACTCGTCAACCCGTACGGCGGACCGGGGATGCGGCTGGTGCTCCGGGCCCGGCACTGGCACGCGTGCGTGTCCCAGTGGTTCGCGGACCAGGGGTTCGCGGTGCTGGTCACGGACGGACGCGGCACCCCGGGGCGCGGTCCGGAGTGGGAGAAGGCGGTACGGGGCGACCAGCTGACCCCGGTGATGGAGGACCAGATCGACGCGCTGCGCGCGGCCGCCGCCACGCGCCCCTGCCTGGACACGGAGCGGGTGGCGATACGCGGCTGGTCGTTCGGCGGGACGCTGGCCGCCGCCGCGGTGCTGCGGCATCCGGACGTCTTCCACGCCGCCGTCTCCGGCGCGGGGCCGACCGACCAGCGTCTGTACGACACGCACTGGAAGGAGCGCTTCCTCGGGCACCCGGACGAGGAGCCGGAGAACTACGACCGCTGCTCGCTGCTGGCCGAGGCCGCGTCGCTGACCCGGCCGCTGCTGCTGGTGCACGGGATGGCGGACGACAACGTGACCATCGCGCACACCCTGCGGTTCTCCGCCGCGCTGCTGGCCGCGGGGCGCGAGCACTCGGTGCTGCCGCTGTCCGGGGCGTCGCATCTGGTGAAGGACGAGACGACGGGTGCGCGGCTGCTGGAGGCCGAGCTGGGATTCCTGCGAAAGGCGCTGTGTCGCTGAGCGCTTCGGCGGCCGGTTCCGTAAGAAGCTGAGAACCGGCCGTCACCAGCCAGGAGCCGGCACCGGACAGGAAGTGCCTCATGACTGAACAGATCACCTCCCGGCGCAGTGTGCTCGCCGCCGCCGGCGCCGCCGGGCTCGCCGGGCCCCTGACCGCGTGCGGGAACGGAGACGAGGATTCCGAAGGCGGCGACGGCTACCGTGCCGAGACCTCGCCGGATGACACCCGGACGCCGAAGGAGACGGAGACGGCGGGCAGCCCGTCGCCCGAGGAGAGCAAGGGCGCGGAGCTGGGCCGTACGTCGGAGGTCCCACAAGGCGGGGGAAGGATCTTCAAATCCGAGAAGGTGGTCGTCACGCAGCCGGAGGCGGGCGAGTTCAAGGCGTATTCGGCGGTGTGCCAGCACGAGGGCTGCCTGGTGGCCTCGGTGTCGGACGGGACGATCAACTGCGCGTGCCACGGCAGCAAGTACGACATCTCCGACGGCGGTGTGGCCCATGGTCCCACCACCAAGGGTCTGCCCGAGGTGAACGTTTCGGTCGAGGGCGGCCGGATCCGGCTGACGTGAGGGGCCGGACTGCCGGGCCGGGCACTCAGCCCGCCTCGACCTCCCGCGCCGCCTGCCGGAGCGCGTCGACCGCGGCGCGGATGGAGGGGCGGCGGTCGGCGTCCTCCCGCCAGATCGCATAGACGTGCCGTTGCATCGTGTGCTGGACGGGTACCACCGCGACGCCGTCGGGCACCGTGCCACGGCCGAGCCGGGGCGCGACCGCGACGCCCAGGCCCCTGGCCACGAGCGCGAGCTGGGTGTGGTGCTCCTCCGCCTGGTGGGCGATGCGCGGTTCGATTCCGGCGCTGCGCAGGGTGAACATCAGCCAGTCGTGGCAGAACTCGCCCTCGGGCCAGGAGACCCACTCGTCCTCCGCGAAGTCGACCAGGGTGACGTGGGGCCGGCCCGCGAGCGGATGCCCGGCGGGCATCGCGACATCGGCGATGTCGTCGTGCAGCGGGGCTTTGGCGAGACCGCTGGGAAGCGAGAGCGGCCGGTTGTGCCAGTCGAGTACGACGGCCAGGTCGATGTCTCCGCGCACGAGGAGCGGCACCGACTCGGCGTGCTCCCGCTCGGTGAGCCGGGCGCGTAGCTGCGGATGGGCTTGGCGCAGTTGCGCCAGGGCGGCCGGGAAGAGGCCGCGGGCCGCCGTGGGGAAGGCTGCGAGCAGCAGTTCGCCGACGACCTGCCCGCGTTGTGCCTCCAGTTCGGTGTGTGCCAGTTCGAGCTGCGAGAGGATGCGCCCGGCGTGGCCGGCCAGCAGCCGGCCCGCGTCGGTGAGCCGGATCCCGCGGCCGTTGCGGGCCAGCAGCGGCTGGCCCGTCTCCCGCTCCAGCTTGGCCATCTGCTGGGAGACGGCGGAGGTGGTCACGTGCAGTGCGTCGGCTGCGCCGCCGACCGAGCCGTGGGTGGCGACCGCGTGCAGGGTGCGTAGCCGATCGAGGTTCAACATGTAAGCGATGCTACGTGATTGATTCAATCAACTCTCACTTGTGCTAAACCTTTCGACCAGGAACCGTAGGCGCCATGGACACCGCCACGCACCCGCGTTCCCGCCGTACGGAATTCACCGGCACCACGGGCGCGGAGGGCCGCCGCGGGCTGGACTGGCGGATCCGCTTCGGGGTGCTGTCGCTGGTGTGGGGCTTCAGCTTCCTGCTGATCAAGGTCGGTACGCAGGGGTACGCCCCGCTCCAGGTGTCCTTCGGGCGGCTGCTGTTCGGCGCGCTCGTACTGCTGTCGGTGCTCGCGCTGAAGCGGCAGCGGTTGCCGCGCACTCCGAGGCTGTGGGCACATCTGGCGGTGTCGGCGTTCTTCCTCAACGCCCTGCCGTACTCCCTCTTCGCCTACGCCGAGCTGTCCATCCCCTCCACCCTCGCGGGCATCATCAACGCCACGACACCGCTGTTCTCCATGCTGCTCTCGCTGCTCGCCCTCTCCGACGACCGGCCCGGCAAGCGCCGCGTCGCGGGCATGGTGGTCGGCTTCGCGGGTGTGCTGACCGTCCTCGGGGCCTGGCGCGGCTTCTCCGGACAGGACCCGGCGGGCACCGCGATGGCGCTGGGCGCGGCCGCGAGCTACTCGGTCGGCTGGCTGTACGTACGGAAGAACCTGGCGGGCAGCCCGCACTCCCATCTGTCCATGAGCGTCGGCCAGCTGCTGGTCGGCACAGCGCAACTGGCCGTGGTCATCCCCCTGTTCACTTCGGTACCCGATGCGGTTGCCGCCGGTCCGCTGCTCGCCATAGCGGCGCTGGGAGCCCTGGGGACGGGCCTCGCCTTCCTGATCCAGTACGGGCTCGTGGCCGAAGTCGGCCCGACCACCGGGCAGATGGTCACCTACTTCATCCCCGTGGTCGCGACCGTCGCCGGAGTCGCGCTGCTGGGCGAACAGCTCACCTGGAACGCTCCGGTCGGTGCCGTCGTCGTCCTGCTGGGAGCCGCCCTCACACAGACCGGAGCGGGCGCAGCACGCCGTCGGCCGCAGCGCCGTCAGTCGTAGCGCCGTCAGTCGTAGCGCCGTTCGGGCCCCGGCCGCAGCGCCGCGGCGACCGCCTCCGCCAGCGGCCCGGCCTCGGCCGGGGTCAGCCGCGAGACCGTCAGCCGCACCCCGGGCGGTGACCCCGTGCGGAAGCGTGCTCCGGGCGCCACCGCCCATCCCGACTGGAGCAGCCGGGTCACGGCGCCGGTCTCATCACCCACCGGCACCCAGACGTTCATCCCGCTGCGGCCGTGCGCTTGGACCCCACGCGCCGACAGCTCGCGCACGAGCGCCTCGCGCCGCTCCCCGTACGCGCGGGGCACCTCCGCACCCACCGCACCCGAGGCCCACAGGTGCGCCACGACATCCTGGAGCAGATGGCTCACCCAGCCCGGCCCCAGCAACTGTCTCCCGCCCACGCGGTCGAGGGTGACCGGGTCGCCGGTGAGCACGGCAAGGCGCAGATCGGGGCCGTACGCCTTGGCGGTCGAGCGGACCAGCGCCCAGTGGTCCGTGACGCCCGCGAGCGGGTGCATCGGAAGATCGACGATGCCGTGGCCGTGGTCGTCCTCGATCAGCACGGTGCCGCGGCACGCGGCGAGCACCGCGCGCAACTCCTCGGCGCGGGCCGCCGAGACGGCCGCACCCGTGGGGTTCTGGGCGCGATGGGTGACCACGAGCGCCCGCGCACCCTCCCGCAACGCCCGCTCCACTGAGCCCGGACACGGTCCGTCGTCGTCCAGGGTGACCGGCACCGTCCGCAGCCCCAGCGCGGGGACGAGGTCGAGCAGGCTGCCCCAGCCCGGGTCTTCGACGGCCACCGTGTCCCCGGGGCGCAGATGCGCGGCGAGCACCCGCTCGATGGCGTCCAGCGAGCCGGAGGTGACGGCCAACGGCCCCTCCGGCACACCGTCCTCCTCCATCGCCCGGCGGCCTGCGCGGGCCAGCGCGGGCGTGACGGCGGGGGCTCCGTAGAGCGTCGGACTGCGGTCCGCGCGGGCGGCGGCCGCTGCCAGCGCGTCACCCAGCCGGGGCAGCAGCGCGGGGTCGGGGTTGCCGTGCGAGATGTCCCGTGCACCCTCGGGGACCTCGATGCGGATGCCCTCGCGGGGTGTGCTGGCGGGCCGGGACCGCACGCGGCTGCCGCGCCGCCCGCCCGTCTCGATCACCCCTCGCTCTCGCAGCGAGCGGTACGCGGCGGCCACGGTGTTCGCGTTCACGCCGAGGCGGGCGGCCAGTTCGCGGACGGGGGGCAGCGTCTGACCGGGCGCGAGCCCGCCCGAGCCGACGCCGCGCTCGACGCTGGCCGCGATCTCGGCGGCGCGGCGCCCGGTGATTGTGTATTCTCCTAGCACAAAGACTATTTTGCACTAGTACAATCAATTCCGCAAGGAGACCGCATGTCCACCGGCCCCGGCCCCGCCCCCTCTCCCGGCTCGTACGCGGTGACCGGGCGCACCCTCCCCACCCGCAACCAGGAGCGCGCGTCCTACGACCGGGCGCTCGTGCACGCGATACTGGACGCCGGATACGTCTGCCATCTCGGCTTCCTCCGTGACGGCGCCCCGGTGGTGCTGCCCACGCTCTACGCACGGATCGGAGAGCGCCTCTACCTGCACGGCTCGACGGGCTCCCGGCCGCTGCGCGAGGCGGGCCGTCCGGAGCCGAGCCGTTCGGAGCCCGGGATGCCGGTCTGCGTGACCGTCACCCATGTCGACGGGCTGGTGCTGGCCCGCTCGGCGTTCCACCACTCCCTGAACTACCGCTCGGTGGTGGCGCACGGCACCGCACGTCAGGTCACCGACCCGCAGGAGCGCGAGGCGGCGCTCGACGCGCTGGTCGACGGCGTGCTGCCCGGCCGCGCCGCTGACTGCCGCCCGGCGAACACGAAGGAACTGGCCGCCACCGCCGTGATCGCGCTCGATCTCGACGAGGTGTCCGCCAAGGTCCGCACCGGCGGCCCCGACGACGAGCCCGAGGACACCTCGCTCCCCTACTGGACGGGCGTCCTGCCGGTGTCCACCGCGTACGGCACGCCGGTACCGGCCGACGACCTCGCTCCCGGCACAGCGGTCCCGGGCTACCTCGAACCCGCTCCGTGACGGCGAGAACGCCTCACTGACCGGCACGACGCCGACCGCGGCACGCGGCCCTTGACCGGCCCCGCCGAGGCCGCCCGCCCGGAAACGGGGCGGGCGGCCTCCCATGCCGTTCTCCGTCAACGCCGGGCGGAGCCCGGCAGCGGGCGCCGTACGGACCTGAGGCGCATCTCGGACAGCGCCAGGCCCGCCACCGCGGACAGCAGAAGCAGTGTGCCGACGGCAGTGGCCGCGGTCAGCCGCTCGCCCAGCAGCAGGACCGCTATCACCGCGGCGCTGACCGGCTCGATGAGCATCACGACGGAGACGGTGGCGGCCCGTACGACCGCCGCTCCGGCGAAGTAGAGCGCGTAGGCGAGCGCGGTCGGCACCGCGGCCACATAGGCGAGCAGCAGCAGGATCCGGACGGGGTCGGCGGTGTGCGGCAGCAGACCCTCTGCCGCACCGAGCGGCAGCAGGCACACCGCGCCGATCACGAACGCCCAGAGAGTGGTGGTGAAGGCGTCACCGCCCGCGCCGTCCCGCCCGGCCCACCGGGTGAGCAGGGTGACGGCCGCATAGCCCGCCGCCGACAGCAGCGCCAGGGCGACACCCAGCGGCCGTACCGAGCCGTCACCGCCCAGGTCTCCGAGGCAGAGCACCAGCAGGCCCGCGAGGGCGCCGCCCACGGCGGCGGTTCCGGCCCGGCCGAGCCGTTCGTCCATCGTCAGCCGGGCGCCGACCGTGATGAGGACCGGTCCTGCACCGAGGGTGATGACGGTGGCCACGGCCAGCCCGGTGTGCTGCACGGCGGCGAAGTAGGCGGTCTGGAAGAGGCTCAGGCCCAGTCCGGTGGCGAGCGTGCGGGCGATGCGCCGCCGCCGCGGTTCGGGCCCGGCAGCGTCCCTCGGTGCGGTGCCCGTGGCCGCCGCACCTGTGGCCGCGCCGCGCGTCGGCACGGTACGGGTCCGTACGGTACGGGTCCGCGCGCTGCGCAGGGCCGCCACGCCCAGCAGCAGGACGAGCCCGCCCGCGTAACGCCAGAAGGAGAGGGCGAGCGGCCCGAGGTCGCTGGAACGGTAGAGGAGGGCGGCCGCCGCTCCGGCGGTACCCCAGGCGGCTCCCGCCACGGCGAGATAGAAGAGGCCCCGCTGGACGGGCAGCCCGCCGGCAGCGGCGATTGCAGAATTCGACACGTGTGTACTCCGCGCAGTTCAGGAAGTGGTCGCGTGAACCGTCTGCGGACAGCGACAAACTGCGCGGCGGCGGATCCCCGATCCGCGGCGCGGTTTCCGTCAGCCGACCGCTTTACGCGACCGGCGGAGAAATCACACTGATGTACACGAGCGACACCCTATGGGGAGCCGATCTCGGCCGACAACCCGGTCCCTGCCTGCGTCTTCGCCGTCGCCGCTCTCGCTCCGCCACCCTCACCCGCCGCGACGGGATCCGCCGGGGGCGGCTTCGGCGCCGAACTCTGGGCGATGAAGGCGCCCGCCAGCACGAGCGCGCCTCCGATGATCTGCGGCGCCGAGAGATGCTCGCCGAGCAGCACCCAGGCCAGCCCGGTCGCGACGACCGCCTCCAGACAGGCGACCACGCCCGCGACCTGCGGCGAGAGCCGCCGTACGGACACCACTCCGGTGAGGTACGCCGCGACGGTAGCCACCAGGACGATCCAGGCAAGCAGTGCGGCGGCCGGTACGGAAGAGCCGTCCATCTCGGCTCCCCCGCCGAGCACCGCCCAGTCCATCGTCCAGGGCCGCGCCACGACGGTGAGCACGACGGCGCCGATCAGCAGCCCGTAGGCGATCACGCCCAGCGGGTCCGGGACTTCCTTGCCGCCCGCGCCGTCGCTGCCGTGGTCGGACAGCACGAAATAGCCGACTTGGCAGCAGGCCGCCCCGAGCGCGAGCAGCAGCCCGATGGCATCGAAGCTCAGCCCGGCCCACACCTCCACCACGCAGGCCAGCCCTCCGACGGCGAGCACCACCCCGACGGCCGCCGACCTGGTCACCGGCCGGCGCTGGACGAAGCGGACCCAGCCCAGCACCAGGGCGGGGGCCAGATACTCGATGAGCAGAGCGACTCCGACGGGGATGCGGGATATCGCCGCGAAGTAGCACGCCTGCACGCCCGCGACGGCCAGCAGGCCGAACCCGGCGAGCAGCCCCGGCCGTTGGCGCAGCAGCGCGCGGTGGCGCCACACCAGCGGCAGGGTGACCAGCGCGGCGCCCGTGACCCGTAGCCAGGTCACGTGCAGGGGCTCGAGTCCGGCCTCGATCAGCGGCTTGGCGGCAGGCCCGGAGCCGCCGAAGGCGAAGGCCGAGAGGAGGGCGAGGGTGAGCCCCGCGTTCCGGCGCCGGGCAGCGTCGGGCGAGGGTGAGGTGGCGTGCATCCGCACATCATGTCAAGCGCCGACAGGAGTGTCATCCTTTTCACACCTGTCCTCCAGTCGGTGTGCCAGACGCTCCACGTCGACGCCCACCCTCCGCAGCACCTCGACGGCCCGGCACTCGCCGTCCCGCACAAGCCCCGCGAACAGATCGATGCCCTCCGCTCGCGCGGCCCGGCGTCCGCGCGAGCGGACCAGCGCGTACTCCATCGCGGTGACGGCCGCCGGGGACCAGCCCGGCACACCGTCCTCCTCCACCGCCGGCAGGGCGCCCGAGTCCTCGACCGTGCCCTGCCAGCGGAGTCCGTAGCCGATGCTGCGCTGCACCAGGTAGCCGAGGAGCCTGCCCGTCTGCGGGCTGCCGCCGTCGAGCAGTCGGCAGACCTCGGAATCGCACTCCAGCAGGCTGTGCAGGAGGTGGGCGGTGTCGATCTGCTTGTCGGTGTCACGCGCCGCGCGACGGCGCGCCGTCGCTATCACCGCCACCAGTCCCCCACTGAACTGGTGCTCGGCATCCTGGTCTGCTGGCCCGTTGGACGGCGTACGGCTGTGCACCACCCCACCTGACCACAAGGGGCGTTCCCGGACATCCTCGCCCGGAGGCATATGCCAGTACCACTCAGGGGTGGGACGGGAGACCCCCTTCTCCTCCCTGAGAAGGAGAAGCACACCGGCAGCAGTGCGGGATCAGTCGTCCTCGGCCAGGATCCGGTACAGCTGCTTGCGGGAGTCGTTGACCACGGCGAGCGCCTTCTCGCGCTGTTCCGGCGTACCCGTGGCCCACACCTGCTTGAACGCTTCGATCAGGCCGCCGCCCGCCTTGCGGATCTCGTTCATCGCGTCCCAGTCGATGCCGCGCCCGGCCTCCTCCCAGGGAGCGTCGGGGGCCGTCTCGGCCTCGGTCCGCCCGGCCTCGGTGAGCGAGAACAGCTTCTTGCCGCCTTCGCTCTCACTGGTGATCAGCCCCTCGTCCTCCAGCAGTTGGAGTGTGGGGTAGACCGAGCCCGGACTGGGCTTCCAGGCACCGCCGCTGCGCTCGGCGATCTCCTGGATCATCTCGTACCCGTGCATCGAGCGGTCGCCCAGCAGCTTCAGGATCGACGCGCGTACGTCCCCGCGCCGCGCCCGCCCGCGCGGACCGCCACGGCCTCGTCCACCGAAAGGCGGACCGTCACCGAAGGGAGGGCCGAAGGGACCGAAGGCCGCGCGCCGCCACTCGAAATCCCGGGGGCCGCAACGCCCCCGCTCCGGCCCGTGGCCATGACCGTGGCCGTGCGGGTGCCCTTGTGCACTCATCTGTCGTACCTGCCTTCTCTGATCGTACTTTGATCTTTCGTTGAACTGTTGCGATGCCTCAACGATATATCGCTACTGTTCGTTCGACAAGGCTCGCCCGGCATCTCCCCTCTCTGGCCCGGCACCCAGCTGATCCAGCCGAACGCCAGGGCCGCGAGGACCTGCAGGCCGGCCGCGATCAGCAGCGTGCCGGGCAGCGACCAGGCGGTGACCGACCCGGCGACACCCGCTCCGCAGGCGAATCCGGTGATCTTCAGGCTGGCCCCGGTGGTGAAGATCTGACCGCGCAGACGGGCGGGTACCTCGCGGTACCGCACCGCGAAAAGGGCGGCGAGCAGCAGCCCTTCGCCGATTCCGGCGAGCACCACCGCGCACGCCAGCGGAACGGGCCGTACGGTCGCCGCGAGCATCAGTGCCGCGGCGAGGACCAGCACGGAACACCAGACGAGGGTGTCCGGGCGCAACAGCCCCGGGTGCCGCGCGAGCAGGGCGTTGGCCGCGAGCGCCGCGCCGGCGACACCCGCGAGCAGGGCCGTACCGTGCCCGGCCGCGCCGAGGACCCGCTCACCGAGCAGCGGTGCGCACACGGCCAGCATGCCCCCGGCGGCGCAGGAGATCACCGAGGTCACGGTCGCGCGGGCCAGCGGCACCGAACGGCGCAGTACGCGGAATCCGGCGGCCAGATCGGCCGCGGCGGAGGTCGCACGAGGGGCGCGCCGCACCCGCGGGCCCCCGTCGGCCGGGGTCCGGGCAGCAGGCAGCACCCATGCCGCCGGGAGAGCGAGGCAGATGAGGGCACTCGCGACGGCGAGCCCGGCCGACGCCCCCGCACACGCCGCGACGGCACCGGCCAGGGCCGGGCCCGCGAGACCGGCGAGATGGAAGGTCATCGCGTCGATCGCGTTCGCACGCGGCAGCCCCGGGGTGCGGTGACCGGAGAGGTCCACCTCATCAGGCGTCACGACACGGGGCAGCTGCGAGGTCCAGCCGCCGGACAGCGCCGGGCCGAGCAGCCCGGCGGACACCGCCAGCAGAGCCGTCACCCCGAGGGGGAGGCGGCCGAGGCCGACCAGGATGACGGCGAGTGCCGCCGCGTAGAGCCCGAGTGCTCCGGCCAGCAGCCTTCCCGGAGCGGCGGACCTGTCCAGCAGCACCCCGAAGACCGGGCCGCCGACAGCCGCCGCGGCCGTCAGACCCGCCAGCAGGGTCGACGCGGAGGCGGCCGAACCCGTGGCCGCGAGGCCCGCGAGCAGCAGGGCGGGCCCGGACATCTCATCCCCGGTGCGGGCGACGGCCGCTCCGGCGGCGTAGGACCAGAAGGCGTAACGCTTTTTCATCCACATCACGTTACGCGGGTAACTCAAAGATTGGCGAGATGCGTTACATTGGTCGTGTGCTCCCCACTCCTGACGACTGGTCCACCCGCCACTCCGTGCAGGCCACCGTCCAGCGGACGGGCGCTCTCATCAACGTGCTGACCGGCGACGCGCCGGACGGCACCGCCCCGGCGCCGGCGGCGGTCGCGGAGGTGCTGCGCGCACACGGCGAGACCGGGCCCCCCGCGCTCTCCACCGAAGACGTGAGCGAGATGCGTAACGCCGCCCTGCTGCTGCGCGAGGTGTTCGCCGCCGCCCACGTCGACGACGCCGCCGCCGCGCTGAACCGCCTCCTGCTGGAGCACGCCGGCCCGGTACGTCTCACCTCGCACGGGGGAAGCACCCCATGGCACCCGCATCTGGACCGTGCCGACGACGGACCATGGGGCGAGTGGTTCCTCACCTCCTCCTGCCTGGCCCTGACCGTCCTGGTCTGGGACCGCCAGCGCCGGCCCGGCGGATTGTGCGCGTCGCCCAGCTGCCGCAACGTCTTCCTGGCTCAGGGCAGCGGCCCCGAACGCCGCTACTGCTCGCGGCGCTGCGCCACGAGGGAACGCGTGGCCGCCCACCGCCGGTACCACCGCTGACCGTCATCCCCTCTGGACGCGGCCGATCCCTGGGACGAAATTGGATGCTGCTGTTCGATCACGGCACCGACTCCGGGGGTGACGCCGCAGCCCTTACGACCTGATCCACTGGCTAACGTGCACCAGGTCGTTAGGCTCCGGCGCATGAGGATTCGTACCGTGGACGCCTTCGCCGACCACCCTTACACCGGCAATCCGGCAGCCGTCGTCCTGCTGGACTCCGGTCCGTGGCCGGAAGATCTCCGGCTCCAGCGGTTCGCGCTCGAGATGAACCTCTCCGAAACCGCCTACGCCCGCCCGGCGAGCGGGAACACGGAAGGGGACAGAGAGGCCGAAGCCGACTGGGAGCTGCGCTGGTTCACCCCCGGCACCGAGGTGGACCTCTGCGGCCACGCCACCCTGGCCACCGCGCATGTGCTCCACACGACCGGGGCCGCGGACGGCCGCATCCGCTTCCGTACCCGCAGCGGCGTGCTGAGCGCCGAAGCCCACGGGAGCGGCGAGATCACCCTCGACTTTCCGACCTCGACGCTCACCGCGATCGGAACACCGGGAGAGGTGGCCACCGCTCTGGGCGCGAAGGTGGCGGCGGCGTACGACACCAGCCCGGGCGTCGGCGACCTGCTGATCGAGCTGCGGGACGAGCAGGCGGTACGCGAGGTCGTCCCCGACCTGGCCGCTCTCGCCCGGCTTTCCGGCCGCGCCGTCATCGTCACCGCAGCGGCAGCCGATCCGGCGGGCTCGGGCTACGACTACGTGTCACGGGTCTTCGCCCCGGCGGTGGGCATCCCCGAGGACCCGGTCACCGGCAGCGCGCACACGGCGCTCGCTCCGCTGTGGTCCGCCCGGCTGGGACGCGAGGCCCTGACCGGCTTCCAGGCGTCCGCCCGCACCGGGGTGGTCCGTACGCTGCTGCGCGGCGACCGTACCGAGCTGACCGGCAGCGCCGTCACCGTCCTGGACGCGGAGCTGCTCGTCGCCCTGTGATCAGGCGGTGGGCAGCCAGCTCACCTTCCCGGCCAGCAGCGCGTACCCCACGAAGGCCACGATGTCGATGAGCGCGTGCGCCGCGACCAGCGGCCCGATCCGGCCCCACCGGCGGTACAGCAGCACGAACAGCACGCCCATCACCATGTTCCCGATGAACCCGCCGATCCCCTGGTAGAGATGGTAGGAGCCGCGCAGTCCGGCGCTCGCGGCAAGCGCCGCCAACGGCGTCCAGCCGCTCTGGTCGAGCCTGCGCAGCAGATAGCCGAGGACGATCACCTCCTCGACGACGGAGTTCTGCACCGCGGAGGCGATCAGCACCGGGATCTTCCACCACACCTCCGGCAGGTTCTCGGGCACCACTGTGAGGCTGAACCCCGCGGCCTGTGCGCCGAGGTAGAGCAGCAGTCCGGTGCCTCCGATCACGGCCGCGACACCCGTACCCCGGCCCAGATCGAATCCCGGCCGCCGCAGGTCCAGCCCCACCGCCCGAAGCCCTCCGGCCCCTTCGCGCGCCAGCAGGTGGGCCACCAGCGCGACCGGTACCAGGGCCGTGGCGATCCCGAACAGCTGCCAGGCCAGATCCAGCCAGGGCCGGTCGGGCGCCTGTGAGGAGTTCAGCTGCGCCGCCTGGTCCGCCAGTCCGCCCGGCTCGGTCAGCGAGCCGGTGAAGCTGATCAGCGAGGACACGGCACTCGCTCCGAGCGAAAGGGCGAGTACGAGCAGCGTCTCCCGGCGGAGCGTCGGTCCCGACAGCTCCGTCTCGTGGTAGGGCGACGCGGTGTCACGCGCCTGTGGGTGCACAGGGGCCTCCTCTGATGCGGACGGCGCGGCCGACGGCGCGGCGCAGCGGGTACGCCATGGGAGATCACAGCTTGCCCGACGCCGTACTTCCGCATGTCGCGGGGGGCCGCACTGGCGCGGCGTGCCTTCCGGAAGAGACCTACGGGAAGAGCGGCCAGTCGTGCACGGGCTCGCCCGTACCGGCCAGTTCGCAGTACCGCCGGGTCATGGCCGTCAGCGCCTTCTCGCGGCCGAGCCCGGCCTCCCGCGCCCGGTGGTAGACGGCGGACTGCCAGGACGCGCCGTTCATCCGCCGCCTGCAGCGCTCCTCCACGATCCCCAGGTAATTGTCCCGGTCGGCGGGCTCGACTCCCCAGGAGTCCAGGCCGGCCGCGGCGAGCGGCAGCAGTTCGTCCCGGACGAGCCGCACCGCGGGCACAGTGGTCAGGCCCCCGGCCCGGCCGGGGCGCGGCCAGTGCAGTTCGGCGTCGATGCCGTACCGGCAGGCCGCGGTGAAGTTCGCCTCGGCGGCGGCGAACGGCATGCGCTTCCACACCGGCCGCGGCGAGTCGGCGAGGGCGCGCACCAGGCCGTAGTAGAAGGCGGCGTTGGCGAGCACGTCGGTGACGGTGGGCCCGCCGGGAAGCACCCGGTTCTCCACCCGCAGGTGCGGCACGCCGTCCGCGACGCCGTACACGGGCCGGTTCCAGCGGTAGATCGTGCCGTTGTGCAGGACGAGTTCGGCGAGGCCGGGTATGCGGCCGTGCTCCAGCTCCCGCAGCGGGTCCTCCTCGTCGCACAACGGCAGCAGCGACGGGAAGTAGCGGAGGTTCTCCTCGAAGAGTTCGCGGACCGAGTCGATCCAGCGCTCGCCGAACCAGGTCCGGGGCCGTACGCCCTGCGCGGCCAGCTCCGGCGGCCTGGTGTCGGTGGACTGGAGGAACAGCGGCAGCCGGGATTCCCGCCACAGCTCCCGGCCGAACGCGAACGGGGAGTTGGCGCCCATCGCGATCTGCGGCCCCGCGATGGCCTCGGCCGCGTTCCACACCGGGGCGAACCGCTCGGGTGTCACCTGGAGATGCAGCTGCACCGAGGTGCAGGCGGCCTCCGCCGCGATGGATTCGGAGGAGTAGGAGAGTCGTTCGACGCCCTGTATGTCGACGGTGACGTCTTCGCCGCGGGAAGCCATTATCTGGTCGTTGAGGAGCAGGTAGCGGTCGACGGCGGAGAGGTTCGAGCTGACGAGGTCGTCCGCCGTGAGCGTGGGCAGAATGCCGATCATCACGATACGGGCGGCGACTTCACGCGCCTGCCGGTCCGCGTAGGCGAGCCCGGTACGCAGCTCCTCCGCCAGTTGGTCGAGCACCCGGCCGGTCAGCTGGTGCGGGACTATATTGGCCTCGAGATTGAACTGGCCCAGTTCCGTCTGGAAATCCTTGCTGGCGATGCGTTCGAGCACCTGAGCGTTCATCATCCGCGGCATGCCGTCGGCGTCGGCGAGGTTGAGTTCGATCTCCAGCCCCATCAGGTTGCGCGGGCGGTCGAACCGCTGCTCCCTCAGCAGGTGTTCCAGGCCGTCGAGGCACCGGTGGAGCTTGTGCCGGTAGCGCTGCCGATCGGACAGGCCGAACCTGTTGGCCACGACCTTCTCACCCATCGGGGCGCTCCTCTTCTGCCGGGACCGGGCCGGACTGCCCGACCGGGCACCGTCGCGCCGCCCGCGGCCGTTGCCGCGGGTACTACGCACGATGATGCCCGGCCATGTGATCGATTACCCCTCGTCGTTCACGTTCCGCACGCGTTACGCTGGCACCTCGCCTACCACGGCGGCACATTCCGCAGGCATACCGCGCGGGAAGCGACGAGCAGGCAGCGTACGCGAGAATCGCGAGAAAGGTACGGTCGGGATTCGGCCGACCACGCCCGGAACTGAATCGGTGGCAGGAGTTGTGCGGCCGGTGCATACCCTCAGAAATACACCGGGGAAACCGTCCGGATATCTCCTTGTAAAACCAGCGTGCCAGCATTAGGGAATCCCTGGCAGAACACCTGTCGTATAAACTCTTCTGAAGAGGCAGAGACTTGGCGCCCGTACGGCCCCCGACTGTCGACGCCCCAGCCGCCTCCCCGCGGCTCATCCCTACGCCGACAGTGCCGTCCGCGCTCCCTTTTTCAGCACCGCCGTGTCCGGCGAAGTGAGAGGCGACCCATCATGCCCTTGCGTGTTCCCCCGGCTCCGACACCCGCTCTGCGCAGCGTGCTCGAGGCCCTTGGCTCCCCTGCGGCCCCCGGCGCTGGTTCCGCCCGGCCCGAACTCGCGCTGCCCGTCCATGAGATCAGCCGGGACGGCCAGCAGCAGGGCCCACCGCACACCCGGCTGACGGGCTGGCGCTTCCTGCTCCGCGACACCGGCACGGGCGGCCAAGCGGGCGCCGCCGAGGCGAAGTTGAGCGCGGAGGGCTGGACTTTCGCGCACTTCAGCGCGGGACCGTATGTCACCTCCACCCGGCGGGCCCTGGACCAGGCCGAGGCACTGCCGCTGACGTACCAGCCGCGGCTGCTGTCCGTACCGGAGCTGTACACGCTGACGCTGTGGCTGCACGGCGACGCGGAGGCAGACCCGGCCGAGGGGTTCCCGGAGGCCGCCGACCTGCTGATCCCGCTGGCCCCGGCACCGCCGGGCATCGCCGCCCACCAGCCGCACCGGATGGATGCGCTGCTGCCGCTGCTGGTGCACCGGCTGATGGCCACGCCGCTGCTCGGCACCGTCGTGTGACGCTTCGGCACGGTCGTGTGAAGCAGCTGTCCGGCTGCCGTCCGGCACCCCGTCGAAGGTAGTCCGACCCGCCCGCAACGCCGCCCGGAAGGGGGGTAGTCTCGCGGGCAACCGCTCCTGTGGGTGACGCGTCCCTAACCGGTGAGAAGTGCTGCCGCTAAATCCCTGCGGAATCACGTCCGCAGGGCAACACTGGGGACACACGCATGGAACGGGGGGCGGCCATGGATACCGAACCAAGCCGCACGACAGAAAAGCTCACACAACGGAAGACGGCACCGACAATGTGCAAGCACCAGCCACCGTGCCCCACCGCGGAATCCGCCGACCGGGAAGCGGCGCACCTCGTGGCGCACTTCCCGGAGCAGGGGTGGAGCCTGCTGTGCAACGGCGTTCTGCTCTTCGAGGACACCGGCGAGCTGCTGCCGGACGGCGAGATCATCGCTCCGCACCGCCCGCTCGGCACCGAGAGCGTCACCGCCGCGGCCTGAGCACACGCTGAGCAGGCTGAACGCGGCCTGGGCAGAGACCCACCTGGGGCCGGCCGGCGTCACCGCCGTACCGGCCCCGTATCGCGCAATCCGGCCGCAGCAGCCGGACCCGCCACGTCAGCTGTCGTACTCCTCCATCGGCGGGCACGAGCACACCAGGTTGCGGTCCCCGAACGCGCCGTCGACCCGCCGCACCGGCGGCCAGTACTTGTCGGATGCCTCGACCCCGGCCGGGAAGGCCGCCTCCTGACGGCTGTACGGGAACTCCCAGTCACGCCCCAGCTGCGCGGCCGTGTGCGGCGCGTTCCGCAGCGGGTTGTCCTCCGCCGTCCACTCCCCGGAGGCGACCTTGTCGATCTCCGCCCGGATCGCGATCATCGCGGCGCAGAAGCGATCCAGCTCCGCCAGGTCCTCACTCTCGGTGGGCTCGATCATCAGCGTCCCGGCGACGGGGAAGGACATCGTCGGCGCGTGGAAACCGTAGTCGATCAGCCGCTTGGCGACGTCGTCGATGCTCACGCCCGTCGCCTTCGTCAGCGGCCGTACGTCGATGATGCACTCGTGCGCGATGAGCCCTCCCGGCCCGGTGTAGAGCACCGGGTAGTGGGGCTCCAGACGCTTGGCGACGTAGTTCGCCCCGAGCACCGCGACCTGGGTGGCCCGGCGCAGCCCCTCCGAGCCCATCAGCCGCACATAGGCCCAGGAGATCGGCAGGATGCCGGCCGACCCCCAGGGCGCTCCCGAGACCGGCCCGATGCCCGTCTCCGGGCCGGCCGACGGCTGCAGGGGATGGTTGGGCAGATAGGGCGCCAGATGTGCCCGTACACCGACCGGGCCCACGCCCGGGCCGCCGCCGCCGTGCGGGATGCAGAAGGTCTTGTGCAGGTTGAGGTGCGAGACGTCCGCCCCGAAGCGGCCCGGCCGGGCCAGTCCGAGCAGCGCGTTGAGGTTCGCGCCGTCGACGTAGACCTGGCCGCCCGCGTCGTGCACAGCCGCGCAGATGTCGGTGATGTGCTCCTCGAACACCCCATGTGTGGAGGGGTAGGTGACCATGAGGACGGCCAGCTCCGCGCCGTGCTTCTCGATCTTGGCCCGCAGATCCTCGGCGTCGACGTCCCCGTCGTCGCCGGTCTTGACGATGACGACCTTCATGCCGGCCATGACGGCGCTCGCCGCGTTGGTCCCGTGCGCCGAGGACGGGATGAGGCAGACCGTGCGCTGCGGGTCGCCGTTGGCACGGTGGTAGGCACGCACCGCCAGCAGTCCGGCCAGCTCGCCCTGGGAGCCGGCATTGGGCTGGAGGGAGACCTCGTCGTAGCCGGTGACCTCGGCCAGCCGCTCCTCCAGCTCCCGGATCAGCGTGAGATAGCCCTGCGCCTGGTCGACCGGCGCGAAGGGGTGCATGCCGGCGAAGCCGGGCCAGGTCACCGCCTCCATCTCGGTCGTCGCGTTCAGCTTCATCGTGCAGGAACCCAGCGGGATCATGCCGCGGTCCAGCGCGTAGTCCCGGTCCGCGAGCCTGCGCAGATAGCGCAGCATCGCGGTTTCGGAGCGGTGCTGGTGGAAGACGGGGTGGGTGAGGTAGTCGTCCGTACGCAGCAGCGCCTCGGGCAGCGGGTCACCGGCGGCGGCGTCCAGCTCGTCGATGCCGGAGTCGCCGAAGGTGGCCGCCTCCACTCCGAAGGCGCGCCAGACGGCCGTCAGCTGGGCCCGGCCGGTGGTCTCGTCGCAGGAGACGCCCACATGGTCCTCGTCCACGAGGCGGAGGTTGACACCGGCCTCACACGCCGCCGCCACGACCTGGGCCGCGCGGCCCTCGGTCCGTACGGTCAGGGTGTCGAAGTACGCCGCGTGGACCACCTCCGCGCCTCCCGCGCGCAGGCCCTCGGCGAGCAGCGTGGTGTAGCGGTGGGTGCGGCGGGCGATCGCGGCCAGTCCGTCCGGGCCGTGGTAGACCGCGTACATCCCGGCCATCACCGCGAGCAGCACCTGGGCCGTACAGATGTTGCTGGTGGCCTTCTCGCGGCGGATGTGCTGCTCACGGGTCTGCAGCGCGAGCCGGTACGCCTGAGCGTCGTCAGCGTCCTTGGAGACGCCCACCAGCCGTCCGGGCAGGCTGCGTGCGTAGCTGTCGCGCACCGCCATGTAGCCCGCGTGCGGCCCGCCGAAGCCCATCGGGACGCCGAAGCGCTGGCTGGATCCCACCGCGATGTCCGCGCCGAGTTCGCCGGGCGAGGTGAGCAGCGTCAGTGCCAGCAGATCGGCCGCGAGGGTGACGACGGCACCGAGCCCGTGGGCCTGCTCGATCACGGCGCGCGGGTCGCGCACGGCTCCGGAGGCGCCGGGGTACTGGACGAGCACGCCGAAGACGCCACGCTCGGCTACCTCGGCCGGAATGCCCTCGCTCAGGTCGGCGACCACCGTCTCGACACCGGTCGGCTCCGCGCGGGTCCGGATCACGGCGATCGTCTGCGGCATGCAGTCGGCGTCGATCACATAGACGCCCTGCTTCACCTTGCCGACCCGCCGGGACAGGGCGACCGCCTCGGCGGCTGCCGTGCTCTCGTCCAGCAGGGACGCACCCGAGGTGGGCAGTCCGGTCAGGTCGGAGACCACGGTCTGGAAGTTGAGCAGGGCCTCCAGACGCCCCTGGGAGATCTCCGGCTGGTACGGCGTGTAGGCCGTGTACCAGGCCGGGTTCTCCATCACGTTGCGGAGGATCACCGGCGGGGTGAAGGTGCCGTAGTACCCGAGGCCGATCATCGGCTGGAGGACCTGGTTGCGCTGGGCGAGGCCGCGCAGCTCGTCGAGGACGTCCGCCTCGCTGCGGGCGTCCGGGAGGCGCAGGGCCTCGGTGCTGCGGATGACGTCCGGCACGGCGGCGGCGGTGAGCTCGTCGAGCGAACCGAAGCCGACCTGGGCCAGCATCTTGGCCTGGTCCGAGGCGTCTGGCCCGATGTGGCGGCGTTCGAAGGGCGTACCACGCTCAAGGTCGGCGAGGGAATGACGGTTGGCGGTCATCAGCGGGGGCCTCCTGGTCTCAACGACCTGCGAGGGCACCTGACGGTGCCCGGACGGCCTCCCCCTCTGTCATCTCAACCTGAGAGCTTCACCGGCCGCCCGAATCCCGGGTCGACCCGGCTTGCACCGTCGGTGAGGACGGGCTCCGGCACTGGTCCGTCGCTCGCCCTGCTTTCCAGAGTGACCTCACCCGTACGGTACGTGAGCCTGAGAGATTCCGGGGAGGAGTTGCTCCTTCGGCGCCTCCGGTGCTGCCACCGGAGAGCTCTCCCGTGCGGGGTCGACAGCCGCTTCTGAGCCTACCAGCGTGTCCCGTCCGCGTGACCGGGCAGGCGTTCAACTGGCCAATCATCGCGATGTGGCCTTGGGTGGAACCAGGCGTGAACGCGTTCCTGGACACACCCGGAGCGTCGGCGACCAGTTGGAGGGATCGTGCAGACCGAGATCGATCCGCGGAGCCTGATCGGCCGCAAGGCGTTCGACCGCGACGGGGCCAGGATCGGCACAGTGGACGAGGTGTACCTCGACGACGCCACCGGAGAGCCGGAGTGGGCCGCTGTGCGCACGGGCCTCTTCAGCCGTGACGCCTTCGTCCCGCTGGAGCCCAGCGAGCTGGACGGCGACGTGCTGCGCATCCCGTTCGAGCGTGCCCTGATCAAGGACGCGCCGGACTTCGGGGTGGGGCGGCATCTCTCGCCCGAGCAGGAACTCCAGCTCTACAACCACTACGGGCTGGACGTGCCCGGCGCGGGCGAGGGACCCTCCGGCGTGCCGGGAGGCGGCTCCGGAGGCCCCTCAGGCGGAACATGAGGCTGAACCTGGGGCTCTCCCGGCGCCGCCCGGCCCGGCCGGGCTGCCGGAGCCGTCAGGGGGATCGGGTCCGCGAGTTCCAGCTCCGGGTCGCCGAGGGCGAACGTGCGCACCCGGCCCGGAGCGGATCCCGGCTGCTCGAAGCGCACGGTGACCCGTCCGACTCCGCTGCCCTGCACCCAGCCGGGGCCGAACCGGGCGTGCCGGACGTCGCGGCCGGGCGGCCAGCCGCGTGCCGCATCAGGGGGCTCCGGGCGCCCGGCAGCCGCGGAGGACCCTCCGGGAAGCTCAGCGGAAGGGCCCGCGCTGCCCGCGACAGCCGCCGGTGCCCCGCCTCCCGCCGCAACCGCTGCCGCGACCTGCTCGTCTTCCGTCGCAGCCGACTCCTCCAGCGCCGTGGCGGCCTCCGCCGCCTGCGCCTCCCGCGCGTGTGCCTGCGCGAACAGATCCTCCTGCGTGTAGTCGGCAAGACCGCTCACGCCCACCCCCAGCAGCCGTACTCCGGCCGTGGTGTCCACGCCGTCCAGCAGCCGGGCCGCGGCCTCCCGGACCACTCCCGTGTCGTCCGTCGGCCCGCGCAGCGTCTCCGAGCGCGTAAGCGTGGAGAAGTCATAGCTGCGCACCTTGATCACGACAGTGCGGCCGGAGCGGCCTGCCGCGCGGAGCCGCTCCACGCAGCGGCCGGCCAGCCTCGCCACCTCGCCCTGCACCCGGGAACGGTCGGTGAGATCCACGTCGTAGGTGTCCTCGACGGAAACGGACTTCGCATCACGCTCCGCCACCACAGCCCGCTCGTCGATTCCCTGCGCCATGACGTACAGACCGGCACCGTGCGCCCTGCCCAGCAGCCGCAGCAGCTCCGCCTCCCCCGCTTCCGCGGTCTCACCCACCGTGGTGATCCCGGCCCGGCGCAGCGCCTCGGCGGTGGCAGGGCCGACGCCCGGCAGCGTACGCACCGGCAGCGGCGCCAGCAGCTCCCGCTCCGTGCCCGGGGGTATCACCACCAGACCGTCCGGTTTCGCGTCCTCCGACGCGATCTTGGCCAGGAGTTTGGACCCGGCCAGCCCCACCGAGCCGCTCAGCCCCGTCGCGGCCCGGATGTCGCCGCGCAGGCGGTGCGCCACCTCCAGCGCCGCCTCGGTGTCCGGAGGCACCCCGCCCGCCTCCAGATCGACGAACGCCTCATCCAGGCTGAGCGGCTCCACCAGCGGTGACAGGCCGCCCAGCAGCTCCATCACGACGTCGCTCACCTGGCGGTAGAGGCTGAAGCGGGGGGTCAGGTAGGCGGCGTTGGGGCAGAGCCTGCGGGCCTGGGCCGTGGGCATCGCGGAGTGCACACCGAACTTCCGGGCCTCGTACGACGCCGTGGACACCACACCGCGCGGGCCCAGCCCGCCCACGATCACGGGCCGCCCGCGCAGACTCGGCTTCGACGCCTGCTCCACGGCGGCGAAGAACGCGTCCATGTCGAGATGCAGGATGGTCGGTGCGTGTCTCACACCTGCCAATGCTGCCGCACGCCACTGACAAGCTCAGACTCTCACCCGGCGCGGTTGCGGCGGCGTGCCAGCTCGTCGCCCGGGTGACTGCCCACGATCGTCTCCCCCGTGTCCACCCGCTCCGCGTGCAGAGCGGACAGCGCCCCCTCGACGTCCCTCCAGACGACTCCGACGGCGATACCGAAGACTCCCTGGCCGCCCTGCAGCAGATCGACGACGTCATCGGGTGAGGAGCACTCGTAGACGGTGGCTCCGTCGCTCATCAGCGTCATGCGGGCCAGGTCGGTCTTGCCCCGTGCCCGCAGGTGCTCGACGGCGGTCCGGATGTTCTGCAGCGACACACCGGTGCCCAGCAGCCGCTTCACGATCTTGAGGACGACGACATCGTGGAAGCTGTACAGCCGCTGGCTGCCCGAGCCGTACGCCGAGCGGATACTCGGCTCCACCAGCCCGGTGCGGGCCCAGTAGTCGAGCTGCCGATAGGTGATGCCGGTCGCGGCACAGGCCGTGGGGCCGCGGTATCCGAGCTGGTCGGAGGCGAGGTCGCCCGAGGCGGCGTCGCCGGCGCTGCGGGTGCCGTCCGGAGCGGCGGTGCCGAGGGCGGTCGGGCCGGCCGACGAGGCGGGCTGTGGGGGTGACACAGGCGAGGAAGGCGAACTCTCCGCCGCAGTACCGTCGCCGCCGGTGCTTCTCACGCCGACCTCCATCCGTCACATTCCGGGAACAGTCCTCCCGGAACCTGCCCAACTGAAGGTAGGCAGTCACTCGGGGTGCGTCAACGATCGCCACACTCAGCACGCCGAGTGATAATCACCCAAAGAGTGGTTTCGCGTGCCCGAAGGGCGGGAACCACTTCCCGCCCGCATGCCCCGGAGCGACGGCCAGGCTCACTGGCTGCTGGTACCGAAGTCCTCCGGAGAGATCTGATCGAGGAACTCGCGGAACTTCTCCACCTCGTCCTCCTGCTCGTCCGGAATCGCGATCCCCGCGTCATCGAGCACGCCGTCGCTGCCGAAGATCGGTGTCCCCGTCCGCAGCGCCAGAGCTATGGCGTCCGAGGGGCGGGCGCTCACCTCGACACCACTGGCGAAGGCCAGCTCGGCATAGAACACGCCTTCGCGCAGATCCGTGATCCGGACCGCGGTCAGCTCCTGCCCCACGGCCTCCAGCACGTCCTTGAACAGGTCGTGCGTCAGCGGTCGCGCAGGCGTCATGCCCTGCTGGGCGAAGGCGATCGCCGTCGCCTCCCCAGGGCCGATCCAAATGGGGAGGTACCGGTCGCCTCCCACTTCACGCAGGAGAACGATCGGTTGATTGGAGGGCATTTCCACCCGGACACCCACAACATCAAGCTCGTTCACACAGCAACCCTAGGACCTGCCCGGCCTGTTTGGGTAGTCGGGCACCCTTTCGGCGAGGGCATTCGTGTACCCGATGCCGTGGAGCACCCCCAGCGCGGCGGGCCCACCGGCCCGCACGAGCTCCCCGGAGGCCCCGCACACGGCCGTACAGCCCCCTTCACAGCCCGCAAAGGGCCCTTGAAGGGGGCTGTACGGCCGGTGGCGGCGCCGCGGGAGACCCGCGCGCCCTCAGACCCCGCGCTGGCTCGCGAAGAAGACCACGCGGTACTTGCCGATCTGGACCTCGTCACCGTTGGCCAGTGGGATTCCGGTGTCGATCCGCTCACGATTGACGTAGGTGCCGTTCAGACTGCCCACGTCAGCGACCGTGAATCCGCCCTGACCCCGCCGGAACTCCACATGGCGCCGCGAGACCGTCACGTCATCGAGGAAGATGTCGCTCTGCGGATGCCGCCCGGCCGTTGTCAGGTCGCCGTCCAACAGGAACCGGCTGCCGGAGTTCGGTCCGCGGCGCACCACGAGCAGCGCCGACCCCATGGGCAGTGCCTCGACGGCGGCCTGCGCCTCGGGAGGCAGCGGCAGCATGTGCTGCCCCGTCGCCTCCGAGTCGTACGCCTCGAGACCGGAGATCGAGATCGTGGACGTCGTCTCCGACGGGCCCTCGCTCACCGGTGCGGCGCCACGCAGCGGAGCGCCGCAGTTCGAACAGAAACGGCTCGACTCGGTGACGCGGTTCCCGCACCGCGGACAGGCCGACGAGGCGGCTCCTCCGCCCGGGGCGGGTGCTGACGGGTCCACCACACCTATGCGTCCGGTCGCCGAGGGGTCGGACGGCGTGGCACCGTAACCGCCCGCGCTCCCGCCCGAGTGGGGATCCAGCTCGTCACGGAACAGCGGGCGCCCGCCTTCGGCGCCTCCGCCGTTCTGAGTGGACTCGCCATGCCGGGCGGCGCGGTGCCGCCTGGAGGCTCCGCCTTCGCCGTCCTGGCGGCTTTTGCCGAACAACTTCGAAAAGAAACTCACGGGCGATTCCCCTCGCACGAAACAGACCCGCCCGTGGGGCAGGACAGACCCTCAATACTCTCACTGACCAGGCCGTACATCATGACAACGTCTCCGGCCTCGGGACAGTTTCCCTCACTCGGTGCCCATACCCCCGCCGACCCCCTGGAAGACTCATCGCCACCTCACTTTGATGACCGAGCGTAGTCAGGTCGCTTCGCCGAACGCAAGGCGTCCACCGTGATGTTCTTCCGGCGGGTGACCTCCACTCTGGCCTGCTCCTTCTCCAGCGTCTGGACAACGCCACCCGGGATGTTGAGCGCGGGCTCCATGTCCTTCGGCTCACCGATCACGTCGAAAACGTAGGGCCCCGAAACCTTGTGACCGTCGATGCGCACTGAGTCGCCACTGTCAGTGAAGTAGGTGCTCGCCACCACACGCACCTCGTTGACCTCGATCGCCTCAGCCCCGGCCGCGCGGAGCTCCTGGATCGTGTCCAGGAGCATATCGGCCTCGACGGCCCCGGTCGTGTCCCTGATCGTGATCTGTATACCGGGCCCCTTGGCCGCGACGGTGCCCGCCAGCACTCCCAGCTCGCGCTCCTTCTGCCGGGTCTGCTTGCGGGCCGACTCGGCCTGGTCCGAACTGTTCTCCAGCTCCCGGCGCTGCCCTTCCAGCCGCTGTTTCTCGTGCTCCAGGCGCACCGACCGGTCATCCAGCTCGTCGAGGATGCGGACGAGGTCCTCCTGGCGGGCGCCGCGCAGCAGACCGCCTTCGCTGGTGGAACGTACCTGGATGGCGAGTCCCAGACCGAGCACGAAGAGCAGGACGGCGACGGTGAGTTGGGCGCGCGTGACCCGGGGCGGCCAGACGGCGGCGATCAGCCGCTGACGCCCGGTGGCCTCGGGTTCTGCCGAGTTGCCGGCGGGGTTCGTGTCGTCGCTCATCGGCCTCACGCCCGGAAGACGTGCCGGCGAATCGCGGCGGCGTTGGAGAAGATGCGGATGCCGAGCACCACGACCACACCGGTGGAGAGCTGGGCGCCCACCCCCAGCTTGTCCCCGAGGAAGACGATCAGGGCCGCGACCACCACGTTGGACAGGAACGACACGACGAACACCTTGTCGTCGAAGATCCCGTCGAGCATCGCCCGCAATCCGCCGAAGACCGCGTCCAGCGCGGCGACCACGGCAATCGGCAGGTAGGGCTCCACCACCGTCGGCACCACCGGCCGGACGACGAGTCCGGCCACGACTCCCACGATCAGGCCCAGTACGGCGATCACGATGTGCTGCCCTTTCCTGTCTTCACGGGCTCTGCTGTGCGCAGGGCCAGGCTGGACGCCGCCGGCAGCCGGAGTTTGTCCTGCACGGAGATGTCGTAGCGCACGCCGTAGTTCTCCCGCAGCACCCGCAGGTACCGGCCGTCCGCGCTCTCCTGGAAGCCGCTGCGCAAGTCCCTGCCCTCGCCCACCGCAAGCACGGTGTACGGCGGCGCGAGCGGCTTGTTGTCGACCAGTATGGCGTCACCCGCCGCCCTGATAGCGGAAAGGGCCGTGAGCCGCTGGTCGTTGATGGTCACTGCCTCCGCACCGGCCACCCACAGACCGTTGATCACGCGTTGCATGTCCCGGTCGCGGAGCCGTCCGGTGTCGGAGAATCCGCTGCTGCGGCGCGGACCGCCGCCGGTGCTTCCCCTGGTGTCCTTGGCGTCGTCGATCACCAGTTTGATGCCGGGCCCTTCGGTCGGCGTGGCCCCCGAAAGCAGGGCGGTCAGCAGGCCCTTGTCCCCGCCGTGCTTCTCCAGCGCCTCGTTCTGCTTGCGCGCCACGGTGCTGCGCAGCTCTTCGATCCGCGCCTCCAGTGCCTCGGCCTCCCGAGTGCCCTCCTCGACGCGGTCGATCAGCTCTTCTCGCTCCTTGGCGACGGTGGGCGCGTCGACGCGAGCCTGCACGGCAGCGACCGTGACGACGAGCGCGGCCAGCACAAGGCCCACGGCCAGCCACAGTTTGGCCTGCGTGGTGCGGGGCAGCCCCGACTGACCGGCTGCCTCCCGCCGGGCCGCCGCCTCGGCGTAACCCGCGTCCAGACTGTGGTCCATGACATTGGTCAGCAGCGACATGGAGGCGTCCGGTCGTGCGGGCCGCGTTGCGCTACTCCGTCCGGGGTGCTGCTGCGACATGCCGCACATCGTCGCACGTCGCGGGCGGCATCGCCGACCGGCCCCACCGGCAGGGCCCCCGGCGCCCGTTGCGATGGCGCGCGCCGTCGCGGAGGGCGGCGAGGACGCTCAGTCTCCGGCGCTGTCCACCACTGCGGCCCACTCGTCGAGAAGCGCCCGTGCGGACGCGTCGTCCGGCCCCTCCGCCCACAGGTGCGTGACGGCCTCCGCCCGGTCCGGCAGGACCAGGACCCACCGGCCGTCGGTCTCCACGACCCGCACGCCGTCGGTGGTGTCGACGTGGCGGTCGCCCGCGGCCTCGACGACCCGCCGCATCACCAGCCCCTTCACGGCCCAGGGCGTGGCCAGGTCCCGGCGCAGTACATGGGCCTGCGGAATCCGTGCGTCGATCCGGCTGAGGGTGATCTGCGTACGGGCGACCAGGCCCAGCAGCCGCGCGAACGCGGCGGAGCCGTCGAACACCGAGCTGAACTCGGGCACGATGAAGCCGCCCCGCCCGTCACCACCGAACACCGTGGCGTCCTCCCGGCCGACCCGCGTCAGGTCGTCCGGTGAGGTGGTCGTCCACTCAACCTGGGTCCCGTGGTAGGCAGCCACCTGCTCGGCGATGCGGGTGGTGGTGACCGGCAACGCCACCCGGCCGCTGCGCCGTTCGGCGGCGACGAGGTCGAGCATCACCAGCAGGGCCCGGTCATCCTCGATGATCCTGCCGTGCTCGTCCACCAGGGAGATACGCTCGCCGACCGGGTCGAGACGGATCCCGAAGGCCGCGCGCGCGGAGGCGACGATCTCTCCGAGACGCACGAGACCGTGGCGGCGGGCCTCGGCGGTTTCGGTCGGACGCCTCTCATCCAGCCCCGGGTTGATCGTCAGCGCCTCGACCCCGAGACGACCGAGCAGGGTGGGAAGCACCAGCCCGGCACTGCCGTTCGAGGCGTCCACGACGACCTTCAGGCCGGACTCCGCGATCCCCGTCGTGTCCACGGCACGGAGCAGCGAGCCGGTGTACGAGTCGAAGACGCTGGCGGGGAACCGGAGGTCGCCGATCTCCCCGGGGAACGCCCGGCGATACTCCTGACGTGCGTAGACACGGTCGAGTTTGCGCTGCTGGGTCTGGGAGAGATCCGCACCCCGCTCGTCGAAGAACATGATGTCGACGGAATCGGGCACGCCGGTGGTCGTGCGGATCATGATGCCGCCCGCGCTGCCCCTGGCCGTCTGCTGACGTGCGACGGGAAGCGGGACGTTCTCCAGATCCCGGACGTCGATGGCGCTGGTCTGGAGCGCCGAGATGATGGCGCGTTTGAGGGCCCGGGCGCCCCGGGAGTGGTCACGGGCGGTGGTGACCGTGGACCCCTTCTTCAGGGTGGTGGCGTACGCGCCGGCCAGCCGGACGGCGAGTTCCGGGGTGATCTCGACGTTGAGGATCCCGGAAACACCGCGGGCGCCGAAGAGATGAGCCTGGCCGCGGGACTCCCAGATCACCGAGGTGTTGACGAAGGCGCCCGCCTCGACGGTCTTGAAGGGGTACACCCGGACGTTGCCCTGGACGATCGACTCCTCGCCGATGAGGCATTCGTCACCGATGACCGCGCCGTCCTCGATCCGGGCCGCGCGCATGATGTCGGTGTTCCGGCCGACGACACAGCCGCGCAGATTGCACTGCTGTCCGATGTAGACGTTGTCGTGGACCACCGCGCGGTGCAGGAAGGCCCCGGTCTTCACCACGACGTTGGAGCCGATGACGGAGTGCTCACGGATCTCGGCTCCGGCCTCGACCTTTGCGTAGTCACCGATGTAGAGCGGTCCGCGCAGCACCGCGTCGGGGTGGACTTCGGCGCCTTCCGCAACCCAGACTCCCGGCGAGATCTCGAAGCCGTCGATATCGACCGCGACCTTGCCTTCGAGGACGTCCGCCTGGGCCTTCACATAACTCTCGTGCGTACCGACGTCCTCCCAGTAGCCCTCGGCCACATAGCCGTAGATCGGCTTGCCCTCCTTCATCAACTGCGGGAAGACATCACCGGACCAGTCGACGGGCACATCCGGATCCACGTAGTCGAAGACCTCGGGCTCCATCACATAGATACCCGTGTTGACGGTGTCCGAGAAGACCTGGCCCCAGGTGGGTTTTTCCAGGAACCGCTCGACCTTTCCCTCCTCGTCGACGATCGTGATGCCGAATTCGAGCGGGTTCGGGACCCTGGTGAGGCACACGGTGACCAGAGCGCCGTGCTCCCGGTGGAAGCGGATGAGGTCGGTGAGATCGAAGTCGGTGAGGGCGTCACCGGAGATCACGAGGAACGAGTCGTCCTTGAGCGCTTCCTCGGCGTTCTTCACACTTCCCGCCGTACCGAGCGGCTTCTCCTCGTTGGCGTAGCTCAGCTCCATTCCGAGCTCCTCGCCGTCACCGAAGTAATTCCGGACCAGCGAGGCGAGGAATTGCACGGTCACGACCGTCTCGCTGAGGCCATGCCGCTTGAGCAGCCTCAGCACGTGCTCCATGATCGGCCGGTTGGCCACCGGCAGAAGCGGCTTGGGCATACTCGCGGTCATCGGGCGAAGGCGTGTGCCTTCGCCGCCTGCCATCACAACGGCCTTCATAACGGAAGCGTCCTCCTCGTACAGCGACGGGAATGCCGGCTCACCCAACCAGGATGTCCCAAGAGCTCACACTATGGGCAGCTGGAGTCCGCCGGTAGAAGGGCGGCGCTCAGCCGGCCGCGGCGTCCGCCTTGAGGAGACGGCGGACCTGCACCACGTAGAGGAGTCCTGCCCACCAGTAGAGCGCCGTACCCCAGCCCGCGAATGCCCAGCCGAAAACAGCGGCGAGCGACGCCAGCCAGCCCGACCCGTCGCTGAGCAACAGCAGTGGGAACGCGTACATCAAGTTGAAGGTGGCGGCCTTGCCCAGAAAGTTGACCTGCGGCGGAGCATAGCCATGACGGTCCAGGAGCCAGACCATCACCAGCAGGAGCAGCTCCCGTGCCAGCAGCACGCCGGTCAGCCAGAATGGCAGGATTTCCCGCCAGGTGAGGCCGACGAGGGTGGACAGGATGTACAGACGGTCGGCAGCCGGGTCGAGGATGCGCCCGAGGTTGCTGACCTGATTCCAGCGCCGCGCGAGCTTCCCGTCCAGATAGTCACTGACACCGCTCAGCGCAAGGACCAGAAGCGCCCAGCCATCGCAGTTGGGCCCGCCGAACTCCGGCCAGAGAATCAGCCAGAGGAAGACCGGTACGCCGGCCAGGCGGGCCATACTGAGGATGTTCGGGATGGTGAGGACCCGGTCCGTCTGGACCTGTGTCTCCTGGACCTCCACCCGGGCCTCCCCTGTGTCATATGCGGTGGTGCTGACCACCAGACCTTACCGGGACAGACCACCGGCACGGGGTCCGGGGTCCTAGGGTCGGAGAGCGGCGCGGATTCTGGTGCGAATAGGAAAGCATATGTGGGCGCAGAAATGGGTGTGGCCCCACCGGAAACCCGGCAGGGCCACACACAAAAATTGTTCGGCGGCGTCCTACTCTCCCACACACTCCCGCATGCAGTACCATCGGCGCAACAAGGCTTAGCTTCCGGGTTCGGAATGTAACCGGGCGTTTCCCTCACACTATGACCACCGAAACACA
>NZ_JAJAGO010000018.1 GCF_025165795.1 Streptomyces gossypii
GGGCCCCGCCGGGAGGCTTCCGTCCGGGCCCGCGCGCATGCCGCCCGGCACCTCCGGCGCGGCGCGAGCCCGGCCGCGCCAGGGGCGTGGCCCCTCCGCCGGACAGGCCCCGGGGCGGCCCCGCAGGGGCGGGCGGGGCCCAGCTCCGTGCGGCTCCTGCCTGACCCCTGGCGGGACGCTCTCCCGCCGACCGGCCTCGCAGCCGCGCCGGGCGGCACCCTGACCTGGCATGGCTGCACGGGCGGCGGCCCGCACGGGCACAGCGCCGCCGACCCGGGGAGGGCCCTGCGGACGGGCACGCCGCCAGCCCCGCCCCAAGGCGACGCCGCTGCCGCCCCGGGGCAGCAGGAGGCAGCCACGCAGAGCAGGCGACCCGGAGCAGGAGGCAGCGGGCAGGGCGGGCGGGCCCGGAGCGCATGCGTGCAGTGGGGCGTTCCGAGTTCCGGTCGCGTACGGGGCCGACCTTCGTTGGCCGCGGCGCGGGCGGGTGCTGCACGCCATCCCGGAGCCTGCGGGGGCGGGCCGGCAGGCCGCGCCCTCCGCGCGCCGGGGGGCCGGGAGCCGGTGAGGTCAGGGCTGGGTGGGCGGGATGTGCTCGGTGGCGAGGCGCTCCGCGACGCCTTCGAGGAGGGAGCCCGCGTTGACCATGCACTTCACGCGGTCGGGCTCGATCTCCACCAGCGCATACGCCGCCTCGATGCCCGCGCCGGAAAGCGCGGCCTCGTCGATGGCCAGCTGCCCGCAGACCGCGAGCACCGGCTTCCCGGCCTGGCGGGCGGCCGCCGCCACCCCGGCGGGGGCCTTGCCGTGCAGCGTCTGCGCGTCCAGTGAGCCCTCGCCCGTGATGACCAGGTCCGCGCGCTCCAGGGCCGCGGCGAAGCCCAGCACCTCGAGCAGCACCTCGATGCCCGGACGGAACCGCGCGCCGAGTGCCACCAGCGCACCGTAGCCGATGCCCCCGGCCGCGCCCGCGCCGGGCGCCTCCGCCGCGTCCGACGCCGCCGTGCCGACCGTCTCGGCGAGCACCTGCGCGAGACGGGTGAGTCCGGCGTCCAGGACCGCCACGTCCTCCTCGGTCGCCCCCTTCTGCGGGCCGTAGACCGCGGGTGCGCCCTTCGGGCCGGTGAGTGGGTTGTCGACGTCGCTGGCGAGGATGATCTCGACGTCCTCGAGGCGCGGGTCGAGCCCCGACAGGTCGGCGCTCTCCAGCTCCCGCAGCGGGCCGCCGCCGTGAGCCACCGGGTCGCCGTCCTCGTCGAGGAACCGCGCGCCGAGTGCCTGGAGCATGCCGACGCCGCCGTCGGTCGTCGCGGAGCCTCCGACGCCGAAGACCACGGTGCGCGCGCCCGCCTCGATCGCCGCGAGCAGCACTTCGCCGCTGCCGTACGTGGTGGCGGTGAGCGGCGCGAAGACGCCCTCCGGCATCAGCTGGAGGCCGGACGCCTCGGCCATCTCGACGACGGCGGTGCCGTCGCGCAGCGCGTACGCCGCCGTCACCGGGGCGCCGAGCGGGCCGGTCACCTGCGCCTCGTGGCGCGCGAAGCCGGCCGCCACCGCGGCGGCGACGGTGCCGTCGCCTCCGTCGGCCACCGGCAGGGTCTCGATGTGCAGGTCGGGGCGTGCGCGGCGCAGACCGGCGGTGACGTGCTCCGCGACCTGCACCGCTGTCAGCGATCCCTTGAACTTGTCCGCGGCGATCAGCACGCGCGCCGGATGAGCCATTTGTGTCGTCCCTTGCAGTCGAACAAGCAGTCGCGCCGCCCAGACCCTATCCGGCAGCGGCGGGCCGCGACCAGAGGCGTCAACAACAGTTGACACGCCTCGGCTTGTCATCCTAGGTTGACGCCATGACCGGACAGACCGACGCACGGGACGCACTCGACGCCGCCCAGGCAGCAGCAGACCGGGATCCGCAGGTGGGTCTGCGCTCGGTCGCCGCGCTGCGGCGGCTGGTCGAACGGCTGGAGGCCCTGCAGGTCGCCAGCGCACGGAGACAGGGCTGGTCCTGGGAGGAGATCGGCGCGGCTCTCGGGGTCAGCAGGCAGGCCGTACACAAGAAGCACTCCAGGAGGTAGCGGGGATGTTCGAGCGATTCACCAAACCGGCGCGTTCCGTTGTCGTCGGCGCACAGGAGGAGGCACGCGGACTCCGGCACGACCGCATCGGCACCGAGCATCTGCTCCTGTCGGTGCTCCGGCACCCCGAGGAGCCGGGGGCCGCGACGCTGGAACGGCTGGGGGTGACGGCGGAGACCTGCCGGGCGGCGGTCGCCGCGCTGGTCACCAGAGACACCGACGCGCTGGGGCCGGAGGACGCCGAGGCGCTCAAGGCACTCGGGATCGACCTCGAAGAGGTCCGGCGCCGAACGGAGGAGTCCTTCGGACCCGGCGCGCTGGACGGGCCCGCCGCCGCACCGCGGGACAAGCCGCGACGGCTGCTGCCGCTGGGCCGCCGTCGCGAGGAGGGCATCGAGACGGGGCACATGCCGTTCGAGTCCCGGGCCAAGAAGGCCCTGGAGCTGTCGCTGCGCGAGGCGCTCGCGCTCAAGGACCGTGCGATCGGAGTCGAGCACGTGGTGCTGGGGCTGCTGCGCTCCAACGACCGGATCACGCTCGCGCTCTTCGAGCGGCTCGGGATCGACCCGTCCCCGGTCCGCGATCTGGTTCTCGCGGACCGCAGAGCGGCGGCGTAGGGCCCTGTCCGGCGGATCTTCCCCGGCCCGCGAGGCCGCGGTGACGCGAGCCGCCGACGCGGCGGGCGCACGCTCGCCGCGTCGGCGGAATCGCCCGAGCAGCCCACTGCGAGGGCGGGCACCGCCTCGCGACCGAACTGGGCCGCCGGCGTGCTGGGACGAGATCCGGGACGGAGCGAGCCGAGCACACGCGGCGCACCCGGCTCCCCGAGCCCGAAGGCCCCGGAGGGTGCCCCTGCGGGCGACTCCGCAGAGATCCGCCGGACAGGCCCCGGGCGGGAGCCGTCGCGGGTCGACCCGGCGGGTTCATGCCGCGCCACGGCATCACCCGCTCCGGCTCTGCTCCCGGAGGGCCCCGTCAGCGGCCGAGGGAGAGCCTGCGCCAGACCGCGCGGGCCGCGTGGTGGCCGGACATGCCGTGCACACCGGGCCCCGGCGGAGTCGCGGAGGAGCACAGGAAGACCGCCGGATGCGCGGTGGCGTACGGGACGCGGGCCAGCTTGGGGCGCAGCATCAGCTGGAGCCCCGAGGCGGCGCCGCAGGCGATGTCCCCGCCCACGTAGTTCGCGTTGCGCTGCGCCAGCTCGGGCGGCCCTGCGGTGGCCCTGGCCAGGACGAGGTCGCGGAACCCCGGTGCGAAGCGCTCGATCTGCCGCTCGACGAGCTCCGTCGCGTCCCCCTGCCAGCCGTTCGGCACATGCCCGTACGCCCAGAAGGTGTGCTTGCCCTCGGGCGCACGCCCGGGGTCGACGATCGAGGGCTGGACGGTGATGAGGAAGGGCCGGTCCGGGTCGCGTCCGGCCACCGCGCGGCGCATCGCGTCGTCGATGATGCCGACCGTCGGGGCGATGTGGACGGTTGTCGCCCGCCGCGCCGGCTCGGCGGTCCACGGCACCGGCCCGTCCAGGGCGTAATCGATCTTGAAGAGGCTGGGGCCGTAGCGGAACCCGGCGTACGCGTGACCGAGCCCGGCGATACGGGCGAGCGCGGTGGGCGAGGTGTCGAAGATGTACGCGCGGGCGGGCGGCAGTTCGTCCAGTCGCTTGACCTCGACACCGGTGTGCACGGTGCCGCCCAGCTCCCGCAGATATCCGGCCAGCGCGTCGGAGACCGACTGGGAGCCGCCGCGGGCCACCGGCCAGCCGCGGGCGTGCCCGGCCAGCGCGAAGACCAGGGCGATACCGGCGGTGGCGAAAGTGCTGGTGGGGGCGATGACATGGGCGGCGAGCCCGCCCAGCAGCGCACGCGCCTTCTCGTCCCGGAAGCGGCGGCTGACCCAGGAGGCGGGCTGAAGACCGGTCAGGCCGAAGCGGGCGAGCGAGACAAGGTCCTGCGGCAGCCGCCCGTTGAGCGCCGAGCCGAGGCCCAGGAAGTCCTCGGCCAGCTGGTCCCATCTGGCCAGATGGGGCTCGACCAGCCGCCGGTAGCTGCCCGCGTCACGCATGCCCAGCGAGGCGGCCGTCTCCGCGACGGAGCGGGCGAGGACCGCCGCGCTGCCGTCCGGGAAGGGATGCGCCATCGGGAGGCCGGAGTGCAGCCACTCCAGTCCGTGCCGCTCCAGGGGCATGGAGCGGAAGGCGGGTGAGGTGATGCCGAGCGGGTGTGCGGCGGAGCAGGGATCGTGACGGAAACCCGGGAGCGTCAGCTCCTCCGTCCGGGCCCCTCCCCCGACGGTGTCGAGCGCCTCGAAGATCTCCACCGCGTAGCCGCGGCGGGCGAGTTCGACCGCTGCGGTCAGTCCGTTGGGACCGGCTCCCACCACCACCGCGTCCAGGATCGACGGCACTGTCGACTCTCCCCTCACCGCTCGCTCAGCTGGCCCGCTGAAGCACAGTCAGGATACGCCGCGCGGTTTCGCTGTCACGCGCCGCGGTGAACGGCAGCGCGTTCCCGCCCGCGAGCCGGAAGGGCTTGCCTTCGAGGGTGCCGCTCGTACCGCCCGCCTCGGAGACCAGCAGCAGTCCGGCTGCGTGGTCCCAGGCGAGCTCCCAGGAGAAGGCGACGGCGTCCAGCTCCCCGCGTGCGACGTTGAGGTACTCCAGCCCGGCCGAGCCGCACGGGCGCGGTGCGATGCCGTCGGACCACAGCCCGAGCAGCGCGCGCTTCTGCGCGTCAGTGGTGAAGTCGGGGTGCGAGGTGGCCACGACGAGGTCCTCGGCCGGCTCCGGCGACCCGGCACGCAGTGCCTCGCCGTTGAGCAGCGCGCCACCGCGCAGGCGGGCGATGGCCATCAGGTCCAGCACCGGGGCGTAGGTCCAGGAGGCCAGCACCTCGCCGTGGTGCGCGAGGGCGACCAGCGTGCAGAAGCCGTCCTCACCGCGTACGAACTGGCGGGTGCCGTCCACCGGGTCCACTATCCACACCGGGTCAGGGCCGCGCAGCGCGCCGTACGAGCCCGGGTCGGCGTGCACGGCCTCCTCGCCCACGACCACCGAGCCGGGCAGCAGCGCGGTCAGCGAGCGCGTCAGATGTTCCTCTGCCAGCTGGTCGGCGACGGTCACTACGTCGTGCGGTCCGCTCTTCTGGACCACTTCGTGGGACGCCAGCTGCCGCCAGCGGGGCATGACCTCCTGGGCCACTGCCTTGCGTACGGCTTCCTCGGCGCCGTTGACCAGCGCATCATCGATCATACGTCCATGGAAGCACGGCTTCCGGGCGTCGGCCGCGTCACCCGTCCGCGTCACGCTGGAGTGAGGCGGCAGCGGGAGGGGACAGCCACACCAGCCGCGCCGTGATCCCCTCCCGCCGGGCGAACCACCGCAGCGCGCTTTCGGCTGAGCCGACACTCATCCGGGCGCCGCCGTCCACGCTGACCACCTGCGCACGCCCGTCCTCGTACGCCATGCCCCAGGCCGCGACCCGCCCGTCGGCCTCATCGGTGCCGGGCGCATGCACCTGCGCCACGGCGAACAGCCGAGGCGCGATATCCAGCGCGAGCGCGCACAGCTCCTCCGCGAAGGCGGAAGGAAGGGCGGTGAGGCCGTCACAGTCGTCGCCGTCGGGCGCGGAGCCGGGATTCTGCGGGGATACGGTGGCCATGGAAGTCTCCTGTCGCCGGGTGAGGTGGGGCCAGGTGGAGTGGCACGGCTCACAATGTAGAGTGCGTGATGGTAGAAATACCAGCGACTCGATGAGAATACTCCCAATAACCCTCGTGTGGGTGACATCTACGTAGCGCAACAGACAGGGTCAGAGATGCCGCCAACCACCATCCCGACGCTGAGGCAGCAGCGACTCGGCACCGAGCTGCGCAAGCTACGACAGCGCGCCGGGCTGTCCTCGACCGAGGCGGCCTCCCGCCTCGGCGTCAATCAGGCACGCATGAGCATGATCGAGGCGGGCAAATACGCCGTCGGTGCGGACCGCGTCCGGGCCATGGCGGGTATCTACACCTGCCCGGACCAGGAGTTCGTCGAGGCGCTGGCAGCCATGACCGGAGGACGCGCGCGTGGCTGGTGGGACGAGTACCGGGAGCACCTCCCTGCCACACTCACGGATCTGGCCGAACTGGAGCATCACGCTCGGGAGCTGCGGGCCGTCCTGACCATCCATATCCCCGCGCTGCTCCAGACAACGGATCACGCCCGCGCCCTGTTCGGTCAGGTCGTTCCCCAACTCCGGGCGCACGCGGTCGAGCACCGGCTCTCACACCGGATCAAGAGGCAGGCAGTCCTCTTCGGTGAACACGCCCGGCCGTACTCGGCGATCATTCACGAGGCGGCGCTGCGGATGCGGTTCGGCGGCCGTGACACGGCCCGCGCGCAGCTCGGCCATCTCATCGAGATGAGCGAGCTGGGGAACGTCTCGGTGCGGGTTATCCCCTTCGAACAGGGCGACTTCCCGGGCAACGGCCAGCCGTTCGACTACGTGTGCGGTGACGTACCGCAGCTGGATACCGTGCAGCTCGACGTCCACCACGGTTGCGAGTTCCTGGATGCCGAGGCGCAGTTGCAGAAGTACCGGACCGTACTCGACCGCATGGAGCGCAGCGCCCTCACGGAATCCGCGTCACGCGACTTCATCCACCACATCGCTCGGGGTATCCAGGACACATGAACACACTCGCCCACGCCTGGCAGAAGTCCTCGTACAGCGGAGACTCGTCGAACTGCGTATTCGTCGCCGCGCGCGACAGGCACACTCTCATGCTCCGCGAAAGCGACGAGCCCGACACCATACTCGCGACCACCCGCCCCGCCCTGGCCGCGCTCCTGACGTCCGTCAAGGCGGGCCGCCTCGGCGGCCTTCCGTCGCGCTGAAGCGCCTTCGTGGCGGATTGCTGCCACCTCATGGCCGTAATCCGCCACGTCCCGCCACGCCCCAGAGCGTCAGAAGCAGTGGTACGACTACTGCATGGCCTCTACCTACCGCACAAAAGACGGTCACACCGTCCGTTTCGGAAGCACGGTGTGGGCGATAAACGGGCAAGGTCCGTTCACTCTCACGAAACCCGATTCCGCTCCGTCCGGGTGGGTCTGCATGGTGAGCGCTGACGGCGCGGACATGCGCCTCCACGCCCCGGAGGACGTCGGGATCTACTACAACCTGGTCCGGCGGGTCGAAGTCTGAACACGACCATGCGAAGCGAGCCGTGCGTGCCGTTCAGCGACCCACCGCGTAGCCCTGGGCGCCGCGGGGGTTGGCGGCGGCGCTGAGGATGCCGGTCTCCGGGTCGCGGGCGACCGCGCAGAGGCGGCCCTCCGACCAGGGCGGGCCGACCGTGACCCGGTGGCCGCGGCGGCGGAGGCCGTCGATGACCTCCTCCCCGATGCGGGATTCCACCGTGACGCTGCCGGGTCGCATCGCCCGCGGATAGAAGGAGCCGGGGAAGCTCTCGGTGTGCCAGTTCGGGGCGTCGATGGCGCCCTGGAGGTCCGGGCCGCCGCGCACCGGGGGCCTGCTGGCGACGGCGAGCAGGAAGTGCAGCTGCCACTGTTCCTGCTGGTCCCCGCCGGGGGTGCCGAAGGCCAGCACCGGCACGCCGTCGCGCAGCGCCAGCGAGGGCGTGAGGGTGGTGCGGGGGCGGCGGCCGGGAGTGAGGGAATTGGGCAGGCCGGGCTCCAGCCAGGCCATCTGCAGCCGGGTGCCCAGCGGGAAGCCCAACTCCGGGACGACGGGGCTGGACTGGAGCCAGCCGCCGCTGGGCGTGGCGCTGACCATGTTCCCCCAGCGGTCGACCACGTCGAGGTGGCAGGTGTCGCCACGGGTCGATCCGTCCGAGGAGACGGTCGGTTCACCCACGGTCGGTTCGCCGGTGCCCGCGCCGACGGGCCGGTGCGCGTCGGCGGCGGCCTCCCCGGCCGAGCCCGCCGCGGCGGCCGTGTGCGCGTGCCGGGCCAGCTGTGGCGTACGGCCGCCGGGGCTGCCGGGCCGCAGTTGGTACGAGGCGCCCTCGCCGATGAGTGAGCGGCGTGCGTGGCTGTAGGTGCCGGACAGGAGCGCGTCCACCGGTACGGCCGCCGCGCCCGCCGCGTCGCCGTACCACGCCTCGCGGTCGGCCATGGCGAGCTTGGTGCCCTCCACCAGCCGGTGCACGCGCTCGGTGTCGTCCCATGCGGTCCAGTCCGCGGGCAGCAGGGCGAGCTGCTGGAGCAGGCTGGGCCCCTGGGACCACGGGCCCGCCTTGCAGATCCGCCAGCCGTTCCATGTGTAGCCGACGGGCTCCTCGTAGGTGGCCTCCCAGCGTGCGAGGTCGTCGCCGGTGAGGGTGGAGCGGTGGCGTTCGCCGCTGGTGTCCATGGCGGGGGTGCCCGCGGTCCGCAGCAGCGCCTCGGCGATGAAGCCCTGCCGCCAGGTGTGCCGCGCCGCCTCGATCTGCGTCTCGCGGCCCGGTCCGGCCGCCTCGGCCTCCGCGATCAGCCGCCGCCAGGTCCCGGCCAGTGCCGGGTTCCTCAGCAGCGCTCCGGGGCGCGGTGCGCGTCCGCCGGGCAGATAGACCTCGGCGGAGGCGGTCCATTCGGTTTCGAAGAGTTCCCGTACGGACTCGACGGTCTCCCCCACCCGTTCCACGGCCGGGTGGCCGCCCTCGGCGTAGCCGATCGCGTAGGTCAGCACCTGCGCCAGCGTCCTGGTGCCGTAGTCGCGCAGCAGCAGCATCCAGGCGTCGAAGGCGCCGGGCACGGCCGCCGCCAACGGGCCGGTGCCCGGCACCAGTTCCAGCCCGAGCCCGGTGTAGTGGGCGAGGGTGGCACCGGCCGGGGCGGTGCCCTGGCCACAGAGCACCCGCACGGGGCGGCCGTCGCCGGGGGCGATCAGGACGGGCACCTCGCCCGCCGGGCCGTTGAGGTGGGGCTCGACGACCTGGAGGACGAAACCGGCCGCCACCGCCGCGTCGTACGCGTTGCCGCCGTCCTCCAGCACCGCCATCGCGGTCTGCGAGGCCAGCCAGTGGGTGGTGGAGGCCATGCCGAAGGTGCCCTGGAGGGTGGGCCGGGTCGTCACCATGCGCCTGAGGGTATGCCCGGACCCGGTTTGTCGCTGATTTCTTGGCGTGTCTCAGTTCCTCAACTCCCGTTGATCGCAGCCAGAACTGGCGTGTTGGTTCGTCGGCTGGGAGGCAGGAGTAGCAAGCGCCGTGCGGCACTCGAGCCAGGCGTGAGCACTCAGCGAATCCTGGAGTCCGGTGAACAGGGCGAGCAGCTGGGGCCCCCACTTGTCACGGAAGGCGGAATCGGCGATGGCGAGATCGAGTTCGTTGGCCGCCGACAGTTCGGTGAAGTCCCGGCGCAACTGTGGCCCTGGCATGTGGGAGCGGCCGGTGAACCTGTCGTGGAAGGGAGCATCGGCCTTGTTGAGAGCCGGGTACGTTGCCTTCCGGTCGCATGAGGCGTACAGGTACACGATGGCCTCGGCCTCGGCGCCGATCACCGCTGCAAGGTCATTGCGACGGTCCAGTGGCAGCAGTGCTGTGGGGAAGCCGTCCGTGCCGTAGAACGCGTGACACAGGCCGGCGAGTTGGAGGGCCGGGCGGGCCTTCCACGTCGTGAGCCGCGCCTGTACGCGCTCGAGGTGGGTAAGGAGAGTGCCGCCGGGGTGGGCGATGCTTTCTGCACCGAACTCACGCAGCAGGATGACAGCCCGTTCAGTCGTGGCAGGGAGAGCAGGCACAGTGTCCGTGTCCCGTCGGTAGTGGGTTGGTCGGCACCCGTACAGCGCTTTTAACGGTCCGGATCCGTACGAGGGCGCTGTACGGGTTGCCGCCTGGGCCCTGCGACGATCTTCTGACACCTCGGTACCCCAGTCAATCCTGGGGATTACTCCATTCACCCCAGGTATAGCTTGGGTATTATGACTCTGGATGACCTGCGCGTGTTCGTCGCCGTGTGCCGGGCGGGAAGCCTCAGCGCCGTGGCCCGTGACTTGTCCTGTACCCAGTCCGCGGTGAGCCAGCACGTCAAGCGTCTGGAGCGGGAAACGGGCATGAGCCTGTTGGAACGCCAGCCGCGCGGGGTTGTTCCCACAACGGCGGGGCGCATCCTGTGCGATGCCGCCGCCGACGGGATCGCCGGGCTCGATCTTGCGCTGCGCCGTCTGGGAGACCTCGTGAACGGCGAAAGCGGTTTCGTGCGGATCACGACCGGCGGAACGACCGTCCGGCACTTCATGGCCGAAGCGATCGTCTCCTTCCGCCGGCGCTACCCGAAGGTGAGCCTGGAGTTCCAGACCGAGACCTCCAGCCGCGGATGCTTCGACGCTCTCCTGGCCGGCAACCTCGACCTTGCCTGGATCACCGTCGGCGGCCCAGTGCGCGGCATCGAGCAGCGCCCCGTCGCCGATCTGCCCTGGGTGCTCGCCATGCGGTCCGACGATCCGCTCGCGGCCCGGACGCGCATCGACGCCCCCGACCTCACGGGCATCCGCCTCATCCGGCTGCCGCCGAACTCCACCTCCGGCGCCCATTTGGACATCGTCTTCGCCGAACTGGGGATCCGGACCGGCTCGGACACCAGCGTCGCCGACTGGGACACAGCCCTGCTCCTTGCCGAACTCGGCCTGGGCCACGCTGTCGTGCCCGCAGTACCGGGTCTCCCGACACCTGGTGACGGCAGCCCCCTGCGCCTCATCCCCATTCCGGCGCTGCCGCCGCTGTCGGTCGGCTGGGCCGTACGCCGCTGGGACGCCCTCTCCCCGCTCGCTCGGAGCTTCGCCGACGCGGTCGCTGCGAGTTGCCCAAAGACGCACATCACGGGGTGAGCACTATCCGCAGGAGCGGTACGGGCTGACAGCCGCGCCGGGTAGCCGCATGTAGATCAGGGCCGCTTTCAACAAGCTGGACTTGACAAACGCCATTGCCATAGGACGGGAAAGCAAGAGCGTTCGTGATCGGGCGCAGCTCTGGCCCGAACGAGTCGGTCGCGCCCCCCTGGAACCAGCAGATGGACCCGCACTGACCCCACTGAGTCGGTTGGGGGGGGGCGGGAAGAAGCCGCCGAGTTACCGTGGTCCCCATGCACGGTGAATACAAAGTCCCCGGTGGGAAGCTCGTCGTGGTGGACTGCGAGGTCCAGGACGGCGTGCTGCGGAACGTACAGGTCGCCGGTGACTTCTTCCTGGAGCCGGACGAGGCGCTCGCGCTGATCGACCAGGGGCTGGAGGGCGCGCCCGCCGAGGCGGACGCAGGGCAGCTGGCCGCCCGTATCCGCGCGACGCTGCCGGAGGGCACCGTGATGTTCGGCTTCTCGGCCGACGCGGTGGGCATCGCCGTGCGCCGGGCCCTCGCCGAGGCGACCGACTGGACGGACTACGACTGGCAGCTGATCCACGAGGGGCCGCAGTCGCCCGCCCTGCACATGGCGCTCGACCAGGTGCTGACCGAGCAGGTCGCAGCCGGGCTGCGGCCACCGGTGCTGCGGGTCTGGGAGTGGGCCTCCCCCGCCGTGATCATCGGCAGCTTCCAGTCGCTGCGCAACGAGGTGGACCCGGAGGGCGCCGAGCGGCACGGCATCGAGGTGGTGCGCCGGATCAGCGGCGGCGGCGCGATGTTCGTCGAGCCGGGGAACACGATCACCTACTCCCTGTGTGTGCCCGATTCGCTCGTCCACGGGCTGTCCTTCGCCGACAGCTACGCCTATCTGGACGACTGGGTGCTGGGCGCGCTCGCCGACATGGGCGTCCAGGCCTGGTACCAGCCGCTCAACGACATCGCCTCACCCGGGGGCAAGATCGCGGGCGCCGCACAGAAGCGCCTTGCCGGGTCCGGCGCCGTGCTGCACCACGTGACGATGGCGTACGACATCGACGCCGACAAGATGGTCGAGGTGCTGCGCATCGGCAAGGAGAAGCTCTCCGACAAGGGGACGGCCAGCGCCCGCAAGCGGGTCGATCCGCTGCGCCGCCAGACCGGGCTGGCACGCACCGAGGTCATCGACCGCATGATCGCCTCCTTCCGCAACCGCTACGGCCTCACCCTGGACGGCCTCACAGAGCAGGAGATGCGGCGGGCGCGTGAGCTGGCCGCGACGAAGTTCAGCTCACCGGAGTGGACGGCCCGGGTGCCTTGAGCGCGCCGTCGCGAGGCGGAAGCCGGGGACCGGGCGGGGGCGGGCTGACCCGCATCAGCAGCACGTAGAGCAGCAGGGAGCTTGCCATTCCGACGGCCCAGCTGTAGTCGGCGAGCGGCTGGAGGAAGGGGATCAGGCCGTCGGCGGGGAAGGGGCCCTGGCCCGGTTTCGAGTACGAGCCTCCCACCGCGAGGACGCCGCCCACGCCGAATGCGGCCAGGGCGCGCCAGTTCCAGCCGGAGTCGTACCAGTAGAGGCCGCCCCGGCGGTACAGGTCGGCCAGGTCCAGGTGGGTGCGGCGCACCAGCCAGTAGTCGGCTATCAGGATTCCGGCGACGGTGCCCAGCAGCCCGCCGACGGTGCCGAGCCAGGTGAAGATGTAGACGCTCGGGTTCTCGATCAGCTTCCAGGGGAAGATGAGCACGCCGATGGTGCAGGCCAGCAGGGCACCGGTGCGGAAACTGATGAGCCGGGGCGCGAGGTTGGACAGGTCGTATGCCGGGCTTACCAGGTTGGCGGCGATGTTGGTGGAGAGCGTCGCCATCAGGACCACCAGAAGTGCGAAGAGGACGCCGACCGTGCTGTCCATGCGGGCGGCGAGTTCGCTGGGGTCCCACACGGGCTCGCCGTAGACGGCCTGGGAGCCGGAGGTGACCAGCACGGACAGCAGGGCGAACGCGGCCATGGTGGTGGGCAGCCCGAGCGTCTGGCCCCGGACCTGGGCGCGCTGGCCGGCACCGAAGCGGGTGAAGTCGGGGATGTTCAGGGCGAGGGTGGACCAGAAGCCGATCATGCCCATCAGGGCCGGGAAGAAGACCGGCCAGAAGTCGGCACCCCAGCCCAGCTGGGACGGCTGGTCCAGCAGCGGGCCGAAGCCGCCCGCCTTGTCGGCGATCCAGACGAGCAGGGCGAGGGCGCCCGCGAGCATCAGCGGGGCGGCCCAGTTCTCCAGGCGCCGGACGGCGTCCATACCGCGCAGGATGACGGCGATCTCGATGAGGAAGAAGGCCAGGAAGGACAGCCACTGGGTCACCGGGTAGCCCATGAATCCGGCCGGGTCCACCCACCAGTCCGCGCCGTCCAGGACCTTCCCGAGGAGGAAGTAGATCGACTGCCCGCCGATCCAGGTCTGGATGCCGAACCACGCGCAGGCGACCAGTCCCCGCAGCAGGGCGGGCAGATTGGCACCGACGACGCCGAAGGAGGCACGGGCCAGGACCGGGAAGGGTATGCCGTACTTCGGCCCGGCGTGCCCGGTGAGCAGCATCGGGAAGAGCACGATCACATTGGCCAGGGCGATGGTGAGGACCGCCTGTTTCCAGTCCATGCCGAGCGCGACCAGCCCGGAGGCCAGGGTCCAGGAGGGGATGTTCACGGCCATGCCGACCCACAGCGCGGCGAAGTTGTAGGTGGTCCAGCGGCGTTCGGCCAGTGGTACGGGGTGGAGGTCGGCGTTGTCGTAGCGGCTGTCGGCGGGTATCGCGCCGTCGGGCAGCTCGACCCGGCCGTCCGGGCGGGTGGCCTGCTGGAAGCTGCCGGAGCCCGGGGAGCCGGGTGCGGTGTCGGTCATCGGGCACCTCAGAGTCTGTCGGGTGACCCCCGGGTTCGGGTGGGCGGCGCAGTCGGGCTCAGCGTTGGAGGGCGGGGATGATGTCCGATCCGTAGGCGTCGATCGTGTGTTCCTTCGCGTCGTGCATGGCGTAGAGCGCGAACTGGTCGACGCCCAGCGCCCGCAGGGCCCGCAGCTTCTCGATGTGGGCCTCGGCGGGCCCCAGCAGGCAGAAGCGGTCCACGATCTCGTCGGGTACGAAGGCGGTGTCCGGGTTGCCCGCACGCCCGTGGTGGGCGTAGTCGTAGCCCTGCCGGGCGGCGATGTAGGAGGTGAGGGCGGCCGGTACGAGTGCGGTGTCGGTGCCGTAGCGGGAGACCAGGTCGGCGACGTGGTTGCCGACCATCCCGCCGAACCACCGGCACTGCTCGCGGGCGTGCGCGAGCCCCTCCGGAGTGTCCTCGCTGATGTACGCCGGTGCCGCCACGCAGACGGTGATCTCGCCGGGGTCGCGGCCCGCCTGGGCGGCGGCCATCCGGACGGCCTTGACCATCCACTCGGTCAGATACGGGTCGGCGAGCTGGAGGATGAAGCCGTCCGCCTCCCGCCCGGCCATGGCCAGCGCCTTGGGGCCGTACGCCGCCATCCAGACGGGCAGCTTGCCGTCCCGGACCCAGGGGAGGCGCAGCGGGGTGCCGTCCACCACCGCCTCCCGGCCCTCGGCCAGATCGCGGATGACGGACATGGCCTCGCTCAGCCGGGCCAGCGTGTTGGGTTTGCGCCCGGCGACGCGCATGGCGGAGTCGCCGCGCCCGATGCCGCACACGGTGCGGTTGCCGTACATCTCGTTGAGGGTGGCGAAGGTGGAGGCGGTGACCTCCCAGGTGCGGGTGCCCGGGTTGGTGACCATGGGACCGACGATGAGCCGCTGGGTATGGGCCAGGATGCGGCTGTGGATGACGTAGGGCTCCTGCCAGAGCACCGACGAGTCGAACGTCCAGCCGTAGCGGAAGCCGTTGCGTTCGGCGCGGCGCATCAAGCCGACGGTGGCGGCGCCGGGCGGGTCGGTCTGCAGGACGAGGCCGAAGTCCAGGATGCCCTGGGTCATGGTCTGCCGCTCCCGTGGTCGAGGTACTGGCAGAGGCCGCGCGGGATGTACTGCCCGTGGCCGGCGCGGCCGGTGTAGGTGTGCCGGTCGATGACCTTCTCGCCGCGCGAGAGCACGGTCTCCACCCGGCCGGTCATCCGCTTGCCCTCGTAGACGGAGTAGTCGACGTTCATGTGGTGGGTCTCGGCCGAGAGGGTGTGTCCGGCGGCCGGATCGTAGATCACCACGTCGGCGTCCGATCCGGGAGCGATCGTGCCCTTCTTCGGGTAGAGGCCGAACATCCGCGCGGGTGCGGCGGCGGCGAGTTCGATCCAGCGGCGGCGGCCGATGTGCCCTTCCACCACCGCCTCGTGGAGCAGGTCCATGCGGTGCTCGATGCCGGGCAGACCGTTCGGGATCTTGGAGAAGTCGCCGCGCCCCAGTTCCTTCTGGCCGGTGAAGCAGAACGGGCAGTGGTCGGTGGAGACGACCTGGAGGTCGTTCGTACGCAGCCCGCGCCACAGGGCCGCCTGGTGCTCGCGCGGCCTCAGCGGCGTGGAGCACACGTACTTGGCGCCCTCGAAGTCCGGCTCGGCGAGATTGTCCGTCGACAGGAAGAGGTACTGGGGGCACGTCTCGCCGAAGACCGGCAGGCCCTTGTCGCGGGCGGCGGCCAGCTCGGCCACGGCCTCCTCCGCGGAGACGTGGACGACGTACAGGGGCGATCCGGCGACCCTGGCGAGCTGGATGGCCCGGTGGGTGGCCTCGGCCTCCAGCAGCACCTTGCGGACTTCGCCGTGGTAGCGCGGGTCGGTGCGCCCGGCGGCGAGGGCCTGCTCGACCAGGACGTCGATGGCGATGCCGTTCTCGGCGTGGATCATGGTCAGCGCGCCGTTGGCGGCGGTGCGCTGCATGGCGCGCAGGATCTGCCCGTCGTCGCTGTAGACGACGCCGGGGTAGGCCATGAACAGCTTGAAGGAGGTGATGCCCTCCTCGACCAGCAGGTCCATCTCCTTGAGGGTGCCTTCGTTGACGTCCGAGAGGATCATGTGGAAGGCGTAGTCGACGGCGCACTGGGCGTCGGCCTTCGCGTGCCACCGGTCCAAACCCTCGCGCAGGGCGTGCCCGCGGGCCTGCACGGCGAAGTCGACGATCGTCGTGGTGCCGCCCCAGGCCGCCGCGCGGGTGCCGGTCTCGAAGGTGTCGGAGGAGAAGGTGCCGCCGAAGGGGAAGTCCAGGTGGGTGTGCGCGTCGACGCCGCCCGGGATCACGTACTTCCCGGTGGCGTCGAGGGTGCGCTCGACGGTCCAGCCGTCCGCGTACGCGCTGCCGTGGGTGGCGAGCGCCGCGATGCGGCCGTTCTCGATGAGGACGTCGGCGTGCAGTTCGTCGGCGGCGGTGATCACGAGGCCGCCCCGGATCGCTGTACGGCTCACTGGCGGGCCCTCCCTCCGAGTTCGGCCTCGGCGCTGTGCAGGGCGGCCGCCAGGATGCCGGCGCCTTCCTCCGCCTCGGCGACGGTCAGTGTCATCGGCGGCGCGATACGCAGGACGCTGCCCAGCCTGCTGCCTCCCTTGCCCAGCAGCAGTCCGCCCTCGCGGGCGGCCTCCAGTACCAGCGAGGCGGCCTCACCGCATGGTTCGTCGGTGCCGGGGCGGACCAGTTCGATGCCGATCATCAGGCCCCGGCCGCGCACCTCCCGTACGACCTCCAGGCCCGCGCCGGCCCCGCGCAGCCGCTCCAGCAGCAGGCCGCCCACCCGGCGGGCGTTGCCGGGGAGGTCGTGCTCCAGCAGATAGGCGAGGTTGGCGTTGCCCGCGGCCATGGTGACGGGGCTGCCGCCGAAGGTGGAGATGGAGCCGGCGTCCAGGCAGTTCATGACCTCGGCGCGGGCGACGACACCGCCGATGGACATGCCGTTGCCGAGGCCCTTGGCGAAGGTCAGCACGTCCGGCGGCCCGGCACGGTCGTGCGCCTGCCAGCCCCAGAAGTTGTCGCCGGTGCGGCCCCAGCCGGTCTGCACCTCGTCGGAGATCCACAGGATGCCGTGTTCCCGGAGCACCTCGCGGAAGTCGGCGTACAGGCCGTCGGGCGGGGCGGTGAAGCCGCCGACGCCCTGCACCGGTTCGGCGATCAGCGCCGCCACCCCGCCGCGGGTCTGGCCGAGCATGTCCTCCAGGTCGGCGACGCAGGCGGCCCGGAACTCCGCGTCGTCCAGGTGTGCGTACGGCCCGCGGGTGCGGATTCCGCCGTGCACGTAGAGGGTCTGGAGCGGGGAGAGGCTGGTCGGCGACCACTCGCGGTTGCCGGTGATGCCGACGGCCGAGAAGGAGCGGCCGTGGTAGCTGTTGCGCATCGCCAGGATCTGGTTCGAGCGGCGGTAGGCCGTGGCCAGCAGCAGCGCGGTGTCGTTCGCCTCGGTGCCGGAGGCGGTGAAGAAGACGCGGGCGTCGGGGATGCCGGAGAGCGCGGCGATGCGTTCGGCCAGTTCCACCATCGGCCGGTCGAGATAGAGGGTGGAGGTGTGCAGGATGCGCCCGGCCTGCTCGGCGACCGCCTTGGTGACCTCCGGCAGGGCGTGTGCCGTCATGGTGGTGAGGATGCCGCCGAAGAAGTCGAGATAGCGGCGGCCTTCGGCGTCCCAGACGTGCCGCCCCTCGCCGTGTGTGATCTCCAGCGGGCGCTGGTAGTAGAGCGCGAGCCAGTCGGGGAGGACGGCGCGGTGCCGGTCGTGGAGCGCGCTCACGGCTGCACCAGCCCGCCGTACGCGTCGGGGCGCCGGTCGCGGTAGAACGCCCACTGCTGCCGCACCTGGTCGATCAGCGACAGGTCGAGGTCGCGTACGACCAGCTCCTCCTCCTTGTCGCTTGCCGTCTCGCCGACGAACTGGCCGCGCGGGTCGACGAAGTAGCTGGTGCCGTAGAAGTCGTTGTCGCCCAGCTCCTCGGTGCCGACACGGTTGATGGCGGCGATGAAGTACTCGTTGGCGACGGCGGCGGCGGGCTGCTCCAGCTGCCACAGGTACGCGGAGAGGCCGCGCGAGGTGGCCGAGGGGTTGTAGACGAGCTGGGCGCCGGCCAGGCCCAGCTCCCGCCAGCCCTCCGGGAAGTGCCGGTCGTAGCAGATGTAGACGCCGACCCGGCCGACCGCCGTGTCGAAGACCGGCCAGCCCAGATTCCCCGGTTTGAAGTAGTACTTCTCCCAGAAGCCCTTCACCTGCGGGATGTGGTGCTTGCGGTAGGTGCCCAGCACCGTGCCGTCGGCGTCGATGACGGCGGCGGTGTTGTAGTAGAAGCCGGACTGCTCGACCTCGAAGACCGGCACGACCATGACCATGCCGGTCTCCCGTGCCAGTGCGCTCATCCGCCGCACGGTCGGCCCGTCGGGCACCGGCTCCGCCCACTTGTAGTGCTCCGGATCCTGCACCTGGCAGAAGTAGGGGGCGTTGAAGACCTCCTGGAAGCCGATGACCCGGGCGCCCTGACGGGCCGCTTCCCGGGCGTGTTCCTCATGTTTGGCGATCATCGACTCGGTGTCGCCGGTCCAGGTGGCCTGCACGAGTGCGGCGCGCACAACATCGGGCATGGACAGCTCCTTTGTACGGCGTCAGGCGGGTATGACCCGCGTAGATCCGCGTAAGGATGCGACCGTAGAGGCCGGTATGGACGCTGGCAAGGGCATCGGCGCCGGGTCACCTGATCGATTCAGCCACGAGTGTCAGTACGGACTGCCCGGGCGTGCGGTGGGGTAGGCAGTGGGGTGGACCACGCGAGCGGAGCCGCCGCCGAGCCGCTCCTCCTCCGCCCCCGCGAGCCAGCGCCCGTCCGGCAGCCGCTGCACGCCCGTGGCGGCGCCGATCCTCGAGCTGAGGGTGAACCGGTGCCCCAGCGCCTCCAGCCGGGCCCGGACCGGGCTGTCCCACAGGCCCGGCTCCAGCTGTGTCCGTTCCGTGTTGCGCTGGCTGGCGCGGGGCGCGGCGATGGCCGCGTCCAGCCGCATGCCCCGGTCGAGGTGGTTGACGAGTGTCTGGAGCACCGTGGTGATGATGGTGGAACCGCCCGGGGAGCCGAGTGCCAGCACCGCCTCGCCGTCCTCCAGCACGATCGTCGGGGACATGGAGGAGCGCGGGCGCTTGCCCGGACCGGGCAGGTTCGGGTCGGGGACGCCGGGGTCGGCGGGGGCGAAGGAGAAGTCCGTCAGCTCGTTGTTCAGCAGGAAGCCCCGATCGGGCACGGTGATGCCGCTGCCGCCGGTCTGCTCGATGGTGAGGGTGTAGGCGACGACGTCGCCCCACTTGTCGGCGACCGTCAGATGGGTGGTGCTCTCCCCCTCGTACGTCAGCGGTGCCGCCTCGCCCTTTCCGCCGCACGACTGCGGGTCGCCCGGGTCACGCGGGTCGCCGGGCGCGAGCGGGCTGGTGAGCGCCTTGTCGTCACTTATCAGGCACCCCCGCGCGTCCGCGAAGCGCTGGGAGAGCAGCCCCCGGGTGGGTACGTCCTCGTGCGCCGGGTCGCCGAGCCAGCGGCCCCGGTCGGCGAAGGCGATGCGGCTCGCCTCGATGTAGCGGTGCAGGGAGTCCGTCCGCTCGGCGGCGCCCATGTCGTAGCGCTCCAGGATGTTGAGAGCCTCGCCGACCGTCGTGCCACCGGACGAGGAGGGCGCCATGCCGTAGACGTCCAGGCCCCGGTAGTCGATCCGGGTGGGAGCCTGGAACTTCGTGTCGTAGGCACGCAGGTCCGCGGCGCGCAGGTCACCGGGCCGCACCTCCCGGTCGGCGTCCGGGTCCACCGGCGGCTTGCGCACCGTACGGACCACGTCGCGCGCCAGCACGCCCCGGTAGAACGCGTCGCCGCCCTGCCGTCCGAGCATCCGGTACGTACGGGCCAGATCGGGGTTGCGCAGGGTGGAGCCGACCTCGGGCAGTTCGCCGTCGGGGAGGAAGAGTTCGGCGGAGGCGGGGAAGTCGCGGAAGCGGTCCTCGTTCTGGGCCGTCTGCCCGCGGAAGTTCTCGTCGACGGTGAAGCCCCGGCGTGCCAGGCGCTCCGCCGGGCGCAGCGCCTGGCGCAGGGAGACGGTGCCCCAGGCGTCGAGCGCCGCCTCCCAGGTGGCGGGCGTCCCCGGGGTGCCGACGCTGAGGCCGCTGGTGACCGCGTCGTCGAAGGGCAGCGGTGCGCCGTCCTCCAGGAAGAGGTCCTCGTCCGCACTCAGCGGCGCGCGCTCGCGGCCGTCGATCGTAGTGACCTTGCCGCTGCCCGCGTCGTAGTGGACGAAGTAGCCGCCGCCCCCCAGTCCCGCGGAGTAGGGCTCGGTGACTCCGAGGGCGGCGGCGGTGGCGACGGCCGCGTCCACCGCGTTGCCGCCCCGGCGCAGGACGTCGATGCCGACGGCGGATGCCTCCGGGTCCACGCTGGAGACGGCGCCGCCGTCACCGATGGCGACCGGCGACCTGGACGGCGGAGAGGGCGGGGACGGCGTGTGCGGCGACTCCGCGGGGGAGCCCGTCGCGGCGGTGAGCGCGGCGACGGCCGCGACGGCCGTCAGCAGGGACACGGCACGGGGGGAACGGCTGCGCATACAACCTCCATGTGTTCGACCTGACGCGCAGGGTAGCCCTTCCGAACGCGTAGGCCGAGGGCTCACACCAGTCGTCGGCTCCGCACACCCTCGAACACGCGTCCCGTCCGACCGGTACGCTGCCGCCCCATGACAGACAACCTTCGTGAGATCGTGCTCGGCGTGCTCGTGGCCGGGGTCGCGGCCTCCCTTGGCTGGCTCACCCGTTCGTACGTGTGGCGCCGCAGACTCCGGCGCAAGCAACGCTTCTTCGGCCTGCCCCCGAGCTCCGAGTGCGTGCTCGTCGTCAACCGCGACGCCGGGGCGAGTGACTGGGCCGTCGCCCGGCACGACGTTTTCGCGATGCTGGAGCTGTCGCCCCTCATCAAGGACTGCGACGCGCACCTGGATGTCATATCCCACGACACCGCGCCCCAGGGCTTCGGGGAGCGCACCGAGTTCTGCGTCGGCGGCCCCGTCGCACACCGCCGGATCGCCGCGCACATGCAGTCGCTGCTGCCCGGCGTCTCGGTGAACGCCGACATGGAGCCCAGCCCGGACCGCGGCGCCTTCAGCATCGGCAACGAGCGCTACCGGCTGGAGAACGGCACCACCGAGCATGTGCTCCTCGCCCGCCTGACCGCCGGCCAGTCGCAGAACACCCGCCCCGTCTTCCTCTTCTGCGGCCAGCGCTCGATCACCGCGCAGGCCGCTGCGCGCTATCTCGCCCGCCACCACGTCCGGCTGGGCCGTAAGTACGGGCTCAGCGGCGACTTCTGCCTGCTGCTGCGCGTCGTCAACTCCCAGGCGTACGGCCCCGACGTGGTCGAACTGGTCGCCGACGTCACCCGCGTCGCCACCACTCCCCCAGCGGCGGGCAGCTCGCGCAAGGGGAACCACCGCGCGAGCGGCTGACCCGGCGGCGGGCCACGGCTGAGCGGCCAGGATTCGGCGGTCAGGATTCGGCGGTCAGGATTCGGAGACCTCCGCGCAGATCTGCGACAGCTCGGGCGTGCCGGTGTCCGCCCAGGACTGCCCCTCCTCCAGCACGTCCACCGTCCGCCCCGACGGCAGCCGCACCACCGGCTGCCCGTCGGGCCGCAGCTCCCAGGCGGCGCCGCGTGTCGTACGGACGATGACGGTGCCCAGATAAAGGCCCGCGTCGGCGCCCAGCCAGGGAGAGACCTCGGGATCGTCGCGCCAGCGGGGCGGCAACTGGTCGAGCGCGGCCAACGACTCCGCCGTGTCGTTGAGTTCCACCCCCGACTGCTCCGCGTGGACACGCAGCAGTTCGCACTCGGACAGCAGTTGGGTCACGCCCTCCGGGTCGCCGGACAGTGCACCCGTGAGGGTGATTCCTCCGGACTCTCCGTGGCGCTTGCGCCAGTTGTCCAGGAAAGGGATGTTCATACGCTTCAGGGTGTCATCCGGACGGCCCCGAACACCACAGGCGCGCTGCGACCGGTGGCCGGGGCAGGCGTGATGTCGCCGACGCTGTGCCTTGACGCCATCCGCACGCTGCCCTAATTTTTCCTCGCACGTGTGGAATCGGCAAGGCACACCACCTGTTGGAGCTCCGGACGCCGGAGCTGGAGCCGTCGGAGGGGACACACGTGCGCAGAGGCCCGTGGAGCACCGCGATCACCGTCTGTCTGGCCGTCCTGACAGTCCCGACAGCCATGGCGGCGCCCGCCGTCGCCTCCACCGCGGTCTCCCCGCGAGCCGAGCCGTCCGGACCGCTGCCGCTGGAACGCCTCTTCGACAACCGGGCGATCAGCGACGACGCGCGGCCCGGACGGGCGGACTTCGACGGTGCGGGCAACTCGCTCTCCGCCCAGGACCTCAAGGCGGCGGGCTGGACCCCGGGGCAGGACCTCGACATCGACGCGGCGCGGCTGCGGTGGCCGGAGCGCCGCCCCGGCCAGCCGGACAACGTCCGCGCGGACGGGCAGCAGGTGAAGCTGCACGGCCGCGGCAACGCCGTCTCCTTCCTGGTCGCCGCCAGTTCGCCGGACGTGTCCGGCGCCGAGGTCACCGGCACCGGCACCATCCGGTACGAGGACGGCTCGGCCTCCTCGTACCGGCTTCGGGCCCCGGACTGGCGCGGCGGCCCGCTGAGCACCAAGGCGGTGGCCCTGCCGCACCTCAACAGCGCCGAGGGCGGGCAGCAGACCGAGAAGGCCAAGCTGTACGCCGTAACGGTGCCGGCGGACACCAGGCGGAAGGTCCGTTCGGTGACGCTCCCCGCCGATCCGGGGCCGCGGGCCGATCTGCACGTCTTCGCGGCCTCGGTGCGCGAGGACACCCGGGGCTGGACCGGCAGCTGGTCGACGAGCACTGCCGGGTATCCGAGTGTCGGCGCCTGGCAGGACCAGACGGTGCGGCTCGTGGTGCACACCTCGGCGGGCGGGCCGCGCGCCCGCATCCGGCTGGAGAACACCTTCGCCTCGGCACCGGTGACCATCGGCGCCGCCTCGATCGCCGTGCAGGCCGAGGGCGCGGCGGCACGGCGCGACCCGGTGCCGCTGCGGTTCGGAGGCCGCAGCGAGGTGACGATCCCGGCGGGCGCGCAGGCGTTCAGCGATCCGGTCGGCTTCGATGTGCCCGCGGACACGAACCTCCTGGTCAGCCTGCACCTCCCCGGCCCCGTCGCGGCGGCGCCCCTGCACAGCCAGGCGCTCCAGACCTCCTACCTCAGCGAGGGCGGCAGCGGCGACCGAACGGGAGAGCGGGACGGCGGGACGTTCACCGGATCGCTGAAGACATGGCCGTATCTCACCGGGATCGACGTGCAGGGCGGACCGGGATCGGTCGTCGCGCTGGGCGACTCCATCACGGACGGGGTGAAGTCGACGCCGGGCGCCAACCGGCGCTGGCCGGACGTACTGGCGCGGCGGCTGCGGGAGCAGTCCGCAGGCGGCGGAGAGGTGCCCGCCTACGGGGTGCTCAACCACGGGATCTCGGCGAACCGCGTCGTCACGGACCGCTATCCGGGCGACGGAATCAGCACCGACACCGGCGGCGTGAGCGCCCAGCACCGGCTGGAGCGCGACGTCCTGGCGCAGACCGGGGCGCAGACGGTTGTGCTCTTCGAAGGCGTGAACGACGTGCGCTGGGGGGCCACGGCGGAGGAGGTGATCCAGGGCATGCGGAACATCGCCGAGCGGGCACGGGAGCGCGGGCTGCGGGTCGTCGGCGCCACGGTCACCCCCTGCGGGGGCTACAAGGACTGCACCCAGGACGTCGACCGGCGGCGGCGGGCCGTCAACGACTTCGTGCGGGACAGCGGTGGCGCATTCGACGCCGTGCTCGACTTCGACCGGGTACTGCGGGATCCGGAGCGGCCGGAGCGGATGCTCCCGGTCTACGACAGCGGCGACCATCTGCACCCGGGGGACGCGGGGCTGAAGGCCCTGGGCGAGTCGGTCGAGCTGCGCGCACTCGTGCCGCGGCGCTAGCGCCGCGGCCGACCCCGCGAGACCCGCCCTCCGGGCGGCCGGCGCTACTTCTCAAACAAGCCTAGACGTCGAGGTCGACGATCACCGGAGCGTGGTCGGAGGCGCCCTTGCCCTTGCGCTCCTCGCGGTCCACGTAGGAGTCGCGCACGGCCGCGGTGAACGGCGCGTTCCCGTAGACGAGATCGATTCGCATGCCCTTGTTCTTCGGGAAGCCGAGCTCCCGGTAATCCCAGTAGGTGAACGGGCGGTCGTACTTCAGCGGACGCGGCACCACATCGGCGAGGCCCAGCTCCCGCAGGGCGGAGAGCGCCTCGCGCTCGGCGGCCGTGACATGGGTGGCGCCGTCGAACAGGGAGATGTCCCAGACGTCGTCGTCCGTCGGCGCGACGTTGTAGTCGCCGAGGACGGCGAAGGGCAGCGCGCCCGCCGCGCCGGGCTCCGCCGCCTTGCGCAGGGCCTCCAGCCACGCCAGCTTGTACGCGAAGTGCGGGTGGCCGACCTCGCGGCCGTTCGGTACGTACACCGACCAGACGCGGACGCCGCCGCACGTCGCCGCGACCGCGCGCGGCTCCTGGAGGCCGTCGAACGTAGGGCCGCCCGGCAGGCCCGTCACCACCTCGGAGAGGCCGACGCGGGAGAGCACCGCCACGCCGTTCCACCGCCCGGTGCCGTGCACCGCAGCCTCATATCCCAGCTCGCGGAGCGCCTCGGCGGGGAACGCCTCGGCGGAGCACTTCAGCTCCTGGAGGCAGACGACATCGGTGCCCGAGGACTCCAGCCAGGCCAGCAGTCGGGGCAACCGGGCGGTGATGGAGTTTATGTTCCACGTCGCGATACGCATGGGTAGAACCTACCGGCCGCCACTGACAGTGGTGTGCGTGCCGGGTGCCAGCCGGGTGTGCACGGTCTCCCCGAGGCCCGCGCCGTTCGGGCCCAGCATCCGCCCGTAGACCGGGTGGGCGAGGTCGGAGAGCAGTCCGTCGTGGATGTCGTACGCCTGCCGCGGTCGGACCTCGCGCAGGTAGTCGATGACCTCGGCCACCTTGCTCCAGGGGGCCTGCACCGGCACCATCAGGGTGTCCACGGGCCGCCCGGGCACGGTGAAGGCGTCGCCCGGGTGGAAGACGGTGTCCTCGACGAAGTATCCGACGTTGGTGGGGCGCGGGATGTCCGGGTGGATCAGGGCGTGCAGTTCGCCGTGCACCTCGACCTCGAAACCGGCGGCCTCGAAGGTGTCCCCGTTCCCGACGGTGTGCACCCGGCCGGGGAAAGCGGCGGAGATCTTCCCGGCGACACCGGCCAAGGTCCAGATCCGGGCGGCGGGATTCGCGTCCAGGGCTGCGCGCAGCCGCCCCTCGTCGAAGTGGTCGGCGTGCTCATGGGTGATCAGGATCGCCTCGGCACCCGCCGCGGCGTCCTCCTCGCTGAAGGCGCCCGGGTCGATGACCAGGGTCCGTCCGTCCTTCTCGAGGCGTACGCAGGCATGGCCCTTCTTCGTCAGCTCCATGCCGCCATTATGGTGCGGTCTGCTCCTCCGGCGTGGTCTCTTCCTTGATGACGCGTTGCGCGACGGCGAACGCGGCGTTGGCGGCGGGCACCCCGCAGTAGACACCGGTGTGCAGCAGCACCTCCTTGATCTCCGCCGGGGTCAGACCGTTGCGGAGCGCGGCGCGCGTGTGGAAGGCCAGCTCCTCCAGGTGGCCCCCCGCGACCAGCACGGAGAGGGTGGAGACCGAGCGGGTACGCCGGTCGATGCCGGGGCGGTCCCAGATCTCTCCCCAGGTGTAGCGGGTGACGAAGTCCTGGAAGTCCTGGGTGAAGTCGTCGGCGGCCTCCGCCGCACGGTCGACATGGGCGTCGCCGAGCACCTCGCGGCGTACCTTCATCCCCGCGTCGTACGGGTCCACCCGCACGCTGGAGGTCTCGCCCGCCTCCAGTTCCGCCACGACGGTGGCCTGCGGCGGTGCCGGCGCGATGACCGGTGCCGGGGCGGGCGGTCCGGCGGCGGACTGCTGCCAGGTCGTCGTCAGATGGCGGATGAGCAGTTCGGTGACGGCGCCGGGCTGCTCGACCGGCACCAGGTGCGAGGCGCCGGGCACGATGGCGAGCCGGGCGTCCGGTATCCCGGCGACCAGCGCACGCGCGTCGGCCGGCGGGGTGGCCTCGTCCTCGGCGCCGGCCACGACCAGCGCGGGCACACCGATCCGGCCCAGCTCCTGCCGGATGTCGAAGGCGGCCATCGTCTCGCAGGCCGAGATGTAGCACCCTGGGTCGGTCGTCCGGACCATCTGCACGGCCCATTCGACGATCGCGGGCTGCGCGGTGGCGAATCCGGCGGTGAACCAGCGCTCCGGGGTGGAGGCGGCGATCGGGTCCAGGCCGTTGGTGCGGACCACGACACCCCGCTGCCGCCAGGCGTCGGGGGTGGTGTGTCTGGCCGAGCAGGAGATGAGCGCGAGCGAGGAGACCCGCTCCGGGTGGTCGAGCGCCAGCTGAGCGCCGATGGCACCGCCCAGCGAGCAGCCCGCGAAGCCGAACCGGTCAACGCCGAGCGCGTCGACGGTTGCCAGCAGGCGTTCGGCGAGGTCCGTCGCCGCGACGGCCGGATGCGCGGGTGCACCGCCGTGACCTGGCAGATCGAAGCGGAGCACCCGCCAGTGCCGGGTGAGTTCTGGTATCTGCCGGTCCCACATGTGCCAGGTCGCGCCGAGCGCGGGGCCCAGGACGAGTAGCGGTGCGTCGTCGGGGCCGTCGGTCCGATGCTGAAGGGTCTTCGTCTCGCTCACCCCCGCACGCTATCGAGGGAGGCGGGGCCTCCGCTTCACGGGTCCGGAAATCTCCCGGCCCGAGGTCGCCCGGCAGGCCACCGGAGAGGCCCTAAGAGCCCCTCACAGAATGGGCGGCCGATCAGCTTGCGGCGTCTGGTGCGTGCGCTCGCAAGGCGGAGGATCGTCCTCGTACTGGGCGTAGATGGACGACTCCGACAACGCGGCGAGCGCGCGTGCCAGGCGTCGCAAGCCGACCGCCCATTCTGTGAGGGGCTCTAAGGGCCCGTGAACCGCACGGTCGAGACCACATAGACCCGCGGCCGGTCCTTGGCCGTGGTGTCCACCGTGATGTTCAACTCAGGGGTGCTCTTGGACCGCTGGTACTCCAGGCCCGAGTAGGTGTGCCCCCGGCTCAGGAACCGCCAGCCGACCTCGGCCGCCTGCTTGTCGGTGATGGTGACACGGCCGTCCTCCAGCTTCGCCCGCTCGGTGCCGACCTCCTTGAGGAAGGTGCCCAGCTTCTTGTCCGTCGTACGGAACTGCACGTGCAGCGAGCTGGTCTTCCACGAGTTGGCCTCGTAGTGCGCGACATAGCTGGAGCCGAGCGGCAGCGGCACGTCGTAGATGCGCCGCTGCACCTTGCTGGGCCAGTCCCAGGTCAGGTTGTCCAGGGCCGCGTCCTTCTGCTTCTCCTGGCCGCTCTGCCGGCTGACGAAGGCGGACATCACCAGGTAGCCCGCCGGGATCGCGATGAGCAGCACGACGATCAGCAGCGTCACCATCCGGTGGCGCGGCCTGCGCGGGGGGCGCTGCCCGCTGCGCTGGCTCTGCGTCCGCGGTTCCATCGGCTCCCCGGAGGCGGTACGAGTGGTCGGCTCGGTCGGCGTGGTCGGTGTGCCGAGGCGTCCCGTGGACGAGGCGGTCACTGGCCCACCGCCCGGCGGAGGTTGTCGGCGGCGCGTTCGTACCGCTCGTAGCGCTCGAGTCTGCGACGGTTCGCGCGCCGGAAGCGGCGGGCGACCAGCCGGGCGAGGTCTGCGGCGCCGACCATGCCCGCCTCGGGACCGAGCTGTGCCTTGGCGATACGGGCCTCCGGCCGGTAGCCGCGGCCGGTCAGATGGCGCCGGAACGCCTCCCGCGCCGGATCGATGAGCAGTTCGTCGGCGGCACTGACTCCGCCGCCGATGACGAAGCAGCCCGGGTCGAGGGCGGCGGCGAGATTGGCGATCCCGATGCCCAGCCACTGGCCGATGTCCTGGAGCAGCTCCACGCACATCGCGTCGCCCGAACGGGCGAGCTCGGTGATCAGCGGCCCGGTGATGTCGCCGACCTGACCGCCGGTACGGGCGGTGATCCCGTAGGCGACGGGTGACTCGGCGGCAGCCAGCTCGCGGGCCTCCCGGACCAGCGCGTTGCCGGAGCTGTACTGCTCCCAGCAGCCGCGGTTGCCGCACGGGCAGCGGTGCCCGCCGGGCACCACCTGCATATGGCCGAACTCGCCCGCCACGCCGTACTTGCCGCGCTTGACCCGGCCGTCCTCCAGGATGGCCCCGCCGATGCCCGTACCGAGGGTGATCATCACCAGATGGTCCTCGCCCCGGCCGGCGCCGAAGCGCCATTCGCCCCAGGCAGCGGTGTTCGCGTCGTTGTCCACCATCACCGGGACCGCGAGCCGGGCGGTCAGCGCGTCCTTGAGCGGCTCGTCGCGCCAGGCCAGATGGGGGGCGAACAGCACACGGGAGCGGTCGGCGTCCACCCAGCCGGCGGCGCCGATGCCGACCGCGTGCACGTCGTGCCGGTCGGAGAGATCCAGCACCAGTTCGGCGATGGTGTCCTCGACGACCTTGGGGCTCTTGGACTTCTCCGGGGTCTCGGCGCGCACCTTCTCCAGGATGTGACCGTCGGCGTCGACGACACCGGCCATCACCTTCGTACCCCCGATGTCGATACCGACGGTGGGCACGCGGGGCGCGGACAGATGCGAGCGGCGCTCACGCGTACCGACGGTCCGCAGCACGCTCGCGCTGGGAGCGTTGCGCGGATACGCGCGGTCGCGGTACATGCTCACGCTGGCACACCTGCCGTCTGCGCGGAGCGGGTGCGATGGCGGCTGCGAGTGGGTGCGCGCAACGGTCGTCTCGTCTCTGCGTGATCTCGGTGGTCGGCCGGACAGGCATCAGAGCCCGCGTGCCGATTGTGCCACGTGGGGGTGAGGGGTCGTACGTTGCCGTGTGCGGCCGGGTGACCACCTGCGGAGCGTCTGCCCCCACCCGCCCGAGCCCGCCCCGCGGCCGCTGGCCGGGCTCGACCAGCCGTTGGGCCGACCATGCCTGGTCGGGCCCCCGCCCCGGCCGACTCGGGTCGTACCCCCGGGTCCGGCCCCCAGGCAGGACACCGGCCCCGGCACCAAGGCCGGAGGCGCGGCGGCCAGGCAACAGAGTTCTCCCAGGCGCACCCCGCGCGCCTCAGGCACCGGGCGGGTCCACCGGGAGGCGCCGGGGCCGGAAGCGAGCCGGGCAGCCGACGCCCGCCCGGCGGCATGCGACAGGCCCGCCCAGCGGTCCAGACCAGGCCGGGGTGGGGCGGCCAGGCAATCGAACTCCACCAGGCGCACTCCCCGCGCGCCGCAGGCGCCGCGTTGTCCGCCGGGCCGGAAGCGGGCCTGGCGGCTGGCGCACGCCCGGCGGTCCGCGCCCCGCCGCGGGGAGCGTGACGGGTGGGCGGGCGGGAAGCGTCAGGCGGTGTCGGTCCGGGACAGCTCGTGGCTGAGCTGTTCCAGTTCGCTTCCTCCCGACATCTGGCGCGTCAGCTCCTCGAGGCTGATCTCCTCCTTCTGGTAACTGCCCGCCATCTCCCCCCGCATCAGCAGGACGAAGCGGTCCCCGACCAGATACGCGTGGTGCGGGTTGTGCGTGATCAGGACGACGCCGAGCCCCTGGTCCCGTGCGGCGGTCACATACTTCAGCACCACCCCGGACTGCTTCACGCCCAGCGCGGCCGTCGGCTCGTCCAGCACCAGCACCTTCGCGCCGAAGTGCACGGCGCGGGCGATGGCCACGCACTGCCGTTCGCCGCCCGAGAGGGTGCCGATGGGCTGGTCGACGTCGCGCAGGTCGATGCCCATCCGCAGCAGCGCCTGGTGCGTCGTACGCCGCATGCGTTCGACGTCGAGCCGGGCGAAGGGGCCGCGGCCGATCGTGGGCTCGGAGCCGAGGAAGAAGTTCCGCCAGACGGGCATCAGCGGCACGACCGCGAGGTCCTGGTAGACCGTGGCGATGCCCCGGTTCAGTGCCTCGCGCGGCGAGCGGAGCCGGGCCTCCTCGCCCTCGATGGTGAAGTCCCCCGCGTCGTGCTGGTGCAGCCCGGCGATGATCTTGATCAGGGTGGACTTTCCGGCGCCGTTGTCGCCGAGCACGCAGGTGATCTCGCCCTGGTGGGCCTCCAGTGAGACCGCTTCGAGGGCCTTGATGTTGCCGTAGCGCTTGCTGACCCCGGTCAGCTCGATCAGGGCGCTCATGACTTCGCCTCCGCACGCTTGCGAATCCACGCGTTGAGCAGGGTGGCGAGCAGCAGCATCGCCCCGAGGAAGAACTTGAACCAGTTCGCTTCCCACTGCGCGTAGGTGATGCCCTTGTTCGTCATACCGAAGATCAGGGCCCCCACCGCCGCGCCGACGGCCGAGCCGTAGCCGCCGGTCAGCAGGCAGCCGCCGATGACGGCCGCGGCGATGTAGATCAGCTCGTTGCCGACGCCCTGGCCGGACTGGACCACGTCGTAGTTGAAGAGCAGGTGCTGACCGGAGATCCAGGCGGCGAACGCCACCCCCATGTAGAGGCCGATCTTGGTGCGGGCGACGGGGACGCCGACCGCGCGGGCGGATTCCGCTCCCCCGCCCACCGCGAAGATCCAGTTACCGGTCCGGGTGCGGAGCAGTATCCAGGTGGCCACGGCGACCAGCCCGAGCCACCACAGGATGGTGACCTGGAATTCGACGTCGAAGAGCGTCAGCTGCGAGGCGAAGAGGTCACGCGCGGAGGCGAACCCCTCCATGTCGCTGATGCTCTTGGTGGAGACGGTGCCGTTGATGAGTTCGGTCAGTCCGAGGTTGAGTCCGGTCAGCATCAGGAAGGTGCCGAGCGTGATGATGAAGCTGGGCAGCTTCGTACGCACCAGCATGATGCCGTTGAAGAGGCCGAGTGCCAGGGTGACCAGCAGTGAGACCCCGACGCCCACCCACACGTTCGCCGTCATCTGGTAGCTGAACATCGTCGAGACCAGCGCCGAACTGGTGACCATGACGCCGGTCGACAGGTCGAACTCGCCGCCGATCATCAGCAGGGCGACCGGCACCGCCATGATGCCGATCGTCGAGGAGTAGTACAGCACCGTGGAGAAGCTGGAGGTCTGCAGAAAGCTGTCGGCGACGAACGAGAAGAAGACGAAGACGGCGACCGCGCCGACGACGGCCCCCAGCTCCGGCCGGCGCATGAGCCGCCCCAGGGACTTGTGCCCCGGCTGGTCGCCCTCCCGCTCCGCGACGGCCGGCTCCGCCGTCGGGGCTGCCTTCATCGCGTCCCCCGTTCGGTGTACTTCTTCAGCGCGGGGGCGTCCTTCTTCGTGAGGATCTGCGGGCCGGTCAGTACGGGCTGGCCGCCGCCGAGCATGTTGCCGTTGGAGCGGTACAGCCACATCAGGTCGACCGCCTCGTAGCCCTGGAGGTAGGGCTGCTGGTCGACGGCGAAGCCGACCGAGCCGTCCTCCAGTCCGGCGGCGACCTTGGCGTCGAGGTCGAAGGTGTCGACCTCGGCGTCGCTGCCCGCCTGGTCCACGGCCTTGACGGCGGTGGCGGCGAAGGGCGCGCCCAGGGTGACGACCGCGTCGATCTTCTTGTCCGTCTGGAGCTTCGCGGTAAGCGAGGAGTCCACGTCAGGCATGTTCGTACCCTCGACGTAGAGCTTGTCGACCTTGCCCTTGAAGGTCTTCTCGATACCCGCGCAGCGCTGCTCGTGGCCGACGTTGCCCTGCTCGTGCAGGACGCAGAGGGCCTTCTTGCGGCCACGCTCGTTCAGCTCGGTCCCCACCGCCTCTCCGGCGATGTTCTCGTCCTGGCCGATGTGGCTGAGGGCCCCGAACGCCTTCGACTGGTCCTGTCCGGAGTTGATGGTGACGACCGGAATGCCCGCCTTGACCGCCTTCTTGACGACCTTCTCCATGGCCTCGGGCTTGGCGAGGGTGACGATCAGCCCGTCGACCTTCTTGTCGATCATCGACTGGACGAGCTGGGCCTGCCGCCCGGCTTCCTTGTCATGCCCGTAGAGGAACTCGATGTTGTCCTTGACGGCCGCCTGCTCGGCACCGCTCTGGACGATGTCCCAGTACGTGTCGCCCTCGCCGGAGTGCGTCACCATGGCGATCTTCCAGCGCGGGGTGTCCACGGCCGACTGGCCCTTGGACTGCTCCCGCTCCTCCTCGGCGCGCTTGCCGCCCGTGCTGCTGCACCCCGCCGCCAGGGTGGCGGCTATCACTGCCGCCATGGCGGCAGCCGTCATCCGCGGACGCCTGCTGCGCCTGCGGACCTTCTCCACCGTGGACACGTGGCCCTGTCCTTTCGACGCGGTTTCCGCCGCAGGTCATCGCGACCTCTGCGGATTTCGGACAAGTATCGGTCACCACTGCCGGAAAGCATCCCCCCGGGTCCTGCCCGGTCGTCGGCAGCGCATGGCGGATTTGTAGCGGGCCGGCTCCCCAGCGTCAATGGATCTCACACCCGACAGGCTCAGCTGCGGACGAGCAGCTGGAAGTCGAAGGCGTACCGGGAGGCGCGGTAGAGGTGGGAGCCGTACTCCACCACCCGCCCGGTGTCGTCGAAGGTGACCCGCTGCATGGTGAGCAGGGGGGCGCCCGGCTCCTCCCCCAGCAGTTCGGCCTCGGCCGGGCTCGCGGCGCGGGCGCCGATCGTCTGGCGGGCGCTGTGGAGGGTGATTCCCGCGCCGCGCATCAGCCGGTACAGGCCGGTGCGTTCCAGCTCCCCGGCCTCCAGCCGCAGCAGGTCCGGCGGCAGCTGGTTGCGCAGAAAGGCCACCGGTTCGCCGTGCGTCAGCCGCAGCCGTTCGAGCAGCCGCACCTCGGCGCCCTCGGCGACGGCCAGGGCGGCGGCGGCCTCCGCGTCCGCTGCCGTCGTCTCCAGCCTGAGCACCCGGGTGGCGGGACGCTGCCCCGCCGCCTCCAGGTCGTCGTAGAGGCTGCTCAGTTCCAGCGGGCGGCGGATCTGGCTGTGCACGACCTGGGTGCCGATGCCCCGGCGGCGCACCAGCAGGCCCTTGTCGACGAGTGCCTGTATCGCCTGCCGGACGGTGGGCCGGGAGAGGCCGAGCCGCCCGGCCAGCTCGATCTCGTTCCCCAGGAGGCTGCCCGGGGAGAGTTTTCCCCGCTCGATGGCGGCTTCGAGCTGCTGGGACAGCTGGAAGTACAGCGGGACCGGGCTGTTGCGGTCCACGCTGAGCTGGAGATCCACCGGTTCCTTCTTGGCCACGTGGGGAGCGTATCCCCCGGGCCGGGACACCGGAAGCGATACGTTCGGTTGTCCGGACAATCCGAGGCAGCCCCCTCGGTGCGGTGTGGCCGGTACGTCCCCCCGCGCCGTACCGGCCTCCCGCCTTGTGCGGTCAGGTGGAGATGGGACCCAACTCCACCCAGACCACACGGCCCTCGTCGTCCTCCGTGCGGTCCACGCCCCACTCCTCGGAGAGTGCGTCGACCAGCAGGAGTCCGCGCCCGTGCTCGTCATCAGGCGTCGCCCACCCGGGCAGCGGCACCGTCGTCTCGCTGCCCTGATCGTGGATCTCGATCCGCAGCCGGGTGCCGCCCCCGTGCAGCAGGCAGCTGATTCGTGAGCTGTCGCTGTGCAGCACGGCGTTGGTGAAGAGCTCGGAGACGAGCAACTGTGCGGTGTCGCACACGTCCGCCGGGAAGGCCCAGCGGCGGAGCTGCCGGCGCACGCGGCGCCGGGCGTCCGCCACTGCGGTGTCGTGGGCGGGAAGCTCGAAGCCCGCCCACAGCAGTTCGGTGTCCGCGCCGTCCTGTTGCGGCAGCGCGAGCACCGTAGTGCCACGAGGTAAGGCCACGGTTATTCCGCCTTCCGTCCACGAGTAGCTGGGGACTACCGAACGTCTCCCCGCACACTATCCAGCCCGCCAGGGGCAGATGGCAAGGGTCATTCTGCGAATTGCATAATAGGTGGCGCAGGCTGTTCGTTCCGTGGCTGGCATGTAACACTGCTTGTCCTACAGGCTGTTGACGCCTCAATGACTTACATCGCGAGGGAGGGGACGGTGCCTGACGCACGAACAGCACCGACCGTGGGACAGATCGTCCTCGGCCTCCGGCTGAGGGATCTGCGCGAACGGGCGGGGGTCACGTTCGAGCAGGCTGCCCGGGCGCTGAGTGTCAACCAGACGACGATCCGGCGCATGGAGAAGGCCGACGTCGGCCTGAAGCCGGTCTACGTGGAGAAGCTGCTTCAGGTCTACCAGGTGCCGGATTCGGAGACGGACTCCTTCCTGTCCCTGGTGGAGGAGGCCGGAAATCCGGGCTGGTGGCACCGCTTCCGCGACGTGCTGCCCGCTTGGTTCAGTCTCTACGTGAGCCTGGAGGAGGCCGCCGAAATCATCCGGGCGTACGAGCCGCACTGCGTGCCCGGACTGCTGCAGACGGCGGACTACGCCCGCGCACTGCTGCGGGTCGGCTTCCCGCACGGCCCGTCCGAGGAACTGGACCGCCGGGTCGCTCTGCGGATGGAGCGCCAGGCCCTGCTGACACGTACCAAGCCGCCGAGGCTGTGGACCGTGATCGACGAGACCGTGCTGCGCCGGCCCGTCGGCGGTCCGGAGGTCATGCGGGCACAGCTCGACCGGCTGATCCAGGCCGCCTCGCTGCCCAACGTCACGCTGCAGATCCTGCCGTTCAGCTCCGGGCCGCACCCGGGCATGTTCGGCCCGTTCCAGCTCTTCCGCTTCGAGATCCCCGAACTGCCCGACATCGTCTACAGCGAGAGCCTGACGGGGGCCGTCTACCACGATGAGCGCCCCGACACAGTGGCCTACCTGGAGGCCCTGGACCGGATGGGCGCGCAGGCCGCGCCGATAGGAGACACCGAGCAGATCCTCGGTGACCTGCGCAAGGAGTTTGGACCATGAATCGCATCTACAACGGCATGCCGGCCAAGGACCTTGGCGCCCAGGGGTGGCACAAGCCCTGGAGCGGCACCAACGGGGGAAACTGCGTCGAGGCGCTGAAGCTGCACGACGGCCGGGTGGCGCTGCGGCAGTCGAGTGATCCGGACGGCCCCGCACTCATCTACACGCCGCACGAGATCGAGACCTTCATAGAGGGCGCGAAGAAGGGCGACGCGGACTTCCTGCTGAACTGACCCCCGGCGCCCCACGCCGGTGCCGCCCCGGCTCCGGTGCTGCTCCACGCCAGTTCGTGGAGGGGCACCAGGGCGCCACGACGCTACTTTCGAAACACGCCCTGGGGCGTGTCGCCGAGCACCTTGTGCATGAAGGTGCAGGCGTCCGCCACCTGATGGGTCATCCCTGCCGCGTCCTCGTACGACCAGCAGGCAAGGTACGCCACCGACAGCTGGTAGCCCAGCCGCCCGTAGAGCGCTTCGGCGCGCGGGTTGTTCTTCTCCACGCCGAGGCCCGCCGAGCGCAGCCCCCGCTTCCTGACCAGGTCCTCGGCTGCGAGGAGGAGGAGGGCGCCGGTGCGCGGCGAGCGCAGCACGCCCGGCCAGAGACCGAAGCCGCTGAGCTCCGGGCAGCCGGGGTGCACCGCCCGCACCTCCGGGGCCGGGCAGCCGTCCCAGCGCACCTCGCAGCTGGCGACGGGCAACCCGCCCTGCCAGCCGACGAGAAGAGTCCCGGTGCCCTTCTGGTGCCGGGCAAAGCGCTCCGCGTGCCCGGAGGTTGTCCCCGGTGACGGCAACTGGCGCTCCAGAAGGGCGACATCATCCTCCCGGCATTCGGTGATCCTCATGGCTCGCTGATCCTCGTGGGCTGCGGTCGTGCTGTACGGGGGCCTCACCTGGCGTCCGGCCGCCTGCCGCCCGCCGCCTCGCACACCCCGCCGGGGCTGCGTGTGAGGGGTCTCCGGCTGAACTGCGAGTGGCGGCGCGGCCGTCCTGGCGCGCCTGTGTGCGTGCGTGTGCGCGTGCTGGGGTCTCTGCGTCCGGCACCGTCCGCGCCGTGGGAACGCAGCCTAGTGCCGTATCGGCCAAAGTTTCACCCTGGGCGCCCGTCCTGACGCCGCGTCAGAGGGGCCAGTGTCACGACGGGCCCCACGGCGGGCCCTACCGCGCGGCTTCCGCCAGCCGTCTGAGCAGGTCGGTGACCCGGGCACGGACGGCGGCGCCGTCGCCCTCGGCGAGCGCCGCGCCCATGCCGCAGGCGACGGCTCCGGCCGCGATCCATTCGGGTGCGGACCGGGGGGTGATCCCGCCCGTGGGCACCAGCGGTGCCTGCGGCAGCGCGGCCCTCACGTCCGAGACCCAGCGGGGACCGAGCGCCGAGGCGGGGAAGAGCTTCAGCGCGTCCGCGCCCAGTTCCAGTGCCCGTACCGCCTCGCTCGCGGTGGCCACCCCGGGGAAGACCGGTGCGCCGTAGCGGTGTCCGGTGCGGATCACCTCGGCGTCGAGATTGGGGCTGACCAGGAAGCGGGCACCCGCGTCCAGCGCGGTGCGGGCCGCGGCGGCGTCGAGCACGGTGCCCGCGCCGATCATCACGTCGTCGCCCGTCTCCCGGCGCAGCGCGGCCACCGCACCCGTGGCGCCGGGTGTGGTGAGCGAGATCTCCAGGCTGGTGATTCCGGCGTCGAGCAGGGCGCGGGCGGTCTCGGTCGCCCGCTCGGCGCTGTCGGCGCGCACGATGGCCAGGACGCGCTGTGCCAGCGCGGCGCGGGTGATCTCCCAGCGGTACACGGCGGTTCGCCACCCTTCCGGTCCAGTCGGCGGCGCACAGGAGGGCCCGTGCGCCGATTCGGCGTGCGCGGTCGAACGGCGGGCCGTTCAGCGGTGTACGGAGTCGGCGCCGCCGAGTATGGAGTCGAGCGTGCGGTCACGGCACTCGGCCGACGGCAGCCCCTCGGTGTCGGAGGGTGCCTGCACGGCGAGCGCGGCCACGCACGCGGCCTCGGCCAGCGCCCGCTGCGGCGCGACGCCCCGCAGCCAGGCGGAGAGCCATCCCGACGCGAACGCGTCCCCCGCCCCCACCGGGTCGGCGACCCGTACCGGGAAGGGCCGCTGCTCCCAGCGTCCCGAGCGGCTGACCGCCGTCGCCGAGTGGTCCCGGCGCTTGATGACGACGGCACGGGCGCGGCCCAGTTCCAGCAGCGCCTTGGCGCCCTCCTCGGCGCCGCCGCCGAGCAGCAGCTCCAGTTCGTCCTCGCCGGCCAGCACGAGGTCGGCCTCCCGCAGCAGCGGCCCGACCGTACGGATCCACTCGTGCTCCGTGCCGAGCTTGCTGCGCACGTTGGGGTCGAAGGAGACCGCCGCGCCCGCGCGCCGTGCGAGTTCGATCAGGCTGCGGGTCGCGTCGGCGGCGGACGGCGAGAGCATGGGGGTGATGCCGGTGAGGTGCAGCAGCCGCGCTCCGGCCAGCGCGTCCGGGCCGATGTGTGCGGGCTCCAGTGCGGCGGCGGCCGAACCGGTGCGGTAGTACTGCACGTCGATCGCGCGCCCGGGGTGGCTGTCGCGCAGCAGCAGTCCGGTGGGGGCCTCCGGGTCCCTCCCGGCGTACGAGACGTCCACGCCGTCGGCGCGCAGCTCCCGCAGCACGGCGTCGCCCGCCGGGTCCGCGCCGAGCCGCCCGAGCCAGCGCACCTGGTGCCCCAGGCGGGCCAGGCCCGCGGCGACGTTGGATTCGGCGCCCGCGACCGAACGGCGGAAATGCACCGCCCGCTCAAGCGGTACGCCCGGCTCGGCGAGCATGAGCAGCATCGCCTCGCCGCAGGTCACCGCCTCCGGTCCAGCTGTCACCACTACCTCCGTGCCGCCGCCCCGTCACACGCCCTAGTGCTGAACGCTACCGGTCCGCCTCTTGATCAGCATCCTCGGGGGCCCCTCCTGCTGACCGCCCGCGTCCAGGAACCCGCGCAGCGGCAGCGTCGCCGCGCCGACGGTGACGGCGTCGGGCCCCAGCCTGCCGAGTTCGATGACGGTGCTGGCGGCCGGATGGCGCAGCGCGTGCCGGGCGGCGCTGCGGCGTACGGCGGGCAGCAGCCGGCGGCCGAGGGCCAGCCCGGCCCAGCCGCCGAGCACGATGCGCTCGGGGTTGAAGAGATTGACGAGGTCGGCGATGCCCGCGCCGAGGTACTCCGCGGTCTCCTGGAGCACCGTCTCGGCGGGCTCCCCGTCCGAGGCCAGCAGTCCGGCCAGCGCGGCTTCCTCGTCGGTGTCGTGCTGCACCCCGCCCGCCTCCCGCCAGCGGCTCAGCACGGCGCCCGCCCCCACGTACGCCTCCAGGCAGCCGAGGGCCCCGCAGCGGCACGTACGGCCGCCGAGGTTCAGCACGGTGTGGCCCCACTCGCCCGCGCTGCTGGTGGCTCCGCCGTACGGTTCGCCCGCGGTGACGACGCAGGCGCCGACGCCGGAGCCGATGAGGGCGATGACGGCGTCCTTGGCGCCGCGGCCCGCGCCGAACCACATCTCGGCCTGGCCCATCGTGCGGGCGCCGTTGTCGATGAGCAGGGGCACCTCGGGGGCGAGGGCGGGGAGTTCCCGCTGAAGGCCCCGGCGCAGCCGGGCCTCCAGCGGTACGGCGTCCCAGCCGATCGTCTGGCCGTGGACGACGGTGCCGTCCGGGGTGTCGTGTTCCACGATGCCGGGGACTGCGATGCCGACGCCGACGAGCCGCCCGGCGGGCGGGCCCGCCGCGTCGAGCACGGTGCCGAGGCCGTCGAGCACATGGCGGACGACCCGGTCCGCGTCGTGTCCCGCGTCGTCGAGCGGGCGCTGCGCGCGAGCGACCTCCTTGAGCGCGAGGTCGAACAGCTCGACGCGGACGCGGGTTTCTCCGACGTCGACTCCGATGAGGCAGCCGCTGTGCGGGGCGACGCGCAGCAGGGTGCGCGGCCGGCCGCCGTCGGACTCCACCGAGCCCGCCTCCTCCAGCAGGTCGTCGGCGAGCAGGTCGGCCACCACGTTGCTGATGGAGCCGGAGCTGAGGGCGGTGAGCGGGCCCAGCTCCTGGCGGCTGAGAGGGCCTTCGAAGTAGAGCCTCCGCAGAACCGCCGCGCGGTTCGTGCGCCGCAGGTCGCGCACGGTGCGTTTGTGCCGCTCAGCCATCTGGCTCCTCACTCGGGCCCGGGGACGGATCGCCCGCCCGGTCAAATCTATCTGTGTCCCGGGTCTTGACGCGACCCTTGTTCACTACTTAACTCACGACATAAATTAACTCGCGAACTCCTTTCAAGAGTCGAACACGCGAGCTCCCTCGCTCTGCCCCCTCCCGCAGCACAGCCACCTCCCGGAGAGGCCACCGATCATGCGCACACGCCCTCACTCCCCCGCCGCGCCGCGGCGCCGCAGAACCGCCGCCCTGGCCGCCACCGCCGCGTTCGCCCTGCTGGCGACCGCATGCGGGGGCGGCAGCACCGGCGGCGACAAGGGCTCGAACGACAGCCCGGACTCGCTCACCTACTGGGCGAGCAACCAGGGCAGCAGCATCGAGCACGACAAGGAGGTGCTCGAACCGGAACTGGAGAAGTTCGAGAAAGAGACCGGCATCGAGGTCAAGCTCGAAGTCGTGCCCTGGGACAGCCTGCTGGACCGGATCCTGGCAGCCACCTCCTCCGGCCAGGGCCCCGACGTCCTCAACATCGGCAACACCTGGTCCGCCTCACTCCAGGCCACCGGAGCGCTGCTGCCCTGGGACGCGAAGAACCTGGAGAAGATCGGCGGCAGGGACCGCTTCTCCTCCTCGGCCCTCGCCGCGGCCGGTGCCGAGGGCAAGGACCCGGCGGCCGTACCGCTCTACTCGCTCGCCTACGGCCTCTACTACAACAAGAAGATGTTCGCCGACGCCGGCATCGAGAAGCCCCCGGCCACCTGGGAGGAGTTCCAGGAGACCGGCGAGAAGCTCACCAAGGACGGGAAGTACGGCCTCGCCGTCGAGGGCGGCAACCCGGTCGAGAACGCGCACCACGCCTTCGTCTTCGGCAAGCAGCACGGCGCCGACTTCTTCGACATCGCCGGAGAGCCCACCTTCGACGGCCCCGAGAACGTCGCCGCCGTCAAGCAGTACATCGACTTCCTCGGCAAGGACGGCATCGCCGCCGAGGGCAACGCCGAGTACACGAAGAACGAGTCGGTCCGCGACTTCGCCACCGGCAAGGCCGGGATGCTGATGTGGCAGGCCGCCGCCTCCTCCCTCGCCTCACACGGCATGAAGCCCGACGAGTACGGCGTCGTACCCATCCCGCTTCCCGGTGCGGAAGCCGGCACGGACGCCCAGATCAACTCCATGGTCGCCGGCATCAACATGTCCGTCTTCAAGAACACGGACAACATCGACGGGGCGCTGAAGTTCGTGGAGTTCATGACCTCGACCGAGGAGCAGACGATCCTCAACAGCGCCTACGGCTCCATCCCGCCGGTCGAAGAGGCCGCGAAGGACAAGGCGTTCAGCACCCCCGACCTCAAGGTGCTGCGCAAGGTGCTCGCCGAATCCTCCGCGCCGCTGCCCCAGGTCCCCGACGAGTCCAAGTTCGAGACGCTGGTCGGCACCGCGATGAAGGAGCTGTTCGCCCAGGCCGCCGCGGGCAAGGAGGTCACCACCGGGGACATCAAGGAACGGCTGACCGAGGCCCAGCAGCAGATGCAGAAGTGAGGCCGCGGCACCGATGACCACCGTCACCACGCGCCCCACCGCGCCGCCTCCGGGACCGCCCGTCAAGTCCCGGCGGCGGCGTGGGCCGCGCCTCTCCGCCCGGGTACGCCGCGCCGGTCTGCCGTATCTGCTGCTGCTGCCCGCGGTGCTGCTCGAACTGCTCATCCACATAGGCCCGATGGCCGTCGGCATCTGGATGAGCTTCCGGGATCTCACCCAGCAGTACATCCGCACCTGGGACACCGCGCCCTGGGTCGGCCTGGACAACTTCAGCGTGGCCGTGGACGTCGACGCCCCGGTGGGCGAGGCGCTGCTCCAGTCCTTCTTCGTCACCTGCGCGTTCACCGTGCTCGCCGTCGGCCTCGCCTGGCTGCTGGGGGTCACGGCGGCCATCCTGATGCAGGAGAACTTCGGGGGCCGGGGCGCGCTGCGGGGCTTCTTCCTGACCCCGTACGCCCTGCCCGTCTACGCCGCGGTCATCACCTGGTCCTTCATGCTCCAGCGGGACAACGGCATGGTGAACCACGTGGTCCACGAGCAGCTCGGACTCACCGAGACCCCGCCGTTCTGGCTGATCGGCGACAACAGCTTCGTCTCACTCGTCGTCGTCGCCGTCTGGCGCACCTGGCCGTTCGCCTTCCTGATCATCATGGCGGCGCTCCAGAACATCCCGCGCGAGCTGTACGAGGCCGCGCAGGTGGACGGTGCGGGGATCTGGCAGCAGATCCGGAAGATCACGCTGCCCTCGCTCCGGCCCGTCAACCAGGTGCTGGTCCTGGTCCTTTTCCTGTGGACGTTCAACGACTTCAACGTGCCGTACCTGCTGTTCGGCAAGGCCGCGCCGGAGTCGGCCGACCTCATCTCCATCCACATCTACCAATCGTCCTTCGTCACCTGGGACTTCGGGGCGGGCGCGGCGATGTCCGTACTGCTGCTCCTCTTCCTGATGGTGGTGACGGCCGTGTACCTGCTGGTGACCAGCCGGGAGAGGAAGCACGATGGCTGACACGATCCGGCGGTCACCGACGGCACCGCCGAACTCCTTCATGTGGACCCGGCGCGTCATCCTGACGCTGCTGGCGCTGTTCACGGCCGTGCCCCTCTACGTGATGATCAGCAGCTCCCTCAAGCCGCTGCACGACGTCACCGGCTCGTTCCAGTGGATCCCCAGCGAGATCACCTTCAGCGCCTACGTCGACATCTGGGACACCGTCCCGCTCGCCCGCTACTTCCTGAACTCGCTGATCGTGGCGGGCGCGGCGACCGCGTGCTCGGTCGTGATCGCGACGTTCGCCGCCTACGCGGTCAGCCGCTACCGCTTCCGCGGCAGGCGGGTGTTCACCGTCACGATCCTCTCCACCCAGATGCTGCCCGGCATCCTCTTCCTGCTGCCGCTGTTCCTGATCTTCGTCAACATCGGCAACACCACGGGCATCGCGCTCTACGGCTCACGCGGCGCGCTGATCCTCACCTATCTCACCTTCACCCTCCCCTTCTCCATCTGGATGCTGATCGGTTACTTCGACTCCATCCCGCGCGACCTGGACGAGGCGGCGATGGTCGACGGCTGCGGAGCGCTCGGCGCGCTGTTCCGTGTCGTGGTGCCCGCCGCCGTGCCCGGGATCATCGCCGTCACCATCTACTCCTTCATGACGGCCTGGGGCGAAGTCCTCTTCGCCTCCGTCATGACCAACGAACAGACCCGCACCCTGGCCATCGGCCTCAACGGCTACGCGACCCAGACCCAGGTGTACTGGAACCAGGTGATGGCCGCCTCCCTGGTCGCCAGCTTGCCCATCGTCGCCGGGTTCCTGCTGCTCCAGCGCTACCTCGTCGCCGGGCTCACCGCCGGAGCCGTCAAGTGACCAGCTCGCCGGCGAACGGCGCTCCGGCGCATTCCTCCATACCGTACGAAAGGCAGTCCGTGAACGACCTGTCCCCCTTCCCGCTGCCCGCCGACTTCCGCTGGGGCGTCGCCACCGCGGCCTACCAGATCGAGGGCGCCGCCGCCGAGGACGGCCGCTCTCCCTCGATCTGGGACACCTTCTCGCACACCCCCGGCGCGGTCGCGGGCGGCGACACCGGAGACGTGGCCTGCGACCACTACCACCGCTGGCCGGAGGACCTCGCCCTGATGCGGCGGCTGGGCGTGGACTCCTACCGCTTCTCCCTCGCCTGGCCGCGCATCGTCCCCGGCGGCGACGGCGCGGTCAACGAGGCCGGGCTCGCCTTCTACGACCGGCTCACGGACGCCCTGCTGGAAGCCGGGATCACCCCCTTCCCCACCCTCTACCACTGGGATCTGCCGCAGGCCCTCCAGGACCGGGGCGGCTGGCCCGCGCGCGAAACCGCCGAGCACTTCGCCGCGTACGCGGCCGTCGTCGCCGAGCGGCTCGGTGACCGCATCACCCACTGGGCCACCCTCAACGAACCGCTCTGCTCCGCCTGGATCGGCCATCTGGAGGGCCGGATGGCGCCGGGGCTCACCGACATCGACGCGGCCGTACGGGCCTCCCACCACCTGCACCTGGGCCACGGGCTGGCCGTGCAGGCGCTGCGCGCCGCGGTGCCGGGGGCGCAGATCGGTGTCGTCAACAACCTCACCCGGTGCGAGCCCGCCACCGACAGCGAGGCCGACGTCGCCGCGGCCCGGCGTGCCGACGGCCACACCAACCGCTGGTGGATGGACCCGATCCACGGCCGCGGCTACCCGGAGGACATGCTCGCGGTCTACGGCGTCGACGTGCCGGTCAAGCCGGGCGATCTGGAGACCATCGCCGCCCCGCTGGACTGGCTCGGCCTGAACTACTACTTCCGGACCGTCGTCGCCGACGACCCCGACGGACCGCCGCCGCACGTCCGCCCGGTCGACACCCCGGGCGCCCCCCGTACCGGAATGGACTGGGAGATCCACGCGGAGAGCCTGACCGCCACGCTCCGCCGGATGAGTGAGGACTACGGCGCCCAGCACCTGTACGTGACGGAGAACGGCTCGGCCTACCCCGACACGCTCGGGCCCGACGGGCAGGTGCACGACCCGGAGCGCACCGCCTATCTGGAGGAGCACCTGGCCGCCTGCGCGGAGGCCGTACGGCAGGGCGTGCCGCTGGAGGGCTACTTCGCCTGGTCGCTGCTCGACAACTTCGAATGGGCCTACGGCTACGAGAAGCGCTTCGGTCTCGTCCACGTCGACTACGCGACCCAGAAGCGGACGATCAAGGACAGCGGACACCGCTACGCCGACATCGTCGACTCCCACCGCCGCCACAGCCGCCGCGCGGCCTGACCCGCCCCCTGACCCCCGCCTCCACCCCACACCCTGAGCCGGGCCCGCCATGGCGGGCCCGGCTCAGCCGCGTGTGCTCGGCGGGTGCGGGATCAGCCGCCCAACTCCCGGTGGCGAGCCGCCAGCTGCTCGGCACCGTCGGCGGTGAGCGAGCCGTACACCCGCAGCCGGGCGATGCCACCGTCCGGGAAGATGTCGATCCGCACATGCGTCACCGCAGGCGCCTCCTCCAGCGGGAAGCGGTGCACCGTGTCCGGCTGGAGCCTGGTGCGCGGCAGCAGTTCGCGCCACTCGCCGTCCTCGCCGTCCTTGCCCAGCAGCGTGGCCCAGCCCGCCGCGTTGCCCTTGAGATACCCGGTGTCGATCTCGACGGCCCGGGGCACGGACCGGCCGGTGAGCGCGTAGCGGATCCAGTCGTTGCCCTTGTCACGCCGCCGCCGCGTCTCCCAGCCGTCGTCCATCTTGCGCGAACGGCCGGGCTGGACGGTGTTCGTGGGCGGCGAGTAGAAGCGGTCGGAGGCGTCCTGGACGGCACCGCCGTTCTCCAGCGCGACCAGGTCGAAGGTGCCCAGCGTGGCCAGCCAGCCGGGATCAGGCGCCACCTCGCCGTAGACCCGCAGCCGGGCGATGCCGCCGTCCGGATGCTGCCGCAGCCGCAGGTGGGTGAAGCGGGCTTCGGCGGTGACCGTGAACCCGTTGGCGGCGTGGCCGCCGATCGCCGTACGCGGCAGGATCTCGGTCCACTTGACGTCCTCGCCGAGCAGCGCCTCCGGGGAGGGTGCACCCGGTACGGAGGCGGCCTGTACCGACACCTCGTGCGGGTAGTTGCCGCGGAAGTGCGCGGTGTCCACGACCAGTCCGCGGATCACACCGGGTGCGCCGAGCCGGATCAGCGCCCAGTCGTGGTCCTCCTCGTGCGGGTGCGGCACCTCGGCCGAGACGCCGCGCCGCCGCCGGGTCTCCCAGCCGTCCATGATCTTGCCCTTGTGGCCGAAGCGCTCCGGGTCGAACTCGGCCGGGCCGGGCCTGAGCAGGTTCTCGCGCTCGGCGAAGAACTCGTCGTTCGCCGCGATGACGCCCGCACCCAGCTCCCGCCCGGCCAGGTCGGTGAGCGCCGCGAAGGGGAAGTCGGCGGTGCGGTAGTCGGCGTACGGGTCGCCGCCCGGGTAGGGGCTCGCGTCACCGGTGAAGTGGGGGGTCACGGGGGCATCTGCGGTCATACGGCGTTCCTCTCGATGAGTCGTCCGGTCCTGTGGTCGGTGGTGCGCCCGTCGTCGGTGGTGCACCCGTCGTCGGTGATCTGCCGCCCGCGCTGCCAACTGGAGCGGACCACGCCGTGCAGCGTCCGCCCCGCGTAGGCGGTCACCCGGTTGCGGTGGTGCAGCGCCGCCGGGTCCACCGTGAAGGTCTCCTCCGGTGCCAGGACGGCGAAGTCGGCGTCGCGGCCCGCCTCGATGGCACCCTTGCCCGTCAGTCCGGCCAGCCGGGCGGGGCCCGTCGACATCCAGCGGGCGACGTCCGCCAGGGAGTGGCCGCGCGCCCTGGCCGCCGTCCACACGGCGGGCAGCCCGAGCTGGAGCGAGGAGATGCCGCCCCAGGCGTCCAGGAAGTCGGGGGTCTTGAGGTCGGTCGTGCAGGGCGAGTGGTCGGAGACCACGCTCTCGATGACGCCGTCGGCCAGGGCCTGCCACAGGGCATCCTGGTTCGCCTGTTCCCGGATCGGCGGGCAGCACTTGAACTCGGTGGCGCCGTCGGGGACTTCCTCGGCGGTGAGGGTGAGGAAGTGCGGGCAGGTCTCGACGCTCAGCCGTACGCCCTCCCGCTGGGCGGCGGCGATCATCGGCAGCGCGTCGCCGGAGGAGAGATGCAGGACGTGCACCCGCGCGCGGAGCCTGCGGGCGAGCGCGATCAGCAGGGCGATCGCCTCGTTCTCGGCGGCGCGCGGACGGGAGGCGAGGAAGTCGGCGTAGCGGGGGCCGTGCTGCTGCGGGGCGGCGGCCAGATGGCCGGGATCCTCCGCGTGCACGATCAGCAGTCCGTCGAAGGAGGCGATCTCGGTGAGCGCGGTTTCCAGCGCCGCCGGGTCCAGCTCCGGGAACTCCTCGACGCCGGAGGGGGAGAGAAAGCACTTGAAGCCGAACACCCCCGCCTCGTGCAGCGGGCGCAGCTCCCGCGCGTTGCCCGGCACGGCGCCGCCCCAGAAGCCGGTGTCGATGTACGCCTGCTCCCGTGCCACCTCCTGTTTGACGCGCAGACTGCCGACGGTCGTGGTCGGCGGAAGGGAGTTGAGCGGCATGTCCACAAGGGTGGTGATGCCACCGGCGGCGGCGGCCCGGGTGGCGCTGGCGAAGCCTTCCCACTCGGTGCGTCCGGGGTCGTTCACATGGACATGCGTGTCGACGAGCCCGGGGAGGAGTGCGTCGTCCCCCACGTCGACCAGCCGGGCGGCGGCGGGCACCCCGGCGCCGTACGGAAGCACCGCCGCGATGCGGCCGTCCGCGACGGCCACGGAGGCGGCCCGGACTCCCTCGGGGGTGATGACGCGCGTCGAGCGCAGTACGAGTGACACCTCGGGTCCGTCCGGCGCTTCCGGCAACGCGGTTCTCCTTCTGCTCTCGTACGGCTTTTGCTCTGACACACTTCCGCATAGTGGAAATTAAACGTTCTGTTGAGAATTCTTCATCCTGGAGCCCTCCTGCGTCAAGGGTGTCCAGGGCTGTGAATTCCACCTAATGGAAGTACACTTCCGATGAGTAGAAGTGCACACCCAAGGCACCGCACGGCTGCCGGACCTCGCGCAGACTCCGCAGTGCCCGTGCGGACCAGCCGTGACCGGCGACAACGTCGGGCGGGCGGCCGGGTCGCCGGAGCATCAGAGCGGTAACATGCGCCACGACCGCCAGGAAAGGAACGCGAAGTGCCGCCGTCCGCCGAGCACAAGCCCACCTCCGCCCCCGCCCCCTCGGGCGGCGTCCAGTCCCTGGAGCGCGCCTTCGACCTGCTGGAGCGGATGGCCGACTCCGGAGGCGAGGTCGGGCTCAGCGAGCTGGCAGGCAGCAGCGGCCTCCCGCTGCCCACCATCCACCGGCTGATGCGCACCCTCGTGGCCTGCGGCTATGTACGCCAGCAGCCCAACCGGCGCTACGCCCTGGGCCCCCGGCTGATCCGGCTGGGCGAGAGCGCCTCCCGGCTGCTCGGCACCTGGGCCCGCCCGCATCTGGCCCGGCTGGTCGAGGAGACCGGCGAGACGGCGAACATGGCGCTGCTCGACGGCGACGAGGTCGTCTACGTCGCACAGGTGCCCTCACGGCACTCGATGCGGATGTTCACCGAGGTGGGCCGCCGGGTGCTGCCGCACTCGACCGGGGTCGGCAAGGCGCTGCTCGCGCACACCCCGCCCGCGGAGGTGCGGGCGCTGCTGGCGCGTACCGGGATGCCCGCGGCCACCGAGAAGACGCTGACCACGCCGGACGCGTTCCTCGAGGCCCTCGCGCACGTACGGGAGACCGGTTACGCGATGGACGACAACGAGCAGGAGATCGGCGTGCGCTGCATCGCCGTGTCCGTGCCGGACTCGCCCACGGCCGCGGCGATCTCCATCTCCGGCCCGGCGGGTCGGGTCACGGAGGCGGCGACCGACAAGTTCGTCCCGCTGCTGCACGAAGTCGCCGGGGAGCTGTCCACCGCCCTGGCCGGGGCGAACTCGGCCTGATCCAACCGGCCCGGCCCGACAGGCCCTAGCGCCGCGTCCGGCAGGGCTCGCCGAAGAGCTCTATCGCCTGGCGCAACTCCGCCAGTGAGGCACCGAGCGCGCTCACCGAACCGAGCGCCGAGGCGAGCACCAGCAGGGACCGCCGCAGCCTGGGCACCTCGGGTATGCCCCCGCAGGTTATGGCGTCGAGAGCGGTGAGTTCCTCCTCCGCGGCCTGCCGGTCCGACAGGTCCGCGGGATGCGCGGCGAGTTCACGCCGCACCCGGTCAACTGCCCTGCGCAGGCCGGTGACGCGCGGATCCTCTCCGCCCTCCGCCACGGCCCGCCGGCCCGCAGTCTCCATGCGCAATGCTGGTCTCTCCCCCCACGGGTGTTCGCGGCCTCCCCGTGCTGCCCTCACGCGAGAGGTTCGCACAGTAAACGCCACTCTCCGCGCATCCCGCCACACGGAGGGCGAAATTCAGGCCGCTATTGTTATCACTCCGTGCCCCGGAGCAGCCTCACTCGTAGAGACCGGAATCCGAATCCTCCACCGCGAGCGCGTTGCGCCACACGGTGAGGTCGAGTTTCACGAAGTCGCTGGGGTCGGACTCCGGTGCCATGCCCTTGAAGGTGATCAGCCCGAGGTGGCCGGAGGAGGTACGGACACAGACCTGCGACCCCTTGGTCAACTGGCTGAAGCTGACCTTCTCCGCGTACCGGGTCTCGTTGCGGCAGGTCTCCAGGGTGCCCTTCTGCGCGTTGTTCAGCAGGATGAGGTTGTTGCCCTGCTGCGTGTTCAGCTCCTTGTCCCCGAAGCTGTTGTCGTAGGCGATGTCCTGCTCCGTCTCGCCGTCGTCGGGCTTCACCGGGTCGCTGGCGAAGTAGAGGTGGTATCCCTCGGGCAGGTTGATGCCGTTGTACTCGACCGGTTCCGGATCCGGCAGCGGTTCCGTGCCGCTCCCGTCCTGACCGGCCGAGGCGCCGTCGCTCGGCTCGCCCGTCGCGTCCGGCTCGGGTGCCTCCGTGGGATCCGCTCCTTTGTCCTCCGCCTTCGCGTCGGAGTCCCCCGAGTCCCCGGAGTCGCCGGCCGCCGCGTTGTCCCCGGAACCGCCCTTGTCGTCGTCCTGACTCAGCACCACGGCGGTCGCGCCGCCCCCCGCGAACACGAGCACGGCCGCCAGCACGAGGAGGATCGCCTTGCTCCTGCCGTTCTTCTTCACCGGCTCCGGGGTGGCGGCACCCGGCTGGCCGGGCTGGGTCCGTACCAGCGGTGTGGTCCCGGTGCCCGGCGTGCCATGGCCCGGCATGCCGTGCTGGGCTCCGGAGTCGAGCATCGTGGCGGCGGGCCCGAAGCCGGGAGGCGGGGTCTGCGCGCCGGGAGGCGGGGTGGCAGCGGGCTCCGCGGAGGTGGCGGCAGGCGCGGCAGGCGCGGCAGGCGCGGCAGGCGCGGGCTGCGCCGGAGCAGCCGGGTGCGGCTCAGCCGTGGGCACGGGGGGCGCCGCGGGGGCCGCCGGTGCCGGCCCTGCGGAGGGCATCGGGGGCTGTGCGGGCGGCGCGCCCGCGGGCGGGGCCATCGGCGGCGGCGGTGTCATCGGCGGCGCCGGAGCGGCGGCCCGTCCGGTGATGTCCGCGGCGACCGCGACGGGCAACCAGTCCTCGGGGCGCCGCAGTTGGGTCTCCGCCGACGCCGTCCGGCACAGGCCGATGACCTCCTCGACCGAGGGCCGCTCCGCCGGGTCCTTCCGCAGGCAGCGGGACACCAACTCCCGCAGCTCCTCCGGAAGTGCGCTCAGCCGGGGCTCCTCGTGCACGATGCGGTACAGCACCGCGTGTCCCGTGCCCTCGCCGAACGCGGGGATTCCCATCGCGGCGAACGAGGCGACCTGGCCCAGCGCGAAGATGTCCGTCGCCTCGGTGACGCTCTCACCGGACGCCTGTTCGGGGGCCATGAACGACGGTGTGCCCACGGTGACACCACTGCCGGTGAGCGACGTCGCGTCGGCCGCCCGTGCGATGCCGAAGTCGATGACACGCGGACCGTCGGAGGCCAGCAGTACGTTGGACGGCTTGAGGTCCCGGTGCACGATGCCCGCGCCGTGGATCACCTGGAGCGCCTCCGCGATGCCCGCGACCAGCAGCAGTACGGTCGGCGCCGGCAGCTTGCCGTGCTCGCCGATCGCGTCCGTCAGCGAGGGTCCGGGCACGTAAGCGGTGGCAAGCCAGGGGTTCTTGCTCTCGGTGTCGCAGTCGATGACCGGCGCCGTGTAGAGGCCCTGCACCCGCTGGGCGGCCCGTACCTCCTGCTGGAAGCGGCGCCGGAACTCCGCGTCCTCACTGAACTCGGGCCGGATCACCTTGATCGCCACGGGGCGGCCGCCCGGCGTGTACGAGAGGTAGACCTTCCCCATGCCGCCCGCGCCGAGCTTCGCCGTCAGGCGGTAGCCCGCCAGCGTCCGCGGGTCGTCCCCGTCCAGTGGCTGGAACACTCCGGCACTCGCATCGCTGCCCATCAACTGCTGAACCCCGCCCCTGTGATTGGTCGAATAGCCGGGGCCGACCTTATCGGGGGATACGGGGTACTGCCTCGTATGCTGAGCAGCAGTTATGAAACAGAACCCTCACACGGTGCCGCACGTCACCGCGGTGCTGCTCGCGGCGGGCGGCGGACGGCGTCTCGGCGGGCGCCCCAAGGCGCTGCTCAGCCAGCACGGCAGGCCCCTCGTGGAGCACGCCGTGCGGGCCCTGCGGGAGGGCGGCTGCGATCCGGCGGTCCGCGTCGTGCTCGGTGCCGCCGCCTCCGAAGTCCGCGACCGCGCCGACCTCTCCGGGTGCCTCCTGCTGGAGAATGCGGACTGGGAGCAGGGCATGGGCTCCTCGCTGCGGACGGCACTCGGCGCGCTCGACGGCACGAAGACCGACGCCGCGCTCGTACTGCTCGTCGACCAGCCGGGCATCGGGGCTGCGGCCGTGTCCCGGGTGCGCCGGGCCTGCCACTCCCCCGCCTCGCTGGCCGCCGCCTCGTACGGGGGACGGCGCGGCCATCCGGTACTGCTCGGCGCGGGACACTGGCCGGGCATCCTGCGCGACGCGGCGGGCGACAAGGGGGCGCGGGCGTACCTGGAAGCGCACGCCGCGCTGCTGACCCTGGTGGAGTGCGGCGATGTCGCCGACCCCGGCGACATCGACACCCCGGCCGACCTCGGCCGCCTCACCCCGTAGGGGCTGTCCGCTCTGGGGTCCGCCTCAGCGCCGCGCCCGGCGGCTGCCGCCTCCTGCCCGCAGCATCCGCAGTACGACGAAGGCGAGTACGCACACCAGCACCGCGGCCAGCACGCCCTTGGAGTACAGGCCGACATAGTCGGTGACCCGCTCCCAGTTCTCCCCCAGCGCGTAACCGGCCAGGATGAAAAGGGAGTTCCAGATGAGACTGCCCAGCGCCGTCAGCAGTCCGAAGGTGCCCAGCGGCATCCGCTCCACCCCTGCGGGCAGCGAGACGAAGCTGCGGAAGAGCGGGATCATCCGTCCCAGGAAGACGGCCTTCGTGCCGTGCCGGTCGAACCACGCCTCCGTCCGCTCGATGTCCGAGAGCTTCAGCAGCGGCAGCCGTACGGCGAGTGCGACCGTACGGTCGCGGCCCAGCAGCGCGCCGATCGCGTAGAAGGCGTACGCGCCGATGACGGAGCCGAGTGTCGTGCAGACGATGGCCGCGAGCAGGTTCATGTCCCCCTGACTCGCGGTGAAGCCCGCCAGCGGCAGGATCAGCTCGCTGGGAAGTGGGGGGAAGAGGTTCTCCAGCGCGATGGCGATTCCGGCGCCCGGCGCGCCGAGGGACTCCATGAGGTCCGTTGCCCATTCTTCGATCATGCTCACCAGCCTGGGTCCGCCGCGGTCAGCACTTCCATGGTGGACTCCGTACGGCGGTACTGCGGAAAACCGCAGTCCGTGGCACCCTCCGCGGCGGCTAGCGTGGTGATCATGCGTAGGATCTTGGGCCGGGTGGTCCGGGTGGGCTTCGGGGTGCTGGCGGGGTCGGTGACGGCCGTCGTCGAAATGCTCTTTCTCCTGCTCACCGGGCTGTGCCTGCTGCCGGTGCTGGGCTCGTCGCAGCGGCAGCGCCCGGTGCTGGCGCGGGCCGGGGCCGCCGCCGGAGCGCTGACCCGGCTGGAGCGGCGGCGGCTTGCGTCCTTCTACGGCAGTTCGGTGGGCGAGAGCTATCCGCCCGAGCGGGCGCTGCGCTATATCGCGGTGCGCTGGGCGGTGGGCCTGCTGGGCGCGCTGGTGCTGATCACGGTCGCGCTGGGCGTGCTGTACGCGACGGTGCTCTTCTGGGGCTGGTTCCTCTTCGGTTTCCAGACTCCCGAGCACGGTGTGCCGGCGCTGCTCCCGTCCGTGCTGGGCGGCTGCTTCCTCCTCTTCCTCGGCGTCAACGGCCTGTTCGGCGTCGCCACGTTCGAGACCTCGCTCGCCCGCCGCTACCTCGGTCCCAGCGCGCAGGACCTGCTGCGCCGCCGCATCAGCGAACTGGCGAGCAGCAGGGCCGGGGTGCTCGATGTGGTGCACGACGAGCAGCGGCGGATCGAGCGCTATCTGCACGACGGGGTACAGCAGCAACTGGTCGCACTCGGCATGCTGCTGGGCCGTGCCCGGCGCACCGACGACCCGGCGCGCTCGGCCGAACTGGTGAGACAGGCCCACGACGAGGCGCGGCGTACGCTGGACGAACTGCGCGACGTTGCCTGGCGCGTCTATCCGGCGGTGCTGGACGAGGCAGGACTGCACGCCGCCCTGGAGGGCATCGCCGAGCGCTCCGGCCTGCCGGTCCAGCTGGAGGACAACCTGACGAAGGAACCTGTGGACGCCGTGCGCACGGTCGCCTACTTCGTCGTCAGCGAAGGGGTGACCAACGCCGCGAAGCACTCCCGTGCCAGCCATGTCAGCGTGCGCGTCACCCAGCATCCCGGCACCCTCGCGGTCCGGGTCGAGGACGACGGCCGGGGCGGCGCCGACCCGCGCGGCGGCGGCCTGCTCGGGCTGGCCCGCCGGGTATCCGCGCTCGACGGGCAACTGCGCGTCACCAGCCCGCCGGGCGGGCCCACCGTACTGACCGCGGAGCTGCCGTGCGACTGATCCTTGCCGACGACTCCACCCTGCTGCGCGAGGGCCTGGCCCGCCTGCTGACGGATGAGGGCCACGAGGTGACCGCCGCCGTCGGCGACGCGGAGGCGCTGCTGGCGGCGGTGGCCGCGGAGCCGCCGGACGTGGCGGTGGTCGACGTACGGATGCCGCCGACGCACACCGACGAGGGCCTGCGCGCGGCGCTGCGCATCCGCGAGGAGCACCCGTCGGTGGGGGTGCTGGTCCTCTCCCAGTACGTGGAGAAGCGCTACGCCGCCGAGCTGCTCGAACGCAACACGGAGGCCGTCGGCTACCTGCTCAAGGACCGGGTCGTGGAGATCGACGAGTTCCTGGACGCCCTGGCGCGGGTCGGCTCCGGGCGTACGGCCTTCGACCCCGAGGTCGTACGGCGGCTGGTGGCCCGCAGCACCCACACGGACCCTTTGCAGCGCCTCACCGCACGCGAGCGCTCGGTGCTCGACCTGATGGCGCAGGGCCACACGAACGCGGCGATCGCGGAGCGGCTGTACATCTCGCAGAGCGCGGTGGAGAAGCACAGCAACGCGATCTTCGACAAGCTGGGCCTGGCGGGCGCGGAGGGCTACAGCCGCCGCGTCCTGGCGGTGCTCCGGTATCTGGGGTCGTAGCGAGGCGATCAGTGCGCCTGGGGTCTGTCCGATGGCACCCGGCGCCACCGCGGGGGAGCGTGGAAATGTGAAGAGTCTCTCGACATCAACAAACCATTGAAGTTCCACTATGAGGAAACTATTCTCCACTGGTCAGATGCGCCGTTGACACCGACGGCGCCCGCGGCCGTAGCTCGGAGCCGCCGGACCCGCATGGCACCCCGTGCCAGGCGACCGTACGCGGCGACCCGGCGGCTGCGGACACCGTTCGCTGAAGGAGTGACCCCACATGTCCGCACCAGCGCCGTCCCAGCCGGTCCTTGTCGACGCCGCGCCCGTCGACCGCCAGGGCGAGGTGCTGACCGACGCGGCCCTCGCCTTCCTGGCCGAGCTGCACCGCCGGTTCACCCCGCGCCGTGACGAACTGCTGGCCGCACGCGCCGAACGCCGCGCCGACATCGCCCGTACCAGCGCGCTGGACTTCCGCCCCGAGACCGCGCACATCCGGGAAGGCGACTGGCAGGTGGCGCCCGCCCCCGCCGCGTTGAACGACCGCCGGGTGGAGATCACCGGTCCGACCGACCGGAAGATGACGATCAACGCGCTCAACTCCGGCGCCCGCATCTGGCTCGCGGACTTCGAGGACGCCTCCGCGCCCACCTGGGAGAACGTCATCGGCGGGCAGCTCAACCTGACCGACGCCTACGAACGCCGCCTCGACTTCACCGACGAGCGCGGCCGGGCGTACGCACTGCGCCCGGCCGAAGAGCTGGCCACCGCCGTGATCCGGCCGCGCGGCTGGCATCTGGACGAGCGCCACCTCCAGGTCGACGGCAGCCCCGTGCCGGGCGCGCTCGTGGACTTCGGGCTCTACTTCTTCCGCAACGCGCAGCGGCTGCTGGACCAGGGCAAGGGCCCGTACTTCTACCTTCCCAAGACCGAGTCCTACCTCGAAGCGCGCCTGTGGAACGACGTCTTCAGCTACGCGCAGGAGTACTGCGGCATCCCGCACGGCACCATCCGCGCCACCGTCCTCATCGAGACGATCACCGCCGCGTACGAGATGGAGGAGATCCTCTACGAACTGCGCGACCACGCCTCCGGCCTGAACGCCGGGCGCTGGGACTACCTCTTCTCCATCATCAAGAACTTCCGTGACGGCGGTGCGAAGTTCGTACTGCCGGACCGCAACGCCATCACCATGACCGCGCCGTTCATGCGCGCGTACACCGAACTCCTGGTGCGCACCTGCCACAAGCGCGGCGCGCACGCGATCGGCGGCATGGCGGCGTTCATCCCCAACCGCCGCGACCCGGAGGCCAACGAGGTGGCGATGACCAAGGTGCGCGCCGACAAGGACCGCGAGGCGGCCGACGGCTTCGACGGCTCCTGGGTCGCCCACCCCGACCTGGTGCCGGTCGCGCAGGCGTCCTTCGACGCGGTGCTCGGCGACCGGCCGAACCAGAAGGAGCGGCTGCGCGAGGACGTGCGGGTGGGGGCCGCCGACCTCATCGCCGTCGACACCCTGGAGGCGAAGCCGACCCACGCCGGACTGCGCAACGCGGTGCAGGTCGGCACCCGTTACATCGAGGCGTGGCTGCGCGGGATGGGCGCCGTCGCGATCTTCGGCCTGATGGAGGACGCGGCGACGGCGGAGATCTCCCGCTCGCAGATCTGGCAGTGGGTGAACGCGGGCGTCGTCCTGGACACGGGCGAGACCGTCACACCGGACCTGGTCCGCGAGCTCGCGGCCGAGGACCTGGCCGCACTGCGCACGGAGTTGGGCGAGGATGCCTACGCCTCGGGCCGCTGGCAGCAGGCCCACGACCTGCTCCTCCAGGTCTCCCTGGACGATCGTTACGTCGACTTCCTGACCCTCCCCGCGTATTCGCTGCTGCCCTGACGCCCGCCTGACACCGGCCGTTCCTGATACCCGCCGTCGCCGGGTGCGGCCCCGCACGGGGCCGCACCCGGTTAACCCTCACGACCGGTTGACCCTCACACCGTGTCAGGCGCTCAACTGGGGGACGTCATGTTCACCATCGGAGAATTCGCCCGGCACGGCCGCGTATCGGTCCGGATGCTGCGTCACTACGACGCGACGGGGCTGCTGCGCCCGGCCCACGTCGACCCGGCCACCGGCTACCGCTACTACTCGGCCGCCCAGCTGTCCCGTCTGAACCGCGTCATCGCGCTCAAGGAACTCGGCTTCACGCTCCAGCAGGTCCACGACATCGTGGAGGAGCGGGTCAGTACGGAGGCGCTGCGCGGCATGCTGCGGCTGCGGCGGGCCGATCTGGAAGCCACGATGACTGCAGCGGCGGCGCGGCTGGTCCAGGTCGAGGCGAGGCTCCGCTCGATCGAGAGTGAGGGGCACATGCCCACCGACGACATCGTCCTCAAGAGTGTCCCGGCGATCCGGGTGGCGGAGCTGACCGCGACCGCCGCCAGCTTCGACCCCGAGCACATCGGCCCGGTCATCCAGCCGCTCTACGGTGAGCTGTTCCGGCGCCTGGAGGCGGCGGGCATCGCGCCCGCCGGGCCCGGCGTCGCCTGCTACGAGGACTCCCCGGAGGGCGGCGGCCACATCAGCGTCCACGCCACCGTTCAGGTCGCGGCCGCAGTCCCGCTCCAGGACGACGGCGAGCTCCGGGTGCTCGACCTGCCGCCTCTCGACCAGGCGGCGGCCCTCGTCCACCACGGGTCGATGGACACGGTGCTGCCCACCGTCCAGGCCCTGGCCCGCTGGATCGACGGCAACGGATACCGGTCCACCGGGCTTCCACGAGAGGTCACCCTGGAGTGCCCGGACGACCGCGACGGCTGGGTCACGGAGCTCCAGGCACCAGTGACCCGGCACCGGTGACCCGGCAATCCATGGCCGTTGACGAAACGGGACACTGTTCCGTATATTAAACGGGACAACGATCCGTTTCAGTCTTTCCTGCTGCCGGGCGCACGAGCCCGGCAGCAGAGGCCCTCGAATGGAATACGCATCATGAGTGAACCGACTTACCCAGCCGACACCTTCAACTCACCCACACCCGTCCTCTCGGTCAGCCCGGTGGCGCTGCCCGCTCCCGGCCGAGCCGTGGACCTGGAGCTGCGAGTCTCCGCGCCCGTGAGCGGGAGCGGCCTGCCGGTCATCCTCCTGTCACACGGTCAGGGCCACTCCCACAACCTCTCCTCCCTGAACGGCTACGCACCCCTCGCCAACTTCTGGGCGGCGCACGGCTTCGTCGTCATCCAGCCCACCCACCTGAGCTCCACGACGCTGAGCCTGGCCCCCGACACCCCCGGGGCGCCAATGCACTGGCGTTCACGGGTCGAGGACATGAAGCGCATCCTCGACCAGTTCGACGCGATCGAGGACGCCGTCCCGCAACTCCTCGGGCGCCTGGACCACAGCAAGGTCGCCGTCGTCGGGCACTCCATGGGCGGGCACACGGCGAGCCTGCTGCTGGGCGCCCGGCTCACGGACCCGGAGGACGGGACGGAGGTGAACCTGACCGAACCCCGCATCAAGGCGGGTGTACTGCTCGCCGCCCCCGGCAGAGGCGGCGACGCCCTCATCGAATCCATGGCCGAGAGCTTTCCCTTCCTGACGACCCCGGACTTCTCCCAGATGACGACGCCCACGCTCGTGGTAGCCGGGGACAAGGACGCCTCCGCACATCTGACGGTTCGCGGCCCGGAGTGGCACACGGATCCGTACCACCTCTCCCCCGGTCCCAAGTCCCTGCTCACCCTGTTCGGCGCAGAGCACGGGCTCGGCGGGATCTCCGGATACGACGTCGCGGAGACCACGGACGAGAGCCCCGAGCGCGTGTCCGCAGTCCAGCGGCTCACCTGGGCCTATCTCCGCACCGCGCTCTACGCCGGAGACTCTGCCTGGGGGTCGGCGCGTGCCGCGCTGACAGCCGACCCCGACGCGCTGGGAACCATCGAATCCAAGTAGGCGCGTTCCGCGCCGCCAAACGGTTGCCGGGTGCGGCACGGTGTGCGTGCCGCACCCGGCAGCCGCACGTCAGACGAAGGGGTCGTCTGCCGCGCCCCGGCCCAGCCACACGAGCCGCGCGGACATCCCGTCCCCGCGCCCGTACCACCAGGCCGCCCGCTCGGGCGAGTTGAGGCTGCCGCGCGTACGCCCATCAACGCTGGTCACCTCGGTGCGACCGTCCTCGTGATGGACGCCCCAGGCCGCGATCCACCCGTCCGCGTCGACGGTCCCCCGACCGCACTCCTGCACCACCGCGAACATGCGTGGCGCGTACGCGTCGACCATTGCCCGCACCTCCCGCTCGTACGCTTCCGCTGCCGCGCCGCCGCGCTTGTCGTCACGCCCGTAGTCGCAGTCCATCCAGTCCTCCAGCACGCGTTGTTGAGTGGGAGCCCAGGCCGGAGACGTGCGGGGGTACGGTGAACGCGCGGAATCCGACCGAGAGTCAGAGCTCGGGTGCTCTGCGTCACACGGTAACGTAGAATTGAATGCATTACATGCACCTGATCTAATGTGTTCGCCTGGCGGGCGATAACGAGGGGAGCAGTGGCGTGGTGGCGAGCAAGATTCCAACCGTGCGCCGACAGCGCCTGGGCACTGAGTTGCGCAGACTTCGCGAACGCGCAGGCATGTCCGCGACCGCAGCAGCCGGGCTCCTCGGCGGCAATCAGGCCCAGATCAGCAACATCGAGTCAGGACGCCATGGAGTGAGCGCGGACCGGGTGCGCACGCTGGCATGCAACTACGAGTGCACTGATGAAGAGCTCATCAGTGCACTCGTCGGCATGACGGGAGACCGCGAGCGCCACTGGTGGGAGGAGTACCGGGGCGTGCTGCCTTCTGCGATGCAGGATCTCGCCGAACTGGAACATCATGCAACGGCGTTGCGAATCGCCCACTCCCTGCACTTTCCCGGCCTGCTCCAGACAGCGGAGCACGCCCGTACGGTGTTCCGTCAAGTGGTTCCGACGCTGCCGCCCCACGAGGTTGAGCACCGCGTGTCGCACCGGATCAAGCGACAAACGATCCTCTATCGCGACGCAGCGGCGTCGCTCACGGTGGTGCTCCATGAGGCCGCGCTGCGGATGAAGTTCGGCGGTCCGGAGGTTACTCGCGATCAGTTGCGACACTTGGCTGAGGCGAGCACGCTGAGCCATGTGACGATTCAGGTCATCCCATTCGACGCAGGCGGGTTCCCCGGCTCAGGCCAATCCGCCTTCTACGCTGCGGCGCCGGTACCTCAGCTCGATACGGTCCAGCTGGACCAGTCGCACGGGCCGGTGTTTCTCGATGCCGAGGCCCAACTGTCCAAGTACCGGACCCTCCTGGACCGGCTGGAGGCCGTTGCCCTGACGCCGAAGAAGTCCCGTGACTTCATCAATGACATCGCGCATCAGCTAGGAAAGGCATAGATCGTGCAGACCCATGAGTGGCAGGTCTCCTCCCACTGCGGCGAGGGCAACAGCTGCGTCGGCGTTGCCGCCGCCGGCGGAGCCGTCAAGCTCCGAGAGAGCGACGAACCCTCCGTCACCCTCACCACAACACGCGAGCAACTGCACAGCTTGATAGCCGCCATCAAGGACGGCGCACTCTGAGCGTCGTCAGGCCGTTCCGAGAGCGAGGGTGTGGGCGACGAGGGCGTACGCGTGGCCATGGCCGAGGCCGTGCTCGGTCTTGAGCCAAGTGACCAGTTCCATGTGCTTGGTCAGGGGTGAGGCGTCGATGAGGTCGATCCATTCCTGGACGGGACGGCCGTACTTCTTCTCGATCGAGGGGAAGTAGCTGGCGGGGTTTCCCTTGGCCGGTGCGGTCATGTTCGGAGATCCGTTCTGCTCGTGGCGGGGTTGTCAGGCGAGGGCGGAGTGGATGATGTCGGCGCTGGTGACGGGATCGAGGGCCAGGCCCTGGTGGTCGCCGGGGAACTCGATCGGCTTGGCGTCCAGGCTTTCGGCCAGCGCGAGGGCGGAGTTGAGGGGAACGCCTGCACCCGAGGCGGCTCCGATGCCGACGGCAACCCGCACGGGGCCCGCACGCAGCGCGGTGATGTCGGGTTCGAAGCGCAGCACGGGCAGCAGCACATGGGCGAAGAAGTAGTCGAGGTTGCCCTGGATGCGGCCCATCATCTCCAGCGCCTCGGGCGGCATCTGGGAGGGGTCCGGCATCGCTGCCGGAGATGCCTCGGTGTCCCCGGCGATGGTGGCGACGAACTTCTGCATCGCCGCCCCCGGGCCCTGGCTCCGGTAGGTTTCGTGCACCTCGCGGAACGCTTCCCGCCAGTGCGCGGCGTCGCTCAGGACCTCCGGGAGCGGCGGTTCGTGTGCGATCAGGGCGCGGATCTGCTCGGGGTGGCGGGTTGCGAGGTCGAGGCCGGTCAGGGCGCCGCCGCTGGTGCCGAGCACGTAGGCGGGCTCGTCGGTCAGGGCGGCCAGCAGGTGGTGCGCGTCCTCGCTGAAGGCCGCGACGGTCTGGTCCTCGGCGGGGCCGGTCAGGGGGCTGCGGGACAGGCCGCGCTGGTCGTAGGTGGCGACGGTGTAGCGGTCGGAGAGGCAGTCGGCGAGCCCGGCCAGCGCTCCGGCGTCGGCGGGTGCGCCCGGAATCATCAGCAGTAGGGGACCCGACCCGCGGACCTCGTAGTGCAGTTGGGATCCGGGAACCTGGAGGGTCTTGGTCTCGGCGTTGTTCATCGGTGTTTCCGTTCTTGCGAAGGGGATGGATCAGGCGGGCTGGTAGGTGAGGTCCAGCACGCCGGTGGAGAAAACGGCCGAGCGGGTGAGGGCGAGGGGTACCTGGCTCGTTCCATCCGGGAACAGCCGCTGTCCGGTGCCCAGCACGAGGGGGTGGACCAGGAGTCGCAGCTCGTCCAGCAGCCCGAATTCCAGCAGGGCGCGGGTCAGACTGATGCTGCCGGACAGGTTGATGTTCCGGCCCGGCTGCTGCTTGAGGTCCTTGACCGCGGCGATGACGTCGCCGTCGATCACGGTGGCGTTGTTCCAGCCGGGCTCATGCAGGGTGGTGGAGGCGACGAGCTTGCGGATGCCGTTGATCGCGTCGGCCATGGGGCCTGTCTGGTGCGGCCAGACCGCGGCGAACGCCTCGTAGGTCACCCGCCCCATCAGCATGGTGTCGGCCTCGGCGTGCATCTGCCCGACCGCGGCTCCCATCTCCTCGTTCACGTACGGGAAGTGCCAGGCTTCCGGCGCTTCCACCACACCGTCCAGCGACACGAACAGCCCGGCCACGACCTTGCGCGCAGCGGCCATCGGAATCTCCTCACCAACGGGGGTTGTCACGACTCCTCACCCTCGGCGTTCTTGTCGGGGACACCCGGGTGAGGTGTGATCAACGATGCCGCCCGAAGGTGGGGGCATCAACGCACGATCGCGCTACGATCGTTTAGCTGAACTCAAGGGAGCGGTATTGCTGGAACGGTACGAGATCGAGGCGTTCCTGACGCTGGCCGAGGAGCTGCATTTCGGCCGCACCGCCGCACGGCTGGGAGTCACCACCGGCCGGGTGAGCCAGACCGTCAAGAAGCTGGAGCGCATGGTCGGCGCGCCGCTGTTCGAGCGCACCAGCCGTCAGGTGCGCCTGACGGCGATCGGCCGGCAGCTGGCCGACGACCTGACCCCGCTGGTCGCCGGGGTGAACGAGGCCGTGCGCCGGGCGGTCGACGCCGGACGCGGCATCACCGGGGAACTGCGCGTGGGGTTCCTCAGCGGAGTCGCCGGACAACTGCTGCTCAAGGCGGTCGCGTTGTTCGCCAAGCGGCACCCCGACTGCGAGGTCCACATCCATGAGGCGCAGGGCCATGACGCCGTCACCCGCCTCAGAAGTGGTGCCCTCGACGTCCTGATCACCGACATCCTCATCGCCGCACAGCCCGGTGTGGTGGCCGGGCCGGTCCTGCTGTCCGAGCCGCGGCTGCTGGCGGTGGCGACCGGGCACGCGCTGGCCGGCCGCCAGGCGGTGTCGGTGGAGGAACTGGCGGATCACCCCGTGGTCCTGGTGCCCGCCGACATGCCCGAGGCTTTCCGTGCCGACCGGAACCCGGCGGTCACGCCGTCGGGCGCGCCGGTGCCGCGCGGTCCCCGTGCCGCCAGCTTCACCGAGACCCTCACCCTGGTCGCCTTCGGCCGTGGCGTCTTCCCCGTCGGCGACAACGTCGCCCGGATCTACCCGCGCCCCGACGTCGTCTACCTGCCCTTCACCGACGCCCCACCGATCCGGTGGGGCCCCATGTGGCTGAAGACCAACACCACTCACCGCGTCCGCGAGTTCGTTCAAGCGGCAGACGACGCCTGCCGCCTCGGTCAGTAGGGAAAAGACGGTACGCGCGGTGAGTCGGCCGCCGAGTTCGGCGAGCCGCTTGCGTATGCCGTCGAGTCCGCCGGGCAGTCCACCGTTCGCGGTCAGCCCCGATCCTCCTGGGCGAGGGTGCTCTTGCCGGCACCGTTCTCGCCCACCAGGGCAATGACTTCACCGCGCTTGAGGTCCAGGCTGACGCTGTCGAGCGCGGGGCGGTCGGCGCCGGGATAGGTGAAGAAGACGTCCGTAGCGCTGATCAGCTGCGGCCCGTCCCCGGCGACCTGGGCCGAACCGCAGCGGGCCGTCCACGGTTTGGCCACCGCGAGGAAGCGGGCCCAGTCGTCCAGGGAAAGGGAGATGCGGAACAGCCTCGCTCCATCCGGCCACTCGCCACCAGGAGGACGAGCACACCCCAGGTCGCGGCGGTGCCGACGGCGGTGAGCGCGTCGCCGATGCCCTGTACCACCAGGGCCTGCCGGGTGGCCTTGAGCTGTTCGGCCTCCAGGTGGCCGGAGACGATGCGGTACTGGTGGATGAGGAAACCGGCCATGGTGCCGGCGCGGACCTCATCGGCCGTGTTGCGCTCGGTGGTATAGCAGCGGAAGACCGAACGGAGCCGGGAGTCGGCAGGGTTGCGGTGGTGGGCAGCGTGCTCGATCCGTGCCCCCGTACTGCGCCCCAGGCGCACGGGATGACCGAGGCGACGAGCAGGGGCAGCATCATCGGGTGCAGGACGGTGACGACGGTTGCGGCGGCGGCCATCTGGGCGGCGGCCGAGGTCAGCAGCTGGGCTTCGAGGATGAGTTCGCCGGTCTTCTCCGCACCGTCGGACGCGGCGGCGAGGGCATCCTCGAAGCCGGGGTCCTCGTATGCGGCCAGCTCGGCGGCGGTGGCCGCGGCGATCACCTTCAGGTCGGCCTCCCGTACGGCTCTTGGGGCGAGCCGGGCGGCGGGCGCGCGGGCGGCGGCATCCAGCAGGTAGCGGCCAGACGCGGCGAGGGCGAGCACCACCACGGCGGTCAGGTTGTCGCCAAGACCGGCAGCGATGTCGTCTCCGGTGAACACGGCCGCCAGCACCCGGGTGGTGGCCGCCAGCGCCGTCGAGGTGAAGGCTGCGGCGCCGAGCTGGCAGAGGGCCAGGGCAATGACGGCCCGGCGGTCGGTGCGCCAGCCGAGCCGGATCGCTTCCATGAGGGTGTGGGGCAGACGGCGGGCCATCGCCCAGGTGGCCAGGTTGACGCTTGCCTCGAAGTGCGGATCGGAGGCAAGACGCATCACGGGCGGCGAGGATACGGAAGAATTCACGAGCCCATCACGGGCCCAACGGGGTGTCCGGGCAACGGGATTGTTGCGTCGCGCTGGGGATCGTCCCTGGTCGCCCGCGGTCGCAGGCCAGCACCACGGCCCGGGGTTTCACCCGTTCGGGTGAGGCTGTGGTCCGGGGTGAGAGGCGCGGCCCCAGCTGTGGACTGCGCAAGTTCAGAGCGGTCTACGGCACGGCGAGGACTGGTAGCCAGGGCCGGTCGACGGCGTCGCCGATGTCCCGGCCGACCGCACCCTCGGGAACCTCCGCCCAGGCGTGAGCGGCATCGGGGAGAAGCGGGCACCGAGCACCGTCAGGGCTCTGCCGCCGAAAGGAACCGTGGCCAGGAGGCGTGTGCCGTCGCCGGGGGCGCTGGTGGCGGTGAGTTGGCCGCCGAGTTCGGCCAGGCGCTTGCGCAGGCCGTCGAGTCGCGAAGACCGTGCGACTCCTCGGCCACGAAGCCACGTGCGCCCGTTCCGGCCTGGACGGCCGATGCCCCGCGCGATCACTCCGGTGGTGCGGGGGCGGTAGCGTCCCGGCCGAACTAAGATGCGGTGTTCGGCGCGGGCATCGAGGACTATCTGTAGCTGTCACGGATGGGTCCGAGTCAGAGGGCATGGCCGCATGGCCGCCTCCAGGCACGTTTGGCACGATCTCGGTCGGTGGGTAGCCCGAGGGGATCTCGCCCTCGGGCTACCCGACCATCAGGTTTGACTGAAGGTGCGTCGGTAGGCGCCGGGCGTGGTGCCCAGATGCGCCCGGAAGCGGCGGCGCAGGTTGACTGCCGAGGTGAGTCCGACGCGGGTGGCGATGGCTTCGACCGGAAGGTCGGTCTGCTCCAGCAATACTCGTGCTGCGTTGATGCGTTGGCCGAGCAGCCAGTGTCCGGGGCTGGTGCCGAGCTGTTCTGTGAACCGCCGGGCGAGGGTACGGCTGGACAGTCCGGCGCGTTCGGCGAGGCGGTCGAGGGTGAGTCGGGTGTCGAGCCGGGAGGTGGCCCACTCCAGCAGTGGCGCCAGTGACGCGTCCGCCTTGGCTGGTGCGGGCTGTGCTGCGTACTGGAGTTGGCTGCCCTCCCGGTGTGGCGGCAGGACCATGTTTCTGGCGATCTGGGTGGCGTAGGCCGCGCCGTGGTCGGAGCGTACGAGGTGCAGGCACAGGTCGATGCCCGCGCCGGTTCCGGCGCTGGTCGCCACGTCGCCGTGGTCTACGAAGAGCACGTCTTGGTCCAACTGCACCTCGGGGAAGGCGGCGGCGAGCCGGGCGGTGTCGCGCCAGTGGGTGGTGGCGCGGCGGCCGTCGAGCAGTCCGGCTTGGGCGAGGACGAAGGCCCCCGTACAGATGGCGACGATCCTCGCCCCGCGCCGGTGGGCGGCCCGCAGCGCCGCGGTGACGGCCGGTGGCACGGGTGCGCCCGGCGGCTGCCAGCCGGGGACGACCACGGTGTCCGCCTGCTCCAGGGCCTCAGGGCCGGTGTCGACGAGCATCGCGTAGCCAGCGGTGGTCTGCACAGGGCCGGGGTGCTCGGCGCAGATCCGGAAGCTGTAGCGGGGCGGCTCGTCCTGCGGGGCGGCGCCGAAGACCTCGGTGGCGCAGGCGAGTTCGAAGGGCGACTGCGGCGGGTTGAGCAGGGCCACCACCCGATGAGGACGCATGGCAAGATTGTACCCTCAGGTGTCTTTCAGGACTCTCGGCCGGATGACCCGCACAGGACACAGTGGACCCATGAGCGAAACCACCGAAACGACAGTGCTGAGGACCGCGGTCCAGGTCGGCGGCGAGCCGGCCAGCTACTTGACCGCAGGGCGGCAGGACGCCCCGCCCGTGCTGATGCTGCACGGAACGTACTGGAGCCGGGTCTGGCTCCCCGTGCTCGGCCACCTCGCTGACGCGGGGCTGCGGCCCCTCGCGGTCGACCTCCCCGGACTGGGACGCTCAGGAGGCCAACTCGCCCCGGAAACGGCCACGGTTCCAGCCCTCGCCGACTGGGTGACTCGATTCGTCGCCGCGTTGAACCTCTCCGGCCCCATCGCCCTGGCAGGCCACGACATCGGCGGCGCCATCGCCCAGCACCTCCTTGCCCACAACCGGCTCGACGTGTCCCGGTTCGCCTTGGTCAACTCGGTCCTCTACGACTCCTGGCCCGCGCCCCACGTGGCCCAATTCCGGGACTCGGACTCGGACACGGGCGAGGGCGTGCTCGCCGCCCGACGGAAGGCGATTGCGAGGGTGCTGCCCGGTGTCGCCACTGAGTCGTTGATCGCGGACTACGCGGATCCGTGGACCGATGAGCGGGTGCGCCGCTCCTGGATGGCCCTGGCGGGCGCGGCCGACAATCGCTACACCCTCGACCTCGTTCCCGCGCTGCGGAGGTCCATCGTGCCCAAGCTGCTGATCTGGGGCGAGGACGATCTCCATGAGAAGGTGGCGTACGCCGAGCGGTTCGCCGCCGAGATGCCTCACACCACGCTCCTCCGTATCCCGAATGCGGATCACATCCCCACGGAGAACGCCCCCGGCCAGATCGGCCGCGCGCTCACCGACTTCTTCACGACGTAGAGGCAGTACGGCCGTTCAGCTTTGCTGCCGCTGACCAGCGGATACCGGGGCAGCACGCTGCTCAGTCCGCGCAGTGGGGCTGCTTCTGTGCGGCGGTACGCGGAGCCGTCAGTCCGCCGTCGCCGTCGCCGTCGCCGTGGAGATCGTCGCGAGGACGCGGGTGCCGTCGCCCGGCGCGCTGGTGACGGTGAGTTGGCCGCCGAGTTCGGCCAGGCGCTTGCGCATGCCGTCGAGTCCGAAGCCGTGCGAGTCCTCGACGACGAAGCCGCGTCCGTCGTCGGTGAGCTCCAGCTCGATGCCGTACGGGTGTTGGGCAAGGATGACGCCGACCGTGCTGGCGTGCGCGTGTTTGCGCACGTTGGCCAGCGACTCCTGCGTGCAGCGCAGCAACGCGATCCGCGTCTGCTGGTCGCACTCGACGTCCGGCAGGTCCGCGTCGACGGTGAGCCCGGTGTCCTCGGCGAACCGGTCCAGGGTCCGGCGCAGGGTGGCCGCGACCGAGCCGGGTGCGAGGCCGCTGCGCGGGGCGGAGCCGACCAGCACCCGTGCCTCGGCGAAGTTCTCCCGCGCGGTGTGCTCGATCGAGCGCAGCTGCTGGGCGCTCTTGGCCGGGTCGGCCTCCAGGCCGGAGCGGGCCGACTCCGCGAGCACGATGATGGAGGCGAAGCCCTGGGCGAGGGTGTCGTGGATCTCCCGTGCGAGCCGTTCCCGTTCGTCCGCCGCGCCCTGGCGCTGGTGTGCCTCGGCCAGGCGCTGCTGGGCGGTCTCCAGCTCCGCGCTCAGGCGGCGGGCGCGCTCGTCGCTCTGCTCGACGAGCCGGTGCACCCACACTCCGATCAGCACGCTGGCGGCGTAGCCGATGAGGGTGAGCACGAGCCTTCCGGTGTGGAACTCCTCGTTCCCGCCCTGCCGGAGGATGTTTCCGGCAACGGAGGCCACGGCGGCGGCGCCGCTGAGGACGATCGAGGACCGCGGGCTTCGCGCGAAGATCCAGAACTGCGGCATCGCCACCACGAACACCGGCACACCGCTGCTCAGCACGGACAGCGCGCCGAGCCCCAGGACGAGCACGTACGGATAGCCGCGTTGCACCAAGGCGTTGCCGGGAAGCCCTCGCAGCAGCGCGTAGCACACGGCGAGTACGGCCAGCAGCGCCCACGACCAGTACCGCGTCGACTCGTCCCAGGCACCGATGGCCGGGGGCCAGAGGCCGAAGACGATCCAGAGGGCGTCGTTCCACCGGCGGAGCGCCCGCATTCCGTACCGGTCGTGGGGCTGCGGCCGTTGATCCATGCTGGTCAGCCTACTTTTTCCAGCGGCGGGGCGGCGGGCGTGCGGTCGGTGCCCTGTGCCCGCGCCATGCTCCGGGAGGGCCACCAGCTCGCCTTGCCGAGCAGCAGCATCATCGCGGGCAGAATGGTGATCCGGATGATGACGGCATCCAGCAGTACGGCGGCCGCCAGGCTGAAGCCCATCTGCTTCATCTCCATGATGTGCAGGCCGACGAAGCTGCCGAAGACGGTCACCATCACGAGGGCGGCGCTGGTCACCACCCTCGCCGAGCTGCCGACGCCTTCGAGTACGGCTTCGCGGGTCGGCACACCGCGCAGCGCGGCCTCCCTGATCCGGCTGATGACGAACACCTGGTAGTCCATCGACAGGCCGAAGAGGATCACGAGCAGGAGCAGCGGCACGCGGGAGCCGATCGAGCCGGTGGAGTCGAAGCCGAGCAGCCCCTCGGCCCAGCTGCCCTGGAAGACGAACACCAGCAGTCCGAGCGAGGCGGCGGCGGAGAGCAGGTTCAGCACCACGCCGACCAGGCCGAGGACCACGGAGCGGAAGGCCCATACCGTCATGGCGAAGGTGACCAGCAGCAGGGCTCCGATGATCAGTGGCAGCTTCCGCTTCTGGTGGTCGGGGTAGTCGGCATAGCGGGCGACGTCTCCGGTCACCGCGACGTCGGTGCCGGTCAACGCGCCGACGGTGGCGGGGACATAGGTGTCGCGGACGCGGTCAAGGGATTCCTGGGCCTCGTCGGTGCTCACATGGTGCGGCACGGGCAACTCCAGCAGACTGATCCGCTGGTTGGGCGAGGTGGCCAGCTTCGCCTTGCCCGCGAGCAGCGGGTCGTCCTCGGCACGCTGTCGCAGCTCGCCCAACGCGTCGGCCACCTCGTCGGCTTGGCCGGGCTCCGCGCGTACGAGCACCTGGTGCATGGACTTCAGTTCCGGGTACGCGGCGTTGAGCCGGTCGTACGTCTGCATGGCGGGGATCTCGCGGGAGTGGATCTCGCGGCCCATGTCGGTCAGGTTGAGACTCAGCAGCGGAGCGGCGAGAGCGAGCATGAAGGCGACGGCGAGGCCCAGCATGGTGCCCGGCCGCCTGCTCGTGACGCGCAGCGTGGCTGCGGTGAACCGGCCCGTGTCGCGGCGGGGCCGGGCCGGCTGCTCCGGCTTTCCCCGCTGTTCCGCGCGGGCGGCCTTCCGCTCCGCCCGGCGCTCCGCCCGTATGCCGAGCTTCGCCAGCAACGCGGGCAGCACCGTCAGCGAACTGGCCACGGCGACGAGGGTGACGACGATCGCGCCGGTCGCGATCGAGGAGAAGATCACGTCGCCCGCGAGGTACAGCGTCGCGCTGGAGGCGGCGACCGCCATCCCGGAGACGACCACGGCCCGGCCCGAGGTGGCTGCCGCCAGCTCCACCACGGCCTCCGACGTCAGCCCTCCGCCGGAACGGGACCGCTCTTCCCGGTCCCGCTTGAGATAGAAGAGGGTGTAGTCGACACCGACCGCCAGGCCGATCAGCAGGATGACGTTGGTGCCGACTCCGTTGTCCGGGAAGGCGTGCGAGGCCAGCATGGACAGGCCGATGGCCCCGGCGATCGAGGAGAGCGCGAGCAGCAGCGGCACCATGGCCATCGCCACCGAGCGGAAGACGATCAGCAGCACGATCAGTGTGACGGGCAGCGCGACCATCTCGGTGCGCGCGAGGTCGCTCCCCCGCTGCTCCTCGACACCCTGGCTGATGGACGGACTGCCGGTCTCCTCCACTCGCACACCGGGATGGCGCTCCCGCACCTCTTCGGTCTGCGCGCGCAGGGGATCGACATGCTTCTTGCCTTCGAGTTCGGGGCCCTTGAGGGTGACGTCGACGCGGAGGGCCGTGCCGTCGTCCGAACGCACCGGCGGGGCCACTGACCGGACTTCGGGCAGCTTCTCCATCCGTCGGGTGACGTCCCGCGCGGCGGCGTCGGCGGCGGCTCTGTCCAGTGTGCCGGTGTGGGGCGGCGCGGTGATGAGCACGCGTTCCAGCGGCTTCTGCTCCAGGCCGCCCTCGGCCGCCAGGGCCTCTCCCCTGCCTGCTTCACCGATGCGGAAGTCCTCGCCGGTGGCGGCGTTCCCGCCGACCGTGATCCCGGCTCCGAGGCAGAGCGCGACGAAGAGGAACCATCCGGCGATCGCGCGCCAAGGGTGCCCGGCACTCCAGCGGGCCATGCGTACAGGGATATTCGTCATGGCATCCATGCTGGTCGGCGCGGGTGCGCCGCCGACAGCATCGGCCGGTTGAACCTCCCGTCCACCAGGTGGTGGACTGGCAGGGTCGGGCTGGCCCTACCGGCTGCCTACCGGAGGCCCCGCCGGGTGGTCCGGTCGGGCGGTCCGGTCGACGGTGCGGCGCAGGTGAAGAGCCGTCAGGGAGGTGGGGTGGCCGAGCAGTTCGCCTGGTGTGCCGGTGAAGACGATCTCGCCTCCCCGCATGCCGCCGCCGGGGCCCAGGTCGACGACCCAGTCCGCGTGCTTGACGACCTGCGGGTCGTGCTCGATCACGACCACCGTGTTGCCGCTGCCGACCAGGCGGTCGAGGAGTGCCAGCAGGGCGTCGACGTCCGTCATGTGCAGTCCGGTCGTCGGCTCGTCCAGTACGTACAGGCTGCCCGTCAGGTGCAGTCTGGTCGCCAGCTTCAGCCGTTGCCGTTCACCACCTGAGAGGGTGGACACCGGCTGACCGAGCGTCAGATAGCCGAGGCCGACCTCCACCAGGGCGCGCAGCCGTCGCTCCAACTCCCCTTGGGCTGCCTGCCCCTCGTCGGCCGCGAAGAACTCCACCGCGTCCCCCGCCGTCAGCTCCAGCACGTCCGCGATCGACTTCCCCCGCAGCTTCATCGCCAGTACGGCGTCCGTGAAGCGCCGTCCGCCGCAGGCTTCGCAGGTCGTGGTCACCGGGTCCATGAACGCCAGATCGGTCTGGATCTCGCCGCGCCCCCGGCAACCGGGGCAGGCACCGGCGGAGTTGAAGCTGAAGTGGCCGGGGGCGACTGCGTTCGCCTTCCCGAAGGCCCGGCGGATCGCGTCCAGCACGCCGAGATACGACGCCGGTGTGGAGCGCACCGAGCCGCCTATCGCCGACTGGTCGACCACGATCGCCTCGGGGTGCGCCGCCACGAACACCTCCGACACCAAAGTGCTCTTACCGGACCCCGCCGGGCCCGTGACGACGGTCAGGACCCCGGTCGGTACCGAGAGGGTGACGTCCTTGAGGTTGTGCACGGGTGCGGCGGACGACGCGGAGGAGACCGTCAGCCACTCCCCCAGCTCCCGTACCTCGCGCTTCACCCCGGTCACCCGCCGCAGCCCGCGCCCGGTCGGGGTGTCGGCCGCCGCCAGCTGCTCGGGGGTCCCCTCGAACATGACGTGTCCGCCCCGCGTCCCCGCGCCCGGCCCCATGTCGACGACATGGTCCGCGACGGCGATCACGTCCGGGTCGTGCTCGACGACGAGCACCGTGTTGCCCTTGTCCCGCAGCCGCAGCAGCAGGTCGCCCAGCCGCGCCACGTCGCCCGGGTGCAGGCCGGTGGTGGGTTCGTCGAAGATGTACGTCATCCCCGTCAGGCTGCTGCCCAGATGACGGACCATGCGCAGCCGCTGGCCCTCCCCGCCGGAGAGGGTCGAGGTCTCCCGGTCCAGGCTCAGATAGCCGAGCCCGATGCCCTCGACCCGTTCCAGGGAGGCCACCGCCTGTGCCGCCACCGCCTCACCGACCGGCCCCTCGACTGCCTTCAGCACCCCGATCAGGTGGCCGATCTCCAGTGCCGCCATCTCGGCGATGTTCCGGCCCAGCAGCCGCGAGGCCAGCGCGGGCGCGGCAAGCCGCGCGCCGGCGCACCGCGGACACACCCCGTGGTGCGTGTAGCGCCGGGCCATCTCCCGGACGCGCTCTGTGCGCGTGGAGAGGTCACGGTGCACATAGAGCCGTTCGAAGCCGACGACCAGCCCGTCGTAGACGTTGTTGTACGTGCCGGTACTGCCCCTGCGCTTCACGCTGAACCCCTTGCCGTGCAGCAGGAGTTGCCACTCGCGGTCGTCGTACCGTGCGAGCGGCTTGTCGGGGTCGAACAGGCCGGACTCACCGTAGATCTGCCACCATGCGGTGCCGATGGCGGCCGGGGGGAAGAGGATCGCGCCCCCGTTGAGGGACTTCGAGGTGTCCAGCGCACGGTCCAGGTCCAGCCGCACAACCCGCCCGAGGCCGTCGCAGCCAGGGCACATGCCGCCCGGATCGTTGAACGAGTACGCCGAGGCCTCCCCTGCGCTCGGTGTGCCGCAGCGCGAGAACAGCACGCGCAGCACGGCGTGGATGTCCGTCACCGTGCCGACCGTCGAACGCGCGCCGCCGCCCAGGCGCCGCTGGTCGACGACGATCGCCGGGGAGAGCCGCTCGATCGCGTCCGCCTTCGGCCGCTCCTGCCGGGGCAGGCGGTTGCGGACGAACCAGGTGAAGGTCTCGGCCAGCTGCCGCTGCGACTCCACCGCGACCGTGTCGAAGACGACCGAGGACTTCCCGGACCCGGACACACCCGTGAAGACCGTGATCTTTCCCCGGGGGATCCGCAGTGACACGTCCTGGAGGTTGTGCTCGCGGGCGCCGCTGATCCGGATGCCGTCTTCCGTGTGCATGCGAGAGGTGTGCATGCGTGTCACGCTAGGAGCGAAGCAGGTCAGGACATGGCCGCCTTCCGGTGCAGCATGGGGAGCATGAGCGACACTCCTGGCCGGTTGCTGAGGCTTCTCTCCCTCCTCCAGACCGGACGCGAGCGCACCGGCACCGAGCTGTCCCAACTGCTCGGTGTCAGCCCGCGCACCGTGCGCCGCGACATCGACCGGCTGCGGGAACTCGGCTATCCCGTCGACGCGACGATCGGCGCCCTCGGCGGCTACCGCCTCGCCGCGGGCACCGCCATGCCTCCGCTGCTGCTGGACGACGACGAGGCGGTGGCCATCGCCGTCGGACTGCACACCGCCGCGCACGGCGGTGTCACCGGCATCGAGGAGACCTCACTGCGCGCCCTGGCCAAGCTCGAACAGGTGCTGCCCGCGCGGCTGCGCCGACGCGTCCGGGCCCTCCAGGACACGACCGTCCCGCTGTACGGGGTGCTGACCACGGGCGGACCGGCACCGGAGACCGACCCCGCCGTACTGAGCGTCCTGGCCGCCGCGTGCCGTCACGGCGAGCGGCTGCGCTGCTCGTACGCCGCACGGGACGGCGCGGTGAGCCGACGGCACACCGAGCCGCACCGCCTGGTCAGCGCGGACCAGCGGTGGTACCTCGTCGCCTACGACCTGGACCGCGACGACTGGCGCACCTTCCGCGCCGACCGTGTCTTTGACCCGCGGCCCACCGGGGTACGGGCACAAGCCCGCACGCTCCCCGCGGAGGACGCGGCGGCCTTCGTCACGGCGTCGATCGTCGGGCCCCGCGCCCGGCACCGTGCCGTGGTCACACTCCGCACCACGCTGGAGGACGCCGCCGCCCGCCTCCCGCCGGGCACCGGCGTCCTGGAGGCGGACGGCCCTGACCGCTGCCTGCTGCGCACCGGCGGTGACGCGCTGGACTGGCTGGCGTACCGGCTGGCGCTGCTCGGGGTGCCGTTCGAGGTCCACGAGCCGCAGGCACTCGTGGACCACCTGCGCACGGTGGGCACGCGGATGCTGGACGCGGCACGCTGAGACTGCCTACGGCAGGTGCCTGAGCTTCCCGGCGGGCTTCGGCCGCTGCGCCTCCCGGTCGCGGAGGGCCGCTCGCGCCGGGAGCGTGACGGCGAGCAGGGCGAGGCCCACCGCAGCCGCGGCGAAGGAGCCGTACACGAGCGGGGGTACGTACGGGCCCTCGCCGGTCAGGCCGCGCATCATCGGGACCAGGGTGGCCGCGGCGATGGCCGTGCCCAGGACGGTGCCTGCCACCGCCACCAGCAGACCTTCCCAGCGCAGCATGTCCATCACCTGGCGCCTGGTGGCGCCGACGAGGCGGAGCATGCCGAGTTCGCGGCGGCGGTCGAGGACGGTCATCACGAGGGTGTTGACGGCGGCGACGGCGGCGAAGCCGCCCAGGACTCCGGCCATCGTGTAGTTGGCCCAGGCGTTGAGCTCGCGGTCGGTCGTCCGCTCGACCGCGTAGCCGGACGCGTCGGCGACCTTGCCCAGCGGGGCGAGGGCCTTCGCGTCTCCGCCACGTACCAGCAGCGTGGTCTCGAAGCCCGAGGTGACGTGGGCGGCGAGGGACGCGCGGTCCATGGTCACGGCGGCGAGGCCGAGCCCGCGGCCGTACACGGCGACGACTTCGGGGCTGGTCTCGGTGCCGTCCGGGAGGTACATCGGCAGCTTGTCGCCGACCTTGACCTTCGCCGAGGTGGCGAGCGTCCTGTCGATGGCGATACGGCCCTTGCCGACACCGTCCAGGCTGCCGCTGCGCACGTCGAGATCCTGCACCTTCGCGAGCTGCGCGCCGGAGCCGGAGATGCCCTGGGTTGACGAGCCCTGCAGCCACCGGTCACCGCCCGACCCGACGGGCACCAGCACCTGCGTGTCGAGCAGGCCAACGGCCGCGTCGACGCCGGGTGCGCGGGCGGCCCGGTCGGCGGCCCCGGCGGGCAGCCCGTCGGGGTGCGTGATGACGTGATCCGCGGTGACGCCGGCGCGCAGCTGCTCCGCGGCGACGTGGCTTTCGCTCGTGTGCATGAACACGAGCGTCGAGGCGAAGGCGATGGCCAGTACGATCGGGGTGATCGCGGAGGCCAGCCGGCGGGCGTTCGTACGGGAGTTGGCGGCAGCGAGGGAGGCCTCGGCGCCGCCGGCGCGCAGCGCCAGCCCGAACAGCGCCGCGCACAGCCGCGCCACCAGCGGGCCGAGCAGCGCGACGGCGAGCATGAACAGCATGACGACGCCGAGGGCGGCGTTGGCCGCGTCATCCCCGGCCGAACGGGCGGCGAGGACGGTGAGGAACCCGCCGCCGACGACAGCACCCAGGCCCAGCACGGTACGGATCACGCCCGGCCGCAGCCGCTCCACCGACGCCTCGGTGAGCGCCTGCCCCGGCTTGGTCTTCGCAGGCCGCCGCCCGGCCGCCCAGCCGGCGGTGAGCGCGGTCAGCAGCCCCATGCCGACGGCGACGAGGAGCGGGATCCAGGAGACGTGCAGGTCCACGGGCTCGGGGATGGCCCCCCGGTCGTCCAGCTGCCCGAACCACCAGTGCGCGAGCCCGATCCCGGGCAGGCAGCCGACCAGCCCGGCGAGCGGCGCGACGAGCAGCGCCTCCGCGGCGACCGCGCGGCGGACCTGCCGCGGAGTGGCGCCGACGGCACGCAGCAGCGCGAACTCGCGGGCGCGCTGGGCGACGGACAGCGCCACCGTGCCGGACGCAGTGAAGACGGCGACCACGGCGGCGATCCCGCCGAAGGACCCGCCGAGTCCTGTGAGTGCTTCCTTGGCGTATCCGAGCCCGCGGTCCTCGACGCCGCCGCGGCTGTCACCGGTGTGCACCTTGGCGCCGGAGCCGGCGAGCGCCTTCTTCACGGCGGCGGCGAGGGCCGCGTCGTCTGCGGGGGACGCCCCGTCCTTCGCCAGTACGGCGATGGCGTCGGCCTTTCCGGGATGCCCGGCGAGCGCGGGAGACTGGGTGTCGGCGAACCAGCCTGTGGCTCCCTCAAGCACGTCGCCGGGTCCGTCCTTCGCCAGTCCGGAGACGCGGAAGCCGGCGCGGCCGGCGGCGGTTTCGAGCGCGACGGTGTCTCCGACACCGGCCTTCGCGGCCCGTGCGGCGGCGGCGTCGAGCACGACCTCGCCGGTACGGGGCGCGGCCCCGGAGGTGAGTGCGGCTCCGGTGAAGGCGTGCGATCCCCAGCCGTGACCGGTCAGCGCGCCGTCGCCCTGGCGCGCCGGGAACGTGAAGTCCGGCACCGCCGCCTCCGCGCCGGGCACACGGGCCGCCTTCTCGGCCAGCGCGGCGTCCACGGGTGCCGTGTCCGGCAGCGGGTCCGCCGACTCGGAGCGGCTGTCGCCGCTGCCCGTGACGAGGCGGGCGTACTGGTCCGCCGCCACGACGACCGGCGCCTTCGCGTACCGCTCCGCCGGCACCGACGCGCGGGCGCCCGTCTCCAGGAGGATGCCGCAGGCGGAGACGATCAGCGCCGCCATCATCAGCGCGACGAAGGTGCCCGCGAACGACGCGGGTTTGAAGCGCACGGCCGCGCGGGCGAGGCCGTTGGGGGCGAAGCTCCTCACGCCGCAGCCCCTGCCATCGGGCCCGTGCGGGAGGTGAGGGCGGCCATGCGCGCCGCGATCTGCTCCGCCGAGCCGCGGTCGAGCCCGCCGGTGAAGACTCCGTCCGCGAGGAACAGCACGCGGTCGGTCCAGGCGGCCGCGGCCGGATCGTGGGTGACCATGACGACGGTGGCGCCGAGGGTGTCCACCGCGTGCCGGAGCAGGCCGAGGATCTCGGCGGCGGTGCCGGTGTCGAGTGCGCCGGTGGGCTCGTCGGCGAAGACCACGTCCGGGCTGGTGACCAGGGCGCGGGCGATGGCCACGCGCTGCTGCTGGCCGCCGGAGAGCTCGCCGGGGCGGCGCTTCGCCTTGTCACCGAGCCCGACCTGCGCGAGTGCCGCGTCCGCCCGGCGGCGGTCGTGGCGCTGCCCGGCGAGGCGCATCGGGAGCAGCACGTTCTGCTCCACGGTGAGGGAGGGCAGCAGGTTGAATGCCTGGAAGACGAAGCCGAGGCGGCTGCGGCGGAGCTCGGTGAGCTGGTTCTCGCGCATGCCCGTGATCTCCGTACCCCCGAGGCGTACGGAGCCGGCCGACGGCCGGTCGAGGCCGGCCGCGCACTGCAGGAAGGTGGACTTGCCGGAGCCGGACGGGCCCATCACGGCGGTGAACGTGCCGCGCGGCAGGGCGAGATCGATGCCTGCGAGGGCGTGCACGGCACCGGCGCCGCGACCGTACTGCCGCCGGACGCCGCGCAGTTCGACGGCGTGACCGGGTGTGCCCTGACTCTCCGGCCGGTCGCCCGTCTTCTGTCCTTTGCCGCCGCGCAGCCTCATGTCCGTCCTCTCGCGATCTTCTCCGAGCCGATGACTCGAAGCTACGGATCGCGGCCGTTGCGGACCATGACGGCTGCTGGCGGACCAGTGGTGGGGATAACCCCAGGCCGGACGGCGGTACGGGTCAGGCGTGCACGGGCGGCCGGTCCGTGGGGGCGGGTAGCGCCGGGTCGCGCCAGGCCTCGTGCATCAGGGCGACGAGCCGCTTCACGGTCCGGGGGTGTTCGGCGGCGACGTTCCGCCGCTCGCCCGGGTCGTCGCGCAGGTTGTAGAGCTCTACGTCCCAGCTGTCGTCCGGCGCGGAGCGGTCGCGGGCGGGGGCGAAGCGTACGGCCTTCCAGTCGCCCTGCCGCAGCGCCTCGCACGCCCGGCGGCCCCGGCCCCGGTCGGCGGCCTGGGCGCGCGGGGAGGTGTGCGGATCGTTGCGGTACCAGTAGAGGTACGGGTGCGGCGGCGACCGGTCGCCGCCGATGAGTCCGGCGAGTGACAGTCCGTCGAGGCCGCCCGGCACCTTGGCACCGGCCAGTTCGGCGAGGGTGGGCAGCATGTCCGTGAGCGGCGTGCGGCGGCCGGTCTCGCTGCCGGGCGCGATCCGGGAGGGTGCCCAGGCGATCAGCGGTACGCGGATGCCGCCCTCGTACAGGTTCCGCTTGTAGCCGCGCAGTGAGCCGTTGGCGTCGAAGCGTTCGGGATCGGTGCCGCCTTCCTCGTGCGCGCCGTTGTCGCTGCTGACCAGCAGGACGGTGTCCTCGGCCAGGCCCTCGGCGCGCAGCAGGTCGACGAGGTCGCCGACGAGCGCGTCGAGATGGCTCACCTGGGCGGCGTGGCCCCGGTCGGCCTCGGGCCAGGGGTGGCCGGCGTAGTCGCCGTGGTCGACTTCGCGGCTGGGCGCGTGCGGGGTGGTGGGGGCGAGGTAGAGCAGGAAGGGCTTGTCGTCGGCTGCTTGCCGGGAGACGAAGTCCAGGGCCCGCTGCCGGAAGAGTTCCGGCGCGTAACTGCCTCGTTCATCCCCTCGGTTGGCCGGGACCGGGACCGGTCTCCCGTTGTCCCAGAGTTCGGCGGGGTAGTAGTCGTGCGCCGCGCCGTGCGAGATGTAGCCGTAGAACTCCTGGAAGCCGCGCCGGTTGGGGTGGCTCGGCTGGTCGGCTTCCTCGGGACCGAAGCCCCACTTTCCGATGCAGGCGGTGCGGTAGCCGCGTTCGCTCAGCAGTTCGGCGAAGGTGGTGTCGTCGTCGCCGAGTCCGGGCTGGCCGCCGCGGAAGGGGTTGGTCCGTACGGTGGCGTGACCGCTGTGCAGGCCGGTGAGCATTGAGCAGCGGGAGGGCGCGCAGACCGGGGCGGGTGCGTAGGCCTGGGTGAACCGCAGTCCGCCGGCGGCTATTTCGTCCAGGCGGGGGGTGGCGATGAGCCGTTGTCCGTAGGCGCCGACCTCGCCGTGCCCGAGATCGTCGGCAAGCACGAGGACGAAGTTGGGAGTGCGGCGCGACTGTTTGCCGCGGTCGGGCTCGAGTGCGCCGGCGGTGCGGCCTTCGTCGCCGAAGGCGGTGGCTGCCGCGCCCATTCCGGCGAGGCCCACGACGGCGGACCCGCCGGCGAGCAGCCGACGGCGGCTGGTGGTGGTGACGTGCAAGAGGTTGGCTCCTTCGGGGCTTTACTGCTCAGAAGGATTGTCGGCGGCGGGCCGGGGCGGGCCGGCCGGCGTCGTATCGATACCGCTTCGGTATCCGGTGTGCGAGTGGGGTGGCGGGAGCCTCGCGAGAGGCTGAACACGAGCTGAACGGCGGCTGTCCGCAGGGTGGTTGACGCCCTGCGGACAGCCGCCGTTCACCGGTGGCTCAGATCCCGGCAGACTCTGGGGACACGGGTTCTCAGCCGGAGGCCGCCGGTGCGCCCTTCTGGTCCGGGTGCGGCAGCGGGTGCTCACCGTGCGGATGCGGTACGTGGGGCTGGGCGGGCTCTTTGCGTGAGCCGGAATCGGCGGTTGCGGTGACCTCGGTGGCGGATGCGGTGGGCTCCCCGTCGCGGCCCCCGCCGAGGTGGTTGAAGAGGAAGTTGAGCACGATCGCGGCGATACAGCCCGTGGAGATGCCCGAGTCGAGGACGATCCGCGCGCTCTCCGGGAAGGAGTGGTAGAAGCCCTCCGCCGTGATCGGGATGATCCCGACGGCGAGCGAAACGGCAACCACCATCACGTTGTTGTCCTGGTCCAGCCGGGCCCTGACCAGCGTCTGGATGCCGCTGGCGGCAACCGACCCGAAGAGCACGACTCCGGCGCCGCCCAGTACGGGCAGCGGCACGGTCGCGATCAGCGCCGCGGCGACGGGACACAGGCCCATCAGGATCAGGATGCCGCCGCCGGTCGCCACCACGAACCGGCTGCGTACCCGCGTCATCGCGACGAGCCCGATGTTCTGTGCGAAGGCGCTGCACGTGAAGCCGTTGAAGAAGGGGCTGACGAACGAGCCGAGGGTGTCGGCCCGCAGACCGGCGGCGATCGTCTTCTCGTCGGCGGGCCGGTCGACGATCTCGCCGAGTGCCAGCATGTCGGCGGTGGACTCCGTCATGGAGACGATCATGACGATGCACATCGACAGGATCGCGGCGGCGGCGAACTGCGGCGCCCCGAAGTGGAAGGGTGAGGGGAATCCGACGACGTCCGCCTCCCCCAGCGCGCCGAAGTCCGTGATGCCGACCGGTATGGCGATGAGCGTGCCCACCACCAGGCCCAGCAGCACGGCGATCTGCTTCATGAAGCCGCCGGTGAAGCGGCGCAGCAGCAGGACGATGACGAGGGTCGCTCCCGCCATGGCGATGTTCTTCACGGAGCCGTGGTCGGATGCCGAAGCATCGCCGCCCTGAGCCCAGTTGAAGGCGACCGGCAGCAGCGACAGGCCGATCAGGGTGATGACGGTGCCGGTGACGACCGGCGGGAAGAACCGTACGAGTTTGCTGAAGTAGGGGGCGATGAGAAAGCCGAGTGCCCCCGCGACCATCACCGAGCCGAAGATGACGGGGAGCGCGTCCTCGGGGCCCTCCGAGTTGACGATGGCCAGCATCGGGGCGACACCGGCGAAGGTCACGCCGTTGACGAAGGGCAGCTTGGCGCCGATCTTCCAGATGCCCAGGGTCTGCAGCAGCGTGGCGATGCCCGCCGTGAACAGGCTGGCGCCCATCAGGAAGGTCAGTTCGGTGACCGAGAGTCCCACGGCCGTGCCGACGACCAGCGGCGGGGCCACGACGCCCGCGTACATGGCCGCCACGTGCTGGAGTCCGGCGGCGACGAGCTTTCCGGCGGGCAGGGTCTGGTCGACGGGGTGTTTGGGCGGTGGTGACCCGCTGTCCGGCCGGTCTCCGGATCGCTCCGGGGATTCCTCCGGGGTACTGCCTTGCGCGGTGAACCTGGGCGTCTCGGCCACGGCGGTTCCTCCTGTCGTTTGAACGGTGTCGCCGTCGACACGCGGTTTCAGGGAGGTGCGTTGTGCAAGGTTGCAAGGTGATCGATTTATCGACATGCCGGTATGCAGTTGTGCGGTGCCTGCCTGTCACGCCCAGGTACTGGTGTTCTGTGTACCGATCATTCCCGCCCCCGGGGTGCGACGGTGTGCCGCACCCCGGGGGCAGTGCCGGTCCGGGGCCGTCCCCCCGGGCCGGAGTCTGTGGCCGCCGCGCGGGTTCAGCCCGCGTCGGCGGCGATCCTGGCGAGACGCCGCGCTTCGTCGCGCGCGCTCCTGGCGATCTCGCCCTCGTCCGCCGTGGTCAGCCGCCCGCCTTCGACCACCGGTCTGCCGCTGACCAGCGAAAGGGTGACCGGGGCCGCGGCACCGAGGACCAGGGCCGCGACCGGGTCTTCGATCGTCGAGTGACCGATGCCGTCGAGCTTCCACAGCACCAGGTCGGCGAGCTTGCCCGCCTCCAGCGAGCCGATCTCCCTCGAACGGCCGAGAACCTGCGCTCCACCGTACGTCCCCAGCCGCAGCGCCTGGCGGACGTCGAGGGCGCTCTCCTTGTGGCCGCCGAGGCGGTTGACCAGCAGCGCGTTGCGCAGTTCGGTGTGCAGCTCCCCCGACTCGTTGGAGGCGGTGCCGTCGACGCCGAGGCCGACGGGCACCCCGCCCGCCAGCATGTCGGGGACGCGGGCGATTCCGGCCGCGAGGCGGGCGTTGGAGGAGGGGCAGTGCGCCACGCCGGTGCCGGTGCGGCCGAACGCGGCGATGTCCGAGTCGTTCATGTGGACGCAGTGCGCCATCCACACGTCCTCGCCGAGCCAGCCCGTCGACTCGAAGTAGTCGGTAGGGCCCATGCCGAACAGTTCGTGGCAGAACCGCTCCTCCTCCACCGTCTCGGAGCCGTGCGTGTGCAGCCGTACCCCCTTGCGGCGGGCCAGCAGGGCGCCCTGGCTGAGCAGTTCGGTGGAGACCGAGAAGGGCGAGCAGGGCGCGACCGCGATGTGCAGCATCGAGCCGAAGGACGCGTCGTGGTAGCGGTCCACCGCTTCCTCGGTGGCCAGCAGGGCGCCCTCGGTGGTCTCCACGGCGAAGTCCGGCGGCAGTCCGCCCTGCGACGCGCCGCGGTCCATGGAGCCGCGGGCGGCGGTGAAGCGTACGCCCATCTCGCGGGCGGCACGGACCTCCGCGCCCAGCAGATCGCCCGCGCCGCGCGGAAAGACATAGTGATGGTCGAAGGCCGTGGTGACGCCGCCGCGTGCCATCATCCCCAGGGAGCCGCGGGCAGCCGCGTAGACCATCGGCTCGTCGATGCGCGCCCAGGTCGGATAGAGGGCGGTGAGCCACTGGAAGAGGTTGGAGTCCTGCGCGAGTCCACGGGTGAGCCACTGGTAGAAGTGATGGTGGGTGTTGACCAGCCCCGGGGTCGCCAGGTGGCCGCTGCCGTCGACGCGCCGCGCGACCTGCTCCAGCCCCCTGGGCGCCGGCCCGGCGCCCACGGATTCGATCAGCTCACCGGCGACGACCACATGCCCGGTGGTGTATTCGGTGTCCTGGGCGTCGACGGTCGCGATCGCACAGTTCTCGATGACGGTGCGCTGCACTGGGTCTGCCATCGCGGTTCCTCGTTCTCTTCGGCGGATGGGCACGGCAGGGGCCCTCGGTGATTTGAGTGCCGGAGCCGGCGGGGACGGCTGACAGGACCGTCCCCGCCGTGCGCGCTCCGGGTGCCGAGTGATGCGGTCTTCACTGGCCGTTCATTGACGTGCCGTCAGCAGACTGCCGTCGCACGCCGGATCAGGGAGCCGTCAGGTCCACGGGGATGCGCGCCTCCGCGCCGTCCCGCAGCACGGTGCCCTCGATCAGGCCGTACGGGCGGTCCGCCGCGTAGTAGACGGCGCCGTCGGCTGCTTCGTTCTTGAGCCCGAAAGGCTCCAGATCGACCCGGAAGTGGTGCTTGTTGGGCATCGAGAACCGGATCTCGTCGATCTCCGGACGGTTTTCGATCACCCGCACGCCCATCTGGTAGAGCGTCTGCTGGAGGGAGAGCGAGTACGTCTCGGCGAAGGCCCGCAGCAGATGGCCTCTGGCCTCGGCGTACGACTCGTTCCAGTCCGGCTCCGGCACACCCTCTCCCGCCCACTGGTACCGCCAGGCGGCGGCCACCTCGGTGGCGAGTATCCGGTCGTAGTCCTCGCGCAGCGTCGTGTACTTGTCCTTGAGGAAGCCCCAGAACTCCGAATCGGTGGAGTTGAGCACGGTCAGCTCCTTGAGCCCGCCCAGCACCTCCACGCTCTCGCCGTCGAAGGTGACCTGCGCGGTGCGGATCTCCTGCCCCTCCCGCACGAAGGAGTGCCGGTGCTCACCGGCGCCGCCCCCGGACGCGGCGCCGCCGGCCGATGCCGGGATGCGCTGCCAGCTGTACTCCTCGATCCGGATGCGGGCCCTGCCGATCGGCTCCTGGCTGTTCACGAAGTGGCGGGCCAGCTCGATGCCGAACTGCTCGGGCGACTCGATCCCGTACTCCTTGGCGAAGGCGAATACGGTGTTCTTCGTCGTGTCGGTCGGCAGCACATGGGTGTTGGAGCCCGAGTAGTGGACGTCGTCCATGTCGCCGGAGAGCGCGACGGAGACGTTGAGGTCCTTGATGTGGTGGGTGTCCCCGTCGCGGATGACCTTGACGACGCGGTTCTCCGCCTTGCCGTACTGGTTCTGGCCGAGAATCGTGGGCATGTGGGTGTCAGCTCCCTCGGTACACGGAGTAGCCGTACGGGTTGAGCAGCAGCGGCACGTGGTAGTGCTCGCCCGGGCTGACCGTGAAGGTGATGGTCACCTCGGGGAAGAAACTTCCGCTCCCCGGCTTCTCCGGTCCTGCCGGTTTCGCCGGGCCGCTGTCCCTTGCGCGGGGGGCGTCCTGCTGTTCCTCGGCTCGCCTGTGGCGGGTGAAGTACGAATCGACCTCGAAGGTGAGCCGTACGTGGGTGGTCCCCTCCGGCAGCGCCGGAAGGTTCTTGCAGCGCCCGTCCGCGTCGGTCTCCGAGAGCACGTGCCCCTTCCACAGGGTGTCCGTGCCGGCACGTACGGAGAGCTGCACGGCCACGCCCTCCGCCGGACGGCCGACGCTGGTGTCCAGGATGTGCGTGGACACGGTCGTGCCGCGCTCGCTGCCGCCTGCGTGACCGGCGGGGCTTTCGGTGCTGCCTTGGGGGGGCGCGTGTTCGGTGCTCATGGTCAGGCTCCTTCGTGCTGCTGCGTGAGGCGGGTCAGCCGGATGCGATTAATCTTCACCAGCTCATCGCGAACTGCCTCCCGCTCCCGCTCCGGCGTGTTGCCGATGCGTGCACGGACCGCGTCCCGCAGCTGCTCGGCACTCAGGCCGGTGGCGCAGATCAGGAAGACATGACCGAACCGCTCCTGGTAGTCCAGGTTGAGTGCGAGCATCTCCGCCTTCAACTCCGCCGAGGCACCCGACATCCCCCGCTGCTCGCGGGCCGAGGCCGGATCACCGGGCTTGGGCCGCCCGATGGGCGGGTGCCCCGACATGGCCTCGGCCAAGTCCCCGGCGCTGAGCTCCGCCATGGCGGCGTCGCTCGCGTCGAACAGGGCCGAGACATCCGCGTACGGCCGCCGGGCGAGTACCTTCTCGGCCCAGACCAACGACGCGCACACCTCCCGGAGCGCGCCGTGCGCCTCACCCTCGTCTGAGCTGTTCAACCAGGTCAGGCCTGGTGGGGGACGCGACGTCACGGGGGCCTCCGGGGCCGTTGTGCGGTTCGGGCTGGGGAACAGCTAAGCCCTCGCCGGACATCGCGTCAACACTTTGTTGAAAGTCTGCTGAAATCTCGGCACCGGCTCATCACCACCCGGGTGCGGCCCGGGAATCCGGCACGATCCGAACGAGAGACCCTAGCCCTCCGCGCGCCGTGCCGACTCGCGGTTCAGGTAGTTGTAGACCGTGAAGCGGCTGACGCCGAGCGCTCCGGCGACGGTCTCCACCCCGTGCCGCACGGTGAAGGCGCCGCGCACCTCGAGTATCCGCACCACCGACTGCTTGGTCCTGCGGTCCAGCTGGGCCAGCGGTATGCCGTGGCGGCGCTCCAACTCGGCGAGGATGTGATCGAGCGAGTCGGAGAGATGCGGCAGCCGTACGGCCACCACCTCCTCGCCCTCCCACTTGAGCACGACGTCGTCGCCCGCCGCCTCCGACGGCACGACCATCTCCGCACCCATGGCGTCGACCAGTGGTCGCACGGCGGCGATGAAGGGGTGCTCCGGCTCGCCGCTCACGCGCCCGCCTCCGGTGCCTCGCCCTGGGCCTGGCCAGTGCCCTCGGGCAGCACGTTCACCTGGACCGAGACCCGGGTGGCACCCGCCGACAGGCTGCGGCTCAGCATGTCCCGCACCGCGTCGAGCACCGCATCGGCAGAGCCCTCCGCGGTATTGCCGAACGGGCCGACGTCGACCGCGTCCAGCCCGGCTTCCTGCACGGTCTCCCGGGCCACGACGGCATGGGGCGGCGCCTCGTCCAAGTCGAACGGCTCCGTCGTGAACTCCACTCGCAATCGCACCCTGGAAACTCCCTGTTCCTCTGCACTGCACGTGCCCCCAGCTTGCCCGCTGCCCACCCGCCGGGCACCACCGCCCCGGCAGCACCGGGCGAAGGATCTCAAGCGGTCGACGGGCCGACCCCTTGACAGTTTCCGGATGGCGGTTGCAGTCTTCCACTTGTATTCCATTACACAGAAACTCACTTCCGTATTGCGGAAAATGAAATGACAGGGAAGGGAGTGCGATCTCCATGGCCCCCCTCGCAGGGATCGGCAGCACGGAGCACCGGTTCACCGTCAATCTGTCGATCCTCTTCACCGAACTGCCGCTGCTGGAGCGCCCGGCCGCTGCCGCCGCCGCCGGGTTCAGCGCCGTCGAGCTGTGGTGGCCCTGGGTTGACGCGCCCGTGCCGGAGCAGTCCGATCTCGACGCGCTGCGCAAGGCGCTGAACAGCGCGGGCACCAAGCTGACCGGGCTGAACTTCTACGCCGGGCAGCTGCCCGGACCCGATCGCGGCGCGCTGTCCGTGCCCGGTGCGGAATCGGCGAAGTTCCGCGCGAACATCGACGTCGCCGCCGACTTCGCCCAGTCCACGGGCTGCACGGCACTCAACGCGCTCTACGGGAACCGGGTCGACGGCGCCTCCGAGGCCGAGCAGGACGCGCTCGCACTGGAGAACCTCGCACTCGCCGCCCGCGCCGCCGACCGGGTGGGAGCCGTGGTGCTCGTCGAGGCGCTCAACGCGCCCGAGTCACCCCGCTGCCCGATCGTCAGCGCGCCCCGGGCGGTCGAGGTCGTCGAGAAGGTCAACGCGGCGACCGGCCTGGACAACGCCCGGTTCCTGATGGACCTCTACCACCTGTCCATGAACGGCGAGGACCTGCACCAGGTCATCGCCTCGTACGCGGACCGCACCGGCCATGTGCAGATCGCGGACAACCCCGGCCGCGGCGCTCCCGGCACCGGTGACCTGGACTTCCCCGATCTCCTCGGCCACCTGAAGCAGGCCGGCTACGACGGCTGGATCGGCCTCGAATACAAGCCCGGTGACACCCCCAGCGCCGAGTCCTTCGACTGGCTCCCCACCCCGCTGCGCTGATACTCCTCCCTCGCCTCCGGGCGCTCGGACCCGATGCCGACACTCCTCGGCACCGCACTCACTCGTACCTCGCTCACTTGACCTCGTCACTCTCGACACCGGCGCGCCCTTCGGCTCCGGAGGGGGAGCCCCCTCCAGGCCGGGCAAGTCCTCCCTCGCCCCGAAAGGCAGTACCTCATGAGCAAGCTTCCGAAGATCGCCTGGGTCGGTCTGGGCATCATGGGCTCCCCCATGGCCGAGAACCTGATCAAGGCCGGATACGACGTCACCGGCTTCACCCTGGAACAGGAGAAGATGGACCGGCTCACCCGGAACGGCGGTACGGCGGCGCCGTCGATCGCCGCGGCCGTCGGTGACGCCGACATCGTGATCACCATGGTCCCCGCCTCTCCCCAGGTCGAGGCCATCGCCTACGGCGAGAGCGGCATCCTGGAGAACGCCAGGCCCGGCACGCTGCTGATCGACATGTCCTCGATCACCCCGCAGACTTCGGTGGAGCTGGCCGAGGCCGCCGCCGCGAGGGGACTCCGGGTGCTGGACGCCCCCGTCTCGGGCGGTGAGGCGGGGGCGGTCGAGGCGGTGCTGTCGATCATGGTCGGCGGTGCGCAGGCAGACTTCGACCAGGCGAGGCCGGTACTGGAGGCGCTGGGCAAGACCCTGGTGCTGTGCGGTCCGCACGGCTCGGGGCAGACGGTGAAGGCCGCCAACCAGCTGATCGTCGCCGTCAACATCCAGGCCTGCGCCGAGGCCGTGGTCTTCCTGGAGAAGTCCGGGGTGGACCTGGCCGCCGCACTGGACGTACTGGGCGGCGGACTGGCCGGATCCACGGTGCTGGAGCGCAAGAAGGACAACTTCAAGAAGCGCGACTTCGCCCCCGGCTTCCGCATCGACCTCCACCACAAGGACATGGGCATCGTCACCGAGGCCGCCCGCGAGGTCGGCGCGGCCCTTCCCGTCGGCGCCGTGGTGGCCAACCTGGTCTCCTCGCTGCGGGCCCAGGGTGACGGCGGGCTGGACCACTCCGCCCTGCTGCGCGGCGTCGAGCGCCTGTCCGGCCCCCAGGGCTGACAGCAGCTGTGACCGGAGACGGCCGAGCCCGTCTCCCCCCAGTCGTCCGGGCGGCGGCGCCGACACCTGTCCTGTCGCGCCCAAGGCGCCGCCGCCCGGACCCCATCCACCTGTTCGAACAGGAGCACGCAATGGCCCGAATGACCGCTGCCCGCGCGGCAGTCGAGATCCTCAAGCTCGAAGGTGTGGACACCGCCTTCGGTGTGCCCGGCGCCGCGATCAACCCGTTCTACGCCGCGCTGCGGGCGGGTGGCGGCATTCACCACACGCTCGCCCGCCATGTCGAGGGCGCCTCCCACATGGCCGAGGGCTACACCCGCGCCAGGGCCGGGAACGTCGGTGTGTGCGTCGGCACTTCGGGGCCTGCGGGCACCGACATGATCACCGGGCTGTACTCCGCCCTGGGTGACTCCATCCCGATCCTCTGCATCACCGGGCAGGCGCCCACCGCCGTGATCCACAAGGAGGACTTCCAGGCGGTCGACATCGCCTCCATCGCGGCGCCCGTCACCAAGAAGGCCACCACGGTGCTGGAGGCGGCCCAGGTGCCCGGGGTGTTCCAGGAGGCCTTCCACCTGATGCGTTCCGGGCGGCCCGGCCCGGTGCTGATCGATCTGCCGATCGACGTGCAGATGACGGAGATCGAGTTCGACCCGGACACCTACGAACCGCTGCCCCTGCACAAGCCCGCCGCGACCCGCCGGCAGGCCGAGAAGGCGCTGGCGATGCTGAGGGCGTCGGAGCGCCCGCTGATCGTTGCGGGCGGCGGCATCATCAACGCCGACGCCTGCGAACTGCTCGTGGAATTCGCCGAGCTGACCGGCGTCCCGGTCGTGCCGACCCTGATGGGCTGGGGCGCCATCCCGGACGACCACCGTCTGAACGCGGGCATGGTGGGTCTGCAGACCTCGCACCGCTACGGCAACGCGACGTTCCTGGAGTCGGACTTCGTGCTCGGCATCGGCAACCGCTGGGCCAACCGCCACACCGGCAAGCTGGACGCGTACACCGAGGGCCGCACCTTCGTGCACGTCGACATCGAGCCGACCCAGATCGGCAAGATCTTCGCCCCGGACTACGGCATCGCCTCGGATGCCGGAGCCGCGCTGGCGCTCTTCGTCGAGATCGCCCGCGAGCACGCGGACGACGGCACGCTGCCGGACCGCTCCGCCTGGGCGGCCTCCGTCCAGGAACGCAGGGCCGGTCTCCAGCGGCGCACCCACTTCGACAACGTGCCGATGAAGCCGCAGCGCGTCTACGAGGAGATGAACCGGGCGTTCGGGCCGGAGACCCGCTATGTCTCCACGATCGGGCTCTCCCAGATCGCCGGGGCGCAGTTCCTGCACGTCTACCGGCCGCGGCACTGGATCAACTGCGGCCAGGCCGGGCCACTGGGCTGGACGGTCCCGGCCGCACTGGGTGTCGCCGCGGCCGATCCGGAGGCGAGCGTCGTCGCGCTCTCGGGCGACTACGACTTCCAGTTCATGATCGAGGAACTGGCCGTCGGTGCGCAGTTCCGCATCCCGTACGTGCACGTGCTGGTCAACAACTCCTACCTCGGGCTGATCCGGCAGGCGCAGCGGAACTTCGACATGGACTACCAGGTCTCCCTGTCCTTCGAGAACCTCAACGCGCCCGAACTCGGCGCCTACGGTGTCGACCACGTCAAGGTCGCGGAGGGGCTGGGCTGCAAGGCGCTGCGCGTCACCGAGCCGGACGGGCTGCTGCCCGCGTTCGAGGAGGCGAAGAAGCTCGCCGCCGAGCACCGTGTCCCGGTGGTCGTGGAGGCGATCCTGGAGCGGGTGACCAACATCGCCATGAGCGGCAGCGACCTCGCGAGCGTCAACGAGTTCGAGGAACTGGCAACCGAGCCGGGCCACGCGCCCACCGCGATCGCGCCGATGGTCTGAGCGCGGGGACGCGGCTCGGTGCACTACAGCCCGGTGGGGCGGAGCGCAAACGATTCCCCCCGGTTCTGCGATCCGCTTCGTAAATCCGACCCCATCGGGGACGATGTGACGAACCCGCCGTCATGACGAAACCCCCGCTGGAGCCCCCGAGATGGCCGAGAGCGTCTCCGTGCGCTGTCCCACCTGCCGCCGCGAGCACACCTACGCACCGCCCAGCTATCCGTGCTCCTGCGGCGCGCCCGTCAGCCTGCCGCTGTTGAGTGGCGGGGTTCCCGTCCAGGTACAGCACCGTACGTGGGCGGGGTCCTGGGTGCCGGTGCGGTGCGGGAGCTGCGGCAAGCTGGACGAGTGGCCGCAGCCGGAGTTCGGCTGCGTGTGCGGGGCGATCGTGCGCGTGCCGGTCGCCTCGCCCGGCCCGCCGCCGACGGCTGCCGCCGAACCGACCGGGCCGACCGCCCCGCACGGCGGCCGGGGCAGTGGCGGTGGCCCGGCACGGCCCGCCGCACCACGCGGCCCGGCCGACCGTACGCCGGACGGCTCTGGCTCGGGCTCGGGAACCGGCAGGGGTTCGGAACCGCCGCGCGCGACCCGTGAGGCGGCCGCCGCCCGCCCGTCCCCGGCCCGCCCCACCGGTCCTCCGGCCCGTCGCCCCGCCTTCCGCCCCGTCACCATCCGCACCGCGCAGGACGCCAAGACCGCCGCCGCGCAGTATCTGCGCTGGCTGGGCTTCACGGAGGTGCGGATCGCGGGCAACCGGCCCGCATCCGGGGTGGATCTGCGGGGGCCGGAGGTGGTCGCCCACGTCGATCCGACGACCACCCCCACCACGCTGCGCGACATCGAGACCCTCTGGCTGAACGGCCTGAACGAGTCGGCGACGGCGGTGTGCTTCTCCCTCGCCGGTTATTCGCACGACGCCCGCAACCGCGCGGACGAGCTGGCGCTCCCGTTGTTCGTACTGGATCTGACGGGCACCCCTCAACCGGTCAACGACCCGGCGGACGCGCTGATACGCACGGTCGCCTGAACTGCGGCCACCGCGCCCGCTATTCGCGGTACTCCCGGTGTTCCGGGGTCTCCGTCGACGCCCGCTCCCCCGACGCCCGCTCCCCCGCCGCGTGCTCACGCAGCTCCACCCGCCGGATCTTCCCCGAGATCGTCTTCGGAAGGTCGGAGAATTCCAGCACCCGCACCCGCTTGTACGGCGCGAGGACCGCGCGCGAGTGCGCGAAGAGTGCCTTGGCGGTCTCCTCTCCCGCCTCCCAGCCTTCGGCCAGCACCACATACGCCTTCGGTACCGCCAGCCGCACCGGATCGGGTGAGGGCACCACCGCCGCCTCGGCCACCGCCTCGTGTTCCAGCAGGGCACTCTCCAGCTCGAACGGGGAGATCTTGTAGTCGGACGCCTTGAAGACATCGTCCGAGCGGCCGACATAGGTGATGTAGCCCTCCGCGTCCCGAGTCCCGATGTCGCCGGTGCGGTAGTAGCCGTCCGCCATCGCCTCAGCCGTACGCTCCGGGTCTCCCTGGTAGCCCGTCATCAGGCCCACCGGACGGCCGTCGGGGCCCGTCAGGTCGAGACAGATCTCGCCCTCCTCGCCCGGCTCGCCGCTGACCGGATCGAGGAGCACCACCTCGAACCCCGGCGTGGGGCGCCCCATGGAACCGGGCTTGAGCCGCTGGCCCGGGGTGTTGGCGACCTGCACGGCCGTCTCCGTCTGCCCGAAGCCGTCCCGGATGGTCACCCCCCAGTGCCGCTGCACATGCTCGATCACCTCCGGGTTCAGCGGCTCACCGGCGGCGACGACCTCGCGCGGCACGTGCTTCAGCTGGCCCAGGTCGGCCTGGATCAGCATGCGCCACACGGTCGGCGGCGCGCAGAAGCTGGTGACCCCCGCCCGGTCCATCTCGGCCATCAGCCGGGTGGCGTCGAAGCGCGTGTAGTGGTGGATGAAGATCGTCGCCTCGGCGTTCCAGGGGGCGAAGAAGTTGGAGTAGGCGTGTTTTGCCCAGCCCGGCGAGGAGATGTTGAGATGCACGTCGCCCGGCCGCAGACCGATCCAGTACATGGTGGCCAGATGCCCGACGGGGTAGGAGACGTGGCTGTGCTCCACCAGCTTGGGCTGGGCGGTGGTGCCGGAGGTGAAGTAGAGCAGCAGGGTGTCCTCGGCCCGGGTAGGCCCGTCGGGCTCGAACGCGGCGGGCGCGTCGTAGGCCTCCTCGTAGGCGAGCCAGCCGCCCGTGGCCCCGCCCACGGCGATGCGTGTGTACTCGCCGGGCACCCCGTCGAACTTCCCCGCGTCCTCCGTCCTCACGAGCACATGGCGGGCGCCGCCGCGGCCGATCCGGTCGGCGAGGTCGGCCGGGCCGAGCAGCGGGGTGGCCGGGATGACGACCGCGCGCAGCTTCATGGCGGCGAGCAGCGTCTCCCACAGTTCGGCCTGGTTGCCGAGCATCACCACGATGCGGTCGCCCGCCCGTACGCCCGCCGTCGTCCGCAGCCAGTTGGCCACCCGGTCCGAGCGCTCGCGCATCGCCGCGTAGGAGATCCGCTCCTCGGTGCCGTCCTCTTCGACGATGTGCAGGGCGGTGCGGTCGTTGCCCTCCGCGATCCGGTCGAACCAGTCCAGCGCCCAGTTGAAGTGTGCGGGCCGCGGCCAGACGAAGCGCGCGCGGGCCGTTTCGTAGTCCTCGCGGTGGCTCAGCAGGGTGTCCCGGGCGGTGCGGAAGGATTCGGTCGGGCTGGGCAGGGTCATGTGTTCTCCCAGGTGGGCGGCCCGCAGGGTCGGTCGAAGGGGTCGGTCGAGGGGGTCGGTCGGCGGGTGCGGCCATCATCGGACGCGGAGGCCGCCGGACGCCAGCCCTTGTGACGCTCAGTCCTGGTAGGCGCCCCTTCCCGTGACGCCGCCGTCGCCCTCCCCGTCGTCGGCCCCGTCGGCGCCGTCCTCCGTCCCGTCCTCCTCCTCGTCCCACTGCTCCCAGCTCACGTCGTGCTCCGCGCCGGGTGTGTGGAAGGCGAGCAGCTCGGCTCCCTCCTGCTCCAGCTCCTCCCGCCGTGCCTCGGGGAGCCCGCCGAACGGCCGGATCACCAGGGTGGCCCGGGTGCGCTTCCTGTCCGCTTCCAGCCGCCAGGTGCCCCGGATGAATCCGTCGGAGAGGAAGACGGGCAGGGCCTCGAAGCCCTTCCAGAAGTGCCGCAGGGCGGCGTCGCTCACCACCCGGCTGCGGTCCTGGTAGCCGATGAAGACGTTGTCGAACTCCGGGAGGAACCGGGCGGGGGCCGGGGAGTCCGGGTCGGGCCGGGGTGCGTCCGGCAGATCGAACAGCTCGGTTCCCGCCTCGTCCCGGAAGACGGTCACCTCGGCGCGCAGCCGGTCCAGTACCTCGCGCAGCCGGGTGAGCCCGCTCCAGGTCTGCACGTCCTTCACGGACGCCGGGCCGAAGGCGGCGAGATAGCGCAGCACCAGGCCGTCCAGGGCGGCGGCGGAGGCGTCCGGGCGGCCGAGGTCGGCGGGTTCCGCGCCGAGGTAGTGCTCCATGGTGGTGTGCCGGGCCAGCCCGCCCCGGTGCCACAGCCCCCGTGGCGGCACCTGGACGAGCGCCAGGAGGTGGCGCGCGACCATGCCGAGCGCCTGCACGTCGCCCTCCGGGTACTCCTCGATCAGCAGCTTCCCCAGCTCGCTGGCGGAGAGCGGCTGCTCCTCCAGCAGCTCGCGGGAGCGCGCCACGACGCTGTCCACGTCGATGCCGGTCAGCCGCTTGGCGAAGTTCGAGCGGAAGCTGCGGTCGTGCGTCACCTGGAAGAGCGGGCGCAGCGCGAGGGCGTCCCGTGCGGTGACGGTGTGCACGGTGGCGCGCATCATGCTGAGCCGTACGAACTCGCGCTGCTCGTAGCGCCGCGAGAACTCCTCCGCGTCGAATCCGGCGACGCGCGACCACAGCGACGTGTAGTGGTTGGTGGGCACCTGGGCCTGGAGCCCGACGAGATGCTCGACGGCCCGCTCCGTGGTGACGGGCGCGCGACGCAGCAGCAGTTGCCGGTCGAGGGTGGCACGGTTGAGCGCGCGGGTGGTCAGCACGGGTGCGGTCGTCATGGGGAGGAGGTTACTGGCGCTTGCGGACGAATCCAGTCCGCAGATGCCGGATTCCGCCCACGTCGACATGCGGGTACGGGACCCGTGATCGCGTCGCGGGCCGGTGATGGGGCAGTATCGGGTGGATGCACACGGGGGAAGAGCAGTACCGGGGCGAGGTTCCGCCCGAGATCAGGCGCACCGCGGACACGGCCCCCGCGCCCGCCGTACCGGACTCCGCCGCGCGGCGGGCCCGGCGGCGCCGGGTGCTCGGCTGGTGCGCGGCGCTGCTGCTGTTCCCCGTCAGCGTGCCGCTGGTGTTCCGCGGCATCGACGCCGACGGCGCCACTCCCATCCCCCAACTGCTCGCCTTCCTCCCCTGGTTCCTGGCCCCCGCCTGGCTGGCGCTGGCGCTGGCCGTACTGGGGCGGCGCTGGCTGGTGACGGTCTGGTCGGTGGCCGTGCTGGCGACGACGGGCTGGTTCATCCAGCCCTATGGTGCCGACGCGCCGCCGCCGCGGGAGCATCCGCCGACGGCCCGCTTCCGCGTGCTGACGGCGAACCTCCAGTACGGCCAGGCCACCGAGGCGCTGCTGCGGGAGGTCCAGCGGGAGCGGCCGCAGCTGGTTTCCGTACAGGAGTGCGAGAGCACGTGCGTCGAGGCGCTGCGCGGCGCCGAACTGCGGGAGGCCTACCCCCATCGGGTCATCACCGAGGCCGGCGGCGCGGGCGGCTCCGCCCTGCTGAGCACCTACCCGCTGCACACCCGGACACCGGTGCCCGGGCAGCTGACGATGCCCAGCGCCGTCGCGGAGATAGGCGGCAGGGAGGTACGGATCCAGGTCGCGCACCCGATGCCGCCGGAACCCAGCTCGATGGGCGCCTGGAAGCGCGAACTGGGCAATCTGCGCGACTGGGCCGCACGCGGTGACCAGCCCCGGGTCATCGCGGGCGACTTCAACGCCACCCAGGACCATGCCGCGTTCCGGGACATCCTGGAGACCGGTCTGCGGGACGCCGCCCGGCTCCAGGGCCAGTCCCGCACACCCACCTGGCCGACGGCCACCTCCCCGCCGCTGGGCGCGCAGATCGACCACGTACTGCTCAGCCGCCACTTCGAGGCGGCCGACGCCCAGTTCCTCGACCTGCCGGGCTCCGACCACCGGGGCCTGCTGGTCGACCTCAAGATGTACTGACGGCGCGCAGGCCCCCGACCGCGGCCCTTCGCGGCGCCTGACAGGCCCTAGCCGGGCGGTCCGGCGCTCAGGCGGGCCGCGCGGGACTGGAGGTAGCGGCGCTCCGGGAGGCTGAGTGCGAGGCGCGCCGCCTCGGTGTCGCCCGCGCGCTCCAGCAGGTGGCCGCGCGTTGCCGCGAGCCGGTGGTGCCCGGCCAGGTGCGGGTCCTCGTCCAGCCTCTCCAGCAGCGCCAGGCCGAACCGGGGACCGCGCACCATCGCGACGGCGACCGCATGGCTGAGAGAGACCATCGGGCCGGGCCAGAAGCGGTCGAGCAGGTCGTACAGGGCCAGGATCTGCGGCCAGTCGGTGCGCTCGGCATCCGCCGCCTCATCGTGGACCGCGGCGATCGCCGCCTGCACCTGGTAGGGCCCCAGTTCGAAGTGACGCAGGGCGTGCTCGACCAGCTCGACCCCCTCCTTGATGGCGGCCTGGTCCCACCTGCCGCGGTCCTGCGCGGCGAGCGGGATCAGCTCGCCGCCCGGCCCCGTACGGGCCGCCCGCCGCGCGTCGCTGAGCAGCATCAGTGCCAGCAGCCCGGTGACCTCCCCGTCGTCGGGGAGCAGCCGCCGTACGGCACGCGTGAGGCGGATCGCCTCGCCGGAGAGGTCGGTGCGGTGCAGCTGTTCGCCGGCGGAGGCCGTGTAGCCCTCGTTGAAGATCAGGTAGAGCACCTGGAGGACGGCGTCCAGCCGCTCCGCGCGCTCCTTCGGGGGCGGTGTGCGAAAGCGGGCCCCGGCGGCCTTGACCCGCTGCTTGGCGCGGCTGATGCGCTGGGCCATCGTCGCCTCGGGCACCAGGTAGGCACGGGCGATCTCCGCCGTCGTCAGTCCGCCGACCGCCCGCAGGGTGAGCGCGACCTGCGAGGGTGCGGACAGCTGCGGGTGGCAGCAGAGGAAGAGCAGGGTCAGGGTGTCGTCCTCGGACGGGGCGCGTGCCTCGCCGGGCGGCGGCGCCACGAAGTCGTCGCGCGGCGTCATCGCGGCGGCCGTCTCCTCCCGGCGGCGCCGGGCCTCCTCGCTGCGCAGCTGGTCCGTCAGCCGCCGGGAGGCGACCCGGATCAGCCAGCCGCGAGGGTTCTCCGGTATGCCCTCGCCGCGCCACTGGACGGCGGCGGCGAGCAGCGCCTCCTGCACCGCGTCCTCGGCGGCGGAGAAGTGCCCGTAGCGGCGTACGAGCGCGCCGAGGACCTGCGGCGCGTGGCGGCGCAGCAGGTCCTCGGCTGGCGGCTGTCCGGTCATCGTCCGCTCACTGTCCGGTCAGGCGCTGGGCTGGTCCGGTCACACATCGGCGGGCGGGCCGTCGGCGATCGGGTGGACGACCACCGGGTAGCGCGCCGCGCCCTCGGGGACCGGGCAGTCGCCGACGCGGGCGGCGATCTCGGTGGCCCGGTCGATGCTCTCGCATTCGAGTACCCAGTATCCGGCGAGGACCTCCTTGGTCTCTCCGTACGGCCCGTCCGAGACCACCGGCTGCCCGTCCCGGGTCCCGTTCACGAGCCGCGCCTGCGAGGGCTCGGCCAGCCCCTGCCCGTCGATGAGTTCACCGGATTCGGCGAGATCGTTGTTGACCGCGCCCATGAACTCGAACATGGTCTTGAGGTCCGCCTCGGTCCACACCGGTCCGTCGGCGGACTTGGTGCCGCTCATGGCGTCGTAGTCGGACTGCCTGCCGAGAATCATCAGCATGTACTTCATGGTGGCGCTCCCTGTGCCGGTGACGCCCTTCGTGGGCGCCTCTCACAGGAAACATCGGAACCGCGGCGGCCGCCTCGACATCCCGGACAGAAAACTTCTGAGTTTTTTCCGGGCGGACCGCCCAGGCGGGTCGCCCAGGCTGGTCACCCCGGCTGGCCACCTGGTCACGTACGTGCCCGCACCGCAGGGAGAGGAGGGCTGTTCCGTTGCTTTCCGACGATTTCCCTTCTCTGCCAGGTCCACCCCGGGGAGGGTGAAGTCGACCGGCCAGATCAGGCGAACACGGGGGGTGTGCTCCACCTCCCCCTCACAGCCTTGGTGCATGCCCAGCAGAAGGCGGCGGGCGGTCGCACTTCGCCGAGCTGAAGGCCGACCCGGGGGCGCCGGGGCTGGAGAGCCTGCTGGCGTAGGTGAACAAGCTGGAGCGGGTGCGGCGGCTGGAGTGGCCCGCGGACTTGTTTGCGGACGTGTCGGCGGGGCCGACCGCCCATCGACCAGGCATGCCGATTCAGGACCGGGGGCTTTCAGGCTCCGTGCGGTGAGTCCGATGAGCGTTGTTCTTCTTGCAGGGGAGCCTCCCAGGTGGCGGTAATGTCGCGGGCGACATCGCGTAGGAGGTCGATCAGCATGTCTGCGAGTGGTGTGAGGCTGGCGTCGGTTTTGGTCAGGGCGTAGAGCTGGCGGTAGGGCCTGGGGTGGGCCAGTTCGCGATGGGTGGTGCCGGGCGCATGGGTCAGGGCCAGGCGCGATACCAGAGCCACAGCGCTGCCTGTGCCGACGAGGGCCTGGACGACGTCGTAGGACTCGGTCTCGAACCGCACGGTGGGAGTGAAGCCGGCCACGCCGGCAGCGTCGTGGAACTGCTCGCGGGCGGCGTGGCCGGCCAGGATGGAAACCCACGATTCGTCGCGCAGTTGTTTCAGTCGCAGTTCGGTGTCCGCGGGCTGCCCGGTGGCCAGAGGGTGGTCGTCGGGGAGAACCACGACCATCGGGTCCAGCAGGAGCGGGTGGGCGCGTAGGTGCGGGGGCGGCGCGAGCGGTGTGCCCCAGGAGGCGACGATGGCGAGGTCCAGGCGCCCTGCGCTGATCTCGTCCGCTCCGCGTCCGGACACCACGTCCACGACGGAGACGTCGGCGTCCGGATGGCGGTGCCGCAGGGCCGTCAGGGCGGGTGGCAGCAGGTGCAGGGCAGCCGCCTGGAAGGTTCCGATCCGCAGCCGTAGGGAGAGGTGACCGAGCAGTGCGGCCAGTTGCGCCTCGGCCTTGTCCGACGCCTCCTCCACGGTTCGACCGTGGCAGGCGAGCAGCGCACCGGCCGCGGTGAGCGTTGCTCCGCGAGGACCACGACTGACCAGGGGCACCTGCCAGTCGCGCTCGGCCTTGACCACCTGCTGTGTGACCGCCGCGGGCGTGAGCTGGAGGGCGTGAGCCGCCGCCGTCAAGGAGCCGTGCCGCTCGATCAACGCGAGAAGCCGGAGCTGTCCCGGGTCCACCACCATTCACCAACCCTAACGCTGCACCCTTCTCTTTTAACTTCTCTTATAAGTGCGGGAGAGGAAGCCTGGTGGTGCACCCATCGACTGCGACCCCTGGAAGGGTTCTCTCCCCATGCCTACGCATGTGCCCGCTTTCATCGCCACCACATTGCTGCTGGCGATGCTGCCAGGCGCGAGTCAAGCCATGATGATCCGGCAGGTTCTGGAAGGCGGGCAGCGCACATTCCGAGGCACGCTCGCGGGCAACGCCACCGGCTTCCTGCTGTGGTCCACGGCCGCCGCGGCCGGGCTGTCCGCTGCCCTGCTGGCCAGCCCGCACGCGTACGCGGTGCTCCGGATCGCAGGCGGCATCGTGCTGATGATCCTCGGGGTGAACACGCTGCGGACCGCGCTCACCACCGCCTCCACCCGTCCGCCCCGCGAAGGCGGGCGCCGCACCGGCTTCGCGGGCGGATACCTCACCGGCCTGAGCACCAACCTCGGCAACCCGAAGGCCGGCGTGTTCGCCGTCTCGGTGCTGCCCCAATTCGTGACGGCGAAGGGGCCGGTGTTCCTGTCGACCGTCGCCCTGGGAGCTCTGTGGGCGCTCGTCAGTGCCTCCTGGTACCTGTTGCTCACCTGGGCCGTCGGCCGAGGGCGCGCCTTGATATCGCGGCCGACTGTCCTGCGGGGGCTCAGTGTGACGACCGGCCTCGTCCTGCTGGGGATGGGCGCCGCGGTGGCAGCGGGTGTCTGAGGGCCGGGCCGGTACTTCTTCCAGAGGCCGCCCTGCACGGCTGGTGGCGACGAAGCACACCAAGACGGTCGCCCCGGCTCCACCGCCCACTCGGGCCCGGACAGATCCCCCGCGGGAGCGGGGAAGCCGATGACGCACGCGATGGCACCGGACGGAACCCGCGTCGCCTACCAGCTCCAGGGCCAGGGGACGCCGCTGGTCCTGCTGGCGGGCCAGGCCAACAACCACCACTGGTGGGACGCGACTCGCGCCGACTTCCACCCCGCTCGCAGCACCCTCACGCTCGACTACCGCGGCACCGGCGACAGCGACAAGCCCGACACCCCCTACAGCACCCAACTGTTCGCCCAGGACGTCATCGCCGTCCTCGACGAACTCGGCATCGACCGGGCCGACGTCTACGGCGCGTCCATGGGCGGACGGGTGGCCCAGCAGCTCGCGGCCCGCCACCCCCACCGGGTGGGCGCCCTGGTTCTCGGCTGCACCTCACCCGGCGGCCCGCACAGCGTCGAACGGGGCAACGACGTCCGCCAAGCCCTGGCGCAACCTCAGCCCGGAGCCGCGCGACAGGCCCTGCTGGAGCTGATGTACACCCCCCGGTGGCTCGCCTCCCATCCCGGCTCGCACCACACCCTCGGCGACCCCGCTATGCCTGCCCACGCCCGGCGCCACCACCTCGCGGCCAGCAACCGGCACGACGCCTGGGACATCCTGCCGGACATCAGCGCACCCACCCTGGTCGTCCACGGAAGCGACGACCTGCTCAACCCCACCGCCAACGCACACCTGCTCTCCGACCGCATCCCCAACGCCCGACTCCATCTGATCCCCGAAGCCCGGCACGCCTACTTCGAGGAGTTCCGCACCCACGCCAGCCCCCTCGTCCTGGACTTCCTCACCACCGCGTACGAGCCGTAAGAGCCGGACCCCGCGCCCTGAAACCCTGGGCGCCGGACTCGGCGGCGCGGGCAGCTTGCCGCACTGTCCGGCTCCGCTCGGTGAGCCGGGTGCGGCGTACAGCGATCTCCCGCGCAGTCGCCAGCCCGTGGCTGTCGGCTGTCCTTGACCGGTCACTCATGCGAATCGGCCGGGTGCTCCCGGCCCTGCCCCTCGGCCGAAAGCGGACCATGCGTTCAGCGGGCCCCCAACTGCCCTTCATCTGGCGTTCGTGTCGGATCGATACGTTCCGGCTGCCCCGCAAGGCTTCGCGCCGGCAATGAGTGACCAGGAGGACAGAGTGACATTCGACGAGGAGTGGGCGCAGCTGACGGCAGCCCACCAGTCACCCGGGTCCACGAGCATGCGGCTGAACGGCGGCGGAGGAGGCGGGGGCCACCCGAGCACGGGAGGCGGGCCGGGCGGGGGGAAGACCCTGAACGTGACGGAGTCCGTACTGCGGGGCAGGGCGGGCAAGGCCGAGACCGTGCGCGGGCAGTTCCTCAAGGCCGACGACGAGGTGATGACGGAGACCGGGCAGGTGACCGGCTCCCTCAAGGGCTTCGCCACCGCCAAGGCGATCACCACCTTCCAGGAGCGCTGGAGGGACCAGATGTCCTACGTGAAGGAGGAGTTCACCGGTACCGCGAAGGCACTGCGCAGCGGAGCGGACGCCTTCACGGCCGAGGACAAGAAGCGCGCACAGTCCCTCGGCGGCTCCAGGAGCAGCAGCGGCGGAAAGTCCGGGGGGAACCCGTGACCGGGCAGCTCACCTACACCGAGGTGAAGAACGTCGACCTCACCGCGCTCCGCGAAGCGGTCACCAAGTGGGGCCAGGCACCGGGAAAGTTCAGCCAGGTCGGGACGAACTTCAACACGGAGGTCGCCAAGGGGCTCGCCGACTCCAACTGGGAGGGCGAGACCGCCGACGCCGCGGAGCGCAGGTTCCGCAAGGTCCGGGCGCAGCTGACGGCGGCGGCGGAGGAGTCACGCCGGGTGCACTCCGTACTCAGCGAGGGAGTGGAGCAGTTCTCCCAGGCGAAGGGTGTGCTGGACGCCATCGAGAAGGAGTTGGAGGGCCACAAGTACCTCCGCCTGAACAAGGCGGACGGCTCCGTGTACCTCGATCTGCCGGACGACGAGGAGAAGCACCGCGCCTCGATGACGAAGTCCTACCAGGAGGCGTTCGCGGCCTACCGGGAGCGCACCCGCAACGCGATCACCAAGGCGAACGAGGCGGACGCCGCGCTGGTGCAGGCCCTCACCGCGGATGTCAACGGCACGGCCCGCGGCTTCAACAGCGGCGCCTACAACAGCCTGGGCGAGGCCCGAAAGGCGGCCGCCGAGGATCTGCGGACCGTGCTGGACCTGGCCGGGATCGAACAGGGCAAGGTGACCTCCACGCAACTGGCGCAGATGAACGCCGTGCTGGCCCGGCACAGCCAGGACCCGCTGTTCGCCGAGCAGTTCGCCACCCGGCTCGGTCCGGAGAAGACCCTCCAGCTCTGGTACAACGCCACGCACCCGAACAATCCGCTGTATCCCGACACGAAGATCGACGAGAAGGCGTGGTGGAAGACCGCCAAGAGCCTCCAGGAGTCCCTCGGCACGACGCTGGCCACCGCCTCGCACTCGGGCAGCCCGGAGATGAAGGAGTGGAAGCAGGAGGTCCTCCGGATGGGCCCGCAGCGGGTGGAGACCGGCGGCAGCAGCAACCCGTACGGCTACCAGATCATGAGCAACCTGATGCGCTTCGGGAAGTACGAGTCGGGTTTCCTCACCAAGTACAGCGACGAACTCACCGCCTGGGACAAGAAGAACAACACCGAGGGGCGCCCCTACTGGGGTAACCAGGCCGACATCGGAGTGCTGAACCTGCACCACGGCAAGGGCGAGTACGACACCGGCCACGACCCCGTCACGGGCATGCTGGAGGCGCTGGGCCACAACCCTGAAGTCGCCACCGACTACTTCCGGCCCGACAAGGTGAACGGCCACCTGGACAGCGACGGCGAGCTCAACGACAACTTCAGGTACCTCACCACCGAGCGGGACTGGTTCTACACCGGCGACAACGGCAAGCCGATACCGATCGGCGGCCACGAGGCACTCGGACACGCGCTCACCGCGGCGACGACGGGTTACGCCTGGGATGACGAGGCGCTCGCCAGCGGCGAGAACCGGCGCTCGGCCGCCACCGCGGACGTGATGGAGCAGGTCGTCCACACCTACGGCGGCGACGACGGCCCCAAGCTGCTCAACGAGCAGCCCGCGATGGCGGAAGCCCTGGGCGCCATGGGCGGGGCCTACGTGGACGACCTCAACCGGGACCTGTCCGGCCTGGGCGAGACCAAGATGGGCGAGTACTTCCCGCCCGGATACAAGGGGCACGCCGAGTTCGGCCGCGAACAGGCGGTCGACTTCCTCAGCGTGCTCGGCCAGAACGAGACCTCGCACGGCCTCATGAACCAGGCGGAACACCTCTACACCCTGGGCCGGTTCGCCGAGAACCCTCCCTCCGAGGGGGACGAGAACTACGTGACGGGCAAGGGCGCGCTGCTGGCCGAGGCCGAGGCGCGCGGCATCCTCGACGCGTCCCGCATGCGGGCCATCGAAGCGCAGTACGGCGCCGACTCCGCGGCCGCGCAGGACGCCTATCTGAAATCCGACGACTGGCGGCGGGTGGGGATCAGCGCGGGAACGCCGGCGGCCCAGAACGTGCTGCTCAACATCGCGGGTAAATCAGGGCCCTGGGGGGTGGCCATCCCCATCGCCACGGGCGCGCTTGCCGAGTTCGGCAAGCAGTTCGGCGGGGAGACGCTGTTCGGCGGCGCGGATCTTCCGGAGAAACCCAACACGGAGGACATCTTCCAGATGGGTGAGCGCGACCTGGGCGGCACGGCGGAAAGGCACCTCCTGAATCAGGGGAGCGACACCGACGCGAACGGCACCCTGATCAGGGAACTCAAGAACGCCTATCTCGGATACGGGCCGGGAGCATCCGACCGCGAAGGCCAGGGACCGCACACAGGATGAGCATCTTGCCGCGATCACGCAGCGGAGAATCCGCATCCCGCCGCGGGCTGCTGCTGCCCGCTCTCGCACTGGCGACGGCAGTCGTCGCTTCCGCGTGCACGGGCGGGGAGAAGGAGGAGGACAGCACGCCCGCAGCCCAGCTCTGTCACTCCTCGCTCAACGCGGAGGCCCAGCGGGCCCTGGACACCCTGAGCCGGGACGACAGCTTCCAGGCTCCCGAGGGCGCCTCCTTCGAGACCGCCCGGGACAGAATCGTCGGCTCCGAGGAGATCATCACGTCGCGCACCAAGGTGTGCCTCGTCTACAGCTCGCGCAGCACTCCCGAACACCCGCTCATCGAGATCGAGTTCGCCCATCTCCCGGAAGGGGCGGGACGGGCGGGAGAGGAAGAGGAGACGGCGACGGACACCGGCTACCCGCTGGGGGAAGCGGCCCGCGCGAGCGCCTCGGGCGCGGACCTCACCTTCCTGTGCGGCAAGGCGCTCGCCGGAAGCGCGTCGCCCAGGGTGGGCGGACATGTGAACGTGCCGCGCACGGACGGCCACGCGAAGATGAGTGACGCCGCCCGCGCCAAGGCGGCCATGACGATCCTGCACTCGGTGTCCCGGGCGATGGCGACGGCGATGGGCTGCGGCGAGGAGGCGAATCTGCCGGAGCGTCTTCCGGCGCCCTCCTCGTAGGGTCTGTCGACGAGACCCGTCCTCACGCCACCGAGCCGATCCTTCCCGGCGGCGTGGCCCCGTCATGGTGGATCGGGGTGTGCGCCCCGGTCAGCGGTGCGCCGGTGCCGCCCCGGCGGTTGGCGACGATCTCCGCGGCGATGGACAGCGCGGTCTCCTCGGGCGTGCGCGCCCCGAGGTCGAGCCCGATCGGGGAGCGCAGCCTGGCCAGCTCGAGTTCGCCGAGCCCCGCCGCACGGAGCCGTCCGAGACGGTCCTCGTGGGTGCGGCGGGAGCCCATCGCGCCCACATAGGCGACGGGCAGTCGCAGCGCCCGCTCCAGCAGCGGCACGTCGAACTTCGCTTCGTGGGTCAGCACGCACACCACGGTGCGCCCGTCCACCTCGGTGGAGTCGAGATAGCGGTGCGGCCAGTCGACGACCACCTGATGCGCCTCCGGGAAGCGGGCAGGGGTGGCGAAGACGGGCCGGGCATCGCAGACGGTGACCCGGTAGCCGAGGAAGACGCCCGTACGGACCAGGGCGGCGGCGAAGTCGACGGCGCCGAAGACCAGCATGCGCGGGGGCGGGACGCTGGATTCGACAAGCAGGGTGAGCGGCTGACCGCACCGCCCGCCCTCGGCGCCGGTCTCCACGGTGCCGGTGCGGCCGGCGTCGAGCAGGGCGGCGGCCTCGGCGGCGGCCGTACGGTCCAGCTCCGGGTGGCCGCCGAGCGTGCCACCGCCGTTTCCGGGGCCGTTTCCGGGGCCCGCTCCGGGACCCTTCTCGGTCTCCGCTCCCTGCTGCGGGCCGCCTTCGACGTACAGCATCCGGCCGAGCAGTTCGGCGGGCCCCGAGGTGACCCGCACCAGGGCGACCGCACCGCCGGAGGCGGCGGCGGCCAGCGCCGTGGCGAGAGCTGCCCGCCCCGGCGCGGTTGCCCGCACCGGGGTGACCAGGATGTCGATGACACCGCCGCAGGTCAGTCCCACGGCGAAGGCGTCCTCGTCGCTGTAGCCGAACCGCTCCAGGACGGTGCCGCCGTCCTGGAGCGCCTCGCGGCACAGCTCGTACACCGCCCCCTCCACACAGCCGCCCGAGACGCTTCCGATCACGGTGCCGTCGGCGTCGACGGCGAGCGCCGCGCCGGGGGCACGGGGAGCGCTGCCGCTGACCGCCACGACCGTGGCCACGGCGAAGTCGCGGCCCTGCTCGCACCACCGGTTCAGTTCTTCGGCGATGTCCAGCATCTGCTTTCTCCTTGTCGGACGGAGGGGACGGGAAGGGCGGAAGGCGGAAGTGCGCGGGAGTGCGCGGAAGGGCGGGGCTACTTCACTCCGAGCCAACCCTCGATCGGGCCGAGCGAGAAGTAGCAGAGGAAGACGGCGGAGAGCACCCACATCAGCCAACCGGGCTCCCGCCACCTGCCCTGTGCGGCCTTGATGACGACGTAGCTGATGACGCCCGCCGCGATCCCCGCGGTGATGGAGTAGGTGAACGGCATCAGGACGGTCGTCAGGAAGACCGGGATCGAGGTGGCCGGGTCGTTCCAGTCGATGTGCTGTGCGTTGCTCATCATCATCGCGCCGATGACGACCAGCGCGCCCGCCGCGACCTGGGTGGGAATGACCTGGGCCAACGGAGTGAAGAACAGGCACAGGGTGAAGCCGAGGCCGGTGATCACACTGGCGAAGCCCGTACGGGCGCCGTCGCCCACCCCGGCTGTCGACTCCACGAAGACGGTCTGTCCGGAGGCGCCGGCGAGACCGCCGACCACCCCGCCCGCGCCGTCGATCGCGAGGGCCTTGCTGAGGCCGGGCATCCGGCCGTCCCTCTCCACGAGTCCGGCCTGCTGGCCGACGCCGATGATGGTGCCCATCGCGTCGAAGAACCCGGCCAGCACCAGCGTGAAGACGATGACGGCCACGGTGATGCCGCCGACGTCGGCCATGCCGTCGAAGGACACGTCCCCGAAGAGGCCGAAGTCGGGGGCGCTGACGACCGAGCCGGTGATCTCTGGCGCGTTCAGTCCACCCCAGTCCTTCTTGCTCATACCGGTGAACTGGTGCACGGCGGCGGCGAGCAGTGTGCCGCCGACGATGCCGATCAGGATGGCACCGGGGACCTTGCGCACCTGGAGCAGGAAGATCAGCAGGACGGTGACGGCGAAGCACAGCACCGGCCAGCCGCTGAGCTGGTCGTGGGTGCCGAGCTGGATCGGCTTGGCACCTGCCTCCCCGCCGGGGCCTCCCATGCTGGTCACGAAACCCGCCTGGACCAGCCCGATGAGGCAGACGAACAGGCCGATGCCCATCGTGATCGCATGTTTCATCGCCAGCGGGATCGCCCGCATGATCAGTTCCCGCAGGCCGGTGACGACCAGCAGGATGATCACGGCGCCGTAGACCAGGCACATGGCCATCGCGTTGGCCCAGGTCATCTCGGGGGCGACCTGGAAGGCCATCACGGCGGACACGCTCAGCCCCGCCGCGAGCGCGAGCGGGACGTTGCCGAGCAGGCCCATCGCGAGGGTGGTCGCGGCGGCGGCGAGCGCCGTGGCGGTGGCCACCTCGCCCGCGTCCAGGCGGGCGTCGGTGACATCGGGGACGGAGAGGATCACCGGGTTGAGCAGCAGGATGTAGCACATCGCCATGAAGGTGGTGACGCCGCCGCGCACCTCCCGCGCGACGGTGGATCCTCGGTCGGATATGTGGAAGTACCTGTCGAGCCAGGACCGCCCGGCGGGGGGACGCGAGCCGGTGCCCGCGTCCTCCACCGTGGTTTTCGGCCCCGCTGTCGGCTGGGTCATTGTGTGGCTTCTCCCAAGGTTCACAGGGGCACCCGTGGACACCTGGCCGCCGCGTTGGGCAAGACTCGCCGACGCGGCGCCGGATGCACGGGATTCGGGATCGCACGACACGGGGGACGGCCCGAGACGTCTGCGGCTCCGCGGGAGGGAGCCGCTTCGGGTGTGCACCGGTCTTCCGGGGACCGGCGGGTCCGGACGGGGGCGTGTGACACCCCCACCCGGGGGACTGTGTGGCGGTGGAACTGTGTGGCGGTGCGGCGTGGTGCGGCGGCCTCCGCCGAGGCCCGCCGCAGGCTTCCGGCGCGGGCCGGAGCCCTGCCGCCGCCTGCGCCGGTTCCTGTGACATGTCGGCCTGCCGCTGGTACGGCGCTACGTCCCGGTCAGGTGTTCGGGCCGCACCGGCACCCGCTTCAGGGCCAGCCCCGTCGCCTGCCGGATGGCGGACAGCACCGCGGGGGTCGAGGAGAGCGTGGGTGCCTCGCCGACGCCGCGCAGTCCGTACGGGGCGTGCTCGTCGGCAAGCTCGAGGATGTCGACGGGAATGGTCGGCGTGTCGAGGATCGTCGGGATCAGATAGTCGGTGAAGGACGGGTTGCACACCTTCGCCCCCGGGCTCACCACGATCTCCTCCATGACCGCGAGGCCGAGCCCCTGCGTCGTCCCGCCCTGTATCTGGCCGATCACCGACTGCGGGTTGAGCGCCTTGCCGACGTCCTGCGCGCAGGCGAGCTCGACGACCTTGACCAGGCCGAGTTCGGTGTCGACCTCGACGACCGCGCGGTGTGCGGCGAAGGAGTACTGGACGTGCCCGAAGCCCTGGCCCGTGCGCACGTCGAGTGCCTCGGTGGGGCGGTGGCGCCACTCCAGATCGGCCTCCACCGTCTCGTCCTCCAGCACCTCCGCCAGCGGGGCCAGCACCTCACCGCCGTCGGTGACCACCTTGCCGTCCTCCAGCAGCAGTTCGGCGGTGTTCCAGGCCGGGTGGTAGGTGCCGAACCGGGCGCGGCCGATCTGCAGCACCTGTTCGCGCACGGCCTCGCAGGCGTTCTTGATCGCGCCGCCGGTCACATAGGTCTGACGGGAGGCGGAGGTGGATCCCGCCGAGCCGACCTTCGTATCGGCCGGTGCGATGCTCACCTGGGTGACGCCCAGCTCGGTCCGGGCGATCTGGGCGTGCACGGTGACGCCGCCCTGCCCGACCTCGGCCATCGCGGTGTGCACGGTGGCGACCGGTTCGCCGCCGACCACCTGGAGCCGTACCCGGGCGGTGGAGTAGTCGTCGAAGCCCTCGGAGAAGCCGACGTTCTTTATCCCGACCGCGTAGCCGACCCCGCGTACGACGCCTTCGCCGTGGGTGGTGTTGGAGAGGCCGCCGGGCAGCGCCCGCACGTCGGTGGCCGTGCCCGAGCGGCCCGCGGACTCCCACTGGCGCTCGGGCGGCAGCGGCATCGCCTTGAGCCGCCGCAGTATCTCGGCGACCGGTGCCGGGGAGTCGACCCGCTGGCCGGTGGGCATGAAGGTGCCCTGCGACATGGCGTTGCGGCGGCGGAACTCCACCGGGTCCAGTCCGAGTTCCGCCGCGAGCCGGTCCATCTGCGACTCGTAGGCGAAGCATGCCTGGACCGCGCCGAAGCCGCGCATGGCACCGCAGGGCGGGTTGTTCGTGTAGAGGGCGAGAGCCTCGATGTCCACGTCGTCGATCGCGTACGGGCCGACGGCGAGGGAGGCGGCGTTGCCGACGACGGCCGGGGAGGTGGAGGCGTAGGCCCCGCCGTCCAGGACGATCCGGCACTTCATGTGCGTGATGCGGCCGTCCTTGGTGGCGCCGTGCTCGTACCAGAGCTTCGCCGGGTGCCGGTGCACATGGCCGAAGAAGGACTCGAACCGGTTGTAGACGATCTTGACGGGCCTGCCGGTGCGCAGGGCCAGCAGACAGGAGTGGATCTGCATCGACAGATCCTCCCGGCCGCCGAAGGCGCCGCCGACACCGGCGAGCGTCATCCGGATCTTGTCCTCGGGCAGGCCGAGGACGGGGGCGATCTGGCGCAGGTCGGCGTGCAGCCACTGGGTGGCGACATAGAGGTCGACGCCGCCGTCCTCGGCGGGCACGGCGAGGCCGGACTCCGGGCCGAGGAACGCCTGGTCCTGCATGCCGACCTCGTACTCGCCGGAGACGACGACGTCGGCCGTCTCCTTTGCCGCCGCGGCGTCGCCGCGGACGATGGGCTGGCGGTGCACGATGTTGGGATGCGGCACATGCCGCCCGTGGTCGTCTGCGCGGTTCGGGTGCAGCAGCGGCGCACCGGGGGCGGTGGCGGATGCCTCGTCGTGCACGACCGGGAGTTCGGCGTACTCGACCCTGATCTTCGCGGCGGCCCGGCGCGCGGTCTCCGGGTGGTCGGCGGCGATGATGGCCACCGGCTCGCCGTGATGGCGGACCCGGCCGTGCGCCAGCACCGGGGTGTCCGGGACCTCCAGGCCGTACGTCTTCACCTCGGTGGGCAGGTCGTCGTAGGTGAGGACCGCGCGGACGCCGGGCTGGGCGAGCGCCTCGGAGGTGTCGACGGAGACGATCTCGGCGTGCGCGTGCGGGCTGCGCAGGGTGTAGCCCCAGAGCATGTCCTCGTGCCACATGTCGGAGGCGTAGGCGAACTCGCCGGTGACCTTGAGAGTGCCGTCGGGGCGGAGGGTGGATTCGCCGATGCCGCCCCGGGTGCGGCTGCCCTGGCTGAGGCTGGTGGGTGTCCTCGTCACGCCCATGGCGGTCAGGCTCCCGTTCCGGCGGCCGGGGCCGCGGGACTTCCGGTGCCGGTGCCCTCGCCGGGGCCGGTGCCGCCGTCGGTTGCGGTGCCGCCGTCAGTGCTGCGCGCGGCGGCGAGGCGGACGGCATCGAGGATCGCCTCGTAGCCGGTGCAGCGGCAGAGGTTGCCGGACAGCGCCTCGCGGATGTCCGCGTCCGAGGGCTGCCCGGTGCGCTCGATCAGCTCGTCCGCGGCGACCAGCAGGCCGGGCGTGCAGAAGCCGCACTGGACGGCTCCCGCGTCGATGAACGCCTGCTGCACGGGGGCCAGCGCTGCGGACTCGCCGGTGCGTGCGCCGGACTCCGCGCCCGCCGGTCGCGCCTCCCAGCGCCGGGCCTCGTCCACGGAGGTGCCGCGCGCCGCGGTGCTCCGTGCTCCGCCGCCCCGGCTGCCGCAGGCTCCGGTCCCGCAGCCGCCCTCCGCGCGTTCCCGGGCGAGGTCGGCCAGCCCCTCGACGGTGACCACCTCGCGGCCCTCGACCTGGCCTGCCGCGACGAGACAGGCGCAGACCGGGTCACCGTCGAGACGGACCGTGCAGGAGCCGCACTCGCCCTGCTCGCAGGCGTTCTTGGAACCGGGCAGGCCCATGCGCTCCCGCAGTACGTAGAGCAGCGACTCGCCCTCCCACACGTCGTCGGCCTCGTAGGGACGTCCGTTGACCTGGAATGTCACACGCATGACGCGTCTCCTTCCGGAGTGTGGCCGTTGTGTCCGGTGCCGCCGGTGCCGCCCGTGTGTCCGGCGCGGTAGCTCTCCCAGGTCCAGCCGAGGGTCCGGCGGGCCATCACCGACACCGCGTGGCGGCGGTACTTCGCACTGCCGCGCACGTCGTCGATGGGGTTGCAGGCCCCGGACGCCAGGGTGGCGAACTCCGCGGCGAGCGAAGGCGGAAGGGTCTTGCCGCTGTCCCAGAAGCCGCCCTCCTCCAGCGCGGCGTCCAGGAAGTCCTCGGCGGCGCGGGCCCGTACCGGAGTGGGCGCGGCGGAGCCGATCCCGGTGCGGACCGTACGGGTGTCCGGGTGCAGGGCGATACCGAAGGCGCAGACGGCGATGACCATCGCGTTGCGGGTGCCGACCTTGGAGAACTGCTGCGGTCCGGACGCCTTCTTGATGTGTACGGCGCGGATCAGTTCGTCCTCGGCGAGCGCGTTCCGCTTGACCCCGGTGAAGAACTCCTCCACCGGGATGCGGCGGCTGCCGCGCACCGACTCCACCTCGACCTCGGAGCCCGCCGCGAGCAGCGCGGGGTGTGAGTCTCCGGCGGGCGAGGCCGCACCGAGGTTGCCGCCGACGCTGCCCCGGTTGCGGATCTGCGGGGAGCCGACGGTGTGACCGGCCAGGGCGAGGCCGGAGAGTTCGGTGCTGAGGCTCTCCATGATCCTGGTGTAGGAGACGGAGGCGCCGAGTCGTACGTACTCCGTGTCCGTCTGCCACTCGCCGAGCTCGGCGATGCGGTTGAGGTCGAGCAGGTACTCGGGCCGGCGGTGGTCGAAGTTGATCTCGACCATCACGTCGGTGCCGCCCGCGAGGGGAACGGCCGAGGGATGCTCGGCCTTGGCGGCCAGCGCTTCCCCCCAGTCGGCAGGGCGCAGGAACTCCATGCGTTTCTCTTCTCGGGTCGCTCTGGGGCCGGGCTTCGGACTGCGGTGAGCCGGGGCGGTTCATGTTGCGTTCACGAGCTGTGGGGCAAGTAGACCGACGCGCGCGCCATCGGGTGCAGTCACCGAAACCATGAACCGGCTGGCTGCCCCGGGGCCGCGTCTTGTAGATTCGAACGAAAGCCGGGGGGCCATCAGCACACGGTGTCCGCGCCGTCGCACACCGCACTCGGCTCTGCACTGGTCACCGGGTACCGGTCACTGACCGCTGGCACTGGCACTGGCACTGGGCACGGCATCATTCGGGCAACGGAACGGCGGCGACGACATGCGGCTGCGCGCACTGCTGGACACACCGGAGCTCGGCCTGCGGCTGCTCGGCGGCGTAGAGGAACTGGACCGCACCGTGCGCGGGGTGATGACCACCGACCTGCGCGATCCGAGCCGCTACCTCTCCGGCGGGGAACTGGTCCTCACCGGTCTCGCCTGGCACCGCACGGCGGAGGACTCCGAGCCCTTCGTCCGCATCCTGGCCGCCGCCGGGGTGGCCGCGCTGGCGGCCGGCGAGGCCGAGCTGGGCGCGGTTCCGGAGGATCTGACGATCGCCTGCGCCCGCCACCGGCTGCCGCTCTTCGCAGTCGTCGAGGATGTCGCCTTCGCGACGATCACCGAGCATGTGGTGCGGCAGGTGTCGACGGAGCGGGCCGGTGATCTGGCTGCCGTCGTGGAGCGCCACCGCAGGCTGATGTCCTCCGGCCCTGGCGGCGGCGGCCTCGACGCGGTGCTCGATCTGCTCGTCTCCGACCTGGATCTGCGCGCCTGGGTGCTCTCCCCCACCGGCCGGCTGATGGCCGGTTCGGGCGGCGGCGCCCAGCGGCTGCCCGAAACGGTCCGCACCCGGCTGGCGGGCGCCCATCTCGCGGCCGTACGGGCGGGGCAGCGCAGCCCGTACCGCGTCACCGGCGGGGACGGGGCCGACTACGCGCTCTTCCCCGTCCGGACCGGCGCCGCTGATGCGCGCGCCGCCGTGCTGTCCGACTGGCTGCTGGCCGTGCGTGCGGACCCGGCCGACTGGCCCGGTGAGCGCCTCGACCTGCTGGAGGGCGTCACCCAGCTGATCGCCGCCGAGCGCGAACACGGGGACTCGTCCCTGACGATGCGCAGGCGGCTCGCCCAGGAGGTACTGGAACTCGTGCAGTCCGGCGCGCCGCCCGCCGAGACCGCCGCGCGGCTGCGGGCCGCGGGCCAGGTGCTGGTGCCGGAGCTGCAGCCGGGGGCGATGCCGTGCTGGCAGGTGGTGGTGGCCCAAGTGGAGTGGGAGGAGCCGGGCGAGGGCGCCAGCGGTGACGGCAGCGCCACCCAGTCGCTGCTGGAGGAGATCCTCGCCGGGCAGATCCTCCCGGCCCCGGAAGCCCAGGCCTCCGACGCCGACGCCGTCGACGCGCCCGACGCGGCTTACCGGATCGCCGTCGCCCACGCCGCCGACGAAGCCGTCGCCCTGGTGCCGCTGCCCCCGACCGGCGGCGGAGGAATGGGTGGGGCGGGCGACCGGGCGGCCCGGGACTCCACCGAGCTGGACGCCGCCGAGCTCGTCGCCTCAATCCGTGAGCCTCTGGAGCGCGGCCTGGCACAGGACGGGCGGCTCTCGGTGGGCGTGAGCGCCGCCGTGCACTCGGCGGAGGGTCTGCGCGGCGCGCTGGAGGAGGCCCGGCACGCCCGGCGGGTGGCCGCCGCCCACAGTGGCCGCGTCCGCGCGGCGGGGCACGCGGAACTGGCCTCACACGTGCTGCTGCTGCCCTTCGTACCGGACGACGTGCGGCGGGCCTTCACCGCGCGGCTGCTCCAGCCGCTGCGCGACTACGACCAGCGGCACCGGGCGGAACTGCTGCCCACCCTGGAGGCGTTCCTCGCCTCCGACGGTTCCTGGACGAGGTGCGCGTCGCGGCTGCATCTTCACGTCAACACGCTCCGCTACCGGATGGGGCGTATCGAACAGCTGACGGGGCGCGATCTGTCCCGCCTCGAGGACAAGCTGGACTTCTTCCTCGCCCTCCGCATGAGCTGACCCTCCGCTCCCGTGCGGGCGCTGCGGGCAGGCGCGCCCGGCTGCCCTGCTGCGCTCGCCCCGCTCACCCGCTCCTCGCGCCCTCCCCGCTCACCCCCGCGCCGGGGCGCTCTCGCCCCCGCACGCGCAGTTCTGATAGAACTGAGTAAATCCGCTCAGCTTCGAGCACAATGTTGCTCAACTTGCGCATTATCCGCCAGAGCCTAGGAGAGGCCATGTCGCACACCGCAGACGAGATCGCATCCCAGCCCGACTGCTGGCGGCAGGCCATCGCGCTGCTGCCGCGCCACGCCGCCGCGCTGCCGAAGTCCGGAGAGCGGGTGGCGGTCATCGGCTGCGGCACCTCATGGTTCATGGCCCAGTCGTACGCCGCCCTGCGCGAGGCCGCGGGCCACGGCGTGACCGACGCCTTCGCCGCCTCCGAAGCCCCGCTGGAGCGGGAGTACGACCGGGTGGTCGCGCTGACGCGTTCCGGTACCACGACCGAGGTGCTGCACGCCTTGGAGCAGGTACGGGGCCGCATCCGCAGCACCGCCCTGACCGCCGTCCCGGACTCCCCCGTGACCGCGCTGGCCGACGACACCGTCGTACTCGACTTCGCCGACGAGCGCTCCGTCGTCCAGACGCGCTTCCCCACCACCCAGCTCGTCCTGCTCCGAGCGCACCTGGGCGAGGACTTGGGCCAGGCGCTTGCGGACGCCTCCACCGCCGTCCGCGAAGCACTGGACCCCGAGGTGCTGGCGGCCTCGCAGATCACCTTCCTCGGCACCGGCTGGACGAACGGCCTGGCCCTGGAGGCCGCGCTGAAGGTACGCGAGGCCGCCGCCTGGTGGACCGAGGCGTATCCGGCGATGGAGTACCGGCACGGCCCGATCGGCGTCGCGGCGCCCGGCCGCGCCGTCTGGGCGCTGGGCGGCCTGCCGGACGGACTGGCCGAACAGATCGGGGCCACCGGTGCCCGCCTGCTGAGGTCCGGGCTCGACCCGCTCGCCGAGATGATCAAGGCGCAGCGGGTTGCGGCGGAGCTGGCGGACGGCCTCGGCCGTGACGTCGACAACCCGCCGAACCTCACCCGCTCCGTGGTCCTGGCCCAGGCGTCATGACGCTGCTGGGCACGGCGCGGCTGATGGACGCCGCCGAGGCGGGCGGCCACGGCACGGGCGCCTTCAACGCCGTACTGCTGGAGCAGCTGGAGGCGGTGCTCGACGGCGCCGCACGGGCCCGGGCGCCGGTGGTCGTGCAGGTCAGCGAGAACGCGGTCGGCTACCGGGGCGCCCTGCGCCCGCTGGCCGCCGCCGCACTGGAGGCCATCGCCGCCACGGACACCCCCGCCTCCCTGCACCTCGACCACGCGACCGAGCCGGAGCTGATCCGTGCGGCCGTCTCCTGCGGCGTGGCCTCGGTGATGTACGACGGCGCGCGGCTGCCGTGGGGCGAGAACCTCGCCACCACGCGCGAGATCACCGACTGGTGCCACGAGCGCGGCGTCTGGGTGGAGGCGGAGCTGGGTGAGGTCGGCGGCAAGGACGGCGCCCACGCCCCCGGGGTGCGCACCGATCCGGGCGAGGCGGCGCGCTTCGTCGCCGAGACGGGGGTGGACGCGCTCGCCGTCGCCGTCGGTTCCTCGCACGCGATGACCGAGCGGCGGGCGCAGCTCGATCTGGAGCTGATCGGTGCGCTGCGCGAGGCCGTGCCGGTGCCGCTGGTGCTGCACGGCTCCTCCGGCGTGCCCGACCCGGTGCTCGCGGCGGCCGTCCGGGCCGGTATCCGCAAGGTGAACCTCTCCACGCATCTCAACTCGGTGTTCACCGGCGCGGTGCGGGGCGTCCTCGCGGACCGGCCGGAGCTTGTCGACCCGAGGCGCTACCTGGGCCCCGCCCGGGAGGCGATGGCGCAGGAGGTGTCGCGGATCCTGGGTGTCCTGGGGGCCGCGCAGTCCGCCGCACGGGTGGCCGCGCCGTTCGAGGCGCCGGCGGCCGGGGGATCGGCCGGGAAGGCCGCCGGGTGAGCGGGCCCCTGGGGGGCGGCGAACTCGCCCGGCTCCGCGCCCTGCCGCTCGCCGACTACGCCCCACGCCCGGTGCTGTCCGGCCCGGTCACCGAGGTGGAGCGGCCGTGGACGGAGTGCGTGGACGTCCATAACCACCTGGGCCGCTGGCTGTCCGGGGACGGCGGCTGGATGGTGCCCGACGTGGCGGAGCTGCTGGCGGTGATGGACGGCTGCGGGGTGCGCTGTGTGGTCAATCTGGACGGCCGCGTGGGGCGGGACCTGGAGGAGAACCTCGAGCGGTACGACCAGGCCCACCCCGGCCGGTTCCTGACCTTCGCCCAGCTGGACTGGGGCAGGCTCCGGGAGCCGGACGGTACGGACCTGCTGGTGGCGGATCTGCGGCGGGCCGCCGCCGCCGGCGCCCGGGGGCTCAAGGTCTGGAAGGACCTCGGGCTGACCGTCACCGACGGCGGCGGTGCGCTGGTGCGGCCCGATGACCCCAGGCTCGCCCCGGTCTTCGCGGAGGCCGGGGCGCTGGGGCTGCCGGTCCTCATCCACACGGCCGATCCGCTCGCCTTCTTCGAGCCGCCCGATGCCGCGAACGAGCGGCTGGAGGAGATCCTCGCCAACCCCGACTGGTCGTTCGCCGCCCCGCACCACCCGTCCGCCCGTACGCTGCTGGGCGCGCTGGAGTCGCTGGTGGCCGCCCAGCCGGACACGGTGTTCATCGGTGCGCACGCGGGCTGCGCCGAGGATCTGGGCTGGGTGGGTTCGCTGCTGGAGCGGTATCCGAACTTCCATATCGACATCGCGGGACGGATGGCCGAGCTGGGACGCCGACCGCGCGCCGCCCGCGCGCTGATCCGGCGGTTCCCGGAGCGGGTGCTGTTCGGCACGGACGCGTTCCCGGTGCACGCGGCGGACTACCGGCTCTACTACCGGTTCCTGGAGAGCGGCGACGAGTGCTTCCCGTACGCGCCCGGGGAGCGGGTGCCCCCGCAGGGGCGATGGGACGTCTCCGCGCTGGAACTGCCCGAGGAGGTGCTCGGCGGCCTCTACCACGGCAACGCGGCCCGGCTGCTCGGCCTCTGACACCCGGTGCTGTGCCGCCGGACCCGCCCGGCGGCAGCACCCCCCGCCCGGCGGCACGGCACCCGTCCTTCGGCTGACCCGCTACGCGGTGTGCACCCGCACCCCCAGCGCGCGGAGGGCGGCGGTGTCGGCCTCGTCCGCCGCGCTGTCGGTGACGACGGCGCTGATCTCGCTGAGCGGGCAGATCTTGGCGAAGGTGACCTTGCCGATCTTGGTGCTGTCCGCGACCACGACGGTGCGGGTGCTGTTGCGCAGGAAAGCGCGGTCGGTGTGCGCCTCCATCTGGTCGTGCGTGCTGCACCCGCCCCCGGTCGTGAGCCCGTCGACGCCGATGAAGCTGATGTCGATGTGGTACTCGTCCAGCATGCGTTCGGCGACCGGGCCCACCAGTTCGTAGCTCTGCGAGCGCGCGTTGCCCCCGATGACGACGAGCTGGAGATCCGGCCGCACCACCAGGTCCGCCGCGATGTTCACCGCGTTGGTCACCACGGTGATGCCGCTGCGCCCGGCCAGCGCCCGCGCGACCTCGGTGACCGTGGTGCCCCCCGTCATGCCGACCACCGCGCCGTCCGGCACCAGTTCGGCCGCGGCGGCCGCGATGCGCTGCTTCTGCGCCTGCTGCCTGCCCGCGCGATGCCGCATCGGCAGCTCGGACGGGGCGGTCACCGCGCCGCCGTGGGTGCGCCGCAACAGGCCCTGTTCGTGCAGCGACCGCAGATCGCGGCGTACCGTCGCACCGGAGACACCCAGCAGGACGGCCAGCTGATGGACGTCCGCACTGCCTTCGGAGGACACATGGTCGATGATCCGGTTCAACCGATCACTCTTGAGCATGCCCGGAGTGTAGCTCCGATCAGCTGCGCATGGCTCGGAAAAGCGGGATTGACCAGGCTTTCTCCGGTCTCTCTACGGTTCGGTCGCGGGTCGTGGCAGTCTGCTGCACACCGACGACGCTGCGCATATCAGCGAATGTGCTCAAGTTCGAACTCTTGACGTGCGCGAAATGACGCGCTTGGATCCTGCCAGTGCCTGGGGTGGGAAACCCGGCACCGAAGAGGTGCGCCCAGCCGGTAGCGGATGCGGTCCGAAGCCCGGCCTGAGTCGCCAGGAGCGCGTAGAGCGTCGTCCGAGGCGGGGCCGTACCCCCGATTGATGGAGCAGTTCCATGCCTGTCAACCATGCTCTGCGGGGCTGGCGCCCCTGGGCGGCAGCCGCACTGGCGACGGCTGCCCTCGTCACCGCCGGTCTCACCGGCACGTCCTCGAAGGCCGACGCCGCGGCCAACCCTTCGCTGCCCCCGCCCGGGGCAGGGTTCGACTACCAGATCGGCGGCCCGTACGACCCGCCCGCCGATGTCGAGATCGTCAGCCGGGACCGCGCGGCGGAGCCCGCCGACGGCCTCTACAACATCTGCTACGTGAACGCCTTCCAGGTCCAGCCCGGCGAGACCCGCGAGTGGCCCACCGACCTGCTGCTGCGGGACGAGAACGGTGACGTCGTCATGGACCCGGACTGGAACGAGCCGCTCCTGGACATCGGCACCGCCGGCAAGCGCGAGCGGATCGCCGACAAGGTCAACGGCTGGACGGACGGCTGTGCCGACAAGGGCTTCGACGCGGTGGAGCCCGACAACTACGACAGCTACACGCGCTCCGAGAACCTGCTCACCCCCAGGGACGCCAAGGCGTTCATCACGCTGCTGTCGGCGCACGCGCACTCCCGTGGCCTGGCGATCGGCCAGAAGAACACGGTGGAGCTCGCGGACAGCCGGGACGAGACCGGCCTGGACTTCGCGGTCGCGGAGGAGTGCGGCGAGTACGAGGAGTGCGGCGGTTACGCGGAGGCCTTCGACGACCACGTCGTGGTGATCGAGTACACGGACCGGGGCCTGGAGCGGGCCTGCGCTGACTGGGACGACCGGCTGAGCATCGTCCGCCGGGACGTCGGCGTCACCACGCCGGACAGCGACAAGTACGTCCACGCGATCTGCTAGTGCCGTGACCGGCAAGGTCTGCCCGCCAAGGAGCGTCGTCCGACACGGCGAGCATGGGGTCTCCCCGGGCCCGCAGGGCCGAGGGGACGCGTGCAGGGCGGCGCGACGGAGCAGACCTTGCCGGTCACGGCACTAGGAGCCGGTCCCTGGCCCAGGCCCAGGCCATGCCCCTTGGCTGGGCCGACTCCCGGGGAACGGGACCCTGCCGCCCGAGGGCGGTGAACTCACCACTTCGCGACCTCGCCTTTGCGGCCTCGCGACCTTACTGACCGCGTCGCGCCGGACAGCACGAGCGCCGGACAGCACCCCACAGCACCCACATGGCGGAGACCTCACCCACCCCACGTCCTCCGTCTCCCTTCCCGTCGCCCCCGTCCCTTCCCTCCCCTCCCCTCCCCTCTTCGTCAAGGAGATCTCGATGACCCGTATCCGGGGTACTCAGCCTCCCCTCCCCCGGCGCCGCCTGCTGCGGGGTGGCGCGGCCCTCGCGGCCGGGGGCGCCGGAGCCGCCCTCCTCCCCGGCTGCGCGCCGGGCGCCTCCGACGGCGTCAGCGCCGACGGCACCGTGACCGTCGAGCTCTGGCACGGTCAGAGCGACACCGGCAAGAAGGCCATCGAGAAGCTGGTGGGCGAGTTCAACCGCACGCACCCCCGCATCCGCGTGGACGCGGGCGGGGGCGGGGTGCTGTCCGACGCCATGCTCCAGAAGGTCACAGCGGCGCTGGCGTCCGGCTCGTATCCGGACATCGCCTATGTCTTCGGCTCCGACCTGGCGAGCGTCGCCCGCAGCCCCAGCGTCGTGGACCTCGGCTCGGCGCTGCGCGACGGGGAGACCCCCTGGACCAGCTACTGGCAGGCGGCCCGGGACGCGGTCACCCTCAACGGCCGGATACGCGCCGCGCCCGCGCTCCTGGACGCGCTAGCCGTCGTCTACAACAAGAAGCTGTTCCGCGAGGCCGGCGTGCCCTTCCCCGAGGAGGGCTGGACCTGGCCGGAGTTCGTGCGGACCGCCGAGAAGCTCACCGACAGCGGCCGCGGCGTGTTCGGCACCGGCTGGCCCGGCACGGGCGACGAGGACACCGTGTGGCGGCTCTGGCCGATGATCTGGGACCAGGGCGGCGACGTGATCGCCGACGACGGCAAGGGCATCGGCTTCGCCGACGAGGGCGTACGCGCGCTGGAGACGCTCGAAGCGCTGGCCGGGGACTCGAGCGTCTACATCGACCCCAAGCCGGGCAGCGAGCAGATGTACCAGGTCTTCCTGGGCGGCCGGATGGCGATGGTCGCCACCGGCCCCTGGCAGCTCCCCGACATCCTCGGCGCCGGCATCGACTACGGCGTGGTGCCGCTGCCCACCTACAGCGGAAAGCCCGTCACCATCTCCGGCCCGGACACCTGGACCGTCTTCGACAACGGCGACGCCCGCTCGCGCGCCGCCGTGGAGTTCGTCAGCTGGATGATCCAGCCGGAACGCGACGTCCGCTGGGACATCGCCGCCGGCAGCCTCCCGCTGAGCACCGCCACCGAGAGACGGCCGGAATGGCGCGAGCACTCGGAGCGCACGGCGGGCCTGCCCGTCTTCACCAAGGCCCTCGACAACGCGCGGGTGCGGCCGGTGCACGCCGCCTACCCGCAGATCTCGCAGGCGCTGGGCCAGGCCGTCGTCGCCGTGCTGCTGGGCCGCAAGAGCCCCGAGGCGGCCCTGCGCGACTGCGCGGACAAGGCCAACGCCGCCCTGCTGATCCCCAGATGAGGAAGGCCGTCATGTCGACAGTGCCCCGCGCGGTCACCCTTGAGGCGCGCACCGCTCCACCGGACAAGAACCGCCCGGACGACCTGGACGCCCCGGACGGTTCCGGCCGCCCGGCCCGGCCCTCCGGCCCGACGCGCCGCCGGATCCGCCGGGAGAGCGCCACCGCCTGGGCGTTCGTCGGCCCGTCGGTGCTGATCATCCTCGGGCTGGCGATCGTCCCCGTCGTCTGGTCCCTGCTGCTGTCCTTCCGTGCCGACGACCTGGTCACACCCGGCCGCTGGGTCGGACTGGACAACTACCGGGCCCTGGCCGAGGACCCCAACTTCCACACCGCCGTGGGGAACACCCTGCTCTACGCGGCGCTTTTCGTACCGCTGAGCCTGGTGGGCGGTCTCGCGCTCGCGCTGGCGCTGAACCGCCGCATCCGCCTCATCGGCTTCTACCGCACCCTGATCTTCATCCCGTTCGTCGTCTCCGCGACCGCGCAGGGCGTGCTGTTCTCGTTCATCCTCGACCCCGAGTTCGGCGCGGCCAACTCGCTGCTGCACAAGCTGGGCATCTCGCGCCAGGGCTTCCTGAGCGACCCGGACCAGGCGCTGTACCTGCTGGTGGGGATCTCGCTGTGGAGCGGGATCGGCTTCTGTGTCGTCGTGTACCTCGCCGCGCTCCAGGACGTGCCGCCGGAGCTCGTCGAATCCGCCCGGCTGGACGGCGCCGGACGGTGGCGGGTGCTGCGCCACATCACCCTGCCCACCCTCACCCCGGTCAGCGTGTTCCTGGTGCTGTGGCAGCTCATCCAGGCGCTCCAGGTCTTCGACCTGATCTATGTGACCACCAAGGGCGGCCCGCTCGGGTCGACGACCGTCATCGTCTACTTCGTCTGGGAGCAGGCGTTCCGCACCTTCACCGCGGGGTACGGCGCGGCGGCCGCGTACGTCCTCGCCCTCGCCCTGCTGATCGCCGGTGCCGCGCTCCAAGTGCAGCGGCGCTACCGGGCCCGTACGGAAGGAGCCGTCCGATGACCGCCTCCATGGCAGTGGCCGACACCCCGGTGGAACCGTCGGCGGCTCAGCGGCGGGGCGGGAAACGGCGGCGGTGGCTGCCGTTCAGCCCCTGGCATCTGCTGCTCGCGCCGCTGGCGCTCGGCTTCGCCCTGCCGCTGCTGTGGCTGCTGCTCACCTCGGTGATGAGCGACGCCGAGATCAACCGCTTCCCGCCCGCGCTCTGGCCCGACGGCATCGACCTGGGCGGCTACCGCTACGTGCTGGGCAACGCGATGTTCCCCCGCTGGTTCGCCAACTCGTTCATCGTCTCGTCGGTGGCGGTGGCGTCGAATCTGCTGCTCGGGGCGCTGGGCGGTTACGCGTTCGCCCGGATGCGGTTCGCGGGGTCTCGGCTGCTGCTCGGGCTGATGCTGGCGACCATGATCATCCCGTTCCAGCTCACGATGATCCCCACCTTCCTGGTGATGAAGGAGCTGGGGCTGATCGACACCCTGGGCGCGCTCATCGTGCCCGCCCTGGTCACCCCGTTCGCCGTGTTCCTCTTCCGGCAGTTCTTCCTCTCGCTCCCACGTGAGATGGAGGAGGCGGCGTGGATCGACGGCTGCTCCCGGCTCCGGGTGCTGGTCTCCATCATCATGCCGCTGGCCCGTCCGGCGCTGGCCACCGTCGCCGTGCTGACCTTCCTGGCCACCTGGAACGACCTGACCTGGCCGCTCATCGCCATCAACCACGACACCCAGTACACGCTCCAGCTGGGGCTGACGACCTTCCAGGGGCAGCACCACACCCGCTGGTCGGCGGTCATGGCGGGCAACGTGCTCACGGTACTGCCGGTACTCGCCGCGTTCCTGTTCGCCCAGAAGACCTTCATCCAGTCGCTGACCTCCAGCGGGCTGAAGGGCTAGTGCCTGTTTCTCGGACCGTCCCGTCCCTCCCCCTGTTTCGCCCTCCCTCGCACCAGGAAGCGCACCATGTCTCCCCCTTTTGATCTGCTCGTGATCGGCGACGCCAATCCGGACGTGGTGCTCGGCCCCGTGCCCCGCACCCTCGCCTTCGGCCAGCGCGAACAGCTGGTCGAGCACGCGAGCCTCGTCCTCGGCGGCTCGGCCGCGATCATGGCCTGCGGCGCCGCCCGGCTCGGGCTGCGCGTGGCGTTCGCCGGACGGGTCGGCGACGACCCGGCGGGCGCGTTCGTCCGCCGGTCCCTCACGGACCGGGGTGTCGACGTCACGGCCCTGGCCACCGACCCCGTACTGCCCACCCCGCTCACCACCGTCGTCCTCGCGGACGGCGGCGACCGTGCCATCCTCACCGCGCCCGGCACGCTGGCCTCCACCGGCCCCGCGGACGTGCCCGCCGCACTGCTGGCCGAGGTGCGGCACGTGCACGCGGCGTCCTTCTTCCTGCTGCCCCGGCTCGCCGCACGGCTGCACGAGGTGTTCGCCCTCGCCCACACACATGGTGCGAGCACCTCGCTGGACACCAACGACGATCCGGACCAGCGGTGGGACGCGGCGCTGCTCGGGCCGGTGCTCGGCGTCACCGACGTCCTGCTGCCGAACGCGGCCGAGGCCCGTGCGCTGGCCGCTGCCCTGGCGGAGGGTCCGGCGGGCGGGGCGGCGGGCGGCTCGGGAGGTGACACGACGGGTGACGCGGCGGGTGACGCGGCGGGTGACGCGGCGCAGGAACTGTCCGAGGTGGCCGCCGCGCTGTCCGCCCGCGGGCCGCTGACCGTCGTCAAGGACGGCGCCGACGGCGCACTCGCGCACGACGGCACCCGTACGCTGCGCGCCGCGCCGCCCGCCGTCGAGGCGGTCGACACCGTCGGCGCGGGGGACAGCTTCGATGCCGGATATGTCGCCGCCGTCCTGCGCGGCCTGGACCCCTCGTCCGCACTGGAGTTCGCCGCCGCCTGCGGAGCCCTCTCCACCCGCGCCCACGGCGGCACGGCCGCCCAGCCCACCTGGGACGAAGCCTCCTCCGCCGCCTCAGCCACCGTCGCCACCGCCGCCGCCACCGCCACCGCTTCGAACCGAAGGATCTCCCGATGACCAGTACCAGGATCACCTTTGTGGGCGCGGGCAGCGTCGTCTTCACCCAGGGCCTGCTGGCCGACCTGTTCGCCTTCCCCGAACTGCGCGGCGCCCACATCGCCCTGCACGACATCGACCCCGAACGGCTCGCCACGGCCGAGGGCGCCGCCCGCCGGATCGCCGCCGAACTCGGCGCCGAACCCGTCATCAGCGCCCACCCGGACCGGCGGGGCGCCCTGGAGGGCGCCGACTTCGTCATCAACATCATCCAGGTCGGCATGAACGAGGCGACCCGCACCGACTTCGCCGTCCCGGCCCGCTACGGGGTGCGCCAGACGATCGGCGACACGCTGGGCACCGGCGGCATCTTCCGCGCGCTGCGCACCTTCCCCGTACTCCGCGCACTGGCCGAGGACATGGCCGAGGTGTGCCCCGACGCGCTGCTGCTGAACTACACGAACCCGATGGCGATGAACGCCCTGTACCTGCACCGGATCGCGCCCCAGCTCAAGGTCGTCGGCCTGTGCCACTCGGTGTACTGGACGATGAACGACCTCGCGGAGCTGGTCGGCGTCCCCTTCGAGGAGGTCTCCTACCTCGCGGCCGGGGTGAATCACCAGGCGTGGGTGCTGCGCTTCGAACGGGACGGGCAGGACCTGTATCCGCTGCTCGACCAGGCGATCGAGAAGGACGCCGAACTGCGCCGGCGCGTCCGGGTGGACATGTACCGCAGGCTCGGCCACTACCCCACCGAGACCAGCGAGCACTCCTCGGAATACGTCCCCTGGTATCTGCACCACGACAGCGAGGTGGAGCGGCTGCGGCTGCCCGTCGGCGCGTACCTGGAGATCATCGAGGAGAACGCAGCCAGCTACGAGCGGACCCGCGAGGCCCTGGCCACCGGCGCCTCACTGCCGGTGGAGGGCACCTTGGAGTACGCCCCGCAGATCATCCACAGCATGGTCACCGGCACCCCGCGCACGGTCTACGGCAACGTGCCCAACCGGGGGCTGATCGACAACCTGCCGGCCGACTCCGTCGTCGAAGTGCCCTGCCTCGTCGACGCGCTGGGCGTCCAGCCCACCAGGACCGGCGCGCTCCCGCCGCAGTGCGCCGCCCTGAACCGGGCCTACATCGGGGTCAACGACCTCGTCGTACGGGCTGCCACCGACGGCGAACCGCGCCACGTCCGGCACGCCGCCATGGCGGACCCGGCCACCGCCGCGGCGCTGCCGGTCGAACGCATCTGGGAGCTGTGCGACGACCTGGTACGCGCCCACGGCGACCTCCTCCAGCCCGAACTGCGGGAGGTACTGGGCAGCTAGGGTCCTGGGCCGCGTCCACTCAGGTCCGTGGCCGCGCAGGCTCACCGGTCCGCTGCGCGGGGTGCGCGGCGGACCGGGGTGCGGGCCGGGGTGCGGGCTGCGCGGCGGACCGGGGCGCGCCTTCGCGCGCCGCGCCGGAGGCGGGCCGGGGCAGCCGGGCCGCCCACGGCGTGCGCCGCGGGCCGGGCCGGTCCCGCTGGAGGCGCTGCCGTACGCCGCCCGTCAGCCGCGAGGCGGTGAAGGCGGTGCCGTGCACGAAGCGCATCACGGGGCCGAAGGCGGGCGCGGCCAGCGGCCCGGCGAAGTACAGCCCCGGCAGGGAGGACTGGAAGCAGCCGTCCAGCGCGGGTGCCAGGCTGCCGCGCACCACGCGCAGCCGGGCGCGCAGCGCCGGGTCGAGCACCCGCAGCCGCTCCAGTTCGGGGAGGAACCCGGTCGCGGCGATCACGTGTTCGGTCTCCAGCACCGTCTCCATGCCGCGGGTGTTGCCCAGATGCAACCGGACGCCGTCCACCGTCGGCACCGCCGACCACAGGCGGGTCGCGGGCCGCACCGTGACGGCGGCCTCGAAGCGCTCGCGCAGCCACCAGGCCCCGGCGGGCTGGAGGGCGCGGTCGGTGAGTCGGGTGCGCAGGGTTCCGGGCAGCCCGTGTACCGCCCAGGGGAGTTCCGACTGGACGCAGTCGGACCAGCCGGTGCCCAGCGCGGAGTGCGGTTCGCGCAGCCGCTGGAGCGGGCGGCGCTCCAGCGGCTGCGGGGGCTCGTTCCAGCCGATGCGCTCGGCACGGGCCACGAGGCGTACGTCGGCGCCCTGTTCGGCCAGCAGCGCGGCGGTCTCCAAGGCGGACTGGCCCGAACCGATCACGGTGACGTTCCGGCCCTTGAACCGGGAAAGGTCGTGGTGCCCGCTGCTGTGCGAGGCCAGTTCGGGCGGCAGCTCGCGCAGCGGTACGGGGATCCGGGCGAAGGGCAGCAGCCCCACGGCGATCGCCACCGTCCGGGTCTCCAGGGCGTCACCGTCGTCGGTCCGCACCAGGAAGGAGTCGTCCCGGGGGCGTACGCCGGTGACGGTGCGCTCGTCGACACAGGGCACCGCCCGGTCGGTGAACCAGGCCCCGTATGCGGCGAAGGTGTCCACCGGGAGCGAGCCGCCGCTGTCCGTGGGCAGATCCCGGGTCGCGCAGTAGTCGGTGAGCGTGCAGGCGCCGTTGGGGTCGGAGAGGCTGGAGGACCAGGGCTCGGATTCGAGGTAGGTCCCCTCGGGCACATGGTCGCGCCAGAACGCCATCGGTTTGCCCAGTACCCGCGCGTTCAGTCCGGCGGCGGTGGCGTGTGCCGCCACCGAGAGTCCGTAGGGGCCTGCCCCCACCACTAGCAAGTCGTACATGGCTGCTTCCCAATTATTTTGGACTAAACAAGTGCAAACCATGACAGATGCGGAACTGAAAATCGCGTAAGCCGCGCAAGTTATTACCTACTCATTCATATCTGATACGCACTATAACCACGTCATCACACCATCAGGGCCCCTTCGCCTTTACGGGTTGCTCCTGCCTCCCACACTTGGCAGATAGCCCCATTGAGTAAAACTTTGTGAACTGCTTCACACTTTCTCTTGGCTAGGCACCCCACTTCGTGCTGAGATGCGGTCACATCCGGCTCAAAGGCGCGCTAGGGGAGGCACAGTGGCGGACACCGCCATGTCACGTCCGGTACGGCAGGACGACGAGGGAGGACTGCCGCCCGCATTCGGGGGCGGGGACACCCCGTCCGAACAGGCCGTGTGGCGGCTGCGGTCCCGCGGCTGCTGGGACGACGCGGCGGCGCTGCTCGAACCCCGCGCGGCTGCGGAGTCCACCGCGGCGGTACGGCGGGCCGCACTGCTCGTCGAACGCTGCATGTTCACCTCGGACGGCTGGGCGGCGGCGGAGGACGCACTGCGCATCGCGGAGGCCGTCGCGGGAGACGACGACGAACGCGGCGCGGCGGCCTGCGAACGCGGCCAACTGGCCTACGCCTCCACGGTGCTGGGCGTACGCGACCGGGCCGACGAGGCACGCGCGGCACTCGGCAGGGCCGCGGCCCTGCTGACACCCACCGCGGAGACACGCCCGCTGCTCGACTTCCGCCGGGGCCTGATCGCCGAGCACCTCAGCGACAACACCCAGGCCGCGAAGGCCGCGTACCGCAGGGCGCACGCGGGCGCGACCGCACACGGGAACCCCCTGCTGCTCTCGTTCACCTGGCGGCATCTGGCCGGTCTGGCCCTGCGGGACGGCGAACTGGCGGAGGCACGGCACGGTTTCACCGAATCCCTGCACCTGCGCGAGAAGCTGGGCTTCCTGGTGGGCATGGCACCGGCGCTCGTCGCCCTCGCGGACGCCCAGCCGGACGAGGAGGCCGCGCGGCTGCGGGCCGAGGCCACCCGCCTCTTCCGGCTGCTCGGCGGCGTACCGACCTGGCTGAAGGGGCAGCTCGGCACGGCCTGAGGGCCTGCCGTTGGCCATCCGGATGGCCGCCGCGGCGGCATCGGGCACCGGCGGGATTCTTTTGACGGTTCCGGAGGACGGTTCGCGATCAGTTCGGGTAAGGTAAGGCTTGCCTGTAATCGATCGTCGATCCGGTGGTCCCCCGATGACCCTGCCCACGCTCGTCCCCGGCGCCGTCCCCGACACGGTCGGCAGCTCTGTGCTCGCCCCCGTCCGCTCGCCGTTCTCGGACGCCTACACCCGGCTGACCGAGGTCTTCCCCAGCCTGCGGGTACTGGAGAGCGCCACTGTGGAGACGGGCGACGGCTGGGTGACGGCGACCGAGCTGGCACGGGGCGGGCCCGTTCTGGACGCCTTCCTCGCCTGGGACGACACCCAGGTGGCCCAGAACTACGGGCAGCGCGCCAGGCCCGACGTGGTCGCGAGTTTCGCGCTCCACCGGTACGCGTGGCCCGTCTGCCTGCTGATGACGATCCCCTGGTTCCTGTACCGCCGGGTGCCCCGGCTTCCCGTCGAGGCCGTCTCCTTCCAGCGAGTTCTCGGTCAACTCTCCGTGCGCACAGGCGAGTTCAGCTGCCTCCCCGGCGATCCCGCCGCCGGTGAGCCCGGTGCCCGGGTGGTCGCCGACGAGGAGGAGCTGCGTGCCGCCCTGCGGTCCGCCGTCGCGGAGCACCTGGGCCCGATGCTGGAGGCCTTCCGGCCCCGGCTGCGACGCGGCTCCCGTGCCCTGTGGGGCATGGCGACGGACGAGATCACCGAGGGGCTGTGGTACGTCGGGCATCTGCTCGGCGAGGAGCAGCGCGCCATGGCCGAGGCCGCACAGCTGCTGCCGGGCGCCACCGCCCCGTACGGACAGGGCGCCGCCTTCCGCGAGCTGAGCGGCCCCTCGGGCGAGCAGCTGCCCACCCGCGACCGCGCGAGCTGCTGCCTCTTCTACACCCTGCGCCCCGAGGACACCTGTGTGACCTGCCCGCGCACCTGCGACAGCGAGCGGATCGAGCGCCTGACCGGCATCCGCTAGACCGTTCGACCCAGAACGCCCCCATCCGTGCCCCGGACCGCCCGTTGGCGGCTTCTTGTGCCGAAACACCCTTACCGCGGGCGGGAGTTCGCCAGGATGCTCGGCGACACCGAAGCAAGGCGAGGGGCACCTCCGATGACTTGGACGGAAATACCGCTGACCTGGGTGCTGCCGGGCACCGCGCTGCTCGTCGGCGCCCTGGTGGCCGTCGTGATGACCGCGCGCGGGCACCGGAGCGGCAAGGACGGCGGCGGCAGGGACGGCGGCGGCAAGGACGACACGCAGCCCGACTCCTGGGAGCGGACGGAGGAGCGGCGCCGCCGCAAGGAGACCCTCTACGCGACCGCTTCCTACCTGCTGCTCTTCTGCTGCGCCGGCGTCGCCGCCGCCCTCTCCTTCCACGGGCTGGTCGGCTTCGGGCGGCAGAATCTCAACCTCTCCGGCGGCTGGGAGTATCTGGTCCCCTTCGGCCTCGACGGCGCGGCGATGTTCTCCGCCATGATCGCGGTCCGGGAGGCCAGCCATGGCGACGCCTCGCTCGGATCACGACTACTGGTATGGACCTTTGCCGCAGCCGCCGCCTGGTTCAACTGGGTGCACGCGCCGCGCGGCGACGAACACGCCGGTGCACCGCAGTTCTTCGCCGGGATGTCTCTCTCGGCGGCGATCCTCTTCGACCGGGCGCTGAAGCAGACCCGTCGGGCCGCGCTGCGCGAACAGGGCCTGGTACCCCGTCCGTTGCCGCAGATCCGGGTCGTACGGTGGCTCCGCGCGCCCCGTGAGACGTACCGCGCCTGGTCGCTGATGCTGCTGGAGGGCGTGCGCTCGCTGGACGAGGCGGTCGACGAAGTACGCGAGGAGACACGGCGCCAGGAGCAGGAGCGGCTGCGCAGACGGGATCACGACAAGCTGGAGCGGGCCCGGCGGAAGGCAATCCACCGGCAGCACCGGCTGTGGCACCGCGGGCGCGGCGGGGGCCCGCAGTTGGAGGTCGAGATCGGCGCGGAGGCGTCGTCCTCACCCGCCTCTCCCACCGCACCCGCCTCCCCCACCGCACCCGCCTCACCCACCGGCCAGCCGGGTGGCCCCCGGCCGGTGGGTGAGGTCATGCCACCGGCCGGGGCCGCCGCCCGCGCGAGGCCCGCGCTTCAGGCCGCCGTGGACAGCGGCGGCGGCTCGGCGGCAACGCGCCGGATACAGCCCAGGAACGAAGACGACAGCCTCAACAACCCCGCCAGCCCGCGACTCGACTCACTGGAAGAGAAACTCGCCGAGATCGAGCGGCAGTTCGGCTGACGCGGCCCGGCAGAAGTCACCCCTCCCAGACGGCGGCGGCCGTACGGTCGCCGCCGTAGCCGTTCACCGGCGCCTGTACGTCCGCCAGGAAGGCGGCAAGATCCGGCGGCTCCGAGCTGTCGCGCCAGCGTGCGGCCAGCGAGTCGGCGAACTCCGTGTTGCCACGCAGTGGTTCGGCGAGGCCCGCACCGCTGAGCAGCAGCATGTCGCCGGGGCGGGCGACGGAGGCGCGGAACCGGAACGGCACCGGCTGCGGCAGCCCCGGCGCGTCCGGTGTCGCGATGCCCAGGTTCACCGTGGGACGCGGCTCCGGCCCGGGAGTCCCGGCCGCGCTCTCGGGCGGATGACCGTCCAGGCCGGGCCCGCTGTCCGGCGGCGGGACGTCGCTGATCTGCGGCTCGATGTCCTGCCAGACGCCGTTGCGCAACCGGAACAGGCCGCCCGAGCCCATCCCGAAGAACAGCCGTGTCGCGCAGTCCGGGGCGGCGGGGAGCAGCAGGCAGCGCAGATCGGCACCATGCTCCGCCGAGCCGGAACCGAGCGCCGTGGCCTGCGCACGCAGCTGGCTGTGGCTGCGGTCGGTGAGCCGCTTCAGACCGGACTTGAGCGCGCCACGGCGCCCCGCGAGAATGTCCTCGGCCAGCCGCTCGTGGTTGCGCCCCACCGCCTCCCCGAGTGAGTGGCACGCTTCCCGCGCGGCCAGGTGCGCACCGGCCGCCGCCCCGGTACCGGTGGCCACGACCACCAGCAGCAGGGCGCGGCCCCCGGAGCCGAAGCGCGCGGTGAGCAACGCGTCCCGGCGGGGTTCGCCGCCCAGCCGCGCCGTGTCGCCGCGTACGGAGACCGCCCGCAGCCCGAGGGCGCCATGCAGTGCGCCGTCGAGAACGGTGTCCGGCACCAGGCTGGAGAGGGCCGCCGGGTCGGCGGCGGGCGCCTCGCCCGGCTGGGCGCGTGCCGCCGGGGCCACGGTGGCGCGCTTTGTGGTCCGGGGTGGTCCGTCCGCGCGTGACGCTTCCGGCCCGGCCAGCTGTTCGGACACCGTCCGCTGCTCGGCCGCCCGCGGCTGCTCGGGCACGGCGGCCTCGGGCGTCACCCGTTCCTCCGTGGCCGCGATCGTGGCCGTGGTCGTGGCCGACGAATCCCGCACAGGCTCCTCGGACGGCCACGGCAGCTCCGGCTCCCACGGCAGTTCGGGTTCCCACGGCAGTTCCGGCTCCCACGGCTCCCCGGCGGTCCCGTCCTCTTCGGGGCGCAGGTCCGCTCCCGTCGGCCCGCTCCCCTCCTTCACTGCCTGCCCGCCGTCCTCCGCGGCGCCCCCACGGCCGTCGTCGCCACGGGCGCCGTCGCTCCCCGTCTCGCCGTCGCCCTCCCCGGACTCGGGCCCCGCGACGGTGCTGGTGACTGAAGCGAAGCGGTCGTCGAGCGTGTCGCCCGCCGCCGACCGCCCCGTGTCCCGGGCGCTCGCGTCGTACAGCTCGCGCCACCAGTCCTGCTGTTCCTCGATGCGCGGCCCCTGCCGCTCCCCCTGATCACTCATGGCCTCATTGTCCCCGAAGGGGGCGGGCGAGGGGCCTGCTCGGGTGAAGCTCCGCGCCGCGGCGACGTGCTGTGCCGAAGTGCTGCGGCACTCCGTCCGCCATGTGAGTCTGGCAGCATGACGGATACCACCAGGAACAAGACACTCAGCGAGGCGGAGCACGCGTATCTGAGCGGCCAACGTCTGGGCAGACTCGCCACCGTGGACCCCGGCGGCCAGCCCCAGGCGAACCCGGTCGGTTTCTTCCTCCGTGACGACGGCACCGTCTGGGTGGGCGGCTTCACGCTGGGGACGACGAAGAAGTGGCGCAATCTGCAGGCGAATCCCAAGCTGGCGCTCGTCGTGGACGATCTGGTCAGCGTCAAGCCGTGGAAGGTGCGCGGCGTGGAGCTGCGGGGCGAGGCCGAACTCCTCACCGGCCCTCACGACTTGGGCGCGCACTTCAGCAAGGAGGTCATCCGGATCCATCCGCGCTGGATCCACAGCTGGGGCCTGGAGGACGACTGAGCACCCCACCGTTCTTGCCTGCCCCTCCCCCGCCCGCCCGCTACTGGCTTACGTAGAGCGGCAGTTGGAGCTCCTCCTGCCCCAGCACACCTTCCAGCGTGAGCAGTTGCCGCTTGCGGTCCAGGCCGCCCGCGTATCCGGTGAGCGTCCCGTCCGCACCGATGACCCGGTGGCACGGGTGCACGACGGTCAGCGGGTTGGAGCCCACCGCGCCCCCGACCGCCCGTACGGCGCGCGGGTCCAGTCCGGCCATCGCGGCGAGCCCGCCGTAGGTCACGGTGGAGCCGTACGGGATCTCGTCGAGCGCCGCCCACACGCGCTCCCGGAAGTCGGTGCCGCGGGTGGCGAGGGTGAGGTCGAACTCCTTGAGGTCACCGGCGAAGTAGGCGTCCAACTGCTCGGCCACCGCGCTGAACGCGCCGTCGTCCCGCCGCCAGTCCGGCTGCACCGTCGCCCCGCGCTTCTGGCCGGGCACCGTGATGGAGGCGACGGCGCCGGGCTCGGGCCCGGCGACGAGCAGCTCGCCCAGCGGGCTGGGATGGGTGGCGTACAGCATCACGCGCTCTCCTGCTTCGTAGACACGGGTGTCGATACGGATGTGGGTGCGGACCCGGCGCGCGACGCGGACGCCGACGGCGCGGGCTGAAGCGCGTTCCACAGGTGGTGCAGAGCATATGACCGCCAGGGCCGCCACCGCTCCGCGTGCTCCACGTCCACGCCGACGGCCGCGAGCCCGTGCCGCACGCCCGCGTCCCCGGGGAGGAACACATCGGGATCGCCGAGCGCGCGCATCCGGATGTACCCGGCCGTCCAGGGGCCGATGCCGGGCAGCGCGAGCAGGGCACGCTCCGCCTTGTCGCGGTCCGCGCCCGGGTCGAGCGTGACGGTGCCGTCGGCGAGGGCCGCCGAGACCGTACGCAGCGTCTTCTTGCGCGACTGCGGCATGCCGAGTTCCCCGAACGGCGCGTCGGCCAGCGACCCGGGCTCGGGGAAGAGGTGGGTGAGACCGCCGTCGGGCGCGGAGAGCGGCTTCCCGTACGCGCCGACCAGCGTCCCGGCCAGCGTGCGCGCCCCGCCGACGGTGATCTGCTGCCCGAGCACCGCCCGTACGGCCAGCTCGTGCGGTTCGGCGGCGCCGGGCGAGCGCAGCCCGGGGGCGGCGGTCAGCAGCCGCCCGAGCGCCGGGTCGCCGCCGAGGCGCTCGGCGACCGCGTACGGGTCCGCGTCCAGGTCGAAGAGGCGCCGCACCCGCTGCACGGCGGCGGTGAGGTCGCGCAGGTCGGCCAGCCTGAGTCGGGCCTCCAGCCAGTTGTGGCTGCCGCTCGCCGTCCCCTGCGAGACCTCGTCGACCTCCATGACGCCGGTGCCGTAGGTGAGGTTCATCGTCCGCCGGTATGTCCTGCCGGGCGCCGTGCCCGTCATCTCCTCGATGCCCGGGATCGCGCGCAGCCCGAGGAAGTCGAAGATCTGCCGTGCCGCGTAGGGGCCCCGGTAGGCGAGCCGCAGCGGCACCCCGGCGCACGGCGTGTCCTCCTTGGCGTCCTTGGCGTCCTTGGCGGGTCCGGCCGAGCCGAGTCCGCCGCGCCGGGCCGCGCGCAGGCCGCTCGGGGTCGTCGCGTAGATCTCCTGGACGGTCTCGTTGAACTGCCGGACGCTCGCGAAACCGGACGCGAACGCGATCTCCGTGACCGCCAGCGGAGTCGTCTGGAGCAGCAGCCGCGCCGTGTGCGCGCGCTGAGCCCGCGCGAGGGAGACAGGGCCCGCTCCCAGCTCAGCCGTCAGCTGCCGCTGCACCTGGCGGGAGCTGTAGCCGAGCCGGGTGGCCAGTCCGGCCACGCCCTCACGGTCCACGACCCCGTCCGCGATCATGCGCATGGCGCGGCCGACCACGTCGGCCCGTACGTCCCACTCGGGCGAGCCGGGCACCGCGTCCGGGCGGCAGCGGCGGCATGCGCGGAACCCCGCGCCCTGGGCGCCGGCCGCCGACGGATAGAAGCGGACGTTCTCCCGCTTCGGGGTGACCGCCGGGCAGCTCGGACGGCAGTAGATGCCGGTGGTGGTCACACCGAGGAAGAACACGCCGTCAAAGCGCGCATCCCGGCTCCGTACCGCCTCGTACCTGCTGTCTTCTGTCATCACGTCCCCCAGTCTGCGCCTGGCGGTACGGTCCAAGCTAGCGGGAATCGGACATCACCGTCGGAGGCAGTGCCCCGACCGGCACACCTCGCCCACCCGCCCGCCGGTGGTTACGGTGGCCGCGTGCGCCTGCTGCTGATCTCCGACACCCACCTGCCGCGCCGCGCCCGCGAGCTTCCCGCAGAACTCCTCGACCGCATCCCGCACGCGGACGTGGTGATCCACGCGGGCGATTGGGTGGACACCGCCGCCCTCGACCTGCTGGAGGAGCGCTCCCGCCGTGTCATCGGCGTCCAGGGCAACAACGACGGGCCGCAGCTGCGGGCCCGGCTGCCCCAGGAGGCACACGTACGGCTGGACGGCCTGCGCTTCACGGTGGTCCACGAGACCGGCCCGGCACGCGGCCGGGAGCGACGCTGCGCCGAACGCTTCCCGGACACCGACGTGCTGGTCTTCGGGCACAGTCACATCCCCTGGGACAGCACGGCGGCCAACGGCCTGCGCCTCCTCAACCCCGGCTCCCCCACGGACCGCCGCCGCCAGCCCCACTGCACCTACATGACCGCCGAAGTTCTGGGTACCCAGCTGACCCAGGTCGCACTGCACCGCCTGCCGCCTGGGAGGTCACGCCGCTGAGGAATGTCCACCCTCGTGGGCCGTGAAGACGAAAGCCGAAGCCTCGCCGTCCAGATCGATGGTCAGCGAGGCGTCCAGAGCGCTGGCCAGCCTGGTGAGAAGAGGCAGGGTGGGCACAGAATCGCCACCCTCGATGTGCGAGATCTGTGGCTGGGTCATACCGGCCCGCGACGCCAGCTCGGCCTGCGACAGACCGAGCGCGGTCCGCCGGTCGTAGACCGCCTGGCCCAGTGCGAAGGCGTATCCGGCCTCGGTGTATGCCGCCGACTCCTCGACCGTCTCCCCCAGCAGCTTCCTGGTCCGACGGGTCTTCCACTCGGAGTGGTTCACGGCCTTCCCCCTCTGGTCCGGTCGTAGTTGTGTTGGGCCGGGTCGTGGTCTGCTTCGCACACCTTCTGGGCCTGCTGCGCCCGCTCGACCTCGAAACTCTCGCGCTGACGGGCCTTGCGGAACACCGTCAGCAGCACGATGCGCCGACCAGGCGCGAGCCAGTACGTGATGCGCACCGCGTTGCCGTCCATGGTGAATCGCAGCTCACGCACGCTTCCGCCCAGGTGGCGGGAGTACAGCTCCCCTAATGTGGTGGGCGCTGCTGCGAGCAGATCGACGGCCCGCTCGGCCTTGTCGTAATGGACGTCCGACAGGAGCTCCAGCCACTGCCGGACCTCAGGCTCAATCGCAATGTGCCACTCGGTCACGAACGCGACTATACAGAAATCGACATACAGCCGCAGACGTCCGAGGCCGTGCGCGGTACATGACCGCCGAGGTCCTGGGTACCCGCCTGGCCCAGGTCGCACTGCACCGCCTGCCGCCGCGTGTGCCGTAAAGCCCGCCGCTCCCGCGTCAGCGTCGGGACGGTAGGTCAGCCGGACGGGTGATTCCGCCCCCGGGCCCCGGCCCGGTGCGGCACAGCCGGGGCGGCGGATGCGGTGTCCTGGGCCCTGCCCCTCCCCTACAGCAGGAAGAAGTGATCGGAATGGCCACCTGCGAGGTCTGCCACAACGACTACGCGATGTCCTTCGAAGTACGAGCGGGGGGCGCGGTACACGTCTTCGACAGCTTCGAGTGCGCCGCCCACAAGCTCGCCCCGGTCTGCGACAACTGCCAGTGCCGCATCCTGGGCCACGGCCTGGAGGCGGACGGCGAGTTCTTCTGCTGCGCCCACTGCGCCCGTATGAAGGGCCGCACCGAACTCGTCGACCACGCCTGACACCACTGCCCGGCGGCGGCGCCACCCTCTTCCCGGCGCGCCAGGCCCCGAGGTCCTGGCGCGCCACCCCGGCCGGTCATGGAGTCACTCGCCGTAGTACAGGCGTTCCAAGTCAACCAGTTGAACAGTCGCGTCCTGCTCCGCCGCCCTGCGCAGCTCGTCCGAGAACCCCGCGCCACCGAAGCACAGCAGCCGCGTATCGTCCGCCCCGCCCTGGTCACGCGCCGCCAGCAGGCCCCGCATGTGCTGGAGCCTGCGCAGGTGCCCGAGACCGACCTTCTCCTGCCACTTGGCCTCCCCGATGGCCAGCAGCCGTTCGCCTCCGTTCTCACCCTGCCCGAAGACGGCGACGTCCAGTTCATGGCTGGTCCGGGCAACCGGATCGGATACCGTCCCGCTCGCCACGCGGGAAGGTGTGCCGCCGCAACTTCCGGACGCCGCGTACCAGCGCGCCCACTCCCGGCACAAACCCTCGAAGTGCGGGCCGACGACCTTGCTGCGGAACGTACCTGCGGCACGGCCCCATACCGCCGAAGCGCGCCCCGGACGCTCAAGGTCACCCCAGACCGGGCGCATCACCGCGTGGTAGAAGGTGACCAGCGGTTCGGCGATGCGGTACGCGGAGCGATTGCGCCGGAAGGCGTCCGGCTCGTGGCGCACCATCCCGACGTCCTCCAGGACACCGAGCGGGTGGGCCAGATCCGTGGACTTCCGGGCCAGGTATCCGGCAATCCCGCCGCGTGCGGCGTTCCCGTCCGCGATCGCCGCCAGGACGGAGTGATAGAGCGCGGCATCATGCAAGTCCGGCTCCTCGGCCAGCAGGTAGCGTGCCTCCCGGAACAGCGGGCGAGCCGGGTTGAGCACGGCGCGGGCGACCCAGTCGTCGAAGTCGCCCCGGCCATGGGGCACATCGCCTTGGACGAACTCCCGGCGGTACGCGGGCGTGCCGCCGACGATGGCGTTGGTGAGAACAGCGGTAGGAAGGTCCTCGATCCCCCAGAACTCCGCCGCAAGCCGGAAGTCCAGCGTCGGCACCACCAGTTCCAGACCTGCTCGGCCCCGCAGTGGCGCGTTCCCCGAGAGCAGCTTCCCCATGAAGGACAGTGCCGACCCGCACAGCAGCAGCCGTACAGGCGTGTTGGACCGTTGCGCCGTCGGGTCCAGGGCTCGCTGGATCAGGGAAGGCAGCGCGGGGGACGTCCGGGCGAGAAACGGGAACTCGTCGATGACGACGGTCTTCGGGCGCCCTTCCGCCGCGACACGCATGAGCTGGGTGATCGCCTCGTCCCAGTGTGTGAACCGGAAGGGCGTGGGCTCCCCCAGGTGGTCGGCCAGCGCCTCACCGAACTGGCGCAGCGCATCGGCTTCGGTGGTCTCCGTGGCGGTGAACATGAAACCGCCGGTCGCCCGGACCAGGGCATCCAGCAAGAACGTCTTGCCCTGCCGTCTCCTGCCCGACACGACACCGAGCGTGGCTTCCGGGCCCCGCTGACCGGCGAACCGGGCAAGCTCGGCCCACTCAAAGCTCCGGTCGAACATCCCAGCCGGTTTCTCCATCAAACGGAACCTCTCACATCTTGTATAACTCCAGCTATTGTAACTCCAGCTATTCAACCCTTCGCAAGCAATTGACCACAACAGGCAACCCAGCCTCGACGGCGCCGCGTCGCACGGTCGCCGGGTGTCACTCATCACCACCGGAGTGTGCGCGATGTCTTGACGCGTTACGGACATGGTGCGTTTATGGGAGCGCTCCCAAACTGCTCGCAGACCCTTCCCCCGATGCCTGAGTTTCTCGGCGCTCACTCCCTGGAGGCGCAGTGAGAACAGCACGAAGCACCACACGAAAGAACCCCGTCAGCGCCCTGCTGACCGGACTGGCCACCTTCCTCGGGCTCGTCCTGCTCGGTGCCCTCTTCCCGGTCTCCGCCCAGGCCCAGCCACCCGGCACCACCCTTGCCACCGGTCTCCACATCAGCGACGGCCGCTTAGTCGAAGGCAACGGCAACGACTTCGTCATGCGCGGCGTCAACGACGCGCACACCTGGTACCCGGGCGAAACGCAGTCGCTGTCCGACATCAAGGCGCAGGGCGCCAACACCGTCCGCGTCGTCCTCTCCAACGGCCACCGCTGGAGCGAGAACGGTCCCGAGGACGTCGCGGGCGTCGTCGACGAGTGCAAGGCCAACCGGCTCATCTGCGTACTGGAGGTGCACGACACCACCGGCTACGGCGAGGAGGCCGCTGCCGCTTCGCTCGACCAGGCGGCCGACTACTGGATCGGCCTGCAGGACGTGCTCACCGGCGAAGAGAACTACATCATCATCAACATCGGCAACGAGCCCTGGGGCAACACCAATCCCGAGGGCTGGACGGACCCCACGATCGCCGCCGTCGAGAAGCTGCGCGCCACCGGGTTCGAGCACACGATCATGGTGGACGCGCCCAACTGGGGCCAGGACTGGCAAGGCGTCATGCGCGCCAACGCCCAATCCGTCTACGACGCCGACCCCACCGGCAACCTGATCTTCTCAATCCACATGTACAGCGTGTACGACACCGCCGCGAAGGTCAGCGACTACCTGAACGCCTTCGTCGACGCCGGACTGCCCCTCCTCATCGGCGAGTTCGGCGGCCCGCCCGACCAGTACGGCGACCCGGACGAGGACGCCATGATGGCCGCCGCCGAGCAGCTCCAGCTCGGCTACCTCGCCTGGTCCTGGAGCGGCAACACCGACCCGATCCTCGACCTGGTGATCGACTACGACCCGGATCAGCTCAGCTCCTGGGGCGAGCGCATCTTCCACGGCGCGAACGGCATCGCCCAGACCGCCCGGGAAGCCACCATCTTCGACGACGGCGGCCCGAGCGACACCCAGGCCCCGACCGCCCCAGGCACCCCGACCGCCTCCACCGTCACGGCCACCTCCGTCTCCCTCAGCTGGAGCGCCGCCACCGACAACGTGGGCGTGACCGGCTACGACATCGTCCGTGTCGACGGCGACTCGGAGACCACGGTCGCCTCCTCCGTCACCAACGCCGTCACCGTGAGCGGCCTCACCGCCGAGACGGCGTACACCTTCGCCGCGTACGCCCGCGACGCGGCCGGGAACCGCTCAGCCCGCTCGGACCCGGTGAGCGTCACCACCGACGAGGGCGGCAGCACACCCGGCGTGAGCTGCTCCGTCAGGTACAGCGTCGTCGGCGAGTGGGGCAGCGGCTTCCAGGGCGAGATCACCATCCGCAACTCCGGCACCACCGCCATCAGCGACTGGACCCTCGGCTTCGCCTTCGCCGACGGCCAGACCGTCACCAACGCGTGGGGCGGGTCCCCCACCCAGGACGGCGGCACGGTGAGCATCGCCGCCGCGCCCTACACCTCCACCATCCCCGCCACCGACTCGGTCACCGTCGGCTTCACAGCAAGCAAGGGAACCACCAACGCCGCCCCGACCGCATTCACCCTCAGCGGCACCCCCTGCACCACCGCCTGATCAGCCTGTCCGTTGACCGGCGGGGCGTGCCGACCTCCGCCCCGCCGGTCAGCGCACCGCCCACCCAAACGCCGGGCGCTTCCCCGTCACCCCGCTGCAGCGGCAAACGGCCGCGATGCGGTGCGAGCCGCTGGTCCGCATGGCGTGCTCGTAGGCTCACCTGCTGCCGGGATGCCCCTCCTGCACTGCGGGACCTTCCGATTCCGACATAATGGCGTATATGAGGCTGGTTGACGAGACGAGGACTTCGGGTTGATCACGGTTCGCCCCAGGACCGTGGGATGCAGATCGCGCGAGTGGCTGCAGGAACGTATCCGGCGGGAGAAGGCATCATGACTGACGACGGAATCCAGCTTCCGGGGCTGCTCAGGACGGCAGAGGCGGCGGCCCCGGCGGAGTCCGTCGACGTGGTCACCGAGGACCTGCGCCGACGTTTCCGTGCCGAGACCGTGTCCTTCCTCATCGTCGACCTGACCGGCAAGGCGGTGGTGCGGCTGAGCACCGCCGGCAGCGTCGGCAGCGTCGAGTCCGGCCAGGAGGCCGACCGCATCGACCTGATCGGCGGTGTCTACGGACAGGTGGTGCGCACCCAGCAGCTGTACCAGGACCCGGTCGCCCGCGGCCAGCGGGTGATCACTCCGGTGACACACCGGGGAGACGCCATCGGGCTGCTGGAGCTGACCTTCCCGACCGCTCCCGATGATCAGGTACTGCATGCCGTGCGCGAAGCGGCGCGTGCGCTGGCCTACATCGTGATCGTCAACCAGAGGTTCACCGACCTCTACACCTGGGGCAAGCGCACCACCCCCATCAGCCTTTCCGCAGAGATCCAGCACCAACTGCTGCCCCCCTCCCTGACCTGCGAGACAGCCGAATTCACGGTGGCCGGCGCACTGGAACCCTCCGCCACCATCAGCGGAGACACCTTCGACTACGCCCTGGACCGCGAGGCTCTCCATCTCTCGGTGACCGACCCCATGGGACACGACCTCTACGCCGCCCTCATGTCCATCGTCCTCATGAGCGCCCTCCGTCGCGCCCGCCGGGCGGGCGCCGGCCTGGCCGAACAAGCCCGCGAGGCCGACCAAGCCCTCCTCGGCTACGGCAAGGGCCACGCCACCGGGCAACTCCTGCGCATCGACATGAGCGATGGCCGGAACCAGTTCGTCAACGCCGGCCATCCCTGGCCCCTGCGGGTACGTGACGGCCGGGTGGAGGAAGTCACTCTCGCAGCCGATGAGCCCTTCGGCCTGCCCTTCCCCCACACCTACCAGGTCCAGAGCCTGGACCTGCGCCCCGGCGACCGGCTGGTCATGCTCACCGACGGCATGCTCGAACGCGGTGCCGAAGACGTCGTTCTGCCCGACGTACTCAGGAACTCACGGGGCCTCCATCCCCGGGAGGCGGCACTGAACCTGACCACCGCCGTCCTGGACGCCAACGACGGCCAACTGGAGGACGACGCCACCATCATGGTCCTCGACTGGCGAGGAACAGGCTGAACCGTCAGGCCCATCGGAGTCCAGTCAGATCCCGCCCGCAGCCACGTCTCCCACCTCCACGCGGATCCACACCCGCTTACCACCGGGAGCGGGCCCGTAACCGAAGCCGTCGGCCATCTCACGCAGCAGCCACAGTCCGCGCCCGCTCTCCGAACACCAGTCCGGCTTCTCCACGACAGGCAGCCGGGACGAACCGTCGAAGACCGTCACATGGATCGCCTCCCCCCTCCACACGATCTCCAGCAGGCACCTCGGATCATCAGCATGCTGGTGCACATTGGCGAGCAGCTCGGTGACCCCGTGCAGCACCATCTCGCGCACCCGCCGGCACTGCCCCCACTCCCTCATCACACACCCCGCCAACCGCCGGAAGTGCGCCAGCTCCTCGAGCTTCACGATCAACTGCCAGCTGTAGGAGGCGTGATCGGTTTCGTCTGCCCGGTGAGTGACTGACATGAGCCCTCCAACGCCTCAACGGCGCGCGTTGGTCCGTCATCCGGATCATGACTCCGTGTCCGCCGCCGGATGCTCTGCGTACACACCGGGTAGACTGCCAGCGCCTGTGGGTAAATTGCAACATTGCGTTCTACCTGGTCGCAAGACACGCTACCTGGCACATTCTCACCGCATATGCCGCGCTTCTCCTCTCGTCAGATGGTGCAGACTGGCGCCGAACAGCAGGAGGTTGACGTGCCATCCGACCAGCGACGAACGGCCAGGCGGCGACGCCTCGGCACGGAGCTGCGCGCCCTTCGGGAAACCTCTGGACTCACACCCAAGGACGCTGCCGAGGCGCTGAGTTGCGACGTCACGAAGATCTCCCGCATGGAACTGGGCAGATCCGGCGTACGCAAACTGGATCTGGAGACCCTGCTCAAGCTCTACGCGGTCAGCGACCCGGCCAAGCGGCGGGCTCTGGCGGTCCTCTCCCGGGAAAGCCGCAAGCGGACCTGGTGGCACCAGTACACCGACATCCTGCGACCGGGCGCCGGCGACCTTCTGGACATGGAGTCAGAGGCCGAAAGGATTCTGGACTTCGAATCCACCCTCGTCCCCGGCCTGCTCCAGACCGAGTCGTACACCCGAGCACTGATCGCGGGCGGCGGCGTGGTGAGCGAACCGAAGGCCATCGAGGCACGGGTACGGCTGCGGATGGAGCGCAAACGCGTCTTCGACGCCGACGCACCGCCCCAGTACGTGGCGGTCATAGACGAGTCGGCACTGCACAGACGAATCGGCACCCCGGAGGTGATGGCCGAACAGCTCCAGTACCTGGTGGAGATGAGTCGGCCTCCTCACGTCTCCGTGCACGTCGTCCCAGCAGAAGCCGGGGCATACCCGGGCCTCGACGGCCCGTTCTGCGTGCTGTCGTACCCGCACGACGTCGGCCTCGACATGGTCCTCCTCGACCACCGGTTCGACGGGCTGTGGCTGGAAGATGCCGACCAAGTACGCCGCTACAAGCTGCTCTTCGAGCACCTCCGCGCACTCGCGCTATCGTCCCCGCAAACCAAAGCGCTCCTCCAGCGCCTGGCACACGAGCACGCCCAGCGGGCGGAATGAGGCAACGACATGACGAGGCACAGCGCGGACGATCCCCGCTGGATCAAGTCCAGCTACTCAGGCACGGACACCGGGAACTGCCTTGAGTGCCGGTGCGCAGACCCGGCATCCATAGCCATCCGGGACACCAAGGCCCGCTCCCTCGGCACCCTCGTCGTCCCCTCCCCCGTCTGGCACGCCTTCATCAACGCGCTCACCTCACATCGCCTCCACTGACCACCGCACCCGCGCAACACGCCCCTCTGCGCGGTGGGCGCGCTTCATCACCTACGTGCGCCAGGAGCTCGCCACTCCCGCTCGCATACTGGAAGCAGCGCGCCATCCCGCACACCGACGGCGGCGGCTGACCATCCGTACCAAGACGCGGGCCTCCGAACGCCGCATCGCACTCCCCACCGAAGGCAACCGCTCCCCCAAGCCCCACCGGTCGCTACTCCTTGGAGGCCATCGAAATTCCGCCCATCGCGAGGGAGAACATCCGCGCGAGAGCCCTCCGAACGACCGGGTCTCGATCGATTCGCTCCAGCGATTCGAGCTTTGCCGGATCAAGGTCGATCGAGGCAATTCCGCCAGCACCCCGGTCATCCTTGGTCGAGAACAGCACGAGACATCGGTATGCCCGCACGGCCCCTCCCTGCTCCTCGCGCATCAGCGACTGGAGGACGACGGCGCCTTCTCTGACCTGGCTGCGGAGCGCGTCCACCGAGGACCATCGAGTTGCCCAGCCTCGCCCCTCCGCCTCCAATTGGATCGCGAGCAGCATATCGAAGCTGACCTGACACACCCGGAAGTCTGGGTCGCTCGAACGAATCAGAGACATCAAGCACTCCCCCCGACGCTGGCGTCAATTCGGATTGGCCTTCTACCCATCGGCGTATTTAACCGATATCACCATCCTTCTTGCGACGTATCGAGATTCCACACGGCCCGGAATTGTGAATGAGTGCTGGCGTGGTCCCCGCCAGCACCTAGAACGTGTGCTGGGTGCCCCCTTCTCACCTGCGTCTCCGCAGGTGGGCACCGGCCTACGGGTTCGGGGAAATCTACTGGCGTCCATCGTCGGCGGGGCCGGCCATCGTCAGCGTTGCCGCCAAGCGGCATCTACTGGCGGGAGAGTCCAGCCGGATCGATTGCCATAGGGAACGGGGCGTCCAAATGAGTGGTCGCACCCGCGAGAGCGGTCGTCCGCTCCACGTACCGGCCGCCTTCCAGTTCGTAGACGACGAGCATCGGGGCCGGGTCGAACTCCAGGCGCCAGAAATGCGGGACGGCAGCCTCCGCATACAGCATGGGCTTGACCTTGCGGTCCATGGTGCGGTTGCCGGGAGAGACAAGCTCGACGGCGAGCTGGACCGCGTCGATGTCGACGGTGACGGGGTCGTCGGCGGTAGCGCCGGCGTCGGCCACGACCAGGTCAGGCACGACCAACCCGGACGGAAGGACGACGTTGACGCCCTCCAGGATCTCCACCGGCGCGCCGATGGCCCGGGCGGCCGCATCCAAGGCGACGTGGAGGCGGAACGAGGCCCGCTGGTGGCGGACGCCGGGAGCGGGGGACATTACGAGGGACTCCCCCAGCAGCTCGTAGCGCATGGTGCGGTCTTCAGGCAGGGCCAGGACGTCGGCGACAGTCCAGGGCCCGACGTGGTCGATGGCAACGCTCATCCCTCTCACCTCCTCGTCCGACCGGAAAGTCCCAGTGTGACCTCGACGGGCGGTACCTGGCCAGCATACGGGCCCTCTCGCCTGCTGACACTGGGTTCCGCTGCCATGAGCGACCCACCGAACACGCGTGCCGCCCAGCCATCCGACGAGGCGGAAGTCGGCATGTGCCAGCCCCCGGCTGGCACGGCCTGCCGGGGGCTGGCGCGTCGCGAGCCCTGACGCCTTCCGAACGTCCAGGCTGCTGGTCTTGTGCGGCCAGGGGCCGGTTCGAGCAGACGGGGCGGCGCCGAAGCGGCCAGGCCCGCGTCCCGGCCGCGCGCGGGTCCGCGTCAGCGGGCCCGCCTTGAAGACGTGAAGAAAGTTTGGACGCATCCCGCTTCGGCAGCCGCCATGGCTTCCCCCTCGATCCCGCCAACCTCACCCGCCGATTCCGCCGCCTCCTCGACCGGACAAGGCTCAGCCGCATCCGCTTCCACGGCCTATGCCACTCGACCGCGACCCTGCTCCTGGAGCAGGGCGTCGAACTCGTCGTGATCAAGGAACTCCTCGGCCACGCCCACATCGGCGTCACCGCCACCGTCTACGCCCACGTCCGGCTCCGCCTCCAGCGCCAGGCCATCGACACCCTCGACAGCGCCCTCGGTCCAGCCGACGACGATGGTGACGAAACGTCTGCCTCAGCAGCCGTCCGCTGACGTTGCCGTCAAGAACCCCAACAGCCCCGCCGGGCGCAACTCAGCGGGGCTACTGGTTGGAGTTTCTTGCAGGCAGTCAGAACTCTAATCAATCCGACCGGACTAGTTCAGTAAGACTGATCAGATAGTCATTGGACCTCAAGTCCTCATGAGCGGAATACAGGACTTCCAAGGCCGACCGCAGAGTACGCCTTGGAGTCTCTTTAAATTCACACAGGGGGATCGTCGATATCACGCCAGAAAAGCTATAGGAGACCTCCACTACGCCATCCCGCCTTACTGCCGAAATAGAATCCTGACTTTGCGAAGATTCCACAATAGATTCACCGGACAACATGACTTCGCGGTAAAGCTGGACAAGCATCAGGACGAAGTCAACTACAGGTAGCCCGGGCGTCCTCAATTGGATCTCGCTGCTCCCATCACCGATCACTACGTCTGATTTGAAGTAGTGAAAGGTGAGGTCATTGGCGGTAAGTGTGCGGGCCGAGATACCCGGCAGGCCATCGACATTCCAGGATGGATCATCCACGCGAGGTAGGAATGTAAACGAAATCATCTCATCACCTAGAACATGAACCTTGGCATTGCAGTTACGAAATTACCTTCGCCATCAACGGCGACCCTCATGCCGTTTTGGCCCATTGCGCCGACTTCCACATCACCGAAATTGTGGTCGATGTAATACCCACCCCGAGGGTCCGACTTGGACCTAGGGATTTGTGTTCCGTTCTTGATGGCCTCGTCCACCATACCCCGGAAGCGGGTCTTATCGATCCCTCCAGCGAATACGTTCTCCGCCTTTCCATCCTTGTGGTAAGCCCCTCCATGCGAATGCTGACCCCAGGCATGATCAAATTGCTTGGTTCCTACTATGCAATTTGCGTTGTGAACGAGGACCGGCGTGGCCCCAGCCAGCACATAGTACGTGTGGGTGTTGTTGATGGTGAGGTCGTGGGTGCGCTGGTGCTTGGTGAAGAGGCGGGTGGCGGTGAGGGTGACGGTGTCGCCGTCGGGGGTGTGGAGGGTCATCCCTGCGGTCAGGTCGCCGGCGTTGACCCACTTGTTCTCGGAGGGGGACCAGAAGGGGTGGGTGGTGGTGGAGATGAGGGACGCCCGGCCGTCCTCAGTGGCGATGGTGAGGTCGGTGAAGTGCTCGTCGTCCTCGATAGCGATGCGAAGAATCACCACCTTGCACGGCCCTCGTGCACCGACGTCGCCGTTAACCACTGCCCGTCACACGACGCTGAAGCCCCACCAGACGGTGCCTGGTGGAGCTGCACACGTCGATTCACGCCCGGTGACGCTGGTTGGGCCTTCTCACCCATTCGCCACAGTGCATCCCGAGCGGCTCGCCTATCTCACAAGATAAGGTCAGAGCGTATCGATTTCATTACCCTCTGAGTCAAGGATCGTGTAATTGCCGGGATATGGAACCCAAACGCCAATTCCCTTGGGCCACGAGATAATCTCAAGCGAGGCAACGTTTGCGATGACCGTTCGGAGAAAGATCGACTCGCCATCGCTGAGGGAGAAAGTAGTTCCTACCGGCTCGAAACACACCTCAACATTTTCTCCTTGCGCCGCCATGAACTTCAGGTCAACGACCTGACCGTCCTTGCTCACTGGGCTATCTCCAAGCATCGATGATCTCCTGAGTCAACACCGTCCCGCTCCTACTCGCGCACCCTCGGCGCTCTGCGCGACGCCCGCCGCGCCTAGCGTCCTGAGTCATGGTTTCGTTGGCGGTTGTAGGGTGGGGTGATGCCTGGTCCGAAGCCGTTGCCTGTGGTGCTGTCCGATGATGAACGCCGTGTGTTGCGGGGCTGGTTGAGGAAGCAGACGGCTCCTCAGGCGCTGGTGCTCAGGTCGAGGATTGTGCTGGCGTGTGCGGAGGGCCGGTCGAATGCGCAGGTCGCGGACGGCCTGGGCACTTCACTCCGACCTCCGCATCCTGGCTCAACCTCGTCGAGCGCTGGTTCACCGAACTGACGAACCGGAAGCTCCGCAGATCCGCACATCGGAGCGTCACCGAGCTGGAGCGCGACATCCAGCAGTGGATCAACGAGTGGAACAAAGACCCCAAGCCGTTCATCTGGACCAAACCCGCCGACCAGATCCTCGACACCCTCGCCGCATACTGCCAGCGAATTAACGACTCAGGACACTAGTTCTTTCAGCAGGCTCGAGCCATCGTCGCTGAGCCACTTCCTGGGCTCAGGGAAGATGCCTCTGAGGGGGTCGAATGGATTGGTGACACTGGCCCTGGGACACACCGCTGCTTCCGCTGCCGGTGCGTACAGCGCCGCCTACTGCGCGGCCGCCGCCTCGGTAGCCACCGTGACCGAGGTGCCCTGAGGCAGCACCGGACTCCGCAAGGGCGAACTCCTCGGCCTCCACTGGGGAAGAACTCGACCTCAACGCAGGCACGGCCGCCATCCGCCGCTCGCTCCAACGCACCCGCACCGGCGGCCTCACCCACCTGCCCACCAAGACCCGGGCGTCCGAACGCCGTATCGCCCTCCCGACCGAGTGCCTCCACTCCCTCAAGGAGCACAGGGGACGGCAGGAGAAGGAGCGAAAGACAGCAGGGTCGGACTGGAGCGACAGCGGGCTCGTCTTCACCACACCGACTGGCCGGCCTCTCGACCCTGCCAACCTCACCCGCCGCTTCCGCAGCTTCATCGATCGGGCCGGACTCCGCCGCATCCGCTTCCACGACCTGCGTCACTCGACCGCGACCCTGCTCCCGGAGCAGGGCGTGGACCTCGTCGTCCTCAAAGAGTTGTTGGGCCACGCTCACATCGGCGTCACCGCTGGCGTCTACACCCACGTAAGGCTTCCGGCCTCCAACGCCAAGCCATCGGTGCCCTGAACGGCGCCCTCGGTCCTGTCAACGACATCCCCGACGACCCGCCCACCGCAGCCGTCGTCCGCTGACGTTGCCCTCACCGTTGCCGTCAAACGGCATGAGGCCCTCCCGAGGACTTGAGTTCGGGAGGGCCCCGTTTCAATAGCTACGAGATTTCCGCCAGCCATTCCCAGTCGCCGGTCGGGAACGCAACCGGGTGAATCCCTGTTCGAGACAGTACTAGGGCTGGAGGATTCAGCTCGGATGAATCCTTCGGCCCCCAGCTCAGATGGCGCCCTGGGGAAACCCGTAGTGAGGACCTCCCCGCAGGAAGACTCTCCAGGCTTCCATACGGCCGGAACAGTCAGGAAAGACCTCGATCCGAAAACGAGGTTCCCAACCCACAGCGAGATGTCCGGATTCGCCGAATCTCACCTCCGCCACAGCCGGTCGAAGCCGCTCGAAGATCCCATTCAACGTCGCGGCCCGTGAATCATAGACAGTCCTGAACTGTTCAAATGATTCCGAACCCTCCCCCCGTTGCGGGTACCTCATGTCGCGAGACCCCAGAATCACCTTCCCCTCCTGCAAGATCCGGAAAGGACACTGTATGTGGAAATTGATCACGTCGCCACGAAGCCCGGCAAACTCAACCACACCCAAGTCTGCAGCCCTACCGACGGAGTGAACTTTCGCGCCCTGGAGGAGTCGTTGGATCTCAGCCATCTGATCGTTAGCAGCCACCGAACAACCCCTTTCCCTCTTCCACGATTCGGTGATAGCCGTACCCCTGCCCAGTGATTCTATCGTGCAGGGATCGACGCTCTGTGGGCGTTATCTCCCGACCGAGGTTTCGTTCGATCTCGCGCAGCGCATCCTTGAATTCCTTGTTCTCTGCCTGGTTTCCTCGCGGCGCATGGTAGCCGTCGTCATCGAGATCACCCGAGTCCCAGCCCTTCTTGAGATTCTCGAGCTCTTTCTCCCAGTCGAATCCACTGTCATTGTGCACGAGCACTGGCGTGGTCCCTGCCAGCACATAGTACGTGTGGGTGTTGTTGATGGTGAGGTCGTGGGTGCGCTGGTGCTTGGTGAAGAGGCGGGTGGCGGTGAGGGTGACGGTGTCGCCATCGGGGGTGCGGAGGGTCATGCCTGCGGCGAGGTCGCCGGCGTTTACCCACTTGTCCTCGGAGGGGGACCAGAAGGGGTGGGTGGTGGTGGAGATGAGGGAGGCGGGGCCGTCCTCGGTGGCGATGGTGAGGTCGGTGAAGTGCTTGTCGTCCTCGGTGACGATGGTCCCGACGACTTCACGGGTGGTGGTCTTACCGGTCTCGGGGTCGGTGACCAGGACCTTGTCACCGAGCTGGACGTCCTCGATGTCCTTGCGAGTGCCATCGGCCAGGAGCACCTGGGTGCCAGGGATGAAGCTGTGGCTGGGGCGTCGGCACTCCTTGGCGGCCTTCTTACCCGCGCGCCCGGGCTTGCCCCCCTTGAGTCCCTTGAGGCCCTTGAGCCACTTGAGGGCGGGAATGTCGCCGACGGCGGCGAGGCAGGAAGTTCCTTCGAAACTTCCTATGCAGCCTTTCCAGGCGCCGGGGTCGAAGAAGAGGGAGCCGAAGACCTTAGCGGTGCCGAGAAGGCCTCGAGCCTTTTTCGGTGCGGCGGGTTCGTACCGGGTCTCGGTACACCCGTGCTGAGCACTGCATGTCGTCTGGTAGTACTTAGGCGGGAGCCATTTCCCGGAGGCGCGGGCCTGGGTCATACGATGTTCAGTGCCGCCTGTGCGGGGGTCGCCTCCCCAGGTCTTTTTGCGTGGGGGGCCATAGTTGGAGAGACGACCCTTTCCGTTGGCATCGAGGACGACCCCATAGCCCATTCCGTCGTTGCCGGCGAACATCTTCCCGGTGGGGTCGCTGTAGGTCAGTGGGTTGTTGTTGCCGTAGGTGTAGCCGTGGATCTGCTGGGGATCTGCCAGGTCCATGAGCGGGTCGACGGAGATGAAGCGGCCGGTGGCGGGGTCGTACTCGCGGGCGCCCAAGTGGGTGAGGCCGGTGTCCTTGGTGTCGTCGATGCCGCCGACGAAGCCGCGGGAGGTGGGCCAGGAGGCCGGTTCCGCACCGCGGGGGCTGCCGAAGGGCAGGCTGCGGCGCTGGGCGGTCAGGTCCAGGCTGGCCGCGTCGATGGCGAGTTGGCCGGTGCCGTGGTGGTCGGCGACAGTGATCGTCCAGGTGCCGTCGTCCGCGAGGACGGCCTGGTGGCCGCCGCCGAGCGGGATAAAGCGCGTGGCCTTGCGGGTGGAGGAGCCCTTGGCCACGGTGACTTCGGTGTGGTCACCCCAGTGGAAGGTACTGCCGTCCGAGGTGCGGGAGATGAGGCGGTTGCCTTCAGCGTCGTAGACGTACTCGGTGGTCTTGTCCTCACCGCCCTCGACCGGTTCGGTGACCTTGGCGAGGCGGCCTTCCGCGCCCCAGGTCAGCTTCTGCGCGTCACCGCCCAGCGTGCGGGTGGTGGTGTTGCCGGTTTCGTCGTAGCCGTAGGTGTCCTTCGCCGAGCCGGTGGGTCCGGTGCGGGTGACGGAGGCGAGGGTGTGCGGCTGCGGGCTGCCCGGCTCGGGGTAGGTGTAGCTGCGCTTGGTGTCCTGGGAGAGGTTTCCGGCCGGGTCGTGCTGGGTTTCGGTGAGGCGGTTGCCCGCCTTGTCGTAGGTGTAGGAGTGCCAGTAGGGGGCGGGCCCGCCCACGGTGGCCTCGGCGGGCGCTGCCGCGCAGGCCTTGTTCGCTTCCGTCCACGCTTCGGTGAGGCGGCGCAGGTAGTCGTAGGTGAAGCACTGGGTGTCGGTGCCGTCGCGGGAGACGTCCGAGAGCGATTGGACATTGCCGGCCTGGTCGTAGCGGTAGGTGTTGTGCCGGTCGACACCCGGCACGTCCTGGCGGTCCACCCGCGAGGTCTCCAGGCGCTGGGTGCCCCAGTCGTAGGTGTTGGTGACCCAGGACTTCTTCGCCCCGCCCGTGCCGCTCAGGGCGAACTGCTGCGGCTTCCCCGTCAGAGAGTATGTGGCGTCCGCCCGTGCTCCGCTGGTGAAGACAGCCAGCGGGCGCAGCGTCTGGTCCTCGTAGGTGTGGCTCCATCCTTTGCCAAGGATGTTGCCGACGGTGGAGAAGCTGCGCCCGCGCACGAGGCCGTTCATGTAGCGGGCTGTGCCTTCCTGATAAGTGCCCGCCAGAGCGCCTTCGGATTCGGGGATGGTTGTGGACGCCCGTTCCACCTCATACAGCCTTGTGTACTTGGTGATCTGCCGTGTGTAGGCGTTGCCGTCCACGTAGCGTGTCGACTCCGCAAGGTGCCCCTTGGCGCCGAAGATGGTGTCGTAGGTCCACTTGGCGCGTAGTTCACCGGAGGCGGAGTCTTCGCGCAGTTCGCGGCGGCGGTTGAGGTCGTCGTAGACGTTGACCAGCTTTGTGCCGCGGGCGTCGGTGGTGGATGTGACATTGCCGCGATCGTCGTAGGTGCTGGTCGTGGTCCCCTTGTCCGGGTCCGTCGTGCCGGTCTTCCGGCCCATCTGGTCGTAGGCGTACGTCCACTTGTTGCCCGCGGGGTCGGTCATCTTGGCCAGTTCACCGCGCGGTGTGTGGGCGTAGGTGGTGGTGTCGTAGGCGGCTTCGGGTGCGCGGGCGTGGTGTTGACGCAGTTGGGTCGTCTGGTCGCGAGCGTCGTTGAGGGTGGTGGTGGCGGTGCCGCCCTCGGGTGGGATGACGGTGGTGCGGTCGCCGTTGTGAATCGTCTTGGTGATACCGAGGATTTCGCCGCCATCGCCGTTCCCGGCGATCTGGCGTGATTCGGTCTCCCGGCCCAGTCCGTCGTAGGTCACCCGGGTCTGTGTCTCCACGCTCAGCGCGTCCTCAGGCGCGAAGAGCGTCCGGGACGGGGCGCCTTCGGTGTAGTACGGGGCGAAGGTCTTCACCTTCAGGCCGCGCTCGTCGTAGAAGGTGTCGGTGAGGAGACGGCCGCCGTCTGGGCCGGGTGCCTGGGTCTGCCGCTCACGCAGGTAGCCGTCGTAAACGGTGTAGGAGGCGATCTGGTCGCCACCGCCAGTGTTCAGTGTGCGGGTGGTGACGGCAGCGGGCTTGCCCTCCTCGATGTGGTAGTTGAACTGGTAGTTCGGATGCTGCGTTGTTCTGCGGTTGGATAGCCATACAAGCCAGGCGCGTCCCAGCGCGTCGAACTTGAGATGGGTCCGCTTGCCGTTGGTGTCCTCTTCGGCGACTGGCTGGTCCCGATGCGGCTCGAATTCGGTGACGGACTTCTGTGCAGTGCTCGCGTCGCCCTTCTCGGCAGGAGGCGTGGTCGTGGTGACCTTGGCCGCGAAGCCGGTTGTCGGGCTGTAGGCGGTGGTTGTGGTGCGGCCGTCGTCACGCTCGTCGCGGGCGGGAGTGCCGCTGCCGGTCACCGTGACGTCGGCGGTCAGATCAGTGGCCGTGAGCTGGCGGCCGTAGCCGTCGAAGGTCGTGCCGGATTCGAGGTAGCGGGCCGTGGTGCCGTCGTGCTTCTCAAGGACGGCGGTGGCGGTGGCGTCGCCCTTGGCGGGAGCCGCGCCGTAGGCCGCGCCGTCGTAGGCGGTGCGGGTGTCGGTGATGACGTCCTCGGCGCGGTCGGGAGTGGCGTCGCACTTGACGGCGACGGTCTCCTCGCGGGAGGGGAGGCCGAGGATGTTCATTGCGGTGTTGGTGGCGAAGGTGGTGCGGGTGCACCGGTTGTCGGTGCCCGTGGAGTTGTCGCCGTAGTCGTCGACCTTCACCAGCCGCCCGGCGACGGTGTCGTACGTATTGCTCTGGGAGACGACCCGCCAGCTGTCCCCCGC
>NZ_JAJAGO010000019.1 GCF_025165795.1 Streptomyces gossypii
TCGCGTTCACGTCGGAGGTGACGGTCGTGGTCATCGACTGGATGGAGACCGGCGCGTCACCACCGACGGCCACTGAGCCGACCTGGATCTGCCTGCTCCTCCGCCGGTCGGCGAGCTTGATCGGGACATCCGGCATTCCGAGCGAAATCGCGGTCATGGGCCTTCTCTCGTGACGGCAGAGCACACTGCGCGGGGCGACAGCGACTCTCGGTCGACGAACCAGTGGTCGCCACTGGAACCCCCTCCGTGGGGAGGGGCTGGGTCGAAGTGCGGGCACGCACCAGGCTAGCCGAGGTGCCGGACGCGCGAGGCCGCACACGAGCCGAGCGGGAAATGCCTTCCCGCCGTCACTTGTCCGGCACGGGTATGTCACCCGGTGAGCCGTACGGGATTCACCACGTCCGCCACGAGCACCAGGAGGGTGAAGCAGATGAAGACGCCCGCGACGACGTAGGCGACCGGCATCAGCCGGGCCACGTCGAACGGCCCGGGGTCGGGGCGGCGGAAGACTCTGGCGATTTTCCGGCGCAACGACTCCCACAAGGCTCCGGCCATATGACCGCCGTCCAGCGGCAGCAGGGGCAGCATGTTGAAGAGGAACAGCGACAGGTTGAAGCCCGCGACCAGGAACAGCATGGTCGCCACCCGCTGCTCCGGCGGAATGTCCAGGGAGAAGACGTCGCCGCCGACGCGGGCCGCGCCGACTACGCCCATAGGGGAGTCCTGCTTGCGTTCACCGTCGCCGAACGCCGCGTCCCACAGGTCAGGGATCTTGGCGGGGAGGTCTATCAGCGCCTCGACACCGGAGACCATGATGTCGCCCATCCGGTCGACGGCCTGCGGGAAGGACTGCTCGACAATGCCGCTTGCCGGGGTGAAGCCCAGAAAACCCGTGGTGACGAACTCACCCTGGACATATCCGCCCCGGCCGTCGAACTTCGCGACCTGGTTCTCCACGAGATCCGCGTGCAGGGTCTTACGGGTACCGTCCCGCTCGACGGTGAGGGTCGCGGGGCCGATGGTGTCGCGGATGTCCTTCTGAAGCTCGTCCCACTCGGTGACCTTGTGGCCGTTGAACGCCACGACCTTGTCACCAGGTTTCAGGCCCGCGGCCTTCGCCGGGGAGTCCGGAGCCTTGCCCGTGCACTTGTCGGTGTTGGCGGAGGCCTGGATGACGCAGTCGGAGACGCTGGACACGGTGGTCGTCGTCGTGTTGACGCCGAAGGACATCAGCACGCCGAGGAAGATCACCACAGCCAGGATCAAGTTCATGAACGGCCCGGCAAACATCACGATCACGCGCTTCCAGGGCTTGCGCGTGTAGAACAGCCGCTTCTCGTCGCCGGGCTGGAGCTCCTCGAACGCCGCCGCGCGGGCGTCCTCGATCATCCCACGGAAGGGTGAGGTGGAGCGCTGCCGGATGGCCCCGTCGTCCCCTGGCGGGAACATGCCGATCATGCGGATGTAGCCGCCGAGCGGGATCGCCTTGATGCCGTACTCGGTGTCGCCCTTACGACGGGAGAAGAGCGTCGGACCGAAGCCCACCATGTACTGGGGCACCCGGATGCCGAACATCTTGGCTGTCGAGAGGTGACCCAGCTCATGCCATGCGATGGAGAAAAGCAGACCCACGACGAAGACGACTATGCCGAGGATGGTCATGAATGTCGTCATGCACGGGCCTCCACTACGGCCTGGGCCAGCTCACGGGCTCGGCTGCGCGCCCAGCTCTCGGCTTCCAGGACATCGGACAGGGTCGGATCGGTTCCCGCGGGGTGGCCCCCCGAGTGTTCGCCGACCACAGCGGAGACCGTATCGACAATGCCGGTGAACGGCAGCCTGCCCGCGAGGAAAGCGTCGACGCACTCCTCGTTGGCTGCGTTGAAGACGGCAGGAGCGGTGCCACCGAGAGCGCCGACGTGACAAGCCAGCGGGACCGACGGGAACGCCTCCTCGTCCAGCGGGAAGAACTCCCAGGACATGGCCTTCGACCAGTCGAAGACCGGCCCCGAGTCCGGGACCCGGCTCGGCCATCCGAGGGCCAGCGCGATCGGCAGCCGCATGTCGGGCGGGCCGCATTGGGCCAGCGTGGAGCCGTCGGTGAACTCCACCATGGAATGGATGTACGACTGCGGGTGGACGACCACCTGAATCCGGTCGAAGGGGATGTCGTAGAGCAGATGCGCCTCGATCACCTCGAGTCCCTTGTTGACAAGGGTGGCGGAGTTCACGGTGATGACGGGGCCCATTTCCCATGTGGGATGGGCCAGCGCGTCCTGTGGCGTCACATTGGCGAGTTCCGCTCTCGTACGGCCGCGGAACGGGCCTCCGGAGGCGGTGACCAGCAGCTTGCGGACCTCCTGCCGGCTACCGCCCATCAGTGCCTGGAAGAGCGCGGAGTGCTCGGAGTCCACCGGGATGATCTGACCGGGTGCCGCGAGCGCCTTCACCAGCGGACCGCCGACGATCAGCGATTCCTTGTTGGCGAGTGCGAGCAGCCGTCCAGCCCGCAGCGCCGCCAGAGTGGGAGCCAGGCCGATGGAGCCGGTGATGCCGTTGAGCACCGTGTGGCACTCGGCGGCGGCCAGTTCGGTCGCGGCGTCGGGCCCTGCCAGCACCTCGGGGATGGGCTCCCCCGTCCCGTACTCCGCGCGCAGCGCCTGCCGCAGCTCGACGGCCTTGTCCTCCCGCGCGACCGCGACCGTACGCACCTGAAGACGGTGCGCCTGCCCGGCCAGCAGACCCACCCTGCCCCCTGCGGCGGACAGCCCGGTCACTCGGAAGCGGCCGGGATTGTTCAGCACCACGTCTACCGCCTGGGTGCCGATGGAGCCGGTCGACCCGAGAATCACGATGTCGCGGGGGCCGTCGGATGCCGGAGCATCGGCCGGGAAGCGCGTATGCGGATCAGCGAGGGAGTTGGTCATTGCCCCATTGTGTCTGGTCCGCTGTGACCGGGAGCACGGCGCCCTCCCGCCGTACGGGGCCGCCCCGGCCGGTCAGCGGACGGGCCGGTGCACGTTGTCCCTCCGGGCTGGTCCGGGTGCCTGGTCGGCGATCCAGGGGCCGTCGTCGGAGGGGTCGATGATGCCGGCCTCGAGCCAGGTGTAAGAGCCGTTGAGGATGCCGCGCACGACGGAGCGATCGAGGTCGTCGGTGTTCGTCCACAGCCGGCCGAAGAGCTCTTCCACGCGGATGCGCGCCTGGTGGCAGAAGGCGTCCGCGAGCCGCTGGGCGGCCCGGCCCTCGCCTCCCCCGTCGCTGCGCAGTTTCTCCGCACGTACGCAGGCCGCGCTCATCGCGAAGAGTTCCGCTCCGATGTCGACGATGCGGCCCAGGAAGCCCTGCTTCGTCTCCATCTTCCCCTGCCATCGGGTCATTGCGTAAAAGGTCGAGCGGGCCAGCTTGCGAGCGGTGCGCTCGATGTAGCGCATATGCGGGGCGAGATGACCGAACTCCGCGTACGAGCGCGGCAGGTGCCCCGGTCCGGCCACCAGCTTGGGGAGCCAGCGTGCGTAGAAGCCGCCTGCGGCGACGGCAGCCCGGCGCTTGTCGGCCATCGAGGCATCCGGGGCGATCAGATCACCGGCTACGGCAAGGTGCGCGTCGACCGCCTCTCTGGCGATCAGCAGGTGCATGATCTCCGTGGACCCCTCGAAGATGCGGTTGATACGCAGATCCCGCAGGATCTGTTCGGCCGGGACGGACCGCTCGCCCCGTGCGGCCAAGGACGCCGCGGTCTCGAAGCCCCGTCCGCCGCGGATCTGGACCAGTTCGTCGGCGATCAGCCACGCCATCTCGGAGCCGTAGAGCTTGGCCAGCGCGGCTTCGATCCGGATGTCGTTGCGGTCCTCGTCCGCCATCTGGGAGGCGAGATCGAGGACCGCCTCCAGCGCGAAGGTCGTCGCGGCGATGAAGGACATCTTGCTGCCGACGGCTTCGTGCTTCGCCACCGGCCTGCCCCACTGGACGCGCGCCTCGGTCCACTCCCGGGCGATCTTCAGGCACCACTTGCCCGCCCCGACACACGTGGCGGGAAGTGAGAGGCGCCCGGTGTTCAGTGTGGTGAGCGCGATCTTGAGACCGGCTCCCTCGGGACCGATGCGGTTGGCGGCTGGTACGCGTACCCGGTGGAAGCGGGTGACGCCGTTCTCCAGGCCACGCAGTCCCATGAACTCGTTACGGTTCTCGACGGTGATTCCGGGCGAGTTCGCCTCCACCACGAATGCGGTGATGCCTCCCTTACGCTCCGGCGTACGGGGCACCCGCGCCATCACGACCAGCAGGTCGGCGATCACGCCGTTGGTCGTCCACAGCTTCACCCCGTCCAGGACGTACTCGTCGCCCTCGGGGATCGCCGAGGTGGCGAGCCGTGCCGGGTCGGAGCCGACATCCGGCTCGGTCAGCAGGAACGCCGAGATGTCGGTGCGGGCACAGCGAGGCAGGAAGGTGTCCTTCTGCTCCTGGGTGCCGAAGAGTTTCAGCGGCTGCGGCACCCCGATCGACTGGTGTGCGGAGAGCAGCGCCCCGACGGCGGGACTGACCGAGCTGACCAGCGCGAGGGCCTTGTTGTAGTAGACCTGGGAGAGGCCGAGACCGCCGTATTCGGTGTCGACCTTCATGCCGAGCGCGCCCAACTCCTTGAGTCCGCCCACCACGTCGTCCGGGATGCGGGCCTCCCGCTCGATCAGCGGGCCGTCGATCACGCTTTCGCAGAAGACGCGGAGTGCGGCGAGGAACTCCTCACCGCGCCGAACGGACTCCGGTTCCGGCTGGGGGTGCGGGTGGATGAGATCGAGCCGGAACCGGCCGAGGAAAAGCTCTTTGGCGAAACTGGGCTTGCGCCAGTCCTGTTCGCGGGCGGCCTCGGCCACCTCTCGCGCCTCACGCTCTGTGACGGTCATGACGCTCGTTCACCTCGCACTTCCAGCGCTCGCTGCGCACTGGCGCCCGCGCACTCGCACAGGCGCTACCGACGGGTGCTACTCGTCCGTATCTACCCGAAACGCGCGGTCCGTGCCAGCCCCCGCGCGGAAAGGCGCAGTCGGTGCGGGGCCCGGGGTCACCTCGGTGCGGAGCCCGGGGTCACGGCACGACACGGAAATGGGTGGTGAGGCGGCCGTCGTCGTCATAAATATGGAAGGCGAGCATCGGGGGCAGCTCGTAGTCGATCGGCGTTTCGCCCTCCCAGGGCATTCGCAGCGTCGAGACGACTCCCGGCGCGGCGAGCAGCGGCATCCCGGCGAAGCTGGTCGCCGCCGCCATGTGGGTGTGCCCGCACAGCAGCGCGGCGACGTGGGGGTGGCGGGTGACCACCTCGGCGAGCCGCTCCTCGCCGAACTGCCGGATCGGGTCGACGTACTGCCCGTGCAGCGGCACGGGCGGGTGGTGGAAGCAGACGAATGCCGGGGCCTCGTGCGGGGCGGCAAGGAGTTCGCCGTCCAGCCACGCGAGCGTGGTGTCGTCCAGGTAACCGGCCCCGCGGCCCGGAATGCTGGAGTCGCACATGAGAAAGGTCGCGCCGGGAAGGCGGTGCGCCGCATTGACGGGCGACGCGTCGGCCGGATCGGCAGAGTCGGTGAGGCTGCCGCTGGGCAGCCCGGCGCGGTAGGCACCGCGCACGTCGTGGTTGCCGGGGCACAGCAGCACGGTGTGGCAGGACGAGGTGAGCAGCTCGGCTGCCTCCTCATACTCCTCGGGGGCCCCATGATCGGCGATGTCACCGGTCAGCAGGACGGCATCGAGTTCGCCGGGGAGATCGTCGAGATAGCGCAGCACACGCGCGGCGCGCTCGCGGGCGCGCTCGCCGTTGTCACCTTCGTGGTCCTGGCCGAGGTGGATGTCGCTGAAATGGGCGAAGACGAACATGTCGCCGAGTCTCACTTTCATGAGGCCGAGAAGGCGCGGACCGGATTGTGCACGAAGACACGGGCGGCGAGTTCGCCGCCCGACTCCTGTTCGATCCGGGGGTACAGGTGGCTGAGCAGGTAGGGCCTTCCGGGGGCCGAGCCGGCGGCGGTAGTCGTTGTAGCCGCCGATCAGAAGCTGGTCGGCGTGCCCGGCTGGGGCCAGCTCTACGAGCGTGCCAGCAGGTACCCGTCGGTGGCGTGGTGAGCGCGGGAAGGGCCATCGAACACCAGGTGGGCTCCGGTCGCGGCAGAGGAGCTCGGCCAATTCGAGCGCGGCGGTTCCCGCCCTCCAGATGGACGGCGATGGGTGCGCCGGTCGCGTGGTGCGCCGCAGCGGGCGGTGAGGGGCGCGTCGTCCGGGCCCCAAGGGGTCCACTGCACGACGGCGCCCCCCGAGCGCCGCGAAGGCATGCAGTTCCACCCCGCGGCGGGTCGGAGTCGGCGAGTTCCTGCCCCGGCAGTCGGGCGCTGCGCAGGAAGAGGTGATCATGAGAGTTGAAGGCTCCGATCAGCCGGGGACGGTGCGGATCACCGGGTCGTTCCCTGGGAAAGGTGCAGTACCTCGTAGCGCTGCTCCCCTTCGGAGCCGCCGGGCACGCCCAGGATGCGCAGGACGAAGCGGACCAGCTCCCAGCGGTGCGGGTCCAGGCCGAGAGCGGCGCTGTGGACGCCGGGTTCGCGCACCACCGCGCGCAGTTCGTCGAGCGCGAGGTCGATGGTGGTGGCGGTGTCGCCGCCTTCCGGGACGGCCCGCATCAAGCGCTCGGCCACACGCGGCGTCTCGCCATGCGCCGGACCGTGCTCGTGTGCGAGACCATGCCAGTTCCGTACTGCTGGACGCCCGAAGTCGTCGCTCAGCCCCTGGAATCCCGGACCACGGAGGAACCCGGTGAGGGCTTCGTGGTCGGTCCAGAGGTAGAAGGGGGCGTACTGGTTGACCGTTGAGCCGTCCTTGCCGCGTTCCCGAATAGCGAACGCCTTGAGGCCGAGCCCCGGCCAGCCGTCGAGCAGATGCCCCTTGCTGCGCACTCGACGGCGTATGACGTCCATTTCATAGTCAGCGGGCAGGGTGATCTCGTACTGCAGGGCATGCATGGAGCGGACTCCCGAAGGTTGAAGGGTCAGTCGGCCGAAAGCAGCGCGGGGCGGCGCACGGGGCGCACACTGTGCGGTTCGCGGGCGGGCCCCGTCGGGCGGGCCGGTCAGTTGGTCAGACGGCCCGCGTCAGCGGCCGAGCCGGCCGGGGAGCGACTTGACGAGTGTTTCCGTTCCGGGGCGGAGCCCAGGCGGGGAGGTCTGGGCGCGGGCTCCTTCGAGGAGCCGCAGGAGACCGTCGACAGCCTGATGGAACGGGGCGGCGTCGGCAGCGGACCGGGCCAGGACGTAGCCGCCCTGAACGACCGCGACGATGGTGGCCGCAGTGGCCCTTGCGTCCAGCTCAGCGGTCAGCTCTCCGCTCCGGCGCCCCTTTTCGAGCACCTCCGTCAGCTGGTCGCGTAGCCAGCCGAAGGTCTCCTCCAGTGGACGGCGCAGCTCCGGGTCGGCGACGATGTCGGGATCCTGCGCCAGTCCGCCGATGCGGCAGCCGCGGAGCACGGAGCGCTCTCGCGTGAGATAGGCCCGCACCCGCTCCAGCGCACTGCCTGAACTCCGCAGATCGCCCTCTGCGGTCGCCCGCAACTGTTCGGCGCTGCGGCGTACGGCGGCGGCCGCGAGACCCGCCTTCCCGGCGAAGTGGTGATACATACTGCCCTGGCCGGCGCCCGCTCGCTGCTGAATGGCTTTCGGGCTGGTCCCCACGTAGCCGCGCTCCCACAGCAGTTCCTGCGTGGCCACGATCAGCTTCTCCCCTGTACTCATGACCTCAATGTACATACCAGTAGGTACAATCGTCAGGCAGCGAACCGCTGCCCGGTCCGTGTGACCGGGCAGCGGTTGAAAGCAGTGCGGAGGAGAGTCAGGGCACGTCACCTGCGGCCGGACCTCCGAGCCGCTGCCTCAGAGATCGAGGCCGGTGAGCACCATGACCCGCTCGTAGGTGTAGTCCTCCATCGCGAACTGCACGCCCTCTCGGCCCACGCCCGACTGCTTGGCACCGCCATAGGGCATCTGATCCGCACGGTAGGACGGCACATCGCCGATGATCACACCGCCCGTCTCCAGGGCGCGGTGCGCACGGAACGCCGCTTGGACGTCGTGGGTGAAGACGCCCGCCTGCAGGCCGTACGGGGAGTCGTTGGCCGCCGCGAACGCCGCCTCCTCACCCTCGACCCTGGTGACCGACATGACCGGTCCGAACACCTCGTCGCAGCCGATCTTGCTGTCCGAGGGCACGTTCTCGAGCACCGTCGGGGCGTAGGACGCACGCTCACGGGTGCCACCCGTGAGTACCTTGGCTCCGGCCGCCACGGCTTCCGCCACCCAGGACTCGACCCGCTTGGCCGCGTCCTCGCTCACCAGGGGACCGACGTCCGTAGCGGGGTCGGAGGGGTCACCGGTTCGCAGTCGCTCGACCGCTTCGACGATCTTCGGCACCAGCCGGTCGTAGACCGAGGTGTCGGCGATGACGCGCTGCACCGAGATGCAGGACTGCCCGCCCTGGTAGTTGGAGAACGTGGCGATGCGCTGCGCGGCCCAGTCGATGTCGGCGTCGGTGGCGTAATCGGCGAGGACCACTGCCGCTCCGTTACCGCCGAGTTCCAGCGTGACGCGCTTGCGCGGAGCGGAGTCCAGAATGGACCAGCCCACCGGGGCGGAGCCGGTGAAGGAGACCACGGGCAGCCGCTCGTCCTGGACGAGATCCGGCATCCGGTCGTTCGGGACCGGGAGCACGGACCAGGAGCCGGCGGGGAGGTCCGTTTCGGCCAGCAGTTCGCCGAGCAGCAGCCCGGACAGCGGTGTGGCCGGAGCGGGCTTGAGCAGGATCGGAGTGCCGACCGCGAGGGCGGGGGCGACCTTGTGGGCGCAGAGGTTCAGCGGGAAGTTGAAGGGCGCGATGCCCAGCACGGGGCCGCGCGGGAACCGTCGGGTCAGGGCGAGCCGCCCGGTGCCGCCGGCGTCGGTGTCCAGACGCTGTGCCACGCCCCCGTTGAAGCGGCGCGCCTCCTCCGCCGCCAGCCGGAAGACCGAGATGCACCGGCCGACTTCACCGCGGGCCCATTTCATGGGCTTGCCGTTCTCCGCCGAGATCAGCTCCGCGATCTCCTCGGCCCGCTCCGTGATCCTCGAACAGACGTGATCGAGCGCGGCAGCCCGTACGTGCGCGGGGGTGGCGGCGAACTCGTCGGCGACCGCCACGGCGGCGGCCACGGCCTCTTCGACCTGCGCGGCGGTGGGCACGCTCACGGTGCCGACTGGACGGCCGTCCCAGGGAGAGGTGACCTCGAATGTCTGATCGCCGGTCGCCTGACGGCCGGCGAGCCAGAACGCGTGGGTGGCGGCTTCCTTCGTAGCTGGCACAGTGAATCCCGGCCCTTCCGAAATGGTGGTGAAATGAAGGGGATGGTGCGGTTGGGTCTCTGCCGCCCACCGTAGGGCGGCAAGGCCGGAAGGTTGATTGTCCGGCGCGGCGCATTCCGGCCTCCGTGTACACCTCTTTGTCCCCCTGGTGCTGTGACCGGCCAGGTTCACAGGCCCGCGACGCCCCGCACGGCGCCTCGCCGCGTTGTCCGAGGCGGCTGAGTACGCCCGGCACGAGGGGATCTCCACCTTGTGAAGCGTCCTCGTCCTCTGCCGCGGGGACGGCCGAGAAGGCGCCCCGAGCGGTTGACCAGTTCATGCCATAGCGCCAGTATGCGCGCGCACAGCGGTACACGGACAAACCCCCACCCGTCGCACTGGACACCCCAGGAGATGCGATGCGCATACCCCTACACGGCACGAAGCGGACCACAGCCGCAGCCGTACTGCTGGCCCTCGCGCTGGCTGCTCCGGTGGCCGCACAGGCCGCCGACGCACCACCACCCCAAACCGCGTCCGGGCACGACACCGACGCCCGCGAGCGGAGCGGACAACGCACCGGAGAACCGACCCTGAAGAGCTACCGGGCGAACGGCGTCCGCACACGGAAGCAGCGCAGCGCCGTCGCCGCGACCGGAGTCTCCATCGACACCGTGCACGAACGCTCGGTGGTCATCACCGGGGACCCCGCCCAAGTCCGCGCGGTAGAACGGCTGGGCCACGAACTCACCGCCCTGAGCGGCCCCCCGGCGCGTACACGACCGGGCGAGCGCCCCGGCGCTAAGGACTTCCCACCACAGGATTCCGGATATCACAACTACGCCGAGGCCAATAGGGCAATCGACGGCTACCTCGAGAAGTATCCGGACATCATGACGAGAGAGGTCATCGGACGCTCCTACGAGGGGCGCGACATCGTCGCCGTGAAGATCAGTGACAACGCGGCGCAGGACGAGAACGAGCCCGAGGTCCTCTTCACCCACCACCAGCACGCCCGCGAACACCTGACCGTCGAGATGGCCCTCTACACCCTCGGCGAATTCGGCGCGAAATACGGCTCCGAGGACCGGATCACCAAAATGGTCGACGAGCGCGAACTGTGGATCATCCCGGACATCAATCCGGACGGCGGGGAGTACGACATCGCGTCCGGCAGCTACCAGATGTGGCGCAAGAACCGGGAGCCCAACTCCGGTTCCTCCGCCGTCGGCACGGACCTCAACCGCAACTGGGACTACAAGTGGGCCTGTTGCGGCGGCTCCAGTGGAAACCCGGGGTCCCAGACCTATCGGGGCCCGTCGGCCGAGTCCTCGACGGAGGTCGGCGTGGTTGCGGACTTCACCCGCAGCCGCGTGGTGGAGGGCCAGCAGCAGATCACCGCGCACATCGACTTCCACACCTACAGCGAACTGGTGCTGTGGCCGTACGGCTACACCTACGGCGACACGGCCGACGGGCTCACGCAGGACGATCGGGACGCCTTCGCCGCCATCGGCACGTCGATGGCCGACAGCAACGGCTACACGCCACAGCAGTCGAGCAATCTCTACATCACCGACGGCTCGGTCAACGACTGGATGTGGGCCGATCAGAAGGACTTCTCCTACACCTTCGAGATGTACCCGGGCTCCGCAGGGGGCGGCGGCTTCTACCCGCCCGACGAAGTCATCGGTGAGCAGACCGCGCGCAACAAGGAAGCCGTGCTGATTCTTCTCGAGAACGCTGACTGCATGTACCGCTCGATCGGCAAGGAGCAGGAGTACTGCCCAACAGGTTGACCGGGGAATCGGCGGCCGCCCCGTCAGTCCCGGCGGAGCGGCCGCCGCACAGCCGTCGAGCCGTCGGCACGGGGCGGGGCAAGACCGCTCGGGCAGGCCGATGCGGGGCAGGGCTCAGCTGGTGGCCTTGAGCGCCAGCCAGAGCTCCATACGCACGTCAGGGTCGTCCAGGGAACGGCCGAGGATCTCCTCGACCCGGCGCATCCGGTAGCGGAGCGTATGCCGGTGCACACCGAGATCAGCCGCGGCGGCGTCCCACTGACCATGGCGGGAGAGCCAGGCGCGAAGCGAGGCCACGAGGTCACCCCGTCCGTGCGCATCATGCTCGTGCAGCTTGCGCAGCAGACCGTCCGCGAACGCGCGTACGGCGTCGTCCGCCAGCAGCGGCAGCACGGACCCCGCAGCGACATCCTCGTGCTCCACGAGCACCGCACCGCGCCGCCGGGCGACGGACAGGGCCTGGCCCGCCTGTTTGAAAGCCACGGCGGTAGCAGGAAGGCCAGCAGGTGCGGAAACCCCGACAACCAGTGCCTCCTCCTGGCGCGAACCGGACTCGGACCGGATCTCGGCCATATCGGCCGCGGAACGTGCGCAGGCGGCAGCAGCAGCGCCGCCGTCCGAGGCCAGCACCACCAGGCGCTCCCCGTCCGGTACGACCAGCACGGCCTCACCGTTGCGCGCGGCGGCCGTCTCCACGGCGTCGGCCAAATCGTCAAGCACGCTGGGGGTCGGTGCTCCGGACGAGGTTGCGAAGGGAGAGCTTCCGGACGGTTTCCCACCGTGCGCCAAGCTGTGAACCCTCGCCCGGGGCCCGGCGGGAGCCGTCCCCGGCCCGGTCACCGGGGCGCCCGCCGGGGTGATGGTGGTGAGGGCGGTCACAGCCCTCGACCCGACGGCCGCCCCGCCCCCGCGGGTGCGGGGCTTCCCTCCGGACGCCGGCTCCGCGACGATGACTCTCATCGGGGCATCCAGCAGTCCTCCGTACAGCTGCCCCGCCACCGCGCGGGCATGGTCGGCCTCTCCGGCCAGCAGCATCCGCAACACCGCCGCGCCCAGCCGCTGCTCGGCTTCCTGCAGCGCGCGCGATCGCTCCGTCGTCAGGGTCAACAGAGCGACCGCCGAGTGCACCGCGTAACGCTCGGCCGTGCCCAGTCGCGCAGCCGTCCCCACCGCCAGTACAGCCTTGGCACGGCGCCCGGTACCGACCGACTGGAGCTCGACCCGGTCGTCGCCCGCCTCTGACTCACTGACCACAGCGCTCGCCGGCGCCGGACGGTCCCGCACCCTCTCCGCGTCACCTGCGAAGCGGGCCGCGCGCCGTACCGCCCAAGCGGGGGCGGTGGCGACCACGGCCCCCGCGGCGTCGTACAGGGCGGCCCAGCCGTTCACATGCCCCGCCAACCGGGCGAGCAGCGCAGTCGGGCCCTCCTGCGAGAGCGCGGCCGTGGTCATGTCGCGCTGTGCGTCGAAACCCGCGGTCACCGCGCGGTACTGCTCGGCGGCGATCGCCGCGGACACCACCTTGCTGATCGCGATGAAGGGCGTACGGCGCGGCACTTCGAGCAACGGAAGATCCGCCTCGCACGCAGCGTTGATCAGGGCGCCGGGTGCCTTCTCATAGTTCACGCCAGCGGCGAAGGCCAGCCCCACCACCCCCTTGCCAGCGAGCAACCGCACGTATGAGCGCATCGCCTGGGGATCCTCCGCGTCCAGTTTCAGCGCGGTGATCATAATCAGTTCGCCGCCGTCCAGATACGGCGTGGGATCGGCCAGCTCGCTGGCGTGCGCCCAGCGCACTGGCGTGTCGAGCCGGTCCTGCCCCGCGAGCACGGAGAGTCGCAGTGCGGAGTGCTGGACGAGGCTGGCAAGAGTCGGTGGCATAACGCCCTCACCGTACAGGCGTCCATCCCATTCCGGTCATTCTCCCTCTTCCTCCCTTGGCCCTGCTCACTCCCCGAGCCTGGTCAGCACCGGTGGGGTGCGCTCCCCGCGTACGGTCGTCAACGAGAGCACCGCGTGCCCGGGCGGAAGCTCGTTGGCCAAGTCGGAAGCGGACCAACGCTCACGCTGCACGGTGCGTACGGTCACAGACTCGGCGGATACGTACCTGCCGGTCGCCAGCCGCCGCACGGCATGCATCAGGCGGGTCAGCGGCTCGTCCGAGACAAGCTCGCGGTTGGTGACATCACGGGTCTGCACCCACTCCGTGCCCCATACCTCCGCGAAGTGCTCCGCGTCCCAGGGTGTCACTCCGGCGCACACCATCCGGCAGCCGACCGCGCCGAGCAGCGGCCCCCGCAGCGCCCCGGGCACCTCATCGAGTGCCCTCAGCGTGAGCAACGCCCCTGCGTGGCCGGACCGCAGACTCTGGATGCCGCGCAGCGCCTGCGGAGTGACGGTCTGCGCCGCGTCGTCCAGTACCAGGCAGGCGAAGAGCGACTGGTCGGCGCGGGCCGCCACACACTCGGTGAACTGGGCGAGGACCAGCCGCGCGAAGATGCGGGAAGCCTCCGCGTGGCCCCGTTCGGGCAGGTCGATCCGGACCCGCAACGGGTGCTCGAGTGTCCGCAGGGAGAACGGCCGGTGCCCCGCACCGGTGGCTCTTCCGCTCCAGGGCACGAAGAAGTCGGCGAACGTGGGCCGGTCGAGCAGGGCGATCCGGTCCGCGAGCAACGGGGCGGTGTCACCGGAGCGGCCGGTCTGCCGCTCGTATGCATCCAGTTCGCGGATCTGGCTGTGCAAGTCGGCGCCTTCCAGCGCGCCACGCAGAGCCCGCAGGGCGGCCGGTGCCCCGTCCAGCAGCTCGCGTAGCTCCGGGACGTCCGGGAAGCGCCCGTGGACGGCCCGGTAGGGGCCGATGAGCTGGGCCAGCGCCGTCGCGGCGCGGCGGCTGTCACCGCCCGGAAGCGTTTCGGCCAGGTCCCCCACCAGTGCCTCGGCCAGCATGCCGGCCGCCTCGTCAGGGTCGGCCGAGCCACCGTAGAGGTCGAGGCCATACACCGATTCTGGACGGCCCAACCGCACGACGACGTCAAAGGCGTCGTCGGGAGCGAGCCGGGCACCGGCAGCGGTCACGACGACGACGGCTGCCTGGCCGGCGAGTGCCTGCAGGCAGAGCGACTCCACGACAGGCCTCACGAGGCGGGTGGACTTGCCCGAGCCGGGTGGGCCGACAGCCAGCGCGGAGGTACCGAGTAGCGAGGGGTCGAGGGCGAGACCCGCCCCCCGGTAGTCGTCCGGATTGCGCTCCACGTCCGCTGCGGTACCGATGCGGACCTGGCGCAGAGAGAGGTCGTGCCGTGCCGCGCGGAGAGGAAGGTCCCGGTCACCGGACGGATGGGCACAGGCTGCCGCACCGTCCCGCAGGACGGATTCGGTGAACGCGGGCAACCGGCCGACACGTGCCCGCACGGAGTGCCAGGCGCGGGTGATGCGCGCGTGATCCACGTCGCTCATCCGGCCGTTCCGGATCTCCGCGGCCAGGCGTTCCGCGACTTCCGGGGCCCCACCGGCACGCAGTTCAGGCCACCCGACGGGGTCGACTACCGGGGCCACGGGGGCCGACGGGGCAGTACGGCGGCGGCGCCGGGCCAGCCGGGCGGCGCCCCGGCGCCACACCTCCTGCCAGTGGCCGACACGTCCGAAGACGACCGCGATCCCGGTGAGGATCAGTCCAAAGTAGGGCCAGGACGCAAGACTGAAGACTGGTCCTTTGTCAGGCGTGAGTGCGTACAGCGGCCAGAGCCAATACGTGCCCAAGTAGCCGTTCCAGAGCAAGGACCAGATCAGCCAGCCGATCAGGAACGACACCACGGCGCCGCTGAGCAGCTGACGGGCGGGGATACGGTCCGGGTCAGCTGGCGGCCTCCGCTCGTATCCGCAGCGCCAGATACCCGGCTCCGTCTCGGGGCGCGGCATCCGCAGCCAATCGGCGAGAGACGGGCCGGTGTCGGGTACCTGTCGGGGCATTGAGGGCTGGCCGGAGGACGGGGGCCATGCATGGGGCGGAGCCGCGGGCGGAGGCGCAGAGGCGGGTGGGGGGATGGCAGGGGGCGGAACGGCGGCGCTGCCGGGCCGCGGAGTACCCGCTGCGTAGGTTCCGCCTGTCTCCCGTTCACGACGGGAAGAGTCCATGTCCGTCAAGTGTCTCTACCCCTGATCAGCCCGCGAGTGTCACTGCCTGCTCACCCAATCTAGCTGTCCGCGGGGCCAGTTGCTCCGTCTGTGCCAGAGGGGACGGAACGGACGCGACCGGTGGCCGATTCGCGCTCCGTACTCGCGGTCCCGCCCGCCGCGCCGCCCGCCGGACCGTGGGCTGCCACTGTCGGGCCCAGCCGCAGCCGGGACCGGCTCCTATATCCGTCGCGGCCAACATGACACGGCTACTTCTCCGTGGCGGTGCATGTCTCCCCTTGCCCCCTGCCCCTAGCCTGCGGAGAACGAGGCACGCCACTTCCTCCTGAGGAGAGCGCTATGAGCACGATGACCGAACTGTCCGGAGGCCCGGCCCTCCCACAGGAGCGCCGCATTGTCACCGCCATCCCCGGGCCGAAGTCACAGGAACTCATGGCCCGCAAGGAGGCGGCCGTGGCCAGCGGTGTCGGCACCGTGATGCCGGTTTTCGCGCGGCGCGCCGGCGGTGGGGTGCTCGAGGACGTGGACGGCAACTCCTTCATCGACTTCGGCTCAGGCATCGCCGTGACCTCGGTGGGCAACAGCGCTGAGGCGGTCGTACGGCGCGCGACGGCGCAGTTGGAGGCGTTCACCCACAGCTGCGTGATGGTGACGCCCTACGAGCCCTATGTAGAGGTCTGTGAGCAGCTGGCCGGGCTGACACCTGGTGACCACGCCAAAAAGTCCGCACTCTTCAACTCCGGCGCCGAAGCTGTCGAGAACGCGGTGAAGATCGCCCGCGTGTACACCAAACGGCAGGCGGTGGTGGTCTTCGACCACGGCTACCACGGCCGCACGAATCTCACGATGGCACTCACCTCGAAGAGCATGCCGTACAAGCACGGCTTCGGTCCGTTCGCGCCCGAGGTGTACCGCGTGCCGGTGGCCTACCCCTACCGGTGGCTGACGGGGCCCGAGAACTGCGCCGAGGAGGCTGCGGACCAGGCAATCGACCAGATCAGCAAGCAGGTGGGCGCCGGGAATGTGGCCGCCATCGTGATCGAGCCCCTGCTGGGCGAGGGCGGCTTCATTGAGCCCGCGAAGGGCTTCCTGCCGCGCATCGCGGAGTTCGCAAAAACGCACGGCATCGTGTTCGTCGCGGACGAGATCCAGTCCGGCTTCTGCCGTACGGGTCAGTGGTTCGCCTGCGAGGACGAGGGCATCGTTCCGGATCTGATCACCACCGCCAAGGGCATCGCGGGGGGTCTTCCGCTGGCCGCCGTCACCGGCCGCGCCGAGATCATGGACGCGGCTCACTCCGGTGGACTCGGCGGCACCTACGGTGGCAACCCGGTCGCCTGCGCCGCGGCACTCGGTTCGATCGAGACCATGCGCGAGCTGGACCTTCCCGCTCGTGCGAAGCGGATCGAGGAGATCATGAAGCCGCGGCTGCAGAAGATGGCCGAGCAGCACGGCGTCATCGGCGAGGTACGGGGGCGCGGCGCGATGCTCGCTATCGAACTGGTGAAGCCGGGCACCAAGGAGCCCAACCCGGAGGCCACCGCCGCGCTCGCCAAGGCGTGCCACCAGGAGGGACTGCTGGTGCTCACCACCGGCACCTATGGCAACGTGATGCGATTCCTGCCGCCACTGGTGATCGGTGAGGACCTTCTCAACGAGGGCGTGGACATTGTCGAGGCCGCACTGTCCCGGCTCTGACCCGGTACGCCCTCGCCGCGGTCCCCCGAACGCGCTGGTGAAGAATGTGTGCGAGCCCCATGCCGGGACCGTGATCGCACTGTCCGGGCGGCGGAGCCTGCCGTACGGTTCCAGCAGATGAAAGCCGAGTCGTCTTTTCCCCGAAGCCGACCCGGCCGTGCCCTCGCGCACACGCCTCACAGACCGGACAACCGCCCGTCCCACACCCCCCGGGGCGCGCGGCGGTCAGGTCCCATCGGCCGCCTCGGGACTCTCCCCCCAGCCCCGGGGCGGCCGGTTTTCTCATGTGCGGCGATCTCACTGGCACTCTTTCTGCTGATCACCTGGCAGGTCGCCGTCGACGGCCCGCTCGTCGGCCTCGATCGGGCGTTGCGCGGCGAGGCTTCGGACTTGGCCTCATCTGATGGCGCACTGGGCACCACGGCACAGTTCTTCGCCGACCTCGGCGGCAGTGTGATCGCCCTCTCCGTGCTGGCGTTGGGCGTCGTGCCGCTGGTGTACTCGCGACGCTCCCCGCTTCCGCTGGTCCTCGCGGTCCTTGCTGCTGTCGCCGTGCCCCTGCTGGTTCTGCCGCTCAAGTTCGCCATGGCCCGCACCGGTCCGGACGGAGCGCCTCTTGGCGACTACGCCGGTTACTACCCCTCTGGTCACGCCGCGACGGCAGCGCTGGCGTACGGCACGCTCATGCTGCTGTACGGCGGGTCACGCCGCACGCCGTATGCCGCCGTAGTCCTGCTCAACATCGCCGTCGGTGCGGGGCTCGTACTGCGCGGTTATCACTGGGCCTCGGATGTCGTGGCGAGCTGGGCGCTCGCGGTCCTGGTGATGTGTGCGCTGACCCTCCTCAGCGGCCGTTTCCTTCCTTCCCGGCCATCCGCGCGGCTGCCTCGTGCATCGCCAGTTCCAGAACCGCAGGATCGGTGAGCGTGCCGCATCCGTCCGGCGGAATCAACCAGCGCACTCCCCCCGTCGTGCGCCCCGGGTACGGCGCGACGATCCAGGTGCCGCGCCCTGCACCGCGCACGCCGGTACCCAGCCGGCGGGTGACCGTCCCTCGCGGGACGAAGAAGCCCGTCCGGAAGCCACCGAAGTCCGCGAGGACTGGGCTCGGCCGCGGCACACAGCTCATGAGCACGTCAAGTGTTCGGCAACCGAGTCCGCCGTTGACGATCAAAACGTCCCACCGCAGCCCCGCGGGCAGCAGCGTGACGCCGAGCGGACTGCGTTCCCACTCCCCTTGGCAGGCGACTGGATCCGGTGCCACCGATGCCAACCACTCGATCGCGTCGGCGTCCTCCGCAGTGCCGTTCATGAGTGCGCCTCTGTGTGGTGGTGCTCTGCCACCACAGAGAGCGGTGCCGGGACATATCCTTACGCCGTTTCACCGCATCGATTTCGTGTCGTGCGCCGCGGCGCCGTACGAGTGGCCGTCCCGCCCTACGGCGCGACCGGCATGGCCATCGCCTCCAGCGGCCGGTCGGTCGGCACCGCGGGAACCGCACGGGCGTCGACCGTGTCCGCATGGCCGGAGTCGCCGTCGTCCGAATCCGCGTCGGTGTAGACCGTGAGTGCGATCACCACCACGACTACCGCGAGCACGGATATCACGACGCCGATGATCCCCATGACGAAGCCGGCTGTGGCCTGGCTGTGTCCGCCCAGTTCGCCGCGCGCGACCTTACGGCGAGCCGCGATCCCCAGGCCCAGCGCGATGGGCGAGGTGACCAGGGCGAGAACGATCCCGTAGCAGCTGGCGATCAGCACCATGCTGACGATGCCGAGAACCATCGCGGCGACAGACTGGCCGTTCGGCAGCGGAGGGCCCCAGCCCATTCCGGGGTGGCCATATCCGAGGTGTCCAGGTTGTGCGGGATACCCGGCATAGCCCGGGTATCCCTGGTATCCAGGATGCTGTGGCCCCGCGGAGGAGTAGCCGTACGGGCCGCCGGGCTGAGTGGCCCCGTACGGCCCCGCGTACGGGGTGGACTGCTGTGCGTGTGGATGGCTCGTCGACGGGGCGGGCGGAGGCGGCCCGACGCCGGGCGTCGGCGTCCGCGCCCACGGTGTCCTCGCCCCGGACGGGGGCCCGCCCACGACGGGCCCACCGGGCATTGCCGTCATCGTCGGCTGCTCCGCCACGGAGTTCCGCTTACGCAGCCGGTTGTCCTCCTCCGGCGGCGCCCAAGGGTCCTCCTTCTCACGGCCCGAGTGTCCCGATTGGCCTGCGTCTTCCGCCATGTCCCCCTCCTTGTATCCGTCCAGCATGCCGGGCGTCCGCAACGAAGACCACCCCGATTACGATGATCGCAACCTGCTGCACCGGAGGCTCCGTTGTCCGATCTGACCAGCTTTATCGCCGGACTGCCCAAGGCAGAGCTCCATGTGCATCACGTGGGCTCCGCCTCTCCGCGGATTGTCGCCGCCCTCGCCGCGCGACACCCGGACTCACCCGTCCCGAAGGATCCGGCGGCGCTCGCGGAGTTCTACACCTTCCGAGACTTCGCTCACTTCATCGAGGTGTACCTCTCAGTCGTCGACCTGATCAGGGACGCGGAGGACGTACGGCTGCTGACCTACGAGGTGGCCCGTGACATGGCCCGCCAGAACATTCGCTACGCGGAGCTGACCGTCACCCCTTTCAGCTCCACCCGTCGCGGCATCCCCGACGCCGCCTTCGTCGAGGCGATCGAGGACGCGCGCCGGGGCGCGGAGAAGGAACTGGGGGTAGTGCTGCGCTGGTCGTTCGACATCCCCGGAGAAGCTGGCCTCCAGGCAGCGGAGGAGACGGCTCGGATCGCGACCGATACCCGGTTGGGCGCCGACGGCCTGGTCTCCTTCGGTCTGGGCGGCCCTGAGATCGGGGTACCCCGCGGGCAGTTCAAGCCCTACTTCGACCGGGCGATCGCCGCCGGTCTGCGCAGCGTTCCGCACGCGGGCGAGACGACGGGCCCGCAGACGGTGTGGGACGCGCTCACCTCGTTGCGCGCCGAACGCATCGGACACGGTACGAGCGCCCCGCAGGATCCGAAGCTGCTGGAGCACCTGGCGGAACATGGCATTCCGCTGGAAGTCTGCCCGACCTCCAATATCGCCACCCGCGCGGTCGAGGTACTGGACGAGCATCCGCTGCGGGAGATGGTGGAGGCGGGCGTGCTGGTCACCATCAACAGCGACGATCCGCCGATGTTCGGCACGGACCTGAACGCCGAATACGGCATAGCCGCCCGCCTGCTGGGCCTCGGTCCTCCGGGGCTGGCCGCATTGGCGAAGAACGCCGTCCAGGTCTCTTTTCTCGACGCTTCCGGCAAGACCCGGATCTGCGACGAGATCGACGCGCATCTGTCGGCATGGCAGCAGTCGTAACCGCGGTGGCGCACCGGGGTGCACCGTACGTCGCCCGGGAGAACACCCTCGCGTCGTTCCGCTCCGCCATCGCGGCGGGCGCGGACGCGGTGGAACTGGATGTGCGGATCAGCCGCGACGGCGTTCCCGTCATTGTGCACGACCGCACGCTCGCCCGGCTGTGGGGTCTTGACACACCCGTCTCGGACCTCACGGCGACCCAACTCGAGGAAGTCACCTCCGGCGGGGTGCCGACGCTCGCCGACGCCCTTGCCACCACGCGGCAGGTCCGCACCCTCATCGACCTGCCCGACCACGCAGCGGTCCCCGCGGTGGTACACGGGGCGCGGGAATGCGGAGCGGAGGACCGCGTCTACTACTGCGGTGGCCCCGTGGCGATGCGCTCCGTGCGGGCGGCCGACCGGCACGCGGAGATCGCCCTCACCTGGAACCGGAGCGCCCCAATAAGACCCTCGCTGCTCGCGGACGTACAGCCACGGTGGCTGAACTACAGCTTCGGCGTGCTCAGCCCGCAACGAGTACGCGCCACCCTGGCCGACGGTTACCGTGTCTCGGCCTGGACTCCAGACACCCGACGGACCATGCGGCGGTTGGTCGCCATGGGAGTCGAGTCACTGACCACCAACCGCATCGACACTCTGTGCCGCCTCCTCGGTCGCCCCGTTCCGCCGTGCGGCCCCTTGCGTCCAGCACGCCGTTGACGGGCTGGTCCGGCCGTCCGGCTCAGGACTGGTACGGGTTCTGACCCTGCTGGCCGCCCTGCTGGGGCTGTCCGGCGAACGGGTTACCAGTGCCCTGCGCCGGGGCCTGCTGCTGGGGCGCGCCGTAGCCCTGCGGCTGGGGCTGGGCCCCCTGGGCGAGCAGGTGCTCGACGTTGTCCTTGGGGACTTCACTCTCGGCCCCGCAGAAGGTGCACTGCATGGAGTGCTTAGCCGGTGCTATCGGGAAGAGCGGGATGAAGAAGAGCGAGAACTTGGTGACCCGCTTGCGCAACGCATGTGCGGACGGGTTGCCGCAGAAGCCGCAGAGCAGGTTGAGCATAGCCAGCTGAAATGTCTTGGACGAGGTACCGAAAATAATCACGGCGGTTCCCTTTCCGGGCGTGTGCGGAACAAGTGTGCGGAAGCACGTGTGCGGAAGCACGCCGTTGCCGTCTCTGCCCCGTCGTCCGTGCCCACGGCAGGCACGGGACAGGAGATGGACGCAGGCGCGCGGACACGCCGCTTTCACCGCAAGCCTAGCCAACCACTCACCCCTCGCCACACGTCAGGGATCCGACGTCACAACTCCGCTGCAAGCCCCGGGCGGTGTGTCCGCCCGGGGCCGAACGGGCCGATGGCCGACGCGTTCTACAGTGCCGTCATGACGTGCTTGACCCGCGTGTAGTCCTCAAAGCCGTAGGCGGAGAGGTCCTTGCCGTAGCCGGACTTCTTGAAACCGCCGTGCGGCATCTCGGCGACAAGCGGGATGTGCGTGTTGATCCAGACGCAGCCGAACTCCAGCACCTTGGACATCCGCATCGCGCGCGCGTGGTCCGTCGTCCAGACCGATGAGGCGAGTGCGTACTCCACGTCGTTGGACCAGGTGACCGCCTCCTCCTCGGTGGCGAACGACTGAATGGTGATCACTGGCCCGAAGACCTCGTTCTGCACGATCTCGTCGTCCTGCCGCAGACCGGAGACGACGGTCGGCGCGAAGAAGTAGCCCTTGTCCCCCACCCGCTCGCCGCCCGCCTCGACCTTAGCGTGGGCGGGGAGCCGGTCGATGAAACCGCTTACCTTGCCAAGATGGACGGCGTTGTTCAGCGGGCCGTAGAAACAGTCCTCGTCGTTCGGATCGCCGGTCTTGACCTCGGCTGCGGCTTTCGCCAGCGCCGTGACGAACTCGTCGTGCACGGACTCGTGCACGAGGACGCGGGTTGCCGCTGTGCAGTCCTGGCCCGCGTTGAAGAAGCCGCCGTCACGGATGCCCTCGACCGCCGACGGGATGTCCGCGTCGCCGAAGACGACGCAGGGTGCCTTGCCGCCCAGCTCCAGGTGGACCCGCTTCACATCCTTGGCCGCGCTGCCCGCGACCTCCATTCCCGCCCGGACGGAGCCGGTGATGGAGGCCATGGCCGGTACTGGGTGCTCGACCATGAGCCGACCGGTGTCGCGGTCTCCGCAGACGATGTTGAAGATGCCCTGGGGCAGGTCCAGCCCTGCGAGTACGCCACCGATGATCTCCGCCATCAGAACCGTCGAGGCCGGGGTGGTGTCGGAGGGCTTCAGGACGACCGTGTTGCCGGCGGCGAGCGCCGGGGCGTACTTCCACACGGCCATCATCATCGGGTAGTTCCAGGGGGCGACCTGGGCGCAGACACCAATCGGTTCGCGCCGTACGAACGAGGTCAGCCCGTCCATGTACTCGCCCGCCGACTTCCCCTCAAGCATCCGGGCCGCCCCCGCGAAGAAGCGGATCTGGTCCAGCATCATCGGCAGTTCTTCCTGCCGGGTCAGTTCCAGCGGCTTGCCGGTGTTCTCGCACTCGGCGGCCAGCAGCTCGTCCTGCCGCTGCTCGAAGGCATCGGCGATCTTGAGAATGACGCGCTGGCGGGTAGCCGGGGTGGCGTCACGCCACGCCGGGAAGGCAGCCTGGGCGGCGGCCATCGCGGCGTCGACGTCGGCGGCTGCCGACAGCGGGGCGGTGGCGTACGGCTCGCCGGACGCCGGGTCGATCACCTCGGTCGTACGCCCGTCCGCAGCGTCCCGGAACTCCCCGTCGATGTAGTTGCGCAGTCGACGCAGCTCGGCGGTCACTTCGCACCCTCCTGTCAGCTGTCCAGCAGTTGAGACACATCTGTCAGCGCCAGCCTAACCACCCGTGCGGCCTTCCCGAAGGGCCCGGGAGGACGGACCGTGATGAGTCCATACGGACGGACCTGGGCCGCCCTCCCGCCGAGCCTCCGCCCGCTTCGGCAGCGGCTGTCCCTACGGTGCCAGTGACCGATGTCCCTGGCGGTCGTTCACCCAGCCAGGGGTAGGGACGAGCAGAGCAGAGGTGAGTGGAGGTGCCTTCCATGGCTGCCCCGCCGGATGACGACGTGCTCTGGGCACGTGGACTGCACTACACGTACGACGGCTCTCCGGCCCTGCAAGGAGTCACCCTGGGCGTGCGGGAGAGGGAGATCGTCAGCATCGCCGGGTCCCGCGGCAGCGGGAAGACCACTCTGCTGGGCTGCCTCTCGGGGCGACTGCTCCCGGCCGGAGGCGAGGTCTGGTTCGACGGAGTGCCCGTGCACACGCTGGGGCTTGGGGCACGCGAGCGGCTGCGTCGTGACCGCTTCGGCTGGATCGGCAGCGAACCGGAGCTCGTCCCCGGACTCACGGCGTGGGAGAATGCCGCGCTGCCGCTGCTGCTGCGCGGCGCCGGGCACCGTGCCGCGCGCACCGCCGCCCACGAGTGGCTGGATCGGCTGGACATCGGGGACTGCGCCGACAGGCGCCCCGCCCACCTGCTCCAGTCGCAGCGTCAGCGAGTGGCGATCTCCCGGGCATTGGCACACTCCCCTGCCGTGCTCTTCGCCGACGAGCCGACCGCTCCACTGCACCAGGCGGACCGGCTCCAGGCGCTGCGCACGCTGACCGCGGCGGCCCGGTCGCACGGCATCACCGTGGTGCTCACCTCCCACGACCCGACTGCCGCTTCAGCCGTTGTCGGCGGTCCGGCTGACCGGTTCGACGACTCCCCCGCGGCCACACTGGTGGACCGGACGATCACGCTGATCGACGGCCGGCGGACGCCGCCCGTCGCCACCGCACCGGATCCGGAGGGCAGCGCCGCGTGCTCGCTCTCCGCCTAGCCCGCGGCGCACCTCCCCTGGTCCTCATCAGGAGGCTGCTGGTCATGGGCTCGGCGGCAGGCGTCGGCTTCCTCCTGTTGAGCACTCTCGGTTACGCCGCCTCGCACCCGCGCCACTCCGGAGACGCTCTGGTACGACTCCTGTGGTGTCTGGCGCCGCTCGCGGCGACCGTGCAGCTGGCAGCCAGCAGTACGCGGACCGATACGGGGAAGCGGTCCCTGTCCGCCCTGGACGCCGCGGGGGTGGGGCCCGGACGTCTGCCGATGCTGGCCGCGTTCACGACCGCCGTCCCGTGTGTGCTGGGCAGTGCGGCGGCGCTGCTGGCGTTCCTGCATCTCCGCGGCGGGCCCGACTCCGTACCGTTCGACGGTGCGGCCGCCGATGTGCTCTCCGCACACCGGCCCCTGCCCGTGGGGGCGGTGTTGCTGCTGCTCTGCATCGCACCGTTCGCCGCGGCCTCAGCCAGCGCGTTCACCCTACGGCCGCGTCCCGCCCGCCGGGTGCGGGGGGCGCGGCGCGGAGACGCCTCCGCGGGCTCCGCCGGCGACCGGGAACCGGCCGTCCCCGCGCCGCTCCGCTTCGCCTGCGACGACCGGCAGGTGCCGACGCCGTCCGGGCTGCCCTGGGGTGCGGCGCTCACCGCCATCGGGATCACGGTCGCCACGCTGAGCCGTGGATCATCAGAGGACTCGCAGCGTTCCGAGTTGCTGCCGCTGCCCGGAACGCTGGAGGGAAGCCCGCCAGGTGTCCTCGGCGGCTGGCTGTTGACGGCACTCGGGCTCGTGCTGGCCGGGCCCGGGCTCACACACCTGTGCGGGCAGCTCATCAGCGCCGGCCGACCCGGTGCCCTGCGTCTGCTGTCGGGGCGGGCCCTGCAGGAGGAGGCGGGCAGCGTCGGGCGTCCGCTCGGTGTGCTGTGCGCGATCGGCTCGGGCACACTCGCGGCGGTCGAGGCGTACGGCGCGGCGCCCGACGACGGCACGCGGGTGTTCGGACCACTGACCGCGATCGGCGCGGCTCTGATCCTGTGCTGCGCCACCGCGAGCGCGCTTACGGCGGTCGCCGAAGCCCGCGCCGCACGTGCTCCGGCGACCACCATCCTGCTCCGGCTGGGTGCGCCCCGGTCGCTGCTGCGCCGGGCCGCAGCACTGCGGGGCGCGGTGCTGGTGACCGTACTGGTGGCGTTGACCTGTCTGGTGGGTGAGGTGGCTGCGCTGCCGCTGAGCCGGTCCGCGGGCTGAGCCGCCGAGGCTTCGCCGTCTGCTGCTCCTGGGGGGCTGCCCCGTTCGGCGCGGTACGGCACTCTACGCTGACCGCATGCCGACCCCGTATACCCCTGAACAGGCCGCTCCCGACCGGGAGATAGAGACCCTTCACGAGTTCGACCGAGTCATCGCGGCCACGGGTTCTCTCAGTGGCCTCCGGATACAGTCCGTCGATCTCAGCTCGCGTACGAACGTGCTGGCGGAGGCCGATACCGAGGGCACCGTCTTCCTCGGGTGCCGGATGCCTGTGGAGGCGGCCGCCCGGGCACAGGCCGGCGGCGCCCTTGTCTTCCCGCCGGTGCCTCATCTGCCGTTCAACCCGTACCGGGCGGCACTGTACACACCGGAAGAGCTCTTCCACGGTCTGTCCGACGGCTATCCGCAGACGCCGGACGCCCGTTCGTACGCCTGGTTCCAGCACACCAGGTCGGACGGCGATGTCTTCTCCTCGATGCTGCGTGCCGTCCACGACGACTCGGTTTCCGACGCCTTGGACGAGCTCCTCACCGGTGCCCGAGTAGTGGGCGTGATGGGCGGTCATGCCCTCCAGCGGGGCTCGGAGGCGTACTCAGGTGCGGCACGGCTCGGGCGTACACTCGCCCGAAGCGGTCTGACCGTCGCGACCGGCGGGGGGCCGGGCGCGATGGAAGCGGCGAACCTCGGCGCCTACGCCGCGCCCTTCGACGACGGCATGCTGTCCAAGGCCCTGGCCCTGCTCGCCGACGCCCCGTCTTTCGCCCCGTCGGTCGGTGACTGGGCGCGGGCCGCGTTCGCGGTGACTGACGGGTGGCCCGACGGCGGGCACTCCGTGGGCATTCCGACCTGGTTCTACGGGCACGAGCCGCCCAACCCCTTCGCCCGGCACATCGCGAAGTACTTCGTGAACGCCGTCCGTGAGGACGGCCTGCTGGCCCGTTCCAACGCGGGCGTGGTCTTCCTGCCGGGGGCGTCGGGCACGGTGCAGGAAGTCTTCGACAACGCCACACCCAACTACTATGAGTCGCGCGGCGTACCGACCCCGATGGTGCTGGTGGGCAGGAGGCACTGGACTGACGAGTTGCCTGCCTGGCCCCTGCTGCGGGCGCTGGCACGCGAGCGGCCGATGGCCTCCCGTATCGCGCTGGTGGACGAGGTGGACGAGGTGCCCGCAGCGCTCGCCCAACTCGCCTGACGCCTCGCTCCGTTTGTGCCATGCCACGAGGACGCGTGGTGAACGGCGCACGTGAGGTCCGGGTACGGCACCAGGTCTGGCGCGATGCGGCCGAGGCTCTCGGCCGGCAGGACGGTGCTGCCCCGGACACTCGCCACCGTGCCGATGGGACACATCAGGCCTGCAGTCAGCCGCCCGGCAGCACCACGACGTCGCCCCCGGCGAACACGACTCCGACCCGCTCGTCCATTTGAGGAGCGGCGGGCAGAGTGCAGGTGGCCTCCAGACGAGGCCCTGCCTCGGGCTGCAGAAGCAGCGAGACGGCAGAAGTCGCACCGCCACGGAAGGTGCGGCCGGTGACGGTGCATCGCAGCCCTTCCTCCGGCCCCGTGAGCACAACGCCGGTGGGGCGGACGAGTAGTCGACAGCCCCCCTCGGGAGTGCCGGCCGGGACGGGGATCTCACCCCAGGACGTTCCGGCCTTGTCCCCTCGCACCATTGCCTCGACGACGTTCTCGAAGCCCAGGAAGCGGGCCACGAATTCTGAGGCGGGATGCTGCCACACCTCGAGCGGTGTACCGGTCTGCTCGACGCGGCCTTCTCGCATGACGACCAGCCGGTCGGCGAGCGCGAATGCCTCACCCTGATCGTGGGTCACCGCGAGGACGGTGGTCCCCAACCGGCGGAACAGCTGGCGGAGTTCGACGAGGAGTCGCTCCCGAAGGCTGCGGTCCAGTTGTCCCAGGGGCTCGTCGAGCATCAGCAGACGCGGCTGCGGCGCCAGCGCACGAGCCAGAGCCACCCGCTGCTGCTCTCCTCCGGAGAGGGAGGACACGGCTCGGTTGCGGACGCCGGGCAGGCCCACCAAGTCGAGCAGTTCACCGACCCGGCGTTCGGACTCCCGGCGCCCCGTACGCCGCATCCGGAGCCCGAAGGCGACATTGTCCTGGACGTTGTGCTGCGGGAAGAGCTGGTGGTCCTGGAACATCAGGCCGAGCTGGCGCTTGTGCGCGGGTATGCCGTTCTGGTCGATTCCCGAGAGCAGCACGCGCCCCGTGTCGGGCTGCTGCAGACCGGCGACGACGCGCAGCAGCGTGGACTTCCCGCTTCCGCTCGGTCCCAGCACACAGACCGTTTCCCGGTCGGCGACGTCCAGTCCGACCGTGTCCAGCGCGGTGTGCCCGCCGAAGCGGACGGTAACGCCGTCGATCCGCAGCATCAGAACTCCCCCGAGCGGTCGGTCCGCAGACGTTCCAGTACCAGCAGCGAACAGGCGCACACGAGCATCAGCACCGTACTCAGGGCCATGGCCTGCCCGTAGTTGAGCTCACCGGCCCGGCCCAGGAAGCGGCCGACCGCGACGGGCAGAGTGGGACTGTCGGGGCGCGCGATGAAGATCGTCGCACCGAACTCGCCGAGCGAGACGGCGAACGCGAAGCCCGCGGCGACCAGCAGCGCGCGCCGCACCAAGGGCAGGTCCACCTCGCGCCAAGCGCGCAGCGGCGAGGCGCCGAGCACCGCGGCGGCCTCACGCAGCCGTACGTCGACCGCCCGCAGCACGGGAAGCATCGTCCGTACGACGAAGGGAACGCCCACCAGCGCCTGGGCCAAGGGCACCAGGATCCACGACGAACGCAGGTCCAGCGGGGGTTCGTCCAAAGCTATGAGGAAACCGAAGCCGACGGTGACGGCGGAGGTGCCCAGTGGCAGCATCAGCAACGCGTCGAAGCCCCGTACGAGCTTGCCGGCGCGGCGGGTCAGCGCAGCGGCGGCGAGGCCGCCGACCAGCACGGCGATCACGGTGGCCGCGGCTGCGTAGGCGAGGGAGTTGCCGATCGCCTCCGCTGGGGCCACCAGGAAGGTGCCGGTCTCGTCGACGGACCACAGGGCACGGTAGAAGGTCAGCCCGTAACTTCCGTCCGACGTACGGAGCGAGCGTTCCATCAGGACGCCCAGCGGTGCCAGGAGCAGCACAGCGATGACGGCCAGTACGGAGCACAGCAGCGCCCACTGTCCGGCGCCGTGTGGCCGGCGGGCGGTCTGCCGGGCATCGACGAGCCGCAGCGCCGCCTCCCTCTTCCGCACCGACCAGGCGTGCAGAAGGAGCAGCACTGCCACCGCGGCGAACTGCACGAGCGTCAGCACGGCGGCGGTGGACAGCTGCAGCAGTCCGGCGGTCTGCCGGTAGATCTCGACCTCGAGCGTCGCATAGCCCGGACCACCCAGGATCTGGATGACTCCGAAGGAGGTGAAGGTGAACAGGAAGACCATCAGCGCCGCCGCGGCCAGGGCGGGGGCCAGGGCGGGCAGCGTCACTCGCCGCCAGGCCTCGAAGCGGCTCGCGCCCAGCACGCGAGCTGCCTCCTCCTGACGGGGGTCGAGCTGGGCCCACAACCCTCCGACGGTGCGTATGACGACGGCGTAGTTGAAGAACACGTGCGCCAGCAGGATCGCCCAGACCGAGGTGTCCAGCCGCACCCCCCACAGCTCGTCCAGCACTCCGCCGCGGCCCAGCAGCCCGAGGAAGGCCGACCCGACCACCACGGTCGGCAGGACGAAGGGCACCGTCACGAGTGCACGGAGGAGCTGCTTGCCCGGAAAATCGAAGCGGGCGAAGACGTACGCACCGGGCAGCGCGATCAGCAGGGTGAGTCCCGTCGACGCCGCGGCCTGCCACACGGTGAACCACAGGACGTGGAGGGTGCCCGGATCGGAAAGCACCTCCGTGAGGCCACCCAGTTGCCAATGACCGCCCTCCCGAAGTCCGCGGCCGACGATGGCGGCGACGGGATAGGCGAAGAACAGCGCGAAGAACGCGAGAGGCACGGCCATCAGGCCAAGCCGCACGGCCGCAGCGCGGCGCCGTACGGTGCGGCGGCGCGGAGCCGACGGCTTCGCCGGAACGTTGCCTCGCTTGGTCACCTCAGTCAGCACGGGCGCTGCTCACACGGTCACTTGAGCACCAGTGAGGTCCACGACTTCACCCACTGGTCCCGGTTCTTCCCGATCCGTGCGGGCTCCATCCGGGCCGGGTTGTCGACGGTCACTCCGTAAGTCGTGAACAGCTCCGGCAACTCGACGTCCCCGCGCGCCGGATTGACGAACATGCTGAGCGGCAGTTCTTGCTGGAACGACTTACCGAGCATGAAATCCAGCAACGCCTTGCCGCCCTTCACGTTCGAGGCGCCGTCCAGCAGCCCGGCGAACTCGACCTGTCGGAAGCACGTTTCCTCGGCCACACCGGTCGGAGCCTGCTTCGGCTGCGGGTCCTTGCCCAGGACCTCGGCGGGCGGGCTGGAAGCGTAGGAGACGACGAGCGGCCGGTCACCCTTGCCCTTGCTCGCCCCGGAACCGCTGAAGCGGTCGTTGTACGCCTGCTCCCAGCCGTCGACGACCTCGACGCCGTTCGCCCTGAGCTTCTTCCAGTAGTCCTGCCAGCCGTCGGCCCCGTATTTCTGCACCGTGGCGAGCAGGAAGCCCAGGCCGGGAGAGGACGTACCGGCGTTTTCGGTGACCAGCAGGTTCTTGTAGTCCGGCTTGACCAGGTCAGCGAGGGTACGCGGCGGGTCGAGCTTCTTGTCGGCGAAGTACTTCCGGTCGTAGTTCACGCATATGTCGCCGGAGTCGATCGGCGTGACGCGGTGCTGCTCCGCGTCCAGTTGCAGCTTCCCGGGGACCTTGTCCAGGCCCTTGGCCTCGTACGGAGCGAAGACGCCTTCGTCGAGGGGCCGGGAGAGGAAGGTGTTGTCGACGCCGAAGAAGACGTCGCCTTGGGGATTGCCCTTGTTCAGCACCGTCTGGTTGACGGCGGCGCCCGCGTCACCGCCTCGCAGGATCCTGACTTTGTAGCCGGTCTTTTCGGTGAACTCCCGCAGCAGCTTCTTGGACACCCGGAACGAGTCATGTGTGACCAGCGTGACGCTCTTCGCCCCGTCGCCGCCCCCTTGAGAGCCGTCGGAGCCGCTGCAGGCGGAGAGCAGCGCCAGGCCCAGCGCGATGGTGAGGGCGGTGGTGCCGGTCTGCTTCATCGTGCTGCCTTCGGGTGCGGGAGTACGCGGGCACGCGGGCAGCATAAGAGTCGGTCCGAACTTCCTACCCAGCATGACCTGGGCGAGGTTCGAGGGTCTGCGGCCGATAATGCCGCACTCTCAGCGCTGCTCGCGCTCCCCTGTCGGTTCTGCGTAAACGTTCGTTCGAACAGTACCAGCCCGGCAGTACCGTCCGGCCGGTCTCTTCGCCCGCTTCAGCGCTCGGTCGCGGCGAGCTGGCCGCACGCTCCGTCGATCTCCTGACCACGGGTGTCACGTACGGTCACCGGCACTCGGTGCGCCTCCAGCGCCCGTACGAACTCCTGCTCGTCCTCGGGCCGGGATGCCGTCCACTTGGATCCCGGTGTTGGATTGAGCGGGATCAGATTGACGTGGACCGGCTTGCCCTTGAGCAGCCGTCCGAGGAGGTCGGCTCGCCACGCCTGGTCATTGATGTCCCTGATCAGTGCGTACTCGATCGAGACCCGCCGACCGGACCTTTCCGCGTATTCCCAGGCCGCGTCCAGCACGTCGCGGACCTTCCAGCGCGTGTTCACGGGCACCAGCGTGTCCCGGAGCTCGTCGTCCGGGGCGTGCAGGGACACCGCGAGCCGGCAGCTGAATCCCTCGTCGGCGAAGCGGCGCATCGCCGGCACCAGGCCGACCGTGGAGACCGTGATGCCTCGCTGTGAGAGCCCCATCCCGTCCGGCTCGGAATCGGTGAGCCGACGGATCGCACCCACCACCCGCTTGTAGTTCGCCAGCGGCTCCCCCATCCCCATGAAGACGATGTTCGACAGCCGGGCCGGGCCGCCGGGCACCTCGCCGTCGCGGAGCGCCCGCACCCCGTCGACGATCTGATGGACGATCTCGGCGGTGGACAGGTTGCGGTCCAGCCCCGCCTGTCCGGTCGCGCAGAACGGGCAGTTCATGCCGCATCCCGCCTGTGAGCTGACGCACATCGTGACCCGGTCCGGGTAACGCATCAGCACCGACTCGACGAGCGTCCCGTCGCGCAGCTTCCACAGCGTCTTACGGGTGGTGTCCTCGTCGCAGCTGATATGCCGCATCACACTCATCAGCGGCGGCAGCAGCTCGCTCGCCAGCTTCTCGCGCGCGGCCGCCGGGATGTCCGTCCACTGCTCCGGATCGTCCGCGTAGCGGGCGAAGTAGTGCTGGGACAGCTGCTTGGCACGGAACGGCTTCTCGCCGAGCGCGGCGACCGCCTCGCGGCGTTCGCCGGGGTCGAGGTCGGCAAGATGCCGCGGCGGCCTGGTGGCCCCGCGCGGCGCGACGAAGGTGAGTTCTCCGGGTACAGGCATGATTCCTCAAGTGTCGCAGACGAGCGGCAGGGCCCCTACCGCGCACGGAACGGGCCCTGACCTCACCCGTACCGGGCGCCGTACGGCGTGCGGCAGCGGGGTGTGCCGCACCGTGCGTTCAGCCGGAACCGACGAAGACCACCAGCAGCAGCCAGACCACCGGGGCCGTCGGAAGCAGCGAGTCCAGACGGTCCATGATCCCGCCGTGCCCCGGCAGCAGAGTGCCCATGTCCTTGATTCCGAGGTCCCGCTTCATCATGGACTCGCCCAGGTCGCCGAGGGTGGCGGTGACGGCGACGGCGAAGCCGAGCACGAGGCCCTGCCACCAGATTCCGTCGTCGATGAGGAAATGTGCACAGAGCGCACCCGCCGCCATCGCGAACACGACGGCGCCGAGCAGACCCTCGCGCGTCTTTCCGGGACTGATCCTCGGAGCGAGCTTGTGCGAGCCGAAGCGCCAGCCGACGGCATACGCCCCTGTGTCGCTGACCACTGTCAGCAGCAGGAAGGTGAGCACCCGCCATGCGCCGTCGTCCGCTGCGAGCATCAGCGCGACGAACGTCGCCAGAAACGGTACGTAGAACGCGGCGAACACCGCTGCCGTGACATCCCGCAGATACTGCTCGGCCGAGTCCGTCATCCGCCAGACCAGTACCGCGAGTGCCGTCAGGGCCATCGCCACCCAGGCGCCCTCCGCTCCTCGTGCGTAGCCGGCGACGACCATCGCCGTGCCGCCTACCGCGAGCGGCACCAGCGGCACCCGGATGTCCTTGCGTTCGGCGAGCCGGGAGGTGAGTTCCCACAAGCCGACCACAACCGCGACGACGACGACACCGACGAAAGCCGGCTTGTAAACGAAGAGTGAGGCGGCGATCACCACTCCGAGACCGAGGCCGACCCCTATCGCGGCCGGCAGATCCCGCCCGGCACGCTTCTTACCGCCGCTCCGCGCCCCCTCACGCCTGCCCGCGGCAGGTACGGGTGGCGGCTCAGCCTGAGCTCGCTCACCGTCGCGGCCTACGTCGCTGTTCCCCGCGCCACCAGAGCGTGGGTCGCGGGGGTCGGAGTCACCGGGGCGGCCGGGTACTCCCGGACTGGGCACCATGGGCATGGGCCGAGTCTGCGACGTGGCCGCCAGGTCGCCGCCGAGGCGCGCGGGACCGGCACCATCGCTTCGCTGGGCGGAGCTCACCGGCCCGGCACGTCCCGGACCGGGAGGGCTCCAGTATTCCGCTCCAGGCGGCGGAGCCCCTTGTGTTGAGTCAGTCACTGATCGCAGCCTCAGACTTCGAGCAGTTCGGCTTCCTTGTGCTTGAGCAGTTCGTCGACCTGCCCCACGTACTTCGCCGTGGTGTCGTCGAGTTCCTTCTCCGCACGGCGGCCCTCGTCCTCACCGACCTCGCCGTCCTTGATGGCTTTGTCGATAGCCTCTTTGGCCTTGCGGCGCACGCTGCGGATTGAGATCTTGGCGTCCTCGCCCTTGGTCTTCGCGACCTTGATGAACTCCCTGCGGCGTTCCTCGGTCAACTCGGGGAGAACCACCCGGATGAGGTGGCCGTCGTTCGAGGGATTGACCCCCAGATCAGAGTCACGGATCGCCTGCTCGATGTTGCGCAGCGCGGTCTTGTCGAAGGGTGTCACCACCGCCATCCGCGGCTCGGGCACCGAGAAGGACGCCAGTTGATTGATCGGTGTCATCGAGCCGTAGTACTCCGCCACGATCTTGTTGAACATCGCGGGGTGCGCACGGCCCGTGCGGATCGCGGCGAAGTCCTCCTTGGCGACGACGACCGCCTTCTCCATCTTCTCCTCGGCCTCGAGGAGGGTCTCTTCGATCACCACGTGCTCCTGGTATTTCGATGAATGGGCCTGATACTGCATTCTTCCGGTAAGGATCCCCGGCCGTCCGCAGTGCGCTGATTCCTGCACGGTGTCCGACCTGCAGGGTGTTGTCCATCCCCGTACCGCGCTGTCCGACGGCTCACCGCCGCAGGTGAATTCGGCGGCAGCAACTCAGTCGCGCGTACTCTGGCTGCTGACCAGGGTGCCGATCTTCTCACCCTTGACCGCCCGGTCGATGTTGCCCTCGGTCAGCAGCCCGAAAACGAGAATCGGCAGCTTGTTGTCCCGGCACAGGGTGACCGCGGTGGCGTCGGCGACCTTGAGGTCCCTGGTGATGACCTCGCCGTACTCCAGCGCGTCGAACTTCACGGCGGAGGGGTTCGTCGCCGGATCGGCGTCGTACACACCGTCCACACCGTTCTTGCCCAACAGCAGCGCCTCCGCGTCGATCTCGAGGGCGCGCTGTGCGGCTGTGGTGTCGGTGGAGAAGTACGGCATGCCCATGCCCGCACCGAAGATGACGACGCGGCCTTTCTCCAGGTGCCGTACGGCCCGCAGCGGGATGTACGGCTCCGCGACCTGTCCCATGGTGATGGCTGTCTGGACGCGGGAGTCGATGCCCTCCTTCTCCAGGAAGTCCTGGAGGGCAAGGCAGTTCATGACCGTGCCCAGCATCCCCATGTAGTCGGAGCGCGCCCGGTCCATGCCGCGCAACTGGAGTTCCGCGCCGCGGAAGAAGTTGCCGCCCCCGATCACGACGGCGATCTCTGCGCCTTCCCGCACGACGGAGGCGATCTCCCGCGCCACCTTGTGCACGACATCGGGGTCGACTCCCAGTCCTCCACCTCCGGCGAAAGCCTCGCCCGAGAGTTTCAGCAGAAAGCGACGCCGCTTGCCGTCTTTGTCGATGTCATTGCTCATGGAGATCTCCTCGTGCATACGAAGGAGGCCATTGCCGGCGGATCCTCTCGGCTCCTCGTGGCAATGGCCTCCTCGTCAGAACTGCCGTGTACCCGACCCTAGCCGGTCCGTGACCGGACCGCGGATCAGGAGGGGCGGCGTACGGGTCAGGCGCCTACGCGGAAGCGGGCGTAGCGCTTGATGGCGACACCAGCCTCCTCCAGCACCTTCTGTACGGACTTCTTGTTGTCCTTGGCGAACGGCTGGTCCAGCAGGCAGTTGTCCTTGAAGTAGCCGTTCACCCGACCCTCGACGATCTTCGGCAGGGCCTGCTCGGGCTTGCCCTCCTCGCGCGCGGTCTCCTCGGCGATACGGCGCTCGCTCGCCACCGTCTCGGCCGGCACGTCCTCGCGGGAGAGGAACTGCGGCGAGAACGCGGCGATGTGCTGGGCGACATCCTTGGCGATGACGGCCTTGGCGGCCTCGTCCGCGGAAGCGGCGTCCAGCTGGACGAGCACGCCGACCTGCGGGGGCAGGTCCGGGCTGGTCCGGTGGAGGTAAGCGGCGACGTAGCCGTCGGAGAACTGCGCGAAGCGGTCCAGGACGATCTTCTCGCCCAGTGTCGCGTTCGCCTCGTCGACGTAGGCCTGAACCGTCTTGCCGCTCTCGATCTCCGACGCGAGCAGCGCCGGCGTGTCGGCCGGGCTTACTTCGGCGACATGGGCGGCGATGGCGTCGGCAGCGGCGACGAACTTGTCGCCCTTCGCCACGAAGTCGGTCTCGCACTTGAGCTCGACGAGCACGCCGGTGGCGTTTCCGTCGGCGATAAGGGCGACGACCGCGCCGTTGGAGGCGGTGCGCGACTCGCGCTTGGCCACGCCCTTCTGGCCCTTGACGCGCAGGATCTCGACGGCCTTGTCGACGCTTCCCTCGGCCTCGTCCAGCGCCTTCTTGCAGTCCATCATGCCGGCGCCGGTGAGCTCGCGCAGCTTCTTGACGTCAGCGGCGGTGTAGTTCGCCATCCTTCTTTCCTTCTGTGCACTGGGCCCCGCACCATGCTGAACACGGGGCGGGGCTGATCCGTATGAGGTCGCTGGAGCGGCCTGGTGAGAAGCTCCTCGCTTTACGGCGAGGGTCGTCACGACGAGCGTGCAGTCCTTCTCAGAAGAGCCGTACCGGATACGTCGGCCGACGGCGGGAGAATCCCTCACACCGTCGGCCGACGCGTATCACGCGTCTTCGGCGGGCTTCTCGTCGGCCGCGGGCTCCTCGGCGGCAGCCTCGGCCGGCTTCTCCTCGGCCACCGGCTCCTCAGCCTTGGTCTCCTCGACCGCGGGCTCCTCGGCCACCGGCTCAGCGGCAGTCTCGGTGGCTTCGGCGGCGGGCTCCGCAGCCTTGGCCTCGTCGGCCTTCGGCTCCCCGGCCTTCTCGCCCTCGAGCAGCTCCCGCTCCCACTCGGCCAGCGGCTCGCCTGCGGCCTTCTCGCCCTTGCCCTCCGAGGAACCGGCGGAACGGGCGATGAGGCCCTCCGCCGCGGCGTCGGCGATCACACGGGTGAGCAGGGTGACGGAGCGGATCGCGTCGTCGTTGCCCGGGATCTTGTAGTCGACCTCGTCCGGGTCGCAGTTGGTGTCGAGGATCGCGACGACCGGGATGTGGAGCTTGCGCGCCTCACCAACGGCGATGTGCTCCTTCTTGGTGTCCACGATCCAGACGGCGCTGGGCACCTTCTGCATCTCGCGGATACCGCCGAGAGTCTTCTCCAGCTTGGCCTTCTCACGGGAGAGGACGAGCAGCTCCTTCTTGGTGAGGCCGGAGGCGGCCACATCCTCGAAGTCGATCTGCTCGAGCTCCTTGAGGCGCTGGAGACGCTTGTAGACGGTGGAGAAGTTGGTGAGCATGCCACCGAGCCAGCGCTGGTTCACGTAAGGCATGCCCACGCGGGTGGCCTGCTCGGCGATGGCTTCCTGGGCCTGCTTCTTGGTGCCCACGAACATGATGGAACCGCCATGGGCGACGGTCTCCTTGACGAACTCGTAGGCGCGGTCGATGTACGACAGCGACTGGAGCAGGTCGATGATGTAAATGCCATTGCGCTCGGTGAAAATGAAGCGCTTCATCTTCGGGTTCCAGCGACGGGTCTGGTGCCCGAAGTGGACGCCGCTTTCCAGCAGCTCCCGCATCGTGACGACGGCCATGGCCGTTCTCCTTGAGGTACTCGGTTGTTTCGCGGCGTCCACGCGGGCGCCGCATGCCTGACGCCCCTGACGCGTTGTGCCCTGGAACTCTCCTGGGAGAGCGTCCGGGGACCGAGGTACGCGGCCACCGGGTGAGGGTGGCGGGGCGTGCGAAGTCGATCCGGTGACCCGGATCGCCACCAGAAGTGTACGGGACCCCGGCGCGGGCGCGCGACGGAGCCCGCGCACGGGGCAGGAACGGCGTACGGAGCAGGTACGGCTCAGCGCCCGCGTCACCGTGCGCAGGGGGCGCCGGGGTGCGACGCCGCGTTTACGGATCACCACGTTCGGGTGACGAGGATTTCCACAACCGGCCAGTAGTCCACCGGTTCTCACCTTGATCCCCAACAGAGCTCAGCGTCGGTCACCTTTTGTGCATGCGAGGACGACAGTACGTATGCGCAGGGTTGGCGGTCGCGATGGCGGCCGCGCTGCTCACGGTCGGCGCGTGGGCCCGTGCGGCCTCCACGACAGACGGCACGGGAGGGGCCGAGGCCACCACCCGGGGCCGCAAAGAGGTGGCGGATGCCCCGGTCGTGCCCGGCGGACGCGGCGGGACCACCCGCCCCCGCGAGGACGGGCGTGATCGCAGCTGGCCCGTGCCCGGTGAAGGCAGAGGCGCGACACGGCCGCTGGTACTCCGCGGCTGGGAGCCACCGGCGACGGGCTGGGGCCCCGGCCACCGCGGGGTGGATCTCGCGACCCGGTCCGGCGGGCCGGTGTACGCCGCGGCGGCGGGCCGCGTGGTGTTCGCGGGCACGGTGGCCGGTCGCGGCGTCGTCTCCATCGAGCTGACAGGCACCACCCTCGACAGGAGCCGCCGGGCCGGGGACGCCTCACCGCTGCGGACGACCTTCGAGCCGGTACGGGCATCGGTGGTGAGGGGAGACCGGGTCCGGGCCGGGGAGAGGGTGGGCACGGTGGAGTCAGGCCCCTTCCACTGCGGTGACGCCTGTCTGCACTGGGGACTGCTGCGGGGCGAGCATTATCTCGATCCGCTCGCACTGCTCCCGCCTCGGATGCTGAGCCGCGGCCCCTCCCGACTGCTGCCGTTTCTCGGCCGCCCGCTGCCCGAGCGGCGGGCGGATCCACGGGGCTGGCCGCGGGGCGGCGTCAGCCGCGCACTCCGTGCAGTGCCATCGACACGGCTGCCTCCGTGATGCGGTCCGGGTCCTCCGCAGCACCGAGCTCGATGCGCCGGACCGCCGAGTCCACGACGCCCTGCAGCAGCATCGCGGTGAGACGGGGTTGCTGATGCCCGAGGTCGGCCAGCGCCTCGACGACCATCGAGATCAGACCGCCGTGCGCAGCGCGGATCCGTTCTCGTGCGGACGCGTCCAGCTCTCCCGCCGAGATGGCGACCACGGCCCGGTGCCGCCGGTCGCCGACGAGCGCCAGCTGGCGACGCACGTACGCCTCGATCCGCGCTTCGGGGGTTTCCGCGTCAGCCATGGCCGTCTCGACTTCGGCCGCCCACACCGGGAAGTCGGCGGCGCACAGTTCCTCGACGACAGCTGCGCGCGAGCGGAAGTATTCGTAGACGGAGGAGCGGGCGAGGCCCGTGCGCTGCGCGAGCGCCGGGAAGGTCAGTGCCTCGGTGCCGCCCTCGGACAGCAGCGAACGTGCGGCGTCCAACAGTGCGCCGCGCTGCATGGTCCGGTGTTCGGCCACGGAGGCTGCTCGGATCCTGGGCACATGGCCACTCTACGGAGGGCAGTAGGGATTCAGCGACCCGCCTCGGCAAGTTTGGCCCGGAGCTGCAGCACTGATTTGGTGTGAATCTGACTGACCCGGCTTTCGGTGACTCCCAGCACCTGACCGATCTCGGCCAGGGTCAGGCCCTCGTAGTAGTAGAGGGTGACCACCGTCTTCTCGCGCTCGGGGAGCGTGTTGATCGCGCGGGCCAGGAGCCTTCTCAGCTCACGGTCCTCGGCGATCTCGACCGGATTATCGGCTGCGGTGTCCTCGAGGGTGTCCATCAGGCTGAGCCGTTCGCCGCTGTCGCCGCTCCCGTGCAGGAGCTCCTCCAGCGCCACCACGTTGGCCAGGGACAACTGGCTGAAAACGCCGTGCAGTTCCTCCAGCGTGATCTCCATCTCGGCAGCGACCTCGGCCTCGGAGGGGCTGCGCCGCAGCGATGCCTCCAGCGTGGCGTAGGCGCGTTCCACCGCGCGGGCCTTCTGCCGTACCGAGCGCGGAATCCAGTCCATGGCCCGCAACTCGTCGATCATTGCCCCTCGGATGCGGGTGATCGCGTAGGTCTCGAACTTGATGGACCGCTCGGGATCGAACTTCTCGATGGCATCGATGAGGCCGAAGACTCCGGAGGAGACGAAGTCCGCCTGTTCCACGTTGGACGGCAGGCCGACGCTCACCCGCCCGGCGACGTACTTCACCAGTGGTGAGTAGTGGAGGATGAGTTGTTCCCGCAGCCTGCCGTCGCCGGTGCCCTTGTACGACCGCCACAACTCGTCGAGCGAGCTGGGGACAGCCCCGGACGCCGCGTCGTCGACTGCGACGGGCGCCTCGGCAGTGGCCGTACGGTCGGGCCCGGAGTTGTGCTGGGGCATTCGTCGCCTTGAGCCGTTCTAGTGGAGAGTCGGAGAGATGTCGTGAGCGTAGCGTGACTGTAGTGTCGCGATGTGCGATGCACCCGTGGCCCGGCATGCGCAGATACGTTCCGCTGCACGCACCCCGGGGTTTCGCCCAGCGGCAGTGCCCGTACCGGGCGGGCGGAGCACGGGCAAGGAGGTTCAGCGCACCAACTCACCCTTTCACCCAGGAGCCGCAGGTCAAGGACCGCACCGTCACCCGATGGAGTGCCTGTGCCCGGCGGTGACGCCCGGAGTGAGCCGCCAGTGCTCGCCACGGCGTTCGACGAAGCCCAGGGATCTCAGCTCATGGAGCCGCACGAGCGCCTGCTCGGGCGGTGTGCCTGCCGTGTCTGCCAGCCGCCCCACATCGACGGCGCAGTGGGCGGGCATCGCCTCCAGTACCCGCACCGTGTCGGGGGGCAGCACGTCTCGCGGGAGTACGGGGCCCCGCCGCTCCGGCGCCAGCTCACCGACAGCGCCGACGAGTTCGACCACTTCGGCCGGTTCGGTGACCAGTTCCCCCTCCATCCGCAGGAGTTGATGGACCCCGGCGGACATGCCCGAGGTCACCGGCCCCGGCACGCCCATGACCATCCGCCCCAGTTCCCTCGCCCGCCGGGCCGTCGAGAGGGATCCGCTGCGCAACTCGGCCTCCACGACGACGGTGCCCCGGGTGAGGGCGGCGATGACCCGGTTGCGCAGCACGAAGCGGCTGCGGGTGGGATGGTCGCGAGGTGGAAGTTCGGCGATCAGGAGGCCCTGTCCGGCCAGGCGACCGATGAGCTCACGGTGACCTGCCGGGTAGGCGACATCGACTCCACAGGCGAGCACGCCGATGGTCGCCCCGCCGACCGTGAGCGCTCCGCGGTGGGCCGCACCGTCGACGCCGTAGGCGGCCCCGGAGACCACCGTCCAGCCCCGGTCGGCCAGTCCGGCACCGAGCCCGGCGGCGACATGGAGGCCGTAGTCCGTGCAGGCCCGGGCCCCCACCACGGCGACGGATCGAAGAGCCCAGAAGCGGAGGGACGGCGCGCCCCGGACCCACAGACCGATCGGCCGGGCGGCCCCGAGGTCGTCCAGCTGGCCTGGCCACTCGTGGTCTCCGGGGCAGAGGAATCGGCCGCCCAGCTGCGCCAGACCCTCCAGGTCGGCCTCCGGTCGCGCGCCCCGGGCTCGCCGCCGCAGACCGTCCCATCGCTGTCGGGTCACGCCGTCCAGTGGGTGATCGCCTGCGGAGAGCGCGCGCATCACCTCCTGCGGTCCGTACCGCTCCAGCCAGCGCCCCATCATTTGGTCTCCAGGTTCGGCGATCCGGGTGAGCGCGGCCCGTGCCGCCCGCTCTGCGTCGCCGCTCACCCCGCGCCACCCTGGTGGCCGTCGCGCTGGAAGCTGCTCCCCACGTACCTGCTCCTGTCATGGCCGCTTCCGCCTTGGTCGTTCCTCGCCTCGGGGATGCCTCGCCGGATCCCGGTGCGCATTTCCAGCGCGCACCTGACGTCGGCGGCGGCAGGGCGGTCGCGCCCCGCGAGGTCCGCCACCGTCCAGGCGACCCGCAGCACCCGGTCCAGACCGCGGGCGGTGAGCAGACCGCGGTCCATGTCCTCCTCCGCCTGTACGAGGGCTCCGGATGCGAGCGGCCAACGGGTGCGCAGCGCATGCCCGGGCACCTCGTTGTTCGTCGTCCACGGGGTGTCCGCCAGCCGGGCGGCGGCCCGCTCCCGTGCCGCCAGCACGCGGGCGGCCACCGTCGCCGTGGATTCCGCGCTGCCGTACAGGGCGGCAAGCTCGGAACGGGCGAGGGGCTGCACCGTCACGCGCAGGTCGATACGGTCCATCAGCGGCCCGGACAGTCGCGCACGGTAGCGCCGGACGGACGACGGGCGGCATTCACAGTCCACGCCCCTCATGCCGTGTCGCCCGCAGGGGCACGGATTGGCGGCGAGCACGAGGAGGAAGCGGGCGGGCATGCGCATCATGCCGTTGGCCCGGGCCACCACGACATGCCCGGATTCGAGTGGCTGACGCATCGCGTCCATGACCTTCCCGCTGCACTCGGCTGCTTCGTCCAGAAAAAGCACTCCGTGATGTGCCACGGACACGGCTCCCGGGCGGGGCAGACCGGTGCCGCCGCCGATGAGCGCGGCCATGGTCGCCGAGTGGTGCGGCGCGCAGTAGGGCGGCCGGGTCACGAGCGGCTGCTCCTGCGGCAGCGTCCCGGCCACCGAGTGCACGGCCGTCACTTCGAGGGACTCCTTGGCCGTCAGGGCAGGCAGGAGTCCGGGGAGCCGCTCGGCGAGCATGGTTTTCCCAGCACCTGGGGGAGCGTAGTGTATGGAACGAAACCGGAGTCCAGCACCCAAAGGGGGCCTGTCAATGGCAGACACACCGAGACGCGCGGCGATCTACTGCCGCATCTCACGAGATGACGACTCGTCAACTTCGATCGAAACACAAGAGAGGGACGGGCGCGCGTGGTGCGAACTGCGCGGCTACGAAGTCGCAATGGTCGTGCACGACGTAGGGGTGAGCGGCAGCATCCGACCGGAGGAGCGGGAAGGATTCAAGAAGATCCTTGCCGAACTCCACGGCCTTGATGTGGTAGTCGCACGCAGTGTCGACCGCTTCAGCCGCGTGACGGGACACTTCGCCTCGCTGGTCGAGACGCTCGACAAACGGCATACGACGTTGGCCGATGTCCACGGGCAAGCTGACCTCACGTCGCCGTATGGCCGCTTCGTTGTGACCCTTATGGTCGCGTTCGCTCAACTGGAACGCGAGACGATTCAGCAGCGGATCCTACGGTCACGCACGGCGCTACAAAAGGGCGGTAAGTGGGGCGGAGGAGCTGCACCCTATGGGTTCCGCCTAGTCCCACACCCGGAAGGCGGTAAGCGATTGGCGGTCGACCCTGTGCCCGCTGGCGTGCTCCGTGGAGTTATCCGACGCGTAACGGCGGGACTGTCCCTCACAAGGGAAGTAGATCGCCTTAACCGAGAAGGTGTGCTGTCTCCTGGCGATCTACGGAAAGGGCAACGCGGTGAACTTCCGCCACCTGCACCGGGGTACGGAATCTGGACCTATTCACCTCTGTACCAGCTGCTCCGCAGCGAAGTCCTGCGGGGGTACCGCGTAATGGGCAAGCGGGAGACGCGCCGAGTAGTCCGGGACGAAGCCGGTGAGCCGGTCCGGGTCGGACCACCGCTCGTGACCGACCAGGAATGGAATGCGCTGCAACGCGCACTGGACGCTTCCGGGCAGACCAACCGCAAACCGCATAAGAGAGACACGATGCTGCTGCACGTCGCATGGTGCCCACACTGCGACGGAACGTTGTACTTCAACACGCGCAACCAGAAGGGGAAAGACAGCTCTTTCTATTCGTGCATGGCGTATAGGGGGATCGCACGGAACAAGGGGTGCCCTGGCGTCGCCGTATCCGCGCGTCTGATCGAACAGCGCGTAGAGGATTGGTTGCTTGACTCCTTCGGACACGTTGGCCACAAGGAGCGCGTTCTTGTCGGCGGTGGCAGCGCTGTACCCAAGATCGACGAACTACGTGCGGACGTGGAAGAACTCGCACGTGCGCTGGTCGGCCTGAGAGGGGCCGCAGCGGACGCCGTGACCGCACAACTGATCGCTCGTCAGGAAACACTGGAGGCAGCACTAGCGGCGCCTGCCGACGAACCACGTTGGGAGCTGCGCCCGACAGGGGTTACGGTGGCGGAGCGCTGGCAGAAGAGCGACAGCGCCGAGAAGCGGCTGATGCTACTGGACATGCGTGTGCGCGCCGAAGTACTCCCCCCCGAAGAGGGTCGGCGGTGGACACCCGAGCGGGTGCGAGTCGGCGTATACACGAGCCAGGAGGAGGATCACCTAGCTGAGCTGGAGTCGATCATCACGGCCGAAGAGGCGGGGGGCATGGGGCAGCCCAAGTAGCCACCCCGCACCCACAGCGTCCGTCCCTCACCACGAGGGGCGGGCGCTTCGTCGTGTCTGGGCAGGGACCACAGCGAGGAAGGGTGTCTATGACGGAATGACGAATTTGACTAGGAAATCAGATAACACCTATACGCCTTAGAGCTAACCTCAAAACCCCCTTCGAATCGTCATAGCGTCATCCGGCCCCTTGGAAACCTCTGCGCTCCCTAGTATGTAGAGGGTTGACGGATCCCGCCCATAGGTCACACACGCGCGGTACGAATCCATCCCCTCTACGCCCGGACGCTCCCGATACTCTCCGTCGGTTGAGCGTCCGGGCCTCTGTACCGCCCCTGGCGACTGACAACCCGTCACCAGGGGTGCGCAACGGCTGCACGGACGGACACCACGCGAGAACGTACGCTCGTTCTGCTGTCTGACGCGCAGAGGGCACGGTCTCGGTGCTGCCACCGTGGCGCGGTGCCCAGGCAGTGAAGGGCTCTCGATGCGCTCCCATTAGCAGCACTGCCACGCAGTCGTCGGAGCGGACGCCTGTGCAAGCTCCCATAGCTCAACGGCCAGAGCAACGCCCTGTCGAGGCGTAGGCTACCGGTTCGAATCCGGTTGGGGGCGCACATAGCGGGCAGGGTAGCTGAATGCCTTCACCAGACACCGGAGATCAAGGGACCGGCTGAGGTGATGTGCTTGAGCCAGCACCCTGCCCGCTGGCTTGCTGCATGTGAGGCGCCGGTGACGGGGCTTCAGGGCGTACGCCTGAGGCCGCATGTAGAGGCACGGGCCGGGTTCGAGCCGTGGCGCCAAAAGGGACCACCTAGCCTCACCGCTAGGTGGTCCCTTTGCTGAGCCTCAAGCTCCCTGGTCTTAGAGTCGACGACCCAACGGGTTGGTTTTCAGTACGTGCCGTACGTCCGACCGTTCCATTCGGCCAGCGACACTCATCCGCCATGTCTCTACGCCGGACGCGTAGAGGTCTGACAGTAGTTTGGTGCGCTGAGCCTCAAGCTCCCTGATCATGGCCGAGACGGTGCTAAGCTCGTTAAGTGCGTTGTCCACGGCGCTGGTGTCGCTCTCAGAGGCGGTCACGATGCGGCTCCTTCGTTTGGGCGGAACACCAGTAGAGCACACCGCCTCCCGAAGCCGCAACCCCTAGAGCCTCCATCCCTGGCGCGGCTTCCGAAGATACGCAAACACCCTGCCCGCTCTGGCCGCGTCATGGTCCAGCAGCGTCACGACCACAGTGCACGTACGGCACAGCGCACCACCGCTGATCTCCTCCAGGCAGACACGGCACTTCCCCGCTCGCTGCCTGGCTCGTCGCGCGGCAGCCCTTTGCCGGTCGAAGTCAGGGTCATGCTGCTTGAGCGTCACATACCTGATCCTGCTGTACTCCGCTACACACGCACGACAGCGCGACTCCTTGCCGTCCTTACGGTCACGACGGGCCCCAAAGTCCCCCAAGGGCTTGACCGCGCCGCACTTGGTGCAAGACTTGCTTCCTTCTCCCACGTGTGCATTCTACCGCACCCCATACACTCCCTGGCCCACTTGCGCAAGCAGCGGGCGCCGAGAATACGCATACGCGCGGTGGGTCAGGGTCCTTACGTAAGTACCTCCAGGGGACCAGCCATCTACCTAAGGAACACCCATGGCGTACCAGCGTCTCACCCCTGTACTCACCTCCGCTGACGGAGCCCTGCCCGTGGACGAACTCACGGACGAGATCAACGGCAATGTGGTGATCAACGCCAACACGATCACCCTGGAACTGGAGAACACCACAGCGGCCCCTGTAGCGGTCACATTCGTCACCTCTGCGACCGTGCAGGGGTACGCCGTGGAAGACCACACCGTGACCCTGGAAGCAGCGGAGAAGCGCACGTACGGCCACTTCCCCACGGAGGTGTTCGGTCCTGATCTGGCGTTCACCTCTGACGCCCCGATCACTGCCAGGGTGTACCGCTAGTGGCATGGGAGCGCAGCACACGCCGAGACAGCCTGCCCTCAGACTGGAGCAAGAGGCGCACCCTGGTGCTGAAGAGGGACGGGTACCAGTGCACAGCCACCACACGGGACGGCACGCGGTGCGCAGCCCAGGCTACGGACGTAGACCATGCGGCCCACCGTGACGACCACGACGTGTCCTCTCTCGCCTCGCTGTGCCGTTGGCACCACGACCGCAAGACAGCCCAAGAGGCAGCAGAGGGCAGACGTAGGGCACACGCCGCACGCCCTGCCCGTGTTCGTCCCGCCGATCGCCATCCTGGTGAGCTGTGATGCGCTGAGTCACACGCTGAGTCACTGCCAGGCGCGCTACGACGACGCCGACCACGTGACAGTGCGTGACCAACCTGACCGCCTGGGGCGGGGGGACCCCCCTTGGCGCACCCCACACGCATCGAAGCGTGATACCGGCTCGCCAGCTGTACGGGTTGCAGGGTCGCCAACCCCTTACACCGACCACTCACAGTGACTCCCGAAGGAGGTGACCCCGTGTCAGGACCGGTCCCCAAACGATCAGACCAGCGCGTGAGGCGGAACACCCCCGAGGGTCCCGCCGTCGTCAAGGCGCCAGCCGGAGAGTCGCCCGGTATCCCCCAGGCTGACCCCGACTGGCACCCCATCGCACTCCGCTGGTACGAAGCCCTCACCACCTCCGGGCAGGCGCAGTTCTACGAGGCGTCCGATTGGGCAACGGCTCAGTATGTCGCTGAAGCCATGAGCCGCAACCTGGCCGCCGAGAAGCGGTTTTCCGCGCAGCTATTTCAAGCGGTCATGTCCGCCATGACCGACCTACTCACCACCGAAGGTGCCCGACGTCGCGCACGCGTAGAGCTTGAGCGCGAGACCGGCCCGGATCCCGCCGAAGCGGCGACTCTCACACTCATGGACAGCTACAGGAAGGCGGCCGGAGGTGGAGACGCTTGAGCCAATACGCACATGGCCGGACACCGTTCCCCTTTCGAGCCGAACCCTGGGTTGGGCAGTCCTTGAATGGACGTCCCGATATCTACTTCAGCCAGACGGACCTAACGCCGGTCAGCCCTGGCAGTTCACCCCCGAGCAAGTGCGCATCGTCCTCCGCTGGTACGAGATTGACCAACACGGCTCATTCACCCGACGACAAGGCACAGTCCGCCGACTCAAAGGATGGGGCAAGGATCCCTTCCTCGCTGCCCTTTGCGCCGTAGAGTTCGTAGGTCCGTGCCGTTTCGGCGGTTGGGCCACCACCGGTAACCCCATAGCCATTCCGCACGGAGCCGCGTGGATACAAGTCTGTGCGGTATCGCGAGATCAGACAAGAAACACGATGCGTCTCTTCCCCGGCCTGTTCTCCCAAAGGTCGATCTCCGAATACGGAATCGACCTGAACAAGGAGATCATCTATTCCCGGAACGGCGGGGTCATTGAGGCTGTCACTTCCTCCCCCCGCTCCTTGGAAGGCGGGCGCGCAACGTTTGTCGTCATGAACGAGACACACCACTGGATCTCGTCCAATGGCGGTCACGAGATGGCGGAAACCATTGCGGGCAACGTCGGCAAGTCCCGTGGTGGCGGTGCACGAACCATGGAGATCACAAACGCTCCGCTCCCCGGCGAAGACAGTGTTGCTGAGAAGACCCACGACACGTGGTCTAAGGTCGCTGAGGGCAAGATGCGGGACACGGGGATGTACTACGACTCCGTAGAGTCCCCGCCGGTCGACATGTCCGACCCTGACGCACTCCGAGCGGGCATCATATCCGCACGTGGTGACGCTGACTGGCTTGACGTCGACTGGATCATATCCACCATCTACAGCGGCACCATGCCACGCAACCGCTCGCAGCGGATGTTCCTAAACCAACTCGTGACGGCGGAAGACCAACTGATCTCGCCGGAGGATTGGGACTCATGCCCAACCGCCGACCCCCTCATGCCGGGGGACCGGATTACGCTCGGGTTCGACGGTGGTCGGACGGAAGACGCTACGGCATTGATCGCGTGTCGAGTCAGTGACCGCTCTTTCCACCCCATCGCGATATGGGAGCGACCGGACGGGCCAGAATCCGAGGGTTGGGAGATCGATCGTTCCGCAGTCGACGGGGTTGTCAGAAATGCTCTCGCAGAATATGACGTCGTAGCGTTCTTCGCTGACGTCGCCCTGTGGGAAAGCTATATTGACGCATGGTCGGAGGATTACCGCGACAAGCTCATTGTCAAGGCTTCCACGGCGTCAGCCGTAGGCCGGGACATGCGAGGCGGTCAGCAGGAACTCACACAGGCCAACGAACGTCTCGTTTCCGCAGTCGAGGAACGCAAGATTCGCCATCTTGGACGCGGATCCCGTCTCGCGCAGACACTCCGCCGACACGTCCTCAATTGCCGACGTCGACCTAACCGCTTCGGCCTGGGTTTCGGCAAGCCGAACCGCGAGTCTTCCCACAAGGTCGACGGCTACGCGGCGTCTCTGCTCGCTGATCTCGCACGCCATAAGTACATCGAATCCGGCAAGACACGCGCTCCCGAACGCTCTGGAGCCGTGTACTTCTTCTGACCCCAAAGGGGGACGCATGGCTGACCCAACCCCCGAAGACTTGGCACAACTGGGGTTCGACGGTATCGCCAAGGACCGGCCGCGCCTTGACACGATTGACGACAACATCCGAGGGGACCAGGCTGACCCGTACATACCTCAGAACGCCAGTGACCTATATCTGACGCTAGTACAGCGCTGTAAGACCAACATCCTTCCGCTGCTGGTCAAAACTCCCGCTCAGACTCTCGCTGTAGACGGGTACACGCGCTCTGACTCCAACGGCAGCGAAGAAGCCCCCGCCGAGTGGGTAGCCTGGCAGGATAACCGAATGGACGCACGGCAGGCGTCCGTCCACCGTGCGGCGCTTCAGTACGGACAGTCATACGTCACGGTGCTTCCCAAGGACGGCGAAGACAGCGTCCCCGTGTTCCGTGGCGTGACACCCCGACTCATGCACGCTGCGTACACCGACCCCGCTGCTGATGCACTGCCCAAATGGGCGTTCCAGCTTGAGCAGCAGCAGGAAACAGAGGGGGTAGCGGTACGCGGTTGGTTGTACGACTCCACCACGGTCTATGAACTCATGGTCGGCGGTAAGAAAGGGCCGGAGGTCATCAGTTCCCGCCCTCACGGAGTGCAGATCAACGGGGAGCCCGTGTGTCCCGTAGTCCGCTTCGCCCCTGATATCGACCTAGAGGGACGCGTCACCGGTGTAGTTGAGCCGATGATTGTCATACAGGACCGACTCAATCAGACAGTCTTTGATCTGCTGGTTGCCCAGACGTTCGGATCCTTCAAGGTCCGCACGGTGTCGGGTATGGCGCCGGAGTTCCGTCGTGACCCGGAAACCGGCGAAATCCTTGTTGACACCAACGGGCGTCCAATTGCGATCCCCGTACGGGCGGACGCCTCGCGTCTCCTCATGGCGCCAGATGCCGATACGAAGTTCAACACTCTGGACGAAACCCCGCTCTCGGGATTCCTCGAAGCCATCGATATGGCTGTCAAGCACATGAGTGTGGTTTCCCAGACTCCCCCGCATTACCTCCTTGGCTCCATCATCAACATCGGTGCTGAAGCTCTCGCAGCAGCGGAATCCGCCCTGCAACGGGCCGTACAGGAGTACAAGAACGCTCTTGGTGAGTCCTGGGAGACGGCAATGATGATCGCTGCCTCTATCCAGGGAGGCACACCTGACCCGCGCGCACAGGTCAATTGGAAAGATGTCGAATCCCGCTCCCTGGTGTCCACAGTGGATGCCCTCGGTAAAGCCGTACAGCTACTGAAGGTACCGCCGCGTGCCATGTGGACGCGCATCCCCGGTGTCTCCAGCACGGACGCTGAGCAATGGGCGCAGATGCAGGAGTCTGACGACCCCGGTCTGAGAATGGCTGACGCAATCGCCTCCAATACCATCCCGGAGGTGACGGATGGCTGATGTCCGCCTCATTGAGTCCTACTGGCGCACACAGGCCCGCATAGGTCTCCGTCTCGCTCAACTAGTCCTACTCCGCTGGTCCCGCGTCAATCCGCTTTCCCTGGAGGAGAGCGGACGCGCATGGCTGGCTGTGTCTTTGGACGCAATCCGGGCGGAGCGATCAGCATCAAGGGATGCCGGAGCGGCTTTCTACCGGCTCCACCGCGCCATTGAGACCGGAGCCACACTGGCACCCACCACGGGGCAGGACATGTCCCACACGACACTAGGGGCCCTGCGCTCCGAGTGGTCACACCACTCCGGCGAACCCCCCATTCCGGAGTCAGACGACGGTAACCGTATAGAGGTAGACGATTTCGACTGGCCTGACGAACCGGAAGCCGACTTCGACAGGGCTGCGGTCGTCTCCCTGGCATCGCAAGGCATAGCACCTGTGCGGGATCTCATGTCCCAGACGGACACCGACACCGAGCGTGGGCGCCTTGATGACGCCGGGTTCCTTGCTGATCTGGAAGACCAGATGCGTAACGCTGGAACTCGCGCCGCACAAGCGGCAGACCGAGAAGCCCAAAGGGGCGGGCGTGACATCCTCGACCGGGCGTCTCAGGTAGACACCCTGGTTCGTGGTTGGGCACGTCAGACGGACGGCAACCCCTGCCACTTCTGCGCAATGCTGGCCTCACGCGGCGCCATTTACTCCTCGCGCGCACGCGCGGAACTGGGCGGGCGCAAGAAGCCCAAGGGTTCCGCAGACGCGCGCAATCCCCGTAACAAGCGTCCCCCGGTCACGTTGGCAGACCTGAGTAAGTACCACAACGGATGCCACTGTCAGATGATCCCCGTCTACGACCGGAACGACTTCATGAGCCCTCAGGCACGCGACTACGCACGCCAGTGGGCTGAGGTCACCAAGGGGCTGTCTGGAGACAACGCCCGTAGAGCGTGGCGCAAGCACATCGAATCTCAGCGCCTTAGCGCGTAACACCCACACACCACGGAGCCCCCGGCGGGCTCCCTTTGGCATGCCCTGGAGGCACCCAAAATGGCGACACCTGTAGAGCCTGTAGAGCCTGTAGAGCCTGTAGAGCCTGTAGAGCCCGTAGAGCCCGTAGAGCCCGTAGAGCCCGTAGAGCCCGTAGAGCCCGTAGAGCCTGTAGAGCCGGTGGAACCGGTCGACGACATTGAGTCTCTCCGTGCTCAGCTTGCAGCCACCCGCAAGGAGTCTGCCAGGTACCGGGTCAAGGCGCGCGAGACGGCGGATGCTCTCAAGGCTGCCAAAACACCCGAAGAGTTCCAGGCTGTAGCGGATCAGGTCACCTCGCTCGAAACCAGCCTTCACCGCGAACAGCTTGCCCGCAAGTACAACCTTCCCGATGCTCTCGCTGCCCGGATTACCGGCGACACCGACGAAGAGCGGGATGCGGACGCTAAGGCCCTTTCCGTCGTCGTTGGCTCAAGGCCGACCGGTAGGGAACGTGGCGGTCTGGATCCCACCACTAAGGCAGTACCCACTGACCCCCGCGAACTGGCGAAGCTCGTGCCTCGCGAGCGTCGCTAACCCTTCCCAAGTAAGGACTAACCATGGCTCACGCGTTTATCAAGCCTGAGGTCATCACCTCCACTGCTCTTGGAATCCTTGAGCAGGAACTGATCATGTCCAGCCTGGTTTGGACAAACCCCGGATTCGATTTCGCGGGTGCCAAGGACGACACTCTGACTATCCGGCTGCCGGGTAAGACTACGGCCAACACCTTCCCGTGGCGCTCTGACCGCACCACTGACACGGTGCAGCTCAACGACATCACTGAGGACACGACCACGGTCACTCTTGACACGGATATCTATTCCGCTGTGGCGCTTACCGATGAGGAGCTGTCGCTTGACATCTCGGACTTCGGCTCACAGGTGCTCCGCCCTCAGGTTCGTGCCGTTGCTGAGTACATTGACGCCAGCGTACAGGGCATGATCACTGGCGCGACGTACGCCACTACGGTCGCCGTTGCTCCGGCCACCGGCGCCAGTGACGACGAAGAGGCAAAGGCGATCTATAACGGCATCGTAGAGATGCGCACGGCCCTGAACAGTGAGAACGTTCCGGCATCCGGGCGGACTCTTCTCATGGGTTCCGGAGTTGAGGCCGCGCTGCTCAAGGGTGGTTTCCTTCGGGATGCCAGTCAGGCAGATAGTGACTCCGCACTGCGGGAAGCCACCGTTGGGCGTCTGCTCGGTTTTGACATCGTCGTCTCGAATCTCCTCCCCGCCAATGAAATGTACGGCTTCGTACGCTCTGCGTTCGTCCTGTGTACGCGAGCACCGGCTGTTCCGTCTGGCGCCACATTCGCCGCTTCGCAGTCCGCTAACGGCCTCAGCATGCGCTGGATCCGCGACTACGACCCGATGAAGCTGCGGGACCGCTCGGTTGTCTCGCTTTTCTCCGGCCTGAATGTCGTTCAGGACGTATCGGTCACCAACACTCCGGGAGACCTCACCAAGTCCCTCGTTCGAGCCGTGAAGGGCACGTACACCCCGGCCCCTTTGGCGTGATGGCGCTTTCGTCTCCCCTCTCAGCCCCCACGCTGAGCACGGAAACGCCAGCGCCGAAGAAACGCGCTCCCGCTAAGCGGGCAACCCGCCGGAAGGCACCCCCGAAGGAGTAGCCATGGCACCGCCCCTTGCGGATATAGCGACATTGTCCGCACGTCTTGGATACACCCCTGCCGGGGCGGAACTGGATTCAGCAGAGGCGGCTCTAGAGTCTGCCTCTGCTGTGGTTCGGTTTTTCGGTCTTCCTTGGCCGGACCCTGCCACCGCCCCGCCCATTGCCGTAAAGATCACCCTTGACGCTGCGGAGCGGAAAGTTCGCTCCCCCGAGGGGTACGCGTCAGAGATGCTCGGCGGGTACCAATATCGAATTCCAGCTAGCACACCCATGGGTACATCCCTGTCGTCGTCAGAAATTCAGATGCTCCAGTCGACAGCCGGTCTAGGCGGCCTCCACTCTGTCCCCATTAGCTCCGTCGGGGGTGAGCTGTGAGTCTGTTGGACCACGGATCAAAAACGGCAGTTGTGTATCCGACCGTGGACGGAGACGACGGGTACGGCGGGACCATCCCCGTACCCGGTGAACCGGTCACCATTCGCGCGCACGTGCTCCCTTCTGACCGAGAAGCGGAAGGCACGGGCCTGGTAGTAGAGACCGTGTACCGAATTTACGCACGCCACCTACCGGCCGGACCATGGTCCCGAATTGAGTGGGGCGGGGAAGTATGGGTTGTCGCGGGAGACATCAGAAGGTACAGGGTCGGCAGGGTGCACTACGACCAAGCAGTCATCAGAAAGCGAAGCTGATATGTCGAGTCTCCGAAACGATCTCAACGCCAAGATTGCACACATGCCTGGAGTCAAGGCGGCAGTTCGCGATGACCTGGAGTCTCGCGCCACGCGTGTACGAGCGGTGGTCGCTGACCACATTCATGACGGTCACGTGTCCGCCTCGCTGAAGGTCCGCACGAACATTGTGGACTCAACGGTCTCTATCTCCGACCCTGCCATTTACGCCATCAACTATGGTCACAAGTCGCGCAACGGCTCATGGGTTGAGGGAATCCACGCGATTGAGGCGGGGTTGTGATCCCTACCCTGCCGGACATGGATGCACTGGTGACCGAGGCACTCCGGTCCGGCCTTCCAGGCGTAGCCGTCCGCGTGTCCGTACCTGCCGACTGGCTCACACTCTTGCCTCTGGTGACCGCACTACGGGTAGGGGGAGTTTCCCCTGACCCGCGAGGAATTGACCGTGCACTAGTGGACGTGCAGGCACTTGCGGCCACCCGCAGAGAAGCCAGTGCCGTAGCACGCTCCGCGCGCGTCACGCTGGCCTCTGCCTGCCGAACTCAGTTCAGGGGTAGTGACGGGTACCTGACCCACTTTGAGGAGGTCAGCGGACCGCGTGAGCTGTCGACGGGGGAACCCGACGACGGACCGGATCTCTTCCGATTCCAGGCTACCTACCGACTGACCTCCAGACCCATCACACCCTAGGACGACTCATGGCCGAGATTGACAACTCCGCACTTGTGGCAGCCGGTGGCTACATCTATGTAGCGCCGGTTGGCACCGTTAAGCCAGCCGATATCACCGACCCACTTAACCCCGGTGTCGGGTACGAGACTATTGGGCACACGAGCCTGGACGAACTTCCGGAGATTGGCCGAGAGGGTGACGACCCCACAAAACTGGGGTCCTGGTCTAACCCGTCTCTCAAGGTTGTTACTCCGTCTGTCACGTACAGCATTGCGTTCCGGTCTATCCAGTCTACGGAGCTTACCTACCAGATGTACTTCGGCGCTGGCGCCAGTGCCACGCAGCCGGATGGATCCTTCCGGATCCCTGCCACTCCGATTCCACAGGAGAAAGCCCTTCTGCTGGTCGTGGTGGACGGGGAGAACTTCCTCCCGCTGTGGCACCCGCGTGTGTCGCTTCTGGGATCCGATGCCGTAGGCATGTCGACCGAAGGTTTCATCACCTACCCGATCACCGCAACCCTTCTTTCCTCCCCCGATATTGGCGGCGGCCTGGGTGAGTGGGCATCGATCATCACCTAGAGGTACTTACGTAAGTACCCGGCGAGAAAACAGACAGCCCTCTGCTATGGAAGGTCCCCCGTAGCAGAGGGTGCACTAATACCGGGGCCACACAGACACTAGGGACCCCAAATGACAATCTCCTGCGCAGACATGATGGAAGAGGCGGCCTCCAAGCACGCGGGGGTGGAGCTGGAGACTCGCTCGGGTAAGAGCGTCACGCTCCGAAGCGTGCTCCTCCTTGATGAGGCAGGGCTTAAGTCAGCAAAGGCGATCCTTTCGAGCTTCGCTGATGCCGATGAGGGTAACGACCTTGACAAGGTCGACGACATGGTTCCCAAGATTCGCGATCTTCTGCTGCTCATTGCAAATGACGCCGCTGCCATGAAGGCGGAAATGAAGGACTGGCCAGTCAGTATCTACATTCAGGTAGTCAATGAATGGCAGGAAGGGACGCAGACGGGGGAAGCCGAGCCCTCATCCGAATGATGGATGAGGGGTACGGCTCAGCACTTCTAGCTGATCTCCAGCGCTGGTACGGACTCAACTTGGCGGACGTATGGCGAGGCACACTGTCCCCCCGTCGCGTATGGGGGCTACTGGAGCACCTGCCGGAGGATTCGGCGCTAGCCATCGCGTACGCCGGGGGCCCGTCATTCCGGGGTTGGACGGTGCAGACGCATCTCCTTGCGGGAGTCCTCAACGCACTGCGTTTCGCTGACGCCAACAACGTACGCGTGAACGGCGGGAAACTGGAGAAGAAGCCGCGTCCGGTAGAGACTCCGACCGGCAAGTCTGGCGATAAGCCTAGGCGCCAACTTGATCTGTCCAGCCACCCGCTGGCGCAGCCGATACGAATTTCAGAGGGGTAACCATGGCTGGTCCGGGAGGACAAGAGGCAGGCCGGATCAGCATCCGGGTACTCCCGAATACGGAGAACTTCGCCCGGTCCCTGCAACGGTATCTGGACCGCATTGAAGAGCGGTCACGCGTACAGGTCAAGGCCACGCTGGATATGACGGGGTTCGCAACTGACCTCCGCACCACGCTTAGGGACCTGAATGCGCGGGTCAAGGTCCGCGTGGATCCGGATCTTTCCAACTTCGCAACGGACCTCCGCGCGCAGCTTTCCACCGGCGGAGCACGGGTGCCCGTGCGCATTTCCCTTGCTGATGGGGAGATCACACGACTGCGGGCCCAGTTGGCCAGCATCACCCCGCCTATCGTCATCCCTGTACGAATTGACGGCGACAACCCCGACCTGAGTGGACTCACGAACCAGCTATCGTCTGTCGGTGATTCATCGGGGTCTGCTGCGGGAGGAATAGGCAAGCTCGTAGGGTCCCTTGGTCGGCTCTCGGTCATGGCATCGTCCATCCCGTCGATTGCCTCGCTGGCGTCCACGCTGACACAGCTGGGGCCCGCTGCCGCTCTTGCAGCCCCGGCGCTGCTTACTGTGGCTACAGCGGGGGCTGCTGTCAAAATTGGTATGACCGGGGTAAGTGAAGCGATCTCCGGTGGCTCCAAGGAGCTTAAGAAGCTTACCCCCAACGCGCAGGAATTCGTTAAGGAACTCAAGGCGTTGGCGCCTGCCTGGAAAGACCTACAGAAGTCCGTGCAGGAAAAGCTGTTCGTCAAAATGGGCAGCACGCTGAAGAGTACGGCTAAAGAGGTTCTCCCTGAACTCAAGAAGCAACTAGGCGAATCAGCCGAATCCCTCAACCTCATGGGCAGGCAAGTCCTCAACACGGCTACGGGCTTGTCAAAATCGGGCGCACTAGGCACAGCACTTGATGGGGCCAACGAGGGTCTACGTAACATGTCCGGACTTCCGGCTGTGATCGTTCAGGGCCTGGTGCAACTCGGCGCAGCCGCCGCGCCAGCATTTGGCAAGATCACTGCTGCTATCGGCAGGAGCATTGAGAACCTGAGTGTCAGTCTCACCAATGGCCTGGAGAATGGCGACCTACAGGCGTCCATCGATCGCGCTGTCTCCTTGGCCTCCCACCTTTGGGAGGTAGCCAAGGACCTAGGCGCCACCCTGGCTAATATCTTTGGTCCCGCTGCTGCCGCCGGAGCCGGGTTCATCAACGTGCTTGCTGTTGTCGCGCAGACTCTCCGGGACGTCACCGGGTCGGCGGAAGCCCAAGAGACCCTCAAGGCACTTTTCGAGACTTTGGCCTCACTCGGTACGGCCGTAGGGCAGATACTCGGCGCGGCACTCAAGGCAGTCATGCCGCTCATCAATACGTTGGTGACCACTCTCGCCGGTCCCCTGCAATCCGCTTTCGAGACGCTGGCACCGGTACTAAGCACCTTGATTGCACAAATCGGTGAGGCACTGGCACCCATTGTCAAGGCAATGGCGGAGCACTGGGCGAAGCTCATCCCGATTGTCGTGCAAATCGTCTCGATGCTAGGTACCGCCCTGGGTCCGATTCTGGTTGTAATCGGAGAACTTTTCGGTCAGCTTATCGAGGTTCTTTCCGCTGCGCTCATGCCGGTGCTGGAGCAACTGCCTACGATCCTTCAGCCAATCTTGGACGCCTTCACCACACTCGTGCCGATTCTGGGCGACGTCATTGCTCAGCTCATAGAGGCACTGGCGCCCGCTCTGCAATCCATAGGTGAGCTTCTGGCTGTCCTCATGGTCGCGCTTGAGCCGCTTATCACTGCACTCGGCGAACTGCTCGTGAAGGCACTTGAAGCTGCAATGCCTGCCATTGAGGCACTCATGCCGCTAATCACGAAGTTGACAGACATCATGGCAGACCTCATGGCGTCCGCCATCATGAACGTGGTCATTCCGGCGATTGAAGTACTCGTTGCGCTGCTTTCCGGAGACTTCAAGGGAGCCATTGAGGCGACCGAGGATCTTCTTAACGGTATCGGCCGATACTTCAAAGACGTTTTTGAGTCCATGACCAAAATCGTAAAGAAGGCGTCTGACCTCATCATTGGATCCCTTGCTTGGATGGCTTCCAAAGCATGGGAGTGGATGGGTCAAATGGGGACGTGGCTTTGGGAAAAGGCCACAAGCGGTATGAGCGACGTATCCGAAGCCATCAAGTCGGGCGTATCTGATGCCGTTGACTGGCTCGCTGAGTTGCCCGGAAAGTCAGTAAAGGCCCTTGGCGACCTGAGCATGAAGTTGTACAGCGCAGGATCCAAACTCATAGGCGGATTCGTAGATGGCATCAAGGGTGCCATTGGCGGAGTCAAGGACACCCTTACCGGTCTTACTGGTGACCTCACTTCGTGGAAAGGCCCGGAAACCCTTGACGCGCGCATCCTGACGCCAGCCGGTGAGCTGGTCATAGACGGGTTTATCACCGGGCTCCGTAAGAGGGTCCCCGACCTTAAGAGCATGCTCGGCGGTCTGACCATGGACATTCCCGAAATGCTGGGTACCGCATCTGTGGTCGGATCCTTCTCCGCTGACACCCCTGCCGGTCTCCAGCCTGGAGACCGGATAGTCCTTTCTCCAGACGGACAACGGGAGTTCTCGGCGTACATAGACCGACTGGCAGACGCGCGCATGGTGCAGCGTCTTGGCGCACCCGCTACGCGGGGAAGGAGGTGAGCGGGTATGAAGTACAGCTATCGCCGGAACCTACTCTCTGACTATTCCGCGTACCCCATCGTGACACCCCTTGGGTGGGACGTAAACGGCGGCCTACTCAACACGGTCAAGGGAAACGTTTATTGGGGAAGTGACAGTGACTACATCTGGGTCATAACCTCTACCGGATCCACCGATACCGTGGCGGATACCGAAGCCGCAACCGTATCCCCCGGTGAGGAGTACACCGCCGGAGTGTGGGTCATCCCCGCCGACCGAGCAGCAACAGTCACAATCTCAATCGTGTGGCTGAACAGTGTGTCGGCTCCGGTAGGAACCCCCGCCTCGCAGATATGGAACACGCCTTCCGGCAATCTTCAGCGGCGGGCGTCCGTGTACGGGACTGCCCCCATAGGCGCCTCTAAGGCGCTTGTACGCGTTTCGGTGACCAACGGTGCAGCGGGCGACGAAACGTACATGGACGGCACTTATCTCGGCCTGCAATCGTCGCAGATATGGGAACAGAGCATGCTCACCTTTGGTGAGGTGTACTGCGAACCCACGGGCGCGGAGTCCCTTTGGTCAGCTGCCGGGGGGACCCTGGTGCGCGACGAATCCGCGTACGTCCCGGATGAGGCGCACGCTGACGGCGCTACGATGCTCAAGGCCATCCCGGACGGGGTTGCGCCCGTGCTCACGGTGTGGCCAACCAGAGAGCTGCCGGTCACACCTGGGACTGAGTACTCTTTTGGCACACGTGTGGTCATTCGGCAGAACAGTGATCCTCTTGCGGTAATAAACGCGCGCGTACGTGCGGAGTGGTTGGGGGAGGCTGGCGAAGTCTTGTCCAGTAGTGAGGGTGACTACGGCACCTCCACATCGGCGGACGTCTGGGTGTACACCGTTCGAGAGCTGGTGGTGCTCGCTCCCGAGGGAGCTGTGTCAGTCCGCGTGCTAGTGGATGTCGACCCCACGGCGTCCACCGCTACGGGCTACTACATGCACGGGTGGCGTGTAGTCCCGGCTACTCCGCTGTACACGCTCTCGACAGATGAGGATGCCGGGGCAGTAATCCTGACCATCCCTGCATACCCCTGGCGGGACACGGACCGGCTCACTATTTGGCGCGTCCACGCGGACGGCTCACAGCACCCGCTGCGGGCCTGGCATGGGGATGTCAACGGGGATGAACACTGGTCCAGTCAGACGGAGACGTTTGAGGACTATGAGGCACCCCCCGGAGTAGAGATTCGGTACCGGATTATTACCTATTCCGACACGACGGAGGAGCACTACGACACGACTACACATAAGATCACAGCTCCGTCACTGCCCGACCCGAGTTACGTGTGGCTCAAGTCGCCCGGCCTGCCGGTCCTCAACACGAAAGCGGTCATGCAGTCTCCCCCCGCATGGTCGTATGCGTCCCGGTCGGCCTCGCATCCCATTGTTGGACGAAGCGAGCCGCTCATCATATTCGCGCCACGAGACGGACGCGTAGGAACCCTGTCAGTACTCACGTGGACTTACGCGGACGAACAGGCCGTGTTGGCGCTGCTGAAATCTGGGTCGTCCCTCTTGCTGCACGCCGCACCGGGGTACGGAATAGAAGGCGGGATGCATCTATCCGTAGGTGACGTTACTACATCCCCCGTAAGCCCGGACGGACGGGAAGAGACTCGGATTTGGACACTCGCCGTTTCCGAGGTGAGCAGACCAAAGGGACGACTCCAAGGATCCAGGTTGCGCACTTGGGACACCCTTGCCGACCCGTTCTATAGCTCACAGCCCGACTGGGCAAGTCTGCTCAACGATTTCAGTAGCTGGGCCAACGTGCTGGTCGGTATTACGGGAGGAGGTTACGACGACGATGCACCCGACGTCGCCTGAGTTCCTGGCTGCGCTGACCACAGACCACGGCTGTGTAGTCCGCGTAGATTTGATCCACGAGGGTGCTGTGACTGCCGCTGACATTCCGATAGTCGGAGGTACCGTCACGGTGGACGCGCAAAGCGATATTCGCCGCTCGTTGTCTCTCGAAATCGCTGATCCCACGATGTTTCCTGGGGGGAACTCGGCGCACGCGAATTGGAACGGCACCTTGTTGGGTATAGAGGGACAGGAACTCTACGTTCAGCGAGGAATCCGTTTCACGGATGGCACGGTGGAGATGGTCCCTCTTGGGTTCTTCGTCATTACGGATATCCGGGGAGACGCGCACACCGGGCCCCTCAGCGTGACTGCGCAGGGCCGTGAATACCTCATCAAACAGTCCCCTTTCGACTTTCCAACCAACACCGGACTTGCTACATCACCGGCTGCCTTCATAGAGGCACAGCTAGTTGAGGCATACCCGACCGCCGAGTTCGTGAATGAGTCCACATACGGTACGTATGGCCTACTCTTCGCACAGTGGGACACAGGTGAAGACAGGTGGTCCGCACTGTGTGAGGTTGCGAAGGCTGCGGGGGCAGAATTGTTCTGCAACGCGTCGGGGACCTTTGTACTCCGGGACATACCGCAGACCAACACCGGAAACAGCCCGCACGTCTGGGATGTCTCAACCGGTGCCAACGGGGTGTTGATTAGCTCCGTGCGGGGGCTTTCAGCCGAAGGAGTTTTCAACCGCGTAGTAGTAGAGATGGACTCCGTGGGATCAGATGACCCCAACGCATTGAGCTGGGCCCAGCGCCTCATAGACGACCCGGATGACCCTCTCCGCTACGGCGGTCCGTTCGGCAAGCGTACCTACTTGTACACAACGGATGTCACCACGGAGCTAGGTGCGATTCACACTGCCGGAGAACTGCTGCGTAGCTATTCAATGCCGCACCGGACAACGACACTTACCACTATACCTAACCCTGCGCTGGACGCTGGGGACTGTATTCGCGTCGGGTACCAAGAGGGTGTCGATTCAACCGGGTACCTCTATTTTCCAGAGTTGTACATCGTGCGAGCAGTCACAATACCTCTCTCAGTCGAGGGAGTTTCCGAAATTGGGACCGTAGACGGTAGGCGGGAGGGGTGATGAAGGAGCTTGTCGATTCTCTCAACGAAAGCGCCGTTGACGCGGTAATGAAAAGCGGACTGGCGAAGAGGCTGTCCCGCTCCGCAGTCGTAATCGCCGTACGCAGTGATTTCACAGTCGATGTACACACTGGGAACGACGAGATACTAACCGAGCGCGTGCGTGTACTCGGGTACGGCGTAGAGGTAGGCGACAGTGTGACCATACTCCGCACCGCTGGCGGTTGGGTCTGTCTAGGGGTCCAAATGGGGACCTACTCCACCCAATGGACCAACTTCTCTTTGGCGTCGTGGCAACAGCCATTCGGTAACGGATTTCGACAACCCCGCTACCGGCGCATCGGGTCTGCTGTGGAAATGGAAGGGGTTGTCGAGTTCAAACAGGATGTAGGCGGCGGACAGATGGGGCTCTTCTATCTCTCTGGAGATTGCTCCCCGCCCATGAGAGTTGCGCTGACTGTGAGCAGAAGTAGCGGCAATTTCTGCCAGCTAGTGGTTGAGCCGGACGGGCTTGTGAGAACACACGGCGCACCGCCCCTTGCGGCAGCATCCTGGCTGGTTGTCGACGCAAGATTTTCACTCAGATAGCGAGGCACCAAATGAACTACGAAGACGGATACAAGATTCGTTACAGCATCACCATCGGTGATCAGATGGACAACTACGTCTTTATGGATGTCCTGATCGACACAGTGTGGGGTGCGGTAACGGCCGATGATGTCGGCAGGGCAGTCCACGCCGCAATGGTCGACCTGGCAACAGAGAAGGGCGTGCTACCGGTGAATACGGCAGCTATGGAGGTCAGGCGGTCTGTGTTTCCCCCGGAGGTGGCGCCGTAATGCCAGCCAACGACAACTACGGGCAGCAGATTCCGTACCCGCTTCTCACCGACCGGCCTAACGCGCAGTCCGCATTCTCTAACCTGGTTGACGCCATGGTCCCCATGACCAACATGCGTTTCATCTCCGCATCCGTACGTGGTGCGGTCCTCACGAACCCCCAGGCCGGAATGGTCACCTGGATTCAGGACGTCGGCCGCCTTGAGGTCTACGACGGTGCGGCGTGGGTGGCTTTCTCGGTCGGTACGTCGCTATGGACTGACATCCCGCTTGTCAGCGGCTACAGCGACGTCAATTCTGAAGACAACAATTACCAAGGGCCCGTTCAGTACCGGGTCGTGAACCTTAGCGGGACTGACGCGCTGATGTTCCGTGGCGGAATGCACATCGATTATGTTGGCGGTACGCCGGAGAACAACAGCGGACAACTCCCGAATCCGTCTCATGGCGGGGGCCGTTTCAACGCAAGTCTCATGCCCGCGTCGCTGCGTCCCGCGTACCTCCGTACGACTCTCATTGCGACATCGGCGAAGAACACCACCACGTCTACGTGCAAGCTGGACATCCACCCGGATGGAGAACTCACGGTCGTCGGTCTCAATGACACAAAGGACTCACCCCCGTGGGTCAGCCTGAACGGCGTTGTCTGCCCGCTGTGACACGGCCTCTGCCTCGCGAGACACCCGCTGTGTCATGACACACGGCGGGTGTCTAACCACCGCCTCACTACCTAGGGATGACCCATGGCCACACCCATGACTGCCTCACAGCTCGTGTCAGCACTGAAGCGAGAGGGCGTGCGCGTCTCACAGCCGTATCCCGGCTGGTCAACGCACAATCGCAACCACAGGGGCCGGTGGGGAGGTGTGAACGGCGCAGTCATCCATCACACCGCCGGGCGTAACTCCCTCAGCCTCTGCTACAACGGCACGTCGAGCCTGCCGGGCCCGCTGTGTCACACCCATCTCAGCAAGAGCGGCACTGCGTCAATGCTGAGCGCTGGACGTGCCAACCATGCGGGGAGCTTCGCACGAAACGCACATGACGCAGTGGTGAGTGAGTCGGCGACACACCCGCGACCGTCTGCGAGCGAATCAGTCGACGGTAACGCGCACTACTACGGCATTGAGATTGAGAACCTGGGTGACGGACGCGACCCGTATCCGGCTGTGCAGTATGACGCAGCGGTGAGATGGGCTGCCGCTATCTGCCGGTTTCACGGGTGGTCCGCTGACTCGGTGATTGGCCACAAGGAAGGCACCCGCCGAAAGATCGACCCCACGTTCAGCATGGATCGCTTTAGGGCTGATGTGGCGGAGCGGCTCAAGGACAGCGCAGGATCAGATGACACAACCCCCGACAAGGAAGACGACAACGACATGCCGCAGTATGTGAGCCTCACCCGCACCGATTCGCACACCGTTGAGCCGGGTAAGTGGGTGGCGATTGAGTTCGGCAATGAGTACGCAGACGACCGTGGCGACCATGCCAAGGATGGCTCGCAGTTTGTCCACGGTCCGGCCCTGTATGACGGCACGTGCAGCCTCAAGATTGAGGGTATGGACGTCGGCGCACAGATTCAGATGCGCGCGGTTGAGATTGACCACAAGACCGGCAAGTCAGTGTCCGATGGGCCCATTGGCGAGTTCTTCGGCAGCGACGGAGCCACCTACCCGCATTTCGCGTTCACCGACTACGTATCGTCCGGTAGGGGTGTCCGCATTCGCATGGTGCATTTCTCCAGCAAGCCGGTAGAAATCAAGTGGGCATGCCTCAAGTCCGTCGTTTGGGGTAGGTAATGACATCCACACCCCCGCCCGATGATCTACATGGAGTAACCATCGGCACACGAGAGATTTACGATCAGCTAGTGGCACTCCGTACCGACGTCCAGACGCTGACCTCAACCACCGAGCACACTGATAGGTCCATCACTGACCACGAAACGCGTCTCCGCACCGTAGAGCGCTGGCTGTGGTCCGCACCCGCCGCACTGCTGACCGGCATTGCATCCGCTGCCGTAGTCCTCACCCGCTAGGAACACACATGACAGATCGCATCCGAGCAGCTCTCACGTACGCGCGTGAGCACAAGGCCCTCGTGACCTCCGTCGCCGTCGCCGTCGTCAGCCTCGCTGAGCAGTGGGTACCCGGATTCCCCGCCGACGACGTGCTGAGGGCTCTCGCGTCCGTACTGGGCGCCTAGGAAACCTCTGCGCTCCCCTTGTCTCCGAACGCACACACGGCGACAGGGGACCCCATGAAGCACCCACACATTGCACTCACCGGACTGGCACGCAGCGGTAAGGACACCGTGGCCGGGTACCTGGAGCACCGATACGGATACACACACCTGGCACTCGCCGATGAGGTCCGCGAAGCAGCACTTCGCACAGACCCCATCATCATCCCTGATGATGAGCGTGATGACTGGGGGTCTGACCACATGCGGCTTGCTGAGCTAGTCAGCGGGCATGGTTGGGAGTACGCCAAGACGAATCCGGAGGTACGCCAGTACCTACAGCGTTTCGGCCAATCTATGCGTGACGTGGACCCCCGAATCTGGATTCGTCCGGTCCTCACGCAGGTGCTCAACGCCACAGCTCACGACACGCCGTGCGTCATCTCGGATCTTCGCTACCTCAACGAGGTAGACGAGCTTCAGCGGCATGGTGCCCTCACTGTGCGTATCGTCCGCCCGGACTCAGGTCTGCGGGGAGTTTCCGCAGCTCACGTATCCGAAACGGAGCTTGCCGACACAGAAACCGCACACACTCTTCACAACGACCGTCACTACCCGCACCTTTTCTCACAGGTAGACTCTTTGCTTGGCCGAATCTGACCTATCACCCCTCGTGGCCTATCGGCTGCGGGGGGTGTTTGCGTACATGGGTCATGATCGTGTAGTAAGGTGCACCTGACCTTCACAACCGACCAAGCACCCAAGGGGAACACAGTGGCCAGCAAGTACGACAAGGCGCGTGAAGAGATCACAGCCAGCATCGAGCGAGTCAGGGCGTTGCTGGCAGAGGGGAAGACACCAGAGGCAGACACCCTCTCAGATGAAACGGAGAGTCTCATCACCACACTGCCTAAGCGTGAGCAGAAAGCATGGACCCTGGATTTGGAACGTGTGTTTACAAACCGCCGCGAGCCCGCACCGCAGACCACCGACGTAGACAGGGTGCACGAAGGAACAACCACTCTATCGTCCGAGGACTGGCGCTCAGCCTCACCCGACGTAGAGGAGATCGCGCACGCGACGGCACGTGCTATGGCAGAGGGTGTTCGCAGTCATGTCAGCGCCAGTGAGGCATCCTGGAAACTGGCAGAGGGGATGCTGAAGCTCCGTCTCCGGGTACTCAATCAGAAGGACGTGCCGGACTTCCTGGTTCGTGACCCCCGCACTCGCAAGGCCGTAAGCGACGTGTACGAAGAGGCGGGACGCCCGTTTGTAGTCGCAGAGGGCAAACACCCTGACTACGACTCCCGCGAAGCGCTCAAGTCAGTGATCAAGGCGGTGCAAAACCGGATGAGTGACGTCATGGTCACCTACATCCGGGGACTAGACAACGACCCCGAAGAGTACGCCACGCGCTTTCCGATGGTGCAAGAGAAGTACCCGGAAGCCACCCCCAGTGAGGCCGTGTGGATGTACTACGAGACTGTAGGGCAGGCACTCCCGCGCAAGGGGACACTGGAGAGGCGACGGGAGGCGTATGAGGCTGCCGTGGCTGAGGGTCGCGACCCCGACGCTCCCCGCGAAAAGGCACTGGAGGCAGGCACTCCCGATGAGCGCGTAACGGCAGGTATCAAGCGGATGCGTGCGGACGTAAAGTCTCTGGTTCCGGAGGACGTAGCCAGCGCCAGCGATGAGGTCAAAGAGGAGGTAGTCAAGGCACTCAACGAGATCGCTAAGCAGATCCGCGAAATTGTGCCTAAGGCACTCTGACCTCCTTACGTAAGTACCTCCTAGCGCCCGTCCCTCACCACGAGGGACGGGCGCTTCGTCGTGTCTGGGCAGGGACCACAGCGAGGAAGGGTGTCTATGACGGAATGACGAATTTGACTAGGAAATCAGATAACACCTATACGCCTTAGAGCTAACCTCAAAACCCCCTTCGAATCGTCATAGCGTCATCCGGCCCCTTGGAAACCTCTGCGCTCCCCATCGAGTGCAAGCACACGACGACCCAAGGGGCACCACCGCATGGCTATCACCGTACGTACCCAACACATCGGATCCAGCCGATACTATGTGGCGCGGGAGACCGGCAAAACGGCAGTCACCGTACCTGGCGTCACCTCCGTTCTGGACGTCATCCCTAAAAACTACCTCCGGGACTGGTACGCCAAGATGGCTGCCGAACTCGCCGTCGATAGTGTCGACTTCGTGGCACGCATGTCGTCGTCTTCCCGCAAGGGAGCCGTTGACTACCTTAAGGCCGCTGCACCTCGTCACTCGGGTAGGCGTTCAGACATCGGATCCGCCGCTCACATTCTGTTTGAGCAGATCATCCGGGGGGATGCACGGGTCTCCGTGGCAGCAGCAGTCAAGGGAACGAAGTACGCGCATCTCGCCGACGACAGCGAAGCACTCGCCGAGACAGAGTGCATAGTTGACGGGTTTGAGGACTTCCTACAGGACGTCCAACCAGAACTTGTCTCCGCCGAAGACATTGCATGGTCTGATACGTACAGCTACGGCGGATCCTTTGACGCCCAACTGCGAATCAAGGTCAACCCTGACACCCGCGAGCTTGACCCACAGGGCACCCCAATGACCCTGATGTGCGACTGGAAAACCGGCAAGGCGGTCTACCCGGATGTCTCTCTTCAGCTCGCAGCCTACGCGCACGCTGACCGGGTTATCTCCGCTGACGGAACCTCCTACCCTATGCCTGAACTCAATGGCGCGGCCGTAATGCACGCCACGGAACTGAAGTGGGAGTTCAGGTCAGTACGTGCCGACGATCGAGTCTTCGCCTTCTTCCTGACGTGTCTCGACTTCTTCGCTGAGCTTCGTCTCTGGGAAGGTGAGGGCTATGGCCGCAACCGTATCCCCGGACTCAAGGACGAAGTTCTCGGCAAGGCTCTTGCCAAGTCCTCCCGTCGCGTCACGGGTACCGAGCGGCGTGCGTAGTGGACGACAACCCTACGGTTTTCGATGCCGTAGCCAATCGCGCTGAAGTCTTTGATATCGCCTACGCCCGCGTGCGCAGCAAGGATTGGCACGGCACTCCGAGCATTGACGAAGTGCTCGATCTGGCTAAATTCCTTCTCGGAGAGTGAGGGTCACCATGCTGAATGTCGTTGACGAAGAGGTCATGGATATCCTTCGGGAGGTCGTAGCGGAGAATCCGGACTACATCTACCGGGCCCCTCCGGTCGATCCGCCTCACGTGGCGGACCGTCAAATGAGCTGCCTCTACGTCCACACCGACGCAGACGGGAGCAACCCTCGGCCCGGCTGCGTTGCGGGTCACGTGATGTACCGGCTAGGAATTCCGCTGGACACTCTCAAGAGGTGGGAGGGTGTGGACGCGCTCTCACTAATGCAGGAGTTCACTGACGCTGACAAGTACACCCGCGAAGCGCTGGACGTAGCACAGACTCGGCAGGATGCGGGCGCCACTTGGGCCCAAGCGCTGCACGCAGCAGAGAAGGCATGCGGCCTCGAATAACCCTGGAACCCCCGGTTGCTTCGGCGCCGGGGGCTTTAGGGGGTATCACCGGATAGAGGAGAGAGCATGCTGAAGGTCGTTGACGAAGAGGTCATGGACATCCTCCGTGAGGTTGTGGCGGAGAATCCGGGGTACATCTACAAGGCTCCGCCGGAGGTACCTCCGCATGTCAAGGATGTAGACACCAAGTGCCACTACGTCCACACCGACCCGGACGGCAGCAATGTGCGTCCCGGTTGCGTAGTTGGTCACGTGCTGCACCACATGGGTATTCCGCTGGACACCCTGAAGCTGCATGAGGGGGCGCCCGCCACAACGGTGCTGTACCGCCTCACTGACGCTGACGAGTATGTGCGCTCAGCGCTGGAGATGGCGCAGACATGGCAAGACAGCGGTTATCCCTGGGCTGAAGCCCTGAATGCGGCCGAGAAAGCCTACGCCCCCGACGCATAACCCTGGAACCCCCGGTTGCTTCGGCGCCGGGGGCTTTAGGGGGTATCAGCACACCCCCAATCCAGGGAGTCATCATGGCCCTTCCCCGTAGCATCTCCACGTACGACGGCTCCACGGTCGAAATCTTCAATCACGGAGTCGAGTACGAATTGGTACTCCGCACCGCTAAGGGCGACACCATCGCCACCGTGTACATGGGTCGCAGCGAAGTGGTTGATCTCGTCGCTGACGCCATCGACATCGCTGACCTCCGGTGGTTGTGATGTGCCCCGACGGAGCACACAACATCGCCACGCATCAGCACACGGATTCCAGCGGGAACACCCGAACGGTCACTTACTGCACGTCTTGCGGAATGGAGTTCTGATGGACCTCTCAGACATTGAACTCGACATCCTTGACGACATGCTTGATGAGTGGGCGGACAGGGACCGGCACGGGCAATTGGAGAGCGAGCACCGATACGACTCGGCGAAGATCGAGGCTTTCGGCGCGCTGTACACGCGGGTCTATCTGGAGATCAAGCGGCGCCGAAAGGGCGGCAATCGATGACTGACAACGAACGTCGCGATCGGTACGCGGACGCGATGCGGTGCACGTGCGGGGAGACCGCGTGTGAGTCGGAGCTGTGTGACTGCGATGCGTACCCATGTCCCGTAGACCATGCGGCCGACGAACGCCGGGAGCGATACGCGGCAGCGATCCGGGAGAACGTCTACATAGCGGTAGGCGACCTGGACAAGTGCGCTGACGCTGCCATTGCCGTCGCTGACGCTGAGAAGCGGCAGATCATTCAGGACTCCGCCCGCATTGTCGAAAAGTGGGCGGACGCTTCAGAAGAGAACACCAGACTCCGCGCCGAGCTGGACGAGATCGCAGAGGAAAACGCGCGGCTTCGGGTTGACTTGGACCAGGTGAGGATGGGTCGCCGGAATGATGCATACCTGGCACGGGAGCACATCGCACAGCTTGAAACGACCCTCGATCGCGTCCGCGCAGTGCTGGAGGAACGCTACGAACATAGGGGAGTGGATGATCTAGCCAACTCGATCTTCAACGTGCTGTACGGAGACACCAATGTTTGACGACGAACGGCGAGAGCGATATGCGGCAGCGATCATTGAGCCTGACGGAGTTTTGTGGTTCATGCTCACGGAAGACGAGAAGCGCGCGGAGTACGCCCGCGCCGATGCTGCCATTGCCGTAGCAGACGAAGAGCGAGCCGACGACGCACAGGTGTACGGGGACGCCGTGTCCGCGTACCGGGAAGAGATTCTAGATCTCCGCAAGGAGTTCTACGAAGAGGCTACCCGTCTGCGCGCAGAGCTGGACGTCTGGAAGGGGCGGTATCGGTCATCGGTTGAGACGTACCGAGACGTGACGGCGGAGATCGCCCGTCTCCGCAGCGACTGCGAAATGTGGGAGCGACGCGCGCTCGCAATGGCAGACGCCGCAGAGAACCGCATTGCGGAAGTGGAGGAGGCACAGAGGCGTATGGCCACTATCCGTACTGAGCTGACGTCGCGTCAGCGGCAGATGGCAGAGGGAGAGAACCTCTGATGGGATGCCCTACGGACCAAGGGGACACCCACATGTACCGGGCAGCAGTCGTGAGCGCCCGACACGATCTAGACAGGTTCATGTGGGACACCTTCCGAACATCTCCATGGGAGACAGCGGAAGCATTTGACGCCTACACCCGAACAGTGTGGGCTGCCGCTATCCGGGACGCCGCATTGGCCATCATCAAGGAATCCCGAGACAGCACGGGCGGTGCTGGCCTGAATCCCACATGGGACATGCTGGACCGGCACACGTTCAACCTGGCGGTCCGGCTGAGGCGTGCGGCGGAGGAGTCCGAGTGATGTACGGCGATCTACGTGCCACCCAGAACCGGGCAATGCCGTAACGCCTAGAAACCCCCCACAGCATCCCGCTGCGGGGGGTTTCTGCTGTCTCGGCGCCCCTGGAAACCTCTGCGCTCCCTCGTAGTCAGAGCAAGCGGACAACGCGCCGCAGACGACGACAAGGGGAGACACACATGCTCGATAGCATCTTCGAGGCTGAAGAGGCGGAGAACGCCAGCAAGTACGAGCCCCATCGTTTCACCCTCAACCCTGGCATGCTCACCATTGGGGAGGACAAGAACGGCAAGCCGATTGACAAGCCGACATCACTTCCCACTTGGCGGTTTGTGTCCGAAGACCGGGACACCCTTTCCGCTCTTGCGGAGTTGTACGGCGGTACCCCCGAGGAGTTCACGACCACGAAGAAGACGGGGCTTCACCTCATCTCTGAGGCACCGACGATCGAGGCGGTTGTTCACTCTCCCTCTGACATTGACTCCAATCTGATTCTCTGGGGCCCCCACGGTCCCGCCCACAAGTGCGACGGGCGCGTTTATACCTCACGTGATGAGGACGAGGGTCAGCCGTGTGGTTGTGAGCGGTTCACTCCGGAGGAGCTGCGGGCGCGTGCTTCTTCCGGCAAGGGCGGTGCGCCGTTCACCGAGTATGAATTCACCCTGGCTGGCAAGGGTGATGATCTCGGCAAGGGCAAGTTCATCAACGGCGGAAAGGAGCCTTCCAATTGGAAGGCGTCCGCCACCGCTACGAAGATCCGCAATGCCGCTAAGAGGGCCGGGGAACCGATTCTCGTTGAGTTCCTGAAGGAGTTCTACTCTTTCACCACGGACACAGGCCAGCTGCGTGAGGGCTACCGCGCGGTTCTGTCCGCCAAGGGTACCTACTCTTCGGCCGTAGCCGAAAACCGCTAATGAGCACGGTCAACTGGTCGGGGCTCATGAGGGCTGCTACAGACGATGAGATCCGCTCTCCCCTCTGGGAGTTCCCGCCGGAGGTGCGTAAGGCAGTCCAGTCTGAGCGCAGACGTAGGTTCCCTGGCAAATACGACGACGGCGACGACAACGCCCCTGACCCCGAATACAGCTAGGAGCGTGGCATGACCGCACAGGAGTACGCAGACGCGCTGTCGGTGCTCATCCAGTCTGCTGACGCGGACGGGCACGCGGTGTACATAGACAACGACTGCTGCGGGTGTTCTCAAATGGAGCTTCGCGTGTCAATAACCCCTGACAGTGATTGCGATGCGGATCCCTCCGTGACTTTCCGCTGACCTTACCGCCCGGATTCGCTGACGCGGGTCCGGGCCATAGGCGGTAGGAGCTACGTAAGGGGAGATCATGCACTTGTACCTGGTGAGCCGCACGGATCACGTCGACTACTACGAATATGACGCAGTGGTGGTACGCGCCGAGAACGCATCCGCTGCTCTGGCGATCGTCTGCGCTGTTGAGACCGAGGACACCTACACGGTGAACAGCGTGTCGTATTCATTTGTAGATATGGCGTACCGGGGGTTCCACAGGGATGACAGTAACGCTGACGTGAAGCTCATTCCGCAGGACGGCGAGCCCGGCGTCATTCTCGCATCTTTCAACGCTGGCTAGGAGCACGCATGCGATACAAGGAGATCGAATTCACGGCCGCCATGCTGGTCCCGCTGGATATGTGGGAGGACGACCCTAGGCCCGAACGTTGGGTGCAGGCCAGCCTCACCTACGGGTGTATGCACCAAGACTTCAGTACGGGTATGGACGGAGTTGTCTCGGTGCGTGACTACGACGATGGGGAGGCCGAATGAGCGCACGCGATGAGCTGTTCGAAGCCATGACCCCCACGTACGCCACACAGTACGCACCGGGTGAGGCTGAGAGCGCAAACGCAATGCTGGACGCCTACCGAGATGAGATCCTCCGGGAGGCGGCTGACGTGTTGGACGCGAGATCCCCGGACCCCAATCCGCTGGCATCGATATTCAAGCCATACGTCGGCAGGCAGATGACCGAGGAGCTTCGCCGAATGGCCGCTGAATGAGCCCCCGCCAAATCCAGAAGCCGAAGCAGACCAGGCCGCAGAAGCCACCGCCCGACACCCGCACTCCGGGCGGAAAGCCCATGCCCTACTGAGGAGAGACGCATGACGGAGTTCAATACCGGCGACAAGGTGCGCACCCGGAACGGCACAGAAGAATGGACCGTCACAGCTCCCCCGGCGCCCGCTGTTCTGCTGACCAATCCGAGCGGGGGATACAAGGTGGCGTTCACGGAGCGGCTGACGATGGTTCCACCCGCCGACCCGCGTCGGGAGGCAGTTCGAATGGCCCTAGCGCAGTACCACGGGGTTACTAAGGCTGATGTGACCGCGCATGACTGGGAAGGTGCACTGGAGGAAGCTGACGCCGTGCTCGCTGCCCTCGATGCCCTGGCGGTTGAGTATCGCGACAACGACGGCGACATCTGGCGGGAGAACTCAGACGGCACGCTGAGCATGGTGCGCAGCGTGGATGGCGTGCTGGATCTGCGCAACTATCAGGGGTTCGAAGCGGCGAGTGTACACGAGCTTCACGGACCCCTCACCAAGGTGTAGGGAGAGGCATGACAGATTTCAAGCCTGGTGACCGCGTGATGTGGTACGACGAGGAGTACGAGGTGAAGTACGGTCCCTTCTCCAGGCCACACAGCGGACCGGAATACCTCCTTGCAGTGCCCGGAATGGCACACCACTACAGGGCAGCAGCGGAGAAGGTGACCGCCGTTCCTGAGCCCGATTCCCGCCGAGTGGCAGGCGCTAAGGCCCTGCATGCGTTCTACCACGTGAACAATAATACGTCCCCGTGGGATGAACTGGCGGATTGCGTCCAGACTACGTACCTGGAATATGCTGACGCCGTTCTCGCTGCCGCAGACGCCGTACAGGCCACAACCCTGGTGCTGTATCGGGATAACGACGGCGACACCTGGAAGGAAAACCCGGACGGCACATTCAGCATGGTTGCTTGCGTAAGCGGAGTCGACACCTGTAACTACCAGAACGTACCGGCCGAGGAATTCCACAGCGATTTCGGACCTACTGCAAAGCTCTAACCCTCTTCGCCCGGATTCGCTGACGCGGGTCCGGGCCATAGGGGGTAGGAGCTACGCCTACGGCAGGAGACAGCATGGCTACCGCATCAAAGCACACGACGACCGAGACGGTAACGAAGGAAATCACTACTTACACGCTGACGCTGACGGAAGAGGAAGTAGCGGGCATCAAGGAGGAGTACTCGGGACTCATCGGTGAGTACTCACCCGAGTACACGACAATGCACGCAATCCGCCGTGCGCTCTCACTGGCGACACCAGAGCCGCTGAAGAAGGGCGACCGAATCCGCATCACAGCCGACAAGGCGCACGGTGCTGCCGGTGACATCCTCACCGTGACCACGGGTACTCCGGATAGCGATGGTGACATTTGGGCGGAGGACCGGGAAGCGAATGCGTGGTTGATCCCGGCTGAGGGCGACGACAAGGGTTGGGAGCGGGTCGCATGAGTAAGCGAGGCACTATCTGCGACTACGCGGGAGACGAGATCCGCAAGGACGACGTTGTCACCTACGCCGCACGGCGCGGTAACACCGTCCGCATGGCAGACGCGGTAGTCATTAAGACCTACACACGCAAGCTGGGCGGACGCATTTACCCCATGCTGCGTCTCGCACCCACGGGGCAGGAATCGGGTTGGGTGGCGCGCGGCAGTATGCGTGTGGTCCACGTCGCTGCTGTTCACGTCCGGCGGGTGGCGACTGGTGAGGAACTGGGGTTCCTGTGAGGACTGTGCTTGTCAGTAGCTCCGTGTCTATGACCATGGGTGAAATCCGCATGCTACCCGCTGGCAGCCTCATCGTGATCAGAGCTGACGCGCGCAGGCGTAAGGACTGGCCACGGTATGTAGATGCAATCTCCGCTGCTGTGTCGCACGGAGTCAACGTTATGTGGAAGGAGAGAGATGACTGACAGCCTGTGGGGCCTCATGCAGATGGTCGCGGCAGTGAGCGCCATTCTGGTAATGCTCGTGTTCGTGATCGCCCTGGTTATGGGGCTTGTCCGCGCGGTGCGGCAGGAAAAGGCCAATGCCGACTTCCGCCGGGAGCTGCGGAAGTACAAGAGGTGAGCGCCAACAAGGACAAAGGCACTCGCCACGAAACGGCGGTAGTCAACTACCTCAACAAGAAGCTTGGCCGTATCACCGAGGACGGCCGGTTCAAATGGCCTATTGATTCCCGGAACATCAAGCGTCAGGCTCAGACTGGTCGAAAAGACGTCGGCGACATCTGGGCTTACCCGTTCATCCTTGAGGCCAAAGACGAAGCCCGTCACAGCATCCCCAGTTACATTCGGCAGGCCAATCAGGAAGCACTTAACGCCGGGACTGAATACGGGGCAGCCGTAGTCAAGAAGCGAGGCGCCAACATAGCCGACTCTTACGTCTGCATGGATCTCCGCACATTTGCTCGTGTTCTGGAGTCGCTCCGCCGACCCTGAATAACTTCCCACCAAACGGCCACCCCCGCTATGAGGGTGGCCGTTTGTGCTGGAAACCCTTGCACTCCCGAACATCAGACGGAAGGAGACACCGTGCAACTGCAAGAAATCCTCGACCGGTTCGAGTCGGTGACCGAAGAGGGAGACGGCGGGTACCTGGCTATCTGCCCTGCCCACACTGACAGCCGTCCGTCATTGCGTCTTTGGCGCGGAGACAACGCCAAGATGCGCGTTGTCTGCCGCGCGGGATGCGACAGCGGCGACGTCGTGAAGTCTGCCGGTCTGAGGTGGCCGGACATGTTCTCTGTCACCGGAGAGGGACCCAGGGTCCCCACCGAGCGGCCGACGATGGTCGGCGACAGTCATCTCGCTGAGCTGTCTCGGTACCTCTACAAGGCGTCGCGCGCGTACGTGAGCGGCTCCCCGGCTGCCGAGTACGCCAAAGAACGGTTCGGGGTCAGCCTCGCTCTCGCTGAGTCCCTGGAACTCGGCTACGACCCAGGAGACGGATTTGCACACACCCCCGCCGCGTACACCAGGAACCCACGTCTCGTGGTCCCTCTGCGGGGGTGCGACGGAATCCCACACGGTGTACAAGGTCGGGACATTGGTGGACAGTGTCCCGCCCGATGGGTCGGCCTGAGGAATCCAGACGGGCACCGTTGGGGGCAGTACGGAGTCTTCCTCACCGGAGACACCATGCGGTCCGTCATCATCTGTGAGGGCATGTCTGACCCCCTTACGGCAGTGGCGGCAGGTTATGACTCCATCGGCATCCGTGGCGCCGCTCTGGCAGGCACACAGGGTCTCATCGCTGAGCTTGCCGACAGCCTCCAGGGACGTGCCGTCTATGTGGCTGGAGACAACGACACTGCCGGTCAGAAGTTCAACGATGCCATAGCCAAGGGCATGGCAGCGCATGGGATCCAAGTGCGTGAAATCCGAATCCCTGATCTGGGCCCTAAGACTGACCTCACTAAATGGCGGGAGTCAGACCCAGATGCGTTCTCCGATTCTCTTGTCTCCGCAGTACTTGGTGCTCGTGTGCTCATCCCCAAGGAGGAGGAGATCTTGACCGGAACGGAATTGCGTACGACCACCGATGATCTGGACAAGCGGACTGGTGTGGATACCGTCACGAAGGAACAAGGGCGGGAGGCATTCCGGGTCATCACCGAGTGCGCGGCCCGGTACGGTTCCAATGACCGTGGGGAGGCATCTGACACAGCCAATGCGCATGCGCTGGTAGCGTGGACCGAGGGACGCATTCGGTATGCCGAGGGACTTGGTTTCCACGTGTGGGACGGACGCACCTGGAACCCAAGCAATGCACGGATGCGGCAGGAGATTCACCGCATGGGTGCTGCCCTCATGATGGATGGACAGTCCACAGCATCCCGTGGATTTGCGTACACCGTGCGTATTGACGCAATGATCAAAGAGTTGATGTCCGTACCGAGTGTGTACGTGGATGCGGATCAGTTCGACAGTCACGCGGAGCTGTTGTCATTCCGGAATGGTGTGGTGAACCTCCGAACAGGCGCGCTCCGGCCGCATTCCAAAGAGGACATGATCACAGCAAGTGTCGATTTGGACTACAACCCTTCCGCTACGTGCCCGAGATTTGAGGAGTTCCTGACTCAGATTTTCCCCGGCATGCCGGACATGCCTCCCTACCTCCAGCGGCTCATTGGGTACGGCATCACGGGTAGCGTGGATGAGCAGTGTTTCGCCGTGCTTTTCGGTAAAGGGGCTAACGGCAAGTCAGTGCTGTGCGACGTACTTGCAGACGTTTTCAAGGCTATAACCAGGGACACCCCTTTGTCCACTTTCGAAGAGAAGTCGTCCGGCGGAATCCCCAACGACCTGGCTGCACTTCGTGACGCACGACTCGTCACAGCGTCTGAGGGTGAGAGCGGAAAGCCGATGTCCGAGGGTGTTATCAAGAAAGCCACCGGGGACAAGAACATGACCGCTCGGTTCATGCGGCAGGAGTATTTCACTTTCACTCCCCGGTTCCTGGTACTCATGGCCACCAACCATAAGCCGCAATTCAAAGGGCAGGATGACGGGCTGTGGAGGCGGGTGAAGCTGATCCCGTTCAAGAGGTTCTTCGCTCCCTCTGAGCGTGACCATGGCCTACAGGCGAAGCTGTGGGAGGAACGCCACGGTATTGCAGCATGGGCAGTACGTGGGGCGGTGGACTGGTTTGCCGGGGGGTTGAAGGATCCCACGGAGATCGTGTCTGCAACGCAGGACTACCGGGAGACGTCCAATCCCTTGGACGGGTTCGTGCCCGGTCTGTACGAGATCGACAAGGGCAGCCGGGATAGCGTCAAGGGTGCCGACCTGTATCTAGACTACAAGGACTGGTGCGAGGCAGAAGGACTACCCCTCAAAGACCAGTGGCGCCGCAACACACTCTATAGACATATCGAGGACATGGGCGCAGGTAGGCGAAAGACCGCTGACGGTATCCGCCTATTCGGTATCCGCAAAACTCCGCTCGTTTCCTCCGACTCCGACCCCGTTGAGGATGACGGTACACCGGACATGTTCAAGGAAGGATGAGCGTGCGTGACTACGGCGGAACGCTGGCGGGTCTCCCATGGCGAGGCTGGACGATTGAGACAACGGAAGACCTCGTGCCGTTCTTCTCTTGGATCAAGCGACGCGCGGAGCACGGTGACCGAGTAGCTGTAGACACAGAGGGTCGCGGCTTGAAGGTCCTCAACGGTGAGCCCGGGTACGTCCGTCTCGCGCAGTTCGGCACGGTGGATGAATCCTTCACCGTGCCCATTGAGTTGGGGAAGCCGTTCCAGGAAGCCACCAAATGGGCACTTGAGACACTGCCTCGTCTACTCGGTCACAACTGGCACGGGTTTGATGCACTCGCCCTGCATAAGACATTCGCCCTCGATTACAAGATGCTCTGTGACAAGGCGCAGGATACATGGCTTTGGTCCAAACTCTGGGACCCACGGGGGGTAGAAGAGGGAGGGACGGGTGGCAGGCTTAAACCTCTGTCCGCTCACTTCATAGACCCTTCCGCCCCGGACACACAGGGCGGGTTGGAGGCGGTGTTCCGATCGCTGAAGTGCGGGCACACGAAGAAGAACCAAACCGGTTGGCGACACGTTCCGCTGTTTCACCCGGTGTACCAGGAATACGCGCACCTTGACGTCATCCTCACGAGTCGTCTTTTCCCACACCTACAGCGGGGGGTAAGCCGAAACGGGACCTCCACCAAACTGCCAGGCTACGAACACAATCTCGCGCGCATCTGCGGCAGCCTGACGATTCCCGGTCTGCTGGTTGACAAGCCGTACACGTCTGCCCTTTCGCAGCGTCTCGGTGAGGAATCGGAGAAGCACAGCGCCATCTGCGCCCGGTACGGCGTGGACAACATCAATTCCACGGCTCAACTCATTGCGGCCCTACAGGACATGCGGGAGGAATGGGACCGGTCCAACCCAAACGACCTGACTGACGGAGGACAGCTAGCCGTCAGCAAGCTTGTGCTGTCCCGGTTCGCAGACATCAACCCGCGTACGGGTGAGCCCCTGGAATCCAGGAAACCCAACCCTCTCGCTGCCGCAGTCATCAAGGCGAAGCGTGCGGGGAAATGGAAGACCGCGTATGCCGATCACTTCCTCGCAGACGTAGACTGCCGTGGCGCCATTCACCCCAACATCCGGACCATGGAGGCACGCACGGGCCGGATGTCTGTCACCAACCCGGCAGTCCAGACTCTCCCCGCTGGAGAGTGGTCTATCCGTCGGTGTCTGCTCATGGACCCCGGACACGTCGCAATCTCCGTCGACTTCGATTCAGTTGAGCTGAACGTTTTGGCTGCCCTGGCTGACGTGAGAGAGATGAAGGCAGCCATCCTCCGGAAGGAGAAGTTGCACAACACCACGTCGAGACTCGTGTTCGGCGAGGGTTTCACCAAGTCTCAATACAAGATTGGCAAATCGGGCAACTTCCTCAAAGTATACGGAGGTGGCATAGAGAAGCTCATGTCACAGACTGGTGCGTCTCGCGCGGTGTGCGAACGGTTCTTCTCTCAGTTCAATCGAGCTTACCCGGAGGTCAAGGAATACGGGAGAAGGTTGATCCGGGAAGCCTACGGCGAGAAACAGTCACGCGGGGGCAATCTAGCGGTTCGCACCATTACCGGTCGAGTCCTCCCGATGGACCGGGACCGCATGTACGCGGGCACGAACTATGCCGTACAGTCCACGGCTCGCGACTGCCTGGGCATGGCGCTCGTCCGCATGGACGAGGACGGTCTGACACCGTACCTACGCCTAGCCGTCCACGATGAGGTTCTGGCCTCAGCTCCCCCGGAGAATGCCGAAGATGTCGGACGGGAGATCGCCAAGCACATGAACTTCACGCTGAAGGGTGTTCCGATCACAGCCACCCCCGAGATTGGGGGGCGGAGCTGGGGCAGTCTGTACATGAAGGACGAACACGACCAGCTCATCCCCGAGTTGGCCGTGGCGCAGGATGAGTTCTACGCCGCGAATCCCGATGTGGCACACGCACGGGCAGCCGCGTAAGGGTCTCTAGCACTGGACGCACTTACGTAAGTACCCTCTTTCCTGTGATGTGGGTCACACGAATCAAGGTACTTACGTAAGTGTGCGCTCACCTATGCATCTAGGTCACGTTCCGGTAACGGTGTACAACCCCCGCCCGTACCGGGCCGCGCACACCTTCCTCACACCTCCGTGACCTCAGCGTCACCCACCATTGCATAGGCATGCGTTGTCACGCATGCGGGGTTTACGAATCACCCCCGATTGAACAGTTGCGCCATCGAATCCACGGGCGCACGCTCTGTCTCCCGCTCCGGTTGAGTGCACCTCCCGGAGTGGAACCGAACTACCTCCCCCACGGAGACCCCCTCTGGTCGGCACCGCTGTGCCTTGACCACTCCCGGTAGCTCACAGCGCTGGAAACCCTTGCGCTCCCCTGCCTCAGACAACGCAGCTACTAGGAGACACCGTGACTGATTTCGCGATCACTGACGTCCAGACCGCCCAGGCCGGTGGCCTTGAAGGTACGTCCGCAGCTGGACGCCTCATAGATGCGTTCGGACCCCGCATTCACTGGCACGCGTACAACGCCGCGACAGTCGGCGGGACCACCAACTACGACGTGATCGAGGACCTGGAGCAAGACGCGCGGCTCAAGCTGTGGCAGGCCCTCGACCGCTTCGAGGGCACCACTGAAGGGCAGTTCGCATCCTTCGCTGAAGGGGTCATCAAGGGTGCGGTAGGTATGTCCCGGCAGGCCGGTGACTCTCTGGTGTCCCGTGACACAGCCAACCGGTTTGAGCGCGCACTGCGTGCAGCCAACGGGGATGTCTACTTGGCACAGATGCTCGCCAGTGACCCCGACGTAATGGGCAAGCACGGACTGTCCACCGAGCTGGCGCTAGCTGCCCGCATGGCTTACCAGGGGGTCTTCTACCTGGACGCACCACTGCCGAATCAAGCAGACACGACCGTTGGAGACATGCGCGAGCCAAAAATCGGACCGGTCCTTGTGTCTGAAATTGGTATACCCGAAGACTTGATCGAACCCGCCGACATCACAGCAGCGCAGAACGCCCGTGAGCGGCGTGAGACCGTGCCTAAGGTCCACAGCGTGCTGTCCATGCTGTCCGCCACGCAGAGGCTCATCCTCCAGGCTCTGACCGGCATTGAGCCCGTGGCCTACTACGGCACCGAGAACGATGACGCACTGGCCGAAGACCACGGGCTTGTGCGCAAGCAGATCAAGGTCAACCGCAGCAAGGCCAAGTCGAACTTCGCGGCCAAGTGGATTGCCACCTACGGCGAGTGGTCGTAGTGGTCCTGTCTGCCAAGGGGTACCCCGTGCCCGTGGCGAAGCGGTGTTCGGGGTGTAGGGGGACGAAGCCGGTTGGAGAGTTCAGCAAGCACAAGGCGAGGGACGATGGTCGGCAGTCGTATTGCAAGAGCTGTATGCGGGAGACCTGCGCAGCCTGGTACGCAGTCAACAAGGACCGGGAGCGGGAGACCAGCGCAGCCTGGTACGCAGTCAACAAGGAACGGGCGCGGGAGACCAGCGCAGTCTGGAGAGCGGCCAACAAGGAACGGGCGCGGGAGAACCTTGCACGCTGGCAGCGCGAGAACCGCGACAGGGTGCGCGAGCACAACGCACGACGGCGCGCCCGCAAAGCCCAAGTCTGCACCGAACCCTACGACCGCGCCGCTCTCTTCGCTCGCTGGTCCCACACGTGCTGCTACTGCTCCTCCCCCGCCACCGACGTCGAACACATAACCCCAATCTCCAAAGGTGGTGACGATATCCTGAGCAACGTTACGGTGGCGTGCGCAGCGTGTAACTCTTCCAAAGGCGCCAAGACGCTTGCCCAATGGGCAGTGACGTTCTGATCACTACCTGCAACACCCTTACGTAAGTACCTCCAACCCAAGGAGCCCCATGGCCAAGAACGGCTACACCGAGTCCACCAACCCTGACGACTGCGGACACCCGAACATGCAGCCGGTCATCTACCGCACCGAGGAGGAGCCGACGAAGGATCAGCAAGGAGCTGAGTGCCCCGGTTGCGATGAATCTTGGCCCAAGTGACCGACAGGGGTTGCGGCTTCGGGAGGCGGTGTGCTCTACTAGGGGCACACCGCAACGAGGGAGCACACACCATGGCTTACTGCCCCGACTCCGACACCGTCCGCCTCAACGGCCGTACCCACCACCTGAGCTACCTCATCCCTGACGACACCTACGATGGGATGATCCACGATGCGGCCATGCTTCCTCTGCTTGCTGGATTCGCACGCCGTGCGCTGCTGGCGAGCATTGCCCGCTGGTACGGCGTGAATGACCGCATCGCCTTCCTGATCGCACGCGACATGTACAAGGTGCTTCGCTGACACACAGCCCCGATGGTGACCTTAACGGGTCGGGAGGTTCGATTCCTCCCCGGGGCACTCCGACCTACAGAAGGAGACATCATGCAGACAGCGAAGAATCTGAAGCGGGGAACGCGAGTCCTGATCAATCAGGACTCCGTGTACGCAGGAGTAAGCGGAACGCTTGAGCGGTCACAGACGCGCAACATCGCCGATTTGGGCCAACGGATGGAGATCGAAACCGTCATCATCAACTCCGATACAGGTGGGCAGTTCTGGGTCTCACCGTGCTTCGTTGACGTAGAAGACTGACACATAGCCCCGAGACGGAGCCGACCGGCTGCCGTGCGAGCGTCATAGCTCACTCGGGGCGCCATCCCCCACACACTTCTACGCAGGAGTCACTGTGCCCAAGATCCCTAGCATATTGCTCACAGTACTGGTGAACGTCGTCGGCTTCGTCATCATCTACGCAGTCTCCTTCGTCGTCTTCTCCGCAGTCGCATCCCTCTTCCGCTGACACGTCCCCGACATCTGGAGAGACACCCGTGAACACCTTCATCCGCTTCGTGATCCTCATCGGCGCTCTCGCGTCCACGGGATACGCGGAGTACACACTCGCCGCGCATCTGGGCTGGCATTGGGCTGTCGCAGCGACACTGCCGGTCGTCCTTGATCTGTACCTTGTGCACGCCGTGCGACAGGGGCAGGACGTCGCACCCGCTGTGCTCGCTGTGGTAGCCGCGTCAGCCACCTCTTACACCATCGCACACCCCATTGACCAGGACACTCCGGTGCGCATTGCTGTGTCATGCATCGCGCCCGTCATCCTGTGGCGCATGGAGGCGACAGCGAGGCGGAGTCGTGAGACGGAGCCGACACCGCCCGAGACACTCGCGCCAGTCGCTGAGACACCGTCTGCGACGCATGAGGCACCTAGCCAGATCATCCCCGTGTCACTCATCGACGATGACATGGTTACCGAGATGCGTGACACGCTCTCCCCCGTCTGGGACACGATCATTGGAACCCCCGCTGACACATCGGAACGTCTCAGCGACACCGACGCGCGCCGCATGGCTGAAGAGGCTTTCGCGGCCGGTGTGTCGGCTCGCGCTGCTGCTGAGTCGGTGACACGATCGGTCGCTACCGTGTACCGCTGGTTCCGGGAGTTCAAGGCTGAGGGTATCAAGCAGCTTGCGTGAGACACCCGCGTCATGCTCTAACGAGGTTCACGGAGAAGGAGGACCCAATGATCACTGCGACAGACGGCACGTACACCCCCCACGAGCGGGGAGCTAAGACACTCGCTGATGCTCGTGAGCTGAGGATCAACGGTGAGCGCGTGACTGCGTCGGTGGTCGGCTCCTCCGTATCGGTAACAGTAGGGCTGAAGATCGTGTACCAGGGTGATCTTCCCGTCCGCTGCAAGGGTCTCGCTGAGTTCTTTGAATGGATCGCCTTCACTGCAAATGCGTTCCTGCCCGTCGCCGACGACGACGACAAGTCAGGGGTCCTTGTGGCCGTACCTACGGCAGATGGCGGAACAGCTGACGTGGACATCGACGACGTGTATGAATTCTTCGAGATGTACACGGGGTTCCAGTCTGCGCGTAGGGGGTTTGAGAACGACCGGTCCGGCAAGATTCAGATGGCGATGCGTTTCAAGGCCAAGGAGCTAGGACTACGTCCGGCAGACGTCCGCCCCATTGCCCGCTGGTACCGATCGAATCGGTATGACCCGCGCATACGGGGACGCTGCCCCGTATGAACCTCTGCCGCTCCATCGGGTACACGTCCCCCAACGTGTACCCTCTTGGACCTACAGAGGGAGACACCATGAACGACAGTGACGACATCCCGTGCCTGAACTTCCGGAAGCCGCAGCATGACGTGCCGTGCGACCAGGACTACGGACACGCCTCTAAGTGCAACTCGTACGAGCGTGCCGACTACTACTCAGCCTCCATCCGCCGCAACCCGTGACCTATAGAGGAGACGCCATGACCACCACATCGATTTCCCTGCCCGGTAAGTTCCACACCGACACGCTGGCAGACGGCTGGTATGCCTTCATCAACTCCGGCGAGTACACCAGCGAGCAGCAGGATGCGCTGGTGAAGGCCCTTCTGGAGGCTCAGGTTGAGGCAGCGAATCGCATGCTGCCCGATGGGCACGTCTGGCACCACATGGTGGACGAGCTGGTCTACCCGGTAGGGGACGATAACGAGTTGGACATGTGCGAGATCCTGGCGGACGCCACCCAGGAAGTGATCGACTCCTTTGAGGCGATCGAGGCGCGCGTCATCTGAGCTGCGCAGCTCTACAGACCCCCGGTCATCCGATCGGGGGTCTTGTGCGTTCCGCCTGCGTCATGCTCTAATGAGGTTCCGCACACCAGAGGGAGACACCGTGAAGGTCTACCAGCGCACCGAGAACGGCACCGTCACAGAGGTCAGCGTGCGAGAAGCACTGGCAGAGGTGAACACGGCGATGATGGAAGGCAAGCGCTACGTACGCGAGATGTTTTCTGGGCGCGGACAGCACTCGATCGAGTACAAGGACGGCCGTTCCGTCCGGCTGGTAGAGGTGTACGCGCCAAGGGAGGAGTCGGAGCCGCGCGAGTGGCACGGTACGCACAGTACGTTCCACCACCTGCACCGCATGGACGAGACGAACCGCGCGCGATGCAATCGCCGCATCCGCGCCAACCTGGTACCCCCGTCAGGTGGTAGGGGCCCGTGGGGGGTTTTCAAGCGCACCCGCAGTGAGATCGAGAACGGTGAAAGCGCGCGCCTGTACACGTTCTGTCCGAAGTGCGCGACCAAGTGATGGCCACCCGCAAGCAACTCGACACAGACCGCGTGAGTACCCTTCTCCGCCGAGAGACGCGCATGGGTCACGAACTGTGGATGAGGATCCCACGGGATTCCATAGGATCCTTCCGGGAATTCGCGTGTGCCGTTCTAGGGGAACGCACAGAGGTCAGCTCCCGCTGTCTGCGAAATGCCGACTGGCAAGAGCTGTACGTACGCGTGTGCCGACTGTCAGGGGTCCCTCAGCCTGACGCTGCCGTAGGTATCCGCGTGCGCAGTCTGTATTGGGGCTGGACGGGCTCCCTGGTGGAGCCTCGGGGTTTCGGATACTGGACCGCACGCGCAGACAACGGAGTGACCGTACTGTCGGCACTGGACGATCTGGCACCGGAGTAGCATTGGCCGGGCTGACTACGATTCCCCTGCCACTAGGCGGGGGTCATCTGAGTTGCTCGGCCTACAGGCCCCCTCTTATGAGGGGGCTTTGTGCTGCCGCGATCTGGTACGTTCACGTGATCTCATACAAGCCCGCATCATCTTTGTACCACGCTCACCCTGGTACGTTCACGTGAACACATTCACAAGCTCTACGCGCGACCAAGAGGCCCGAGTTACGCACTCGGTACGCTGAGCGCATGACTAATCGACACGGGTACGAGACCGGTTCCCGAGATGAACTGGTGGCGGGGCTCAACTCCCTGTCAGACACCAGTCTGTTCTTCGGTAAATACGATCTGGCAGAAGCGGCCTCGACTGCGGCGCGCGAGTTGCTCGCCGGTGCCAGCGAGGCTCAGGCGGGGTACGTGACATACCGGGTGACGGATTTGGGTGACACACCCCACACGTAGCGCTACTATGGGAATCCGCCCGGTCATTCTGGGCCGGGCATGGACAAGGGAAAATCATGACCCTAGCGGACAGTCCTGAGGGACTGAGAATGTCGCTTACCTCCCCGAACGCAGCCGCGTGCGCCGAGTGTAAGCGACTCACAGACGACATTGACTACGCACCGGACGCGAGCGAGGCATCAGATGCCCGCGTGCTCCTCCAGCGCCACCAGCTAGCAGCACACGGAGCCGCCGCGTGATCCACGTAGGCGCACTGGTACATGATCTGACGACCGGTCAGGACGTCAAAGTGGTCAGCGTGACCGGCCCCTGCCCTTACCTGTACGGGCTGGAGATCCCAGGTAAGGGCGTGGCCTACCGGTACGCGTATGAGCTGCGTCTGCTGCCCCGCGTCGCAGTATCCCGTGAAGGCTGAGAAGAGCACACCCCCCACGGAGTACTGCGGTGCCTGCACCGGTCACGCAGTCGTCTGGTGTCCCCGCTGCCTTGGGTTCACCGGCTGCCGGGCCTGTGATGGCACACGGAAGGTGGCGTGCCCCGTGTGCGCCAACGGCAAGTACGGAGGAGGAAACATACGGTGGCGGCAGCCTCTCGCAGGGTGAAAGTCAGGGGCATCAAGCGCAAAGCCAGCCTGGCAAGGAAAGATGACCAGGCTACGGCGCAGCAGCGCGCGAACCGAGCAGACCTGGTAGCGCGCTTCCTGACGCATCAGCAGAGCAGATAGGAGTAAGTACATGTGCTGTGGCCAGCCGATGGAAGACGCGGGCAGCCTGAAGAGGTGCAGCGTGTGCGGCTTGACCGTAGGCGTGTGACCGCAGACCAGCCGTAGCCCCAAAACAGCCCGTCCATGTGCTCCCCCGTGGCGCATGGGCGGGTTTCTCTTTGCCACGACCGATGAGCCGCGCAGCGTCGGCCTCGCCGCTCGTCTGTGCCGCTATGCGGACCGTGGTCGTTCTGTACGGCCAGCGTGAAAACATCCGGGACCTCTTCCAAGTGGTGTGCACCCGCCCCTGGGGGGCCTTTGAAGAAAATGTGGTGCCGTCCTGCCGCCGCCACCTCCAGGGCACAGCGGGCCGCGCCCTGGCCGGCGACCTCGGACAAGTCCAGCGCCTGCTCGCCGCCGCGCGTTCCGCCCGGCAGGCCGGTCCTCGGCGCGGTGAGGCCGGCGAGCGGGGAATCCCTGCCGCCCGTAGCGGTGACCGGATCAGGGGCGTCGCCCTCCGGCGCCTCTTCATCCGGAACCGGCTCGTCGGTGAGCAACGCGATCAGCTGCCGGAGGCTGCGGACTCCGAGGACTGTGACATCGGGTACCAGTGCCGCCTCGGCGGCGGCCTGCTCGGCCACGACGACCTGCCGGTATCCTGCGTCCGCGGCGGCCAGCACCGCGGGCAGCACGCCGCGCACCGGACGCACCCGGCCGTCCAGACCCAGCTCGCCGATCATCATGAGGCCAGCGATGACGCGCGGGTCGATCCTCTCAGCGGCGCCGAGGACCGCGCAGGCCACCGCGAGGTCGAACCCGCTGCCGCTTTTGGGCACGGAGGCTGGGCTGAGGCCCACCGTGAGCTTCTTCTGCGGCCACTGCTCCCCCGCGTTGACCACTGCCGCGCGAACCCTGTCACGGCTCTCCACCAGGCTCTTGTCGGGCAGCCCTACCAGGGTGAAGGTGGCCACGCCGGGCTCCAGGTCCGCCTGGACCTCCACGACGACGCCTTCCACACCCAGCAGGGTCACCGAACACGTACGCGCGAAGGCCATCAGGCCACCCCTCGCGCGTGCTGTACCAGCGGCGCCCCGCGGCCCGGGACCAGCACTCCGACGAGATCGATCCGGACCCCGCCGACGGGTGGCCGGCCATACCGTGCCAGCCAGCGCTCGCCGAGCCAGCGGGACGCCAGTCGGCGCAGCCGTGCCGCCTTCGCGGGAGTCATGGCTGCCATCGGATGCTCGTACACGCCGAGCCGCCTGGTCTTCACCTCGCAGATGACGAGGGCGTCCGCGTCTCTCGCGACGATGTCGACTTCTCCGTCGGCACAGCGCCAGTTGCGGTCCAGAATGGTCAAACCGCTCTCGCGCAGTCTGCGCGCGGCCACATCCTCGCCATAGCGGCCGAGTGCTCCACGGGCGTTCATGGTCACCACCTCCGGCACCGACTGTGACGGCAACGGCGGCATTTCGGTGATCCGGCTGTTTTCCAGTGGATAACCTACTGGCTGGGGATAACTCGGTCACCCTCACGGAGTAAGGCCGCGGACCTTCGCAGCGAACGCTTCCGGTTCAGCCCTTGAAGCCGGAGTCCTCGGGCAGATCGAGTTCGCTCTTGTTGAGCTCCTCGACGTTCACGTCCTTGAAGGTGAGCACGCGCACCTGCTTCACGAAGCGGGCCGGACGGTACATGTCCCAGACCCAGGCGTCAGCCATGGACACCTCGAAGAAGACCTCGCCCTGCACCGAGTGCACCTGCATCTCGTAGTCGTTGGTGAGGTAGAAGCGCCGCTCGGTCTCGATCACGTACTTGAACAGACCGACGACGTCGCGATACTCCCGGTAGAGCTTGAGCTCCATCTCGGTCTCGTACTTCTCGAGGTCCTCGGCGCTCATGGCATGTTCCCCTTCAGCCGTGCGTCCCCCCATTGTGCGTCAGCGCTGAATCGCGCGTCAGCCCTGAGGGCGACTGCGTGGGGTGCGTGCCCTGCGGCGCGCTATCGGGCCGTGGGCGGCTCCGCCGAGAATGAGCACCACGCCTGTCACGATCGCGAGTACCAGCGGCTTCAGCGGCCCCTCGTCGGAGACCCCTCCTGGCAGGGCGGCGAAGGACTCAGGGCGGGAGATCGTGCCGAAGCTCGCCATCGGCCAGGCGACGGCGTCCACCCGGGCGTCAACCGCCGACCGGTCGACAGCCCAGTGATCGCTGTCCAGGCGTACCCGCGAATCCTGGGATCCGCGTCGCTGATCGCCGAGCAGGAAGAGCTTGCCCTCGGGCACCGTCTCCTCGAAACCGGTGTCCGAGGCGGGGCCGCCGTCACTCAGATACGGCTCGTCCACGGCCTTGCCGTTGATGGTGAGCCGTCCTTGCTTGTCGCAGCAGGCGACGGTGTCCCCGCCCACCCCCACGACCCGCTTCACCATCGGCAGGTCGCCCCAGACGGAGTCCTGGAAGACCACGACATCGCCGCGGCGTACGGCGCCGCCGTCGGTGCGCTCGGCCAGCACCCGGTCGCCGGCCTTCACGGTGGGGTCCATCGAGTCGGTGGGCACGGTGTAAGGCTGGTAGACGAGCGCTCCCCAGACGAATCCGCCCAGGAAGAGGACACATCCCAGTGCCACGGCGAGCCCGGACAGCAGCTGCCCTCGGCGCCCTGTCCCCGGAGCGCGCGTACGTCCTGCTGTGCCCATCCGTGTACTCCCGGGTGCTCGCCTCGTAGACCCGCTCCTGCTGGTCTGGGCGCACCCTACCGGGGCGTACGGAACGCGTCAGCCGCTGACCGGTGTCTCCGCCGTCCGCCCGTGGCGGCGCCTGCGCCGCCACATCACCAGCGGCAGGGCACCGGCCAGGCCGAGCGCCGCCGGAGCGGCGTTCGCCGCCTTCGCGGCCAGGTCACTCTGCGCGAAGGTGTCCGGTACCGGGAGCGTGGACAGGCGGTTGAGGGGCCAGGCGACCACGACCGCACGCCCCACGGCCTCCTTGACCGGGACGGCGCCGCCCGCCTTGTTCTGGTGATACCGGGAGTCCAGCGAATCCTGACGGTGGTCGCCCATCACCCACATGTGCCCGTCCGCCACCTTGACCGGTCCGAAGGGCTTGTCGTCGCAGGGTGTGTCGCCCGGGAAGAGATACGGCTCGTCCAGGGGCTTCCCATTGACCATGACCTTGCCGCCCCGCTTGCACTCCACGGTGTCCCCGCCGACCCCGATCACCCTCTTGATCAGGTCCTTGTCGTCGGCGGACGGCATCAGGCCGACAAAGCTGAACGCCTTCTGGACGAAGTTCTGATCCGTTTCCGTGTCGGGCAGCCAGCCACCCGGATCGTGGAATACGACGACTTCGCCGCGCTCGGGCTCGGAGCCGAGCCAGGGCGTCAGTTTGTCGACCAGCACCCGGTCGCCGACCTGCAGGGTGTCCTGCATGGAGTTCGACGGGATGGAGAACGCCTGCAGCAGAAACGTCTTGATCACCAGCGCCAGAATCAGCGCGACACCGATCAGAAGCGGCAGTTCCTTCCAGAACGAACGGGGGGTCTTCGGTTTGCCCCGACCGTGGCCCCGGCGAGGTCCGCCGGCCTCCTCGGACGGGCCGCCCGGCTTCTCCGGGCCCCCCGGGCCTTCCGGCCCACCGGGCCTTCCGGGCTCTGCCGGCTCACCCTGCTCCGCAGCGGGGCCTCCGTCACTCCTGTCGGGCCGCGCTCCGGAATCCTCTCCCTCCGGATCGCCCGAACCGGACTGTGCGCCGACGGCCACGTCCCCCACATCCACTCCTCACACTGCGCTGTCGTCTGTCCCACAGCCGGGACAGACCCACCACTCCCATAACGAGCGGGAGTTCCGCAGGGCTCGGGAGCTGAACCAATCGATTGTCCCCGAGGGGACCCTGCGCTGTCGCCGCGCCGCGCGCGTCGGGCACCGAGGCGTAGGTTTCCGACTCCTCGAGCTGCCGCCAGTGGTCGAAGGGCCAGGCGATGACCACGGCCCGGCCGACGATCAGGTCCTCCGGAACGGTACCCTGCCCTTCGTCGTCCAAGTGGTAGCGGGAGTCGGCGGAGTTGGACCGGTGGTCGCCCATCACGAACACCCGCCCAAGGGGCACCGCGACCTCGAAGCCCATCTTCGACGGGGCGTTGTCGGGATAGAGGTACGGTTCGTCCAGCGGCGTGCCGTTCACCGTCACTCGGCCGTCCTTGCCGCAGCACTTGACCGTGTCACCGCCGACCGCGACGACACGTTTGATCAAGTCCTGCTCGTCGTCCGAGGGCAGCAGTCCGATAAAGGTCAAAAAACCCTTTGCCTGCTTGATCCCGATCGGATCGTCGCCCTCCTTCTGCTGCTCCTTCCCCAGCCACCCGCCCGGGTCCTTGAAGACGACCACATCGCCCCGCTCCGGCTTCGAGCCGAACCACGGGGTGAGCTTGTCCACCAGGACCCGGTCACCGATCTTGATGGTCTGTTCCATCGAACCGGACGGGATGACGAACGCCTGGACGAGAAAGGTCTTCAGGACCAGCGCGATCACCAGCGCGACACCGACCAGGATCGGTATCTCCTTGGTCATCGACAGCCGCCGACGGCGCTTGATCCGCTTGGCGGCACGCCGTCGCGCCGCCCGGCCCTCACCGGGCCCTCGCATTCCGGCGGACGGCCTGGCGGAGGTGGGCCGCTCGGCTGCTTCGCCGGCAGGCTCGGCGGACTCCCCCTCGGGGCGCCGGTGGTGTCCATAAGACCGCCGACCGCGGTCAGCCATGGCCGTCGGCCCCGGCGGCGGCGCTCTGGCCCGCCGCGAGGGAAGTCCAGCGGCTGGGCGGCCAGCCGATCCAGTCCACCCGGCCGATCACGCGGTCCACCGGCACGGTGCCGCCGCCGGGGCTGCCGAGGTGGTCACGGGAGTCGGCGGAGGCGGAGCGGTGGTCACCCATGACCCAGAGCCTGCCAAGAGGCACCTCGATGTCGAACGGCACGGCCGAGGCCTCGTCGCCGCGATGCAGGTACTCCTCCTCCACCGGTACGCCGTTCACCTCGATCCTCCCCCGTTTGTCGCAGCAGCTCACCCGGTCACCGCCGACCCCGATCACGCGTTTTACATAGTCCGTGTCGGACGGCTCCACCAGGCCGACCGCCGCTCCGGCCTCCCGCAGCAAGCCGGTCACCGGATTGCCGTGCGACTCCTCCACTACGAACGACCCCCTGCCGTCAAAGACGACAACGTCCCCACGTTCCGGATGGTTACCGAAACGGTAGGCCAGTTTGTTGACCATGACCCGGTCGCCGACCTGCAGTGTGGGATCCATCGAGGAACTCGGGATCAGGAAAGGCTGCACCAGGAAGGCACTGACCAGCAAGACCGCGGTCACCACGCTGGTAGCGGCCACGGCAACGCGAACGGAGCGCGACCAGCGTCGCCGCCCCGGCGGGGGGTCGGCGGCGCGGTCGCGCTCCGGTTCGTGCCGATCCTGCTGCGGCGGGTCGATGTCCATCAGGCCGAGAGCCTATCCGGCCACCCCGGACCCGCCGGAAGGAGATCAGTTGTAGCGCTTCTCCTTGATCTTGGCGGCCTTGCCCCGCAGGTTGCGCAGGTAGTAGAGCTTCGCGCGGCGGACGTCACCGCGGGTCACGACCTCGATCTTCTCGACGACCGGAGTGTGCACCGGGAAGGTGCGCTCGACTCCGACGCTGAAGCTGACCTTTCGGACCGTGAACGTCTCGCGGACCCCGGAACCCTGGCGGCGGATGACCACGCCCTTGAACTGCTGCACACGGGAGCGGTTGCCCTCGACCACGCGCACGTGGACGTTGATCGTGTCACCCGGACGGAAGGCCGGGATGTCGCTCCGGATCGAAGCGGAGTCGACGTTGTCGAGAAGGTGGGACATGCCGTCTGCTTTCCTCGCCAATGCCACAGGTCATCAGCGGAATATCTCGTGATACGGGTGGGGAGCCGTCGATCCGAGCGGGCGCCGGTCCCCCTGTGGCAGGGTCGCGCGCTGGAGGTGAGGCAGCTGCCTATTCTTCCACGGCCGCGCTCGTACGCCCAAATCGGGGCCCGTCCGGTTCGGCTTCCCAGCCCAGGGCGGCGAGAACCGCACGGTCCTGCTTGTCGAAGATTTCAGGGTCGGCGCCCTCGATCAGCTCCGGACGGTGCCTGCTGGTGCGCGCGAGCGCCTCGTCGCGGCGCCAGCGGGCCACCTTCCCGTGGTGCCCGCTCAGCAGCACCTCCGGCACGGCCCGCCCCCGCCACTCGGGCGGCTTGGTGTAGACGGGTCCCTCCAGCAGCTGGGCCATGGCACCCGGCGCGAAGGAGTCGTCGCGGTGGGACTCCGCGTTGCCGAGGACACCCGGCAGCAGCCGTGCGACCGCCTCCACCATCACCAGCACCGGTGCTTCACCCCCGGCGAGGACGTAGTCCCCGATGGAGACCTCCAGGACCTCGAGGACATCCGGCCGCGCGTCGTACTCCTCGATGACCCTGCGGTCGATGCCTTCGTAGCGGGCGGGGGCGAAGATCAGCCAGGGCTTCTCGGCCAGCCGGACGGCGAGTTCCTGGGTGAACGGACGCCCGCTCGGCGTGGGCACGACGATCACCGGCTCGCCCTGACCCGAGTCGAGGACGGAATCGAGCGCCTCGCCCCAGGGGTCGGGCTTCATGACCATGCCCGGCCCGCCCCCGTACGGGGTGTCGTCCACGGTGTGGTGCCGGTCGTGCGTCCACTGCCGCAGGTCGTGCACCCGTACGTCGATCAGGCCGCGGGCGCGCGCCTTGCCGACGAGGGAGACGTTCAGCGGCTCCAGGTAGTCAGGGAAGATCGTGACGATGTCGAGCCTCACGGGGCGCCGCTCCCGCCTGGTGTGCCGGGCGTGCCGGGTTCACCCGGCCCACCGCTGGACTCACCGCCTGGTCCGTCGCCTGCTTCACTGCCAGGCGCACCGGTCGGCTCCGCATCGGCGGCGCCGTCGGAGTCCTCCGCCGCCAGCAGCGACTCGTCGATCAGCCCCGGCGGCGGTTCGACGACCACTCGCTGTGCCTCCAGATCGATCTCCGGCACGATTTCCTGGACGAACGGGATGAGGATCTCATCGCCGGCCGGTGTCTTCACGATCAGCAGGTCCTGTCCGGGCAGGTGGGAGACCTCCTCGATACGGCCGAGTTCCCGGCCGTCCCGGGTCACCACGTCGAGGTCGGCCAGCTGATGGTCGTAGAACTCCTCCGGGTCGTCCGGCCGGTCCTCCGGATCCACCTCGGCGATCAGCAGGGTGTTGCGGAGCGCCTCCGCGCCGGTCCGGTCCCGCACCCCTTCGAAGCGCAGCACGAGCCTTCCGCTGTGCACGCGTCCCGACTCGATGGTGAGCGGCCCGGTGGCAGCCGGGTCGGTCGCGAGCACGGCCCCCGGCCCGAGTCGCATCTCGGGCTCGTCCGTGCGCACCTCGACCGTTACTTCGCCTTTGATCCCGTGGGCGCGGCCCACCCGCCCGACTACCAACTGCACTGTGTCCGGTCCCCTTCGTACGAAAGGCAGCGGCCGGGGGAGGCCGAAGCCACCCCCGGCCGCTGCCGGTGCTGCATGCTGCGGCTCAGTGGACCTGGTCCACGTCGACGAAGTCGACGCGGATGCCACGGCCACCGAGCGCTCCCACGACGGTGCGCAGCGAACGCGCGGTGCGTCCGTTGCGGCCGATCACCTTGCCGAGGTCTTCGGGATGCACCCGGACCTCGACCACTTGGCCCCGGCGCAGGTTGCGCGAGGCGACCTGCACTTCGTCGGGGTTGTCGACGATGCCCTTCACGAGATGCTCGAGGGCCTCCTCGAGCATCCTCAGGCCTCGGTCGGCTCAGTGGCGGGCTTCTCGGCCGCCGCCTTGTCGGCTTCGTCGGCCTTCTTGTCGGCCTTCTTCGCCTTCGGGGTGATGGCCTCACCCTTGGGGCCGCTGTCCTTGGCCGCAGCCTCGAAGAGGGCCTTTTTGTCGGTCTTGGGCTCGGCCACCTTCATCGGCGCCGGGGCGGGCAGACCCTTGAACTTCTGCCAGTCACCGGTGACCTTGAGGATGGCCGCGACCGGCTCGGTCGGCTGCGCGCCGACACTCAGCCAGTACTGGACACGCTCGGAGTCGACCTCGATGCGGGACGGGTTCTGCACCGGGTGGTAGAGGCCGAGCTCCTCGATTGCCCGGCCGTCACGGCGGGTACGGGAGTTGGCTACGACGATGCGGTAGTGAGGCGAACGGATCTTGCCCAGTCGCTTCAGCTTGATCTTGACTGCCACGGGTGTGGTGTCTCCTGGCTCTTGACGTGGTTGGGCACAGCGAGTGGCCACGTGGGGTTGTGGTACCCGAGTGTCCGATGGACGCGTCAGCCGGAGGAGAGAGGGATCCTATGCGACTGTCGAGTACAGCCGTCCATGATGCCACACCTCACCCTGACCGCTGAACGCGGGCCGAAGATCCGGCTCTCAGCCCGCCACCGCCATCGGCTCGGCGGTACCCGGCGCCTCTGCCTCCGGAGTGTCCGGGATGCGGAACTGCTTACCGCACGCCCCGCACATGATCGGCGCCTGCGCCAGCACGGACGGGACTACGCGGACATTGCGCCCGCAGTCGCAGACCGCCTTGACCCGGACGCCGCCGCCGGAGGATCCGTGCCGGGCGGCCGGCCCCCGGAAGCTTCGCCCGGTGTCGGTCTCGGTGGCCGCGGTGTGCGCCTTCAGCGCGCGATGGAGACGCTCGATCGTCGGCCGGTAACGCCTCCGCGTCTCGGGAGAGAGGAGCACCAGCGAGAAGCCGCTACTGGGGTGTGGCTCCTCGGCGTGGTCGAGGCCCAGCTCCTCGGCGACGGCCAGGAAACGTCGGTTGTGATAGCGGCCCGCACGGGACGTATCGCGGATACCGCGCGCGGCGGCGATACCGTGGACCGCCTCGTGCAGCAGCCGTTCGAAGGAGAGTTCGGCGCCACAGGCGGACGACGACTCTCCGATCAGCGATTCAGGTGCGGCCAGATCCGGCAGCTCGCGGTGGTGCCTTTGAATATCGGCCCAGGCGGCTGCCAGCTCGGCGGCAAGAACTGGTGGTGTCGTGCTCACGTCGCGTACAACGAGCGGAAGTGCCCCGGTGTTCCGATTCCGGGGCATCCCAAATAATTTGCACGTACCAGTCAGTTCACTCTGATGGGTCTGGAGGAGGGCGGGTACGCAGATCTGTGGAGAACTCGCACACCTGCCGCATCCCCGGACGTAACGCCAAGTGGCGCACCGGGCGCCTGGCCCCGGCGGCGGGGTTTCGCGGGACGTCCGCTCCCACATGCCGCGGCTCGGAGCCCGGCTCGGATTTCGATGAATCCGCGGAGCGGAGTGGCGTCGTCCGGTTCGTCCGGCTCACCCGGATCGCCCTGCCGGAGTCCGGCGATCACCCGCTACCTGCCGTCTGCCGAACGGTGCTCCCGTCCCGGCGCCCAGGCGGCGGTGTGTCCTCGCCACGCATGCTACGGCGGGGCGGGGCGCGACCGAGACCCGGGTCGCCAGAAGCCGTACGGGTGCCCACAAGAAGGGCGCTTCAGACACAGAGCACCATCAGCAGCACCTCGCGGGCCGGGGGAACCGCCGGAGCCCCGTGATGCGGCGGCCGCGCTGGAGCCGGGGCCCCAGTCATGCCTACGCCTCGGAGCCCGGCCACTCTTCGGCTGTCAACGCGAAACGCTCGTGATCGCGCCAGGCGTCGTTCAGATAGAGCAGGCGGGGCGAGAAGCCCTCGTGCCGGAAGCCGAGCCGTTTGGCCATGGCGATCGAGCGCTGGTTCTCCGGCTGGACGTTGATTTCCAGCCGGTGCAGCGCGAGCCCGTCGGAGCCGTCCGCGAAACAGCGGTCGATCACTAGCCGCAAGCCCTCCGTCATGCGGCCGGTCCCCTCGTACGGCACATAACTGTCGTAGCCGAGGGTGGCGTTGCGCAGACGGGCCCGGATGATGTTGGCGACGTTCACCCGGCCCACCAGCCCGTCATCCTCCCGGTTGAAGATCATGAAGGTGCGCAGCACCGCTCCCTGGCGCCGGAGCAGATCGGGCAGGCCGTCCGGCTCCACCGGGTTCCAGGGGCTGAGATGGCCGGCCGAGCGCACGACCGCCTCACTGTAGACCCGTTCGTCCTCGGGCCGCGGGGGCCGGATGTGTACACGCATGTGTCACATCATCCCCCCATCCACCCGTCATTTCGGCGGCAGCAGGTCCTTGAACTCCTTCGGCAGTTCGAAGTCCTCGGGAGCCTGCCCGTCCTGCGGCAGTCCGAAGGCGCCGGTCTGGCCCGCGGCACGCCGGTCGGCGGCTTCCTGCTCCTCCTGCTTGCGCTTCATCGGGTTGCCCGACTGGCGCTTGCCCTTCGCCTTCTTCTGCTGCTTGCCCTTCTTCCGCCCCGGGCCGCCGCCCATGCCCGGCACTCCGGGCATCCCCGGCATGCCGCCGCCCTGGGCCATCTTGGACATCATCTTGCGCGCTTCGAAGAAGCGCTCCACCAGGTTCTTGACCGCACTGACGTCGACGCCGGAGCCCTTGGCGATGCGGGCCCGGCGCGAACCGTTGATCAGTGTCGGCTCGGCGCGCTCTACGGGTGTCATCGACTTGATGATCGCGGCCGTGCGGTCCACGTCCCGCTCGTCCAGGTTGTTGATCTGGTCCTTCATCTGGCCCATGCCCGGCATCATGCCGAGCAGCTTGGAGATGGAGCCCATCTTGCGGACCTGCTCCATCTGCGCCAGGAAGTCGTCGAGCGTGAACTCCTTCGGCCCCTTCGCCAGCTTGGCCGCCATCTTCTCGGCCTCTTGCTGGCTGAAGGTCTGCTCGGCCTTCTCGATCAGCGTGAGCATGTCGCCCATGCCGAGAATGCGGGAGGCCATCCGGTCCGGGTGGAAGGCGTCGAAGTCGTCGAGCTTCTCGCCGTTCGAGGCGAACATGATCTGCTTGCCGGTGACCTGCGCCACGGACAGCGCGGCGCCGCCGCGCGCGTCGCCGTCGAGCTTGGAGAGGACGACACCGTCGAAGCCGACGCCGTCCCGGAAGGCCTCGGCGGTGGTGACCGCGTCCTGGCCGATCATCGCGTCGACGACGAAGAGGATCTCGTCCGGCCGGACCGCGTCCCGGATGTCCGCGGCCTGCTGCATCAGCTCCTGGTCGATGCCCAGACGGCCCGCGGTGTCGACGACCACCACGTCGTACTGCTTCTCCCTCGCGTGGGCGAGGGAGTCGGTGGCCACCTTGACCGGATCGCCGACACCGTTGCCGGGCTCCGGCGCGAAGATCGCGACTCCGGCGCGCTCCGCGACGACCGACAGCTGGTTGACGGCGTTCGGCCGCTGGAGGTCACAGGCCACCAGCAGCGGAGTGTGCCCCTGCTGCTGGAGCCAGCGCCCCATTTTTCCGGCGAGGGTGGTCTTACCCGCGCCCTGGAGACCGGCCAGCATGATCACGGTCGGCGGGTTCTTGGCGAAACGGAGGCGCCGGGTCTCGCCGCCGAGGATGCTGACGAGCTCCTCGTTGACGATCTTGATGACCTGCTGGGCTGGGTTCAGCGCCTGGGAGACCTCGGCACCTGCGGCGCGCTCCTTGACCTGCTTGATGAAGGCCCGGACGACGGGCAGTGCGACATCCGCCTCCAGCAAGGCGATACGGATCTCGCGCGCCGTGGCGTCGATGTCCGCCTCGGTGAGGCGGCCCTTGCCCCTAAGGTTCTTGAAGGTCGCTGCGAGGCGATCGGAGAGAGTGTCGAACACGGCGGTCGCGGATCCTTCGCGTCGGATGTCATACGGACTGTCCACCCCCGGAGGGGCATGCTGCGAAAGTAACCCGGCCTTCCCCCGGAGCCGACGGCCAGGGTGAAGCCGAGGACGCACCCGCAAGGCGACGGACCGTCCTCGTAGGAGCTACGCGGACGGTCCGACAACGCGGTCACATCCCCCGGCGGGTGCCGGGGGAGACGCTCGCCCACCGCGGCAGCGGCTCGTTTCTCCGCGGCGTCGCGGGCCTGGCGGACCTTCACAACACGTCCCAGGGTATCCGCCCGACGGCGGAACGGTCAGATGCGGTCAGCGGCCCAGTGCCCGCTCCAGCTCCCGGGCCAGGTCGGCGGCGTCCGCGCAGGGCAGCGGCGCCCCGGTGGGGCCGGTGACGTAGAAGGCGTCCACCGCGTTCGCGCCGAGCGTGCTGACGTAGGCACTGCGCACCGTCACACCGGCCCGCTCCAGGGCGCGGCCGACCCGGAAGAGCAGCCCGGATGCGTCCTGCGCGCGCACCTCCAGCACGGTGGCGAGCCGCGATCCGGTGTCGGCGACCGTCACGCGGGGCGGCGGGGCGGACGCGCCGTGGCGGCCGGGTCCCCGGTAGGCGGCCTCGCGTTCGGCGAGGCGTGCGGCCACATCGAGTGTGCCGTCGAGCACCCGCACGAGGTCGGCCCGCAGCCGGTGCGCCGGCGGGAGCGCTCCGTACTCCGCCGCGACGTGCCAGCTGAGCAGCAGGACCGAGGCGCCGTACGGCGCTGATGAGGGCGATGACGGCGGAGGCTGCGACGGTGGAGCTGAGGCCGGGTCCAAGCCGGTCACTTCGAGCGGGAGCGGCAGGTGCCGCAGCTGAGCCGTGCGCACCGTGAGCCGGTGCAACGCCAGTATGCCCGCGACGGCGGGCAGCACACCCGGCCGGTCCCGCAGCGCGACGACGAGTCGGGCCCCCGCCGGTTCCCCGGCCCCGGTTCCCTCCTCGGCTCCCCCACCGGCCCCGGTCTGAGGTTCGGCCCCCGGCGTACGGCGCGGTTGCGGCCGGAGCCGCAGCGCCAGCGCGGGGCCGTCGAGGCGCCATGCCTCCAGTGCCAGCCGCTCCGCCTCGACCGCCGGCAGGAAGTGGTCGTCGCGGTCCGTGCCGTCGGCTTCGGCGGGCAGCGTGTCCCCGCCGAGGACCGCCCCGACACGCTTCACGAGATCGCCCACGAGTGCGGCACGCCAGTTGGACCAGGCCGCGGGGCCGGTGGCCAGCGCGTCGGCCTCCGTCAGGGCGTGCAGCAGTTCGAGTGCACCGAATTCACCGACCGCGTCCGCGACGGACCGCACGGTGGCCGGGTCGTCCAGGTCCCGGCGGGTCGCGGTCTCGACCAGCAGCAGATGGTGACGCACCAGGGTGCCCAGCACCTCCACGTCGGCCGGTCCGAAGCCGATACGGGTGGCCAGCTCCCGGGCGACGCCCGCGCCCGCCTCCGAGTGGTCGCCGGGCCGTCCCTTGCCGATGTCGTGCAGCAGCGCCGCGACCAGCAGCAGATCGGGGCGGCGCACCCGTCGGGTGAACGCGGCGGCGCGTACGGCCGTCTCCACCATGTGGCGGTCGACGGTCCACAGGTGCACCGCGTTGCGCTGGGGCCGGCACCGGACGCGTTCCCAGCCCGGCAGCAGCGCCGTGACCAGGCCCGCAGCGTCCAGGGCTTCCCACACCGGGACCATCGCGCGGCCCGCTCCCAGCAGGGTGACGAATTCCTCGCGGGCCTCGGCGGGCCAGGGCACCGGCAGCGGGGGTGCCGTCCGGGCCAGCCGGTGCACGGTGGCCATGGTCAGTGGCAGCCCGGCCCGTGCGGCGGCGGCCGCCGCACGCAGCGGGAGCACCGGATCACGCTCGGGACGTGCGCTGCGCGCGAGGGCGGCCTCGCCCGCATGCTCGACCACCCCCTCGGCCAGCGGGGCCCGCTCCTGCCGGGCCGCCGCGGTGGCTCCGCGGCGGCCCGGCAGCATGCCGCGGAGCCGCTGCCGCCCCGAGCGCCCACGGACCACCCGGCCGACCTCGCGCCAGGTCACCTCACTCGCGTACGAGAGGGTGCGCGCCGCCTCGTACACCCGCTGCAGCAGGGCGTCCGCGTCCGGCAGGGCGAGATCGGCGGCCACCTGGTCCTGGTCCTGAAGGGAAAGCCGGTCGGTGGCCCTGCCGGTGGCCAGCTGGAGCGCGTCGCGTACGTCGAGCAGTGTCCGGCGCGCCTCCTCCAGTCCCTCACGGGGCGCGTCGGCCAGCCACGACGCGGCTACGGCGCGCAGCGCGGTGGCGTCTCGCAGGCCTCCCCGTGCCTCCTTGAGGTCGGGTTCCAGCAGGAACCGGAGTTCGCCGTGGCGCTCCGCCCGCTCCCGGGTGAGTTCGTGCAGCTGCGGCAGCCGCCGGGCGGCCTGTGCGCGCCAGTTGGCGAGCGCGTCGGTGCGCAGTGCGGTGGTGAGCGCGGTGTCGCCCGCGAGATGCCGCATGTCGAGGAGCCCCAGCTGCACTTTGAGGTCCTCGCCCGCGGTGGCACGCGCCTCGGCCGGGGTGCGTACCGCGTGGTCCAGCGCGAGTCCCAGATCCCACACCGGGTACCAGATCCGGTCGGCGAGGGCGGCGATCCCGGTCGGCGGGGTTCTGCCGTCGTGGAGCAGCAGCAGGTCCAGGTCGCTGCGGGGCGACAGTTCGCCACGCCCGTATCCGCCGGTGGCGGCGAGTGCGACACCGGGCGGCAGGCGGCCGGCCAGTCCGGCCAGCCAGTGGTCGGTGAGCCGCGCCAGCTCCGCGCGGCGCGGGGCGCCCGGCCGCGCGGAGCCGCCAAGCAGGCGCCGCCGGGCCGCCGCGTAGTCCCGGGGCGGCATTTCAGAGTGCGTCCGGGCCGCGTTCGCCGGTGCGGACCCGGACTGCCGTGTCGACCGGCACGCTCCACACCTTCCCGTCGCCGATCTTGCCGGTCCGGGACGCCTTGACGACCACCTCGATCAAATGTTCCGCGTCCTCGTCTTCGACCAGTACCTCGATACGCACCTTCGGCACCAGGTCCACGGTGTACTCCGCGCCCCGGTACACCTCGGTGTGACCGCGCTGCCGTCCGTATCCGCTGGCCTCGGTGACCGTGAGGCCCTGCACGCCGAACGCCTGCAGCGCGTCCTTTACCTCGTCGAGCCGGTGCGGCTTGATGACCGCCGTAATGAGCTTCACGCGTCCACCTTCTGATTCGTCTCCGTGCTGCCGTCCGAGCTGCCGTCCGAGCTGCCGTCCGAGTTCCCGCGGGTGCGGAGGGCACCCGAGCCGCGTACCGCGGTGCCGCGTACGCCGGAGGAGGAGCCGACCGCGCTCGCGTCGTACGCCGTCTCGGCATGGAACACCTGGTCGAGCCCGGCGACCTCGTCGTCCTCGTCGGCGCGGAACCCGATCGTCGACTGGATCAGCTTGGCCAGGAGCCAGGAGACGGCGAAGGAGTAGGCCATCACCGAGAACGCCCCGACCGCCTGCTTGCCGAACTGGCCCGCACCGCCCGCGCCGTCGACGGCCAGGATGCCGACCAGCAGCGTGCCGATGATGCCGCCCACCAGGTGGACACCCACGACATCGAGTGAATCGTCGTAGCCCAGCTTGTACTTGAGGCTGACGGCCCAGGAGCAGGCGGCGCCTGCCAGCAGTCCGATGAGGATCGCACCCATCGCGTTGACGTGCGCACCGGCTGGGGTGATGGCGACCAGCCCGGCCACCGCGCCGGAGGCGGCGCCGAGGGTGGTGAACGCGCCGTGCCGTACGCGTTCGTACGCCAGCCAGCCGAGCATGGCGGCGCCAGGGGCGACCTGGGTGTTGAGCGCCATGGTCGCCGCGGTGCCGTCGGCGGCGAGCGCGGAGCCCGCATTGAAGCCGAACCAGCCGAACCACAGGAGTGCGGCGCCGAGCATCACCAGGGGAAGGCTGTGCGGGCGCATCGGGTCGTCGCGGAAGCCGATCCTTCTGCCGACGACCAGCACGGCCGCGAGCGCGCCGATGCCGGCGTTGATGTGGACCGCGGTGCCGCCCGCGAAGTCGATGACCTCGAGTTCGTACAGCCAGCCGCCCTCGGCCCACACCCAGTGCGCGACGGGGAAGTAGACGACTGTCGCCCACAGGGCGATGAACAGGCCCCAGGCGCTGAACTTGACCCGGTCCGCGAGGGCACCGCTCATCAGTGCGGGGGTGAGGACCGCGAACATCAGCTGGAAGAGGGCGAAGGCGAAGACCGGGATCCCCTCGTCGCCACCCGTCAGGGTGGTGGTGTCGATGCCTTTGAGCCCGATGTGGTCGAAGTTGCCGATGACGCCGCCGTTGTCGGCGCCGAAGGCGAGCGAGTATCCGTAGAGCACCCACAGCACACTGACGATGCCCATCGAGACGAACGACATCATCAGCATGTTGAGTGCACTCTTGACCCGGACCATGCCGCCGTAGAAGAAGGCGAGTCCGGGCGTCATCACCATGACCAGCGCTGCGCTGATCAGTACGAAGGCGGTGTCCGCACCGTTCACAGGGGGCGTCTCCTCGGGACTGGCGACCGTGCGGCGCACGGTCTTGGTGGCCGGAATGCGCCCCAGAATCCCCAGACCCGGTTACCGGTCGTGCCGTGCGGTGTTTCACGGTGATGACGAAGCGACACGGGTTGTTACGCCTCGGTGAACTCGGGGCGGCCGCACGGCGCACGAGAACCGGCCGCGACACCACCCGGAGGTGACCTGGCGGGGGAGCCGAGTCGGGCTGTCCGGGGTGGCCGTCGCGGCCGGCGGTCTTCGGCCGCGGGCACCTCCGTACGTGACGCCTCAGGTGTCACCCACGGTGGCGCGCACGGCGCACGATGCCTCAGCAGGCCATCGCGCCCTCTCCCTCCGGGAGTTCCGCGAGACGTTCGGTCAGCCGGACGACCTCAGGCACCTGCCCGAAGTCCCGCGCCGCCGTCGCGGCCGTCTTGCGGAGGCGGTTGTGCACCCGCTCCGATCGCAGCCGGCCCGCGACGTCCATCGCCTCGGCCGCGCGCGAGGCACAGCGCTCCGGTTCCTTCTGCAGCAGGTGCACACTCGCCATGCCGATCAGATTGAGCGCGTAGGAGCGCTGGGGCCCGCGGCCCTGCGACACCAGGGGCTCCTGCCGGAAGAGCTCCAGGGCGCGCTCCATCTTCGGCTCGGCGAGGGAGGCGTAGGTGGGGCTGCGGCCGGAGGAGTAGGCGAGGTCGCGGTAGGAGTGGGCGTTCTGCGCGTGCAGTTCGGCCTCGGAGAAGAAGTGGATCCAGTCCGGATCGCCGTCGCCCGCGTCGATGTCCTGGAAGGTTTCCTCGGCCATCCGCACGGCCCGCCTGCACTTGCCGGGCTGGCCCATGTTGGCGTAGGCGCGCGCCTCCATGGCGTGCAGCATCGCCTGGGTGCGTGCCGTGGCCGCCTCGCGGCTGCCGTACTGCGCGAGGTGGATCAGCTCCAGCGCGTCCTCGGGCCGGCCCAGATGGATCATCTGCCTGCTCATGTCGGAGAGCACATACGACCCCAGTGGGCGGTCCCCCGCCTCCTTGGCGGCGTGCAGAGCCAGTACGAAATACTTCTGCGCCGTCGGCTGCAGCCCGATGTCGTACGACATCCAGCCCGCCAGTTCGGCCAGCTCGGCCGTCACCCGGAACAGCCGGTGGGTCACGGCCTCGGTGTGGGTGTCGTGCAGCAGGTCCGTCACCTCGTGCAGTTGGCCCACGACGGCCTTGCGCCGCAGGCCGCCACCGCACTGCGCGTCCCATGTCCGGAACATCACGGTGGTCTGCTCCAGCAGTTCCAGCTCCGGGATGGAGAGGCCCACGGCCCGGCACCCGCCCGCCCCGCCACTCCGGCCGCACGCGGGCGGCGGCTGCCGGGCACCGGGGCCGCCGTGGGCGCCAGGTAACCCAGGGCCGGGGAGGGGGCCCGGGACTCCGGCGCCCGCGGGGCTCCCGGCGGGCATCCCGCCGGGAGGTCCGGGTGGCGCGACCGAGGGGAGGGGCCCCGGGACCGCCGGGGCACCGGCCGCCGCGGGGGACGGGACCAGCCACCTCTGCATCGGCTCGATCAGCGACTGGCCTGCGGACATCGCCAGTGAGTTACCGAGGAAGCCGCTGCGGCCCAGCATCAGGTCGCTGCGCGAGAACTCGTTGATCATCGCCACGGTCTGCGGTCCGGCCCACGGCAGATCGACTCCGGAGGAGGCGGGCGAGCGGCGGGTGGGCCGGAGACCGAGGTCCTCCACGGCCACGACGCAGCCGAAGCGTTCGGAAAAGAGCTCGGAGAGGATGCGGGGAATGGGCTCACGCGGCTGCTCGCCGTCCAGCCAGCGGCGCACCCGCGAGGTGTCCGTGCTGATGTGGTGCGCACCGAGCTGGCGGGCCCGCCGGTTCACCTGACGGGCCAGCTCGCCCTTCGACCAGCCGCTGCGGGCGAACCACGAATCCAGTAGCTCGTTCGGGCACTTCTCCGCCGCGCCGCCAACGCTGCCGCTCACGGGTAACGCCCCCATCCGGCCCGCCACTCGCCATGCCTCCGGCATAGGCGTGTGCGGAGCATCTCGCCGCTGTGTGTACCGAAAGTAACCCCACGATCACCCTTCGCGCGAGGGTGAAGACGGAATCGCCACCATTCGCCACCCCTTCGAATGAACCTTTCAGCAGCCCACCACGATTCACTTGACGACCGGGCCGCCCCAGCGCAGCCCGGACCGGCGGGCAGCAGCCCGGACACCCCGGCCGAGGCGGCGGCGGTCCCGGCCCAGCCGTCCGCACCGCGGTCGTAACCATCAGCACCCAGGACCCGTTGGAGGGAGCATGGGCTTCACGATCGGCGCCATCGGCAGCGGCATCCGGGATATCCGTGACATTCGTGAGCTGCGCCCGGGATCACGGCGCCGAAGCCGCGCCTCGGAGTGCGTCGCCGTCGCGGAGTACGCCGGGCTGTGGGGCTGGCCCGTGGTACCGGGGGCCCGTGCCGCGCGCGGCGGCGGCCGCACGAGATGCTCCTGCGGCGCCGACTGCTGCCCCGCGCCCGGCGCGCATCCGCTGGACGCCGCTCTGGAGGTTCATGCGGGGGCGACTCTGGACGAGGTCACCGAGGCGTGGGGCCAAGTGCCGGGGGCGGCCCTGCTGCTGCCGACCGGGCGGGCCTTCGACGTCCTGGAGGTGTCCGAGGCGGTCGGCAGGCAGTCGCTCGCCCGACTGGAGCGGATGGGGCTTCCGCTGGGCCCGGTGGCCCTCGCGCCGCACGGGCGAGCCTGGTTCCTGGTCGCTCCGGGCGCGGCGGCCGAGCTTCCCCAGCTGCTCTACCGCATGGGCTGGGACGACGCGGGGATCGATCTGCGCGGGCTCGGCGCGGGCGAGCACATCACCGCGCCGCCCTCCGACCTCGGCGGTCTGGGCGCGGTGCGCTGGCTGCGCCCGCCGAGTCCGGAGCGCGCCGCGTATCCCCCGGAGGCCCGGCTGCTGCTCGGGACTCTCGCGTACGTCTGCCACCGCTCGGGCGACTGACGCCCCGGTGGCACCGGGCACCGCCCACGTCTCACTCCGTGCCGATGAGCGCGTCCACGAACGCTCCCGGCTCGAACGGGGCCAGATCGTCCGCTCCCTCACCGAGACCGACCAGCTTGACCGGTACGCCCAGCTCCCGCTGGACCGCCACCACGATGCCGCCCTTGGCCGTACCGTCGAGCTTGGTGAGCACGATGCCCGTGATGTTTACGACCTCGGCGAACACTCGCGCCTGCACCAGACCGTTCTGCCCGGTCGTGGCGTCCAGCACCAGCAGCACCTCGTCCACCGGGCCGTGCTTCTCGACGACGCGCTTGACCTTGCCCAGCTCGTCCATGAGGCCGGTCTTGGTGTGCAGCCGGCCCGCGGTGTCGATCAGCACGACGTCCGCGCCTTCCTCGGTGCCTTCCTTGACCGCGTCGAAGGCGACCGAGGCCGGGTCTCCGCCTTCCGGCCCCCGGACGGTGCGGGCACCCACGCGGTCGCCCCAGGTCTGGAGCTGGTCCGCTGCCGCGGCGCGGAAGGTGTCGGCCGCACCCAGCACGACGGACTTGCCGTCTGCCACCAGCACGCGGCCCAGCTTGCCGGTGGTGGTGGTCTTGCCGGTGCCGTTGACGCCGACCACGAGCACAACGCCCGGCCGGTCCACAGTCCCGCGGGTGTCGGTGTGCACCGTACGGTCGAGGTCCTCACCGACGAGCTTCACCAGTTCGTCGCGCAGCAGCGCGCGCAGTTCCTCAGGGGTGCGGGTACCGAGTACCTTCACGCGCTCGCGCAGCGCCTCGACAAGTTCCTGGGTGGGGGCGACGCCGACGTCCGCGGTGAGCAGCGTGTCCTCGACCTCCTCCCAGGTCTCCTCGTCCAGGCGCTCCCGTGACAGCAGGGTCAGCAGGCCCTTGCCCAGGGAGTTCTGGGAGCGCGAGAGGCGGGCGCGCAGCCGTACGAGGCGGCCCGCAGCGGGTTCCGGGATCTCGATCTCGGGGGCGGGCGGAGCGACGACGGGCGGGGCCTCCCGTACATCGGTATCGGGCAGGCCGACCTCGTCGATCGTTCTGCGCGACTCCTCCACGGAGGTCTCCGCGTCCTCACCGATCTGCGGCTCGGCGGGCGGCGCGGTGGTGGGGGCGGCGGGCTCCCGGGACTCGACGGCCTTCTTCCTGCGGCCGGTGACCACGAGTCCGGCGATCGCGGCGAGCGCGACCACGGCGATGACTAGGGCAAGGATGACGATGTCCATCGGCGCCTTTCAGAACAAACCCACCAGCTGAGCCGGTACGTGAAATATGAGGGCCGTCTGCCTCCGGGCAGCGGTCTGGGCTTGGCCGTCATGAGGCCGTCGGGACGGCCGAGTGGGAATCCCCTCCTCGGAGGGGAGGAGTCACGACGCGACCCAGTATTCCATCAGAGGGTCGCCGTGCCGACGGGTGCTCGGCCGCGTCGGGGAGGGGCCGCATGCAGATGCCGCCCCGGCTCGGGACTGAGCCGGGGCGGCATCATGCGGAGGAGACGGCGGCGGGGATGGTGCCCGCCTCCTCCCACGCTTTTGAAGATAAAAGCGACGTGCTGAGAATATTCCTTCAAGTGTCTAAGTCAAGGGGTCTCGGGGGGAATCACTCGTGGTGCCACCAGAAATGCTGTGTGTGCATCCCCGGATGCGTGGCTGAGTCCGTACTGCGTCCGTGGCGAGTCCGTGTCCGGCTGCATCAGCCGGCAAAGCAGGAAGGTGAGCGAGGTGCACCTCAGGATCCGTCACACAGGTCGTGTTCAATCTGTGAAGGTGAGCCCCGAACAGAGATGAGGTTCAGCTCAGCCGCTGGCTGATCACCTTCGAGACGCCGTCGCCCTGCATGGAGACGCCGTAGAGAGCGTCGCCGACCTCCATTGTGCGCTTCTGATGGGTGATGACGATCAGCTGCGAGCTGTCCTTCAGCTCCTTCATGATCCCGATCAGCCGCTGCAGGTTCGTGTCGTCCAGCGCAGCCTCGACCTCGTCCATCACATAGAACGGGCTCGGGCGCGCCTTGAAGATCGACACGAGCAGCGCGACGGCCGTCAGCGAGCGCTCGCCGCCGGAGAGCAGCGAGAGCCGCTTGACCTTCTTGCCGGGGGGCCTGGCCTCGACGTCGACTCCGGTGGCCAGCATGTCGTCCGGCGTGGTGAGCACCAGACGTCCCTCACCACCCGGGAAGAGCCGCGAGAACACTCCTTCGAACTCACGTGCCGTGTCGTGATACGCCTCCGTGAAGACCTGTTCGACCCGCTCGTCGACCTCCTTCACCACCTGAAGCAGGTCGGCGCGGGTCTTCTTCAGGTCCTCCAGCTGCTCGCTGAGAAACTGGTGGCGCTCCTCCAGCGCCGCGAACTCCTCCAGCGCCAGCGGGTTGATCTTCCCCAGCTGCTGGTACGCGCGCTCCGCCGCCTTCAGTCGTTTCTCCTGCTCGGCCCGCACGAAGGGCACCGGACTGTTGCGCGGATGCCCGGGGTCCTCGGGAAGCTCCTCCCCCTCCGCCGGCGGCGAGGGCGGCACCAGCTGGTCAGGCCCGTACTCGCTGACGAGGCCGGCGGGTTCGACGCCCAGCTCCTCCAGTGCCCTGGTTTCCAGCTGCTCGATCCGGAGCCGCTTCTCCGCCCCCAGCACCTCGCCCCGGTGTACCGAGTCGGTGAGCTTGTCCAGCTCGTCCTTCAGCTCCCGGCCCTCGTTCCGTGCGGCGACGAGCGCCCGTTCCCGCGCCGCCTTGGCCGCCTCCGCCGTCTCCCGCTCCTGCTGGGCCCGCCGGAGCGACTCCTCGACATGCGCGAGGAGCTGGCGGGCGCCGCTCTCCACCGCGGCGGCGACCTCCGCCTCGTGCCGCAGCCGGGCACGCCGCTGCTGCGCCCGCGCCCGCGCCTCGCGCTCGGCCCGCGCTCCCCGGTCGAGTGAATCCGCACGGCCCGCGAGGCCCTTGACCCGCTCCTCGTGAGTACGGACCTGGAGCCGCGCCTCCATCTCCGTCTGCCGTGCGTTGGCGCCGTCGGCGGCCAGCCGGTCGCGTACGGAGGTGTCCGGCTCCGTCTCGTCCTGCTGCGCCTCCTGCGACACCGCCAGGCGCTCGGCCAGCTCCTCGGCCTCCTCCGTCGCCCGCATCAGCGACTCCTCGGCCCTGGCGACGGCTGCCGCGGACCGCTCAGCCTCGCCCGCCGCCGCCCGCGCCTGGCCGCCGAGCCGCCCCAGCTGCCCGGCGACCTGCGACTTCTCCCGGTCCGCCGCGCTGCGCCTGCCGCTCAGCTCCTCCAGCAGCACGGAGCACTCCTGGCGGCGCTCCTTTGCCCGCTCCTGCTGTCTCGCGGTGTCCTCGCAACGGATGGCCAGCGACTTCAGCTCGGCGGCGGCCTCGTCGACGGCGGCCTGGGCCTCCAGCAGGCTGGGCGCGCCCGCCGAGCCGCCCTGCGCGAAGTGCGCGCCGAGCAGATCGCCTTCGCCGGTGACGGCGACCAGTTCCGGCCGGGCCCTGACCAGCTCCTCGGCGTCCTCCAGCGTGCCGACGACCACCACGCCGCGCAGCAGCGTCCGCAGCGCGGGCATCAGCGGGCCGGGTGCCTGTACGAGGGCGACGGCGCGGAGGGCTGACGCGCCGCCCGCCCCCTCGGGGCCCCGCGTCGTGTCCGGGGCCCGCGTCGCGTCGGTCGCGCCCGTTGTTCCCGCCGCCTCCGGCGCCGCCGCGTCCCGCGCCTCGGCCGTGCCCAGCAGCAGTGCCGCTCGGCCGGCGTCATTCTTGCGCAGCAGCCGCAGCGCCTCGGCCGCCGTACCCGGGTCCTCGACTGCCAGCGCGTCGGCGGCGGCGCCGAGTGCCGCCGCCACCGGGACTTCGAAGCCCGGCTGCACCTTCAGCAGTTCCGCCGCGGGTCCGAGTACTCCGCTGAGCCGGTCCCGGGCGTCCAGCAGAGCACCGGTGCCGTCCTTGCGGCGGAGTCCCAGCGCCAGCGCGTCGTGGCGGGCGGAGGTGGCGGCGCGCCCGCGCTCCGCCGTGTTGGCGGCGTCCCTCGCTTCGGTGAGGGCGGCCTCGGCCTCCGCGAGCGCCCGCTTGGCCGCCTCGTGCCGCTCCGCGAGGTCCTCGTCTGCGCTGTCCAGGCCGTCGACTTCCGACTGGAGCGCCTCGTACTCCCGCTGCGCGATGGCGGCGCGGTTCTCGGCGTCCTCCCGGGCGGTCGCCAGCCGGTCGATCTCGGACTGGGCCGACGCCGCGCGGCTGCGGGCGGCGTTCACCTGCCCGTGCAGCCTGGCCAGACCCTCCCGGCGGTCGGCGAGGGCCCGGGTCGCGTCCTTGAGCCGCCGGTCCTCCTCCTGCAACTGGCGCTCCAGCCCGGCCCGGTGGGAAACGGTGTCTTCCAGGGCTGTCGAGGCGGCCTCCAGCGCTGCTTCGAGTTCCGCCTCCTGCTCGCGGATGCGGGCCGCCTCCCGCTCCATGTCCTCCGGGTCGCGGCCCCGCCGTTCCTCCTCGGGGCGCGCGCTCGCGCTCTTGACCCGGGCGTCCGCCAGGCTGACGGTGCCGCGTACCCGCTCGGCGAGCTGGGAGAGCTCGTGCCAGGTCTGCTGGGCACGCTGCAGACGGGGGGCCAGGGTGCGTACCTGCTGCTCCAGATCGGCCTCCCGCTGCCGGGCCGCCTTCAGCCGGGCCTCGGCCGTCTCCTTGCTTTCCTTGAGCGCCGCCTCGTCCGCGATCTCGGCGCTCAGTGCCCGGCGCAGCGTCACCAGGTCGTCGGCGACCAGCCGGAGCCGGGCGTCCCGCAGATCCGCCTGGATGACCTGCGCCCGACGGGCGACCGCGGCCTGCCGGCCGAGTGGCTTGAGCTGGCGGCGCAGCTCGTCGGTCAGGTCCTGAACCCGGGCGAGGTTCGCCTGCATGGCGTCGAGCTTCCGCAGCGCCTTCTCCTTGCGCTTGCGGTGCTTGAGCACACCGGCCGCCTCCTCGATGAAGGCGCGGCGACCGGTCGGGTCGGCGTGCAGGACGGAGTCGAGCTGGCCCTGGCCGACGATGACGTGCATCTCCCGGCCGATGCCGGAGTCCGAGAGCAGTTCCTGGATGTCCAGCAGCCGGCAGGTGTCTCCGTTGATCTGGTATTCACTGCCGCCGTTGCGGAACATGATCCGGGTGAGGGTGACTTCGGAGTAGTCGATCGGGAGCGCGCCGTCGGCGTTGTCGACCGTGAGCGAGACCTCGGCACGGCCCAGGGGCGGCCGCCCCGTCGTCCCGGCGAAGATGACGTCCTCCATTTTGCCGCCGCGCAGCGACTTGGCGCCCTGCTCGCCCATGACCCAGGACAGCGCGTCCACGACGTTGGACTTCCCGGAGCCGTTCGGACCGACCACGCAGGTGATTCCGGGCTCGAAGCGCAGCGTGGTGGCAGAAGCGAAGGACTTGAACCCCCGCAGGGTCAGGCTCTTGAGGTGCACGGCGTCGGACTCTACCTCTCGCCCCTCCCCCGGCGCCGTCCCCTGCCCGTCCCGCCGCGCCGCTCAGGCGCGCGCCGCTCAGGACACACCGCACGCAGGGGGCCGCAGGCCGGGAGGGGCATTGGGGTTTGGACGCGGAGGGCGCAGGGCACATCAGACGGTAAGCAGCATGCGAACAAACGGTTACCGGGGGCGACAGGGGCAAGCGGAAACGACGAAGGGACGCCGGAGCGTCCCTTGAGGTATCTGAGCGGATGGCAACGCCGTACCCGACTGGCCCGTGGGGCTGAGTCAGGTCAGCGCAGGCTCCGCCGTGGATACGTCGATGCTTTCGAGCAGCGAGTCGCCGTGTCGTGCGGCAGCCGACAGCGCGTCGTTTTCGGCCTGGATCCGCACGAGCTCGGATTCCAGATCCTGGACGCGCTGCTGAAGCCGTCGCATCTCGGCGAGGACTCGGGGGTCGGAACCGCCGACGTAACCGAGAAGCGCCTTTGCCATGATGGATGGTCCTCCACAATGAGTGACCGACCGTACGGTGTGGGTCGTCAGGGAATCGCACCCGCGATGCCTGCTCCGGGGCTTACTCCAGGGGCAGACTTCCGTGGTGCGCGGGGTTTTTCCAGCGTCTCACCAAAAGGATTGACGGTCAACACGATCACACCCCGACGGCCGGGCGGTCCTGACTCAACGGCGTTCACTCGCCGGAGACGGCCGCTCGCGAGGGCTCGTAGATCACTTGTGTCGGCAGCCTTCCACGGCAGGCCAGAATTGGCAACCAATTCTGGGACACCCCTGGATCACCGGGTCTCGAACCCGTCATAACCGCCTCTCGGTGTGTCCCAGATCTCAGTGACACCGTCGACCCGGCCGGGCGTGTCGCCGGTACGCAGCCACTCGAGCAGGGCGTCGCAGCGGTCCTGCCCGCCCTCGGCCACCACCTGCACCCTGCCGTCGCCGAGATTGGCCGCGAAGCCCGCAAGACCGCCGATGCGCAACGCCGCGGCACGGGTGAACCAGCGGAAGCCCACCCCCTGGACCTGGCCGCGCACCCAGGCGGTCATCCGGACCTGGTCCTCGTTCTCACTCACAGTTTCTCGCTCACAGTTTCCGGCTCACAGTTGTCACTCACCATGCAGGCACGAGGCGCACGCTATCGGGACAATTCCCCGAGTGGCACCTGGGCCACCCGCCTCATGCCGTAGTCTCCCCGGTCAAACAGGTTCACCCGGACGGGTGAACGCCTGAGACGCCGAGCATGTGAGGACGGCAGAGATGGGCCGCCACGGACGCGCCACGCCGCACGCTTCCGATCCCTCCGTCCACGCGACGGCCGGCACGCACGGAGCGCCGGAGGCGCACGACGGCGGGCGACACCGCGGATCTCACCGCAAGCGGCGCGCCGCGCCGGTGCGTACGGGGCTGCTGGGCATCTCGGCCGCGGTGGCCATGGGAGCCGTCGGGGTGTCTTCCGGGCTGATACCCGGGCCGGGCGGCTACACGCTGGCCGACTCCCGGGACCCGAGCGACAAGGTCCGGGCGGACGGGGTCAGCCCGTCCGATCTCGCCACCCAGGGCGGCCCGTCCTCGGCCCCGAGCGAGGAGCACGGCACCGGCGGACCAGGACGGAACGACGGACGCGAGGCCCGGCCCTCCTCCGCTCCCTCAGAAGAGGCCGAAACGAAGGACCCCGCCGCCCCGTCCTCCAAGCCCAAGCCGGAGTCCACGCCCGCTCCCACGCGCGACGAGTCCTCCTCCGAGGACGCGGAGGGCGGGGCCGAGAAGAACGAGGACGACCCGCCGCCCCCGGCTGAGGAGACCGCGAAGCCCCTCGGTGACACGGATTCCGGAGACCCCGGCGGGGAGGCAGCTGCCGAGGCCGCGGTGCTCACCCTGGTCAACCAGGAACGCGCCCGCGCGGGCTGCGAGCCGGTGACCGCCGATCCGACCCTGGCGGGCTTCGCCGCCGACTTCAGCGAGGACATGGCCGCGCGCGGCTTCTTCTCGCACACCACGCCCGACGGAAAGAGCCCCTGGGACCGGGCGAAGGCCGCGGGCATCAGCGATCTGGGTGGCGAGAACATAGCGCGCGGTCAGGCGAACGCCCAGTCGGTGATGGACTCCTGGATGAACAGCCCTGGCCACCGTGCCAACATCCTCAACTGCGACTACCGGACTATGGGCGTGGGAGCCCACTTCGCACCGGGCGGGCCGTGGTGGACGCAGAACTTCGGCTTCTGAACGGTCGCTGGCAGCGCGGGCAGTAGAAGCTGGAGCGGTTCATCCACGGGCGGCGGCGCATCGCCGTCCCGCAGCGGCGGCAGGGCTCGTCCTCGCGGCCGTAGGCATCGAGCGAGCGTTCGAAGTAGCCGGATTCGCCGTTGACGTTGACGTACAGGCTGTCGAAGCTGGTGCCGCCGGCGGCGAGGGCCTCCGTCAGCACGCTGCGGACGTGGGTGAGCAGTTCCGTGCTGCGGGCGGGGGTGAGCGTGGCGGTCGGCCGCTCGTAGTGCAGTCTGGCCCGCCAGAGCGCCTCATCGGCGTAGATGTTGCCCACGCCGCTGATCAGGGACTGGTCAAGCAGCGCGCGCTTGACCGTGGTCCGCCGGGCGCGCAGCGCGGAGTGGAAGACCGCGTCGTCGAACGCCGGGTCCAGCGGGTCCCTGGCGATATGGGCGATCACGTCGGGCAGGCCGTCGGAGGAGTCGGGGCTCACCGGGTGCAGGGAGAGGCCTCCGAAAGTGCGCTGGTCGACGAAGCGCAGTTCGGTCTCGCCGGCCGGGGGCGGAGCCGGATCGGAGAAGCTGATGCGGACGCGCAGATGCTTCTCGTCGGGCACCGACCGGGGCTGGATGAGCAACTGGCCGCTCATGCCCAGATGGGCGAGCACCGCAGCACCGGTGTCGGCGAGCGGCAGCCACAGATACTTCCCGCGCCGCCTCGCCGGATCGAACGACTGCCCGATGAGCTGGTCGGCGAAATCCTCCGCACCCGCGGTGTGCCTGCGGATGGCGCGGGGGTGAAGCACCTCCACCCCCGCTATCGTCCGTCCGCAGGCCCAGCGCTGCAGGCCGCACCGCACCACCTCGACCTCGGGAAGCTCAGGCATGACTCTCCTCCGCGAGATCGGTGAGGGGTGCGGTACGTGGTCGCGGCAGTGGTGTCAGGCGTCCACCGTGTCGTCCGCGCCGCTGCCGTCCGCCTCGGCGACGGTGGTGTCCTCCGGCGCCGCTTCGGTGGCCGCGTGGATCCCGCGGTACGCGGCCTCTGCCGCCTGCTGTTCCGCTTCCTTCTTGCTGCGGCCGGTGCCGGTGCCGTACGCGACACCACCGACGCGGGCGGCAGCCGTGAAGATCTTCTCGTGATCCGGGCCGGTCTCGGTGACGACGTACTCGGGAACCCCGAGCCCCTCGGCAGCCGTCAGTTCCTGGAGGCTGGTCTTCCAGTCCAGTCCGGCGCCGAGGCTGGACGACTTCTCGATCAGGGGATCGAAGAGCCGGTGCACCATCTCGGAGGCGGCACCGAGTCCCTGATCGAGATAGACCGCGCCGATGACGGCCTCCAGCGTGTCGGCGAGGATCGATGCCTTGTCCCTGCCGCCGGTGCCCTCCTCACCGCGCCCCAGTCGGATGAACGCGCCGAGGTCGAGCCCGCGCGCCACCTCGGCGAGCGCCCGGGAGTTGACGACTGCCGCGCGCAGCTTGGCGAGCTGTCCCTCGGGGAGGTCGGGATGGATCCGGTACAGCGTGTCCGTGACGACCAGGCCTAGCACCGAGTCCCCGAGGAACTCGAGGCGCTCGTTGGTGGGCAGGCCGCCGTTCTCATACGCGAACGAGCGATGCGTCAGCGCACGCACGAGAAGGGCGGACTCGAGCCGATACCCGAGCCGCCCTTCCAGCAGCGTGTGTGACGACGACGCGTCCGCCAGATCCGCCGGTGCCGGTGAACCCCCGCTGCGACGCGGGGGACTGCCTGGCGTGATGGCGTCTGCCATGGAGCGTGTCACCCGCCGATCAGACCTCTAGGACCTGACGCTTGTTGTAGGTGCCGCAGCTCGGGCACGCGATGTGCTGAAGCTTCGGCTCCTGGCAGCGCTCGCACTTCACCAGGTTGGGGACCGCAGCCTTCCACTGCGACCGGCGGTGGCGCGTGTTGCTGCGCGACATCTTCCGCTTCGGAACAGCCACGGCTACTTCTCCTGCTTCTCGTCGGCGTCCGGTGCGGCGCCGCTCTGGTCGTCCTTCTCGCCGTCCCGGATGGTTCCGGCGAGTCCCTGCAGTGCCGCCCAACGGATGTCGACGGCCTCGTCATGCCTGTGGTCCGGGTCGTCCGCCAGCCGCACCCCGCACTCGGGACACAGACCGGGGCAGTCTTCCCGGCACACCGGCTGCAGCGGCAGTGAGAGCACCACCGCATCCCGCAGCACGGGCTCGAGGTCGAAGAGATCGGCCTCGAGGAAGAAGGTGTCCTCCTCCTCGGCGTCGTCGCCGGGTTCCGCCACAGGGCGGCTCCGGTCGTCGGCGTCGGGGTAGGAGAACAACTCCTGGAACTCCGCCTCACATCGCTGCTCGAGCGGTTCCAGACACCTTACGCACTCCCCCCGCAGCGGTGCACTGGCGGTGCCCGTGACAAGCACACCTTCCATCACCGACTCCAGGCGGAGGTCCAGCTCCACGGTCGCGCCCTCAGGCACTCCGATGACCTCGATGGCGAGATTCTTCGGGGCCTGCACCGTGCGGGAGACCTGCTTCATCGCACCTGGCCGCCGCCCCAGCTCGCGTGTGTCGAACACAAGCGGGGCACGGTGGTCGAGGGAGATGTTCAGGGCTTCCTGCTTTCTACGGACGGTCTGGCGGCCGGGACAGTGAGTCCGGGCAGCCAGCAGCACGGGTGTACGCGCAACCGGTAAACGAGAATACTGGACGGTCGGCCCCTGGCCCAATCGGGTGCGGGCGACGGGGCGGGCGGCGGCGGTCAACGGCCCTGGTCGTACCGTTCCTCGTACTGCCGCACCTGGTTCAGGTCGATCATGCTCGTGTCGAAGAGGCTGGTCTCGTCGAGGGCGGCGGCCTGCTGCTGGTACGACTGCTGGTGCTGAGGTTCCTGGGGCTGCGGGTAGTACTGCGGGTCGTACTGCGGGTCGTACCCCTGCTGCGACGGGTCGGTATAGCCGTGCGCCGGCTGCTGTCCGTAGTACCCGGCGGCCTGCTGCTGGTCGTAGTACGCGTTCTGCTGGTCGTAGTAGCCGCCCTGCTGGGCTTGCATCTGCTGGGCTTGCATCTGCTGCATCTGGGCCTGCTCCTGCGCCTGCTGCGCGTAGTACGGGTCCGCTGTCGGCTGCGGCGGGATCTGCGGCGCCGCCGGCGGCTGCGGTGGCATGCCGTGCGAGGGCGCCTGCGGCGGGATCTCCTGCCGCGCGACCTCCGGCTGCGGCATCTCCGCCCGCGGCCCGGGAATCTCGGCAAGCCCGGCCAGGTAGTCCGCGTCGCTCGTGTGCGGCAGCTGCCCGATGCCGGCACCGTCCTGTGCGGCCATGTGCGCGCCCAGGTCATCGTTCGGACTGTGGCCCAGCAGCTTCTGACGGCCGCGCCCCACCGCCTCCAGCGTCTTGCCGAGAACCGCCGAGACGGAGCCCAGCCGGGCGTCCACGTACGCGTCCGCGCGCTGCCGCAGCTCGGCGGGGTCGGCAGTGCGCTCCGGAGCGTCCTCGGCGTACTGCTGGCCGTACTGGTCGGCGCCCGGGCCGCTGCCCAGCAGCTTCTCCCGGCCGCGCTCCACCGAGCCCATGGTCTTGCTGAGCACGACCTCGAAGTTCGCCAGCTTGCTGTCGACGTAGTCGTCGGCCTCGGCACGGATCTCCGCCGCCTCCCGGCGGGCCTCCGCCACGATCCGGTCGGCCTCGTCCTGGCTGTACCGCGCGACCTCCGTACCGGAGACGAGCGAGCCGCGCTCCGCCTGCGCCGTCTCGATGATCCGCTGGGCCTCCTCCTGGGCCTGGGCGACCATCTGCTCCCGGCCGCCGAGCAGCTCCTGCGCCTGGGCGAGCGAGCCGGGCAAGGCCTCGCGCACTTCCTCCAGCATCGTGAGCAGCTCGGCCCGGTTCACCACGCAGGAGGCCGACATGGGCATCGAACGGGCGCCGTCGACGGTCGCCACGATCTCGTCGAGTCTCTGCTGTACGTCCACGGGGGACGACTCTACGGCCAGCGGGCTCGGCACCGGCACCGGATCGCAGAAGCTCAGGGTCTGGCGAGCCGCTCGGCGAGTACGTCCAGGACCGGCGCCGGCACCAGATGGGAGACGTCGCCGCCCCAGGCCGCGACCTCCTTGACCAGGCTGGACGAGAGGAAGGAGTAGGTGGGGTTGGTCGGCACGAACAGGGTTTCGACGCCGGAAAGCCCCATGTTCATCTGGGCCATCTGCAGTTCGTAGTCGAAGTCGCTGACCGCCCGGAGCCCCTTGACGATCGCGGGGATGTCGCGCTGCTTGCAGAAGTCGACAAGGAGTCCGTGGAACGCCTCGACCTGGACGTTTCCGTAAGCCGAGGTGACCTCCCGGATGAGATCGATGCGCTCGTCGACCGTGAAGAGGCCCTGCTTCGACTTGTTGATCATCACGGCGACATGCACCACGTCGTAGAGCTTGGAGGCCCGGCCGATGATGTCGAGATGGCCATTGGTGATGGGGTCGAAGGACCCCGGACAGACCGCGCGACGCACTGGCGTCTCCTCGCTCTCCGGACGATGAGGGGTGTGGGGGCCGCCCCCGGCAGCTCTCAGCATGACTCAGGAGTAACTTCCCGTTCGGCTGCGCGACCGTACCAAAGGGTCCCCTCGCCGTAACGGCGGGACCGCAGTCCCTCGAAACCGGGGGGCCAGTGGAACGCGCCGCCTCTGGTGCTGCGCTCCACGGTGGCCAGTGCGCCGCCGGTCAGCCACCCCTCCGAGCGGAGTGTGAGCAGTATCTCGCGGAGATCGTCGTCCCGGACGGCGTAGGGCGGGTCGAGGAAGACCAGGCCATACGGCTCGGCCGGGGCCGGTCCCGCGAGTGCCTGCTGCACCCTGCCCGAGCGGACCTCGGCACCGGGGAGGCCGAGGGCGGTGACGTTCGCCCGGATCGTCCGCACCGCGCGGGCGTCCGCCTCGACCAGCAGGACGTGTGCGGCGCCGCGGGAGAGCGCTTCGAGACCGACCGCGCCCGAGCCGCCGTACAGATCCATCACGCGCAGGCCCTGCCAGGCGGACGCGCCGCCGAGCTGCGCCTCCCAGCTGGAGAACAGACCCTCGCGGGCCCGGTCGGAGGTGGGCCGGGTGCCGGTGCCGGGCGGCACGGCCAGCCGTCGGCCGCCGGCCGCACCGGCGATCACGCGGGTCATGGGATGGGTCCTTCGTCGGGAGGCTGCGGTGGCCTGGGAAGGCCGCCGGACGGATCGGACGTGCCGCCGCGCGCGGGGGCGCGTGCTCCCACGATATGGCGTCGCACGCCGGGCACCGGCCCCCGCCCGCCCGGTGCGACGCGTCGGACCGACGTGTCGGCTTTGTCATCCCTTGTCCAAGTAGTCCTCCCGTTCGGAGTCCAGGAGGGAGTCCAGGGCCGTGCGGAGCTCCGGCAGGCTCGTCAGCTGGGGGTCGGCGGAGACGATCGCCGTCGCCTCCGCGCGGGCCGCCGCGATCACTTCCTCGTCGTCGATCACGGTCAGCATGCGCAGCGACGAGCGCGTCCCGGACTGGGCCTCGCCCAGGACGTCGCCCTCGCGCCGCTGCTCGAGATCGATGCGCGAGAGCTCGAAGCCGTCGAGCGTGCCGGCGACGGCCGCCAGCCTGGCGCGGGCCGGGGCCGCCTCCGGCATCTCGGTCACCAGCAGGCAGAGCCCCGCGGCGGCGCCCCGGCCGACTCGGCCGCGCAACTGGTGCAGTTGGGAGACGCCGAACCGGTCCGCGTCCATGATCACCATGATGGTGGCGTTGGGGACGTTGACACCCACCTCGATGACGGTCGTGGCGACGAGCACGTCCACCTCACCGGCTGCGAAGCGGCGCATCACGTCATCCTTCGCGTCCGGCTGCATCCGGCCGTGCAGGGCTTCGACGCGCAGCCCTTTCAGCGGACCGGCGGACAGCCCGCCGACCAAGTCCAGCACGGCCAGCGGCGGCCGTTTCCCGGCCTCGCCGCCGGCACCGGCCTCGCTCCCGGCGCCGTCCTCGCTCCCGGCGCCGTCCTCCTCCCCCGCGCCCTCCTCCCCCGCGCCGTCCTCCCCGGCCCTGCCGGTCCGGCGCGCGGACTCCTCCTCGTCACCGATGCGCGGACACACGACGTACGCCTGATGACCCGCCTCCGCCTCCTCCCGCACCCGCTCCCAGGTACGGGCGAGGAAGTGCGGCTTGTCCGCCGCCGGCACGACATGGCTGGAGATCGGCAGCCGCCCCGCCGGCAGCTGGTCCAGCACCGAGGTCTCCAGATCGCCGAAGACGGTCATCGCCACCGTGCGCGGGATCGGGGTCGCCGTCATCACCAGCAGGTGCGGGGGCTGCTTGCCCTTGGAGCGCAGCGCGTCGCGCTGCTCGACGCCGAACCGGTGCTGTTCGTCCACGACGACGAGCCCGAGGTCGTGGAACTGCACCTTGTCCTCGATCAGGGCGTGTGTGCCGATGACGACTCCCGCCTCACCCGTCACCAAGTCCAGCAGTGCGCGGCGGCGGGCGGGTGCCCCCATGGAACCGGTGAGCAGCACCACCTTGGTGCCCTGTTCGGCGCCTCCGAGCATGCCGCCCTCGGCCAGCTCGCCCATCATCTCGGTGATGGAACGGTGATGCTGCTGTGCCAGCACCTCCGTGGGGGCGAGCATCGCCGCCTGACCGCCCGCGTCCACGACGTTGAGCATCGCCCGCAGTGCGACCATCGTCTTGCCGGAGCCCACTTCGCCCTGGAGCAGCCGGTGCATGGGGTGGTCGGTGGCGAGATCGGCGAAGATCTCCGCACTCACCTGCCGCTGGCCCTCGGTGAGGGTGAACGGCAGGGTGGCGTCGAAGGCGTCCAACAGGCCGCCGGGTACCGGGCGGCGCGGGAGGGCGGGCAACTCGCCGGCCGCGAGGCGGCGGCGGGCCAGGGCGACCTGGAGGACGAACGCCTCGTCCCACTTCAGCCGCTCCCTGGCCTCGGCGATGTCCGCCTTGGAGCGGGGCCGGTGCACCTTGCGGAAGGCCTCCGGAAGGGTGATCAGCCCGCGTTCCTCGCGCAGCGAGGGCGGCAGCGGATCGGTCAGCGCAGCCCAGCCGGTGGCCTCCATCGAGGTCAGCACCGTGTCGACGGCCTGCTCGATGTTCCACGACTCCAGTTGCCTGCAGGCCGGATAGAGCGGCAGCAGTTCGGTGGCGAACTTCTCCACGGTCTGCTGGTCGGACTCGTCGTCGAGCAGCTTGTAGTCCGGGTGGGACAGCTGGAGCTTGCGGTTGAAGATCCCGACCTTGCCCGCGAACATGCCCCGGCGGCCGGGCAGCAGTTTCTGCTTGTTGGCGTACACGGCGCGCCCGAAGAACACGAGCTGGAGGCGGCCGCTGCCGTCGGTGAGAGTGATCTCGAGCCGCTGGCCCTTGCCCCGGTTGAAGGTGTGCACGCGGGCATCGGCGATCCGCGCGACCACGGTGACATGCTCCTCCAGGGGCAGTTCGGCGAGCCGGGTCAGCTCGCCCCGCTCGGCGTACCTGCGCGGGTAGTGATGCAGCAGATCGCCGACCGTGTGCAGGTCGAGCTGGTCGGCCAGCACCTTCGCGGTGTTGCCGCCGAGGGCCTTCTTGAGGGGTTCGTCGAGCGAGAGCACAGTCCCATTGCACACCATGGGACTGACACGAACCCCCTGTTCCGCGGCGGACCGCGCGCCCGGTCTACTCGACGCCGATCAGCAGGGGCCCCGACCGCTGGCGGCCCTCGTGCACCACCGTGTCGACGGCGAGATGCCCGCGCCGTACGTGCTCCCGCAGCCGGTCGGCGAGCCCGGCGGGGGCGTCGGCGCCGAGTACCAGCGTGACCATCTCGCCGCCTGCGGCGAGCATGCGTTCGAGCACGTCGGCAGCGACCTGGTCGATGTCGGAGCCGATGACCGCGACATCGCCCTCGACGAGTCCCAGCACGTCGCCCGCCTGGCAGACGCCCGCCGTGGTCCACGACTGGCGCTCCGCGAGGGCGACTTCGCCGTAGCGGGTGGCGGCGGCGGCCGAAGTCATGGCGACCACGTCTTCGTCGAACCGCCGGCTCCGGTCGTGCACGGCGAGCGCCGCGATGCCCTGGACGGCGGCGCGGGTGGGGATCACGGCGGTGCGTATCCCGGCGGTGCGGGCCTCTTGCGCGGCGCGGGCGGCGGTGTTCTGGAGGTCGGGATCGTTGGGCAGCAGCACGACCTCGTGCGGGCCCGCACGCTTGATCGCTCGCCGGATCGCGTCGGTCAGCGCGGCCTCGGGGCCGTCTGCGGCACGTACGACCGTCGCGCCCGCGTCCTCGCAGAGCGCCGCGAGCCCGTCTCCCTGGACCACGGCGACGACGGCGCGGGGCGCGACGTCGCGGCGGAGGTGAGTGTCCCGGTGGTGGCCGTGGCTGTGGCCGTCGCTGTGGCTGTGGCTGTGGCTGTCGGCGTGGTCGCCGTCCCCGGTGAGTGCGGTGACCCGGACGCGGTGCGGACGGCCCCGCTCGATTCCGGCCTCGATCGCCGCCCCGGCATCGTCCACGTGCACATGCACATTCCACAGCCCGTCGCCGCCGCCGACGACCAGTGAGTCACCGAGCTGGTCCAGCACCGTACGCAGCCCGGGTACGACCGTGTCCTCGGCGTCGAGGAGGTACATCACCTCGAACGCTGGCCCCGTCCGCGGCCCCCGCGACGTGGCGGCAGCGGCGGGCGCGGCGGCTCCGTCGGCCGGGGCAGCGGTGTCGTCCGGCTGAGCAGCGGGGGGCGGGGGCGCAGCGGCGTCCGGCGCGGCCCCGAGCGCCTCCGCCAGCGCGCCGAGTACGTTGACCAGCCCGCGGCCCCCGGCATCCACCACCCCCGCGCGGGCCAGGGCGCCGAGCTGCCCCGTCGTCGCGGCGAGTGCCCTGCGGGCGCCCGTGTGCGCGGCTCGGGCGACCTCCGCCGCGTCCGCACCGTCCGCCGCTTCGGCCGCCACCTCGGCGACGGTCAGCATGGTGCCCTCGACGGGGCGGGCCACGGCCCCGTAGGCCGCGTCCGCGGCCCGGCGCAGTGCCCTGCGCAGCAGCGCGGCGCCGTCCGGAGGCGTCTCGTCCTCACCGCCGGGCACACCGGGGGTGGCCGGCGGGCCCGGCGGCGTCTGCGCGTACACCTCGGCGAAGCCCCGGAGCAGCTGGGCCAGAATGGTGCCGGAATTCCCGCAGGCGCCCAGGAGCGCTCCGTGCGCCATGGCGCCGAGCGCGTCCGCGGCCGAAGGGTGCGGGGCGGCCCGTACGGCGCTGTCCGCCGCCTCCAGGGTCAGGCAGAGGTTGCTGCCGGTGTCGCCGTCCGCGACCGGGTAGACGTTGATCGCGTCGATCTCCGCGCGCTCGCGTTCGAGTGCGGCGAGCGCGAGCGCGCACCACTTCCGTACGGCGGTGGAGTCGAACTGTCCCGGCACGTGCGGGCCTCCTTGCTGCAGAGGGAGCGGGGTGGTTCCGGTACGGACCGGGGCGTGCCTTCAACGTAGCGCCGTCCTGGGCGGCGGGTGACCACACGGCGGCGCGGGAAGTCTCCACCGCAGCGCCGGTGCTGCTTGGCCCGGCGGTCCCGCGAACCAGCCCGTCCGGCGGCCGGCCGCCAGGCCACTGGCCTGGTCACGGGGCGGATTCCGCCGGATGGCGGGCTGCTCGTACACGGCCCTGGCGGTGCCGGGCCGGCTCCCGGTGCGGCCGGGGAGCCGAGGCGGGTTTCGCCCTTCACCAGCACCCGTTGTATGCTGCTCCGGTTGCCTGAGTGAATCGGGCAGGAATTCTCCCTGGCACAGCCGGTCATCTCTGATTCTGCGACGCCGGGATTCACCGTAAGCACATCTGAAGTCTTTGGAGTGTCCCGTGGCTGCCAACTGCGACGTCTGCGGCAAGGGGCCGGGCTTCGGCAACAGCATTTCCCACTCGCACCGCCGTACGCCGCGTCGCTGGAACCCCAACATCCAGCGCGTGCGTGCCGTGGTCGGCGGGACGCCGAAGCGGCTCAACGCCTGCACCTCGTGCATCAAGGCCGGCAAGGTCTCGCGCTGACGTCAGCGCGGCCACCTCGCTGGTTGCTGCGAAGCCGGTCCGCCCTCGGGTGGGCCGGCTTTTCCGTGTCCCCCGCGGCGACTGCCGACCGGGCGGGCGGCGCCAGCTCGGCATACGGGCACACCGCCACACGGGGATTACCAGTCATTCGGTCCCACGGCCCACCGCGGGCTTCCTGAAGCGCCAACCGTGGTCGACCGGCCCGATCCCCCCGCCCAGCGCGAAACCCGCCGCGATCGCGCCGGTGACGTACTCCTTGGCCTCGTGCACCGCCTCCGGCACCGACCGTCCCGTCGCCAGCCCCGCCGCGACGGCGGACGCCAGGGTGCAGCCGGTGCCGTGTGTGTGGCGGTTGTCCTGACGCGGCGCCCGCAGCCAGTGCTCCTCAGTGCCGTCCGTGAGCAGGTCGACCGCGTCTGCGCGCAGGTGGCCGCCCTTGATCAGGGCCCACCGGGGCCCGTGGGCGAGTACGGCCTCGGCGGCGGTCCGCAGATCCGCCTCGGTGTCGACCCGCACACCGGTGAGCTGTTCGACCTCGTCGAGGTTGGGCGTGGCGACGGTCGCGGTCGGCAGCAGCCCGCAGCGGACGGCCTCCAGCGCGTCGGAGGCGAGCAGCGCGTCCCCGTGCTTGGAGACTCCGACCGGGTCGATGACCACGGGGGCCGTGATCCCGCCCAGCAGCCCGGCGACTGTTTCGACGAGTAGGGCGGAAGAGAGCATTCCGGTCTTGACCGCCTGCACGCCGATGTCGTCGACGACACTGCGGAACTGGGCTTCCACGGCCTCCGCGGGGAGTTCCCAGGCGCCTTGCACGCCCAGCGAGTTCTGCGCCGTGACGGCGGTGAGCACGCTCATGCCGTGGGTGCCGAACGCCAGCATGGTCTTGAGGTCGGCCTGGATTCCCGCGCCGCCGCCGGAGTCGGATCCGGCGACGGTCATGACACGTGCAGGTGCGCTCATGCGTACGAACCTAGTGCGGATGCACAGTGCGGCGGTCACTGCCCCCGTCCACCGGCGGGCCGGGGCGGGCCGTTCAGGGCTCCAGGGTGTCCCCGAAGTGGTCCCAGCCTCCGGCCTTGTCCCAGGGAGCGCCGTCCACCGTCACGTGCGGCAGCGCCGACGGCGCGAGCACCTCGCCGATTGTGCGCCAGCGCGCGGGCAGCTTCTGGTCCGGCGGGAAGGTGGCCACGATGGCGTGGTCCTCTCCTCCGGTCAGCACCCACTGGAGCGGGTCGACACCGACCGCCTGGCCGATGTCAAACATCTGCGCGGGAACGTCCAGTTCCCCGGAACGCACGTCGATGCGGACCTTGCTGCACTCCGCGATGTGTCCGAGATCGGCGACCAGTCCGTCACTGACGTCGGTCATCGCGGTCGCGCCGAGCGCCGCCGCCGCCGGTCCTGCGTGGTAGGGCGGTTCGGGCCGACGGTGCGCCTCCACGAAGGCGCGGGGCGACCGGAAGCCGCGTGAGAGCACCGTGTGCCCGGCCGCGGACCAGCCCAGCCAGCCGGTGACGGCCACCACGTCGCCGGGGCGCGCGCCGGACCGGGTGACTGGCTCGTGGTTGCGCATGTCGCCCAGCGCGGTGATCGCCACGGTGATGGTGTCGCCGCGGGTGACGTCGCCGCCCACCACGGCCGCGGCGGCGACCTGTGCCTCGTCGCGGATGCCGTCCATCAGCTCCGTCGGCCAGTTCACCGGCAGTTCGGCCGGCACCACCAGGCCGACGAGGAGCGCGGTGGGAACGGCGCCCATGGCCGCGATGTCGGCCATGTTCTGCGCCGCGCCCTTGCGGCCGACGTCATAGGCCGTGGACCAGTCACGCCGGAAATGACGCCCTTCGAGCAGAATGTCCGTGCTGACCACCACGCGGCGGTCCGGCGCCGTGACGACCGCCGCGTCGTCCCCGGGCCCGATGCGTACGGCCGGAGTCGTGGTGAGCCGGGAGGTGAGCTCCCGGATGAGGCCGAACTCCCCCAGTTCCGCCACGGTACTGGGGGTATGGGGGCGTCCCCCGGGAGTACTCAGCATACGACTGCCCCTTCACGTTCCAATGACGTCAACCCGCCGTTCCCGGCACTCCCGCAGGTCTCCCCGACGCGGGTGGGGACGCGGTACCGTAGCGACCCGTTTCCCCCCATGATCCTCGTACCCGCCCTGGAGGTTCCGTGGTACAGGCATACATCCTGATCCAGACCGAGGTCGGCAAAGCGTCGACCGTCGCCGAAGTCATCGCCAAGGTGCCTGGAGTGATCCAAGCCGAAGACGTGACGGGTCCGTACGACGTGATCGTGCGTGCCCAGGCCGAAACCGTCGACGCACTCGGTCGACTGGTGGTGGCCAAAGTCCAGCAAGTGGACGGCATCACACGTACCCTGACCTGCCCAGTGGTCCATCTGTAGCTCCCCCGTATGCTCGCTCGATGAGATCCGCACATGAACGCGTACCTCGCCGGTGGTCGGTTCTCCCGCTCGCTCTCGCTCCGGTGATCACACTCGCGGGCTGCTGGTCTTCGGGTGACAGCGCCGGCCCGGCAGTCCCCAGCCCATCCGGAAAGGCCGCCGGGGCCTGCCGGGCGCTGCACGGGGAGTTGCCGGGGCGCGTCAACGCGGAGGACCGGGCCGAACTCGACCCCGCCTCGAAGTACACCGCCGCCTGGGGCGATCCCGCCATCGAGCTGCGCTGTGGAGTGCCGCGGCCCGAGGTGCTCACGCCCGGAAGTGAACATTACAACCCCCTCGCCGACCAGGCCGAAGTGAACGGCGTCCACTGGCTGATCGAACCGCGCGACGGCGGATACCGCTTCACCGCCACGGGCCGTGACGCGTTCGTGGAGGTGACGGTGCCCGACGACTACGCTCCGGAAATCGGGGCGCTGCCGGACCTGGCAAAGGCCCTGCGGGCGTCCGTGCCGAAGACGGAGAAGTAGCCGCGGCGCGGCGTACGGCGCACCGCCCGCCGCGCCCGGCTCAGGCCTCAGCTCCGCCTCAGCGCAGCCCTGTCCGGCGGCGCAGGGCCGCCTGGATGAGCCGGTCGACCAGCTCGGCGTAGCCGACGCCAGTCTCCTGCCACATCCTCGGATACATCGAGATGGGCGTGAAGCCGGGCATCGTGTTGATCTCGTTGATGACGAACTCGCCGTCGTCGCAGAGGAAGAAGTCCGCGCGGACGAGCCCTTCGCAGGAGGCGGCCTCGAAGGCGCTGACGGCCAGCTCCCGGACCCGCGCCGTCTGCTCCTCGGTCAGCGGGGCGGGCACGATCCCGGCAGCCGAGTCGATGTACTTCGCCTCGAAGTCGTAGAAGTCGTGCGCGGTGGCCGGCGGGATCTCGGCCGGGACGCTCGCCCTCGGGCCGTCCTCGAACTCCAGCACACCGCACTCGATCTCACGGCCGCTCAGCAGCGACTCCACAATGATCTTGGGGTCGTGCCGGCGGGCCTCCTCGACCGCCTCGTCCAGGCCGCCGAGTGCGGCGACCTTGGTGATGCCCATCGAGGAACCGGCACGGGAGGGCTTCACGAACACCGGCCAGCCGTGGTCACCGGCGAAGTCCACGATCTTCTTGCGGGCCGCTGCCGGGTCCGTCTCCCACTCGCGGGGGCGGACCGTCACATACGGGCCCACCGGCAGCCCGAAGGAGGTGAAGATCCGCTTCATGTACTCCTTGTCCATGCCGACGGCCGAGGACAGCACCCCGGCACCCACATACGGCACCCCGGAGAGCTCCAGCAGCCCCTGGAGCGTGCCGTCCTCGCCGTACGGGCCGTGCAGCACGGGGAAGACGACGTCCACTTCGCCCAGCGCCTTGGGCACCTGTCCGGGCTCGGTGAGGGTGACCTCGCGGCTGCCGGGCTCCACCGGCAGCAGCACGGCACCGCCGTCCGATTCGGCGAGATCCGCCACGCTGGGCAGCTGCCGGTCGGCGATGGCCATCCGCTCGGGATCGTCTGCGGTCAGCGCCCAGCTGCCGTCCGAGGTGATGCCGATCGGCAGCACCTCGTACTTCTCCCGGTCGATGGCGCGCAGTACGGCGCCGGCGGTGACCACGGAGATCGCGTGCTCGGAACTGCGGCCGCCGAACACGACGGCGACCCGGGGCTTGGAGGTGGGGCTGTGGCTGCTCATATCGTCCTGACTTTACCGCCTCGTACGGCGCGCGGAAGGGCGGCGGCGCACCGGCCGGGAGCCGGCGGCCGACGCCCCGTCAGACGCCCTCGGCCTTGGCGCTGCGCGACATCAGTTCCTTGAGCGCGACCAGTGGCGGCGTGCCCTGGTGCACGATGCTCACCACCGTCTCGGTGATCGGCATGTCCACGGCGTGGCGCCGTGCCAGATCGAGCACCGACTGGCAGGACTTGACGCCCTCGGCGGTCTGCCGGGTGACCGCGATCGTCTCCTCCAGTGTCATCCCCCGGCCGAGGTTGGTGCCGAAGGTGTGGTTACGCGAGAGCGGCGAGGAGCAGGTGGCCACGAGGTCGCCCATGCCCGCGAGACCGGCGAAGGTGTGCGCGTCGGCGCCCATCACCAGACCGAGCCGGGTGGTCTCGGCCAGACCGCGGGTGATCAGCGAGGCCTTGGCGTTGTCGCCGAGTCCCATGCCCTCCGCGATGCCGACGGCCAGCGCGATGACGTTCTTGACCGCACCGCCGAGTTCGCAGCCGACGACGTCGGTGTTGGTGTACGGGCGGAAGTAAGGGGTGTGGCAGGCCGTCTGGAGCCGCCGGGCCACGGAGGCGTCGCGGCAGGCGACGACCGAGGCGGCGGGCTGCCGTGCGGCGATCTCCTTCGCCAGATTGGGACCGCTGAGCACCGCGATCCGCTCCGGGCCCGCTTCGGTGACCTCCGCGATGACCTCGCTCATCCGCTCGGCGGTACCGAGCTCGACGCCCTTCATCAGGGAGACCAGCACGGTGCCGGGGTGCAGCAGCGGGGTCCAGTGCTCCAGGTTGGCGCGCAGGGACTGCGACGGCACGGCGAGAACCGTGAATTCCGCGTCCCGCGCCGCACGGGCCGGGTCGGTGGTGGCGGTGACGGAAGAGGGGATTTCGACGCCCGGCAGATAGTCCGGGTTGGTGCGGGTTGCGTTGACGGTGTCGACGAGTCCGGAGCGGCGACCCCACAGGGTCACGTCGCATCCGGCGTCGGCCAGCACCACGGCGAAGGCCGTGCCCCAGGACCCGGTGCCGTAGACAGCGGCTCGCGTCACGCTTTCTCTCCTTCTTCGGCCTTTCGGGCCGTCTCTTCTGTTCTTCCGGGTGCCTCTGCCGCCCGTGCGGGCGTGTCCCGGTCGGGTTCCCCGTCGGTGCGCCGCTCGGCGGCCCGGCTGCGGTGGGTGTACCGCTCAACGGGTACGGGCTCACCGCGGATCTCGGCGAGCTGCACGGTGAGCGCGTCCATGAGGGTGTCGGTGACGGCGCGCAGCACGTCCGCGGTCGGTTCGCACCCGTAGAACTCGGAGAGGTCGACGGGTGGGCCGGCCTGCACGGTGAGGGTCTTGCGCGGCAGGAACCGGAATTCCTTGGGGCGGGCGTACGGCGGCACCGCGAGGTTGGCGCCCCACTGGGCGACGGGGATCACGGGCGCCTTGGTCAGCAGGGCGACACGGGCGGCACCCGTCTTGCCCTCCATCGGCCACATGTGGGGGTCGCGGGTGAGTGTGCCCTCCGGGTAGAAGGCGACGCATTCGCCGTCGTTGATCGCCTCGACCGCGGCACGGAAGGCTCCGACGGCGTCCGCTGATTCGCGGTAGACCGGGATCTGCCCGGCACCACGCATGAACGAGCCGACGGCCCCCGCCTTGAAGAGCGCGACCTTCGCCAGGAATCGCGGGACGCGACCGGTGTTGTACTGGAAGTGGGCGTACGACAGAGGGTCGAGATACGAGTTGTGATTGACGACGGTGATAAAGCCGCCGTCGGCCGGAATGTGTTCCATTCCACGCCAGTCCCGCTTGAAGAACACCACAAGCGGCGGTTTCGCCACAACCGCAGCGAGGCGGTACCAGAAGCCGATTCTGCGGCGGGACACCGGGACACCATCTCCTCTTGGTTCACAGCTGCGCACAACCGGGTCTCCGCGCCATCCGACGTCGGCTGTCGTGCACACCGTAACCCCGAGCCCGCCGACGTGGGCCGGGAGCAGGCGAGAATGAGAGCGATGCGACGTGACGAGAAGCCGGGGGCACCGCGCGTGTGGAGACTGGTCATTCCCCTCAAACCGCTGTCCCGGGCGAAGAGCAGGCTGGGCGCGACGGCGGGCGAAGCCCTGCGTCCCGGCCTCGCGCTGGCATTCGCCCAGGACACCGTGAGCGCGGCGCTCGGCTGCGCGTCCGTACGCGGTGTGGCAGTTGTCACGGACGATCCGCTGGCCGCCGAGGCGCTCTCAGCGCTGGGCGCGCGGATCGTGCCGGACCTGCCTGCCGACGGTCTGAACGCGGCGCTCGCGTACGGCACCGCACAGGTGCGCGCCCACGCCCCGGAATCCGCCGTGGCCGTGCTGAACGCGGATCTCCCCGCGCTTCGGCCCGCAGAATTGCTGCGGGTACTGAACACCGCCTCCGCATTTCCCCGTGCATTTCTCCCGGACGCCGCCGGAATCGGTACGACGCTGCTGTCGGCTCTGCCGGGCAGCGAACTGCGCCCGGCGTTCGGCGGTCCCTCCCGCGCCCGGCATCTGGCCTCCGGAGCGGTGGAAATCGCACTCTCGGACGTACCTGGTGCCCGGCAGGACGTCGACACCGCCGAGGATCTCCGGGTGGCGCTGGCGCTGGGGGTGGGTGTGCACTCGGCCAAGCGCCTGTCGGGTGGCCTCGGACCGGATGGCGGACGCGGTCTGGTGCGTGCGATTCCGAGGCGGAGGAGGGAGCCGACGCGGAGCGTCGGCGACTGACGACAACGAGGGAAGCATGGAGGGCTCCCCCGGCCCGAAGGGCCGAGGGGACGTGCCAGGGCGTGGCCGCCCGGTCCGAGGCCACCCGACAGGCGCTCAGGCGACAACGCGTACGCTGCTGGCCATGCAGGCGACCTCGTACACCTACGATCCCGAGACCCGTTCCGGACAGGTGCTGCTGGACGACGGCACCCCGTTGCCCTTCGACGCCGCCGCCTTCGACGCGGGCGGCCTCCGACTGCTGCGGCCCGGGCAGCGCGTGCGGGTCGAGGTGACGGGGGAGGGTGACGAGCGCCGGGTCACCTTTCTGACACTCCAGACCCTGTGAACACCGAGCTCCGGGCCACCGCGTCCCGGAGCTCCCCGATGCGGAGCACTTCGCCGCGGAGCACCTCATCGCGGAGCACTTCGCCGCGGAACGCCCGCGGGCCGGCCTCCCCCGAGGGAGCCCGGCCCGGCGCTGGTGCGTGCCTTCGTCTCACTTCTTGCGGGCGGCGGCCTTCTTGGCCGTGGTCTTGCGCGCCGCCGACCTCTGGGCCGGCGCCTTCTTGGCCGTGCTCTTCTTGGCCGGGGCCTTCTTGGCCGCCGCCTTCTTGGCGGTGGCCTTCTTGGCCGTGGTCTTCTTCCCGGTTGCCTTCTTGGCAGTGGTCTTCTTGGCCGCCGCCTTCTTCGCCGTGCTCTTCTTCGCCGCCGTCTTCTTGACGGCCGGCGCCGTCTTCGCCGGTGCCTTCTTGGCGGCCGCCTTCCCGGTGGTCTTCTTCGCGGTGCTCTTCTTCGCCGCCGCCTTCTTGGTTGCCGCCTTCTGCGTCGAAACGCCACCCGAGAGGCTGCCCTTCGGAGCCTTCTTCACGGCGACGTCGTTCTTCGGGAGCTTCTTCGCCCCGCTGACCAGGTCCTTGAAACCCTGGCCTGCCCGGAAGCGCGGCACCGAGGTCTTCTTGACCCGTACCCGCTCGCCGGTCTGCGGGTTACGTGCGTAGCGGGCGGGCCGGTCGACCTTCTCGAAGGAACCGAAACCTGTGACCGAGACCCGGTCACCCGCGCACACCGCGCGGACAATCGCATCCAGTACGACGTCGACCGCGTCAGCGGCCTGCTGACGTCCGCCGAGCTGGTCGGCAATTGCTTCAACGAGCTGCGCCTTGTTCACGTCTTCCCCTTCGGAGGCGTTCCACGGGAACTAATGTGTCCGAGCTTTTTCGCACGGTAGGCAGATATATACCGCAAATCAAACACGAAACGGGCTAATCACCCTTGTGCCGCAACGAAATCGGCGGTCAACGAGATCCGTCGCCACGACGGTCTCCAGGACGGTCGCCCGGCTCGGGAGGTAACCGCCCCTCGTCGAGGTCGGTCATCAGCTGGTCCAGACGCCGTTCGGCGTCCGCCAGATCGTGTTTGGTAGCGGCCGTGATCACGAGCAGCTTCCGTGTCAGCGCCACCCGTACGCTCTCCGGGACTTGCAGCGTGCGCACGCGCGCGTGCGCCTCTTTCAGGCGGGCGGCGACGCGGTCGTACAGCTCGAGTTGACCGTCGCGTTCCATGCGCCGATTGTGCCATCTGGGGCGAGTTGTCACCTCGTGGGCGCTCAACGCAGCGGTGCGCCCCCTGGCCCGAAGGCAGGGGGCGCACCGGCTCCGAAGAGGGGTTCTCCCTCGTCAGACCACCTGGGTCCGGGGTTTGAACGCGGGCCTGCCCGCCTCGTACGCCACGACATCCGCTTCGTTCTTCAGGGTGAGGCTGATGTCGTCGAGGCCCTCCAGCAGCCGCCAACGCGCGTTCTCGTCCAGAGCGAAGCCCTCTTCGATGCCGCGCGCGAGGACCTTGCGCTGGACCAGGTCGACGGTCACCTCCGCGGCCGGATCGCTCTCGGCCAGCTCCCACAGTGCTTCCACCGCAGCCTGCGGGAGAACGACGGTCAGCAGACCGTTCTTCAGCGAGTTGCCCCGGAAGATGTCCGCGAAGCGGGAGGAGATCACGGCCCGGAAACCGTAGTTCTGCAGCGCCCAGACGGCGTGCTCGCGGGATGAGCCGGTGCCGAAGTCGGAACCCGCCACCAGCACGCTCGCGCCCTGATGGCGCGGCTGGTTGAGAACGAACTCCGGGTCCTTGCGCCACGCCTCGAAGAGGCCGTCCTCGAAGCCGTCGCGGGTCACCTTCTTCAGCCAGTGCGCGGGGATGATCTGGTCGGTGTCGACGTTGCTGCGCCGGAGCGGTACGACCCGGCCGGTGTGTGTGGTGAAGGCTTCCATGGCTCTCAGACTCCGGCGGGGGTACGGACGTCGGACAGGTCGGCGGGTGAGGCCAGATGGCCCAGAACCGCGGTGGCGGCGGCGACGTTCGGGGAGACCAGATGTGTCCGGCCGCCCTTGCCCTGCCTGCCCTCGAAGTTGCGGTTGGAGGTGGACGCCGCGCGCTCTCCGGGGGAGAGCTGGTCGGGGTTCATGCCCAGGCACATCGAGCAGCCCGCGTGCCGCCATTCGGCTCCGGCCGCGGTGAACACCTTGTCCAGCCCCTCCTCCACCGCCTGCAGCGCGACCCGTACGGAGCCGGGCACGACCAGCATGCGCACGCCCTCGGCAACCTGACGGCCCCCGAGCACGGAAGCGGCGGCGCGCAGGTCCTCGATCCTGCCGTTCGTGCAGGATCCGACGAACACAGTGTCGACCGCGACCTCCCGCAGCGGGGTGCCGGCGGTCAACCCCATGTACTCCAGGGCCTTCTCGGCGGCGATCCGCTCTCCCTCCTCGGCGAATCCCGCCGGGTCGGGCACCCTCGCGGACAGCGGCGCACCCTGGCCCGGATTGGTGCCCCAGGTGACGAACGGCGCCAGCTCGGCGGCCTCGATGACCACCTCGTGGTCGAAGACCGCGTCGTCGTCGGTGCGCAGCGTGGACCAGTACTCCATCGCCGCGTCCCAGTCCGCGCCCTGCGGGGCGTGGTCGCGGCCCCGGAGATAGTCGAACGTCGTCGCGTCGGGCGCGATCATCCCGGCCCGCGCGCCCGCCTCGATGGACATGTTGCAGACGGTCATCCGGGCTTCCATCGACAGCTTCTCGATGGCCTCGCCGCGGTACTCCAGGACATAGCCCTGGCCGCCGCCGGTGCCGATCCGGGTGATGACCGCCAGGATCAGGTCCTTGGCCGTGACGTCCTCGGGCAGTTCGCCGTTCACCGTGACCGCCATGGTGCGGAAGGGGGCCAGCGGCAGCGTCTGGGTGGCCAGCACGTGTTCGACCTGGCTGGTGCCGATGCCGAACGCCAGCGCGCCGAAGGCACCGTGTGTGGAGGTGTGGCTGTCACCGCACACCACCGTCGTACCGGGCTGGGTCAGCCCCAGTTGCGGGCCCACCACGTGCACCACGCCCTGCTCGACGTCGCCGAGCGGGTGCAGGCGTACACCGAAGTCCGCGCAGTTCTTGCGCAGTGTCTCCAGCTGGATGCGGGAGACCGGGTCGGCGATGGGCTTGTCGATGTCCAGGGTGGGAGTGTTGTGGTCCTCGGTGGCGAGGGTGAGGTCCGTACGCCGCACGGTCCGGCCGTTCTTGCGAAGGCCGTCGAAAGCCTGCGGGCTGGTCACCTCGTGCAGCAGGTGCAGATCGATGAAGAGCAGGTCGGGCTCGCCTTCCGCCCGCCGGACGACATGGTCGTCCCAGACCTTCTCCGCCAGTGTCCGTGCCATCGGATTCCCTTCGGCCGGCCGCGTTGCCGGCCCATGCTCGAGTCCTTTGCCCACACCCGATTCCCACGTGCCGGATGGTGGCCGTCGTTACAGACTGGCGGGTGTGGGGGAAATATGAACTTGCGTTTCACACTTTGAGACGCAAGTATCGACGCATGGACAACACTAGTGGCGCCACGAGCGGAGTGGGCGTACTCGACAAGGCGGCCCTGGTCCTCGGCGCCCTGGAGTCCGGCCCGGCGACGCTCGCCGCGCTGGTCGGGGCCACCGGACTCGCCCGGCCGACAGCCCACCGGCTCGCGGTAGCTCTTGAGCACCACCGGATGGTGGCCCGGGACATGCAGGGCCGTTTCATCCTGGGCCCCAGGCTGGCCGAACTCGCCGCGGCGGCGGGCGAGGACAGACTGCTCGCCTCGGCCGGCCCGGTGCTGACACATCTGCGCGACGTCACCGGCGAGAGCGCTCAGCTCTACCGGCGGCAGGGCGAGATGCGGATCTGCGTGGCGGCGGCGGAGCGGCTCTCCGGACTCCGTGACACGGTGCCGGTGGGCTCCACGCTGCCGATGAAGGCGGGATCCGCCGCTCAGATCCTGATGGCGTGGGAAGAGCCGGAGCGGCTGCACCGCGGCCTCCAGGGTGCCCGTTTCACCGCCACCGCGCTGTCCGGCGTACGGCGGCGCGGCTGGGCCCAGTCGATCGGCGAGCGCGAGCCCGGTGTGGCCTCCGTATCCGCGCCCGTACGCGGTCCGTCGAACCGGGTGGTGGCGGCGGTCTCGGTCTCCGGGCCGATCGAGCGGCTGACGAGGCACCCGGGGCGGATGCACGCCCAGGCCATCGTCGATGCCGCGGCACGGCTCAGCGAGGCGCTGCGGCGCGGCGGCGGGCTCTGAGGGGTTCCGGCAGAGGCCACCCGGCGCTACGGCTGGTGACACCACCGGTACGGACAAAGAACGCCACGGAGAAGGCCCCCCGCCACGGCGGAGGGCCTTTTCTCACACAATCCATGTGATCCATACGATCGCGTACCCCCGACCGGATTCGAACCGGCGCTACCGCCTTGAGAGGGCGGCGTGCTAGGCCGCTACACAACGGGGGCCCTAGCGTGATTCCTGAGAACCAGTACCCCCGACCGGATTCGAACCGGCGCTACCGCCTTGAGAGGGCGGCGTGCTAGGCCGCTACACAACGGGGGCATCGATCTTACTGAACATCGATCTACTCGATAAGAAGATCGCGCTGGGCTACCAGGACTCGAACCTAGACTAACTGAACCAGAATCAGCCGTGCTGCCAATTACACCATAGCCCACCAAAACACAACCCCCATCAGGGATCTCGTCTGGGTGGCCGCTTTCCCGGTGACCTGGCCCTGAGGCCCGGCCCGTTCGGCGACAGGAAGAACATTACCTGATCGTGCAGCCCGCTCCAAAACGGGTTAGCGCGCGGCCTCGGCACGAGTCGGCCGGCACCTCCGGGCGCGGAGACGGTGGCAGTCCGCACCGGCCCGCTCACAGGCCCCAGCTCACGGCTCCCCCCTCACTGTTTCCCGCCGGGGACCCAGAGCGACGAACCGCCCGCACCCGGTGGCCGGGTACGGGCGGACGTGTCTGCCGGGCGGATGGCGTGCCATCAGGCCCGGATGCTGCTCACTCCTCCGGCTGGGCCGCCAGCTTCGCCAGGGCCGCGTCCACCCGCAGCAGGGTGCGCTCGCGGCCCAGGACCTCCAACGACTCGAAGAGCGGGAGGCCCACCGTGCGGCCGGTGACCGCCACACGGAGGGGGGCCTGGGCCTTGCCGAGCTTCAGGCCGTGCGCCTCCCCCGCGGCCAGCACCGCTTCCTTCAGCGGCTCCGCGCTCCAGTCCGCTTCGCCGAGTGCGGCCAGCCGGGAATGGATGCTGCGCAGCACATCGGCCGCGCCCGGCTTCATCGCCTTCTGCCAGGACTTCTCGTCCTCGGCGGGCTCTTCGAGGAAGAGGAAGTCGACGTTCTGGGTGATGTCGGAGAGGACGGTCAGCCTGGTCTGGGCCAGCGGCGCCAGCTCCTCGAACGCCGCCTGGTCGAACGCCTCCGGCTTCCACGGCGCGTACGGCGGGCGCAGCCAGGGTGCGCAGGCAGCCGTGAAGTCCGGCAGCGGGAGCTCACGCAGATGCGTGGCGTTGATCGCCTCGCACTTCTTGAGGTCGAACCGGGCCGGGTTCGCGTTGACGTCGCCGATCTCGAAGGCGGCGACCAGCTCGTCCATGGAGAAGATGTCCCGGTCCTCTGCGAGCGACCAGCCCAGCAGGGAAAGGTAGTTGAGCAGCCCGGCGGGCAGGAAGCCGCGCTCGCGGTACAGGTTGAGCGAGGACTCCGGGTCCCGCTTGGAGAGCTTCTTGTTGCCCTCCCCCATCACATACGGGAGATGCCCGAAGGCCGGGGTCGCGCCGCTGCCCACGCCGATCAGCGCCAGCGCACGGTAGAGCGCGATCTGGCGCGGGGTGGAGGAGAGGAGGTCCTCGCCGCGCAGGACGTGGGTGATCTCCATCAGGGCGTCGTCCACCGGGTTGACCAGTGTGTAGAGCGGCGCGCCGTTTGCCCGGACGATGCCGTAGTCGGTGACGTTCTCCGGTGCGAAGCTCAGCTCCCCGCGCACCAGGTCGGTGAACGTGATCGTCTCGTCCGGCATCCGGAAACGGACGATGGAGGTCCGCCCCTCGGCCTCGTACGCCGCGATCTGCTCCGTGGACAGGTCACGGCACTTCCCGTCGTAGCCGGACGCCTTCCCGGCCTTGCGGGCGGCCTCCCGGCGCGTCTCCAGCTCCTCGGCCGTGCAGAAGCAGCGATACGCGTGGCCGGCCGCCTGGAGCCGCTCCGCGACGTCCTGGTAGATCTCCATGCGCTGGGACTGCCGGTAGGGGCCGTACGGGCCGACCGCGCCGCCTCCGGCGGCCGCGTCGAACGCCGTGGGGCCCTCGTCCCAGTCCAGGCCCAGCCAGCGCAGCGAATCGAGCAGCTGCTCGTACGACTCCTCCGAGTCGCGCGCCGCGTCCGTGTCCTCGACACGGAAGACCAGGGTGCCGCCGTGGTGCCGGGCGAACGCCCAGTTGAAGAGCGCGGTGCGGACCAGCCCCACATGGGGGTTACCGGTCGGGGAGGGACAGAAACGTACGCGGACGTTCGTCGCGTTAGTCACGCTTGATCACCTTGTTGGTGAGAGTGCCGATACCTTCGATGGTGACGGCGACCTCGTCGCCGACGTTGAGCGGGCCGACCCCCGCCGGGGTGCCGGTGAGGATGACGTCCCCGGGCAGCAGGGTCATGGCCTCCGTGACGTGGACGATCAGGTCCTCCACGGAGCGGACCATCTCGCTGGTACGCCCCAGCTGACGCTGTTCGCCGTTGACCGTGCACTGCACGGCCAGGTCGCCCGGGTCCGCCTCGGTCTCCACCCAGGGGCCGAGCGGGCACGACGTGTCGAACCCCTTGGCCCGCGCCCACTGCGACTCGGCGCGCTGGACGTCGCGGGCGGTCACGTCGTTGGCGCAGGTGTAGCCCAGGATCACGTCCCGCACCCGCTCACGGGGCACCTCCTTGCACATCCGGCCGATGACCACGGCCAGCTCCGCCTCGTAGTGCACCTCGGAAGAGAAGGAGGGATACACGATCGGGTCACCGGGACCAGCCACGGAGGTGGAGGGCTTGAAGAAGACCACCGGGGCGTCGGGAACCTCGTTGCCGAGTTCCTTGGCGTGCTCGGCGTAGTTGCGGCCGATCGCGACGACCTTGTTGGGGAGTACGGGCGGCAGCAGGCGGATCTTGTCCAACGGGATTCGCCGCCCCGAACGCTCGAAATCGGCGAAGGGGTGGCCCTTGATGATGTCGAGTTCGTCGCCCTCGATCACGCCGAAGGCGACGTTCCCGTCGAGGGAGAATCTGGCGATGCGCACGGGATTCCTTCACGCTTTTCGGTTACCGGTCGGACGGCACCCCAGCGTATGCCACGGGCCCCCGCGCGGCGTGGCCCGGCCGGACAGCACGACAGGCCCGCACAGGCATGCGAGGCGGGCCTGCGGGACCAGACGGTGCGGAGAAGGACCAGCGGAGCTCAGCGCAGCGTCATGTCATCTCAAGCGGGCCATCAGCGCGTGCTCGACCAGGGTGATCAGTGCGCTCTTGGCGTCGCCGCGGTGCCGGGCGTCCGTGGTGATGATCGGCGCGTCCGGCCCGATCTGCAACGCCTCCCGCACCTCCTCCGGCGTATACGGCTGATGACCGTCAAACCCGTTCAAAGCGAT
>NZ_JAJAGO010000002.1:0-437855 GCF_025165795.1 Streptomyces gossypii
TCAACCCCTACATCGCCCAGAAGTCACCCCTGTTCGCCGAAGCAGCACAGGCCGGATACCTGCTCCGCACACCGGAGGGCGACATCTGGCAGTGGGATCTGTGGCAGGCGGGCATGGGCCTGGTCGATTTCACCAACCCGGACGCGTGCGCCTGGTACCAGGGCAAGCTGAAAGTCCTGCTGGACCAGGGCGTCGACGCGTTCAAAACCGACTTCGGGGAGCGGGTGCCCACCGAGGTGGTGTGGCATGACGGCTCGGACCCGCAGCGGATGCACAACTACTACACCCACCTCTACAACCAGGCCGTCTTCGAGGTCCTGGAGACCGAGCGGGGTGCGGGTGAGGCGGTCCTCTTCGCCCGCTCGGCGACCGCAGGGGGGCAGCAGTACCCGGTCCACTGGGGCGGGGACTGCTTCTCCTCCTTCGAGGCGATGGCCGAGTCCCTGCGCGGCGGCCTGTCCCTGTCCCTGTCAGGGTTCGGGTTCTGGAGTCATGACATCGGCGGGTTCGAGGGCACCCCTGATCCGGAGGTCTTCACCCGCTGGCTGGCCTTCGGGCTCCTCTCCTCCCACAGCCGCCTGCACGGCTCCTCCTCCTACCGGGTCCCGTGGAACTTCGGCGACCAGGCCGTGGAGGTAGCGGCCCGGTACACGCGGCTCAAGCACCGCCTGATGCCCTACCTCTACACAGCCGCCGCCCAGGCCCAGACCTCTGGTGTGCCGCTGATGCGGCCGATGCTGCTGGAATTCCCCGACGATCCGGGCTGCCGGACCCTGGACCGCCAGTACATGCTGGGCCCCGACCTGCTGGTCGCTCCGGTCTTCACCCACTCCGGGCAGGTCGACTACTACCTGCCGGAGGGTACCTGGACGCATCTGCTGACCGGCCAGCGCGCCACCGGCCCGGCCTGGCGCAGTGAGACCCACGCCCTGGAGAGCCTGCCCCTGTTCGTCCGCGCCGGAGCCGTCCTCACCCTCGGTGCTGATGACCAGCGTCCCGACGGTGACTGGCTCCGGGAACCCACCCTGCTGGTCTATCCCACCGACTCCCCCGACTACAGCGCGCGGGTGACCATCCCCGACCACACCGGCGCCCCGGCCGCGACCTACCGTGTTCACCGCGAAGGCGACACCCTGCATGTCTCCACGCAGGACACGGACCTGCCCTTCCACGTCCGGCTACCCGACGGCACCACCACCACCGGCACCCACCACACCACCCTCCCCCTCACCTGACGCCGGACAAGCCGCTGGTCCGTGAGGAGTGCCCTCCTCACGGACCAGCGGTGTGCGGGGTGGAACGGGTGGAGCGTGGATCAGTAGACGCTCACGCCGTACGCGTTGAGCGCCTCCGTGATCGGCTGGAAGAACGTCGTGCCGCCGAAGGTGCAGTTGCCGCTGCCGCCGGAGGTCAGGCCGACGGCCCGGTTGCCGGAGCGGAGCGAGCCGCCGCTGTCGCCGGGCTCGGCGCAGACGTTGGTGCGGATCATGCCGTAGACGACGTCGCCGCCGCCGTAGTTGACGGTGGCGTTCAGGGCGGTCACAGAACCGCTGTGAGTGCCGGTGGTGCTGCCGTGACGGGTGACGGACATGCCCACGCTGGCGTTGACCGCGCTGGTGATGTCCGTGCCGCCTGCCGTACCGGGGTGGCTGACGTTGCCGTCATAGCGCACGATGCCGTAGTCGTTGGTGGGGAAGCTCGACCCGACGGTCGGGCCGATGAGGGTGGTGCGGCTGGAGTTCGCGTACCAGTTGCCGCCGCCGTCGGTGCAGTGCCCGGCGGTGATCATGTAGTACGTGCTGCCGCTGCGGACGTTGAAGCCCGCCGAACAGCGGGAGCCACCCTTGTAGATGGCGTCGCCGCCCTGCAGGTACTTCTGGAAGGTGCCGGAGGTCCGCTCGATCTTAAGGGCGCCTGCCGTGCCGCCGGCCTCCTTCTTTATCTGGGCTATCTCGGCCTTGGAGACGCGGCTGTCGACGGTGACGACGACCTTGCCGGTCTTGGCGTCGGTGTGCCATGCGGTGCCGGCGACGTCGGCGTCGAGCACTGCGCTGCTCGCCTGGGAGAGCTGCGCCTTGCTGGGCTTGCCGGAGTCGGCAGGTGCGCTGCTGGCGTTGGCTGCCGAGACGGTGACTGCTGCCGTGACCACGAGTCCGGCGGCTATGGCGGTCAGCCGGGCACGCCTTGTCGGTCCACCATGGGGGGTGCTGCGCTTGGCCACTTCTTCCTCCTGTGGGAGATGCGGGGCCTTCGGGGGTGTGGGCCCCTGCGCCGCGAGCGAACGATCATGTTCATGACTTTCACTCGGGGCGACCGAACAATTACACTCAAGGTCATGGCGCGTCAACGCGCTGAGCTGCCAGGACGGCGAGTTGTCAAATCCAGGCAAGCGAGCAACTGATGGCACACGGCAGCCTCGGGCAAAGATTCGGTCCACCGGACACACCTGCGAGGGAGCATTGTCGTTCCACAGAGACCCGACCCCGTACGCGCGTTCCTGGGCCGTCTTCGGCCAGCGACTACGCGCCTCCCGTCGAAAACGCGGGCTGACCCAACGCCAGTTGGGCACCCTGCTGGGATACGACCACAGCCTGATCAGCCGTTGGGAGCGAGGGAAACGTGAGCCGCTCGGGGACGCGGTGCAGCGTCTGGACGAAGTGCTGGAGACCGGCGGCGTCCTGGCCTCCGTCCTGGACGAGGCGCTGACCGACCGCCCGAACGGCCACACCGGCGGCCACACCGGCGGCCACACCGGCGGCCACACCGCCTCCTTCGTCTCCTCCCCCTCCTACCTCTCCTCCGGCTCCTACCCCTCCGCCGGCTCCGGCCCCTCCTTCTCCCCCTCCGTACCGCAGCAGATCCTGTTCTCGCCCATGCCCGCCGACACCAGCGCCGTGGCAGGCGAGCTGGCCGAGTCGCACAACTGGCCCAGCCGCCTGCCCAACGCGGAGCTGACCTGCCCCCTGCACGGAGGCGCCCGCTGCCCCGTCCCCGACTTCACGTACGTCTTCGCCGCCCTGGCCCGCTGCCCGGAGACCTTCCCCCACCGGCAGGACGCGGACCTGATCCACGGCCTCACCGCCCTGCTCGAATGCCTGGTGGTGCGGAACCGCACGGAGTTGGCCCAAAGTGACAACGCATGGGTCGAACGCGTCCTGCGCATGGTGGTGGGCTGGGCGGAGCAGGTGAACGCCTCGGGCCACCCGCCCACCAGCCAACTGAGCCTGAGCGCTCACTACGCCATGCTGGCAGGACGCCTGCGACGCCAGTGCGGACAGAACGCCGCCGCCATGGCCTGGTTCACCCATGGCATGCGCTGGGCGGAAGCCTGCGGCAACGTCGTCGTCCGGGCCAGTCTGCTCGGCGAACTCTCCATGCTCGCCCGCGCGGAGCACGACGTGCCCTCCACGCTCTCCTACGCCCGGGTGCTGAGCGCGCTGACGCCGGACCGGGGCTGGACCCGCACCCTCTCCCACCTCTACCAGGCGCGCGGGCACGCCCTGACCGGCGACCACGGCGAGTGCACGGAACAACTGTCCCTGGCCCGCCGCCAGTTCGAGATCCTCGGCCCACGGGACCGGGAGGAGTCACCCTGTCTGGACGGAAGCGCGGGCCTGATGCTCCTGGAGGCCACCGCCGCCGGGGCGCTGCGGGACCTCGCGGTCTCCACCGGCGACCGGTCGGTCGCCCGCCAGGCGGTGGCGGCCACCCACACCGCGCTGGAGCATCTTCCGGAGGGCATGCTCCCCTCCCGCCTCCTGCTCACCCTGCGGCTGGCCGACAGCTACGCCTGCGCGGGAGACCGCGACGCCGCCCGGGAGGCCGCCTCCCCGTCACTCCGCTCGGCTTCCCTGACCACCAGGGCCCTGATCACCCAGGAACTGGACGGCCTGCGCCTCCGCCTGGGCTGACCGGTCCGTGGCCGCGGCTGTGGCCGTGCCGGTCGGCTGCGGCCCCCGGCACGGCCACGGAGAGGACCGCCGGCGTCAGCGGTCGGCGGGAGCGGTCACCCGCACGGGCAGGGTTTCGTAGCCGTGTGCGATGAAGGACGGCTGGGGCTGATGCTGTCCGGCGAGGTGGATGTCGGGAAAGGTCTCGAAGAGCGCGGGCAGGGCGATGCGGGCTTCCAGCTTGGCCAGGGCGGCGCCGAGGCAGTAGTGCATGCCGTAGCCGAAGGCGAGATGGCTCTTGTCCGCGCGGTCGAGATCAAAGGTCTCCGGCCGCTCATGGACCGCCGGGTCACGGCCGTGGGCGCCGAACCCCATGAGGAGGGGGGACCCGCCGGGTATGGTGACGCCTTCGCCGAGGTCTATGTCGGCCGTGGTGAACCGCATGGGGATGTGCATGATCGGCGGGTGGAGGCGCAGGGTCTCCTCGATCACGTCGTCCCAGCGCTCCGGGTGGGCCAGCACTCGGCGCAGCTGTCCTTCGTTGCTGAGCAGTTCGTAGGTCGCGTGGCCGATGAGGGAGACGGCGGTCTCGGAGCCCGCGCCGATCATCAGGATGAGGGTGGAGACCAGTTCCTCCTCGCTGAGCCGGTCGCCGTCCTCCTCCTGGGCGGCCAGCAGCAGACTGGTCATGTCCTCGCCCGGGTGCCAGCGCTTGGTGGCGATCAGCTTGCCCATCGCGGCATACAGCCGGTCCCGCGTGTCGGCGGCCTGCTCGCGGTCGGCGGTGGTGTCGAGCACGGCGTCGATCACGCTGAGCATGGCGGGGCGCTGCTCGTCGGGGACGCCGAAGAGGCCGGCGATCAGCTGGGTGGGCACCGGATAGGCATAGGCGTTCCGCAGGTCGAATATCTCGCCGGGCTCGTACCGGCCTATCGCCGTGAGAAGGTCGGCGACTATCTGTTCTATGGCGGGCCGCATCGCCTCGATGCGGCGGGGGCTGAACGCACGGCCGATGAGCTTCTTCAGCCGGGCGTGGTCGCCCCCGTCCGCGGTCAGCATCGACCGTACGTCCACCCAGCTGGTCAGCCAGGGGTAGTAGCCGGGCTCGTAGCCGGGCCAGGCGGTGCGGGCGTCCTTGGCCACGTCCGGATGGGTGAGCAGTTTCTTGATGACGTCACCGCGGGTGACGGACCAGACGGTGAGGCCGTCGGGGACGCCGACGGGCACGGCGGGGGCGGCGGCGCGTAATTCGGCGGCCTGGGTGTGGATCCGGTGGCCGGTGGAGTCCAGAGTGATCGGGGCGTAGGTGGTCACATTCATCTCCATGCGGGTGTGTTCGCGGAAGGGGATGTGCCGTTCTCCGGCTTGGGTCGGAATTTCACGGGCAGGGTGACGGGGCACTGGTGGAAGGGCCCGTGCCGATGGGTGATCTGGTCGTCGGGAATGGTCAGCTCCATGTCCCACAGCCGGTCGAGGATCGTCTCGATTCCGGTCTGGGCGATGGTGGTGGCCTGGCTGACGGCAGGACAGCGGTGCGGACCGGCGCTCCACGCCAGGTGGGCGCGGCTCTCGTAGCCGAGGTCCGGGGGGAGTTCGGGGTCCGTGTTCGCGGCGGCGTGGGAGATCATCACGGGGACACCCGCGGGGATCGGGCAGCCGTGCAGCGTGGTGTCCTCACGGGCGAAGTGCACGGAGAAGTTGGCCATCGGGCTCTTCGTCCACAGCGCCTTCTCCAGGGCGCGGCGCACGGTGAGCGTGCCGGAGGCCAGGTTGCCGGCGTAGGCGTCGTCCCTCAGCAGCAGGCGCAAAGCCCAGCCCATCCAGGCGGCGGTGGGGATGGTGCCCGCGCCGACGGTGGTGAAGAGCTGGTAGACGACCTCCTCCTCGTCGAGGCGGGCGGGGTGGCCGAGCATCCAGGAGGTGAAGTCCTGCCCGGGCTGCTGCCGCTTGAGGCCCGCGAGCTCGCCGAGCAGGGCGGCCAGGTCGGCGGCGGCCTGACCGGCCTCGGGGCCGGCGTTGATCACGCCCTGGCAGGCCAGCACCAGGCGGGCGGAGAACTCGTCGGGGCAGCCGAGCAGTTCGGCGAACACGTACAACGGCAGGGTGTCGGCGAAGTCGCTCATCACGTCGGCCCGGCCGCGGGCGGCGACACGGGAGATGAGGGTCTGGGCGCTGCGGCGGGTGATCTCACGCAGCTGGTGGCCGCTGACGCGGGCGAGGCAGTCGTCCATGGACCAGCGCAGCCGGGCGTGCCGCTCGCCCTCGGCGTAGAGGGCGTTCGGCCGGAACTCCATCAGGCCGCGGACGGGACTGTCCTCGGGCACCTTCCCCTCGTTCAACGCCCGCCAGCGCCGGGCGTCCTTGGAGTAGGTGCCGGTGTCGTTGAGCAGGTCGCGGGCGGCCCGGTAGCGGGTGACGACGAGGGCGTGGACGTCGGGGGCGATCTCCGCCCAGCCGACCGGGCCCGCGGCACGCAACTGGCGGTAGGCGTCCTCGGGGCGGGCGGCGAAGCCTGGTCCGTGCAGTATCGGGCAGCCCGTCGCGGAAAGGGGCGGCTCGGTCATGTGGCGGGCTCCAGACGGGGGCGGGAGAGAAGGTGGGAGACGAGCGCGATCAGCGGCGCCTTGGCCGATTCGCGTCTGCGCACGTCGCAGATCACCAGCGGTGTGTCCGGATGCAGGTCCAGGGCGGTGCGCAGCTCGGACTCGCTGTAACGCGGCGAGCCCGCGAAGTGGTTGACCGCGATCACGTAGGCCAGACCGGCCTCCTCCATGCGCGCCATCGCGTCCCAGGACTCCGTGATGCGCTTGGTGTCCACGAGGATCACCCCGCCGAGCGCACCCTCCATGAGCCCTTCGATGAGCGAGGCGAAGCGGGGCTGGCCGGGGGCTCCGAACAGGTACAGCACGATGTCGTCGGTAAGGGTGATGCGGCCGAAGTCCATCGCCACCGTGGTGGTGTCCTTGCCGTCCAGCCCGTTCAGATCGTCGACCAGCTCGCCGGCGCGTGTCATCTGCTCTTCCGTGGAGGCCGGCCGGATCTCGGAGACCGAGTGGACGAACGTGGTCTTACCCACGGCGAAAGGGCCGAGCACGACGAGCTTCACCGAGGTGGTGACGCCGGGCGCGAGGTACTGGCCGTCAGAGTTTGTGGAGTCCATCCAAGACCCTCTCCAGGAATTCCCTGTCGTATTGCTGAAAGGCGGGAACGGGGTTGCGGCTTATGAGGTGGCCGCTGTCGACGAGTGAGGCGACCAGCACCTTCGTGACGGCACCGGGCAGTTGCAGGTCCGCGCTGACGTCGGCGATGGAGAGCGCGCCGGGCAGGCAGTGCTCCATCACCCGGCGCGCGTGTGCGCTGAGTCCGTGCAACGGCCGGTCGCGGTCGGCGATCAGGAGAGTCGCCAAGTCCAGGCTGTGGCGGGAGGGTGCGGCCTGGCCCCCGGTCGGGGTGTAGGGCCGCACCATCCCGATGCGCCTGCGGCCTCGGGGGGTCACGAGGCCGGGGGCGCGGTCCGCTCCCGGGCGGACAGCGCGGAGCGGAGGCCGTTGATCGCCTTGATGGTGGCGGCCGAGGCGACGGCGACCTCGGGGCTGGTCATCTCCGCGTTGAGGGAGACGGCGAGCGCGGAGCGTTCACCGGAGGAGAAGACGAGGATGCAGCCGTCGGGCAGGTCGAAGATCGCCTTGCGCGGCCTCGTCCCCTCAGCGTCCGCGAACTCGCTGATGCCCATCCCGATGGAGAACACGCCGGAGGCGTTCGCCGCGGTCCGCTCGGCCACCGCCCGCTCCAGCCCGGTGGAGGCGGCCAGCACCAGGCCCTCGGAGCTGAGCAGGAGGGCGTGCAGCACCCCCTTCTCCTCCTTGAGGCGGTTCAGGACCCAGGTCATGTCGACGGTGTCGGCGGTGGGCTGCTGCTCAGTCACGGAGCTGGTCTCCTTCGATGGTCGTGCGTTCGTTCTCGCTGTCGCTGATGTGCGCCGCCAGGCGGGCGAAACCCTGCTGGAACGCCTCCGCGTCCTCCTGGGGCGGCGGCGCGTCCTTCGAGACGGGCGCGGGCGAGGCGGGCTTGGGTTCGCGACGCCGACGCTGCGGCAGGGCGGGGCTGTCTCCGGCCGAAGTGGGGGGCTGCTGCTGCGGGAAGAGGTCAGCGCTGAGGGCGGCGCTGTCGCCGACGCTGAGGCCGCTGCCGTCCATGCTCTGGCGCTCGGCCTTCTTCTCCTCGTCTGTCGGGCCCTGCCCCAGGAGTTCTCTCGGGATCCGCAGCACGGCGCGCACGCCTCCGTAGGGCGAGGTGGAGCTGACGTCCGCGTGGAAGCCGTATTCGGCGCCGAGGGAGCCGATGACGGGAAAGCCGAGGTGGAGGGTGTCCGGGAGGTTCGTGACATCCAGCAGGTCGTTCCGCGACAGCAGCCGGGCTGCCTCTTCGCGCTGGTAGACGTTCATGCTCAGGCCGCTGTCGTCGACGAGGACGCAGTAGCCGGTCTGCGTCTGCTGCACTTCCACCGAGACCTTGCCGTCCGAGTACGCGGTGGCGTTCGACAGCAGCTCGGTGAGCGCCATGGTGACCGGTTCGACGCAGCGGCCCTCCACGTACACCTCACCGGAGGCGGGTTCGTAGATGTACTCGACGCGCAGATAGGCGTCGATGCGGCCCCGTGCGGACTCGACGATCTCGCGGAAGGTGCAGTCGGCGCGCTGCAGGCCGGGCCACGAGCCGGTCAGCACACGGGTGCGCTGCAGGGTGTGCAGGGAGCGGGTGACCAGATGGTCGACGTTCATCAGGCTCTGGTGGTAGGTCGTGCCCTCGGGAAACTGGTCCATCTCCTCCAGGACCTTCATCTGGCACCGGACGAGGAAGGTCTGTGCCTCGTCGATGACGTCCCGGACAGCCGCGCGGGAGGCCAGGCCGATTCCGTCGCGGGATACGGAAACCGCCTCTTCGCACAGCCTGAGCAGTGTCTCGTGGCATTCGGCTGCCGAGGTCCCCCGCAACTCCTGGGCGGCGGCCGGGCCGGGCACCTCCACACCCCGGTGCCCGCGGGCCACGGCATCGACCAGGGCAGGGAAGCGGACCTTGGCCAGGTGGCGTGTCTCCGCCTCCAGTGCACGGAACCGCTCGCGGGCGACGGCGAGTTCCTCGGTGAGTGCCTTCTCACGCGGCAGGTGGTGGCGGCGCAGCCGCCGCTTGGCGCGGGTCTGCACCACCAGGGCCGCGGTGGAGCCGGCGAATCCGCTGGCCAGCAGCGTGGCCGTGGTCACCAGGGGGTCGATCATCACATTCCTCGGGCTCGTGCTGGGCAGGGAGGGCAACCCGACGTCGGGGGCGTGCGCTCATCGGGGCGAGGCAAGGAAGAGGCGGCCGGGGGCCGCCGGGACTGCGGGGACCGCCGGGGCTGCGGGGACCGCCGGGGCTGCGGGGCCGCCGGGGCTGCCGGCTCAGGCGGAGACGGGCAGACCGTGGGACCGCCGGTAGGGCAGGCGTTGGCGCATCGACAGCCGTGGGAGTCAACTTCTCAGCCCCGTGGACCGGGCTTGGCGGCGCGGTCGGAGGGCGTAGGGCGTGTTGCGGAAGCCCCCTGTGTCCGGGAGGGCAGAGGGGACCGCTGGTCTCTCTGAGGCGTAACCCTCAGCCGGATACCGCCCCGGACTGGCAGGGCGGTGCCGCGCGAGGTGCGTTCACACGAGGCGGGTTCAGCGGCCTCGAGGAGCTGTTGCGTGATGACGTGGTGGGTGTGAGGGGCGTACCGGGCCTCACTGCGCCGGATGCTGTCGAGCAGCCGTGTGGCGCTTCCGGTGCACTTCTTCCGGAGCAGGGCCTGTAATTCACGATGCTGCTGGAGGCCCCCGGCTAACCCCACCTGTGCCATCGTCTTCACCCGCCACACGCTAATACGATCCGTGACGGAGGGTCAACTGCGTGTTCGGGCAGGGTAGTCAGGCTCCGTCTCCCCGGAAGGCCGGATACAGCGGGAGCGGGCCCGCCTGCCAGTCCGTATGGGCCAGCGCGAGGAGGCGGCGCATCGCATCCGTGAAGGCCGGGAGGCCGGGCAGGGTGCTCGCCGCCTCCCAGCGGTGCCGCAGGAGTTCACGGCCGGTGGGGACGGGGCGGCGGGTCGGGTGCATCAGCTTCTCCTCCCGTACCGCGTGGGGGAGGAGGTGGACCGTGGCGCTGAGGGTCCAGGCGGCGACCGCATCGCGCATCCCGGCCTCCCACACCGCGTCCTGTCGCAACTCCGGGTACACCGCGACGACTTCGGCACGGTAGGTCTGCTCGATCTCCTCCGCCAGGCCGTCCGGCAGCCGGAAGACGCACCAGCAGCTGGAGAACGGCATCCGGCAGTACGCGGCGGTCAGGAAGACCGACTGGAAGCAGGCACCCTCGAAGTCGATCAGGCGGAGCCCGTCCGCGGTGAGCAGGTTGTTGTCGGGGCAGGTGTCGCCCGGCGTGAAGACCGGGCGGTGGTGCCCCGACGTCAGACCAGCGGTCACCCAGCCGAGTTCGACGCGGAGCGGGTCGGCCGGCTGGGCGTCCAGCTTGGCGTCCAGCGGCGGCAGGGTGATACCGGCTTCGGTGAGCCGTGCGGGGAACGCGTCGGCGTCCTCCGCGATCCAGGGGCCGCCGCCCTCGCCTCCGCTTGCGCCGTAGCGGGCGAAGAGCCGGGCGAGGTCGCCGCGTCGGCCGACCGAGGCCGCGGCCAACCGGCCGAGGCCGCGGGCCAAGGCGAGCAGGCCCGCCGTTGCCGTCCTGGGGTCGTCACCGAGCAGCACATCGGCGAGTGTCGGCGCGTCACCCAGATCCGCCATCACCACCATCGCCAAGTCCTCGTCCACTGCCAGCAGTTCCGGCCCGGCAAGTCGGAGAGAGAGCCCGGCCGCCTCCGCCGCGAACGACCGCCGCCCCTCGTCATCCTCACCGAAAGCCTTGACGACGACGGTGCGCCCCGCGTCCGTACGACAGCGCAGCACGGTCGTACGCCGGCCGCCGACCAGCTCGACCGGGTCGCAGAGGGTGGCGGTGTCCAGCAGCCGGGCGGCGGCGCGCAGCAGGGGGCCGCTCATGCGGGGTGCTCCGCCGTGCCGCCGGTGGGCCCGCGCAGTTCCGCGAGGGTCTGTGCGATCCAGTCGCGCTCCGCCCGGTGGGCCTCCCGGGCCATGATCAGCATGCCGCGCCGGTAGCGGTCGGACTCGTCCTTGATCCGCACCAGCTCGCCGCTGGTACCGGCGCCCGTACCTGCTCCGGCACGGCGGAAGAAGCTCGCGGGCTCGTCCAGGAAGTCCAGCCGCCGCTGGAGCAGCGCCGCCTGCTCGGCCCGGTCCGGCAGCTGGCTCAGGAAGGCGAGCAGCGTGAAGAAGGAGGCGCTGTTGCTGATCTCGCCTTGCTTCGGCTCCCGCAGGCGCCGCAGCAGTTCGGCCCGTCCGTGCCCGGTGAGCCGCAGGACCTGCCGGGTGGGTGCCCCGGCGCCGGGCTCCGGGTGGCGCTCCAGGTGCCCCGCCTCGCGCAGCCGGTTGAGGGCCGGGTAGAGGGCACCGTCGCTGACGGGGCGGGTGTGCCCCATCAGGTCGGAGATGCGGCGGCGCAGCTCGTAGGCGTGCAGGGGGCGTTCGGCGAGGAAGCCGAGGACGGCGAGGGCGAGCACCACGGCAGGATACCTCTATTCGAGTAACTCTAATCGAGGTAGTCTCGCGACGAGCAGACATGGAGGGGGGAAAGCTGTCATGGGCAGCGCATCAGAGCAGAGTGGAGCCGGACCAGGGCCGGTGCGGCGGCGGCTGCTCGGTCTGGCGGCGCCGGTCTATCTGGAACTCCTCTCCGGCGTGGTGGCCGGAATCGTCGACACCCTGTGGGTGTCCCGGCTGGGCGTGGCGGCGGTCGGCGCGGTCGCCGTCGCCACGACGCTGGAGAACGTCCTGCTGGGCGTGATCCTGCTGGCGAACATCGGCACCACCGTCGTGCTCGCCGAACGGCTCGGCCGCGACCCGTCCGCGCACGTGCTCCCCGTCGTACGGGCCGCAGGTGTGCTGTGGCTGGTCATCACACCCGTCGTCGCGGTCGGCGGCCTCCTCGGCCGGGAGCGGATCGCCGCACTGTTCACAGGCGGGAACGGTGAAGTCTTCCGGCTCACCGTGGAGTTCCTCGCGGTCTCCTTTCCCGGGATCGCCGTCTTCTTCGCCCAGAACGTCGTGGACGGCGTCTTCAAGGGCGCGGGCGACACCCGCACCCCCATGCGGACGGCGATGCTGGCCAACTCGCTGATCCTGCTGCTCGATCCGCTGCTGATCTACGGGTTCGCGGGTCTGCCCCCGCTGGGCGTCCAGGGCGCGGCACTGGGCACGGTGCTGGGCCGCGCCGTCGCGTTCACCGTCAGCGTGCTGCTGCTGAGACGCCTGCTGCGGGGCCTGCGGCAGGCACCGCGCACACCGCACGTGCCGTCCCCCAGCACAACGAGCCGCCCCGGCCCGCTGAACGGCACGCGTGCCGCACTGCGTCGCGTACTGGCCGTCGGGCTCCCCGCCTCCGGCGACTTCATCCTGCGCATGGGAATCGCCGTCGCGCTGGTCGGTGTCGTCGCCCGGTTCGGCGAGGCGCCGCTCGCCGCGTACGGGATCGGGACGAAGGTCATCCTCTTCGCCACCATGGCCTTCTACGCCGTACGCCAGGCCGCGAGCATCCTGCTGGCCCGCACCGGGAGTGCGGTGCCGGGCGCCGGCGCGGTCATCGGACGGCAGGCACTGCTGATCGCCTCCGTCCTCGCGGTCGGAGCGGGCACGGCACTCCTGCTCGGCGGCGGACCACTGCTGCGCGCCTTCTCCAGCGACCCGGAGGTGATCGGCGAGGGCCGGGTCCTGCTGAGGTTCCTCGCCCTCTACCTGGTCGCACTGGCGGGTGTGGTGAGCCTCGGCGGCGTGTTCATGGGCGGCGGCCTCGCGGGCGCGATGTTCCGGATCACGCTCTCCGGCGCGGCCGTGCAGATACCCCTCGCCTACGGCCTCAGCGCGCTCCCCGTCCTGGGCGTCCGGGGCGTCTGGCTCTCCATGGTGCTCGGCACGGCATCCCAGTACGCCCTCTCCTTCTCCCTCTTCCGCCGCCACTTCCCCGGAGCCCCGGAACCAGCCCGGCGCACCCGCGCCCGCGCCCGGTAGCGCTTCATGAGTGCGGTGAGCGTGGGGGGGGGGGGGGGCCGGGGGGGGGGGGGCAGCCCCCGCCCCGAACACAACCCCCCCCCCCCCCCCGCTTTTTTTGGGGGGGGTGGGGGGGGTTTTTTCGGGCTCGGGTGGGCCTTAAACCCGCCACGCTCGAAAACCACCACCCCGACACCCCGCACAGCGGACGCCGGGCAGCAGGCCACGGACGCGCTGGCGGCGGACCGTACGGACTCAACGCCGGAACGCCGGAACGCCGGAACGCCGGAACGCCGGAACGCCGGAACGGGAGAACGGGGAACTCGGGGCGCTCAGTCGGCCGGGAGGTAGGTGCCCGGTGCGAGGTAGACGGAGAACCTCGGGGAGTCGCCGCCGCGGTAGGACATGAAGTTCTGGGTCTGTGACTGTGCCAGCGGCCGGTCGGCGAGGGCATCGAGGACGCGGGCGTACGGCGCGGGGTCGATCCCCTCGCCGCTCAGAAAGGCCGCCACACGGTCGCGGGCGGCCGCATCATGGCTGTGGACCGGGATCATCGGGATGTACGCGGCCGCGCTGGGAAGGTCTCGTCCGGCGCGGAAGGTGAAGGTGGTGACGGGTGGTTTCCGCTTCCACTCGGCGGAATCATGACGGCCGTTGATCTGCCGCAGCGCCCGCGCGAACGAGCCCGGGACATGGCCGCTTGCCACGGCCGCTTTGGCGTCGATTTCCTCGGCGGACACGCCGGAGTGTGCGAGGTAGACCTGCACCCGCAGCGCTTCGCCGTCGACCAGGTCCAGAGCGATGAACACGGGTTCGTGCTCAGGGCCGTAGGCGCCACCCAGGTGCTCGGTCAGCGCGCGCCAGGGGCGTGTCAGCCCCAGACGGGTCAGGGCTTCCTCCGTCCGGGCGGCGGCCTCTGCCCGGCCCGAGATCGCGGGGTTGAGGAAGACCTTGTACTGGGGGTGTGCCCCCTGGCGCCAGGCCACAGCGTGGCCCCCGGCGGAGAACCCTTGCGGTTCGTCGGCCGTGAAGAGGTCCTCGATCCGCAGGTAGTCGCCGATCGAGACCCCGGGCCTCTCAGCAAGGCGCCGAGTGAGGGTCATGCCGTCCTCCATGCGTGCCCGGACGTCACCGCGCGGGGACTCCAGGGACATCCGGACCTGCGGCTCGCCGGCCTCCCAGGCGATGGACAGCTCGCACGGCATACCGTCGATGGAAACCCAGCAGGCACGTTCGGGGGGCGTACCGACCGGGAGTTCACCCCAGGGTGCGGTCAACTCCCGCAGCAGCTCCAGGATCGAGGAGCGGGTCTCGCCGGTGAGACCGAGGCTCTGGCAGGCACGCCACACCCGGTCGCAGGCGACTTCCGCATAGCTGTCGGCAGGCGAATACCGCGGGGAGTCGAACCGCATGGGGCGTCCGACCATCTCGGCGACGACCCCGGAGTCGGACGTGAACAGTTCCGCCTGAGACGGCTGTCGAGGGTCGGAATCGAGGTCTACGGCATCCATGGTGGCTCCCTGTGTCCTACTTCGCCGCAAGCGGGCAAGCATGCGCGCGAGGTCTTCCCCTCGCAGCGCGGAGTATGACGAGGCTCTGCCTGACAGTTCCCACGAAGCACCTTTCAGGAGTTTGTTCAGGCCAATCTCCTGGTCGCACACCTGAGGGATGACCGTACGACCGTGCCCGGCGATCCGGTGCCGCAGTCGGCGCACACCCTGACGGCCCCTCCAAAGGCGACCGCACCTGCAAATCAGGGCCCGGACCCGAAGCCCGGCACACCGCCCGGCCGGATGCGAGAACGGCTGAATTGCTCCGCCACGCCGGCATGCACGGCCACGTACTGCGACATGATCGATACACACCGTATGAATAACGTGCTCACCAAACGACATGAGTGTGCCCTTCCCTGTGCGGCCGACCGACGTGTCTCGGCACCGCCCTTCTCCGGGAAGCCCGCACAGAGGAGTTGACGCGTGTCCGCACAGCATCACCCCGCGCTCCCCGTGACGCTCCCGGAAGCCTTCGCGCGACAGGCTGAGCTGACTCCCGAGGCGACCGCACTGATGTGCGCGGCCAAGGAAGAACCGGCCCTCACGTACCGGGAACTCGACGCCCGTGCCGACCGCCTGGCCCGGCGGCTGGCCACGGAGGGGGTCGGGCCGGGCTCCACCGTGGCGGTCCTGATGGAACGCTCTGCCCAGCTTGTGGTGTCTCTGCTCGCCATCGTCAAGTCCGGTGGCTGCTATGTGCCGTTGGACTCACGGCAACCCGCCTCCCGGCTGCAGTGGGTACTCCAGCAGACCGGAGCCCGGCTGATCCTGACGGACGGATCCGGTCCCCAGGCCGAGTTCGGCGCTGGGCTAGGCCCCGGGCCAGGACCTCTCGGGGTCCTGCCGGTGCCCCTCGGCCCTTCGGACGGGCGCGCAGGGCCGGCAGCTCCCGGCGTCCCTGCCGAACCGCGGCAGCTCGCCTACGTGATGTTCACCTCCGGCTCCACCGGTACGCCCAAGGGCGTGGCAGTGACCCATGAGAACGTCGTGGGGCTGGCACAGGACCAGGCATGGCGCACCGGTGCCCACGAGCGGGTCCTGCTGCACTCGCCACATGCCTTCGACGCGTTCACCTACGAACTGTGGGTGCCGCTGCTGTGCGGCGGCACGGTCGTGGTCGCGCCCCCGGGCGAACTGGACGCCCCCGGCGTCGCCTCGGCGGTCTCGGACGCGGGAGTCACCGGGTTGTGGGTGACCGCCGGGCTGTTCTCCGTGCTGGCGGAGGAGGACCCGCGGTGCTTTCGCGGCGCGCGCGAGGTGTGGACCGGCGGTGACGCGGTCTCCCCCACGGCTGTCCGGCGAGTCCTGCGGGCCTGCCCGGGGACGGTGGTCGTCAACGGCTACGGGCCGACGGAGTCGACGACGTTCGCCACCTGCCACCGGATCGCCGAACCCGGTGGCCCGCGCACCGTGGTTCCCATCGGCACCGCCATGTCAGGCATGCGCACCGAGGTTCTCGACCGTCAGTTGCGCCCGGTGCCGCCAGGTGAGGTCGGGGAGCTGTATGTCGGCGGCTCGGGACTGGCCCGTGGTTACTGGAACAGCCCGTCGCTGACCGCGGACCGGTTCGTCGCCGACCCGCTGGGAAAGCCCGGAGCTCGGCTCTTCAGGACCGGTGACCTGGTGCGCGGCGGTTCGGATGGGCTGCTGGAGTTCGTGGGCCGCAGCGACGACCAGGTGAAGATCCGCGGCTTCCGTGCCGAGCCGGGCGAGGTGGAGGCCGTCCTCACGGAGCACCCGGGTGTCGCCCAGGCCGCGGTCGTGGCCAGGGCGGACCAAGCGGGTCACAAGCGGCTCGTCGGGTATGTCGTCCCCGCCGAGGAGACCGGGCCACAGGAGCAGCGCACCGCGGCGCAGGCGGATGCGGTGAGCGAGTGGCAGGGCATCTACGACTCGCTCTACAGCGAAGTCGCGCGGGCGCACTTCGGCGAGGACTTCTCCGGCTGGGACAGCAGCTACGACGGGCGGCCCATCCCGCCGGAGCAGATGCGGGAGTGGTGCGACGCGACCGTGGAGCGGATCCGCGAGCTCCACCCACGTCGGGTCCTGGAGATCGGTGTGGGGACCGGGTTGCTGATGTCCCGGCTGGCTCCGCAGTGTGACGCCTACTGGGGGACGGACCTGTCAGGCCAGGCCATTGAGGCGCTGACCCGACTGGTACGCCAGGACGCCTCCCTCGCGGGCCGGGTCGAGCTGAGCGCCCGTGCGGCCGACGACATCAGCGGCCTGCCCGTCGGCTTCTTCGACACCGTCGTCATCAACTCCGTCACCCAGTACTTCCCCGACGCCCACTACCTCGTGGACGTCCTGGCCAAGGCCGTCGAACTGCTCCTCCCCGGCGGGTCGGTCTTCGTCGGGGACGTACGCAACCTGCGCCTGCTGCGCCCCTTCCACACCGATGTCCAGCTGCGCCGCCCGGACCTGCCGTCGAGCCCCGGCGCGCTGCGCGCGGCCGTCGAGCACGCCATGATCCGGGAGAAGGAACTCCTGGTCGATCCGGCGTTCTTCACCGAACTGGCGGCTGCCGTCCCCGGCATCGGCGGCAGCGAGGTGCGGGTGAAACGAGGACGGTACGTCAACGAGCTGACCCGCTACCGCTACGACGCCGTCCTGCGGAAGGCCGTACGGGGAGCCGGGCCCGGCCTTCCTGCGGATGAGCTGCTGACCGTCGACGAGGTTCTGCCCGTGGAGGAGCTGCGGTGGGGCCGGGACGTGTCGGACCTGGAAGCGCTGGCAGACCGCCTCGACGCCGGACGGCCCGTCGACATCCGGGTGACCGGCATGCCCGACAGCCGGCTCGCGCCCGTCACCGCGGCGCTGCGGGCTTCTGAGGGTGGCACGGGCCGACTCCGCTCGCTGGGCGGTCAGGACGACGCCGAGAGCCTTGCGCTTGAGCAGCTGCACGATCTTGCCGCCGGGCTGGGCCTCCGGGCCTCCGCCATCTGGTCCGCCACCGCTGACGACGCCCTGGACGTCGTGGTGACCTGCCGCCCGCCCGGCACGCCCGGCGGCGGCGCTCCGGGGCCGACCGGTAGGGCACTGAGCTCGCTGGTCAACGCCCCCGCGACCGTGCGCAACACCGGCGCCCTGGTTTCCTCGGTCCGCGCCTTCCTGCGTGAGCGGCTGCCCGAGTACCTGGTACCGGACGCCACGGTGGTGCTGGAGGCACTGCCACTGACACCGCACGGCAAGGTGGACCGGCACCGGCTGCCGGAGCCCGGCATCGGCTCCGCCGAGGACGGACGGCCGCCGCGCAACCCTCTCGAAGAACTGCTGTGCCAGCTGTTCGCCGACATCCTGGGCGTGTCCGGGGTCACCATCGACGACAGCTTCTTCGCCCTCGGCGGGCACTCCCTTTCGGCCACGCGTCTCAGCTCCCGGCTGCGCTCGGTGCTCGGCCTGGAGGTGCCGGTGCGCAGCGTCTTCGAAGCACCGACCGTCGCCGGTCTGGCCGAGGTCGTGCACCAGGCGTCGGCAGGCGACCGGCCGCCGCTCCTGCCGGTGGAGCGCCCCGAGGAGGTACCGCTGTCCTTCGCGCAGCACCGCCTGTGGTTTCTCGACCGGCTCCAGGGGCCGGGCGCGGCGTACAACGTCCCGCTTGTGCTGGAGCTGGAGGGCGAGTTGGACCGGGCGGCTCTCGAAGCCGGGCTGGGCGACGTGCTGGAGCGCCACGAGAGCCTGCGGACGGTCTTTCCCGAGACAGGCGGTGTGCCGAGGCAGCTCGTCCTGGACGGCGCCGCCGCACGGCCGCCGCTGGACACCAGCACGGTGGCGCCCGCAGAACTGGACGCCGCGGTGGCCGCGGCGGTGCGCCGCCCCTTCGACCTGGCGAGCGAGATCCCGGTCCGGGCCCATCTGTTCACCACGGCCCCGACCCGCCATGTCCTGGCGCTGACGGTACATCACATCGCCTGCGACGGATGGTCGCTGGCGCCGCTGTGGCAGGACCTCGCCACCGCCTACACCGCGCGCCGTGCCGGTGGGACAACAGCTTCCGAAGTCCCCAGCCCAGCGCCCCTGCCGGTCCAGTACACGGACTACACCCTGTGGCAGCGGCGTTTCCTGGGCGACGAAAACGACTCCCGCAGCCCGGCCGCCCGTCAGATCGCCTACTGGACCGGTGCCCTGACCGGCCTGCCCGAGTGTGCTGAACTCCCCCTGGACCGCCCCCGTCCGCAGTCCTCCTCCCACCGCGGCGACACGCTGCACTTCACGGTGGACGCGGATCTGCACCGGCGGATCGCGGACCTGGCAGGGCAGTGCGGGGCGAGCCCCTTCATGGTGGTGCACGCCACGCTCGCCGCCTTGCTGACCAAGCTGGGCGCGGGCCACGACATCGCGATCGGTACCCCGGTCGCGGGGCGCACGGACCATGCCCTGGACGGTCTTGTGGGGTTCTTCGTCAACACTCTGGTGCTGCGCACCGACACCTCGGGAAACCCCGCCTTCCGTAGCCTGCTGGCCCGGGTACGGGAGACCGACCTGGCCGCGTACGCCCATCAGGACATACCGTTCGAGCGACTGGTGGACGCCCTCGCCCCGGCGCGTGGGACGGCATACCATCCCCTGTTCCAGGTGATGCTCGCCCTCCAGAACGCTCCGCAGGGTACGCCGGAGCTTCCAGGGCTGACCGTCGGTGAGCGCGCGGTGAGCACCGGCGCCTGCCGGTTCGACCTTTCGCTGAGCCTGCGGGAGCGCCAGGGCGCCGACCAGCGCCCGCAGGGTATGGACGGAGTGGCGGAGTACAGCACCGACCTGTTCGACCGGGAGAGTGTCGAGCGGCTCGTCCAGCGGTTCCTGCGTTTCCTCGACGCGGTCACCGCCGAGCCCGGGCAGCGGATCGGCGTGCTCGACGCGGTCCTTCCCGACGAGCGGGGGAGGCTGCTGCGGCAGAGTAGCGGCAGCCTGCGGGACGTACCGCGGCTGCCCCTGCCCGATCTGTTCGAGGCGCAGGTCAAGCGGACGCCCGAGGCGACGGCGCTGCTCTTCGACGACGGTGCGGGGCCCGTGCGGAAGGTGACCTATCGGCAGCTGAACACCCGGGCGAACCAGCTCGCCCGGTACCTCCTCGGCTGCGGGATCGGCCCCGAGCAGTACGTGGCCATCGCGCTGCCCCGTACGGTCGACTCGGTCGTCGCCACCCTCGCCGTGCTGAAAGCGGGAGGCGCCTATCTGCCGCTGGACGCGAACCACCCCGCGCCACGGCTCCGGTTCATGCTCGAGGACGTCCGCCCCGCACTGCTGCTGACCGGCTCCGGCACCTCGCTGAGGGATGTACCCGGCACCCCCGGCATGCGCCACGTCGTCCTGGACCGGGCCGAGACCCGGCACGCAGTCGGCCAGTGCCAGGAGACGGACGTGGCCGACGGCGAGCGGGTGCGCCCGCTCATGGTCGCGAGCCCCGCGTACGCCATCTACACCTCCGGGTCCACCGGCCACCCCAAGGGCGTCGTGGTGACCCACTCGGGATTCTCCGGTGTCGTCGAGGCGCAGCTGCGGCGGTTCGGGGTGACGCCGTCGAGCCGGATCCTCCAGTTCGCCTCCCACAGCTTCGACGGGGCCGTGTGGGAACTGTGCGGCGGGCTGCTGACCGGGGCCACGCTGGTGATGGCACCGGCGGAACTCACCGCGCCCGGCCCCGGCCTGGCCGCCCTCGTCGAGCGGCTCGCCGTGACCCACGCGACGCTGCCCCCGGCCGCGCTGACCGTGATGGAGCCCGCTGAGCTGACCTCTCTGTCCTCGCTGATCGTCTCGGGTGAGGCGTCGTCAGGGGAGACCGTCCGCCGCTGGTCGGCCGGACGCCGTTTCATCAACGGTTACGGGCCGACCGAGACCACCGTGTGCGCCACTCTCAGCTCCCCGCTCTCCGGCGGCGGTACGCCCCCGATCGGTACGCCCACGGTGGGCGCCGGGACGTACGTCCTCGACCGCGATCTGCGCCTCGTGCCGCCGGGGATCCCGGGAGAGCTGCACGTCTCCGGGGCCGGTCTCGCCCGCGGCTATCTGCACCGGCCGGGGCTGACGGCCGACCGGTTCGTGGCCGACCCGTACGGCGCTCCCGGCTCCCGGATGTACCGCACGGGCGACATCGTCCGCTGGAACAGCGGGGGAGAACTGGAGTACATAGGCCGCGCCGACGGGCAGGTCAAGGTGCGTGGTTTCCGGATCGAGCCAGGCGAGGTCGAGGCGGTCCTGAACGCCCGACCGGACGTGGCACAGGCTGTGGTCGTACCCCGCAAGGACGGCCGCGGTGCCACCTGCCTCACCGGATACGCCGTGCCCGCCGGTCACTCGGCGGACCTGAACGGTCTGGAGCTGCGGTCCCATCTGGCCGGTCTGCTGCCCGACTACATGGTTCCAGCCTCGGTTACGGTGCTGGACACGCTGCCGGTCACCGCATCGGGCAAGGTGGACCGGGCCGCGCTCCCGGCACCGGACTTCGGGACGCTGTCGAGCGGCCGGGCACCGCGCAATCCGCGCGAGCGCATTCTCTGCGAGCTGTACGCCGAGGTTCTGAACCTCCCGCAGGTCACCGTCGACGACAGCTTTTTCGACCTGGGCGGGCATTCCCTGCTCGTGACGCGGCTGATCAGCGGGATCCGCCGCCGCCTCGGGGTGGAGCTGCCCGTCCGCACGCTCTTCGAACGGCAGTCCGTGGCCTCGCTGCTGGAGGCGGTCGACGGGGTGAACACGTCGGCGGACACGTCGGCGAACACGTCGGTGGACCTGGGTGCGGCGGACGGATCCGCATGCCGTCCGGCACCGGTCGACCTCGCGGCGGAGGCCGTGCTCGACCCGCGGATCACGGTCGGGCCCTCCTGCCGGGAGCGGCGCCCGGGCGAGGCGGCGGACCAGGAGAACATCCTGCTGACAGGCGCGACGGGCTTCCTCGGTTCCTTCCTCCTGCGCGAACTCCTCGACCGTACGCACGCCGACATCCACTGTCTGGTCCGGGCCGGCGACGCCGAGCAGGCAGCCAGGCGCATCCGTCGAAGCCTGGTGGAGTACGGGCTGTGGAACGCGAGCACCCGCAGCCGGATCGTGCCCGTACCCGGCGATCTGGAAAAGCCACTGCTCGGCCTCTCCCCAGAGCGGTTCAACGCCCTGGCGGACCTTACTGACGTCGTCTACCACAACGGCGCGCGGGTCAACGCGGTCGAACCGTACGCCCGCCTGAGGGCGGCCAACGTGTCCGGCACCCAGGAGGTGCTGCGGCTGGCGGCCCGCTCAGTCCCGGTACCGGTCCACTACATCTCCACGGCCGCCGTGTCGGTGGGCAGCGACGAGGGCTTCGAGAACCTCGGCGCCGTGCCCGAATCCCGCCTGGTACGACCGGAGTCGGTCATGCCGGGCGGCTACACGGCCAGCAAGTGGGCCGCGGAGCAACTCGTCTGGGCCGCGGCCGAGCGCGGGCTCCCGATCAGCGTGTACCGCTTCGGCCGGGTGAGCGGGCACACCGTCAGCGGGGCCGGTTCCTCCAGGGACGTGCTCTGGCAGCTCGTGCGCGCCATGCTCGTCATCGGGGCCGCGCCGCACTCCCCCGGTCGACACGACCCGCCCCCCGTTGTCGACCTGATCCCTGTGGACCACGCCGTGGCCGCCCTCGTTCATCTCTCCCGCCGCCGCGGCAGCCTCGGCCTGGCGCACCATCTCACGTGCCCCGACCCCCTCCCCTTCGACACGGTCCTCGGGCATCTGCGCGCGTACGGCTACCGCTTGGAACCCATGGGCGTCGAGGAATGGACCCGGACCCTGCGTCGGCTGGCGGACGTCGAAGCGGCCCGTGCGAGGGGCGCGGGGCTGCTGGACGCCGCCGTGCTCCTCACCGACACCCTGCCCGCACTCTCCCGCCTCGGGCAGATCCGCCTCGACCGGACCAACACCCTGACCGGGCTGGCGGACTCGGGCCACGCGTTCCCCTCCTTGGACGGTGCGCTGATCCGTACGTACGCCGACTACTTCGTCGCCTCCGGCTTCTTCCCACCGCCCACCCGCTGAAAGGTCACGTCATGAGCAACCCCTGGGACGACACCGAGAGCACCTTCTCGGTGCTGGTCAACGACGAGGGACAGCACTCCTTGTGGCCGTCCTTCACCACGGTTCCGGCGGGGTGGGCCGCAGTCCACGGCCCTGCCTCTCACGAGGAGTGCCTCTCCTACGTCGAGGAGAACTGGACCGACATGCGGCCCAAGAGCCTCGTCGAGCACTACAACCGGTTCTCGGAGGTGCGGTCCGCATGAGCGATCAGCAAGCCCCCCGCAGCTACCCCTTCAGCGAAGCGGCCGCCCTGGACGTTGATCCGCTGTACGCAGAGCTGCGGCGAGAAGATCCCGTCCTCCGGGTCGGCTGCCCCTTCGGTGAAGACGCCTGGCTGGTCACCCGGCACGCAGACATGAAGACTGCCCTGGGGGACCCCCGGTTCAGCCGTGCGAAGGCAGCGGAGCACGACGAGTCCCGCCTCACTCCCCTGCCCATCCACACCAGCATCCTGGGCATGGACTCGCCCGACCACACCCGGTTACGCCGGCTCCTGGCCAAGGTCTTCACCGTTCGCCGTGTCGAGCTGCTGCGTCCCCGGATCGAGGGGGAGGCACACCGGCTGATCGACGGACTGGTGGCCCAGGGGCCACCGGCTGATCTCATGGAAGGACTCGCCGTTCCCTTCGCCGGCACGGTCGTCTGCGATCTGCTCGGCGTCCCATTCGAGGACCGCGAGCAGTTCCGCGGCTGGCTGGACGCCTTCTCCGCCACGACCGTGATGACGGAGGAGGAGATCGAGGCGGACACCGAGCGGCTGCACGGATACATCGCGCAGCTGATGGTCAGCCGCCGTGAGCAGCCGCAGGACGACCTGATCAGTGCCATGGTCAAGGCCAGCGATGAGGAGGACAAACTCTCCGAGAAGGAACTGGTGGAGCTGGCGAGCGTCCTGTTGATCGCGGGGCACGAGACGGTCTCGGCACAGCTCATCGACTCCCTCTACGCCCTGTTCACCCACCCCGAGCAGCTCGAACTGCTCAAGCGCCGACCCGAGTTGATGCCGAGAGCGATCGAGGAACTGCTGCGCTACGTGCCCCTCATCTCCCATGTCACCTTCGCGCGCTACGCCACCGAGGACATCGAACTGAGCGGAACGCTGATCCGAGCGGGCGAGTCCGTACTTCCCGCCATTCCCTCGGCCAACCGCGACGAATCGGTGTTCGAGAACGCGGACCTGTTCGACCTCACCCGAAAGCACAATCCCCACCTGGGGTTCGGGTACGGAATCCACCGCTGTCTTGGTGCGCCGTTGGCCCGGCTGGAGATACAGGCAGCGCTGGAGGCGCTTTTCGCCCGGCTGCCCGACATGCGGTGCGCCGTTCCCCTGAATTCGCTGGAATGGAAGGACGGCATGCAGGTACGAAGCCTGCTGCGGCTGCCGATCATCTGGTGAATCCGACCGGAGAATGCGGCTGGTGAGCTCCCCGCGGACGTGTCATACGTCTGCGGGGAGGCCCGCTCGCAGCGTCAGGCGAGCCGCCAGCCGGGGGACGGGGGACTGCTCTCGACCGTGACCGCCGGGTCACGGTTGACCACCGGGCCGAGGACGCTGTCGATCCGGTCCATGACCTCGCCCTCCAGTCTGATGCCGACTGCCTTGACGTTGTCGGTGATCTGCTCGGGCCGGGAGGCGCCGAGCACGGCAGCACAGACATTGGGGTTCTGGAGTACCCAGGCAAGCGAGAGTTGAGCGGCCGTCAGGCCGCCTTCGGCGGCGATCGGCCCGAGCTGCCGCACACGGCTGAGGACATCGTCCGTCAACCATGCGGCCAGTTCCGCCGAGCCGTCGTTCGCGTCCGTCGCCCGGGAACCCTCCGGCCACGTCCCACCCGGCAGGTACTTGCCGGTCAGCACGCCTTGGGCCAGTGGCGACCAGACGATCTGTCCGACACCCAACTCCTCGCAGGCCGGAATCACCTCGGCCTCGGGCACCCGCCACAGGGCCGAGTACTGCGGCTGGTTGGACACCAGAGGGATCTTGAGCTCCCGGGCGAGAGAGTGCCCCTGCCTGATCTGGTCCGCCGTCCACTCGGAGACGCCGATGTAGTGCGCCTTACCGGAGTGCACCACGTCTGCCAGCGCCTCCATGGTCTCCTCCAGCGGGGTGGAGAGGTCGAACCGGTGTGCCTGGTAGACATCCACGTGGTCCGTTCCCAGTCGGCGCAGGGAATTGGCGATCGACTCCCTGATGTGCTTGCGCGAGAGCCCCATATCGTTGCGTCCTGGGCCGACGGGCGCGAAGACCTTGGTGAGAATCTCCAGACCCTCCCGGCGCTCTCCCTTCAGCGCCCGGCCGAGGGATTCCTCCGCGTGGGCGTCCGCGTAGACATCGGCGGTGTCGAAGGTGGTGATTCCGGCGTCAAGTGCGGCCCGCACGCAGGCGATTTCTGTCTCCTCGCCTCCTGGTGAACTCCGGGTGAGCCAGTTGCCGAACGCAAGCTGACTGACGATCAAACCGCTGCGTCCCAGATGGCGAAATTCCATGACCCCAAATTATCAACGGACTTGGGATGAGCTGCCGATATCCGAGAATCCGGATTATCCCCAGCCCACGGAAGCGGGGGGGGGGCGGCCCCCCCGCGCGCGGGCGGGGCCGGGGCCCGGCGGGGCCCCCCGCCCCCCCCCCCGCGGGGGCCCGGGGCCCCCCCCCGCTTCCGGGCCGACCGGCCCCGACGGTCAGTCCGTGTTGGCCAGGGCCGCGCGGGCCGGGGGCTCGCGGAGGGCGGCCCAGGTCGGGAGGAGTGTCGCGGCCAGTGCGAGCGTCGCCGCCGTGCCGACGACCGCGCCGAAGATCCACAGGGGCCCGGACGGCACCCAGCTCTCCGAGGCCGCGACGCTGAACGGGATCAGCGAGGTGGACGCGGCCACCGCGCCCAGCGCCACGCCCATCGCGGTGGCGAGCAGCGCCTCCAGCGTCATCATCCGCAGCACCTGGGCCACGGAAGCTCCGGAGAGCCGCTGCAGTCCGAACTCCCGGCGCCGGTTGCGGGTGGCCATCACCAGCGAGTTGACGACGGAGATCGCCGTGTAGCCCACGATCAGGCCGACCATCAGGTAGTTGATCCACGCCTGGGTTCGCGCGTCCTCCGCGTTCGCCGCCTCGAGCGCCTCGCGCCCCGCGACCGCCACGCCCGGCCGCTCCTCGGCCAGCCCGGCCAGCGCGGCGGTCGCGTCCACGCCGGGCCGGGCGGTCACGAGGAGTTGCTCCGGCAGGCCCTCGGTGGTGTGCCGGGCGAGCAGCGAGGCCGGGGTGAGCGCGCTCTCGTAACCGGCCCGGCCCTCGAAGAGCGCCACCACCCGCACCGTTTCGGTGCCCCGGTCGCCGAGGCGCAGCCGGAGCGTGTCGCCGAGGCCCACGCCCGCGTCGTCCGCCCGCGACTCGGGCAGTGCGATCGCCCCGCCGCGCAGCTTGTCCAGGGTGCCGGAGGTGACGGTGACCGCCGTCGTCTCCGTGACGCCGTCGGCGCTGACCCCCTGGAGCGGCAGCCCGTCCTCGTCCTGCCCGGAGCTGCCCTTGCCCTCGATGAATCCGGTGCTGGTCACATACGCTCCGGCGGCCTTGATGCCGTCGGTCGCGCGGACCGCCTCGAGCAGGTCCGGGCCCACGCCGCCCGCCGCCGAGGTGACCACGGCGTCGGCGCGCAGATTCTCCTTGAACGCCGCCTCACTGGCCGCTACCTGGGTGGTCTGCAGGTAGAGCTGCCCGGTGGCGATGCCGGAGGCCAGCATGATCGGGGTGACGACGGCGGCCAGCCGTACGGTGCGTGCCCGGCAGTTGAGTACGGCCATCTCGCCGCCCACCCCGCTCAGTGCCCGCACCGGACCGGACAGCAGTACGGTCATCATCTTGGTCAGGCCGGGGCCGAGGAGGGCGAGGCCGACCGCGGCGGCCATCACGGTGGGGCCCGCGGTGCTGGCGGCGATGGGTCCGTCGAACACCAGCACGGTGACGATCATGAGGGCTGTCGCACCGGCCAGGAAGAGGATCGCCAGGATCAGGCGCACCGGGTGCAGCCAGCGCTGTTGCAGTGCGGCCTCGGCCAGCGCCTCGGTGGGCCGGGCGCGGACCGCGCGGCGCGCACCGATCCAGCCGCCGAGCAGCGCGGTGATCAGCAGCGCGCCGCCCGCCGCGACCGCCGGTATCCAGCCGAGGCTGTACTCGACGACGTCCTCGACCAGGCCGCCGTCGACCAGCCGCTCGAACAGCCAGCGGCTCACCACCGGACCGGCGAACCATCCGGCCACCGCCGCCAGCACCGTCACCATCAGCGTCTCGCCGAGCAGCATCCGGCGCAGCTGCCGGGGAGTGCCGCCGACCGCCCGCATCAGGGCGAACTCCCGCTGCCGCTGCTGGACGGAGAGCGCGATCGTGGACGAGACGACGAAGATGGCGACCGTGGTGGCCAGCCCGCCGAAGACGGCCGCCAGCACGATCAGGTCCTCCTTGCCGGTGAGCACGTCGGGATGCTCGACGGCGCCCCGGTCGTCGCCGGTCAGCACCTTGACGGGCGCGTCGCCGGCCGCCTTCGCGATCGCCGACTTCAGGGCGCCGATGTCCTGGCCCCGTGCGGCGGTGACGGCGATGTCGGTGACCACGCCGCCCGCGAGGGCGTCGGCGCGCTTGTCGGAGAAGAAGACCGTGCGCTGCGGCACGGTGTCGCCGCCCGGAGCGGGGTCGGCGACGCCGGTGACGGTGTACGTGGCGGAGTCGCCGCGCGCCGCGATCCGTACGGTGTCGCCGGTCTCCAGCCCGGCCGTGCGGGCGGTGCGCGCGTCCAGCACCACCTCGTCGGCACGCTCGGGGGCACGGCCGGACTCCTGGCCGCCGGGCGTCATCTCGTACGGGGTCATGGACGCCGACTGCCAGCCGTGGCCCCGTACTTCGGTACGGTCACCGGACTCGCCACGGTCGCCGGACTCGCCGCCCAGCAGCACAGCGTCGAACGTACGCTCGGCGACGGCCTCGCCCACGCCGTCGACGCCGCGCACCGCTGCGAGCAGCGCGCCGTCCAGCGGCACCCGCTCCTCCAGCACGGCGTTCTCCGCGTTGTCCGCCGAGAGGCCGGGCACCGAGAGGGAACGGTCCCCGGTGACCAGCACGTCGGCTCTGGCCAGCCGTTCGGGCGGCGCGTTGTTCCGTACACCCGTCTCCAGCAGTCCGCCGCAGGCCATCACGATGGTGACGCCGAAGAAGAGGGCGAGGAAGGTCGCCACGAAGGCGCCCATCCGGAAGCGCAGGGTGCGCCCGGCGAGTACCAGCATCAGCGCACACCCCCCTTCGCACCGTCGGCGCCCTTGGCGGTGGCCTGGGCGACGGTCATCCGCTCGGCGACGGCGTCGGCGGTCGGCGCCCTCAGCTCGTCCACGAGACGGCCGTCGGCGAGGAAGATGACGCGGTCCGCGTACGAGGCGGCCACCGGATCGTGGGTGACCATGACGATGGTCTGGCCCGCGTCCCGCACCGTCTCGCGGAGCAGCCCGAGCACCTCGGCGGCGGTACGGGTGTCCAGCGCGCCGGTCGGCTCGTCCGCGAAGAGCACGGCGGGGCGGACGACCAGCGCCCGCGCGACGGCGACCCGCTGCTGCTGGCCGCCGGACAGCTCGGCGGGGCGGTGCCCGGCCCGCTCGGTGAGGCCGACCTGCGCGATGACCTCGGCGATCCGGTCCCTCTTCGCCCGCTTGCCCGCGAACTTCAGCGGCAGCGTGATGTTCTGCGCGGCGGTCAGCGCGGGCAGCAGGTTGAAGCTCTGGAAGATGAAGCCGATCCGCTCCCGGCGCAGCTTGGTCAGCGCCGTCTCACGCAGGGCGCCCAACTCCTGCCCCTCCAGCGTCACCGACCCGCTGGTGGGCCGGTCGAGTCCGGCCGCGCACTGGAGCAGCGTCGACTTGCCGGAGCCTGAGGGGCCCATCACGGCCGTGAAGCTGCCGGGGGCGAAGCCGATGGAGACCCCGTCGAGCGCGGCGACGGACGCGGCCCGGCCGCTCTTGCCGTAGACCTTGCGGACGTCGTCCAGCCGTACCGTCCACCTGCCGTCCCCGGCCCGGTGCGCCAGGGGAAACCCCAAGTCGTCGTACGTATGCTGGCTGGTCACGGCTGCCTCCGCGCTCTCGGCCCCGGTGTGTTCCGGTGCTCTGGGCTGTCCTCCATGACGCTATGGAGAACGGGGCGCCGGGCCCATGGCAGTACCCGGCCTCCTGAGGTGGCGCCAGCACCACCCCTGCTTACCCCAGGCACCCCCAGGAAACCGTCAACCGGCCGGTGGACGCCATGCCCGGCCCGCCGCATGCCGATGATTTTCTCCGCGGTCCGGAGTCAGTACGGATGAGAACGATCAGCACACACAGATCAGCACACAGAGATCACGACACACAGATCACGACACACGGAGACCTCAGATGCGCAATCTGATCAGCACAGCCTTCGTCTCGCTGGACGGCGTCGTGGAGGCCCCGGGCGGCGAGCCGGGCTACCGGAACTCCGGCTGGACCTTCAAGGACGTCGAGTTCCTCCCGGAGGCGTACGAGATCAAGGGGAAGGAGCAGCAGGAGGCCACCGCGTTGATGATGGGCCGGGTCAGCTACGAGGCGTTCAGCCCCGTCTGGCCGGCCATGGAGGAGTTCACCGACTACAAGGCCATGCCGAAGTATGTCGTCTCCACCACCCTCGGCGAGGACGGTCTGGTCTCGAACTGGGGTGAGATCACACTCCTGCGCTCGCTCGACGAGGTCGCCGCGCTGAAGGAGACCGAAGGCGGCCCGATCATCGTCCACGGCAGTGCCGCGCTCAACCGGAGCCTCTCCGACGCCGGCCTGATAGACCGCTACCACCTGCTCGTCTTCCCGCTGCTGCTCGGCGCGGGCAAGCGGCTGTTCAGCGACACGGACAAGGACGCCCAGAAGCTGAAGCTGGTGGAGCACGAGGCTTACGCCAACGGCATGCAGAAGAACGTCTTCGACGTCGTCCGCTGACGCGAAGCGACTCGCCGGGAGCACGTCGGACGCTCCCGGCCGCCGCTCCGCGCCGCGCCGTGACGGAGCAGAGCAGAGCAGAACAGAACAGAACAGGACGGGACTACTTGCCTGCCTGCAGCGCCGTCCAGGACGCGTTGCCCACGATGCCGTCGACGTCCAGCTTGCGACTGGTCTGGTAGTCGCGGACCGCCTGCTCCGTGTTCGGCCCGAAGGCGCCGTCGGCGTCGACGGTGCGGCCCAGCGCGGCCGTGAGCGCGCGTTGCAGCCGCTCCACGCCCGCACCGCTGTCACCGTTGCGCAGCACCGGCTTCGTACCGGCTGAGAGCAGCGCCGTCCAGGTCCTCTTCCCGACCGTGCCGTCGGCGGTCAGTCCCCGGGCGCGCTGGAAGGAGGTGACGGCGGCGGTGGTCTTGGGCCCGAAGTCGCCGTCCACGGTGCCCGCGTCGAAGCCTCCCTGGTTGAGGAGGTACTGCGCGGCGTTGACCTGCGCGCCCGAGGAACCCTCCCGGAGGGTGTCGTAGGACGCGAAGCTCAGCTCGGGCGCGGTGTCGCTGGAGCCCCCGACGAGCTGCATGTAGTAATCCCAGTCCCAGTTCGAGCCCGGGTCGGTGTGGTCGTTGCCCGGCACCTCGCTGTGCCCGACGACATGGGCGCGGTCCTTGGGGATGCCGTACTCCTCGCACAGGTGGCTGGTCAGGGCCGCCGAGGAGCGGTACATCGCGTCGGTGAACCAGGAGGGGTTGTCGACGTAGCCCTCGTGTTCGATGCCCACCGAGTACGCGTTGCCGGAGCGTGCGTGCCAGGCGGTGTCGCGGTCCCGCACCATCTGGGTGATGTCACCGTCCGAGGAACGTACGAGGTAGTGGGCGCTGACGTCCGAGGAGGGGTTCTGGAACCAGCTGATGCTCCCGGCGTACGACCCCTGGGTGACGTGGACGACCACCGCGCTGATCGGCGAGGAGCGGCCGGAGGAGTAGTTGGACGAGTCGGCCGGGACCCAGTGGGCGTCCGGGTAGTCGCTGCTCCGGGTCTTCGCTTCGGCGGGGCCGGATCCGTCCAGTGAGGGGACGTCGGCGTACTTGCCGCGCTCGGGGGCCAGGTCCGGTGCCTCGGCCGTGACCCGCTCGCCGCCGGGCACCCGGGTCTCGATCCCCTGGTCGAGCAGGCGGTAGACGGTGTCCGCGTAGAGCCGGGCGGTGGAGTCGTCGCGGGCGCCGCCGTATGCGGCGACCGCGGGGTACCAGGCGGCCGGGTCTCGGCGCTCGGCGCGGTCCAGGCCGATGTCGTCGGCGTATGCGCGCAGTACGGCGGCTCCGCCGTGGATGTTGGCGGCCGTGTCCTGCTTCAGCTCCGCCGCCCCTTCGCCGGTCAGCTCCTCGGCCCGTTCCAGGGTGTGGTGGTGGGGGTTGCTGACCAGGTGCATCACGCCGTAGCCGTTGGCGTGACTGGGTTTGCCGCCGTGGCTGTCGAGGCGCGTCTCCCCGTAGCCGACGGCGACCAGCAGGTCGCGGGGGACCTGGTACTCCTCGGCGGCCTGGGAGAACGCCCGGTTCACCGGTGCGGACGGGCCGGGGCCGGCGGGTCCGGCCGGTCCTGCGGGCGCGGCGCCGGCCGGCTGGACCGTGGCGAGCAGGGCCGCGACGGCTACACCGCCGAGGGCGGTGCTCCGCAGCCGCCGCCAGAGTGCTGGTCGTCTGGACAAGGTGACCTCCTGTGGGGAGCCTCAGCCGATGCAGGCATGAGCGTGAACATGATGCGGGCATGACAAGATCACTCGTACACAGCAAGGAACCAGCAAGGAGGTGCCCCCACTGTGTAATGAGAATGGTGGTGCGCGCTACGCGCGTCAACCAGGCGGCACGGGCTGCTCCGGGTGGTTTTGTGATCACGGAGTGTCAGGGGGGCGAGCCGGGCCCGTGCCGACCGTTAGGATTTCGGCCATGGCGGCCACTGGAACTGAGCAGACGGAACAGGCGGAGCAGACTGAGCGTGCGGAGCAGGCGGAGGGCCGGGCGTACTACGTCTCGACCCCCATCTACTACGTGAACGACGCTCCCCACCTGGGCCACGCCTATACGACCGTCGCGGGCGACGTGCTCACACGCTGGCACCGCCAGCGTGGCGAGAAGGTGTGGTACCTCACCGGCACCGACGAGCACGGGCAGAAGATCATGCGCACCGCCGAGGCCAACGGGGTCACCCCGCAGGCGTGGTGCGACCGGCTCGTCGAGGAGGCGTGGAAGCCCCTCTGGGAGCACCTGGACATCGCGAACGACGACTTCATCCGCACGACCGAGGCACGGCACACCGCCCGCGTGCAGGAGTTCGTCCAGGACCTCTACGACAAGGGCGAGATCTACCAGGGCGGTTACGAGGGTCCGTACTGCGTGGGCTGCGAGGAGTACAAGACCTCCGGCGAACTGCTGCCCGGCGAAGGCGAGTTCGAGGGCCAGCTGCTCTGCCCGATCCACAAGAAGCCGGTGGAGATGCTCAAGGAGGAGAACTACTTCTTCAAGCTCTCCGAGTACGGCGCCAGGCTGCTGGAGCACTACGAGCGCAACCCCGGTTTCATCCAGCCCGAGTCCGCGCGCAACGAGGTGATGAGCTTCGTACGGCAGGGCCTCGAGGACCTCTCCATCTCCCGGTCGACCTTCGACTGGGGCGTGAAGGTCCCCTGGGACGACAAGCACGTCATCTACGTCTGGATCGACGCGCTGCTCAACTACGCGACCGCCGTGGGCTACGGCGCCGACCAGAAGAAGTTCGCGGAGACCTGGCCCGCCGACGTCCACCTGGTCGGCAAGGACATCCTCCGCTTCCACGCGGTGATCTGGCCCGCGATGCTGATGGCGAACGGGCTGCCGCTGCCCGGGAAGATCGCCGCCAACGGCTGGCTGATGGTCGGCGGCGAGAAGATGTCGAAATCCAACCTGACCGGTATCTCCCCGCAGCAGCTCACCGAGCACTTCGGCGTCGACGCGTACCGCTGGTACTTCCTGCGCGCCATCGCCTTCGGCCAGGACGGCTCCTTCTCCTGGGAGGACTTCACCGCCCGCTACACCAGCGAACTGGCAAACGACTTCGGCAACCTCGCCTCCCGGGTCGCCGCGATGGTCGGCAAGTACTTCGACGGCAAGCTGCCCGCCGCCGGCTCCGGCACGGCGGGTGAGGCGGGTGCCGCCGAACAGGCCGTCGCGGACGGCCTGACGCGGGCGGTCGCGGAGGCCGACCGGCGGATCGGCGAGGAGCTGGACTTCGCCGGAGGCATCGCGGCGGTCTTCGACTTCATCAAGCAGGTGAACGGCTATCTGACCGAGCAGGCGCCCTGGAAGGTCGCCAAGGACACCTCCGAGGAGGCGCAGACCCGGCTCGCGGCGATCCTCTACACCGCCGCCGAATCGCTCCGCGCCTGCGCGGTGCTGCTCAATCCCGTCATGCCGGAAACCTCCGGCAAGCTGTGGGCCTCGCTGGGCGCGGAGCCCGCCCTCGGCGCGCTCGCCGACCAGCGCGTCCAGGACACGGGCCGCTGGGGCCAGCTCCCGGCGGGCGTCACGGTCACCAAGGGCGCGGTCCTCTTCCCCCGCCTGGAGGAGCCGAAGACCAGCTGACCGGAGACCTGGTGAAGACAGTGTTGCCCGGGACGCTGAAGCGTTCCGGGCAACGTGCGTGAGCGGCAGCGACGAAGCTGCCGGGAAAGCCGCAGGTCCGCCGTCTCAGGATGCGGCCGTCGGGTTCGCCGATCCGGCGGCGCGGCGGTGTTCGGCGTTGATGCGCTGTGCTTCTTCGAGCTGGTCCTCGAGGATGACGATGCGGCAGGCGGCCTCGATGGGGGTGCCCTGGTCGACGAGTTCCCGGGCGCGGGCCGCGATGCGCAGCTGGTAGCGGGAGAAGCGGCGATGGCCGCCCTCGGAGCGCAGCGGGGTGATCAGGCGGGCTTCGCCGATAGCGCGGAGGAAGCCCTGGGTGGTGCCGAGCATCTCGGCGGCGCGGCCCATCGTGTAGGCGGGGTAGTCGTCGTCATCGAGACGTCCGAACGAGTCGTCTGCTGTCATTGCACCTCTCTGTGGAACGCGTTGAGGGGCCCTGATGCCATTTGGCACCAGGGCCCCGAAGGAACTGCTACACCATCTGCCGACCCTGGTACTGCGTCGGCCTTCTGTTTCCGCAGACCCGACCAAGATGCTGTCGGGGGTACGGGGATCGCGGTTGCTTGACCGGAGACCACCTCACTATCGATGTCCTGCGGTACCCGGGCTCAGTGATTCCGCCCGGGCGATCCTGATGGCGCTCAACTCCTCCGTTCTTCCCTCTTGATCAACTACTTACCAACGGGGGACTGCGTACTGCTGGTACTACTGATACTGCGAACTGCAGGTGGCCTGTGACAGCGCCACTCTTCGGCAGCCAGCCCCGTCGCCCATCGTGCGTCTGCTCTGGCTTGGAACCCCACTGCCGAACTTCCCGGTGCGCGCGTCCGCAGCCGACGCCTTCACCGAGGTGCTGCTCACTGACTTTGCTGCTGGTACTGAGAACTGCACTTGCGGGTACTGCCACCTGCGGTACTGCTCTTGGCGGCCCCTGATCACTGCGGGCCACCCAGTGCGGTCGCCAGTCCCGTCGCCTTCCTGCAACAAGCATGGCTTCGGTACTCCACCACCGCACCGTCCTGCGCACTGCAACTGCGTGTACTGCTGCCCGGCAGTTCGTCTCTGCCGGGCCTTGCTGATCTCGGCTACAAGAGAAACCATACCCACACCACCGCCCGATGTCTACTCCCGCCGTCATAGCTTTCCGCGTGTCCGACGGTGGGGTAATCGGACCCTGGCGGGTTAAGCGTCCCGCCGCTCAGCGCGGCTCCGGGACCGTCGCGAACAGTTCGCACGCCTCGTCCGGCGTCAGTTCGCGCAGCTCCTCCGCGACGAGCACCCACCGCGTGATGCCGACCGACTCCAGGAACGCCAGGTCGTGACCGGCGATCAGGAGCGCACCCTCGTACGACCGGAGCGCGCTCGTCAGCTGCCGCACGCTCGCCAGGTCGAGGTTGTTCGTCGGCTCGTCCAGCAGCAGCAGTTGCGGGGCCGGTGCGGCCAGCATCATCGCCGCGAGGGCGGCACGGAAGCGTTCCCCGCCGGAGAGCGTGCCCGCCCGCTGTTCCGCCCGCGCCCCCTTGAAGAGGAAGCGCGCCAGCTGGGCGCGGATGTGCTGCTCGGTGACCCCGGGGGCCAGCCGGGCGACGTTCGCCGCGACGCTCAGCTCCTCGTCCAGCACGTCGAGCCGCTGCGGCAGGAACCGCAGCGGCACATGGGCCTCGGCCGTGCCGGACAGCGGCGCCAGCTCCCCGGTGAGGGTGCGCAGCAGCGTGGTCTTGCCCGCGCCGTTGCGCCCGACGAGGGCGATCCGCTCGGGCCCCCGCACCTGGAGATCAGCTCCGCTCTCGCCCCCGCGCAGCGTGCCGAAGCGGGGCCGCACGTCGTGCAGGCTGAGGACTGTGCGGCCCGCGGGCACCGCCGTGCCGGGCAGGCTCACACGGATCTCCGCGTCGTCACGGATGGCGTCCGCCGCCTCCTCGCGGCGTTCGCGCGCCTCGCTGAGCCGGTCCTCGTGCAGGTTGCGGAGCTTGTCCCCCGACACCTGCGCCGCACGCTTGCGCTCACCCGCGACGATCCTGGGCGCCCGGCGCTGCGCGTCCAGCTTCTTGCTCTGCCGCTGGCGGCGCGCCACCTTCGTCCGGGTCTCCTCCAGCTCGCGCTTCTGCCGACGCACGTCCGCCTCGGCGGCCCGCAGCGTCCGCCCGGCCGCCTCCTGCTCGGTGGCCAGCGCCTCCTGGTAGGCGGACCAGCCGCCTCCGTACCAGCTCACCGAGCCGGAGCGCAGTTCGGCGATGCGGTCCACGCGCTCCAGCAGTTCACGGTCGTGGCTGACCACGACCAGGACGCCGGAGCGCCAGGAGTCCACGGCCTCGTAGAGCCTGCGGCGCGCGAACACGTCAAGATTGTTCGTCGGTTCGTCCAGCAGGAGGACGTCCGGACGTTCCAGCAGCAGCGCGGCCAGGCGGAGCAGTACGGTCTCGCCGCCGGACATCCGGCCCACCGTGCGGTCCAGTCCGAGCTCGCCGAGCCCGAGCGAGCCCAGAGTCGCCAGGGCCCGTTCCTCGACGTCCCAGTCGTCGCCGACCGTCTCGAAGTGCTCCTCGCGCACGTCCCCGGCCTCGATGGCGCGCAGCGCGCAGCGCCGCCCGGCGATGCCGAGCGCCTCGTCGACGCGCAGGTCCGTATCCAGGGTGAGGTTCTGCGGCAGATAGGCGAGGCTGCCGCCGACGGTCACCGAGCCCCGGGCGGGGCGCAGCCGTCCGGCCAGCAGCCGCAGCAGTGTGGACTTCCCGGTGCCGTTGGCGCCGACGAGACCGGTCCGGCCGCGCCCGACGCTGAGCGACAGTCCGTCGAAGACGGCCGTGCCGTCCGGCCACCGGAAGGCCAGGGCGGAGGCGGTGAGCGAAGCGCCGGGTGTGGTCGCTGCCGTGGGCGGGATGGGTGTCGCCATGGGGTTCTCGCAGTTCTCGCAGCCGCAAACGCGGTGGACGGGGGGCTTCGTCTGCGAGCACCACGCGGCGAGGAACCGGACCGGAAGACCGGAGGACGGCTCAGTGCACCGAGGTCGCATCCACGCGAGGTCACGGGCGCCGGAGAGGGCGCTACGGCGTGACGGGCGTACGGCAGCGAGTAGCTGGAGCGTACGGCGCGGTGATCGCGAACCTCAGATGCGCAACGTCCACCTCAATCGGAGACAACAGAGCCACCCTCACGGTAGCGACCGAACCGCCGGGTCCGCAACGCCGTTCCCCCCACTGGCGGCACGGCCGTCGGCCGGACCGTCAGCGGTAGTAGCCCTCCACCACGGCCCGTACCTCGTCGAGCAGCGCGGGACCGTCCTGCGGTACGGGAGGCTGGCCGCTGTCCGGCCGGATGTCCAGAAGCTGCTCGTTGGAGAGGGCGAACACCACCCGCCGCAGCCCGGCCCGCTGGATGGCCGCCTCGCACATCCCGCACGGCTGGCAGCTGGTGTACATCGTGGTTTCCGCCGCCGCGGCCGCGTCCAGCTCCCTCGCGGCCCATCGCGCCAGCTTCAGCTCCGGGTGCGCGGTGATGTCCCTGTCGGTGAGAGTCGTGTTGTACTCCTCGGCCAGGACCGTCCCGTCCGGCCCCGACAGCAGCGATCCGAATGGCGGGTTGCCTACCGCCCGCCCCTCGGCAGCGAGCTCGATGGCCCGCCGGAGGAGGGTGTGATCCTGGTTGCGGTCGTCGTCGGATGTGCTCATGACTGCTCCCTTGCTGTGCTGCCGGGTGGGCTGAGGTGCGCGGCGACCGTGGCGAGTGCCTGCCAGCCCGCCTGCGGGTGGCAGGTCTCACGGGGGTCGCCGTCGTACGGGTCGAGGATGACGGACTCGGCACCCAGCAGCCGCAGTTGGTCGAGATCGTCCATGATCTGGTCGATCGTGCCCTCTCCGGCGAGCCGTTGCGGTCCGCTGACCGGTGCGTCGGTGAGTCTGAGGGCGATCCGCGGCGCCAGGGCGGGCACGGGCACGTGCTGCTCGTCCGCGAGCACCTTCAGCCTGACGGCGGCCTCGCGCAGCCACGGCACGGTGCGGCGCAGCGGATGCCACGCGTCCCCGAACCGCACGGCCCGGCGCAGCCCCGCGTCGCTGTTCCCGCCGACCCACACCGGAATCCTTTGGCTCCCGTCTCCCTTCCCGCTTCCGTACGAGGCGGTGTCCGCCCATGCCGCACGGATGTCCCGCAGGTGGTCGTCGGTCAGCCGTCCCCGCTGCTCGTACGGAATCCCGAGCGCGGCGAACTCCTGCCGTGCCCAGCCCACCCCCACGCCGAGAACCAGTCGGCCGCCGCTGAGCTGATCCAGGTTGGCCGCCATCCGGGCGGTGAGCAGCGGGTGCCGGTAGGGGACGATGAGGACCGTCGTGCCCAGCTGGACCCGGGTGGTGATCCCGGCCAGCCAGGACAGCGTGGTGAAGGGCTCGTAGAAGGGCGCCGGATACTGCTCGGCGACATCGGGCGTGATGGCTATGTGGTCCGAGACCATCAACAGGTCGAAACCCAGGCCCTCGACCATCTGGGCCCAGCTGCGCAGGGCTCCCGGGTCGGTGCCGGGGCCGAAATTGAGTACGTTGACTCCGATTTTCACGCTCCTGAGCCTAGCCAGGCCGCACCGGCCTCTTGAAGGGATTCCTGCCTGTCCGCTGGGCCTTCGACCGTGCATTCACCGGTAATATGAGCGGATGACCGAGAGTCTCGACGCGACGGACTGGGCGATCCTGGCCGAGGTCCAACGGGAGGGCCGGATCGCGTTCACGGAGCTGGCCCGGCTGGTGAACCTGAGTCCGTCGGCGACGACGGAGCGGGTGCGGCGACTGGAGACGGCCGGGGTGATCACCGGGTACCGGGCGGAGGTGGACCTGGAGCGGGCCGGATATCCGGTGCTGGCGGTGGTCCGGCTGAAGTATCCGGGGCCGGGCACCAGGCACGAACCGTTGCGCCGGCTGCTCGGCGAGCGCCCGGAGATCCTGGAGTGCCTCCGCACCACCGGTGACGACTGCTACGTCCTGAAGGTGGCGGCCACGTCGATGGCCCACCTGGAGGAAATGGTCGACACGCTGGCCCAGTTCGGCAGCACGACGACCAACCTCGTCCTCAGCCGCCCGCTCCCCTTCCGCGGCCCGCAAGTACCCGAGGCTCCCACCCGGGCGCACTGACGCCACTCAGCCGGGCAAGTCCCCGGCCTTGGCGGCGGTGACGAAGGAGGACCACGCGGCGGTCCCGAAGACGAGCGCCGGGCCGTGCGGGTTCTTGCTGTCACGGACGGGGACGACGCCGGGGATACCGGAGGCCACCTCGATGCAGTTGCCTCCGTTGTCGCCGCTGTAGCTGCTCTTGACCCACGTTGCCGAGCTGAGATCGCGCCTCTTCATGCTGCTCGTACCCTTCCCTCACTTCGCTGATCAGAGCGGCAGACTCCCCGGCTGACAGAGCGTCTGCCCGGAGCACATCATAGGTCTGGCTATGGCTGCCGTAGACGGCTGGATCGTCGCTGAAATGGCCCCGGTCCAGGGATTCCGAGTAGACCCATTCGTGCCCGTCGGGCAGCTTGATCAGCGACATCGAGGTGTTGGGGGGTACGAGGCCGAGGAGGTCGGCCGGGGTGACCTGGACGCGGATGTTTGGGCGCTGCCCCACGGACAGCAGATGTGCACACTGGCCCCGCATGACGGCCGGGCTCCCCACCGCGTTACGCAGACAGCTCTCGTCCAAGACAACGAGGTACAACGGCCCGTCCGGCGCGAGGAAGCGTTGCTGACGGCTCAGACGCGCTCGCACGCGCTCCTCGACCTCTTCTTCCCTCTTGTGGCGGCGGGAGAACAGTGCCCAGGCGTAGTCCTCGGTCTGCAACAGACCTGGCATGACCTGCGTTTGGTACTCACGCAGCGCGACCGCTTCGGCGTCCATCGCGGCGCGGCGTTCGAACCAGTCGGGGTGCTCCACCTCGGGGTACCAGTCGATGCGCGACCACAGGCGCAGCAATACCCCGCCCGTGCCCAGCAGTTCGTCACACGCCTTGGCGAAGGTGTCCTGCGGCACACGGCTGCCCGCCTCGACGCGCGCCACGTGCGAGCGGTCGCACGGGATCTTGCGCGCCAGGGCTTCCTGAGTGAGGGCTGCCGCCTCCCGGTGATGTCTCAGCACCTCGCCGAACACGGCGGCGGTGGTGGTGACCGCTGCTCCCCCTGTGGCGTTGCCTCGGCTCACCGCGTCCCCCTTCGTGACAGTCGGCCAGTGGCACGCGTTCAGCGTTGTGCCCGTACCTCTCTCTGGGCAACGCTGGATGCACCCACCGTAACGGGCCGCGCAGCCGACTGCGACCCGTTCCCGAATGAGCGCGCGCGTCACGCACAAGACTGGAGTTGACGACATGGCCCATGCGATCGCGAGGCTGTTCGTGCCGCTGTTGCGGCTTCTGCTGCCCCCTGCGGGGCAGCATCGCTGCCCCGCCGAGCCGCCTCCGGCCGCGTTGCCGTTCGCCCCGCCGACCGCGCCTCGGCCGCTCATGCCTGCGCCGGTACTGCTGCGAGGAGAGGACAGTGCCCTCGTGCGCCCCTACGTCCTCACGCCCGAAGAACGCCAGGAAGCGCGTCAGCAGCAGGTGCGGCGACGGGTGTTGTGGCTGGCCGTGCACGGCGTCGACGCCGGGCCGCGTTGGATCCACGGCATGGAGGTGACCGCGTGAGGAGCTACGACCGGACCACCGCTCCCGCACCCGGCCTGCGGCTGCTGCCGTGGGAGGACGGCACCGGCAAACCGTGCTTCCTCAGCTCGGACGGTCCCGGAGGCACCCTGTGGCAGCTCGCGGACGAGATCGAGGCCGACCAACTACGCGACGGCGCCTGCGTACTCACGGGCGCACGGGCCGTACTGGAGGACCACAAGGCCGGGGAGTACGCACTGCGGCATGCGCTGCGAGCGACGACGCACTCCCTGCGCGCCGTACTACGCGTCGCCGACAGCCGCGGCGCACGCCTGCCCGGCCCGGACCACGACCACAACCACGACCACGGAGACGACGACCACGACGGGCAGTGGCCTCCCGCTGGAGCCGTCCGGTGACTCGGACATGCCTCGCTACCCGGTGGACCGGCGCGTCCAGCAGGCAGAGGCCGACGCCTGGACCGAGGCGGACCGCGAAGCGTTCACGCGCAGGCTCGCCGAGCGCATCCGTGCCGAACAGGCACGGGACAGCTGACGCGCGGGCCAGGCTCCGGTGGCCCGGTCACGTGTCATGCCCCGCCCCGCCGGCGCTCAGGTGGGGCCATGCCTCCAGGAGTCTGGGCGGGGCAGCCTGCTGCCAGGAGTCCACGAGGATGTCGCGCAGCTCGTCCCCGTTCTCCAGCACGGCGAGCCGGACCCGGACCCACGCCGAGCTGAACTCGTGCGGCGGTACCCAGAACTTCTCCGGCTCAGCCTTGATCAGCTCCTCCCGCTCCAGCCGCGGGCAGCGCACCGCGAACGACGTCTCATCGTCCGGCATCGTCACGAACATCTTCCCGGCCACCCGGAAGGTGGGCATGGCCCAGGCCACCACCTCCTTGGTCTCCGGGAGGGAGAGCGAGATACGCCGTACGTCCTCGGGGCCGGGCCGCTGCTGATCAGTCACCCGTTCATCGTAGGCAGCACCACTGACAGCGGCCCGGCACGCCTTCCTCCACTCCGCTGATACAGGCTCGACGTCACGGACCCGGACCAACACGGGCCACGACCACCACGCACGACAGGGGGAAAGTAGCGCCGGCAAGGCCCACAGCGGCGCGGTGACACGAGCCGCTGGCGCGGCGGGCGTGCGGGCCAGGCGTCGCGGGCCAGGCGGGACTTTCGAAACACGCCCCAGGAGCGTTCTAAGGAGCGGCCGGTGGCAGGGTGCGTGCCACCAGCTCGGTGAGCAGGTCGTCGAAAGGGTGAGGGGAGAGCAGCTCGGGCACTGTGAGGTCGTCGACGATCAAGCCGAGCATGGCGAGGTAGAGCAGCACCACGGTGGTGCGGTCACCGGGCAGGCCGGCGTCGAGGTGCCAGCCGATGTTGTCCTCGAGTATCGCGCTGAAGGTACGGGCCAGGTCGGCCTGCAGCTCGGGGCGCCGGGTGGCTTCCAGGCGCAATTCCAGCATGGCCAGATGGCTGCTGCGGTCGGCGCGCATCCGGCCGACGAGCTGGTGCAGCAGGGTGACCACCAGTTGGCGTGAGGGTGGCGCCTCCATGGTGGAGGCCAGTTCAGCCGGGTCGGGGGTGAGGCGCTCGTGGGTGCGGGCCAGGATCTGGCGCAGCAACTCGGCACGGTTGGAGAAGTAGTTGGACGCGGTGCCGCCGGGGACGCCGGCTTGCGTGTCGACCGCCCGCAGCGTCAGGCCGCGTGATCCCTCGCGGGCGAGGACTTCGATGGCGGCGTCGAGCAGGGCGGTCCGGCGCGCTGGGTTCTGTCGCAAGGAACGTCTCCGTAGAAAGCCATTGACACCACTGCAAGTACAGTACTACGTTCAAACCACTGTAAGTAAAGTACATTGACCGCAGGACCTGTCTCGGAACCATCGGCACCCAAGCTGCGCTCGGCGCCCCGGCCCGTCCGCTGCCACCCGACTTCGATCGGCCCACCGAAAGAGTTACCCGTATGCGCAAGTTGACCTACTGCATCGCCAGCTCACTCGACGGCTTCATCTCAGCCCCTGACGGCAGCGACCCCACGGGCCCGGACGGCTTCTGGCCGATCGGAGAGGACTACGTGGCCCACCTCGCCGCCGTCTACCCGGAGATCCTGCCCGCCCCGGCCAGGGCCGCGCTCGGCGTCACGGCGGAGGGCACCCACTTCGACACCGCGCTGGAGGGCCGCCGGACGTACCAGAACGGGCTGGATGCCGGGATCACCGACGCCTACCCGCACCTGCGGCACCTGGTCTTCTCCCGCACGCTGACCGAGAGCCCCGACCCTCGCGTGGAGCTGGTCGGCACCGACCCCGTGGCGAAGGTACGTGAGCTCAAGCAGGAGGAGGGCAAGGGCATCTGGCTGATGGGCGGCGGCAAGCTGGCCGCGGCGCTGTACGGCGAGATCGACGCACTCATCATCAAGCTCGCCCCGCTCACCCTCGGCTCCGGCACTCCGCTGTTCGCCCCGTTGGCCGGCTTCGACCCCGTCCAGTACGAGCTGACCGACAGCACGGTCCTGAAGAGCGGCACCGCCCTCCTCAGCTACACGAGAACCGCTGGGAGCGTGTCCCAGTAGTCGGCGACCCGCTTGCGGTTCGCGACCGGTCCCATCGATCACGGCCAGCGGGCCCCTTGCCCGCTACGCCTGCCGCACGAACGGGTGCAGCTATGACATCGGGGGGCCTTGTGGGTCAGCGGGTCAGCGGGTCAGCGGCGCGGCGGCACCAAGGCTGCGGGGGTGGGGCCGTCGGGGCGCACGGTGATGCCGTACACCGCCTTCGCGGGGGTGGAGGAGAAGGCCAGGGTGTGGTCCGGCAGCAGGTGTTCGAGCAGGACCGTCGACTCGCGGAGCGCGAACTGCACGCCGAGGCAGGCCCGGGGGCCGATACCGAAGGGGAAGTAGGCGCCCGGGTGCGTGGGCCGGCCGTTCGGGGTGAGGAAGCGCCCGGGGTCGAAGTGCTCCGGGTCTGCCCACAGTTCGGGATCGCGGTGCGTGAGGTAGGGGCAGACCAGGAGGTCGGTGCCCGCCTCTACGGCGTAGCCGCCAAGGGTGTCGTCCTCGGCGGCGTGCCGGGGCAGGATCCAGGCGGACGGATACAGCCGGAGCGTCTCGTGGACAAGAGCCTGGACGGCCTGCCGCCGTTGCGCTGAGCCTTCGCCGCCGGCGGCGAGAGCCTGCTCGCGGGCGGCCGGGTACGTGTCGAGGAGCAGGTAGAGCCAGGTCAGGGTGGTGGCGGTGGTCTCGTGCCCGGCCACGAGCAGCGTGACCAGCTCGTCGCGGATCAGCCGGTCGGTGTACTCGGGATGCTCGGCGGCGGCCTCGACCAGGACGTGCAGCAGGCCCGGACCGTCGGGCCCGGCCGCGCCGCTGCGGGCGGCCTCGATGGCGTGCCGGGCGACCGCGTCGATCCGGGCGAGGTCGGCGGCAACGGCCTCCTGGGCGTCGGTGACATCTGCGGGCAGAGTCGGAAGGGCGGTCGCCACTGCCTGCACGGCGGCCAGTTCGCGCTCGGTCCCGTCATCGAGGGGGTGCCCGGTGAGAGCGCGCCAGATGGCGTCCAGGGCGAAGTGGCGCATCTCCCGCCCGACATCGAAGGTCTGCCCGGTGCGGGCGTACTCGCCCCAGCGCTCGGCGGTGGTACGGGCAGCCCCGGTGATCCGCTGTTCGTAGCGCTGCATTCCCGTACCGGTGAACTGGGACTGCAACAAGCGGCGTTGCCGCTTCCACGCCGCACCGGTGGCGGAGAGAACGCCGTCGCCGATCAGCACGCGGGCGCGGTGGGAGCGCTTGACGTACCGCTCCGGATGCCGGGCGAGTACGTGCTGGACCGCCTGCGGATCGGTGACGAGTACGGTCGGGGCCGGCCCGAGACGGAACGCGGCGACGCCGCCGAACCGCTCGCGCACCTGGGACAGCAGCTCGACCAGTTCGCCTCCCCCCGCACGCCACCGCTCCACGAGCTCAGGCTCAACTTCGGGGACCGGCCGCCCCGTTCCGGAAACGTACGGAAGGGAACCGTGACTGGCTTCGGTGTCCATGCTTCTTCTCCTGGTCAACCGCCGGGCCTGGCACCGTAAGAGAGCGCTACCACCACGGACTGTACGGGAGCGTGGCACATCGACGAACGAGATGGCCGCTCCCATGTCACAGCACCTCAGGGGATGTGACCGGAGGGTCTGACGGCTTTGCCGTCTCTTTACAACGGGTTCTGCTGCTGCCTCGTCTCTCCTCTCGATCCGCAACCCAGCCCGCAGAGCAAGAACGCGGGCGAACCGACGAAAGAGAGCGATTCATGCGCCGAACCATCCTCAGCGCCATGGCACTCGCGTGCACCGCCGTACTCGCGGCCACTGCGCCCGCGTTCGCCGACGAGGGCCCGTCACCGGCTCCGAGCGTCACAGAGACCACCCCCCAGGGCCCGTCCCCGGCTCCCACCGACGCACCGAGCAAGGCACCGGCCAAGGCACCGGCCAAGGCACCGGCCTCGGCACCGAGCGAGGTCCCCGTCGTACCGAGCGGAGCGCCCGACACTGGTGCGGAGCCGGAGTCGGAGCAGTCCGCAACCGGGGGCGGGGTGATCGGCGGGAGTGCTCTCGCGGTGTTCGCCGTCGGCGGCGCGGCGGTCTATCTCGTACGTCGCCGGCGGGCGACCGGGGCATGACCTTGCCCTCCAGGCGCGCGTTCGCCACTGCGGCGATGGCCTCGCTGCTCGTGAGCTGCGGCGGACACGGAGCCGGCCAGGACACGGACACGGCCGAACGCCCCCGGAGCACGCCACCGCCTTCGCGGCCCTCGGCGGAGACGGGCGGTCCGGCGGAGGCCCTCAAGCGTTCGGTCCCGGTGGGCATACGGATCCCGGCCATCGGAGTCGACACCCCGGTCATGCAGCTGGGGCTGGCCGCCGACGGCACGGTGGAGGTGCCGCCGATCGCGGCGGACGACCGTGCGGGCTGGTACCGGCACTCCCCGACTCCGGGTCAGACCGGCCCGTCGGTGATCCTCGGCCATGTCACGGTCGGCGCTTACGGGGAAGGGGTCTTCCGTCACCTCGCGCGGCTGCGGCGGGGCGAGCGGATCGTGGCGCGCCTGGAGAACGGCAAGGCGGCGGTGTTCACCGTCAGCACTGTGCGGACGGTCGCCCAGGCGGATTTCCCGACGGACGAGGTCTACGGGAACGTGGGCCGTCCGGAGCTGCGGCTCATCACGTGCGGCGGCCCCCACACCAGTGACGGATACCGCGACAGCGTAATCGTCTTCGCCGCACTGAGCTCGGCGAGCCCCTGACCCGCCATCCGGATCCCGGGCCGACGGACCGTACGCCGACGGCCCGGGTTCCTTCCCCACGAGTGCCCTCACGACCATGGAGAGCGTTGAAACGGTCCCGCGAGGAGGCAGCGTCCGAGCTGTTCGCCGCCCTCTACCCGAGCCTCGCCGGCTGGTGCCGCCGTCTGGTCGACGACGACGAGACGGCCCATGAGATCGCCGCGGAGGCGTTCACCCGGCTCTGGGCCCGCTGGACATCCGTGGCGAAGCCCCGCGGCTTCCTCTACGTCACCGCGGCCAACCTCGTCCGGGACCACTGGCGCAAGCTGGAACGCGAACGCAGAGCCGTACACCGTGCCACCACCGAGGCCGCAGTCCGTCCGCAGACCGAACAGGCCGACCCGTCGGTACGCCTGCTCGTGCAGTCGCTCCCCGAACGGCTGCGCGTCCCGATCCTGCTGCACTACTACGCTGACATGCCGATCCGGGAGGTGTCCCTGCTGACCGGACGCAAGGAGGGAACGATCAAGGCCGACCTCCACGCGGCCCGCGAACTGCTCCGCGCCCACCTGAGGAGAAGTCTTGATCACACACTCTGACGACGGTCCGGACTTCGACCCCGACGACCCCCTCACCGTCATCCTGCGGCCCACCTCCGACTACCTCGGCCCACCCCCCGGCCAGTACGAAGCGATCCGCCACGGTGCGGCCCGCCGCCGACGTCGCCGCGCCGCGATCGGGGTCGGCCTGTCGTGCGCCGTCGCCGCCCTCATCGCGCTGCCGCTCCACCTGGCGACGCCCGAGACACCCGCGCCCCCGACGGCCCCTCTCACCCCGCCGCCCGCGAGCAGTCCATCAGCTCCGAGCGGTCCATCGGCCGCGCCCACCCCGTCGGCACCCGAGCCCGTCAGTCCCCGCCCCTCCGAGAGGAGCCCGGCCGACAACCCCGGCATCCCGCCCAGCCCGGCCGCCTCCACCCCCAGCGCGCCGTCGATGGCACCGACCTCGCAGCCCTCCGGTCCACCTGCGCTTCAGGACGGGGCCGACGCCGCACCCGAAAGCGGCACCCGGCCGTAGGACACGACCTGTGCTGCGGCCTGCCCACCGGGGGCGCTGCGGCGTGGTGGTGCGGAGGCCAGCCCGGTCATTCGGGCGGCAGTGTCGCGGTGTACGTCCGCGCCGTCTTGATCCAGTGGTCCAGTGCGGTGCCGTCGAGGGTCTCCCCGGCGGCGCGCACCCAGCCGCGCATCGTCCGCGTGCCCATCACGGCGGGACGCACGCCCGGGCGGGCGAGTGCGTCCTTCGTGCCTTCGGGGCCGACCCGTACCAGCAGATCGTCGCCGCTCACCGCGACCGCGAGGTTCCCGTGAACGAGAAAGGACAGCCCGCCGAACATCTTCCTCTCGGCGACGGCCTCGCCGCCCAGCCGCTCACGCACTCGCTCCGCCAGCGTGTCGTCGTATGCCATGCACAGCAGCCTACGACTCCGCTCAGGGGTTGGGCCTGCGGACGACTCCCTCCGTGATCCGGCCCCCCGTCAACGGAATCTCCAGCTGCTGCTCCATGCGCGTCAGCTCCAGCTCCGCAGGGCGGTCGACGAGAACGAGTCCGTTGTGGTCGATGTGCACGGGCCCGTAGTCATGGAACGCGTCCTCGGGCGTGTGCGTGAGTCAGGTGGCCGGGATCGAGCCGACGAGGCCGCCGTCCACGATCAGGTCCTGGCCCGTGATGTACGACGCGTCGTCCGAGGCAAGGAAGGCCACGGCTGCCGCGACCTCGTCGGAGTGTCCGAGGGCGCCGAGGGGTATCCCGGCGGAGACACGGGCCTCGGCCTCCGCGTCGGGGTGGACGTCCCGGTACATCGCCGTGTCGATATAGCCGGGGCTCACCGAGTTGACCCGGATGCCGCGCGGAGCGAGATCGGCCCCCAGGGTGCGGGCCAGGTTGTGTACGGCGGCCTTGCTGGCGGCGTAGAGGGAGGCGCCGGACATGCCGCGGTGCAGGGTCCAGGAGGCGTTGATGACGACGGAGCCGCCGTCCCGCAGCAGCGGCAGCGCCTTCTGGATGGTGAAGAAGACGCCCTTGAAGTTGACGTCGACCACGTGGTCGAAGTCCGCTTCGGTGATCTCGTTGCCGGGCTTGAAGGCCCCGACTCCGGCGTTGGCGAAGACCGCGTCGAGCCGGCCGCGCCAGGTCTCGATACGCCGCATCAGCTGGTCGAGGTCAGCAGGGGACGCCACGTCGGAGCGGACGGCGAGGATCCGATCCGGCTCGGCGCCGAGCTCGGCCACTGCGGCGGCGAGGCGCGTCTCGTGGCGGCCGGTGATGACGACGTACGCGCCCTCGTCGAGGAGCCTTCGGGCGGCGGAGAGACCCATTCCGCTGGTGCCGCCGGTGATCAGGACCGTCTTGTTCGTGAATCGCTTCATGGGAACGATCCTGGGGCGGTGCGCCCGGACGCGGCAGTGTCGGTCGAGCCTGGGTCTGCCACCACCAGCCTCTCAGGCCCCGACCGGCTCCGGCTCTGCCATCAGGTCGGTGAGCCGGGCCTCGGTTCCGGTTCCGGGCGCGGGCGTGTGCAGCAGGAGGCGGTGTCCCGGCAGGTCGGGCAGCGGCAGGCTGGTGTACTCGAAGACCAGGTCACCGGCCTCGGGGTGGTTGATCGCCTTCTTGTCCTGCCAGGCGCCCCCGATCGGATGTTCCGCCCAGATCTCGGCGAACGCGGGGCTCACGGCGCACATGTCGGCGGCGAGCCGGCCGAACTCCGGGTCGTCCGGATAGCGTGCGGCATCCGCCCTGAACTTCCCGACGATCCCCCGTGCCGCGTCCGCCCAGTGGAGCACGGCCGCCTGGTAGCGCGCGCTGGTGAAGAAGGTCACCAGGCAGTTGTGGTCTCCCGACCCGTAGCCGAACACCCGCCGGGCGGCGGTGTTGAGCGCGACCAGGTTCCAGTGCTGGTCGATGACGTAGGCCGGCTTGGGCAGCCAGCCGTCGACGATCCGGCGCAGCTCCGGGGAGATCCTGCGTTCGGCGGGCTGTGCCTGCGGCGGGTTGAGCCCGGCGAGGAGGTAGAGGTGCTCGCGTTCGTCCCCGTCCAGGCGCAGGACGCGGGCGATGGCCTCGAGGACGTCGGCGGACACGTTGATCTCCCGCCCCTGTTCCAGCCAGGTGTACCAGGACACGCCCACCCCGGCGAGTACCGCGACCTCCTCGCGGCGCAGGCCGGGAGCGCGCCTGCTGCTGCCTCCGGAGGGCATGCCGATGTCTTCGGGGGTCAGCCGGGACCGGCGCGAGCGCAGGAATTCACGGATCTCGGAGCTGCGACGCTGCCGGGCCTCGGCGGGAAGCCGGGTGATGTCCATGACCGCAGGATAAGTGGCCTGCTTACACGCCCGGGTACGAACAGCAGGGCCAAAGATCGCGGCCCCCTGGCCGCATACGGGAATCCGCCGCGTTCGGCTCACTGCGGCGGACTGGCGTCCTCCGCCGCCACCGCAGGTCGCAGCGGGGTGGTGGTGTGGAGGGCGACGTGCATGGTGTCGCGTACGGCGCGGGAGTACGGGCAGCGCTGGTGGGCGTCGTGGGTCAGCCGCTCGGCCGTCTCCTGGTCCAGCGCGGGGAGCACGACGTGGACTTCGGCGGTGAGGAGGAAGCCGTCCGGGTCCTTGCCGAGGGCGACACGGGCCGTGACGGTGTCGCCCCGGAGCCGAATGCGGCCCTGGCGCGCGGCCAGGCGCAGGGCGCTGTGGAAGCAGGCCGCATAGCCTGCGGCGAACAGCTGCTCGGGGTTGGTCGCCCCGCCCGCGCCGCCGAGTTCGGCGGGGGCCGCCAGCGGGAGGTCCAGCATGCCGTCCAAGGAGCGGACGGTGCCGTCGCGTCCGTCTCCGGCGGAGACGGCTTCGGTGGTGTAGAGGGTCTGCACGGTCATTGCCAGGCTCCGCTTCCGGTGGTGGTTCAGGAGGAGTGGTCGGGAGGAGTGGTCAGGAGCTGCGGTCAGGCGGCGCGGGAGGTGTGGCCGGCCTCGGCCCGGCGGAACCAGTCCGTCGTGGTGCGCAGCGCCTCGGCCATCGGGGTGGCGTGCAGGCCGAAGGTCTGGGTGAAGGCGCTGTCGTCCATCACGAACGGTTCGGTGTGCCAGTAGAAGAGCTCGGCGTACTCGGCCATGAACGCCGCGTCGAAGGGCCCGTACGGCACGGGCTCCGGGACCACGTGGGTGTGCACGGGGCGGCCGGTCAGTTCGGCGATCAGCCCGTGCACCTGCCGGGTGGTCAGGGCCGGGGCCACCGGCAGGTGCCACAGCCTGCCCCAGGCCTCCGGGCGCTCCCCGAGCGTGGCCAGGCCGGTCGCGACGTCCGGGAGGTAGCTGTAGCTGTGCGGCAGGTCGGGGTCGCCGAAGGCGGGCACCGGCTCACCGCGCAGTGCGTTCGGGAAGGTGGTGGCGCCCAGGGATGACACGAACGTCCAGGGGCCGAAGAAGTCCGCGGCCATGCCGAGCGCCACGCGTACGTCCCCCCGCTGGTGGGCGGCCAGGTAGCGCTCGGTGAGCTCGGCCCGGATGCGGCCCTTGCCGGAGGTCGCGGCGAACGGCGTCTGCTCGGTCATGGGCACGCCGCCGGTCGGCCCGTAGAGGCTGAGGGTGTCGACGACGACGAGCGGCGTCCCGGTGGGGCCGAGGGCCGTCAGCAGGGACTGCTGGATCAGCGGCAGTACCTGCACCTGCTGCTCGTAGGGCACATGCGTGCAGTTGTAGACGGCGGCCGCGCCGTCGGTGACCTGGCGCAGCTGGTGCGGGTCGGTGACGTCGGCGGTGACGAGGGTGGCGCCGGACGGCAGGTCGGCGCGGCCGGAACGGTTGACGCTGCGGACCTGGTGGCCTCGGGAGAGCAGCTCCCCGGCGAGGGTGCGCCCGGCCGGGCCGGTGCCGAGGACGACGTGCGGTCGCTGGTCGCTCATGGTGGGCTCCTTCGCTGTGGTCACCGACCGTGTGCGACTGCGGCCACGGGGTGGCCGTAGTCGCACACGAAGGTGAGTTTTCATCTATCGCTTAAGTTATACCCTCTAACTTGAGATAGAGTAAGACACGCAAGTGTGAGAGCTGTCAAGCGGCAGCGTTCCAGGGCCCCTTGCCAGAAGGAGCAGGTTCGCCATGGCAGACCAAGCGGGCACCCCGCGCGCCCGATACCGGGAGCACAACCGCGCGGAGATCAAACGCATCGCCTTGGAGCAGCTCGCCGAGCGGGGGCCCTCCGCGCTCTCGCTCTCCGCGATCGCCAAGCGGATGGGCTTCTCCGGCCCCGCCCTCTACCGGTACTTCGCGAGCCGCGACGAGCTGCTGACGGAGCTGATCACCGCCGCGTACGGGGACCTGGCGGGGCGGATCACCGAGACCGCGGACGCCGTCCTGTGGTGCGCCCCACGCGAACGGCTGCGGATCCTCGCCGACGCCTTCCGGCAGTGGGCGGTCGCCGAGCCGCACCGCTACCAACTGCTGGCCGGGACGCCCGTGCCCGGCTATTCGGCGCCGCCGCACACCGTGGCAGCGGCGCGGGAGGTGCTGGGGCCGTTCCTCGCCGTCTTCCACCGGCTCCAGCAGGACGGCCCCAGCCCTCGGTACGAGGGGCCGGACCGCCAGTTCCAGCAGTGGATCGGCGCGGACCGGGCCGCCCGCGACTGGGTACGGCACCGCACGACGACGGCCGGCGGAGGCGGCAGCGGCAACAGCGGCGGCGAGGGCGGCGACGGCGAGCCGGACCCCGCACGGCAGGCGGCGGCGCTGCGGGCCACCGTCACCGCGTGGACCAGGATGCACGGCCTGGTGAGCCTGGAACTCCAGGGCAGTTTCCATGGCATGTCCTTCGACCCGGCTTTGCTCTACGCAGCCGAGATCGACGCCCTGGCCGACCAGGCGTAACCCGTCCGGGCGGGCGCACGCACGCGCCCCCCGGTGCCCCGCTGGAGGGGCGCCCGGGGGGCGCGTCGTCGAAGAGCCTGCCGGGATCAGCCCGCGGCGGGGCCCTCGGCCGGGGAAGGAGCTGCCGGGGACGCGGCGTCGGACGCGGCGTTCGACGCGGCGCCCGAGGCCGCGGTGCTGCCCTCGGCGGACTGCTTCACCTGCGGGGGCTTGCGCAGCGACAGGTGGAGCTCCCGGAGACGCGACTCGTCGACCTCCGACGGCGCGCCCATCAGCAAGTCCTGCGCGTTGCCGTTGAGCGGGAAGGCGATCGTCTCGCGGATGTTCGGCTCGTCCGCGAGCAGCATGACGATGCGGTCGACGCCCGGGGCGATGCCGCCGTGCGGCGGGGCGCCGAAGCGGAATGCGCGGAGCATGCCGCCGAATTCGCGCTCGACCTCGTCGTGCGTGTAGCCCGCGATGCCGAACGCCTCGAACATGATCTCCGGTTCGTGGTTCCGGATGGCTCCCGAGGAGAGCTCGACGCCATTGCACACGATGTCGTACTGCCAGGCCAGGACGTCCAGCGGGTCCTTGGTGCGGAGTGCTTCGAGACCGCCCTGCGGCATCGAGAACGGGTTGTGGGAGAACTCGATCTTCCCCGTCTCCTCGTCCTTCTCGAACATCGGGAAGTCCACGATCCAGCAGAAGCGGAAGACGTCGTCCACGAAGTGCCCGGTCCGGCGGGCCGCCTCGACACGCACCGCACTCATGATCTTGGAGACCTCGTCGAACTCACCCGCGCCGAAGAACACCGAGGTGCCCGGCTTGGCGTTCAGCGCCGAGAGCAGCGCGGAGACGTCCGCCTCGCTGAGGAACTTGGCGATGGGGCCGGTCAGCTTCGCGTCGTCGCCGACCCGCACCCAGGCGAGGCCCTTCGCGCCGTGCTCCTGCGCGAACTCACCCATCTGGTCGAAGAACTTGCGCGACTGGCCGGCGGTGTCCGGCACCGCCAGGGCGCGTACGTGCTTGTCCGCGAACGCCTTGAAGCCACTGCCCGCGAAGATCTGCGAGACGTCGACGAGCTCCAGCTCGGCGCGCAGATCCGGCTTGTCGGTGCCGTACTTGACGATCGCCTCGCGGAAGGGGATGCGCGGGAAGGGCGAGGTGACGTGACGGCCGCGGCCGAACTCCTCGAAGACGTCGTTCATCACCTTCTCGATGACCTGGAAGACGTCCTCCTGCTCGACGAAGCTCATTTCGACATCGAGCTGGTAGAACTCGCCGGGCGAGCGGTCCGCCCGCGCGTCCTCGTCGCGGAAGCAGGGGGCGATCTGGAAGTAGCGGTCGAAGCCCGCGATCATCAGCAGCTGCTTGAACTGCTGCGGCGCCTGCGGCAGCGCGTAGAAGCGGCCGGCGTGCAGCCGGGAGGGCACCAGGAAGTCGCGGGCGCCCTCCGGCGAGGTGGCGGAGAGGATCGGCGTCGCCATCTCGTTGAAACCGAGGCCGGTCATCCGGCGGCGGAGCGAGGAGATCACCGAGGAGCGCAGCATGATGTTGCGGTGCATGCGCTCGCGGCGCAGGTCGAGGAAGCGGTATTCGAGGCGCCGCTCCTCGTTCACGCCGTCGTCCGCGTTGATCGTGAACGGGATCTGCTCGGCGGCGCCGAGCACCTCGACCTCGCCGACCTCGATCTCGATGTCGCCGGTGGGCAGCTCCGGGTTGACGTTCGAAGCGCCGCGAGCGACGACCTGGCCGTCGATCCGGACGACGCTCTCCTTGGACAGCGCGGTCAGCCGCTCGTTCACCGCGGTCTGCTCGGGCCGGATGACGAGCTGCACGATGCCGTGGTGGTCGCGCAGATCGATGAAGAGGATGCCGCCCAGGTTCCGACGATTGTGCAGCCAGCCGCTCAGCCGGACGTCGCGGCCGACGTCGCTGGCACGAAGCTCGCCGCAGGTGTGGGACCGGTACCGATGCATCATTCATCCAAGTCGTCGGGCGCGGGGTCTCGGGTGGGGCCGCCGGGGGGCGGTCCGGAGTTCCTCAGGTTACCGTCCCCGCCCGCACTCACTCGCCTGGATAACGGCAGCCCTCCCCCCGGGGGACAGGGACGGCCACCACGCGCGCGGCTCCGCAGCCGTACGCGGGCGGGTGTGCCCACGGCGGCAGGCATCCCTCAATAGATGGTTAAAGTAGGGCAATGCACACGGAGGAGGTACTGGCGGCCGTGGGCACCGGCCTCTGGCAGTGGGAGAACGCGACCGGCACGGTGACCCTCGACAAGGGCGCGGCCCATCTGCTGAGTGTGCCCTGGGAGCCACGCGGCAGAGGCACGGACACAGGCACGGACACAGGCACGGACACCGTCGCCGTCAGCGAGGCCACGGTCCGCTCCCGGGTCCATGTCGTCGACTTCGTGGAGCTCCAGGGCGTCGTCACCCGCGCCGTCGCGGAACGCAGCCTGGCTGAGGCGGTGGTGCGCGTCGTCACCGACGACGGCTCGGTCGTACGGACGGTACGACTGCGGCTTCGTCCCCTCTCCGGCCGTCCGGACCGGGGGCCGGGCCGGGACGCCGCCGCCACGGCCCCCGGCGCCGCGTCAGGAGCAGGGGCCGCCGCGCACGACCCGCTGCTGACCGGCACCCGCGAGGCGCCGCACTTCCATCTGATCGGCGTGATCTCCGAGGTGCCGCATCCGCCGCCCGGCGCGCAGGACACCCAGCACCCGCAGGACAGCCAGAGCGTCCAGGGTCTCCACGCGGGCGGTGAGCAGCGGCCCCAGAACGCCCACGACACCGCCGCGCGCGCGGTCCACCCCGGCTGGGCCGGCGTCTCGGGCGACCGGCGGCGCTCCCGCGAGGCGTTCCTGCTGGACGCCGGGCGCGCACTGGCCGAGGCCCAGTCCACCGCCGAGGTGCTGCGGGTGGCGGCGGCGCTGGCCATGCCCGGTTTCACCCCCGCCGGGCTCGCCGTGTTCGGCGTGGACGGCGACCGGCTCACCGTCATCGGCCACCACGGATACGCTCCCGGCGACGAGGTCCCCTTCCGGGACATGTCACTGGATACGCACTATCCGGCCGCGCAGGTGGTGCGCACGGGCCGAGCCGTCTATCTGCCCGCACCGGACGACTACCGCCGCCGCTTCCCCAGCACCTGGCCGCTCATCGCGGGCTTCGAACGCCACTCCTGGGCATATCTTCCGCTGACCGTCGCGGGCCGCACCATCGGCGCCTGGATGGCGTCCTTCTCCTACCCCGTCTCCTTCACTCCGGACGAGCGCTCGGTGCTCTCCACCGTCGCCCGGATGCTGGCCCAGGCGCTCTCCCGCGCGTATCTGCACGAGACGGAGCGGGAGCTGACCGACGGCCTCCAGCAGTCCATGCTGCCCGCCCGCAACCCCGGCATCGAAGGCATGGAGGTCGCCGCCCGCTATGTGCCGACCGGCGGCGGACTCCAGATCGGCGGCGACTGGTACGACGTGATCCCGCTGCCCTCCGGCCGTTCGGCGGTCATCATCGGCGATGTGCAGGGGCATGACGTAAGGGCCGCCGGGATCATGTCGCAGCTGCGGATCGCGCTGCGCGCGTACGCGACGGAAGGGCACCATCCGGACGGGGTGCTCTCCCGCGCCTCCCTCTTCCTGGACGGCCTGAACGCCGAAGTGGCGGAGGGCGACGCACGCTTCGCCACCTGCCTCTACATGGAGGCCGATCCGCACACCGGCGTCCTGGACATCGCCCGCGCCGGACACCCCGACCTGGCCGTCCGGATGCCCGACGGCACCACGCTCGTCCGCCAGACGGACGGCGGTATGCCGCTCGGCGTCGATCCGGACGCGGACTACCCCACCAGCAGGCTGGTGCTCCAGCCCGGCGAGACGATGCTGCTCTGCACGGACGGCCTGATCGAGACCGGCGGGCACGACCTGGACACCGGCTGGGCCCGGCTGCGCGACGTCTGCGCGGCACACCCCGCCCCGGCGGAGGACACAGCGGAGTACGGCGAGGGCGGCCCGCCGGAGGGGGACGGCACCCCTCTCCACGCGTACGGGCTGGAGGCCCTGGCCGACGCTCTGGTCCAAGCCGTGCACGGGCCGCCCTCGCACCACCGGAGGGGACCGCTGGTCGACCGCCGCGAGGACGACATCGCGCTGCTGCTGCTCCGCCGTCTGCCCGGCGCGGGCGCCGGGGGAGCGGCGGGCGAGCCGCGAGCCCCCGTCCGCCGTACGGTCCTGGCCATCGCGCAGGCCGAGCCCCACCGCATCGCGGAGGGACGCCACCAGCTGAAGACCCTGCTGCACGACTGGCAGGACGCCGACCAGGCGGACGGCGCAGTGCTCATACTGTCCGAGATGCTGACGAACGTCCTGATGCACACGGACGGCGACGCCCTGATGGTCGTCGAGATCAACGGCGGGCCGGGCCCCCGGATGCTCCGGGTCGAGGTCCGCGACAACAGCGATGAGCTGCCGCACCGGCGCAGCCCGGGAGAGCTGGCGTCCTCGGGACGCGGGCTGCTGCTGCTGGAATCACTCGCGGAGATGTGGGGGGTGGACCCGCAGGGCGACGGCAAATGCATCTGGTTCGAGATACGGGAGTCCACCAATAACACCGGGCGGCGGAACGGAGACTCGCCGGACGGCGGCGGCCCCGAGGAGGAAGGGCCGCCGCTCGTGGACGTGCCCGCGCCGGGCGGCTGAGGAAGAGGCGCCGGAGCGCGGCATCCCGCCGGGGGGATGGGGGCGCCGCGCTCCGGCTGAGGGCGGGTAGGAGGGGGGATCCCACCCGCCCGGTCAGGGGGCTTTTCCGGGCCCGCTCGCTCGGCCCTTGTTGTCCGGGCCCGCGAGGGGCCCGCCGCTACTCCCGCGTCGCGGGAATTCGCCCGAGACGGCCGGCCTGGAAGTCCTCGAAGGCCTGGGCCAGCTCTGCATGGCTGTTCATGACGAACGGTCCGTGGTGTGCCATTGGTTCCCGGATGGGCCGGCCGCCCAGCAGCATGACGTCGAGTCCCTGCGTGTGCGCGTCCTGTGAGACGTCCGCCCGGAGTGTGAGGGTGTCCCCGGTGCCGAACACCGCGGTCTGGCCCAGAACGGCGGGGCGGCGGTCCGTACCGGCGGTGCCCCGTCCGGACAACACGTAGGCGAGGGCATTGTAGTCCTTGCGCCACGGGAGGGTGATCTCCGCGCCGGGTGAGAGCGAGGCATGGACCATGGTCATCGGCGTGTGGGTGACGCCGGGCCCCTGGTGGCCGTCCAGGTCGCCGGCGATCAGCCGCAGCAGCGCGCCGCCGTCCGGGGTGGTGAGCAGTCTTACCTGGCCGCCGGCGATGTCCTGGTAGCGCGGTGCGGTCATCTTGTCCTTGGCCGGGAGGTTCACCCACAGCTGGACGCCGTGGAAGAGGCCGCCGCTGACCACCAACTCCTCCGGCGGCGCCTCTATGTGGAGCAGGCCGGAACCGGCGGTCATCCACTGGGTGTCACCGTCGTTGAGGACACCGCCGCCGCCCTCGGAGTCCTGGTGGACGAAGCTGCCGTCCATCAGATAGGTGACGGTCTCGAAGCCGCGGTGCGGATGCCACGGGGTGCCCTTCGGCTCGCCGGGCGCGTACTCCACCTCGCCCATCTGATCCATCATGATGAACGGGTCCAGATGCCGGTAGTCGATCCCCGCGAGGGTCCGGCGGACCGGGAACCCCTCACCCTCGAAACCGGTGGGCGCGGTGCTCACCGCGAGCACCGGGCGCTGAACGGCGGTCTCGGGAGCAGGCGCCGCCACGCGGGGGAGCGTGAGCGGATTCTCCACGGTGATCGCAGGCATGTAGAACCTCCTCGTGAGGAGATCAGGCTAGTTCAATGTTGAACGGGATGCCACGACGCCTTGAACGGGCCGGGCCGCGGCCCGGCGGCGCGGGGGGCCGATGTGACGCGGCGGCGAGACGTGGTGACCGTGGCGGATACCGGTGCCGCCAGCGGGAGGGGCGGCAACGGGAGGGGCGGCGGAGGCGCCGGTGAATGTGATACTGAACACACCGAATTGCCGCGGCGGCCTCCCCGCCCGGCCACGAGCAGGCCCGACCGGGCCTCCCTGCCGGACCGGCGTCAGCCGTACATGCGGCGCATCGCGAAGTCGACCATCTCCTCGACCGCCTTCGCGTCGAACACCACCCGGTGGTCGCCCTCCATGTCGAGCACGAAGCCGTACCCGGAGGGCAGCAGGTCCAGCACCTCGGCTCCGGTGATCACGAAGTACTTGGACTCCTTGCCCGCGTAGCGCCGCAGCTCCTTGAGCGAGGTGAACATCGGGATGACCGGCTGCTGGGTGTTGTGCAGCGCCAGGAAGCCAGGGGTGTCGCCGCGCGGGCAGTAGACCCGCGAGCCGGAGAAGATCCCCTGGAAGTCCTCGCCCCCCATGGTGCCGGTGGTGAAGCCGCGCACGGCCTCCGCGAGGGACGGCGGCGACGGCTCCGGGTAGAGCGGCTGCTGTCCGTACGGAGGAGGCTGCGGCTGTTGCTGCTGTTGTTGCTGCTGCTGGCCCGCGTACTGCTGGTGGGCGTACTGCTGCCCGGCGTGCGGCTGCCCGTTGTGCGGATGGCCCTGCCCGGTGGGCGCGCTCTGGTCGTAGCCGTACATGCGGGCAAGAGTAACGAGTCACACATGGGTGGTGAGGGGTTGCTTCTTATTACCGACGGGTAGCATCATGATTGAATACTTGCCGGTACGAACGAGTCATTACGGAGCCGTCGCCATGGGGCACTACAAGTCGAATCTCCGCGACATCGAGTTCAACCTCTTCGAGGTGCTCGGGCGCGACACCGTGTACGGCACCGGACCGTTCGCGGAGATGGACGTCGATACCGCCCGCAGCGTCCTCTCGGAGATCGCTCGGCTCGCCGAGAACGAACTGGCCGCCTCCTACGAGGACGGCGACCGCAACCCGCCGGTCTTCGACCCGGAGACGAACACCGCGCCCGTCCCCGCCTCCTTCAAGAAGAGCTACCAGGCGTACATGGACGCCGAGTGGTGGCGGCTGGGCGTCCCGGAGGCGATCGGCGGCACCACGGCGCCGCGCTCGCTCCTGTGGGGTTTCGCAGAGGCGATCCTCGGCGCCAACCCGGCCGTGTGGATGTACGCCTCCGGCCCTGCCTTCGCCGGCGTGCTCTACGACGAGGCGACCGAGGAGCAGCGCAGGATCGCCCAGCTGATGACGGAGAAGCAGTGGGGCTCCACCATGGTGCTGACCGAGCCGGACGCCGGTTCGGACGTCGGCGCGGGCCGCAGCCGCGCCGTCCAGCAGGACGACGGCTCCTGGCACATCGAGGGCGTCAAGCGCTTCATCACCTCCGGCGAGCACGACCTCTCGGAGAACATCGTCCACTTCGTGCTCGCCCGCCCCGAGGGCCACGGCCCGGGCACCAAGGGCCTGAGCCTCTTCATCGTGCCGAAGTACGACTTCGACTGGGAGACCGGCGAGCTCGGTGAGCGCAACGGCGCCTATGCCACCAACGTCGAGCACAAGATGGGCCTGAAGGTCTCCAACACCTGCGAGATGACCTTCGGCGCAGACGCCGACCGGCCCGCGAAGGGCTGGCTGCTGGGCGAGAAGCATGACGGCATCCGCCAGATGTTCAAGATCATCGAGTTCGCCCGGATGATGGTCGGCACGAAGGCGATCGCCACCCTCTCCACCGGCTACCTGAGCGCTCTCGAATACGCGAAGGACCGCGTGCAGGGCGCCGACCTGGCGGAGTTCACCGACAAGTCCGCGCCGCGCGTCCCCATCACCCACCACCCCGACGTGCGCCGCTCACTGCTCACGCAGAAGGCGTACGCCGAGGGCATGCGCGCCCTCGTCCTCTACACCGCGAGCGTGCAGGACGAGATCCTGGTCAAGGAGCACGCGGGCGAGGACAACTCGGCGGAGCAGCGCCTCAACGACCTGCTGCTGCCGATCGTGAAGGGCTACGGCTCGGAGAAGTCCTACGAGCAGCTGGCCCAGTCCCTCCAGACCTTCGGCGGCTCCGGCTATCTGCAGGAGTACCCGGTCGAGCAGTACATCCGGGACTCCAAGATCGACACGCTCTACGAGGGCACCACCGCGATCCAGGGCCAGGACTTCTTCTTCCGCAAGGTCGTACGCGACCAGGGCCAGGCGCTCACCTCGCTGTCCGAGGAGATCAAGAAGTTCCTGGCCGAAGCGGCGGGCGGCGAGGCCCTCGCCGACTCCCGCGACCAGCTCGCGCGGGCCGCCGCCGATCTGGAGGCGATCGTCGGCGCGATGCTGACCGACCTGGCCGCCACGGAGAAGGACGTCAAGTCCATCTACAAGGTCGGGCTGAACACCACCCGCTTCCTGATGGCCTCCGGTGACGTCGTCATCGGCTACCTGCTGCTGCGCGGCGCGGCCGTCGCGGCGGGCAAGCTGGCGGGCGCGTCCGCGAAGGACCGGCCGTTCTACGAGGGCAAGATCGCCGCGGCGAAGTTCTTCGCGGCGAACGTGCTGCCGGGCCTGGCCGTCCAGCGCGGCATGGCCGAGGCGGTCGACCTCTCGGTGATGGAGCTGGACGAGTCGGCCTTCTGAGCGGGGCGGGCGCAGCCGCCCGCACACGCACCGACAGCCCGACGGCCCCGCCCCCGGTCGGGGGGAGCGGGGCCGTCGGGGTTTGACCTCCGGTCGGCCCCCGGAGGACGTGCCGCCACCTCACGATGCCGTAGGCGGTGCGGTCCACCGGAGCGGGATCCGGGTACGCACGTCTCCCGCTGTCACAGCCCGAGGGACCCCGAGCCGCAGTGGGGCGAAGGCCTGCGGCGAGCGCGTTCGTATGCTGGACCGATGAGCCACACCAACCGCTTCGCCGGCGGACACACCGACGACCTGATGTCCTTCCTCGCCGACTCCCCCACCCCGTACCACGCGGTGGCCAGTGCCGCGAGGATGCTGGAGAAGGCCGGTTTCCGGCGCGTCGAGGAGACCGACGCCTGGGACGCGGCGGCAGGCGGCAGGTACCTGCTGCGCGGCGGAGCGCTGGTGGCCTGGTACGTCCCCGAGGGTGCGGAGCCCGCCACGCCGTACCGCATCGTGGGAGCCCACACCGACTCCCCCAACCTGCGCGTCAAGCCCCTCCCCGACACCGGGGCAGGCGGCTGGCGGCAGATCGCCGTCGAGATCTACGGCGGCACGCTGCTGAACACCTGGCTCGACCGGGACCTCGGAGTCGCCGGACGGCTCTCCCTGCGGGACGGCACGACCCGGCTGGTCAGCGTGGACCGGCCGCTGCTGCGCGTACCCCAGCTGGCGATCCACCTGGACCGGCAGGTCAACGACGGTCTGAAGCTGGACCGGCAGCAGCACATGACCCCCATCTGGGGGCTCGGCACCCCGGCCGAGGGCGACCTCATCCGCTTCCTGATCGCGGAGGGCGGGCTCGGCACGACGGGCGGGATCGACGCGCAGGGCGGCATCTCCTACGAGGACGTCACCGGCTGGGACTTGATGGTGCACAGCGTCGAACCCCCCGCCTACCTGGGCCGGGAGCGCGAACTGATGGCCGGGCCCCGGCTGGACAACCTGGTCTCCGTACACGCCGGAGCGGCGGCCCTGGTCGCCGCCTCCGAGGACCGGGAGCTGCGCCACATCCCCGTACTCGCCGCGTTCGACCACGAGGAGAACGGCAGCCAGTCCGACACCGGCGCGGACGGCCCGCTGCTGGGCAGCGTGCTGGAGCGCTCCGTCTTCGCACGGGGCGGCGGCTACGAGGACCGGGCACGGGCGTACGCGGGCACCGTCTGCCTCTCCTCCGACACCGGCCACGCCGTGCACCCCAACTACACCGAGCGCCACGACCCCGGCCACCGCCCGATGCCGAACGGCGGCCCCATCCTCAAGCTCAACGTCAACCAGCGCTACGCCACCGACGGCACGGGCCGCTCCATCTTCGCCGCGGCCTGCGAGAAGGCGGAGGTGCCGTGGCAGCACTTCGTCTCCAACAACGGCATCCCGTGCGGCACCACGATCGGCCCCATCACCGCCGCCCGGCACGGCATCACGACGGTCGACATCGGCATCGCGATCCTCTCCATGCACTCGGCCCGCGAACTGTGCGGATCCGCCGACCCCCACCTCCTGGCCAGCGCCCTGACGGCGTTCCTGACGGACTGACGGGTCGACTGGCCGACTGGCCGACTGGCCGCCACCTGCCCACAGCCCGGCCGCCGACTGAACCACCGTCGGCGGCCGGACGGCTGATTGCGTGTCATCGAGCGGGGTACCCGGGAGGCACACGCCCCGTAAGCAACCGAACGGAGGTAGCTTCCATGGGCATCATCATCTGCATCGGGATGCTCGCAGTCGGTGCGATTCTCAGTCTGGCGGTCGACGTGGAAACCAGCGGCGTCAACCTGGACGTGGCAGGGCTGATCCTGATGGCGGTCGGCCTGCTCGGCCTCTCCGCCTACGTCAGCATCTTCAAGCGGCGCCAGATGCAGCCGCCGAGCCCTGCCGCCCCGGTGGTCGAAGAGGCCAACCGGCACCACTGGGAGTGAGCCCAGGCCCTCGCGCCGGGCGGCATGTCCAGCGCGGGGGGCAGTGGCGGGCGGCCGTTCTTCACGCCGGCCGTCTCATACGCCCGGTCGTCCTCTTACGCCCGGTCGTCCATGCCCGCCAGGACCAGAGGGAGGCGGGTTCTTCCCGAGGGAGTGATACGGAGCGGGAAGCCCCAGTCCTGCTGGTGCATGTGGCAGGCCGGGTAGGGGTTCGCCGGGTCGTCGTCGCAGGAGGCGGCCGTCGCGGAGACGTGGAGTACGCCCTCCGTAGCGCCGTCCGCCAGCAGGAGCTCGCGGGTGAGGTCGGTGCCGGAGCCCGCGCCGCCGGCGAGGAGTCCGGGCGGGGTGGCGCTGACGAGGAGCCGGGTGGAGGGGCCGTAGCGGGTGTCGAGCTTCTGCCCGGCCGGGGCCTGGAAGACCACGTCCAGCCGCAGCCGGCCGGGGGCGACCTCGGTGGCCGCCCGCTGCGTGCGGTGCGCCACCGGCTCGACCCGTACGGTCTCCTCCGGCAGCCGGAGCCGCGTCAGCCGGTGCCGCCCCGACTCGACGACCACCAGGTCGGAGCTCTCGGTGAGGACCGCCGCGGACGGCTCCCGCAGATCCGTGGCGAGGGTGCTCACCTCGCCGGTGGCGGGCGCGTAGCGGCGCAGCGCGTGGTTGTAGGTGTCCGCGATGGCCACCGAGCCGTCCGGCAGGGCGGTGACGCCCAACGGGTGCTGGAGCAGCGCCTGTCCGGCGGGGCCGTCGCGGTGGCCGAAGTCGAAGAGGCCGGTGCCGACGGCCGTGCGGACGGTGAACGTGGCGGCGTCACCGGCGCCGCCGCTGGTGCCGTCGCTGGTGCCGTCGCGTTCGATCCAGCGCAGGGCGGAGGTCTCGGAGTCGGCGATCCACAGCCGGTCCCCGGCCCCGCTCACCGCCAGCCCGGAGGGCTGGGCGAACCACGCCTCGGCGGCCGGGCCGTCCACCAGCCCTTCGTTGGTGGTACCCGCCGCGACCGCCACGGTGCCGTCGGCCGGGTCGTACGCCCACAGCTGGTGCACGCCGGCCATCGCGATCCACAGCTTGCCGGCGAACCATGCGACGTCCCAGGGCGAGGAGAGCGCCACCTCGCGCCCCGTGCCGCTCGTCGGCGCGCCCTGCCACCACTGCCTGCCTGTCCCGGCGAGGGTGCTGACCGCGCCGCTCGCCGGGTCGCAGACGCGCAGCGCGTGGTTCACCGTGTCGGCGACCACCACCGTGCCGTCCGGGAGCAGCGCGAGGCCCTGCGGTTCGCTGAAGCGGGCATGCTCGGGCGGCCCGTCGACGAACCCGCGCACGCCGGCACCGATGCGGCGTACGACGGTCTCGCCGTCGGCCGCCAGTTCGACCAGCTGGTGGCGGGTGGTGTCGGAGACCAGGTAGTGCCCGCTGTCGGGCAGCCGCAGCGCCTTGCCGGGAAAGCGCAGGTCGCCGGGGGCGGGCTCCGGCGGTACGTACGGGCCGTCGCCGCGTCGCAGCGTGCCCTTCGCCGCGTGTTCGGCCTCCAGCTCCGCGACCAGGGTCTCGATCGCGTGCGCGTGGCCCTCGCCCGCGTGCTGCGCGACGACGTACCCCTCGGGGTCGATCACGACGAGGGTCGGCCAGGCGCGTACGGCGTACTGCTTCCAGGTCGCCAGCTCCGGATCGTCCAGCACGGGATGGTGCACGCCATAGCGCTCGACCGCGTCCACGACGGCCTGCGGCTCGGCCTCGTGTGCGAACTTCGGCGAGTGCACACCGATGATCACCATGGTGTCGCGGTGCTTCTCCTCCAGCTCGCGCAGCTCGTCGAGGACATGCAGGCAGTTGACGCAGCAGAAGGTCCAGAAGTCCAGGACGACGATCCGGCCTCGCAGCCCGGCGAGGGAGAGGTCCCTTCCACCGGTGTTCAGCCAGGCTCGTCCCCGCAGCTCAGGAGCGCGTACGCGCGGTCGCTTGCTCATGGCGTCAAGGGTGCCACTACACCCGGACGCTCCACGACGACGCCGGCCATACGCCGCAGCGGACTCGGGGCGGTTCAGTCCGCATCCGTGGCGTCAGGGTCGGCGACGAAAGTGCTCCGGCGGCCGTGCGACCGGCCCCGGAGCGTGGCCAACGCTTTGAGGAGCGTCGACGTGTCGAAGCTTATCCCTACTCGGCAACTGTCTGCTCCCACCCGCGGGCGCCCACCGTGCCGCCGTCAGTGATCCTGGGCTGCCGACGGAACGACCATGCGGAGCTGCGGATCCTGGTCATTCCGTCGGCTGATCGAGATTTGTCCCCGCCAGGCGCGTCCGGGTGCGGGACGGCACCGACGCGGACAGGGTGGCGAGGATGTCGCCGAGCGAGACTTCGGCGAGGCTGCGCCGCCACGCCTCGTGTGCTTCGGCCATCTTCACGGCGATGACGCAGGTGCGCCTGCACTCCTCGGGGGGCAGCGCGCCCTGCCCGTGCTGCCGGATCTCCCGGCACTCATAAGGCGAGGCAGCGCCGTCGACCGCCTCGACGATGTGCAGGAGCGTGATCTCCGAAGGCTGCCGCCCGAGCCGGAACCCGCCCCGCGGGCCCGTCGTCGCGACGAGCACTCCGGCCTTGACCAGCGTCTGCAGCTGCTTCGCGAGGTAAGCCGCAGGCAGGTCGTAGTACCGCGCAAGCTGTGCCGCCGACGCGGTGGCTCCCGCCTCGAGCTGCGCCAGCGTCGTGGCGCAGTGCAACAGCCATTCGGTGCTCACAGGCAGCTTCATGGCACGAGTCTATCCAAGCCTCGCTGGATCTAGGATATTGCGGATCTCTTTAGTCCGAGATAGCTTCCCAGCAGGGCAAGGGGGCACAGCCAAGCTGCCAAGCAGCCAAGAGAGATCAGGAGAGGTCACCATGCGGAACATGCGGATCGCGGTTGCCGGAGCAACGGGGAACATAGGAGCACTCACCGTCGCCGCGCTGGAACGGGCCGGACACGACGTCGTGCGCATCAGTCGCTCGCTCGGCGTGGACCTGTCGACCGGTGAGGGCCTGGACGCCGCGCTGACCGGCGTCGAGGCCGTCATCGACACCACCAACTGCACGGCCACCGACCCGGTGGAGACGGTGGCGTACTTCGGCACCGCCACGCGGCACCTGCTCGCCGCCGAGGAGCGGGCGGGCGTCCGTCACCATGTGCTGCTCTCCATCGCCGGGGCCGGTCGCGTCGAGGGCAACGCGCACTACGTCGGCAAGCGGGAGCAGGAGCGACTCGTGGCCGCGGGCCCGGTGCCGTGGACGATCGTTCCGGCCACGCAGTTCCACGACTTCGGCGCGATGGTGGCGAGCTGGACCGAACAGGACGGCGTCGCCACGATCGCGCCGCTGCTGGTGCAGCCGATCGCACCCTCGGACGTGGCAGACGTCCTCGCCGAGCTCGCGACGGGCAAGCCGCAGGGCCGGTACGCCGATGTCGGCGGACCCGGGCCGCAGGACCTGGTGGACATGGCCCGGCGCACCCTTCAGGCGCGCGGCCAGGCGGTGAAGCTCGTACCGACATGGTCGGGGCTGTTCGGCCCAGAGATGGCCGGCGACGTGCTGCTGCCCGGCGAGGGCGCCCGCATCGCGCCGACAACCTTCGAGGAGTGGCTCACGGAGCAGCGGTAGGCCGCCGGATGCCTCGTCGCCTTACTGGCGGGCCGCGCGGTGAGGATCGGCCGGTCCGGGGGAAGGGCTGGCGCATGAGATATCTGGTGCGGGAACGCGTGTTCGGTGCGGGTGACGACTTCTGGGTGGAGGACGAGAACGGAGAGCGGGCCTTCCTCATCGACGGAAAGGCGCTGCGGCTCCGGGAGACGTTCGAGCTCAAGGACCGGGAGGGCAACATCCTCGCCGTCATCCGGAAGAAGGCCGTCAGCCTCCGCGACACGATGCGCGTCGAGCGGGACGGCGAGGTGATGGTGACCGTACGGGAGAAGCGCTTCACGCCGATGCGCACCGTCTACCGCGCCGAGTTGGCGACGGGCGAGGAGCTGGAGATCCGGGGCGACCTGATCGGCAAGGAGTACGACATCGAGTACCAGGGCGAGCGGCTGGCCCGCATCTCGCGCAAGTGGTTCCGGGTACAGGACACGTACGCCGTGCAGGTCGAGCGGGACGACTCCGATCCGGTGGTGCTGATCGCGGTGGCGGTGTGCGTCGACCGCCTGGTGGAACGGGCGGAGGAGGGCGACCGCGGGCACCAGCCCGGCTGAGCACCCCCAGCTGAGCTGCCGGCCAGCCCTCCCCTGCTGGGCCTGCACGGAGCTTCAGAGCACGCGGTCCTTCAGCACCGGGAAGGACTCCCGCACCTCCGCCACCTGCCCCAGATCGATCTCGGCGCTCACCACTCGCTCCTCCGCGTCCGGCGCCTCCGCGACCACCTCACCCCACGGGTCGATGACGGCGCTCCGCCCGGCCTGCGGCACGTCCGCGTGAGACCCGGCGGTGCAGCACGCCAGCATGTAGCACTGGCTCTCCACCGCACGCGCCCGCGCGAGCAGTGACCAGTGCTCCGCGCGCCGGGCGGGCCAGCCCGCCGGGACCACCAGCGCCTGTGCGCCCGCGTCGACAAGCGCGCGGAACAACTCCGGGAAGCGCAGGTCATAGCAGGTGGCCAGGCCCAGCTTGCCCGCCGGGAACGCGACGGTGGCAGGCTCCGTACCGGCCGACATCAGCGCCGCCTCGCCCCGGTCGAAGCCGAAGCGGTGGATCTTGCGGTAGAGGGCGGCGAGCGCGCCGTCGGGGGAGAAAACGAGCGAGGTGTTGAACAGCTCACCGCCCGGGGCCCGCTCGACGACGGAGCCCGCGTGCAGCCACACCCCGGCGTCACGCGCCGCCCCCGCCATGGCCGCCGTTGTCGGCCCGTCCGGGGCGACCGGCTCGGCCACCGCCGGGAAGTCGTCGAAGGCGAAGGCGCCGACCGTCCACAGCTCCGGCAGGACGACCAGATCCGCACCGGCCTGGTCGCGTACGAGCGAAGCCGCACGAGACCTGCGGGAATCCACCGGCTCGTCCTGGTCCACCCGCATCTGCAACAGCGTCACATTGATCAGCGAAGGGGCCGAAGAAGCGCGCACCGTACCACCGTCCATGCAGTCGAGGGGGCCGAAGGGGCATAGCATCGTCATCGAAAGCGCTGCCGAGGCACCCACGTGCAGCGTAACTTGAGAGCACCCGCCCGCGAACGACCGTACTGCCGAGGGGTCCCGTGTCCGACCACCCAAGCCTTCAGCCATACGCCGATGCCTGGACGCAGTCCATCGAAGCGATATCCGAGCTGGTCAAGCCGCTCGCCGAGGCCGAGTGGAACCGCGCGACGGACTGCCCCGGATGGTCGGTCCGGGATGTCGTCTCCCATGTCATCGGGATCGAGTGCGAGTTGCTGGGCGACCCACGCCCCATCCACACCCTCCCCCGCGACATCTACCACGTGGTGGACGAGACCAGCCGCCACATGGAGGTGCAGGTCGACGTCCGTCGGCACCACACCGGCCCCGAGATGACCGGCGAGCTGGAATACACGATCATCCGCCGCTCGCGCCAGCTGCGGAACGAGAAGCGCAAGCCGGACGCCGAAGTACGGCACGTGCTGCCCGGCCTCCCGCCGGTGACCCTGGAACGGCAACTCCTGCTGCGGGCCTTCGACGTGTGGGTCCACGAACAGGACATCCGGCGCGCACTGCGCCAGCCCGGCAACCTGGACTCGGCCGCCGCCCTGATCACCCGGGACGTACTGGTCGACGGACTGCCGCGAGTCGTCGCCAAGAAGGCGGGAGCACCGGCGGATTCCGCCGTGGTCATCGACGTGAGCGGCCCCGTCGAATTCATGCGGACGGTGCGCGTCGACAAGGACGGCAGGGGCTCGGTGAACGGCAGCCCGTCGCTCGGCCCGGCGGCGACGCTGTCGATGGGCTGGGAGACGTACGTACGGCTTGCGTGTGGGCGGGCGCGGGCGGAGGCGGTGGCGGGGGACGTCAAGGCCGAGGGGGACGCGGAGCTGGCGACGGCGATCCTGAACGCGTTTGCGGTGACGCCGTAGGCGTCTGGGCTGACGCCCACCCGCCCGCCCTTTTGGGGCACGGCCCCGGAGCCCCGAGCCGTCCCGGACCGGCCGGCGCCGGTGCCGCGCGCTCGCTCGCTGCCCTCTTCGGGCCCGAGCACCACGCCCTCGCTCGCTGCCCTCTTCGGGCCCGAGCACCACGCCTCGCTGGCGTGACCGACACCGCCGGGCTCCCCAGCGGGTACCGACCGCCGCCGCGGCGAAAGAGGCTGCTGCCGTACGCACCTCTGCACGCACGGACGCAGCGCCCGGCTGGCCGACAGTTGCTCACCGCCGTCGCGCGGCCTCCCGCCCACAACCGGCGACCGCCCCGACGGGCCCCCTCGCAGGGGCCGACCACCATCGCGGCGCACAGGGTTCGCGACCGTGCATACCCCGGCCCAACCCGGTACGGGCACCGCCGGACCACCCGGCGGGGGCTGAACGCCGTCGCGGCGGAGAGAAGGGGAGCGGCCCCCGGCAAGGGCGCAAGGACGCAACGGCGTCGCGGAGGAAAAGGGGTGGGTGGCCGCCCGCGGGAAGAGGGGCGGTCAGACGGGGACGTGGATTGCCTTGATGGGGCTGGTGGTGAGGGTGTCCGTTTCCCGGCGGTGGGCGCGGGTGCGGAGGCGGAGGATCTGGCTGATTCCGAACGCCTCGAGGACGAAGACCGAGGCGAAGGCGATCCGGTAGTTGTCGCCCGTCAGGTCCAGCAGGACGCCGATGGCGAGCAGCGTGGTCATGGAGGCGGTGAAGCCGCCCATGTTGACGATCCCGGAGGCCGTACCCTGCCGCTCCGGCGGGTTGGCCGGGCGGGCGAAGTCGAAGCCGATCATGGAGGCCGGGCCGCAGGCGCCGAGGACCACGCAGAGCATGACGAGCAGCCAGGACGGCGCCTGCCCCGGCCAGGACAGCACGGTGCCCCACATCAGGGCCGTGGCGGCGATGGTGCCCAGGACCAGCGGCATCCGCATCGAGTGCTGTCGTGCGATCAGCTGCCCGTAGGTGAGGCCGATCGCCATGTTGGCGAGCACGACGAGGGTGAGCAGCTCGCCCGCGTGGCTCCGGCTGAGGCCCTGCGCGTCCACCAGGAACGGCATGCCCCACAGCAGCAGGAAGACCATCGCCGGAAACTGCGTGGTGAAGTGCACCCACAACCCGAGCCGGGTGCCTGGCTCGCGCCAGGCGTCGGATATCTGGCGGCGCACGTAGTCGCGGCCCAGGTGCGCTGCGGGCTGCGGTTCGTGGCCCTTGGGGTGGTCCTTGAGGAAGAGCAGCACCAGCGCCAGTACGAGCACGCCGCCCACCGCGCTGCCCGCGAAGGTCGGTGTCCAGCCCAGTGAGTTGAGCACCCGGGCCAGCACCAGCGTGGTGACCAGGTTGCCCGCCATGCCGACCAGCCCGGCGAGCTGTGCGACCAGCGGGCCGCGCCGGGCCGGGAACCATCTGCCGCCCAGCCGCAGCACGCTGATGAACGTCATCGCGTCGCCGCAGCCGAGCAGTGCGCGGGAGGCCAGCGCCATGGAGTACGACTCGGACAGCGCGAAGCCGAACTGCCCGAGGGTGAAGAGCACGACGCCGAGGGTGAGGACCTTCTTGGTGCCCCAGCGGTCCACCAGCAGGCCGACGGGGATCTGCATCCCGGCGTAGACGAGCAGCTGCAGGAGGGAGAAGGTGGAGAGGGCGGAGGCGTTGACGTCGAAGCGCTCGGCGGCGTCGATTCCGGCGACGCCCAGGCTGGTGCGGTAGGTGACGGCGACGAAGTAGACCGCGACGCCGATGCCCCACATGGCGACGGCACGGCCGCCGCCGAGGGCGGACTCCCCGCCGGAGCTGCCGGGACTGCCGGAGCTGTCAGACCTGTCGGAGCCGCGGGAGTTGCCGTGGCCGCGGGAGCCGCCGGACGCGTTCGCGCTGCCGGGCGTACGGGAGCCGTGGGAACGCCTCACCGCACGTCACCGTGGATGAGGTGCCGCACCCTGCCGACGTGACGGCGCACCGCTTCGGCTGCCGCCTCGGCGTCGCCGGCCCGGATGGTCTCCAGGATCTCGGCGTGCTCGGGGACGTTCTTGGCGACGCGGTCGGGGTGTGCGTGCATCACGGCCACACCCATCCGCAGCTGCCGGTCGCGCAGCTGGTCGTAGAGCCGGACAAGGATGGCGTTCCCCGTGCCGCGGACGATCTCCGCGTGGAAGCAGCGGTCGCTGACGGCCGCCGCCGCCAGCTCGCCGGATTCGGCTTCCCTGCCCTGCTGGGCGAGCAGCTCTTCGAGGCGCCCGATCAGCCCGGCGGGCGTGGCGGACGCCGCCTTCCGCACCGCGTGCTCCTCGACCAGCAGGCGGGTCTCGACGACGTCCCTGATCTCCTGGGCCGATACGGGCAGCACCAGGGCGCCCTTCTTCGGGTAGAGCTTGAGGAGCCCCTCCCCTTCCAGGCGGAGCAGCGCCTCCCGCACCGGCGTACGGGACACGCCGACGGCCTCGGCGAGCTCACCCTCGGTGAGCAGCATGCCGCCCTCGTACCGGCGGTCGAGCACGGACTGCTTCACGTGCGCGTAGACCCGCTCCGCCGCCGGAAGGGGCTTCGCGGACTCGGAGGCGGAGGTTGATCCGGCCGAAGCGGATCCGTCGGAGAGGGACACAGCAGAGAGGGACACGGCGGCGGCGGCAGGCATGGACACATCTTAGATACAACAGGTATGCGTACGAAAGCCGGTCCACCATACGGACGGGCGGCATGAGAGCGCCCCGTACGCGGGAAGCCCCGGCGCCCACCGCCGTGAACAGGCGGATGAAGGGCGGGGACCGTCCCGCGTACGGGGCGTCCGGCAGCTCGGGCAGCCCCGGGCTGTACGGGCCGTGCGGCCGTCAGGCCCAGGTGATCAGGCGCCTCGGCTGCTCCAGTACGGCGGCCACGTCGGCCAGCACCTTGGATCCCAGCGCTCCGTCGACGACCCGGTGGTCGAAGGAGAGCGCCAGCGTGGTGACCTTCCTCGGCTTCACCTTGCCCTTGTGCACCCAGGGCTGGTCCTTGACCTGCCCGAAGGCCAGGATCGCGGACTCGCCCGGGTTGAGGATCGGCGTACCGGTGTCGACTCCGAAGACGCCGACGTTGGTGATCGTCACCGTGCCGCCCTGCATGGCCGCCGGGGTGGTCTTGCCCTCCCGCGCCGTGCCGACCAGCTCGCCGAGTGCCGAGGCCAGCTCGGGGAGCGTCTTGGCGCCCGCGTCCTTGATGTTCGGGACGATCAGGCCCCGGGGGGTCGCGGCGGCGATGCCCAGGTTGACGTAACCCTTCTGGACGATCTCCTGGTTCTCCTCGTCCCAGGAGGCGTTGACCTCCGGGTTCCGCCGGATGGCGACGAGGAGGGCACGGGCGACCAGGAGCAGCGGGTTCACCCGCTGTCCCGCCATGTCCGGGTCCTCCTTGAGCTCCTGCACGAGCTTCATCGTGCGGGTGACGTCGACCGTCACGAACTCGGTGACGTGCGGCGCGGTGAACGCGCTGCTCACCATCGCGGCGGCGGTCGCCTTCCGTACGCCCTTGACGGGGATACGGATCTCGCGCGCCGCCTCCCCGCCGGGCGCGGCCTGCGGGGCGGGCCCGGCGGCCGGGGTGGTGACCGGCGCCTCCTGCGGCGCGGGCGCGGTGGTCGGCGTGCTCACGGCGGTGGCTGCCGCGTGCACGTCGTCCCGGGTGATGATGCCGTCCTGGCCGGTGGGGGTGACCGAGGCCAGGTCGATGCCCAGGTCCTTGGCCAGCTTGCGGACCGGGGGCTTGGCCAGTGGCCGGCCGCCCGTACCCGCAGCGGTGCCGGGAGCACCCTGGGCGCCCGGGGCGCCCGGGGCGCCCGGGGCGGAAGCCGGTGCCGCCGGAGCCGCGGCTCCGTTCGAGGCCGCCTGCCCGTTCAGCTCTCCCTGGAGCGCCGCCTGTGCCTCGTTGGGGGACCGGCCGGTGCCGGGCTGCGGCTTGCGCGGACGGCGCTTGGTGGAGCTGGTGCTCACGCCGTAGCCGACAAGCACCGGCTGGCGCGCACCGCCCTGGCCGCCCTCGTCGCCCTCGGCCCCGGCAGCGCCCTCGGGGCTCTGGGGCGCCCCGGTCGTCTCCGGGCCCGCCGCCTCCGGCCCGGCCGAGGGGTCGGTGTCGACGGTGATGATCACCGTGCCGACGTCGACCGTCGTGCCCTCCTCGAAGCGCAGCTCGTGCACCTTGCCGTCGAAGGGGATGGGCAGCTCGACGGCCGCCTTCGCCGTCTCGACCTCGCAGACGACCTGGCCGTCCGTCACCGCGTCCCCGGGCTGCACCGACCAGGAGAGGATCTCGGCTTCGGTCAGTCCCTCGCCCACATCGGGCATCTTGAACTCACGGATACGGGTCGAAGTACTCGTCGTACTCGTCATTGTCACGACTCTCCCGATCCTCAGTACGCCAGCGCGCGGTCGACGGAGTCGAGCACCCGGTCCAGCCCCGGCAGGTACTCGTCCTCCAGCCGGGCCGGCGGGTAGGGCGAGTGGAAGCCTCCGACGCGCAGCACCGGCGCCTCCAGGTGGTAGAAGCAGCGCTCCGTGATCCGGGCGGCGACCTCCGAGCCCGTGCCCAGGAAGACCGGTGCCTCGTGCACCACCACGAGCCTGCCCGTCTTCTCCACCGACTTCTGGAGGGTGTCGAAGTCGATCGGCGACATGGAACGCATGTCGACGACCTCGAGGGACTTGCCCTCCTCCTGCGACGCGGCCGCGGCCTCCAGGCAGGTCTTCACCATCGGCCCGTATGCGGCCAGCGTGAGGTCCGTGCCCGTGCGAGCCACCCGCGCGGTGTGCAGGGGGCCGGGGATGGCGGCGGTGTCCACCTCGCTCTTGTCCCAGTAGCGGCGCTTCGGCTCGAAGAAGATCACCGGGTCGTCGCTCTCGATGGCCTGCTGCATCATCCAGTAGGCGTCCGAGGAGTTGGAGGGCGAGACGCACTTCAGCCCCGCGACATGGGCGAACAGCGCCTCCGGCGACTCGCTGTGGTGCTCGACCGCGCCGATGCCGCCCGCGTACGGGATGCGGATGACGACGGGCACCCGGATCTTGCCCAGCGCCCGCGCGTGCATCTTGGCGAGCTGCGTGACGATCTGGTCGTACGCGGGGAAGACGAAGCCGTCGAACTGGATTTCGACGACCGGCCGGTAACCGCGCAGGGCGAGACCGATGGCGGTGCCGACGATGCCGGACTCGGCGAGCGGCGTGTCGATTACCCGCTCCTCCCCGAAGTCCTTCTGCAGCCCGTCCGTGATCCGGAAGACGCCGCCGAGCTTGCCGACGTCCTCACCCATGATCAGGACCTTGGGGTCGTCCTCCATCGCCTTGCGCAGCGACTGGTTGAGCGCCTTCGCGATCGGCATCTTGCTGACCGTGCTCGCGGCTGCGCTCGCGGTGTTACCGGTGGCCGTGCCTGTCCCGGTGGCTGTGGCTGCCATGGTCACTTGACCTCCTGCGCGGCGCTGCCGCCCTCGTGCTCGGGCCCGGTGGCGAACGACGCGAGATACTCCGCGTACTGCGCCCGCTCCTCGTCGACGAGCGCGTGCCCGTCGGCGTAGACGTTCTCGAAGATCGCCATGGAGTCCGGATCGGGCATGGCGCGTACTGCTTCGCGCACCCGCTTGGCGAGCGCGTCGCTCTCCTCCTCGATGGCGGCGAGGAACGTGTCGTCCGCCAGCTTCTCCTTTTCGAGGAGTCTGCGCAGCCGCAGGATCGGGTCCTTGGCCTCCCACGCCTCGCGCTCCTCGTCCCGCCGGTACTTCGTCGGGTCGTCCGAGGTGGTGTGCGCGCCCATGCGGTAGGTGAACGCCTCGATGAGCATCGGGCCCTGGCCGGACCGGGCCCGCTCGGTGGCGGCCTTGGTCACCGCCAGGCAGGCGAGCACGTCGTTGCCGTCGACCCGCACGCCGGGGAAGCCGTAGCCCGCGGCGCGCTGGTAGAGCGGCACCCGCGACTGGCGCTCGGCGGGCTCGGAGATCGCCCACTGGTTGTTCTGGCAGAAGAACACGACCGGCGCGTTGTAGACGGCGGAGAAGGTGAACGCCTCGGCGACGTCGCCCTGGCTGCTCGCGCCGTCGCCGAAGTAGGCGATCACGGCGGAGTCGGCGCCGTCCTTCATGACGCCCATCGCGTACCCGGTCGCGTGCAGCGTCTGGGAGCCGATGACGATCGTGTAGAGATGGAAGTTGTTGCTGTTCGGATCCCAGCCGCCGTTGTTCACGCCGCGGAACATGCCGAGCAGATTCGTCGGGTCGACCCCACGGCACCAGGCGACGCCGTGCTCGCGATAGGTGGGGAAGACGTAGTCCTCGTCGTTCAACGCCCGGGCGGAGCCGATCTGCGCCGCTTCCTGGCCCAGCAGCGAGGCCCACAGGCCCAGCTCGCCCTGCCGCTGGAGGGCAGTCGCCTCGGCGTCGAAGCGCCGGGTGAGCACCATGTCCCGGTACAGCCCGCGCAACTCCTCGGGAGTCGGGTCGATTGCGTAGTCCGGGTGCTCGACCCGCTCGCCGTCGGGCGTCAGCAGCTGTACGAGCTGCGGCTCGGCGGGCGTGCTCGCAGCGGTCTGGGCGGTCTTCTTCTTCCTGGTCGCGCTCGCGCGCTTCCCGGTGCCGCCGCTGCGGCGCGTCGCGCTGCTGCGCGCGGCAGTGCCTTCCACGGTCACGTGTGCTCCTCCGTCTGTCCGGCCCCCGGGGTCTCCGGGTGGCCAGTGCGGCTCGCCCGGTACCAGTACGGCGCACGGGGTTGGGTGCGACGCGGACGGAACCGAGCGGTGACTAGGGCCTTTGGTCTGGATCTTGCTGGGCTGTCCAGCCGAATCCAAACAAAGACCCAGGCGTCTCCGTCGGGGCCCGCTAAGGACAAGTTACCCAGCACTTCGCAACTGCGCGAAGGGGTCCTGACCTGCGATTTTGCTTGGAAATCCAAGCAAATCGAGCAGAGTGCAAAACGTCGCTGGTCACAGCCTCGCAAGCCGACGGGACCATCGCACGTTATCCCGAGCCCTGGGAAAACGGGAAGAGCGGAGAGAGGACCAGTATGTGAGACTGAGTCCGTGCACCAACAAGGAAATATCACCGTTTTCCTGGTCGACGATCACGAGGTGGTCCGGCGGGGAGTGCACGACCTGCTCGCCACGGAGCCGGACATCGAGGTGGTCGGCGAGGCAGGCACGGCCGCCGAGGCACTCGCCCGCATTCCGGCCGCCCGGCCCGATGTGGCCGTGCTCGACGTACGGCTGCCGGACGGCAGCGGGGTCGAGGTCTGCCGCGAGATCCGGTCGCGGTCCGAGCACGTCCGGTGCCTGATGCTCACCTCCTTCGCGGACGACGAGGCCCTCTTCGACGCGATCATGGCCGGGGCCTCCGGCTACGTGCTCAAGGCGATCCGGGGCACCGAGCTGCTCACCGCCGTACGGGACGTGGCGGCGGGCAGATCGCTGCTGGACCCGGAGGCGACCCACCGGGTCCTGGAGCGGCTGCGGGAGGGCGCAGGGGCCCGTCCGGACGACCGGTCAGGTGAACGGTCAGGTGAGCGGTCAGGTGTGCGGCCGGACGACCCGCTGGCCGGGCTCACCGACCAGGAGCGGAAGATCCTGGATCTGATCGGCGAGGGGCTGACCAACCGCGCGATCGGCGAGCGGCTGCAGCTGGCGGAGAAGACGATCAAGAACTACGTCTCCGGCCTGCTCGCCAAGCTGAGCATGTCCCGCCGCTCCCAGGCGGCGGCGTACGTGGCCCGGCTGCGGGCCGAGGAAGAGCGCTGACCAGGCGGGGACCGCTGACCGCTCAGAAGCTCCAGCGGGTCTGGCTGAACGTGCTGCCCTTGCCGAACCCGAAGGCCGTACGCGGCGCGACCTCGAACACCAGGGCCTTTCCGGCGCCGTGCCGGAAGTGCCCGTCCTCCACGTCGAAGTGCCAGGCGCTGCCGTACTTCGCCTCCCACGCCGCCGCCAGCTCCCGCAGCCGCGCGTCGTCGGCGACCCGCACGGCCTCGCCCTCCACCACCACGTCGCAGCCCTCGCTCCAGGCGTTGGTGCCGGTGGTGAGCACCACCTGGGGGTTCGCGGCGAGATTCCGGGCCTTGCGCTCGCCGGGCCCGGTGCAGAAGTGGAGTGCGCCGTCCCGCCACACCGCGATCAGCGGGGTGACATGGGGGCGGCCGTCGGGGCGCACCGTCGAGATCCAGAACAGCTCGGCTTCCCGGAGGATCGCTTCTGCCTGCGACCAGGGAGCGGCGACCGCCGCCTCGTCGCTGTAGTCGGTGCCGAGCCGGGTCTGCGGTTCCATGGTGGTCATCTCGGGCTCTCCTTCCGTCCCCGGCCAGGTGCGGGGTACGAAAGGGCAGACTCCGGACCGGGGCGGAACTCATCGGTGGACGAGCCATGGCGTCACCACATCACCGCGTCACCGCGTCACCGCGTCACCGCGTCACCGCGTCAGCCGCAGAAGGCGTCCCGCACCGCCTCGTACTGCCTGGTCCACCACACCACCAGGGCCGCCGCCGCCGCGAACTGCGGATCCGCGCGGCCGTCCCGCAGTTCGTAACGCCAGCGCAGCATCCAGAAGTCGTTGAGCCGTTCCCACCACACCCGGTGCACCGCCGCGCTCAGCTCTCCGGGCGAGGCGGTGGCACAGACCCGGTACGCACGCGCGTACGACCGCACCTTGGCCAGATCCATCGTGCCGTCCGGCCGTACGAAGAAGATCGCCGCTCCGCGCACCGCCTCCTCCGCGCGTGGCTGCACCGCCAGCCGGTCCCAGTCGACGAGGGCGACCGGCTCGCTGGGCCCGCCGGGCACCGTGTCGCGGTAGAGGAGGTTCAGCGGGTGGAAGTCGCCGTGCACCCATCCGGCGACGGGCGCGGCCCCCGGGTGCGGGCGGCAGCCGGCGTAGCGGCGCAGCATCCGGCGGCGTTCCAGCAGCCGGTGCTCGGCCAGTTCGTCGAAGCCGTCCCTGGCCCGCCGGTCCCGTACGCGGGCCAGCAGGCCGTCGATCACGGTCTCGGTCTCGTCGGGGTCGGCGGACGCCAGGCCGTCCCCGACCGCGCTGCCAGCCGCGCCGCCGCCGGCTGTGCCGCCGTAGGGGCCCGAGGTGGCGGCGGGGGTCGCGGGCGCGGGGGGCAGGACCTGTTGCAGCCGGGTGTGGACCTGGCCGAGCAGGCTGCCGAGCCGGTGGCACTGGCCGCCGGTCAGTTGGTCCCCGTGCCAGTGACGGCCCTCGATCCACGGGTGGAGCGCGTAGCAGCGCCTGCCCACGACGGTGACCGTATGGCCGTCCGGTGCGGCGACCGGCGGCACGACGGGGAGGCCGAGCGCGCCGAGCCGGGCGGTGGCCCGGTGCTGTGCCTCCAGCGGGCCCGGATCGGCCGGGTCGGTGTCCAGATGGTGCTTGAGGAAGAAGTGGCCACGGGTGGTCGCGAGCCGGTAGCCGCGGTTGAGCAGACCAAGGGAGATCGGCTCGCAGGAGAGTGGCTCTCCCGCGCGGTACCGGGTGAGCACCGTGCTCAGTGTGTGCGCGGGGAGGCGCGGGGGTGACGGCTGCACGAGCCGCATCGTAAACGACTCCGGGCGACCGTACGGTGGCACGCTGTGACTGTGATATAGGCACCAACCAGTCGCAGGGCGGGGTGAGTTCGGAAGAACTCACCCCGCCCTGCGAGCAGGCACCAAATCGTCAGTCGCCGCTGGTCACCGTCGTGGCCTGGCCCGCTTCGCCGCTGGCGCCGGGGTCACCGGCGCCACCCGGGTCACCGGCACCGCCGTCGTCACCGGCACCGCCGTCGTCCTCGCCGCCGTTACCGCCCTGGACCTCTCCCGCGCCCCCGTCGTCCTCGCCGCCCGGGTCCGTGCCGCCGACGTCCGTGCCCGGGTCGGTGTCCCCGCCGCCGGGTGTACCGCTGCCCTCGGTGCCGCCGCCGGGGTCACTCTCGCTCGGCGGGCCGGTGGGGGTGTTGTCCGTCGGATAGCCGCCGTCGTCGTCGGGCGGGGGCTGGGTGGTGGGATCGGCCGGAGGCGTCCAGTCGTCCTCGGTGCCGCCGGTCGCGGTGCCCGGGTCCTCGGTCTCGCTGGGCGGGTCCGAGGGCTTCTTGGACGTTTCCCTGTCCTTGGGCTCGCTGCTGCTGGTCTCGGGAACCGGGTCCGTCTTTCCGCCGTCGTCACTGCCGGCGTTGAGCGCGAAGAAGATTCCGCCGCCGATGGCGAGCACCACCAGGAACGCGATCAGCGCGTACTTGAGGCCGCCGCCCCCGCCCTGGCCGCCGCCGCCCCGCGAGCCGCCGTCGAAGCCGCCGTCGTCCCGGTCCGGGCGGCCCATCAGCAGCGGCGGGCCGAGCTGTGAGGTCTCGCCGTGCTGCGCGTGGCCCTGCGGACCGATGCCGGGCGTGCCCATGGCGGGGGTGGTGCCGCTGCCGGGACCGGCCGGGCCGGTGTTCCAGAGGCCGCCGGTGTGTCCGCCCTGCTCCTGGAGCATGCGCAGGGCGTACTGCACGAGGCCGCGCATCTCCTCGGCGCTCTGGAAGCGGTCGTCCGGGTCCTTGGCCAGCGAGCGCATCACCAGCCCGTCCAGCTCCGGCGGCACGCCGTCGGAGACCTCGGACGGGGGCACCGCGATGTCCTGGACGTGCTGGTAGACGACCGACAGCGGGGTCTCGCCGGTGAACGGCGGACGCAGCGCGAGCAGTTCGTACAGCAGGCAGCCGGTGGCGTAGAGGTCGGAGCGGGTGTCGACCGTCTTGCCCAGTGCCTGCTCGGGGGAGAGGTACTGCGGCGTGCCCATGACCATGCCGGTCTGGGTCATGGTGTTCGAGGCGCCGTGCAGGGCACGGGCGATGCCGAAGTCCATCACCTTGACCGCGCCGGCCTCGGTGATGATGACGTTGGCGGGCTTGATGTCCCGGTGCACGATGCCGTGCTGGTGGCTGTAGGCCAGCGCCTCCAGCACCCCGGAGACGATGATGAGTGCCTGCTCGGCGGGCGGTGAGTCCGTGGCCATCAGCAGTTCGCGGATGGTGTGGCCCTCGACCAGCTCCATCACGATGTACGGCGTGATGTTGCCGCCGATGAACTCCTCGCCGGAGTCGTAGACGGCGACGACCGCGTGGTGGTTGAGCCCGGCGACCGACTGCGCCTCACGGGTGAAACGGGCCTTGGAGACCGGGTCCTCTGCGAGGTCGGACCGCAGCAGCTTGACGGCGACAGTGCGCCCGAGCCGTACGTCCTCCGCCCCGAAGACCTCGGCCATGCCGCCTCGGCCGAGGCGGTGCGTCAGCCGGTACCGGCCGTCGCCGACCAGTCCGCCATTACCCCACATCTCCGGCGAATCGGGCATGGAACCGCCCAAGGACCCGCCCGTCGCGTCGGGCTCCGAAGGGCCCCCAGCGGCTTGCGTCTGTGCCATCAGTCCTCGCCGTCGATCGGTCCGCGGGTTGTGCGGTTGGGTAGGCTGTCCCCCGCTGGAGGCTACCGCCTCGTGATGGGTGCCGAGACCGGGGCGGAAGGCTCATCCAACCGGGTACGGCATCCCGCTGGCAAGTTCACCGCAGCCTCACCAGAGCACCCAACGGCCCCGTCACCAGGGCACGGAGGTGGCGGGCACAGCCGTTCGCGCACCGCCCGTTCCGGCAGTCCGTTCCGTGCCGCTTCCGCACCGGAAGGGTGAGACTTGTGTCTCTTCCATGTGGGCACACGATGCGCATCCGGTTACGGAACGGGCAACGAGCTTGACGTGTCGGAGCCCTCGGGCAGACTTGGGCACGTATCAGGGATCACTGGATCAGGATCGCGAGCACCGATCGCGTACACAGATCGTCCGCTGGATCCGCAGCCTGGGTCCGCCGCTGGACCCAGCGGGGGTCCGCCGGACCATTGGGCAGCCAGACACACATGCGCCGGTACAGCGCCGCCAAGGGGGAAGCAGTCAGATGAGCGACGACGGCGCACAGGGAGCCGCGCAGTATCTGGGCCGTACGGTCGGCAGGGGCAGGTTCCAGCTCCAGAGCCTGCTCGGCGCGGGAGGCATGGCCTCGGTGTACCTGGCGTACGACTCGGTCCTCGACCGTCAGGTCGCGGTCAAGACCCTGCACACGGAGCTGGGCCGCGAGGCGTCCTTCCGGGAGCGCTTCCGCCGCGAGGCGCAGTCGGTCGCCAAGCTGACGCACACCAACATCGTCTCCGTCTACGACTCCGGCGAGGACGAGATCGACGGCTCGATGGTGCCGTACATCGTCATGGAGTACGTCGAGGGCAAGCCACTGCGCACCGTGCTCGACGAGGACGTCGCGCAGTTCGGGGCGATGCCGGCCGACAAGGCGCTGAAGATCACCAGCGATGTGCTGGCCGCGCTGGAGGTCAGCCACGAGATGGGGCTGGTCCACCGCGACATCAAGCCGGGCAACGTCATGGTGACGAAGCGCGGCGTCGTCAAGGTGATGGACTTCGGCATCGCGCGCGCCATGCAGTCCGGCGTGACCTCCATGACGCAGACGGGCATGGTCGTCGGCACTCCGCAGTACCTCTCGCCCGAGCAGGCGCTCGGCCGCGGCGTGGACGCCCGCTCCGACCTGTACTCGGTGGGCATCATGCTCTTCGAGCTGATGACCGGGCGGCTGCCGTTCGACGCCGACTCCCCGCTGGCCATCGCCTACGCGCATGTGCAGGAAGAGCCGGTCGCGCCGTCGACGATCAACCAGGTGGTGCCCCCCGCCGTCGACGCGCTCGTCGCCCGCACCCTGAAGAAGAACCCGAACGAACGGTTCCCCTCCGCCGAGGCGATGCGCGACGAGTGCTCCCGGATCAGCGGCTCCGGCACCGCCTCGGGGGCGGCGCCGATCATCATCAGCGGCGGCCCGGCCGCCAGCGGAGCGGGCCTCGGCCAGTCCGTCTTCCCGCCCGTCAGCGACACCGGCACCCCGCCGCCGCCCGGCGTGCAGCAGCCGTACCAGCCCCAGCAGTACGGCGGCTACGGCCCGTCCACGCCGCCGCCCACCCCGGCGTACGGGCAGCAGGGGTACCCGACCCCGGCCCCGACGCCGTACGGACAGCAGCAGCACGGCGGCGGCGCGCAGACCCCGCCGCCGTACACGATGTCGCCCGCCGGGGCGCCGGGCGGCTCGCACGGCGGCGGCGGGAAGAACAACACGCCGATGCTGATAGGCGTCGCGGTGGTGGCCGTCGCGGTGGTCATCGCCGTGATCGTCGTCATGTCGACGAACAGCGGCGGGGGCGGCGAACCCGAGGCCGACGACAAGCCGACGTCCTCCTCCACGGAATCGGTCGAGCCCGGGGGCACGGGCGGTGACACCGGCGACACGGGTGACACCGGCACGAGCAGTGAGCCCACCGAGGACGAGCAGTTCAAGGACGAGGACAAGACGAAGACCATCGACAGCACCGAGTGCACCGAGGCCAGGGACCACTACAGCGACAAGGGCAAGCTGTACGTCCCGGAGTTCACGTACAAGAACCTCTCCTCGGTCAAGGAGTGCATCCGCAAGGCGGGCTGGAAGCTGGGCGAGGTCACCGAGGAAGACGAGAACGTCTGGGGCAAGAACATGGTCCTGGAGCAGACCCCGGACAGTCTCGACGGCTTCGACCCCGAGAGCGACAAGATCGACCTGACCGTCTCGACCGGCCAGCCGGGCTGAGCACACGACTGACTCCGCTGCTGCACGCACGTGGCCCCGGCACCCTCTCGGGTGTGCCGGGGCCACGTGCGTGTGCGGGTTGCTGTGGGCGGTACGGGCTCAGAGCGTCGGGCTGAGAGCTGGCTCAGGGGACGGGCTCAGAGGTACGGGCCACCGGAGCGGGCGTGCCCCTGCTCACCCATGTCCGGCATGTCGTCCGGCAGCGAACCGGGCGGCAGCGCCCTGCGCATCTGCTCCAGCTGCGCACGGGCCGCCATCTGCTGGGCGAACAACGCCGTCTGGATGCCGTGGAACAACCCTTCCAGCCATCCGACCAGCTGGGCCTGCGCGATGCGCAGTTCGGCCTCCGTGGGCACGCCCTCGTCCGTGAAGGGCAGGGAGAGGCGCTCCAGCTCCTCGATCAGCTCCGGCGCGAGACCGTCCTCCAGCTCCTTGACGGAGCTGGAGTGGATCTCCTTGAGGCGCACCCGGCTCGCCTCGTCCAGCGGGGCGGCCTTCACCTCTTCCAGCAGTTGCTTGATCATGCTGCCGATCCGCATCACCTTCGCGGGCTGTTCGACCATCTCCGTCACGGGGACCTCAGCCTGCTCGTCGGCTTCTCCCTCGCCGCCCTTGGTGGCAGCACTACCGAGAGCCATCCCATCCGGGCCGACGACCAAGACGTGTGGACTCTCCTGCGACCGTTCCTTGTTCGGCTGTGTCATACCCCTATTCTGCCTTCCTGCCCCTCGCAACGCCGCGCTCAGGGCACTCGCGGGCCGCCGGCGGCCGGGGCGGCGCAGGCGGAACAGCCCGGTGCCGCTCAGGAGCGGCGCAGGCGCAGCGCCAGGAAGGCCAGGCCGAGACCGAGCGAGGCCAGACCCGCCCCCAGCGGCAGCACGGGCAGGATCTGCCCCGTGCTGCCCGGCACCGGATCCACCTCACCGGCCTCCCCGGCGTCACCGAACGCCTGCCCGGGACCACGCCCCCGCTCCGACTGCGCCAGCGTCCGCCCCGGCTCCGCCGGAGTGGACGCCACGGGCGCCGGGCTCCACGGCTCCGCCCCCGCCGCGTGCTCGCGACGAGCGGGGCCGCCGGAACGGCGCGCCTGCTGTGCGTGCCCTGCGTGATCAGGGCGCTCGGCATCATCAGGGCGCTCTGCCTGATCAGGGCGCTCTGCCTGATCAGAACGTTCTGCGTGCTCCGCCTGCCCCGATGCCCGCGCCGACGGCTTCGCGGCGGGTGCCGCCTCATGGCCTGCCGGGCGCCCCATGGCAGCCCCACCGGGCCGCAGCGGCGCCGGCAGGGAGGGGAGCGCGCCCGGCGACTCCCACCACACCACGGCTCCGTGCGCGCTCCGCGTCTCCGCCGCGCGACCGCCCCCGGAGGGCCGGTCCGCCGGACCGGCGGCTCCCGAGGGCACCGCCGGGAGCATGCCCACGGCAGCACAACTCAGCAGGGTTACCCCGGCGACCGCAGCGCACCGATGGCGACGAGGGTTACCCATTGCTGTTCCCTCCCGTGCCGGACCCGTTCAACGGCGTAACCAGCGTCACACAGTTACCCGAATGCGGCATCTCGGACACCGGTCGGCACGAGCAGAGGCCGGGACGGGGGCGGGGGCGGGGACGGGGGCCCGTCAGAGCGTCAGCACGACCTTGCCGACATGGGTACTCTCATCCAGCACCCGGTGCGCCTGCCCCGCCTCCCGCATCGGCAGCGTACGGTCCACCACCGGACGCACCCGCCCGTCCGACAGCAGCGGCCAGACGTGTTCGCGTACGGCCGCGACGATCGCCGCCTTCTCGTCGGCCGGACGCGCCCGCAGCGAAGTCGCCGTCACCGCACCCCGCTTGGCCAGCAGCGCCCCCAGGTTCAGTTCGCCCTTGGTGCCGCCCTGCATGCCGATGACGGCCAGCCGCCCGTTGACGGCGAGCGCCCGCACATTGGGCTCCAGATACTTGGCGCCCATGAGATCGAGGATGACGTCCGCGCCGTGGCCGTCCGTCGCCGCGCGAAGCTCCGCCACGAAGTCCTGCTCGCGGTAGTTGATCAGGATGTCGGCGCCCAGCTCCGCGCACCGCTCCAACTTCTCCGCGCTGCCCGCCGTGACGGCGACCCGCGCGCCGACCGCCTTCGCCAGCTGTACGGCCATCGTGCCGACGCCGCTGGAGCCGCCGTGCACCAACACCGTCTCGCCGGGACGCAGATGGGCGATCATGAAGACGTTCGACCAGACCGTGCACGTCACCTCCGGCAGCGCCGCCGCCTCCGGGAGGGAGACGCCACCCGGCACCGGAAGCAGCTGACCGACGGGCACGGCGACCATCGAGGCGTACCCGCCGCCGGAGAGCAGCGCGCACACCTCGTCGCCGACCGCCCAGTTGCTCACCCCCGGTCCGAGCGCGACGATCCGCCCCGCGCACTCCAGTCCGGGATAGGGCGAGGCGCCGGGCGGCGGGTCGTAGAAGCCCTGCCGCTGGAGGAGATCGGCCCGGTTGACGGCACTCGCCGCCACCTCGACCAGAACTTCGCCGTCACTCGGCACAGGGTCGGGAACCTCCGCCCACACCAGGGCTTCTGGTCCCCCCGGTTCGGGGATCGTGATCGCATACATGCCGCCGACGCTACGCCTGGAAACGCCGGCGGTGGCAACACCTCACAGAGCCTGTAGGGCGCGTCGGCTGCCGGGGCCGACGGAATCGGTCGACGCTGCGGCCATGATCAGCCCCGAAGCGTGGTCGAAGCGTCGACCGATCCGCGAGGCGTGGCCAGGAGCTCGAGCGTGTCGATCACGCGGTTCGAGAAACCCCACTCGTTGTCGTACCAGGCGACCACCTTGACGTGGCGGCCGTCGACGCGGGTGAGAGCCGAGTCGAAGATCGCCGAGGCGGGGTTGCCCGTGATGTCGGAAGACACGAGCGGGTCGTCCGAGTATTCGAGGACGCCCGCGAGCGGCCCCTCCGCTGCGGCGCGGTACGCCGCCAGCACGTCGTCACGCGTCACGTCGCGCCCGACGGTCGCGTTGAGTTCGACGATCGAGCCCACCGGCACCGGCACCCGGATCGAGTCGCCCGACAACTTGCCCTCGAGGTTCGGCAGCACGAGGCCGATCGCCTTGGCGGCGCCCGTCGTGGTCGGCACGATGTTGACAGCGGCGGCGCGGGCGCGGCGCGCGTCGCGGTGCGGACCATCCTGCAGGTTCTGCTCCTGCGTGTAGGCGTGCACCGTCGTCATGAAGCCGTGCTCGACAGCGGCGAGCTCGTCGAGCACCGCGGCCAGCGGCGCGAGCGCGTTGGTCGTGCACGAGGCGTTCGAAATGATCGTGTGCACGTCCGGGTCGTACGCGCCGGTGTTGACCCCGAACGCGAGCGTGACGTCGGCGCCGTCCGAGGGCGCACCGATCAGTACCTTCTTCGCGCCCGCGTCGAGGTGGGCACGGGCGGCCGTCGCCGACGTGAAGCGGCCGGTCGCCTCCAGCACGAGGTCGACGCCGAGCTCGGCCCACGGCAGCCGGGCCGGTTCGCGTTCGGCGAGCACCGTGATGCGACGGCCGTCGACGACGAGGGCGTCCCCGTCGGCGGTCACCGGCCGGCCGAGGCGGCCCGCCGTCGTGTCGTAGGCGAGCAGCCGCGCGAGGGTGGCGGGCTCCGTGAGGTCGTTGACGGCGACGATCTCGAGGTCGCTGCCGCGTTCGAGCAGGGCGCGCAGCACGTTGCGTCCGATGCGGCCGAATCCGTTGATGGCGATGCGAGTCATGGTGGTGTCCCTTCGGTTCACCCCCAGGTTCGCGCGCGGCATCCGGCCGTGGCAGCGGAGAGAACGCCACGGTTCGAAAGGATCGCGCCACGGGGTGCGGGGGCCCGTGGGGCCCCGGGCGAGGTGCGGGGCGGTCAGCCGCCCGCTACTCGCCCTGGGCGAAGGTGCGCCGGTATTCGCTCGGCGTGGTGGCGAGGATGCGCTGGAAGTGCAGCCGCAGATTCGCGCCCGTGCCGAGGCCGACATCGGCGGCGATCTGCTCGACGCTCCGCTCCGAACGCTCGAGCAGCTCACGGGCCGCGTCGACGCGGGCGCGCATGACCCACTGCATCGGCGTGTACCCGGTCTCCTTGACGAAGCGGCGCGAGAACGTGCGCGGCGACACGGCCGCATGCCGGGCGAGCAGCTCCAGGGTCAGGGGCTCGCCGAGCCGGTAAAGCGCCCACTCGCGCGTGGCCGCGAACCGCTCGCCGAGCGGCTCGGGCACGCTGCGCGGCACGTACTGCGCCTGACCGCCGCTGCGGTAGGGGGCCGCGACCAGGCGCCGGGCCGCGTGGTTCGACGCGGCCACCCCGAGGTCGCCGCGCAGAATGTGCAGGCACAGGTCGATGCCCGAGGCCGCGCCGGCCGACGTCAGCACGCTGCCCTCGTCGACGAACAGCACGTTCTCGTCGACCTGAACGCGCGGATGCCTCGCCGCGAGCGCACGCGCGTAGTGCCAGTGCGTCGTGGCGCGCCTGCCGTCGAGCAAGCCCGTCGCGGCGAGCGCGAAGGCGCCCGTCGAGATGGCGGCGAGCCTCGCACCCCGCTCATGTGCGGCGACCAGCGCGTCGACGACGGCCTGCGGCGGATCGTCGCGGTCAGGGAACCGGTAGCCGGGGATGAAGACGATGTCGGCCCACGCCAGCGCGTCGAGGCCGTGGGACACGTGGTACGACAGGCCGTCGCCGCCGGTCACCAGGCCGGGTGCCGCCCCGCACACCCACATCTCGTACGGCATGCTCGCGCGGGTCGTGAACACCTGTGCGGGGATGCCGACATCGAGCGGCTTCGCACCTTCGAGCACAAGGACGGCGACGCGATGCGGGCGGGAGGCTGGCACGGCGAACAGGGTACGTCGGCCCTCCGGGCTCCGGGCTCCGGGCTCCGGGCTCCGGGCTCCGGGCCTAACCGGAGACGAGGCGGAGGATCGCGGTGCCGTCCGCGCCGGAGAGGAGGTGCACCCCGACGGTGCCCTTCTCCTTCGCCGGTGGCTCGCCCGCCGGGCCGCAGCTGCCGCTGCTGCCGCCCTGGTAGATGGTGGCCGTGCAGCCCGTACCCGGACCGCTGGTCTCGGAACTGGTCTCGCTGCCGTTGTTCTTGGTGCCCAGGGTGACCTTGTAGCCGATCTCGTCCTTCCCGACCTTGGTCAGGGCGAGCTTGGCAGGGCCCTCGAAGACGTCCAGATTGATCGTCACCGGTTTGGACACCGCGATCTCGCAGTTCCCGTCCGTGCAGGCGGCGGTGTCGGTGCCGTCCGCGGCCGTCGGGGCGGGTGACGACTTCGGCTTCGGCTTCGGTGAGGCGTCGGCGCTGCCGGAGGCGGCGGGCTTGGCGTCGTCACCGGAGTCGTCGTCCGAATCACCGCAACCGGCCGCAGCCAGCACGGTGAGCGCCGCCAGCAGAGCACCGGCCGCCGCCCGTCGTGTACGTCCCGCCGTCGTCAAGTTCGGCATGGAGAAGGGCCCTTCGCGCACGTCTTTAGAGCTCGGGGGTCGAGCTTAGCGAGCGGAGCCCGAGGGAGGTACCGCGCGCACCTGTTCGCCGTGTACCGAACCGCAGACCCCAGAGCCTGGGACGGCCTACCCCGAGGCCGTTCTGGGGGAGGGGGTGGAGCGGTGGATGACAACGACGCGGTCGGTCAGTTCGAGCCGGGCCGCCTCCGGGTCGTCGAAGCCCAGCAGGCGGTGGCCCCGTACGACCGTGACCACCAGGTCCGCGCACTCGCGCGGTGAACCGCCCGCCTCCGCCTTGGTCACCGGACGTTCACTGAGGCTGAGGCCGGTGCCCTGCTGGATGAGGTCTTCCATGACCGAGCTGGCGTTCGGGCTGAGGACGGAGAGGCCCAGCAGGCGCCCCGCAGCGCTGGAGCTCATGATGACCGCGTCGGCGCCGGACTGCCGGAGCAGCGGCGCGTTCTCCTCCTCCCGCACGGCCGCGACGATCCGCAGCTGCTGCTTGAGCTGCCGGGCCGTCAGGATCACCAGCACGGCGGTGTCGTCGCGCTGCGGAGCGACCACGATCTGCTTGGCCCGCTGCACCTCCGCCCGCACCAGCACCTCGCTCCGGGTCGCGTCGCCCACCACCCCGGCGTAACCCTGCTCGGTCGCCGCCTTGATCACATGGTGGCTCGGATCGATCAGCACAAGCCGGTCTTTGGGCGTACCCGTGGTCAGCAGCGTCTGCGCCGCGGACCGGCCCTTGGTGCCGAATCCGACGATGACGGTGTGATCGCGCAAGGCGGACCTCCAGCGCCCCTGGCGCCACTGCTCGCGGGTGCGCTCGGTGAGGACTTCGAGCGTGGTGCCGACGAGGATGATCAGGAACAGGACACGGAGCGGCGTGATGAGCAGGATGTTGACGAGGCGGGCACCGTCACTGACCGGGGCGATGTCGCCGTAACCGGTGGTGGAGAGGGTGACGGTCGTGTAGTAGAGGGCGTCGATGAAGCCGACCGTGCCGTCGTCGCTGTCGGAGTAGTCCTCGCGGTCCAGATAGACGAGCAGCACCGTCGCCCACAGCACGGCGAACGCCGCCAGCAGCCGCCGCCCGACCTGCCGCATCGGGCCGACACTGGGGCGCGGCAGCAGGATGTTCTGATCGGCGGAATCCCGCCGGGACTTCCCCGACTCCTTGCGCGACTTGGGCACGATCACCAGGGCAGTTCCAGAAGCTGTACGGGCGTGCCACTGGGCGCGCCACCGGGCGGGACGACGGCGAGATGGGTCGCCACCGCGATACCGCGAAGCATGGCAGGCCCGGCGTAGCGCAGCGGGACCGCCCCGGCCGAGTCGGCGGCGTGCGTCACCGGCACCAGCCGGGTGTCGCGGGGATGCCCCTGCACCTCCTCCGTCAGCCGCGCATGTACGGGCGGGGGCGCGGGGCGGCCCGAACGGCTGCGGATGAGCGGGGCAGCGAGCGTGACCAGCCCGGACACGGCGGCCAGCGGGTTGCCGGGCAGGCCGATCAGATGCCGTGCGGCGTTGGCGGCACCGACGGCACCGACGGCACCGGCGCGACCGGCGAGCGTGGCGAGCAGCATCGGGTGACCGGGGCGCACCCGCACCCCGCCGACGAGCACCCGCGCGCCGACACGGCGGAGGGTGGGGTGGACGTGATCCGCCGGGCCGTGGGCCGTGCCGCCCGTGGTGACCACCAGGTCGGCGGTGGTGGTCGCGACCGCCTCGTGCAGCGCCTCGGCGTCATCGCCGAGGCGTCGCGTGACGAGGACGTCGGCGCCCAGCGCCTCCAGCCACGGTCCGACCAGCGGGCCGAGCGCGTCCCTGATCCGGTCGCCCCGCGGCAGCCCCCGGTGCAGCAGTTCCTCGCCGAGCACGAGCACCTCGACGCGCGGGCGCGGGGTGACGGTCAGCTGGTCGTACCCGGCCGCCGCCGCCAGCCCGAGCACGGCGGGAGTGACCGGCGTACCGGGGGTGAGCAGTTGGTCGCCGGAGCGGCACTCCTGGCCGCGCGGGCGGATGTCGGCACCGTGGGCGGCGGTGTGCTGAGGGGCGGCATCGGTGAGCCGCAGCCGGGTGCCGCCGTCCTCGCGGGCGTGCTCCCGGCGGACCACGGCGGTCGCGCCGTACGGGATGCGGGCACCCGTGGCGATCCGGACGGCGCTCCCGTCGGACAGCGGTGCGGGTTCGGCCTGACCGGCGAGGATGCCGTGGGCGGCGGGGCTCAGACGCCAGGGACCGGGGCCGGAGACGGCCCAGCCGTCCATGGCCGAGGTGTCGAACGACGGCAGATCCGTCAGGGCCTCCACCGGCGCGGCCAGCACATGATGCAGCGCCCGGTCCAGCGGCAGCGTACGGGGCGGCGCGGCGGTCACCGTACGAGCGGCGACGCGGCGCGCCTCACCCCAGCGGACGGGCTCCGGCGCGGCCGGCTCCGCACCCCGCGCGCCTCCGCCGGCCCGGCCGGGGGGCGGCGGCGGGGCGCCCGCACCAGGTGTGTCGGGGCGGCTGCCCCGAGAGGGCCTGGACGGCTCCGCGCCGTCTTGGCCAGCGCCAGTGCCAGCGCCAGTGCCAGCGCCAGCGCCGGTGGTACCGGCAGCCGGGGAGGGCCGCCTCGGTGCGCCTTTGGCCGGGGCGGGGCGGCTGGCACCTGCGCGACGGGACGGCTCCGTGCCGCCACGGCCAGTGGCGGGGCCGTCGGCGCGGCGGGCAGGGCCGTCGCCTTCGGCGGCCGAGGCCGCCGCCGCACCTCCACGACGCCGCTCGGACGGCACCCACGGCGCGGCGAAGACATCGCCTGACGCAGCTGCGCTGTTCTGGTTCGCCTCGCCCCGGCGTGCGGACTGTGGCGGTGGGGGCGCGGCGGGCGAGCCGCGCGGGGCCCCGGCGGGCGGTGGCGGGGCGTCCGCACCGGCGGCGGGGCGGCTGGGACCCGAGCGGCGGCGCGGCTCCGCGCCACCCGTGGCTCCGGCAGACCGCCCGGAGGGCGGCGACGTGCCCGTGGTGAGCCAGTCGGGGAGGAGGCCGTCGTCTTCGGGGCCGGGTGCGGCGGAGCGTGCGGCGCCCGGTCGGGCGCCGTTGGCGAGGGCGACGGCCTCGTCGATTTCGTCCGGGCCGCTCATGCCGTTCCCGGCCCCGATTGCGCGTCGCCGGGTGTTCCTGGTTCGGCCTCTGCCGCCCACCGGTTCGCCAGCTCGGCGGCCCGGCGGGCGATCTCCGCGACGTCCTGCACCGATCCGCCGCGCTGCGCGGCGGCGTACCCGACCAGGAACGTGGTCAGTGGTGCGGCGGGCCGGGCCACGCCGTGCGCCGCGTCGCGCGCGAGGTCGAGCAGCAGGGCGGTGTCGACGTCGAGGTCGATACCCAGTTCGGTCTTGACTGCGGCAGTCCATTCGTCCAGCACGTTGCCATGCTCCCTGATGCGGGCCCGGGCCGTGGCAAGGTCGTCCCAGGTGTCGCAGTCGAGTGCGTCGGGCGAGGTGATGCGGCGCAGCTCCAAGCCGGGCAGCAGCAGGCCCAGCGGGAGGTTGGCGAGGGTGCCGTATTCGGTCCGCAGCAGGGCCAGTTCGCGGCGGAGCGACTCCGCGCGGTACGCCGCCACCAGCGGCTGGTCGCGGCCGTCGTTGACCACGGTGCCGTCCGCCGACTTCACGTCCAGCAGTTCTCGTACAGTCGCGGGCCGCAGGAACGGCAGGTCGGCGGAGAGCACCAGTACGGTCTCCCGCGCCGTCTTCCGCAGGCCCGCGTCCAGCGCGGCGAGCGGGCCGCCGCCCGGCGGGTCCTCCCGGACCCAGGTGACGGGCCGGTAGGTGGCGCGGCGGGGGCCGACCACCACGGTCGCCGTCGCGTCGGCACAGGCGGCGAGCGTGCGGTCGAGGAGGGAGCGGGCTCCGACGGTGAGGGCGGGCTTGTCCGCCCCGCCGAGCCTGCGCGCGCCCCCGCCCGCGACGACGACCGCGTCGTACGGCGGGGCGGCACCGTACGGAGCGGCCGCGTCGTACGGCGCGCCGCCGTGCGGGCCGGGGTCGGGAGGCGTGGCATCGTGCGGGTGGTCGGCCGGGTAAGGGGTCACGCTCAGAGCGTACGGAGCAGCACCGCCGGTTGTTCCACGCAGTCCGCGACGTGGCGGAGGAACCCGCCCGCCGTACCTCCGTCGCACACCCGGTGGTCGAAGGTCAGGGACAGCTGGACGACGCTGCGCACGGCCAGTTCGCCGCCCACCGCCCACGGCCGTTCGACGATCCGGCCGACGCCGAGCATCGCCGCCTCGGGATGGTTGATGATCGGCGTGGAGCCGTCGACACCGAAGACGCCGTAGTTGTTGAGGGTGAAGGTGCCGCCGGTGATCTCGGAGGGGGAGAGCGCGCCGCCACGGACGGATTCGGTGAGCCGGGCGATCTCGGCGGAGAGCTGTTCGGCGCTGCGGGTGTGGGCATCGCGGACGACGGGGACGACGAGCCCGCGCTCCGTCTGCGCCGCGAAGCCCAGATGCACCGCGTCGAACCGCACGATTTCCCGGGCCTCGGTGTCGACGGTGGAGTTCAGGTCGGGGAAGCGCGCGAGCCCGTCCGTGCAGATCCGGGCCAGCAGCGCGAGCAGGGAGATTCTGGGCCGGTCGGCGGCACTGGCGGCGCCCGGTGGCGCGTTCATCGCGCGGCGCGCGGCCAGCAGTTCGGTGGCGTCGGCGTCGACCCAGCAGGTGGCGTCGGGGATTTCCCGGTGGCTGCGCGACAGCTTGTCGGCCACCGCACCACGCAGGCCGCGCAACGGTATGCGGGTGCCCTGGGTCTCGGAAGTGGCCGCGGCGCGGCCGGCGGTGGGTGGTGCGGGTGTCGCGGGGGCGGTGGTGGCTGCCGCGCCGGTGCGCTCGGCCCGTACCTCCCGCACCGCGCGCTCCACGTCAGCCCGCAGCACCAGGCCGTCGGGGCCGGAGCCGGAGACGGTGCTCAGGTCGATGCCGTGCTCGCGCGCCACCCGGCGCACGAGGGGCGAGATGCAGGCGACGGGCTGGTTTCCGGCGCCGTTCCGGTCCTCGTGGGGGGCGGCTCCGCCCGTGGCCTCGCCGCCGACGGCGCGCGACGGCGTACGGGCCGCCGCCGCGTCCGCCCGCGCGCCCGTGGTGGCGCCGCGCACCGGCCGTCGCCGCCGCGCCGAGGGGGCGCGGGTGCCGTAGCCGACGAGCACATTGCCGGAACCGTCGTCCCCGGACTGTTCGGGGGGCGGAGCTGAGGAGGAAGCGGGGGGCGGGGACGGGGCAGGCGCAGGGCCGGGCGCCGGCTCTGGACCAGACACGGGGGCAGACTCAGGCGCGCCCGCTCCCCCGGCCTCCGCCGGGGCGCCCACAGCCACCGCCACCAGCGCCGCGCCGACGGGGATCTCGTCGCCCTCCTCGCCGTAGCGCGCGGTGACGACACCGGCATGCGGACACGGCACATCCACCAGCGCCTTCGCCGTCTCGACCTCGACGACCGCCTGATCGACAGCGACCATGTCACCGACAGCGACCATCCACCGTACGATCGTGGCCTCTGTCAGGCCCTCCCCCAGATCGGGGAGCGTGAACTCGCGGACTTCCGCCATCAGTTACCGCCGCCTTCCGTCCCGCCGCCGTCCGCCGCCGCCGTCCAGTCGCTCTCCCACTGCAGCCGCGCCACCGCGTCCAGTACGCGTTCCACGCCTGGCAGGTGGTGCCGCTCCAGCATCGGCGGCGGGTACGGGATGTCGAATCCCGCGACGCGCAGCACAGGTGCCTCAAGGTAGTGGAAGCAGCGCTCGCTGACCCTGGCCGCGACCTCGCCGCCCGGCCCGCCGAAGCCCGGCGACTCGTGCACGATCACGGCGCGCCCTGTCCGCCGCACCGACGACACCACCGTCTCCTCGTCGAACGGCACCAGCGACCGCAGGTCGACGACCTCCAGTTCCCAGCCCTCCTCGCGGGCCGCCTCCGCCGCCGCCAGGCACACCGGCACGGACGGCCCGTAAGTGATCAGTGTCGCGGACCTGCCCGGCCGGCGCACCACCGCACGGCCGATTCCGGGCACCTGCTCCGGGGAGTCGGGCGACCAGTCGGCCTTGCCCCAGTAGAGCCGCTTGGGCTCCATGAACACCACGGGGTCGTCGGAGGCGATGGCCGCGCGCAGCAGCCCGTACGCGTCGGCGACGGTGGCGGGGGTGACGACGTGCAGGCCGGGCGTCGCCATGTAGTACGCCTCGGAGGAGTCGCTGTGGTGCTCCACGCCGCCGATGCCCCCGCCGTACGGGACCCGCACGGTGATCGGCATGGGCAGCGCGCCGTGCGTACGGTTCCGCATCCGGGAGACGTGCGAGACCAGTTGTTCGAAGGAGGGGTAGGCGAAGGCGTCGAACTGCATCTCGACGACCGGCCGCAGTCCGTACATCGCCATGCCCACGGCGGCGCCCAGGATCCCGGCCTCGGCGAGCGGGGTGTCGGTGCAGCGGTCCTCGCCGAACTCCTTGGCCAGCCCGTCCGTGACGCGGAAGACGCCGCCGAGCGTGCCGACATCCTCACCCAGCACGTGCACGGTGGGGTCGGCCGCCATCGCGTCGCGCATGGCGCGGTTCAGGGCCTGCGCCATGGTTGCGGGCTTGCGGGCGGCGGCGGGAGCGCGGGTGGCGGGGGCGCTCATCGGGTGGCCCCCTCGGCGCCGTGGGCGCCTTCCGTCCGGGCACCGTCGTGCTGATCACCGTCGTGCTGAGCACCGTCCTGCCGGGCCGCCTCGTCCGCCGCCAGTTCCTCGGCCAGCTCCTCCGCCAGCCGGGTCCGCTGCTCGGCCAGCTGCACGGTCTCCTCCGCGTACACCTGCGCGAAGAGGTCGTCCGGGCGCAGTTCCGGGTCCTGGTTCATGCGTGCACGCAGTCCGGCCGCCAGCTCCTCCGCACCCGCCGCCGCCTCCCGTACGCCCGCGTCGTCCAGCAGTCCCCGGGAGCGCAGTTCACGTTCCATCAGGGCGATCGGGTCGTGTGCCCGCCATGCCTGCACCTCGTCGTCGGTGCGGTAGCGGGTGGCGTCGTCGGCGTTGGTGTGCGCCTCGACGCGGTAGGTCACCGCCTCGACCAGCGTCGGCCCGCCGCCCCGGCGTGCGCGCCGCACCGCCTCCTGGAGCACCTGGTGCACGGCCGCCGCGTCGTTGCCGTCCACCAGGCGTCCCGGCATGCCGTAGCCGACGGCCTTGTGCGCGAGGGACGGCGCGGCGCTCTGCTTGGCGAGCGGGACGGAGATCGCGAAGCCGTTGTTCTGCACCAGGAAGACGACCGGAATCCGCCATACGGCCGCGAAGTTGAGCGCCTCGTGGAAGTCGCCCTCGCTCGTCCCGCCGTCGCCCACCAGTGCGAGCGCGACCACGTCGTCCCCCTTGAGCCGGGCGGCGTGCGCCAGGCCCACCGCGTGCGGGAGCTGGGTGGCGAGCGGGGTGCAGAGGGGGGCGACGCGGGTGGCACGCGGGTCGTAGCCGCTGTGCCAGTCGCCGCGCAGCAGCGACAGCACCTCGACCGGGTCGAGGCCGCGGGCGACGGCGGCGAGGGTGTCCCGGTAGCTGGGGAAGAGCCAGTCGCGCTCCTCCAGGACGAGTGCGGCGGCGACCTGGGCCGCCTCCTGGCCGGTGGAGGAGGGGTAGACGGCGAGTCTGCCCTGCTTGGTGAGCGCGGTTGCCTGCTCGTTGTAGCGGCGGCCGCGCACCAGCTCGCGGTAGAGCCTGGTCAGCAGCGCGGGGTCGAGCCCGGCGGCTGCGTCGGTCCCCAGCATGCGGTGGGGCTCGGCGTCCGGCAGCAGCGGGGCGGGGTCCAGCTGCGGGCGCCAGCCGGGGGGCGGGGATAGATGGTAGGCACCGGGCTGCTCAAGGACCGTCATGGTGAGCACCTCCTCCGTACGGGGTCGTCGGCACGGAGCGGACGGAGTGCGCCCCGCCCACAGGGCAGACGAAAGCGTGGCTGGCTTCCCTACCGATTGTTCGGTCGACAGCACACTTTGGCTACACGCAGGCCCACGCTGTGGACAAACTGCCCAGTACCCCGGGGATCGGGTGCAAGAAGTCCACGACGGGGCAGCCTGACCCCATGCCGGACGAACAAATGGCCAGCCCGCCCGCGGCGGGGTCCTCCCCCGACGACACCCGTCCCCCGGTCCGCCCCCTCGACTCCATCGACCGCGAGATCCTGCGCCTGCTCAGCATCGACGGCCGTGCGTCGATACGGTCCGTGGCCGAAGAGGTACACGTCTCCCGCGCCAACGCCTACGCACGGATCAACCGCATGATCGAGGACGGCGTGATCCGGGGCTTCAGCGCCCGGATCGACCAGGAGCGCGCGGGGCACGGCACCTCCGCCTACATCACCCTGAAGATCGTCCAGGACTCCTGGCGCTCGGTGCGGGAGCGGCTCCGGCAACTGCCCGGCGCCGCGCACATGGCGCTGGTGGGCGCCGACTTCGACGTCCTGCTCCTCGTACACACCGCCGACAACCGTTCGCTGCGCGATCTGGTCCTCACCCGCATCCAGGCGATCCCCGAGGTGCTGAGCACCCGCACCCTGCTGGTCTTCGAGGAGACGGACCTCGGCCCGGACGCATGAAGGCGTGCAGGGCGTGCAGGGTGCGAAAGAGGGGACGAGGTGCCCGGCGGTCTATTCGGCCGCGTGCAGGACCTCGGCCAGGGCGGTGACGGCCTCCGCCGCGTCCGGGCCCTCGGCGCGTACGACAACGCTGGTGCCCGAGGTGGCGCCCAGGCTCATCAGGCCGAGGACGCCGCGGGGGTTGACGGTGCGGTCGCCGTACACCAGCTCGAGTGTGCTGGTGAAACGCCCTGCGGCCTGGGCCAGCTGGCCCGCCGGTCGGGCGTGCAGATGGGCGGGGAGGACGACGGTGGTTTCCTCCCTGGGCCCCGGAACCTGGGCCGGGGCTGCGGCGTCAGCACCTGCTGGGATGTCAGAGCTTGGGGACATTGCGGGACTCCTTGGCGGCGTGGACGACGGTCTCCAGGTCGGCACCCGTGGCGGCGGTGACCACTGCGGCGATGGTCCCCTCCACGAAGGGCGCGTCGACGATCCGCACGTCCGGGCTGGGATGGTCTTCCAGGACCGCGCGGGTGGTGAGCACGGAGCTGCCGAGGTCCGGGAGCACCACGACCCCCGCCCCTTGGTCGGCCTGCCGGATGGCCGCGAGGACGAGGGCGTAGCTGGTGCCGATGCGCCCGTCCTCGGTACCGCCCGCGGTGGCCAGGGGGACGGTGTCCGAGCCGATCTGCTCCGCCAGGCTGCGCAGGCCGAAGGCGAGATCGGCGCTGTGGGACACGAGTACGATGCCGACTGAACTGGTCATGAACGGGGATAGTAGATTCCGGAACGCCGTTCAGCAATACCGAATACCAAATCCGGAATCCCACAGCAGATTGTGAGGGGTCTCCATGGTGCAGGCGGTGCGGCGAGCCGCGCGGATCCTCCGGGAGCTGGCGACCAGCGGGCCCCGGCTGGGCGTGACGGAGCTGGCCGACCGTATGGGCGTGGCCAAGCCGACCGCCCACGCGCTGCTGCGCACGCTGGAGGCCGAAGGTCTGGTGGTGCAGGACCGGGAGAGCAGCAAATACCAGCTCGGGCCCGACCTGGTGCAGCTGGGCAACGCCTACCTGGACACCCAGGAGCTGCGCACCCGCTCGGTGACCTGGGCGGACCTGCTCGCGACCCGGACGGGCGAAGCGGTGTGGGTGGCGGTCCTGAACGGAGAGCAGATCCTCGTCGTGCACCACGCCTTCCGCCCCGAGGGCGCGGTGCAGATCCTCGAGGTGGGGGCGAGCATCCCGTGGAGCACCTGCGCCCTGGGCAAGGCGGTCGTGGCGTTCGCCCCGGAGGAGGACCGGACGCGTCTGCTGGGCGGACAGCTCGCCGTGCTCACCGGCGCGAGCATCACCGACCCGGCGGCGCTCGCGGAGCAGTTGGAGCGGGTGGCGGGGACGGGTTACGCGGTGGAGGAGCAGGAGTCGGCGCTCGGTGACGCGGGGATCGCGGCGCCGGTCTTCGACCGCTCCGGAGCGGTGGCGGGCGCGATCGGCATCGTGGGCCCGGTGGAACGCCTGCTCGCCGCGCCGGGCACGGGTGACATCGCGGGCACGGGCAACGGCGGTGGTGCGGGCAACGGCGGTGGTGCGGTGCGGCAGGAGCTGGCGGTCGCCGTACGGGAGACCGCGCGCAGCCTCTCCCGTGACCTGGGTGCCCCGCGTGGCACACCCGTGCCCGTACGGCGCGACGGGCCCTGAGGGTCCGTCGGGCGGCCCGCCGCGACCACGGAAGCAGCGCACCTCTTGACAGTCACGAAACATCCACTTAACTTCCGAACAACGTTCATTCATGGCGAACGAATAGTTGGCTGATGTCGGGATGTTCGTTGTTCGCAGTCCGTGTTCGCAGGTCCGTCGTCTCCCAGGGAGCCGGTTCGTGAAGAAGCTCATCAACTCGCCCGAGACTCTCCTGGAGGACGCGCTCGCCGGTATGGCTGCCGCCCATCCCGGCCTGCGCGTCAACGCGGGGGCGCGGGTGATCACCCGTAGCAGCGGCAAGTCCCCCGGCAAGGTCGCCGTGATCTCCGGCGGGGGATCGGGGCACGAGCCGCTGCACGGCGGCTTCGTCGGGCTCGGCATGCTGGACGCCGCCTGTCCCGGCGAGGTGTTCACCTCACCGGTGCCGGATCAGGTGCTTGCCGCCGCCCGCGCCGCCGACACCGGCGCCGGCGTGCTGCTGGTGGTGAAGAACTACACCGGTGACGTCCTCAACTTCCAGGTGGCCGCCGAGCTGGCCGAGGACGAGGGCATCACCGTGGAGACCGTCCTCGTCAACGACGACGTCGCCGTCGAGGACTCCACCCACACGGCGGGCCGGCGGGGCACCGGCGCCACCCTCTTCGTCGAGAAGATCGCGGGAGCGCTGGCCGAGCAGGGCGCGGACCTCGCCACGGTCGCGAAGACCGCCCGTGAGGTGAACTCCGCCTCGCGCTCCTTCGCCGTCGCGCTGACCTCCTGCACCACCCCGGCGGCCGGACGGCCCGGCTTCGAGCTGCCCGAGGACGAGATCGAGGTCGGCGTCGGCATCCACGGCGAGCCGGGGCGCCGCCGCGAGCGCATCCGTCCTGCCAAGGAGATCGTCGCGGACGCGCTGGACGCGATCCTCACCGACCAGCCGCTCTCCGCCGACGACGAGACGATCGTGCTCGTCAACGGTCTGGGCGGCACCCCGCTGCTGGAGCTGTACGTCGTCTACAACGAGGTGGCCACCGCGCTGGCGGACCGCGGCATCCGGATCGCCCGGCGTCTTGTCGGCAACTACGTCACCAGCCTCGACATGGCCGGGGTTTCGCTCACCCTTTGCAGGGCCGATGCGGCCATGCTGGCCTTGTGGGACGCCCCCGTGGACACGCCCGCCCTGCACTGGGGCGGCTGACCCCCGTACGCAACCCGTCCCGCACCCCCGCAAGACACCCCGCCACATGAAGGAGATCCGGTGGACATCGCCCTCGCCCGCACCTGGGTGCAGGCCATCGCCGCGGCCGTCGACGCCCAGAAGGACCAGCTCACCCAGCTCGATTCCGCCATCGGCGACGCCGATCACGGAGCGAACATGCAGCGCGGCTTCGTCGCCGCCACGGCAGCGCTCGCCGAGCAGGAGCCGGCCGGACCGGGCGACGTACTGGTCAAGACGGGCAGCACGCTGATCTCCAGCGTCGGCGGCGCCTCCGGCCCGCTCTACGGCAGTGTCTTCCGCGCCATCGGCAAGACCCTGGCCGGAGCCGGAGCCGGTAGCGAGCCCGCGGCCGACGCCCGGCGGTTCGCCGACGCGCTCTCCGCCGGGCTGGAGAGCCTCCAGCGGCTGGGGGCGGCGGCGGTCGGCGACAAGACGATGGTCGACGCGTACGTTCCCGCGCTGGAGGCGTTCCAGCAGGCCGCCGAGGGTGCGGGGGACGGCGGGAAGGCCGGCGACTTCGCCGCGGCCGCCCGCGCCGCCGCCGAGGCGGCGGAGGAGGGTATGCGGGCCACCACCCCGCTCCAGGCCCGCAAGGGCCGCGCCTCCTACCTGGGCACACGCAGCGTCGGCCACCAGGACCCCGGCGCCACCTCCACGGCCCTGATCTTCCGCGCCCTCGCGGACGTCACAGCAGCCGTCCGGTAACCACCGGGCCACCGGGGGGTGGTCCGGTGGCCCCACTCGGGCCTGCGGCGAAGCGCTAGCCTGCACCGATGACGCGCACGAACGAATCTCCGATGAACCGGGTCACCGTCGCCTACTCCGACGTACTGGCCGAAGTGTTCGACCGGCAGCGCTTAGCGCTCGCGCTGCACCCCGCCCTCGCGACCGTCAAGAGGGTGCGGGCGGAGGAGACCGTCACCCGCTTCCAGCGGATCGACGAACCGGTGGTGGTCGGGGACCGCACGGACTGCGCGGTCGTCCAGGTGGAGATCGCCACGGGCGTCGTGGTCTCGGAACCGCAGCGCAACCGGCTGGCTCAGACCGTGGTCGAGCAGGTCATGGCGCATCTCGGCGCGACGGACGCCCCGGTGCACATCGCGGTCGAGGTCGTGGCCCACAACCACTGGGGCAGGGCGGAGAGCTGGCGGCCGTGACCCAAGGCGGCGCGCCCCGGAGCGTATGTCAGGCGTCCGGGTCGGCGACCGGCATCTCGATGATCGAGAGCGGCCCCGCCGGATGTACGGCGGCCACCCGGAGCCCGGCCTGCGCGGCGAGCGCGGTGAGCGCGGAGACGCCCCGTTCCCGGCCGCCGAAGTAGGCGAGCATCCGCAGATCCATCGCCGTGCTGGGGGATTCGCCGCCCGCGCCCGTCTTCTCGATGACGAACACCGAGCCGCCGCCCGTACGCGCCGCTTCCGCGCAGCGGCGCAGGATGGTGACCGCCGCACGGTCATCCCAGTCGTGCAGGATCGCCGACAGGAGATAGCCGCCGGAGCCCGTAGTCGTCAGCGGGTCGAAGAAGCTGCCCGCCACCGCGTCGCCCCGGTCCGCCAGCCCGGCGGCCCGCAGGGTCTCGCGTGCTGCGGCGGCCGTGGCGGGCTGCTCAAGGACGGTGCCGTGCAGCGTCGGGCAGGCGGTGAGCAGCGCCGCGAGCAGCGTGCCGTTTCCGCCGCCGACGTCCGTCACATGGCCCAGTGACCCCCAGTCGTAGGCCGGGACGACGGTAAGCGCCCACTCGGCGGCGTCGAGGCCCATCTGCGCGTCGTAGGAGGCGGTACGGTCCGGGTCGGCCCGCAGGTCGTCCCAGAAGGGGAGGCCGAACTGCACCGCGTACGCGCCCTCGCCCGTCCGTACGCTGTGCAGCAGCTGGACGAAGCAGAGTTCGGCGTGGCCGATGGCCGTCTCCAGGTCCAACTGTGCCCGGAGTGCGGACGGGTGGTCGTCGCACAGCGCCTCGCCGCGCGGCGTCAGCTCGTACGCCACGACACGCTCGGCGTCCTCGCAGCCCCCCTCATCCTCTTCGCCCTCACGGGTGAGCACCCCGGCGGTGACCAGGTGCTCCATGAGCCGGGCCAGCGCGCTCGGGTCGGCGCCCACCTCTTCGGCAAGTGCGGGCGCGGTGGTCAGCCCCTGCTCGATATGGTCGGCGAGATGCAGCGTGGCCGCGACCCGCAGCGCCATCGGCGTCACCAGATCGGACATCGCGGCCACTTCGGTAGCCCGTACGTTCCCGCCGTCCACGACACGACCCTTCGCTGATTCAACGGTTCTGCCCTCGGATGCGACAGCCTGTCGCTCCCCGGCCCCACCGGCAACCCGGCCCGCTCGTGGCGTGCGGGGGCTTTCCCCACCGTGGAGCCGGTGGCCTGCCGGATTCCGGGGACGCCGCCCGCTTCCTAGGTTGAGGGCATGAAGAAGACGACAGCCGCGGGAGCGCTGGCCCTGGGCCTGACCATGATCACCGGCGCCGCCCTGTCGGGGTGCTCGACCGAGGAGGTCAGCGACGGGAAGGCGGAGCACCGCAGCTTCGCGTTCACCGGCAAGCGGCTGACGGTGGACTCGGGCGACAGCAAGGTGGAGGTCGTCCCCGTCCGCACCGGCGGGAAGGGCGGGAAGGCCGGGAGCGAGCGGAAGGCCGAGGTCACCCGCTGGTTCAAGGCGTCCAAGGTGAAGGGGACGGCGAAGGTCAGCTGGACGATGGAGGGGAACACCCTCCGGCTGAAGACCACCTGCTCCGGCATCATCGTGGACTGCGAAACCCGCCACCGGATCGAGGTGCCCGACGACACGGCCGTGACGGTGCGTTCCCGGGACGGAAACGTCGTCGCGAACGGCTTCCGCGCCGAGCTGTCGATCCGTACGACCGACGGGAACGTCAATGTCAGCGACGCGCGCGCCCCGCTCACCATCCGGACCACCGACGGGAACGTACGGGCCGAGCGCCTGCGCTCGCCGTCCGTCTCGGCCGACACCCGGGACGGCTATCTCATCCTGGGCTTCAGCCGTCCGCCCTCGTCCGTCCGCACCGGGAGCCACGACGGCAGTACGACCGTGACCGCGCCGCGCACCCCGTACGACATCAGCACGAACGCCAAGGACGGCTCGGTGAAGGTGTCGCTGCCCCGGGACAAGGCAAGTGACCGGGCCATCGACGCGAGCTCCCACGACGGGGACATCACCCTGCGGGCCTCCGAAGCCTCGTGACGCTCGGCCATCCAGGGGGTTCAGGGGATCTCAGGGAGCCGGGCGGTCCCTTTCGAGGGAGGCATCGGTGATGCGCCGCATGTTCGCCTCGCCCCACTCGCCGAGCGGGACGAGCGAGGCCATCAGCGAGCGCCCGAAGTCCGTCAGGGAGTACTCCACCTTGGGCGGGACTTCGTGGTAGCTCTCGCGGTGCACCAGACCGGACGCCTGCAACTCGCGGAGCTGGAGTATCAGTACCCGCTCGCTGATCCCCTGCACCGACCGCCGCAGCTCGCCGAAGCGGCACGGCCCGTCCTGGAGATCCCAGAGGATCAGCGCCTTCCACTTGCCGCCCATGACATCGAGGGCGGCGTCCAGCCCGCAGGTGTACGGCCGCTTCTTCACCGGGGCTCCTTGGTCGGCGGCAGACTCACGAACAAAAATGTCAGTACCCGATAAAATTGTAGGTACTTGAGCAAAGGTCTGTGAAGGACACAGCATGGTCGGGGCCGGTGCTCTTCTGCGCCGCCGCCCGGCAACCCCTGTGGACTGGAGCAGAAGATGGCCGAAGAAATCCCCGACCGCACACCGGTGACCCTGATCGGACTGGGCAGCATGGGCTCGGCCCTGGCCGAGGCGTTCACCGAAGCCGGTCACCCGACGACCGTGTGGAACCGCACCGCAGAAAAAGCCGCGCCGCTCGTCGCCGGCGGTGCCGTCCACGCGGAGGCGGTCGAGGACGCGATCGCCGCGAGCCCGCTGATCATCGCCTGCCTGTCGACGTACGAGGCAACGCGCGAGGCCCTGGCACCCGGCGCGGCCGGGCTGGCGGGGCGGTCGCTGATCACCGTGAACAGCGGAACCCCGTCCGGTGCGCGCGAGATGGCCGCCTGGGCCGACGGGCACGGCGCCCGCTTCCTGGACGGAGCGGTGAAGAACGTCCCGCAGGCGGTCGGGAAGCCGGACACGCTGCTCTACTACAGCGGCGACAAGGCGGTGTTCGACGAGCACGAGACGACGCTGCGGGTGCTGGGCGGCGACACCGTCCATCTCGGGGAAGACGCCGACCTGGCGGCGCTCTACGAGTCGGCCGTGGGCGGCACGCTGCTGCCCGCCCTCCTCGGCTTCTTCCAGGGCAGCGCCCTGGTCACCTCGCGGGGGCTGCCCGCGAGCAGCCTGGTGCGGTACAGCGTCAAGTGGCTGGAGATGATCGCCTCCATCCTTCCGCACCTGGCGGAGGAGATCGACAGCGGCGACTACACCCGAGGGGCCTCCTCCGTCGGCCTCTTCCACGACGCCATCCCCTACGAGGCGGAACTCGCCGAGGAGGCGGACATCGACATCGCCTGGCACCAGCCCCAGCACGAACTGCTGCGGCGCGCCGTCGCCGAAGGGCACCGGGAGCACAGCATCTCGGCGCTGGTGGAGGTGCTGTGGAAGCCGCAGCCGCTCGGTCAGGGGTCCTCCGGGGCGGCATAGCAGCGCACGGTGACCGTCTGGGCGGGCCCCCACTCCTGCTCGACGGTGGCCAGCAGGGCCCAGCCCAGGTGCTCGTACAGGGCGGCGGCCGAGGTGTCGGAGGCCACCACGTCCAGCACCGGATGCAGGCCCAGCGCCCGCGCCTCCCGTACGGCACGCGCCATCAGCAGCGCGCCGATGCCGTGCCCCCGTGCGGCGGGGGCGACGAACAGGCGGCTGACCACGGCCGTGCCCTCCACGGCGACGCCCTCGCGCTTGCTCCACAGGGCCGCCGCCACATCGCCCTCCTCGCTGCGGGCCAGCCCGACATGGCCGACCACCCGCCCGTCCAGCTCCGCCACCCAGGCGGCCAGCAGGGCGGACTGGTCGAGCCAGCCGGCGGGCTCCTCCGGCCAGTTGACCGGATAGCCGTCCCGCTCATGTATCCCGGCGAGCACCTGGACGCAGACGTCCAGGTCAGGCGGCACGCGCCGCCGTACGCGGCACTGGGGCAGCCCCTTAAGCACTCGGGCCCTCCGTCGTCTCACCGGAGCGCGACCAGCCGCGTGCCTCTCCCTCGTCGATGAGCTGCCGCCCCGCCCGCCACAGCGGCGTGGAGGCGTCCCCGATCACCGCCTTGCGGGCGCGTACGTCCTCGGCGGTGACCCCTGGCGTGCGCCAGGTGCCGCCGCGCGCCATCCAGTTGAGCAGCAGCGGCTGGAGCCGGTCCATCGCCTTGGCGAAGCGGGCCTCGGGTGTGCGGCGCGCCTCGAACTCGTCCCACAGCGCCCTCACCCACCGGGCCTGGTCCTCGGGCAGCAGGGCGAACAGCCGCTCGGCGGCAGCCACTTCACGCTCCTCCTGGTCCGCCCCCGCGTCACTGTCGTAGAGCGGGGTGTCACCCGCGTAGATCTCCACCAGATCGTGGACGAGGACGAGTTGGACGGTGTGCCCGGTGTCGATGGGCTCATCGGAGTACTCCGCGAGGATCAGCACCATCATGGCGAGATGCCACGAATGCTCCGCGTCGTTCTCGCGCCGCTCGACGGCGACCAGCGGAGAACGGCGCAGGACCGCCTTCAAGGCGTCCACCTCCACCAGGAAGGTGAACTGTTCGCGCAGCCTTGCGTCCAGGGTGTCCGGGAACGGGGTCACGTCCGCCAGCGGTCCGGTTTGATCGTCAGCCATGGCGACATCGTGGCATGCGCGGGTACCCGACGCGCCGGGGTTTTCTGCCGACCGCTGGAGGCTGCGGGCCCCCTGGTGACACCTGGTAGTAACTGGAAGAGTACGTACAGTGCGTTCGTGCGTTGACCAGCCGTTCGAGCGTGCCGACTACTGTGTGACCGGCACCGCCGACCGACGAGGGGGACCTATGTCCGCACCGCCGCCGCCGAGTTCCGGCGGATACGGGCCTCCTCACCCGGAGCCGCCGCCCGGGGCTCCCGCCGTGCCGCCGCCGGGCTCGTACGCCCAGAGCCCGTACGCCCAGGACCCGTACCCGGCGGGCCGGGCCGGGCGGGCGCCTGCGGGCGGCTCCGGCCGGGTCGCGGCGCTCGCCGTCTCGGTCGGGGTGCTGGCGCTGACCATGGTGGCCTGGATCGTCTGGCAGGCGTACGACGGCGATCCCGGCCGTGACCAGACGGGAAGCGCGGCGGCGCCGGAGACGGTGTACGTCCTCACGCTGCCCGAGACGTTACTGGACCAGGAGTACTCCCTCGCCCGGGACTTGTCCGAGAGCGTGGCGCAGTCCATCCCGCAGGACACCGAGTTCGGCCGGCAGCTGGAGTCCACGGCAGGGGTCTACGCGGCGTCGTCCGGTGCCGACGAGTTCGTCTACCAGGGGCTCACCTCGAGACTGACCGACCCCGCCTACCCCCGCTACGGGATTCTGGACAACATGGGGGACGACCCCGGCATCGAGATAGCCGTCCCCCGGCAGACGTTCACGAGCGGCGACCGGGGGGACATCGTGTGCGAGGTGCAGGTCAAAATCTCGCGGGGCAAGACGGAGACCCTCCCCAGCTGTTCCTGGACGGACCGCCACACGCAGGGCATCGTGATGGACAGCAGCCCGGCCACCACCACAGCGGACCCGGCGGCCGTCGACCTCGCCGCGCTCGCCGTGAAGGTGGCCCTGATCCGGGACGAGGTGCGGGTGCCCGCCGCCTGAGAAGCTGCTGTCCTGCCCCGGTCGGGGGGCCGTGCCCGGCCGGGCGGACCGCGACGGGCGCGACACACGGCCGTTTCCTTCAAGACCGCGCCGCCTCCCCGCTCGCACACTGGGCACATGAACGATGCCGTGCGGGAAGCCGCCTCCGCCTTCATGACCACCCACGCCCGACTCCTGGACCGTCGCCGCTTCGAACTGCTGTGGGGACGCGTCGAGCCCGCCTCCGTCATCGCGGCCCTGGACGCCTACCGCAACCCCGACGGCGGCTACGGCTGGGCACTGGAGCCGGACCTGCGGGCTCGCGGCAGCCAGCCGGTCGCCGCGCTGCACGCCTTCGAGCCGCTGGAGGAGTGCGGCCCGACGGCCTTCCCGCAGGCGGCCGAGCTGTGCGACTGGCTGGAAACCGTCACTCGTCAGGACGGCGGCGTGCCGTTCGCGCTGCCGGTGGAGGGCTCCGACGCGGCGGGAACGGCGCCGTTCTGGGCGGCGGCCGATCCCGGTACCGCCTCGCTCCAGATGACCTCCCAACTGGCCGCCATCGCCCACCGCGTAGCCGGTCACGACCCGGCCGTACGGGAGCACCCGTGGCTGGCGAGGTCCAGCGGCTACTGCCGCCGGGAGATCGCCGCGCTGACCGCACCGCCGCACGCCATCGCGTTCCGCTTCATCCTGGACTTCCTGGACACCGTCCACGACGTCTACGCCTGGGCACCGGGCGAACTGGCCCGGCTCGCCGCGTTCCTGCCGGCGGACGGCACGATGCCCGTCGAAGGCGGCGCGGAGGGCGAGGCGATGCGCTTGCTGGACTTCTCCCCGCGCCCCGGCCGCCCGCTGCGGAGGCTGCTGTCCGCCGACGCGGTGGAAGCCGAGCTGGACCAGCTGGCGGCCGGTCAAGGGGACGACGGGGGCTGGACCATCGACTTCCTCGCCCGCTCCCCCGCCGCCGCGCTGGAGTGGCGCGGCTACACCACCGTCCACGCGCTGGCGGTCCTGCGCGCCCACGGGCGCGTGTAGGGCGGCCTCTTCCTCGGCCACCGGCGAGGGGGCAGACGTATGGCCAGGAGCGTGGTTCCCGGAGCAGGCGGACGGGGCGGACGCCGGGCGGTGACGGAAGCGCGCGGGCGCGGGCATGAAGTCACCGCCGTGGTGCGCGATCCCGCCCGGCCCCCCGATCTCGCGGACGGCGGGGGAGGGGGAGCGGGCGCGTCCTGGCGGGCGACGTCACCTGATCGTCGTGGGTCCCGCGCTACCGGACGCCCAGCAGCCGCAGGAGCGCGGTCGTCGCGGCGGCTGCCAGGACGACGACGATGAACGGCAGCCGCCGCCAGGCCAGTACCCCGCCCACGGCCACCCCGGCCGGGCGGGCGTACCCGGCGAGCTCGTGCCCCTCGTACAGCGCGGTGGTGGCAATGACGGCGGCGAGGAGTACGAGGGCGGACATCGTCATCAGCTGCTCCGTGCGTTCCGGGACGCTGACCCGGTCCCGCAGCAGCGGACCGGCGAACCGGAACGCGAACGTCCCCGCTGCCAGGACCAGCACGGCGATGACCAGTACGACAGTGCTCCCGTTCATCGGGCCTCCTCCTTGGGCTCTTCCCGCTCTTCCCGCTCTTCCCGCTCCTCCCGCTCCTCCCGTTCCTCTGGCTCCTCCCGCACGCCCGCCTTCCGCACGCCCGCGCCGGGCCGCCGTACGAGTCCGATCAGTGCGAGGAGCGCCAGCAGTACGGGCAGCCCGGCGGGCAGGAAGGGTGTGGCCACGAGCGCGATCGCGGCCCCGGCAAGCGCCGTGCCCCCGCTCCGCGCGTCCCGCAGCTGGGGGAGCACCAGGGCCAGCAGCACCGCCGGGAACATCGCGTCCAGGCCGAAGGAGTCGGTGTCTCCGATCACCGTGCCGAGCAGCGCGCCCGCGAGGGCACCCAGCGGCCAGCAGATCAGGATGCCCAGGCCGCACGCCCAGAACGCCGCCCGGCTGCGCTCCGCGTCCCGCTGGCCGAGCGCGAAGACGAGCGACTCGTCGTTGAGCACATGGCTGCCGAGAACCCGCCGCCAACCGCGCCCGACCACTTCGCTGACCGCCAGTCCGAACGGCAGGTGCCGCGCGTTGACCAGCAGCCCCGCCACGGTGGCCGCGACCGGGCTGCCGCCCGCCGCCACGATCCCGATGAAGAGGATCTCGGAGGCTCCGGCCAGCACGAGCACGGCCAGCAGCACGGGCAGCCAGACGCCGAACCCCATCCCGACGCTGATCGCGCCGTACGACATGGCGACGACACCGTCGGCCAGGCATACGAGCGTGATGTTCCTTCGCAGAGCGGGATCCAGAGCGCGAAGGGTTCGCCATATCGAACGCATGCCTTCTAGACTGAACGAAAGAAGCGCGTTCGACAAGACGAACGCACCGACTGATATGACGAACGGAGGGTGCCCATGGCCCCGGAGACCGGTGAAGAACCCGCCCGCCGCAACGGTGCCCCGCTCGCCGCCATCGCCGCGTCCCTCCAGCTGGAGCGCCGTCGCGCCGGACTGTCACTCGCCGAGGTGGCGCGGCGCGCGGGCATCGCGAAGTCGACCCTCTCCCAGCTGGAATCCGGCTCCGGCAACCCGAGCGTCGAGACGCTGTGGGCGCTCAGCGTGACGCTCAGCGTGCCCTTCGCGCGGCTGGTCGAGCCGCCGCGCCCGGCGGTGCAGGTGATCCGCGCAGGGGAGGGCCCAGCCTTAGCCTCCGAGCGCTCCGACTACCTGGCCACCGTGCTCTCCACCGCACCGCCGAACACCCGCCGGGACCTCTACCGCGTCGTCGCCGAGCCCGGCACCCCACGCGAGTCCGAACCGCACATGCCCGGCGTCGTCGAACACGTCGTCCTCAGCACCGGCCGCGCCCTCGTCGGGCTCATCACCGACCCCGTCGAACTCCACCCGGGCGACTACACCTCCTACCCCGGCGACCTCCCGCACCTCTTCAAGGCGCTGGAGCCCCACACGGTCGCGATCCTCGTCTCCGAGCACGTCTGAGCGGGTTGGGTTCTGCCGCCCGGAAGCGCCGTGGCATCCCCGACCGCCACGGCGCTCCCGCCCCCGTTCCCCCTGCGCCCGCGCTACGGCGCGGTCACCAGCCTCCGTATGGTCATCGGTTCGGCGAGCGTGCGGTCCAGCACCGCCCGTACATGCTGGAAATGCGGCGTCGTGAAGTGTTCGGCGAGTGCTTCCGGACCGGTCCACTCCTCGATGACCGCCATGCGGGCCGGGTGGTTGGGATCGGCGTAGGGCCGGTACGAGAGGCAGCCGGGCTCCTCCAGCGACGGTTCGATCATCGCCTCCAGGGCGGTGCGGATGCGATCCTCCTGGCCCGGTGCGGCCAGGCAGTGGGCGATCACGGTAAGAGTCATGCGGGCGGCGCTCCTCGTCTGCGGCAGGTGGCACCGCCTACCCTGTCCACCCGGCGGCCCACGGCCCAGAGCCCGCCGACGCCTGGGCTGCCGCTGCCTGGGCATGGCCTGACCAGGCTGAGGCCCCCACGGCTCGCCCGTGCGGTGGATACTCCTCCTATGGCACTGGACCGGCGCACCGAACTGGGTGAGTTCCTCAGATCACGGCGGGCCCGGCTGCGGCCCGAGGAACTGGGGCTTCCGCACTACGGCGGCCGCCGCCGCGTCCCCGGCCTGCGCCGGGAGGAACTGGCGCAGCTGGCGGGAGTGAGCGTGGACCACTACGTGCGGCTGGAGCAGGGCCGCACCCTGCACTTCTCCGAAGCCGTACTGGACGCGGTTTCCCGCGCGCTGCGCCTGGACGCGGTCGAACGGGACCACCTCTACCGGCTCGCCCGCCCCTGGCCCGCGCCCGAGACCACCGCACCCTCCGCCACGCCACCACCGCCCGCACCACAGCAGGCCCCGCCGCAGCAAACACCGGCCCGGCAGACGCAACCCCAGCAGGTGCGGCCGGGACTGCGGCGGCTGCTGGACTCCGCAGCCGACGTACCGGCGTACATCGTCGGCCGGAACACCGACGTCCTCGCCTGGAACCGCCTGGCGGCCGCCCTGATCACGGACTTCGGCGCGCTGCCGCCGGAGGGACGCAACCTCGCCCGCCTGGTCTTCCTGGACGAGGGCATGCGCAGCCTGTACGCCGACTGGCGCGGCAAGGCGAGCGACGTCGCCGCCTACCTGCGCCTGGACGCGACCCGTCACCCCGACGACCCGCACACCACCGGCCTGCTGGACGAACTGAGCACGCACAGCCCTGAGTTCCGCGAGGCCTGGGCGCAGCACCGGCTCAAGGACAAGACCCACGGGCGGTACGTCTACCGGCATCCGGTCGTCGGCGAACTGGACCTCGGCTTCGAGACCCTGCGCCTCCCGGACGACCCGGACCAGGCCCTGATCGCCCACACGGTCGAGGAGAACTCCCCGTCCGAGACGGCCCTGCGCGTCCTGTCGGCCTGGGCCCAGGAATCGCTGCCGGTCACCGCGAACAGTGCAGCCTCAGCCCTCCCAGCCTCAGCCCTCCCAACCTCGGCCGCCCTCCCGTAGGGCCCGGCCCCACACCCGGCGGAACTCCCCGCACGCGATCACATCCGCCGTGAACTCCTCCTGCGCCCTGACCTCCTCGATGGACCCGACGGGTATCTCACCGAGCCCGGCCCCGCCGTACGCCCCGTACTGATCGGCCCAGGCGAGGCGCCCGTCCCGGAACTCCTCGACCTTGCGGGCCTCGTAGCCGTCCGGACCGATCTCGCTGTAGAGGACCGTGGGCTCGTCCTCGAAGTCGTGATGCCACCGGACCTTCCAGCACTCCATGATCAACTCATGTGAGGCCGCCGCCGGATCGGCGAGCGTCGCCAGCAGGTGGTCCAGATACCGGCGGGACCGCCGCGACCAGTCGTCGCACGGAGTCTTCGCGAGCAGCCGTACGGGCCACAGCAACTCCGGGTCCGGGCAGCTCGTCTCCACCAGCGCGACCAGCGCGGTCAGTTGGCCCTCCCGGCACTCCGCGTCCTTCTCGTCCAGGACGGCGAGGGCCGCGTTCATGGCGAGCAGCTGAGCGTCCCGCGCGGAGAACGACGCGGCGGCGTCCCTCACCTCGTCACAGGCGGCCACCCGCTCCTGCGGGTCGGGTGACACCAGCCTCCCGACACGCCTCAACACCTCCATGCGACCCCGGTACGCATCCTCCGTGACGCTCTCCGTGACGCCGTCCGTCATCCCGTCCGCCATCCCGTCCCCCACCGGCTCCACCACCCCGTCCGCGCCTCACCGTGCCTGCCTGTACCTGACCGTGGCTGCCTGTGCCCGACCGCGAACGGACCGTACCGCCGTGGGCGCCACCTGCGCCACGGAAAAGGGACGGGCACGCCCCACTCATCGCCTGACACGATGGCGCGGGGGAGGCGCCCCCACGCCACACCGCCCCGAAAGGCCGATCCCGATGCTGCCCGTCGAAACCTTCATCCAGCTGGGCGACCGCCGCTTCGCCTACCGCGACTTCGGCGGCCCCGGCCCGCCCGTACTCGCCCTGCACGGCCACTTCGGCCGGAGCCGGATCTTCGCACCGCTGGCCACCGCGCTGGACGGGCACTACCGCGTCGTCGCGCTCGACCTGCGGGGCCACGGACTCTCCGACCACGGCGGCGACTTCACCCCCGAGGCGTACGTCCGCGACGCCGCCGAGCTGCTGCGCACGCTCGACCTGGCACCAGCCGCCGTCCTCGGGCACTCCATGGGCGGCGCGATCGCCTACCTGCTCGCCGCACACCACCCCGAGCTGGTCTCCGCCCTCCTCGTGGCCGACATGACCGTCCTCAACGTCGAACCCGAGACGTATCCCGTGCTCGACGTCTCCCGCTGGCCCCGCCGTACGGCCACCCGCGAGGAACTGGCCGCCGCCATCGAGGCGCACGGCATCCCGGACGCGGGCTACTTCATGGAGAGCGCCGCCGAGTTCGCCGACGGCTGGGGTCTCCTCTTCGACACCGACGAGATGATGGCCTCGCAACGGGCCCTGACCGGCGACTTCTCCGCCGCCTGGGCCGCCTCCTCACAGCCCGCGCTGCTGCTGCGCGGCGCCGACAGCTTCCTCCTCACCCCCGGCACGGCCCGCCGCATGGCGGACGACCGCGCGCACACCGAGCTCGTCGAAATCCCCCGTTCCGGCCACTGGCTCTACGCGGACGCCCCCACCGCCTTCGCCCAAGCCGTCCGCACCTTCCTCGATCGCACCCACGGCTCCTAAGGCCTGTCGTGTGGATGCTTGACGCCGCCACACGGACCTCACACCGCGTCGCGCCCCTCCATCAGGTCGGCCTCGACGTTGGCCGCCATCACCGAGAGCACGCGGACGGTCTCGCCGTACTGCTCGGCGCTCAACCCGGCGGTCACGGCGGCACGCATCCGCCCGATCCGTACCTCGGCCTCCGCATGGGCGGCACGTCCGCTGCCGGTCAGGGTGAGCGCCTCCCCCGCGCCACCGTCGAAGTCCACCCAACCCCGCGCCCGCAGCCCTTCGTCCCCCTCCAGCACCTCTTCGAGGTCCACCTCGCCCTCCGCCCAGAAAGGCGCGAGCGCCTGCCGGAGGTCATCGCGGGTACGCGGGCCGCCGTCGAGGCTGTGCAGCACCTGCCAGTCGCGGCGGCCCAGCCCGAGGTCCGCGAGGGTGACGTCGAACTGCTTCTCCAGCAGGCCGTGAAGATGCTTGAGCCAGTACCCGATCGGCTTGGACATGTCCGTCCCTCCCACTCCCATTCCCACTTACGCTTCCACTCCCACTTACGCTTCCACTCCCACTCCCACTTACGCTTCCACTCCCGCGCCCCTCACGGAACACGCGGCGCCGCACCGATCATGTGCTCCCGCCCCCGCTCACCGGGCGGAGCCGCTCGCTGACCGGACCGGTCGACGGAAAGAACGGTTCCACCGCCGTTCCACGTCCAAAGCGTCGACCGATGAAGATCACCATCACCCCGCTACCGCGCCCGGTCCAGCTGCGCCTGGAGCCCGTCGAGCAGGTAGTCCAGGCCGGTGGCGAAGCTGCCGTCCCAGTCGTCGTCGTAGAGGTAGCCCCGGGCGGCCAGGGTCGGGTAACGGTCGCGGTTGCCCTGCAACTGTTCCTGGCCCAACCGGCGTTCCTCCGGGGTGATGTGCAGGGCCGTCTCGGACGCCGCCGAACCCATCACGTGGTTGTAGAGCGCCCAGGTCGCCGCGGAGAGGCCCTTGCCGGTGAATCCGGCGCGCACCAGCGTGGCCTGCAGGGCCTCCATCCCGGCCAGGAAGTGGGGGCCGATCGTCGGCCGCCGCCGTGCCGGGACGGCGGCGGCCCAGGGGTGCCGCAGCAGCGCGGCCCGCCAGACGGAGAGCACCGCGCAGGCGTCTTCGCGCCAGTGGGACGGCTCTCCCGCCACCGGGGGCACCTCACCGAAGATCGCGTCGACGGCGAGATCGATCACGTCGTCCTTCGTTTCGACGTGCCAGTAGAGCGACGGGGCGACGATGGCGAGCCGCTCGGCGAGCCGCCGCATGGTGAGCCGCTCGATCCCCTCCTCGTCGAGGAGTGCCACGGCCGCCTCGACGATGCGCTCACGCGTCAGCGGTGGCTCGCCACTCCGCGAGGTCCGGCGCGACCGCAGCCAGACGCTCCGTACACCGCCGGCACTCGCTCTGCCCTCGCTGCCCATCACACCCCATCCGAACTGCTGACCGTCCTGCCCGGTCGGGCCAGTGTAGTACGTTGTTCGGCGTCCCTAACGTCGTTAGGGACGCCCATACGTCGTTAGCCAACGCCGTCGGGCAGAGACACGCAGGCGTCAGACAGGTGGCGGATCGATGGAGAACAACGCGCAGGGAGCCGTCTTCGGACGGCGGTTGTGGACGCTGCTGGCGGTGAGCGCGGCCCAGCTCCTCGTCGTACTGGACGGGACGATCGTGAACATCGCGCTGCCCTCCGCGCAGAGCGCGCTCGGCATGTCCGACGCGAGCAGGCAGTGGGCGATCACCGCGTACGCGCTGGCCTTCGGCGGACTGCTGCTGATCGGCGGCCGGGTCAGCAGCGCGCTCGGGCACCGGCGCACCTTCCTCATCGGGCTGGTCGGCTTCGCCGCCTCGTCCGCGCTGGGCGGCGCCGCCGTGAACCCGGAAATGCTCTTCGGGGCCCGGGCACTTCAGGGCGTGTTCGCCGCCGCGCTCGCGCCCGCCGGACTGTCGTTGCTGACCACCACGTTCACCGAAACGCGCGAACGCGGCCGCGCCTTCGGCGTGTTCGCCGCCGTCGGTGCGGCGGGGTCAGCACTCGGCCTGGTCGCGGGCGGCCTGCTGACCGAATACGCGAGCTGGCGCTGGTGCCTGTACATCAACGTCCCCGTCGCGCTGCTCGCCGTACTCGGCACCACGTTCGTGCCCCGCGACCAGCCGGTACGGGACGCCGGCCGGCTCGACGTGCCGGGCGCGCTGCTCAGCGCATCGGGCTTCGCGGCGGTGGTCTACGGCATCAACGAGGCCGAACCGCTGGGGTGGAGCTCGGCGAAGGTGCTGGCCCTGCTGGGCGGCGGGGTCCTGCTGCTGGCCGCGTTCGCCGCCGTCGAGGTACGGGCGCCCCGCCCGCTGCTGCCGATGCGCGTGCTCCTGCACCGTGCCCGCGCGGGGGCGTTCGTCTCGATCACGCTGATGTTCGTGGCGATGTTCGGCTTCTACCTGTTCATGAGCTACTACACGCAGACGATCCTCGGCTATTCGCCCGTCCAGGCCGGCCTGACGCTGATCATCAACGCCCTGGCCGCGCTGCTCGGCTCCACCCTCATCGCCGGGAAGCTGCACGGTCGCGTCCCGCCCGTCGCACTGATCGTGCCGGGCCTGCTCGCCGCGGCGGCCGGGATGCTCATCCTCACCCGCCTGACGCCGGACAGCTCGCACGTCCTGCCGCTCTACCTGGTGCCCGCGCTGGTACTCACCGGGCTCGGCCTCGGCTGCGTCATGCCTCCGACCGCCATCCTGGCCACCGCGGACATGCGCGGGCACGACATCGGAGCCGCTTCGGCCGCCTACAACGCCTCCCAGCAACTGGGCGCCGCCCTCGGCACCGCACTGCTCAACACCCTCGCCGCCAGCGCCACCGCGTCCTATCTGGCCACGCACCGGCAGGCCACGCCGGACGCGGCCTCCGTACACGGCTACACGACCGCACTCACGGTCGCCTTCGCCATCCTCCTCGCCGCGGCCTGCCTCACGGCGGCGCTGACGATGACCCGCGGGCGACGGGCCCGGACACCGGCGGCCCAGGCACCTCACTCCGACCAGGCGGAGGCGGAAGCGGAAGCGGCGGCGGAGGCGGAGGACGGCAAGCGCCCCGCACCCCGCCCGTAACCGCAGGACGTCATGGATTCGGACTTCGTGGCGGATTACGGCCACTGAGTGGCCGTAATCCGCCACGAAACCGGACCAGCACCCGCCCCACCCCCGCCCGACGCGGAGATCCCCCAGAGCACCCGGCCCGCACCCGTACCCGTGCTGAGCTCGCACCAGGTGTACTTGCCGCGCGCCCCGCTGAGCCCGTCGCCGAGGGGGAACCACCCCCACTTGTCGGCGTACACCGTGACCAGCAGCAGCCCCCGGCCGCCCTCCCGCTCATTGTCGGGAGCGGCTGCCCGGGGCGGTTGCGGGTCGGTGTCCCACACCCCGAGCCGCAGCGTGCCCCCCGTACGGCGCAGACGCAGCGACGCCGGCCCCGCCGAGTACAGATACGCGTTGGTCAGCAGCTCGGACGCCAGCAGCACGGCCGTGTCCAGGAGTTGGGGCAGGTCGTTGCGTACGAGGACGGCGTGCAGAGTCGAGCGCGCGATGCCGATCGCGCGGGCGTCGTGGGGTACGTACAGCGTGTAGGCCCAGCGTTCGGTGGAAGCGTCGGCGTCCATGGGGATCTCCGGAGTCGCAGCGATGGGATTCGGCCGACGCGACTACGGCGCCTCGCGGTGGCGACACCGCGCCTGACCGGCCGGAGGAACGGCAGGACGGCAGGATGCGCTTCCGGCTTACGGGCACTCACACGGTGAGCGGCACATCACAGACGGTAGGGCACTATGATGCGACGGCGCAAGATAGCGCCGCAGGGTTCACGCCTGCCTCATCTGGACCCGCGCCGCTGTGCACGCGAGACTTTCCACACCGCGGAAGAGGGGACACATGCCGCCCAGAGCCCAACCCACCGCTCGACAGGAACGGCTGGGCACCGAGCTGCGCAAACTACGGGAAGCGGCAGGCATGACCGCCAGGGAGGCCGCAACGCTCCTGGGCACCAGCCCGATGCAGATGAGCCACATGGAGACGGGCCGCGCGGGCATCAGCGAACCGCGGCTGCGCAGTCTGGCCGCGCACTACGCCTGCCCGGACAGCGCCTTCGTGGACGCCCTCGCCTCCATGGCAACCGACCGCACCCGCGGCTGGTGGGAGGAGTACCGGGGCATCCTGCCGCCCAGCTTCCTGGACCTGGCCGAACTGGAGCACCACGCGGCCTACCTGCGCAGCGTGGACATCGCGCACATCCCCGGGCTGTTCCAGACAGAGGCCTACGCCGCTGCCGTGTTCTCCTACACCGTCCCGGAACTGCCGCCGGACGACCTTGCCGCGTGGGTCTCGCACCGGATGCGCAGACGCAGTGTGCTCGCACAGCGCGCCGCCGTCACTCATGACGCTCTGATCCACGAAGCGGCACTGCGCATCAAGGTGAGTGACAGGAAAGTCGCGCAGCAGCAACTGCGCCAGCTCCTCACCCTGTCGGAATCCGACCATGTCACCGTCCGCGTCATCCCGTTCGCCGCTGACGGCTTCGCCGGAGCCGGCTGCACGATGCTCCATGCGGGCGGGGTCATGCCCAGGCTCGACACCGTGCAGCGCGACACCCCCCATGGGAGCGGATTCGTCGACGCCGAACCGCAGCTCGCCCGCTGTCGAGCGCTCTATCTCCGGGTGCGGGACGCCTCGCTCGGACCAGTCCGGTCACAGGATTTCATCCACCGCATCGCGCAAGAACTCTGAGGGGCTCCCATGCAGACCACTTGGCAGAAGTCGACCTACTCCGGCGGCGCCGAAGGCAACTCCTGTCTGGAGCTGGCGCTTTCCGGCGAGGGCATGGCCATAGCCCTCCGGGAGAGCGACGCACCGGACGAAATCCTCGTCACCACTCCCGCCACGCTCGCCCGGCTCATACGGCAGCTGAAGGCGAACTGACGGCTCACTTCTCAAACAGCGCTCGGGCCTTCGTGAACGCCTCGACCAATTCCGCCTCACCGATATAGGGCGGCTTCGGCTTCGGCCGGTACAGGGAAATCGGCTCGGCCAGCGCGTAAAACACCTCCGTCCCAAAGAACTCCTCCACCAGCATGCTCTCCACCCGGCCCAGCAGCTTCATCGACCGATTCTCGCCGGACACATACAAGTCGATCAGATAAACAAGCGTAGCGTTCGCACTCACAGAACCACCCCACGGGTTGGCAGCCGAATTTCCGTAGATCACCCGACAACCACGGTATCCCAGCCCGTCCAGCCCACCAGCCCGCAGGTGCACCGGCCCACAGGCCGACCCCCACGGCCCTCACCGCCGTGCGTCGCTCAGCGGGCTCGGGCGAGGAAAAGGTCACTCATGTGGTGCATGTCGATGCCGCCGCCGCGTGCGTCGAGCAGGCGGCCGGTGTCGGCAAGGGCCAGATCGCGACGGTCCTCGGGCAGGACGCGATAGGCGGAGACCGAGGCGAGATGCGCCAGGTAGCGGTCCGTGTCGTAGCGGAGGGCCTGGCGGAAGCGGACCGACCGCAGGTCGGTGAAGCGCCCGTCCCGTCGGCACTCGGCCTCCGGCCAGCCTTCCCGCAGGCCACAACTGCCCGGCGCGTCACCGTAGGCGGAGGCCAGTTCGCCATGCGGTGAGGTGATGACACCGTGCCGGTGGTCGATCTCGGCGAGTTCGGCGTGCAACTCGGCGTCCAGGACGCCGAGCGGGTTCCAGAACAGCGCCAGCGCACCGCCGGGTTCCAGTGCCGCGTGGGCCAGGCCCCATCGCCGGTCCGGAGCCATCCAGTGCCAGGACGTGGCAGCGAAGAGCAGCCCGAAGCGCCGCCGCCCCGGCTCCCACTCCTCGAAGCCGCAGACCTCTATCCGCACCTCGGGGCAGGCAGCAGTGTTGCGGCGCAGCACCTCGGCCATGCGGGGATCGGGCTCGACGCACACCAACGGCACACCGTGCGCGGCGAAAAGCAGCGTGGCCTTGCCGGTACCGGCTCCCACCTCCACCGCCGCACGGTCTCCCAGCGCCGCATAGCCCAGCACCTCCGCCACCATGGCGTCGGCGTACCCAGGTCGAGCGGCGTCGTACATCTCCGCCACCTCGCCGAAGACCTTGCCGCGCACGGTGTCGGTCTGCGCCTCTGAGGCCACGCCGTTCCCCGATCCCTGATCGACTGGCGGTCACCTTACCGACGGGCGGGTGGGCGACGCCTCGGGTTTCTCACTCGCGCCCGCCGAACTGCCAGTTGTGCACTTCGATCTCGGCGTACCGCTCCGGGGTGAGGACGGCGCGGGCCGTAGCCGGGTCCGGCGCCCGCACCAGTGCCGCCGTACCCAGCCAGGTGGCGCCGTCGTCGGACAGCAGCGGCCCGTACGCGATCAACTCGTCCTGGCCGGAGGGCGCGAGGTCGGCGGCCTGGCCCGCGCCGAGTCCGAGCACCAGGTAGCGGCTGCCATCGGTCGGGCCACCGGGGAAGTCCCACATGGTGCGCCCCAAGGTGTTGCGCCAGCGGCGCAGCATCACATCGCGGTACACGCCGGCCTGGTAGCCGGGCTCCCCGAAGGCGAACGTGCGGGCGGCGGCGGCATCTGGCAAGTCGAGGATGTGCACGCTGCCGGTCGCCACCTCGCGGTCGCCGTCCATGGTCGGGCCACGGGCGATCATCTCCGCCCCGTACCCGTCCATGTAGGACAAGTGCTCCTCCAACAGCTCCTCTCGCAGCGCCAGGGAACCGGACCGGTCACGGTGATAGCAGAAGAACTCCATGTCCCACAGTCTTCCTCACCAGCGGGACGAGCCATGAAGGGCTTCGCTGCTGGCCCTCACCGCTCACGGTACGAAACACCCACGTTCGACCCCCGGGTTCCTCACAGCGCGTCCGCAACCTGGGTCAGGTAGGCGGCGAACGACGGCCAGACCCCCGGCACATGCTCAAACGCCTCGGCGTAGGTGCCGACCTGGCCGTACCCCTCCCCGGGGGCACAGTCGGCGAACAGCCCGTAGAGCCCGTCCGGATCCGTGACGATGAACGGCAAGTACCGCCCCTGCGGGTTTTCCCCGCGCTGGTACTCGGACCAGTACCTCATTTTGCCAAGGGGCCCGATGCCGCCGTCAGGCAAGAGGTACCCGCCCCACTGCTCTTCCCGAGTCGGCAGCGGAACGCCGTGGGTGGGCCAGTCGAATCCGGCAGCGGGGCCGGTGCCGTCGTGGAGCCGATAGAACGCCCGGAGATCAGGCGGGATCACCAGGTCGAGTTCCCGCTCGACAGCCCGGACCTCCTCCTCGGCCGCCGGCGCCGGAAGACGCCGGTACTTGTGGGGCTCGTTCTCCTTGAGTCAGCCTTCGATCCTGTGCCAAGCGCCGAGGGCCTGCTCGACCCGTATCTGCTCATCGATCACGCCCGCACCCTAGCGACGGGGTACGACACCCCACGACGCCGAACTCCCCTTCTGGCCCCTTCGCCGAAGTCACCATTTGCTCGACCGCATCGACGTCACCGCGGCCACATGCGACCAGCGACAGCAGCGTCTGACGGTCGTGGAAATTCACCCGGAGGCGCGAGCGCAAGCGGTGTGCCCCCTGCGGGCTCCTGTGTTGCTACTCGCCAACGTCTTCCCGTGCAGAGCTCCCGAGGCCGTGTCCACGAATACCGTGCAGAGAAAAGATCGCATCGCGCTGCTGGGATACTGTTGCCACTTTCGAAAGAGGCGCCGGATCCAAAATGTAGACGGTCTCTTCATGAACAGTCCGGGTTGAAGGGTCGAATGTGTATGCCTCCCTTCCATCTGTCATCTGCAACAGCATGCCACTGCTGGTGACGTCCAGCCTTGCCCCTTGACAGCACAGCAGCAACCCTTCGCTTTCCAGGCTTCTCCGCAGATCCATCAAACACGAGAAAAGATCACCCGCCTGGTGTTTTTCGTCGGGGAGTCCAGCCCTCTTCAGAGTGAGCTCATGAGGATCCCGGCCAGTGATGGCCACGAAAACCTCTTCGAGTATTCCCGACATATTCGCCGCTATGAGATTCATCAAGGCACCCCCAGCGCCGAAAACGACACCTATTCCCGTTTGCACGACAAGCTACGGCCGTCATTGGCCTCGCACCGGAACGGGAGCAGGCCCGGCAGTTCCGCAGTCATCGCTGGGCTGCCGAGGAGGTGACGCGGGGATGGCGTTGTCGATGAGGACGGCGGCGATGGCGGCGGCGGTGGGGAAGGAATCGCTGTTGAGGACTCGGGTGCGGGCCGAGGCGCCGTCGATGAGCAGCGCCAGTTGTTCACCGAGTTGTTCGGGGTGGGTGGCGCCGGCTTCGCGGGCGGCCTCGGTGAGCCGCGCGGCGATGGCGGTCTTGTAGTCGCGTGCGTACTGGGATGCGGAGTGTTGGGGGTCGTGCAGTTCGACGGCCGCCGCGATGTAGGGGCACAGGGGCGTGGACGCGGGCATCTCGAAGGCGGCGAGGAGCCGTTCGCGGGGTGTGAGGTCGGTGCGCTCGAACACTCCGGGCATGACGTCGGGATCGAATCGGCGCAGGTATTCGGCGACGAGCTCGTCCTTGTTGGTGAAGTGCTGGTAGGCCGTGCGCTTGGACACCTGGGCCACGGCGCAGAGTTGGTCCATGCCGGTGCGGTTGATCCCCTGCTCGCGGAACAGCTGCTGCGACGCGCCGAGGATGCGCTCGCGAGCGCCCCGGCCGCGGCGCTGGCCCAGGGGGCCCTTCTCCAACTCCGTCATACCTCCAGTATACACCGTTCGGTACCGACCGGTGTACGTAGCTTGCGCTCCGATCAGCCAACGGATACGTTACGTACACAGCCTGGTGTATGTAAGAACCGGACTGCTTCGGATACCCATCAATTCAACGGAGTGATCATGGGAAAGCTCGATGGCAAGGTAGCGGTGATCACCGGCGGATCCACCGGCATGGCACTGGCCGGCGCCAAGCTGTTCGTCGAGGAAGGAGCGCACGTCTTCATCCAGGCCCGGCGGCAGGAAGCACTGGACGACGCCGTCAAGCTGATCGGCCGCAACGTCACCGCCGTCCAGGGTGACGCGGCCGACCTGGACGACCTGGACCGCTTGTACGAGACCGTCAAGCGGGAAAAAGGCTCGATCGACGTGCTGTGGGCCAGCGCCGGGATGGGCGAACCCGGCGTCCTCGGCGAGATCACCGAGGAACAGTTCCACCGCGCCTTCTCGCTCAACGCGCGCGGCACCCTGTTCACCGTGCAGAAGGCACTGCCGCTGATCAACGACAACGGCTCGATCTTCATGACCGGATCCAACGCCTCTCTCGGCGCCTTCCCCGGCTGGAGCCTCTACGCGGGAAGCAAAGCCGTCCAGCAGGCATGGGCCCGCGTCTGGCTCAACGAACTGCGCGACCGCAAGATCCGGGTCAACGTCCTGACCCCCGGCCAGGTCGGCACCGCCAAACAGGAAGAACTTTTCGACGAGGCAACCAGGGCCGCATTCGAGTCCCTCATCCCCCGCGGAAAGATGGGCCGCCCCGAAGAGATCGCCTCCGTCGCCCTGTTCCTCGCCTCCGACGACTCCAGCTACGTCAACGGCCTGGAACTGGTCGCCGACGGCGGCACCACCGCCATCTGAACCACACACCGGGAATTCCGCGGGCGCACCCCATTGGCGCGGGCGCCGAATTCGCGTGCAGTCCATGATTCGTGGACGAGACAGAGCGGCACCTTGAGAACAGGAAGAGAGCACACCTCATGAGCAGCATCACCCTCATTGGTACGGGAAACATGGCCCGCACCATCGGTACGCTCGCGGTGGCGGGCGGCAACACCGTCGAGGTCATGGGACGCGATCAGTCCAAGGCCGATGACCTGGCGAAGGCTCTGGGCGGCGGCGCGACGACCGGCAAGTGGGGCGCCGTCCCGGCTGGGGACATCGTCATCACGGCCCTGTTGTACGACGGTGTCGTTCCGGTCGTCGCCGAGTACGGAGACGCCCTCGCGGGCAAGGTCATCGTCGACATCAGCAACCCCTTCAACGCCACGTTCGACGGACTCGCCCACAGCGAGGAGACCTCGATCGCGCAGGAAGTCGCCAAGGTGGCCCCGGCCGGCGCCAGCGTGGTGAAGGCGTTCAACACCATCTTCCGTAATGTCCTGGAGAAGGGCCGACCCGACGTCTTCCTCGCGGGCGACAGCGCGCAGGCAAAGGCAGCCGTGGCGGCATTCATCGAGAGCCTCGGGCTGCGCCCGCTGGACGTCGGCGGCCTGAAAATGGCGCACTGGCTGGAGGGAGTGGGCGTGGTCACGGTGGGCCTCGCCGGCAACGGGGTTGGCCACTGGGACTTCGCCCTCGGCGCCAACGAACTTACCGGCTGAGCTCCCGAGGCGGGGCTGGGGTGGATGAAGCAGGGGTACGACATCGCCCGCAACGCGGACTGGCACCGGCGCGGCAAAATGCTCGATGACATCCTGGCGTTCCTGCACGCGTGGTGGACGACCAACCCCGTGTCCCGGGCAGCGAGTTCTTCACCTCGCCACCGGTCCACGCCGACCTACGCCCGGCCCTGGCCGGGCGGCCACCCATCTGGATCGGCGGGGCCAGCGAGGCCGCGATGCGCCGGGGCGGCCGCAGCGGGGTCGGCTGGCTCGGGTTCGACGGGCTGCCGACCGCCGCGTCGATCAACGGTCGGGACGAGGGCTCCGATCGCCGGTGGTCGATCGCGCGCCGAGCGGCGCAGGACGCCGGCCGCGATCCCGACGCGCTGAAGACGGCCATGCGGACCAATACTCGAGCCGGGCACGTCCATCGGCTCGCTCGCGGACAAATCGCATCGCGCTACTCGGACATAGTTCCACGTGCGAAAGAGGCGCCAGATCCAACGGGTTTCTACATGTCCAGCTTCCGATTTGTGACACTGAGAGACCACATCAAGGCGTGCATCAGTTGATTCTTTTCCCTTTTTTTCAATTTCATGAAGGAATGAACTGGGACATCCAATCTACTCGGCTCGACTATCAAGACAGACGAGACATCTCGACCGATTGAAAATTCGAGAATACTACAGATTCAGCTATCTTCCGGCGTAGGTTCAGGAAGAATGGGCATGAGAACATATCGGGAATCAAGCTCTCCCAGCTGAACAGTTCTCGCCTGCCTACTGAATCCACGCGACCTGGCTTCTTGAATCAGATCGGCCAAACCTTTCGTATCCACGCATCGAATCTCCGAAGGAACCAGCGCCCAATATGTCGAAGTCAAATTTTCTTCAAAAATATTAACACACCTCCATGTCACCCTTACCACAATCCATCAGGGGCCCGTATCAGCACTTCAGAGTCTGGTTTTATCCCCGGATGAGCAGGGTCGTTCATTCTTCGGAGAGCCTCTGCAATTCGATGGTTTCCCTGGATCATGATTCCTTCCCCCGCTGTCGCAACTGCGCCCAACTCATCTGGGTCATTTATTGCCTCCAAGAGCTTGTTGCTGATGTTCAGGTCGCCGCCGCCGTCACTCAACGGGGTCTCCCCTCGGGGTCGGTGTCGGGAGGGTCCGTTCGGGAGGGTCGGTGTCGAGGGCGCAGGAGTCGGGGACGATGCCGCGGGCCGGGGGCAGCAGCATCGAGGCGTCCCGGTCGGCGACGTCGATGGCGACGCCCGTGGGGCCGTCGAGGGAGGGGATGACGGAGTCGAGGAGGCGGGCGCCGAGGACGGACACGTAGTCGCCGGGAACGGCCGGTGCGCCCGGGCCGGAGGGTGCGGCGGGATCGACGGGATCGGCCGGTGTGGCGGGGGCGGCGGCCGGGGCGAGGCCCTGGAGGAAGCGGGAGAGGCTGGCCTCGCCGGTGAAGGCGTAGATCCAGCGGATGCCGCCGTACTCCGCCGACATCAGGCCGTCGTCCAGGAGCGGCACCAGGACCGCCGCGCGGCGGAACTCCCCTACCAGGACCGCTGGTTCGCCTACGCCCGCGCGGCGCGCGGCTATCTCGTCCGGCAGTTCCATTCCCCGCCCCCGGGCACGAAGCGGCGACTCCCCGTCGCCGACTCGTCCAACCCTACGAGGCGCGTTCGAACGACTACCATCCGTAGGGGTGACTGTTGCGCATGTCACTCACGCAGTGTGTGGACGTCATGCGGGTGTGTGACCGGGCGCGTTACCGCTCGGGCGTGGTGCGCAGGCCCGCGAAGGCGGTGCGGACCACCGCTTCGGCGACCTCGTCCTTCGTGTGCCCGCCGTGACCGGAGCGGTCCGGGCGGTACCACTCGACGAGAGAGTTGATCATTCCGAAGAGCAGCCTGGTCGCCAGCCGCGGGTCCACATCCGTGCGCAGATCGCCCTCGGCGGCGGCCTGCTTCAGCAGCGCCGCGACCTGCTGGTCGAATTCGCGGCGGCGCGCCATGGCCCAGCGTTCGGTGTCCGTGTTCCCCCGTACGCGCAGCAGCAGGGTGACGTACGGCAGGTCGGCCATCAGCACCTCGGCCGTGCGGCGGGTGACGTGTTCGAGCCGGTCGACGGCGCGGCCCCGCAGGGCGGCCGGTTCCTCCAGGAGGGCGAACAGTTCGTCCAGCGCGCGGGATATCGCCCGGCGCAGCAGCTCTTCCTTGCCGGTCACATGGTGGTAGATGGACGACTTGGAGATGCCCGCGGCACGGGAGAGGTGCTCCATGGAGGTGCCGTCGTACCCGCGCTCGTTGAAGACCCGCACGGCTACCGCGAGGAGGGTGTCGGGGGTGTAGGTGTCGCGCTTCGCGGGCATGGCGGAGATGCTAGTGCTTCGCCGCACAGGTCCTGCGACGGTGCGGCGCCTGCGCGGCGAAGCACTGGCCGCCGTCGGCGGCACGGCTTCTCCGGAGTAGCCGCGGCTTCCGGAGTCGGCTGGATTCCCGGAGTTACCGGGACTCTCGGGCGTTCCGGGCTTCTGGGAGTGTGCCGTCACTGTGTCTGGCCCCTCTTGCACCGACCGATCGTTCGGTAGCAGTATCTGAACCATACCGCTCATCAGCCCTCCAGCTCGACGAGGAGTTGGTCTTCGTGACCGCCGCACCCGCCGGATCCCCGGGATCCCCCGTCACCAGCCCGGTGCAGTTGCTCGAGAGGCACCGCGCGACCCTTGACCACGCCCTGGAGGCGATTCGCAGCCGCGAGTACTGGTCGCCGCACCCCGAGCACCCCAAGGCGTACGGCGAGGGCGGCTCGCTCAGCGCCGGGCAGGGCAAGGAGGCGTTCGACGCACTGCGCGGGAGGCGCTTCGAAGTGGAGGGGCAGCCCGGTACGGACGGCTGGGCGGCGACCGAGGCGTCTCCGTACGGCATCGCGATGGGCATCGAATACCCGCACCCCGACATCTACGCGCTGCTGCCCGCGATGCGGCTGGCGATGCCCGCCTGGCGGGAGGCCGGTCCGGAGACGCGGGCGGCGGTGTGCCTGGAGATCCTGGCGCGGATCAGCGCCCGTACGCACGAGTTCGCACACGCGGTCATGCACACCAGCGGGCAGGCGTTCATGATGGCGTTCCAGGCGGGCGGCCCGCATGCGCAGGACCGCGGCATGGAGGCGGTCGCGTACGCGTACGTGGAGCAGGTGCGCACCCCCGACACCGCCGAGTGGTCGAAGCCGCAGGGCAAGCGCGACCCGATCAATCTCACCAAGCACTTCACGGCCGTCGGCCGCGGCATCTCCCTGCTGGTCGGCTGCAACACCTTCCCCACCTGGAACGGCTACCCCGGCTTCTTCGCCTCGCTGGCCACCGGCAACCCGGTACTTGTCAAGCCCCATCCGCGCGCGGTGCTGCCGCTGGCGCTGACCGTTCGCATCGCCCGCGAGGTGCTGCGCGAGGCGGGCTTCGACCCGAATCTGGTCGCGCTGGCGGCCGAGCAGGAGGGTGAGGGCATCGCCCGGGAGCTGGCGATGCGGTCCGAGATCCGCCTCATCGACTACACCGGCTCCTCCGCCTTCGGCGACTGGCTGGAAGCCAACGCCCCGCAGGCGCAGGTCTTCACCGAGAAGTCCGGAGTCAACACCGTCGTCATCGACTCGACCGGCGACTACCAGGGGATGCTGGGCAATCTCGCCTTCTCGCTGTCCCTCTACAGCGGCCAGATGTGCACGACGCCGCAGAATCTGCTGCTGCCGCGCGGCGGCATCGAGACGGACGAGGGCGACAAGTCGTACGACGAGGTGGTGGACGATCTGGCGGCGGCGGTCGGCAAGCTGCTCGGGGACGACGCGCGGGCGAACGCGCTGCTCGGCGCCATCGTCAACCCGCAGGTGGGGGAGCGCATCGACGCCGCCGGCGCGCTGGGCGAGGTCGCGCTGCCCTCCCGCTCGGTGGACAACCCGGACTTCCCGGGCGCGACGGTCCGTACGCCCGTGATCGTCAAGCTGGACGCGGCGAAGCCCGAGGCGGAGTCGGGGTACATGACGGAGTGCTTCGGGCCGGTGTCCTTCGCGGTGGCCGTCGACTCGACGGAGGACGCGGTGACGCTGCTGCGGCGCACGATCCGGGAGAAGGGGGCGATGACGGTCGCCGGGTACACCACCTCGCCCGACGTGGAGCGGCTGATCGAGAACGCCTGTCTGGACGAGTGCGCGCAGCTCTCGCTCAATCTGACCGGAGGGGTGTACGTCAACCAGACGGCGGCGTTCTCGGACTTCCACGGGTCGGGCGGCAATCCGGCGGCGAACGCGGCGCTGTGCGACGGGGCGTTCGTCGCGAACCGCTTCCGGACGGTGGAGGTACGGCGCCCTGCCTGAGTGCGGCCGGAAGCGGTACGGGGCGCGGGTGTCAGTGCTGGCGTCAGTGCGGGCGTCATTCCGGGCGCTGGGCCATCCAGTGGTAGAGGGTCATCGCGACGCTGGTGGCCAGGTTGTAGCTGGAGACCTGCGGGCGCATCGGCAGGGCCACGAGCTGGTCCGCCCGTGCCCGCAGCTCGGGTGAGAGCCCGCTGCGTTCCGAGCCGAAGACGAGCAGCGCCTCGTCGGGGAGAGTGAGCGTGCGCAGGTCCGCGCCCGCCGGGTCGAGCGCGTACGTGGGCCCTGCGGGCAGCTCGGCGGGCAGGCGGCGTTCGACGGCGGTGGCGAAGTGGAGGCCCGCGCTGGCGCGCACGACGGCGGGGTGCCAGGGGTCGACGGTGCCGGTGGTGAGCACTCCCGCCGCCCCGCATCCGGCCGCGAGGCGGATCACGGCGCCGATGTTGCCCAGGTGACGGGGGTTGTCGAGGACGATCAGCGGGGCGGTGCGAGGCGTACGAGCGCCGGGCTGTTCGCCGGGTACGGGCGCGCGGTGGCCGCTGCCCCGTACGGCGAGTGCGGCGACGCCGGTCGGGTGCGGGCGCGGCAGCAGCTCCCGCAGGGTCTCCGGCGGGACCTGCCGGAGCATTCCGTCGAGCCTTCCGGCCAGGTCGGGAGCGAGCTCGGCGGCGAGCGCGAGTGCGGCCGTCCGGTCCTGGGCCAGCGCGAGGGGGATCTCGGCGCCGAAGCGCAGCGCGTGCTTCAGGGCGTGGAAGCCGTCCAGCAGCACGGCTTCCGGGGCGAGTTCACGCCAGCGGCGTACGGCAGGGTGCGGGTCGGGCTCACCGCCCGGCGGGGCACCACCCCGGTCCGGAGCCGGGGCGTCCGGGCGGCCTCGCTGATCGTTCACCGGGTCAGCCTACGGCGCCACCGCCCCGGGACGGGCTGAGCCGGGGCCGGGCCGGGGCCGGGGCCGGGAATCAGCGCTGCTGGGAGGCCTCCACGGCCTGGAGCACCGAGAAACCCAGGGCCAGGACGCCGGTGATCAGCAGTATCAGTGCGACCCCGGTCGTCTTGCCCAGCAGCGGCGCCGCTGCCACCAGTGCCAGCGTGCCGAGTGCTCCGGACAGCACGGCGAAGAGGGTGTGCCGCCTCTTGTCGGCGTTCCGCTCCCCCTGCCCGTTCCGCTCGCGCCGCTCGTTCCGCTGGGTCCTGCCGCTCTTTCCGTGCTTGCGAGCCATTGCGTCCCCCGTGGTCGTTGCCGCCCACGGAGCAAGCTAGCGGGGAAGTGTCACTGTCGTGTCTGCGTCACGCTGCCGTTCGGTCTGTCCGTCCTGCACCGGCTGTCCCGGCTGTCCCGGCTGCTCTGCCTGTCCGGTGCGCCGGGCCTGTCCCGGCACCCGGCCCCCGCCCTGCGCGGTCGCTCCCGTGGCGCCGCCGAAGGCGCGGCGCAGTCTGGCGGTGAGCCCGGCGGAGCGGGCGCCCATCCAGAGCAGCGCGGCGGTGGGGAGGAAGACCGCGTCCGCCGCGATCATGGCGAGCGAGAAGATCGGCAGCCCGAGCAGGACAGCGATGCTGAGGTGTTCGGCGATCATGACGGCGAGCAGGATGTTCTTCACCTTGCGGTTGAAGAGGGTGAAGGGGAAGGCGACCTGCACCATCACCGTCAGGTAGGTCATGACCATGATGATCAGCCCGTTGCCTGCGAACACGTCGTTCAGCTCGGGCCAGGGCGCGAAATAGTCGAGCTTCATCGGGTAGTACGCGGCGGTGCCGTCCTGCCAGCGCGAACCCTGGATCTTGTACCAGCCGGCCGTCGAGTAGATCAGGCAGACCTCGAACATGATCACGACGAGGGTGGCGTTGTGTACGAGGTTCGCGATGACGTCCAGGACCGTCCGCGGCTCGCCGGGGGCGAAGCGGTTCGCGGCCCACCAGAGCGCGGCCACCAGCCACAGGCCCCAGTAGATCAGCGCCCAGCCGCCGGACAGCCCCGGCCCCAGGGTGACGACGACGAGCGCGGCACCGCACACCGCCCACAGCACCATGCCCACCAGGTCACGCTCGGCGGCCCCGCCGCCGCCCGCACCACGGGCCGCCGTACGGGCGGCGCGGCGCGCGTCCAGGGACCACACCTGCGCGCAGCGGGTGAGCACCAGATAGATCGCCATCAGATGGATGACGTTGTCGCTGCCGTCGCCCATGAAGATGCTGCGGTTCTGCAGCGAGAGGACGCCGATCATGAAGAGGACCGACATCGTGCGGGTCCGCCAGCCGATCATCAGGGCGACGCTGGAGAGGACCGCGAGCAGATAGACGCTCTCGAACCAGGCGTTGCTCTGGCTCCACATCAGCACCGAGAAGGCGTTGTTGTTCGCGATCAGTTCCTCGGCGAGATGCCAGCTCCACGGGCTGTCGGGGCCGTACAGCTCCTGCCGGTTCGGCCATTCGCGGAGCAGGAAGATGAGCCAGGCACCGGCGAAGCCGATCCGGACGATCGCTGCCTGGTACGGGCCCAGGGCGCGACCGGTGACATGGGCGAAGGCGGTGTTGAGGGAGGCGTCGAGCCGGGTGCGCCAGCGGGGCTTCGGCGCGGTGGCGGGCTCGGCGGGAACCGGCGCGGGGCGTGCGGCGGGAACGGGAGGGGCGGATACCGGAGCGGGCGCCGGAGTGCGGACCGGCGCAGGCGGGGGTATGGAGCCCGCGGCCGCCGGCTCCACCTCAGCGGGCCCGGCGTCTGCGGGCCCGGCGTCGCCACCCGCGTCGGCGGGCGCGTCGGCGGAGGCCCGCTCAGCGGTCTCGGCCGGGGAGGTGGTCCCGGCGTCCCCGGCGCCCGCCCGCTCGTCGTCGTCCCCACGCGCGTCCTCGACGCCGTGGTCCTCCCCGGCGGGGCGGTCTCGCGAGGTCGGCAGGTCGGCCCACTTCGGGCGGCGCGGCGGCTCGTCGTGCTCGCTCACTGTTCCCCCTGCAGGTCCGTCTTGGTGATCGCCCACCAGGGCAGCACCCAGTACTCGGTCTTGGTGTCGATCCGCTCCTCGCTCCACTTCGGCGCCGCCACCCGGGTGACCGCGGAGCGGAGCTGGATGCGGTCGACGGTGCCGCCGTTGAGCTCCGGACCGAAGCGGCGCATCACGATCCGCTTCACGTACTTCTCGGACAGCTCGCCGCGGTAGCCGGAGGGCTTCCCCTCGTCGTCGTGGTAGTCGTTGTAGAAGCTCCAGGCCCGGCGCAGTTCGTTCTGCGCGACATGGCTGGGGAAGGGGTTGCCGCGGATGTTCTCGGTGTCCATCGCGGTGAGGTCGACCCAGCCGGTCTTCGCACTCGAGCCGTCGTCCTTGGTGACCATGGCGCGGGCGTGCACGCTGATGTTCTGCTGGAGCGGGTTGGGGGCGAACAGCTTCCAGTTCTGTTCGAACTCCGGATAGATGTAGTCGTCGATGACCGACTCATGTTCCTTGCTGAGCGTGTTGCTGGGCGCGACGTGCAGAAAGACCATCGCCCCGTGCACGGCGAGCGCGACCGCGACGACTGCCATCGCCACCGCCACGGTGATCCGCCCGGGCAGCGACAGTGCGGAGACGCCGCCCCGCCGTTCCTCGTCAGGCTCCATGTCCTCCCCGTTCCCTCCGTCTTTACCGCCCCCCAGAGGTTAGACCGTCCGGGGGATGGCGGGAGCGACGGTCTGACGACCCGGGTGCGTCACCGTCCGGTGGTCTTGACACCGTGTGTCGCCGCGGCTCACCATTGAACCGAACGATCGGTCGGTTGGCTGGAGCCAAGGAGCCTCGTATGACGACGGTGGTGCCGGGAAAAGGCCCAGGACAGGGGCCGGGGCAAGGGCCGGGGCAAGGGCCGGACGCGTCCGGGGCCGCAGACCGGGCAGCGGTCCGGGTGACTGACCGCGCGGCGGACCGGCCGGCAGGCGGCCTGGCGGAACGCGGTACGGACGGCGAGCCGGGCCCGGAGACGTACGAGTCGGCGTTCGACGCCGCCGTCGCCGCCGACGAGCGCATCGAGCCGCGTGACTGGATGCCCGACGCCTATCGCGCCACCCTCGTCCGCCAGATCGCCCAGCACGCGCACTCCGAGATCATCGGCATGATGCCCGAGGCCAACTGGCTCAGCCGCGCCCCCTCGCTGCGCCGCAAGGCGATACTGATGGCCAAGGTGCAGGACGAGGCGGGCCACGGGCTGTATCTCTACGGCGCCGCCGAGACTCTGGGCACCGGCCGCGACGAACTGCTGGACAAACTGCACAGCGGCCGTCAGAAGTACTCCTCGATCTTCAACTACCCCACCCTCACCTGGGCCGATGTCGGCGCCATCGGCTGGCTGGTGGACGGCGCAGCGATCACCAACCAGGTGCCGCTGTGCCGCTGCTCCTACGGACCGTACGCCCGCGCCATGGTCCGTATCTGCAAGGAGGAGTCCTTCCACCAGCGGCAGGGATACGAACTGCTGCTCGTGCTGAGCCGCGGCACCGACGCGCAGCACGCGATGGCGCAGGACGCGATCGACCGCTGGTGGTGGCCCTCGCTGATGATGTTCGGGCCCCCGGACGACGAGTCGGCGCACAGCGCCCAGTCCATGGCCTGGAAGATCAAGCGCCACTCGAACGACGAGCTCCGGCAGCGCTTCGTGGACATCTGCGTGCCGCAGGCCGAAGCGCTCGGCCTCACCCTCCCCGACCCGGACCTGCGGTGGAACGAGGAGGCCGGGCACTGGGACTTCGGGGCGATCGACTGGGGCGAGTTCAAGGCGGTGCTCAAGGGCAACGGGCCCTGCAACGAGCAGCGCATCAGCCAGCGCCGCAGGGCGCACGAGGACGGCGCGTGGGTGCGTGACGCGGCGGCGGCGCACGCCCGCAAGCGGCAGGAGGCGGCTTCCCGATGAGCAGTGACTGGCCCCTGTGGGAGGTCTTCGTACGCAGCAGGCGCGGGCTGTCCCATACACACGCCGGAAGCCTGCACGCCCCGGACGCGGAGCTGGCGCTGCGCAACGCGCGCGACCTCTACACCCGCCGTTCCGAGGGCATATCCATCTGGGTGGTGCCCTCCAGCGCCGTCACCGCCTCCTCGCCCGACGAGAAGGACCCCTTCTTCGAGCCCGCCGCCGACAAGCCCTACCGGCATCCCACCTTCTACGAAGTCCCGGAGGGGGTGAAGAACCTGTGACCAGCACCGTGGCCGACCGCCCCGAGCTGGCTCTGGCCGACGACGCGCTCATCCTCTCCCACCGGCTGGGTCAATGGGCCGGGCACGCCCCCGTGCTGGAGGAGGAGGTCGCCCTGGCGAACATCGCGCTCGACCTGCTGGGCCAGGCCCGCGCGCTCTACTCCGAGCTGGGCGACGAGGACGAGCTGGCGTATCTGCGCGAGGAGCGCGCCTTCCGCAACTGCCAGCTGGTCGAGCAGCCGAACGGCGACTTCGCGGTCACCCTCGTGCGGCAGCTGTTCTTCTCCAGCTGGCAGGAGCTGCTCTACGGACAGCTCACCTCGATGCCGCTCGCGGTGAAGGCGGTCAAGGAGGTCGTCTACCACCGCGACCACGCGGAGCAGTGGACGCTGCGGCTGGGCGACGGCACCGACGAGAGCCACCGCCGCGCGCAGCACGCGGTGGACACCCTGTGGCGGTACACCGGCGAACTCTTCCAGCCGCTCCCCGGGCTGGACGTCTGCTGGGACGCGATGCGCAGCGGCTGGGAGAAGCGCGTCACCGGCATCCTGGACCGGGCCACGCTCACCGTCCCCGACGGGCCGCAGCACGGCGGCTGGGCGGCGGGCGCGGGGCGGCAGGGCCTGCACACCGAGCCGTTCGGGCCGATGCTCGCCGAGATGCAGCATCTGCACCGCAGCCATCCGGGGGCAGCGTGGTGACCATGGCCGAGACACGGACCCAGCAGGCCCAGCAGGCCCAGCAGGCGGAACAGGCCCAGCGGACCCAGCAGGCCGAGCGGCTGGGCAGGCTGCGCGAGCTGGCGGGCGCGGTGCCCGATCCGGAGCTGCCGTTCGTCTCACTCGCCGAGCTGGGCGTGCTGCGCGACGTGCGGGAGGCCGGAGAAGGAGGCGTGGAGGTCGAGCTGACCCCCACCTACACCGGCTGCCCGGCCATCGAATCCATGGCCACCGACGTCGAGCGGGTGCTGCGCGAGCACGGCGTCCCCCACGTCACCGTCCGTACGGTGCTCACGCCGCCGTGGTCCACCGACGACATCAGCGCCGAGGGCAGCCGCAAGCTGGCCGAGGCGGGCATCGCACCACCGCGCGCCACGGGCACCGGGCCCGTGACGGTGGGCCTGGGGCCCACCCGTACCGCAGGGGACGGCCCGGAGGCGCATGCGGGCCCGGCGGCAGAGACGGCGGGACCGGAGCCGGAGCCGGTCCGCTGCCCGCTATGCGGCTCGGCAGCGACCACACTGCTCAGCCGCTTCTCCTCCACCGCCTGCAAGGCACTGCGCCGCTGCGAGTCCTGCCGCGAGCCGTTCGACCACTTCAAGGAGCTGTGACGATGTTCCACCCGCTCCGGGTGAGCGCGGTCGACCGGCTCACCGACGACGCCGTAGCCGTCACCCTCGCGGTGCCGCCCGAGCTGCGCTCGGCCTACGGCTACGCCCCCGGCCAGCATGTCGCGCTGCGCCGCGGCGGCGAGCGCCCGGGCGCGGTACGGCGTACGTACTCGCTGTGCGCGCCCGCCTCCGAGACGCCCGAGACGCTGCGGATCGGCGTCCGCCGCATCGAGGGCGGTGACTTCTCCACCTACGCGCTCAAGGAGCTGGCGGTCGGCGACACCGTCGACGTGCTGCCGCCGACCGGGCGGTTCCAGCTGGAGCCGCGCCCCGGCCGGTTCGCCGCGATCGTGGGCGGCAGCGGCATCACTCCGGTGCTCTCCATCGCCGCCAGCCTGCTCGGCAGCGAACCCGAGGCCCGTTTCTGTCTGATCCGCAGTGACCGGTCGGTCGCGTCGGCGATGTTCCTGGAGGAGGTCGCCGACCTCAAGGACCGCTGGCCGGAACGCTTCCAGCTGGTGCACGTGCTCTCCCGGGAGGAGCAGCAGGCGGGCCTGCCGTCGGGCCGGCTGGACGAGGAGCGGCTCGGCGGACTGCTGCCCGCGCTGCTCACCGCCGAGGGCGTGCGGGAGATCGACGGCTGGTATCTCTGCGGCCCGCTGGGGCTGGTCGAGGGCGCGGTCACCGCACTGCGCGGGCTGGGCGTGCCCCGGTCCCGGATTCACCAGGAGATCTTCCACGCGGAGGAGGCCGCGGCCGTACGCGCCCCGGTGGAGACCCCGGACTCGGCAACGGTCACGGCCACCCTGGACGGCCGCAGCGGCAGCTGGCCGGTGGACGACGGCGAGACGGTGCTGGAGACCGTCCTGCGCAATCGCGGAGACGCGCCGTACGCCTGCAAGGGCGGGGTGTGCGGCACCTGCCGGGTGCGGCTGCGCTCCGGCGAGGTGCGGATGGACCGGAACTTCGCGCTGGAGCCGGAGGAGCTGGACGACGGCTATGTGCTGGCCTGCCAGTCCCACCCGGTGACCCGTAACGTCGAGGTGGACTTCGACGCCTAGGGTCACTCGGCCGCGCGGATGTCACTTCACGTATGCCCCGCCGGTCTCGGCGCTTCCCTCGCTGCCGTTCACCACGGGGCGGCCGGCGGCCTGCCAGGCGAGCATGCCGCCGTCGACGTTCACCGCGTCCATGCCCTGCTGGATCAGATACTGCGCCACCTGGGCCGAACGGCCACCGACCCGGCACACCACGAAGATCCGCTCGCCCTCGTCGGCCCGCTCGGTCAGCTCACCGATGCGGCCGACGAAGTCGCTCATCGGAATGTGCAGCGCGTCCGCCGCGTGCCCGGCGGCCCACTCGTCGTCCTCCCGGACGTCCAACAACAGCCCGTCGGCGGGCACCTTCGCGGCCTCGACCTGGGGCAACTGACCGAACTGCATTCCAAGAGCCTCTCTCACCAGCTGGTTTCTCCTACGACCCGATGCCCGGCAGCGAGCGCGCTCCCGGCTCCGCCCGGCATCCGGCTACTGGGCGCCCGGTGTCTCGCTTTCCGGTGCGTCTTCCGCGGCCGGAGTAGCCGGAGCAGCCGGAGCAGCCGGAGCAGCCGAGGCGTGCAGCTCGGCGAGCCGCGACTCCCGCTCGGAGACCTGCCCGAGCAATTGCTCGGCGATCTCCTCCAGCAGGGCGTCCGGGTCGTCGGGAGCCATCCGCAGCATCGCGCCGATGGCGCTGCCCTCCAGCTCCTCGACCGCCGCGGCCAGCATCTCCTTGCGCTGCGCCAGCCACTCCAGCCGGAGGTACAGCTCCTCGTTCCGGCTCGGGGGCGGCTGGGCGGGCACCGGACCCGCCGCCCACTCCTCCGCCAGCTGCCGCAGCGCGTCCGTGTCCCCGCTCGTGTACGCCTTGTTGACCCGGACCATGAAAGCCTCGCGCCGCTCCCGCTCCGCGTCGTCCCGCGCGAGGTCGGGGTGCACCTTGCGGACCAGCTCGCGGTAGGCCCTGCGGGCCTCCTCGCCGGGACGTACCCGGGAGGGCGGCTGCACCGGCTGCTCGTTGAGCATCGCCGCCGCCTCCGGCGAGAGGCCGTCGGAGTCGATCCATCCGTGGAACAGCTCCTCCACGGCGGGCATCGGCATGACGATCGCCCGCGCCTCGTCCGCCCGGCGCACGTCCTCCGGGTCCTGGGTACGAGCGGCTATGGCCTCCGCTATCTGTGCGTCCAGTTCGTCCAGCCGCGAGTACATCGGGCCGAGCCGCTGGTGATGCAGCCGGGAGAAGTTCTCCACTTCGACGCGGAAGGTCTCCACCGCGATCTCGAACTCGATCAGCGCGGTCTCGGCCGCCCGCACCGCCTTCTCGAGCCGCTCGGTACCGGCGGCGTCTGCCCTGTCCTGCTGCTCGGCCTGATCGGCTTCCGGGGTGTCCACACCGCCAGCCTACGCACGCAACGGCTAGACACCCAGCTCGGCCGCTATCCGCCCCGCCCGCACCGCCGTGACCAGCTCCGCGTGGTCCGCCTCCGCACGGTCCGCGTAGGCCACCGCGAAGTCGCGGACCGCCTCGTCCAGCTCCTCGGTCTTGCCGCAGTAGCCCGCGACCGTGCGCGGGTCGGCGGTGTGCGAGTGGGCGCGGGCCAGCAGCGCGCCGGTCATCCGCCCGTAGTCGTCCACCTGGTCGGCGGCGAGCGCGGCCGGATCCACACTGCCCTTGCGGTTACGGAACTGACGCACCTGGTACGGCCGGTTCGCCACTTCCGTCCAGCCGAGCATCGTGTCGCTGACGACCTGCATCCGCTTCTGCCCCAGCACCACCCGGCGCCCCTCGTGCTCCACGACGGGCGCCGCGAAGCCCGCCCGCGCCAGCTGCGGCGCCAGCACCGACGGCCGCGCCTCCTTCACCTGGAGTACCAGCGGCTCGCCCCGGTGATCCAGCAGCAGCACCACATACGACCGGGTGCCGACGCTGCCGGTGCCGACCACCCGGAAGGCGACATCGTGCACCGCGTACCTCCCCAGCAGCGGGAGACGGTCCTTGGACAGGGTGCCCAGATAGGAAGTCAGCGCGGCGGCGACCTGAGCCGCCTCGGCGTCCGGCACCGGGCGCAGCACCGGAGGCGCCGCCACGAAACGGCGCCCGCCCTCTCCGTCGTCCTCGGTGGCGCGGGCGGCGAAGCGGGCGCTGGTGTTGCGCCGGGCCTTCTCCGAGACGCGCTCCAGCGTGCCGAGGAGATCGCGGGCGTCGGTGTGCGAGACCAGCTCCTCGTCCGGAATTGCGTTCCACGCCTCGGCGACGGGCATCCGGGCCAGCAGCCGCATCGTCCGGCGATAGGCGCCGACGGAGTCCTGGGCCGCCGCGGCGCACTGCTCCTCGTCGGCGCCCGCCTCGCGCCCGGCCAGTACGAGGGAGGTGGCGAGCCGCTTGAGGTCCCACTCCCAGGGGCCGTGCACGGTCTCGTCGAAGTCGTTCAGATCGATGACCAGGCTGCCGCGCGCGTCGCCGTACAGGCCGAAGTTGCCCGCGTGTGCGTCGCCGCAGAGCTGGGCTCCGATTCCCGTCGCGGGGGTGCCGTGCGCCAGGTCGTACGCCATCAGGCCGGCGGTGCCGCGGAGGAACGCGAAGGGTGTCGCCGCCATCCGGCCGACCCGGATCGGGGTCAGCTCCGGCAGACGGCCGCTGTTGGACGCCTCGACCGACGCGACCGCGTCAGGGCGCTGGGGCGAGGGAGTGAACAGGGAGTGCGCGGCCCGGGGCACGGCCCCGCGCAACGCCTTGCCCGCCCGCTTGGGCGACTCCACGCCGCGCTCCCGGGCCGCGAAGCCCTCCACCTGCGGAATCCGCTCCATACGCCGCTCCATGCCGCACCCCCTCCTCGCGGACCCCATGCGGCCCGGCTCGACCGTACCCGGCCCCCGGGCACACCCGCGACCCCTGTGGATAACTCAAAGAATCCGCAGGTCAGTGCGTATGGATGGGTGAGAGGACGGCCGGGGGACGCGGGTCGGAGCGGCGGTCACTCCTTGAATTCGTTCGGGCAGCTCTCGGCCCCTCCGGGCAGGTGCTGCTCAGCCCACCGGGTCAGTTCGGTCATCGCGGGGCGCAGGGCAAGGCCCGCGTCGGTCAGTTCGTAGGCGACGCGCAGCGGCGGGCCGTGGTCCACCTCGCGGACGACCAGTTGGAGGGCCGCCAGTTCGGTCAGCCGGTCCGAGAGCATGCGCTCGCTGATGCCGGGCACCGCTCGGCGCAGCTCGGCGAAATGTCCCGGTCCGTTCATCAGGGAGGCGAGGATCAAGCCCGTCCACCGCTTGCCCAGCAGGTGAAAGACACGGGTGACCGACGCATCGGGCTCGGTGCACGCGATACCCGGGGGGCCGTCCGGGCCTTCCAGCGTCTCTTGCCGAAGGTCTGTCATGCCTTCAGGGTACTGGCAGACCACAAGCGGGTGCAAAAAAGTAAGTACCTGTGTTATTACTAGTGACAGGAGAAAGAGCACCCCCTTACAAAACGTATGACCAAGGAGTCCCCCCATGGCCACGCTGCTGCACCTCGACTCTTCACTGAACGGCGAGAACTCCCACTCCCGCGCCGTCACCGCCGCCTTCCGCGAGGCATGGGAGAGCGAGCACCCGGACGGCACGGTCGTCTACCGCGACCTCGCCGCCGACCCGCTGCCGCACCTGACGGCCCCGGCCTACTACGCGGGCTTCAGCGACCCGGCCGCGCACACGCCGGAGGAGCAGTCCGCGTTCGCACTGCGGAAGCAACTGCTGGAGGAGGCCGAGCAGGCCGACGCCCTGCTCATCGGAGCGCCGATGTACAACTACTCGATCGCCTCAGGGCTGAAGACCTGGCTGGACCACGTCATCGCCGTGGGCCGCACCGTCGCGAGCGAGCAGCCCACCCTCGCGGGCAAGCCCGCGACCGTCGTCACCAGCCGCGGCGGCGCCTACGGCCCCGGCACCCCGAGCGAGGGCCAGGACCACCTCCAGCCCTACCTGGAGATGATCTTGGGCGAGAAGCTCGGCCTGAAGACGGACTTCATCCTCGCCGAGCTCACCATGGCGCCCAACGTGCCCGCCATGGCGGAACTGATCCCGCTCTACGAGAAGTCCCACCAGCAGTCCCGCGCCGACGCCGAAACCCGGGGGCGCACCCTGGCCAAGCAGCTCGCCGCCTGACGGCCACGGAAGCCTTAACGGCCGGTACGGCCGGTACAGCCGGTACGGAATCCGGCCACGGACCCGCACCGCCCTGCTCGTCCCCCGCACGGGGCCGAGCAGGGCGGTGTCGTCGTGCGAGGCGGACTTCCGGCGGAGGGTCAGACCGGTTCCGCGGGCCGCACGGGTGCCTTCGGTGCCTCCCAGCACTCCACGCCCTTCAGCCCCGGCAGCCGGTCCACCGTGAACACCGGGTTCAGACCGGCGCTCCGCTGTTCCTGGTAGTCGACGAGGAGCCGGACGGCGATCGCGGACAGCGGCAGGATGGCCAGCAGGTTCACCAGCGCCATCATGCCCATGAAGACGTCCGCGAGGTTCCACACCACGCTCACCGAGCCCATCGCGCCGAGGAACACCGTCACCAGCACCAGCACCCGGTAGGACGGGAGCACCCAGCGGTTACTGGTCATGAACCCGAGGTTGGACTCCCCGTAGTAGTAGTTCCCGATCAGGGTCGAGAAGCAGAGCATGAAGACCACGACGGTCAGGACGTGCCCGGCCCAGTCGCCCAGGGTGCTCTGCAGGGCGGACTGGGTGAGGTCCGCGCCCTGGCGGCCGTCCAGCGACGGGTTGCTCGAAAGAATGATGAACGCCGTCATCGAGCAGATCAGCAGCGTGTCGAAGAAGACGCCGAGCGTCTGCACGAGGCCCTGCTTGACGGGGTGCGAGACGGCGGCGGTCGCACTGGCGTTGGGAGCCGAGCCGAGTCCGGCCTCGTTGGAGAACATCCCGCGCCGGATACCGTTCTGGATCGCCGCCCCGACCGCGCCGCCCGCCACCTCGCGTACGCCGAACGCGCCGCCGACGATGTCGAGGAAGACCCCCGGCACCTCCGAGATGTTGAGCACGACGACGGCCAGCCCGAGCACCAGGTAGAGCACGGCCATCACCGGCACCAGCAGCTGCGTCACCGAGGCGATCCGGCGCACCCCGCCGAAGATCACCAGGCCCAGCAGGACGGCGACCGCGATGCCCGCCACCGGCGCGAACCAGCTCTCCTCGCCGCCGCTGACCGAGCCGCCGGTGACCGCGACGATCGTGTTGGACTGCACGGCGTTGAAGACGAAGCCGAAGGTCAGCGTGATGATCACGGCGAACACCAGGCCCAGCCAGCGCTTTCCGAGGGCACGCTGCATGTAGTACGCCGGGCCGCCGCGGAAGGAGCCGTCCTCCCCGCGCACCTTGTAGAGCTGGGCGAGCGCCGACTCGACGAACGCGGAGGCGGCACCGACGAGGGCCATGGCCCACATCCAGAAGACCGCACCCGCGCCACCGAGGGTGATCGCGGTGGCGACACCCGCGATGTTGCCGGTACCGACGCGGGCGGCCGCGGAGATGGTGAAGGCGCCGAAGGAGGAGACGGACTTCGCGTCGTCGTCCTCGGGCCGCTTCTTCTCCGTCAGCAGGCGCAGCATCTCGGGCAGCAGCCGGAGCTGCACGCCCTTGGAACGGAGGGTGAACCAGAGTCCCGCGCCCACGACCAGTGGGATCAGAAGATAGGTCCAGAAGACGTCGTTGACGTCGACGATCACAGTGTCCAGCGTGTCCATGGAGTCCTCGTACGGCACGGCCCGGCATGCGGGGGGAGATTTCGACAGGCCTGCAGGAGGCTCACCGCAGGTTACCTGCGCCGATGGCCTTCGGAACGGAGGAAAGCGGTGCGGAAAATCACAGAATCCCAGCGCTGCCCACGGGGCGCTGCGGATCGCGCCTTCCGTTGGGGCGGCTGGGACGGCGCCCGGTCACTCCGGGGCGGCGCCGTCCGCGGCGGGGGTCTGCCCGAGGCCGGGGCCCGGCCCGGGACCGGAGCCCGGCCCGGGACCGGAGCCCGGCCCGGGACCGGAGCCCGGCCCGGTGCCGGAGCCCGGCCCGGTGCCGGAGCCCGGCCCGGGACCGGAGCCCGGCACCGGCCCCGGCTCCGGCACCGGAGCGTCGGTGGTGGTGCCCGGCCGCGCCCAGGTCCGCCGGGCGGCCCACCAGCCGCCCGCCGACAGCAGCACGAGCCCGCCCAGCGCGATCCACAGCGCGGGTGACCCGGGATCGCTGAGTGAACCGCCGACCCCCACGTACGCGAAGGTCGCCGGAAGGATGCCGAGCGCGGTCGCCGCCAGATACGGCGCGAACCGCACGCCCGTCACCCCGGCCCCGTAGTTGACCAGAGCGAACGGAAACACCGGCACCAGCCGCACCACCAGCACCGCCCAGAAGCCGCGGCGGGACAGCTGCTCGTCCAGCCGGGCGAGCCGCCCGGAGCCCGCGAACCGGGTGACCGCGCCGCGGCCCAGCCGCCGGGCGATTCCGAAGGAGAGCGCCGCGCCCGCCGTGGCCCCGGCCAGCACCGTGACGATGCCCAGCGGAATGCCGAACAGCACCCCGGCCGAGGCCGTCAGCAGCGAGCCGGGCACGAACGCCGCCTGCGCGAGGGCGTAGAAGAGCGCGAAGACCAGTGGCGCCCAGAAACCCAGCGAACCCACCCAGTCGTTCAGTTCGTCCAGGGCGTCCTCGCCGTAGGTCAACGCCCAGACACCCAGACCGGCAACCAGCGCCAGCAGAACCGCCAGGCGCAGCACGGCGACCACCGACTGCCTGTTCATCCGGACCTCCCGCCCGTCACCCGGCAGCCTCCGAGCCGCCCGCTTCCACGGCGAGGACCCGGCGCAGCGGCAGCGGCAGCGTGCGCCCCGGGCGTACCCACCGGGCGAGCGCCTGCTTCGCCGCATCCGCGCGCTCGGGGGGCAGGCCGGGCAGATACAGCCCGTCGACCAGCTGGTCGGTGTCCTCCGCCGAGGTGAGCGTGAGGGTGAACACCCGCCGTTCGTCGTGGCGCAGGCGGAACCCCGCCCGGCGCAGCACCCGCCCGACTGCGTCCCGGGCCTCCGGGTTGGGCCAGGGCTGGCCCCTCACCCCGAGCGACCGCATCACCCGCACCCAGCCCAGCGCGCGGACGGGGCCTGGTCCCCCGGTGGGTCCCAGGAGCGACCCGGGCCCCGCGCGGGCGGGCACCAGTGCCGCGAGGGTGCCGCCGGGGCGCAGCACCCGGTGGATCTCGTCGAGCACCCGGGGCAGCGGTGTCAGCACCGGCAGGCACATCGACGCGCAGACGGCGGCGACGCTTCCCGAGGCCACCGGCAGTGCGTCGGCACTGCCGCGCACCAGCGGGCCCCGCCCCAGCCGGGCGGCGGCAGCCAGCTCACCCTCGGAGGAATCCACGCCCACCCACTGGGCGTCCGGCAGCAGGGCGCGGGTGGGGGCCGATCCGCAGGCGAGGTCCAGCACCGTCCCCGTCACCGGGCGCAGCGGTTCGACAAGCCAGGCGTACGGGGAATCGGCACCCGCGCCGGCACCGCCCGCGCCGGAACCGCCCGCACCGGAGTCACCCGCACTGGTGTCGCCCGTACGGCGGAAGAAGCGTTCGGTGATTCCGGGGCGGGCGTCGTGATAGCCGGCCAGGTAGCGGCGCCAGGCCTTCTCGTCCAACGGAACAGGCTCCTCACCCTGGGCGGCCACGCACCGGGACCCGGCCCGGCGCCGTATGGCAATCGGCATCCGTACGGTACCCAGAGGAGCGGTCCGCCGCGCCACGAAGGCTGCCGGTCACCGGTCACCGCCCGCCACCGTCCGGCGCGTACGCCGCCACGACCTCGCCGACCTGCTCGTAACCGGCACGGAGCAAAAAGGTGCCCAGCCGCCCGTACGACTTGGCGCCCAGGACGAAGAAGTCCGGTTCGGGGCTGCGCAGCGTGTCCAGCCCGGCCGGCGGCTGGGCCAGGCAGTCGCCGGCCGCCGCGCCGAGCAGCGTCGCGGAGAGGTTCATCGGGGCGCCGGTCGCGTAGCACTCATGGATCTGGAGCTGACGGTAGAGGCCCGCGTCGCCCGCGTAGCCGGTCAGTGCCAGTACGTGGTCGGCGCGTACAACGCGGGGGCCCGCAGGGGTGTGGAGCGTGGCGCGCAGCCCGTCGCCCTCGGGCTGGAGCGCCTCCACCCGGGAGCCGGTCCGCACCGACACGCGGTCGTGCGCGCCCGAGGCCAGCGAGCGGGCGGCGTCGACGAGCCGGCGGCGTCCGGGCAGCGGATCGTCGGGCACCGCGCCCCAGGTGGGGTGCGGATCGCGCACGACCCACTCCAGCCGGGTGCGCGGCAGCGCGGCGAGGCCGCGGGCCGCCGTCTGGGCGGACTTACCGGCCCCGACCAGAAGTACGGTGCCCGCCCAGCGGTCGGCAGCGCCCGAGTCCGCGCCCTCCGCTTCGTCCAGCGCGGGCAGGGTGCGCACGATGCGGGGCCCCAGGGCGCGTTCGCCGGGCGCGGGGATACCGCCGTCGCCGAGCGTGTTGGGGTGCGCGTAGCTGCCGGTGCAGTCGAGTACGAGACGGGCGCGCGCGGTGTGTTCGCCGTCCGGGCCGTCGAGCAGCAGCCGGAAGGGTGCGGTGGCACGCGCCCCGGTGCCGATCTCCTCGTGCTTGAGGTACCCGGTGCGGGAGACGGCAAGGACCCGGGTGCCCAGCCTGAGGCGGCCCGCGAGGGCGGGCAGCTGGGCGACGGGGTCGAGCAGCCGGGTGACCAGCTCATGTCCGGTGGGGGTGGCGGCAGGGGGCGGCAGGGCGTTCTCCGTACCGGCGAGGGCCGCGCGCATCCTGGGGGAGATGTTCAGCTCCCAGGGGGTGAACAGGCGTACATGGCCCCAGTCCCGCACATGGTGGGCGACGGTGGTCCCGGCCTCGTACACCGTGAAGGGCAGGCCCGCCGCGGAGCAGGCGAGGGCGGCGTCGAGGCCGACGGGGCCCGCTCCGAGGATGGCGACGCCGGGGGGTTCGCTCATCGACTTCTCCCTCATGGAGATTCCCTTCGGCCAGGTTGGCTGCGTGGGCAGACGTGCTCAGATGGCGCAGTGCACGGGCCGGGGCAGGCTGCCGTCGGTCAGGCGGGCGGCGAAGAACCGCTCGGTCACCAGCTCTTTCCCCCGTTCCAGCGGGGTGCCGGGGCCCGCCAGCCGCATGTCGGGGCTGCTGCCGAGGTCGGCACCGGCCGGGTGCCAGTGCAAGCCGTCGGCGGAGACGGTGAGTTCGGGGACACTGCTGTCCTCGCCGATCTCCATGCCCTCCTCGGAGAAGCCCCGCCGCAGCATCGGCCGTACGGCGAAGTTGTCCTTTGGCAGGCCGAGTCCGGCCAGGAGTTCGCCGACGGCGGGGATCTCGGGCCCGTTGTCGGCGGTCTCGGTGAGGGCGACCCGCGGGGGCAGGCCGAGGCTGATCAGATGCCGGATGCCGTCCATGGTGCGGGCCCAGGAGCCGGCGCCCCGGTGCCGGTCGTGGGTGGCGGCGGTGGCACCGTCCAGGGAGGTCTGCAGGGTGAGCTTGCGTCCGGCCAGCTCCTCGAGCCCGGCGGCGCGACGGCCGCGCAGCAGCATGGCGTTGGTGAGGACGACGGTGGGCAGTTGGGCGCTCGCGTGGTCGAGCAGTTCGATGATGGCGGGGTGCAGGAAGGGCTCGCCGCCGGTGAGGTACAGGTCGGTGAACCCTGCGGTGACGGCCTCGTCGAGGAGTCGGTGGAAGGTGTCGACGGGCAGGGTGCGCGGTGCGGCGGTGGGGGAGGAGGCAACCGCGCAGTAGTCGCAGGCCAGGTTGCAGTGGAAGTTGGTGTAGAGCCAGAGCCTGGAAGGGAAGTACGCGGTGCCGAACAGCGGGACCACCGGCCGGTCTTCCGCCTGGGCCGCCGCGTCCTTCCCGGCGACGGGGCCCCAGCCGTCGTCCGCCGGGCGGAATCCCGTCGGCAGCGTGCTGCGGTAGAGGTGGAAGCGCCCCCGGGAGCGCTCGGCGGGCGGCAGGATCTCCAGGCAGGTCGTCCACCATCCGGTCTCGATCGTCTCCGCGAAGATTCCGGGGAGCCCGGCGGCGCGCATCGAACGGGCCTGGGCCCGCCAGTCGTAGGCAAGCGGGATCAGCTCCGCCCGCGCCGCACCGTCGTCGAGGTCGAGCACCGCGTACCAGACCTCCTGGCGCCCGTCGTTCGCCGGTTTGCCGAGCACGCCGACGTTCACCGCGAGGGTGTCGCCGATCCGGCGCTGCCAGGGGAGTCCGCTGTGGGTGCACAGGACGACGTCCGCGCCGCTGGTCTCGGCGCGGAGCCGGTGCGCTTCCTCGGGCAGCGACTCCCACCAGAAGTCGTTGAGGGCGAGGGTGGAGCCGTGCACCATGTGCACGTCCACGCCCTCGATCGTCTCCCGGCGCTCGGTGGGCAGCTTCCCCATCCAGGCGGCGAAGTCCCGGCTGGTGGTGGCGAGGGTGTGGTCGTAGACGAGCTGGGCGTACTCGTTGTCCTTGGGATCCCGGTAGCCGCAGCCGCAGTCGGTGTCGCCGCGCGCGATGGCGACGTCGTAGTTACCCGCCACGCACTCGACGGGGGTGCCGTCGAGCGCGGCGTCGCCGCTGCCGGTCAGGATCGGCCACAGGGCGTCGACCTCGGCGCCGAAGCCGCCGAGGTCGCCCAGGCAGTACAGCCGCTCACAGCCGCGGTCGCGCGCGTCCGCCACGAAGGCCCGCAACGCGTAGGGGTTGCCGTAGGGGCCGCCGCACACTGCGATCCGCATCGTGTCTCCAGGTCGTTGAGGGAAACGGGTGACTCAGAAAGCTCAGGTGCTGCGGGTGCTGCGGGTGCTGCGGGTGCTGCGGGTGCTGCGGGTGCTGCGGGTGCTAGGCGAGCTGCGGGTGCGGCGGAACCGCGGCCCCGCCGCATAGCGCCGCCGGATCCGCTCCGGGTCGACGCCCAGGAAATAGAGCAGCTTGAGGTACTGCATGAACACGATCATGCGCCAGGTCCCATGCCGTACGAGGCGCCGGGCGGAGGCCGTCGACGTCGCGGGCAGCAGGCACAGCCGCCCCCGGCGGTTCAGCCGCCGCGACATCTCCAGGTCCTCCATGATGGCCAGCGGCGGAAAGCCGCCCTGCTCCTCGAAGACCGTACGGCGGACGAACATCGCCTGGTCCCCGAAGATGTGGTGCAGCCTGCGGGCGCGGGCGTTGGAGGCGCGGGCGAGGTAGTTCAGCGCGGGCGTACGGCGGTCGAAGCGCAGGCTGAGCCCGCCACCGACCACCCGGGGGTCGGCGAGGCAGGCGCGGATCTGCCCGACCGCTGCCGGATCCACCTCCGTGTCGGCGTGCACGAACCACAGCACGTCCCCCGTGCACGCCTTGGCGCCCGCGTTCATCTGCGCGGCGCGTCCGCGCGGGGCGCGCACCACGGTGGCCCAGGGCTCGGCCAGTTCGGCCGTGCCGTCATCGCTGCCGCCGTCGACGGCGACGAGTTCGCAGTGGGGGAAGTCCCGGCCCAGCCGCCGGAGCGCCCCCTCGATGGTGGCGGCCTCGTTCAGCACGGGCACCACGATCGACACGGCGAGCACCAGGCCGTCAGGCATCGCGCCGCACCACCTGGCTCATGAACCGAAGCGGTATACGAACCCCGCCGCTTCCGCGCACTCCAGCCGCGGCAGCGCGTGCCCGGCGAGTGAGGCGAAGATTCCGGTGCTCGCCGCCATCCGCTCCAGCAGCGCCTCCACCGGCTCGGGCTCGGCCGCGACGCCGTTCGCGTAGTCCGTCACGAAGCCGACGAGCGCCATCGGCAGCTCCTTCTCGCCCGCCAGCACCACCTCCGGGCCCGCCGTCTGACTGACGGCGGTCACTCCCGCCTGCGCCAACGCCCGTATCTCACTGCGGCTGTTGAAACGCGGCCCGTCCACATGCCCGTAGGTGCCCCGCTCCAGCACCGGCGCACCGGTGTGTGCGGCGGCCTCGGTCAGCGCCCGGCGAAGCGTCCCGCTGAAGGGGGAGTCGAAGATCCAGTGGCCGCGCCCCTGCTCCCCCGGCGTGTCGTACCAGGTGCAAGGGCCGCCGTCGGGCAGCCGGTTGGCCGGGAAGTGCAGATCGTCGAAGACGATCAGGGAACCCGGCTCGGCGGCGGGATCGGCGGCGCCGCACACAGTGAGGGAGACCAGGGCCTCCACCCCGCAGTCGAGCAGCGCGGTGAGATTCGCCTTGTGCGCGACCTGGTGGGACAGCCGGTGATGCCCCTCTCCGTGCCGCGAGAGGTAGACGACCTCGGCCTCCCCGACCCGCCCCTCGGTGACCGTCACGGTGCCGTGATCCGTCGCCACCTGCCGCCGCACCTGCCCGGAGACGTGCGGCCACGCATAGCTGCCCGATCCGGTGATGACGCCTACGCGCATGCCCTTCCTCCCACGCTGCTGCCTCTCACAGTCCTGCCTTCCACACTGCTGCCTGCTGCGGTCACCGGGCTCCCCTGCGGTTGCTGACAACGCCGGTGACACGGCCTGTGCGCTGCCCTGCGCGAGCCGGCGCGGCCCCCGGTCGTCGTCACGCCCTCCCCCGCCGCCGCACCGGGTGGACGGCGCGGCGCAGCCCCAGCAGCGCGTCGGTCGCCCGCCGGACGCCCGGCGCCGCGAGACGCCGGTGGACCTCGCTGAGGGCGGTGTGCCACGGGCCGTCCGCATAGCTCGGGTAGGGGTGGACGGTCGCCGCGTAGCGCGAGGCGGTCCAGCCCAGCCGTACGGCCGCGGTGAGGTGCGCCATGGTCTCCCCGGCCCGCGGCGCCACCACCGTGGCCCCCACGATCCGGCCGCGCGGGCCCAGCACGAGCCGCGTGAAGCCGTCGGTGCGGCCCTCGGCGATCGCGCGGTCGACGCGGTCGTGCGTGACGGTGTGCACCCGTACCGCGTCGCCGTGCCGCTCCCGTGCCTGCGCGGCGGTCAGGCCCACCCGGCCGACCTCGGGGTCGGTGAACGTCACCTGCGGCACCGCGCCGTAGCCGACCGGACGCCGTACGCCCAGCAGCGCGTCGACCGCCGCGGCGGCGCCCTGCACCCCGCCGAGGTGGGTGACGGCGGACAGCCCGGTGACGTCCCCGGCCGCGTAAACCCGTGGGTTCGTACTGCGCAGCCGCCTGTCCACCCGGACGGCGCCCCGCGCGCCGAGTGCCACGCCGGCCTCCCCGCAGCCCAGTGCTGCGGTGTTGGCCCGCCGCCCGGTCACCACCAGCAGCGCGTCGTACGCCAGCGGCTCCCCGCCCGGCGAGCCGGACACCGCGCTCCCGGACACCGTGCCCCCGGTAACCGTGCCTTCGGCGACCTCGGCCGCGCGCCAGCCCGTACGCACCCGGACGCCCTCCGCCTCCAGCCGCTCCCGCACCAGTCCGGAGGCTTCCGGTTCCTCACCCGGCAGCAGCCGCTCCCGCGCCTCCACCAGCGTGACCCGGGAGCCGAGCCGGGCGAACGCCTGCCCCAGCTCGCAGCCCGTCGGGCCGCCGCCCAGCACCACCAGCCGCGCGGGCAGTTCCGTCAGGTCCCATACGGTGTCGCTGGTCAGCGGCTCGGCTTCGGCCAGGCCGGGAACGGGGGCCGGCGAGGGCGCGGAGCCAGTAGCGATCAGCGCGTACCGGAAGGTGATCTTCCGGTCGCCGGCCCGCAGAGTGCGCGGACCGGTGAAGACGGCTCCGCCGCCCACGACTTCGACACCCAGGGCGCTCAGCGACTCGGCGGAGTCGTGCGGTTCGATCGCCCCGATCGCCTCCCTGACATGCGCCATCGCCGACGCCAGGTCGGCGGGCCCGAGAGGCGCGGGCGACAGCCCCCAGCGCGCGGCGCCACGAGCCGCCTGCACCTGCCCGGCCACATGCAGCAGCGCCTTGCTGGGCACACAGCCCGTCCACAGGCAGTCCCCGCCCAGCCGGTCGCGCTCGACCAGCAGCGTGCGCGCCCCTAACCGCCCCGCCGTACGGGCAGCCGTCAGCCCCGCGCTGCCACCGCCGATCACCACCAGGTCGTACGGTCCCATCGGCCGCGTGCCGCCTTCCCTCCGGATGCGCGTGTTGTCATGCTGGCCGGTGAACGGACGCCGGTCGGCGGCGGTTCCCCGTACGCCCGGGGCCCTGGCGCCACAGGACACTCGGCGCCACTTGGAGAGGACCCGAAATGGCCATCGGCATACCCGGCACCACGGAGTCCCGCTTCGTCGAGGACACGGTCAAGGACTACTACGGCAAGGTGCTCCAGTCATCCGGCGACCTGCGGACCTCGGCCTGCTGTACGGCCGAGGCGCCCCCGCCGCACGTCGCCGCGGCACTCGCCCGCGTGCACGAGGAGGTCCAGGACCGCTTCTACGGCTGCGGCTCCCCGATCCCGCCGGCCCTGGAGGGCGCCACCGTGCTGGACTTGGGCTGCGGCAGCGGACGCGACTGCTACGTCCTCTCCCAACTGGTCGGCGAGCAGGGCCAGGTCATCGGCGTGGACATGACGGAAGAGCAGCTGGCCGTGGCCGTACGCCACCAGGACTGGCACGCGGAGCGCTTCGGGCACGCCAACGTCCGCTTCCAGCAGGGGTATATCGAGGATCTGCGCGGCGCCGGGATCGAGGACGCCTCGGTGGACCTGGTCGTCTCCAACTGCGTGCTCAACCTGTCCCCGGACAAGCCCCGGGTCTTCCAGGAGATCTTCCGGGCGCTCAAGCCCGGCGGCGAGCTCTACTTCTCCGACATCTTCGCCGACCGCCGCCTCCCGGCCTCCCTGCGCGAAGACCCCCTGCTGCTCGGCGAATGCCTGGGCGGCGCCCTCTACACCGAGGACTTCCGCCGCCTGCTGGCGGACTCCGGCTGCGCGGACGTCCGCACGGTCTCCAGCACGCCGGTGACCCTCAGCGACCCGGAGGTGGCACAGCGGGCCGGATTCGCCACCTTCACCTCCCGCACCGTACGGGCATTCAAGCTCCCGCTGGAGGACCGCTGCGAGGACTACGGCCAGCTCGCCGTCTACCGGGGCACACTGCCGGAGCACCCGCACGCCTTCGACCTGGACGACCACCACCGCTTCCCGGCCGGCAAACCCGCCCTGGTCTGCGGCAACACCGCCGACATGCTCGCCGCCACCCGCTACGCGAAGCACTTCGCCCTGACGGGCGACAAGACGACCCACCACGGCCTCTTCCCCTGCGCCACCCCGGGCCGGCTCCCGGCGGCAGGCCCGACGGCCACGGGAGCCGCCTGCTGCTGAGGGTGCGGCTCCGCGGGCCTCGGGGCTGCCCCGCCCTCGCGAGAAGGGCCGACCAGGACCTCTCAGCACCTCACGGGTGTGCCGAGAGGTTCCCCACAGTGGCGGTCACGGGCGCCTCGCACCGATCGCGCGCAGGCACGCGGCCCTCCACGACAGGCCAGAACAGGCCAGAACAGAGCAGATCAGGCCAGGCCAGGCCAGAGCAAGCCAAACAGAGCAGGCTCTGACCAGAAACACTGGTCAGAGCCTGATGATCTCTGTGCGCGAGGGGGGAGTTGAACCCCCACGCCCTTTCGGGCACTGGAACCTGAATCCAGCGCGTCTGCCTATTCCGCCACCCGCGCATGGGTGCTCCCCCAGAAACTGGGGAAGAACGCTTGTCAGCCGGTGCCTGCTCGAGGCCGGGCGCCTGCCGACATCGAGAAGATTAGCACGCTGCTCCGGGTGCCTTCACCTCCATATCGGCACGCCCCCGGCACGCACTGGGGGACACTGGGACCAGGAACGGGAAGGGGCACCGGCTGGGCCCCCGCGATCCATGCAAGGGTGTGAGGGGTGACACTCGAGGGCGGGGGCGCTCCGGGGAACCACCCGTTCCGCCCGTGCGTGGATACGATCAGTAGGACCGGTCGGTACCGGCAGTGCGGCATGTCCGCGTTCGGCCACACTGGAGCGGAAGGGCCGCACCGGAACGGCAGTCATCTGGAAGGAGGTGCACCGTGGGAGTTCTGAAGCGTTTCGAGCAACGGCTCGAAGGTCTCGTCAACGGCACCTTCGCCAAGGTGTTCAAGTCCGAGGTGCAGCCCGTCGAGATCGCCGGTGCCCTGCAGCGCGAGTGTGACAACAACGCCACGATCTGGAACCGCGAGCGGACCGTCGTCCCCAACGACTTCATCGTCGAGCTGAGCACCCCCGACTACGAGCGCCTCAGCCCCTACTCGGGCCAGCTCGGCGACGAGCTCTCCAGCATGGTGCGCGACTACGCGAAGCAGCAGCGCTACACCTTCATGGGCCCCGTCAAGGTGCACCTGGAGAAGGCCGAGGATCTCGACACCGGCCTCTACCGGGTGCGCAGCCGCACCCTCGCCTCCAGCACCTCCCAGGTGCAGCCCGGCGGCCCCGGCGCGGGCCCCGCGGCAGGAGGCCCCACCGGCGCGGGCGCCCCGCCCGGCCCGTCCGCACCGCCCGGCGCCGGACCGGGGAGCCCCCCGCGGCCCGCCGGCGCCCCGCCCCCCATGCCCCCTTCGGCGCCGTCCGCGGCCCCCTCGTACGCCCCCGGTGCGAGCGGTCCGCTGCCGCGTGCCGAAACCCGGCGCTGGATCGAGATCAACGGCAACCGCCACCAGATCTCCGGCGCCACCCTCGTTCTGGGCCGCAGCACCGAGGCCGACGTACGCGTCGACGACCCCGGAGTGTCCCGCCGGCACTGTGAGATCCGTGCCGGAAATCCCTCCTCGATCCAGGATCTGGGATCGACCAACGGCATCGTGGTGGACGGACAGCACACCACTCGCGCTACGCTCCGCGACGGCTCACGCATCGCCGTGGGCAGCACCACGATCATTTACCGGCAAGCCGAAGGGTGAAGCGGGGGCAATGTCAGAGCTGACCCTGACGGTCATGCGGTTGGGTTTTCTCGCCGTACTGTGGCTGTTCGTCATCGTCGCGGTCCAGGTCATTCGGAGTGACCTGTTCGGCACCCGGGTGACCCAGCGCGCCGCGCGGCGCAACGACGCCCGGCCACCGCGCCAGCAGCAACCGCAGCAGGCGCCGCAGCAGCAGTCCGGCCGCCGCAACCGCGGCGGCCGCGGAGCTCCCACCAAGCTGGTGGTCTCCGAAGGTTCGCTCACCGGCACGACCGTCGCGCTCCAGGGCCAGACGATCAGCCTGGGCCGCGCCCATGACTCCACGATCGTGCTGGACGACGACTACGCGTCGAGCAGGCATGCCAGGATCTACCCGGACCGGGACGGTCAGTGGATCGTCGAGGACCTCGGGTCCACGAACGGCACCTACCTCGACCGGACCAGACTCACCACACCGACGCCGATTCCGCCCGGAGCGCCGATCCGTATCGGCAAGACGGTCATCGAGCTGCGGAAATAGACAGGCCGAAGAGATGACGACCGGAGGGTGGGCACCGTGCGGATGTACCCGGAGCCGACGGGCGAGGTGCGCATGAGTCTGTCGCTGCGCTTTGCCGCCGGATCGCACGACGGCATGATCCGCGAGCACAACGAGGACTCCGGCTATGCCGGTCCGCGACTGCTCGCTGTCGCCGACGGGATGGGCGGCCAGGCCGCCGGTGAGGTCGCCAGTTCGGAGGTGATCTCCACCATCGTGCAGCTGGACGAGGACATTCCCGGTTCCGACCTGCTGACCGCGCTCGGCAACGCCGTGCAGCGCGCCAACGACCAGTTGCGCGTGATGGTCGAGGAGGACCCCCAGCTGGAGGGCATGGGCACCACGCTCACCGCCCTGCTGTGGACGGGAGCGCGCCTCGGCCTCGTGCATGTGGGCGACTCCCGCGCCTACCTGCTGCGCGACGGCCAGCTGAGCCAGATCACCCAGGACCACACCTGGGTGCAACGGCTGGTCGACGAGGGCCGGATCACCGAGGAGGAGGCCACCACCCACCCGCAGCGCTCGCTGCTGATGCGCGCGCTGGGCAGTGGCGACCACGTCGAACCGGACCTCTCCATCCGGGAGGTGCGGGCCGGAGACCGCTATCTGCTGTGCTCCGACGGCCTCTCCGGCGTCGTCTCACACCAGACGATGGAGGAGACCCTCGCCAGCTACCAGGGCCCGCACGAGACCGTGCAGGATCTGATCCAGCTCGCCCTGCGCGGCGGCGGCCCCGACAACATCACCTGCATCATCGCCGACGTCCTCGACGTCGACGGCAACGACACCCTCGCCGAGCAGCTCAACGACACCCCGGTGATCGTGGGCGCCGTCGCGGAGAACCAGCACCAGCTCGGCGGTGACGCGCAGACACCCGCGTCCCGCGCGGCCGAACTGGGCCGCCAGGTACCGCCGCAGCCCTCCGGGGGCACACCGCCCGCGGAAGGCTTCGGCCCGCCCGGCAGCGGCGCCGGCCCCGCCTCGCCGCCCCCGCCCGCCGGTTCGTTCGGCGCCTACGACGGCAGCGGGGACGGCGGCGACTACGCCGCCAAGCCCGGTGGCGGGCGCGGGAAGTGGGTGAAGCGGTCGCTGCTGATCGCGCTGGCGCTCGCGGTCGTCGGCGGCGGTCTCTACGGCGGCTACCGGTGGACGCAGACGCAGTACTACGTCGGCGCCAAGGACGACGACCACGTCGCCCTGTACCAGGGCATCAGCCAGGAGCTGGCCGGGATCAGCCTGAGCGAGGTCGACGAGGACCACCCCGCGATCGAACTCAAGTACCTGCCCTTCTACCAGCGCGAGCAGGTCGAGGACACCATCGCCTACGACAGCCTCGACCAGGCGCGGGAGAAGATCGACGAACTCCGCGCCCAGGCCGACGTCTGCAAGGACGTCGCGACCGCCGACAAGCAGGACAAACAGGAGAAGCAGGAGAAGCCCGCGGATGGCGGGGGCGGTCAGGACAAGGCGGGCGAGAACGGCGGCGCCGGTGCCGGCGACAAGGCCTCCCTGCGCACCGACAACGCCACCAGCAAGAGTTCCGGCACTCCGACTCCAGGCCCCCGGCTCTCGGAGGAACAGCGCGAGGAGCTCGCCAAGCAGTGCACCGCACCGTAGGGGGGCCGCAGCTCAGATGAGCAGTAATCTCAACGTCAACACCGGCAGCAACACCACGGTCTCCCCCGGGGGCCTGCCGAGCCGCCGCAACACCGAGCTGGCGATGCTCATCTTCGCGGTGCTCATCCCGGTGTTCGCCTACGCCAACGTGGGGCTCGCCAAGGAGGGCGAACTCCCCGCGGGCATGCTGGGTTACGGCCTCGGCCTCGGCCTTCTCGCCGGCGTCGGCCATCTGGTCGTACGCCGCTGGGCGCCGTACGCCGATCCCTTGATGCTGCCCATCGCCACCCTGCTCAACGGCCTCGGTCTGGTGCTGATCTGGCGCCTCGACCAGGAGCCGAGCATCACCACACCGGAACTCGGCGGCGCGATGGCGCCCGGCCAGCTGATGTGGTCGACGCTCGGCGTGGCGCTCTTCCTCGGCGTGCTCATCTTCCTCAAGGACCACCGCGTCCTGCAGCGCTTCACCTATATCTCCATGGTCGTGGCGCTGGTCCTGCTGATCCTGCCGATCTTCTTCCCGGCCCGGAACGGCGCCCGCATCTGGATCACCCTGCCGGGCATCGGCTCGCTTCAGCCCGGCGAGTTCGCGAAGATCATCATCGCGATCTTCTTCGCGGGCTACCTGATGGTCAAGCGGGACGCCCTCGCGCTCGCGAGCCGCCGCTTCATGGGCCTCTACCTGCCCCGCGGCCGTGACCTGGGTCCGATCCTGGCCATCTGGGGACTCAGCCTGATGATCCTCGTCTTCGAGACCGACCTGGGCACCTCGCTGCTGTTCTTCGGCCTCTTCGTGATCATGCTGTACGTGGCCACCGAGCGGACCAGCTGGGTCGTCTTCGGCCTCCTGCTGAGCTCCGCCGGTGCCGTCGCCGTCGCCTCGACGACGAGCCATGTGGAAGACCGCGTCAACAACTGGCTCGACCCGCTCGCCCACGCCTCCAACGACGGCGTCACCGAGACCGCCCAGGCCATGTTCTCCTTCGGCTCCGGCGGCATGCTCGGCTCCGGCCTGGGTCAGGGCCTCTCCCGGCTGATCGGCGGCATCGCCCCCAAGAGCGACTACATCCTCGCCACCGTCGGCGAGGAGCTGGGCCTGGCCGGCCTGATGGCGATCCTGGTGCTCTACGGGCTGCTCGTCGAGCGCGGCATGCGCACCGCCCTGGCCGCGCGCGACCCCTTCGGCAAACTGCTGGCCGTCGGCCTGTCGGGCGCCTTCGCACTCCAGGTCTTCGTCGTCGCGGGCGGTGTCACCGGCCTCATCCCGCTCACCGGCATGACGATGCCCTTCCTCGCACAGGGCGGCTCCTCGGTGATCGCCAACTGGGCGCTTATCGCCATCCTGCTGCGCATCAGCGACACTGCCCGCAGACCGGCTCCCGCCCCGGCACCTTCCCCTGACGCCGAGATGACCCAGGTGGTCCGACCGTGAACAAGCCACTCCGCAGGGTAGCGATCTTCTGCGGCCTGCTCGTCCTCGCGCTGCTGGTACGCGTCAACTGGGTCCAGTTCGTGCAGGCCGACGAACTGGCCAACCATGAGGACAACCGCCGCGTCAAGATCGACCGCTACGCCCAGCCGCGCGGCAACATCCTCACCAGCGACGGCAAGTCGATCACCGGGTCCAAAGAGACCGGCGGCACCGACTTCAAGTACAAGCGCACGTTCAAGGACGGCAAGCTGTGGGCCCCGGTCACCGGGTACGCCTCCCAGGCGTTCGGCGCCTCCCAGCTGGAGAAGCTCTACGACGGAATCCTCACCGGCGACGACGACCGGCTGTTCTTCAACCGCACCATCGACATGCTCACCGGCAAGCCGCAGAAGGGCGGCAACGTCGTCACCACGCTGAACTCGAAGGCGCAGAAGGCCGCTTTCGAAGGGCTGGGCGACAAGAAGGGCGCCGTCGCCGCGATCGACCCGCAGACCGGCGCCGTCCTCGCCCTCGCCACCACGCCCTCCTACGACCCGTCCAGCTTCGCCGGAAGCAGCGACGAGGACGCGGAGGCGTGGGCGGCGCTCCAGAAGAAGGAGAACCCGGACGAGCCGATGCTCAACCGGGCGCTGCGCCAGACCTATCCGCCCGGCTCCACGTACAAGCTGGTCACGGCGGCGGCGGCGCTGGAGAGCGGGGACTACAGCCTCGACGGCAAGACCGACTCGCCCGACCCGTACCAACTGCCGCAGACCACCGGCGACCCCCTGGGCAACGACGGTAACCACCCGGGGTGCAAGGACGGTTCGATCCGGGTCGCTCTGCAGTGGTCCTGCAACACGGTCTTCGCCAAGATCAGCGACGACCTAGGCAACGAAAAGATGCAGGAGATGTCCCAGAAGTTCGGCTACGGCGAGGACAAGCTGGACATCCCCGTCCGCGCCGCGGAGAGCGTCTACCCGGAGGACAACCGCCCGCAGAACGCCATGGCGGGCATCGGTCAGGCCAGCAACCGCGCCACCCCGCTCCAGGTGGCCATGTTCGCCTCCGCCATCGCCAACGACGGCAAGCTGATGAAGCCGTACATGGTCGACAAGCTGGTCGCTCCCAACCTCAACGTCGTCGAGCAGACGAACCCCGAGGAAATGGGCCAACCGGTCTCCCCGGAGAACGCGCAGAAGCTCCAGGAGGCCATGGAGACGGTCGTCGAGAAGGGCACCGGAAAGACGGCTCAGATTCCCAACGTCAAGGTCGGCGGAAAGACCGGTACCGCTCAGCACGGTGAGAACAACAGCAAGAACCCGTACGCCTGGTTCGTCTCCTACGCCAAGGGCGAAGACGGTTCGTCCCCGGTGGCGGTCGCCGTCGTGATCGAGAGTTCGAGCACCGCCCGTGACGAGATCGCGGGCAGCAAGCTCGCAGCCCCGGTCGCGAAGGGTGTCATGGAAGCGATCCTCGAGGAGAAGAAGTGAGAGGGACGGACGGGACGGGCGCCGGTCGCCGCGCCGACGTGAGACACGGCACAGCGAGCGCACCGCCCCGGTGACCGGGGTCACTCCGACCCCGCACGGCACGTCACTCGGGCCGGGTACCGTAACGACTTGGTGCACGATAGCCAGTGGACAAGCGAGCGGCGTCATGCGGCTTCGGGATCCAGGGCGGAGGAGGAAGGCGACGCGGAGCGTCGTTGACCGACGAGAACGCAGGAGACGGAGTCGCATGACGCCGGGAGCCCGCTGGCTATCGTGTACCGAGTCGTAAGCCGAGCAGCACACCGCCGGGCCGCACGCCAGGTGCGGCCCGGACGTACGGAGAGGGCTGGAGACTATGGAAGAGCCGCGTCGCCTCGGCGGCCGGTACGAGCTGGGCTCGGTGCTCGGCCGTGGTGGCATGGCCGAGGTGTACCTCGCTCATGACACGCGTCTGGGCCGCACCGTCGCGGTGAAGACGCTCCGGGTCGACCTCGCGCGCGACCCGTCGTTCCAAGCCCGTTTCCGCCGCGAAGCCCAGTCCGCGGCCTCGCTCAACCATCCGGCGATCGTCGCGGTCTACGACACCGGCGAGGACTACGTCGACCAGGTCTCCATCCCCTACATCGTGATGGAGTACGTCGACGGCTCCACCCTCCGTGAGCTGCTCCACTCCGGCCGCAAGCTGCTGCCGGAGCGGTCGATGGAAATGTGCGTCGGCATTCTGCAGGCGCTCGAGTACTCGCACCGCAACGGCATCGTCCACCGCGACATCAAGCCCGCGAACGTCATGCTCACGCGCGGCAGCCAGGTCAAGGTCATGGACTTCGGCATCGCGCGCGCCATGGGCGACTCCGGCATGACCATGACGCAGACCTCCTCCGTCATCGGCACCGCCCAGTACCTCTCGCCCGAGCAGGCGAAGGGCGAGTCGGTGGACGCCCGCTCCGACCTCTACTCCACCGGCTGCCTGCTCTACGAACTCCTCACCGTCCGGCCCCCGTTCATCGGCGACTCGCCGGTCGCGGTGGCCTATCAGCACGTACGGGAGGAGCCGCAGGCGCCCAGCTCCTTCGACCCCGAGATCACGCCCGAGATGGACGCGATCGTCCTCAAGGCACTCGTCAAGGACCCGGACTACCGCTACCAGAGCGCCGACGAGATGCGCGCCGACATCGAGGCATGCCTCGACGGCCAGCCCGTCGCCGCGGCTGCGGGGATGGGCGCCGCGGCCTACGGCGGCTACCCGGAGGACACCCCGACCACAGCACTGCGCGCCCAGGATCAGCACACCTCGATGCTGCCGCCCGTCCGCAACGACGACGGCGGGATGTACGACGACGACCCGCGCGGCGGCCGGCGCCGGGAGCCGCGGAAGAGTCACACCTCGACGATCCTGCTCGTCATCGCGCTGGTCTTCGTCCTGGTCGGCGCGATCTTCATCGGGCAGGCGCTGTTCAGCAGCAACGAGAAGGACACGGGCAGCGTGCCGGTGCCCGAACTCGCCGGCCAGTCCTACGCCGACGCGCAGCAACTCGCCGACAACGGCGGCTTCGAGGTCCAGAAGGGCCAGAGCAAGTACTGCAAGCAGAAGAAGGACACGATCTGCTCCAGTGATCCGGCGGCGGGCACCGAGATCGAGAAGGGCGAGACGGTCAGCCTGACGATGTCCAAGGGCGCCGCGCCCGTCGAGATCCCGGACGTCGAGGGCGACAACTACGAGGGCGCCAAGCAGGAGCTGGAGGACAAGGGCTTCAAGGTCAAGCAGACGACCGTGGAGTCCGAGCAGGCCCAGGGCACCGTCATCACCCAGTCTCCGGACGCCGGCGAGAAGGCCAAGCGCGGCTCCAACGTCACCCTCACCGTGGCGACGCAGACCCAGACCACCGTGCCCGACGTCGTCGGCCAGAACTACGACGCGGCCAAGACCCAGCTGGAATCGCTCGGGTTCACCGTGGTCAAGGTCGAGCAGGAGGACCCGGACAGCCCGGCCAACGAGGTCCTCGCCCAGACCCCGGCACCGTCTTCCAAGGCGGGGGACGGCAGCCAGGTCACCCTGACCGTCGCCAAGGCCCCGGCCGAACAGCCCGCCACCGTCCCGGACGTCACCAATCAGCTGGTGAAGGACGCACGCGGCGCGCTGGAGGGCGCGGGCTTCAAGGTGGAGGTCACCGGCGCTCCGGACGAGAACAACGCCACCGTCATGACCACCAACCCGCCCGCCAACACCCAGCTCAAGAAGGGCGACAAGGTGACCATCTACGCCCGCCCCGGCAAGCCGGGTGACGACGGGGGTGGCCCCGGTGGCGGCGGCGGGCCGGGCGGTGGCGACGGCGGCCCCGGCGGCGACGGCGGCTTCCTCGAAGGCATGCGCGGCGACCGCGACTGAGCCGCACGGCGAAGAGCGGCGGCGCCTCCCGCGCGGTGCGGGAGGCGCCGCCGTTTCGTGCGCCCTGCAGGTGGTTGCCCCGCCGGGGGACCAGGGGCCTCAATCACCCATGCTGGTGGCGCAGAGGGGGCCGGACGTTCGCGGCGCCGCGGTCAGCGGATCTCCTTGGGCAGGGTGCGCTCCGCGTCGACGGACTCGGTGCGGACCAGTTCACCCCACACGATGTAGCGGTGCTTGGAGGTGTAGACGGGCGTGCAGGTGGTGAGCGTGATGTAGCGCCCGGCCTCCTTCTTGCCCGAGACCTCCGGGATCTCCTTCAGCACGTCGACGTTGTACTTCGAGGTCTTCGGCAGCGTCTTGTAGACCTTGTAGACGTACCAGGTGTTCTTCGTCTCGAAGACGACCGGGTCGCCCTTCTCTATCTTGTCGATGTCGTGGAACTTCGCGCCGTGGCCGTCGCGATGGGCGGCGAGAGCGAAGTTGCCCGACTGGTCCCAGGGCAGCGCCGACTTGACCGGCTTCGTGTAGTAGCCCGCGGTGCCGTGGTTCAGCTCCTTGGTCGCGGTTCCCTTGGTGACGAGGATGTCGTCGTCCGACATGGACGGCACGCGCAGAAAGCCGATGCCCTCCTTGAGGGCCCGTTCCCCCGGGCCTTCGGAACCCCCGCGGTCCCGTGCCCAGTTGTCGCGCACCTTCTCGCTCTTGCGGTCCGCTTCCCGGTTGGCGACCACGTTCGTCCACCACAGCGAGTAGACGACGAACAGGGCGAGGATGACCCCGGCGGTGATCAGCAGTTCGCCGAAGCCGCTGACGATCACGGCGAGCGTGCCGCGCGTACGGCTGGTACGGCGGGGTGGGGTGGCGGCGGGCGCGTCCGTCTCGGGCTCTGACTCGGGCTCTGACTCGGGCTCTGACTCGGGCTTCGGCTCTGGGTCTGACTCGGGCTCCGTTGTCGCCGCGCTCCCCGGTATCTCCGCGGTGTCCGCGGCCTCTTCCGCGGGTGTGTCCTTCTGCGGATCCGGGGTGGCCGAAGGCTCGCCGTCCTCGACGTCCCGCCCGTGCTCTGCCACCGTCTACGCCCCGTCTCCCGCGCTGCCACCGACTACCCGACGAGAGCGTCCGGCTTGCCCTTGCTCCGCGGACGCTCCTCGACCATTTTGCCCCAGACGATGAGACGGTACTTCGAGGTGAACTCGGGAGTGCAGGTCGTCAGCGTCACGTATCGCCCGGGCTTGGTGAAACCGGACTGCGGCGGGACCGGCTGGACCACCGTCGTGTTCGACGGCGAGGTCGACGGCAGGCGGCTGTGCATCTTGTACGTGTAGTAGGTGTCCGCCGTCTCCACGATGATCACGTCACCGTCCACCAGTTTGTTGATGTAGCGGAAGGGTTCCCCATGGGTGTTGCGGTGCCCGGCGACGGAGAAGTTTCCCTTCTTGTCCCACGGCATCGCCGTCTTGAGCCCGGACTTCGCGTCGTAGTGGCCGACCATGCCCTTGTCCAGGACCGACTGCTTGTCCACTCCCTCCGCGACCGGGACCCGGATGTCCAGCTTCGGGATGTACATGATCGCGAAGCCCTCGCCCGCCTCGAACTTGCCCGGCTTCCGCTCCGGGCTCTGCTTCCAGCGGTCCTCCAGATCGTCGACCGCCTTGCCCGCCGCCTGGTGCGCCAGGACGTTCGTCCACCACAGCTGGTAGGCCACGAACAGCAGCATCAGCACGCCGAACGTGATGAACACCTCACCGATGAAGCGGCTGAGGATGACGGCCGGACCGTCCTTCGCCGCGCGGGCGGCCCGGCGCGCCTCCAGTCGTGTGCCCGCGCGCGGCGGCGGGGCGGCCGGGGCCGTGCTCTTGCGGCTCCGGCCCTTCGTCGTGGCGGCCTTGCGCCGCGCGGCCCTGCCCAGCTCGGCGCCCTCGGGGCGCCGCAGCCCGACGGTGCTGTCCCGCTCGTCCTCCTCGGCACGGGAAGCGGCGGAGCGAGCGCGGGGGCGCGCGGGGGCCGGTGGCTGCGGGGCCGGTTCGGGGACCGGGCCCTGCTGGAGATTCAGTTCCGCCAGCGGGAGGGCGGCCGTCTCGGACACGTCACCGTGTGAGGCGGGGAGGTCGCTGCCCCACTCCACCCGGGGCGTCATGGGCCCGGCGGCCGGATCGGGGGGCGCCGCCCAGTGCGACGCGGCGGGGTTGACGGGTTCCGGGGCCGGAGCCGGAGCCGGGGCGGGGGCGGGCTCGACGGGTTCCGTGTACGGCTCGGTGTACGGCGCTGTGTAGGGCTCGTAGTACGAGGCGGTGTCGGGGGGCCACCCCGTCTCCGCGACGCCGCTGTGCTGCGTCTGGGGCCGCTGTGGCTCCTGGGCCGGCCGGAACCACGGCGAGCTGTGCGCCGTAACCGGCGTCATCGGCGCACCCGCAACCTCCGCCGTGTCGACCGGCCCCGTATCTCCGGGCTCCGGTCCGGGCAGCCTGCCCGGCAGCGGATCGGTCAGCGGGTCGGCGAGCGCGTCCACCGCCGCCTCGTAGGCGCCCGGCTGCGCGTACGGGTCCGGCGGCGCGTAAGGGTCCGCGACGTACTGGTCGGCACCGTACGGGTCACCGCTGTACCGCTCGCCGCCGTGCTGCTCACCAGACGGGTCACCCTCGTACGGGTCGCCGCCGTACGGGTCGCCCCCCGCGCCTCCGTGCCCCGGGCGCACCGAGGTCACGTGCCGACGACCGGGGCCAGCCCTGCGGACCGCTCCACCGCGCCCGCGTCCCCGCACTCCGCCAGCCAGTTGGCGAGCATCCGGTGCCCCCACTCCGTCAGCACCGACTCGGGGTGGAACTGCACGCCCTCCACCGCCAGCTCGCGGTGCCGCAGTCCCATCACGACGCCCGACTCCGTCCAGGCCGTGACCGGCAGTTCGTCCGGAATCGTCTCCTCGCGCACTCCGAGGGAGTGGTAGCGGGTGGCGGTGAAGGGGGAGGGCAGCCCGGCGAAGACCCCGGCGCCCTCGTGGTGCATCGGCGAGGTCTTGCCGTGCAGCAGTTCCGGAGCGCGGCCGACGACCGCGCCGTAGGCCACAGCGATGGACTGCATGCCGAGGCACACCCCGAAGAGCGGCACCCCGCTGCCCGCACAGTGCCGCACCATGTCGACGCACACGCCCGCCTGCTCGGGCGCACCGGGGCCGGGCGAGAGGAGGACGCCGTCGAAGCCGTCCTCCGCGTGCTCCGTGAGCACCTCGTCGTTCCGTACGACCTCACACTCAGCGCCCAGTTGGTACAGGTACTGGACGAGGTTGAAGACGAAGCTGTCGTAGTTGTCGACGACCAGGATCCGTGTGGCGCCCATCAGCCCACTCCGCTCTCGCCGCCGTCGTCGACCGTCACATCGTTGAACGGGAGCAGTGGCTCCGCCCATGGGAAGACGTACTGGAACAGCACGTACACCACGCCGAGTGCCAGCACGAGAGAGAGCAGCGCCCGCACGTAGGCGTTGCCCGGCAGGTGCCGCCAGATCCAGCCGTACATCCTCTGATGCCGTCCTTCCGTCCACGCGCCGCCGCGGCGCGACCAGCGTCCACCAGAGTAACGGCCTACCTCGCGCCGGGGAGTCGATCAGCGACTGCCGTCAGCGCATCGGGGGACGGCTCACCTTCGCGGGCGACGGCGCCGCGGACGGTCGCCGCGGTTCACCCGGCGGGGGTGGCGTGCTGGAGTTCGACCGTGCCGGAGTAGCCGGGCAGCGTCATCGCGTCATGACCCTCGACCTTCCAGCCGAGCCCGTACGCCTCGACGTACTGCATGTAGTTCTGGATGGTGGGGGAGCCGTCGACGGCCTTGCGGAGGCGGTCGGGGTCACCGACGGCGGTGACCTTGTAGGGCGGTGAGTAGACCTGGCCCTGGAGGATCAGGGTGTTGCCGACGCAGCGGACGGCGCTGGTGCTGATCAGCCGCTGGTCCATCACCCTGATGCCCTCGGCGCCGCCCTGCCACAGGGCGTTGACGACGGCCTGGAGGTCCTGCTGGTGGATCACCAGGTCGTTGGGGTGCGGTTCGGGGACGTCGGGGACGAGGGCGGTGGCGTCCGGCGGGGCATCGCTCAGGGTGACGGTGAGGGCCTCACCGGAGACCTCCGTCGTGCCGGCGGAGCGCTTGAGCTTCTGCCGCGCGCGCTCCTCCTCCTTGGTGCTGCCGCCGTCACGTTCGGCCAGGGAGTCGACGGTCGCGCGCAGATCGGCGGCGGAGGATTCCAGCTTGCCGTTCTTCTTGCTCCGCTCCCGGATAAGGTCGGACAGGCGGAGCATGGAGTCGTCCGTACGGATGTTCGTGCCCTGTGAGGTGTCGAAGCTGATCCAGAAGAGCAGTCCGGCGAGTGCGAAGATACCGACTGTGGCCAGCCGGGCAGGTCGGATGCGAAAATTGGACACCGTACCCCTGTCTCCCTCAGCCCCTGATTAGCACTACGCTAACGGACCACCGTTCCAACGATTCACCCGCGCGGTCACGAAGCGCATCGACAGGAGAGTTTCCTCGTGCCGAAGTCACGGATCCGCAAGAAGGAAGATTTCACGCCGCCGGCGGCGAAGACCACGAAGCTCGACATGGGCGGTGGGGGGCGCCGCTGGGTCGCCCCGCTCATGCTGGCACTGTTCGGCATCGGCCTGGCGTGGATCGTCGTCTTCTACGTGACGGACAGCAGCCTGCCCGTCGATGCCCTGGGGAACTGGAACATCGTCGTCGGCTTCGGCTTCATCGCGGGTGGGTTCGTCGTCTCCACCCAGTGGAAGTAGCGGTCCGCCAAGCCCACCCCTGGAGTTATCCACAGGTTGATCCACACCCTTGGAAAACTCAGAAGATCTGTGGATAACTCAACTGGTGTTGACGCCGGTGTGACCGGTGTGGGCTCGCTCGGCAGGCCGCGTCCCCCGATCTTGCAGGGGAAACGTACCTCTGAGCGAATCCGGAGGTCGCTTCCACACTTCATGCACAAGATCCGACGCATGCTGTGGACAACTCGGCGGAACGGGCCCTCGGCCCGGCTCCACGGGCCCGTTCCCACCCGATTGCCCAGCCGGGAGCCGGGCCGGATTGATCGGTTGGTCAGGTCGTCAGATAGTCAGGCTGCGGTCAGCCGGGGACAGCGAGTCAGCCGGTCAGAGCCAGCGTGCGCAGCACGCACACCGCCACGATCACCAGCAGCGCCGCCCCGCAGGTGCCGTACTGCACCAGCGCCCGCCGCTCACGCGGCGCGTGCACCAGCGCGTACGCGATCACCGCGCCGAAGGCGAGGCCGCCGATGTGCGCCTCCCAGGCGATGTCGGACCAGGTGAAAGTGAACACCAGGTTGACAACCAGCAGCACCAGGATCGGCCGCATGTCGTACTGGAGTCGGCGCATCAGCACCGCCGTGGCACCGAACAGGCCGAAGATCGCACCGGACGCGCCGAGCGAGGGCGCCGCCGGATCGGCGATGAGATACGTCAGAGCGCTGCCGCCGAGCGCGGACAGCAGATACAGCGCCAGGAACCGGGCCCGCCCGAGGGCGGCCTCCAGGGGCGGCCCCAGGAACCACAGCCCCAGCATGTTCATGCCGATGTGCCAGATCTCCTGGTGCAGGAAGGCAGAGGTCAGCAGGCGGTACCACTGCCCCTCGGCGACACCCTCGGTCGGCAGGTAGAAGCTGTCGTGCGGCCACTGGCCGATCATCACCAGATCCGCCGTGAGCCGGTCGCCCGCCGTCTGCACCGCGATGAACAGCGCCACGTTGAGCGCCAGCAGCACCTTGGTGACCAGCCGGGCATCGGCCGCGACCGAACCGCCCGCGAGCGTGCGCGGCTGGCTCGCCCGGGGATGCTGCCCGGTGCCGGCCCCGGTCCTGACGCACTCCGGGCACTGGAAACCGACGGACGCCGTGATCATGCACTCCGGGCAGATGGGCCGCTCACAGCGCGTGCAGCTTATGCCCGTCTCGCGATCCGGGTGCCGGTAGCAGACGGCCACCGACTCATCCTGCTCCATGGACTTCCCCTTCAGCCTGATCCGCCCCACCTGACCGTATGCCCGTATGACGGTTCTACGGCCGAGTGGGGCGGATCAGTTCCCGGATTACCGGGGAGGGCTCAGAGTCTGTCTAGCGGCGCTCGATGACGACCGACTCGATAACGACGTCGTTGACCGGACGGTCGGTACGCGGGTTGGTCTTGGCGCCGCCGATGGCGTCGACGACCTTCTTGCCCGCCTCGGTGGTGACCTCACCGAAGATGGTGTGCTTGCCCGTCAGCCACGCGGTGGGCGCCACCGTGATGAAGAACTGCGAGCCGTTGGTGCCCGGCCCGGCGTTCGCCATGGCCAGCAGGTACGGACGGTCGAAGGCGAGATCCGGGTGGAACTCGTCCCCGAACTCATACCCCGGGCCGCCGGTGCCGTTGCCCAGCGGGTCGCCCGCCTGGAGCATGAAACCGCTGATCACCCGGTGGAAGATGGTGCCGTCGTACAGCCTGGCATTCGTCTTCTGGCCCGTCTCCGGGTTGGTCCACTCCCGAGAGCCCTCGGCGAGCTCAATGAAGTTCTTGACCGTTTTCGGGGCATGATTGGCGAAGAGCTGCACCTCGATGTCGCCTTGGTTGGTCTTCAGGGTGGCGTAAAGCTGCTCAGCCACGATCTACCTTCCATCAGTGTGCGTTGACTCGCCCGAGTCTCCCACGGACAGCCGGGAGGACCGTTCCGCCGTGACCCGGATGCCCCCTCTCACATGCCGGGCACCCGCCCGCCGGGCATGATCTGCGCTACGAGTGGAACGCGAGACATGTGTCTTCTCGGAGGAACGCCCTCCGAATCGTCCGAACCGTCCGGATCCCGGACACGACCGAGGAGGAGGAATCCGTGACCCGCATTGACAGCGCACGCGCCGCGGCCGACAGCGCCAGGGAGAGTGTGCGGCATGCCGCCGAGGCAGCGGCGCCCTACGCGGAGACGGCCAGGGGCACCGCCTCGCACTACGCCCAAGAGGCGGGCGCCCGGCTGGGTCCCAAGGTGTCCACGGCGGCCCGGCACGCCCGCTGCTCGGCCCGCGAGGGCTACAGCACGCATGTCTCGCCGCGCCTGATCAAGGCCCGCGAAGCGCTGCCCCCCGAGCTGGACCAGTCCGCCACCCGCGCCGCCCGCAGCACCCGCAAGGCGGCACGGCAGGCCGCCGACTACACGCTGCCGCGGGTGGAGAGCGCCCTCACGGAGGCGCGTACGGCGGCAGGTCCGGCGCGGGACGAGGCACGGGCGCGCAGTGCCGCCGCCCTGGCGGCGCTGCGGGGCGAGGTGAGCCCCAGCGAGATCGAGAAGCTGGTGCGCCACCGGGAGCGCCGTGCGCGCCGGGGCAAGCTGATGCGGCGGCTCGGGCTGGCCGGGCTGGTGGCGGGCGGCGCGTACGCGGCCTGGCGCTGGTGGGACCAGCAGGCGAACCCGGACTGGCTGGTGGAGCCGCCTCCCGCGACGGAGGTCGGTGGGCGGTCGGCGTTCAGCTCCGTGGACGGCTCGGGCCCGGAGGACGAGGTGAAGCAGGCCGAGGTGGGGCCGGAGGCGGCGGAGTCGGCTGCGCCGGAGTCGGAGGCGAAGGCCAAGGGGAAGTCCGAGGGCAAGTCCGAGGGCAAGTCCGAGGCGGAGCGGCGCCGGGGCGACGAGCCGCGCTGACCGGGCGCGCAAGGGCAGGAAGCAGCAGAGGTCAGGGAGCAGAGGTCAGAGCGTCACCGCGTAGAGCGAGTAATCCTCCTTCAGGCCGCGGTGGCCTCTGACACTGCAGTAGACGGCGCCGTCGGCGATGACCGGTGTCGAGAGCAGGGCCGCCTTGGGCTTGTCCTTGTCCGACCCGGTCACCGCCTCGGTCTGGTACGCCCAGCGCTGCTTGCCGGTGGCCGCGTCGACGGCGTACAGAAGGCCGTCGCCGCCCGCCACGCAGACGGTGCCCTCGGCGACGACCGGCTCCGGCGCCTTGCCCTGGGTGGGGAGGGTCCAGCGCTGCTTGCCCGTGGCGGCGTCGACCGCGTACAGCTTGCCCTCCACGTCGCAGGTGAAGACGGTGCTTTCGGTGACAGCCGGAGACGACGCCCACCCGGCCCTGGTGGAGAAGATCCAGCGCTGCCTGCCCGTGGCCGCGTCAAGCGCGTACAGGTTGCCGCCGTTGTCGGCGAGGTGGACGGTGTCGCCCGCGACCTTGGCCGTCGACCGCACGGACTCCCTGGTGGGGAAGGCCCAGCGCCGCTTTCCGGTGCCGGTGTCGAGCGCGTGCAGTCTGCCGCCGCTGGTGCCCAGGTAGACGGTGCCGCGCACGACCGCCGGGGGCGCCGGCGGCAGCCAGTCGCGGTCGGGGAAGGGGACGGCCCAGCGCTGCTCTCCGGTGGCGCCGTCCAGGGCGTGCAGGTCGGCCTCCCCGCTGCCCGCATAGACGGTGCCTCCGGCGGCGGTCAGCGAGGGCGCCGTCTTGTCGCTCTTGGTACGGAAGGTCCAGCGCTGCTTGCCGGTGGCGGCGTCGAGGGCGTACACGACGCCGTCGTAGGCGCCGACGTAGACGAGGCCGTCCGCCGCGGCCAGCGACTCGACCGCTTCCTTCACGGGGAAGGCTCCGCGTTCCTCACCGGTGGCAGGGTCGAGCGCGTAGACGGTGTGCGGCACACCGCCTCCGACGTGGAGGGTGCCGTCGACGAGTTCCGCGTTGGTGGTCACGACGAAGCCCGGGAGGGACCACCGCTGCGTACCGCTCTTCCGGGAGCGGGTGGCGGGACCGTCGCCGCTCGAGTCACCGCCCGAGTCGGCGCCGTTGCCACCGAGGAGCTGGAAGCCGGTGTAGCCGACACCGGCTGTGGCCAGTCCCGCCAGGCTGAGGAGTGCCCGCCTGCGGGTCCGTCCGGGCGGCGGGACGTCCGGGGGAATCGCGGGCGACGACGGCGACGAGGCGGGTGGCGCCGGGGCCGGAGACGCGAGGGCGGTCGGAGGGTGGACCGGTGCCGGAGGCCGCGCCGGGCCGACCGGCTCGCTCGTCCGCGTGGGCGAGTGCGGCGCGGCCGGGTCGCCGCCGCCCCCGGCTCCGGCCCCGACACGGCGGTGTTCCTGGAGCGCCTCGGCCACCGGCTGCGGGAGCCAGCTGTGCCCGGAAAGGAACCGGGGGCCCTCCTGCGCTCCCTCCCGGAAGGCGCCGTCGAACTCCTCGACCAGGCTCGCAACGGCGGGACGCTGCCCCGGTTCCTTGGCCAGACACCTGGCCACCACCGCGCCCAGGACCGGGGGCAGGGCACGCAGATCAGGCTGCTCATGGACGATGCGGTAGTTCAGGGCCTGGGCCGCACCGGCGCCGAACGGGCCGGAACCGGTGGCCGCGAAAGCCAGTACCGCCCCCAGCGAGAACACATCGCTCGCCGGACGGACCGGCTCACCGCTCGCGAGCTGCTCGGGGGACATGAAGCCGGGGGTACCGACCACCGTGCCGGACTGGGTGAGCGCGCTCATCTCGGCCGCGGCCGAGATACCGAAGTCGATGACCCGTGGACCGTCCGGTGCCAGCAGCACGTTCGAGGGCTTCAGGTCCCGGTGGATCACCCCGGCGTCATGGATTGCCTCCAGCGCCTCGGCCAGCCCCGCGCCCAGCGCCAGGACGCTCGCCTCGGGCCACCGTCCGTGTGCCGCCACCGCGTCGCCCAGGTGCATCCCGGGCACGTACTCCGTGGCCAGCCATGCCGGGGTGCCCTGCGGGTCGGCATCGACAACCGTGGCGGTGAAGAATCCGGTGACCCGGCGGGCCGTCGCCACCTCGCGGGTGAACCGCTGCCGGAAGGCGGCGTCTTCGGCGAGTTCCTCGCGCACGACCTTGACCGCCAGGGCGCGGCCTCCGGGCGAACGGCCCAGAAACACCCGGCCCATGCCGCCTGCGCCCAGCCGGGCCACGATCCGGTACTTGCCTATCCGGCGCGGATCCCCCGCCTCCAGTGCCGTGAACACTGAGAACTCCGCCACGCCGCCCCCGCTCAAGCCGCTCCACACGTCACGGACCATCGCCGCAGCACGCACGATACCCATGGACATGGCTTGATCAAGTGCCCCGCACGACAGGCCCGTTCGCCCGGACCGGGCCGGGTCCGCCCCTCGTCGGCCCGGCCCTTTGCCTGCTGCCCCCACCCCACTCGGGCGTCTCCGCGGCCTATACGGGCGCCTCCGCTGACACCGGCTCAGTCGCAGACTGGGGCACGGTTTCGGAGACGAACGACCGTGCTGCCAGGAGTACGCGCCGGTGGGTCTCCTGGGTCCCCACCGAAATCCGCACCCCGTCACCGGAGTAGGACCTCACCCGTACTCCGGCCCGCAGCGCCGCCGCGGCGAAGCGGTCGGAGGATTCGCCGAGGGGCAGCCAGACGAAGTTCCCCGACGAGGCCGTGGGCGTCAGACCCTGCGCCCCGAGGTCGCGCTCGAGGTCCGCACGCAAGCGCCTCACCAGCGCCAGCCGTTCGGCCAGTTCCTTCTCCTGCGCCATGGAGACGACGGCCGCCCGCTCCCCGGCCTGGGTGACGGAGAAGGGGATCACCGTCTTGCGTGCGCGCCGGGCGATCTCGGACGAGGCGAACGCGTAGCCGACCCGCAGGCCCGCCAGCCCGTACGCCTTGGAGAAGGTGCGGAGCAGCACGACGCCCGGGTAGGAGCGGATCAGTTCGAGATCGTGCGGATCGTCCTCCTCGTCGAACTCCATGTACGCCTGGTCGAGGATGGTGACCACATGCGGCGGGAGGCGCTCCAGGAACCAGCTCAGGTCGCTCCGGGCGATGCGGCGTCCCGTGGGGTTGTGCGGAGAGCACAGGATGACCGCGCGCGTACGCGGGTTGACCTGCGCCAGCAGCCCCGCCAGGTCGTGCTCGCCCGTCGAGGTGAGCGGCACCGCGACCCCCGTGGCACCGGTGACGGCTATCAGCAGCGGATAGGCGTCGAACCCCGGCCAGGCGTAGAGCACTTCGTCGCCCTTGCCGGCGAGGACGAGCAGCAGCTGTGCCAGTACGCCGCCGCTGCCCGGTCCCACCACGGTCTCTTCGCGGGCGGCACCGAAGTGCCGGGCCAGGTTGGTGCTCAGGAAGCGGGCGGCGGGGTCCGGATAGAGGTTGACCTGAAGGTTGGTCTCCCGCAGCGACTCCGCAACGGTCGGCAGCGGGGGGAGCATGAGTTCGTTGTTCGACAGGTCCAGTATCTCTTCGGTGTTCGCATGTTCCGTCGCCTCCGTGGCGCGGTAGGCGGAGAACTTGTCGAGTTCGGAGGCCCCGAAGGGCGGTGGGCTCGCATGACTCGTTGCCATCGGTTTCCTTCCGGGTGGTGCACGGGTCCGTGCGGCCGTCGGTTGCCCTTCGGGCAGCGTGACGGCCGCACGGCTCAGGCCGGGGTCCGGCAGCGGGGTCAGGTCCTGGCGGCGGGTTCCGGCCCCGGACCGCTCGCGTACGGCGGTCCCTGCCACCCGCCGGGCCCTGCTCTCCCGGACCGCCGCTGCTCGGCCGCCTCCTGACCCGGCCAGGCGACGAAGCGGCGCAGCCCGTAGAGCAGCGGCGTGCCGTCGACCTGCGAGATCCGGTCCACCTCACCGAAGACGACGGTGTGGTCGCCCACCCTCCGGGCGCCGCTGACCTCGCACTCCGCGACGGCGAACGCGTCGTGGACCAGCCAGGGCAGCCCGGACCACGACGGTTTCCAGTCCACCCAGGAGAACCGGTCCGGATGCGGACCGGAGAACACCTCGGCGGCGCCCCGCCCGCCGTCGTGCAGGAGGTTCACGGCGAAGCGGCGATGGGAGGTGACCGCCTCCAGCGTGGCGCTGCCGGTGCGCAGGCACACCAGCAGGGTGGGCGGGGAGAGGGTGGCGCTGGTCATCGATGAGCAGGTCATCCCCTGCGGCCTGCCCGCGACGTCCAGGCTGGTGACCACCGCGATGCCGGTGGGAAAGGCGCTCATCAGGTCGCGGTAGCTCTGCTGCTCTCGCGTCCCGTCGTTCATGAGACACCGTGCAACTGGCGCAGCAGGTCGTACGTCGAGGGCAGCGAGGCGACCATGTCCTCCCGCTTGCGCTTGATGTCGGCGAAGAGCTGCTCGGCCTCGGCGCTCGACTGCGGCTTGTAGGCGAGTACGGGCAGCGGGTGGCGCGGCAGCATGCCCATTCCGGCGAAGATGCAGTAGTAGCTGCCGTTCGTCCAGAAGTTGCGGAACTCGGCCTCGAAGTTGCCGTAGTACGTGTTCTCGTCGGTCGTCGGCAGGTTGACCGGCAGCCCCGCGCGGTAGGTCGCGACCTTGTCCTTGATGCTCTCGGCGAGCGTCAGCTCCTTGTTCGCCTGCCAGAACGGCGTGTCCACCCGCGGCGAGAAGTAGTAGTGCGCCTGGAGGAAGTCGCGGGTCTCGTCGAACATCTCCTCGATCTCCCGGTTGAACCGGTCGACGATCACCTTGTCGAAGGTCTTGTCGGGGAAGTGCTTGGCCAGCATGTGGATGGCCGAGTAGATGAAGTAGATGCCGGTGGACTCCAGGGGCTCCACGAAGCACGAGGACAGGCCGACGCTCACGCAGTTGCGCACCCAGGCCCTGCGGTTGCGCCCGACCCGGAAGCGGACGTGGTTGAACTGGGTGTTGTCCGGGTCGAGCCCCCACAGCCGGGCGAAGTCCAGGGTCGCCTGGTCCTGGCTGGTGAAGTCCCTGGAGTAGACGTAGCCGCTGCCGAACCTGTTCAGCAGCGGGATCTTCCACGTCCACCCGGAGGGCATGGCGATCGAGGAGGTGTAGGGCTCGACACCGTTCGTCTCGTCGTCGTGCGGCACGGAGGTGGCCACCGCGCTGTTGCACAGCAGGTGGTCGCTCATGTCGATGAACGGCTCCTCCATCGCCTTGTTGATCAGCAGCCCGCGGAAGCCGGAGCAGTCGATGAACAGGTCGCCCTTGAGCAGCTGTCCCGACTTGGTGCGCAGGGCCGAGATGAAGCCCCGTTCGTCGGTGAGTACCTCGGTCATCTCGTCCTGCACGTGCTCCGCCGCCTGCTTCTTGACCGCGAAGTCACGCAGGAACCCGGCCACCAGGTGGGCGTCGAAGTGCCAGGCGTAGTTGGCCGCCCGCTTCATGTCGAGCCAGCGGGGGGCCTTCTTCGCGTTCATGATCGCGGTTTCGGGGAAACACGCCTCGTCGTAGGCCTCGTCCGTCTCGCCCCGCAGCTTCTTGGCCGCCCAGTAGTGGGAGAGGGGTATCTGGTCGGCGGACGCGAGCAGGCCGAAGGGGTGGTGGAAGGTGTCCGGACGGCCGTTGACGGTGCGCGGTACGGGGCTGCCCTCGCCGGGCGTGCTCCAGTTGACGAACTTCACCGCCATCTTGAAGCTCGCGTTGCACTCGCGCATCCACTCCTCCTCGGGGATGCCGAGATAGTCGAAGAAGGCGCGCTGGAGGTTGGGGACGGTGGCTTCCCCCACGCCGATCCGCGGGATCGCCGGCGACTCCAGGACCACGATCTTCACCGTGTTCTGCAGCGCCTTGCCGAGGTAGGCCGCGGCCATCCAGCCCGCGGTGCCTCCGCCCAGGATCACGACTGTCTTGATGCGAGTGTCCACGTTGACTCCTCTGGAGATTCGAGCGAGATGTTCTTCGGTCGATCGCGGTGGCTCACGTGCGGCGGCCTGCGACACCGGGCGTCGGGCTCGGACGCGGACTCGGGCGGCAGGCGTCGGTTGTCGGGGTTCGGGTGTGGGATGCGGGTGCCAGCGCGGTGCCAGGCGCGGTGACAGGCGCGGTGACAGGCGCGGTGACAGGCGCAGCGTCAGGCCGAGAGCAGGCCCTTGGTGCGCAGTTCGGAGATGACCGGTTCGGTCAGACCCGCGGCACGCGCTTCCGGCAGGGTCAGGGACGCCGGGATGCTCTGCTCGAAGGAGAAGAGGTCCGCGGGGTCGTACCTGCGCTTGACCTCCATCAGTCTGGGGAGGTTGTCGCCGTAGTAGGCGTGCAGCCAGTTGTCCAGATCGCGGTCCGGGCTGTTGACGTAGGCGCCGCCGGTCATGAAGCAGTCCATCTCCTCGCGGGTGCCGGCCAGCCAGTCGAGGTGCTCGCTGTCGTTCTCCGCGCCGTGCCAGTGGCCCAGGTACTCGACGCACAGGGACGCGTCTCGGTGTGCGAACGCCGACTGGTCCGCCGGTACGCTGCCGAGCACGGCGCCGCCGAGGCCGTAGAACCCGGTCTTCACCCCGGCGGGCGCGTCCCGGTGCCGTCGTTCCAGCACCTTCAGCGCGGGCGCGTCGAGCGGTCCGGCGGAGAGCGCGGGTACGAACTTGGCCCTGATCGAGGGCACTTGTTCACTGAACAGCCCCACGCTTTCCATGAAGGGCATCGTGCGGAGGGAGGTGTCGCGCGGCGGATGCCTGTCGGTCAACGGCTGGAGGATCGACTTCAGTTCGTCGGCCGATCCCTCGAAGAGTCCGGTCGTCAGGACCGTCCCGGCCGAGCGCGGGAAGAGGTTGAACCGGGAGTTGACCCGCGAGTCGGCGAGCAGTATCCACTGCTGCCACGCGTCGAGGACCGAGATTCCCCCCTCCCAGTCCCATTCCAGCCTGTAGAGGGTCACCTCCGAGACGGGCTTCATCTCGAAGGTGTACGAGGTGGCGATCCCGTAGTTGCCGCCTCCCCCGCCCCGGCAGGCCCAGAGCAGGTCCGGATGGCTCTCGTCGTCGACCCGGAGCGATTCGCCCTGCGCGTCGACGACGGTGAGCCCGACCAGGCTGTCGATGAGCAGACCGCGGGAGCGCACCAGCATGCCGATCCCGCCGCCCAGCACGTGCCCGCCGATCCGGATGTCGGGGCACACCCCTGCCGGGATGGTGCCGCCGACCGACCACAGGGACTCGTACAGCTCACCGAGCAGGACGCCGGGGCTGATGACGGCCCGTGTCCGGTCGTCGTTCACCGCGACGCCGCCGAGTTTCGACAGGTCGATGATGATGCCGTCGTCGACCGTGCAGAAGCCCTCACTGTTGTGCCCGCCGGAGCGGATGCGGAAGGGGACGCCGTGTTCCCGTACGTAGCCCACCGCGGCTGCCGTCTCAGCGGTGTTCCGCGGGTACATGACCGCGCGGGGACGGCAGTCGAAGCGGTCGTTCCAGATGTGCCGCGCCCGCTCGTAACCCGGATCGGACGGTACGACCACAGGACCGACGTTCTGAGGGTAATCTGCCATGCTTCCTCCACTCTCTGACGCCGCACCGGACAGCCGCAGCCGGACAGCCGCAGCCGCGGAATGCCGGGGCGGGCGTCCCTCACGCGGCTCCGTTGTGTCCCTGTGCGAAGAACCTGATGGTCATCTCCCTGGCCCGCGCCGACGGGTCCTCGGAGCCGGGCGGGCGCCAGGCGGCGTAGGTGTGCGTGATGCCGTCGCCCCGGCTCTCCAGGTAGCAGATGATGTTGAGCGGCCATCCGGCGTTGCGGAAGAGGTATTCGTCCATGCGGCTCGGCCGCTCGCTCAGGCTGTCCGTGCCGCGCTCGTGCGCCGGGCCGATGCGGTGCCAGTCGGGGTGCATATGGACCGACCCGAGCATCTCCAGGCCGGCGTTCTCGAACTCGCGGACTATCTTCAGGAGTTCGCGGGAGTCGCACCAGAAGCCGCGCTCCCCGTCGTCGTACTGCTTGCCGAACTGGGGGACGATGTTCTCCCTGAACTCCTCCAACGGCACGGCCTCGACGGCCCGTACGTTGGTCGCGAACGCGATCTGCTTCACCACCAGCGCGTCGTCCTCCAGCACGCCCCCCAGCAACCCGAAGCTGTTGGGGCGGTGAAGCGGCGAGTCGACCGCGGTGACCGACTCCAGACCGAGGCGGTACTCCGCTATCGCGTCCTCGACGAAGGGGGCGAAGGTCTCCGCGTCGGCGACCACCACCTCGATGTCGTCGAAGCCGCCGGTGGTGGTGGGGGCGGCAGTGGTTTCCTGCGGAATCCTGCTGTCCAGCACTGTGGTTCTCCTCTCACGGGGTCGGTGATACGGCTCGCCGGCGGGATCGGGCCGGGCCCTAGACGATCCCTCCGTTGGCGTGGAGGACCTGCCCGTTGATCCAGCCGCCCGGCTCGCTGAGCAGGAAGGTCACCACCGCGGCGATGTCGTCCGGCCGCCCGATCCTGCCGAGCGGAATCTGCTTGGCCAGGGCCTCGACGGCCTCCGGCGGCCTGCCCCGCAGGAACAGCTCGGTGCCGGTGGGCCCCGGGGCGACGGCGTTGACGGTGATCTCCCGGCCCGCCAGCTCCTTGGCCAGCTGCCGGGTCAGCACCTCGACCGCCGCCTTGGAGGCGTTGTAGACGGCCTGACCCGGCATTCCCAGTGCCAGTGCGGAGCTGGAGAAGGTGACGATGCGACCGCCCGCCCGCACCCGTGTCGAGGCGGCCCGCAGCATCAGGAAGGTGCCGCGGAAGTTGACGTCCACCACCCGCCGGAAGCTCTCGTCATCGGTCTCGGCCAGCGGCCCGCGCTGCGAGGCGTGCGCTCCCGCGCAGACGACGACGTCGTCCACACCGCCGTACCTCTGCTCCGCCTCGGCGAACAGCCTCCCGACCGCGTCCGGCTCGGCGATGTCGGCGCGTACCGCCTTCGCGCGACCCCTCCCCGCTTCGCCGATCTCGGCGGCCAGCTTGTCGGCGGTGCCGGAGTCCTGCGCGAAGCCGATGACCACATCGGTGCCGCCGGCGGCCAGTTCGCGGGAGATCTCCGCTCCGATCCCCCGGCTGCCACCCGCCACGATCGCGACCCTTCGTCGCGCCGGGGCGGTCACTTCTCCGTCTCCGTACGTACGCGCAGCTCGCCCACGGCGGCCCGGCCCCGCTCGGACCAGGGTGTCTCCTCGCCGTCCTCGAACCGCTGCCCGTACGACTCGAGGAAGCGGATGCGGTCGGGGACGGGATCGTCCACGCGGTTCAGGAAGGGCAGATCGGAGTCGACCATGTGCCTGATCGCGAGCAGCGGAACGGGGCTGCGCAGCGGCCGGAAGTCCGGGTTGTGGAGCCCGCCCTGCTCGCTGCGCGGGTGGAACTTGCCGATCATCAGACCTGATTCGACGAACTCCGCCTTGAGCCTGCGGTGCGTCTCGTCCACCGCTTCGGCCGCGTCCTCCTCCTTCACGTCGGGGAGGATGATCAGGATCGCCTTGTCGATGGCCTCCGGTCCGGACACCGGTTCGGTGCGGAGGAAGACCTCCCGGAACCGGCTGATGATCCGGTCGATCTCCGCCTCTGAGCGGTTCTTCGTGCGGAGCACCACGAAGGAGACCTGGTTCGAGGAAAGGGCGCGGGGGATGAACGGGCAGACCGAGCCGCCGCGGCCGAGTTCGGCGTGCGGGCGGGCGAGAAACTCGTCGCACCAGTCGGTGATGGATTCGATGACCGGCAGATCCCTTGCCATCCGTGCCAGTTCCTGCGACCGGTAGACCGCGGGCATTCCGTCCGCGTCCATGTCCTCGGCAGGGCTCACTGCCCCTGCGGTATCCGGGCTTTCTGCCGTGTCCGGGATTTCTACGGACTTCAGTCTTTCTGCGCTACTCACGTTGCTCTTACCTCCGGATCACCAAGTAAGCGGGAGCTCTGCGATCGCATGGGTCATCATGTCCGGCTTCCAGACGATTTCCTCCGCGGGAACCGCCAGGCGCAGGTTCGGGAAGGTGCGGACCAGCACGTCGTACGCCTCCTGGAGCTGCACGCGGGCGAGATGTCCGCCGATGCAGTAGTGCGGACCCTTTCCGAAGGCGATATGCGCGTTGTCGGTCCGGTGTATATCGAATACCTCAGGGTCCGTGAACTGCTTGGAATCGGCATGGGCCGACGAGATCAGCGGCATGACGCCCTCGCCCCGGCGCACCGTCCCGGACGGGAGCTCGACGTCCTCCGTGGCGACCCGGAGGAAGCCCACATCGGCGGGGAAGTCGTACCGGAGCGTCTCCTCGACGGCGGCGGGGACCAGCCTCGGGTCAGCCACGAGTTCCGCGTACTGCTCGGGGTGGCGGAGCAGCGTGAACACGCCGCGCCCGATCGACGTCATCGTGGTCTCGTGCCCGGCGAGCAGGAGTGAGCGGGCGGTGTCGCACAGCTCCGCACCGCTCAGCCGGTCGCCGTCCTCGCTCGCCTCGATCATGGTGTCGAGCAGGTCCGTGCCCGGTTCGCGGCCGTGCCGCTCGATGAGTGCGAGCAGGTAGGCGAAGAACTCCTCGCGCCCCTCGACCCGCTCCTGGGCCATGTCGGGCGTGATGCTCATCGCCACGTACGACCAGTGCCGGAACTTGTCGAGATCGCTGTCGGCGACCCCGAGTATGCCCGCGATCACCCTCATCGGCAGCGGTTCGGCGAGTGCCGCCATCAGGTCGACGGGCCGCGGGGAGGCGAGCATGCCGTCGACGAGTTCCTGGACGATCTCCCGGACGCGCGGCCGCAGCTTCTCGATGTTGCGCACGGTGAACGCACGGCTCAGCAGCTTGCGGACCCGCGAATGCCGGGGCGGGTCCATGTTGATGAGCGTGTCGCGGTCGTCGGACATGTCCGCGCCGGACTGCAGCCGGGGGCAGCCCGGCTTGCTCAGGTCACGGCTGAACCGCGGGTCGGTCAAGACGGCCTCGACGTCCAAGAAGCGCACCGCGAGCCGTACCTCGTCACCGCTGGGCAGGGTGACCTGCCCGAGCGGGTCGGCCTCGCGGCGCCAGGTGCAGCTCTGCGGGACTCTGCCGAGCGGCTCTTCCGGAAAGGGAAAGAATTCAGCGGACATGGCGGTCAGCTTTCGAAGGTGAGAAGTGGTACGTCGTACAGTTCGGTGTGCACCGGGCGGCGCATTTCCGGGCCGGTGACCTCGATGATGAGCATCTCGGTGAGATACTGGACGGTCGCCGAGATGAGATGGCTCGAATAGGCGGCGGCCGAGAGCTGCTTCAACCCGACCGTGACGTGGATGTGCGGCACGATCGTCTTGCGGTCCGGGTCATAGGAGAAGGTGCCGCAGCCCACCGCCTCGACCTTCTCCAGATATACCGGGGTGCGCACGGGCGCTTCCGGGTCGTCGACGCGGTCGCAGGTCCCCGCGAGCTCGGTCTCGGCGAAAGCCGCGAGAAACATCGGGATGTACCCCTGCCGGACATCGTTGTCACGGCAGAAGTCGGAAAGAGTCTGGAAGAAGTCCTCCTTGTGGTCGAAGTTGAGTCCGAAAGAACGTCCGGTCTTCAGCTCGCTCATACGCATGCGTAGGCCACTCCGATCTGATGGATGGGTGTGCGGGCGGATCGCGCCGGTGTCAGACGTCGACGCGGAGTTCCTGGTCTTCCAGCCAGGCGTTCAGGTCCAGCACCATCTCCAGGCTGATGCGCGTCACCGTCGAGGAGGTGTCCTCGGCCGGCGCCCGCAGCAGCTTCCGTACGGCCTCCTGGTCCAGCAGCGGCAGCACCGGAGCCTCCCCGCCCGCGACCAGTTCGGTCAGCGCACCGCGCAGGGCCTGCCCGTAGGCGGGGTCCTGGGTGGCCGGGTAGGGGCTCTTGCGCCGCTCCAGGACCGACGAGGGCAGCAGGTCCGAGACGGCGGCGCGCAGCAGGCTCTTCTCCCGCCCGTCGAAACTCTTGAACGACCAGGGGGTGTTGAAGACGTACTCGACGAGCCGGTGATCGCAGAAAGGCACCCGCACCTCCAGGCCGTGCGCCATGCTCAGCCGGTCCTTGCGGTCGAGCAGCATGCTCACGAACCGGGTGAGGTGCAGGTAGGAGATCTCCCGCATCCGGCGCTCGGTGGCGCTCGCGTCCGGCAGGTACGGCACCTCGGCAAGCGCCTCGCCGTACCGGTCGCGTTCGTAGGAGAGCACGTCGAGCTGCTTGCGCAGCGCCGGGTCGAAGAGGTCCTCGGGCCGCTGCTTCTGCATCATCACGACGAGCCAGGGGAACGTCGGAGCCGCTACCGCCGCGGGGAGGTGGAACCAGGCGTATCCGCCGAAGACCTCGTCCGCCGACTCACCTGAGAGAGCGACCGTCGAGTGCCCCTGGATGGAACGGAACAGCATGTACAGCGAGCTGTTCATGTCCCCGCTGAACTGCGGATACTCCCAGGCGCGCAGCACGTCCGAGCGCAGCCGCGGGTCGGTGAGTTCCTTGGTGTCGAGCAGCAGGTCGGTGTGGTCGGGGCGCAGATGGGCCACCACGTCCCGTGCGTACGGGCCGTCGGGGCTGCCGCGCATCTCGTCCGGCTGGAAGTGGTCCGCGTAGCCGTCGAAGTCGACTGCGAAGGAGCGGATGTCGCCGTGCTTCATCGCCAGGGCCGTGAGCGCGCTCGAATCGAGGCCGCCCGAGAGCAGGCTGCACAGTGGCACGTCGGCCACCAGCTGCCGTTCCACGATGTCCTCGAGGAGGTCGCGCACCGTGTGGATCGTCGTGGCGAGGTCGTCGGGGTGTTCGCGGGCCTGCAGGGACCAGTACCGGCGGGTGCTCAGGCCCTGCCGCCGGACCTTCAGCAGGTGTCCGGCCGGTACCTCGTGCATGCCCTTGTAGACCGAGGTCCCCGGCGTCTGGGTGATGGTGAAGATCTCCCGCAGGCCGTCGGCGTCCACCGCCCGGTCGGCGCGCGGATGGGCCAGGATCGCCTTCGGCTCGGACCCGAACAGCACTCCGCCGTCCGGCAGCGGGTAGTAGAAGAGCGGCTTGACACCCATCCTGTCGCGTACGAGCAGGAGTTCCTCGCGCCGGGAGTCCCACAGCGCGAACGCGTAGATGCCGTTCAGCCTGGTGACGAAGCCCTCGCCCCACTCCAGGTAGGCGCGGAGCACGACCTCGGTGTCGCTGTGGCTGCGGAAGTGATGGCCCTTGGCCTCTAACTGGGCGCGTAACTCCCGGAAGTTGTAGACCTCACCGCTGTAGGTGAGCACGGCCGCGTCCTCGGCTGCCATGGGCTGCCGGCCACCCTCGATGTCGATGACCGCCAGCCGCCGGTGTCCCAGACCCACATGCCGGTCCAGCCAGACCCCGACGCCGTCGGGCCCGCGCAGGGCCATGGTCTCGGTCATGGCGGTCACGGTGGCGCGTTCCCTGGTGAGGTCCCGGTCGAAATCTACCCAGCCTGCGATTCCGCACATACGTCTTCCCAATCTGATTTCGCTCGGCCCGAGTTGTCCGGCGCGTTTCACCCAGGCCGCGGCTGAGCGGGCATGCCGAATGCATCGGCAGGGTGAGGGACACGCACCGGGAAGAATCGGAATGAGGGCTATGGGGGTTGGCAGCTCTTGGGTTCGGCATCTTCACGGTTTTGTTCGTTGCAATGGCCAACGAGATCGGATACGCGGGTGATCCGTCTGACGTGAACACCGACCGCAACCGGGCTAAGGGTCGCTTGGTCGCCCGGTGAAGGGACGGTGCCCTGCTGGTCCAGGCTCCGGTGGGCCTGTCACGATGGCGAGCGGGCAGGTACGGAGCGCGCCGGATTCGTGTGTACAGAAGGCGGGGAGAACGCACGCCGCGATGATCCGCGACCTGCGGGCTTGCATTTCGCTGTGCGATGCGGCAATTGGCTGGCGTCAGCCCGCCGTGCAAATAGGGGCTGCCGCTCCGTGCGAAAGGCCGGCGAGTCACCGGCCGAGGTGCTCATCAACTGTCATACACAGACATGCGGCCAGAACCTTTTGTCGATCCCCCGTGGTCCCGGTGATTGGGACGTTAGCAGGATGAGAGTTCCGGCGCCGTCGCACGTATCACTTCCGGCCCACTGAGAGCCCGTTCGGGCGGTCCGCCACGAACCGTTCGGGCAGTGATGCCCCCGTACGGGGAGATTTCTGGGCAGCTCGTCACCAGAGTGATCCCCCTGGGCACGGCACCGCGCAGGCGCCGTGTCAGCGGTTCCTCCCCTTCCCGGGCCCGTTGGGGCATTGTTGCGCAGCCGTCACCTCGGGCAGGAAACGGATGGGCGAAACACGCCACCGGGCTCCTGTGAGATGGCCGAGTAGCACTCATGTTCCCGCCAGGAAGCCGGTGGGCCGGGCCGGAAACCGGCCCGGCCCGGCCCACCGTGGGGTCAGGCCCGCAGCCATACCGCGGTGTCCCGCGGCAGCAGACCCTCTTTGTCCAGCGGGCCGCTCGTGAGCAGCAGGCTGGTGTGCGAGGGGAGTTCAGCGGGCAGCTCGCTGAGATTGACCACGCAGACGAGACCGTCGGTGCGGGTGAAGGAGAGCACACCTCGGTCGGCCGGCAGCCAGCGCATCGGCCCGTCGCCGAAGCCCGGCTCGGTGCGGCGCAGGCGCAGGGCCTCACGGTAGAGAGTGAGCATCGAATCCGGGTCGCCGCTCTGGAGGTTCGCGGCATAGGAGGTCCAGCCGGCCGGCTGCGGCAGCCAGGGACGGGCCTCCTCACTGCCGAAGCCCGCGTGCGGGGCCGCGTCGTTCCATGGCAGTGGCACCCGGCAGCCGTCCCGGCCCGGATCGCTGCCGCCTGAGCGGAAGTGCATGGCGTCCTGGATCCGGTCGAGCGGGATCTCCGCCTCGGGGAGGCCCAGCTCCTCCCCCTGGTAGAGGTAGACCGAGCCGGGAAGCGCCAGGGTGAGCAGGGCGGCGGCACGGGCACGCCGGGTGCCGAGCTCCAGATCGGTCGGGACGCCGTACGCCTTGGTGGCGAAGGCGAAGCTGGTGTCGGTGCGGCCGTAGCGGGTGACCGTGCGGGTCACGTCGTGGTTGCACAGCACCCAGGTGGCGGGGGCACCGACCGGCGCGTGGTCGGCGAGTGTCGTGTCGATGGAGGTGCGCAGCTCGGCCGCGTCCCAGCTGCAGCCCATGAAATGGAAGTTGAACGCCGTGTGCAGCTCGTCGGGGCGCAGGTAGCGGGCGAAGCGCTCGGAGTCCGGCAGCCACACCTCGCCCACGAAGACGGCGCCGTAGGCGTCCGCGACCGACCGCCAGGAGCGGTAGATCTCGTGCAGTTCGTCGCGGTCAAGGTAGGGGTGCGGGTCGCGGCCCTCCACGAAGTCGGGCAGCTCGGGATCCTTGGCCGGCAGGGCCGCGGAGTCGATGCGTACCCCCTCGACGCCCCGCTCGAACCAGAATCTCAGCACGTCCTCGTGCTCCTGACGTACCTCTGGATGCGCCCAGTTGAGGTCCGGCTGCTCGGGCGCGAAGAGGTGCAGATACCACTCGCCGTCGGCGACCCTGGTCCAGGCGGAGGCTGAGGCGGCGAACTGCGAGGCCCAGTCGTTGGGGGGCAGCTCGCCGTGACCGCCTCTGCCGGGGCGGAAGTGGAAGCGCTGCCGCTCGGGGCTGCCGGGGCCTGCCGCCAGGGCTGCCTGGAACCAGACGTGCTGGTCGGAGACATGGTTGGGGACGATGTCGATGAGGGAGCGGATGCCGAGCGTCCGCGCCTCGGCGATCAGCTTCTCGGCCTCCGCGACGGTGCCGAAGGCCGGGTCGATGATGCGGTAGTCGGCGACATCGTAGCCGCCGTCGATCATCGGCGACAGGTACCAGGGGTTGAACCAGAGTGCGTCGACGCCGAGTTCGGCCAGGTAGGGCAGTCCGGCGCGTACGCCCGCCAGATCGCCGGTGCCGTCGCCGTCGCCGTCCGCGAAGCTGCGTACATACACCTGGTAGATGACGGCCGAACGCCACCATTCGTCGGCGGCATGCTGGCTGCCTTCCATAGGGCGGTTTCCTTTCGGAGGCATGGGATGCGGGCAGGGTGGAACCGTGCCGGGGCATGAGGGAGCGGGGCCGGGCACGAGGGAGCGGGGCCGGACCGGCCGTGGCAGCGGTTGCGGGCTCAGCCCTTGGTGCTGCCGGCGCTGATTCCGGCGATGATGTGCCGCTGGAAGATCAGGAACATCGTGACCATCGGGATGCTGGCGATCACCATCGAGGCGATCACGACGGTCAGCGAGACGTTCTGCGACAGCTGCACCAGGGCCACGCTGATCGGCTGCTTCTCCGTGTCGGAGAAGACCATCAGCGGCCAGAGGAAGTCCTGCCAGACGGCGACGAGGGCGAAGATCGAGACCACGCCGAGCACCGGCCGGGACATCGGCAGGACGATCGACCAGAGGGTGCGCAGCCTTCCGGCGCCGTCGATCTCGGCCGCCTCCAGGATGTCCCGTGGGATCTGGTCGAAGAAGCGTTTGAGGAGATAGAGGTTGAAGGCGTTGGCGACGGCGGGCAGCCAGATCGCCATGGGGTCGTTGAGCAGGCTGACGTGGATCAGCGGCAGATCGGCGACGGTCAGGTACTTCGGTACGACGAGCGCCTGAGCCGGCACCATCAGGGTGGCCAGGATGCCACCGAGGATGATCTTCCCGAAGGCGGGCTTGAGCTTGGAGAGCGCGTACGCCGCCGCCGTACAGAAGACGAGCTGCAGGACCCACGCACCTGCGGCCTGCACCACCGTGTTCCACAGATGGGTGGGCAGCTCCATGACGTCCCAGGCCTCGGTGTAGCCGCTGAACTGCCACTCGTCCGGGACCAGGGTGGGCGGCGTCCGCGTCACTTCGTCCGGCGACTTCATCGCGCCGGAGACCATCCAGTAGACGGGGAACAGGAAGGCGAGCGCGAACAGCAGCACCACACCCGTGAAGACGGACCAGTAGATGACCTTGCCGCGGCGGCGGGCGAGGGTGAACGGGGAGACCAGGGTGCGGACGGCCGGGCTGCTCATGAGGTCTCCTCCGGGGAGCGCGTGAGCCGCAGATAGAGGGCGGAGAAGGCGCTGAGCAGGACGAGGAGCATGACGCTGAGGGCGCAGGCACCGCCGAAGTCGTTGTAGAGGAAGGCGTACTTGTAGATCAGGTAGAGGACGGTGACGGTCGAACTCTCCGGTCCGCCACCGGTGATCACGAAGGGTTCGGTGAAGACCTGCATCGTCGCGATGATCTGCAGGAGCATCAGCATCAGGATGATGAAGCGGGTCTGCGGGATGGTGATGTGCCGCACCCGCTGCCAGAGGCCGGCGCCGTCCAGCTCGGCGGCCTCGTACAGCTCGCCGGGGATCCCCTGCAGCGCGGCCAGGTAGATCAGGACCGTGCCGCCCATGTTGGCCCAGGTGGCCACGATGACGAGGGAGACCAGTGCGGTGTCGGCGCCGTTCGTCCAGTTCGAGGTCGGCAGGTGCACGAACCGCAGCGCCTCGTTGGCAAGACCCGTCCCGGGGTCGTAGAACCATTTCCAGAGCAGGGCGCTGACCACCGGCGGGATCATCACCGGCAGATAGACGACGACCCTGAAGAACGCCCTCGCATGCCGCAGTTCGTTCAGGACCAGGGCCATCACGAACGGGATGGCGAAGCCGATGACCAGGGCGAGCAGGGTGAAGGTGAGGGTGTTGCGCCAGGCCGCGCCGAACTCGGGGTCCTGGAAGACGCGGGTGAAGTTGTCGGTGCCCACCCACTGGGGATCGGAGCCCGGGGTGTACTTCTGGAAGGAGATGATCACCGCGCGGATCGCCGGATACCAGGAGAAGAGGGCGAAGCACAGCAGCCCGCCGATCAGGAATCCGTACGCTCTCGACTGATCGGCCAGCCGGCGGCGCAGCTTGCTTCCGGGGCGGCGGCCCGCCGGTCCCTTCTCCACCGGGGAGGACGGGGAGGACGCGTCGGCGGCGGACCGCTCGGGTGCCGGAAGCACCTGCTTTGATCCGGTCTTCATCGCCGTTTCAGCCCCGGGCCAGGATTCCGTCGATCTTCCCGGAGGCGTCGCCGAGAAGCTTGTCGATGTCGGCGTCCTTCTTGGTGAGGACCGAGGAGACCGCAGCGTCGAGGACCGAGTAGATCTGCTGGGCCTTCGGCGGCTCGATCTTCAGCTCCAGCTCGGTGTTGCCCTCCAGGAACGACTCGTAGTTCCTGACCGGGACGTTGGCGTACTTCTTCTTCAGCTCCTGGTCCTTGGCGTCGGTCGGCCCCGTGAAGAGGCGGGGCTCGGGCAGACCGACCGGCGAGTCCTTCCCGGCGGCACGCTCGTAGTCGTTCATGAAGCCCTGGCCCGGAGTGAGGAAGGTCCACTCCAGCCACTTCAGGCCGGCCTTGATCTGCTCGGGTGTCGCCTTCTTGTTGAACATGTAGCCGTCGCCACCGATCAGCGTGCCCTTGCCGCCGGGCATCGGGGCGAGGGCCAGGTCCTTGTAGTCGCCGCCCTTCTCCTTGACGAGAATCGGGATGTTGTCCGGGGCCGCCAGGTACATGCCGAGCTTGCCGGTGCCCATCATCTGCTGGGCGTCGTTGATGACCAGCAGCTGCTTGTCGCCCATGGAGTCGTCCTCCCAGCGCATGTCCTTGAGGTTCTGCAGGACAGCTCTGGCCTCGGGGGTCTCGACGGTGGACTTCTTGCCGTCCTCGCTCACCAGGTCGCCGCCCTGCGAGTACAGCTCGGCGGTGAAGTGCCAGCCGCCCTGGTTCTGCGCGCTGTAGTCGGCGTATCCGACGGTTCCGTCACCGAGCCCGGCGATCTTCTTGGCTGCCGCGCGGACCTCTTCCCAGGTGGCCGGGGGCTTGTCGGGATCGAGTCCGGCCTTCTCGAAGAGCGCCCTGTTGTAGACGAGGCCCATCGAGTAGTTGGTGCGCGGTACTCCGTAGACCTTGCCGTCGATCGTGTAGATGTCGCGGATCTGCTGCTGTACGTCCTGGAAGCTCTTCATCTCCTTGACGTACGAGGTGATGTCCGCCGCCTGGTTGATGTCCACCACGTGCTTGGCGTCGGTGTAGTACGTGTAGAAGACATCTTCCATCTGGCCGCCGGCGAGCTTGGCGTCGAAGGTCTTGGGGTCCTGGCACGGGAAGGCGTCGTGCGGGACGACGTCGATGTCCGGGTTCGCCTTCTCGAAGGCCTTGATGTCGGCCTCGAAGAACGACCGGTCGGTCTTTGCGCTCTTGGGCGGCATGCAGTTCACGGTGATGCGGGTCTTGCCGTCCGCCGTGGAGTCGTCGGCGGAGCTGCATGCCGCGAGCACGGTGAGCGCGACGGCGGAGGCTGCGGTGGCGGTGAAAGTGCGGCGAGCCGCCGGGCGAAGGCCAGAACTTCTCATGGGTGGACCCCTCTGAGGCAGGAGTGCGGGAAGCCCACAGCTGCACGCTGTGTGACGCGCCACACTCAACCACCAACGACGGATCCCCGCAATATGTCGTGCTCCTCTTGTAAATATTCGACAGGGCGTTGGTTCTACTCGCCGACTTCGCTGCGCGGGGCTAGGCGGCGTGGCCGCGCGGAGCCTGGCCGGTGGATCCGCGGACCACCAGCTCGGGCTCGAAGAGCAGCTCTTCGAGCGGGACCACGCCGCCCTGGATCTGTGCGCTCAGGAGTTCGACGGCGGCCCGGCCCATCGCCTCGATCGGCTGCCGCACGGTGGTGAGCGGGGGTTCGGTGCAGTTCATGAACGCCGAGTCGTCATAGCCCACCACCGAGATGTCACGCGGGACGTCGAGTCCCTTGCGGCGGGCGGCGCGTACGGCGCCGAGTGCGATGGGGTCGCTGGCGCAGACGATCCCGGTCACGCCGCGCTCGATGAGCCGGGTCGCGGCGGCCTGGCCGCCCTCGAGCGAGAACATCGCCCGCACGACACGCTCCTCGGGCAGCTCGAGCCCGGACGCCGCTGCGGCCTGACGGGCCATGTCCAGCTTGCGCTGTGAAGGCATGTGGTCGGCGGGACCGAGCACCAGGCCGATGCGCTCATGGCCGAGGGAGGCGAGATGACGCCAGGCCTGTTCGACGGCGACCGCGTCGTCGCAGGAGACGCAGGGGAAGCCGAGGTGATCGATTGCCGCGTTGACGAGGACCACGGGGATCCTGCGGTCGGCGAGCTGCTTGTAGTGGTCGTGCGGGGCGTCCGCCTGTGCGTACAGGCCGCCGGCGAACACCACCCCGGAGACCTGCTGCTGGAGCAGCAGCTCCACATAGTCCGCCTCGGAGACGCCGCCCTTGGTCTGGGTGCACAGCACCGGGGTGAGGCCCTGCTGGGCCAGGGCTCCGCCGATCACTTCGGCGAATGCGGGGAAGATGGGGTTCTGCAGTTCGGGCAGGACCAGGCCGACCAGCCGCGCCCGCTCTCCGCGCAGCTGCGTGGGGCGCTCATAGCCGAGCACGTCCAGGGCGGTCAGCACGGACTGCCGGGTGGACTCGGAGACCCCCGGTTTGCCGTTGAGCACCCGGCTGACCGTGGCCTCGCTGACCCCGACCTTTTTGGCAACCTGAGCAAGTCGTCGCGTCATGTACGCAAGACTAGCGCAAGGCTTGCAAATTGCTTACTGCCCTAGTCGGGTCCGACTGCAAGAAGGCGTGAATTCGTCGTGAACTTGCAGCGATTCGCCCTGAACGCCAATGACCAGTGAATGCGGCAGCGGATGCCGGACCCCGGAACCAACGTGGTCAGCAGCTCGTTTTTTGCGGATTCACGCCGCCCCCTTGCACATCTTACTCTCGCACGGACTGTAGACCTCTCTACAAGTCTCCGGGATTCTCGCACAGCTGACTGCAAAAAATGTGCACCTGACCATATCCGGCTCTCCGACGGGGAGTCGGCACAGCGCCGACACGGACCGGACGACCATCACCAACGGCTCCACGGACAACCTCGTCTCCAACAACGAGGCGCGGGCCACCGGCGACGACAGCTTCGCGCTCTTCTCGGCGATCGACGCCCGCTACCCGATGAACGGCTTCCGGCCCGGACCGACCAGCCTTGAGGACATCACCGTCGAACGGGCGGGGGCACCTTCTGGAAGGGGCGCACCTTCCCCGGTATCCGGGCGTTCTCCGCGTCCAAAGCCTTCCGGGGAATCCGGGTGAACGCCGTCGACATCATCGACCCGACTTGAACTGGACGATGCCGCCCGGGCGTGGTCCCGGGCGGCATCGCCTCTGCGCCTCTCCGCCTCTCGGCCTTTGGAGCTAGTCGGCCGCCGCCTTGGCACCCCCTCCGTTGATCACGAACTGCGAGCCGGGCTCGACAAGGATGTCCCCGTCGGCCGAGTCGGTGATCGTCACGTTCTCGAGCGTCGCACTGCCACGGGCTCCGCCCATGGCGAGGATGCCGGAGCCGTTGTTGGACTTGGAGATTTTCACGTCCGTGATCTTCACGTCCGGCATGGCGCCGCCGCCGGTCTTGAACTGAATGCCGTCGTACGTCGAGTCATGGATGTCGGTGTCGCGGATCGTGACACCGGGGATGTCCGGACCCTGCGCGAACAGCGTGATGGCGCCGAACTCCTGGTCCTCGTTCCAGAAGGCGCCGCCCGTGCGGTAGAGGCCGTTGTTCGCGATCAGCGTCTGCCCGGAGAAGGGCAGCGGGTCGTGATCCGTCGCGAGCATGATGCCGGGGTAGTTCATCGTGTCGGAGATCAGGTTGTTCTCGATCTTGTTGCCGTACCCCCCGTACACCGCGATGCCGTTGGCGCGCCAGGGCAGCTGGACCGTGTTGTTGCGGAAGGTGTTGTCGTGGCCGACGTCCACCGAGGGGTCCTTCACGTACTTGTTGGCCCAGACCGCCAGCGCGTCGTCCCCGGTGTTGCGGAAGGAGGAGTTGAACACCGTGGAATTGCGGGTGCCGTTGGAGAAGTTCACGCCGTCCGCATAGGTGTTGCGGATCCGCATGCCGCTGAACTCCACGTTGTCGCCCGGTCCCCACAGTTCAGGGATGTTGCTGTAGTCGCGGCCGACCCACGCGGCCACGTTGGCGTGCTCGATCCACACGTTGTTGATCTTGGTGTCCTTGCCGAACCGGCCGTTGAGGCCGACCCCGCCCTCGTGGTTGCCGTCCCCGCCACGGATGGTGCCCGAGCCGAAGATGGCGAGGTCGGAGATCTTGGTGTTGTCGTCGATGTCGAAGCCGAAGTTGCCCTCGTGCGGATGGTTGATGCCGCCCGCCTCGTGCGGCGGGGTCAGCGTGTAGAGCTGGGAGTGCCACATGCCCGCGCCGCGGATCGTGACGTCACGGATGCCCACCTGATTGAACTGGCCCCGGTTCTCTGGGTCGTCGGTGAGGATCTTCTGCTCCTGCCGCCACTGTCCGGCCGGGATCCACACGCACTCGATGTCGCCGTTCTGGTCGGCGGTCACGGCCCGCTGGATCGCGCCGGTGTCGTCGGTCCCGTCGTTCGGGGTCGCCCCGTACTCGGTTATCGAGGTGCATGCGGCAGGCTTGCTCGCCGCCGGTGCCACCTGCTCCAGATCGACGAGATCGACGATGTAGTAGGCGGCGGAGTCGTCGGCGTCACGCTGCAGCCGGAACTCGGTGCCCGGCGGGTACGTCTGCGCGAGCAGCGCGTGCGACTCGTCGAAGAGCCGCCGTGCGTCGCCGCCCGGGGTGTTGGTCAAGCCCTCCGGACTGTCGGTGCTGCCGTAGAGCCAGCTGTGCTTGGAGGAGAGGGTCAGCTTCTGTGCGAACTCACCGTCGGCGTAGAGACTGAGTGTTGCCTCGCTGCCTCCGCCGCCCGGTGCGTCCGGGATGGAGTTGCGTACGACGATGGAATTGGACGCGCTGGTCGAGGTGAACTCCACGAACTGACCCGTGGAGCTGAGGCGTACCGACTCACGCCCCGAGGACTCGGTGGCGAAGTTGGTGTGGCCGAAGGTGCGCTCGGCATCGGACTCGAGGAGCGTGCCCTCGTACTCGCCGTCCTCCGCCTCGTATTCGACATAGGGCACGGCCGCCCCGCGTCCGACCACGACGGAGCGCGCGAACACGTTGTTGTCCTCGTTCGTCTCCTTCACGCTGTCGGTGGCGTCGGCGCTCGCGGTGAGCGTGGCGCCACCGCTGGTCGCGGTCCAGCTGCCGCCGATGTCGACGGTCGCCGTCCCTTGGGCGGGGATCGCCGGAGCGGTGCCGTTCAGGGTGGCGCTGCCCACCGTCAGACGTGTCACCGAGCCGGCGTCCACCGCGCTGGTCCCGCGGTTGTGGACCTTCACGGCGAACCTGACCTCCGCGCCGACTGCCGGGTTGGCCGGGTCGGAGCTGATGCCGGTGACCTCGAGATCGGGGCCCGGGCTCTGGCCGACTTTCAGTTTCGCGTCGGCGGTGCGGCTGTTGTTGCTGTCGTCCCGCTCGGGAATCGTGTCCGTCGGGTCGACGGCCGCGGAGACGGTGTAACTTCCCTGTGCCCGCTTGCCGATGGCGACCGGCACGGTCGCCGACTCACCGGCGCCGAGCGCGGCCACCGGAGCGCTGCCCGCGACCGTGCCGTCCAGGCTGACGTTCGCCGTCGTCGCGGCCGCGGCCGCCGAGCCGGTGTTGCGCACGGTGGCGTTCACCGTTACCTCGTCGGTCTCCGTGGGCTGTGCGGGGTCCCAGGCAAGATCGGTGAGGGTCAGGTCCGGATTGGCCGCCGGGGTGCCGAGCACCTGGAACTCCGCGACCTGGCCGCCGTACCCGGAGCTGTTGCCGGAGATCTTCAGCTGTACGTCGGCGTAGCTCCCGGTGACCGGGATGGTCACGGTGTTCTGGTTCCCCGAGGGGCTGAAGGTGTAGTCGGCACGCGCTTTCACCGAGGTGAGGCTCTCGCCGGACTGCTCGCGCCCGAGTACCTCGATGCTCTGCGTGCGCGCCGACCAGGCCGGGTCGGGGTTGAGCTTGACAACCACCGACTGGAGATCGGCGTTGGCGCCGAGCTTCACCGTCAGCGTCGACGGATGGCCGCTCGCCTCCCAGTAGGTGCTGGTGCTGTCGTCGTTGGCGTTCGTGGCGAAGTAGTTCTGCGTCGACGAAGACGCTTCGATCGGCTTGTCCAGCGCCAGATTCGCCGCCTCGGCTTCGGGTGGCCGGGCGGCGGCTGTGCCGGAGGTCAGGGGCATGAGCCCGAGGGACAGCAATGCGGTGCTGAGCGCGGCGGTGATGAGCCGACGGCGGTGTTTCTTCCCTCTCATGGCGTCCTCTGTCTCATGGGGCTGAGGAGTGGGGCCTGGCAATTGCGTGAACTGACTACCGACTTTGAGTAAAATCGTCGCTCTTTTGCGGTGCCAGTACCACACATTTACCACGGGTCACGGGGTTGTCAACGCTTCGCACATGACGGCCACCTGCCGCCGCACAACACGGCAGGTCAGCATCCTCAGTCGGACCCGGCGGCGGCACCCGGCGGGGCCGTGCCCACGAGCACCAAGAAAGAGCCCCCGACGCCGCGTTTCCGCAGGGCGGGGGTCAGCTGGCAAGCGGGGCCGAAGCTCAGGTACTCCGGCAGGAGCACCGGCGGCGAGTGCGTGGACACCGATGGCCGTGCGCCACGTTCTCGGCTGTCTGCACCGAATCGAAGACCGTGCTCTCCTCGACTTCACGGCCGAACAGATCGGCGAGGGCGCGGACTACCGCACGCGCGCACGCCGCGCTGGAGCCGAGCCCACGGCTGGGCGGGATCGCACAGTCGATGACCGCGTCGAGGTGCGGGCTGACGTGCGGGCTGACGTCCACGGGCGTTGCGGCCCGCCGGGCTCGAGGGCGGCCGGTGCGCACGGGGCCGCCCGGTGAAGCCGGTCGGACCCGGGCCGACCCAGGTCCGACCGGTGGTACGGGCCGTCCGCTCAGGACTGCGGCCGACGACCGTGGTTGGCCGCGTTCTTGCGGCGGGCCTTCTTCTTGCGACGCCGCTTCGATGGCATGTCGCCTCCTCTCGACGGTGATGACCGCCCTACTTCTACCACTTCACAGCAGTTTCACGCTTGCCGAGGGTGCACCCTTGCCGAGCGCGGAACCGCACCGTCGCACAAGGCTCTCCGGGGGGAAGTCCCTCGCCCTCCCCGGCCCGGTCCCTGGGTCCGCTACCCGGCCCGGTCCGGCGGGTCAGGGCACGCGACGAGGGTGATGGTGGCGGTAGCTCCACACAAGCAGGGCGACCAGCAGAAATCCGGAGAGGATCAGCCCCGAGCCGGTGCTCCAGCCGGCCAGCGGCAGCTCCGGCACCAGCCCCCACACCACCCCGGCGGCAACCAGTGCGGCGGCCACGCACGCCGAGCCCACGAGGCGCCATCTCAAGGACACGCTCTCCTCGGCAGCCCGCATGGCCCGGGCCCGTACGGGGCCGACATACCGCTCCACCGCGGGGAACTCCCGGGCGAGCACCACCAGCCCCGCCAGCACCAGCAGCAGGCCGGGCCCGGGGAGGACCAGCAGCGCGGCACCGATCGCCAGCAGCACGACACCGGCCGTCAGCACCAGCAGCCGCTTGACCGACCGGGTCACTGCCATGTGCGGGCCTCCTGTCATTGCCGTGACATGCGGGCTCACGGTAATCCAGGCACCAGCGGGGGAGCGGCTGCCGCTCCCGGCGGGGCCCGCGCCGGCCGCCGGGCGTCCGCCGTCCGAGTCACCGGCGGGCCCCGGTGCCTCCGCCCGGAGATTCCTGGCTCCGCTCGGGGTTCCGGCCGACCGGCGAGGTCCGCCCTCGGTTACCGTGGAGGTCGCCGCTTCAGGAGGTGGACCACCGTGTCCGGTCTGATCAACAGGATCAAGGAGTTCAGTCGGAGCCCACAGGGGCGGAAAGCTGTCGACTCCGCCCGGCGGGCGGCTGCCGACCCCAGGAAGCGCGCGCAGGCCATGCGGCTGCTGCGGCGGCTGCGCGGTCGGCACTGACCCGCTCCCCCGCCCGGCGACCTCCGCCCCGCCCCCGCTCCAACTCGCGGTCCCGGCCCCGCCGGAGGCGAACTCTTGGCGTCGAGTAGGCGAACCCCTGCCCTTTTGGTATGCAGCGGGCGAATCATCTGCTGGGCTGCCGGGCATGCCCTCTCTCGGCTCCACTGCCGCAGGCCGCAAGGCGCTGCGACCGATCATCCGATACCTGGACCGCCACATCGAGCGCGTCGTTCGCAAATCGAACGCCGACGAGGTCAAGGAGCTGCACTCGCGGCTCGACACGATGTCCGAAGAGCTCCAGGAGGCCCGGGTGTCCCGCTACACCCTGGAGCTGCTGTTCGGCAAGGAGGGGCGGCCCTCGCCCCGGATGCCGACCAAGGGGTCCATCGACACCCTGGTCAAGGAGGTGGAGGCCGCGACGGGGGAGCGGAACGCCCGCCCGTACGTCGCCGCGGCCTTCCGGACGCTGGCCGAGGTGGAAATGCGCGGCGTCGGCCGGATCGCCGGCGGAACGCCCAACATCCTCGGCAAGCTCGTCACCCCCCAGCTGCTCGGCCCGCCGAACGCCGACGTACTGGAGATCGGCACCCTGTACGGCCTGTTCTCCTCCGCGCTCGCCCGGCAGTTCTCGCGCAGCGGGCAGCGCTGCTCGCTGACCATCGTGGACCCGCTGGCCGAGGTGCAGCTCCAGCCCGGCACCGACAACCCCAAGGACCCCTCGGGCTCGCCGGTCAGCGAGGCTGTCGTCCGGGCGAACCTGGAACTCGCCGGGGTACCGCCGGAGCGGGTCCGCCTGCACCAGGGCTTCTCCGGCGACCCGGCTATCCGCCAGGCGGTGTCCGACCGCTCGTACGGCGTGGTCGTCGTGGACGGTGACCACTCGGCCGAGGGCGTGCGCGCCGACCTGGAGTGGGTCGAGGGGATCATCGCACCCGGGGGCGTGGTGATCGTCGACGACTACGGAGACCGCACCTGGCCGGGGGTGAAGCTGGCGGCGGACGAGTACCTCACCGCGGAGACCCGGTTGGAGCTGGTGGGGGCCGTGTCCACGAGCGCCTTCCTGCGGGCCAAGGCATGAGCGCGAAGCCGCTCCAGGTGCGCGTGGACGGCTGACGCGGCGGGCGGCGTCGCTTTGGGTCGCGTCGCAGCTGAGCGGTGTCTCCGCGACCGCTTCAACGAGACCACCTGTTTCCGTCCTGCTCGATCCCGCTGCCCCGACGCGGTGTGCCCACCAGTGGGCATACCGCCAGGAGCCGTTGCGGGGGCAATTCGAGACGACCACTTGAGGCACTTCTCACCAGCAGTATTCCAGAGGCTGACGAAGCCGAGGGGCCCGGTCTCCGACTCCCGCCGCCCGCATGCCCACCCAATCGCATGCGGGCGGCGGGTTCATTTCCCTCGCGGCAAACAGTCCGCTCGCGGTCGACCGCGACGACAAAGGGCGCGTCATTCGTCCCTTTTCAACGCCTTCTTCTCGCTCTTGAGGATCCGCGCCGCCTTGCCTGCCGAACGCGTGAGCTCTGGCAGTTTCTTGATTGCGAGGACGACGACGACCACGAGGAGGATCAGGGCCAGTTCACCGAAACCGAACATCAGGTCAGCTCTCTCCTCGGAAGGCGCGGCGAGCCGACGACGCACCGGAATCTACAGCGATGTAGAAGTATCCCTGGGAGTGGGAGGACTCAACAAGCCCGCATTCCAGCCCGGTTGACCGGAAACAGTGCGCCGCACGGAGGAACAGAACAGGATGACGGACCGCACGGCCGGTGTGGTTCCCACCCGCGAGATCCTGGCGCGGACGTGCCGCGGGGTCACGGAAGCGCGCTGGTTCGCCGTCACCGTCTTCACACTGATCCTCGCCAACGCCGCCTTACTCGGAGTCCAGACGTACTCGGGGCAGGCCGAGGACTGGCAGCGCTGGTTACGCGTCGCCGAGCACACCTGCGTCGCCGCCTACGGTATCGGCGACGCGGTCCGTGCGGGCCTGGAGATCTCCCGCTGGACCATCCTCTACTACGCCTCCTACGTCCTTCTCGCTTCCTTCGTCAGAGCTCTGCCCAAGAGGGCCTACAGGTGGCTGGCGATAGTAGGCATCAGGTCCTGGAAGGTGCGGCCATTGGCCGGTTCTCCCATAGCGGACATGTGCCAGGTACCGCCGGAGCGGTGGACCTTGGCCATGATCTGGGCGGTGTAGGCGCCGCCGCCGGAGAGGGTGTAGCGAGCCAGCTCCTGACCGGTGTTCTCATCGATGAGACGGCAGAAGGCGTTCTCCACCTCGGCGAAGGTCTGGCCGGTGAAGGAGTTGACGGTGAAGACGATCTGCTCGACGTGGACGGGCACACGCGACAGGTCCACAAGAATCGACTCGTCGTCGCCGCCTTGCCCGGCACCGCCGACGAGGTTGTCGCCGGTGTGGCGGACCGAACCGTCGTCGCTGACCAGGTGCTGGAAGAAGACGACATCGACCGCCTTGCCCTCGGCGAAGAGCACCGCCGAGGCGTCGAGATCGATCTCGCGGGCCCTGAGCTTGGCAAGGAAGCCCTTGCGGGGTGCGGCCTGCCAGCCCAGCCCCATGCGTACGACGCTGAGCCCCGGCCCTCCGGTCTTCTCCAGGCTGATCTGCTGGCCCTTGGTCAGCGTGACTCCCACCGGTTTTCCTCCTGGCATTGGGGGCGGGCCGGAGAGTACCGGCCGAGTAACACACCGGCATGACCCATGTGTATCTACATCACTGTAGAGGACGCGAGCGGGGGTCGTAACCGGCGACGGAGGAACCGAATCAACCCACGCTCGATCAGGGCCTGACACCACCTGGCGTGGGCCCGGGCAAGAGTGGCGGCATTGGTCGGCCAAGGCGTCGTTGACGGGGCAGGACCGGCCGCACGCTTGAGTACGATGAACCACCCGCAGCAGCACGCGGGCCAGGAGGCAGGAGGCTGACGGCATGACGGACCAGAACAAAGGTGGTGCCGATCAGCATCCCCGGCGGCGCGGACAGGGCGAGCTGGAGGGACAGGTGCTGGCCGTTTTGCGCCAGGCCCCCAAGGCGGTCACCGCGGCCTGGGTCCAGGACCGGCTGAGCGGCGATCTCGCGTACACCACGGTGATGACCATCCTGACCCGGCTGCACGCCAAGGATGCGGTCGCCCGCCAGCGGGTCGGCCGGTCCTTCGAATGGACGCCAGTCGCCGACGAGGCCGGGCTCGCAGCCCTGCGTATGCGGCGGGTGCTGGATGCCGAGACGGACCGGGGGGCGGTCCTGGCGAGCTTCGTGACCGTACTCTCGCCGACGGATGAGAGGCTGCTGCGCGACCTGCTCGTCCAAGCCCCCGGTGAGGAGGAAGACCGGTAGTCATGGGGGTCTTCGTCTTCCTCCCGCTGGTACTGCCCCTGACGGCCTGGCCGATCGCCCGCCTTGCCGAACAGCGCCTGCATCCCAAGGCAGCGACCTGGCTGCTGACCGGCGTTACCGCTGTGTTCGCGGTGTGCAGCACTCTCTGCCTGGCGCTGCTGATGGTGGTCGGCACCGCACAGTTGCCCGGTAACCCGCTGCCCGACGGCTGGTCGGACCCGGAGGTCCGTGAGGCGGTGCCCTATGAGGAGGTCGCGGGCAGGGCCGCCATCCCCGCCCTGATCGCGGTGCTCGCGGCGTGCACCTGCGCGGCTTGGCAGCACCATCGGGTACGCCGCCGGGCCGCGAACGCTCTTGCGGGACTGCCCGCCACGTCGGTGGCGGTGCTGCCCGACCCGACGCCCTACGCGTACGCGCTCCCCGGCAGGCGGGACCGGATCGTGGTCACGACCGGAATGCTGGCCGGGCTCAAACCGTCCGAGCGGCGCGCCCTGTTCGCCCATGAACGCGTGCATCTGGCCCGCCGCCACCACCGGTTCCTGCTCACCGTGCAGCTCGCGGCGCGAGCCAACCCGTTCCTGCGGCCGCTGCGGACCGCCGTCGCCTACACCGCTGAGCGGTGGGCGGACGAGGAGGCGGCCGCCGCTGTCGGCAGCCGGCACACCATGGCACGGGCGATCGGCAAGTCGGCACTGCTCTCCCGGGGTGCGCCGCTCGCCACGCTCGCGCACTTCGCCGCCGCAGCGGGGCCGGTGCCGCGCCGGGTTGCCGCCCTGCTGGGACCGGCTCCTGCGGGAGCGAACTGGCCGCCGGTCTTCACCACGGTCGGTCTGGCCACCTGGGGAGCCGCGGCCGGCACCACCGTCTCAGCGCTGTCCTCCGCGAACTCGACCGTCACGCTGATCCTCATCCTGCGCGCGGCCACCCCTATGTAGCCGGAGCGGCAGGCATTGAGGAGGGCTGCCGCCGAGGCAGCAGCACCCCGGGGCGGGGCACAGGCTCCTTACCCCTCGTCTTCTTCTTCGTCGTCGCCTTCGAAGAAGTCACCGACCTCGTCGACAGCTTCTGCCGCGACCATGCCGCCGACCACACCGACGGCGAGGCCCGCCGCACCGGCTGCGACCACGGTGCCCATTCCCGGACCGGACCGGTGCCCGTGACCGTCGCCGTGCTCATCCTTGTGGGTGTGGCTGCTGTGGGCGCCGTGGGGATCGCCGTGCCCGTCGTATCCGCCGGGGTGCGAACCGCCGTGCCCGTACGAGCCATGCGGCTCACGGGAGGCGTGGTTCTCGACCAGCTGGCGGATCCAGCCATCGACTTCGGCGTGCCAGTTGAGCTGCTCGACACCGTCGTGGCTGACGGTGTAGCGGGTCACGGCGTCGTGGCCCTCGGTGAAGAGACCGCCACGCTTGTCGGCCTCCAAGACCACGTCCAGCCCTCCCGGGCCGGCGAGGAAGGTCACCTCGATCTCGTTGATCCGGTGCGCGTACTGCGCAGAAGGGGAGAGCTCGATCTCCTGGTAGAAGGGCAGCTGCTGTCCGGTACCCCCGATGTGTCCCAGCTCCAGGTCTGCGGACCTGAAGCCGAAGCCGAGCTGCCCGAGCGCTTCGAGGATGGCCTCCTGGGCGGGCAGCGGGTGCACGGACAGGGGGTCGAGGTCGCCCTTGTCCTTCGCGCCCGCGACCGCCAGTCCGGTACGTACCCCGAGCAGGATGCCCAGGGGCTGCCCGTACAGCTCGGTGACCGGGGTCTCCCACGGCAGCATCACGCTGAAGGGCACGCTGTGCAGCTCACCGGCGGCGAGGCGGAAGTTCCCGCCCACGCTGAACCGGTCGAAGACGACCGCGCCCTCGGATTCCCCGCCATCGTGCTCTGCCTCGACGCGGGCCACGAGCTCCAGGGTGAGGTGATCGATCGTGAAGTCGGTGTCACCGCCCTTGAGATTCACCTCCCCGCTCAAGGTGCCGCCGGGCAGCACACCACCCTGGGCAAGGACCGTGTCCACCGTGGGGCCACCCACACCGAGCGAGCCAAGCAACCGCCTGAACACCATCGTGGCGTTCCCTCCTTCATATGTGCGTGGGGGTTCCTTCCACCGCTGACCGGTGGGCTCCATGGAGGCGGAGCCCACCAGCAGACGGGGCGAGGACTACTTGGCGGAGGCGTCCAGCGAGGCCAGTGCCCGCGCCCAGCGCGCGTACTTCAACTCGGCCAGGTCGGCGACCGTCTTGACGCCGAACGCCTCCTGAAGGAGCTCACCGTCCCGGTCCGAGACTCCCTTCAGCGCCGCCACCGGCGCGGCGAGGATCTCCGGCAGACTCTTGTCCGCCCACGCCTTGTCCAGCATCTTGTCCAGGTCGATTGAAGCCACGACAGCCCTCCCAGGGAAACGACGGATGGATAGTCCAGGCGACTCGCTGCTCCGGCGATCCGGTGCCCTGCTCAATGCGGCGACCCCTCCCGGCTGCCGTCGCCCGCACCGCGCCAGGAACATCCGAGCCGTCCCTCACGTTCTCTACACGCATGTAGAAGCATAGGGGTGGCGTGCCCCGCCCGGGCGGCATCCCGGCGGCTCGCCGGCGGAACGTCCGAAAAGCGCCCCGCCAGGCGGGGCAAGATCGCCCCCCAAGGGACTTTGCCGGTCCTTTACCATCTATCCGGGGCGCCGCCGCCTCACCGACCTGCCCAGGATCCACCGACCCGATGAGCCGAGAAGGAGCACCAGACCCGCGATGGGTGAACCTCCCAGTCCCAGCCGTGCCCTACCCAGTCATCCGCAGAGCAGTGGAGCGGGGGTGGCACGGTGACCGAAATCCTGCTGCTGCTCCTGGCCCTGGCGCTCACGCTGGCGTGTGCGGTGTTCGTCGCTGCCGAGTTCTCGCTGACCACGATCGAGCGCGGTGAGCTGGAATCCGCCGCCCAAGCGGGCGAGCCCGGTGCCGAGGGCGCTTTGAAGGCCGTACGCAAGCTGACCTTCCAGCTGTCCGGTGCCCAGCTGGGCATCACGGTGACCTCGCTGGTGATCGGCATGCTCGCCGAGCCCTCGCTCGCCGTTCTGCTGCGCGGCCCGCTTGAAGCCGTCGGCCTTCCCTCCGGGGCCGTCTCCACTCTCGCGACAGTCCTGGGCGTCGGCGTCTCGACGGTGGTGCTGATGGTGGTCGGTGAGCTGGTGCCAAAGAACTGGGCGATCTCCAACCCGCTGGCCGTGGCCAAGGTCGTGGCAGGCCCGCAGCGCGGATTCACGGCCGCGTTCGCACCGCTGATCCGGCACCTGAACAACACCGCGAACCGTCTGGTGCGCCGCATCGGTCTGGAACCACAGGAAGAGCTCGCCTCGGCGCGGACCCCGGAGGAGCTGGTCGCCCTGGCCCGGCACTCCGCACGCGAGGGGGCGATAGAGGCCGACTCGGCCGAGCTGTTCGTGAAGACCCTGCACCTGGGTGAGCTGACCGCCGAGAACGTCATGACCCCCCGTGTGGACGTCCAGGCACTTGAGGCCCATGCCACCGCCGCGGACACGGCGAACCTCACCCTGGCCACCGGCCTGTCCCTCTTTCCTGTCTACCGCGACAGCCTGGATCAGGTCATCGGCACCGTCCACATCCGCGACGTCCTCGCCCTGGAAGAGGACGAGCGGACCGACACGGCGGTCACGGACCTTGTCACCGAAGCACTGCTGGTGCCGCACTCACTGCCGGTCGACAAGATCCTTCGCCAGTTGCGCCAGGCGCGCACCATGGCCGTGGTCGTCGACGAATACGGCGGGACCGCAGGCGTCGCCACGGTGGAGGACATCGTCGAAGAGGTGGTCGGCGAGGTCCGCGACGAACACGACCCGCAGGAGGAGCTGGACCTGATGCCCGTGGCGCCGGCTGCCGACGGGCGGCCGACGTGGGAGGCGGACGGCAGTGTCCGCCTGGACCAGCTCAGCGAAATCGGCTTCGAGGCCCCGCCGGGCCCGTACGAGACCCTGGCCGGACTGGTCGCGACCCGCCTGGAGCGCATCCCGGCCGTGACCGACCGGGTCCACGTGGACGGATGGCAGCTGGCCGTGCTCCACATCGAGCACCACCGGGCCGACCGGCTCCACCTCACCGCCCCGACCGCCGATCAGACCGACAGGCAGGACGCCCGATGACCACGCTCCAGCTGCTGATCGGCGCGCTCACCCTGATCACCAACGCGTTCTTCGTAGGCGCCGAGTTCGCCCTGATCTCGGTACGCCGCAGCCAGATCGAACCGGCCGCGCATAAGGGCAACCGGCGTGCGAAGACCACCCTGTGGGGCGTGAAGCACCTGTCCGCGGTGATGGCCACCGCACAGCTCGGCATCACCGTCTCCTCCCTCGTGCTGGGCGCGGTCGCCGAACCGGCCATCGCCCACCTGCTGGAGCCGCCGTTCCACGCGGTCGGCGTGCCTGATGCCCTGATCCACCCGATCGCCTTCGTGGTCGCACTCACGGCGGCGACGTATCTCCACATGCTGATCGGCGAGATGGTGCCGAAGAACATCGCGCTCGCTGCCCCCGCACCGACCGCGCTGCTGCTCGGTCCGCCGCTCGTCGCCCTCACCCGCGCCCTCAAGCCCGCGATCTTCGGCATCAACGCCTTCGCCAACGCCCTGCTGCGGCTGCTGAAGGTCGACCCGAAGGACGAAATCGCCTCCGTCTTCACCGACGACGAACTCGCCCGCCTGGTCAAGGACTCCAGCGAGGCCGGACTGCTCGACGCCGAGGACGGCGAACGCCTCCAAGACGCCCTGGAACTGGGGACTCGCCCGGTGGGTGAGGTGATGGTGCCGGTGAGCAGGACGGTCACAGTGGATCACCACATCACCTCGCAGCAACTGGAGCGTGCCGCTGTCGCCTCGGGCTTCTCCCGGCTGCCGGTCACCGGTCCCGGCAAGGAGGTGCTGGGCTACCTCCACATCAAGGACGCCCTGGGGGTCGCCGACCGTACCCAGCCGTTCCCGCCCAGCGCCCTTCACCCGGTCATCAAGGTCGAGATCGACACCCCGCTCGACGACACCATGACCGCCATGCGCGCCGCCGGCACCCACCTGGCCGCCGTCACCGGCAAGAAGGCAACCGTCATCGGCTTCGTGACCATGGAAGACGTCCTGGGAGAACTGGTCGGCCCCACACCCACCTGACCAGGTTGTACGGCGCGATCGCGATTCGAATCCTCCTGCGTAGCCCTGCCGACTTCGAGCGCTGCGTAGACGGCGACGCCGGGGTACGCCGCCGGGCGTCTCACCCACGCGAGGGGGAGGAGGTGATGGGGAAATCGAAGTAGGTGTCCGGATACGGTTCGTCGGCCAGCGTGTAATGCCACCACTCGCAGTCGTATGCGATGAGACCGCAGGCCTCCATGAGGGTACGGAGGTGCCGGCGGTTTCTCGCTTCGGCTTGCGTGATCCCTTGTGCTCCGTGGTGGGAGAGGGCATCCATCAGGTCATGGCCACCGCCCATGGGGACGATCTCCCGGGAAGCGAGGTCGTAGAGCGTGAGGTCGACGGTGCTGCCCCGGCTGTGACCCGACTTGGCGGCGACGTATCCCTGCTCGAACATCTCGGCCCGGCCGATGTTCGGATGGTGCCGTGCCTTCGTGCGGCCGTCTTCCGGCTGCTGTGACCAGCGCACGAAGCAGTCGACGGCGCGCTGCGGGCGGTAACCGTCCCAGAGAAGCAGGCCGAAGCCCTGGGTTTCGGCCCGCTCGCGCGCTCGTTCCAGGGCTTCGCACAGCGCCCTCGTGCCGACGATCCGATTGGCCAGGTACCCGTCCACGGGTTTGCCGGTAAAGTTGTCCCATGTGGCGTACTTGGCGTCCCAGCGCATTCCGGCTGTTCCGGCTGTTCCGGCTGGAAGCTCGTCGATGAAGACGAAGTCGTCCTTCATCGGCCTTTCCCCCTTCACCGGCTCTTTCCCGTCAAGGCCAAGGACAGGATCCGGTCGAGGACTTCGCCGAGCGGCACTCCTGCGGCCGCCATCATGCGCGGGTAGCGGCTGTACGACGTCATGCCGGGGAAGGTGTTCACCTCGTTGAGGACCACTGCTCCGTCCTCCTTGAGGAACATGTCCACCCGTGCGAGACCGCTGCACCCCAGGGCGCGGTATACGGCCATGGCCGTCTCCTGGGCGGTCAGGCGCGATTCCGCCGGAATATCGGCGGGAACGATCGCCGTCGAGTTGTCGGAACCGTTCTCCGGTGCGTCCTCCTGATGGATCCGGAAGAAACCGTGGGAGAGCGCGATCCGGTCCACTTCGCCCGCCATCAGGTCGAGTTCGTTGCCCAGGACGGCGCATCCGATCTCGCTGCCGACGACGGCCTCCTCGATCAGCACCTTCGCGTCGTACTGCCGTGCGGTCTCCACCGCGCTCTGCAGTTCCTCTGCCCGGGGCACCTTGGTGACCCCGAAGGACGAGCCCGAACGCGCCGGCTTCACGAACACCGGATAGGTGAGTTGCTCGGGGTCGATGTCCTGGTCGGCCGCGACCGTCCAGAAATTCGGCGTGGCGATTCCCGCGCTTCTGGCGACGACGTAGGCGAGGGATTTGTCCATGCACAGGGCGGAACTCTGCACATCGCAGCCCACGTAGGGGATGCCGGAGAGCTCAAGGAGCCCTTGCATCGCACCGTCCTCGCCGCGCTTGCCGTGCAGCACGGGCAGCACGACGTCGAGGGGGATCGTCTCGTACCGCTCCTGCCCCTGTTGCTTGACGAGCAGTCCGTGCACGGTGCTGTCCGGTGACAGTGCGGCCGGACGGCAGTTGCTGTTCTCCCACTCCGCATCGGGGCCCTCGCAGAGCTTCCAGGCGCCGTCCTTCGTGATACCGATGTAGAACGGTTCGTACTTCTCGGCGTCGAGGTTCCGGGCAACCTCTTGCGCGGACTTGACGGAAATGGGGTGCTCTTCGGAGCATCCGCCGAAGACGATGCCGACCTTCAACTTATCCATGCTGGCTCCCGTTTTCGAATTTCAGGCAGTTGGTGAGGGAGTTTTCGACCGTGTCCCGCAGCGCGTGGTCCGTGTAGTAGGCGGTGTGCGGGCTGATGAGCACATTCGGCAGCTCTTGCAGCCGCAGCAGTGACTTGCTTTCCACCGGCCTCCTACGGCAGTCGGCGTAGAAGATTCCTTCCTCGCCCTCGACGACATCCAGTGCCGCGCCGCCGAGCCTGCCGCTTTCCAGTGCCGACACCAGGGCCTCGGTGTCGATGAGCGCCCCACGTCCGGTATTGACGACGAGTGCACCCTGTTTCATCTGCTCGATACGCTGCCGATCCAGCAGGTGATACGTGTCCGGGGTGAGCGGCGCGTGGAGCGTGACCATGTCGCTCTGCTGCAGCAACTCGTCGAGAGAGACGTATTCGGCAGGGGCCTTGGGGTGATTGTCGTGGGCGAGTATTCGGCAGCCGAAGCCCCGCAGCCTGTCCACGACCGCGGTGCCGATGCGGCCTGTGCCGATCACACCCACGGTCAGATCGCGCAGTTCCCTGCCGCGCACTTCGTTCAGCCGGTAGTCGTGCACATCCGCGCTCCGGACGATGGATTTCGCGTCTCGCACCGCCATCAGCATCTGCATCAGCGTGAAGTCGGCCACGCTGTCCGGCGAGTAGCTGACGTTTCCCACGGTGATTCCGACGCTGTCCGCGTATTCCACATCGATGTGGTTGCACCCGATGCTCCGCGTGGACATGTACGTCACGCCGGCCCGGCCCAGCGCGAGGAGAGCAGAATTGGCGATGGAGGTCTTGTGGCCGACGCTGATGGATCGACTTCCGGATGCCAGGTCGGCATTCGCTTCGGATACCGGTGCGTCCGTGATGACCGGCGTCACACCGAAGCGAGGCGCCAACTCTCGGAACAAGGCGGCCTCATCCGGGCCGCACCCATAGACGGTGATGCAGGACGGTTCGCTGTACGTCATGTCTCCAGTCAAGGCGGCATGGTGTTGCCGGAACATATGTAGTTTTCGATATGCCGCCGATACACCGCGGCACATTGACTGGAGGCATGACCTACAAGGAACCAGCGTGATCCCCCTCAGCCTCGGCGAGATCGCCGAAGTCGTCGGCGGGACGGTCGAGGGCGACAGCTCCGCGACAGTGACCGCGCCGGCCGTGCTCGACGGGCGGCAGGCCGAGCCGGGCAGCCTCTTCGTCGCCTTCGCCGGCGAGCGCGTCGACGGCCACGTCTACGTTGGCCAAGCGGGCCGGGCCGGCGCGGTGGCCGTGCTCGGCTCCCGGCCCACGCCGCTGCCCACCGTCGTCGTCCAGGACGCCCAGGCCGCGCTGCAGTTGCTCGCCGCCCACGTCGCGGCCCGGCTGCGCGACGGGCTGACCGTGGTCGGGGTGACCGGCTCCCAGGGCAAGACCGGCACCAAGGACCTGCTGGCGGCCGTGCTGTCGAGCGCCGGGCCGACCATCGCCACAATCGGCTCGCTCAACAACGAGCTCGGTGTGCCGCTCACCATGCTGCGCGCGGACGCAGCCACCCGTTTCCTCGTCCTGGAGATGGGCGCCCGCCATGTCGGCGACATCGCCGAGCTCACCAGCCTGGTCGCGCCCGACATCGGCGTCGTCCTCAACGTCGGACAGGCCCACCTCGGCGAGTTCGGGTCGCGCGCGGCCATCGCCGAGACCAAGGGCGAGCTGGTACGAGGGCTCGCGCCCGGCGGCACCGCCGTCCTCAACGCCGATGATTCCCTCGTGGACACGATGCGTGCGCTCGCCGACGGCTCCGTGCTGACCTTCGGCCGGGCGGAGCACGCCGACGTACGGGTGCTCGGTCTGGACCTCGACCGGCTCGGCCGGCCGTCCTGCACACTGCGGACAACCAACGCCTGCGCACCCGTCGCACTGCCGCACGTGGGCGCCCACCAGGCGCTCAACGCGTCGGCCGCCGCTGCTGCCGGACTGGCGGCCGGAGTACCCCTCGACCTGGCCGCGGCGGCGCTGGCCACCGCCTCCCTGTCGCAGTGGCGCATGGAGCGGCGCGTCCTCGCCGGTGGCGCGACACTGCTCAACGACACCTACAACGCCAACCCCGACTCCACCCGCGCCGCCCTGGACGCGCTGGCGGCGATCGAGGGCGGGCGCCGCATCGCCGTACTCGGCGAGATGCTCGAACTCGGCGACGACAGTGCGGCCGAGCACCGTGCTGTCGGGGCGTACGCCGCCGCCCGGGCCGACGTGGTGGTCGCGGTCGGCGAGGCCGCCCGAGCGATCGCCGACGGCGCGGGCGAGCGCGCGGTGATGCTGGCCGACAACGACGCGGCCGTCGACTGGCTGCGCGGCCGCCTCGTCGCCGGCGATGTGGTGCTGGTCAAGGCCTCCCGCGGGGCGTTCCTCGACGAGGTCGCCGCCGCGCTCGCGTAGCCGGTCAGGCCGAAGGCCACCTTGAGGCTCAGCGCCCCCGCCGCCACATGTGGAGGTTGAAGGCCCGGTAGACCATCGGCCGCAGCGGCAGGTCCCACTCGCCGACGTACCGCACCGCCTGGCCGCCGGTGCCGACTTTGAACCGGACCAGGCCGACGTGCGGGTCGTCGGCGTCGAGGGTGGGGGTGATGCCGCGCAGGTCGTAGACGTCGCAGTCGGCCGCGAGCGAGTGGCGGATCATTGCCCACTGGCAGGCGTTGGAGCCGCGGACCTCGCGCTTCTCGGTGGAGGAGGCACCGTAGGCGTACACCGCGTGGGCTCCGGCGCGGACCAGGATGGTGGCGGCGACCAAGTCGCCCTGGTGGTGGGCCAGGTAGAGCTTGATCCGCTCGGGGTCCTCGGCGCTCAGTGCCGCGAACATGGTCTCGAAGTAGCGCAGCGGCCGGGGTGTGAAGCGGTCGCGCTCGGCGGTGTGGACGTAGAGGTCGTGAAACGCTTTCAGGTCTTCCGGACCCCCGTCGCCGACCGTGACCTCGACGCCCTCCTTGGCCGCCTTCTTGATGTTGCGGCGCCACTGCTGGTTCATGCCCCTGAGCAGCTCGTCCCCGGTCCTGCCTGCCAGCGGGACCTCGTACTTGAACTGCGGATGCCCGACCCCGAACCCGTCCTGCGGGTTCTGCGGCAGCCATCCCGCGTCCTTGAGCCTGCTGCTCACGCGGGCGCCGACCGGGTCGCCCCACTGTCCTGGCAGATCGGTCAGCCGCCGGATGCCCGGATCGGCGATGCCCTCCTTGACCTGGGCGGCGCTCCACGTGTCCGTGACCACCGGCGGGCCGAGCCGGATCGCGAACGCGCCGTGCGCCTTGAGATACGCCGCCAGCGGATTGAGCCACGCACCGATCTCGCCGCTCCAGTCGATGACCGGGCCCTCGGGCAGATACGCCAGCGTGAAGCGGTCCAGCCGCGGCACCGGGCGGTGCAGGACGAGCCCGGCACCGACCAGGCGCCGGCCGTCGAACCAGCCGAGGGACTCGCTGCGCCACTCGGTCTTGACGCGGCCCCACGCCGGGGTCTGCAGAAAGCTGACCGACCGCTGGGCCCGCACGAACGCCAAATGCCCGGCGGCGCTGATCGGCCTGACGACCGGATTCCCGGCTGCTGCTCGTACTGGTTCGCTGTAGGACATGCCACCAGTCAAGGCGGCGGGGTGTTACCCGGGTGTATGCAGTTCTCGATACGCCGACGATATGCCGCCACCCGGCGGCTCACGCGGCGTTCACCAGCTGATTCCGGCCGCCACCGGCAGGTGGTGACTGCCCGTGGCCGGCAGCAGCCACGCGCTCGTCGGCTCCGCGCCTCTAACCAGGACCTGGTCGATCCGCGCCACCGGGAACGATCGTCGATGGTGCCGTTGAAGTCACCGAGCACCAGCACCCGCTCGCTGCGCTCGACGGCGACCCGACCGTGCCCTGCACGGTGTGGTGCGGAGACGTCGTCGGCCAGCCGCTGTTGACGTAGGAAGTGGCGCCACTGTTCGCGGCATCCGGCGCAGCTTGGCGGAGGGCCTTCAGCAGATCCGGATCAAGCTTGGCCACGGCCGGACACGCGTCATCGAAGACCGTCACTCCGTCGGGGACGGCACCATCGGCCTCACTGGCGGCACCACCGAGCCCACCGCGAGGCGTAGCCGAGGACTTCGACGTCTGATGGCCGAGAACCGCGGCGAACCCCGCCATAACACCTACCACGGCCATGACGGCTATCAGGCCGCTGACAATCAGCCAGCGAACCCGCCGGGTCATTGTTCGTACTGAGGGCTGGGTTCGTGACATACCGCGAGTGAAATCAACCGAGTGTTGCCAGCACGTAGGCGATTTTCGATACGAGGACGATATGTGGCGGCTCGTATCCTTGCTGCATGCGTGTGTTGATTGTCGAGGACGAGCCCTTTATGGCCGAAGCGATTCGCGATGGCCTGCGTCTGGAGGCGATCGCAGCCGATATCGCCGGTGACGGTGACACCGCTCTGGAGCTGCTGAGCATCAACGCCTACGACATCGCCGTCCTCGACCGCGATATCCCAGGACCTTCCGGCGACGAGGTCGCCAGACACATCGTCGCCTCAGGCGGCGGCATGCCCGTCCTCATGCTCACCGCCGCCGACCGTCTCGACGACAAGGCATCCGGGTTCGAACTCGGCGCCGACGACTACCTCACGAAGCCCTTCGAACTCCTGGAGCTCGTGCTCAGGCTCAGGGCCCTCGACCGCCGGCGCGCCCACAACCGGCCTCCCGTACGAGAGATCGCGGGCCTGCGCCTCGACCCGTTCCGCCGCGAGGTCTACCGTGACAACCGCTACATTGCGCTCACCCGCAAACAGTTCGCGGTCCTTGAAGTGCTCGTCGCCTCCGAAGGCGGTGTCGTCAGCGCCGAAGAGCTTCTGGAGCGGGCGTGGGACGAGAATGCCGATCCGTTCACCAACGCCGTGCGCATCACGGTCTCCGCCCTGCGCAAACGCCTCGGTGAACCCTGGATCATCGCCACAGCGCCGGGCGTCGGCTACCGCATCGACACACCAACCGTCACCGGGCATGGGGGTGGTGACCGTGCATAGGCGGCACGGATTGAGCGTCCGCCGCAAACTCACCCTCAGCTACGCCGGATTCCTCATGGTCGCCGGCGTCCTGCTGCTCGCGGCGGTGTGGGTGTTCCTCCTGCGAAGCTACCCATCGGGCATGCTGATCCGCTCCGTCCTCCTGCGGGGCTTCGGCCCAGCGGTAGGCGCAATACTGGCATTCCTACTGGTATTCGGCCTCCTGGGAGGATGGATCCTCGCCGGCCGCATGCTCGCCCCGCTGGCTCAGATCACCAACGCCACGCGCATGGCCACGAACGGATCGCTCTCTCATCGAATCCGGCTACCGGGCCACAAAGATGAGTTCCGCGACCTCGCCGACGCCTTCGACACCATGATCGCGCGACTCGAAGCACACGTCGCCGAACAGCAGAGATTCGCAGCCAACGCATCTCACGAGCTGCGCACCCCGCTGTCGGTTTCGAAGTCACTGCTCGACGTGGCCCGCGCCGATCCGAACCGCGCCACCGACCCACTCATCGACCGCCTCCACACCGTCAACACCCGAGCCATCGACCTCACTGAAGCATTGCTCCTGCTCAGTCGCGCCGGCCAGCGCTCCTTCACCCGCGAACACGTTGACTTGTCCCTCATGGCGGAAGAAGCCACCGAAACACTCCTCCCCCTCGCGGAAAAGCGCGGCGTCATCCTCGAGACCGACGGCGAAATCGCCCCCACGATCGGATCGCCGACGCTCCTGCTGCAGCTGACCACGAACCTCGTACAGAACGCGATCGTCCACAACCTGCCGGGCCGGGGCACCGTCTGGGTCCACACCGACGTCTGCCCCAAGACCGCGGTGCTCACTGTCGAGAACACCGGCGAGCAGCTCACTCCACAGCTGGTCGCGACCCTCACCGAACCCTTCCAGCGCGGCACCGAGCGCATCCACGCCGACCAGGCTGGCGCCGGCCTGGGCCTGGCCATCGTCAAGACCATCACCGATGCACACGACGGAACCCTCACGCTTACCCCTCGCTCTGCCGGCGGGCTCCGCATCACTGTGGAACTACCCGCGCCGGCCCCGCACACCGACAGGTAGCGAGTCAGGGATTCGGCTTCGACTCCGACACCACTGAAGCGGATGGGATGCTCGTGACCAGCGCTGCCCCGTCAGGTACGCGCCGCCGCCGTGGTCACGGGCTATCCGGTGCGGCCGGAGATTCTCACCGGCAACGCGGTCAAGGCCGTCACCGCCTCGGGCCTGAGCGGTTTCGACCGACGGCTCCCCGCCCGGTACGTCACGGGCGGCGCACGGCGCAGTTGCCGCGTCAGGCGCAGGCCCGCTACCACCGGTCAGGGTATATCGGCGGCGAGCTGCCAGATGTACTCGCCCTGGCCGACGTCGTCGTCTCAGGCAGCGGGGCGGGCACGCTCGCAGACGCCGGACCCTCGCCGATGTTGTATGTCGTCTCGAACATACCCCCGGTTTCGACAGACGAGTAGAAAATCCGACAGTCCAGATCCGCCACCCCCTCGCCGCCTTCGGCCAGCCATGAAACCTGGGGGATCAGCGGGGGAGCAACGAGCTCCGCAAACCCCCAAGAAATCGGGACCTCTGGGGCACATGTCAGCACCACCGTGCTGACATGTCAGCACACAAAACCCCTCCGACCCGCGTTTCTGCAGGTCGGAGGGGCTATACGGGTGGAGCCTAGGAGAGTCGAACTCCTGACATCCGCCATGCAAAGACGGCGCTCTACCAACTGAGCTAAGGCCCCGCTGCCGACCAGAGTACCGGGTCCGGGGGATGAATTCCGACCGGGTATCGCCCTGCGACCATCACCCTCCGTAGGATGCTCCGCAACTTCGCGCCAGCGAAGCGACACCGGGGAGTCCAGGGGAGAGACGTGATGGACGCAGCACAGCAGGAAGCCGCCGCCAAGGCGCAGGAACTGCAAAGTCAGTGGTACGGAGAGCCGCTCGGGACGTTGTTCCGCCGGCTGATCGACGATCTCGGGCTCAACCAGGCCCGGTTGGCGACCGTGCTCGGTCTGTCGGCACCGATGCTGTCGCAGTTGATGAGCGGCCAGCGGGCCAAGATCGGAAACCCGGCGGTCGTCCAGCGGGTACAGGCGCTCCAGGATCTGTCGGCGGACGTCGCACGCGGCGATGTGAGCGCCGCCGACGCCACCCAGCGAATGGACGAGATCCGGCGCACAGCAGGAGGAAGTGTGCTGAACCACACATCGCAGACCTCCTCCTCCGGCGCCACGCAGACCCCGGTGAAGCGGGTGGTCCGGGAGATCCAGTCGCTGCTGAGGTCGGTCTCCGACGCCGGGGACATCCTGGAGGCGTCCGCCGCGCTGGCGCCCACCCATCCGGAGCTGGCAGAGTTCCTGAAGGTGTACGGCGCGGGCCGTACCTCTGACGCGGTGAAGCACTACGAGGAGCACCAAAGCTGAATGGGTGAGATCTTCGCGGGTCGCTACGAACTGGCGGACCCTATCGGGCGCGGTGGTGTGGGCGAGGTCTGGCGCGCCTGGGACCACCGGCGCAAGCGCTACGTGGCGGCCAAGGTGCTGCAGCAGCGCGACGCCCATACGCTGCTCCGCTTCGTACGGGAGCAGGCGCTGCGCATCGACCACCCGCACGTTCTCGCCCCCGCCAGCTGGGCGGCCGACGACGACAAGGTGCTCTTCACGATGGACCTGGTGAGCGGCGGCTCGCTGGCCCACCTGATCGGCGACTACGGCCCGTTGCCTCCCTCGTTCGTGTGCACCCTGCTGGACCAGCTGCTGTCCGGGCTCAACGCGGTGCACGCCGAGGAGGTGGTGCACCGCGACATCAAGCCCGCCAACATCCTGCTGGAGCCGACGGGTACGGGCCGCCCACATGTGCGGCTGTCGGATTTCGGCATCTCCATGCGCAAGGGCGAGCCCCGGCTGACCGACACCAACTACGTGGTGGGTACGCCCGGTTACTTCTCACCGGAGCAGATGCGCGGCGCCGAACCGGACTTCACGGCGGATCTGTACGCGGTGGGCCTTGTCGGGCTCTATCTGCTCACCGGGCAGAAACCCGACTCACTGGGCATGGTGGAGCGGTACGAGAACGGCGGTGGCGTGCCGAGCGCGCCGGAGCGGGTCCCGGAGCCGCTGTGGCAGGTGCTGGGCACGCTGCTGCAGCCGGACCCGCAGGCCAGGTTCCGTACGGCGACGGGGGCGCGCAAGGCGCTCGCAGGGGCCGCGGAGATGCTGGTCCTCGAGGGGACCCTGGAGCGGGAGATCGTGGAGGTCTTCGAGCATCTGGGGCCGCTGCCGGAGGGGTTCGGGCCCGACGGGCCTGCCGGGCGTGAGAAGCCGCAGACGGACGCCGTGGGCGGCGCGGGCGCTGTCCCCGGGGCTACGGGGGTCCCCGTCGCCCCAGCCGCCTCTGAGGCCGCTCAGGGCTCTGGTGTTTCTGATGTCTCTGATGTCTCTGGTGCCTCTGCGGCCGCTGCTGGAGCCCCGGGCGCTGCCGGGGGCAGCGGTACGGGCACAGCCGGCGGCACGGGCACCGGCGCCGCGGGCGCAGCGGAGGCCTCCGGAACGGACGGCTTCCCGCTGGCACCGCCGCTGAGCGGTACGGGCAGCGCGACCGGCGGACAGCCGCAGTCGCCGCCCCCGCACCCGCAACAGGCACACCAGGCACACCAGGCACCGGCGTATCCCCAGCCGGCATCCACACCCAGCGGCACCTTCGGCCTGGTACCAGGCGGCCCGCCCGTCGCCCAGCCCTTCGGTCCGCCCTCGGCGGAACCTGACACCCCTCCCACACCGACCCAGCCCTACACGACGTACGCGGGGCAGCAGCAGCCGTCCGGCACTGTTCCGCCGCCTCCGCCTCCGCCGCCTCCGGCCACCGCGCAGGGGCCCGTACGGCGGCCCGGACCGTCCCCGAAGGTGGCGGTCACGGTGCTGATCGCCGCCCTGCTGTGTTTCGCCGTGGGGATCTGGGCGCTTCTCGCGGGCTGAGTCACCGGTGGGCCGGGCCCACCGGCCCGGCCCACCGTCTGACTATCCCCAGCCCTGCGGCGGCTGCTGCCCCGGGTACTGCTGCGGATACTGCTGTGTCCCGTACGGGCCCGGCGCGCCGGCCGGGTAGGGCACCGCGTCGGCGGGCGCCGCGCGCCGCCGGGCGGTGAGCGTCCAGACGCCGAGGACGAGCAGAAGCACGGTCCCGGCGCCGATCCCGCCGTAGGCGAGCAGGTTCAGGCCGTCGTCACCGCTCTCCTTCGCCTCGTCGGCGGTCACGCCGTCCGTGGCCTGTTCCTTGTCTTCGTCGGTGACGCCGAAGCCCGCCTCGGCGGCGTCGCCCTCGTAGGACGGCCCCTCCTCGGCCTTGCCGGTGACGCTGGTGCGCAGGGTGACCGGCACCGAGCCCTTGACGAAATCGCCCAGTTCGGCCTTCGCGTGCACCGCAACGTAGTACCAGCCGGCGACGCCGGTCTGGGAGGCGGCGCCGTCATACGAGTAGCGGTTCACGTAGTCGACGGGGGCCGCAGCGAACGGCACCGCGGCCGGATCGTCGGCCTGGTACATGGCACCCTCACCGCCGACGTAGCCGCGCGCCGGGTTGTAGACGTCGACGCGCACACCGCCGCTCGCGTAGGCGTTCTCGTCGCTGGTCTGGGCGGTGCCGAACTCGGCGCTCAGCATGAGCCGCTGGCCCCAGTCGACGGGCACCCGGTAGAAGCGGGTCTCGCCGGGCCTGAGGCGGTCCTTCCAGACCCCCTCGTCCATTCCGACGGCGTCGTTGAAGCCGGTGCCGCCCTTGATCTTCTCCGGCTCGCCGGTCGGCGGGTCGGGTGCCGCGGTCGGCAGGTTCCCGGTCTCGGGCGGGGTGGTGGGGACGGTGCCCTTGACCGGGGGCTCCTGCATGAAGCGCAGTTCGACCGGCCACACGCTGGGGTCGGAGGTGTTCTCGCTCTCGCGCTCGACGGAGAAGTTGTAGACCCCGGCGTCCTGGCAGCCGTCGTCCGGTTTGATGACCCGGCCCGCGTTGGCGGCGAGCGGCCGTGCCGTGCCGTCGGCGCCGAAGGTGACTTCCTCGTTCGAGCATCCGGTGCCGTCGGTGTCCTCCAGGACCACGGAGATCCCGTCGCCGAAGGCGACCTTGCTGCCCGTCCGCGGCTGGGCGACGGCGGAGAGCCAAGCGCTGGACTTCGCGTCCAGTTCGACGCTGTAGTACTTCTTCTCGCCGGGGGCGAGTGTGTCGGTGTAGACGCCGCCCTTGGCGAGCCGTGGGCCGTCGGCGCTGCTGGCGGTGCCCTTGCGGGGCTTCGCGTCGTCGGCCGTGCGGTACGGGGGCAGATCACCTGGTTCCGCGCTCGCGGTGCCCGGCAGCGCCAGCACGGCGCACAGCGCTGCCGCGAGGGCGAGGGCCTGCCCCGGGGTTCCCGTCGTCCGCCGCTTCACCACGCGCCTCCCGTTGTCGATCCCGGTCCTGAGCCCGGTCCTGAAGCCGGCCCCGATCCCGCGGCCGGTCCGTTGTTCCCGCGCCGTGCCCGTGCGTAGGCGAAGGCGAGGCCGGCCAGCAGTGCGATGCCCGTGCCGCCCGCGACCGCGGCGACGACCGGGCCGGTCCATCCTGCACTGTCGTCGTCGGCGCCCGTCGCGGCGGTCCCCTCGTCGCCGCCACCGTCCTCACCGGCGCCGCCGTCACCGCCTCCGTCGCCCTGCTTACCGTCCGCGGCCTTCACCGGCGCGTTGTGCTGCGGTCCGGTCTTCTCCCGGCCCTTCACGTCGACGCGCAGGACGACACCGATTGCGGTGTTCTCGGCGATCTCGACGGCGTCGGCGCCGAGGGTGACGGCGATGTAGTAGTCGCCGTCGCGGTGTACGGGGGTGACGCTTCCCGCGATCTCGTACCGGTTGGTCCAGGAGACCGGGACGCTGCCGAGCGAGACGGCGGTCGGCTCACCGGTGTACAGCTTCTGCTGGGTGAACTCGCTGCTGCTGAGCGGAGCGCGGCTGGGGGAGTACGCGGCGGTGCGTACGAAGGAGAACTCGCCGGCGCCGTCGTCCAGGGTCGGCTCGTTGGCGAACTCCGCGTCGTAGCGGAGCTGCTGACCCCACCCGACCGGCACCTTGTACCAACGGGTCTGGGCGGGCAGCAGTTTGTCGCGGTAGACGCCCTTGCCGATTTCCTTCGCGTCGTTGAAGCCGGTGCCCCCCTCGATGTCCTCGGGCGCGCCGGTGGGCAGTTCGGCCTCCTTGCCACCCGCTCCGTACTCGGGCTGCGACTGGGCGGGTGTGACGCCCTTCTTCAGCGGCTCCTCGACGCTGTGGCGCAGTTCCAGCGGCCAGCGGCCCTGGTCCGAGGATGCCTCGCTGTGCCGGGTTACCGAGAAGCGGTACGTGCCCGCCTCGTCGCATCCGGCGCCGCCGTCCTCGGAGGGGATACGGGAGGCGGCGGCGGGCAGTGGGAAGGCGCCCTCGTCCTGTCCGAAGCGGGCACGGTCCTGGCCACAGGTGGGCGTGTACTCGCCGGGGCCGGTCAGCTTGACCTCCAGGCCGTCCAGGCTCCCCACCGGAACTCCCGGCTGCGGCACCGCCGTTGCCGAGAATCCGGCGGTGGAGGCGCTGTCCAGCGGTGCGGAGTACCAGCGGGTCTCACCCGGTCCGATGGTGTCCAGGTACTGGCCGGGGGCGATCTCCTCGGCCTGGTCGGCGGCGTCGCCGCCGGTGATCTGCTCGCCCTCGAAGCGGTAGCCGTCGGCGGACAGCTGTGCGGCGCGCTGGAGTTGGCGGGCGAGCGCCTTGGCGTCCGGGGCGTCGTAGTAGGAGCCGTGGCCGGCCTCGGCGATGCACTGGAGTTCCTTGCGCGCCTTGCCGCCGACCTGGAAGCCGATGGCGTCGATGCGCAGGTCGATGCCCTGCCCGCCGAGCTGTGCGGCGACCTCGCACGGTTCGGGGGTGCCGCAGGTGTCCTCGCCGTCGGAGACCAGCAGGATGCTGCGGCGGCCGATGGCTCCGTCGGGGGTCTTCGGGAGGTCCTCCCCCGCTTTGCGCAGGGACAGGCCGATGGGCGTGTCGCCCTTGGGCTCCACCTCGGCGACCGCCTGCTTGATGCCCTCGCGGTCGAGTGCCTCCACGGGCTTGGCCAGCCGGGTGTCGTCGCAGCCGCGCGCCTTGTCGGCGCCGTACACGCGCAGTCCGGTCGGGTAGCCGTCCGGGAGGCTGTCGACGACGGTGCCGACGGCCTTGCGGGCGGCGGCGATCCGGGTGCTGCCCGCTCCGTCGCCGTCGGCCATGGAGCCGGAGGAGTCCAGCACCATCACCATCGAGCTGTCGCCGTCCGCCGCGTCGCCGTCCGACTTGTTGTCATCCGCAACGACTGACCGGGCCGCTGTTGTCTGCGGCAGCGCCGCCCCCGGCGCCCCCAGGGCGGCCAACAGGGCGATTGCCCCGCTAACAACGGCGCTCACCCGCATCGTCTGGTGTCGTGCCATGGCCCACGTCCCCCTCGCACAAACTGCTTCGAAGCTTTGCTCAGCACCGTATTTCTTTGCATGAGCACACTTCAAGGGTGGCGGTGTCACGGTCACGCAACACATGACGAGGCCCCGACCGCCTCACGCGATCAGGGCCCCGCACGGACCTGCTGTGACTGCTGCGACTCTCTGACCGCTGTGCGTCCGGAGAGTCACACACCCGAACCCGCGGGCACGGAGTCGGTCGCCTCCGTCCACAGATCCTGCTCGGCGCGATCCGCCTGGATCTGGCGGTACACGAGGAGCCCGCCGATGGCGGCCAGTGCGACCAGGAGAAGCTTCTTCACCGCGCTACCTCGTCCTTCATAGACTCATGGACCATCTGCGGCCCGATGATACCCAACCACATGTACGCACGAGCCGAATGGCCCACACCGCTGCGACGGCGGCCACGGCGCGGCCCATGCCAAAGGCCCCCGGCGGATCGCCGGGGGCCTTCGCACGCTGGTGGGGCTAAGAGGACTTGAACCTCTGGCCTCATCCTTATCAGGTCGATCACGGCAGTTCTGTGGCCTCGCAGAACCGCTCCCGATCCGCGCTGGCCAACCGCCGAGGTTCAGCGTTGATCGAGATGGGTCGCGCCCGTTGGTGTCAAGAACTGATGTCAGAAGGACTGCGCCGTTTGACAGATTCAAGTCAGCCCACTGCGGAACCGCTGCTGTCGGCCGGACGCCGTGACCATCGGTGCCATCGACCGGTCAGAGCCCGGTTGCACGCCATGAGGAGAGCAAGGCACAGCACTAGCAAGGCCAGCCCCTTGAACAGCTCAACGCTCAAGCCACGATGATCTACGACAAGCAGGCCGCAGGCTAGAAAGAGAAGCACGAAAGCCAAGGCAAGAACCCTCGCGAAGAACACAAACAGGGGACGCATTCCTTGCATGCTCACCTCTCTGTTCGACTCAGATGCGGACCCTAGCAGCCGGGCTACTTGCTGGGCACGGCCTCCCACATCGGCCCACCCACGTCTCTCGTCGCACGCCACGATGAGCTTGCACATGCGCGCAGCGCCCCTCCCACCAGGACCAGCGGCCGACTCCAGATAATCCCGTCAACTGCGCATTGCCCGCCCCCGGCGGCACAGTGGTGTCAGTGCGGCCGAGGGCGAGTGGCTCCGGTCAGGCGATCGCTAGGCAGCGGCCCGCGGGCCGCCGGTGCGTATGGCGTCCAGCAGCATGTGGTGCTCGTACGGTTCGCCGTGGCAGTAGGCGAACCGTTCGGCGAAGAGGGAGCCGAGGTGCGTGGTCAGGCGGCTGTCGCCCGCGTCGAGCAGGAGCCGATGAAATACGCGGTCGGTGTCGGCTGACGCCGGAAGGACAGTCCACCGCAGAAGGGACTCACGTCCCGGTCCAGCAGCGACCATGAGCTGTACGGGGCGACGACCGTACCGAAATTCGGGGCGGCCTGGATCATGCCTTTGCCCGCCAGGGCTCGTACCGCTTCCCGGAAGATCGTGCGCGAGAGGCCGAGCTCTTCTCCGATCACGACCCCGCTCAGTACATACCCCGGCCCGTACCTGACGCAGCGTGCGCCGAGTTGCTGGACAAGCTGATCACTTTGCTGCGCAATGCTGTTCTCCGGTCGTTGCTGTCGAAGAGGCCATGAGGGTCATGAAGAGAACGATGTGGTCTGCGGCCGTCATCGGGGGCGGGCTGGGCTTACAAGGGCCGCAGGCGCGAGCAAGAGCGACGGTCGCTCTCCCGATACGCCTCCTTTGCTGGGTGGGAGACCGCGGGTTCCTTGTCGCTGGGATGGGCGCGGGAGAAGTACTCGATCTCCCCGTCGTCGTGCTCGGTCAGCCGGGCACCCCTGCTGTCGGCGATCCGCAGGACGTCCGCGAGGGCGGTGGCGGTGGCCGTGAGGATCAGGCGGAGCGACTGCTTGCTCACCCTGTGATCGCTCAGTGCTGCGAGGGCGCACTTGAGGATCTCGTCACCTTCGCTCAGCCGTGCTTCCTCGGCCCTGTCCGCGAGCTGGGAGAGCATGCCGTCGCTTCGGTCCGTGCTGAGGTAGCAGGGTTTGCCGGTGTCGCTTTCCCAGGGCAGCAGGCGCAGCCCCGCCCCGGGGCGGGGAGTGTCGTCTCGGATGTAGCTCACGATCGGCCCCACCCCTCAGCGGTGCGCAGGACCGTCAGCGTGGTGGTGGGGGCGATGGTCAGTATGTCGCCACTGGCGAACTTGATCCGCTTGGCCCCTCCCGGCACGTGCTGGAGGTCCTGAACACACATGGACTGGCCGCCGACCCGGATCTCGTCTCCGGTCCGGACCGTGCTGGCCATCACGTCGATAGCGACTTGTCTCGGACTGCGTGCCATCACTGACTCCTTGCGGTGCTGCGCCGGACTGATGTGACCGGGGTGGCGGCCGGTGGGCGATGGCACGGGCAGTCGCATGCCTCGTAGGTCACGGGGATACCCACGGGCTGTTTGGGGTGCGCGTGACGGCACTCGGCGTGGCTCCCGAGTACGCACTCGGGGGACCGGTAGCTCACGTGTACTCACCGCCCCAGGGCTCCGCTCCCAGGTGCAGGCAGACGAGCAGTGGACGTTGAGGGACGTGGTCCAACAACAGAGCAGCTTCATGAGCCAGCACGTACGGGCGGACAAGGGTGCTGTCGTCCATGAACGGCGGCGGTGTCCGCCGGCGCGGTGCGGCGAGGGGGGAGTTGGCGTGCTCGCTGACCGGCGAAGTTGCGCGTGCGGTCGACCGGTGGTGTCCGGATGCGGGAAAGAGCCAACGCACCATGCGTTCCACGGCTCTGATGAGGTGCTTGGTCACGTCATTCAGCTCCCTGCTGAGGGCGTTCGTCGCGGGGATCCGGGCGGGGGCTCGGAACCTCGGTGAAGATGACGGCCCACGCGGCAGCGCCTTGGCCGTCGGCGCTGAGCCCGAACTCGTCGCCTTGCTCCAGTGCGGCTAAGAGGGCGCCCCACGCCACCGATGCCGGTGAGGCAGGCGGTTCGACCTCGATGCGGATGTGGTCGGGGTGGCGTCGTAGCCGAGGTTCGAAGCCAGCGGTGGTGAGGCACGCAGCGATGGACCGTGCGCGGATCATGGATTTGGGCATGGCGTTCCTCCGCCACCAGGTGCTCACGTGGAGTGAATCTAGTTAACTAGATTAGGGCTAGTGGACTAGATTTTCCACATGGCTGCTCAACCGCCCTACCTCCGCATCGCTGACCTGTTCCGACAGCGCATCGCCAACGGCGAGTGGTCGCCCGGAGATCGCCTCGACTCCCGCGCACGACTGGCCGCCGAATACGGGACTGGTGAGAACGTCATCCGACGGGCGCAAGAACTGCTCATCTCCCAGGGCCTCTTGGAGGGCCGGGCGGGCTCGGGCACCTACGTCGCCGAGCCGCGCCAGCGGATGCGCATGGTGCGCTCACTGAGCCGCGAACGCCGTGACGGTTCACCGTTCCGCGCGGACATGGCCGACCTCGGCCGCACCGGCACGTGGGAACACCACACCGATGCCAAGGTGACACCGCCGCCCGAGATCGCCGCTCGCCTCGGCCTCGCGGAGGGCGAACTCTGCGTTCGTACCCGCTATGAATTCCTGACCGAGAGCAGGCCCGTGCAGCTCTCGACCAGTTGGGAGCCGTACGCCCTCACCAGCGGCACGATCGTGGTCCTGCCGGAGGGCGGGCCGCTCGCGGGGCGTGGCGTTGTGGAACGGATGGCGGAAATCGGCATCGAGATCAGTCACGCCGTCGAGCAGCCGGAGCCCGGACAGGCAACGGCCGAGGAGGCACAGCTCCTCGGCGTCCAACGCGGCTCCCTGGTCACCCGCATCCAGCGCACGTACTACGGGTGCGACGGACGCCCCGTCGAAACGGCCGACATCGTCGTCCCCGCCGCACACTGCGAGATCGTCTACGAGGTGCAGATCAGTGCCGGGGAATACTCCTGACACGGTCTCGGCTCAGTTCTTTGCACCCACCTCACGTGCTGGTCCCGTTCAAGGGTTGCGAACCGACCAGCGGCCGTTCCCTTCTGCCGCAAGTCGTACACGTGGCGTGTTCCCCGTACTACGATACGTGGTACGACTGGGCCAATGATGGCGCACCTTGAAGCAGGGAGAACACGGCAGAATGGTGCGACGAGACTTCTCCGCCAACGCCTTGATTCCGCACGGTCATCACCAGGACTGGGATCTAATCGAGGAAATCTTGCAGGAAATCGAGCGAGTCACCAGTCAGTGGGTGCATGCCGAGACTGAAATCTCCGTGGATGGGGTGAATAGTCTATACGGTAGGTACAGCTCGGTAATTGACGCAAAGATTGACCTGGGTGACGATCAGCGAGATGTCACGGAAGTTCATATCTTACGTACCGATCGGGACAGTGACTCGGATTCGACTATATATGTGACGCTCGCTAAGAGTCAGCGTGATACGTCATGGGTCTTGGTCTCTGGCCCAAAGAAAAAGGTTTGCGATGATCTCGCCCGCAGCCTTCAGTCGTTCATCCTGCAATTAATCAAGCACCCCCAGGCAAAAGAGGGAACCGCTCGGGTGCAAGGTGGCCTAGAGGTTCGCCTCCAGCACTTGCATCCCATAATCAAGCAGGGGGCACTGACGCGTCTCATAAATGGGCATGGCGACGAAGCCGTGGAAGAGGCGTGCAAGAGCATTGGGGCCAGGGTTCGGAAAATGAGCGGGTTGGATGAGGATGGTGCTTCCCTGATCGGAAAAGCGTTCGGGAAGAATGCATATATCGCCATCAACCCCGGTACGACGACATCAGGAGTCAGCGAGCAAGAAGGCTACATGTACTTGGGTATGGCTCTCTATCGAGCCGCGCGTAATCCTCGTGCCCACAGGCCATCTGATCCGAACTTCGACATTGATGAAGTTATAGAGTGGCTTTCCGTTGCCAGCGCTTTACATCGAGCAATCGACAGATCTACCGTTAGGCGGTCGGCATAGCGGAAGAGATTTCAATCGCCAGAATTAAGGTAGGGGCTATTCTTTCGGCGTGCCCTTGCCGAGCAGATGACTGTTAGTCAAGGTGGCCTCTTCTGCTAGATGCAAGAGCTCATCGACTCGTACGCCTGACGCCTTCATCGTGGCAACTCCCGCAGTGCCAATTACGAAGAGATCCGGCTCGCGCCAGGCGATGACCACGCGTGGAATGCCCGCCTTCAGGATGAGTTGAGTGCAGGTCAGAGGGCGGGACTTACGCTTGGCACAAGGTTCCAGGGTGCTATAAATCGTGGCCGAGGAGAGGCGGGGGTCGTCCGCCGTGAGCTTCGCGAGTGCGGATTCTTCTGCGTGGACATGTGTGTCCGTCTCGCGTGAGTAACCGTTCGCGATCTCCTCGCCTGCTGCGTCCACGATGACGGCGCCGACGGAGAACGCGGTCTCGCTCGGCGGGCAGCGGCGCGACAGCTCGATTGCGCGTCGCATCCACGCCTCGTCTTCGCTCTGGCTCATGTGTCGCTCTCTTGTTTGGGAAGGTAACGCATGAAAACGACGTCCCCGATGGCGCGTGCTTCGGCCAACTGCATCCGCCGACCGGACGACCAGGGATAGTTGGAGGGGTGGAGGAAGCGCGGAGCGTCGGATTCGCCGACGACCAGTGGCGCGACGGCGAGATGAATCTCGTCCACGAGTCCTCGCGAGAGGAACGCCGTGTGGACATGGCCGCCGCCCTCGACCATGAGCCGCCCGATTCCCCGCTTCCCCAAGTCGTCTAGCAGCGCGCCGAAGTCGAGTTCAGAGCCGGTCGACACGACGTCGGCGAGGCCGGCCAGGCGCTCCCGCAGCTTCGCTGCTGAGGGGTCGGTCGTGTACGCGACCTTCTCGCCACCGTGGTGCCAGAACTTCAGCTCCGGGTCCAGATCGCCGCTCCCGGACACAGTCACCTTCAGCGGATACGCGGGCTTCCCGTTCGCCTCGCGGGCCGCTCGCCGCTCCTCGCTGTTCACGAGCAGCCTCGGATTGTCGGCCCGCATGGTCCCGGCGCCGATGAGGATCGCGTCGGACTCCGCACGTACTTGGTCGACACGGTCGAAGTCCGCACTGTTGCTCAGGAGCAGGCGGGATGGGCTGGTGTCGTCGATGTAGCCGTCTATCGAGGTCGCAACGCTGAGTAGAACATAGGGGCGCGGCACTGCGGATCTCCTTGCCAGAGCGATATGGGCAGAGCTTCATGCCTGCTTGAGAACAGCGTCTCTCATGGCGTCCTGAAACTCATTCACGGTAATCACGCTATGCCACTTGCCCAGGTCCTCATCGAGGCGGGCGAGCTCTCGTGTGATGCGGCTCGAACCCGTCTCCACACCGATCTGGAGAGCCTGCAACCCGGCTGTCCCGGCCTGTTCGGCCTCCCCCGCTCCTGCGAGTGCGACCGCCTGGCGGGCGAGGTAGACCCCTCGGTCCCGGTGGAATCCGGCGGGAAGATCGGTGATCGCGCGGCCGAAGCCTTCGATCGCGGCTTTGTGGTCGCCGAGAGCGCTGAGGCTATGTGCTCGGTGCACCTCGATATACGCGGAGTCGAGCCACACGCCCCACGGAGAAGCTGGATTCGGGTCCAGCGCCTGGTAGAGATCGTGGGCGTGGTCGTAGGCCCGTTTACAGGCGTCGGTGTCCCCGCGCAGCGCATGACCGTGTGCACCGAAAGTCGCCGCCACGGCGGCCAGCCGACTACCCGGCTCGGCCCGGTCCTCCGCTGCCTCGGCCACGTCCAGGGCCTCAATCGCGTCGTGCATGTCACCGGCCAACTGGCTTCGTCGGACGAGGATGTACGTCGTCAGCTCCGGGTCACCGGAGAGGTGCGAGAGTTCCAGCCCTTCACGCGTCCAGTGCTGCGCGGCGCGGAAGTTCCCGGCGTCCTGGTGGAACCACCCGGCGAGCTCCGCGTACTGGGTCTGGAGCTGGACGAGCTGTTGCCGGTCCGTCCCGCGTAGTTCCCGGCGCAGGGACTTCATTGCGGCCATCTGCCGCTCGACAATCGGAATGCTCTGGTACGGGCCGAACAGGTTGTCGTTGTCGATCAGGACTCGGCGGGTGGCCTTCAGGTGCTCAATAGGGTTCAAGGCGGGCAGCGTCCCAGAGGTCGGCGAGGCGGCGGCAGCGGACGCATCACTGAATGCGGCTGCCGCCGCTGCCGTACCGAGGGTGCCGAGCAGGGCGCGGCGCGATATCGACACGAAGATGATCCTTCCGTCGTCGGTTCGGGCGGGGACGGAAATCCCCTCCGACGACGGTGCCTCAATACCTGTTTCGTCATCCAGGGGCACATGGTCGCTGGACACATGAGGCCCCGGATGGGACACATGGACAGATGAGGCAGGGCGAGGCTGAGCCGTCTCGTGAAGGCGCCGGTACTTGCGGACCAGGGTTCCCTCAGCCCTTAACGCGTGGTCGTAAGCACTGATCAGGTCGGCGGAAGCGGCCTGGTCACCTCGCTCGGCCCGCGCCATGTAGCTGGGACTGAAGTTGATCCGCGTCCCCAACTTGCTCAGCGACAGACCACGATGCGTGCGCCAGTCCCGCATCTCGGCGCCGAGATAGTGATCCGGCCCCGCGTGTGGTGTCAAAATCCTGGGCTTCTGCCCCACGCCTGACCTCCCGGTGTGTCCTACGTGACCAACTCAGCGGAACCACATGGACCGTCTTCTGATCCACCGTCGATCGCCGTACAACAGATGCACAGGCCGCAATCAGCCTATCGACGCTGAGTGCTCGCCGCAGCGACTCGGACAGGAGAGGAGTGAGCGATGACGAAGAATGAGGCGAGGCAGGGGGAGGTGACGATGCTACGAGTCGGTACCGTCAGCCAGGTGCTTTTCGAGGGACTGCACCCGCTCGGCCAACTCCACGAACTGAGCTTTGAGTTCAGCGAAATCCTCCGCTGTCACGGGGGTGGTGGTCGGGCCCGTGGGAGCGTCCGGGTCCGGGACGAAGCTCCCGCGCCCGGTGGTGAAGATCCATCCCTCGTTCCGCAACACCCCCAGCGACTTCTGCACAGTCGCCGACACGAAGCCCGACCGCTCGGACAGCTCCCGTACGGAAGGAAGCTTCTGACCGGGCCCGATGGCAGCGCTTCTGATCTGTTCGCGCAGGTCATCAGCTAGTTGCTCGAAGGGCGCCCTGGGGTCGTTCTCAGCTCTCGTCACACCTTCGAGCGTACCCGCGCCTGACACGTCCTAGCACGGTTCGTGAGCTAGCAGGCTTGCGAATTGATACGTGATGCTACAAGCTACTACGTATCAACAAACCATCGCCCGGAGGGCCCCGTGAAACGGGTCCGAAGGAAGCGACTGCTTCTTGAGAACTCAACAGTGTGTTGAAGCCGAGTGATTTTGGTCCGCGATGCCGCCTGTGCTGGGGCGTCGCGGTCCATGACCACTCGTCTGCGACGAGTCGTCGCGCCGTCCGGCCGGACGGCGCCCCAGGGGCCGCGTCCGCGTCTGACGCGGACACCAGCCCGGCAGCGGGCCACGACCAACCGACCACCACCTTGCCCGTGGCCCGCTGCCCCCTTCTTCCACTCCCGACCAGGACACAGGAGCTCCGAGACATGACCATGAAAGCCTTCATCGGCCAGCACGAGATCGTCACCGACGACGACGCCCTTGAACTCATGCTGGGCACGCCGCTGGACTTGTGGCTCGGCCCCGCTGAGGAGACCGGCGAGGAGCGCGCGGCCCGGCTGGACGCGGCCCGCGACATCCTCACCGAGGACCCGGAGCTGACCGAGCGGGTCAGGCGTGCGGTGCTGCTGGCGCTCGCGAACCTCTCGGCGGAGCTGCTGCACGCCACGTGGTTCAACCAGTACACCGCGCACCGTGCCGGTCGCATTCACGCTGGCGCTCCGGCTCAGGAAGCGGCATGAGCGCCAGCTACCGGTGTGAGGCCGCGCACCCCGAGGACCCCACCGGGTGCGAGGGACCGCCCGACGTGGTCCGCGTGACCGACTCGCGGGGCGGCATGGCGTGGGCCTGTGTGCATCACGGGGCGCGGATGTACGCCTCGCTTCACCGGGCGCGTGTCTACCCCGAGCCCGGTCAGGTCTGCGCCGCCCGCTGGGCTGTGTGTGGCCCGACTCCGACCCCAGCGAGCACGAGGGACGGCTCATCCTGTGGGTGGGAGACAAGGACCTCTCCAAGACCGGGGCGGTCAAGTGGACGCTCACTCACGCCGAGCGGCACGACATCTTCCAGCAGATCCCCTTCGGCGTCGATCCGCGCGGCCGTGCGCAGTCGGTGCCGATGATCCAGCACAACGTGCTGCTGGGCTCGCTCCCCGGGCAAGGGAAGACCTCAGCGGTGCGGGTGCTGGCCTGTGGCGCCGCCCTGGACCCGAGCGTGGAACTGTGGCTGCACGAGAACAAGGGCACCGGCGACCTGGACGCGTTGGAGACCTGCTCACACCGCTTCGTCTCCGGCATCGATGACGACTCCATCGCCTACGCCGCCAACTCCCTGAAGCTGCTGCGCAAAGAGGTGATGCGCCGTGCGGCGGCCATCAAGAAGCTGCCGCGCGACCTGTGCCCGGACAAGCGGGTCACCCGCACCATCGCCGACAAGCGTTCGCTGAAGCTGTGGCCGCTGCTCGGAGTCTTCGACGAGTGCCAGAACGTCTTCGCTCACCCCAAGCACGGCAAGCAGGCCGGGGAGGACGCGGAGTTCATCATCAAGGTCGGCCGCGCCCTGGGCGTGATCCTCATCCTGGCCACGCAGCGCCCGGACAAGGATTCCCTGCCCACCGGGATCAGCGGCAACGTCTCCATCCGGTTCTGCCTCAAGGTCGCGGGCCAGGTGGAGAACGACATGATTCTCGGCACGAGCGCGTACAAGAACGGCATCCGCGCCACGATCTTCCGTCCTGAGATCGACGCAGGAAACGGCTACCTGTCAGGCGCCACCGCCACCCCCAGCGTGGTTCGTGTCGCCTACCTCAACAGCCACGCCACCGAGAAGATCGCTGAACGGGCCCGCAAGCTGCGCCGGGCGGCGGGCACCCTGTCCGGGCATGCCCTGGGCGAGGAAGCCGAGGGCGAGACCGGCCCCGGATACGACCTGCTCGCCGACATCCTCTCCGTAATCCACGACGACGAAGAGCGGATCTGGAACGAGCGGATCGCCATCCGCCTCGCCGAACTGCGCCCCACCGTCTACGCCGGGTGGAAGGGCGAGGTGGTCACCGCCGCGCTCAAGCCCCACGGCATCAAGGCGCGGGACGTAGCCGGGATGACCGAGAGCGGAGACCGCACCACCCGGCGCGGCATCGTCCGCGAGCACATCATCACCGCGATGACGGAACGTGACGAAAATCGGGACGTTGCCTGACGGTGACGGGCCGCTACCGGTAGCAGGACCCCCTGCTACCGGTAGCACCCCCGCTAGCGGCCCACACATCCCGCCACCAGCGATCTAGTACATAGCAACTCGCCTGCCCGAAACCCGGAACCGCCCCTGGGAGGGCTCCATGACCTCTGCTCTGAACGCTATACCCGGCATCATTTTCATCACTCTGAGTTACGCAGCGCTGTGCGCTGTCTCCCCCTTCGGTACCTGCCGCAAGTGCCAGGGCTTCGGCTGCCAGATCCGCGAGTCACGGCTGACCGGGCGTCTCAAGGCCGGTCGCGTCTGCCGACGCTGCCAGGGCTACGGGCGCCGTCTCCGCTTCGGCCGCTGGCTCTACAACCATGCCTCGCGACTGCACCGCGACGGCACCCGCTGATCCAACGCAGAAGGGGCACGACCGTGCACTTCCTCGTGCTCCCGCCTCAACGCCTCAACCCCCTTGTCCGCACCACCCAGCAGAAGGGTGACCAGCCGTGACCATCTCCGTCTCCGTCGTTCTCTTCCTCGGCATCGCGCTTGCCGTCGTGCTCAAGCTCCGCTCCGCGACCGTCGGCGGTGCCGTTATCGCCGCACTGTTCGGCTTCTATCTCGCCTCGACCGACGCAGCCCCCGCCGTCCACGACGCGGTGGCCAGCCTCGCCACCGCCATAGCCGACATGGGCACCTGACCCCACCCGCCACACCTCGTGAGAAAGGACAGACCCTTGTTGGAGATCCGCATCATCTGTGACCCGCCCGAGGAAACCGGCGTTCTCGACGCCCTGCGCATGGTCTTCGAGCTGGACCCGGTACGCCGCTACCCCACCCGCGGCCAGACCCGCATCCGGCTCTACACCACGGCCGCACCCATCCGCGAGACCGAGACCGCGACGGTCCGGCGCATCCACCCCGGACCGGACCCCCAGGCCGCGTACACGGAGGCGCCGAGCCTCATCATCGAACTCGACTGGGTGGCGGACCAAGCTGCGGCCCGCGCCAGCGGCGCGCACATGGGCCGCGAGTTCTGGCTCCGCAAGGCCGCCCTCCTCGACCGCATCGCGCTCCACGGGACCGAGAATTACATCCCCGAAGTCGCCGCCCGCACGGTCGAGAACGCGGACAGGGCGGCTGCCTGGCTCGCGGACTTCGATCACACCCACGGCACAACGCGGGGCCCGCTCATGGCTCTGGTGGCCCCGGAAAGTCTGTCCTACCGCCCGTACGTCCGCCAGGAATACCTGGCCTGGAACACCCAACGCACCGAGTCCTAGCTGTGCCCGGAGGCGGCGACCAACCGACCAAGGAATGCCCGCCGCCTCCGGTCTCCCACTCCCAACCAGGAAACAGGAGGCTCCCAGGATGCCATCCGATCCCCTTGAAGCGCTGCATGGCAATGTGCGCGCCCTTCCCGGGCACGGCGAACACGGCGGACCCCCCGCCGATTTGGAGGCGGAGGCCGCAGTCCTCGGCGCCATGCTGCTGGCCGCCGACGCCATCGCCGATGTTGTCGTGAGCATCACTCCAGAGGATTACTACCGGCCTGCGCACGAGACGATTCACCGCACGATCGTGGCCCTGCGCGAGCAGGGCCAGCCCGTGGACCCCATCACCCTCACCCATCACCTCGACAGCCTCGGCGAGCTGAACCGAGTCGGCGGGCCGGCTACATCCACAGCCTTGTGGATGCCGTGCCGACAACGGCGAACGCTGGCTACTACGCCGAGATCGTGCACGAACTCGCCGAGCGCCGACGGCTGATCGAGGCCGGCACGCGGCTCGTACAGGCGGCGTCCACCCCGGACGCCTCCGCTGCCGAGGTGCGCGAAGCACTCGCGCTCGGGGAGACGAAGCTCCCCGAGACGTGGCAGGAGCCCATCCCCCTCAGCTCCCGCCCACCGCTGCCGCCCTTCCCGCTGCACGCTCTCCCCGGCTGGCTCGCGGACTTCACCGTTGCCCTCGCGGAAGAGACGCAGACGCCGGTGGACATGGCTGGCTCCCTCGCGCTGAGCGTGCTCGCCACCGCCGCCGGTGGCCGCAGCATCGTGCAGGTACGGGGCCGCTGGCGGGAGCCGACGAATCTGTTCCTGGTCGTCGCGCTGCCTCCGGCGAACCGTAAATCGGCTGTCTTCTCGGCCATGACCGGCCCGCTCTACCAGGCGGAGAAGAAGCTCATGGACGAGGCGGCAGGGCGCATCGTGGAAGCGGAACTGACGGCCAAGATGGCGCAGGAGGCAGCCGACAAGGCAACGGCCAAGGCCACCAACGCGGAGGGCCCGCAGAAGGATGAGTTGGTCGCCGAGGCTATCGGCCTGGCACAGACTGCGCAGTCGCTGACCGTGCCGTGCTGTCCTCGGCTGCTCGCCGACGACGCGACACCCGAAGTCATTTCCTCACTGCTTGCCGAACAGGGTGGTCGGCTGTCGGTGATGTCGGCGGAAGGTGGCATCTTCGACATCATCGCCGGGCGCTACTCCGGCAGCCCCAACATGGAGGTGTTCCTCAAAGGCCACGCGGGCGACCGGCTCCGCGTGGACCGCCGCAACCGTGAGGAGTTCATCGAGGCCCCGGCGCTCACCATGGGTCTGGCCGTTCAGCCCAGCGTGCTGGAGGACATCGGAAAGAACCGCGGCTTCGACGGGCGCGGCCTGCTGGCCCGCTTCCTGTACGCGCTGCCCGCCTCCCTCGTCGGCTACCGGAAGATCAATCCCGATCCCGTCCCGGATGACGTCGGGACGCGCTACGAGCGCAACGTCATCACGCTCACACTCTCCCTCGCGGACTGGACGGACCCGGTTGTCCTTCGGCTCACCGAGGCGGCCAGTACGGCTCTCATCGCGTATGAGAAGCGACTTGAGCCACAGCTCCGGGTGCGGGGCGGCAAGTTCGGTCACATCGACAAGTGGGCGGGCAAGCTCGTCGGAGCCGCCGCTCGCATCGCCGGACTGCTACACCTTGCCGCGCACCTGGAGGACGGCGACGGCCATCCGATCGCTGAGGCGACCATGGCGGCGGCCATCGAAGTTGCCGAGTATTTCGCCACGCATGCGCTGACGGTCTTCGACCTCATGGGCGCGGACGCGACCCAGGCGCGCGCCCGCTCACTGTTGGAGGTACTGGCCGCGAACGGCTGGGAGACCGTGAGCCGTCGTGATCTGTTCGCCAAGCTGTCGCGCTCGGAGTTCCCCACGGTCGCCGACATGGAACCGGCCGTCGCGCTGCTGGAGGATCACGGCTATCTCCGCAGCCACACCCCTCCCCGGAACGGGAAGCGGGGCCGCCCCCTGGCCCCGCGCTACCTCATCCACCCGCAGGTGCGGGAGGGCCGGGTATGAGGGCCCGCACGGCTCTGCGCGCGGCTCCTCGGCCGCACAAACCGCAGAAAGATCAAAAGTCTGGGACCACCCAGACCGACCAGCAGCGGAACGCCTCCCGGACTGGCGCAGCCCGTCCGCCGCACAAATCCGCGAAACAGCCGCAGAAACGCGGTGCGGCCCGCCCGCCCCACCACGGCCGCTCTGCCGCAGCTGATTTGTGCGGCACTTCCGGCGCATTCTGCGGCAGCGAGTCGCATCACCCCAACGCCGCAGGTCACAGCAGAAACGCGCGCCATTCTGCGGTTTCTGCGGTTTCTGCGGCGGAGGTCCGTCGCCTTCCCGGCCCGGACACCGTCCTCGTCGCCGACATCCACACCACCCGCGAGACCGCCCGCGAAGCCCTGCACGACCTCCGCGCACAGGAAGGAGCCGAACAGTGACCACCGCAACCGAGGAACTGCTCACCGTGCCGGAAGTCATGCAGCGGCTCAAGGTCGGCCGCTCCACGGTCTACGACCTCATCCGAACGCAGCGTCTCCCCTCCCTGACCATCGGCCGCAGTCGCCGGGTCCCGGTCGAGGGCCTGCGTGCCTACCTGCTCACACGTCTCGAAGAGGCAGCCTGATGGCCAAGCGTCGCCCCAACGGTGGGGGCACTGTCACGAAGCGCAAGGACGGCCGCTATCAGGGGGCCGCGTACGTCACAGACACGGACGGGCATCGGGTGCGGAAGTTCGTGTACGGCTCGACGTACGACGAGACCGCCGAGAAGCTGAGCAAGCTGCAAGATCAGGAGCGTAACGGGGTGCCCGTTCCGTCACGGTCCTGGAAGGTCGGCGAGTGGCTGAGCTACTGGCTTGAGCAGATCATCAAGCCGAACCGGGAGCACAACACCTATCTGAAATACGAGTCCAAGATCAGGCTCTACCTCGTCCCTCACCTCGGCAAGAAGCCGCTCATCCGGCTCACCCCCGCTCAGCTGCGGACCTTCATGGCAGCGCTCAACCGCGAGGGAGTGCCCGCCGCGACGCGGTTCGAGGTCCTGCGAGTGCTACGCAACGCCCTGAACCGTGCCCGGCGGGAGGAGATCATCACGCGGAACGTCGCTGAACTGGTCGACATGCCAAAGGTCAGCAAGCAGGAGCGCAAGCCGTGGACAGCAAAGGAGGCGATCACCTTCCTGCGTACGGCACGGGCGCACCGGCTGTACGCCGCGTGTGTCCTCGTGCTCGTCCTCGGCCTGCGGCGCAGTGAGGTCCTGGGACTGCGCTGGCAGGACATCGATTTCGACAACGACCAGTTCACCCCGGTCAAGCAGGTGCAGCGCGAGGATGACGGGCTCGTCCTCAAGGCCCTCAAGACGGACTCGTCACAGGCTGCGCTGCCGATGCCGAAGTTCTGCGCGGATGCCCTCGAAGAACGGCGGTACCTGCAAGGACTGGAGCGGCACATCGCAGGCGCCGACTGGCACCAGAAGGAAGACGAGGATCTGGTCTTCTCAGAACGGAACGGGGGGATGATCGAGCCGCGCGGCTTCTCCCGGAGCTTCGAGGCGCTCGTCAAGCGGGCCAAGGTCCGCCCTGTCACGGTCCGGCTGGCCCGGCACACCTGCGGGACCCTGCTGGCCTTTCTGAAGGTGCATCCGAAGGTGGCTCAGGCCATCCTCCGCCACAGCCAGATCAGCATGACCATGGACATCTACACACACGTAGTGGACGAAGATCAGCGGGATGCGGCGACGCTGCTGGCCGACCTGCTAAAAGGTGATCCCTCGGGTGGCTGATGCCACCCATGGACACCAAAGGCCCCCAGGCTTAAAAGAGGAGCACATCATGGCCGCGGCCTCCTGTGTCCCACTGGAGCGGGGCACAGGAGGCCTGGCGGGATCAGACGTCGCTGCGCTCGATGAGGAAGGCCGTCTCCTTGCGGACGCTCATCACCTTCTGCTTGGTGCTGTCAAGGAAGTGGACGTAGTCGCCCTCGACGGTGTACATCTGCGCTTCCACGTGACGCTCATGCGTCCCCCGGATATCCCTGTTGATCCAGAAGTGGGCCATGGCAGTCAGCCCTTCGGAGGATGCGGGTCGTTGCCGGGGGCGATGGTGCGCTTGTCCTTGATACTACCGTCGCGGCCATGGCGAATGACCTCGCCACCACCGCTATTGCGGGAGATCTCAGCAGCGCGCCTATCGGCAGCGGCCTGGGTGTCCGTCACGGCTGAGGCGTGCGCAGCCCCCTCCGCCCTGGCCTGCCACTTTCCGTCCGGACGCTGCGTGACGTGGTACGTCTTCGGTCTGGTCATCGTTCCTCATAATCGAGAGCACCCACCCCGGCCCCTCTTGGGCTTCCGAGCCGGCAGAGGTAGGGTCCGAAAGCGCAGCCAACGCATCAGGCCCCTGACTCGGGATGGGCACACTCTGTGTCGACCCCGTGTAGGGGCCTGCTCACTTTGAGCAGCAACAGTGAACCACTTGCCCTCACTCTCCGCAAACCCCTGCGATCACCACATGTGGGGGGTGTTGTCCACAGGACCACTACATGTGGATCCACAGGCTTGATCAGGGCATTCCTCACACTCAGGACGTCCGTCCACAAGTTGATCCACAGGGAACAGTGAACCTTTTGTCATCTTTTGCATATATAATGCCTCAGTGGTGACTTGCATCACATTCTCGTCACGCCGCCACTTTCCCAGCTCAACGCCACTCCAGGCCCGCAGTCGGCGACGGCTCCCCCCTCTCTCCCGGTGTCGGTCGATCCCCTGCCGGAGGCATTGCCTTGACCGCCGGCCGTTTCATGCGGTGTTTGACTCATGGCTTCCGGCTCCTATCCACATGTGGGCGGAAGATTGCCGGTGAGCACTGGTTGCAGGAGCCGGACCCATGACCTGAGCTTCTCCTCCGAGTACCGCGGCATGATCGATCCGGTGGGCTTCTGCCGCATCATCGAGGCGCTCGTCAAGCGGGCCAAGGTCCGGCCTGTCACGGTCCGGCTCACCTGGCACACCTGCGGGACCGTGCTGGCCTTTCTGAAGGTGCATCCGAAGGTGGCTCAGGCCATCCTCCGCCACAGCCAGATCAGCATGACCATGGACATCTACACGCACGTAGTGGACGAAGATCAGCGGGATGCGGCGACGCTGCTGGCCGACCTGCTGAAAGGTGATCCCTCGGGTGGCTGATGTCACCCATGGATGTCAAAGGCCCCCAGGCTGCTCGCCTGGGGGCCTTCGCACGCTGGTGGGGCTAAGAGGACTTGAACCTCTGGCCTCATCCTTATCAGGGATGCGCTCTAACCATCTGAGCTATAGCCCCGCGCTGCACGGAAAGATTAGCGCACATGGGGCCGGGTCCCAAAATCGGATTCCGCGCCGATTCCAGGACCCGGTCGCAGCCTTGGCCGCGCACCACCGGCGGGCAGCTCAGCCGCCCGCGCCCGACGCTGTCACTCGTCCTCGGCCAGGGTCACTTCCACGCCGCCCACGAAGCCGGCGGAGAGGTTGTAGATGAAGGCGCCCAGTGTTGCCAGCGCGGTCGCCAGCACCACATCGATCAGCGCCACGACGGAGGTGAACAGCACCACCCTCGGCAGCGACAGGAACGCCTCCAGGTCGAACCCGCCGCCCTCGTCCGAGGAGGTGGCCTCGCTGATGGTCTCGCCCACGGCGGAGAAGACCCCCATGGAGTCCATCACCATCCACAGCACCGAGACCGCCACGACGGTGCACACGCCCAGCGCGATGGACAACAGAAAGCTGACCTTCATCACCGACCAGGGGTCGGTCTTCGCCACACGCAACCGCGCCATACGCGTCCGCGGCACCGTACGGGCGCCGGTGCGCGGGCGGCGGCGCGCCGCCGCCCCGGCATCTCCGCCCGTGTCCGCCGCCGCGCCCAAAGCGCCGCCCGCACCGCCGACCGTGGCGTTCCCGCCCAGCGTCCCGCCCTGCTGGGGCGGGGGCTGGGCGCCGGAACCGCCGGCACCGGGCTGCGGGGCCGGATAGGCCCGTGGCGGATGGTGCGGCTGAGGCGGCCCCGGAGGGGCCTCCTGCCCCTTCGGCTGCGATGGTGACTGCGCCTGAGGCTGTGGCTGCGCCCGCTGCTGGGGCTGGGCACCACTCACGCCTTACTCCTCGTCGCTCGACGTGGCCGGAGACTCATCGACCGGAGACTCCTGGGCCGCAGACTCATCAACCGGAGCACCGGGACGGCCGCCCGCCTCGGAACCCTCCACCGCGGCCTCCACCGCGGCTTCGACTTCCTCGGCCTCGCGACCCGCCTCGGCATTACGCGCGACGCCGACCACGGCGTCCCGCTTGCCCAGGTTGATCAGTTGAACACCCATCGTGTCACGGCCCGTCTCCCTGACCCCGTTGACCCGCGTACGGATCACACCGCCGCTCAGCGTGATGGCGAGAATCTCGTCCGACTCCTCCACCACCAGCGCGCCGACCAGCTCACCACGGTCCTCCACGATCTTGGCGGCCTTGATACCGAGGCCGCCCCGACCCTGGACGCGGTAGTCGTCGACCGGCGTCCGCTTCGCGTAACCGCCATCGGTGGCGGTGAAGACGAACGTACCGGCCCGGACGACATTCATCGAGAGGAGTTCGTCGCCTTCCCGGAAACTCATCCCCTTGACACCCGATGTGGCTCGCCCCATCGGCCGCAGCGCGTCATCCGTCGCGGTGAAGCGGATCGACTGCGCCTTCTTGCTCACCAGCAGCAGGTCGTCCTCTGAGGAGACCGGCTCGGCACCGATCAGCTCATCGTCACGGCCGTCGTCCATCTCACGCAGATTGATGGCGATGACCCCGCCCGAGCGCGGCGAGTCGTAATCCTTGAGCGGCGTCTTCTTCACCAGACCCGACTTGGTGGCCAGCACCAGGTACGGCACCGCCTCGTAGTCCCGGATCGCCAGGATCTCGGCGATCTGCTCATCGGGCTGGAACGCCAGCAGGTTCGCCACATGCTGGCCGCGCGCGTCCCGGCCGGCGTCCGGCAGCTCGTACGCCTTGGCCCGGTAGACCCGGCCCTTGTTCGTGAAGAACAGCAGCCAGTGGTGGGTCGTCGAGACGAAGAAGTGGTCCACGATGTCGTCCTCCTTCAGCTTCGCGCCCCGCACCCCCTTCCCGCCGCGCTTCTGCTCCCGGTAGTCGACCGCCCTGGTGCGCTTCACATAACCGCCACGGGTGATCGTGACGACGATGTCCTCCTCGGCGATCAGGTCCTCGATGGACATGTCGCCCTCGAAGGGCACCAGCTTGGAGCGCCGGTCGTCGCCGAACTTGTCGACGATCGCCGTGAGCTCCTCACCGATGATCTGCCGCTGCCGCTCCGGCGACGCCAGGATGGCGTTGTACTCGTTGATCTTCCGCTGCAGCTCGTCGTGCTCGGCGGTGATCTTCTGGTGCTCCAGCGCGGCGAGCCGCCGCAGCTGCATCTCCAGGATCGCGTTCGCCTGGATCTCGTCGATCCGCAGCAGCTCCATCAGGCCGCCGCGCGCCTCGTCGACCGTCTGGCTGCGGCGGATCAGCGCGATGACCTCTTCGATCGCGTTCAGCGCCTTGAGCAGCCCGCGCAGGATGTGCGCACGCTCCTCCGCCTTGCGCAGCCGGTACCTGGTGCGGCGCACGATCACGTCGACCTGGTGCGCCACCCAGTGCCGGATGAAGGCGTCCAGCGACAGCGTCCTGGGCACGCCCTCGACCAGCGCCAGCATGTTCGCGCCGAAGTTGGTCTGCAGGTCGGTGTGCTTGTAGAGGTTGTTCAGCACCACCTTGGCGACCGCGTCCCGCTTCAGGACGATCACCAGCCGCTGGCCCGTGCGCGAGGAGGTCTCGTCCCGTACGTCGGCGATGCCGCCGACCCGGCCCTCCTTCACCAGATCCGCGATCTTCAGCGCGAGGTTGTCCGGGTTCACCTGGTACGGCAGCTCGGTGACCACCAGGCACTGACGGCCCTGGATCTCCTCGACCTCGACGACCGCGCGCATCGTGATCGACCCGCGGCCGGTGCGGTACGCCTCCTCGATGCCCCGCCGGCCGACGACCAGCGCACCGGACGGGAAGTCCGGGCCCTTGATCCGCTCGATCAGGGCCTCCAGCAGCTCCTCGCTGCTCGCCTCCGGATGGTCCAGATACCACTGGGCACCGGAGGCGACCTCGCGCAGGTTGTGCGGCGGGATGTTCGTCGCCATGCCGACCGCGATCCCGGCCGAGCCGTTGATCAGCAGGTTCGGGAAACGGGCGGGCAGGACCGTCGGCTCCTGGTTACGGCCGTCGTAGTTGTCCTGCATGTCGACGGTTTCTTCGTCGATCTCCCGCAGCATCTCCATGGACAGCGAGTGCATCTTGCACTCGGTGTACCGCATGGCCGCCGCCGGGTCGTTGCCCGGCGAACCGAAGTTGCCGTTCGAGTCGACGAGCGGCATCCGCATCGACCAGTGCTGGGCGAGACGCACCAGCGCGTCGTAGATGGAGGAGTCGCCGTGGGGGTGGTAGGTACCCATCACGTCACCGACGACGCGGGCACACTTGTAGAAGCCCTTCTCGGGCCGGTAGCCGCCGTCGTACATCGCGTACAGCACCCGGCGGTGCACCGGCTTCAGCCCGTCGCGGACGTCGGGCAGCGCACGCGAGACGATCACGCTCATCGCGTAGTCGAGATACGAGCGCTGCATCTCCGACTCAAGGCTCACCGGCTCCACGCTGACGCGCAGCGGCAGGACGGTGCTGCCCTCTTCGGGGTTCTTCGGGGGAGTCTCAGGGGTGTTCTCGTCGGCCATCGCTGGTTCAAGTCCTTGTCTGTGGTGCGGCGGGGGAAGCCGACTCAGATGTCGAGGAAGCGGACGTCCTTGGCATTGCGCTGGATGAACGACCTGCGTGCCTCGACGTCCTCGCCCATCAGGATCGAGAACAGGTCGTCGGCGGCGGCCGCGTCGTCCAGCGTCACCTGGCGCAGCACCCGGTGGTCGCTGTCCATCGTGGTGATCCGCAGCTCCTCGGCGTTCATCTCACCCAGGCCCTTGAAGCGCTGGATCGCGTCGTCCCGGATTCGCTTGCCCTGCTCACGGCCGAGCTGGATCAGGCTGTCGCGCTCCCGGTCGGAGTACGCGTACTGGTGCTCGTCCCGGCCCCACTTGACCTTGTAGAGCGGCGGCTGCGACAGATACACCCGCCCCTGCTCGACCAGCGGGCGCATGAAGCGGAACAGCAGCGTCAGCAGCAGCGTGTTGATGTGCTGACCGTCGACATCGGCGTCCGCCATCAGAATGATCTTGTGATAGCGGAGCTTCTCGCTGTCGAAGTCCTCGTGGATGCCCGTGCCGAAGGCCGAGATCAGCGCCTGCACCTCGGCGTTCTGGAGCACCTTGTCGATGCGCGCCTTCTCGACGTTCAGGATCTTTCCGCGGATCGGCAGAATCGCCTGGTACTGCGGATTGCGCCCCGACTTCGCCGAGCCGCCCGCCGAGTCGCCCTCGACGATGAAGATCTCGCACTTCGAAGGGTCGTTCGACTGGCAGTCCGAGAGCTTGCCCGGCAGCGACGCCGTCTCCAGCAGCCCCTTGCGCCGGGTCAGGTCCCGCGCCTTACGCGCCGCCACCCGCGCCGTCGCCGCCTGGACACCCTTGCGGATGATGTCCGCCGCCTCGTTCGGATGCCGGTCCAGCCAGTCCGTCAGCTGCTCGTGCACGATCCGCTGCACGTACGTCTTCGCCTCGGTGTTGCCCAGCTTCGTCTTCGTCTGGCCCTCGAACTGCGGCTCACCCAGCTTCACCGAGATGATCGCCGTCAGACCCTCGCGGACGTCCTCACCCGTCAGGTTGTCGTCCTTCTCCCGCAGCAGCTTCTTCTCCCGCGCGTACCGGTTGATCAACCCGGTCAACGCCGCACGGAAGCCCTCCTCGTGCGTGCCGCCCTCATGGGTGTGGATCGTGTTCGCGAAGGAGTACACACCCTCGCTGTACTGGGTGTTCCACTGCATCGCGATCTCGAGCGAGAGCATCCGCTCCTTGTCCTCGGCCTCGAAGTCGATGACCGTGGGGTGGACCAGCTCGCCCTTGCGCGAGTTGAGATAGCGGACGAAGTCCGAGATCCCGCCCTCGTAGTGGTAGCGGACGGCGTTCTGGTTGCCGTCCTCGTCCACATGCTCCGCGCGCTCGTCCCGCAGGGCGATGGTCAGGCCCCTGTTCAGGAACGCCATCTCCTGCAGCCGCCGCGACAACGTCTCGAACGAGTAGTCCGTCGTCTCGAAGATGTCGGGATCGGCCCAGAACGTGACCGTCGTGCCCGTCTCATCCGTCGGCTCGTTCTTCTCCAGCGGCGCCGTGGGCGTGCCCAGCTTGTACTCCTGCGTCCAGCGGAAACCGTCCGTCTTGACCTCCACCGCGACCCGCTGCGACAGCGCGTTCACGACGGACACACCCACACCGTGCAGACCGCCGGAGACCGCGTAACCGCCGCCGCCGAACTTGCCGCCCGCGTGCAGCACCGTCATCACGACCTCGAGGGCCGGCTTCTTCTCCGACGCCACGATGCCGACCGGGATGCCGCGCCCGTTGTCGACGACCCGGACACCGCCGTCGGCCAGCAGCGTCACATCGATGAAGTCGGCATGGCCCGCGAGCGCCTCGTCCACGGAGTTGTCGACCACCTCGTACACAAGGTGGTGCAGCCCACGCTCACCGGTGGACCCGATGTACATGCCGGGCCGCTTCCGGACCGCGTCCAGACCCTCGAGAACGGTGATGTCGCTGGCGTCATAGGACGGCGCGCCCGGCACCGGCACGACCTCCGGAGCGGGAGCGGGGACGGGAACCTGTGGCGGCACCGGCGGGGCCACCTGCGCTGCCCCGTCCTGGAGACCGTCATCGGACGTATTGCTCTGGTTTGGGTCGCCGGAATCGGCCACGAAGCGCCCTTTCTGGCACAGCACAGGCCGTCTCCGGGACATAACGGAGCGGCTGCGTCGTTCGACATGTTCCGCAACGGGGCGGCTTAGGATCCAGTGTACCGGTGGCGCGGCCATGAATGGGGCTTTGCCGGTACCTGAGTCCTCACGTGCCGCCCTGGGGTGCCATCCGGCGACTCCCCATATGCGGACCGGGGGCCCCAGCGGCTCACAGCGCCACTCAGCGCTTCGGGTTGTCAACGGTCCGCACCTGTGTGTGTTCCCTCACCCTCACGTGCAAGCGGCGGCATGCACACACCGATGCGACGGAGGCACGAGCGTGCGAACGGAGGCACGAGCGGGGCGCGGAGAGCGAGCACCGACCCGCTCAGCCGTACGTGTCCCCCGGCCCCTTGCTCCCCGGAGCGCGCAGCGGACCGGATCTCGCCGGAGCCTCCGGACCGCGCACCTTGATCATCCGGACCGTCCCCTGCCCCAGCTCACTGTTCAGCCGCGCCACCAACCGCGGCGCCAGCAACCGCAGTTGCGTGGCCCACGCCGTCGAGTCACAGCGCACCAGCAGACTGCGCTCCTCCTCGTCGTACCGCAACGGCGCACAGTGCTGCGCCACCTCCGCACCCACCAGCTCCGGCCACCGGCCCATCACCCCGCCGACCGCCGCCGGCGCCTCCCAGCCCCGCTCCGTGATCAGCCGGCCGACCGCCGCACCCAGCGACAGCGGATCCCGGCCGTCCCGCCCAGCCCCCGAACGCAGACCACCGCGGCGCGCCTGCTTGCGCTGCTGCACCGCCGCACCGCGCTCACGCGCACGCTCCTTCGCCGCACGCAGCGCCACCCGGGCAAGGTCCACGCCCGTCGCCTCCGGCACCGCAGCCCGCTCCGCGGACGACCCGGACTGCTGCTCCGGGAGACCGGGCTGCTCCGGCAGCGGGTCACTCATACCCGCGACACCTCACCCTCGGCCACCGAGAAGCGCGCACCCGCGAGCGCCGCGGGCACATCCTCCGCCACCGCCGCCGTCACCAGCACCTGCTCGCCGGGCGCCACCAGCTCCGCCAGCCGCGCGCGGCGCCGTACATCCAGCTCCGCGAAGACATCGTCAAGCACCAGAACCGGCTCACTGCCCTCACTCTTGAGCAGGTCATAGGACGCCAGCCGCAACGCCAGCGCGAACGACCACGACTCCCCGTGACTCGCGTAACCCTTCGCGGGCAACTCACCCAGGTTCAGCACCAGATCGTCCCGATGCGGCCCCACCAGCGTGACCCCACGCTCGATCTCCCGCTGCCGGGCCTCCCCCAACGCCTCCCGCAGCTGCCCGAACAGCTCCTCCCGCGCACCCGCGTCCACCGGGGAGCGGTACTCCAGGCCCACCGGGCCGCCACCGGGCGCCAGCTGCTCATAAGCCTTGTCCGCCAACGGCCGCAACACGGCGATCAGATCCAGCCGCTGGGCCAGCAACTCCGCACCCGCCCGCGCCAGATGCTCGTCCCACACGTCCAGCGTCGCCAGATCGCCCCCGCGGCCGCCGTGCCGGCGCGCCATCGCCGCCGACTTCAAAAGCGTGTTCCGCTGCTTGAGCACCCGGTCGTAATCCGCACGCACCCCGGCCATCCGCGGCACCCGCGCCGTCATCAGCTCGTCCAGAAAACGCCGCCGCTCGCCCGGGTCGCCCTTCACCAGGCTCAGATCCTCCGGCGCGAACAGCACCGTACGCACGATCCCCAGCACATCCCGGGGCCGCACCTGCGACGAACGGTTGATCCGCGCGCGGTTCGCCCGCCCCGGGTTCAGCTCCAACTCGACCAGCTGCTGCCGCTCCCCCTGCCGCACCGCGGCCCGCAACACAGCACGCTCGGCACCCATGCGCACCAGCGGCGCGTCCGAGGAGACCCGGTGGCTGCCGAGCGTGGCCAGATAGCCGACCGCCTCGACCAGATTCGTCTTGCCCTGGCCGTTCGGCCCGACGAAAGTCGTGACGCCCGGCTCGAGTGCGACCTCGACCCGGGCGTACGAGCGGAAGTCGGCGAGCGACAGATGCGTGACATGCACGGTTGCGCGCTGACCTCCCTGAACAGCTTTCGCCTGCTACTTGGTGCTCTGCACCGCATGACCACCGAACTGGTTCCGCAGCGCGGCGATCATCTTCATCTGCGGCGAATCCTCCTGGCGCGAGGCGAACCGCGCGAACAGCGACGCCGTGATCGCGGGCAGCGGCACCGCGTTGTCGATCGCCGCCTCCACCGTCCAACGGCCCTCACCCGAGTCGGACGCGAAACCGCGCAGCGCCTCCAGGTGCTCGTCGTCGTCCAGCGCGTTGACCGCCAGATCCAGCAGCCAGGAACGGATGACCGTGCCCTCCTGCCAGGAGCGGAAGACCTCCCGCACGTCGGTGACCGCGTCCGCCGCCTCCAGCAGCTCCCAGCCCTCGGCGAAGGCCTGCATCATCGCGTACTCGATGCCGTTGTGGACCATCTTCGCGAAGTGGCCCGCACCGACCTTGCCCGCGTGCACGGCGCCGAACTCGCCCTCCGGCTTCAGCGCGTCGAAGACCGGCTGCACCCGGGCGACATGCTCGGCGTCACCGCCGTACATCAGGGCGTAGCCGTTCGCGAGGCCCCAGACGCCACCGGAGACACCGCAGTCGACGAAGCCGATGCCCTTCTCGGCCAGCTCCCCCGCGTGCTTCTCGTCCTCCGTCCAGCGGGAGTTCCCGCCGTCCACCAGGACGTCGCCCGGCGAAAGCAGCTCGGACAGCTCGTCGACGGTCGACTGAGTCGCGGCACCGGCGGGGACCATCACCCACACCACCCGCGGGCCCTTCAGCCTGCCCACCAGTTCAGCGAGGCTGGGCACATCAGTGAGGCCCGGGTCGCGGTCGTAACCGACGACGGTGTGGCCGGCACGGCGGATGCGCTCGCGCATGTTCCCGCCCATCTTGCCCAGGCCGACGAGTCCGAGCTCCATCTGTGTGCCTTCTTTCGGTGTTGCTGGCTGTCCGTATACGCGTACGAGCCTACGCCCGTGCCCTCGTGCACACCTGTGGGCTCATCCCGCTCAGCTGTGCACTGCGGACCCCGCGCAGCACGCGCTCAGCCGCTCAGCCGCACCGGCATGATCAGGTACTTGTACGCGTCGTCCGCCTCGGCGTCCTTCGCGGGCCTGCCACTGAGCAGCGCGGGCTTGGTCGAGGTGGTGAAGGACAGCTGGGCCACCGGGGAGTCGATCGCGCTCAGCCCTTCGAGCAGGAAGCCCGGGTTGAAGGCGATCGAGACGTCGTCGCCCTCGAGGTCGGAGTCGACCCGCTCCACAGCCTGTGCGTCGTCGCTGGAGCCCGCCTCGAGCGTCAGCACGCCCTGCTCGAAGCTCAGCCGCACCGGGGTGTTCCGCTCGGCGACCAGCGCGACGCGCTTCACGGCCTCGACGAACGGCGCCGTCTCGATCACCGCGACCGAGTTGAACTCCGTCGGGAAGAGCGTGCGGTACTTGGGCAGGTCGCCCTCCAGCAGCCGCGTCGTCGTACGCCTGCCGGAGCCCTCGAAGCCGATGAGGCCCTCGCCGGAGCCGGAGCCGGACAGCGCCAGCGACACGCTGTCACCGCCGCTCAGCGACTTCGCCGTGTCCAGCAGCGTCTTGGCGGGGACCAGGGCGACCGCCGAGGTGTCCGGCGTCTCCGGCTTCCACAGGAACTCGCGCACCGCGAAGCGGTAGCGGTCGGTGGACGCCAGCGTGACGGTGTCGCCCTCGATCTCGATCCGGACACCGGTGAGCACCGGCAGCGTGTCGTCCCGCCCGGCGGCGATGGCGACCTGCGCGACGGCGGAGGCGAAGACCTCGGCCGGGACGGAGCCGGTGGCGGTCGGCATCTCCGGCAGCGCCGGATACTCCTCCACCGGCAGGGTGTGGAGGGTGAACCGCGAGGAGCCGCAGACCACCGTGACCCGCACACCGTCGGTGGAGATCTCGACGGGGCGGTTCGGCAGCGAGCGGCAGATGTCGGCCAGCAGGCGGCCGGAGACCAGCACCGTGCCGTTCTCCTCGACCTCGGCCTCGACCGAGACCCTCGAAGAGACCTCGTAGTCGAAGCCCGACAGGCTCAGTGCCCCCTCCTCGGCCTTCAGCAGCAGTCCTGCCAGGACCGGCACCGGTGGACGAGCGGGGAGGCTCTTGGCAGTCCACGCCACCGCCTCCGCGAGTACATCGCGCTCTACCCGGATCTTCACCTTCAGCCGCCTCCTGCTGTTGCTGCTGGCCTGTTTGCCGGGACCAGTCTGACGCACACCACTGACAGCCAGGGCCCACGCGGGTCAAGTCGCTGCGAGCGGGGTAGGACCACCGCAAGCCGACTTGTGCACAGCACCCACTTCCAAATGAATCCCGGGCTCTCTCTATGTAGTCGTAGTAGTAGGGCTTGTGGAAACGGGGGATAACTGTGTTTCTCCAGGTCAGACCCCAGATTTTGTCCACCGGGCCTGTGGGCGGAGCGGTGGACGGAAGCGGGCCTCCTGTGGACGGCGAAAAGTTCTGCACACCCGGTACACAGGCCAGCCCTACTTCCCCACAGGTCCGCCCACAGGAATCTGCGACTTCTCAACAGGGCTCCGGTGGGGGTCGGTGTGACCTGATTCACTCGGACCGGTGAGGCGGCGCGTTGCGTTGCCGAACAGTGGACAAGGGTGTGGAGAAGCTGGGGACAACCCACCTTTTGCTGTGGGCAGGCGGTGGACAACTCGACTGTCGCTCCCGGCGCCGTCGACTCGTCCACAGGCTGTGGAGATCTTTAACCCACAGATCCACAGCCCTCCGACCTCGGACGATCATCCTCCGAAGCGGCTGCCTGTGGAGGCTTTCGGGACAACTCGGCGGTCCCCAGGGTGTGGACGTCGGTGCGAGCCGTTTCCTGTGGAGTTCTCACCCCTCGCGGCAGGGAATCGAACAGAGTGATCTGCCCATCGCCCCACGCACTGAGCCCCCGACACGGGTCGGGGGCTCAGTGCGGTGCGTGAGGCGTGGAGCCAGCAGGGGGCGCCAGCAGCGGTACTAGCCGTTCTTGATGCGGTTGGTGAGCTCGGTGACCTGGTTGTAGATGGATCGCCGCTCCGCCATCAGCGCGCGGATCTTGCGGTCGGCGTGCATCACCGTCGTGTGGTCACGGCCGCCGAACTGGGCGCCGATCTTCGGCAGCGACAGGTCGGTCAGCTCCCGGCACAGGTACATCGCGATCTGCCGCGCCGTCACCAGGACACGGCTGCGCGAGGAGCCGCACAGATCGTCGATGGAGAGCCCGAAGTAGTCGGCGGTGGCGGCCATGATGTCGGTCGCCGTGATCTCCGGGGACGCGTCCTCACCGCCGGGGATCAAGTCCTTGAGCACGATCTCGGTGAGACCGAGATCGACGGGCTGGCGGTTGAGGCTGGCGAAGGCGGTGACCCGGATGAGCGCCCCCTCCAGTTCCCGGATGTTGCGCGAGATCCGGGACGCGATGAACTCGAGCACCTCGGGCGGAGCGTTGAGCTGCTCCTGCACTGCCTTCTTCCGCAGGATCGCGATGCGCGTCTCCAGCTCGGGCGGCTGCACGTCCGTGATGAGGCCCCACTCGAAGCGGTTGCGGAGCCGGTCCTCCAGCGTGACCAGGGCCTTCGGCGGCCGGTCGGAGGAGAGCACGATCTGCTTGTTCGCGTTGTGCAGGGTGTTGAAGGTGTGGAAGAACTCCTCCTGCGTGGACTCCTTGCTCGCCAGGAACTGGATGTCGTCGACGAGCAGGATGTCCATGTCCCGGTAGCGCCGGCGGAACGCGTCCGCCTTGCCGTCGCGGATGGAGTTGATGAACTCGTTGGTGAACTCCTCGGAGCTCACGTAGCGCACCCGGGTGCCCGGGTAGAGGCTGCGGGCGTAGTGGCCGATCGCGTGCAGCAGATGCGTCTTGCCCAGCCCTGACTCCCCGTAGATGAACAGCGGGTTGTACGCCTTGGCCGGTGCCTCGGCGACGGCGACGGCCGCGGCGTGGGCGAAGCGGTTGGAGGCGCCGATGACGAAGGTGTCGAAGAGGTACTTCGGATTGAGCCGTGCCGTCGGCTCGCCGGGGCCGGTCGCGGGGGCGGGCTGTGCGGCGAGCGGGCCCGGGGCACCGGACTGCGCGGGGAGCTGGGCCGGGCCGTCGTAGCGAGGGGGCTGCCGCTGCTGGTGCTGTGGCTCGTACTGGTCGTACGAGGGCTGCCGGGGGGGCGGCTGGCCGTAGCGGGACTGGGGGTCGTAGTGCTGCGCCCCGTACTGCTGGTGCTGCTGGTGTGGGTACTGCTGTGGCTGCTGCTGATGCGGATACGGCTCGGGGGGCGGCTGCTGCTGCCACGCACCGGGCTGGTGCTGCTGCGGGGGCGGCTGGGTGCGGGGGGCCTGCGGGTAGTCGGGGTAGGCGGCGCGGGGGCTGGGCAGCTCGCGCGCCTCATAGCGCTCGGGCGAGCCGGGGCCCTGCCCCTGGTTCTGCCCCTGGTTCTGATCTTGCGGTGCGGCCTGCGCACCGATGCCGGGCTGCCCGGCCGGCGGACCCTGCGGAGGAACCGGGGGTGCCGGGCCGGTCACGGTGACGGCGAGCCGGATCGACTGCTGGCACTCGCGGCTGAGCGCATCGCTGATCAGGGGAGCGAGCCGGCCCTCCAGTACGCCCTTCGCATATTCGTTGGGCACCCCGAGCAGGGCGGTGCCGGATACCAGGACGAGGGGCTGGCAGTCCTTGAGCCACCGCTGGTCCTTGGCCTCGACGCCCTGGCCCTCGGTGAGGAGTTGCTCCAGGACGCGTGGCCACACTGCGGCTAGATCGGCAGGCAGGTCGGCCACGGGGCACGCTCTCTCACTCGCTGGACGGCGTTGGCTCCGAGGAGGCGACGCTCCGGGGAGGCGACTGAGTCCCTGGGAAGGTGTGATCCTCGGGACGGTCGGGAAGATAGGGAAGTTGGGCCACGGTAGTCAGGCCGACCTGCACCATTCAAGTCGTTGTCCACAGCCTGTGCACGACGGGGGCGAAGGGCTGGTCCGGGGTGCTCTGGTTTGACCGAATGACGCGGCCGCGCGTACCGTGTCGAGGTCGAGTTGTCGATGGCTGCTGCCGCCTGCCTCCGATGGGCATGATGCTGCGGTGCACACTCGGGCGTTAACGAGCTACTCGTGGGCGCACGGTGACAGCCAGTTGACACCCCACATCCCGTCTCAATGAGACTCAAGTATTCCTGGAGCCCCCGAGTGAGCAAGCGCACCTTCCAGCCGAACAACCGCCGCCGCGCCAAGACCCACGGTTTCCGCCTGCGCATGCGTACGCGTGCCGGTCGCGCGATCGTGGCGAACCGGCGTAGCAAGGGCCGCTCGCGCCTGTCGGCCTGAGCAGCTTGATCCCAGGTCCATGACGTGCTGCCTACCGAGCACCGGCTGAGGCGGCGCGAGGACTTCGCGACCGCGGTACGACGAGGACGCAGGGCGGGCCGCCCGCTGCTGGTCGTCCATCTTTACCGTCGCACGGACCCGCACGAGGCGGGGGAGATCGCTTCCCCCGCGCGTGCGGGTTTCGTCGTCAGCAAAGCCGTTGGCGGCGCGGTCGTGCGCAACCTGGTGAAGCGGCGTCTGCGTCATCTCATGGGCGATCGGCTCGGTTCACTTCCTGCGAGTAGCCTGGTGGTCGTACGGGCGCTGCCCGGTGCGGGCGCGGCGGGTCACGACGAGCTGGCCCGCGACCTGGACACCGCGCTGCAGCGGTTGCTGGGGAGGGCACCGTGAAATACCCGCTGCTCTGGTTGATCAAGCTCTATCAGTGGACCATCAGCCCGCTCCTGGGGCCGGTCTGCAGGTATTACCCGTCGTGTTCGCACTACGGGTACGGGGCTATTGACCGGCATGGAGCGGTGAAGGGCACGGTGCTCACCGCCTGGCGCATCCTGCGCTGCAATCCGTGGTCGCCCGGTGGCGTCGATCACGTCCCCGCCCGGAAGCGTCCGGTGTGGCATCAGTGGCTCCGCAGCCGCTGGCAGCAGCACCGGACCCAGTCCCACGCCCAAGGAGTCTGATTCGTGGACACGATCCTCGGTCCTCTCTATACCGCTGTCTCCTGGATCATCGTCCAGTTCCATTCGCTGTACAGCCTTGTGCTCGACGAGGACAGCGGCTGGGCCTGGGGTCTGTCCATCGTTTCGCTGGTGGTCCTGATCCGCATCTGCCTGATCCCGCTGTTCGTCAAGCAGATCAAGTCGACGCGGAACATGCAGGCGCTTCAGCCACGGATGAAGGCGATCCAGGAGCGCTACAAGAGCGACAAGCAGCGTCAGTCCGAAGAGATGATGAAGCTGTACAAGGAGACGGGCACCAACCCGCTCTCCAGCTGTCTGCCGATTCTGGCGCAGTCGCCGTTCTTCATCGCGCTCTTCCAGGTGCTCAACAAGATCGCCAGCAACAAGCCCGTCGGTGTGCTGGACGCGGAGCAGGTCGACAGCGCCCGTAACGCGCACGTCTTCGGTGCGCCGATCGCCGCGAAGTTCCTGGACAGCTCCAGCAAGGTCGAGGCGCTGCACGCCACGCTCACCGATGTGCGCGTCGTCACCGTCATCATGATCCTGCTGATGTCGGCATCGCAGTTCTACACCCAGCGTCAGCTGATGACGAAGAACGTCGACCTCACGGTCAAGACGCCGTTCATGCAGCAGCAGAAGATGCTGATGTACATCTTCCCGATCATGTTCGCCGTGTTCGGCATCAACTTCCCCGTCGGTGTCCTGGTCTACTGGCTGACCACCAACGTGTGGACGCTCGGCCAGCAGATGTTCGTGATCAAGCGCAATCCGACGCCCGGCAGTGTCGCGTACCAGCAGCGTCAGGAGAAGCTGCGGGCGCAGGGCAAGATCACCGAGGATCCCGCGGAGATCGAGGCGAAGCAGGCTGTCGAGGAGGCTCGGGCCAGGCGTACTCAGCCCAAGCGGCAGAGCAAGTCCCAGCGGCAGACCGGGGCGGCTCAGTCCGCTGAGAAGCCTGATCTGACCAAGGAGCCGCAGAAGCCGGCCGCGAAGAAGACCGCGGCGAACAAGACCGCGGCGAAGAAGACCGCGGCGGGCCAGAAGACGGCGGCGCAGAAGTCTGCACCCCAGAAGACCTCGACGCAGAAGACCTCGACGCAGAAGGCCGGGGACTCCACGGCGAAGTCGGGCTCCCCGCAGAAGAAGTCTCAGGGCAGCAAGAAGAAGCAGCAGTCCGCGAAGTCCAAGAAGTAAGAAGGAGTCCGTCAGTGACGGAGACGACCGCCGCAGAGGGCACCGAAGAAGGCGTCGGCGAGGGCGCCGGTGAAGAGACTGACACCCTCTCCCGCCTGGAGCAGGAGGGGGAGATCGCTGCCGACTACCTCGAGGGACTGCTCGATATCGCCGACCTGGACGGCGATATCGATATGGATGTGGAGGCGGACCGCGCCGCCGTGTCGATCATCAGTGACGGCTCCGGGCGCGATCTGCAGAAGCTCGTCGGCCAGGACGGTGAGGTGCTGGAGGCGCTCCAGGAGCTGACCCGGCTGGCTGTCCACCGTGAGACCGGTGACCGCAGCCGGCTGATGCTGGACGTGGGCGGTTTCCGGGCCCGGAAGCGCGAAGAGCTGACGGTGCTGGGTACCAAGGCGTGCAAGGAGGCCAAGGAGGCGGGTGAGCCGGTGAAGCTCCGTGCGATGACCCCCTTCGAGCGCAAGGTCGTCCATGACGCGGTAGCGGCGGCGGGGCTGCGCAGCGAGTCCGAAGGCGAGGAGCCGGAGCGCTGCGTGGTCGTACTGCCGTGAGTGAGCAGCCGCAGCAGGAGAGGCAGGAGCTTCCTCCCGCGCCGGAGGTGGCAAGAGAGTTCTTCGGTGCGGCCCTTCCGGACGCGGTGCGTTACGGGGAGTTGCTGGCGGAGACGGGGGTGCGGCGCGGCCTGATCGGGCCGCGTGAGGTGCCGCGGCTGTGGGAGCGGCACCTGCTGAACTGTGCGGTGCTCTCGGAGGTCGTGCCGGACGGCGTGACGGTGTGCGATGTCGGGTCCGGGGCCGGGCTGCCGGGGATTCCGCTGGCTCTGACGCGGCCGGATCTGACGATCACGCTGCTGGAGCCGCTGCTGCGGCGGACGATGTTCCTGCAGGAGGTCGTGGAGCTGCTCGGCCTTGATCACGTGACGGTGGTCCGGGGCCGGGCAGAGGAGGTGCTGGGCACGCTGCCGCCGGTGCAGGTGGTGACGGCCCGTGCGGTGGCGCCGCTGGACCGGCTGGCCGGCTGGGGGGTGCCACTGCTGCGCCCGTACGGCGAGATGCTGGCGATCAAGGGTGACACCGCCGTGGAGGAGCTGAAGGGTGCGCGCGCGGCGTTGCACAAGCTCGGGGTGGTGAAGACCTCGGTGGTGCAGGTCGGTACCGGTGTGGTGGATCCCCTGTCGACGGTCGTGCGTGCCGAGGTCGGGGAGAGCCCCGGTGGTGTCCGGTTCGCGGCGAAGCGGGTGAAGGCTGCCAAGGCGGAGCGCGCCAGGCGGCGCCGGGGGCGCTGACCGCATGGTCGTTACTCCATAAAAGCGCTTAGCGTACGCACGGCGGAGTGTCGCCGCGACCGGTGCCGGTCGCGGCGTCATGGTGTTTCACGTGAAACGACGCTCTCTGCTGCAGGGAATCATCGGCCGTGGCCGTGCCGCGGCTGCCGCCCCACATGGCCGCCGGTCCCGAGATTCGCGATCCGAGGCCGATTCATCCACAGGTAAGCGGGGCTCGCTGGTTCACGACCCCGAAAGCATGGCAGGCTTTGAGCTTCAGGAAGATCCTGCCGAGGAGAGTGAACCGTTGCGGTCCGACGCCAACATCGCGGGGGCGATGGCCGATCCGGTCCCCGGTCCCCGTACCGAGTCCACTGAAGTTCCACGTGAAACGCCACTTCCCATGGACGGCTTCGGTGGTGAGATTCCCCCTGCTGCTGCGGTCCGTGAGGGTGAGGGGTCCGCGCCACCCGTCGGGCGGGCGGCGCAGCAGGTGATCGAGGCGATGAACCGGGCCGGCGAGGGGCTTCCCCGGCCCGAGCGGACCAGGGTGATGGTCGTCGCCAACCAGAAGGGCGGCGTCGGCAAGACCACGACGACGGTCAATCTCGCGGCGTCGCTGGCGTTGCATGGCGCCCGCGTCCTGGTGGTGGATCTGGATCCGCAGGGCAATGCCTCCACGGCATTGGGGATCGATCACCACTCCGATGTGCCGTCGATCTACGACGTTCTGGTGGAGAGCAAGCCGCTGTCCGAGGTCGTGCAGCCGGTGCCGGATGTGGAGGGGCTGTTCTGTGCTCCCGCCACGATCGATCTCGCCGGTGCGGAGATCGAGTTGGTGTCCCTGGTGGCGAGGGAGAGTCGTCTGCAGCGGGCGATCGAGGCGTATGAGCAGCCGCTGGACTACGTGCTCATCGACTGCCCGCCCTCGCTGGGGCTGCTGACGGTCAACGCGCTTGTCGCCGGTGCCGAGGTGCTCATCCCGATCCAGTGTGAGTACTACGCGCTGGAGGGTCTGGGGCAGCTGCTGAGGAATGTGGACCTCGTGCGCGGGCACCTCAACCGCGATCTGCATGTGTCGACGATCCTTTTGACGATGTACGACGGGCGGACTCGGCTGGCATCCCAGGTGGCCGAGGAGGTGCGGAGCCACTTCGGCAACGAGGTGCTGCGGACCAATATCCCGCGTTCGGTCCGGATCTCGGAGGCTCCGAGCTATGGGCAGACGGTTTTGACTTACGATCCCGGCTCCAGTGGCTCGCTCTCCTATCTGGAGGCGGCCAGGGAGATCGCCCTGCGTGATCCGGGCGCACAACTGGAACAGCAACAGCGGCAGCGGCACAGCCTGGCGGAGGGGAACCAATGAGCGATCGACGCAGAGGGCTGGGCCGGGGGCTCAGTGCCCTGATTCCGGCGGCTCCGCAGCCGGCGGACCAGGCGGAGAACGTACCAGCGGTGGGCCTGGGTGCCACCTCGCCCGCGGCGGTCCCGTTGCTGGTTCAAGAGCGAGGGGTCGCGGCGGCCGCGGTCACCGGCCTTCCCGATGCCGGGGTGTCGCCCGAGGCCGTGCGTGAGCCTTCCGCAGCGGAGCCGGAACGGGCGGCGGGTTCAGAGGACGGCGCGGAGACGTCGGACCGCGCCGAGGGGAAGAGTCCGGGGGCGTACTTCGCGGAGCTGCCACTGGATTCGATCACTCCCAACCCCCGGCAGCCGCGCGAGGTGTTCGATGAGGACGCGCTCGCGGAGCTGGTCGCCTCCATCAAGGAGGTCGGTCTGCTTCAGCCTGTCGTCGTGCGGCAGTTGGCGCCGGGTCGCTTCGAGCTGATCATGGGAGAGCGGCGTTGGCGTGCCTGCCGTGAGGCCGAGCTGGAGGTGATTCCGGCGATCGTCCGGGCGACGGACGACGACAAGCTGCTGCTGGACGCCTTGTTGGAGAACCTGCACCGGGCTCAGCTGAATCCGCTGGAAGAGGCGATGGCGTACGACCAGCTTCTGAAGGACTTCAACTGTACGCATGATCAGTTGGCCGACCGGATCGGGCGCTCGCGGCCCCAGGTGTCCAACACGCTGCGACTGCTGCGGCTTTCGCCGTCGGTGCTGCGCCGGGTGGCGGCCGGGGTGCTCTCGGCCGGGCATGCTCGGGCGCTGTTGTCGGTCGAGGACGGCGAGGAGCAGGACCGGTTGGCCCATCGCATCGTGGCCGAGGGGCTGTCGGTGCGGGCCGTGGAGGAGATCGTGACCCTGCTGGGCACGAATCCCCAGAAGGCGTCGAAGTCGAAGGGACCGCGGGCGGGTAAGCGCCTCTCCCCCGCGCTGGATCAGCTGGCCGGTCGGCTGTCGGACCGCTTCGAGACCCGGGTGAAGGTGGATCTCGGGCAGAAGAAGGGGAAGATCGTCGTCGAGTTCGCGTCGATGGATGATCTGGAGCGGATTCTGGGGCAGCTGGCTCCTGGTGAGGGCCGGGTGTTCGAGCAGCAGCAGGCTCAGGAGCCTTCGGGTGACATGGAGGCGGGCGATATGGAGGCGGGTGAGGACGGGGCCTAGCGGTCCCGGTCTGGCACAGCGAGTCGCGGCGCCCCATGGATACGATGTATCCATGGGGCGTCAGCTCGTTCCGCTCACGCTGGACAATCTGCCGGATCTGCCGAAGCGCTGTCGTGACTGCGTCTTCTGGGAGCTGGATCCGGTTAGTGGCGCGGCTGCGGTCAGGTCGGGGCAGCCGAGTGTCGAGAAGGAGGCCTGGATCTCCGCGGTGCTGCTGGAGTGGGGCTCCTGTGGCCGTGTCGTCCAGGTCGACAGCGTGCCGGTCGGCTTCGTGCTCTATGCGCCTCCGGCGTATGTGCCGCGCTCCGCGACGTTCCCCACCAGTCCGGTGTCGCCTGACGCCGTGCAGCTGATGACGGCCTGGCTGATGCCCGGCTACCGGGGTCAGGGCTTGGGGAGGGTGATCGTGCAGACGGTTGCGAAGGACGTGCTGCGGCGTGGGTTCAGGGCCATCGAGGCATTCGGGGACGCGCGTGGGCAGGGGTCGGCCTGCATGCTGCCGGCGGAGCATCTGCTGGCGGTGGGGTTCAAGACAGTGCGCCCGCATCACGCCTTCCCTCGGCTGCGGCTGGATCTGCGGTCGACGGTGTCGTGGAAGCACGATGTGGAGCGGGCACTGGACCAACTGCTGGGCGCGGTGCAGAAGGAACCCGCCCTCCGACCGATGTGAGAGACCCGCCCGAGGAACTTCCCGAGGAACTTCCCGAGGGATGCCTCTCAAGGGCGCCGCTGTTTCACGTGAAACGGGACCCACCCCGTAGGGCAGGTCCCGTTTCACGTGAAACAGCGGCGCTCGTGCTCTGCTTCAGGCGATGTAGTCGGAGAGGTCGCGCTCGATGGCGGCCTTGGGCTTGGCCCCGACGATCGTCTTGACGACCTCGCCGTCCTGGTAGACGTTCATCGTGGGGATGGACATGATCCCGTACTTGGCAGCGATGCCCGGGTTCTCGTCGATGTTCAGCTTGACGACGGTGAGCTTCTCGCTGTGCTCGTCCGCGATGGCCTCCAGCGACGGGGCGATCTGGCGGCACGGGCCGCACCAGGCCGCCCAGAAGTCGACCAGGACGGGCTTGTCGCTCTTGAGAACGACCTCGTCGAAGGTGTCGTCGGTCGCGGTCACTGTGGCACCGGCCATGATGGTTTCTCCTCTTTCTCTGCGGGTTGCGGGTGTGGCGGTTGGAGGGCCGTTCTGGATCAGACCACTGCGACCTTCTCGGGCTCGGGCAGAGCCTCTTCGGGAACGGTCGGCTCCGTGAGGGCGGCGAGATAGCGCTCGGCGTCCAGCGCGGCGGCACAGCCCGTCCCGGCCGCCGTGACGGCCTGTCGGTAGGTGTGGTCGACGACATCGCCGGCGGCGAAGACGCCCGGGATGTTCGTACGGGTGGAGGGGGAGTCGACGGCGAGGTAGCCCTCTTCGTCGAAGTTGAGGATTCCCTGGAAGAGTTCGGTGCGCGGGTCGTGGCCGATGGCGACGAACAGGCCGGTGACCGGGAGCGGGGAGGTCTCTCCGGTGCGGGTGTCGCGCAGCGTCAGCCCGGAGAGCTTGTTGTCCTGCTCGTGGATCTCCGCCACCTCGCTGTTCCAGGCGAAGGAGATCTTCGGGTCGGCGAAGGCGCGCTCCTGCATGGCCTTGGAGGCGCGCAGGGTGTCCCGGCGGTGGACGACGGTGACGGACTTGGCGAAGCGCGAGAGGAAGGTGGCCTCCTCCATCGCGGTGTCGCCGCCGCCGATCACGGCGATGTCGTGCTCGCGGAAGAAGAAGCCGTCGCAGGTGGCGCAGTAGGAAACGCCGCGTCCGGAGAGTTCGTCCTCACGCGGCAGCCCGAGCTTGCGGTGCTGTGAACCGGTGCTGACGATGATCGTCCGAGCGCGGTGGACGGTGCCCACCGAGTCGGTGACCGTCTTGATCTCACCGGACAGGTCGACGGAGACGACGTCGTCGGGGATCATCTCCGCTCCGAAACGCTCGGCCTGGGCGCGCATCTGGTCCATCAGGTCCGGGCCCAGGATGCCCTCACGGAAGCCGGGATAGTTCTCCACCTCGGTGGTGTTCATCAGTGCCCCGCCGGCGGTGACCGAACCCTCGAAGAGCAGCGGCTTCAGCGACGCGCGGGCGGTGTAGAGGGCGGCGGTGTAGCCCGAGGGCCCCGAACCGATGATGATCACGTTACGGACGTCGCTCACAGGAGCTTCCTTGTCTGCCGACTGCGTACCTGGTCCTTCTGGCGAGGCTTTCACCCCACCCAACGGATCCTAAGGGGCAGACATTCCCTGGCATGCCGCCGCACGGGAGGGGCTGGTCACTCCCGTGCGAAGGTGTGCTTCCCCAGTACTTCTCCCGGACCTGTGGCCGAGCCGGTCGTGCAGTCCGGGGCGACGACATAGGCGTCGACGAAGCGGGTGTCCCCGATGTGCGGCAGTATCACGAGGTAAGCGGGCTCCCCACGGTAGGGAGCACGGGGATCGGCGGCCAGCGGTGACTCGGAGCGGCCGATCCCCTCCCGTACACAGCTGGGGAGGGTTTTCTCGCCCCCTTCGAGGGGGGACGGGCCGCCCGGGCTCTGCTTGCTGCCGACCTCGGGAGCGGAGGTTCCCTGCTCGGCGAGGAGAGCGCGTACCCGGGGCCCGAGATCCTGGGCGGCAGCACCGCCCTCGCTCTTCTGGCCGCTGTCCCGCTGCGCGTCGCGCGGGCTCGTCTCCTGTGCGGAGTTGCGGTCCGCTGTGGCGGCTCGCTCGGGGTCGTCCGTGGTGCCCTGGATGATGAGCACCCCGCCCAGGCCGAGGGCGGCCAGCGCGCCCGCCGAGGCGAGGAGTGCGCGGCGCCAGCGGCGCGGCCGGGGGGTACGGCCGGGACCGCCGGGGGTGCCCGTGCTCCTGCCGCCGGGCGGCCGTCCGGCGGGGCAGTCTGCGGCTCGGGGGGTGTGCGGGGGAGACGAGCGCGCGCCTCCGGCCGACGCCATCCCTGTGCCGTGGGTTTCACGTGAAACGCCGCGTGTTTCACGTGAAACCAAGATCTGGCCGGGAGCCGCCGCCTCCGCCGCGAGCGCCGCGTCGATGCGATCGGCGATATCGGTGGGCATGTGCGTCGGGACGGGAAGGGCCCCGAGGATGTCGCGGATCTCGTCCAGTGAGTCGCGTACGTCCGTGCAGGAAACGCACTCCGCGAGATGCGCCTCAATGTGCTCGCCGTGTGCCGGAGCGAGCAGGCCCTCGCCGAGCGCCGAGATCTCCGCGATCTCGGGGTGCTCGGCCTGCTCGCGCCCGCCGGTACCGGGTGTGCCGGAAGTGGGGGTCATGCGCTGTTGCCACCTCCGCCCTGGGCTGTTGCTCCCGGTCCTGGGGCATCCTGCGGGATGTCCCTCGATGATGGGACGGATGCCCGCCTGGCAGGGTTCCGTTCTTCGGACCCTCCCCGGTCGTCGTCCCGTGGGTTGCTGTGCTGCTGTGTGCCGTCCGCCGGCATCCCGTCACGACGGAGATGGCTGATCATGGGCAGCAGCCGGGCACGGCCCCGCGCGCAGCGGCTCTTCACCGTGCCGACCGCGACGTCGAGGAGCTGCGCCGCCTCGGCGACCGGATAGCCCTGCATGTCCACGAGGACGAGAGCCGCACGCTGCTCTGCGGGCAGACGGGCGAGCGCGGCGATCAGTTGCCGGTGGAGGTCCTGCCGCTCGGCCGGTGCCGCCGCCGACTCGTGTGGGGCGAGCAGCGCATCGAGGCGCTCGATGTCGTCGGTGGGTGAGGTGCGGCGGGAGGCGGTCTTGCGGGCGCGGTCCAGACAGGCGTTCACGGTGATGCGGTGCAGCCAGGTGGTGACGGCGGAGCGCCCCTGGAAGGTGTGGGCGGCGCGATAGGCGGAGACCAAGGCGTCCTGTACGGCGTCGGCGGCCTCCTCGCGGTCGCCGAGGGTGCGCAGAGCGACTGCCCACAGCCTGTCCCGGTGCCGCCGGACGAGCTCACTGAAGGCGTCCGGCTCGCCTGCCACGTGGAGGTCGAGGAGCTCACGGTCGCTGGGAGGCTCCTCCCCGGGGCGGGGAACGGGATGGCCCGTCGTGTCGCTGTCGCTCACCGCACCCCCTTCCCGGACCCGGTGCCCGTTGCTCCGCTCAGCCGGAGATCCGGACGTCCGTGATCCGGCCACGATAGTTGCCGTCGGTCGCCAGCGGGAGCTTTGTCAGCCAGACCAGTACGTACCGCGTGGTGACCGGCTTCTTGGCGGTGTGGTCGAGACGCTGGCCGGTGTCGTCGGCCAGCTTGCGGAAGGCCTCGTACGTGCTCGGCATGGTGTCGGTGTCCTTGGGCGCGGCGAGCAGTTCTGCGGAGGTCTCGCCGTCGAACCGGACCTTGACGCTGCTGATCTCCTGGGACTTGCCGAGGTCGAGGATGACGCCGACGCCCGGCTTGAGATTGCCGAAGTCGGGCTGCCCGTAGTAGTTGCGGGTGTACCAGAACGACTCGGGGTCCCCGTCGAACACCTTGGGGACGGACTCCGGGTTCTCCGATCCGTCGCCGGACGGGTCGAAGTCCTTCCCGTCGACGATCTTGATCGGGGCATTGCTCACGGGGTCCGGATCCGGCTTGTCCTCTGTCTGGGCCGGAGGGCGGTCGGTATGCGTGTCACGGTTCATCAGCGTGTCGGCGACCTGCCAGCTGCCCAGTCCGAGCGCGGCGATCAGCAGCGCGGAGACGCCCCACTTCAGTGCCTTGCCGGTACGGCCGGGCAGCGCGGGTGGAGTGGGTGGTGGGGGGGCCGTACGCCCGGTGGGCCCGCCCGCACCCGGCTGTGCCGCGCCACCGGGCCCGTACGGCCGCCCGGTGCGCCGATAGGCCGGAGGAGTGCTGAACGTGGGCTCCGGGGGGCGGATACGGGGCAGCACCGCCACGGCCTTGGCCAGCTCCTCCGGGGTGGCACAGGGCTTTTCCTGGCGGGAGGCGGTGGCGCCGTCGTTGACCAGGGCGCGCATGGCGAGCTCGGACAGGCCGCGGTGGACGCCCGCGCGGACCTGGTCCGGGGCGACCAGGGTGTCGGCGAGTGCCCCGACACCGCCCAGGCCGTAGGCGTCCTCCTCGTACGGCCAGCGCGCCGTGAGGGCGGCATACAGCAGTGCGCCGATCGCCTCGGTGTCGGCACGCTGCGGGTGGTCGCTGGCCACCCCGCGCAGCGCGGCGCTGACGGCGAGGCCCCGGACGCGGTACTGGCCGGAGCCGGTGCGCAGCACGGACGCGGGAGTGATCCGCAGATGGGCCAGACCCTCGCGGTGGGCGGCGGCCAGCGCCTGGGCGAGCTGGGTGACCAGCTGGTACGCCTCGTGGGCGGTGAGCGGTCCGGCGAGGAGGAGCTCGGTGAGCGGGGTGGCGTCCGGGAGCCACTCGTGGACGATGTAGACGAGGTCGTCGTCCTCGACGGCGTCCAGGACCTGGACGAAGCGGGGGTCGCCCAGCAGCGCCGCTGAGCGGGCCGCGGCCAGGGCGGGGCGGGCGCGGGGGTGGTCGGCGGGCAGCAGGTGGACGCCGACGGCGCGGCGGAGTTTCTCGTCCACGGCACGCCAGCTGCTGAAGCCGTCCAGTCGGGTGACGCACTCCTCCAACCGGTACCGCTGTGCGAGTTTGTGGCCGCTGTGCAGTTCGCGTGGTGGGGCCGGCTGTGCGGACGGTGTGGAAGCTGTGGCTGGTGCGGAAGATACGGCAGGTGTGGTGTCAGGCTCCGGTGGCGCGGGAGGTGCCTCGGTCTCACCGGCCTCACCGTCGGTGTCCTGTGCGGCCTCGGTCGCCTCTTCCGCGTCCGCCCCGTCCTCCGGCGCCGGTGCCTGCTCGGCCGGATCCTGCCCGGTCGCGGCCTCGGCCTCGGCCTCGGTATCAGCCTCAGGCTCGGTGGTGGTGTCCCTGTCGTCGTGACCGTCGCTCACACCGTCGGCCGTGGCCCCGCCCGCTTCGGCGGACAGCGGCTTTTCCTCGCCGCTCGTGCTGGCCACGTCGACGGCGGCTGTGCTCCGTTCCACCACCGTCGTTCCTGCCTCCCCAATCGATTTGCCGCCGGGTTCTCAGAACAGCCCAGAGATCATTGTGCCTACAGCCCACCGCTATGCACGACACACGGTGGTGCCGGATGGTTGTGCTCGGCGGCCGTCGTCACGTTTCCGTCACCCGTTCCGCCCCCGCCTGCCGTTCGTGCGTCATCCGCTCGGTCATCCGTCCCGTCACCTGCCGATCCGGGCCCGGACCATGCCCACCATGGCGTTGATCTCCTGGACGCGCATCCGCTTCGCCACCAGGACGAAGACGACGGCAAGTACGAAGCCGCCTGCCAGCAGGGCGCAGGTCGAACCGACCATGCCGCTGCCGAGCTGCTGCGTCACCCAGTACGCGGTGCCGCCCGCGGCCAGCGCGGCCGGCAGGCTGGCGCCGCTGAGCCGCGCGTAGGTACGGACGACGCGCGCGCCGTCCAGGTCGCCGCCCAGCTTCTCGCGCAGCCGCCGCCAGGCGACGCCGACGCCGATGATGAACGCCAGGCCGTAGGAGGCCGCCATGCCGACGACCGCCCACTGGGCGGGCAGCAGCAGGAAGCTCAGGCCCGCCCCCGCGCCGTTGACGGCGGCCACGATCACGGTGTTGTAGAAGGGCGTGCGCGTGTCCTCGTACGCGTAGAAGGCGCGCAGCACGACGTACTGCACGGAGTAGGGGATCAGGCCGAGGCCGAAGGCCATCAGCATGTAGCCCATCGACTGGGCCGCCTCGGTGCCGCCGGAGCCGTAGATCAGGGTGCACATCGGGATGCCGAGGGCGACGAAGCCGAAGGCGATGGGCACCATGGCGACGGCGGAGTTGCGCAGTCCCTGGGAGATGTCGTCGCGCACGGCGCCGTTGTCGGCGTCGCTGGCTGAGCGCGCCAGCCTGGGCAGCAGGGCCGCCATCACCGAGACGGTGATGATGGAGTGCGGCATCGTCCAGATGAGCTGGGCGTTGGAGTAGGCGATGTAGTTGGTGCCCGGGTGGCCATCGTCGTACGCGTCGGAGCCCGCCCAGGTGGAGAGCTGGGTGACGACCAGCACGCCCGCCTGGTTGGCCAGCACGAACATCACGGTCCACTTGGCGAGCTTGGCGGCCTTCCCGAGGCCGTGTCCGCGCCAGTCGAAGCGGGGCCGGATGCGGAAGTCGGCCGCCCGGAGGTACGGGATCATGGCGAGCGACTGCACGACGAGCCCGAGCAGGGTGCCCACGCCCAGCAGCCGTACGCCCTCCGGCGGGATGGTCCGGACGTCGAGCCCGGAGGTGCCGGCGCTGCCGTAGACGGCGAGGAAGAGCGAGATGGTGAAGATGATGACGATGTTGTTGAGGACCGGCGTCCACATCATCGCGCCGAAGCGGCCGCGGGCGTTGAGGATCTGCCCCATCACCACATGGATGCCCATGAAGAAGATCGACGGCAGGCAGTAGCGGATGAAGGTGACGGCGACCTGGCTGGCGTCCTTGTCCTCAGCGAGTTTCACCGACATGAGCCGGAGCAGCTGAGGCGCCGCGAAGACGGCGGCGATCGTCAGCAGGCCGAGCAGCACGGCGACGACGGTGAGCAGCCGGTTGGCGTAGGCCTGGCCGCCGTCCCGGTCCTCCTTCATCGCGCGCACGAGCTGGGGCACGAAGACGGAGTTGAGGCCACCGCCCACGGTCAGCACGTACAGCATGGTGGGCAGCACGATCGCGAGCTGGTACGTCTCGCCCAGAGGGGTCGCGCCGAGGGCGACGACGATCAGCGCCGAGCGGAGGAAACCGGTGATCCGCGAGACCAGGGTGCCGGCGGCCATGATCGCGCTGGAACGCAGCAGTCCGGCGGCCTTGCCCCCGCCCTTGCCTCCGGGCTGGGGCTGTGCGGCCCCCGCGGGGGCCGGACTCCCCGGGGGTGGGGGCGGCTGCTCTCCGGGGCCCGGGTACTGCTGGTCCCTTCTCCCGCCCGCTTGATGGCCTCCCTGCCGGCCGTACTGGCCTGGCTGGCCGTGCTGCGGGTGGTGTGGCTGCTGCTGGTCGCGGTAGAGGTGCGCGAAGGGGTCGTTGCCGGCGGGCGGCGCGCTGGGCTGGGCGTAGCCGGGGTTCGGCGGCGGCTGGCTCAGCAGGTCGTTGATGCCGTTGAACTGGATCGTCGACGGGTCGCTGGCGTACTGCATGTACTGGGTGGGCCACTCGGTCTCCGGGGCCCACTGGCGCGGGTCGGGAGCGTGGGAGGCCTGCTGCTGGTGTTGCTGCTGGTGTTGCTGCTGCTGTGGGTACGGGTGCTGGCTCTGCTGTGCGTGCGGGTCGGGACGGTCGCCGGGGAGCGGGGGCTGCCGGGGCCGGTCGTAGCGCGGGTCCGTCAGCGGATCGACCCTGGGGTCCAGGCCGGGATCGGCCCGCGGGTCCACGCGCGGGTCCTGGGGGGCGCCGGTGCCGAGGTACGGGTCGGGCGGGTAGGCGTTCTGGCCGTACGCGTTCTGCGGAGGGCCGCCCTGCGGGTAGCCGCCGCCGGGCTGGCGGGGGTCCGGGACGTCCGGGGTGTACGGCGCCGGCGGATAGGCGTCCGGCGGGTAGGAGCCTGGCGGGTAGGAGCCCTGGGCGTGGGGGTCCTGCCCGTAGGCGCCCTGCCCGTAGGGTGCCTGGCCGTAAGAGCCCTGGCCGTAGGCATCCTGGCCGTAGGGGCCGGGGCCATAAGGGTCCGGGCCGTTGGTGCCGTGGCCGTCCTGCCCGTACGGATTCCGCGGGTAGCCGTGCTGTCCGTAGGGTGCCTGGCCCTGCTGACCTTGGCCCTGCCCTGCCTGGCCCTGACCGTAGCGGTCCTGGCCGTAGCGGTCCTGGTCGTACGGGTCCTGCCCGCGGCCGTACGGGTCCTGGTGCTGCGAGGCTTCCGGCTGGGCGTAGGGGTCGTCGGGCGACGGCGAACCGCCGGGCGTCTCACCCGGTTCATCGTCGTACGGCGCGTTCATTGCCACCTACCCCTGCCCTGCTCGCCCAGCTGACTCAACGGTCCACTTTCTCACCCGTGTCCTGCGGCCCCCCGCTTTCGGCGGTGGTGTCCGGGCGCCGCTCACCCGGCTGCCCGGCGTCGGCGGTCCCCTCGTCCGTCCCCTCGTCCGTGCCCTCGCCGCTCTCGTCCTCGTCCTCTTCCTCCTCTGACGCGTCGTCCAGGGGCGCGTCGGGATCCAGCGGAGCCTCCGGATCCTGGGCCGGTCCGCGGCGCCTGCGCTGCGTGTACATCCGGATCCCGGCCAGTACGACCAGCAGCACCCCGCCCGCGATGACCAGCAGGACGGTCGAGGTGATGGAGGTGACCTTGACCTGGAAGTCCATCGGGGGCCCGTACGGCTTGTCGTCCGCGGTGAAGAGCTGGGCGGTCACCGTCGTCCGGCCGTTGGCCTTCGCCGTCGTCTCGAACTTCACCGACTGGCTGTGTCCGCCGTCCACCGCCACCGGCTGACCGTCCTGGACCTCCAGTCCGATGCTGCGGCTGGACTTCAGGCGCAGCTCCAGTCCGTTCACCCCCTGCAGCAGGTTGTTCTGCACGGTGACCGGGATGGTCGCGCTGCGCCCGGAGAGCGTCAGGTCCGACTTCTGGATCAGCTCCACCTTGCGGGTGAGCCCCTTCAGCCGGCCCTGGACGGAGTTCCGGAACCGTGCCGCCTCGTCGGGGCGTCCGCGCCAGGAGTTGGAGACCTCACGGTCTATGGCGTTCCCGAAGGGGGTGACGACCTTGTCCTCCTGGGTGAGGATTTTTCGGAAGTCGCCCAGCAGCCCCTGGGTCTCCTGGACGTCCAGGAACGCCTCGGCGGGCAGCTCCTGCTTGCGCAGTCGGCCCGGGTAGGAGCCGGGGCCGGGCACGGAGCGCTTCGCGGACGGATCGGGCTTGGCCTTCGCCGCCTTCGGCAGGCTTAGTGCCGTGGTCCACCGGTCGCCGCCGGAGAGGGATTGCAGCGCGTCGGCCATCGCCTGCGCCTGCGAGACGGTGGGCATCCGCTGCGGTGCCACCACGAGGCTGCGCTGCTGGTTCGGCACCTGCTGGGTGATGGTCAGGGTCTCGGAGAGGAACCGCTGCACGGCCTGGGTGGCCGCCCCGGCGCGGGACATGTCCCCGCTGAATGCGGTGGACAGCCCGTGGTCGGCGACGACTGCCGTGGTGCCGCCGCCGATGGGGCGCGCACCCGTCGGCGTGTAGTGGAGGCCGCCCTCGCGGAGGCTGTCGCTGCGGGCGATGACGTTGTGGGCGCCGCCGGAGGTGGCCACCTGCACGACGGAGGAGTCGACGGCGCCCTCGGCGGGCCAGGCGAAGTCGGTGTTCGGGGTCATGTGCAGGATCGTCTCGACCGTGTCCACGGCCAGCTCGGTGGCGGGGCGCAGACGGCTCAGTGTGCCCCCGACCTCTCTGCCGCGGTGGGCCAGCGAGGCGAGATCCGGGTCGGCGAAGGGCAGTGCGATGATCTCCTCCCCCTCCACCGCCTCCTGGAGGCTGTTGAGCCACTGCTTGGCCTGCTCCTGGCCCTTGCCCGGCGTGGTCTTGTCGTCCTCCGTGCGCACCTCGTAGGGCCCGGTCATGGCGTCGACGCTGGCCAGCAGGTCCGGATCGACCACCCAGGTGATCGGCAGCTTCGAGCCGAGCGCGACCAGCTGCTGCAGCCTGCCGCCCGGGGCGATGTCCTTCGCCAGTTCGTCGTCGCGGAAGACGGGCGTCTGCTGCTCGTCGGATTCCGTCCGCGCGGTCAGGTGCGAGGAGGAGATGAGCGGCCACATGTACGTCAGCTCGGTCTTCGTCTGCGCCTCGGTGGTCTGCCAGGGGAGGAAGCTGCGACGAATGCCGAGGATCTGCGGGTACGGCCGCGCCTTGGTCTGGCCGGTGAGGGAGACGCCGAGGTGGTAGACGCCGCTGGGGCCGAGTCCGAGCTCGTCGACCGGCACGGTGAGGGAGAAGTCGAGGGTCACGCCGGGACGCAGTGCCTTGATCTTCTTCGTCTGACCGGGGATCTCCGGCCCGTCCGCGCTGAGCAGGAAGCCGGTGCGCCGCGAGGCCTGGTCCAGAGTGCTGCGGCTGTTCATCGCGGAGCTGAGGCGGAGGCCCAGGTGGGCGTTGCCGATCGTCGCGTCACCCTTGTTGGTGATGGTGCCTTCGAGTGTGAGCGTGCCGCCCGGTTCCGGGACGGCGGGTGTGATGGCGTTGACCGAGACGTCGGTCGTACGGGACCCGCGGGGCGCGCTGGGGGCCTGCGGGGACCGTGCGGACGCCGGAGCTGCCGCGGAGTCGTAAGACGCCTGGCGCGACTGGGCGGTCTGGGCGGAGAGGGAGGCGGAGGACTGCCCCGTCGGAGCCCCCTGCGCCGGGACTGCGGCACCCAGCAGCGGCATCACGGCGATCAGGGCGACTGCGGCGCGCCGCAGTCGCCTGCGGGCGGGAGCGGGAGGGGTGCCTTGCATCTCAGCCGCCTCGGCCACGCGTTTTCCGTCCCGTCGTTGCGTCGTGGGTGGGTGTGGTGGTTCTGAACCCCCGATGGTAACGATGTCCCGGCCGGGGAAGTGCCGCGGTGCCACCATGTGGCGCGGACGGGCCGGGGGACGCCCGGTACGCCGACCGGAAGGTCAACGTAACCTGTCCTGCTGTGCCGAACGCCAACGATGACAGCCAGCAGACAGAGCAGCCCGAGCGGACGCCCCAGCCGGCGCCGCAGCCCTCCCCGGAGGGGTGGCCCGAGGGAGCGGAGCGGCCGGTGGCCCCTGCCCAGGAGCTGACCGAGGGGCAGCAGCGGGCCGTGAGTGAGCTGCTGCGGGTGTCGCCGGTCGCCGACGATCTCGCCCGTCGCTTCCAGCGGGCCGGTCACAGCCTCGCCCTTGTCGGCGGCTCGGTGCGTGACGCGTTGCTGGGGCGGCTCGGCAACGACCTGGACTTCACCACGGACGCGCATCCGGCGGACGTACTGGAGCTCGTGCGGCCCTGGGCGGACGCGGTCTGGGACGTCGGCATCGCCTTCGGCACGGTGGGCTGCAAGAAATACAGCGCCGCGGGCGGCGCAGGCGGCGCGGGTGCCGAGGCCGGCTTCGACATCGAGATCACGACGTACCGGTCGGAGGCGTACGACCGCACCTCCCGCAAGCCCGAGGTGTCCTACGGAGATTCGATCGGTCAGGATCTTGCCCGCCGGGACTTCACGGTCAACGCGATGGCGGTCGCGCTGCCGGATAAGGTCTTCATCGATCCGCACGGCGGTCTGGAGGACCTGGCACGGCGGGTGCTGCGTACTCCGGGTACACCCGAGGAGTCCTTCTCGGACGACCCGCTGCGCATGATGCGGGCGGCGCGCTTCGCCGCCCAGCTGGACTTCACGGTGGCGGACGACGTCGTGGCCGCGATGAAGGAGATGGCGGACCGTATCGACATCGTCTCCGCCGAGCGGGTGCGCGACGAGTTCAACAAGCTGCTGCTGGCGCCGCACCCGCGTAAGGGTCTGCGGCTGCTGGTGGACAGCGGGCTCGCCGAGCGGATGCTGCCGGAGCTTCCGGCGCTGCGGCTGGAGCGTGACGAGCACCACCGGCACAAGGACGTCTACGAGCACTCGCTGATCGTTCTCGAGCAGGCGGTCGACCTGGAAGAGGGCGGGCCGGATCTGACGCTGCGGCTGGCGGCGCTGCTGCACGACATCGGGAAGCCGAGGACGCGGCGTTTCGAGAAGGACGGCCGGGTCTCCTTCCACCACCACGAGGTGGTGGGCGCGAAGATGACGCGCAAGCGGATGACCGCGCTCAAGTACTCCAACGAGCTGGTGCGGGATGTCTCCCGGCTGGTGGAGCTGCATCTGCGCTTCCACGGCTATGGGACGGGCGAGTGGACCGACTCGGCGGTGCGGCGCTACGTCCGGGACGCGGGCCCCCTGCTGGGGCGGCTGCACAAGCTGACCCGCTCGGACTGCACGACGCGGAACAAGCGCAAGGCATCGGCGCTCTCACGGGCGTACGACGGTCTGGAGGAGCGCATCGCGCGGCTGGAGGAGCAGGAGGAGCTGGAGGCGATCCGCCCGGATCTGAACGGGAACGACATCATGCAGATCCTGGAGACCGGGCCGGGGCCCGTGGTCGGCAAGGCGTACCAGCATCTGCTGGAACTCCGGCTGGAGCACGGGCCGATGTCCCGGGAGGCCGCGGCCGCCGCGCTCAAGGAGTGGTGGGCGGCCCAGCAGTGACGGAGCGGTGCCCCCGTTCCCCGCGTCCTCGTTTCACGTGAAACAAGGACGCGGAACGGGAGGCACCGCCCCGCTGACACCGACCGCTGCTGCCGGTTACGGCTTGTGCGGCGCCAGGCAGAGCGTGAAGAGCACGTCGCTGCCCTTGGTCTCCGAGTACTCGGAGAACTTGGTGCGGTCGCACTCGCCCTGGCCGTCGTGCTTCTCGGCGACCTTGTACTCGGCCTCGGACGAGGTGCAGTCCACGACCTCGACGTCCGGCTTGAAGTTGGAGCCCTTGTTGACGACGCAGTCGCCCTTCTTGGCCTGGTCCGCATCATCCTGACCAGATATCCACATGCCGGCGCCGATGGCGATGGCGGCGACCACGGCGATGCCGACGAAGATCTTCTTGACCTTGGAGGTGCCTGTGGGCGCGGGCGGCGGCATGGTGACGCCGCCGGGGTATCCGCCAGGACCCGGCTGGCCAGGGCCCGGCTGGCCGGGGGGCTGCTGGCCGTAGGGGTTCTGGCCCTGGGGCGGAGTGCTCATGGGGGTCTTCCTCTGGTTCAGGTGGCTGCAGTTGCCGCGGTGCGCGACGTGACCCGCATAAGTTATCGATAAAGGAGGGCGCCTGCGCACGCAGGGCTCAACCTGTGGCATCGATGTGACAGTTGTGACGTTCCAGCCATGCTTTATTGCCGCTGAAAGCGGGCCATTCCGACAGCCACGCCCAGGTAGATCAGGGCCACGGTGAGGACGAGCGGAACGGAACGGCCATCCGGCGGGAGCATCAGCGAGGCCACCCCCGCGGCGCCCACGAAGGCGACGTTGAAGAGCATGTCGTAGAGCGCGAACACCCGGCCCCGGTAGGCGTCGTCGACCGAAGACTGGACGGCGGTGTCGGTTGCGATCTTCGAGCCCTGGGTGACCAGCCCCAGCACGAAGGCGGCGATCAGCATCGGCACGGGGGCGAAGGTCAGCCCAAGTGCGGGCTCCAGTACGGCCGCTGAGCCCGCGCAGATGGCCAGCCAGCCCAGTTGCCCGGCCCGTCCCACCGCCCACGGGGTGATGACCGCCGCGGCGAGGAAGCCGCCGGCCGAGATGCCGACCGCGAGGCCGAGCAGCCCCAGTCCCCCGTCCGCGTTCCCGCCCTCGGGGCCGTCGTCGCCCCAGGCATAACGGCAGAGCATCAGCAGCATCACCGTCAGCGCCCCGTAGCAGAAGCGCATCAGCGCCATCGCGGCGAGCGTACGGGCGGAGGTGCGCCGCTCGGCCAGGTGCCGCAGTCCGGCGAGCAGGCCGCGCGCGGTGCCCGCCACCGCGGCGGTGAAACGGGGCTGCACCCGAGAGGGTTCCGGACCGAGCAGATCGCGGTGCATCCGCAGGGAGGCGAGACCGGCCAGCAGATAGACGGCGGCACCCACCGTGACGACCAGCGCGTCGGCCGCGTTGCCTCCCGGGACGAGCAGACGCACCAGGAAGGCGATGCCGCCCCCGGCAGTGGCGGCGATGGTTCCGGCGGTCGGGGACAGGGAGTTGGCTATCACCAGCCGCTCCTTGTCGACGACCCGGGGAAGGGCGGCCGAGAGACCGGCCAGGATGAAGCGGTTGACGGCGGTGACCGAGAGGGCGGAGAGATAGAACAGCCAGTCCGGGACGGAGCCCAGAATGAGCGCCGCCGTACAGAGCGCCATCCCGGCGCGCAACAGGTTGCCGAAAAGCAGCACCTGGCGCCTGCGCCACCGGTCGAGCAGCACACCCGCGAAGGGCCCGAGCAGCGAGTACGGCAGCAGCAGCACCGCCATCGCGGCGGCGATGGCGGCGGGGGACGTCTCCTTCTCCGGGGAGAACACGACATAGGTGGCGAGAGCCACCTGATAGACACCGTCGGCGAGTTGGGAGAGCAGCCGTACGGTGAGGAGTCGGCGGAACCCGGGAAAGCGCAGCAGCGTGCGGAGATCACCCACGAGTGGCATGGGGTCCACCCTCACACATGTTTCACGTGAAACACGCGCCGGGACCGGGGGCCGGGATTCACTCACCCAGCGGGGCGACCGGCCCTCCGGCCGACCCTCCGACCGGCCGGGCGACCGGCTGTCCGTCCGGTGGTGTGCCCCAGCCCACCGGGCCGCCGAGTCCGGCGTCGCCCCTCTCCGCGGCGGCCCGCCGGCTCCGTGCGGTGTAGCCGAGCACGAACTGGTCCGGCGCCCGGTCCAGCACTCCTCCCGCGGGATCGTCGGTACCGTCCCGGCGTACCACATCGCGTTCCGGCATGAGCACATCCCGGACGATCACCGCGCACAGGTAGAGCGTCCCGGCGAGATGGATGAGGATCACCAGCTGATAGCCCTCCTGCGGCAGCCCCTGGTGGTCGTCGCCACTGCTGTTGTAACCGAGGTACATCCAGATGCCGAGGAAGTAGATCACCTCGCAGGCCTGCCAGATCAGGAAGTCCCGCCACCTGGGGCGGGCCAGGGCGGCCAGCGGGATCAGCCACAGCACGTACTGCGGTGAGTAGACCTTGTTGGTCAGGATGAACAGTGCGATGACGAGGAAGGCCAGCTGAGGGAAGCGAGGGCGGCGCGGGGCGTACAGAGTCAGGACCGCGAGGGCGGCACAGCCCAGCAGCATCAGGATCATGGCGTAGAGGTTCGCGTCCTCCAACGGGTTCTCGGTGCGCTGCGAGATGATCAGCCAGAAGGAACCGAAGTCCACCGGCCGCTCCTGGCTGAAGGTGTAGAACTTCGCCCAGCCATCCGGGGCCCACAGCATCACCGGCACGTTGACGCAGGCCCAGGAGAACACGGTGCTGAGCGTCACGGCCCCGAAGGCCCGCCAGCGTCCGGCCCGCCAGCAGAGCAGCAGCAGGGGGCCCAGCAGCAGCAGCGGATACAGCTTGGCGGCGGTGGCCAGACCGAGCAGCACCCCGGCGGCCAGCGGCCTGCTGCGTCCCCACAGAAGCATCGCGGCGGCGGTCAGTGCGACGGCCAGCAGGTCCCAGTTGATCGTCGAGGTGAGCGCGAAGGCGGGTGCCAGAGCGACCAGCAGGGCGTCCCAGGGGCGGAACGGGTGGGTGCGGCTCACACACACGGCGATGACCGCCACGCACACCATCAGCATGCCGCAGTTGATCAGCCAGTACGCCTTCTCCTGGTCGACGATGGTGCCGCCGGGCGTCATCCAGGCCGCGACCTTCATGAAGAGCCCGGTGAGGACCGGGTATTCGAGGTACTCCATCCCGCCGGAGGTCTCCTGCGGGATGCGGTCGAAATAGGGCACCAGGTTGTCGGCGAAGCCCCGCCCGTTGTAGAGGTGCGGGATATCGGAGTAGCACGCGTGTGCGTACTGACTGCCCTGCCCGGAGAACCAGCCGCCGTTGTAGCAGGGCAGTTTCTGCACCATGCCCAGCGCGAACATCCCCAGCGCCGTCAGCACGATCACCCGTACCGGTGTCCACCAGCCCAGGCCGATCGCCGCCCGCTTGCCCACCGGGCCGCCGATCAGCTCACTGCCCGCCGCGGCGACCTCGTCCTGCTCCGTGGGCCGGACGACCCAGGAGGACGCGGTGGGCTCCGACTGCCGCTTCCGGTGCACGCTCGTCATGGGGCACATCCTGCCGCATGAACGCGGCGGCGCCGGAACCCCGGACAGCCAGAAGCCCCGCACAGCACGCTGTGCGGGGCTTCCGGACGGGCGGGTCAGCCCCGGCGCTCTCCGGACGGGTCGGGGAGGACGCCGCCGTCGTCTTCGTTTCCGCCGCCAGGATCACCGTTGCTCTGGCCCTGATCGGTGCCCTCGTCCGTGCCCTCGTCAGTGCCGCCAGGATCACCGTTGCTCTGGCCCTGGTCCATGCCTTCGTCCACGCAGCCCCAGTCGTAGCAGCTCTCCGACGGATCCGGGCTCTCGGGCGGATCGGAGGACTCGGGCGGCTTGGAGGACTCCGGCGGCTTGGTGGGCTCCGGCGGATCGGAGGACTCGGGCGGCTCGGTGGTCTCCGGTGCCTTCTCGGTCTGCGTCGGGCTGGGCTCGGGGCAGGTGCTGTGGCTGCAGACCTTCTTACCGATCGGACCGGGCTTGGGGAAGTCCAGCTTCTTCTTGCCCTTCATCGCCTTGAGCATGTAGTCGACCCACACGTCCGAGGGGAAGGAGGCGCCGTGGATCGTCTCCTCGCCCGCGGTGCCGTACATGGGCAGGAACTCCGGCTTCTCCGCCTGGTCGTCCATCCGCCACATGCCGATGGAGGTGGAGAGCTGCTTGGTGTAGCCGGTGAACCAGGCGGTCTTGTTGTCGTCCGTGGTGCCGGTCTTGGCCGCCACCGGACGGTTCAGCGCCTTGGTCTTGGTGCCGGTGCCCTTCTGGGCGACCGTCTCCAGCATGCTGGTCACGTTGTCGGCGATGTTCGCGTTGAAGGCCCGCGAGGTCTTCTTCTCGTGCGTGTAGACCGGGGAACCGCCGTCTTTGACCTCGGTGACCGAGTACGGTTCGGCCTTCTCGCCGCTCTGCGCGAAGGTGGCGTAGCCGTTCGCCATCCGGATCGCGCTCGGCGCCGAGATGCCCAGCGAGAAGGCGGGGGTGAGGGTGTCGGGCAGGCTCTCCTCATTGACGCCCGAGTCCAGCGCGGCCTGCTTCACCTTACCGAGACCGACGTCCATGCCCAGTTGGATGAACGGGGTGTTGGCCGACCACTGCATGGCCTCGCGGAGGTCGATGTCGCCGTAGCTGGTGCCCTCGTCGTTCTTCTGGTGCCACTCCTCGTTGTCCTCGTTGAGCCAGGTGTCGCCGTTGTACTCGAGGAGTTTCACCTTGTTGTCGCCGTTGTAGACGCTGCGGGGAGACACGGGGGTGCGGCTGTCCGGGCCTTGTTCCTCCGGCCCGTCCGGGTCGCGTACGCCGTCCCGCATCGCGGCGGCCATCACGAAGGGCTTGAAGGTGGAGCCGACCGCGGCACCGGTGTAGTCGGCGTTGTTCGCGTAGTGGGTGACGGCGGACTCACCGCCGTAGATGGCGACGATCGCACCGTCTCCTGGTTTCACCGAAGCGCCGCCGAACTGGACGTGCTTGTCCTCCTTCCGCTTCTCCGGGTCGAAGTTCTCCTTCTTGATCTTCTTGACGCTGTCTTCCATCGCCAGCGTCTTCTTCTTGTCGAAGGTGGTGTGGATCTCATAGCCGCCGCGCTTGAGATCCTGGTCGGTGATCTTGCTATCCGGGTTGTTGGTGATGTCGTTGTTGGCGAGGTTGACCAGGTAGCCGATCTGGCCCTTGAGGTTGGTCGCCTTCTCCGGCGGCTTCACCTTCGGGAACTTCTTGATCTTGTCCCGGTCGGCCTGGTCCAGCAGGCCGACCTCCACCTCGCGGTCCAGGATCCACTCCCAACGGGCCTCCGCCCGCTTTCGGTTCTTCGCCTGCGTCTGCAACGAGCCGCCGCCCTCACCGCCGTGCGGGTCGTAGAGGTTCGGGCCGTTCAGCGTGGCCGCGAGCAGTGCGCTCTGGCTCGTGGAGAGGTCTGCGGCATCCTCGCCGAAGTACGCCTGCGACGCCGCCTGGATGCCGTAGGCGCCACGCCCGTAGTAGGCGGTGTTCAGGTATCCCGCGAGGATGTCCTTCTTGTCCTCCTGGGCACCCACCTTTATGGAGATCAGCAGTTCCTTGGCCTTGCGCGTCACCGTCTGGCTCTGGTCCAGATAGTTGTTCTTGACGTACTGCTGCGTGATCGTCGAGCCGGACTGCGTGTCGCCGCCCGTCGCCATCTTGAACACGGCGCGGGCGATGCCCATCGGGTCCACGCCCGCGTCCTTGTAGAACGACTCATTCTCGGCCGCGATCACGGCGTTCTGCATCGACTTGTCGATCTGCGGCAGCTTCACGTTCTGGCGGTTCTGGTCACCGCCGCCGGCGCTCACCATCCGGTCGCCGTTCGCCCAGTAGTAGACGTTCTTCTGCGAGGTCGCCGTCTTGTTCGGGTCGGGGACCTCGACCATCGCGTACGCGATCCCCACCAGCCCCATCAGCAGTCCGACGAAGCCGACGAAGGTGCCCAGGACCTGTTTCCAGGACGGCATCCAGCGCCGCAGCCCGTCCTTGTTCGAACGGGGGTAGTCGATGAACCGCTTCTTGGCGCGCGGCTGCACCCGCCCACGGCCGCGGCCCGCGGCACGCCCGCCCGCGCCCGCTGACTCCGAGGTGCTCGCCACCCCGCGACGGCCGCGGCCGGAACCCTGCGGCGAGGCCGCTCCGGGTGATTCCGCACGCCCACCGGGTGGCTGGCCGGGAGGCGATGGCGGCGCCTGCCCGTGCGAGCTTGTGGTGGCGTCACGCGGCGGCGCGGCCCGGCGACCGGACGACGGCTGCTGGGCAGCGCGTCGGCCGCGGCCTTGCGGCTGCTTACGACGGTGGTCGCTCATTGGAAACAGCTACTCCTCGGGCAGGCGGCACGTGCGCCTGAAGGCGGCAGTTGACTTCTGGTCCCCCCGAGTACGCCCCGCCGCAGAACTGCTTCGAGCCGCACTGCACCCAGGACGAGGACGCACGGGGGAGCCTTACGGTTCCCGATTCTGTCCCGTCGCGTGGTCTGCACGACGGACACACTACGCAGCTTCAAAACGCCCCTTAGTGAACATTCAACTCATCCGACGCAAGACACCACTGAGGAATCGTGGATGTGAGTCCACTCACTCCCGTCCCGTCCGGCTCCCACTTGTCGTTGGTGAGCAAAGCGTTCTATCGTCGAGATGTATCGCGCCGATACATCGACTCGATACAGCAGTCAGCAAGCGGTCCGGCACAGCGGTTCGCTGCAGCGGTCCACACAGCGGTCCATACACGGTTCAAGCGGTACACACGGGAGGTGACGGCCGAGCATGAGCAGGCGTTCCGGCATTCTCGAATTCGCCGTTCTCGGCCTGCTCCGCGAGTCCCCCATGCACGGATACGAGCTGCGCAAGCGGCTCAACACCTCGCTGGGCGTCTTCCGGGCGTTCAGTTATGGCTCCCTTTATCCGTGCCTCAAGACGCTGGTCCAGCAGGGCTGGTTGATCGAGGAACCGGGAAATCCGCCGGAGGACCCGCTCGCGGCGCCGCTCGCCGGCCGCCGGGGGAAGATCGTCTACCGGCTGACCGCCGAGGGCAAGGAGCACTTCGAGGAGCTTCTGGCCCAGACCGGCCCGGACGCGTGGGAGGACGAGCACTTCGGAATCCGCTTCGCGTTCTTCGGTCAGACCTCGCGGGACGTGCGGGTGCGGGTGCTGGAAGGCCGTCGCACCCGGCTCGAGGAGCGGCTCGCGAAGATGCGCGCCTCCCTCGCCCGTACCCGGGAGCGGCTGGACGACTACACCCTCGAACTGCAGCGACACGGCATGGAGTCCGTGGAGCGCGAGGTCCGCTGGCTCAACGAGCTGATCGAGAGCGAGCGGGCGGGGCGCGACCGGCGCGAGACGGGCGAGGAACCGCCGTCGGAGCACCGGTCACCAGACACGGGCGGCCTGCCCCGGCATCAGGGGGAGACCCTGCCGGATCCGTCCGACGACACCACATGAGGTCCCGCTTCCCGCGGGTCTCAACTAGCACACAGGGAGTAACCGGAATGGGTTCGGTTCGCGTAGCCATCGTCGGCGTAGGCAACTGCGCCGCCTCACTGGTCCAGGGCGTCGAGTACTACAAGGACGCCGACCCGGCCGCCAAGGTCCCGGGACTGATGCACGTCCAGTTCGGCGACTACCACGTGCGCGACATCGAGTTCGTCGCCGCCTTCGACGTGGACGCCAAGAAGGTCGGTCTCGACCTCGCGGACGCCATCGGTGCCAGCGAGAACAACACGATCAAGATCTGTGACGTGCCCAGCACGGGCGTGCAGGTCCGCCGCGGCCACACGAACGACGGCCTCGGCAAGTACTACCGCGAGACCATCGAGGAGTCCACCGAGGAGCCGGTGGACATGGTCAAGGCGCTCAAGGACAGCGGCGCCGACGTCCTCGTCTGCTACCTGCCGGTCGGCTCGCAGACCGCCGTGGAGTACTACGCCCAGGTGGCTATCGACGCCAAGGTCGGCTTCGTCAACGCGCTGCCGGTCTTCATCGCCGGCACCAAGGAGTGGGCCGACAAGTTCACCGAGGCGGGCGTGCCCATCGTCGGTGACGACATCAAGTCGCAGGTGGGCGCCACCATCACGCACCGCGTGATGGCCAAGCTGTTCGAGGACCGGGGCGTCGTCCTGGACCGCACGATGCAGCTGAACGTCGGCGGCAACATGGACTTCAAGAACATGCTGGAGCGGGAGCGTCTGGAGTCCAAGAAGATCTCCAAGACGCAGGCCGTCACCTCGCAGATCCCCGACCGCGACCTGGGCGCGGACAACGTCCACATCGGCCCGTCCGACTACGTCGCCTGGCTGGACGACCGCAAGTGGGCGTACGTGCGCCTCGAGGGCCGTGCGTTCGGTGACGTGCCGCTCAACCTCGAGTACAAGCTGGAGGTCTGGGACTCGCCGAACTCGGCGGGTGTCATCATCGACGCGCTGCGTGCCGCGAAGATCGCCAAGGACCGGGGGATCGGCGGCCCGATCCTCTCGGCCTCCTCGTACTTCATGAAGTCGCCGCCGGTGCAGTACTTCGACGACGAGGCCCGGCGCAACGTCGAGCTGTTCATCGAGGGCAAGGACGTCGACTGACGGGTGACTGCCGGGCGGCAACCGCCTGATCAGTGACGGCCGAGCGACGCGGGAGGGCCCCGGACATCCGCTGTCCGGGGCCCTCCCGCGTGGTGTGCGCGCCGTCCGCGTCCGCGACGCTCTGGCCGCGCGTGTCTCAGCGGTCGACCGCGCGGTCCACCATCGTCGTGGTGTGCCGCAGATGCGCGACCAGTTCCTCGCCCACCTTCGGCTCCGGCGCGTCGTCCGGCACGAACAGGATCGACACCTGCATGTGCGGCGGCTCCGCGAACCAGCGCTGCTTGCCGCCCCACACGAACGGCGAGAGGTTCCGGTTCACCGTCGCCAGCCCGGCCCGTGCGACGCCCTTGGCACGGGAGGACATGCCGTGCAGCGCCTTCGGCGCCTCCAGCCCCACTCCGTGCGAAGTCCCGCCCGCCACCACGACCAGCCAGCCGTCGCCCGCTGTCTTCTGCTGCCGGTAGCCGAAGCGGTCGCCCTTGGCCACGCGCGACACGTCCAGCACGGAACCCCGGTACTCGGTCGCGTGGTGGTCCCCGAGCCACAGGTTGGTGCCGATCCGGGCCCGGAAGTTCGTCCGCGGGAACTGCTGCTGGAGGCGCGCGAACTCGTCCGGCTTGAGATGGCTGACGAACATGGTGTCCAGCGGCAGCCGGGCGGCCCGCAGCCGGTCCATCCAGCCGATCACCTCGTCCACCGCGTCCGTGCCGTCCGTACGGTCCAGCGGCAGGTGGATCGCGAAGCCCTCCAGGCGCACCTCGTCGATCGCGGCGTGCAGTCTGCCCAGGTCCGCCTCGGTGACGCCGTGCCGCTTCATGCTGCTCATCACCTCGACGACCACCCGCGCGCCGCGCATCAGGCCCACGCCCTCCACCGAGGACACCGACCGGATCACCCGGTCCGGCAGCGGCACCGGCTCCTCGTCCCGCCGGTAGGGGGTGAGCACGAGCAGGTCGCCGCCGAAGTAGTCCTTGGTGCGCGCCGCCTCATAGGTGGTGCCGACGGCCAGCACGTCCGAGCCGAAGCGGGTGACCTCCTCGGCCAGCCGCTCGTGGCCGAAGCCGTAGCCGTTGCCCTTGCAGACGGGGACGATGCCGGGGAACTGCTTGATCACCGACTGCTGGTGCGCCCGCCAGCGGTCAGAGTCGACGTAGAGGGTGAGCGCCATGGTGGTCGGTTGCCTTTCGGTGTGGTGGTCGATGGGATGAGGTGCGGCGGTGGGCGGGGCGGCCCCCGGCGGGGCGGACCGGAGCAGGCCAGGGCGGCCGTCAGCGCCGGGACATGTACATGTCCAGCGCCTTGTGCAGCAGCTTGTTGAGCGGGAAGTCCCACTCGCCGAGATACTCCGCAGCCTGCCCGCCGGTGCCCACTTTGAACTGGATCAGGCCGAACAGATGGTCGGTCTCGTCCAGTGAGTCGCTGATGCCCCGCAGGTCGTACACGCTGGCCCCGAGCGCGTACGCGTCCTGCAGCATCCGCCACTGCATCGCGTTCGACGGCCGCACCTCGCGCTTGTGGTTCGCCGAGGCGCCGTAGGAGTACCAGACGTGCCCGCCCACGATCAGCATCGTCGCCGCGGCGACCGCCTCGCCCTCGTGCATGGCGAAGTACAGCCGCATGCGGTTCGGGTCCTCGCCGTTCAGCGTCTGCCACATGCGCTGGAAGTAACTCAGCGGACGCGGGCGGAAGTGGTCCCGCTCCGCGGTGATCTCGTACAGGCGCTGCCACTCGGCCAGGTGTTCGTAACCACCCTGGACGACCTCGACACCCGCCTTGTCGGCCTTCTTGATGTTGCGGCGCCACAGCTGGTTGAAGCCCTTGTGGACCTCCTCCAGCGTGCGGCCCTCCAGCGGCACCTGGTAGACGTAGCGCGGCTGGACGTCGCCGAACCCGGCGCCGGCGTCCTCGCCCTGCTGCCAGCCCATCTTGCGCAGCCGGTCCGCCACCTCGAACGCGCGGGGCTCGATGTGGGTCGCCTCCACTTCGCGCAGCCGCATGACGTCCGTGTCCTGGATGCCCCGCTTGATCGCGGGCGCGTCCCAGCGCCGGATCACCACGGGCGGGCCCATCTTCACCGAGAAGGCGCCGTGCTGCTTGAGGTGCGCCAGCATCGGCTTGAGCCATTCCTCGAGGTTCGGCGCATACCAGTTGATCACCGGGCCCTCGGGGAGGTACGCCAGATACCGCTTCACCTTGGGCAACTGGCGGTAGAGCACCAGCCCGGCGCCGACGAGGCGCCCCTCCCGGTCGAACCAGCCCAGATTCTCCGACCGCCACTCGCTCTTGACGTCCGCCCACGCCGGCACCTGGCAGTGGCTGGCCGACTGCAGGCTCTGGATGTACGCCAGATGCTGCTCGCGACTGATGGTCCTCAGGGTCAGGCTCATACGGGACGCTCCTCCGGCGACGGGGGTACCCCCAGGCCCAGCTCTGGGGGGAGGCTCGCCGGGAAGCCTACTGCGCTGCGGAACGCCCCGTTCAGGCGCAGCTACACAGGGGGGCGGGTGTCAGCCGAGCAGTCCGCCGAACGGCCCGCCGTAAGCGATCCCGAGGAAGAGGCCGACGGCCGCCGCGCCGAGCCCGAGCACCAGCAGGAAGCGCTCGGCGGTGGTGGCCGAGATGAACTGCCCCCAGCCGCCGGTGAGGATGCCCGCCATCCCCGCCCAGGAGGCGAGCAGATGCAGGTTCGCCCACTCCCGCTCGGTGATGAGGGCCGTCACGAAGGCGACCGCCCCGAGCAGGACCGTCGCCGCGACGAAGGTGTTCTGGACCGGATGGGCCTTGCCGTCCGTGTTGAGCCGGGAGGCGAAACCGCGCGAAGAACGAGCTGCTTGTGCCATGGGGCACCTCCGTAACCGCGGACCGGTGGCGCCGGTGTGGCGCCGCTCATACCGAGGGTCCCCCGCTCACGGCGGGAGACACTTCCAGATTGCGGGCATATCCACCCGGATTTCAACCGGAAGGCACGAAGCGGGTACCCTGAACGGTCTGCACCGGAGCTGCCCAGCATGGGTCGGCCACCCGGTGCGGTACTACGCATACGACCCTCCTGCCACGGATCGACCGTGGCCGCTGAGTCCAGAGGAGGTGGGTTTCACATGCGTCACTACGAGGTGATGGTCATCCTCGACCCCGATCTTGAGGAGCGCGCTGTCGCCCCGCTGATCGAGTCCTTCCTTTCTGTCGTCCGTGAGGGCGACGGCAAGGTCGAGAAGGTCGACACCTGGGGCCGTCGTCGTCTCTCCTACGAGATCAACAAGAAGCCCGAGGGCATCTACTCGGTCATCGACCTGCAGGCCGAGCCCGCTGTCGTCAAGGAGCTCGACCGTCAGATGAATCTGAACGAGTCGGTTCTCCGGACCAAGGTCCTCCGTCCCGAGATGCACTGACCGTACGGCTCCGTACGGATCCGTGCTCGTCAGTCGTCCGTGCTCGGACATCTGAACTCGGACATCTGAGTGCCCGGACATCCGAGTAGCAAGCAGCCAGCAGCACCCGCCGAGAGGTTCACCCATGGCAGGCGAGACCGTCATCACGGTCGTCGGCAATCTCGTCGACGACCCCGAGCTGCGCTTCACCCCCTCGGGTGCGGCGGTCGCGAAGTTCCGCGTCGCGTCCACACCCCGCACCTTCGACCGGCAGACCAATGAGTGGAAGGACGGCGAGAGCCTGTTCCTGACCTGCTCGGTCTGGCGGCAGGCGGCGGAGAACGTCGCCGAGTCCCTCACCAAGGGGACGCGTGTCGTCGTACAGGGCCGCCTGAAGCAGCGGTCGTACGAAGACCGCGAGGGCATCAAGCGCACGGTCTACGAGCTGGATGCCGACGAGGTCGGCGTCAGCCTGCGCAACGCGACCGCGAAGATCACCAAGACCACCGGCCGCGGTGGCCAGGGTGGTGGCGGTGGCGGCTGGGGCGGCGGCCCCAGCGGCCAGCAGGGCGGCGGTGCTCCGGCCGGCGACCCCTGGGCCACCAGTGCTCCGGCCGGTGGCGGCCAGCAGGGTGGCGGCGGCGGTGGCGGCTGGGGAGGCAACCCCCCGGCCGGCGGCTCCGGCGGCGGCTACTCGGACGAGCCCCCCTTCTGAGGGCTCTCCGCTCAACTTCTTGAACTCACTGGAGAAAGACAATGGCGAAGCCGCCTCCCCGCAAGCCTAAGAAGAAGGTTTGCGTGTTCTGCAAGGACAAGATCACCTACGTCGACTACAAGGACACGAACCTGCTGCGGAAGTTCATTTCCGACCGCGGCAAGATCCGTGCCCGCCGGGTCACCGGCAACTGCACCCAGCACCAGCGTGACGTCGCCACGGCCGTGAAGAACAGCCGTGAGGTCGCACTGCTGCCTTACACGTCGACTGCGCGCTAAGGGAAGGGTGACCGAGAAATGAAGATCATCCTTACTAACGAGGTCTCCGGCCTCGGTGCCGCGGGCGATGTCGTCGAGGTACGTGACGGATACGCCCGCAACTACCTGGTCCCGCGCGGTTTCGCGATCCGCTGGACCAAGGGCGGCGAGCAGGACGTGGCGCAGATCCGCCGCGGCCGCAAGATCCGCGAGATCGCCACGATCGAGCAGGCCAACGAGATCAAGGGCAAGCTCGAGGGCCTCCCGGTCGCACTGAAGGTGCGTGCCGGCGAGGGCGGTCGACTGTTCGGCTCCGTGACCCCGGCGGACATCACCACCGCGGTCAAGACCGCCGGTGGCCCGGACCTGGACAAGCGGCGCGTCGAGCTGGGCACGCCGATCAAGACCCTGGGCTCGCACCGGGTCTCGGCTCGTCTGCACCCCGAGGTCGTCGCGACCTTCGAGGTCGAGGTCGAGGCGGCGTAACCGCTGCGCTTCGGTCTGTGGCCGCTGGCCGCCGGCCACTCGCAGGAAAGGGCCGCACCCCGCTCGGGGTGCGGCCCTTTCCGCTGTGCGGGCACGCGGGGGTGCGGTGATGCCCGCGGTCCCGGGGCCCCGGAGCTCAGGCCCGTACCGCGCCGGTGACGATCCAGCGGCCCGACCGTGCCCGCAGCCACAGCGTCACCAGCCGGACGGTCATCATCAGCCCGGCGATCATCCACCACAGCGCGGTGAGCCCGCCGCCCCACGCCGGGACCAGCAGCGCCGCCGGCGCGAAGAGGGCCAGCGTGACCAGCATCGCCCCGGCCAGATAGGGGCCGTCGCCCGCGCCCATCAGCACCCCGTCCAGGACGAAGACCACACCCGCCAGCGGCTGGGTGACCGCCACCACCAGCAGCACGGTCGAAAGCTGCGCGTGCACCGTGGCGTCCGAGGTGAACAGCGGCATGACCAGCGGCCGGCTCGCCGCGACCGCCACCCCCAGCACCACCCCGGAGACCACCCCCCACTGCACCATCCGCCGACAGGCGGCCCGCGCCCCCTTCTCGTCCCCGGCGCCGAGATAGCGTCCGATGATCGCCTGACCGGCGATGGCTATCGCGTCCAGCGCGAAAGCGAGCAGGGACCAGATGGTGAGGGTGATCTGGTGTGCCGCGATGTCCGCGTCGCCGAACCGGGCGGCGATGGCCGTGGCGATCAGCAGCACGGCGCGCAGCGAGAGTGTACGGACCAGCAGCGGCACCCCCGCCTGGGCGCAGGCACGGATGCCGGCGGCGTCGGGGCGCAGCGAGGCGCCGTGCCTGCGCGCGCCCTTGACCACCACGACCAGATAGGCGGCGGCCATCGCGAACTGTGCGATCACCGTGCCCCAGGCCGATCCGGCGACGCCGAAACCGAGGCCGTAGACGAGGAGGAGGTTGAGCACCGCGTTGGCGGTGAAACCGCCGATGGCGACGTAGAGGGGGGTGCGGGTGTCCTGGAGACCGCGGAGGACGCCGGTCGCCGCCAGCACCACGAGCATCGCGGGGATGCCGAGCGAGCTGATCCGCAGATAGGTGACGGCGTGCGGGGAGGCGGTGGCGGAGGCGCCGAAGAGGTCGACGAGTGCGGGGGCGGCGGAGAGCACCACGGCGATGACCACGGCGCCGAGCAGCAGGGCCAGCCAGATGCCGTCCATGCCCTGCCGGATCGCCGCGGGCAGATCACCGGCGCCGACGCGGCGGGAGACGGCGGCGGTGGTGGCGTAGGCGAGGAAGACGAAGACGTGGACGGCGGTCTGCAGCAGCGCGGCGGCCACGCCGAGCCCGGCGAGTTGGGCCGTGCCGAGGTGGCCGACGATCGCGCTGTCCACCATCAGGAAGAGTGGTTCCGCGACGAGGGCGCCGAAGGCGGGGAGGGCGAGAGCGAGGATCTCCCGGTCATGGCGCCGGGTGCTCGTGCGGGTGCTGGTCACGAGTTCGATTCAAGCATCCACAGGTAATGCCTGCAAGGGTGGGGTGTCTATTACAAATAGTCGCACGGAGTGAGATCTTCAACGCTGGTTGTCGTGACCTTGGGCCAACTGGCGAAGTTTTTTCCGCACACAGGCAGTGGACGGTGTTGTGCCAGGTCAAAGGTGGTGGGATCGAGGTTTCGCCGACTCCTCCACAGGGCCGTCCACCGCGTCGTGCACAGCTTGGACCGAGTTCTCCACAGGAACACGCCCTCTGCCCACAGCCCCCTGTGGATAACACGATTGGCTGGGCGCACCCCAGCCGCCTACCGTGGTCCGGCGCCCGCTTGTCGTTCTCACCGTCTTCACCGTATTCACCGCGGTCTCGGCGCGCCGTCAGCGGAGCCGGGCGTCTCGATTTGTCAGAGCAGTGCCGTAGGAAAGAGGCACCGCGGCGGTGCGGTCCCGGCTCGATCACCGGGTGGAGGAGGTGGCGGGTGACCCAACAGCCCGAGCAGGTCGAGGACCCCTGGGCGGTCGACATGGCGCAGGGCACCAGGGTCACCGTGTCCGCCCAGCGGCGCAACGGCTCCGGGGGCGGTTCCGGCGGCGGAGGCGGCTCCGCGGGCGGGGGCAGTGGCGGTGGCGGTGGCGAGCAGCATGAGCGCGGCCGGGAGAGCGGCCCCTGGTCCGGTACTCCCTTCGAGCGGGTGCCGCCGCAGGACCTGGACGCCGAGCAGTCCGTGCTGGGCGGCATGCTGCTGTCCAAGGACGCCATCGCGGATGTCATCGAGGTCCTCAAGGGCCACGACTTCTACCGCCCCGCCCACGAGACGGTCTTCCAGGCGATCCTCGACCTGTACGCGAAGGGCGAGCCCGCCGACCCGATCACCATCGCCGCAGAGCTCACCCGGCGCGGCGACATCAGCCGGGTCGGGGGTCCGGGCTATCTGCACACCCTGGTCCAGTCGGTGCCGACGGCGGCCAACGCCGAGTACTACGCGGAGATCGTCCACGAGCGCGCCGTCCTGCGCCGTCTTGTCGAGGCCGGTACCCGCATCACTCAGATGGGTTATGCGGCGGATGGCGATGTCGACGAGATCGTCAACTCCGCCCAGGCGGAGATCTACGCCGTCACCGAGGAGCGCACCAGCGAGGACTACCTCCCGCTGGCCGAGATCATGGAGGGCGCGCTCGACGAGATCGAGGCGATCGGCTCCCGCAGCGGCCAGATGACGGGCGTTCCCACGGGCTTCACGGATCTGGACGCCCTGACCAACGGCCTCCATCCCGGCCAGATGGTCGTGGTCGCGGCCCGGCCGGCGATGGGCAAGGCGCTGGCCCTGGACACCCCCCTGCCCACGCCCGACGGCTGGACGACGATGGGCGAGGTGCGCGAAGGCGGGTATCTGCTCGACGCATCCGGCAGGCCGACCAGGGTGGTGGCCGCTACCGACGTGATGCGGGCGCGGCCCTGCTTCCAGGTGGTGTTCGACGACGGCACGTCCGTCATCGCCGACGCCGAGCACCAGTGGCTGACGGAGACCCGGGCGCCCGGCCGCTCGGCGCAGGTGCGCACAACCCGCGAGATCGCCGGGACGCTGCGCGGTGCCACCGCCGACCGCCCGCTGAACCACTCGGTCTCCCCCGCCGCCCCGCTGGCCCTGCCGGAGCGCGCGCTTCCCGTACCGCCGTACGTACTCGGCGCGTGGCTGGGCGGCGGTCCCGAGGACAGCGCGCGCATCACCACGGGCGATCCGGAGCTCCTCATGGCGATCGAGGCCGCCGACAGCGGTTCCGGGGACGGCCCGCTGCGCGCCTTGGGCGTGCTCGGGGACAAGCACATCCCCCAGGAGTACCTGCGGGGCTCCGAGGCACAGCGCCGCGCGCTGCTGGCCGGGCTGCTGGACACCGGCGGGCGGGTGGACGAGGCGGGTTCCGTCCACTTCGCCGTCGCCGGACCACGGCTGGCCGAAGACTGCCGCGAACTCCTCCTCAGCCTCGGATACCCCTGCCAAGGGCCGGCCCCCCGCCTCCGCGGCGGCGAGGAGCACGGGGCGTACGGGCTCACGTTCACCACCGCGGACGCGGTGTTCCGCCTGGAGCGGAAGCACCTCGCCCACAAGGAGCACTCCCGCAGCGTCACCCCGGATGCGGGCGCCCGCTTCATCGCGGAGGTGCGGCCCGTGGAGAGCGTGCCGGTGCGCTGCGTCCAGGTGGCCGGCCCGGACCACCTCTACCTGGCGACCCGTTCGATGATCCCGACCCACAACTCCACGCTGGCGCTGGACTTCGCACGGGCCTGCTCCATCAGGAACAACCAGCCGAGCGTGATCTTCTCGCTGGAGATGGGGCGTAACGAGATCGCGATGCGGCTGCTCTCCGCAGAGGCGCGGGTGGCACTGCACCACATGCGTTCGGGAAGCATGACGGACGAGGACTGGACGCGGCTGGCCCGCCAGATGCCCGCGGTCACGGACGCCCCGCTCTACATCGACGACTCGCCGAACCTCTCGATGATGGAGATCCGCGCCAAGTGCCGCCGCCTCAAGCAGCGCAACGACCTGCAGCTCGTCGTCATCGACTACCTTCAGCTGATGCAGTCGGGCGGCTCGCGGCGCCCCGAGAGCCGCCAGCAGGAGGTCTCGGAGATGTCCCGGAACCTCAAGCTGCTGGCCAAGGAGCTGGAGGTCCCGGTCGTCGCCCTCTCCCAGCTGAACCGTGGCCCGGAGCAGCGTACGGACAAGAAGCCGATGGTGTCCGACCTGCGTGAGTCCGGTTGCGTGACCGCCGGCACGCGGGTGCTGCGCGCGGACACCGGCGCCGAGGTCACCATGGGCGAGCTGCTGGAGAGCGGCGAGCGGGACATCCCGGTGTGGTCCCTCGACGAGCAGTTGCGGCTCGTGTCCAGGAGCATGACGCACGTCTTTCCCAGCGGGGTGAAGGAGGTCTTCCGTCTCACGCTCGCTTCGGGCAGGAAGATCGAGGCCACCGCCAACCACCCGTTCCTCACGCACAGCGGGTGGACACCGCTCGGCGAGCTGGCCCCCGGCGCACCCGTGGCGGTGCCGCGGCGGCTGGGTGCGCCGGAGCGGACGCGGGCGTGGCCGGAGGCCGAGGTCGTGAGGCTGGCGCGCGTGCTGGGCGGCGGCTGCGCGGCGCCCGGGCAGCCCGTCGATCAGAAGTTCCTGCCGCCCGAGGTCTTCGCGCTGCCCGACGTACAGGTGCGGCTCTTCCTGCGACACCTGTGGTCGACCAACGGGTCGGTGACCGTCGCCGGATCCGGTGCGGTGCGGGTGCACTACGGCACGCCGAGTGAGCGGCTCGCGCGGGATCTCCAGCTGCTGCTGCTGCGGGCCGGCATCCGCGCCGGACTGGGCGCTTCCGCAGGCGGAGGCACCACGGGGTCTCCGGGCTGGACGGTGGAGGTGTCGGGGGTGGACGACCAGCGGCTGTTCCTGGAGCGGATCGGGATGCACGGAGCCTGTTCACGGCAGGTGACCGAGGCATCCGAGCGACTGCGTGAGGCACGGGCGGACACCGGCCTGGACACCGTGCCGCGAGAGGTCTGGGAGGCGGCACCCTCGCCCGGCCGGGGGCGGCTGGCCCAGATCGCGGCGGTCCTGGAGAGGGAGGACCTGGAACTCCTGGCGACCGGCGATGTGTTCTGGGATGAGATCGCCGCCGTCGAGAGGCTGGGTGAGCAAGAGGTCTACGACGCCACGGTTCTTGGGACACACAACTTCGTCGCCGACGGAATCGCCATTCACAACAGCATCGAGCAGGACGCGGACATGGTCATCCTGCTGCACCGGGAGGACGCGTACGAGAAGGAGTCCCCGCGCGCGGGCGAGGCGGACCTGATCGTGGCGAAGCACCGCAACGGCCCGACAGCCACCATCACGGTCGCCTTCCAGGGCCACTACTCCCGCTTCGTCGACATGGCGAACGGCTGAGCGCGCCTGTTGTAGGTTCTCAAAATTCGTGTCGGCTTCTCGCGGCGTCGCGTGCTGAGCGGCGGCGTTGCCTCGTTCGTGGGGTTTGATCTCACTTCTCTGGTCCGGTTCTCGCTGTACCTGTCATGGTCGCTTTCGGTACGTACAGCGAGCCGGGGGTGGCGATGGACCTGGGGCTGGTCGATATCGAGTGGGCTGACACCGAGGGCGGCGGGCTGAGGAAGTCCGTACTGGAAGCGGTGTCTCGGGTCTGGTTCGAGGCCGCACTACCGGTGCGGCGCTCCGCCTCGTACCGCGGGCAGCGGCACTTCACGGGGCGGTACCGGGCGGCGACGACGGAATCGTTGGTGGGGTTCGAGTCTTGGCTGGAGCGGGACCGGGCGATGCTGCTCGACCATGCCCGCGGGTGGTGGGGTTGTCCTCGCAGCCGTTCCGGGTGACGTGGCAGGGGCAGACGCGCAATCTCCCGCGATTGCTGATGGACGGTGCCCAGGTCGCGGGGGATCCGATGGCGGTACTAGTCAGTCGAACTGCTCAACCGTGCTTTGAAACGGCACCGCTTCCAAGCTGCCACATTTCATAGTTCCCACATTCTGCCGTGATCTCGGCCGTCGCCTGAGCCGCGGTGAAGAAGTCGTCGACCACCGGCGAGGTGCGCGATGCCGCCACCGCGAGGCACACCTGGTCGGACGCCAGATCCGGGACGGGCACGTAGCTGATGTTCGGATGTGAGTAGAACACGGTCGCCGAACGGGCCAGGAACGAGATGCCCCGGCCGGCCGCGACATGCTCGAGCGTCTCGTCCACCCCGCGCACCAGGTACCCGGCGTTAGGGTGCGGCCGCCTGGTGGGCTGCGTGCTCGTGTCGGCATGCCAGACCAGCGGCTCGCCGGCCAGGTCGGCCTCGGTGATCTGCTCCCGGCCGGCCAATCTGTGGCCGACGGGCAGCACCGCCACCCGCGGCTCGGTGTACAGCGGGGTGACGCGCAGGCCGGCCTCGTCGATGGGCAGCCGCACATAGCCGACGTCGATGCGGCCGTCGAGCAGCATCGTGGCCTGGTCGTCCCATTCGATCCGCTGCACGTCCACCAGAACGTCCGGGTGCTGGGCGGCGAAGAGCTGTACCGCCGGGGCGATCGCGATGCCCGCCCGGAAGCCGACCATGAGCCGCCGGCTGCCCCGCGCGGCCACGGTCACCCGGCGGCGGGCCGCGTGCGCGGAGGCCAGCAGCGGGCCGGCGTCGGTCAGCAGCTGCCCGCCGGCGTCGGTCAGCGCCACGCCGTGGCTGTCCCTTGTCAGCAGCGGGGTGCCGAGATCCCTCTCCAGCGCGCGGATCTGCCGGCTGAGCACCGGTTGCGCGATGTGCAGCTCATCGGCGGCGCGGCCGAAGTGCAGCTTGTCGGCGACGGCGACGAAGTAGCGCAGCTTGCGCAGGTCCAGATCCATGGAGCCTCCCGGTCCGGCGATGCCTCCAGGGTATCGCAACGCCTGAAAGAAGTCTTGGACACCCGCTCAGAACAATGGCACCTTAAAAGGTGTCCGATGAGGCCGGAGCGAATTCGGCATAAGAGTTCGCCATCGGGACTTGATAGCAGGGCCCAGAACCAGAATGAGCACAGCATGAATTGAGTCAGGCCCATCGCGTCATTCGACGGCATCGACGACATAACCGTTAACAACGACGGCGTGGGCATGGTGTCCTATTCAGCTCCAGAAAGAAGGCACACCAATGAGCAGCATCAGCATTATCGGCTTGGGGAACATGGCGAGCGCCCTGGCCGGCCGGGCGCTCGCCGGCGGCAACGCCGTCGAGATCATCGGCCGCGACCAGGCCAAGGCCAAGGAATTGGCCGCCGCGCTCGGCGGCGCCACTGTCGGTACGGTCGGCACCGCCCCGGCCGGGGACATCGTTATCCTCGCCGTGCCGTACGCCAGCGCGGCGGCGGTGGTGAGCGAGTACGGGAGGGCACTGCACGGCAAGGTCATCATCGACATCACCAACCCCGTCTCCCCTGATTCCCAGGGCCTTGTCACCCCCGACGGCAGTTCCGGCGCGCAGGAGATCGCCAAGGTCGCCCCCGCCGGCGCGCACGTCGTGAAGGCGTTCAACACCGTCTTCGGTCACATGCTGGCGCAGGGCAACCCGCTGGACGTGCTCATCGCCGGCGACGACGCCGAGGCCAAGGCGACTGTGTCGGCATTCATCGAAAGCCTCGGGCTGCGGCCGATGGACACCGGCCCCCTGGGAATGGCGCGCTGGCTGGAGGGAACGGGCCTGGTGATGATCGGCCTGGGCCGCTATGGCGCGGGGAGCTTCAACTTCACCCTCGGCATCAACACTTCTGCATGAGCGCGCCCGCACCACCACTTCTCGCGCCACATCAATCACAAGGACCAGCATCATGCGCGTTTTCGTCACTGGCGGGACTGGCCATTCCGGTTCGTACATCATCCCCGAGCTCGTCGCTGCCGGGCACGAGGTCACCAGCCTGGCCCGGTCGGACACGGCCGCGGCGGCGCTGTCCGCGCTCGGCGCGAAGGTGCGTCGAGGTGACCTCGAGGACCTCGACGGGCTCAAGGAGGCAGCCGCGGACTCCGACGGCGTCATCCACGTCGCGTGGAGGCGTGAGCTGATTCCGTCCGGCGGGATCAACGCCGTGACCGCCGCGGAGCTCTCGGCCGTGCTTGCGTTCGGCGAGGCACTCGCGGGAACCGAAAAGCCGCTGGTCGCGGCGGGGAGTATAGGCTCGCCCGGGTGGGAAAACCTGGGCCGGCCAGCCACCGAGGAGGACCCGGCCCTTCCGGGCGGCGATGAGTACAAGGGTACTTTGCGGGTTCGTAACGTCGTGGAAACCACCGTAATCGGCCTCGCCGAGCGGGGAGTACGGTCTTCGATCGTGCGGATTCCCCCCATCGCGCACAGCACGACCGACAGTGCCGGATTCCTCCCCCTGCTGATCGCGCTCGCGAAGGAGAAGGGTGTCGTCGGCTACCCCGGAGACGGCGCGAACCTGTGGCAGGCCGTGCACATCCGCGATGTCGCCTCCCTGTTCCGCCTGGCACTGGAGAAGGGTCCGGCTGGCAGCTATTGGCACGCGATTGAGGACGGGGGCGGCATCCCGTTCCGCGAGCTCGCCGAGGCCATTGGCAGCCGTCTGGGCCTGCCCGCCGTGAGCATTCCCGCGGACGTGCTGATGCTGCCGGGATACTTTGGGTTCCTCGCGAATCTGGTCACGCTGGACCTCCCGGCGTCCAACCTCATCACCCGCCGGACCCTCGGCTGGGAACCCGCTCAGCCCAGCGTGCTCGCCGATTTGGACAACGGCCATTACTTCTCCGCCAGCTGACAGCCCTCAGGCGCACCGGCCAAGTCTCACGCACAACGAGGAGTTACCCGTTTGCTCGCCGAGAACGTGGTGCTGTACAGCCCGCTCGGCATGTGCAGATGCAAGGCTGGTCGGGTTCGCCGATAGTGGCTTTCCATCGGCGAATTCGGCCAACGCAGCAGATGTGCGTGCCGGACGCCGGGAGTTGTCGGACTGCCACTCATGGCAACCACGGCGCCGTCGACGCGAGCGGTGCGGACAACGAGTTCAGGGCAGGGGCCACTGCACTGAGACGGTCGAGATCGCCGCCGATGTCACCGTCCATCTCGCGCGTCGGCGCAGCGAGCAGTAGTACCTCGATAGTCGTCCACACTGCTGTGAAACTGCTCGACTACGGTGGTCCAGCGTCCGACGAGGCTGCTCAACAACCCGCGAAGAACGACGAAAACCGCTCAACTGCACCGACCGCCTACAACGGCTCAGACGACCATGACCCGGCGCCCGCGGGTGTGACCGGCCTGGCTGTCGATGTGCGCCGCCGCGGCCTCGGCGAGCGTGTACGACTTCTCGACCGGGATGTGGAGCTTTCCCCGCGCGATGAGGCCGGCGGCCTCGGCGAGCGCGTCCGGCACGCTCCCGGCGACGCCGGAGAACCGGACACCGAGCTTCGGCGCGTCGAGATCGGCGATGGAGACCACCTTCTGCGGGTCCCCGGTCAGCTCGACAAGCTCGCGGATCACGCCGGAGCCTGCCAGATCGAGGGCCGCGTCGACCTGGCCGAGCCGGCGCACCCGCTCGACCCAGCCCTCGCCGTACGTCGTGGCGAGGGCTCCCAGGCTGCGCAGGTAGTCCTGGTTCGCGGACCCGGCCGTGCCGATCACCGTGATGCCGCGGTCGCGGGCGATCTGCAGCACCGCCGATCCGACTCCCCCGGACGCGCCGCTGGCCAGCAGCGTCTGCCCGGGCTGCACACCGACCTCGCGGATGACGCGCAGCGCCGTCTCCACCACGGAGGGGTATCCGGCGGCCTCTTCGAACGTCAGGCCCTCGGGCATACGGCCCCAGGCCGACAGCACGGCGAACTCGGCATACGTGCTCGATCCTTCGCCGAACACGTGCTCGCCGGCCTCGATCCCTTCCACGCCCTCGCCGACCTCGTCGACCACCCCGGAGGCGTCCAGCCCCACTCCGGTGGGCAGCTCGATCGGATGTGCCGCCAGGAACTGGCCTTCACGGACCCTCCAGTCGACGGGGTTCACCCCCGCCGCCCGCACGGCGATGCGCACCTGGCCGCTGCCCGCGTGGGGCTCCTCGGCGTCTATGAGTTGCAGAACGTCCGGACCGCCGAACTCGGCGAAGCTCACTTTCTTCATACGAGGGACCGTAGCACTAACGGTTAGCTTTTTGAAACAGGTTCAGATTTGTATCTGATAGTGTCAGTGTATGACCGTGCCGTCCGGACGCCGTGAGCGTAAGAAGGCCGCGACCCGCCAGAAGATCTCCGACACCGCTCTGCGGCTCTTCCTGGAACGCGGATACGACACGGTGGGCATCCGTGACGTGGCCGCCGAGGCCGACGTGGCCGTCACCACGCTCTTCTCCCACTTCGCCTCGAAGGAGGCGCTGGTGTTCGAGCGGGACGAAGACTTCGAGCAACGCCTCACACAGGCGGTCACCGGCCGGGCGCCGCACGAGCCGCTCATCCCCGCGCTGCGCCGCGAGATCCGAAGCCTGGTGCGACACTGCACGGCGGACAGCGCCGCCCCGATCTGGCGCATGATCGACGAATCACCCGCCCTGCGGAAGTACGAGGAGTCGATGAGGCTGCGCCACGCTGAGTCGCTGGCAACGGCCATCGCCGCAGATCCCGGCCTGTCACCGACCACAACGGCGAGCCGGACGATCGCGAGGTTCGTGATCGACGCCCATTCGCTGGCACGCGAGGCGGCCGACCCGGATGCCGCGCTGGACGAGATCTTCCGGATGATCGAGGCGGCCTGGGAGGTCACCGGCCCTTCTGGACCTGCGTGAGGAACTGTTCCTCACGGGCGCTGAGAAGCGACACCCTTCTGCGGTGGCCGCGCTGGCCCCCGCGGTCCACTTTCGAACGTGGCTGCCGATACCGTGCACGGGTGATCAACTCATATGCGGGCCTTGACGACGCCGCGGTTGCGACAGCTGCGGCACGTGCGGGCGCGGAGCTCGTACACGAGATGTACGGCCAGCGGCTCACCCGCATCGACAAGGTCGCCGGGGACTTCGCCACCGACGCCGACATCGAGGCCGAGAAGGCGATCCTCGGCATCCTCCGTGCCGCTCGACCCGATGATGCGGTGCTCGGTGAGGAGAGCGGGCATCAGGGTGCCGCCGGGGCTGTGCGTCAGTGGCTGGTGGATCCCCTGTGCGGCACGCTGAACTATGCCGTCGGGAACATGCTGGTGGCCGTCAACGTGGCGCTGCGCGACGGAGCGGCAGCCGTGGCGGACCCGTTCAGCGGCGAAGTCTTCTGCACCGACGGTGAGACCGCCTGGGTGCGGCACGAGGGGGCGGACGCGCGGCTGGCGCCCACGTCCGCCACCCAGCTCGTGGACGTCAACCTGGACCCGCCGTTCCCGAGCGCGCCCGGATTCCAGGCAGTGGAACTGCTGGCCCACCCCTGGTTCATGGAGCATTACCGGCCGCGCGTCGTGTCCACGACGCTGGCGTTGGCCTGGGTCGCCGCGGGCAGGCGCGCCGCCTACGTCACTGATGGCGGCGACCTGTCCGGGAGCGTGCACTTCGCCGCGGGCATCGCTCTGTGCCGAGCCGCCGGTTGCGTGGTCACCGGTGTGGACGGCGCCCCGGTCGGGCAGAAGGGCCGCGGACTTGTCGTGGCCGCCGACGCGGAAACCCACGGGCTGCTGATGTCGGTGATCCGCAGCCGAAGCGAGAACCGCACCTGAAAGCCGTCCCTGCCCTGCCCGGCGGAGTGCCCAACCATCTTGCGAGCGGCCCTGGCAGAGCTGTCTCAGCTGCCGGTCAGGGTGCGGTCGAGGAGGGGGATCAGGCGGTCCCAGTGGCGCTGTAGTGCGGAGGCGTTGAAGGCGTCGGTGTCGGACATGGTGAAGCCGTGGACGGTGCCGGGGTAGATCTCGGTGGTGTAGCCGACACCTGCGGCGTCCAGGGCCTGGTTGAGTTCGGTGATGGCCTCGGGCGGCATGTCGTTCTCGGAGAGGCCGAGGTGGACTTGGGCGGTGAGCTCGGGGATGAGGCGGTGCGGGCTGTCGGGCGCGTCGGTGAGCAGGAAGCCGGGGTGGAATCCGGCGACGGCGGCGACTTGGCCGGGGTGGGCCGTTGCGGTGCGCATCGCCAACGCGGCGCCCATGCAGTAGCCGATCACGCCGACCGGTCCGGTGCTGACCTCGGGCTGGGCAGTGAGGAACCTGAGGTAGGCGTCGGCGTCGCGCAGGATCCGTTCGGTGGTGTGTGTCTCGACCCAGGGCATCAGCTGGCTGATGACCGCGTGCCGGATCTCTTCTCCGATGTGCTCGGGAAGTTCGACCACCGGTGCCGTGCCGTGCCGGTAGTAGAGGTTGGGGACGAGCACGTAGTACCCGTGCTCGGCCAGTTCGCGGGCCTTCTCCTCCAACTCGGGCCGCACGCCGAAGACGTCCGTGTACAGCAGCACCCCCGGGTGCTGTCCGCCGCGGTCGGGGTAGGCGGCGAAGGCGTCGGCCTGGCCGTCCGCGGTGGGGATCTGCAGTGTCTTGGTGGACAAGAGCTTCCTTCCTTGGAATGCACTCGACGAACGTGCGCCGAACTGACGTTTCATCGCACGGCTGAGTGCCAGCCCCAGGGGCCGTGCAGGCGGGCGCGCAGCAGGTTGGGGTCGGTGGCCGTGGTGTAGGCGGCGCTGAGCACGTAGACGTCGTTGCCGCGCAGTGCGACGGAGGTGGGGTTCTGGAGTCCGTCGGCGCCGTCCAGGACGGTGGTGCTGGTGCCGTCGGGCCGGATGCGTACGACCGTGTTGGGGCCGTTGACCGCGGCGAGGACGTCGCCGCCGCGGCCGGTGAAGGCGAAGTCGTCGATGCCGACGATGCCTGAGGCCTTGACCCGTGGTGCTCCGGCACGGTTTCCGTGGCGGATCGGGATGCGCAGGAGGGTCCCCTTGTCGAGGTTGGTCACCCACAGGGCGCCGTTGCGTACTTTCGCGCCGTTGGCCCCGAGGAAGCCGGTCGAGGCGAGTTCGGGCGCGGTGGACCATGCGGTGGGTGTTCCGCCGCTGGTGGGGACGGTCCACACGGTGCCGAGCACGGAGTCGGTGATGTAGAGCTGTCCGCGGCGCTTGTCCAGCGCCAGTCCGTTGGGCAGGCCGTCTGCGGGCAGTGCGGCGATGCGCTGCGGTTCCTGGCCGGGGCGCAGCCGCCACAGCCCCGTCAGCTCGGCGGTGCCGGTCGCGTACAGCACGTACACGGTGCCGTCCGAGGTGTGGACGATGCCGGTGGCCAGCGGGAAGCCGAGGGCCGGTGTGTTCACTCCGCCGTCGGCGGGTGCGGGCAGCGTCGCCAGGATGCGTGTGGCGCCGCCGCGGCTGAGCTGGGCGACCTGGCGGCTGCGGGCGAAGGTGACGGCTGCCGTGCCATCGGGAAGCAGGGTGAGGTTCTCCGGCATCTGGCCTGCGGACAGGTCGAAGTGGTGGGAGACGCGTACCTCTTTCAGCGGCCCTTTGGAGGGTGTCGCGTTGGCGGGCGCCGCCGTGAGGGCGGCCGCGGCCACCAGTACGGCGGACAGGGTGATCTTGACGCTGCGCTTGGACATGGTTCCTTCACTGGTTTCGGGCATACGGGGGCCGCGGTGCGGCACTGTGGTCGAGTGGGCTCCGCCGACGAGGGGAGCCGGGTTCAGGAGGTGCGGGTTCCGGTTCCGGTGGGGGCGGCGGTGTCGGTGGGGGCGCCGGGCAGCGGCCGGGGCGCCTGCTGCGGTGCGGTGGAGTGGGCGAGCAGGGCGAGGGCCGTCGCGGAGGGGGAGCCGGGCTCGGCCGTGGCCACCACCAGGGCGGGGCCGTCCCCCTGGGGACTCTGCACGGTCTGCTGAGTGGCCGTCAGCGTCCCGACCAGCGGGTGCCGCATCTCGTAGTCGGCGACATCACAGGCAATGATCCGGTGATCCGCCCACATCGTGGCGAACTCCGGGCTGCGCATCGTCAGCTCGCCGATGAGTACGGGCAGCAGCGGATCGTTCGGGTATCGCCCGGCGGTCAGGCGCAGGTTGCCCACCACGGCCCGTGCCTTCGCGGGCCAGTCGGTGTAGAGGTCGCGGACGTGTGCGTCGAGGAAGACCAGCCTGGCCATGTTCGGCCGCAGGCCGGGGTCGTCGGGGCTGCCGAAGTCGAGATGGCCGGCGAACAGCGCGTGACCCTGGCGGTTCCAGGCGAGTACGTCGCTGCGGCGGCCCATGACCAGGGCAGGCGTGCCCTCGACTGCTGCCAGCAGAGCCCTGGTAGCCGCGGTGACGCGTTCGGTACGCGGCCGCTCCGCGGGCCTTCCCCGCCTCGGCACCCGGGCCAGGGCGTGCAGATGGGCACGCTCTGATGCGTCCAGCCGCAGGGCGCCCGCTATGGCGTCGAGCACCTCGCGCGAGGCGTTGCGTGACTGGCCCTGCTCCAGACGGGCGTAGTACGGCGCGCTGATGCCCGCGAGCATCGCCACCTCCTCCCGCCGCAGACCCGGCACCCGGCGCCGCTCGCCGTAAGTCCGCAGCCCGAGGTCCTCGGGCCGCAACTGGCCCCGGCGTGCCTGGAGAAAGTCGGCGAGCTGCCCCTGCTTGTCCATGCAGCCGAGTATGCGTTCGGGCGGCGATTCGTGCCTCACCCCGCTGGGGTAGGGATCCGCGGGGTCTGGGGCGCAGGAGGCGGCTCGACACCCGAAGGAGAGAACCGGCATGGCAGGCAGTCACGGACTGACGCTGACGACCGCCAGTATCAGCGCGCCCGACCCTGGTGTCCTCGCGCGCTTCTACCGGCAGCTGCTCGACTGGGAGATCGCGGCCGAGGAGCCGGACTGGGTCCTGCTGAAGGCGGCCGACGGCGGGGTGGGGCTCGCGGTCCAGCGCAAGGACGACTACGTCCGGCCCGCGGTGGCCCGCCGGGCCTGGTGACCAGCGGATGATGACGCACTTGGAGGTCCGCGTCGACGACCTGGCACGCCCCGCAGCAGGTCCCCGGCTCCACCGAAGCGCGCTTCCATGCGTTGTGTGGGCATGGACGCTGTGGGGGCCACCGAATCCTCGCGCCCCTCGGCGGTCGGGACTCCACTGTCACGGCCTTCTGTGTGCTTCTCCTCCATGCCCCAGTAGGGCCGGAAGGTCGCCCGCCCCCCTCACCCGCGCACCGGGCCTGCTCACGTTGTTCTGAGCCGGACGGATGCGGCAGGGAGGGCGTGGGGGACGGCCGTCAGCGCGTCGGCTTCAGCATGACCGACGGGTCCAGCTCGGGGAGGTCGAAGTCCCCCAGGCCCCGCTGCACGACGAAGCCGCAGAGTGTGTAGGTGTAGTTGGTCTGGATGCTGGTCTTCTCGACGCGGGGGTTCGAGGAGGAGGAGTTCTTGGAGTGCTGGAGGAAGTAGGTGGTGCCGGTCGGCAGGTTGATCGTCTTGCGGGCGTAATTCTGGCTGGTGTCCTTGCAGGCGGTGCTGCGTGCTTCCGACTCGCTGGAGTAGGGCGTGCAGTCGCCGCACGCGTCAAGGGTGAAGCGGCCCGTCTTGGCGCCCGTGTAGAGCACCTCCATCTCGTACGGGCTGTCGTTGCTGACCACCATGGGGATGCTGCCGCCGGAGTCGGTGGTGGGCACCCGCTTTCCCGCGTCCGGGTCCTCCTCGGCTATCTCCGCCGCTATGACGATCTTCTTGGCGCGCGGGGTGTTCTTGTTCTCCTTGTACGTGGCGGTGAAGTCCTCAAGTGTCTTGCGCGCCGCTGCGAAGTCGCCGTCCTTGTACTGGTCCATGCCGCAGGTGTAGGTGCCGGACTCCACCTTCCGCTTCGCTTCCCGGGACGCCTGGGCCAGCGTGTCGTCCCCGCCGTCGGCCTCCGGCGCGGGGAGGGCCGACGCCTGGGCGTCGAGGGTGCGCAGATCGTCGACGGCCGTGCAGGGCTCGCCGTCCTTCAGCTGATCGGCGGTCTTGTCGACCTCGGAGCTGATTGCTGGTCCGACTTTCGCGGCCTGCGAGGACCCGGGGAAGAGCGTCAGCAGCTCATGCAGGTCCCCGCCCTCGGCGGTGACCTTCTCGTCCTGCCCGATCCCCTCCGCTCCGCACTCGTAGAGCGAGGTGGCGAGCCGGTCGTCGGGCCAGGTTGCCAGGGAGCCGAGGGTCTTCTCGCCGATGCTGTCCGGGACCTCGCGCAGGTACTTCATCGGGGCGATCGCCCCGCAGTAGTCCTCTTCGGCATAGGGAGCGCCGACCGTCTTGTAGTACGTGTCCAGCCGGTCGGGGACGCGGTCCGCGGCGCGGGAGTCCGGGTGGTCGTCCCGGAGGTCGCCGTAGGCGGTGAGCGCCTTGCGGTACTGCGGCTCGACGTCGTCGAACGGCTGGCTCTTGGCGGCCCGCACCATGGCGTCGGCCTCCTCCAGGCGGTCGAGGAGCATCTGCTGGGTCGCCTCGTCCCGTGCCCCGTCGTACGCGACGGCGCCTGAGAGGGGCGCGGCGAGGAGCACCAGGCCGAGCAGGACGGCCAGCGGCGGCTTGGGCGGCCAGGCCAGAGGCGTACGCAGGCCGCGGACGGCACCGTGCAGGGCCGCGAGCCCGAGCGAGACGAGGTAGGCGGTGAGGACGAGGCCGGAGAGGCCGTCCGGGTCGGCGGGAAGGGCGATCAGGAGCAGGAGGGCGGTGGCGGTCAGGCAGGCCGCCAAGGCCGCCCACTGGCGTATGAGGGCGTAACCGAGGCCCAGTCCGCTGAGGTTGAGCAGGGCGACGGCGGCGGCCCGCCATCCGTCCGCAGGACCGGGCGGCGCTGCCGGTGCTGGTGGTCCTGGTGGTCCTGGCGGTGCGGGCGGTACGGGAGGTGTGGGCGGTGGCCAGAAGGCCGCGTGCGGCGGCACCGAGGGCACGGAGGGCGGAGCAACGGGCGGCGGAGCAACTGGCGGCGGAGCAGCGGGCGGTGCGTGCGGCGGCCCGCCGGGCGGTGCGGCAGGCGGCCCGGCAGGCGCGGGTGGTGGTGCGGTGGGCGGCTGCGGAGGCGGCATCGCCGGACCGCCCGTGCTTCTGTCTTCTTCCCCTCTGCTGTCGTCCCCGTCGTGGCCGTGCTGATCCCGAGCCATGCCCGATCCCCCCAGTGGGTACTGTCTCTTGCCTCACATGACGTTACCGGGAGTTCCCGGCCGGTCACAGTCCCGGGCCGGTTCCCTGCCGGGCAGGAAGAGGCTCGGTATCAGCGCGACAACGGCGAAGGCCAGCGCCCACCAGAAGGTGGCACCGAAGGCGGGGGCCAGGGTGGCGGCGAGTCCGTCGCCGGGCGGCACCTGGGCGAGCGTCGCCGTCTCCGGGGGCAGCCGGTCCTCCACCCGCTGCTGCAGGACCACCGCCAGCACGGCGGTGCCGACCGAGGCGCCGACCCGCTGGAAGACGTTGAAGGTGCTCGTGGCGGCCGGCGCCAGCTCCCTCGGCACGCTGCCGAAGGCGAGCGTCATGGTGGGCACCATCGAGACGCCGAGGCCGAAGCCGCGCACGGTCATCGCCCCGCTGAGCAGGACCATGTCCGGCTGGGCGCTGATGAGCCCGTACGGGATGGTGGCGGCGACGGTGAGCATGATGCCCAGCAGCGCCAGGTTCCGTACGCCGAGCAGCACCGTCAGCCGGTTCATCAGGGTGACCGCGATCAGATAGCCGAGGGTCTGCGGCAGGAGCAGCAGTGCGGAGCCGAGCACGCTGGTGCCCTGCACGATCTGGAAGTAGAGCGGCAGCGGGATCATCACGCCGAACATGGCGGTGCTCAGCCAGAAGCCCGTGAGGGTGCCGTAGCGGAAGCTGCGGCCCCGGAAGAGGCTCAGGTCCAGCAGCGGGTTCAGCCGGTCGCGCAGGGCACGCAGGGTGAAGGCGGCGAGCAGCAGCAGTCCGGCCGTCAGGCTGCCGAGGGTCCTGCCGTTGGCGAACCCGCCCGCCGAGCCCGCCTCGGACAGGCCGTAGAGCAGTCCGGCGAGGCCGGGTGTCAGCAGGACCAGGCCCACCACGTCGAGCTTGGCGGAGGCGGAGGGGGCGACGGCGTTCTCCACCCTCAGCAGCACGAGCACCAGCGTGAGCAGGCAGAGCGGCACGTTGATGAAGAAGATCCACCGCCAGCCGAGGTGGTCGATGAGCAGGCCGCCGAGTGACGGTCCCAGCAGCGGGGCGAACATCGCCGGGACGGAGACGACGGCCATCAGCTTGCCCAGCCGCTTCGGCCCGGCGGCCTGGGTAAGCAGCGCCTGGCCGATCGGTACGACCAGACCGCCGCCGATCCCCTGGACGACCCGGAAGACGATCAGGCTGGGCGCCGACCAGGCGAACCCCGAGAGCAGCGAGCCGAGCAGGAACACAAGCTGGGCCGCGATGATCGTCTGCTTCGCGCCGAAGCGGGCGGTTGCCCAGCCGCTGAGCGGGATGGTCGCGGAGAGCGCGAGCAGGTAGGCGGTCACCACCCACTGCACGGTGGCAAGTTCGGCGTCGAAAGCCTCGGCGAGCGGGCCGACGGCGACGTTGACGATGGTGGAGTCCAGCAGGCTGGCGAAACTGCCAAGCGCCATGATGCCGCTCAGCCACCACAGTTGGGGGGTGACGCGGCTGTCGGAGTCGTCGGTCCCGGCGGACGTGGCCCGGTCAGTGCTCACGTGCGGCTTCCCCCTCATGCCTGGTGACCCGACGCGACATCATGACACCGACGGACCTCAGAAGCTGTTGTCCAACCGGCCCGAGCTGATCCAGCGGGGGTCGGACAACGGCTTCTCAGCGGCGCATGTCGCGCAGGACGGTGCCGAGTGTGGTGATGCCCTCCGCGAGGGCGGACGGGGTGCACGCCGCGTAGCCGAGCACGAGGCCCGGCCGGTACGGGCGTTGGCTGTGCCAGGAGAGCGGATGTGTCTTCACGCCGCGTGCCAGCGCCTCGGCCGCGAGTTCGGTGTCCGGGGGCCCGTCCGGGAAGGTGATCATCAGGTGCAGGCCCGCCGCCGCGCCGTGCACGACGGCGCCCGGCAGCCGGGCGCCGATCGCGGCGATCATCGCGTCCCGGCGGCGCCGGTGGCGGTGGCGCAGCAGGCGCAACTGGCCCTCCAGCTCGCCCGATTCCATCAGCCGGGCCAGTACCAGCTGGGGCAGTACGGCGTTTCCGAGGTCGGCGTACCGCTTCGCGGCCACCAGCGCTTCCTGGTACTTCTGCGGTGCGAGCACCCAGCCGATGCGCAGTGCGGGTGCCAGGATCTTCGAGACGCTTCCGGCGTAGCAGACGTGCTCGGCGAGCATCGAACGGAGGGCGGGGACCGGCGGCCGGTCGTAGCGGTGCTCGGCGTCGTAGTCGTCCTCCACGATCAGCCCGCCGGTACGGGTGGCCCAGTCCATCAGCTGACGGCGCCGCGCACCGCCCAGCACCACGCCGGCCGGAAACTGGTGCGCGGGCGTCAGCAGCACGGCCGGAGCGCCGGTGGCCCGCAGTTCACCGACCCGTATGCCGTCGGCGTCGACGGGCACCGGCGGGGTGGCGAGCCGTTGGTTCCGCAGATGCTGGCGGGTCCCCAGCGATCCGGGGTCCTCCACGGCGATCGCGGAGATTCCGTCCTCGCGCAGTACCTGCCCCAGCAGGGTCAGGGTCTGGGCGGTGCCCGCGACGATGAGGATGTCCGCGGGGTCCGCCCTGATGCCGCGGTTGCGGGCCAGCCAGTCGGCGACGGCGCGGCGGAGCGCCGGGGCGCCGCGCGGGTCGCCGTAGCCGAGGGCGGACGCCGCCAGGTCACGGAGCACCGTACGTTCGGCGCGCAGCCACGCGGTGCGCGGGAACGCGGCGAGCTCGGGCACGCCGGGCGACAGGTCGATCCGGGCGGGGGCTGTGCGTATCGCGTCGAAGACGTCCGGGCTGGGCGGCTCGGCGAACAGCGCGTGCGGGTGCGGTGGCGCGGTGGCCGCCGAGGGCCGCGGCGGTGCCGGTGGCCCGGTGGGGACCGGGGCGGCGGGGACGGGGGCGGCGAGGACGACCGTGCCGTTGCGGCCTCGCCCGGCCGCGTGTCCGTCCTCGATGAGGCGCTGGTAGGCCTCGGTGACCACGCCGCGCGAGACGTGCAGTTCTCCTGCCAGCAGCCGGGTGGCGGGCAGCCTGCTGCCCACCGGGAGGCGGCCGTCCGAGATCGCGAGCCGGAGTTGCCGGGTGAGCCAGTCGCACCGGCCGCCCGCCGGGGCGTCCGCGATGTTCAGCTGGAGGAAGTCGGCGCCGGGCGGGCCGGACCGTGCGGTGATGGACCGGTCGGCTCGGTCATCTTGGGTTCTGTTCACAGAGCCATAGTGGCAAAAGGGTGAATCTATGGAATCGGCTGCGGGGTGGGCGCGCAGACCGTACAGCTGGCCCGATTCAGCCGCAGGGCGCGGATCGTCGAGATCGAGCAGTCCGAGTGCTCCCGGGAAGGGATCCCGGGAGCGGAGGTGGAGTGGCACCGGGCCGACCTGTCCGCACTGCCGAAAAGTGGCCAGTATTTGCAACTGCGGTCAATCAAAAAGACCCCCTTCGTCGCCCGTTCGAAGTAGAGTGTGACTACCGGAAAGCCCGATGTACGGCGTCGAGTTGAGCTCCGAAGACGTGCGTTCAGCAGGCCCGGTTCCAAGCGCTTCGAAAGGGAGTTACTTGCGAAAGAAAAGCGTTGTTCGTGTCGCACTGGCGGTAGGGATGCTGGCTGGGCTGACCGCCGTGGCGCAGCCCGCCATCGCCGGGGAAGAGGACTCTCCCCCGGCGGCCGGACAGGCCGCGGTGCCCGCCGCGAACTGGCAGCTGGAGGATCTGGCGCCCTCGGGTGCCCGTGGCTACGAGGTGGTCGAGCCGACCCTCTCGGGCGACGTCGTGGCCCTCTACGAGGGCGAGGTCATCCGCTGCTGGGACGGCACCCGCTGGAACGACCTGCCGGTGCCCGCCGTCCCCGAGGACGCGGGCAGGCTGTACGGAGGGGTCGGCGGGGTCTCCTGCTCCGACCTCTACCTCTTCGACCGGCAGGACGAACCGCGCCGCTGGCACTGGGACGGCGAGAGCTGGGACAGCGCGCCGTCCGGCACCACCTACGCGGTGGACACCGTCCGCGCCTTCGCCGAGGACGACATCTGGGCCTTCGACTCGATCGTCAACGAGGCCGCGCACTTCGACGGCACCGACTGGCAGAAGGTCTCCCTGCCCGACGTGGTGGCCGACGCCGTGGTGGGCACCACGGGGGACGACTTCTGGGTGCTGGGGAACGCCAAGAGCGACTACGGCACGCAGGTTGCGTACCGGTGGAACGGCACCGCCTTCACCAAGGGCACCCTCCCCGCGGCCTATGAGGGTTACGTCCACGAGGCGGTGACGGTCTCGGCCGGTGAGGCGTACGTCTTCGGCACCCACACCGAGGACGGCTACCTGTACTGGAACGGCACGGCGTGGCAGCACCGGACCATGGCGGGCGTCGACGACTACGTGCACGGGACCGCGTACGCCGCGGGCACCCTCTGGGTCGGGGGATACGACAGGTTCCTGCGGCTCGACGACGGTGCGTGGTCGGTGGAGGAGTTCCCCGAGATCGACAACCCCGACGGTCAGAAGATCACCGACCTGGCCGCCGACCCCCGCAGTGATTCCGTCTTCGCCGGCGGGTTCCAGGGGCACCCCGAGATGAACCGCAACCGCGTGCCGCTGATTTACCGGAGCCACGTGACGGGCTGATCCGGCCCCGCTCCGCTGCCCGCCGCTCGCTCCTTAATCCGTGCGGCGGCGGGACTGCCCGGCCGACCTTCGTCGGCCGGGCAGTCGGCGTTCACCGGTGCAAGCGTCCGCCGTCCGGTCCGGCTCCCGGGCCGCCGCTGGCCTGGGACTGACCGGGAAGCGGGGTGTCCGCGGTGTCCGGCTGGAGGGAGCCGGGCGCCGGGCGGGCCGATTTCGGACTGGTCAAAGGCCGCTTCTTTGGACCTGTGCACCGGGCCATAGCGGCAGCAGGATGGAGGCCATGGAAACAGCAGTGACAGGGACGACGGAAAGTACAGCGGCGGCTGCCGACCTGGATGGTTACGTGCACGGGTACTCCGAGCGCGAGGCCCGTCGCCTGGGGGACCAGGCGGACACGCTCGCGGAACTGCTGCACCACGGCACCGCCTATCCTCCCGGCAGCCGGGTGCTGGAGGTCGGCTGCGGCGTGGGCGCGCAGACGGTCCGGCTGGCCGAGTCCAGCCCGGGGGCCCGGATCGTCGCTGTCGACACGTCCGAGGAATCCCTGGCCCAGGCACGCGCCCGCGTGGAGGCGCACCGGCCCGGGGCACCGAGGGCTGAGGTGGAGTGGCACCGCGCCGACCTGTTCGACCTTCCCTTCGCCGACGCGGAGTTCGACCATGTCTTCGTGTGCTTCGTCCTGGAGCATCTGCGGGACCCGGAGCGGGCGTTGGCCGGACTGCGCCGCCTGCTGCGCCCCGGCGGAACCCTCACGGTGATCGAGGGCGACCACGGCTCGGCGTTCTTCCACCCGGCCAGCGCGTACGCCCACGCGGCGATCGACTGCCAGGTCCGGCTGCAGTCCGCCGCGGGGGGTGACGCGCTGATCGGCAGAAGGCTGCAGCCGCTGCTGAGCGGCGCCGGATACGACGGTGTCGAGGTCCGTCCGCGTACGGTCTACGCCGACCGGACGCGGCCCTCGCTGGTCGACGGCTTCACCCGGAACACCTTCACCGCCATGATCGAATCCGTCCGGGAGGAGGCGATGGCGGCGGGGCTCAGCACCCCCGCCGACTGGGACAGGGGGATCGCCGACCTGCACCGTACGGCGGCGGACGGCGGCACGTTCCACTACACGTTCTTCAAGGCCCACGCGGTGAACGGCGCGAGCGGCGCGAACGGCGCGAACGGCGCGAACCGTGTGGAGGGTGCGAACGCCGCCGGTCCGTCCGCCGTGTAGGTGTTCGGACGCAGCTGCTCGGACGCAGGTGCTCAGAGGTCGATGTGCTGGTGGAAGCCCCGGATGTGCGCCTCCACCAGATCGCCGGAGCGCTCGACGTCACCCGCGGCGATGGCTGCGTAGACCGCGTGGTGTTCGGCCCGCAGCCGCTCGGCGACCGCCTCCCAGTCCGTGAGCTCACGGAAGGCGGCGAGCAGAGCGCCGCGCACCGCGCTGCGGACGGCGACGGTCATGTCCGTCATCAGCCGGTTGCCGCCCGCTTCGGCGAGCGCGACATGGAAGGCGGTGTCGCTGTCGTTGAACTCCTCCAGCGTCAGCTCGGGGTCGTCCATGCGTGCGAGCTGCTCCCGCATGCGGGCGAGATCGTCCTCGGTGGCGCGCTCGGCGGCGAGGCGTGCGCTGGAGCGCTCCAGGGTGGCGCGCGCCTCCACGACATGGGTGAGCGGGAAGTTGGCGAGCGCCATGTGCAGGCGCAGCAGCTGCGTGAGGCCGGCGCTGGGCATGGCGGAGATGACGCTGCCGGAGCTGGGGCCGGTGCCGACGCGGGAGCGCAGCACGCCCTGGGCCTCCAGCACCCGCAGCGCTTCCCGTACGGCGGCGCGGCTGACTCCGAGCAGCTCGACGAGCTCCCGCTCGGGCGGCAGCCGGTCGCCGACATGGAGGTTTCCGGCCAGGATCTGTTCCTCGATCCGGGCCAGCACCAACTCGAAGGTGCGGGAGCGCGGGACGGGCTCCCAGGCGGTTGCCGACGCAGAAGCTGACGTCCCACCCCCCTCGCCTTGATGATCCCCACCGGGGCGGGACGTCAGCTTCTCAGCCATGGTGAAGCCAGCCCTTTCCGCCTGTGATCGCCGCGTTCCGCGGGCGGGGTGTCGCCCGGGTCGCTGCTGCCGATCATAGCTTGGGCTACTGTGCTGACCAAAGTATGGTCTGACCAAACACCCGCCATGGGAGGGCGGGTCCCGGTCCGAGGCGTCAACCGGAGGAACCATGCGCGTCGCGCTGTTCATCACGTGCTTCAACGACACCCTCTTCCCGGACACCGGCCGCGCCGTGGTGACGCTGCTGGAGAGGCTCGGCTGCCGGGTGGAGTTCCCGCTGGGACAGACCTGCTGCGGGCAGATGCACTTCAACACCGGCTACCAGCCCGAGTGCGTACCGCTGGTCCGCCGTTTCACCGAGGTGTTCGACGGCTACGACGCGGTGGTCAGCCCGTCCGGCTCCTGTACGGCGATGGTGCGCGAGTACCACGGCCGGGTCGCCGAAGTCGCGGGGGACGAGCGGCTCGCCGAAGCCGTGCGGGCCGGGCCGCCGGTCTACGAGCTGTCCGAGTTCCTCGTCGACGTCCTCCAGGTCACCGACGTCGGCGCGTACTTCCCGCACCGGGTCACCTACCACCCGACCTGCCACTCGCTGCGGATGCTCGGCGTCGGTGACAAGCCGCTCGCCCTGCTGCGGGCGGTCCAGGGCATCGACCTCGCCGAACTGCCCGCCGCCGACCAGTGCTGCGGCTTCGGCGGTACCTTCGCGCTGAAGAACGCCGACACCTCGGCGGCGATGTGCACGGACAAGGTCCGCCACGTCCTGGCCACCGGTGCCGAGGTGCTGTCCGCGGGCGACAACTCCTGCCTGATGCACATCGGCGGCTCGCTCTCCCGGCTCCGTACGGGCGTCCGTACGCTCCACCTCGCCGAGATCCTCGCCGCCACCCGGGAATCCCCCGTCCGGAAGGTGAAGTCCGCATGAGCGACTCGACATATCTGGGCATGCCGCCCTTCCCCGAAGCGGCCAGGACCGCGCTCGGCGACACCCAGCTGCGCAGCAATCTGGCACACGCCACCGACACCATCCGCCGCAAGCGGGCCGCGGTGGTGGCCGAGGTGGACGACTGGGAGGAGCTGCGCGAGGCGGGGCGGGCGGTCAAGGAACGCACCCTGCGCCACCTGGACACCTACCTGGTGCGGTTGGAGGAGAGGGTCACCGCGGCGGGCGGCCAGGTGCACTGGGCGCGGGACGGCGCGGAGGCCGGGCGGATCGTCACCGAGCTGGTCCGCGCCACAGGCGAGAGCGAGGTGGTCAAGATCAAGTCGATGGCCACCCAGGAGATCGAGCTGAACGAGACGCTCGCCGAAGCGGGCATCGCCGCCTACGAGACCGATCTGGCCGAGCTCATCGTCCAGCTCGGCGACGACCATCCCTCCCACATCCTCGTCCCGGCGATCCACCGGAACCGGGCGGAGATCAGGGAGATCTTCGTCCGGGAGATGGGCGCGTACGGCACCCCCGCCCCGGACGGTCTCACCGACGACCCGGCCCGCCTCGCGGAAGCCGCACGGCTGCATCTGCGGGAGAAGTTCCTGCGCGCGAAGGTCGGCATCTCCGGCGCCAACTTCCTCGTCGCCGACACCGGGACGGCCGTGGTCGTCGAGTCGGAGGGCAACGGGCGGATGTGTCTGACGCTGCCCGAGACGCTCATCTCGGTGGTCGGCATCGAGAAGATCGTGCCCAGCTGGCAGGACCTGGAGGTCTTCCTGCAACTGCTGCCCCGCTCCTCCACGGGCGAGCGGATGAACCCCTACACCTCCACCTGGACCGGCACCACCGAAGGCGACGGGCCGAGCACCTTCCACCTGGTGCTGCTGGACGGCGGGCGCAGCGACACCCTCGCCGACCGCATCGGCAGGCAGGCGCTCAACTGCATCCGCTGCTCCGCCTGCCTCAACGTCTGCCCCGTCTACGAACGGGTCGGCGGGCACGCGTACGGATCGGTCTACCCCGGACCGATCGGCGCCATCCTCGGCCCCCAGCTGCGCGGCACCGACACGCTGCTGGACCGCTCGCTGCCGTACGCCTCCACACTGTGCGGCGCCTGCTACGAGGTCTGTCCCGTAAAGATCAACATCCCGGAGGTGCTGGTCCACCTGCGCGCCCAGGTGGTGGACGAGGGCCGCGAACGCCGGGTGCCCAAAGCCGAACGGATGGCGATGGCCGCCGCCCGCTGGGTGCTCTCCGATCCGGCACGGCTGGCTGCCGCACAGCGTACGGGTGCCCTCGGCGGGCGGCTGCTGTCCCGCAGGGGGCGCATCGGGCGGCTGCCGGGGCCGCTGTCCCCGTGGAGCGACACCCGGGACGCACCGTCGCCCGCGCGGGAGAGCTTCCGCGCCTGGTGGAAGAGGACGCACTGATGGACATGCCCGCGAACGTGCCGGAGAACGCTTCGGGGCAGGCGCTGCGGAAGGCGCCGGCGGGAGCGCGCGAGGAGATCCTCGCCCGCGTCCGCCGCGCGCTGGCCGATGTGCCGGCCGCCGAGGAGCCCGCGGATGTCGCCGTCGCGCGCGACTACGCCCGAGCCGGAGGCCCGGCCCCCGGCTCCCCCGCCGTACGGGAACTGCTCGTCGAGAGGCTGATCGACTACGACGCTGCCGTACGGACCGTGACCGCCGCCGACGCCGCGTCCGTCGCGGAGGCCGTCGCACGGTCGGCGGCGGCCCGTACGGCCGGGCCGCTGGTGGTGCCCGACGGCTTCCCCGCCGAGTGGCTCGCCGCGCTGCCGCCCGAGCGGGTGCTGCGCGACGAACCCCCGCTCGGGGTCGGCGCACTGGACCGGGCCGGTGCCGTGCTGACCACCGCGGCCGCCGCCGTCGCCACCACCGGCACGCTCGTACTGGACTGCGGCCCCGGACAGGGCCGCCGCGCGCTGACACTGGTGCCCGACCACCATCTGTGCGTCGTACGGGCCGGGCAGGTCGTCGCCTCCGTGCCCGAGGTGCTGGCCGGGCTGGAACCGGCCCGGCCGCTCACCTTCATCTCCGGGCCGTCGGCGACCAGCGACATCGAACTGGACCGGATCGAGGGCGTGCACGGGCCGCGCACGCTGGAAGTGCTGGTGCTGGTGGAGGGCTGACCGGCGCTGGACGCGGGGCGTGGGCCGTGAGCCGCGGGCCGCGGGGTCGCCCCTTCGTGCGTTCGCCGCCTCGCGCGTCACGCGTGGGCGCCCACCGAGACGGGTCCCACCGTCACCCGGACCGTGCCCTCCATGACCGCGCCGAGCCGGAGCGCCTGTGTGTCGAGCGCGTCGCGCTGGGCGCCCGTCAGCGCCGTCAGCGGCTCCACGGTGAGATGGATCGTGCGGCCGGAGCGGCGCTGGTGCCACACCCCGGCGGCCATGCCGTCGATGAGCAGCACCGGGAAGTTGCCCGCCTGGCCGCCGGCGAGGGCACGTTCGGAGGCGCGACCGGGGAAGACGCGCTCGCGCGGGTGGCTGCCCACCGAGTAGGCGTCGAAATAGGGAAGCAGCCGAAGACCGCCGTCGGCCGCCGCCCCGCCGTCGGCCGCCGCCCCGGTGGGCTCGGTGAAGGGCGGGTCCGAGGCGAGGACCCAGGCGGCCGTGCCATCCGGCCCTTCCGGTCCTCCCTCCAGTTCGACCGGCCGGATCTCACCCCGCCCGGCGAGGGAGGCGAACAGCGAGGAGGCCCAGCCGCGCGGCGCGGCCATCCACTGCGCGAAGTGCTGCGGGGAGGCAGGACCGTAGGAGTGCAGATAGCGCCGTACGACCTCGTCCATCGCGGCGGCCCCGTCGTCCGGGGTGAAACCCGGCAGCCAGCGGTGCGGACTGGTGTAGGTGACCCGGCGGCCCCGGTTGGGACCGAAGCACAGGGCGCCCCGGTGCGCGGCGATGGCGGTGGCGCTGCGCCAGCGCGGCCACTTGTCCTGGAACGCCTCCATGACCCGCTCACCGGCCCATGGCCCGGTGCGGGCGACGATTGCCCCGGTCAGTTCCTCGACCGTCAGTTCGGCGCCGGAGAGCGCGTCGGCGATGGCCGCGACGACCTCGTCGGTCTGGCCCGGTGTCAGCAGGCCGCCGGTCTCCTGGCCGCCCTTGCCGGTGACCTTGTGCAAGGCGGTGAGCGCGCCGGTCCACAGCGGCAGATCGCGGCTGGGCAGCAGATGGACGGTGCCGCGCGGCCCGTACGTCTTGACCAGGGTGCGCCCGGTCCACAGCGCGTGCCGGACATCCGTACGGGTGGCGCCCTCCAGCCGCATGCCGAGCGAGAGTTCGGCGGCCGACAGCACCTGGGCGTGTGCCCCGCACAGGGCGGCCGCGATCGTGGCCGGGTCGCTTTCCGGGCCGGTGGCGGGGGCGGACAGCGAATGCCGCGCCAGCCGGCGGGCACGGGCGGCGGCCCAGGAGACGCGCTCGGTGGGGAGATGCGCCGTGGCGTCCACCGTGTTGGTCACCGTGCTCTTTACCGTGCTGGTCACCGTGCTGGTCATCGACGGGCTCCTTCGGGGCCGGGGGCTGCTCGGTCCGTACGGAAGGGAGCCTAGGAGGCACTGAGGACAGCTGCTGTCCTCAAGGAAGGGGCGATGCCGGTGCCGGTCCTGGAGGCCCGGCGCCGGCGCCGGCGCCGGCGCCGGCCGCACGGAGTCACACCGTCTTGACCGCGCCGCCGTCGACCAGGACGTCGGAGCCCATCACGCTGGCACAGTGCGGAGAGGCCAGAAAGGCGACCTGCGCCGCGACTTCGGACGGCTGCAGCAGCCGGTCGGTGATCATGCCCATCGAGGCGGGCAGGGACTTGAGGAGCTGCTCCAGTCCGATCCCCATGGAGGCGGCGAGCTGGGCACCGTAGCCGTCCGGGTCCTCGAACAGTGCGGTGCGCACGGGGCCGGGAGAGACGGTGTTGACGCGGACGCCGGACGGACCGAACTCCTCGGCCAGCGCCTTGCCGAGGGCGGTCAGCGCCGCCTTGGCCGTTGTGTAGACGACGGGGCCGGTCTGCGGGGCGCGGGCGCCGTTGGAGGAGATGTTGACGATGCCGCCGCGCTGCCGCAGCAGGCTGGGAAGCGCGGCGCGGGTGGTGCGTACGGCGGCGAAGAGGTTCAGCTCGAACGACTTCTGCCATTGCTCGTCGGCGAGGCCGAGGAAGCCCTTGAGCTGGCCGTTGTCGGTGAGGTCGGCGACGTCACCGCCACCGACGTTGTTGACGAGGAGGTCGATCTCGCCGAGTTCGGCGGTCGCCCGTTCGACGAAGTGGGCCGGGCCGTCGGCGGTGGACAGATCCACCGGGACGGCCAGGGCCCCCGTCCGCGCCAGTTCGGGGGTGATGGTGCGGGCGGCGGCGGCCACTCGCATGCCCTCGCTGAGAAGTGTCGTGACGGTGGCGAGTCCGATGCCCCGGCTCGCGCCCGTCACGACGGCGGTCTTTCCGGTGAGTTCCAGGTCCATGAGAGTTCGTCCTCCAAGAAGATTGCATCATTGATGATGCTGGAAAGCTAATACATGCATCATTGATGTTGCAAGTGGTGGGCGCAAGGCGACACGCCTGTACTCTTTCTTCGATCGGGTCGGCAACGGGCGCGGCACACAGGAGGTCGGGAATGCGGCAGCAGCAGGACCGTCCGCTGCGCGCGGACGCGGAGCGGACCGTACGGGCGATCCTGGAGGCCGCGGAGCGCGTCCTCAGCGCGGACCCCTCCGCCACGATGGAGCAGATCGCCGAGGCAGCAGGAGTGGCCCGCACCACCGTGCACCGGCGCTTCGCGACCAGGGACGCCCTGGTGGAGGCCATGACCGCATGGGCGGCCCGGAAGTTCGCCGCAGCCGTGGAAACGGGCGCATCCGACGCCGTGCCGCCGCTGATCGCACTGCACCGGGCGACGGCCAACGTGCTGGAGATCAAGCTCGGCTGGGGCTTCGCCATGAGCCGCCCCTCCCCGCCCGGCTCCGAGGTCGCGCGGCTCCACGAGGAGGTCGCCGACAAGTGCGCGCACCTGTTCGTACGGGCGAGGGACGCGGGCGTGCTGGCGGCCGGTGTGGACCTGGAGTGGGCGCGGCGCGTCTACTACGCGCTGATCCATGAGGCCGCACAGGAACGCCTGTCCGGGCGCGCGGGCGCGGACCCCGACCCTGACGCGCTGGCCACGCTGGTGGTGGACACGCTGCTGCGCGGCCTCGGCGCCGACGGCAGCCCGGGCGCGGGCGGCGGTGCGCGGGCCAGAAGCGGGGCGTAGGCTGCCCGTGCCCGAAGCCGCAACTACGTATTGCGGCTTCGGGACCAACGACAGGGACCGGACAGCCCTTCAGTCCAGCGCGTGCAGTTTCGCTCCCGCGCTCCACGACTCCAGCAACCGCCGGTGCACCGCGGTGATCCCGTGCCGCGCGGCGAGGTCCATGGCAGTGGGGCTGAAGGTAGCCGTCGTGACGAAGAGCGCGACATCCGCCTCGTACTCCACCCGCGCCATGCCGATGAACTTCTGCATCTCCCGCTCTCCACCCTGCGGTAGGGCGCGAAGTGCTTGCACTGCACCACCAGCGTGCGCCCCTGCGCCGTACGGCCGACCAGGCCGGCGCTCAGGTCGCTGCTGCCGCTGGTGTTGGCGAGGCCGACGCAGCCGTCGCGGCGGCAGAGACCCGTGATGTGGTCCTCGAACTGGCGCCGGTTCATCGCGTCCAGGGCGGCCGTCCCTCCGACCGGCATCCTCGTCCGGAGTGACTTGTCGATCCGCGCCAACTCGCGCCGGATCTCCGACATCTCATGGCGCCGCTCCCGGTCGGCCTGCACTGCGTGACTCAGCAGGGGCATGACGGCCTGCCCGATGACGGCACGCACCGAGTCCTCCGCGACCTGTGCCATGCGCGCGTCGTACTCCTCCATCTCCCGGGCCACCGTCTGCGCGATGCGCGCGTCGAGCCACTCGACGAGGCTGTGGACAACTGACTTCTCCACAGGGGATTCGGGCTGTGGAAAAGTCTGCCGCGCTTCGGCGTCGAGCAGGTACGTACGCACCTGACGTGCGATGACGCTGTCGCGGAGCAGCATCGCGACGTTCAGGACAGTGCGGCGGGAGAAGACGGCAACGGAGCGCACATGTCGGTCGATTCCACAGAGGTCCTTGAAGGACCTCAGCTCTACACCCTCCACCAAGCGGTAGCCGTTGGCCCTCAGCTCGCCCCGGTGGTCCTTGACCAGAGAGCGGATCGCCTCGGTTCCCACCTCGAAGTACGCGGCGACCATCCGCGTCGTCACATGGGTGTCGTCCGGCAGCAGCGACAGCGCCTTCGTCTTGTCGAGCGCGTCGACCGCTGCCGTGTGCTCCGCCAGGCTCGCGCGCAGCGTCTTCGACTCCAGCAGTACGCCTTCGTGCACCATGTGTGCCTCCCACCGGGCAGTGCCCCGTCCCCGGGATGGCCGTCGGCGTGGCTCACCCCCCTGTCAGGGGCAACGAGTCAGGGCGTACGAAGACACGAGCGACGTACGAGTATTTTTACGACTTCACCGGGACATCGGTCTGGCGACAGCCTGTCGGGGCGGCTCAGCGGGAACGATTCAGCGGGACGGCTCAGAGTTGCATCTTGAACCCGAGGTGGGATGCCTCGAAGCCCAGCCGCTCGTAGAAGCGGTGGGCGTCGATACGGGTGGCGTCCGAGGTGAGCTGGACCAGGGCGCAGCCTTGGCGGCGGGACTCCTCGATCGCCCAGGCGATGAGCCGGGTGCCCAGGCCGTCGCCGCGCTCGTCGCCGTGCACCCGGACCGCCTCGATCAGGGCGCGGCTGGAGCCCCGCCGGGAGAGGCCGGGGATCACCGTGAGGTGGAGGGTGCCGACCGTACGGGCCGGGTCGCCCTGTTCGGCGACCATGAGGTGCTGCTGCGGGTCGCCGCTGATCTGCTCGAACGCCCGCTCGTACGGGGTGAGGTCGTCGGGGCTCTCGCGCTGTGCGCCCAGCGGATCGTCGGCGAGCATGCCGACGAGGGCGGGGAGGTCCGCCGCCCTCGCGTGCCGCATGGTGAGGTCCCTGGCTTCGGGGCCGGTGGCTTCGGGCCCGGTGGCTGCGGGGGAGGCCCCCGGTGTTGACGCGCTGTTCATAACGGCAGGCTACGCCCGGCTCAGGCGACCGGATCGAGCGCCCGTACCGCTGCGACGAGCGGGGCCAGTTCGGGCCGCTTCTCCGCGGCTTCGAGGGCTTCGCGCAGCGCGATGCCGTTGGTGGGGCGGGCCTGTTCGAGCAGGGCGTGCCCGGCCGGGGTGACGTCGGTGTAGATGCCCCGGCGGTCGTCCGGGCACAGATAGCGGGACAGCAGGCCGCGGTCCTCGAGGCGGGTGACCAGCCGGGTGGTGGCGCTCTGGCTGAGGACGACGGTGTCGGCCAGCTGGTGCATCCGGAAGTGGCCGCCGGGGCCGTCGTGCTGTGCGCTGAGTACGTCGAGCACCGTGAACTCGCGCACGCTCAGCTCGTGGCCCGCCTGGAGCGCCCGTTCGATGTGCGACTCGATACGGCCGTGGAGGGCGGAGAGCGCGCACCAGCCCTGGGCGGGGCCGGGTTCCGGTGTGGTCATGTGCGCTCCTCGATGCCGGGGCCGGGCTCCTGCACGGGCCCTGGAACACAGGATAGAACACTTCCGCAATTGCCTGCGTTTGCATGTATGGGGCGTCTGCAATTATTGTCTACGCTGGTAAAGGTTGCGCGGCGGCATCTGCACCCGCGCCCTCCGTCGAACAGGGAAGGCATCCTCATGCCGCTCGCACTCCTCGCGCTCGCCATCGGCGCGTTCGGGATCGGCACCACCGAATTCGTGATCATGGGCCTGCTGCCCCAGGTGGCTGCGGACTTCGGTGTCTCCATCCCCACCGCCGGATACCTCGCCACCGGCTATGCCCTCGGCGTGGTCGTCGGGGCGCCGGTGCTCGCCATCCTCGGCTCGAAGGTGTCCCGCCGGGGGATGCTCATGCTGCTCATGGGCCTCTTCGTCGTGGGCAACGCGGTCTCCGCCGCCGCCCCCGTCTTCGGCGTGATGCTCGCGGGCCGGGTGATCGCCTCCCTCGCGCACGGCGCGTTCTTCGGCATCGGCGCGATCGTCGCCGCCGGACTGGTCGCGCCGCAGAAGAAGGCGGGCGCGATCGCGATGATGTTCACCGGGCTCACGGTCGCCAACGTGGTGGGGGTCCCGCTGGGCACCCTGCTGGGGCAGCAGGCGGGCTGGCGCTTCACGTTCGTCGCGGTGGCGCTGCTCGGGGTGCTCGGCCTCGCCGGGGTCGCGGCGCTCGTGCCGAAGGACGCACCACGGGCCGCGGACGGGCAGCGGGGCGGGATCCGCCGAGAGCTGGCCGCCTTCCGTAACGTGCAGGTGCTGCTCGCCATGGGGATGACCGTGCTCGGATTCGGCGGTGTCTTCGCCGCGATCACCTATCTCGTGCCGATGATGACCGAGTCGGCGGGCTACGCCGAGTCCTCCGTCACCTGGCTGCTCGTCCTCTTCGGGCTCGGCATGGTGGCGGGCAATCTTGTCGGCGGGCGCTTCGCCGACCGTGCACCCGTGCGGCTGCTGTACGTGTCACTGACCGCGCTGGCCGTCGTGCTCGCCCTGTTCGCCTTCACCGCCCACGACAAGCTGGGCGCCGCGCTGACGCTGCCGCTGATCGGCGCCTTCGGCTTCGCGACGGTGCCCCCGCTCCAGAAGCGGGTGCTGGACCAGACGGAGGACGCGCCGACCCTCGCCTCCGCCGTGAACATCGGCGCCTTCAACCTCGGCAACGCGCTGGCCGCATGGCTCGGCGGGCTGGTGCTGAGCGGGGGGTTCGGGCATACCGCACCGAACTGGGTGGGAGCGGCCCTGGCCGCCTCCGCGCTCGGACTGGCCGCCCTCGCGGCCACGCTGGACCGCCGAGGCGGGGGCAGGGACGGCGGGCGGGTCAGCGGGCGGAGCGGCGGCACCGTCATCGCGGCTGCCGCGGCGCCCCGCCCGGCCACGGCAACGGCCACAGCCACGGCCACCGGCGTGCCTGCCGCGGGCGACGCGGCGCCGGTGCGGCGGCCCTCCACCGGGGCCGGCTGGGGTGAACCGGTCACTGCGCCCAGGGGAGCGGGCGGGGAGCCTCGCCGGGGACGGTGACCTGGCCGCCCGCGGGCATGCTGACCAGGGCTTCGAGCCCCTCGTCGCCCGCCTGTACGCGGCGTTCCGCGCCTGCGGGCACGATGAGGGCCGAACCGGCGGTGACGGTCTCTGTCCGGTCCCCGATGCTGATGGTGAGCGAGCCCGCCGTGACCACGTGGATCTGTTCCTTGTCCATGGTGTGCAGGGGGCCGGCCGCGCCCGGCCGCATCCGGACCTGCCAGCTGGTGAGGGCGGTGCTGCCGAGGGCGGGGGTGGCCAGGCTGGTCACGACGGCGTTCGGGGTGGTGGTCGTGCGGGCCAGGTCCGGGGTGATGACGTGCATGGGCGCTGTCCTCCGTGAGCATGAGTCAAGGTGCTTTACTCGGTTGAGTAAAGCACCTTGACTTGCCTCTGTCATCATGGGTCCCGTGGAAAGCGACGATCCTCTGTACGGCACCGAGCTGACCTTCCTGCTCGGCCTGGCCTTCCAGCTGCTGCTGGGCGAGTTCAACGACCGGGTCGCCGAGGCCGGTTACCCCGACCTGCGCCCGGTGCACGGCCTCGCCTTCCAGGCCCTCGGCCCGGCAGGCGCCACCAGCAGCGAACTGGCGGCGCGGCTGGGGGTGACCAAGCAGGCAGCGGGCCAGATCGTCGACGACCTGGAGCGGCGCGGGTATGTGCGACGCGAGGCGCACCCGGCGGGCGGACGGCGCAAGCTGGTGGTCCTCACGGAGGCGGCCCAGGCGCATCTGGCCGTCGCAGGTCGGCTGTTGCACGGCCTGGAGGCCGAACTGGCGACCCGTCTCGGCGCCGGGGGGGAAGCCGAAACCGGTGCGGCCGAGCTCGGGCGGCTGCGCACGGACCTCGTCCGGGTGATCCGCGCGCTCGCGGGTACGGAGCTGCCGCCGCTGCGGCCCGTGTGGTGAGCGGGGTTCTGCGGCTGTCCGCTCAGCCCAGCGCCACCGAATACGGCGCGAAGCGGCGGCCGAGGTCGCCGGGCAGATCCGGGGCGGTGTGCGTCATCAGGCTGAAGACGAGGTCCTCGGCCAGGCCGTTGCCGTGCAACCACTCCTCCAGCGCGCCGTGCCGGGAGTCGGCGTCATAGCGGACCGGGCCGGTCGTACGGGTGCCGAGCTCGGTGATCAGGGCCTGGGCGGTGCTCAGATCCTCGGCGACGACGGGGCCGATGACGGTGGCCGAGGGGGACGGCCAGCAGGCGGCGAAGCCGGTGAGGACGCGGCCTGTGCCGGTGCCATCGCTGCCGCCGGAGCCACCGGTGCGCTCGGCGACCACGAAGCGGTCGGCGAAGGCGGGCAGCCGGGCGAGCAGTTCGGTGCGGTCGGCGCCGAACGCCTCCGAGTCCAGGGCGATGACGCCCCGCAGATCGGCGGCCGTGGCGCCGCGCACCCGCGCGGGCGCGCGCGGCGGGGACGGCGCGGAGGGCGGTGAGGGCGGCAGCTCGCCGGTGAAGGTGCCCCGCAGTACCGTGGTGTGGGCGACGCTCTTGAAACCCAGCTGTTCGTAGAGCGGCCTGCCCTCCTCGGTGGCGGCCAGGAAGGTCGCGGCGGGGCCGGACTCGTCGAGCGCGTGCCGCACCAGGCGGCGGCCCAGTCCCTGCCGTGCGCAGCGCCCGGCGACCAGCACCATGCTGAGGCAGCCGTACGCGCCGCCGTGTACACCGCCCCCGTGTACACCGCCCCCGCCGGAGTACGAGGTGAGGACGTACGTGCCGATCAGCCCGCCCGGCCGGTCGGGCGCGTCCACCCCGTACCCCCGCCCGGCGGTGAGCAGCAGCCGCCACTTGTGGTCCTCGGGCTCCCAGCCGCGGTCCTCGGCGAGTTCGAGACAGGCGGGAAGGTCGCCGGGTGTGAGGCGGCGGATCGGCAGGGCGGCGGATGCGGGTGAGGTCACGGTTGATCAGGTTGCCGGATCGCCGGCGAGGGAGGCCACCCGTTTTCCGGCCGTACGTGTGGTGCGCCGCTCTTCCCGCCATCGGTGTCCGCGCCGGGTGAGGCCCCAGGGCTTGACCAGCGAGATCGTGATGATCAGGACGAAGCAGGCAAGCGAGACGGACGGCCCGTAGAGCAGTTGCTCGCCGGGCACCGGCTGCCCGTCGGCGACCAGCGCGGCGGCGTGGTGGAGGTCGCTCCGGAAGGCCAGGAGGGAGAGGGTGGCCAGCGCGAGGGTGATCCAGAACTTGGTGTACACCCAGCGGTGCCGCGCCAGCCCCCAGTGGGTGCCGAGGGAGAGCACGAGTCCGGTGGCCGGGGCGAGCAGGGAGATCGGTACGAGCAGCCAGTCGCCGAAGGTCCTCATCGCCCGGTAGGCGACCTCGTCGGCGGCGGCTCCGTCGGTCGTCGCGCCCATGAGGGCGAGCGTCAGCATGCACAGTGCGAGGCCGAGCCAGGCGACGGAGACCAGCACGTGGGTCACCAAACAGATCAGCCGGAGGGGTCGGGAGAGGGGCGGAAGACGTCTGCCGCGCTGTACCGCCGGTGGTTTTTCCATGGCCTCACCGTCGTCTCCCGGCCGCCCTCGGGTCGTCCGGCCCGGGGAGTATCCGTTTGTACTCGAGGGCGAGTACGAGGAGGAGTGGGATCTCGGGCAGGCACTAACCGCTCGACGCCCTGCCACTCCTCATCGAGGTGAAGATCCGGTAGGGATTGTGTGTCCGGATCGGGGATATCGTGACCGGGCGCGCGGCCCCGGGGGCCACTTGTCAGCGGGAGGTGAACCAGCCTCCACCGTAAGGCGGTTCACCACCTGCGTGCTGGTGACCTTCTGCGGGAACTCGCCTCGGTCGGGCACACGGGTGGTGATCTGCGTGCGCTGCCCGGACATGAGTGAGTACGACCCGGTCTTTCCCTGTCGGGAGGAATCAGCGAATCCGCCCGAGAGGAACGGGGCTTGTGAACGGAAGTCATAACGGTATGGTCGACTCCGCATCGCCGGGCTGTGATTCACGGCCGATGCCTAAGAAGCTGACGTCCCACCCCGGTCGAGATCAGGACGAGGGACCGGTGTCGTCGGGTCCGAGGCGGAGGAGGGAGTCGACGCGGAGCGTCGGCGGCTGACGACAACGCGGGAGGCGCACCAGGGCACTCGGCCCCCGGCCGGGGTGGGATGTCAGCTTCTCAGGGGGTCGCAATTGCAGGCACTTTCTGGCTTCGGGATGCGCGTGGTCCGACCGGAAGACGTTCGAGGCGAGGCAGATCATGACGACCACGTCGGCCGACAACGGCACTTCGGCGGGTGACGGCAGCGGCCGTGGCAGTGACAGCGGCGCGAGCAGCGGCGGTGAAAGCGGCGCCTGGAGCTGGTTCTCCTCGCCCAGGAAGGACACCACGGCAGCGGAGCGGGAGCGTGAGCCCGCGCCTGTGGAGATACCCAGCCGCGCGGTGACGCCGATACGCCCGGTCGGTTCCGGTGCGGTGCGGCGGGCGACCGCCGAGGCCGGGGCGGAGACCGGCGGCGATGCCGCATACCCGGCCGCACAGGCCGAGGCGCGGGTACGGGCGGAGCCGTCCGCACCCACCAGCGAGGAACACCAGCGCGCCACCGATGAGGCGCGCCCGGACCCCGCCTGGACCGACGGCGCGATACCCCGCGGCCCCGAGCCCGCAGCGGCGGCCCCGCCGCCCGCACCCGCACCCGCACCCGCACCCGCCCCGGCGCCGCGCGCCGAGGTCCGCGAGCCCACATCCGACTCGGGGCTCATCCGCCGGACCCTGGAGGAGGTCGAGCCCGTCGCGGACTCGGCGACCGCCTACTTCTACGCGATGCTCTTCGTGCAGCACCCCCATCTGCGCGAGCTCTTCCCCGCCTCCATGGACACGCAGCGCGACCGCATCTTCAGGGCACTGCTGACCGCCGCCCGGCTCGCCGACGACCCGGTCGTGCTGTCCGAATACCTCTCGGGCCTGGGGCGCGGCCACCGCAAGTACGGCACCCTTCCCGAGCACTATCCGGCCGTCGGCGAATGCCTCATCGGTGCGCTCACCCGCTATGCGGAGACGACCTGGAGCCAAGCAGCCGAGGACGCCTGGGTGCGTGCCTACACGATGATCTCGCAGATCATGATCGACGCGGCGGCGGAGGACGAGAAGCGGGCGCCGGCCTGGTGGAACGCCGAGGTGGTGGCGCACGAGGCCCGTACGCCGGGCGTCGCGGTGGTGACCGTACGGCCCGACCAGCCCTATCCGTACCGGGCGGGCCAGCACACCAGCCTCGAGACACCGTGGTGGCCGCGGGTGTGGCGGCACTACTCGTTCGCCTCGGCCCCGCGCTCCGACGGACTGCTCAGCTTCCACGTGAAGGCCGTGCCCGCGGGATGGGTCTCCAGCTCGCTCGTGCACCGGGCGCGGCCCGGGGACGTCGTCCGGCTCGGCCCGCCCACCGGCTCGATGACGGTGGATCACACGACGGACAGCGGGCTTCTCTGCCTCGGCGGCGGCACCGGAATCGCTCCGATCAAGGCGCTTGTCGAGGAGGTCGCCGAGCACGGCCGTTCCCGTCCGGTCGAGGTCTTCTACGGTGCGCGCAGCGACTACGACCTCTATGACCTCGACACCATGATGGGACTGCAGAGCCGTCACCCGTGGCTGTCGGTACGGACCGTCGTCTCGGAGGGACCTGCCCGGGGAAGCGCGCACAGCCGGATGCCCGCCGGTATGGAGCCGCCGCTCGCCGGCCAGCTTCCTGACATCGTCCGTCATTACGGGCCGTGGTCCGCCTATGACGGCTATCTGTCCGGACCTCCGGGCATGATCCGCAGCGCCCTGGACGCCTTGCGCGGATCGGGTATCCCCCCGCACCGGATACGGCACGACTCCCTCGAAGCGCTGGTCGCCGCCGCTGAGTAGTGGCGACGGCCGACGGCAGACCACGGGTGCCGCCGCAGGCAGGGCGCACGCCGCACGCAACTCGGCAGGGAAGACGAAACGCAGCAGAGACCAGGGCCGGCAGGGCGCCGCCCAGGGGATGAAGGAGCGGTAGAGGTGGCAGACGCCGAGGCAGCATCAGGGCGGCACGTGGACGCGCACGAGCACTCCAGAGCCGTCGGCACCCCGTCCCGGCCGGGCAGCGACGGCGAGCACGCGCTCCAGCAGCGACTTGGCACCCACACCCGCGCCGACCGCTTCTACGAGGAGCAGGTGCTTGACCATCTGAACGAGCGGATGCGGGAGTTCACCGGCCAGCAGGAGATGTTCTTCCTGGCGACCGCCGACCGGCGCGGCGAGTGCGACAACAGCTTCCGCGCCGGCCCGCCGGGATTTCTCCGGGTGCTGGATGACCGGACCCTGCTCTACCCGGAGTACCGGGGCAACGGTGTGCACGCAAGCCTCGGCAACCTCCGGGAGAACCCGCATCTGGGCATCCTGATGGTGGACTTCCTGCGCGCCCGCATCGGCCTGCACGTGAACGGCAGCGCCGAACTCGTCGAGGACGCGGAGATCCGTGCCGAGCACCCGGACCTGCCGATGGACCCGGTGCCGGGGCGCCGGGCGCAGCTGTGGGTGCGGGTGTCGGTCGAGGAGGCGTACCTCCACTGCGCAAAGCACATCCCGCAGCTGCAGAAGGCGCCGAAGGGGACGAGGCGCGAATGGGGCACGGACGACGACCGGCGCAAGGGCGGCGACTACTTCGGCGCGGCGCGTGACGCGCGGGAGCGCGGTCCGGCGGAGCCGGCGGCGCGCGAGCACCAGCCGGTGCGGGCTGCGGCACCCGAGCCCGCACCCGAGCCCGCGCCCGAGCCCGCACCCGAGCCCGAGCCCGCGCCCGAGCCCGCGGCATCAGCGGCACCGGTGCCCCCGCAGGCACCCGCGGCGCCGCCCGCCGTGCCGACGCCCGCGCCCGCAGCGGTGACCCCGCCCGAGCCGGTGACCCCGCCCGTACCGGCAGCGGTGCCGGTGCCGGTGGCGGCCGCGCCCCTGGCGCCGCCGGTGCAGCCGCCGTATGCCCAACAGCCATACGCCCAGCCGTCGCCCGTGCAGCCGCCGCCGATACCGGCGCAGCCGCCCGTACCGGCGCATCAGCCGCTGCCCGCGCCCGCGCCTGCGGCGGCCGACGTGCCCGCGCCCGTGCCCCCACCCGCGGCTCCGGCTCCACCCGCGGCTCCGGCCCCGTCCGCGCCGCACCCCGAGCCGGAGCCCGCTGCCTGGCGGGCGGAGGCCGAGCGCGCGTTGGCCGAGGCGCGGCGCCGGGCGGCGGTGGCGCGCGAGAGTGGACCGGCCCCGTTCCAGAACTGGTTCGGCTGACCGAGCCTGGCCAGGCAGCCGGCAGGCAGTCGGCAGCCGGTCAGCCCAGGTCCGGCGCCAGCAGCGCCCGTACGCCCTCGATGTTGGCGTCCAGATAGGCGCGCAGCGACGGTGGTACGACCTCCACCGAGGCGATCCCCTCCCGGGTGAACGGGATACGGACGATCTCGTACTCCCCGCACGGCTCGTCCACCTCCGGGCCGTGCCTGCGCGAGGTGTCCATGGCGGCGAGGCGGCAGACGAAGAAGTGCTGCACCTTCACGCCGTCCGGATCGCCGCCGGGGTGCTCGGCGTGGTGCACCGTGTCGACGAAGGCGGGGACCACGTCGGCCACTTCGGCGCCCAGCTCCTCGTCCACCTCCCGGTGCAGGGCGTCGACGACGGTGGCGTCCACGCCGGGCTCGACGCCTCCGCCGGGAGTGATCCAGTAGGGGGCCAGGCCCGGCTTGGTGCGCTTGATCACGATCATGTCGGGGCCGTCGAGCAGGATGGCGCGGGCGGTGCGCTTGACCACGGGGCGCTCAGGGGGCATGCAGGAGGTCTGGCCCGTGGCGGTGCGGACGAAACCCCGGCCGTACGGACTGTTGCGGTCTCCCGCTCCCCTTCACCAGGCCGTCGCCGTACGGAGCAGCCAGTCGTGGGTGCGCGCGATGTGCGGCAGCGCCAGCGTGCCCGCCCGTATCGACAGGAAGTAGGTGCGCAGCGGCGGCACCGGCGGGTCCAGCAGGGCGATCACCTCTCCGGCGTCCAGCGCGTCGGCGCAGAGATAGCGCGGCAGCACCGCCATCCCGGCGCCCACCGCCACGCATTCCAGCACCGCCCGCAGGTCGGCCGCGACGATCGCCCCCGACTGGGTGAGCGGCGCGTCGAAGACTGCGGCCCAGTAGCGGCTCATCAGGGGCATGCTCTCGTGGACCGAGAGCGCGGGCACGTGGTCGAGGGCGCGCGCCCCCTTCGCCCGTACGACGGCTGGACCGCCGAGCCGTGCGGTCCAGCGCGGGCCCGCGACCAGTACCAGCTCCTCGTCGCACAGCGGGGTCGCGGCGAGCAGTTCGCCGCGCGGCCGGGAGGTGGTCAGGGCGAGGTCGCAGTGTCCGGCGGCCAGCCCGGACAGATTCTCCCCGGTGTCCCCGAAGGCGGCGCGGAGCGTCAGCCCCTGCTCCACCAGCTGGGCCAGCGCGGGCAGTACGCGCAGCGCGGTGAACTCCGGCGGTCCGGCAAGGTGCACGGTGCGTCCGGAGGGCTCTTCGCCGGGGCCGCCCTCGGTGATCTCCAGCAGTGCGTCGAGGTGCGGGGCGATCTTGCGTGCCAGTTCGTCTCCGGCGGTGGTCGGGGAGACGCCTCGGGCCTGGCGTACGAACAGGGGGCGGCCCAACTGCCTTTCCAGTGCCCGTATCTGTCCGGTCACCGCCGGCTGGGAGACCCCGAGCAGGGGACCTGCCCGGGTGAAGGACCCGGCACGGTGCACTGCCAGGAAGGTACGCAGCAGGGCCAGATCCATGGCCGCTCCTCCGCGTCCGTATGCCGTGGTGCTCGGTCGTCGCTGGGTGGCCCAGCCATAAATATATCGATAGGTACATGTCGACACAGTGATTGGACAACACCCCTGAGTCAATTAGCCTTGTGTATGCGGTTCTTCGCGCGTTGAGCGGAGGCTGTGAGCGGTTCGAGGCATGAGGGGGGAGCCTCGAGCCGCTCTCTTTTATGTGAGGGTTTTCGCGGTCTTAGCCGATATCTCAAGTATTTTCACCCCAACCATGGGTTACACCTCGATCGGGTGAATTTAGGTTTATCTACTCGGAGTTGCCCCTGTTGCCATGGTTATGTCTGGCACGGAGGTGGCACTCATGTACGAGCAGGACGCGCCGCGTGAGCAGGCGGCATCGCAGGACGCGATCAACATCGACGACTTCGTCTACGCGGCGACGGGCACCCACGTGAGAAGGCTGACGACACCGGGCGGGGAGCACTGGTTCCCGGCTGCCGACGTCTGTCGCGAACTCGGGCACGGCAACACGAGCGAGGCGTTGCGGCGCCATGTCCCCGAGCACATGCGATGTGTAGTGGCATCCCTCATTTCCCGTGAGGGTTGGGAGATTCCCGCACGTCACAGGCTCAGGAAGTCGATGGTGCTGTTGAGCCTCAACGGACTTGTCAGGCTCGTCAACGGATGCGTGAAGCGGGAGTGCGAGCCGTTCAAGAACTGGGTCACCGAGGTGGTCGTGGCGGTCCAGCGCGACGGTTCGTACTCCCTCGCCAAGGCCGAGGTGCAGCCGAGGTCCCCGGACGGTCCGACGGCGTACGCGATGCCTCAGGAGGTGGTCGACGTCATCGTCCGGCTCGAAGAGCGCAACATGCGGCTGGACGAGGAGGCGGCGGCGGACCGGCGCGAGGAGATGGCGGTAGGCCGGGAGCTGGCGGAGGCGGTCCGCACGGATCTGGTGGACGCGGTGCGACAGGGGCCCGTACGCGACGCTGAGCAGCAGCGCGTGATGCTGGAGACGCAGCAGGATCTCGCCCGCTCCATGGCGCAGATCGCGGAAGTCCTGGAGCGGATGGAGCGGAGGGAACGAGGGGAGCGGGACGAGCGGACGGAACGGCACGCACCCGAGCACCCCCCGGCACCGCAGCCGCCGCGGCCCACCGCCGACGGCGTGCTCGCCGCCTGGCGGGAGCGGTTGACGATCACGGACGACGTGTGGGCCGTGGCCGTCGTCCTCGTGCCGTCGCTCGTGGGCGAGGGCCGGGCGGATCATTCGCTGGAAGCCCTCGCCTCCCGTACCGGACTGACCGTCAGCCGGGTGCACGACTGCCTGCGCTTCCTGCAGAAGCGCCAGTGCATCCGTCAGGTGCACGCCACCCAGGGCGGTGCTCCGGTGTACGTGCTTCAGCATCCGTGACCCGAGGTGCCGGGACTTCGCTCTGAGCAGAGGGGTGTCCCAGCCGGCGGCGGCAGGGCGGGCGGATGGCATCGAACTCGGTACAGGTCTCGGTACAGGCACAGCCCCAGGACGCTGCGTCGTGGACCGCGCTCGCGCGGTCCTGCGAGGCGGCGGGCTTCGACGCGCTGCTCGCCGCCGACCATCCGGGCACGGCAGCCTCCCCGTTCGTCGCGCTGGCCGCCGCGGCATCGGTCACAAAGCGGATCGAACTGGGGTCGTACGTTTCCAGCGCGGGCGTGCGTGAGCCGCTGCTGCTCGCGGGTGATGTCGCGACCCTGGACGTCGTGTCCGGGGGGCGTGCGCGGCTGGCGCTGGGCGCCGGTCACACGCCCGTGGAGTGGGAGATGCTCGGCTCCAGCCGTCCGGACGTCGCCGGGCGGGTACGGCGCTTCGTCGCGGTGGCCGAGGCGTGCCGTGCGCTGCTGGCGAGCGAGGAGGCGCGGGTGCGGCTCGACGGCCCGGACGTGTACGCGTACGGGGCCCGGCTGGAGGCCCCGCGGCCGGTGCGGACGCCGGTGCCGTTCACCTTCGGCGGGGGCAACTCCGCACTGCTGCGCTGGGCCGGCGAGCACGCCGACGTGGTCGCGCTCAGCGGGCTCGGCCGCACACTGGCCGACGGGCACGGCCACGAGGTGCGGTGGCAGGCCGCCGACATCGACCGCCAGGTCGAGCTGGTCGAGCAGGGCGCCTCCGCCGCCGGGCGTACGGAGGCGCCGCCGCGCGAGGCGCTCGTCCAGCTGGTGGAGATCACCGATGACGCCCAGGCCGCCGCGCACCGCCTCGCCCCCCGCTTCGGCTGCACCGAACAGACCGTGCTGGCCTCGCCGTATGCCTGGATCGGTACGGAGGAGGAGATCCTCGCGTCGATGGCCCGGCACGCGGAGCGCTGGGGCATCACCCGGTACGTCGTCCGCGAACCCGCCTTGTCCGCCGCCGCGGCCCTGCTCGCCCGCTCGTGCCGTCCAGGGGGCTGACACACTCCGGACGCTGCCGTCATCGTGCGGCGAGGGTCCGTGACTCCCTCCGCCCCGCACCTCGGGTGTGGCGCGTGCGGCCAGGCGAACCTCCTGCACCAACGGTGCCTTGTGCTGCGTGTAGGCGTCTCGATCGTGGGCGTAGCGGAAGGCGAGCCATGCCCGCTGACAGCGGTGCGTAGGGAACGGGGCTGCGGTGGCGCCCCCTGCTGTGAGTCCCCGGGAGCCGGGCCGGGGCTCCTGGAGGAATACTGGGTGCCATGACGAGGTGCAAGAAGTGCGGTGGGGCCTGCCGCCGCTGGCGGCGGACCTGCTCCAGGTGCCGGAGCACGCCGGGGCGGGCGGAGACAGCTGCCGATGCGGGTGAGTTGGCGGCGGAGGCCGGCGCGGCCGGGTTGGCCGGGTTGGTCGGGCGGGGAATCTCGGGAGCGGCAAGACTGGTGTTCCGCGCCTTCGACTGAAGAGCCTGAGGCACAGTGAACCGCGTCGGCAAAGACGGCTGGGAGAAGCCCCGCCCGTCCGCGACGGCGGACGCGGGCGGGCGGGGCGACGCGCCGCGCGGGAAGGTCAGTCCGCCACCGGCAGGTAGACGCGGTTGCCCGCCTCCGCGAACTCCTTGGACTTCTCCGCCATTCCGGCCTCGACGTCGTTCAAGCCCATGTCACCGCCGTGCTGCCGGCGAATATCTTGGCTGATTTTCATCGAACAGAATTTCGGCCCGCACATCGAGCAGAAGTGCGCCGTCTTCGCCGGTTCCGCGGGGAGCGTCGCGTCGTGGAACTCCCGCGCCGTGTCCGGGTCGAGGGCCAGATTGAACTGGTCCTCCCAGCGGAACTCGAAGCGGGCGTCCGAGAGCGCGTCATCCCAGTCCTGCGCCCCGGGATGCCCCTTGGCCAGGTCCGCCGCGTGCGCCGCGATCTTGTACGTGATCACGCCGGTCTTCACGTCGTCCCGGTCCGGCAGTCCCAGATGCTCCTTCGGCGTGACGTAGCAGAGCATCGCCGTGCCCCACCAGCCGATCATGGCCGCGCCGATCGCCGAGGTGATGTGGTCGTACGCGGGGGCGATGTCCGTCGTCAGCGGGCCCAGGGTGTAGAACGGGGCCTCCTCGCAGATCTCCTGCTGGAGGTCGACATTCTCCTTGATCTTGTGCATCGGGACATGGCCCGGCCCCTCGATCATTGTCTGCACGTCGTGCGCCTTGGCGATGCGGTTCAGCTCGCCGAGTGTGCGCAGCTCCGCGAACTGCGCCTCGTCATTGGCGTCCGCGATGGAGCCGGGGCGCAGCCCGTCGCCGAGTGAGAAGGTCACGTCGTACGTCTTGAGGATGTCGCACAGTTCTTCGAAGTGTGTGTAGAGGAAGCTCTCCTTGTGGTGCGCCAGGCACCAGGCGGCCATGATCGAGCCGCCCCGCGAGACGATGCCCGTCTTGCGGCGTGCGGTCAGCGGCACATAGCGCAGCAGCACGCCCGCGTGGACGGTGACGTAGTCCACGCCCTGCTCGCACTGCTCGACGATGGTGTCCTTGTAGACCTCCCAGGTCAGCTCCTCGGCCTTGCCGTCGACCTTCTCCAGCGCCTGGTAGAGCGGCACGGTGCCGATCGGCACCGGCGAGTTGCGCAGCACCCACTCCCTGGTGGTGTGGATGTTGCGGCCGGTGGAGAGGTCCATGACGGTGTCGGTGCCCCAGCGGGTCGCCCAGGTCATCTTCTCCACCTCCTCCTCGATCGAGGAGGTGACGGCGGAGTTGCCGATGTTCGCGTTCACCTTCACCAGGAAGTTCTTGCCGATGATCATCGGCTCGATCTCCGGATGGTTGACGTTCGCGGGCAGTACGGCGCGGCCCGCCGCGATCTCGTCGCGGACGAACTCCGGCGCGCATCCCTCCCGGACGGCCACGTACTCCATCTCCGGGGTGATCTCGCCGCGCTTTGCGTAGGCGAGCTGTGTCACGGCGGCGCGGGTGCCGTCGGCTGTGGTCCGTCCGCGCCGGGGCTGGCGGGGGCGGCCGGGGAAGACCGCGTCCAGCCCGGTGAGATCCGCCGTCCCGCTGCCGCTGCCGCCCGGGTTGTCGCCGCCGGTGCCCTTGCCGACCACGCCGCCGCGCGGTGCGGTGTGCTTGAGCGCCGTGTGCTTGACACCGTCGTCCTCGGGCCTCAGTTCACGGCCCGCGTACTCCTCGGTGTCGCCCCTGGCGATGATCCAGTTCTCGCGCAGCGGGGCCAAGCCGCGGCGTACGTCGGTCTCGATGTTCGGGTCGGTGTACGGGCCGGACGTGTCGTACAGCGTCACGTCGTTCCCGTTGGTGAGGTGCACCTGACGGACAGGCACCCGGATGTCCGGACGCGAACCGCTCACATAGCCCTTGTGCCAGCCCGGCTTGCGCGGCTCCGGCACCTCGGCCTGCGTGTGTGCATCCTGCATGGTCATGAGACCCACTCCCTACGCCGGCATTACCCGGTAACAGGTTCGGCGGTCGGCGCAGCTGCTTCAGCGCCCTCTCAGCCCCGTGCTCGGAGCTCCCGCGATGTGCAAAGGTGGCCCCACGCTAGCGGCACACCCGTGGTGCTGGCCAGGCCGCCCCGTCGTACTTGCGATGATCTGGCGGTGACCCCGACACCGCAGCCGCCTCCGCCCCGGAATCCTCCGCGGCGCCCGCAGCAGGGCGCGCCGCCGCCTCCGCCTTCCGGCACGCCCTCCACCGCGCCTTCTGGCACGCCTCCTGGCACGCCCTCCGAATCCCACGGATACGTCGACGCGCGGTCCCCCGCCGACGCGCATGCCCATGCGCACAGCCATGGTCCGGCCGCCCCCGTCTCGCTGCGCCTGCGCAAGATCATCGCGGTGGTGCTGGTCCCGTTCGCCTCCGCGGTCGCCGTCGGGCTGATCGTGCTGTGGCCGGGCGGTACCTCCGCCGGGGACAGCGGACCCAGTGGTGTCGGGTTCGACCGGCCGACCTTCGACGCCCGGGTGACCGCCGTCCACGAGGTGAAGTGTGAGGACGTCAACGCCCAGCCGCAGCCGCCGGCAGGCGGCCAGCAGCCGGGCGGTCAGCAGGGCGATCAGCCGGGCCCTGAGGAGGACACCGCGGCCGACCTCTGCCAGAAGGCGACCGTGGAGGTGACCGACGGCAAGGACAAGGGCCGCACCTTCACCGAGATCATCACACCGGACGCGACGCGCACCCTCAGCACGGGTCAGCAGGTGGTCGTCGCGTACGCGGAGAAGGCGCCGCGTGATCTCCAGTACAGCGTCATCGACGTCGACCGCACCCTGCCGATGGCGCTGCTGGCCGGGCTCTTCGCCCTGGTGGTGGTGCTGGTGGGCCGGCTGCGCGGGGTGCTGGCGCTGGTGGGGCTGGTGGTGAGCTTCGCGGTGCTCACCCTCTTCATTCTGCCCGCGATACTCGACGGCTCGAATCCGCTGGTGGTGGCCGTCGTGGGGGGCAGCGCCATCATGCTGGTGACGCTGTATCTGTGCCACGGCATCTCGGCCCGTACGTCCGTCGCCGTGCTGGGCACCCTGGTCTCACTGCTGCTGATCGGCGTGCTGGGTTCGCTCTTCATAGGCTGGTCGCATCTGACCGGCAACACGGACGACCAGACCGGTCTGGTGCACGGCCTCTACCCCGACATCGAGATCCAAGGGCTGCTGCTGGCGGGCGTGCTGATCGGCTCCCTCGGCGTGCTGGACGATGTGACCGTCACCCAGACGTCGGCCGTGTGGGAGCTGCGGCAGGCCGACCCCACTGCGAGCAGACGCAAGCTCTACGCCGCCGCGATGCGCATCGGGCGCGACCACATCGCCTCGGTGGTGAACACCCTGGTGCTGGCGTACGCGGGTGCCGCGCTCCCGCTGCTGCTGCTCTTCACGATCGCCGAGAGCAGCGTCGGCACGGTCGCGGGCAGCGAGCTCGTCGCGCAGGAGATCGTACGTACGCTCGTCGGCTCCGTCGGCCTGGTGGTCTCCGTGCCGCTGACGACGCTGCTGGCCGCGCTGGTGGTCTCGGCGGACCGCACACCGGAGGACGGCCCGACTCCGGCCGTGCCCCCGGCCGTGCCCTCGGCAGCCCCCGCGGCGCCCCCCGCAGAGCGCCGGGGGAGGAGCGGGAGCAGCGGGCGGCGGCGGAAGCCTAAGTGAAGCGGCGCACCACATAGATCAGACCGCCGACGAGCGCCACGAACAACAGCACCTTGAAGAGCACACCGACGACGAAGCTGATCACCGCCGCGATCAGTCCGCCGAAGACGAGGAGCGCCAGCAGCGGTATCGCCGCCCACTTCACCCACCAGGGCAGTGCGGCGAGGGTTTCCTTTACGGCCATGAGAACTCTCCTGAGGTGCTGGGGTGCCGTCAGGTGTCCGGCACGTGTTGCCTGCGTGGCCTGATGTCTTCGATGCTAGGCGGGCGGGAGCGCCGATGGGACGGCACCTGCCCCGGTTCGTCCCTGACCGGACCCCTACGGAACCCGTACGCCCGCCTCCGCTCACAGGGGGACCAGCGGGCTCACACGGAGACCTCCTGGTCAGCGCTCGGGTGGGGAGAAGACCACCATCACCCGGAGGTCCTCGCTGATGTGACTGAAGCGGTGCGGCACTCCCGCTGGGACGTACACCACACTGCCCCGCGCGACCTGCGTCGACTCGTCGCCGACGGTGAGGGTGCCGCGGCCGCTGACCACGAAGTACACCTCGTCCTGCCCGTGTGGCTGCTGCGGGTCCGCGGCCCCCTTGTCGAGCGCGTAGAGGCCGACCGACATGTGCCGCTCGCGAAGGAAGCGCAGGTAGGCGCCGTCGTTGGCGGCCCGCTCCGCTTCCAGCTCTTCCAGCCGGAACGCCTTCATCCGTGACCTGGCGTCATCCACGCCCCTCCGGTTTCCACCGAACTCTGGAACCATCGACCCATGACGAACTTCCTGATCAAGACACTCGCCAACGCCGGAGCGCTGGCGGTGGCCATCTGGCTGCTCAGCGACATCACCCTGACCGGGGATGACACCGGCCGCAAGACTCTCACCCTGATTGTCGTCGCTCTGATCTTCGGTCTCGTGAACTTCGTGGTCAAGCCGATCGTGAAGCTGTTCTCGCTGCCGTTGCTCGTGCTCACCCTCGGCTTGTTCACCCTGGTGATCAATGCGCTGATGCTGCTGCTCACCTCCTGGCTCGCCGACAGGATGGATCTGAGTTTCCAGGTCGAGGGTTTCGGCACCGCCTTGGTGGGCGGATTGATCATCTCCATCGTTTCCTGGGCGCTGAACATGCTGCTGCCCGAGGACGACTGAACCGACCCTGCCCGCGGCCGTCCCCCGCGGCTGACGCCCGCTTCACGGTTCCGGTTACGGTGCACCGTGCGGAGCGGCCGGACGGGGCGGCTCTCGGCTGACCGGCTGGAGAAGGATCGAAATGGGCATCAGCGACGGCGACGGCACCCGGGTCGTGCGGGCGGGCCTGCCCGAGGAGGAGCCGTACGCACCCCCGCTGCCGGGCCCGGTCTTCGCCGCCCACTACCACCTGCCGGGCGACCCGGCCGGTGCGCCGTACGCCTACGGCCGCGACGCCAACCCCACCTGGACGGCGCTGGAGCGGGCGATCGGCGAGCTGGAGGCGCCGGACGCGGGAGGGGCCGCCGCGCCGGGAGAGCCGGGAGAGCCGGGAGGGCCGGAGGGGGTGGAGGCGGTTGAGGCGGTGGAGACGCTGGTCTTCGCCTCCGGCATGGGTGCGATCTCGGCTGTGCTGTTCTCCCAGCTGAAGCCGGGGGACATCGCGGTGCTGCCGTCCGACGGCTACAACCTGCTGGTGCCCGTGCGGGAACGTCTGGAGAGCTGGGGCGTGGAGGTCCGTACGGCACCGACCGGCGGGGACGCGCAGCTCGAGGCGCTGGCGGGCGCCCGGCTGCTGTGGATCGAATCACCCTGCAATCCCGGCCTGGACGTCTGCGACATCCGCCGCCTCACCGAGGCGGCGCACGCCCAGGGCGCCGTGGTCGCCGTCGACAACACCCTGGCCACCCCGCTGGGGCAGCGCCCGCTGGAGCTCGGCGCCGACTTCTCGGTGGCCAGCGGCACCAAGGCGCTCACCGGGCACGGCGACGTACTGCTCGGCTACGCGGTCTGCCGGAATGCGGAACTCGCCGCGGGCGTCCGGCTCTGGCGCAAGACGGTCGGCGCGATTCCCGGCCCGATGGAGGCGTGGCTCGCGCACCGCTCGCTGGCCACGCTGGAGGTGCGGACGCGGCGGCAGGCGGCGTCCGCGCTCGCCGTCGCGGAGGCGCTGGGCGCGCGCGCCGAGGTCACCGACGTACGGCACCCGGGTGCGCCGGGTGACCCGGCGTACGCGCAGGCGGTCCGGCAGATGCGGCGCTTCGGCTGCGTGGTCTCCTTCACCCTGCCCGACAAGGCGTTCGCCGACAGGTTCCTGGCGGCGCTGCGCCTGGTCGACGACGCCACCAGTTTCGGCGGCGTCCGCAGCACGGCCGAGCGGCGCGGGCGCTGGGGCGGCGACGCGGTGCCGGAGGGTTTCGTCCGGCTGTCGGTCGGCCTGGAGGACTCCGAGGACCTGGTGGCCGATCTCGCCCAGGCGCTCGACCGGGCGGCGGAGAGCTGATCTGCGAAGATCCGGGACGCACTTCCCCGAGGGATGACGGGACAGCCCTCAGCCCGGACCCTCGTAGTCGGGGCGGCCGTAGGACGGGCCGTGGAAGTCGGGGCTGGAGTAGTCCGGGCTGGAGTAGCGGGGCCGGGTGGTGAGGTCACCGGTCCCGTGTGAGGCCGGGCTGGAGTAGTCCGGGTGCGAGTAGCCCAGCCGGGGTGTGCGGTGGTCGTCGAGAAGATGCGGATCCGCCACCGTCACGGCGCCCTGCCGATCGGTGAGCGCCTCCTGCAGGAACGGCACGACCCCGCGCTCCAGCAGCGCCTCACGCCAGTCGGCCCGCGCCTCCGCGACCGCCCCCGCGAGTCCGCCCGGGGACGGCTCCGCGCCTGCGGCGGGCGCCTTCGCCCTCATACCGGAGGGGCGCCCCGAACCCGGCTTGGAGCGCGCGCCGTTGCGTACGGCGGCGAACAGCAGCCCGCCCATGCCCGCCAGCGCCGTGGCGGCGGCCAGCACCGCGAAGGCCCAGCCCGCGCTGCGCATCGACCCGGCGAGGGCGGGTTCGGGGGTGAGCAGGTGCATCGCATAGCCGACGAGCAGGAAGATGACGGCGGCCGCGCCGGCGAGCACCGGAGCGAGAACGGAAACGACGGCGATGGCGCCCGCTCCGGCCGTGTCGCCCAGCCCGGCACTGACCACTCCCGCGAGCCCGAGCCCGGCCGCGCCCTCCCTGCCCGGTCCGACGCCGGTCTCGGCCGCGGCACTGGCTGCGGTACTGGGCGGGGTACCGGCTGTGCCGCCGTCCGGGTCAAACCCGGAACCGGAATCGGAATCGGAATGAGAATCGGGACCCGTCGTGCCGTCGCCCGCCTCGGCCGCCGCTTCCGGCATGCGCCGCAACTCCTCGCGCAGCGAGGTGTAGCGCTGGTATTCGGGGGCGGCGCTGGACGCTATGGGACCGGCGGCGGACAGCGCCATGGCGCGCAGCTGTTCGCCGCTCCGCCCGTGCCACAGTTCAGCGAGGCCGGGACGCGCGTGCGCGGTGCGCAGTACTTCGTCGAGAACCCGCTCGAATTCGGGCCGGTCCTCTGCCAGCAGGTGCGGAGCGCTGTTCATGACATCCCCCGATGCTCCGTAGGGCCGTAGGGCCGCGCTGTCGGTCGACGCGGAAACGGGAGGGAACTCGCTACGGCAGAACCGATGGTAGAGCGCTACCGGCACGGGTTGACAGGGTGTTTGAGGAAATCATCCCGTGCCGATACGTCTGTCGGACGCCCCTCCGCTACATCTTCCCGGCAACTGACTGTTCAGCCAGGGGGAGTTGAGTGACCAGTAGTTTTCCGGCCATGGTCACTCCGCCGTCCATGGCGACCGCGAGTCCGTCCGCGTACAGGTGCGGGCCGGTGACGTTCGGCGGGGCGGAGTCGTCGTCCTCGCTGCCGACCTCGCCCAGCAGATACGGGATCGGGCTGTGCCCGTGGACGATCCGCTCGCCGCCGAAGGTGTCGAGCAGTTCGCGGGCGGTGAGCGTGCCCGCGCCCTCCTCACGGAAGGCGAAGCGCTTGGTGAACTTGCGGAACAAGTCCCAGGTTTCGTCCGCGTCGTTGTTCTGGAGCGCGATGGTCACCGCGTCGTTGACCGACTCGATGGTGTCGCCGTACTCCAGGTAGCAGGTGGCGTCCGAGTGCACCAGCAGATGGCGGTCGGCGAGGGCCATCGCGTCCAGCCGGGACATCCACTGGATGTGGTGCTCCTCGAGGCGCTCCATGTCCGTGCGCTGACCGCCGTTGAGCAGCCAGGCCGCCTGGAAGGAGGCGGTGCCCGCTCCGGAGTTGACCGGCGTCTCGCCGAACCTCTTGGCGCCGATCAGCAGCAGTTCGTGGTTGCCCATGAGGGCCTTGCAGTAGCCTCCGGCCGCCGCGGCCTCGGCCGACAGGTTCATCACCAGGTCGATGACGCCGATGCCGTCCGGTCCCCGGTCGGTGAAGTCGCCGAGGAACCAGAGGCGCGCGTTGCCCGCGGCCCAGCGGTCCTTGCCGTCGATGAGACCGGCGGTCAGCAGCGCGGCGCGCAGCTCGTCGAGGTAGCCGTGCACATCGCCGACCACGTACAGCGGGCTCTCGGTGGCGCCGGTGGCGTGCGGCGTGGCGGCCGGTGCGGGCGAGGGGGAGTCGACGAGCGTGGGCTCGCGGACGGACGCCGCCTTGACCACCGGAAGATCGCGCTGGGTGGGCGTGTACCCCGCGGGCCGTCCTCCCGCTGCAGGACTCGGCGTATCCACCGGTCCTGGCGCACTGACCGGCCGCTGCGCACTGACCGGCCCGGACAGTCCGGGCGGACTCATCGGTTCCGGTTCCGTGGCGCCCATGACCGGGCCGTGCGCGTCCCTTGCCTCGCCCGCCCCGGCGTCTCCGCCCGTACGCGCTCCCGCGCCCCCGTCCGCGCCCCTGCGCGGTACCGGGGGCGGGGGCGGGGGTACGGGCGGCTGTGCACGCCGCGGGGCAGCGCCCGCGCCGTGCCATACGTCGGGTCCCTGACCGGCCCCCTGAGTCATAGACCCCTCCACCATCTTTGCGCTCCGTGCTGCGCTCCGTGCACCTGCCGGTTCTGCCCTGGTCGCGAAACCGTCCCGGTGTCGTCGACCCATCATAGGAATGCTGGTCGCGGCTTGTGACGCACCTGGGGGGTGGCAATTGACGCGAGTGCCGGACCGGTCGGTCTTTTGTTCCTTTTCCTCCGCTTACGAGGGTCATCCGTCCCGGCCGGGCCAGCGGAATCCGGGTGCTGAGCGGAAGGCCGCGGAAGGCCTCAGTCCGCCGCGGGTGAGCGCGGCGCGCTGACGGTCGTCCGTGACGGCAGGCGCTGGGAACTGGTGCGGACGATCAGATCCGTCGGCATCACCTGCTCCACCGGCCGTCCGCCGCCGCTGCCCTCGATGGCGTCGATGAGCAGCTGGATCACCGTGTTCCCGATCCGTCCGGGCTTCAGTGACAGGGTGGTGATGGGCGGTTCGGTGGTCGCGTACACGGTGGACTCGCTGCAGCACACCAGCAGCAGATCGTCCGGCACCCGCAGCCCGTACCGGCGGGCCGCCGCGAGCAGGTCGGTGCCGTTGGGGTCGAACAGGCCGTACACCGCGTCGGGCCGGTCCGGCCGGGCGAGCAGCCGGTCGGCGGCCACGGCGCCCGCGCAGGGGTCGTGTGCCGGGTAGGACTCGACGACCGGGTCCTGTCCGACGCGCTCGCACCACTGGAGGTAGGCGGTGGTGGACAGCCGGGTATAGGTGTCGGTGGTGTTGCCGGTCAGCAGCCCGATGCGGCGGGCGCCGGATTCGGCGAGATGGTCCAACAGTCCGCGGACGGCGGCCTCGTGGTCGTTGTCGACCCAGGCGGTGACGGGGAGCGAGGCGGCAGGGCGGCCGTCGGAGACGACGGGGATGCCCGAGCGCATCAGTTCGGTCACGACGGGGTCGTGGTCGGAGGGGTCGATGACGACGGTGCCGTCGAGGGCGACGTTCGACCAGATGTCGAACGCGCTGTGCCGCGAGGTGGCGGGCAGGATGACCAGCGCGTAGCCGCGTGCGAGCGCGGCCGAGGTGGCGGCACGGGCCATTTCCGCGAAGTAGGCGAACTCGGTGAAGGTGAAGGGTTCTTCGCCATAGGTGGTGACCGTCAGACCGATCAGTCCCGACTTGCCGGTGCGGAGCGTGCGGGCCGCGGCCGAGGGCCGGTAGCCGAGTCGCTCGGCGACCGAGCGGACATGGCTCCGGGTCGCCTCGGGCAGCCTTCCTTTTCCGTTGAGTGCGTCGGAAACCGTGGTGATGGAGACTCCGGCGGCCGCGGCCACATCGCGGATGCCCGCGCGACCGTTCAGCCGACTCCCCGATCGAGGGGTGGCTGTCCGGCTCACCTGATGCTTTTCTGCTGCTGTCATGGCGACCCGATCGTAGGCCCGCAGGAGTGTGTTCGCGGGGACGTACAAGCAAAGGTGGGCAGGCACGATTCTGCATGACAGTCATGCCCTAACGGCCTTGGGAATTCCGGTAGTTGCCCGGTAGGTAGAGCGGATCATCCCAGATAGGACCCGTTGCTCCAGCAGAATCAGCCAGATTGCGAATCATTCGCAACTCACCTTCACGGGCGACGCGCGCCACCGCGCTCGCCACCGGCGCACGGGTGCGGCGGCACACACCCCCGCCCTCCTGCGACTCTGCCTCAGTCATTGCCCTCAGTCGACGACGCTCCGCGTCGCCTCCCTCCTCCGCCTTGGATTCGAAGCCGCAGGAGGCCACTCGCTGATCCACTCCCCACCGCGCGGGAGGTCGTTAGGGTGTGGAGTATTCGTCGCCGAGGAGGCCGCTGATGTCCGAGAACACCCCGAAACTGCGGAGCGCGCTGGACGGTATGCCCGCCTACGTGCCGGGTAAGCGGGACACCGCCGGCGGCCCGGTGGCGTACAAGCTGTCCTCCAACGAGAACCCCTATCCGCCGCTGCCGGGCGTGCAGGAGGCGGTGGCCGGCGCGGCTGCCTCCTTGAACCGCTACCCGGACATGGCGTGCGCCGGGCTGCTGGCCGAGCTGGCGGAGCATTTCGCGGTGCCGGTCGAGCATCTTGCCACCGGCACCGGATCGGTGGGTGTGGCACAGCAGTTGCTGCAGGCCACAGCTGGTCCGGGCGACGAGGTCATCTACGCCTGGCGGTCCTTCGAGGCGTACCCGATCATCACCCAGGTCTCCGGCGCGACCTCGGTGCGGGTGCCGCTGACGGCGGCTGAGGAGCATGATCTGGACGCCATGGCGGCGGCGGTGACCGACCGCACCCGGCTCATTTTCGTCTGCAACCCCAACAACCCCACGGGTGCCGCCATCCCGCGTCCCGCGCTGGAGCGCTTCCTGGACAAGGTGCCCGCCGGTGTCCTGGTGGTGCTGGACGAGGCGTACCGGGAGTTCGTCCGCGACGAGCGGGTGGTCGACGGGCTGGAGCTCTACCGCGACCGGCCCAATGTGTGCGTGCTGCGTACCTTCTCCAAGGCGTACGGCCTGGCCGGGCTGCGGGTCGGCTTCGCGGTTGCGCAGGCGCCTGTCGCCGCTGCGCTGCGCAAGACGGCGGTGCCGTTCGGGGTCAGCCAGCTCGCCCAGGACGCGGCGGTCGCCTCGCTGCGCAGCGAGGAGGCGCTGCTGGAGCGGGTGGAGTCGCTGGTCGGCGAGCGGACGCGGGTCGTGGCGGCGCTGGCGGAGCAGGGCTGGCCGGCGTTGGACTCACAGGCCAATTTCGTCTGGCTGCGGCTGGGCGAACGCACCGGGGACTTCGCGGCGGCCTGCGAGCGGGCCGGGGTGATCGTCCGGCCGTTCGCGGGCGAGGGCGCGCGGGTGACGATCGGCGAGACGGCGGCGAACGACCTCTTTCTGCAGGTGGCTGAAACCTTCCGCAAGGAGACGTGACCGAGGCTGCCCGGGGTGCCTGAATCAGCCACCCGGGGAGCTCTCGCGGAGCCGGATACGGGCCGCCGTCACCACTGACGGCGGCCCGTATGTGGTGAAAGGGGACCCCCCCGTCTCGCTCCAGAACACTTCGGGCATAATCAGCTTGTGAATGTGAACTCATTCACAAGCTCACTCACGTCGTGCGTACACCCCCGCCCGTGCCGACCGAAGGAGACCGCGTGGACCTCGCCCTGGCGCCGGAGACCCTGGCGCGCTGGCAGTTCGGCATCACCACCGTCTACCACTTCCTCTTCGTCCCGCTGACGATCTCACTGGCCGCCCTCACTGCCGGGCTCCAGACGGCGTGGGTGCGTACGGGCAAGGAGAAGTACCTCCAGGCCACCAAGTTCTGGGGCAAGCTCTTCCTGATCAACATCGCGATGGGCGTCGTCACCGGCATCGTGCAGGAGTTCCAGTTCGGCATGAACTGGTCGGACTACTCCCGTTTCGTCGGTGACGTCTTCGGTGCCCCGCTGGCCTTCGAGGCGCTGATCGCCTTCTTCTTCGAGTCGACCTTCATCGGCCTGTGGATCTTCGGCTGGGACCGGCTTCCACAGAAGATCCATCTCGCCTGCATCTGGACCGTGGCCGTGGGCACCGTGCTGTCCTCGTACTTCATCCTCGCCGCCAACTCCTGGATGCAGCACCCCGTCGGCTACCACCTCAACGAGGAGACCGGCCGCGCCGAGCTGAACGACTTCCTCGCCGTCCTCACCCAGGAGACCACCCTGGTCGTGGTCTTCCACACGCTCACCGCCGCCTTCCTGGCCGGCGGTGCGTTCATGGCGGGCATCTCCGCCTACCACCTGCGGCGCGGGAAGCATGTGACGGCGATGCGTACCTCGCTCCGACTGGGGCTCGTCACCCTCGTCGCCGCCGGAGCGTTCACCGCCGTCAGCGGCGACCAGCTGTCCAAGGTGATGTTCGAGCAGCAGCCGATGAAGATGGCCGCCGCCGAGGCGCTGTGGGAGTCCGAGGCGCCCGCCCCCTTCTCGCTCTTCGCCTACGGCGATGTCGAGAAGGGGCACAACACCGTCGCCGTCCAGATCCCCCGCCTGCTCTCCGTACTGGCCAACGGCGACCTGTCCTCCGAGGTCCCCGGCATCAACGACGTCAACGCCGCCGAGCAGGAGAAGTTCGGGCCCGGCGACTACCGGCCGAACATCCCCGTCGCCTACTGGAGCTTCCGCTGGATGATCGGCTTCGGCATGACCTCCGTGACCCTCGGCGCCGCCGGTCTCTGGCTCACCCGGCGGAAGGTCTGGCTCGCTTCCGCTCTGCGCACCGAGGAGACCGAGGTGCCGCGCCTCGCGCTCACCAAGCACCGGGCGCTGGGCCCCGCGCTGTCCCGCTGGTACTGGCGGCTCACCGTGCTCACGCTCGGTTTCCCGCTGATCGCCAGCTCCTGGGGCTGGATCTTCACCGAGATGGGCCGCCAGCCCTGGGTGGTCTACGGCGTGCTGCGCACCCGGGACGCCGTCTCACCGGGCGTCTCTCAGGCCGAGGTGCTGATCTCGATGAGCGTCTTCACCCTGCTCTACGCGATTCTCGCCGTCGTCGAGGTCAGGCTGCTGGCGAAGTACGTCAAGGCGGGGCCGCCCGAGGTGACCGAGGCGGACCGGCGTCCGCCCACCCGCGTCGGCGGGCCGCCCGGACCGCGCGTCGGCCTGGGCGCTGATCCTGACGCGGACCCGAACGCGGAGTCGGACGACTCGAACGCAGATTCGGACGACGACGCCGACCGGCCGATGGCCTTCTCCTACTGAGAGCTGAGGAGCGAGAGATGGAACTCCACGACGTCTGGTTCGTCCTCATAGCGGTCCTGTGGACCGGCTACTTCTTCCTGGAGGGCTTCGACTTCGGAGTCGGCGTCCTGACCAAGCTGCTGGCCCGGGACCGCCCCGAGCGCCGGGTCCTGATCAACACCATCGGCCCGGTCTGGGACGGCAACGAGGTCTGGCTGCTCAGCGCGGGCGGCGCCACCTTCGCCGCCTTCCCCGAGTGGTACGCGACCCTCTTCTCCGGCTTCTACCTGCCGCTGCTGCTGGTCCTGGTCTGCCTGATCGTGCGCGGGGTCGCCTTCGAGTACCGGGCGAAGCGCCCCGAGGAGCGCTGGCAGCGCAACTGGGAACACGCGATCTTCTGGTGCTCCCTGCTGCCCGCCTTCCTGTGGGGCGTCGCCTTCGCCAACATCGTGCGCGGCGTGAAGATCGACAAGGAAATGGAGTACGCCGGGAGCCTGCTCGACCTGCTCAACCCGTACGCGCTGCTGGGCGGGCTGGTCATGCTGAGCCTGTTCACCTTCCATGGTGCCGTCTTCACCGCACTCAAGACCGTCGGCGACATCCGAATACGCGCCCGGCGGCTGGCCACCGTGCTCGGCTGCGCCACCGCACTCCTGGCGCTGGCCTTCCTCGGCTGGACCCAGGCCGACCAGGGTGACGGCACCAGCCTCGTGGCGGTGTGTGTGGCGCTGCTGGCGCTGCTGGCAGCAGTCGGTGCCAACCTCCGGGCGCGCGAGGGCTGGTCGTTCGCGCTGTCCGGGGTGACCGTGGTGGCGCTCACCGCGACGTTCTTCCTGCTCCTCTTCCCGAACGTCATGCCCTCCACGCTGGATCCCGCCTGGAGCCTGACCGTCACCAACGCCTCCTCCACTCCGTACACGCTGGAGATCATGACCTGGTGTGCCGGGATCGCGGCACCGCTCGTGGTGCTCTACCAGAGCTGGACCTACTGGGTCTTCCGCAAGCGGATCGGTACCCAGCACATCGCGGACGCGCCGCACGGTGCGGGCGCTTCGGACGCGGCTCCCCTCGTCGAGAGCCACTGAGGAAGGTTTCACGTGAAACCTATCGACCCCCGGCTGCTCCGGTACGCCCGCGCCACCCGTGGTTTCCTGCTGGCCTCCGTGGCGCTGGGGCTGGCCGGAGCATCCCTTGTCATCGCCCAGGCGATGCTCATCGCCGAGGTCGTCGTCCGCGCGTTCCAGGACGGCGACGGTGCGGCGGACCTGCGGGTTCCGCTGCTGCTGCTCGGCGGAGTGGCCCTCGGACGCGCACTGGTCTCCTGGCTGACCGAGCTCGCCGCCCACCGGGCCGGAGCGGCCGTCAAGTCCGAGCTGCGGCTGCGGCTGCTGCGCCGCGCCACCGTGCTGGGACCGGACTGGCTGGGAGGCCAGCGGACAGGTGAGCTGACCGCGCTCGCCACCCGTGGCGTCGACGCTCTGGACGACTACTTCGCCCGCTATCTGCCGCAGCTCGGCCTGGCCGTCGTCGTGCCCGCCGCCGTACTCGCCCGCATCGTGTGGTCCGACTGGATCGCTGCACTCACCATCGCCCTCACCCTGCCGCTGATCCCCCTCTTCATGATTCTCATCGGCTGGGCCACGCAGTCCCGGATGGACCGCCAATGGCGGCTGCTCACCCGGCTCTCCGGGCACTTCCTCGACGTCGTCGCCGGACTGCCCACGCTCAAGGTCTTCGGCCGGGCCAAGGCCCAGGCCGAGAACATCCGGGCGATCACCGCCGACTACCGCCGCGCCACCCTGCGCACCCTTCGCCTCGCCTTCCTCTCCTCCTTCGCGCTGGAACTCCTCGCCACGATCTCCGTCGCGCTGGTAGCGGTCGGCATCGGCATGCGGCTGGTGCACGGCGACCTCGACCTGTACACGGGGCTCGTCGTGCTCGTACTGGCACCCGAGGCATATCTTCCGTTGCGCCAGGTCGGGGCCCAGTACCACGCGGCGGCCGAGGGGCTGGCCGCCGCCGAGCAGGTCTTCGACGTCCTGGAGACTCCGCTCTCAGCCACCGGTACCCGGCCCGCCCCCGACGCCGGGCGGGCAAGCCTCATCCTGGACCAGGTCCTCGTACGGCACGAGGGCCGCGCGCATGACTCGCTGCCCGAGACCAGCCTCAGCGTCGCTCCGGGGGAGACGGTCGCGCTGGTCGGCCCGTCCGGTGCGGGCAAGACCACACTGCTGAACACCGTGCTGGGCTTCACCCGGCCCACCGCCGGACGCGTGCTGCTGAGCAGTCCGGGGCCCGGCGCCACTGAAGCCGGCGCCACTGAAGCCGACTCCGCTGAAGTCGAACTGGGCGAAGTCGACCTCAGCGGATGGCACCCGCAGATCGCCTGGGTCTCCCAGCACCCGCACCTGTTCGCCGGGACGCTCGCGGAGAACGTACGGCTCGCCCGCCCCACCGCCACCGACGCGGAGGTGCGCGCCGCCCTGCGCCAGGCCAGCGCCGCCGACCTCGACCCGGCGGCGGTACTCGGCGAGCACGGCGCGGGCCTCTCCGCGGGCCAGCGGCAACGCGTGGCGCTGGCCCGCGCGTTCCTCGCCGACCGGCCGCTGCTCCTGCTCGACGAGCCGACCGCCGCACTCGACGGCGGTACCGAGGCCGAGATCGTCGAGGCGATCCGCAGCCTCGCGGCCGGTCGTACGGTGCTGCTGGTCGTGCACCGGCCCGCGCTGCTGGCGCTCGCCGACCGGGTCGTCACCCTGCCCGCCCCGGACGCCCCGCCGTACTCGGCGCTGACTGGGGCCAAGGGGACGGGGAACATGCCGACGCACGGCGCGCCCGATGCCGAAAGCCCGGCTTCGTCGGCGAATCCGGCCCCGGACCAGGGCCCGCCCGGCAGCAGCGGCGACACTGCCGCAGCCCGCGGCCCGTTGGCCTGGCTGCGGAGCGTCGCCCGGCCGCTGACCGGACGCTTCACGCTCGCACTGCTGCTCGGCGCCCTCGCCGTGGGCAGCGGGGTGGGCCTCATGTCCACCTCGGGCTGGCTCATCTCACGTGCCTCCGAGCAGCCCCCCGTGCTCTATCTGATGGTCGCCGTCACCGCCACCCGCGCCTTCGGGATCGGCCGGGCGGTCTTCCGCTACGCGGAGCGCCTCGTCTCGCACGACGCGGTGCTCCGCGTCCTCGCCGATCTGCGGGTCACCGTCTACCGGCGGCTGGAGCGGCTCGCGCCCGCCGGACTGCGCCGGGCCCGGCGCGGCGACCTGCTGACCCGGCTCGTCTCCGACGTCGACGCCCTCCAGGACTATTTCCTGCGGTGGCTGCTGCCCGCCGCCACCGCGCTGACCGTCTCCCTCGCCGCCGTGGCCTTCACCGCCGCGCTGCTGCCGGCGGCCGGTGCCGTCCTCGCCCTCGGCCTGGCCACCGCGGGCATCGGCGTACCCGCCCTCTCCGCCGCGCTCTCCCGCCGCACCGAACGCAGGCTCGCCCCCGCACGGAGCGAGCTGGCCACCCGTACCGTCGACCTGCTCACCGGCACCGGCGAACTGACCGTCGCCGGGGTGCTGGCGGCCCGTACGGCGGAGGTGCGCGCCGCCGACACCGCCCTGACCGGCATCGCCGCGCGCAGTGCGAGCCGTACGGCGCTCGGCTCCGGGCTGACCGCGCTGGTCACCGGGCTCACCGTTTCCGCCGCCGGATGGGTGGGCGCACAGGCCGTGGCCGACGGGCGGCTGGCCGGGGTGTGGCTGGCTGTCGTGGTGCTCACCCCGCTCGCCGCGTTCGAGGCGGTGGCCGGGCTGCCGCTCGCGGTGCAGTACCGGCAGCGCAGCAGGCGTTCCGCCGAGCGTGTGCGCGAGGTGCTCGGCACCCCCGAGCCGTGCGGCACGAGCCGGGGCGGCACGGAAGCCCTGCCCGCGCCGGACCCGGCACGGCCGCCGCGGCTCGCGCTGCACGGTGTCAGCGCCCGCTATCCGGGCAGCGGCACCCTCGCCCTCCGCGGCTTCGACCTGGAGCTTGCACCCGGCCGCCGGGTGGCCGTCGTCGGCGTCTCCGGCTCCGGCAAGTCCACGCTGGCGCAGGTCCTGCTCCGCTTCCTGGACCCCGAATCCGGTACGTACACGCTGTCGGGCGGTGTCGATGCGACGGCCGCCGATGCGACGGCCGCCGATGCGACGGCCGCCGATGCGACGGCCGCCGACGCCGACGCCGTGCGCCGTCTCGTCGGACTCTGCGCCCAGGACGCACACCATTTCGACAGCTCGCTGCGCGAGAACCTGCGCCTCGCCCGGCCCGGCGCCACCGACGCGGACCTGCTCGACGTGCTCCGCGCCGCGCGCCTCGACGCCTGGGTGCGCTCCCTCCCCGCCGGGCTGGACACCCTGGTGGGCGAGCACGGGGCGCGGCTCTCAGGCGGCCAGCGCCAGCGCCTCGCCCTCGCCCGCACGCTGCTGGCCGACTTCCCCGTCCTCGTCCTGGACGAACCCGCCGAGCATCTGGACCTGCCCACGGCGGACGCGCTGACCGACGATCTGCTCGCGGTGACGGAAGGCCGTACGACGGTGCTGATCACCCACCGGCTGTACGGGCTGGCAGCGGTGGACGAGGTGATCGTGCTGGACGGGGGACGGGCGGTCGAGCGCGGGACGTACGCGGCGCTCGCCGCCACCGAGGACGGGCCGTTCCGCCGGATGCTGGACCGCGAGGCGGAGACGGACGCCCTGCTGGCGGGCAGTACCGGCGCACCGGGGAGGGGTGGACCCGGCTTTCCTCCCTTTCCGGTGCTTACCAGTGCCTGACGAGACCCTGGGGCCGCGCCGTACCGGGCGTCGCGGCTGCCACGAACCTGCGCGGTGCAGCACTAAGGGCTGTCCCGTGATCCCTGGCGGGCGCACGACGACAGCTACGGCACCTCGCTGCGTTGCCGGAACGCCCGGATACACCCAGTATGAGGACGCCCCTCCGCCTTGCGAAGCACCGCATCTGACGCCGCGCGCTGATCCACCAGGGATCACGGGACAGCCCTTAGGCTCGCTGTATGCCCGCGCCCCACGACCGGCTGGGCCGGCCCGGACCGCCCGTCCACCGGGCCGCCGCGGCGGCCGTCCTCGCCACCAGCGGCCTGGAGTCCCTCCCCCACGACCACGCCGCCCGCCTCCCTCAGCTCCTGGAGGCGATGAGCGACCTCGGTACCGGCTCCGAGCTCCACAGCACCCTGGAGCGCATCGTGCACACGGCCGCCCGTGTCGCCGACTGCCGCTACGCCGCCGTCGGCGTACTCGCCCGCGGCAGGGAGGGCCTGGAGCATTTCGTCACCCACGGTCTGACCTTTGAGGAGCGCACCGCCGTGTGCCGCGATCCCGATCTGCGGCACGGGCTGCTCGGGTCCGGGCGGCGCACCTTCCTCGGCTTCCCGGTGAAGGTCGACGGGCGCCATGCCGGTGATCTCTACCTCACCGACAAGCACGGCGGGGGAGACTTCACGGCGGACGACGCGCTGCTGGTCAAGCTGCTGGCCACCGAGGCGGGCATCGCCGTCCGCAACGCCCGGCTCAACGAGGCGGCGCGCCGCCGGGAACGCTGGATCGAGGGCAGTGCCGCCGTCACGACCTCGCTGCTCTCGGGGTCCGATCACGCGGCGCACGACGCGCTCACCGTCGTCGCCGAGCAGGCACGCAGGCTCGCGGACGCCGCGGCCGGGATCGTGCTGCTGCCCACCGACGAGGGGGGTCTGGAGATCGTCGCCGCCTCCGCCGAGGACGCGCAGGAGCTGATCGGCACCGTGATGCGTCCGGGCAGCGAGACGGTGGGGCGGCTGCTCGCGGGGGAGCCGGTGTTCGTGGACGATCCGGCCCGTGACCCGCGTATGCCCACGCCCGTCGCGGAGCGGTTCGGGCCGAGCATGATGCTTCCGCTGCAGAGCGGCGGCCGGATCATCGGGACGCTGGCGGTGCCCCGCGCGGCTGGGGCGGAACCGTTCACCGGGGAGGAGAAGACCCTCGCCGCCCAGTTCGCCGCCCAGGCCGCGCTGGCCCTCGTCCTCGCCGACGCGCAACGCGACCGGGAGCGGCTCGCGGTCTACGAGGACCGTGACCGGATCGCGCGGGATCTGCACGATCTGGTGATTCAGCGGCTTTTCTCGGCGGGCATGACCCTGCAGGCCACCCGGCGCCGGGCGACCGAACCGGCGGTTGCCCAGGGGATCGAGGAGGTGACCGGCCAACTGGACGCGACGATCTCCGAAATCCGTACCGCGATCTTCGCCCTCCAGCAGGATCCGGGCCAAGCCCCGGCGGGGTTGCGTACCCGGGTGCTGCGGGAGGCCGGGCTGGCGGCCGAGCCGCTGGGCTTCCAGCCCTCGGTTCACTTCGCCGGTCCGGTGGATTCGCAGGTCGGCGAAGCGACGGCGAAAGCCCTGGTGGCGGCGGTGCGGGAAGCACTTTCGAACGCCTCCCGGCACGCGGCGGCGAGCCGGGTCGAGGTGACGGTGGACGCGGGCGTGGCGCTGCCCGATGGCTCACCGGGCGTACGGCTGACGGTCGCCGACGACGGGGTGGGCATCCCGCCGGAGGGACGCCGCAGCGGTCTGGACAACCTCGCGCGCCGTGCGGAGAGCCTCGGCGGCACGGCAACCTGGTCGCCCGGCCTCGGCCGCGAGGGTGAGCGGACCGGCACCACGCTGACCTGGCAGGCCCGGCGCTGAATACGCGGCCCCTCAGCCCCTCAGCCCCGGTCAGTTCAGCTCCGGCCCGTTAGCAGCCCTTCGATAACCGCCGCGACGCCGTCCTCCCGGTTGGAGCCGGTGTGGCGGTCCGTGGCCGCCAGCACCTCCGGGTGGGCGTTGGCCATGGCGTACGAGGTGCCGGCCCAGGCCAGCATCTCCAGGTCGTTCGGCATGTCGCCGAAGGCGATGACCTCGTGGGGGGCGATGCCGCGCTCCGCGCAGCACTGGGCGAGGGTGCTTGCCTTGCTCACGCCCAGGCCGCTGATCTCCAGCAGCGCGGTCGGGCTGGAGCGGGTGAACTGGGCGTGTTCCGCCGCGCCCGCTCGCGCCAGTGCCAGGAACTCGTCCGGGTCCTGCGTGGGGTGGTGCGCCAGCAGCTTCAGCACCGGCTGGTCGGCGAAGGGCTTGCCCTCCCCGTCGGTGACCGCCTCGGAGAGGAGCTTTTCCGCCGGTGCGGTCAGTGCGGCCGGGTCGAGGTAGAACGGCGGGTACGCGGGCTCGTAGTGGATGCCCTGGGAGCGTTCCACCGCGAAGCTCACTCCCGGCGCCACCCGGCGCAGCGTCTCCACGACGGCCATCGCGTCGGTCCGTTCCAGCGGCCGCACCTTCACGATCCGCCCGCCACGGTGCAGGTCCACGACGGCGGCGCCGTTCGCGCAGATCGCCAGTCCGTGGCCGTGCACGTGGTCGCTGACGACGCCCATCCAGCGGGCGGGGCGTCCCGTCACGAAGAAGACCTCGATCCCGGCCTTCTCGGCGGCGGCGAGCGCCTCGACGGTACGGGCGGAGACGGACTTGTCGTCCTGCAGCAGGGTGCCGTCCAGGTCGGTCGCGATCAGCCGGGGCAACGGGAGAGGGGCGGCTTCGGGGCGCGCGGAAGGGGACATCACGCCCCCATCCTTCCGTACACCCCCGCACAAGCGTGCACTGGGGCGCGCGCATGAGCTGATGCACGCGCGCCCCGGTACGGACCGGATCCGGCGCTCAGCCGCTCAGGTCTCCGCGTGCGGTGCGGTGCGGCGCAGGGCGGTGCGGCGGCGAGCGCGGGCGATCATCCGCAGGCCCCGGGATCTGCCCAGCGGGCGCAGCGGTGTCAGCAGGGAGGTGAGCCGGGTCTGCCGCAGACCGCCGAGCACGGCGAAGCGTGTGCCGCTCCCCTCCGCCACGGCCGCCATCCCGCCGACCACGTACTTGCTCTGCATCAGGCACCATCCCGGCTGCAGCAGCACCTCGAACCGCGCCCGGTGCCGGAAGAGGCTGTACGCCCAGACCTGTTTGCGCTCCTCGGGCCCGGGCGGCACGTGAAAGGCACTCAGCGTCGGTACCAGGTGCGGGAGTTCGCCCTCCAGGTCGCTTGCCATCGACCACACGTCGGCGAGAGGGGCGTCGATGTACTCGTCCGCGTACATCACAGAGTTGAGCCCCGCGGCCATCACCCGCAGCCGCAGGACGGGATCGAGATCGGCCGTAGGCCAGTCGGTGGTCATCGGGTCCATGCCTTCCGGAAACTGTTGCGGGCCCGGTGCAGCCGGGACTTCACGGTGCCGCACGATATGTTGAGGACCTCGCTCGCTGATCGCTCGTCGAGGCCCTCCAGTTCACGCAGCACCAGGACCGCGCGGTGTTCGGACGACATCCGGCGCAGCACATCGTGCACGTCCGCGGCGAGCTCCGTGCCCTGCCATCCTGCGACGTCGTCGAACTCGCTCACGGGGGTCTCCCGCTGGGCGCGCCTGGCGACCCGTACGGCTTCGCGCACGGTGATGACGCGCACCCAGCCGTACAGGGCCGTGGGGTCCTTGAGTCTGGGCAGGCCCTGGAAGACCGCGATGAGCGACTCCTGCACCGCGTCCGGGCCGTGCGTCAGGGCGATCGGACGGCACAGTCGGGTGACGTAGGGCGTCAGCAGGTTCAGCAGGTCGTTGAGGGCCAGGGCGTCGCCGGACTGTGCGGCCTCCACGAGTCTGGCCGCGGCGGTCCACCGGTCCGCGTCCTCCGGCGGTTTCCGGGAACCGGACTGGTGCCGAAGGGTGTCCATGCCGGTTGTGTTCATCTGCCACTCTCCTCACGTCCCTGGTGCGGGGCCTCGTTCCACAGGCACCGTGCGGGGGTTCCCTGTGTGGAGCTTCTTAAGGACAGAGGGCCTGGTGGCGCCGGGCACTCCCCGGAGCGGCAACGTGGCGCAAATCGCTCTGGCGCTGACCGCGGGTGACGAACGCCGCCGACCTGCATGTGACGAGGGGCTGCCTGTGTGTGACAAGAAAATTGGACAACTTTCGGAAGCGGGGGAGTGTTACGGGCTCGGGCCGACTCTTCCCTCATGTCGACGATGCCTGTCGCAGCGGTCCGGGCCACGGGCCGCTGCGACGCCCGCCCCTGACGCCCCGACTGGTTCCGCGGCCCGTTACGCAGAGTGTCACAGAGAAGGAGCTCCATCCCGCCTCAGCCCGACGCGCACCCCTCGGAAAATTAACGACAGCAAATGCCGTGAAGTTCACTTTGTAATTACTTTGTCCCGACTCCTGAGAACCATCAGATTACTTGATGACCTTCGCCACCCCTGGTGTTACGGTGACCTACGGGTTCCAACGAAACTTGAATTCGTGCTCGACGGGGGGGTACGCGCACTCCACTGGTTCTTCTTACGAATTGGTTACTCGCGAGTCGACTATTGGATTGCGCTTGGCCGGGCGAAGTTCATGCCATGTGCGCTTTGTTTCTGCGACACCTTTGGCTTGACGACCGCCCGCCGTTTCCTCGTCCACACAGGGCAACGTGACGAGGGGGCGCAGTGATGGGTACTGAGGCCGGGAGAGCAGTAGTCCGCGATCCGGACGTGCTGGCTCGGTTAGTAGAGGGCGCCCAGCGTGGCGACGCGCTGGCCATGGACGAACTGCTCGGGATCCTCCTGCCTTACGTCGGCCGCATCTGCGGACCAGTGGCGCAGCAGGACGGGGCGGACGCGGCGCAGGAAGCGCTCATCGCCGTCTTCCGCAACATCCGCCAGCTCAAGACGCCCGCGGCACTCTTCGGATGGGCACGCGCGATCGCCGTCCGCGAGGCCGTGAAGATCGCCAAACAGCGTCAGAAACTCGTGCCCGCCGAGTGGGAGGACCTGCCGACCCCCGATGATCTGCAGCTCGCGTCGGACATCGCCGACGTCATGCGAAGACTCGCGCCCGAACATCGGGCCGTACTCACCCTGAGACATGTCGACGGCCTCAACGAGCAGGAGGTCGCCGAAGTGCTGGCGCTTCCCGTCGGCACCGTCAGATCCCGGCTGTTCCGAGCCAGGCGGTCATTCCGCAATGTCTGGGAATGAACGGGCCGCCACCCGCTGCTGCAAGCGGTCGAAGAGCTTGCCGAACCGGTGCTCCGCCCGGAGCCGCCGCACCCTGTCGACGACCTGGCCGCCGGGAAACCGCGCACTGCTGTAGAAGGCGAACCTGCTGCCCTCCCCCTCGGGCACGGCCGCCATACCGCTGGTCAGAACTCTGCCCTGCATCAGGCACCAGCCGGGACGCAGCACCACCTCGAAGCGCTCGCGATGCCCGATCACGCTGACGGCACGCCCCGAGTGCCGGTCGCCGCCGGACTCGAGGATCGTGAACGACCGCAGACCGGAGACGATATGGGGCAGTTCGCGCTCGAGGTCGGACGCCACGCTCCACAACTGCCGGACCGGCACGTCGAAGTGCCGCTCGGCGTAACTCGGGTATTTCGCCGCGCCCGCTATCACCTGCAGTTGCCGCAACGTGTCGAGGTCCGCCGTGGGCCAGTCCTCGTCCACCACACCGGTCATGAGCCACCGATTCCTCTGTGTCGGATGCGCGGGAGCGTCGCGTATACCGCTCCATAGCCATGCAGATGAATACCGATCCGGACACTCGCCGAAACAAGCGCACCAAGAGAATCTCGGATACGCGGGGAGTGCATCACCGCCGCACGGCCTCTTACGTCTTGTAGGAGCAGGATATACGCATGCATCGGACCAGGGGAGCAACGGCATGTGGCTTACTCAGTTGCTGGAGCGCAACCGACAGTGCTTCGGTGCGCGGGCGGCACTTGCCGATATGCGCGGGGCGCTGACCTGGGACGAACTCGCCCTGCGCGTCGAGGCGCTGGCGTCCCGGCTGGCCGCGCACGGAGTGCGGCACGGGGACCGGGTTGCCGTTTTGTCGAGGGATCGTAAGGAAGTGGTGGAGACCTACTTCGCGCTCGGCCGTATCGGTGCTCTGTTCGTGCCGCTGGACCCGGGTCTGGTTTCCGGTGAAATCGCGGAACTCGCCGCACACGCCAAAGTCGCGGGAATCATCGGCGAGCGCGATCTGCTCGAACACGCGGACCAGCATGCCGCCGTCGGCGGGTGGCGGCTCGCCTTCGAGGACGCGGTCTTCCAGGGTGTTGCCGGCAGTGCCGAATCCCTGGACTCCGAACCGCACGTCCGGACGGACGACCCGGTGGCGATCCTCTACACCTCGGCCACCGGCGGCCACCCCAAGGGCGTGGTCGTGGACCACCGTTCGGTCAAGGACATCTCCCTCGGCTGGCTGGCGGCGACCGCCCCGCCCCCCGGCACCGTGCTGGTCACCTGCGGTCCGCTCTTCCACGGCACCGTCGTACTTGCCCTCGCCCACCTGGCAGCCGGTGCGACGCTGGTGATCCCCGGCCCCCGAGCCGAGGACATCGTCTCCGCGGCACGGACCCACCAGGCCACCCATATGTGGCTGGTGCCGGAGACCCTGCAGGGCGTGGTCGACCATCTCGCCACCCAACCGCACGACACCCTGCCCGCCTCGCTCACGGAGATCCTCTACGGCGCCGCGCCCCTGTCCGTCGACCTCTACGCGGCGGCCGCCCGGAGCATCGGCTGCGGCTTCCGCCAGGTCTACGGACTCACCGAGGCGGGCGGCCCGCTCGTGACCCTCGGGCCCGACGAACACCCGGACCCGTACGGCAGGCTCCCCGAGATCCTGCCCGCGGGGCGGGTCATCCCGGGCATGTCGGTACGCGTCTGCGACGCGGAGGGAAAGCCGCTGCCGGAAGGGCACACCGGCGAGGTCCAGATCCGCGGCGACGGCCGGATGCGCGGCTACTGGCGGGACCCGGCCGCCACCGCCGCGGCCTCGGTCGGCGGCTGGCTGCGCACCGGTGACCTGGGATACCTCGACGGTGACGGCCGCCTGCATCTCGTCGACCGCCTCACCGAGGTGATCATCAGGAACGGCAGGAACATCTACCCCGCCGAGATAGAGCGGGTGCTGCGACGGCATGCGGCCGTCGTGGACGCCGCCGTCGTCCCTGTCACCGACGGCGACGAGGGGGAGGTACCCCTGGCGCTGGTCGTCCTCGCGCACGGCGCGGGCGTCGCCCGTACGGAGATCCTCGGGCACCTCGCGGACGCCATGGCGGAGTACAAGATCCCGAAGGACGTGCGGATCATCGAGGAACTCCCGCGCGGCTCCACCGGAAAGGTGCAGAAGAAGCTGCTCACGGCGTAGAGCTGGGGCTCATGGACCCCAGCATCCCAGGAATCTGCATCCCAGGAACGGAAAGAAGCACTGTGGACTCCATCGGTACCCTCCTGCCGCTACCACGCGCACTGACGCACTTCCGGCCGCGGACACCGGGGCTCGGCTTCGGCACGGCCTCCGTCCACGAGGGCCCGCCGGTGGCGGTCCGGGAAGCTGAACGGCAGCTGTCCCGGACGATGCCGCCGCGCCGCCGCGCCGACTTCCTGATCGGGCGCAGCGCCCTGCACCGCGCGCTGCGCGCCGCGGGAATGTCTGCGGACGCCGTGCTCTACGACGGCACCCGCCCCCTGCTGCCGGACGGGACCTCGGCGTCGATCAGCCACTCCGAGGGCGTCGCGGTCGCCGTGGCCGGACGCTCCGAGGACTTCCGCACGCTGGGAGTCGACCTCGAACTGAACGCCCCGCCCCTGGCGGCCGCCCACCTCGTACTGAGCGGCCCCGAAGAGGCGTCGCTCGGGCAGGCGGGTTCGGTGGCGCGCCAGCGCCTGTTCGTCATGTACTCCGCCAAGGAAGCCGCGTTCAAGGCCCTCAGCCCGGTGCTCGGTCCGGAGCTGCGGGGGCTGCGCGACATCCGGCTGCACACGCACAACGACGGTTACCTCGCCGGTGTCCCGCGGCATCCCTCAGTCTCCGTACGCGTGACGGTGCGGCATCTGCCGCAGGGCGTCCTGTGCTGGGCCGTCCCGCACGACTGAGGCCGGCGCCCCGTCAGCCGGAATCTGCCCCGCCCGCCGCCCTGACGCGGCACTGGTGCCCGGCCCCACACCGGCTTCGCCCTCACCCTTTACGGAGACCAAGCCGCCATGAAGCCACCGCCCTCACCCGCACCGACAGCGCGCCCGTCAGCGCGCCCGAGCGCACATCTGACGGCGCTCGCCGCGCGCTCCGCTCCCGCCTGGACGCCCGCCGACTGGCGCCGGCACCCCGCCGCGCAGCAGCCCGACTGGCCGGACGCGGCGCTGCTGCTCCGGGTGCGCGCACGGCTGGCAGCCACCGCACCGCTGGTGACGCCGCAGGAGATCATGGACCTGAGGCGCTCCCTCTCCCGGGCCGCGCACGCCGAGGCGTTCGTCGTGCAACTCGGCGACTGCGCTGAGACGTTCGACTCTCCGACCTTCGCCGGCACGGCGGCCCGGGTGGACCAGCTGCACGCCGCGGCACGCGAGATCGGGCGCGCGCTGCACCGGCCCGCCATACCGGTCGGCCGGATCGCGGGCCAGTACGCCAAGCCCCGCTCCTCCCCGACGGAGCAGGTCGGCGACATGCTGCTGCCGTCCTTCCGCGGCCATCTTGTCAACGATCCGGCCCCCGACCCGCTCGCCCGAGTCCCCGACGCCATGCGCCTGCTGCGGGGCCACGGGCACGCGCGCGAGGTGCTCGGACTGCTGCGCGAACTCGCCCAATCGGGGATGGCCGTGCCCGACTCGCTGGCCGTCGGCGCCCCGGCCGTCTGGACCAGCCACGAGGCGCTGCTGCTCGACTACGAGGAGCCGCTCGTCCGCCGTGACCCGTCCGGCGGCGACTGGTGGCTGACCTCGACCCACCTGCCCTGGATCGGGGCACGCACCTGTGACCCGGACGGGGCCCATGTGCGTTTCCTCGAAGGGGTGGCCAATCCGGTCGGGGTGAAGGTCGGGCCGTCCACGGAGCCGGGCCGGCTGGCCGAGCTGTGTGCCCGCCTCGATCCGGACCACCAGCCGGGACGCCTCGTCCTCATCTCCCGGATGGGCGCGGAGGCGGTGGAGTCGGTGCTGCCGCCGCTGGTGGAGAAGGTGGCGCGGCTCGGCCATCCGGTGGTGTGGGTGTGCGACGCGGTGCACGGCAACACCTATACGAGCGGTACCGGGCACAAGACCCGGCACCTGGACGCCGTGGGCGCCGAGATCCGCGGCTTCTTCTCGGCCGTCCGTGCGGCCGGGGGGTGGCCCGGCGGGATCCACCTGGAGGCGACGCCGGACGAGGTCACCGAGTGTGTGGGCGGCTCGCCCGGGGTGGCGGAGGAGGAGTTGCCGCTGCGTTACGAGACGGCGTGCGATCCGCGGCTGAACGGTGCGCAGACGGCGCAGGCCGCCCGGCTCGTCGCCGAGCTCTGCCGTGAGGGCTGAGCCCCGCCGTGAGGGCTGAGTCCTGCCGCGAGGGCTGAGTCCTGCCGCGAGGGCTGAGTCCTGCCGCACTGACAACTCCCGCACCGCTACCCGCCGTACGCATGATGCCGCCGGACTGTCCGCAGCCGGCGGCATCGTGCGTACGGGCCCGGGGCCTCAGGTGCGGGTGCCGACCCCCGCTCCGAGGCTCTCCGCCTCGGCTACCTCCTTCTCGTCCGGCCCCGGCGTGTCCTCGCCGGGCAGGCCGCCGGACACCGGCTCGGTGAACCCGCGCGGCAGCCAGCGCAGCCAGTTGGGCACGTACCAGTTCCATTCGCCGAGGAGCTTCATCGTGGCGGGCAGCAGGACGACCCGGATCAGCGTCGCGTCCACGAGGACGGCCGTGGCCATGCCGACGCCCGACTCCTTCATGGACAGCTGCGGCATCATGCCGAAGACCCCGGCCACGGCGACCATGACGACCGCGGCGCCGGTGACCGCGCCGGCCGTGCTCCGCACGCCGTACTCGATCGCCTTGTCCGTCGTCAGCCCGCGGTCGTGGCCCTCACGGATGCGGCTGACGACGAAGACGTGGTAGTCCATCGACAAGCCGAAGAGGAAGACGAACATGAACAGCGGCACCCAGGAGGCGATGCCGCCGGTGCTGGTGAAGCCGAGCGGGCCCTCGCCCCAGCCGTACTGGAAGACGACGACGACGATGCCGTAAGCAGCGCCCACCGAGAGCAGGTTGAGCACCAGGGTGAATCCGGCTATCACCAGCGACCGGAACGAGAAGAGCATCACGCCGAAGGTGAAGAGCAGCACGAATCCGGCGACCCACGGGGCGGAGCCCGAGAGATGCTCGTTGGTGTCGACGGACGCCGCCGTGGTGCCGCCGACGGCGACGTCGGCGCCGGGGACGCGCGCGAAGGTGTCCGGTACGACCTCCTCGCGCAGGGTCTCCAGTGCGCGTACGGAGCGCTCGTCGGTGCCCGTGCCCGCCAGGCCGATCGTCGCGACGCCCACCGTGCCGTCGGCCGAGGTGTGGAAGGTGACCGGGCCGCTGATGCCCGAGGTCGAACTGCTCGCCGAGCGGAAGCGCTCCAGGGCGTTGCGGCCCTCGGCGCCTTCCAGGTCGTCGGCCCGGACCACGACCTTGGCCGGGGTGGGCGAGCCGGGGAACGACTCCTGGATGCGTTCGTAGGTCTGCAGGGCGGGCAGGCTGTCGGTCGGCAGGTCGCTCACGCCGGGGTCGGAGGTGTGCAGCGAGAAGGCCGGTATCACCAGGGCGACCAGCGCGCCGCCGCACACCAGGAGTGAGACGACGGGGCGGCGCAGCACCGTGCCGAGGATCCGGCCCCAACCGCCGCCGTCCCCTGCGGTGTTCGCCGACCCGTCAGGGGTCGTCGCGGTCGTTGCGTTCGTACCGCCGTCCGCGCTCATCCGCTTGAGGGCCCGCTGCTGCCGCATCCGCCGCAGCAGCGGCACCCGGCCCTTCTCGATGCGGTCGCCCAGCAGGGAGAGGAGGGCGGGCAGCACCGTCACCGAACCCAGTACCGCGACGGCCACCACGAGGATCGTCGCCGTCGCCATGCCGTAGAAGATGCCGTTGCCGGAGAGGTACAGCCCGGCCAGGGAGACGATCACGGTGATGCCCGAGACGATGACCGAGCGGCCCGAGGTGGCAGCTGCGGCGGTCACGGCGGCCTTCGTCGAGTCGCCGCGGGCCCGTTCCTCGCGTACCCGGCGGATGTAGAAGAGCGAGTAGTCGACGCCGACCGCGATGCCGATCAGCGACATCACCGAGCTGCCGTTCTGGTCGACGTGCACCAGCTGGCTGCTGAGCGCCAGCAGGCCGCTCGCGGCGACGACCGCGGTCAGTGCGAGCACCACGGGCAGCAGTGCGGCGACGAGTGCGCCGAAGGCAACCAGCAGGATGCCGAGCGTCACCGGGAAGGAGATGTACTCCGCGCTCGTGTAGTCGGTGTGCAGCTTCTCGTCATAGGCGTGGGTGAAGGACGCCTCGCCGAACTGCTCGACGGTCAGGCCCTTGTGGGCGTCGTCCACCTTCGCGACGGCGTCGAGTACGGGCTGTACCTTCTCCTTTGCCTCCACGGTGCCCGCCGCCATGTCGAACTGGACGAGTGCGGAGTGTCCGTCCCCGGAGATCGCCGGCTTTCCGGCCGAGTCGTCGAGCGGCGACACGATGTCGCGCACCTCGCCCGTGGCCTCGATCCGCTTCACCACGTCGGTGACGGCGGCACGGAAGCGCGCCGAGTCGGCGGTCGCCTCGTCGCTGTGGACGAACACGACCTCGTGCGCCGGGAGTTCCAGCCCGGCCTGCTCCAGGATCTCTTCCGCGTGCCGGGCCTCGCCGTTGGTCAGCTCGGCCGGAGTCGGCTCGGCTGTCGTGACGGAACTCCCGAGCACGGTCGTCATGGCGACGAACGCCAGCCACAGGAGCACCGCCGCCCATCTGTGGGTGGCGCTCCAGGACCCGGCGGCCTCGGCGAGACCTCGCCTGCTTCTCACAGTCTTCTTCTCCTCCGGTATCGACTCAGCGGCTTCAGCGAGCCGTTGGAGGGTCAGGAGAAGAGGGTCCCGGCAAACGTTCCCGCGAATTCCGCGGATCTCGTAGGGAACTTCTGGGGTGCCGGCCGACTCCTGACACGACGACCGACACACCTGACACCCCCAGCCGAACCCCCAGGGAGCGCTCAATGCCGAGCCAGGAGCCGTCCACGCCCGAGCCGTCCATGCCCGAGCTGGATGGCGTCCGGCACCACTACGCAAAGGTCCGTGGCGTGCGGCTGCACATCGCGGAGGCGGGGGAGGGCGAGCCGGTGGTGCTGCTGCACGGCTTCCCCCAGCACTGGTACGGGTGGCGGCGGCTGATTCCGCTGCTTTCCGGCGAATACCGGCTGATCTGCGTTGACCTGCGCGGTTTCGGCTGGTCGGACGCACCGGGCAAGGGGTACGACACCGACAGCCGGGTGGCGGACGTGCTCGCGCTGATGGACGAACTGGGCCTGGACCAGGTCCGCTTGATCGGGCACGACTGGGGGGCCTGGACGGGCTTCCAGCTCTGCCTGCGGGCCCCCGGCCGGTTCAGCCACTTCCTCGCACTGAACATGCTCCACCCCTGGCCGCTGCACCGGCGGCTGATGCCGCAGTCCTGGCGCTTCTGGTACACCGCGCTGCTCGAACAGCCGCTGCTCGGCCGCTGGGTGGTGCGCAACCGGCCCGGCTTCACCCGCTACCTGATGCGCAAGGGCGTCGTGGAGAAGGCGGTGTGGGAGCCGGCGGCGATGACCGAGTTCGTGCGCTCCAGCCAGGAGCCCGCTCGGGCGCGGGCGGCGGAGGCGCTGCACCGTGCTTTCGCCGTGCGGGACATCGCGAAGCTGCTACTCGGCACTTACAAGAAACTGTCACTTGACACCCCGACCGTGATCCTGGCGGGCGAGAAGGACTTCATGCTGCCGCCGAGTGTGCTGTCGGTGGACGAGCGCCGGGCGCCGCGGATGCGCGTCGAGGTGGTGCCCGATTGTGGCCACTACCTGCACGAAGAGCGTCCCCGGGTGGTTGCCGCCGCCGCGCGCGAGCTCTTCTCCAGCGGCGGCTGACGGGGCCGCCCAGGGCACCGGGCCGGAAGGGGCGAGGCACAGGCCTCCCCCTTCCGGTCCGGAATCATGCGTTCCACAAGATTCTCGGATTCCGGTGGAGTATGCGGACCGAGTGCGGGCTCTTATGTGATGTCGGATGCGCTCAAGCGTTTGATTTGCGCGAGGGAACATCCGCGAATGTCTGGAGAGCTCTCACGATCCCCCACACCCGCAGGGCTGCATTCGTGCTGCCCGAAAGAACCGTCCCGGCCGAGCAGAGGGAACGAAGACGTATGCCCGACGTGTCCGCACTCAATCTCGACGACATACCGCAGCCCACCGCATCCCTGGGCGTTCTCCCGGCCATCGCCGCGGAGAAGCATCCCGACACTCCCTTCCTCTCCGACACGGCCTGGCGCACCTACGACGGCCCGGTACGTAACTTCGCCGAGTTCGCGCTGGCCGTCGACGACTACGCGGACCGGTTCTGGGCTGCGGGGATCCGCCGCGGCGACATGGTCGCGGTCGTCCAGCGCAACCACATCGAGGTCGAGGCCGTGATGTGCGGGCTCGGCAAGATCGGCGCGCTGCCGGCGCTGCTGTCCTCCTCCATGGAGGTCGGTGAACTCCTCGAGTGCTTCGCCCGCCTGGAGAACCCCTACCTGCTCGTCGACTCGCTCGGCCTCTCCCGGCTGGCCGGATCGCGGCGCGCGCTGCGGCTGCTGACCCGCAACGTCCTGTGCCTGGAGGAGACGGAGGAGTCCTGGGTGGTGCCGGTCCAGGAGCGGCTGCCGCACACCGCCGACCCGCGTGACGAGGACGAGTGGTTCGTCATCACCCACTCCTCGGGCACCACCGGAACACCGAAGATGGCCGCGCACTCGACCCGTTCGCTGTTCGGCATGGTCGCCCCGATGATCATGATCTTCCGGGACCAGTACACGCCGTCCGACCTGAACGCCAAGCACCTCTCCTTCGTGCACGCCCGCACCTGCGCCGGCATGCTCGCCTCGCTGGAGACCGGGATGCCCGCACTGGCCATCGCCGACCCCGACCCGGCGCACGTCAAGAAGCTGATGCTGGAGCACCGCCCGACCTCGGTGGAGACCCACCCGAACGTCTACATCCAGTGGGAGCCGCTCGCCGCGGACCCGGACCGCCCCTTCTCCGGCGTCGAGCGGTTCATCAGCACCTTCGACGCGATGCACCCGCGCACCGTGCGCTCCCTGCTGGCCGCCTCCGACCACCCCGGCGCCCACTACTTCGAGGCGTACGGACAGACCGAGTCCGGCCCGATCTGCCTGCGCATCGTGACCCGCGAGGAGTCCTCCGACTACTCGCCGCGCAACGTCGGCCACGCCGGCGGCGGCATGGAGATCCGCATCGTCGACGAGAAGGGCGAGCCGCAGCCCGCGAACACGCCCGGCTTCATCGAGACCCGGTCGCTGGGCCGGATGCGCGGCTACGTCGGCGGCGACCCCATGCCCGCGGACGACTCCTGGTGGCCCATGGGCGACATCGGCCGCCAGCTCGACGACGGCTCGCTGGAGCTCCTCGACCGCATCGTCGAGCACGTCGACGGCGTCGGCAGCCTGCTGGAGAAGGAGGACAGCCTCCTGGAGGCGCTGCCCGAGCTGGTCGAACTGGTCCTGGTCAAGGCCGACGACTCCCCGGACAGCACCGTCTTCGCGGTCGCCTGCCCCCGGCCGGGCAGCATGCCCGACCCGGAGCGGTTCCACGCCGCCGCCGCGGAGGTCGGGCTGGACGGCCTCCAGGTGCGCTTCTGGGAGTGGGAGGCGATGCCGGTCACCGGCTCGTACAAGGTCCGCCGCGCGGTGCTCCGCGACCGGCTCGCCAGCCGTATCCAGCGCACCTCCCTCGGGAAGGAGAGCTGACGACATGGTTCAGCTGTGGAACGAGCTCGCCGCCGCCGTGCACGACGGCACCGTGCTGCACACCCCCTCGCGCCAGGAGGAGCCGGTCTCCGGACCCGCCCTCTTCGCACGCGCCGAGCGCACCGCGGGCGCCGTCATCGCCGCCTGCGACGGCCGCAAGCCGCGCCGCGTCGGCCTCCTGATGGCCAACGGCGAACCGTGGGTGCGCGGCCTGCTCACCCTCTTCCGCCTCGACGCCGCAGCCGTGCCGCTGGCGCTGCCGGTGGCCTTCGGCGGAGCGGACGCCTACGCCGCCCACGTGCGGCGGATCGCCGACGACGCCTCACTGGACGCCCTCCTCATCGACGGCAGCCTGGGCAGCCGCATCGTGGCCCGCGTCGCCGCCGCCGTACCGCACCTGCCGTTCATCGACATCGCCGAACCGCCGCACGAGGCGGTCGAACTGCCCCCCGTCACCGGCGGCGGCTCCGCTCCCGCCGTCATCCAGTACACCTCGGGCAGCACCTCCGCGCCCAAGGGCGTCGTCGTCACCCATGACAACGTCTCCGCCGGCCTCGTCTCCATCGAGGACGGCACCCGCTGGACGGCGGAGGACGGGCTCGGCCAGTGGCTGCCGCTCTTCCACGACATGGGCCTGTTCACCATGCTCGCCTCGGTGCGCCAGGGCACGCCCCTGCACCTGTGGCAGCCGGGCGACTTCGTGCGGCGTCCCATGAAGTGGCTCAGCGAGTTCGCCGCCTCCAGGGCGACGATCCTGCCGGCCCCGAACTTCTTCTACGACTACCTGATCGCCGCCGCCGCCAAGGGCATCCCCGACGATCTCGACCTGTCCGCCTGGCGGTACGGCGGCAACGGCTCCGAGCCGGTGCGCCGCAGCAGCCTGGAGGAGTTCCAGCGGACCTTCGAGCCCTACGGCCTGCGGCCCCGGGTGGTCCAGCCCAACTACGGGCTCGCCGAGGCGACACTCATCGTCAGCAGCGGCGTCCCCCTCACCGGGTACCGCAGCCTGACGCTGGACCGGGCGAGCCTGTCCGTCGGCGACAAGGTGAAGGAGGCGGCCGGAGACGGCCTCACCTCCCGCTCCGTCGTCTCCTGCGGGCCCCCCGTCGCGGGGCTGAAGGTCCGGATCGGCGACGCGGAAGGCGCACCGTACGACGCCGGAACCGTCGGCGAGGTGCAGATCGGCGGCGACCCCGTCACCTCCGGCTACCTCGGCATCCCCGAGGCGGAACAGCCCTTCACACCGGACGGACTGCTCCGCACCGGCGACATCGGCTTCCTGCACGACGACGAGCTCTACGTCGTCGGCCGCCTCAAGGCGATGGCGGTCGTCCGCGGCCAGAACTACTACGCCGAGGACGTCGAGGAGATCGTCAAGGACACCCCCGGAGTGGACCGCCGGCACTGTGCCGCCTTCGCCTGGGACGACGACGGAGAGGAGCGGATGGTCGTGCTCTGGGAGACCAAGCTCGACCCGGACACCGCCACCGCCGTCGGCGAGGCCATCCGGCGGCGGCTGTCCGAACACCTCGGGCTCGGCGCCGTCGAGACGGTCTCCGTCTCCCCGCAGACGCTTCCCTTCACCAGCTCCGGCAAGGTCAAGCGCTCCGGCGCCCTCGACCTCTACCGCCGCCAGACCAACCCCGTTTCCGCCGCACCGGAAGGACAGCACACGTGAGCGCCACCAAGACCCTGGACATCGTCGTACGAGCCCTGGCAGAGCAGGCCGGCGTCTCCGCAGCCGACGTCGACACCGCCAAGCCGCTCTCGGCGATCCCCGGCATCGAGTCGGTGAAGGCACTGCGCGCGATCACCGACATCGAGGACGAGTGCGGGGTCGTCATCCCCGACGACTTCCTCTTCGAGACGGCGACGGTGAACGAACTCGCCGAATTCGTCGCCTCGCTGGAACGGGAGGGCACCTCCGTATGACAGTGGACACCGCAGCCTCCGACGCGCTGCTGGGCGCACTCGGCCGGTTCACCACCGTGCCCGGGGACATCGGACGCTACGACACGGACGCCGAGACCGCGACGCGCGCCCTGCGCGCCGAACTCGGGCAGGTTCACCGGCTCGCCGACGAGGGCCTGCCGCACCGGATCGACTCCGAGCGCGGCCCCCTCTTCGACTACGACGACCTGATGAACGTCGGGATGTTCTGCGGCACCGGCCAGACGGTGCCCGAGCTCGGGCTGCGCTTCCTGATGCGCTTCGCCGCCTCCTCCCGCAGCAGCTGGTACGCGCCCCGCGACTGGCAGATCGGCGTCCACCCCGCCCGTACGGCCGGCGGGGACGGCGAGGACGCGAAAGGCGGCGGCGACCAGATCGAGGTGACCGTCCGGTTGCCCGACCTGAGCGCTCCCGGCGTGGAGCTGCTCTCCGAGCCGCTCCCCGACACCGGGCTGAAGACCTCCGGCTACCAGGCGGAAGTACGGCTGACCGGCGCGGACCAGACGGTGCGCGACCCGCGCATCCATGAGGTGTGGGAGGAGGTCGTCGACGCGTTCGCCTCCCGCCGCGTCAACTACCAGACGGTGCCCGAGACGCTGCGCGCCGACCACAACCGGGCCTGGGAGATGGGCATCGCCGACTGCGTGGTCGCCGCACGGCTCCTCGCCGAGCGGCTGCGCGCGGCCGGGCTGGAGGCACGCGCCCGGCGCGGCTACCTGCTCGGACTCTTCGGCAGCGACCACGCCTGGTGCGAGGTGGTCGAGGACGGAGTGCACAAGTCACTCGACCCGGTGTTCGCCTTCGTCGCCACCGTCGGAGACGAGCGCGGCGTCGCCGAATCCCCGGAGTTCGCGCGCGCCTGCTACGGCGGCCGCTTCAACCGGCTGCTCCCCTGCCGCACGGAAACCGCCGACCCGCTCGTCTACTTCGACGGCGAACCGGCCCCCTACTGGGCGATGGTCGGCGTCAGCGCCCGCCCCGGGAGGTCCTCATGAGCGTCGCGCGGACCCTCGTACGGGAAAGCCTGGACCACCCCGCCCTGCTCGACCGCGTCGTTGACGACGCCGACCTCGCGGGGGCGGGCGTCAACTCCGGCGAACTGATCAAGCTCGCGCTGCGACTGGAGGACCACCTCGGCAGGCCGCTGGGGGACGAGGAACTCCTCGGACTCACCTCCGTGAACGCGGTCGCCGAACTCCTCCAGAACGGAGCGGACTGACATGTGGCTCACGCACGTGCTACGCCGGGGACTCGACCACGACCCCGACGCCCTCGCCCTGCGTGACAGCCGCCGCGACGTCAGCTGGCGGCAGCTGGACCGCGACGTGCGGGCACTGGCCTCCCTGCTGCGGCGGGACGCCACCGCGGGCAGCCGGGTCCTCGTCCTCAGCGGCAACCGGGTCGAGGTCCTGGAGACCTATATCGCGTGCGCCGCGGCCGGCCTGGTCGCGGTGCCCGTCAACCCGGCGCTCACCGACCCGGAACTCACCCGCATCGTCGACTCCGTGGAACCGTCCGCCGCCATGGCGGACGACGCGGGCCTCGCACGGGTGAGCGCGCTCTACCCGGACCTGCCGCGTACGGACCTCGGCAGCGTCGCCGAACTGGCGTCCTCCGCGGAGGACGCCGCGCAGGACGCCGCGCAGGAGGCAGCCAGGAGCGCCGCCTCGGGCGACGGCGAGCACTGGGGCGGCTCCCTGACCGAGCCGGTCATGATCCTGCACACCTCCGCCACCACGGGCCGGGCCAAGGGCGTCGTGGTGGACCAGCGTTCGCTGCAGGCCAACGCCCTGTCCTGGCTGGCCGACGTACGGCCGGAGCCCGGCACGCCGTTCCTCAACGCGGGCCCGCTCTTCCACGGCAGTGTGGTGATCGCCCTGGACCATCTCGCGGCGGCGGGCACCGTCTGCGTACTGGACCGCTTCACGCCGCAGGGCGCACTGGCCGCACTGGAGAAGTGGAAGATCGAGCACGCCTTCCTGGTGCCCTCCATGGTCCGGCTGGTGCTGGAGGCCAAGAGCCTGGCCACCACCGACGTCAGCGCGCTGCGGCTGCTGCTGCACGGGGCGGCGCCGATGCCCGAGGCGCTGGCGCGGGAAGCGCGCGACAAGCTCGGCGCCGAACTGCAGACGATCTTCGGCATCACCGAGGGCGGGGGCCCGGTGCTGACGCTGCGTCCGAACACGGTAGTCGGGGAGCCGCCCGTACCCGGCGCGGTCTGCATCGGGGTCCCGATGCTCGGTGCCGGACTGCGGATCACCGACCGCCAGGGCAACGATGTCGCGGAGGGCGCCATCGGCGAACTCCACGTGGCGGGCGACGGCCTGATGCAGGGCTACTGGAAGAACACCGAAGCCGCCGCCGAGGTGCTGCGCGACGGCTGGCTCAACACCCACGACCTGGGCTGCTTCGACACGTACGGCCGGGTGTGGGTGGTCGACCGGCGCAACGACCTCATCCTGCGCGGCGGCCAGAACGTCTACCCGGCCGAGATCGAGCACGTCCTGAGGCAGTCACCACACGTCGCCGACGTCGTCGTCGTACCGCTGGCCTCCGAGCTCTGGGGACAGACCCCGGTGGCCTTCGTCCAGCCCGTCTCACCCGAACAGTTCGACGAGGCGGAGCTGCTCGGACTGTGTGTCGCGGAGCTGGCCGCCTACAAGCGCCCCAGCCATTTCCTGCCGCTGGACGTCGTCCCGCGCAACCCGTCCGGCAAGGCGCTGCGGGCTCCACTGCGGGACCGGGCACACCAGCTCATCACCGAGAGGGAGCAGACCACATGACCACGATGGACTACACAAAGCCGGAGGTGCTGACCGCGCTGGCGGGCGAGTGGGCCGTCCCGATCCACGGCAACGCCGTCATCCAGTGGGACTACGACCAGCGCAACGATAAGATGGTGCGCCTGTACAAGCAGGGCAAGCAGCGCCAGTGGGACATGGACGAGCGTCTCGACTGGGACCACGAAGTGGACCCCGACGACCCGCTCGGCCTGCCGGACGACTTCATCTCCATCGCCGGATCCAAGCTCTGGGACCGGCTGCCCGATGAGGAACGGCGCAACATCCGCCGGCACAGCAGCGGCTGGCTGTACTCGCAGTTCCTCCACTCCGAGCAGGCAGCCCTGATCGCCGTGGGCAAGATCCTGCTCGCGGTGGACGACCTGGACTCCAAGCTCTACGCGGCCACCCAACTGATGGACGAGGCGCGCCACGTCGAGGGGTTCAACCGCTTCCTGCACACCAAGATCGGCCTGCGCTACGGGCTGTCCCCGTCGATCGCCGCGATGTTCGAGCACGCGATGCGCGAACCGCGCTGGGACTTCGGCGTGCTCGCGGCGCACATCCTCGTGGAGAACATGGGCCTGGCCACCTTCGGCGTTCACCGCGAGCGCCTGAAGGACCCGCTGGCCCGCTCGTTCAGCGCCTATGTGGCCCGCGACGAGGCGCGCCACGTGGCCTTCGGACGGCTCCTGCTGCGCGAGTTCTATCCGCAGCTGAGCGAGTCGGAGCTGCGCGAGCGCGAGGACTTCGTCGTCGAGGGCTGCTGGGCGCTGCGCGACCGCTATGTGGACGACGACATCTGGAACACCCTCGGCTACGGCGAAGAGGCGATCAAGGCGTCCCGACGCTCGCCCGCCAAGCGCGAGTTCCGCCGCCTCGTCTTCATGCGGATCGTCCCGGGGCTCAAGGAGATCAACATGTTCGGGCCGCGCGTGCAGGACGCGCTGCAGAAGATGGGCGTGCTGGGCTTCCAGGAGGTGGACGAGGTCGCGCTGCGGGAGCTGGACGACAAGGCCGCCGTCGACGCCCTGACCGAACGCGAGATGGAGTTCCGCCGCCGCGACATCGGCTCGGTCATCGACCTGGGCCGGGGGCGAGAGGCGGACGGTACGCCTGCCTCCCTCTGAAACCAGTCCGCCGCCGCGCCCGGGACACGACCCCAGGCCCCTGGTGCGGCGGCGGGCCGTACGACCTCCCCCGCGACAGGGCGCGGGCTCGCGACGCCCTGCACTTTCGCTCCATCGTCGTCGTCGGTCCCTGAACCACGCCCTGTCGCGGGGGAGGTCGTCACCCGCCACGTCCGGCGGTCCGTCCTTCTGGAAAAGCGGAGAAGCCACCATGGTCGAAAGCACGCTGTCCCCTGCCCCGCCCTCCCCTGCGCCGTCGTCTTCGGCTGCGGCTGCTGCCGTCCCTGCTGCTGTCCCGGTTGCCGCCCCTGCTGCTGTCACTGCCGCGCCTGCCGCGCCTGCCGCGCAAGCGCCCGCGCGGCCCCGGCTGCGCGGGCTGGCGCCGTCCGACGCCGACACCCGCGGCCGCCGCATGCTGGCCGGTCTGGCCAACGGCACCGTGGCCCCGCCGCCCGCCGCGCACACCCTCCGCCTGCCGCCCGCCACCTCCTGGCTCCCGGGCCTGATCAGCTGCGAGACGGAGTTCGACGAGTCGCTCACCCTCACCCCCGGAGTCGTCTTCGGAGGCTGGATAGCGAACCTCACCGATCACTTCGCCGGGCTGGTGATGCTCTCGGCGATCCCCGACGGCACGGGATTCCTCACCGCCGGGCTCTCCGTGCAGTACCACGCGCCGCTCCTGCCGGGGCCCGTCTTCATCGAGACCGAACTGATCAGCTGCTCGACCCGGATCGCGGTCGCCGAGGTGCGCTTCGTCCAGGACGGCACGCGCACCTGCACCGGCACCGTCGAGCAGATCATCCACCGCGGAGGAGGCGGCGATGCGTGAGAGCGAACTGGAGCCGGAGCACCTGGCGTTCCGGGACATGGTGCGCGACTTCGTCGAGCGGGAGATCGTGCCCCACCACGCCGAGTGGGAGCGCGCGGGGCTCGTCGACCGCGAGGTCTGGCGTACCGCGGGCAAGCTCGGCCTGCTCGGCATCGACGTGGCCGAGGAGTACGGCGGCGGAGGCGTATGGGACTTCCGCTACCAGGCGATCATCAGCGAGGAGATCATGCGTGTCGGCGCCACCGGCGTCGGCTTCGCGCTGCACAACGACGTGGTAGCCCCCTACCTGCTGGAACTCGCCACCGCAGAGCAGAAGCAGCGCTGGCTGCCCGGCTTCTGCTCCGGCGAGCTGATCTCCGCCATCGCGATCACCGAGCCGGAGGCCGGCAGCGACCTCCAGGCGATCCGCACCACCGCACGCCAGGACGGCGACAGCTATGTCCTCAACGGCGCCAAGACGTTCATCACCAACGGCATCCACGCCGACCTGGTCATCGTGGTGGCCAGGACCGGCACGGGCGCGGGATCGCGGGGACTGAGCCTGCTCGTCGTCGAGCGCGGCATGCCCGGCTTCACCCGCGGCGCCAAGCTGGAGAAGATCGGCATGGCGGCCCAGGACACCGCCGAACTGTTCTTCGACGACGTCCGGGTCCCGGCCGCCAACCTGCTGGGCCGGGCGGGCCGTGCCTTCCTCCACCTCGCCAACAACCTGCCGCAGGAGCGGCTCGGCATCGCCGCCTACGCCGTGGCCGCCGCCGAGACCGCGTTCGCCCAGACGCTGGAGTACTGCAAGAGCCGCAGCGCGTTCGGGCAGCCGATCGGCGCATTCCAGCACATCCGCTTCGAGCTCGCCGAAATGGCGACGGAACTGGATGTCACCCGCACCTATGTCGACCGGGCAATTGCCGAACACAATGCGGGAAGGCTCGATGCAGTTGCCGCCGCAAAGGCCAAGTGGTGGTGCACCGACGTCCAGCGGCGCGTCCTCGACCGCTGCGTGCAACTGCACGGCGGATACGGCTTCATGCGCGAGACGCCGGTCGCCCGCGCCTTCGTCGACAACCGGGTGCACCCGATCTACGGCGGCACCAACGAGATCATGAAGGAACTGATCGGCCACGACCTCGGCGTCTAGGGCGTGTTTGAGAAGTCCCGCCTGTCTCGCGGGGTCTGGCACGCACGCTCGCTGCGTTGTCCGTCGTCGGCGCAGCCCGCTGCGCTCTCCTCCCTCCGCCTTGCGATCGCACGCCCCAGACCCCGCGAGACCCGCCCTCCGGGCGGCCGGCGCTACTTCTCAAACACGCCCTAGGCACCGACTCCAGGCACCGACTCCAGGCACGTTCTCCAGGCCCCCCGTCCGCCTGCGCCTCGCTCCCCTGGCGCGTCTCTGAGCCGCTGCCGCACTGCCCGGTACTCGAACGACGCAGAAGGATTACACGATGACGTCCAAGACACGTCGGTGGACCACCCCGGCCGGGGTGGAGGTGACACGTCTGTCGGAGCCCATGGACCCGGACTCCGCCGACGCGGAACTCGCCCGGCTGGAGAGCGCGCTCGACACCCACCGCGGACTGCTGATGTCCGGGCGCTCCGAGCAGCCCGGCCGCTACCGCCCCTACGACCTCGGCTACGCCGACCCGCCCGTCGAGCTGACCGCCACCGAGAACCAGCTGCGGGTGACCGCACTGAACGGGCGGGGCCGCGTGCTGCTCCCCGCCCTCGCCGCCGTACTCCTCCCGTACGGGGCGCTGCTCGACACGGCCGACGACGTCATCACCGTGGACGTCGACCACAGCGAGCTGCCCCTCGCGGAGGAGGACCGCACGCGCCGCCCGTCCGTCCTCAACCTGCTGCGCATCGTCCTCGCGGGCTTCGCCGGCCCGGAGGACCCGCTCTGGGGGCTGTACGGAGCGTTCGGCTACGACCTGGTCCTGAAGTTCGACCCCGTGCCGCTCCACCAGGACCGCGACCCGCGCGACCGCACCATGGTCCTGCACCTGCCCGACAGCCTCCTGCACATCGACCGGCAGTACGGCACCGCCGTACGCCACACCTACGACTTCAGCTACGACGGCCGCGCCACCACCGGCCTGGAGCGCACCACCCCCGCCGCGCCGTACGGCCCGGCCGCCGAGCCGGCCGTGTACCGCGACCACGCGCCCGGCGAGTACGCGCAACTGGTCCGCCATGCCCAGCAGCGCTTCCACGACGGCGAGATGTTCGAAGCCGTACCGGGCCAGAGCTTCCACCGGGCGGGCGACTCGCCGCCCGCCGACGTCTTCCGCAGGCTCCGCGACCGCAACCCGGCCCCCTACGGCCTGCTCATGAACCTGGCGGACGGCGAGCACCTCGTCGGGGCGTCACCGGAGATGTTCGTCCGTGTCGACCCCGCCCGCGGCACCGTCGAGTCATGCCCGATCAGCGGCACCATCGTCCGTGGCCGCAACCCCCTGGAGGACGCCGAGCAGATCCGCACGCTGCTCGACTCCCGCAAGGAGGAGTCGGAACTGACGATGTGCACGGACGTGGACCGCAACGACAAGGCCCGCGTCTGCCTGCCCGGCAGCGTCGAACTGCTCGCGCGCCGCCAGATCGAGCTGTACTCGACCCTCATCCACACCGTCGACCACGTACGCGGGCGGCTGCGCCCCGACCGTGACGCGCTGGACGCCTTCCTCACCCACATGTGGGCCGTCACCGTCACCGGGGCGCCCAAGCGGGCCGCCATCTCCTTCATCGAGGAGCACGAACGCAGCCCGAGACGCTGGTACGGCGGGGCCGTCGGCCGGATCGGCTTCGACGGAGGACTGGAGACCGCACTCACCCTGCGCACCATCCAGATCCGCGACGGCGTCGCCACCGTACGCGCGGGGGCCACCCTGCTGTTCGACTCCGATCCGGAGGCGGAGGAGCACGAGACGCTGCTCAAGGCGTTCGCGCTGCTGGAAGCCGTGGAGAACACCGGAGGCGGCGACCGGCACCGGCCCTTCGCCGGGCAGTCCGCCAGGCCGTCCCCCGCGCTGTACGGTGCGCCGTCCGCCCGGGAGGCGGGGCGCGGGCGCCGGGTGCTGCTCGTCGACCACCAGGACTCCTTCGTCCACACGCTCGCCGACTACTTCCGCCGGGCCGGGGCCGAGGTCGTCACCCACCGGGCCGGATTCCCTCCGGCGCTGCTCGACAGCGCCGCGCCCGACCTGCTGGTCCTCTCCCCCGGTCCGGGCCGTCCGGCGGACTTCGGCACCTCCCGGCTGCTGGACGCGGCGCTGGAGCGCGGGCTGCCCGTCTTCGGCGTCTGCCTGGGCCTCCAGGGGCTGGTGGAGCACTTCGGCGGGACGCTCGGCACCCTGCCGCTGCCCGTACACGGCAAGCCCTCGACCGTCAGCGTCGTCGACGGCGGCGGCACGGTGTTCAAGAACCTCCCCGAGCGGATACAGGCCGGGCGCTACCACTCCCTCCACGCCGAACCGGCAACGCTGCCCGACGTGTTCGAGGTGACGGCCCGCACCCCGGACGGCACGGTGATGGGCATCGAGCACCGCGACCTCCCCCTGGCCGGCGTCCAGTTCCACCCCGAGTCGATCATGACGACGGCTGACGACGCCGGACAGATCCTGATAGCCAACGTCGTCGCGGGCCTCACCCGCACCGGCCCCGCCCACGTCGGCGCGAGCAGCAGGTCGTAAGGGCGGGCGGCGGCGGGCCTGCCCGGCGGTCAGCGGTCGGTCACCGCTGACCGCCCGCCGGGCCCCGCCGCCGCTGTCGGCGTACGACCGCCCAGGACGTTAGGAAGTACACCGGCAGCGTGACGCCCAGCAGGGTGGCGCTACCGGTGAACGCGCTCGCCAGGAACCGGCCGCCCAGGCGGGCCACACCGTGGTAGTAGGCGACGATGACCACCAGCAGCAGCAGAGAGCCACCGGTCACGGTGCCCAGAACCCGGCGCAGCAGACCGGGCCACCCCCGCGATCCTTCCCGCGGCCGTGCTCGGGGCGCGCGCCGCAGGATGCGCAGGCCGAGCGCCAGATAGCCCATGACCAGCAGATAGCCGGTCACCATGAGCGTGACGTTCAGCGGCGTGGGGAGCACGACCGCGACCGTCCGGGCGCCCCGGCGGCCCCTGCGGCCCCGGCGGTCAAGAGGCGTCCCGGAGCAGGAAGTGCCAGCCCCGTACGAAGGTGTGCCAGCCGAACCACAACCACACCGCGAACAGCGCCCACCGGCCCGCCGGATAGCGCATGACACCGGCGACGGCCTCGCTGAGCGTGGGAAAACCGTCACCCGTCCGGATCAGTGAGATGCCCTCCCAGGTGAACAGGGCACCGAAGAGAACCGCCCAGACGAGATACCCGATCACCGGATGCGCTGCCACCACGACCTCCCGCACTCCTACGCGCCGACGCCCCACCCCGGCGCACCGGGGGAGGCCAGGCCGATCATCCGCTACCAACGGCCCCAAGCGCCGGAGGTGCCCCAGCGCGCTACGCGCGCACCCCGTACGGCCCAAGGGGGAGCGGGGGCTGTGACGGCCCGGAACACCGCGGCGAACGTGCCCGGCTCACACCTTGGGACCACGGCCGTAGGCTCTGAGGCATGAGTCTGCGCCTGAGCACCGTGATCCTGCCGTACCGCCGCTGGCACGAAGACGGCCGTGCCGCATGGCAGCGCGCAGAGGAACTCGGCTTCCACACGGCGTACACCTACGACCACCTTTCCTGGCGCACCTTCCGTGACGGACCCTGGTTCGGTGCCCTCCCCACGCTGACCGCCGCCGCTGCCGTCACCGGGCGCATCCGCCTGGGAACGCTCGTCACGTCGCCCAACTTCCGCCACCCCGTGACGCTCGCCAAGGAACTGATCTCGCTCGACGACATCTCCGGCGGACGGATAACACTTGGCATCGGCGCGGGTGGCAGCGGCTTCGACGCGACCGCTCTGGGCCAGGAGCCGTGGACGCCACGCGAGCGCGCCGACCGCTTCGGCGAGTTCGTGCCGCTCCTCGACCGCCTGCTGCGCGAGGACGTCGTCAGCCACGCCGGCACCTTCTACTCCGCCGACGAGGTCCGCAACATCCCCGGCTGCGTCCAGCGCCCCCGGCTGCCTTTCGCCGTCGCCGCGACCGGCCCGCGCGGACTGCGGCTCGCCGCCCGTCATGGGCAGGCGTGGGTGACCACGGGCGACTCCAAGGTCAACTCGGCCGGCACGCCCGCCGAGTCCCTCGCCGCCGTCGGCCGCCAGGTGGACCGCCTGGGTGAGATGTGCGGGGAGATCGGGCGGGATCCGGCGGAGTTGGAGAAGAGTCTGCTGACCGGCTTCACTCCGGACCGGCCGCTCGATTCCGTCGACGCCTTCGTGGACTTCGCGGGCAGCCACCGGGATCGCGGCATCACCGAGATCGTCCTCCACGCGCCGGTTCCCGGCTCCGTCTTCGACTACCAGGAGGCGGTCTTCGAGGAGATCGCCACGGAGGCCCTCGCTCAGCTCGGCTGAAGCGAGGCACGCTCTTCCTTCCAGAACTCGCCCTCCACTGACCAGCTGACGGTGGCTGTCCGGCCTCACCCCGGACAGCCACCCTTGGTTACGCCTGGCGGTCAGCGGCGCTCTCCGCGCACGAAGAAGACTCTGCGGACGTCCCGCTCGTGCGCGGGAGGCACCGGGTCCGGCCAGCGTCCGAAGTCGGCGCCCGGCTGACCGGGTTGTACCGCCTCGGCCGAGAACCCGAAGCGGTCGAACAGCGCTTCGGGCTCGTCGGTGCCGAACAGCCAGGGGCAGCCCCAGCGGGAGAAGAGGTCGAGCACCGGCCGCAGGTAGGTCAGGGTCAGTGCCGCCGAGTTGACCATGTCGGCGGCGATGCGGCTGCCGGGTGCCGTGATGGCGGCCACCCGCCGCAGGACGTGGTGGGTGTCGGCTTCCGTCAGGTAGTAGAGCAGCCCCTCCAGGAGCCAGGTCGAGGGAGCCTTGGGGTCGTACCCGGCGGCGAGGAGGTCTTCCTCCCAGGTGGGCGAGGTGAGATCCACGGGAACGGTGCGGTGGTCCACGCGGGGGGTGACGTCCGCGAGACGGTCCTGCTTGTAGCCCAGCACGGCGGGGCGGTCGATCTCGAAGTAGCGCAGCCCGTCGGGCCAGTCGAGGCGGTAGGCCCGTGAGTCCATGCCCGCCGGGGCCAGCACGATCTGGTGCATCCCCTCCGTACGGGCGGCCTCCTGGAGGAAGTCGTCGAACAGCCGGGTGCGGATCGCGTTGTAGTCGGGGCTGCTGGGCAGGGTCCGAGGCGTGCCGCTCGGCGGTGCGATGGCGGCGCGCATCTCCGCCAGCAGCGACGGGCCGACGTCTCCGCAGAGCATGGCCGCGTACGGGTCCTCGTAGATGCGGTCCGGGCGGCGCGTCTCGGCCGCTCGCAGGGCGGCGGTGAGCAGGGAGGTGCGTTCGACGGCGTCCAGCGTTTCGATCACGGGTCGTCTCCTTGTGGGTATGCCGGCGTGTGACCGAGGGCGCGGCCACAGCTGTGGTTCCTGCCGGAAGACACGGTGCGTGCGCTGTTCGTCGAGGAGGTGGATGCGGGGGAAGCCGTGAGGAGCACCCGGACAGGGGAGACGGTCAGGCCACGACTTCAGCGGCGGACCGGCTTGGCTCATCGGCATGTGAAGGCACTCCCGAGGCTCGCGTCGCGGGCAACTGCGGGGGTGACATCAGGAATCGTATGACGTACCCGGACATAGGAACAGCTGATCTCGCACCTTCGCCGGGGCCGAGCGGGAGCCCAGGGCGCATGTGCCCGTGGCAAGCAGATTCCGCTTACGGGCAGGTCACGGTCACCACGTGTCGTGGAGTGCGGGCAGGGGCGGTTCCGGTGCCGTGCGGTTCAGGGCGGCCCTGGCCCGCCGTGTCCGCTGTCAGCGTAGGGGCGGGGCTGCGTTCAGCCCTGCGTTGAACGGTTCAAGGAAGGTCGGCCGTTTCGATGCGGCGGCCCGACATGTAGTAGAGCACCGTGTCCGGCTCCATCGGGGTTTCCCAGGACGGACCGACCACCAGGCTGTCGTGGTGGCGTACGGCGAGCACCGTGGCGCCGAAGTCCCGGCCGAAGAGGGTCTGGCACTCGCCGAAGGGGCGGCCCGCCAGGGATGCGGGCAGCCGCATCGAGTAGGTGTTGCTGCCGGTGGTGTTCTGCATCAGGTCCATGTAGACCTCGGTGATGCCGGGATCCAGGACCTCCTCGGTCAGCAGGTCCGGCATGTGCCACTGGACGCACTGGACCCGGGGGTTCACATAGCGCAGCTGCCTGCTCTGGCTCATGTCGCGCAGCGCGGCCACCAGATGGACGTCGGGTTGCAGGTGGTCGACGGCGACGGCGAGGGTCAGCGCCTCGTTGTCGTCCCGGCCGTCGATCAGGACGGTGGCGGCCCGGTCCACGCACGCCCTGCCGAGCACTTCGACGGCGGCGAGATCACCTCGTACGAACAGGACCTTCTGCTCCTCCGGCATCGGGTGCTCTGGGGTCTCCTCCCAGGCGCACAGCACCAAGTCGGTGCGGGCTTCGAGCTGGAGCGCGCGGACGAGGCGCTCGGTCCGGCCCGGGGTGTAGCCGAGGATGACGATGTGGCCGCTGAGGTCGAGGTCGAGGACGCCCTTCATGCGCTTACCCTTCACGGCCTGGATGTGCGAGGCGAGTTCGGTGAACAGGATGGTCAGCGTGCCGATGCCGCCGACGATGACATAGGCGCCGACGACGTGGCCGGCGCCCGACTCCGGGAAGTAGTCGCCGTAGCCTACGGTCGAGCCGGTGACCAGGAACCACCACCAGTAGTTCTGCGGCTCGGTGATCCCGTTCGAGTCCGGCTCCACCAGCCACATCGCCAGCCAGCTGGTGACGAAGACGAACAGGGCGATGGTGACGGCGGCCCGCCAGCCGCGCACCCGCCCGCGCAGGGCCCGGATGAGCGTGGCCACGATGATCGGCAACGTACGTCCCCGTATTCCTTCACGTCCGCTGACTGCTTCGAGGAGGCAGCCTATCGGCAGCGGCCCTCAGCGGGTGACGTCGAGCAGGACGGGATCGTGCGACGCGGACATCACCGGCCCCTGCCGTCGGGGAAGCGGAGGTAGGACGGCGGTACCTCCCCGGCCAGCCAGACGCCGTTCGCGCTCACCCGGAACGCGTGACCTCCGGCGTGCATCGCTCCGGCCTCCACCGACAGCACCACCGGTCTGCCGCGCCGCGCCCCGACGCGCAGCGCGGTCTCCCGGTCGGACGACAGGTGCACCGCGTGCCGGTTCATCGGCCGCAGCCCCTCCGCGCGGATCGCGGCCAGATGTCTGCCGACTGTGCCGTGGTAGAGCCAGGGCGGCGGTGTCACGGCCGGAAGGCCGAGGTCCACCTCGACCGAGTGGCCCTGGCTGGCGCGGATGCGGTCCCGCTCCTGGTCCAGCGCGTAGCGCCGCTTGTCGTTGGAGGCGACGACCTCCGTCAGCTCCTCCCGGCTGAAGCGGAAACCGTGCGCCTCGGCGGCCCGCAGCAACTCCTCGACCGGCACCCAGCCGTGCTCGTCCAGCACGATCCCGATCCGGCCGGGATCGTGCCGCAGGTGCCTGGCGAGGTACTTGGAGATCCGTACGTCACGGTTGGCGTCCATGGCCACAGGGTGCCGGGCATGGCGGGCGGCGGCACATGGTTTTCGCCGGGCTAGGGCCATGGAAGGGCCACGGAAGGGCTACGGAGGTCCGCCTCGACTTTTCCACAGCCGTTTCTCACCTTGTATACCCGTACGAACGTGCTTCCTGTGGATAAGTTGTGCCCGTTCTCCACAGCGTGAGGGCTCCGGCGCCGCCTTCAGGCGGGGTTCGCGTGCCCTGGCACGCGTCCCCTCGGCCCTGCGGGCCTGGGGAGACGCCTTGCGACGCCACCACCAGACCCCGCTCACCGAGCCAGCGTGATCCAAACGAGAGACCCTAGCCGTAGTGCTCGATGCGCAGTCGGGCAGGCGGGGTGGTGGAGTAGCGGGTGTTCGCGCCGACGGACCAGACCGCTTCGGTGCCGGGGACCGCCGCGAGGTCGAGCATCATCGGCGTCTCGCCCGTCGCCAGCGGACCGCGCTCGCTGCTCCAGCCGTCGCCGTCGCGCCGCAGGTAGTGCGTGCGGGTGCCGTCCCAGAAGTCCCAGCCCGCGATCAGGGCGGGGTTTCCGTCGGCGTCGCCGACGACGGAGTTCAGCGCACCCACGCTGAACGGAAGTCCCTGCTGGGACACCCATGCGGTGCCGTTCCAGCGGAGCAGGACGACACCCGGCGGCTTGCCCGGCGGCCCGCCGACGCCGAACGCGGCGCCCACCGCCCACGCGTCGTCGGCCGCCACGGGCAGCAGGTCGACGAGGGTCTGACGGATACCGCCGGGGGCGGGCAGGACCGTCCACTCCTTGTGGTCCCAGCGGGCGATGCCGTCACCCGAGACCCAGACCGAGCCGTCCGCCGCCAGATGCGCGTTCCACGGGACGGGGGTGCCCTCGGGAAGGGGCGGCAGCCATCGCCACACACCGCCGTCCCAGTGCAGAAGCCGCACCCGGCCGCCGAGGACACCGGCGACCCAGGCGCGCCCGTCCTCCGCGACGGTGAGGGCGCGCAGTCTGGTGCCCGGGTCGGTGCTGCCGGGGAACGCGGTGTCCTGCCAGGTCGTACCGTCCCAGCGGAGCAGGTGGCGCGGGCCGTCCCCGGTGTCCCCGGCGACGGCCCAGGCCGCGTCGGGGGCGATGCCGGAGACTTCGCTGATCGATCCGGTGATGCCGAGGTGGGTCACGTCGGTGTGGCTCCAGGCGGTGCCGTCCCAGCGGAGCGCCAGCGGACGGCCCGGAGTCCTGGCGTCGCGGGCCTGCTCGCCCACCGCCCAGGCGAGTTCCGGCCCGGCGGCGGCTACCTTGAGCAGTCTGGACGCCTCGGCGCCGGGCGGCGCGGTGCTCTGGAGCCACTGCCCGGCGGTGGCCGTGGCAGGGGAGCCGGCAGGGCCGCCTGCCCTGGTGCTGTCGGGCGAGGCGCCGGCCGAGGCACCGAGCGGAAGCGCGCCGAGCCCCACTCCCGCCGTGGCACCGGCTAATCCTGTGACGAAGTGCCGTCTGCGCATGGAACAGTCTCCTCTGCGGTCGGTTTTCGCCCCCTCACTCTGATCACGACCGTTGGCTCCGTCAAGAGAGATGCACAGCCTGTGGATACTCCGGGTAACAGGGCGATCGTGCCGGGCCCCTAAGGGGGCCTCCCTCTCCGGTACGACATGGATCCACTCCCCCCGGGGGACGTGAGGCGGTACACAAACGCACTAGCGTTCCTTCCTGTGACTGTGATCGCGACCCAGAGCCTGACCATGCGGTACCCCCGGGTCACCGCTCTCGACCGGCTGACCGTGGACATCACACCGGGCGTGACGGGCCTGGTGGGTGCCAACGGCGCCGGCAAATCAACCCTGATCAAGATTCTGCTCGGGCTCTCCCCCGCCACCGAGGGGACCGCCTCCGTGCTCGGCATGGACGTCTCCCGCGACGGCGGCGCCATCCGCGAACGCGTCGGCTACATGCCGGAGCACGACTGTCTGCCGCCGGACGTGTCGGCGACCGAGTTCGTCGTCCATATGGCCCGGATGTCCGGGCTGCCACCCACCGCCGCCCGCGAGCGCACCGCCGACACCCTGCGCCACGTCGGCCTCTACGAGGAGCGCTACCGGGCCATGGGCGGCTACTCGACCGGCATGAAACAGCGGGTGAAGCTGGCCCAGGCGCTTGTCCACGACCCCCGGCTGGTGCTGCTCGACGAGCCGACGAACGGCCTCGACCCGGTCGGCCGTGACGACATGCTCGACCTGATCCGCCGCGTCTACACCGACTTCGGCATCTCGGTGCTCGTCACCTCGCACCTTCTGGGCGAGCTGGAGCGCACCTGCGACCATGTCGTCGTCATCGACGGCGGAAAGCTGCTGCGCGCCTCGACGACCGCCGATTTCACCCAGGACGCCGCGCTGCTCGCCGTGGAGGTTACCGACACCGACACCCACCCCGACGGCACGGCCGCCCTGCGCACCGCCCTGACCAGCGCCGGACTGACCCTCCAGGCACCCACCGAGGCGGGCGCGCCCGGCAGCGGGCACCTGCTCCTCGTCGACGTGGGGGCGGCCGGTGGCGCCGACGCCGGGGCCGACGCCGTGCACGACACGGTCCGTGACGCCGTCGCCGACCTCGGGCTCGGCCTGATCCGGATGGAACACCGCAGGCACCACATCTCCGAGGTCTTCCAGGACGACACGCCCGCCCCGCAGCTCGAACTCGCGGGGACCCGCCCGCAGGAAGGGGGCAGCGACGATGTCGCCTGAGCCCAGCCCGCCGGCCGTCGCGTCCCGCGCCACCGACGTCATCCACAACATCGGCTACCGCAGCTACGACGGCCCCCGTCTCGGCCGCGCCTACGCGCGCCGCTCGCTCTTCCTGCAGTCGCTGCGCGGTGCCTACGGACTCGGCCGCTCGGCCAAGTCCAAGGTCCTGCCGATGATCCTGTTCGCCGTGATGTGCCTTCCGGCCGCCATCATGGTCGCCGTCGCCGTCACGACCGGGCTCGACGAACTGCCCGTGGACTACACCGCGTACGCGAGCTTCCTGCTGCCCGTCATCAGCATCTTCATCGCGGCCGTGGCCCCGCAGACCGTCTCCCTCGACCTGCGGTTCAAGATCGTGCCGCTCTACTTCTCCCGCCCCATCGAGCGTGCCGACTACGTGAGCGCGAAGTTCACCGCCCTCTCCTCGGCCCTGTTCGTCTTCACCGCCGTCCCCGTCGTGATCCTCTACGCGGGCGCACTGCTGGCCAAGCTCGACTTCGTCGACCAGACCAAGGGCTTCGCCCAGGGCCTGCTCGCCGCCGCCGCCTTCTCCCTGCTGTACGCGGCGATCGGCCTGGCCGTCGCCGCGCTCACCCCGCGCCGCGGCTTCGGGGTCGCCGCCATCATCGCCGTCTTCACCATCCCGTACACCCTGGTCAGCGCGCTCCAGGCGATCGCGGAGGAGCAGGGCAGCATCGACGCCACCGGCTGGCTCGGGCTGGCCTCCCCCGGCACCCTGATGGACGGCCTCCAGGGCAAATTCCTCGGCGGGACCACGGAGTTCCCCGGCGGACGCCAACTGACCGGCGGCGAAGGCGTCGTCTACCTGCTCGTCATCGCCGCAGCGATCGCCGGTTCGTATCTCCTCCTCCTGCGCCGCTACCGAAAGGCCGGGCTGTGACCACCCTGCACATCGACCACACCTCCCGCTGGTTCGGGAACGTCGTGGCGGTCAACGACATCACCATGAACATCACCCCCGGCGTCACCGGACTCCTGGGCCCCAACGGCGCCGGGAAGTCCACGCTCATCCACATGATGGGCGGCTTCCTCGCCCCCTCCACCGGCAGCGTCACCCTCGACGGCGCCCCGATCTGGCGCAACGAGAGCGCCTACCGTCAGATCGGCCTGGTCCCCGAGCGCGAGGGCATGTACGACTTCCTCGACGGCGCGGAGTTCGTGCTCGCCAACGCCGAACTGCACGGCCTTCCCGACCCGGGTGCCGCCGCCCAGCGCGCGCTGGCCACCGTCGAGATGGAGTACGCCCAGGACCGCCGCATCTCCACCTACAGCAAGGGCATGCGGCAGCGCGTGAAGATGGCCTCCGCGCTCGTCCACGACCCGTCCGTGCTGCTGCTGGACGAGCCGTTCAACGGGATGGACCCGCGCCAGCGCATGCATCTGATGGACCTGCTGCGCAGGATGGGCGAGGAGGGCCGGACCGTCCTCTTCTCCTCGCACATCCTCGAGGAGGTCGAGCAACTCGCCTCCCACATCGAGGTCATCGTCGCCGGACGGCATGCGGCCAGCGGCAACTTCCGCAAGATCCGCCGCCTGATGACGGACCGGCCGCACCGCTATCTCGTGCGCTCCAGCGACGACCGGACCCTGGCCGCCGCACTCATCGCCGACCCGTCCACGGCCGGGATCGAAGTAGACCTGAGCGAAGCGGCCCTGCGCATCCAGGCGGTCGACTTCAACCGCTTCACCGAACTCCTGCCACGCGTCGCCCGCGACCACGGCATCCGGCTCCTCACGGTCTCGCCCTCGGACGAGTCCCTGGAGAGCGTGTTCTCGTACCTCGTCGCGGCCTGACGGCCGACAAGGAGACTGAGCGATGTACAACCCCACTGTCGCCCGGCTCACTTACCGGGCACTCCTCGGCCGCCGCCGCGCACTGCTCCTGTGTGCCCTGCCCGTGCTGCTGCTCATCGTCGCGGGTGTCGTCCGCGCGATGGTCGGCGCCGACGACGCGGTGACGGCCGAACTCCTCGGCGGCTTCGCACTCGCCACCATGGTCCCGCTGATCGGCGTCATCGCCGGTACGGGCGCGATCGGCCCGGAGATAGACGACGGCTCCGTCGTCTATCTGCTGTCCAAACCGCTGAAGCGGCCGACGATCATCATCACCAAACTCTTCGTCGCCGTCGGGGTGAGCATCCTCTTCTCGGCGCTCCCCACCCTCCTCGCGGGCTTCATCCTGAACGGCAACAGCCAGCAGCTGGCGGTCGCCTACACCTTCGCGGCGGTCGTCGCCTCCATCGCGTACAGCGCGGTCTTCCTGCTGCTCGGCACGGTCAGCAGGCACGCCGTCGTCATCGGCCTTGTCTACGCCCTGATCTGGGAAGCGCTGTTCGGCAGCCTGGTGGCCGGGGCGCGCACGCTCTCCGTACAGCAGTGGTCGCTGTCGCTGGCCGAGGAGATCGCCGGTGACGGGCTGATCAGCTCCGACGTGGGGGTGCCGGTCGCCGTCGTGCTGCTCGTGGCGGTGACCGTCGGCGGCACCTGGTGGGCGGGGCAGAAGCTGCGGACGCTGACCCTGGCGGCCGAGGGCTGACGCGGTGGCCCCGTCCGGAGGAAGCCCGGACGGGGTCCGCACGGTTGGGCGGGCACGGCTGGGTGCGCACGGCTGGGGCCGCACACCGGGGGCCGGTCGACTGGTCCCGGCCGTCGGCGGTCAGCCGCCGGCGAGCAGCTTCTCCAGGACCACCGCTATACCGTCCTCGTCCTGCGGCGCCGTGACCTCGTCGGCCACCGCCAGCAGCTCCGGATGCGCGTTCCCCATCGCGACCCCGTGTGCCGACCACGCGAACATCGGTATGTCGTTCGGCATGTCCCCGAAGGCGATCGTCTCCGAGGCGCGCACGCCCAGCCGCCGGGCGGCCAGCGACAGGCCCTTCGCCTTGCTGAGCCCCAGCGGCAGGAGTTCGACGATCCCCGCGCCCGACATCATCACGCCCACCAGATCCCCCGCCGCCGACCGTGCGGCGGAGGCCAGCGCGTCGTCGCCCAGGGTCGGGTGCTGGAGATAGAGCTTGTTCAGCGGCTCGGCCCACACGTCCGCCCGGTCCTCGTACGGCGTCGCCGGAAGCGGGCCCTCCTGCTGCCGGTAGCCGGGCCCGACGAGCACCTGACCGTCCAGCCCGTCACGCGAGGCGGCGAGCGCCAGCGGGCCGACCTCCGCCTCGATCTTCTCCACCGCCAGCCGGGCCAGCTGCCGGTCCAGGGTCACCGAGGTCAGCAGGCGCCCCTCGCCCGCGTGGTACACCTGTGCGCCCTGTCCGCAGACCGCCAGCCCGGTGTGGCCCAGCTCAGCCAGCACATGCCTCGTCCAGGGCACCGCGCGCCCGGTCACCACGAGGTGCGCCGCACCCCGCGCGCACGCGGCGTCCAGCGCGTCCGTGGTGCGGCGGGATATCGAGTCGTCGGAGCGCAGCAGCGTCCCGTCCAGGTCGGTGGCGATCAGCTTGTAGGGAAAGGATGCCAGGGGGGCACCGGCTCCCGGCAGGATGCCGGCGGTCACCGGGCGACCGGTTCCAGCACCGCACGCCCGCCCAGATACGGACGCAGCACTTCCGGCACCCACACCGAGCCGTCCGGCTGCTGGTGGTTCTCCAGCAGCGCCACGATCGTGCGCGGCACGGCGCACAGCGTGCCGTTCAGCGTCGCCAGCGGCCGTACGTGCTTGCCGTCGCGCATCCGCACCGACAGCCGCCGGGCCTGGAACTCGTCGCAGTTGGAGGCCGAGGTCAGCTCGCGGAACTTGCCCTGAGTCGGGATCCACGCCTCGCAGTCGAACTTGCGCGAGGCGGAGGCGCCCAGATCACCGGTTGCCACGTCGATCACCTGGAAGGGCAGCCCGAGCCCGGTCAGCCACTGCTTCTCCCACTCCAGCAGCCGCTGGTGCTCGGCCTGCGCCTCCTCCGGCGCGACGAAGGAGAACATCTCGACCTTGTCGAACTGGTGCACCCGGAAGATGCCCCTGGTGTCCTTGCCGTACGTACCCGCCTCGCGCCGGAAGCAGGGCGAGAACCCGGCGTACCGCAGCGGCAGCCGCTTCGCCTCGATGATCTCGTCCATGTGGTAGGCGGCCAGCGGGACCTCGGAGGTGCCGACGAGATAGAGGTCGTCCTGCTCCAGGTGGTAGACGTTCTCGGCCGCCTGGCCCAGGAAACCGGTGCCCTCCATTGCCTGCGGCTTGACCAGGGCGGGCGTCAGCATCGGGGTCAGGCCCGCCTCGGTCGCCTGGGCGATCGCGGCGTTCACCAGGGCCAGCTCCAGCAGGGCGCCGACGCCGGTGAGGTAGTAGAAGCGCGAGCCGGACACCTTCGCGCCGCGCTCCACGTCGATGGCGCCGAGCAGCTGGCCCAGCTCCAGATGGTCCCTGGGAGTGAAGCCCTCGGCTTCGAAGTCGCGCCGCTCACCGAGCGTTTCGAGGACGGTGAAGTCCTCTTCGCCGCCCACCGGGACGTCGGGGTGCACCAGGTTGCCCAGCGTGCGCAGCAGCCGCTGGGTCTCGGCGGCCGCCTCGTCCTGCTCGGCGTCGGCGGCCTTGACGGCGGCGGAGAGCTCGCCCGCCTTCGCGAGCAGCGCGGCCTTCTCGTCACCCGCGGCTTTGGGGATCAGCTTGCCCAGCTGCTTCTGCTCGGAGCGCAGCTGATCGAAGCGGACGCTGGACGACCGGCTGCGCTCATCGGCGGAGATCAGCGCGTCGACGGTGTCGACGTCCTCTCCACGGGCGCGCTGCGAGGCGCGTACACGGTCGGGGTCGTCACGGAGGAGCCGAAGGTCAATCACCCGGCCAGGGTACCGGTGCCGCTCGAACCGCTCGACCTGATATCCCGTTCTCTGGTGATATGCCCTATTTGTGAAAGAAGAGTGGGGCGGCGGAGCGCGGCGGTGCGAAGGGGAGGCGAGTGGAGTTCGGTGAATTCCCGGATTCCGGTGGGCGGAGCCCGCACCGCTGGGAGGGGCGGGTGTACGGGGAGTAGGGGCCCAGGAGTTGAGAGTTATCCACAGGTGTTGGGTTCCTCCTCAAGTTTTCCACAGGGGGCATTGGGGGCCTGTGGAAAATGAGGAAGATCATTTGGCGGTAATGTCCGCTGGCGCAGAATTCCCGGTTTGTGTTCGGAATACACCCTCATTCGAGGGGGATTGCCTCACTCCGGTGCGGTGTTCGAGAGAATTGGGGTAACGCGAGTCGATCCGGGAGGCTGTGGTCGGACCTGGGGTCTCCATGGTGTTTTGTCGACTCGGTCCGATTCGTCTGTCGACTTATGCACAGCACCACCCGCCACCCTGTGGATAACTTTGAGCGAGCGCTGCGACGCATGCGGGACACCCGCAGGTCAGTCCTGGTCCAGCCGTCGTTCAGCCGTACGCCGACCCGCCGCAGCGATGGTTCAGGCCCGGCCGTCCATGCAACGGTTCAGCCAGTCCGCCGCCGCCACGAACTCCTCGTCCGTCGTGCCGGGCGCCAGCGTCGGCCACACCTCGTCCGCCCGCGGATACGACCCCAGGAACCGCACCCGCTGACACGCGCGCTTCAGCCCCATCAGCACATCGCCCACCCGCCGGTCGGCGACATGCCCCTCGCAGTCCACCGAGAAGCAGTAGCGGCCGATGCCCTCACCCGTCGGCCGGGACTCGATGCGCATCATGCTCACCCCGCGCGACGCGTACTCCTGGAGAAGCTCCAGCAGCGCGCCGGGGTGGTCCTCGCGCAGCCACATCACGACCGAGGTCTTGTCCGCGCCGGTCGGGGCGGCGGGCCGCGCGGGGCGCCCCGCCAGCACGAAGCGGGTCGTCGCGTTCTCCGCGTCGTGGATGTCGGTGACCAGCGCCTCCAGCCCGTACGGACCGGCGGCGAACTCGCCCGCGAACGCCGCGTCGTAGCGCCCCTCCTGCACCAGCCGGGCGCCGTCCGCGTTCGAGGCGGCCGACTCCCAGACGGCTTCCGGCAGCCGCGCGGCCAGCCAGTTGCGCACCTGCGGCTGCGCGACGGGGTGTCCGGTCACCGTCTTCACGCTCGTCAGCTGCGTGCCGGGCCGCACCAGCAGCGCGAAGCTGATCGGCAGCAGCACCTCGCGGTAGATCATCAGCGGCTCGCCGCTCGCCAGCTCGTCGAGCGTGGCGGTGACGCCGCCCTCGACGGAGTTCTCGATCGGCACCAGCGCGGCCGCGGCCTCCCCGGTCCGTACGGCGTCCAGCGCGGCGGGTACCGACACCATCGGTACCAGTTCGCGGGTGGCGGCCTCGGGCAGCGTACGGAGAGCGGCCTCGGTGAAGGTCCCCTCGGGGCCGAGGTAGGTGTAGCGACTCGCGGGTGACATGCGGTCCACAGTAGTCGCGCGAGGGGTGCGGGCGGCGCCGGTCTCCGCTTCTCACCAGGCCGTCAGCCTTCGAGCAGCCGCTGCCCCACGTACTCGCCCTTGCCGGGGCCGCCCGGGACCGCGAACAGCGCGCTCGCCTCGTGCCGGATGAACGGGGAGAGCGCGTCGCCGCTGTCGAGCTTGCGCTGCACCGGCACGAAGCCGCGAAGCGGGTCGGCCTGCCAGGCGACGAAGAGCAGGCCGGCGTCGGGAGCGCCGTCCTCGCGGAAACCGTCGTGGTAGGAGAAGGAGCGGCGCAGCATGGCGGCGTCGCCGTTGGTCTCGGGGGCGCTCACTCGTACGTGTGCGTCGGCGGCGATGGCCAGGCCGCCGTCGGACTTCCGCTTGTCCAGCGCGACGGCCGTCGTCTCGGTGCCGCCGGACAGCGGGGCGCCGTCGGACTTCCGGCGGCCGATCACCTGCTCCTGGGCGCCGGGCGAGAGGTCGTCCCAGCGGTCCAGGAGCATCCGGATGCGGCGGAAGACCGCATACGAGCCGCCCGTCATCCAGCCGGGCGAGCCGCCGGTGGGCAGGAAGATCCGTTCGGCGAAGTCGGGGTCGGAGGTTTTGGGGTTGTTGGTGCCGTCGACCTGGCCCATGAGGTTGCGCTGGGTCATGGGTGCGGGGGTGGCCCCGGCGGAACGGTTGAACCCGCTCATCTGCCAGCGCACCCTCGCCGTGCCGTCCGCCGCGCGCTGGAGCGCGCGCAGCGCGTGGAAGGCGACAAGGCTGTCGTCGGCGCCGATCTGCACCCACAGGTCGCCGTCCGAGCGCTTGGCGTCGAGTGCGTCGGCGGAGAACGGGGGGAGTGGCGCGAGGGCGTCGGGGCGCTGGGAGGTGAGCTTCGTACGAGTGAAGAAGCTGCGGCCGAAGCCGAAGGTGACGGTGAGCGAGCACGGGCCCGCGTCCAGTGCGATGCCGGAGGCGGGCTCCGCTTTTGCTTCCGACTCGCGCGACCGGTCAGACCCGCCCGTCCCGTCGGCCTCGCCCGTCATCAGTTCGGCTGCGGTGCGTGACCAGCGGCGCAGCAGGGCGGCGGCCTGCTTGCGGCCGGCGCCGGGGGCGAGGTCGAAGGCGGCGAGGTGACAGTGGGTCTGGAGCGGCGTGGTGATTCCGGCCTGGTGCCGGCCGTGGAAGGCGACGGTTGCCGAACCGACGCTGGCCAGTGCCCTCGGCGGATCTGCCTGGGCGGCGGACTGGCCGAGGACGCCGCCGCCCGCGCCCATCGCCAGCCCGGTCGCCCCGGCGGCGCCGACGGTACCGAGGAGACGGCGCCGGGAGAGGCTGATGTCGTTGTCGTTCATTACGGGGACCGGGATTCCTTCTTCTTGCTGGTGCGTCTGTGCTGGTCGTCTGTGCTGGCGTGTCCGGGCTGATCAGCCGATGCGGACGGTCTTGGTCTCGGTCACCTGGTCGATGTCCGAGGTGCGGATGGTGAGGGCGATCCGCCAGTTGCCGGAGACCGGAAGCCGTACCTCCGTGTCCACCCAGCGGCCCTCGCCTGCGGGGTTGGGGGTGGTGCGGAGCGGGCCGATGTCCTTGGCGGGCTGGGTGAGGGCGACCTGGACCTCGGGTGCCTTGACGGGCTTGCCGTCGGGGTCGGTGGCCTTGATGGTGAGCCCGTTGTTGCCCTTGGTGCCCGGATTGAGAGTGATCTTCGCGGTGCCCTTTCCGTTCGGGCCGCCGGTGTCGAAGGGAAGGTCGACGGTGACGGGCCCGGCCGGTGCGGCGGAGGTTGCGCCGGAGCCCTGCTCGGATTCCACGGCCCGCCCGGGTTCGGTGCCGCTGAGCAGCGTGGCGACGGCGAGGATGGCGACGGCGACACCCGCCTCGTACAGGACGGAGCGCCGCAGTCCGGCGCGGGGCAGGTCGGAGTCCCTGGCCCGCTTGCGGCGGGCGGTCGCGGTGGCGGCGCGCTGGCGGGCGAGCTGGGCGGCACGTACGGGGTCCGGGTCGGGGTCGCGGTCGGGACCGCCCGCGGACACGAGTACGGGCTCAGCTTCGGAATCGGTGTCGGTGTCGGTGTCGGTGTCTTCTCGGTCTTCCCCCTCTGCCGCGCCTCCCACGCCGCCGGGCTCTTCCTCCCCCCGGCCTTCCGCACCCGAGACGCCGGAACCGCCGGCCGTGGCGGAACCGACGAGGCGGGCCGTCCAGCGCCGCGAGAACCAGGCGATGCCGAGCAGCAGGGAGATCAGCCCCAGCTTCAGCAGCAGCAGTACTCCGTAGTCGGTCCCGGTGAGCGCGCTCCAGGAGCCCACCTGCCGCCAGGACTGGTACAGCCCCGTGCCCACCAGCACGATGACGCTGGTGAAAGCGAGCTGGGAGAACCGGCGGGTGGCGGCGACGCTGGGGGGAGTGCCGCGGTGCAGAGCGGTGAGCAGTGAGGTCAGTCCGCCGAGCCAGCAGGCGACGGCGAGCAGGTGGACGACGGCGACCGGCATGGCGAGCATGGTCTGAATGCCGGTGGACGCGTGTTCGGACATGGCCCAGGTCGCGGCGAGCCCGGCGGCGACGACGGTGCCGCCGAGGGAGAGGCCGAAGAGGAGGTCGCGCCGCTCGGCGGGTGTACGGAGGGGGGCCTTGGCGTCCGTGGCCTGCTTGCCCCCCTTGCCCTGCTTTCCCCCCTTGCTGTCCGTGCCCTCCTTGCCGTCCTCCTTCTGGTCCTTGCCGTCCTTCGCGTAGGTGCCGAACAGCACCGAGAGGAAGGCGGCCGCCGCCGCCAGCAGCAGCAGGCGGGACATGAGGGCGGTGCCCGACTTCGTGTCCAGGGTCTCCTTCAGTACCGCCAGGTCGAACGCGTCGGTCAGGCTGCCCGAGCCGGTGTAGGGACCGCGCAGCGCCAGCATGGCGACGGTCGCCGCGGCCATGACGACCCAGGCACCGGAGACGAGGCGCTGCAACGCCTCGTTCTTCGCCCCCTCCCGCCAGCAGGCCAGCACGAAGGCGGCGCCGCCGACGAGCACCACGAAGCCCCCGTAGGCGGCGTAGCGTGCCAGGTCGTAGAGGTAGCCCGTCGTGCCGCCGCCCGCTTCCGTGTCCTGGGCGCCGACGGAGGTTTCCGAGGGGGCGCCGATGGAGAAGGTGAAGGCGCCCCCGATGGGGTGGCTGTCCGCCGAGACGGCCTTCCAGGCGACGGTGTAGGTGCCGTCGGCGAGGTCGCTGCGCAGTTGCGTGCCGTGCTTGACGGCTCCGCCCTCGGAGAGGTCTTTGAGCCCGCCCGTGTCGACGCGTTTTCCGTCGGGGGCGAGCACGCGTATGGAGTCGTCGGAGGTGGCGATGTTCTCGGAGAAGGTCAGGGTGACCTCTCCGGGTGCGCTGCCCACCACCGACCCGGCCGCCGGGCTGCTGCCGGTCAGTGCGGCGTGTGCCGCGGCGGGGCTCGCCGTACCGAGCAGGAACGCACAGAGTGCCGCCAGCGCCCCGAGGGTGCTGAGCAGCCAGGTGAGCCATTGCCGTGGTGAGGTGGTGGGCAGCACGCGTCAGACCCTCACTTCTCGGGAGTGTGGTTGGTGGCCTTGACCGGAACGGACAGCTTTATCGCGTCGGATTTCTCGAAGTGCAGTTCGAGGGAGACCTTGTCGCCCTTCACCGGTTTCCGGTGGAGATCGACAAGCATGAGGTGGTTGCCGCCTCGTGCGAAGTCGAGGGAGCCGTCCGCCGGCACGGGCATGGACTTCACCCGCTGCATCTGCTGGTCGACGGTCTTGTGCAACTGCACCTCGTCCGTGAGGTCGCTGGTGACCGAGGTCAGCTTGTCGGCCTTGCCGCCGCTGTTCTCGATGACCAGGAAGGCTCCCGCCATGTCGGCCATGACCGGCTGCGGCACGTAGGCGCCGTGCGCCTTCAGAGCGGGCGCGGCCTTCGCGTCCGAGCCGGAGTCCGAGTCGCTGTCCGAGCCGCAGGCGCCCAGCGCGAACATCCCGGCCAGCGCCAGGGAGGCGGCCGGAAGGGCGGTACGCCGTCGGTTCACGGAGTCTCCCCCTTCACGATCGCCGGGAGTTCCTTCTCCAGGATCTTGGCGGTGGACGTCCGTTCCGTATAGAGGACGTACCCCTCGTCGCTCTTCGGTGAGAAGGCGAGCACCTGTGCGCCGTGCGTGGAGACGACGTCGCCGTTCTTCTTCTCGTACGACGGCTCGATGTGCACGCCGACGCTGCGCGCGCCCGCCTGGATGGTGTCGAAGTCGCCGGTCAGCCCGATGAAGGAGGTGTCCTGCATGCGGAGCCACTTGCCCAGCCGCTTCGGGGTGTCGCGCTCGGGGTCGGAGGTGACGAAGACGACCCGGAGCTTCTCCTGCTCGGCCTTGCTGAGCTTGGACTTGGCGATGGCGATGTTGCTCATCGTCAGCGGACACACGTCCGGGCAGTGGGTGTAGCCGAAGAAGAGGAGAGTCGGGCTGCCCTTCGTCTCCTCGATGAGGTCGTACTCCTTCCCCTTCGTGTCCGTGAGGGTGAGGTCGGGCTTCGCGAAGGGCTTGTCGAGTAGGGCACCGCCCTTCTTCTGCTCGCTCTGGACGTTCGCGGCGGGATCGGTCTTGTCGCCGGAGCCCGAGGTGTCGTCTGAACCGCAGGCGGTCAGGGTGAGCGCCGCCGCGCAGAGTGCCGCGGCGGCGGTGAGGGTCTTCCGTTTGAGCATGGGTGGTTCCCGGTGTTCTTGTTTCTCAGCTGCGATGACTGGTGGCCGGTTCATGCGGAACGGCGCCGTCCGGCCAGTACCCCGAAGGCGACCCCGGCGACTCCGACGGCGATGCCGACTCCGCCGAGGACGCGGGCGGTGGTGTCCGTGCCGTCCGAGCTGTCCGAGGCGGCGTCGTCGGTGCCCTCGCCGTCCTCGGCTCCCTTCTCGGCCCCGTTCTTCGCTCCGTCCGCGGAAACGTCGGTGCCGTCACCGTCCTCCGGTGCCGGGGCGGCGAGCTTCAGTACGGGGGCGGGGTGCTCCGGCTCCTTCTCCCCCTCCTTCGGCTCCTCGATCCAGCGCACGACCTCCTTGCTGTCATAGGTCTGGAGGGACTTGAAGACCATCTGCTCGGCGTCCTCGGGCAGCGCACCCATGGAGAGCGGGAACTGCTGGAACTGGCCCGGCTCGATCTTGCCGCCGCTCCAGGTCACCTTCGAGACGGCCTCGTTGATCGTCTCGCCGTGCATCTCCATCGGCTTGTCCAGCTTGGACTTGGTCACCTTGACATCCCAGCCGGGCACCGGCTGCGGCATGACGGAGGCGAGCGGCGTGTCGGCGGGCAGGTTGACCTCGAGCTTGACGGTCGAGGCGTCGTCACGCTCGTTGGGCACCTTGAAGGTGACGGTGCTGTAGCCGCCCGCCTCCGCCTCTTCCGGATTGACGGAGACATGCGCGGATGCGCTGCCTGCGCCGAGCAGGACGGCGGAGGCGGCGAGGACGCCGGTGGTTGCGAACCGGCGCTGAGAAAGCTTCATGGTGTGGCTACCTCTGTCAGGTGTCAGGTGTCAGGTGTCAGATGTGTTCAGGCGTGGTGGCTCGCCCTGGCACGGCCGGTGGCGTACCTCCGGTGGTGCCGTCAGCGAGGCCGGACGCGGGTGGGCGGCGACGGGCGGAGACAGGCGGAGGCAGGCGGCGACGGGCGGTCCGCCGGGAACCGTGGAATCCGGAACCCAGGGGTGTGCCGCGTGCCGGCCATGCGGTGTCCTGCGCCGCCGTCGCGAGGGGCGGGGGCCGGGTGCCCGGGTGCGGCGGTGCTCGGGCCCCCGGTCCACGGGAGCGCGGGCGTCAGGCCGCGAGGGCGAGGCCTTCCGCAGCCCGCGGCGGTCCACGCCTGCTGACGGTGTGGTGGAGGAGCACGGGGCGGGGCACGATCTCGTCGTGCGCCCTGAAGACGCGACGGGGCGCGGGGGCGTCCGCCAGCAGTCCGGCGCGCAGCGCCCGTACGTAGGACAGCGCAGTGCGCAGATCGCGGACGGTCACCAGCTTCTCGGCGGCGGTCGCCGCCGTGACCGAGAGCCGGACCAGCCGCCACAACGCGGCCTCACCGCGGCGCAGCAGCAGGCCCGCGGCGATGGCGGCCAGCAGGTGGCCGAGCAGCATGGCGGGGGTGAGCTGCTGGAGCGCGTCGGTCACGGCGGCGCGCAGGCAGTCGACGGCGGTCTCCGACAGGCCGTGCCCGCCGTGCCCGCTGTGTCCGCCGTGTGCCAGGTCCGGGGCGTACGCCGTGTGCGCGGTGGACAGTCCCGCGTCGGAGACCACCTCCCGGGCCTTGGCCTCGGTCAGGGCCGCCGCCGCGCTGTCGTTGCACAGCAGCTGCCCGGCCAGCGCCTTCAGCCCGCTGCCGCCGCCACCGCCGTGCGCGTTCGCGCCGACGCCGCCCGAGTGCGCGGCGGTGCCGTGCATCCCGAAGGAGAAGAGGGTGTGCAGTGCGACCTGCCCCAGTGCGAGGGCGGCCGTGATGCCGGGCAGTGAACGCTCCCGCCCGGCCAGTCGCGCGGCGGCGGCGAACACCATCGCGCAGGCGGCACCGATCGTCCACAGCGGCAGGACGGAGCCAGCCGCCAGGGTGTGACCGGCCATGGACAGTGCGACGCAGGCCACGGTGAACACCGCAGCCCGCAGCAGTCTGAGATCCGCACCGGCAGTCATGGCGGCGACATCATCTCACCGCGTCCTGCCCCTGTCTGCGGCGGGCGGCGGAATACGGACTTCCGGCATTCGTGGGGAAGGCGTTACACGGCGAAGGGCGTACTCCGCTTCCGCCGAATGAGGGGAGTCACACCCTTTTCACGCTTACCTTCCGCTCACACAGGCAATACGTATCGGTATGGCCGGGCGGCCCTGAGAAGCTGCAGCCTCTCAGCGGCCCCATACCAGCCGCAGCCTGGAGGGTGAGCATGAGTATCTGGTGGTCTCTCCATCTGCGCCGCGAGGCGGCGAGCGTGCCGCTCGCGCGGCGGCTGCTGCTGGGCACCATGGAGACGGCGGGTGTGGACCCGGAGATCTCCTTCGAACTCGCCGTCGCCCTCTCGGAGGCTTGCGCCAACGCCGTCGAGCACGGGCTGAACGAGCGGACGGACGCGTACCGCGTGACGGCCTGCATCGACGGCGACATGTGCCATATCGAGGTCACCGACCCCGGCCCCGGCTTTCCGGCCGCCACCGTCTCCCGGGCCGTCCGCGCCGGCGTGACCGAATCGGTGGCGGGCCCCGGCGGCTCTCCCGGCGGCAGCGGCGCAGGCACCGGCGCAGGCAACGGCGGGGGCCCGCCCGAGGGGCCCCCGATCGCCGAGGACGGCCGCGGCCTCTGCCTCATCGAAACCCTGGCCGACCACGTCCGCTTCCACAACCGGCCCAACAGCGGCGGCGCGGTGGTCAGCTTCGACAAGATCCTCAAATGGCGCGACGACGCCCTCCTGAAGGCGGGCTGACCCGGCCCGCCCGCCGCCGGCCGTCGCGTCTTCAGGCGGGCTTGCGGGCTACGCCTCCGTAGAAGCCGATCTCGCTCGACCTCGGTGGTGGTGTGGTGTCCGGGCGCCAGAAGGGGGCCTGGGCCAGGCCGGGCTCGAGGAGTTCGAAGCCGTCGAAGAACCGCTCGACCTCGGGGCGGGACCGCAGGTTCAGGGTGGCGGTCGCCTTGCTGTAGATGGCCTTGGCCGCGCTGCGGTCAGCGAAGTCGTCCGTGGCGTGCGAGAGGACGAGGAAGCTGCCGGCCGGCAGTGCGTCGCGCAGGGTGGCGACGACCTCCTCCGGCTTCTCCGCCTCGGTGAGGAAGTGGAGGATCGCGACCAGGAGCAGGGCGACCGGTTCGTCGAAGTCGATGATCCGGCGGATTTCGGGGTGGTCCACGATGGCCTGCGGGTCGCGCAGGTCGGCGAGCACGATGCTGGTCGTGCCGGAGCCGCTCAGCAGTGCGCCGGCGTGTCCGTTCACGATCGGGTCGTTGTCGACGTAGGCGACACGTACGTCCGGCGCCACTTTCTGGGCGACCTCGTGGACGTTCGGCGAGGTGGGCAGTCCGGTGCCGATGTCGAGGATCTGGCGGACGCCGCTGCCGACCACGTACCGGACGGCGCGCTGCAGGAAGGCGCGGTTGGCGCGCAGGCCGATCCGCACCTCGGGTGCGGCGGTGGCGAGTTCGTCGCCGGCCTGCTGGTCCACCTCGTAGTTGTCCTTGCCGCCCAGCAGGTAGTCGTAGATCCGGGCAGGGTGCGGCCTGCTGGTATCGATCTGCCCGGCACGGAGGTCGTCCTGTGTCACGCTGCGCTCCTCTCGACGACCGCCGGGGCCCTTGCCCGCGTACGTCTGACGACAGCTTCCCATGGCGACTGCCCTGCATTCGCACGTAGTTGTCACTTCATGACTTGGGGAGCCCGGCGGAGGGTGAAGTGGAGGGCGAAGGGGCGCGGGGCGAATGCCTCGTCTGCCAGCTGGCGAGGATGCGCAGGCACTCCTCGTCCGCCGATCCCGGACCGGCGGTGTAGACGGTCAGGAACTGGTCCGGGTCGTCCGGCAGGCGCAGCGTCTCGAACCGCAGCGTCATCGGCCCGACGACCGGATGGGCGAATCGCTTGTAGCCGTGCGACTTGCTCTTGACCGTGTGGATGGACCAGTGCCTGCGGAACTCCTCACTCTTCAGCGACAGTTCGCCAACCAGTGCGGCCAGCTCCGGGTCGTCGGGGTTTCTTCCGGCGTCGATGCGCAGGTGCCCCACGGTGTCCTTGGCCACGAACTCCCGGTCCGGGTAGAGCCGGACGACGTCCTCGTCCAGCAGCACCAGCCGGGCGAGGTTGCGCTCGTGCGGCGGCAGCGCGTCGAAGTCGGTGATCAGGGCGCCGGCCAGCCGGTTCCAGGCAAGGATGTCCATGCGCCGTCCGAAGACGAACGCGGGGGTGTCGCCGACCGCGTGCAGCAACTGCCTTATTCCCGGCCTGGCTTGCTGTGGTGGTGCCCGGCGCGTCCGCTCCCGGCGTGCGGTGTGGCCGGGGTGGCGGGCGATGCGGTGCAGGTGGGTGCGTTCGTCCTCGTCCAGCCGCAGCACGCGGGCGACCGCGTCCAGCACGGCGTCGGAGACACCGGGGTTGCGCCCCTGCTCCAGCCGTACGTAGTACTCGACGCTGATTCCCGCGAGATAGGCCACTTCCTCGCGGCGCAGGCCGGGCACCCGCCGGGGGCCGCTTCCGGGGGCGAAGCCGACGTCCTCGGGGCTCAGCAGCGCACGGCGGGAACGCAGGAACTCTCCGAGATCGGCGCGCCGGTTCATGCCGCCATGATGCTCCACGCCGGGCGTCCCAGGGTGGTCCTGCCGGTACCAGGGAACGTCCGTACCGGGGTACGGCAGAGCGATACCAGCCGACGGCGGGCCGGTTGACCATGTGGGCGACGGCAACCGACCAGAGCGCCACCGGCGAGGAGCTGACGATGAAGGATCTGTCCCCGACCCCACTGATGACTGCGCGGCCGTCCCGGCGGACCGTGCTGGCCGCGACGGCTGCCACGGCCGCGACGGCCGCGACGACGGCCCTGACCGTGGCCGCACCCGCATCGGCAGCACCCTCGGCCCCGGCTTCCGTGAGGGGAGGCGGCGCGCTGCCGGAGCGCTATGTGGTGCCCGGCGACCGGGCGTTCCCCACCGGCAATGCCCACGACCCGCGCACCGGCCACCTCTACGTCGGCAGTGCCGAGGACGGAACCCTCTACCGGGGCCACGTCACCGAGCCCGAGCTGCGCCCCTGGTCGCCCGACGGCACCGACGGGCGCAGCACCACCTCGGGCATGGCCGTCGACCGTGCGGGACGGCTGTACGTGGGCGGGGCGGACACCGGCACCCTGCGGGTGTACGACACCGCTCACGGCACGCTGCTCGCCCGACTCCACGGTGTGGAGGGCGGATTCATCAACGAGATCACCCTCGCCCCGGACGGCACCGCCTACGCCACCGACTCCTTCCGGCCGGTGATCTACCGGCTGATCCGTTCCGGTGGCCGATGGGCGCTCCAGCGCTGGCTCGACATCACCCGCACGCCCGTCGACTGGGTCGACGGCCAGCACAACCTGAACGGCATTCTCTGTGTGGGCCGTCACCTGTTCACCGTGAATAGCAACACGGGCCAGCTGTGGCGTATCGACCGCCACACCCGCGCGGCGCGCGAAGTCGACCTCGGCGGGCATCTGTTGACCAACGGCGACGGGATCGTCTGGCGCGACGGCCGGCTGCACGTGGTGCAGGGCAACATCAACAACACCCCGGGCCTCACGCCCCAGGTGGCCGTGATCGCCCTCTCCGCCGGTCTCTCCCGGGGCCGCTACGTCGCCCGGATCATCCCGCCCGGCGGCTTCCGCCACCCCAGCTCGGCGTCGCTCGTCGGGGACCGGATCGTGGTCGTCAACAGCCAGTACAACCGCTGGGTCGCCGGTCTCCCCCCGGAGTCCCTTCCGTTCACCCTCTCCAGCATCCCCCTGAGCGACGCCACCCCGGTCACCTCCACTCCGCGCTGACGTGCGGTCCCGCTCCGGTCCACGGCCTGGCCGCAGCCAGGCGCCGGCCAGGCCGGCCGGGGCGCTCGTCGTCAGCCCGCGAAGATCTTGCGGAGCCTGGCCTCGCTCTCGGCGTCGAGGTTGCTGTGCACCAGCTCGGCGTTTCCGGTCTGGGGGAGCGCCTCGCGGATGCGGTCGGTGACCTCCTCCCGGGTCAGCAGGAAGAGGGCGGAGGTCCCCGGGGTGACCTCCTGCTTCACCTGGTCGATGAAGTCGTCGTCGATGCCGATGTCGGTGAGTTTGCCGCCCAGCGCTCCGGCCGCCGCGCCGATCGCCGCGCCGAGCAGCGGCATCAGGAAGATCAGTCCGAAGAGCATGCCCCAGAAGGTGCCGGAGAGTGCGCCCATACTGACCAGGCTGGTGAGTTGCCTGGTCCTGGGCTTGTGGTGGTTCTCGGGCCAGCTGACGACGGCCGCGTCGTCCACCATGATCAGCTGCTGCCGCTGCAGCGACAGCAGGGTGGACTCCACCTGCTGGGCGCCTTCGGGGGAGTCGAACTTCCAGACCGTGAGGGTGGTCATCTGTGCCTCCGAGTGTGGGCGTGACGGGCCGCGGCGGACAGCGGTGAGCAGGACCAGTAAACCCGGAAAGGAGATCAATGTGCGATATAAGAGCTTTCTCCTCTCCGGCGCGGCGCGCCGTGCGGCCGCATGGGGGCGCGCCGGAACGCGGCACGGCTCGGCACGGCTGGGGAGCCGGGCCGAGCCGGTGTCCTGCGGGGGTGTCGTACGGGGGTGTCGTACGGGGTGCCGCGCCGGGTGACGTCAGAAGGCCATGATCGCTACTGCCGCGCCGATGAACACGAGCTGCAGCACCGTACGCATTCCGATCGGGTCCCCCTGCGCCACCTGCCGTTTCGCGGCCGAGTAGTTGGCCGGGTACATGGCGATCATGAGAAGGGCCAGGCCGCCTGCCGCCCACCAGGCCGTCGCCGGGATCAGCAGGCCGACCGCGCCGGACAGCTCCAGCACGCCGGTGGCCGTCACGAGCAGGTCGGGCCGGGGGAGTGCGGGCGGCACCATGCCGATCATGTCGGGGCGGAGCTTGGGGTGGAAGTGGGCGGAGGCGGTGAGGAGGAACATCAGCGCCAGCCCGGCGCGCAGCGCCGGATGCCAGCCGTCGAGCGCGTCCATACCGGCAAGTCCCGCCAGACGGGCCGCCAGGGATCCGGCGATGAGGACGATCAGGGGTTCCATGGTGACCTCCAGAAGGAGGGGTCGAGAAGAACTTGTCACTGACAAGATAAACACCCACTCCCCTATCTTGTCAACGACAAGATAGGGTGGAGTCATGACTGACCGGCCGTATCACCACGGAAACCTGCGCAGCGCCGTGCTCGGCGCGGCCGTCGAAGTGATCGAACAGAACGGACCGGCCGCGCTGAGCCTGCGCGATCTCGCCCGCCGCGCGGGCGTCTCGCACGCGGCCCCCGCCCATCACTTCGGCGACAAGGCGGGTCTGCTCACCGCGCTCGCCGCGCAGGGATACGAGCTGCTCGCCGGTTCCCTCGCGGAGGCGCTCGCCGAGGCGCGCGGCGCAGCCCCGGGCGAGGCCGGTGAGGAACTGGCCGAGGCGGGAGTCGCCTATGTGCGGTTCGCTGTCCGGCACCGGGCCCACTTCGAGGTGATGTTCCAGCCCGGCCTCTACCACCCGGACGATCCGCAGGTCGTCGCCGCGCGCGGGCGGGCCGACCAGGCGCTGGCGGACGCGCTCCAAGCGCTGCCCGACCCCCCGGCCGGCGAGCAGCGCCGGTTGGCCGAGCTCGCGGCCTGGTCCATGGTCCACGGATTCGCCGCCCTCTGGCTGAGCGGCGCCCTGCCCACCGAACCGGGCGCGGAGCCCGGAGACGTCGCCCGTACGGTCATCCGCGGCCGCTTCGGGAGCGGGTGAACCACCTGCCGGCCGTACCGGTCGATGGAATTGACACTTTCCGAGCCGGATCGTGGTCAAAGCGTCGACCGTAAAAGATCATCCGGGCGGGGGGAGCCTGCGGGCCCGACCTCGCCGGTGGCTCAGCAGGCCGGTGGTTCGGCGAGGAGCTTCTCGATGAAGGCACGGCTCGCCTCCGGCGTATGTGCCGCCGCGCCGAGGCGGGCCATGATCAGCGAGTACTGGTCGATCTCGCTCTCCTTGTCCAGATACACCGCGCTGGTCAGCTGTTCGAGGTAGACCTTGTCCGGAAGTGTCGGCTCGCTGAACCGCAGGATGGTGATCGGCGTGCCGGCGGCCGCCGCGCTGACGCTGAACGGCGCAACCTGGACCGTCACGTTCGGCTTCTCCATGACCTGGAGGAGGTGCTCCAACTGGGCCCGCATCACGTCCGGTCCGCCGAAGGAGCGGCGCAGCACGGCCTCGTCCAGCACGGCCCACAGGATGGGCGCCTCCGGCCGGTCCAGCAGTTTCTGGCGGCGCATCCGCACCTCGACCAGGCGGTCGAGCTGCTGGGGCCGCGAGTCCGGGTACCCGAGGCCGGTCACGGCGTAGGCGTACTGCTCGGTCTGCAACAGGCCCGGGAGGAACTGGACTTCGTAGGTGCGGATGAGTGAGGCGGCTTCCTCCAGCCCGATGTGCAGTTCGAAGAAGTCCTCGATGACATCGCTGTACTGGTGCCACCAGCCCGGCGCGTTGGCCTGGCGCGCCAGCGCGAAGAAGTCCGCACGCTCCGCAGGGTCCACGATCTTGTAGAGGGTCAACAGGTCTGCCAGATCACGCTCCTTGGAGGCCACCTGGCCCAGCTCCAGCCGGCTGATCTTGGCGTGCGAGCCACGGATCGCCTCACCCGCGTCGGGGCGGCTGATGTGCAGCTCCTGGCGCAGCTTCCGGAGGCGGGCGCCCAGCACGATACGCAGGGCGGTGGGCCCGTTCTGAGGCTGGTCCAGATAGCTCCGGAGCGGAGGTTCGCCGCTCGGCCGCATCATGGCGGACATACCCAACTCCAGGGTGTGATGGGGCGGATACCATCAGTCTCGCACTCTGGACGGCAGTGGGTACAGATTCCGTCAAATAAGCAACGACTTTCCCGTCACCCTGCCCCTGCGTTGCCTGCTCCGGGCTTCCCCCGGAACGCCACACGCGCCCGCCGGGGTGCGGCGAGCGCGTACGGAAGGGCCCTCCGGCGCGGTGCCGGAAGGCCCCATGGGTCCGGTCAGAGCCCCGGGCCGGGTCAGGACCTCGGGGCCGGGCAGACCAGTCCTAGGAGAGCAGTGAGTCGAACTCGCCGTCCTTGACACCGCCGAGGAACGCGGCCAGGTCCTCCCCGGGGTAGATGAGGGCGGGACCGGCCGGTTCCCGGGAGTTGCGTACGGCGACGCCCCCGTCCGGGAGGGCGGCCAGTTCGACGCAGTTGCCGCCCGGGGCGCTCCGGCCGCTCTTGCGCCAGCTGACTCCCTCGATGCGATGGGCCGGAACTCCGTTGTCGATCTGCTGCATCCCACGGCTCCTTCACTGCCGTCGCGGTACCTGACCAGGCGTCAGATACCGTGTAAGTGCATCTGTGCTTGCAGGTGTGCGTACGACTGTAATTGCAGATGTACTTACAGTGCTATGCCAACTGCGCTGATACGCGCCTCTGTTCACCAGTCCGAATCCTGGTGCCGAGGTCTCGGAGACCTTCGCCGGCCCGGCGCCGCTGCCTACGCCGGGCCCGTGCCCGCGTGCTCGGGCGTGGCGTTCTCGGCTCGAGCGCGGTCGAGGCGCAGTCCGCGTACGGAGTAGGCGACGGCCGCCGCCCAGATCGCGGACAGCACCACGTACACCACCGCCCGCGTGGGCCCGGCCACCTCGTACGAGGTGAGCAGCGTGCGGGAGTTGGTGAGGATCACGATGCCGCCGACCAGCGAGCCCAGCAGCCTGGTCGGCACCCTGCTGACCAGCCAGGCCGCCAGCGGGGCGGCCAGTGCGCCGCCGAAGAGGAGTCCGGCGACCGTCACCCAGTTCAACTGCTCGTCGCCCAGCGCGAGAAGGAACCCGGCGCTGGCCGCGACGGAGACGACGAACTCCGAGGTGTCCACGGAGCCGATCACCTTGCGCGGCTCCACCCGGCCCGAACCCAGCAGTGCGGGGGTGGCCACCGGGCCCCAGCCGCCTCCGCCGGTGGCGTCGACGAACCCGGCGAACAGCCCGAGCGGGCCGAGGTGGCGGCGCCGGGGCGTGGACCACTGCGCCTTGTCGGTGCGCGGCGGCCGGAGGGTGAAGCGGATGAAGATGTAGGCGCCGAGTGTCAGCAGCACTCCGGCCATCCACGGCTCGGCCACCTCGGTGGAGAGGTTCGAGAGCACCGTGGCGCCGATGAAGGCTCCGACTCCGCCGGGTACCGCGAGCCTGAAGACGATCTTCCAGTCGACGTTGCGGAACTTCCAGTGCGAGAAGCCGGACACCAGCGAGGTGCCGATCTCGGCCAGATGGACGGAGGCGGAGGCGGTCGCGGGCGACGTGCCGGCTATCAGCAGCAGGGTGGTGGAGGTGACGCCGAAGGCCATGCCGAGGGTGCCGTCGACGAGTTGGGCGATGGCCCCGAAAAAGGCGAAGAGTACGAAATGGGTCACGATGTGGATTTCCTCAGCTCGCGGTATGTCACGGTCGAAGGGCGGAGGGGAACCCTCCCGACCGGGCCGGACATGCGTGAGCGAGGCGGGAGTCGGGGAGACGGCACGGCGGAACGCTCACCGGCCGGGCGCGCCGGCGCCGGGCCGGGGCGCGGAACACCGCGTCACTGGGACTGCATGTGGACTGTCGAGAGGGGCAATCGCCCCTGGGCGCTGCTGTCGAGCGTCAACACATGCTGGTGGAAACGCGAAGGAGATCCACGTGCAGTCGCTGCACCAGGCTCACTCCACTTGTCATGCGCTGGAGTATGTCAGCGCCTCGCGGAGGTTCACCAGGGCGCGTCCAGTACATGGGACGCGCCCCCTGCGGCCCTTCGTGGTGAAGGGTCACAGGGGGCGCGTTGTCGCAGGTGGGCGGCGTGCGCCGTCGTACGGGGGCTCTCAGCCCTTGAGACGGGCCATCCAGGACTCCACCTCGCCGCTCGTCCGGGGAAGCCCGTCGGAGAGGTTGCGGTTGCCGTCCTCGGTGACCAGGATGTCGTCCTCGATGCGGACGCCGATGCCCCGGTACTCCTCGGGGATCATCAGGTCGTCGGCCTGGAAGTAGAGCCCGGGCTCCACTGTGAGGCACATGCCCGGCTCCATCGTGCCCTCCGCGTACGTCTCCCGGCGGGCCACCGCGCAGTCGTGCACGTCCATGCCGAGAATGTGGCCGGTGCCGTGCAGCGTCCAGCGCCGCTGCAACCCGAGCTCCAGTACCCGCTCGACCGGCCCGTCCAGCAGGCCCCACTCCACCAGCCGGGTGGCGAGCACCCGCTGCGCCGCCCAGTGGAAGTCGAGGTACTTGGCGCCCGGCCGCACCGCCGCGATGCCCGCCTCCTGCGCCTCGTAGACCGCGTCGTAGATCTTGCGCTGGAGGTCGTTGAAGCGGCCGTTGACGGGCAGTGTGCGCGTCACGTCGGCGGTGTAGAGGGTGTGGGTCTCCACGCCCGCGTCCAGCAGCAGCAGTTCGCCGGAGCGGACGGGGCCGTCGTTGCGCACCCAGTGGAGGGTGGTGGCGTGCGGGCCGGCGGCGCAGATCGAGCCGTAGCCGATGTCGTTGCCCTCGACGCGGGCGCGCAGGAAGAAGGTGCCCTCGATGTAGCGCTCGGAGGTGGCCTCCGCCCGGTCGAGCACCCGGACGACGTCCTCGAAGCCGCGCACCGTCGAGTCGCACGCCTTCTGCAGCTCGCCGATCTCGAACGCGTCCTTGATCAGGCGCATTTCGGAGAGGAAGGTGGTCAGCTCCGCGTCACGCTCGGCGGTCACCTTGTCGGTGTGCGCCGCCTCCACCGCCGCGTCGTGACCGCGGACCACGCGCACCGGGCCGGTGGCGGCGCGGAGTTCGGCCGTCACCTCGCGGACGTCCTTGCAGGGCATGCCGTAGAGCTGCTCGGCCTCGGTCAGGCTGTGGCGCCTGCCGACCCACAGTTCGCCCTGGCCGTCGAGCCAGAACTCGCCGTTCTCGCGGTTGGAGCGGGGAAGGAGGTAGAGCGTCGCCCGGTGGCCGTCCTCGGCGGGCTCCAGCACGAGGACGCCGTCCTCGGTCTGGTCACCGGTGAGATAGGCGTACTCGACCGAGGCACGGAAGCTGTACTCGGTGTCGTTGGAACGCGTCTTCAGATTGCCCGCGGGGATCACCAGGCGCTCGCCGGGGAAGCGCGCGGAGAGCGCGGCACGACGGGCGGCGGTCTGCTCGGCCTGCGGGATCGGCGCCAGGTCCGGCAGCTCGGTGTCGGCCCAGCCGGTCTGCATGTTCGCGGCGAGCTCGTCGGAGACCTCCGTGTACGTGCCGTTCTTCCGCTGCTGGATCGGCTGCTCTTCGGGGGCGTCTGACACGTCCACGTCTCCTCCTCGTACCGGTTCAGGCCACCATCCATGGTAGGGCTCGGGCGTCAGCTGTACAGGTGCGAAATGCTGTGACGTATCTGTCAGGCGCCCCTCAGAAGCGCGCCGCCAGCAGTACGACGTCCTCCCGGCCGCCCGCACGGTCCCGGCCGCCGGGCAGCACCTCGCCCAGTACGTGGTCGATAAGGGCCTCCGGATCGTCCCGTGCCTCCGGCGGCGCGTCGGCCACCGACGCAAGCAGCCGGGCAGACGCCCGGTCCACGCCCTCCCCGGTGCGGTGCAGCAGACCGTCGCTGTAGAGCAGCAGGGTGTCGCCCGGCCGCAGCTTCACCTCGACGCTCGGTGCCTCCCAGCAGGCCAGCATGCCCAGCGGCGCGGACAGCGTCGTCTCGACGTATTCGGTACGCCCGTACCCGGTGACCAGCGGCGGGCAGTGCCCGGCCCCGGCGAGCACCATCCGGCGGCGGCCGGGCTCCGCGTAGCCGAACAGCGCGGTCGCCGAACGCGCCGGATCGGTGAGCCGCAGCAGCAGTTCGAGATCGGAGAGGACGGCGACCGGGTCCTCGCCCTCCATCACCGCGTACGCGCGCAGCGAGGCCCGCAGCCTGCCCATCGCCGCGACCGTGCCCGGCCCGCTGCCGGTCACCCCGCCGACCGCCAGGCCCAGCGCGCCCTCGGGGAGCGGCAGCGCGTCATACCAGTCGCCGCCGCCGTGCGGCCCCGTACGGTGCCGGACCGCCAGCCGGACGCCCGGCACTCGGGGCAGCCGCTGGGGCAGCAGCTCCTCGCACACGGTGGCGACGGCCCGGCGGGCGCGGGTGAGCTCCAGCTGCCGGGCGAGCTCCTCGGTGGCGCAGCGGGTGTAGAGGTCGAGCAGATGGCGCTGGCGGGCGTCGGGCTCGGCCGGCTCGTCGTACAGCCAGACGGCAGCGCCCACGCGGATGCCCGTATGCGTGGTGAGCGGGACGGAGTAGCTGGCGCCGAAGCCGAGGCGGGCGGCGACCTCGCGGTGGCGGGGGGCGAGGCGGACGTCGAGGGCGATGTCCGGGTGGGCGATGCCGGGCCGGGCGGTCGGGGGACCGCCCAGAGGGCCGGTGCCGCTCGGGGTGCGGGCGGGCGAACGCGCGTCCGATGTCTGCGAGTCCGGCGTGCCGGGCTCGGTGGACTGGGCGGACTGACCGGGCGGGTCAGACGGGGCGGACGGCCCCAGCCCGTCGAGGAGCCGCGTGTACGAGCTGGAACTGCGCGGCACCGTCTCGATCTGGCCCAGATCCGCGCGCCCGAGCCCGAGCCCGATCGTGCGCTCCGGGCCGAGGCCGTCGGCGGGCGCGAGTGCGAGCAGTCCCCGCCGCGCTCCGACCAGCGCGGCACCGGCGCTCAGCACTTCGTCGAGCGCGTCGTCGAGACCGGCGGAGCGGGTCAGCCGCTCGGTCAGATCGTGCAGGGTGGTCAGATCGGAAATCCACCCGGTGAGCCGGTCCTGGACCGCCGTCAGCTGTTCAACCGAGGCAGTGTGCGGCGGAGCGGGAATCGTAGGGTTGATTCCAGCCACATTCGGCACACGAGGGTTAGTCATGGGTGACGTCTTTCGCCCACGTGCACTTTGCTCATTAGCATCACAAACCCCCATGTCATGCCGTTCCGCTCAACGCGTCCAGATGTACACGCAGGGATGACACGATGTCCAGCATTGTCCCGATGGGATTGATGGTGTCCGAGTGGCGCGTGCCCCCTCATCGGCTGTCCCAGGATCATTGAAGTTGGCGGAAAAGGATTGCTGTGGCGCGCTTTTTGGGGTCGACTGGGCGCGCACGACAGCTCAATGCGCGCCGATGCTTCATCTCAGGGCGGCGTCGTGCGACGGGAGGAGAGTCACCTCGGCCATCGCGGGTACGGAACTGTGCAGGAAGCCCACGCGTCTTACCCCGCGACGGCCGCGCCCCACCCCTGAATTGGCGGGTAGTACGAAGAGAAGCGCCAACTGTGCGCTCTCCCCGCCAGGTACCACGCTCGGCGAGCGGCATGCTGCAGTGCCTTGTACGCACAGTTATTCGTGATCTACGTGGTGTGATGGGCTAGACGATCTCCGAACGAGAAGATCCTTGGCGTTCACAGAACGGAAAGGAACGAGCGCTCATGCGCGAGATCCTCGGAAGGCGACGAACGACCCGGTCAACCCTGCACGACGCGGCGATCACCTGCGCCACCCGTTGGCAGTGGCCGGTGGTGCCCGGCGCGACGTGCACGCCCGGCCCCGGGCCGGACCGACAGGAAGAGCCGGTTGTGCGGTCCGGCGCCCGGCCCGGCTCCAGCTCCGCACCGGTCTGCTCCTGTGCCGACCCGGACTGTGTGGTCCCGGGGGCGCACCCTGATGACCCCGTACTCCTGGCCGCGACAACCGACCCACGCATGGTCAGCTGGTGGTGGACGGGGCGGCCCGACGCCTCCCTGATCCTCGCCACCGGAGCCGCCTCGGACGGCGCCGGCCGTGCCCCGTGCGCGCTGAGTCTTCCCGCGATCGCGGGGAGGCGTGCGCTTGCAGTGTTCCGGCGAAGCGGTGTGCGGGTCGGCCCGGTCGTGGCGAGCCCGACCAGATTCGCGCTGCTCGTCGCCCCGTACGAGCTGGAGGAGCTGGGCGATCTGCTGTACGCGCACGACTGGGTGCCCAGCTCGCTGCGCTTCCACGGCGAGGGCGGTTATGTCGCGCTGCCGCCTTCCCAGGGGGCGGGTGCCCCGCAGCGGTGGGAGCGAGAGCCCGAGGTCGAGCGCGGGGGCGGCGCGCCCTGGCTGCCCCGGATGAACACGCTGCTCGACGGACTGGTGGAGGCGAGTGCGGCCGTCCCGGACCCTGGCAGCCGACTGGCGTACTGAGAAGGGCCGTACTGACGGGCTGGCTCATGTGCGTCCCTGTGGGCGCATGTGGGGCAGCCCGGCCCTTTCGGCTCCAACCGCTCCGCCCTCCGGGGAAGTTCACCCGTATGGCGAGCGTACGGTGCGTCACCATGCGCCGTCCTGCGGGAGTTGGCCCCCGCATGCGGTGCCGGGGTGAGGCGCGCAGGCGGGTGACCAGCCTGTGGGCGGCGTGCCTGTGGGTCTCGGGTGGGGCGGCCATTCGGTGCCAAGCCCGCACGTACGGCGAGGAGTTGGCGCGCATCGGGTGGGCGGTGCCGCTCCCGGGGCAGTAGAAAGCCCGGTCGCTGGCGACGGGGGATGCACCAGCGACCGGGCACTATGAACGGTAACAAGAGATCGGCTTTTCGCAAATTCGATCGCGCAGATCCGGACGTCTCATTACCTGCGGGTACGTCCCGGAAGGGGTATGACTGTGACGGGTGTCACTCGGGTTTCTCCGTCACATTCTCTGCGCAGCCGCATCACGCGTTCTTCAGCTCAGCGTTACCTGGCGATTGGTGAGCCCGCTGCGTGCCCGCCGCTCCTCCGGAGTCAGCGGAGCGGATGAGGCGAGGGCCTCGGCCAGCCGACCGTTGAATTCCTCGGCGGGCTTTTCACAGTCGTCCGAGGTCATCGCCTTCGGCAGATCCCAAACGGGCACCGTCAGCCCATGCGCACGGAAGGAACCCACGAGCCGGGTGCCCTCACCGAGCGAGGAAGTGCCCGCGACGTGCAGCCGGGCGAGGGCGTCGAGCAGCTCCTCCTCCGGGTGCGTCATCACCCAGCGGAGGTGATTCTTATCGGGAGTTTCGCACCAGTACGCGCCCTCGGAGCCCTTGAGCCGGGCCGTGGGAATCGCGGCGGAATTGGCGTGTTCAAGTGATGCCGCTACGTCACCGGACGCCTTGTCGGCGTCCTCCAGCCAGAATTCGAAGCCGCTGTGCACCTCGGGAGTGAACGGCGCCTCCGGGTCGAGCAGATCCTGCAGACGCGGACCGTCCGGAGCGGCAAGGCCCACCTCGACCGGATTCCCCGGCTCGGTGTTGAGCGCGCACTCCAGCACATGGGCCAGATCACGGCTGATGTCGCCGGACGGCGTGTCGTTCTGCAGCCCGATGAGCACTTCGCCGCTGTCGCGCCGCAGCGCGGGCCAGGCCATCGGAAGCACCGTCGCGAGCCGCACCGCGGGCACTCCCTCGGGCAGTCCGCCACGGAGGGTGAGGTCGGCGGTCGCCGCGGGCACCAGTTCGCGCAGCGCGACCCAGTCGGGCTCACCGGGCAGCCCCTCGAAGGGACGTCGCACCAGCTCGGTGACGGCGTGCGAGGCGGCCCGGCCGTGGCACGCCTTGTAGCGGCGGCCGGAACCGCACGGACACGGCTCGCGTGCGCCGACGACGGGAACCTCGCCGTCGACGGGCTTAGGTGGGCTGGCCTTCGTCAGGGGGCGGCGCTTCTTGGCCATGGCGTGCGGTACTCCCGGTCTGCGGTGGGCACTTCCAGCCGCGAGCCTATGCCGTGTCCGGCTGATCAGCCGACAGGCCGGACGTTCCGGCTTCTGAGTCCGACCGCAGTCCGGCATTCCCGCGGCCGGTGGCGGATTCGGGCGACAGGGCCGGGCCCGGCGAAGCCCCTCCCGATCCGGCCTGACCGGGCCTGGTCAGGCCTGGTCCGAAGGGCAGGGCCTAAGCGGACTCGTCCAGCTCCGCCAGCTCGTCCAGCTCCGCCATCTCTTCCAGTTCGGCCAGCTCCGCCAAGCCCAGACCGGCGAACGCCGCGCCGAAGCCGTCCCCCGGCGCCAGAACGGCCCAGACCGTCACTCCCGGGGCCGCGCCCGGCGGCCCGGGGACGACCGTGCCGCCGCCCCTGCCGCGGAACCGCGTGTCGCGTACGCGCACTCCGGTATGCGGCCCACCGGCCGCACCGACGGGGCCGCCCGTGCCCGTACATTCCTCGACGCCCCAGTCGCTGGCCAACGAGGTGATGATCGCCAGCCCCCGGCCACCGCGCGCGGTGACCGACGGGGTCGCTGCGAGAGGTCTGGTCGGCCCCCCGCCGTCGGTGACGGAGATGGTCAGCTCGCCCTTGGCGCCGCGGCTCCAGGCGGCCCGGACGAACTCCTCGTGCGCTCCGGCCGCCGGGCCTGCTCCGCCCGCGCCCACCGTGCCACCGGCGTCGACCGTGCCACCGGCAGTGGCCTCGCCGTGCGGACTCAGCGGGCGGGCGTGGCGGCAGGCGTTGCTCAGCAGCTCGGAGAGAATCAGTGTCGCGTCATCGACGATGTCGTCCGGCGCGCCGCAGGCGCGGAGCTCCGCACGCATCCTGTGTCTGGCCGCGCCCACTCCCGCCGGACCATGCGGTACGGCCATGGTCGACGAAGCAGGCACCTCCTGTGCCACCATCAACGCCACCCCCGAGAACCTCCTTCGCCCCACGCTGGGCTCTGCCTTTTGACGGCCGTCACGCCAGGCTTCGCCCCACGCCAAAGGGATGGATTCCCCGAAGGGCTGCACAGGAAACCGGTGCCCGTCAGTCTCTTGACGCATTCGTGACCATCGAATACGGAGCGAGTGCGCCGGCGCACCACCCGTGTGCGCCTGGGCGGTGGCCCGCTCGACGGCTGGCAGGCGTCAGGAGGCGAGCTGGGCGCGGACCTGCTGCGGCCGGTTGGTGATCACGGCATCGACGCCGAGCCGCGCACAGAGCGCCACGTCCACCGGGTCGTCCACCGTCCAGACGTGTACCTCGTGCCCGGCGCGGTGCGCCCGCTCCACGTACGTCGGATGGGCGCGCAGGATGCGCATGCTGGGGCCGGCGATCCGCACCCCCGGAGGCAGCCGCCCGTCCCGCAGCCGGGGCAGCAGCAGCTGCATCAGATAGACGGTGGGCAGCTCAGGGGCGGCGATCCGTACACGGTGCAGCGAGCGAGCGGAGAAGCTCATGATCCGTACGGGCGTCGTCAGCCGGTAGTGGTCGAGGAGCGCCAGCACCCGTTCCTCCACCTGTCCGGCCCAGCGGGTCGGATGTTTGGTCTCGATCGCCAGTCCGACCGGCCGCCCGGCTTCCGCGATCAGCTGGAGCAGCCGGTCCAGCGTGAGTACGGAGGTGCGCTCCGGGTCCTCGCTGTCCGGTGACTCGTGCGGGTCCTTGCCGTGCTGGGCGCTCTGCCCGTGCTTCCAGGAGCCGAAGTCCAGTTCGGCCAGATCGGCGAGTTCGAGCGCGGACACGGCGCCGCGGCCGTTGGAGGTGCGGTTGATCCGGCGGTCGTGGACGCAGACGAGATGCCCGTCGGCGGTCAGCCGGACATCGCATTCCAGCGCGTCGGCTCCGTCGTCGATGGCTTTCCGGTAGGCGGACAGGGTGTGCTCCGGGACGGCCTCGGAGGCGCCCCGGTGCGCGATGACGCTGATGCGCTCGGCCGGTCGCGGAGCGAGGGGCCTTCGCCGGGGGCGGATCTCAGAGCTCACCGGGTTATCGTGCCATCGGGAGAGGTTCTGTCGCCGTTCGGGTGCGGCGGACGCGTCTGAATTGCCGGGAGTAAAGAACGCCCGGCCGGTAGCGCACCGCGATTTACGCCCTCCTGACAGGCCATGGGGAAGGCTGGAGGGAAGACCCGGAGACTTGCACATCCCTTCCGCGATGTCGTGTACCTGAGGAGAGAGCTGTGAGCACCGAGAACGAGGGCGACGCCGCCGCACCTGCGGCGGGTACGACCCCCACGCAGGGTGCCGCGACGCCCGGTCCCACGGACGGCAGCCAGTCGCCGGAGTCCTCGGCTGCCCGGTCGCAGGACGATGACTTCGCACTGGCCGAGCCCACCACGCCGGGGGGCGACAGCGGCCGTGACGCCGACGGCTCCGTGAGAGACGCGCGTACGGCGGTCGGGCCCGCCTTCGACGAACCGCGCGACGCGGTGCCCCATGACACGGTGCCCGGTGCCACGGCGTCCGGCGACGCGAGGGCGGGAGAGGACACCGCCGTCCTGCAAGCGCTCACCCCGCCGCCCGGAGCCGGCGACGGCACCACCCAGCTGCGCGCCGTACCGGCGGACGCCGCACCCCGGCCCCTCACTGGCATGGCCACCGAGACGGACGCCGCCGCCGGAGACACGGTCTCCGGCCTGACCGCTCCCAGCGCGGGGGCGGCCATCGCTGCGGGAGCCTCCGCACAGACGGCGGCGGAGCCCGTGCAGACGGCGGCGGAGCCCGTGCCGACGCTGGGGGACCAGGCAACCGTGACCGCCGGTGGGCAGGTCCTGCCGCCGGAGATGACGAAGCAGCAGCCGGATGTCACGACGGCGTTCGCCGCCGAGGGCAACACCGGCCAGTGGGGCACGGGCGGCGGTCAGGCGGGCGGCGCCGGTGCGCCCCCGCCTCACGGCGGCCACGGCATGGGGCCGGGCGGGCCCGTCGGGCCGGGCGGACAGCACGGTCATGGCGGGCCCGGTGGCCCGGTCGGCCCCGGCGGCCCGCAGAGCCCCTGGGGCACTCCGCCCCCGCCGCCCCCGTCCGGCTCCGGCGGCAGGCGCGGCCCGGGTGTGCTCATCGCCGCCGTGCTCGCCGCCGCGCTCTTCGCGGGCGGCGTGGGAGGCGGGATCGGTTTCTGGGCGGCCGACCGTGAGGACTCCGGTTCCACCACGGTCTCCTCCGACGAAGGGACCAACGGGGGCTCGAAGGAGCTGAACCGTTCCCCCAAGTCGGTCGCCGGGATAGCGGACAAGGCACTGCCCAGCGTCGTGACCATCGAGGCGGCGGGCGAGGGAGGTGGCGGCACCGGCACCGGATTCGTCTACGACGAGCAGGGCCACATCCTCACCAACAACCACGTGGTCGCCAGCGCGGCCGACGGCGGGAAGATGACCGCCACCTTCTCGGACGGCAAGTCGTACGCGGCCGAGATCGTCGGCCGGGCCGAGGGGTACGACATCGCGGTCATCAAGCTCAAGGACGCGGGCGACCGGGAGCTGAAGCCGCTGCCGCTGGGCAACTCCGAGAAGATGAAGGTGGGCGACGCGACGATCGCGATCGGCGCCCCCTTCGGGCTCTCCGGCACCGTCACGACCGGCATCGTCAGCGCGCAGGACCGCCCGGTCGCGGCCAGCGGCGGTGAGGGCAGCGACGCCTCGTACATGAACGCCCTGCAGACCGACGCCTCCATCAACCCGGGCAACTCCGGCGGGCCGCTGCTGGACCGGAACGGTGCTGTCATCGGGGTGAACTCGGCGATCCGCTCGGGTGGCGGCGGACTCGGCGAGGCCCAGTCCGGCAGCGTCGGCCTCGGCTTCGCCATCCCGATCAACCAGGCCAAGCGCGTCGCCGGTCAGCTGATCGAGACCGGCGTCCCGGTCTACCCGATGATCGGCGTACGGGTGCAGACGGGCGAGAAGGCGACGGGCGGCGCCGCCATCGCGGAGTCCGTCAGCAACGGCGAGCCGGTCACGGAGGGCGGCCCGGCCGACAAGGCGGGGCTGGAACCGGGCGATGTGATCACCGAGTTCGACGGCAGGTCGATCGACAGCGGCCCCACCCTCATCGCCACCATCTGGACTCACAAGCCCAACGAGACGGTCGAGGTGACCTATGAGCGTGACGGCCAGAAGAAGACGACGGAGCTGACGCTCGGCTCCCAGAAGGGCGACTGACACCCGGACAGGTTCCGGGCGACCAGCGCCCGACGGGGGAGGCCCCGCCGTGCGAGACGTTCGCGTCCGTACGGCGGGGCCTCTCGCGTGGTGCATGGGTGCGTGTGCGTGGTCACCCGGAGCACACCACGGCGACCGTTCGGTCAGATGCCGCAGGAAGAGGCCGACCAGTAGCGGCTGGAGCGGTGGTCCACGTGCGTGTGGTCGTTGTGGCCGGGGAAGCCGGGGCCGAGGATGCCCCGGAAGCCGTGGCTGCGGGCCTGCTTGGCCATGGTGCACAGCGAGTGCGAACCGGCGCCCAGATCCACGCCGTCGCCGTACATGTGGCGGCTGCTGGGCGATCCGCCCACCGCGTCGTTGCACGCACGCGAACGGAAGCCGCTGGTAACCCGGATGGGTGCGTCACCGAGGGCGTGCCGCATCGCCTCGAGCTTCCACATCGACCGCAGCGCGTTCGACTTGGCCGTCGCGGCGGAGACCGCGCCGCCCGACCAGGAGGAGTTGCAGCGGTTCAGCTCGGCGTAGGTGAAGTGGATCGGGGTGCAGTCGTTGTCCTGGAGCGCGTAGATCTTGTTGAAGGTCTGCGTTCCCGCGATGCCGTCGGCCGACAGCCCGTACGCCCGCTGGAAGCGGGTGACGGCCGCCTTGGTGGCGGGGCCGAATTCGCCGTCGATGGCCAGCACGCCGCCGTAACCGGGGTAACCGGCGACCCGGATCTGGAGCTGGCGGACGTCGGATCCGGACATGCCGGACTTGAGTGTGCGGCCCCAGCTGTAGCAGCCGTCGGCCAGTGCGGTGCTGGGTGCGGAGGCGGCGGGGGCGGAGGAGCCGGACGGGGCGGCGGTGGCAGCCGAACCGGCCAGCATTCCAGTCGTGATCATGACAAATGCAACCAGTAGTCTGATGAAGCGTCTCTTCACGCGAACTCCTTGGGGGAAGCGGAGGGACTCGGCGCCGGAGGCAGTCACACGCCCGGGCCGTCGACACGACACCAGAAGACTGACCGCGTCTCTCCCGCAGGTCAACGCCACCCGCCCGGTGCCAGTGGCATGGACCTCTGGACCTTGTCCTCCGGCCGCCCTCCCGCCACCGCTCCGTCACCGGCCCGCCGCCTCGACCTGAGGTGAGTCACCCGTGCCCATCCGGCTACGCTGTCCCTGTGCCGCCTCACCGGGCGGCGCCGGGAGGTGTGCCCGAGCGGCCTAAGGGATCGGTCTTGAAAACCGTCGTGGCGGCAACGTCACCGTGGGTTCGAATCCCACCGCCTCCGCCCAGGTCAACTTAACCGCTGGTCAGAAGGGGTGCCCGTCACAGACGGGCACCCCTTCGGCGTGCACCTTGTCTCACCCTGACTCGCCCGTGTACCGGCTTTGACCAGTGCGTATGGGCCACCTGTGGGCCAGCCGAGGACCTACCCGCCCTTGCTCAACTCCTGTGCGATGAGCTGGTTCGAGCGGGACTGGTCGCCGCGCAGGATCTTCGCGTAGAAGCGGAAGAGCACGGCGATGCTGTGGCCTGCCCGGCGCGCGACTTCCACCGGGTCAACCCCCGATTTGATCCACAGGGACACCCCTGCACTGCGGAGCGAGTACGGCACTTCCGCCAAGGGGGTTGCCGCATCCTCCTCCGAGAGGACGGCGGCACGGGCTGCATCCCACAGGTCGCAGTATTCGTTGGACCCCACGCGCCCGCCCCGCGCCGCACGGAAGAGGCGACCGTCAGGAGCCGTTCCGTAGGCGTTGAGGTGGTCTCGCAGCATGCGCACAAGGACGGGAGGAATGGGCACTGAGCGTGTCGCACCTCGCGCCCGGCGCTTCAGGCCGCGCGTCTCATGCGGAGTGCCGTCGTCCGTCCAGCCGCCACCCACTTCCGGGCGGCTCTCACCGAGCAGCAGTTCACCCCACTGCTCTGAAGCTTCTGCGGTGGCCGGCGGGAGCTTGCAGTTCGACCCTTTCAAGGAAGCGATTTCGGCGGGGCGCATGGCTGCGTAGTAGAGGCACCCGAAGAACGCCGCGAGATGCTGCCCGCGCGGTCCGGCGTTCCGCACCGCCTCGATGAGCGACTGCGCCAGCGCTGGGCCGGGCACGTAGCGAAAATCGATCTCGTCATCCGTCTCCGGTGGCGTCCAGTCGACACGCTTGAGCGGGTTGGCGGACAGCAATCCCTTCTCCTCCACCGTGTAGCGCAGAAGATTACTCAGGACCATGCGCTTCCTGCGCGAGGTGTTCTCGGCAGCCTTCTTGCCGTCCATCCGATGCGAGAGAGCTTCGAGCGCCGGACGGAGTAGTGCAGGGTCTTCGAGGGCGTTGACCCTCATCGAGTGCTCCGAAAGCCAGGACAAGGCTGCACGGATCTCATCCGGTGGTTCCTGCACCATGTGGCGGGGCTTCAAGTCGCCGTCCGGCCCCCGCAATGCTCGAAAGGCCCACTGGTAGAGAGCCGCGCGCAGGATCTTCGGGTTCGGGGCGCCCCGTGTCGTTGTGACCAGCGTCGGTGTGACGACCGCGAGTGATTCAGCGATGTTGGAACGATGCTTGGCTGCCGCTCGCGGCCACTTCATGAGCACGTACGCCGTGGCGTGCACATACCAGGTAGGCGAGCTGAGTACCGCCAACTCACGTGCGGGCAGACCAGTTTCCTCGTCGAACTGCTCGCGCTCCCGAAGGGCTGTCATCAGTTCTGAACGGCGGCCATCTGCTTGGGGCTTGAGCTTGAAGCTCTTCGAATGCGGACGGGTGCCGACTCGCCAGCGCAGTTCATAAGGCTTCTGGCGCCCCGCGCGCTTACGGATGGACCAAATATCGACGTCATACGTGAGCATGTCTCTCCATGCTGAGAGGGCCCGCCGACGACGGGCCCTCTCGGTTCGATGGTCGGAAGAATCAGGCGGCGGTGTCCAGCTCGCAGGACTTCCACCAGGCGTCAAGGTCGCTCCGGCGGCAGCGGAGTTGACCATTCGGAAGCTTGATGAGTCGGGGCGCCTTTCCGCGGGCCCGCATGCGGTAAAAGGCGGGGCGACTCATGTCGATCTCGGCGAGGACTTCGGGGAGTTTGAGCATCTGAGCGCGTGCCATGGCTGCTACTCCTGTCGAGGCTTCGGCGGGGCCGGGGCCCCTTCTCTCAGGTCCGCTACATCCGCTTCATCTGCTACGCCGCAGGTCAGGGGCGGCCTCTGGTGTAGCGGTGGGGTGGGGTGTAGCGGACGGTGCCGCTACAGAACGGTTCGGGCTGTAGCGGCACCGTTGGGGTGTAGCGGGTGTGTAGCGGCTTCAGTCGGCTACGTCCGCTACGGCGTCCGTGCTGATCAGGGGGTTGTCGTGGGTGGTCGTGGCGGATGTAGCGGCCGGGCAGTACCGGGCCCAGGCGTCGTGGAGGTCGGTGGCGTAGTAGCCCTTGACCACGGACCCTTCTCGGGTGCGGATGTTGCGCGCCTTGATCGGCTGGTTGTCGGCTGTGACGTACTCCGCGAGCCGCTTGGCCAGTTGCCGGGAGTCCAGTGGCTTGCCGCCCATGTCGGCCCAGGGTGCTTCGTCCATGGCGTTGAGCCCGGCGAGGATCTGCGCGGTGGGCATCCGGTCGGCCCCGCCGAACACGGTGTCGCGCAGGTCGGTGAGCAGCCGGATGCCTAGTGACGCCTTGTCCCCGGCGGTGGCGGCGGCGACCAGTTCGAGGCAGGCTTGCCGGGCACGCTCAGGCCAGGCTCCGCCTGCCGCGTCCGCGACGGCGAGCAGCGGTTCCCATACGTCCGCAGGACGGTCGGAGACCCCTTCGGGCATCGCGGGGAAGGCGTCACAGACCTGCTCGCGCACGCTGTCGGTCCACGTGGTGAGCTGGGTCCGCAGGGCGTGCCCTTCGGGCTCGTTGCGGGTGCGGAAGGGTTCCACCTGCTCGTTGGGTGCGCGGCGTCGCATGCGGATGACCACGGAGCGGGTGAGGATCGTGTCGGGCAGCCAGCCAAGCCCGGCCACGGCCACCCCGCAGTAGGAGGGGAAGGGCTGAACGCCCTGGTTGGAGCCGTCGCCCACGCACCGGTAGGTGACGCCTTTGCGGCGGTGCCCGGCGTTGAGGAAGCCGCGCAGTTCCTCGTTGTCACCGGCCTTGGGGCCGAAGACGGTATCGATCTCGTCGAAGAGGATCGTGGGGCGCCCCTCGGCCCCGGAGACGGAGCGGAAGAGGGCTGCCGCACTCGCGTTGACCGCCACCATCGGCTGTGGAACGAGGGTCTCGCAGATCTCCAGCGCCCGCGTCTTCCCCGACCCTGGTTCCGGGGAGAGGAACGCCAACCTCGGTGTGGAGTCGAAGCAGTCGAGAAGGTGCGTGTGCGCGTCCCACAGCACCACCGCCACGTAGGCGGCTTCGGTGGGGAAGACGTTGAAGCGGCGGTGGAAGGCTTCCACCTCGTTGAGCAGCGCGGCACCGTCGATGACCTCGGTCATGCGGCGGCCCTCCCTTCGGGCTTGGTGGTGCGGAGCGGGCAGGTCTGGCGGTGCGTGTCGTGGTCTGCGATGAGTGCCAGTACGCGGCGTTCTCCGATGGCGCTGCGGTCCCAACCGCAGGCGCACACCGAGGTGGCGGAGGGGACGGTGCGGCGTCCGGGTGCGCGCACGTGAAGCCACGCGAGCGGGGTGCGGCCGTTGCCGGTGTGCGGGTTCGGGCGAAGAGCTGAAGGGGCGCCCTGCCGGGCGACGTCCTTCGGCGCGCTACGACCGGATGGGGCCGGGACCGGAGTGGCGGGGTCCGGGCCGTGGTCGGTGGAAGGACGGCGTTTCAGGGGCGGGGCGGTCATGCCGTCTGCCTTGTGCGGCAGGTGCGGATGGACCAGTTCAGAGCGCTGCGCACGGTGGCGCGGCACTCGGACGACGGCAGTCCCGCCGATTCCGCCGCCCCCTGAAACGCTTCTTCGACCACGTGCCGGTCGATGTCGCCCCACGCGACGAAGCGGCCCATGGCGCGTGCGGCGGCCAGCAGCCGCGCGTTGCGGGTCCCTTCCGGAGCGGTGGCCACGTCGGCGGATTCGGCCGTGAGAGCTGCTGAGGCGCGCCGTGAGGCCCGCGAGTGCGACGGCAGGGGCGTTACTGCCCGCAGTTCCTGACGGGCCGTCAGGAGACTGCACAGCCATTCCGGCAGGGGTGCGACCGGTGCCGGGTCGGTCACCTGGTAGGCGCCCTCAGGTGTGGTGCTGCCCACTGCGACGACGTACCCGCCGTGCGCGCGGGAATCGACCAACGAGGCGATCGTGCCCGCCGTGTTGCCCAGTCGGACACCCACGGGAGCCGCGAAGTACAGGTGGAGTCCGCCGCCCGCAGTCCGCACTGTGCGAGTGGTGGGGACGGTGTGTCCGGCGCGCTCGCAGAGCGCACGAAAGGTCGCGACGCCGTCAGGCGTCTCGCTCCCGCTCTTGCCCTTGCCTGTCGTCTTGGGCATGTCGAGGTCGACCACGACCAGGTCGGCCGGGCCGCACGCCACACCGACGTTGAAGGGCCGCACAGACCATGCGGCGTGGATGCGGTCGGGGTCGGTGGTGGCGCGCTGTTCCCACTTGCGGTGCCCGCCCGCGCAGTCCCCGGTGGCGGGGCACGCGGTCTCACCGTGCAGCGCGGGGCGCTTGGTGCCGGGCAGCAGGGGGAAGACGGGCCAGCCGCGTTCGGCGGCGTCCAGCGCCGCGCGCAGCAGCGCGGCGCGGGGGTCAGGTGTCATGCTAGGAAACCTCCTGAGTCTCGTGATGGGGCTGGAGACCGGAGCGACCGCAGGTTCTTTGGCGAGAAGGGCGGTCGCTCCGGGCGTGTTCAGGCGTCAGGGTGGTCGGCGCAGTTGCACTGGTAGGTGAGCCAGCCGCAGTTGGGGCAGCGGCCGGAGGCCGTGAGGTCCGCGCGACGCCAGGCGCGGTACTGCTGGCGGACGTAGCCGCACGGGTCCGCTTCGGCCGCCGAAGCGGACCTGGGCGGCCGTGCACCGCCGCCGTGCTGGTCGTTGTTCACGAGCATCAGCGCGCATGCCTCGGCGGACTCGGCCGCCTCGTCGTCGGCCGGGGTGTTCAGGGCGATGCGATCCCAGTAGGCGGCCAGCCGGAGGCCGTACTTCCGGTCTAGTTCGGCTTCCCAGTCATTGCTGGTGTGGGTCAGCCAGGCTTCCTCGGTGGCGATGTCGGGTGCGTGGGCGTATGCCTGCTCCGGGGTCGGCCATGAGGTGGTACTCATGCGGCTTCTCCTTCTGGGGTGTGGGTGGGGCGGTGTTCGGTGTTCGGGTGTGTGGTGGGGTGTTGCGGGGTGGCGTGTGCCCCCCTTTACCGTCCTTACCTTGCAGGTCAGAGCCCTTTACCTGCCCCTCTACCGGGGTAGAGGGCCCCCGCTACCCCGGCACCCCTTCGAAGATCGCCGCAAAGGGGTGCCGGGCGGGTGTGTCGCGGGGGTGGGTAGGCAGGGGCCCCTTTACCCGGCGAGGAGGATCTCCGCGGGAACGGCGCCTTCGATGTCGCGCCGCTGGTACCCGGCGCCGTTCGCGCCGGAGATCTTGACCTGCTTGCTGGTGCGCTTGACTCCGGCGTTCTCCAGCTCGTTGGCGAGCCGCTCGGCGTTCCAGTCGCCGTACTCGTCCTCATCGAGGTTGACCAGAGCGGCCAGCAGATCGGTGGTGAACATCCGCACGCTGTGCCGCATCGCCTCCAGCACATCGGAGATGACGGCGGGAACGGTGACACCGGCTGCGTCCGCGGCGGCGGTCACGTCACCGGCCGCATCCCCGGTGAGCTGCCCGGCAGCCTCACGCAGACTCCGGCCCTTCTGGCACAGCGTGGCGAAGCCGGGGCCGTCCAGGTAGTCCGCCCGCACGGTCACGTAGGACGCGGGTCCGGTGACCAGCACTCCCGTGCCTACATGGTCTTCGGACAGGACCGAGGCGTCCGCGCCCTGGGCGGCCTTGCCCTTGCCCAGCACCATGTCCGAGGAAGCGCGGTCGACCACCTGTGTCGAGTACCGCAGGGTGATGATCTCCCGCAGCTTGGTCGGCACGGATTCAGCGTCCGGGCGCTGGCTGGCGAAGTTGGAGATGAACCCGGCGGCCGGACCGCGGCGGGCGACGCGGCACAGGTCGTTGATGACCTGCTCCCGGTCCTCGCGCTCCATCGCGGTGAAGTACTCCTGCAACTCATCGATCGTGACGAAGATGACCGGCAGGTTGTACTTCTGGGAGATCGCCGGAGTCAGCTTCCCCTCCGGGCAGATGGAGGTGGGCAGCTCCCGCAGCAGCGCGAAGCGGCGTTCCATCTCACCCAGCAGCTCTTTCAGCATCTCCTTCAGCGCTTCCACGGCGTCGTCCTCGGCGCCCATGACCAGGCGGTGCGCGACGGCCTTCATGGGCATCCAGTCCGCGCCGCCCTTGCCGTCGGCGACGTAGTGCCGCACCCACGGGTCGAGCAGCCCGGCCGCGGTCATCAGCCGCTGCGTGAAGGTCTTCCCCCTGCGGGGGAGACCGCCGAAGAACATCGACTGCCACATGATCGGCACGGTGATGCGGTTGCCGCGGGCGTCCTGCCCGAAGGGGATCGGGTCCCACACCGAGAACTTCTCCGCCGCGGCCAGCGGCGACGGGTTCGGCGCACCGAGGTAGGGGTCATCATCAGCCACCCACATGCTTACGCGCCCGGCGTTGCCGCCCTTCGCGGCGCGCACGCGGGACATGATGACCTGGATCTCATCCACGCCGAGTTCCTGCGCGAGGACCTCCCGCTTGGCCAGCACATCGGAGGCGGTCTTGCCGCCGCCGCGGGGCAGGTCGAAGATCACTGCCCAGCCGCGGCCGTCGCGGACCGGCCCCATCGAGCACGACACGCGCGGAGCATCCTTGTCGTCTTTGCCGCTGCCGCTTTTCAGGAGGCCGGCGGCGCGCAGCGCCTCGTTGAGCTGCTGCGCGGACATGTCCACCTTCAACGGCGGCGCGCCCTGGTCGAGGAACTGCGTTTCCTTGCCGCGCCCGAGGTAGGCCAGCGGGACACCCACGGCTGTGGCCGCGCCGGTCTGCAACAGCGGATCAGCCAGCGCGAACCCCGCGGCAGCGGCAGCCACACCGACGGCGGCGATACCGAAACGCCAGCGGCGCGTCTGGGTGCGCTCCGCGTGCGCGGCCTGGTGCCGCAACGCGAGTTCGACGTCCTCCGGCCGGGCCTTGGTCTGCACGCGCAGGGCCTTCACCGCGGCGGTGTGCTCCTGCGCGGTGAGGGTGGGCCAGATACCCACGGTGGCGCGGTAGAGACCGCGGCAGGCCAGCAGCACGGCTTTCATCAGGTACTTCGGTGCCCGGATGCCGTGGTAGCGGGTGTGCCACCAGGTCAGACGGCCCAGCGCGGTCACATTCGCCACGATGGAGGCACGCGAGCGGGCCCACACCGGCAGTACCGGGGCATCGGGGACGGTCAGCCAGTCCGCGAGCGGGTTGTCCGCCCGGTCAACCGCCTCCACCAGCGGGGCAGACGCCGCACCTGTGGCGGGCGGCGCCTTGACCAGGCTCACCACCGGGGAAGCCGCGGCTTCCCGAGCAGCGCGGTGCGCATCGAGGTCGTGCACGGAGCCCGCATCGGCCCGTGCCGTGGTTTCGGTCATGATGGTCTCTCCTGTTCACACATCAGTCGTGCGTGCGGGGGCCCGCGACGGCCGACGAGCTTCCCGGCATGGCGGCCGTCGCGGGGCGGAACTAGTGGCGGGCGCGCTCGACCGCGCGGAGACGCTTCTCGGCGTCCTTGCGCTGCTGCCGGGCGGTTGCCTTCTCGGTGCCGGATGCGCAGCGCTCCGCCACACGGGCAGCAGCGAGATCCTGCTTCGCGGTGTCCAGCAGCCGGGCGTGTGCCTGGCTTTCGCGGCGGGCGCGGTCCTCGGCGGCCTGGTCGATCCGCTCGATCTGCTTCTCGATACGGGAGATGTCGCCAGCACAGCGCTTGGCGCCCTGGAACAGCAGCTTCGCGCGCTGGGCCTTCTCGCTGCGGGTGTAGGTGCGCTCGGGAAGCGGCATGGGGGCTCCTCTCGGGCACCGGGACTGTCCCGGCCCCACCACGCCCGCCAGCCCCGAAAAGTGGGGGCTGGTTGGCGCGGAAGGGTCGGGGTCACTGGTCCTTGCGGAAGTCGGCCAGCACCGAGCGCAGGACGACCACGCACACGGTCAGCGCGACGGCGCCGATGGCCACGGCGATGAACGAGATAGCCAGGGCCAGCGCGAGGAACGAACCGCCGATGCCGATGGCCAGCCACTTCCCCGCCGCACCGCCCGCAACGGCCGCGGCCGGGGCGGTTGGTGCGACCGGGTGGTGGGTGTGGTGGCAGGCGGGGGGCGGTGCGCTCTGGTAGCAGGCGCACCCGGCGCCGTGCTGGTGCTCCAGCCCCGGCGGGCGGTATGCGGGCAGGTCAGACACGGTGAATCTCCTTGCGCAGTCGGGTGGTTCAGGCCGCTTGCTGTTCTTCGGGGTAGGCGCAGGTGATGCAGCACCCGAGGGAGAGCGGGATGCAGTAGGGCTGCACCGCGTGGCAGTCGGGGCAGATACGGCGGGCTTTGGTCGCCGCAGCCAGCGCCCACCACCGCGCAGGCGTCATGGGCCGTACGGGCTTCGCCGCATCGACGCGGTAGAGGTAGGCGACCAGCGGGGGCCGCCCGCGACGGCGGGGGCGCATCACCTGGGCACCGATGTCCTGACCACCGGGCCGCAGCCCACACGCCCGCAGTTGGCGGCGGGTGGCGTAGCCGTCCGGGGCGTACCGCCACGGGAACGTCGGGACGCCGTAGGTGGCGCCCGAGGGGTCGTAGCACTTGCTGTACGCGGCGGACATCAGGCAGCCGCCTCGTCCGGCCGCGCGGCGCGCTCAGCCCGCAGGGTCTCGCGCAGCCCGCGTGCTTTGTCGGCTGAGGTGTGGACGGCCTTGCGGATGCCCTCGGCCGTCAGCTTGTCGTCGGGCCAGTCGGCGGTGGCCGACCGTGCCTCATCGAGGAGTTGGGCCGGGGTGCGGGTCGGCCGACTGGTGCGGGCGGCAGCGGGTACCCGACCGGTCGCCCGACGCGGCAGGCCCGACTCCGCCGCGACAGTCGCCAGGACCGGCGCGGACTCGACCGGCACCGCCGACTCGACCGGTGCCGACACTGGAAGCGCGGTCGAGTCGGGCACCGTGGCGACCGGCTCCGGGGTCGACTCTTCCAGGTCAGAGGTAGACCGATTGATGTCGACCTGAGTCGATTTCTGATCGTCTGTGCTGGTGTCCGGTCGGTGGTGCAGGACCTTGGCGACGAGGTCGGAGCCGAAGAAAATCGACCCGACCGGCAACGAGGTGGCCAGTAAGACCAGCGCCCAGTTGGCCGGTGCCCACTGGGCAAGCTGCACCTGCTGCCCGCCGTCGTGCAGGTCGGGAACCAGTCCGTGCACGTAGTTCAGCGCGAGTGAGGCCAGGGTGTATCCGGCCAGCACCCGCAGCGCAAACCGCCGGTCAGCCCCCGGCAGCACGAGGGTGGCGACCAAGGCCAGGGCCATCAGGCCGTCGACCACGATGGGGTAGAGCAGCGCGGCGGTCGGGTCGGCGCCCACTGTGGTGGCCACGTCCCGCAGCGCGTTCCACGACACTCGGAAGGCCATGCCGACCACGGCGACCAGAGCCAGGACAAGCAGCGCCTTCGCGGTCCGGTTCACGCCGCACCCCGCAGGGTCACCAGAGCGGCCACGAACAGCGGCGAGGCGGTCAGCAGCGTCAGATTCACCGCAGTCTGCACGCCGCGCATCTTCGACATCACGATGCCGGACAGCGCCACCACATGGTCAGCCGTCCGGTCCTCAGCCAGCTCCGTAGTGAGCTGGGCGGCCGTCAGTTCCGCCCACCGGGGGAATCCGACGCGGGCGGCGGTCGGGGAGATCCGGGGCCGCACCACCAGCAGGAGCTGCGTCACCGACGCCAGCAGCAGCACCACCGCCAGACCGCCCAGCAGCCGCGCCCCCAGGGGCACGCCGGGCTGGGAACCGAGGGTCCACACACCCGCCAGTGCCACCCCGTTGAAGGCGAGCAGCAGACCGGCCTTCGTGTCGGTGCGGGCGATCTCCGCCTTTACCTCGTTCTTCGCCTCGACCACGGCGCTCATGCCGACACCCCCGGCCGGTTGTGTGCGGTCAGGCGACGGCGTGCCGCGAGGGCCTTGCGCCGGGCCCGCCGGATGCGGCGGGTGTCCAGCTCGGAGGCGGGGCGGTCAAGGCTGATGATCTGCGCGTCCAGCAGATCGACCTCAGCCGCGATCAGCGGCATCTCGCGCTCGATGGCGTCCAGCTCCGAATCGAGCGGCTCCATCCAGGGCTCAAAGGCCGTAACGGCCTCTTCAACAGTGACGATGTGGTTCATGGGTCGTGCTCCCTTCGCAGTGGGACGGCCCAACACGGCCCCGGTGGTGAAGCACCGGGGCCGTACGCCGTGGGGATGCCGCTCGGCAGGCGAGCGGCGTTGAGACCGCAGGAGAGCGGCCAAGTGCCCCGGCCGGGAGTCGAACCCGGCCTGCGACCATCGGGGCGGTTGTGCGAACAGGCGCCTACTCGTCCTCGGAGCTCTCGGCGGCAGGGCCGCCCACGACCACATCGCCGTACACGACGCCACCGGTCACGCCCACCTGGTCACCCACAACCACAGAACCGCCGAAGGTGACGCTGGCATTGCCGAAGTCGAAGACGGTGCTGCTCTTTTCGTCGCTCATCTGTCTCTCCTCTGTGCGCTTGGCCTGGCACGCGGTCGGTCGACCGCCGCGCCTCGGGCGGGATTCGATCCCGCGCCCTCACGGCTGGATACCGAGGCTGTGGAAGTGCGCGGACCTCGTCCGCGCGGTCCGTCTTTTCAAATCGGGGAGACGGGGCCCACCTATGCAGTTGTCGAAGAACTGACGCTTCCTTCGGACCCGTGTCACGGGGCCCTCCGGGCGCTGATCTGCGCAGATGGGAACACAACATGGTTGCGTTGACCCACCTGCTCAACTTGTTGGAACAAGTTGATAGAGTGATACTGCACCGACAGGCAGTGATGAGTCAAGCGATTGGGGCCCGCATGTACCAACAAGTTCAGCGAGTGCGCCATGATGAGGGCATGAGCAAGCAGCCGAAGTACCGGCAGGTGGCCGACGCCCTGCGCCGCGAGATCGACAACGGCGACTACCCGCCCGGCTCGCGGCTGCCCTCGGAGAGTGAGCTGTCAGCCCGTTTCAGCGCGTCGCGCAACACCGTGCGCGCGGGTCTGAACCTGCTGGTCACCGAGGGTTTGGTGTCGTCCAGCCAGGGGCTCGGATACGAGGTGCGCAAGCACGAGGTCTTCGAGCTGAACGCGTCCAGATTCGAGAACCTGAGCTTTCCGCAGAGCGGAGACTCCTACAGCACCGACGTGACGAACGCCGGGCGGCGACCGCGCCAGACGTTCCGCGTGGAGATGACTCCTGCACCCGGCTACGTCGCGGAGCGGCTGAACGTCGAGCCGGGGTCAACCAGCGTCTTGCGCTTCTGCCATCGCTTCGTAGACGACGTGCCGTGGTCGACGCAGGCCACGCACTACCCGGAATGGCTCGTCGCGAAGGGCCCCCGGCTGACTGAACCGGGCGACATCGAGGAGGGTACGACCCGCTACCTGGCGAGCCTGGGCGTTGAGCAGGTCGGGTACTTCGACGAGATCGCTACCCGCATGCCCACGCCCGATGAGGCGCGGCTTCTGGAGATCGGCGCCGGTGTCCCCGTCCTGCTCTGGACTCGCGTCGGCTACTCCGGCGAGCAGGCAATCCGCTGCACCGTCACTACCTTCCGAGGTGACCTGAATCGCATGAACTACGAGATCGGCGACCTGTCGGCACGGAGCGAAAACGAGCCTCAGTGATAGTCACCCCTGCCCAGCCGGACGACTTGACCAGGCTGCTCGCCTTCCGTGAGGAAGCGGCTGCCTGGCTCAGCGAACTCGGCAGCGACCAGTGGACCCGTCCGTATCCGGCGGACCGCCTACTGGCCACCATCGAGGCCGGAACCGTCTTCATGGTCCGCGACGGCGCGTCGATCCCTGCCACCATCACCATCACTCCGGAAGCCGAGCAAGGTCTCTGGACGGACGAGGAGCTGGCAGAGCCGTCGATCTTCGTCAACAAGCTCACGGTGGCTCGTACGCACGCCGGGCAGAACCTCGGTGGTCGGCTGCTCGACTGGGCCGGGGACCGGGCCTACCGGGCGTCGGCGAAGTGGCTCCGGCTGGACGCCTGGACAACGAACGAAGCGCTTCAGCGCTACTACCGGCAGCAGGGGTTCGAGCACGTCCGCACGGTCCGGGAAGGCGGGGCGGTCAACGGCGGTCCGCGCGTCTCCGGATGGCTGGCGCAACGTCCCACCCGTCTGGCGGAGCACGGATTCGTAGACGAGACACCCGCGCCGGAGCCCGTGTCTCCCGGCGACTGATCGGCCCCGTTCGGTGGCCCATGGGCCATCTGTGGGCCAAGGGCAGCGGATGGAGCGCGGCGGAGGGCTCTCGTGCAGGTCAGAGCATTGAGCTGGTCGGTATCGCGACGCTCTTGAAAACCGTCGTGGCGGCAACGTCACCGTGGGTTCGAATCCCACCGCCTCCGCAGCTCATGGCCGTGCTGGTCAGAAGGGGTGCCTCTCGCTGAGAGGCACCCCTTCTCATGGCGAAAATGGGGGGCGCACGCCCCCGGCATGGGAAATCATTCAGCATGCGACCGGATGGCTGGCACCTCACCGAAGACGTTGGCGACTTCCTGGCCCGATCCGGAGACTTCCTGCGCTCACGGCCCGCCCTGCACACCATGCCGCTGACGGTGACGGAGAAACTCCGCACACACGGGGCGGACGCATACGGCGCCCAAGCCACCGTCTTCGGCCGACTGGAGCGAGCGGGCAAGGTCCGTGCCGCCTTCTACCGGCTCCCGTCCCGCGGTCTCAGCCTCACCCCGCTCAGCCCCGAGCATGCCGACACCCTCGCCGCCCGCCTGGCCGCCCTCTGGCCCTCCCTCCCCTATGTCAGTGCGGACCACGGCACCGCCACCGCCTTCGCTGAGGCATGGCAGCGGCACACGGGTGCGGCGCCGACGCTCGGCAAGCGGATCCGTCTGTACCGTCTCGGCACGCTCACCCCGCCGGAACCGCTCCCGGAGGGCCGGGGCCGAGTCGCGGGTGAGCAGGACCATGAGCAAGTCGTGCGCTGGTGCGGCGAGTTCGTCGAAACCGTCGGAGAAGTCCCCGCCGTGGACGCCGCCTCCTGGGCCGGCTCGCGCTTCGCCGACAGACACTTCACGTTCTGGGAGACACCGGACGGCACTCCCGCCTCCGTGGCGGCCGTTACCTCGATGGTCGCCGGCCATGTCCGGGTGGACCCCGTCTACACCCCGGCTCACCTCCGGGGCCGTGGCTATGCGGGCGGCGTGACGGTCGAGGTGAGCAGGGCCGCGCTGGCCGCGGGCGCGACGGACGTCGTGCTCTTCGCGGACCCTGCCAACCCCACCAGCAACGCCCTCTACCAGCGCATCGGATACGCCCCGGTCACCGACTGGGCCGTGTACGACTTCTCATGTGCCGCACCGGAAGCCGGTTGAGAACGTGGGAGCGGAGAGGTGCGCAGGGGGCTGGCGGGGCTGGTGGGAGAGGACTGTAAGGTAAGGCTTACTTGCCTTGCCGGTCCGTGATTCCGTGAGGAAAAGCCACTCCCGTGCTGCTCAAAGACCCTGCCCGCACTGCCGGTTCCGCGCCGTTGGTCGGAAGTTATCGCAGACTGCGGGCGCTTACGCCGCTCGCGCAGTTCGAGGTGGGGCTGCCGGAGACCGGCGAGAGCTGGGTGACCGGACGTCAGCTCGCTGAGGACGCTGCCGTGACCGAGGGGCTCGTCCAGGCCGAGACCGAGCGCATCCGCGAGGCGTACGGTACGGCTCCGCGCCGCGACGTCGCGGCGACGTGGGTGCTTCACCGCTACGCCTTCACGGTGTGCCTGGCGTTGAGCGCCCCCTGGTTCCTGGAGCGCAGGGTGCCCCGGCTGCCGCTGGACGGCGTCGGCTACGGATGGCGGGACCGGACGCTGCTGCTGCGTCCCTCCGCCGTGAGCTGTCTGCCGGGCGATCCGGCGGCGGAGCGGCACGGTGCCCTCCCGGTGGCGGGCACGGCGGAGTTGCGTGCCGAGCTGCGTACGGCGGTCGCCGCGCATCTGGGCCCGGTGCTGGACGCGTTCCGGCCTTTCGTGCGCCGTGGCCCGAGCGCGCTGTGGGGCATGGCCTGTGACGAACTGACCGACGCGGTACGGCATCTGGGGCGGGTCCTGGAGGTTCCCCGGACCGCCGCAGACGCCGCTGCCGCGCTGTTGCCGGGCGGCACACCGCCGTTCGTGGGCGACGCGGGCTTCGGTCCGCGGAGTGCAGCCGACGGGCAGGCAGCCGACGGGCAAGCGGGCGGCGGGCAAGCGAGCGGCGGGCAAGCGGGCGGCGAGCCGCCCCGTACGCGAGTCGGCTGCTGTCTCTACTACACCTTGCGGCCCGCCGAGTTGTGTGCGGGATGCCCGCGCGCCTGCTGAGGGTCTGACGCGGGCGGGGCCGGACCCGGAGGTCCGGCCCCGCCCGTCCTGGCCGTCGCTGCCGGCCGGGCAGCGGGGGGCCGCCGCGACCCCCGAGGTCGTCGCGCTGTCGTCCAGGACGCGGTTCGCGCCGTAGAGACCCACCGCGCTCATCCAGATCGCGTCGTCGGCCTCGTGGATCTCGCCCTCGAGCTGCTTCCACAGCGGGTTGGCCTCGAACTTGTCCTTGGTCTTCTGGGAGAGGCCGCCCTCGTCCGCGTAGGTGGTGATGAAGATGTCGTCGGCGTCCATCTTCTTGATCTCCTCGTCGGAGATCTCGGTGTTGAAGTCGTTGCCCTTGGCGGCGTCGGGCTTGTCGAAGCCGAGGTCGTTCATGATGACCCCGGTGTAGGTGTTCTCCTGGTAGATGCGTGTCGGACCGTCGACGAAGCGGACGACGGACACCTCGGGGTTGCCGCCTTCCTTCTTGCGGACGCTGTCACCGATGGTCGTGGCCCGCTTCTCGAAGGCGCTGACCTTCTGCTCCGCCAGCTTCTCCTTGCCGAGAGCCTCCCCGACGAGGTTGAGGTTCTCCTTCCAGGTCCCGCCGGTGGTCTCGGAGAAGACGGTCGGTGCGATCTTCTGGAGCTGCGGGAACAGCTTCTCGTGCCGCACCTTCGCGGAGAGGATCAGGTCGGGCTCCAGCGCCGCGATCTTCTCGAGGCTGGGCTCGTCGAGAGTGCCCACGGGCTCGGCGTCCGCAGCGAACTTCTCCCGGTCCTCGCCGAAGTAGTCGGGCAGCTCCTCGTCCGAGCCGGCCAGCGTCGTGTAGCCGACGACCTTGCCCTCCAGCGCCAAGGTCGCGTCGACGAAGGTCATGTCGAGGGCGACGATGCGCTTGGGGCTCTCGTCCAGCGTCGCCGAGTCCATCGCGTGCTTGACCGTACGCGGGAACGCGGAGTCCGAAGAGGAGCTGCCCTTGTCGTCCTTGGCTTCGCTGTCGTCCTCGGAGTCGCTGCCGCATGCGGCGGTGGCGAGGAGTCCGGCGGTTGCTGCGACGATACCGACCGTACGGCCGATCCGGGTGAGCCACTGGGCTCTCATGAGGGTGTCCCTTCTTCCGTGAGTGTGCGGCGTAAGGATAGGCTCGCCTAACTATTTATACGGACTCGGAAGCCGGACCGGAGGAGATCGTGACAGAAGCGCTATCTGCCCCACCGCGTGAAGCGGTGCCCCGGCAGGTCGCGGACGCGCGCGCGGCCAGACGCTGGGGCGGGCTCGCCGTACTGTGCGGAGTCCTTCTTCTCGCCGCGCTGCTCAGCGTCGTACTCGGCAGCAAGCCCCTGAGCCTGGGCCAGGTGTGGCACGGCCTGTGGAGCCCGACGGGCACCGAGGGCGATGTCATCATCCGCTCGCTGCGGCTGCCGCGCACCGCGCTCGCGGTGGTGGCCGGATGTGCGCTCGGCGTCGCCGGGGCCCTGATGCAGGGCCACACCCGCAATCCGATCGCCGACCCGGTACTGCTCGGAGTGAGCGCCGGTGCGGGGATGTTCGTCGCGGGCGGGATCTTCGTGCTCGGGATCAGCTCGCTGTACGGCTATGTCTGGTTCGGTTTCGCCGGTGCGATGCTCGCCACCACCGTCGTCTATCTCGTCGGCACCGCCGCCCGGGGCGGAGCGACCCCGGTGACCCTGGCGCTCGCCGGAGCCGCGGTGCACGCGCTGTTCACCGCGCTCACCGCCGGGATGATCCTCCTCGACCAACGCGCCCTGGACACCTACCGGTTCTGGACCGTCGGATCGGTGGGCGGTCGTCCGATCGACCTCACCCTGGACATGCTGCCGTTCATCGCGCTGGGCCTGCTGCTCGCCGCCGCCAACGCCCCCGGCCTGAACGCCCTCTCGCTGGGCGAGGACGTAGCGCGGGCGCTGGGCGTACGGGTCGGGCTGACCCGGTTCACGGGAATGGCCGCGATAACCCTGCTGACCGGTACGGCAGTCGCCGTGTGCGGACCGATCGGTTTCGTCGGGCTGATGGCCACGCACATCGGGCGGGCCTTCACCGGACCCGACTACCGGTGGGTGCTCTGCTACGCCGGGCTGCTCGGCGCCATCCTGATGGTCTTGGGTGATGTCCTGGGGCGGGTGGTGGCCCGGCCGGGTGAACTGCCGGTGGGCATCATGCTCGCGCTCACCGGGGCGCCGGTCTTCATCTATCTGGTACGCCGTCGCAAGCCGGTGCGACTGTGAAGGGGGCGGACGAGGCAATGGCGGCTGAGGCTGACACCACCGGCACGGGGAAGGCCACCGGCCCGGCTGTCCGGGAGACGGGCAGCCTCCTCGTCCCCGGCCGCAAACCGCTCCGCGCCGGAGCGGTGTCCGGCGTGTGGCGCCCGCGCGCCGTCGTCGTCCCACTGCTCGCCGCCCTCGCCCTCTTCGCCGCCGTCGTCGTCGGCACCGGCCGCGGCGAATCGCCGATCTCGGTGGTGGAGGTGCTGCGCGTCCTGTTCGGCGGCGGCGACTCCGGCCAGCGGCTCATCGTGATGGAGTTCCGCCTCCCGCGCGCGGTGGTGGGCGCCCTTGTCGGCTCCGCCCTGGCGCTGGCCGGAGCCATCATCCAGGGCATCGCCCGCAATCCGCTGGCCAGTCCCGACGTGCTGGGCATCACGTACGGCGCGGGCGTCGGCGCCGTCTCGGTGATCGTCCTGGGCGGCGAGTACGGCAGCGTCAGCGGACCGCTGGCGGAGATCGGCGTACCGACCGCCTCCGTGGCCGGCGGGCTGCTCACCGCCGCCGTCGTCTATGTGCTGGGCGTACGGCGCGGGTTGTCCGGATTCCGCGTCCTGCTCGTCGGCGTCGGCATGCAGGCGATCCTCTCCAGCGTCATCTCCTGGCTGCTCATCAAGGCGTCCATCGTCGACGCGGGCCGCGCCGTCGTGTGGATGACGGGCAGCCTGAACGGCACCAACTGGGACAACGCGCAGGCCGTCGGCCTGGCTCTGGCCCTGCTGCTGCCCGCCGCGCTCATCCTCTCCTTCCCGTTCGGCGCGCTGAACTTCGACGACGACACGGCGCGCGGTCTCGGCGTACGGATGAACTCGGCACGCGCCGCCCTGCTGTTGACCGCCGTCCTGCTCACCGCGACCGCCTGTGCCGCGGCCGGACCGATCACCTTCGTCGCGCTGGTGTGCCCGCAGATCGCCGTACGGCTGCTGCGCACCGGCACACCGCCGCTGCTGACCTCGGCGCTGATCGGCGGGGCCGTGACGGTGTGGGCGGACGTGCTGGGGCGCACCGCCTTCGGCCGGGTCGAACTGCCGGTCGGCATCCTCACCGCGGCGCTCGGCGCCCCCTATCTGCTGTACCTGCTCATCCGGAGTGGAAAGGCCCAGCGTTCATGACGGACACCATGGGGAAGGCCGGTGCGGGGGCGGACCCCGCCGCGGCCGACGCCTCGACCACCGCCCCCACTTCCAGTGACGGGCGCCGCGTGCGGCTGCGCGCCGAGGGGCTGACGCTCGCGTACGGGGATCACGCCGTCGTCCACGATCTGGATCTGGACATCCCCGACGGCTCGGTGACGGCTGTGATCGGCCCCAACGGCTGCGGGAAGTCGACCCTGTTGCGCGCCTTCGGCAGGCTGATGAAGCCCGCCGGGGGCCGCGTGCTGCTGGACGGCAGGCCCGTGCACACCATGCCCACCCGTCAGGTCGCCGCACTGGTGGGGCTGTTGCCGCAGTCGCCGGTCGCGCCGGAGGGGCTGACGGTGGCGGATCTGGTCGCCCGCGGGCGGCATCCGCACCAGTCCTGGTACAGCCGATGGTCCGCCAGGGACGAGGACGCCGTCGCCCAGGCACTGCGCAGCACCGGCACGTACGAACTGGCGGAGCGCACGATCGACGAACTCTCCGGCGGCCAGCGCCAGCGCGCCTGGATAGCCATGACGCTGGCTCAGGAGACGGAGCTGATGCTGCTCGACGAGCCGACGAACCATCTCGACCTCGCCCACCAGCTCGATGTGCTCGACCTGGTGCGCACGCTGCACCTGGAGACCGGACGCACCGTGCTGCTGGTCCTGCACGAGCTCTCGCTCGCCGCCCGCTACGCCGACCGGCTGGTGGCGATGAAGGACGGCCGGATCGTGGCCCAGGGCACGCCGTCCGAGGTGCTGACGGAGGATCTGCTGCGGGAGGTCTTCGAACTCCGGGCGCGGGTACGGCACGACGAGGAGACCGGGGTGCCCCTGGTCATCCCGCTGGGCCGGGACCACTCGGCGGGTGACCGCCGGTGACGCCCGACGGGGCCAGGGGAGGGGCGGGTGCGCCAGGTGGGGCGGTCCAGGCTGAAGCTTAGGTTAGGCTAACCCAAGTTATCGTACGGACTGTGGGTCCTCGGTGGCACATTGTGCCCGCATGCACATGCGCGGGCATGCGCAGGACGCCGCCACCGCAGGACCGCACCTGGTCACGACCGAAGGGCATCGGCCATGCAGCGTGCTCAACTCCCGGCCCGCCGAGGGCTGTACGAATCGGCAGCAGTGGCCGGTGGAGTGGAAGGGCCGCGCGTACTGCGCGAATTGACCGGTGTCGTGCTCGACGCTCTGGCCGAGGGAGCCGTCGCCCGGGGCGGCCCGGCACCCGCGGGCGGCCCGGCGGAGGTCACCGAGCGGACCATGGCCCGCTGCACCCCGCTGCTCCCCGCCGAGGGAATCGGCGCCACGGCTGCGCTGACCGATCTCGTACGGGCCGTGACGGAAGGCGCCACCGATCCCGCCGACCCGGCCTGCGCCGCCCATCTGCACTGCCCCCCGCTCGCCGTCGCCGTCGCGGCCGACCTCGCGGCCTCCGCGCTCAACCCCTCCATGGACTCCTGGGACCAGGCGCCCGCCGCCGGAGTCATCGAGGAACAGACCACCGACGCGCTGGCCGCGCTCGTCTACCCCGCACGGGCCGCACCGGACGCCCTCATAACCACCGGTGGCACGGAATCCAACCTCGTCGCGCTGCTGCTCGCCCGGGAGCGTGCCCGCGCCCGAGGTGCCCGGTCCGTCCATGTGCTGTGCGGGGCCAACGGGCACCACAGCGTGCGCCGCGCCGCCTGGATGCTCGGACTGCCCACGCCCCTCTCGGTGGAATGCCGCGACGGGCGCCTCTCGCCCGCCGCGCTCGACCGCGCGCTCGCCTCGCTGAGCGGCCCCGTCCTCGTGGTGGCCACCGCCGGTACCACCGACGAGGGCCTGATCGACCCGCTCCCCGAGATCGCCGAGATCGCCGCCGCGCACGGCGCGGAGGTCCATGTCGACGCGGCGTACGGCGGGCCGCTGCTGTTCAGCGAACGCCTCGCACCCCGACTCGCGGGGCTCGATTCCGCCGTGTCCGTCACCTTCGACCTGCACAAGCTGGGCTGGCAGCCCGTCGCCGCCGGAGTGCTGGCCGTCGCCGACAACGCCCGGCTCGACCCGCTCTCCTTCAGCACGGACTATCTGAACGCCGACGACGACACCGAGGCCGGACTGCCCGACCTCCTCGGCCGCTCCATCCGCACCTCGCGCCGCCCCGACGCGCTGAAGATCGCCGTCACCCTGCGCGCGCTGGGACGGGACGGACTCGGGCGGCTCGTGGAGCACTGCGTCGACACCGCGGACCAGTTCGCCCAGGCGGTCGACGCCCATCCGGCGCTGCGTCGCCGCGCGGGCGACATCGGCATCAGCACGGTGCTGCTGCGGCCGACGGCAGCGGACGCGCTGCCCGCCGCCGAGGGGGACGCGCTGGTCGCCGCGATCCGCAGGCAACTGCTGGCCGAAGGCCGCGCCGTCCTCGGCCGCGCCGTCGCCACGGACGAGGACGGGCAGTCCCGGCTCTGGCTGAAGGCAACACTGCTCCATCCGCAAGCCCAGCAGGCCGACCTGGACGGGCTGCTGAAGCTGGTCGCGCACCATGCGGGCCGGACGGCGCCGCCGCCCGGCAGCCCGGAAGCTGCGGCCCCGGCCGCCGGAGCGGAGTGGGCGGGCGCCCCGGACGCGGGTACGGCGAGTGCCGGCGCGCCAGGGTCCGGCAGCCTGGCCTCCGACGGCCCGGTGGTGGCCTCGGCAGGCGGCGAGGCGGGTGCTGCCGCCCGGGACGCTGCGGCGGCGCAGACTCCCTCCCCGGCCCAGGCCCCGGCCCCGGCCCCGGCCCCGGCCCCGGACGCGGGTGCGGGTGCGGGTGCGGATGCGTCGCAGGCGGGCGCGGTGCGGGCCGGCGCCCCGGCTCCGGGTGCCCAAGCGCGGGCTGAGCGGGGCGTCTTGGCCCGGGGCGTCGAGTTGCCGGGAGCTGTCGTTTCGGCCAGGGCCGCCCCGGGCGCCGACGCACCGCAGGTCCGTGGAGGGCAGCGATGAACGGGTATGGGGAGGAAGGGGCCGGAGCGGCGGACACGCCGCTTGACCTGCTGGGGGTGGGGGCCGGGCCGTTCAACCTCTCGCTGGCCGCGCTCGCCGACGCGCTGCCCGGCCTGCGGACCGCCTTCCACGAGCGGCGCCCCGCCTTCCACTGGCACCCCGGCCTGCTCATCGACGGGACCACGCTCCAAGTCCCCTTCATGGCTGACCTGGTGAGCCTCGTCGACCCGACCAGCCCGTGGTCCTTCCTCAACTACCTGCGCACGCGCGAGCGGTTGTTCCCCTTCTACTTCGCCGAGCGCTTCCACATCCACCGCGCCGAGTACGACGCGTACTGCCGCTGGGTCAGCGAGCGGCTGCCCTCCTGCCACTTCGGCCGCCAGGTCGACACCGTCCGCTGGAGCGCCCCGCACCGCGCATTCGAAGTGGACTACACCCGCCGCGGACCCGATGGTGGTGTCGACGGCGCCATCGACGCGGCGGGGCGTACGTACGCACGCAACCTCGTGCTCGGCATCGGCACCGCCCCGCACATACCGGAGCCGCTGCGGCCGCTCGCGGAGGACACCCGCGTGCTGGTGCTGCATTCGGCCGACTACCTGGAGCATCGCGAACGGCTGCTCGCGGCGCGGCACATCACCGTCGTCGGCTCCGGCCAGTCCGGTGCGGAGGTCTTCCTCGACCTGCTGCGAGACCGCCCGCTGGGCCGGGAGGGCCTGACCTGGCTCGCCCGCACCCCGGCGTTCGCGCCGATGGAGTACTCCCGGATCGGCCTGGAGCAGTTCACCCCGGACTACACCCGCTATTTCCACGGCCTTCCCGAGACCACCCGGGACCAGGTGCTGCCCGAGCAGTGGCAGCTGTACAAGGGCGTCAGCGGCGACACCCTGGGCGACGTCCATGACGAGCTGTACCGCCGCACCCTGGACGGCGGCTGGCCCGAGGCGTCGCTGACTCCCGGGGTCACGGTGCGCGGCGGCACCCGTACGCCCGCCGGGCGGATCGAACTCGCCCTGGAACACGGCCAGCAGCGTGCCCGCGGCACTCTCACCACGGACGCCGTCGTGTTCGCCACCGGTTACCGGGAGCGGCCCTTCGAGGAACTGCTCGGCCCGCTGAGCGAGCACATCCGCCGTGACGACTCCGGACGGCCGCGCGTCGACCGCGAGCACCGGCTCGTACTGGACTCGTCCGTCGGCGGCAGTGTGTTCGTGCAGAACGCCGAGCGTCACACGCACGGCGTGGGCGCCCCGGATCTGGGCCTCGCCGCCTGGCGATCGGCGGTGATTCTCAACGCGCTCACCGGACGGGACGCCTACCCGCTGCCCGCGCGCACCGCCTTCACCACCTTCGGCCTGGACGGTACGACGGCACTCGGCGCACCCGAAGGCGCGTCCCCGGACCCTTCCGGACACATCACAGGAAGCACGACAGAAAGCACGACAGAAAGCACAACAGGAGGACGTTCGTGACCGCGCAGATACCCGCAACGGCCGCACGTGCCTGGCAGCAGGCCGGCGCACTGATCACCGAGAAGATGCTCGGTGAGCTGTCGTACGAGTTCCTCTTCGAACCCGTGACCGACCCGGACCCGGTCACCGAGGGCTCGGACCCAGCCTGGCGGCTCGACCTGCCGGGTGAGGTCAGCTACCGCTTCCGTGCCCGGCGCGGCGCCTTCCTCTGCTGGGTCGTGGCCGCCGGTTCCGCCACCCGCCACACCGCCTCCGGGCAGGCGCCCGCGGACGACCCGCGCATCCTGGTCACCGACGCCCGCACCGTCCTCGGACTCTCCGGCATGCGGCTGGCCGATGTGCTGAGCGAACTCACCTCGACCGTCGCGAACGAGGCCAAGCGCCTCGAAGCTCCCTTGACAGCAGCCGAGTTGGCAGCGCTGCCCTACGACGAGGCGGACGGCCGCCTGACCGGCCACCCGCGCATCGTCGTCAACAAGGGCCGGGTCGGCTTCTCGGCCGCCGACCGCGCGAACTTCTCACCGGAGGCGCGTACCGCCTTCCCCGTCCGCTGGGCGGCCGTCCACCGGGACCTCGCCAGCTTCCGTTCCGTGCCGGAACTGGACGAGGAGACGCTGCTCGCCGAGGAGTTGGACGCAGAGACCCGTGCGGCCTACCGGGAGCGGCTCTCCGCGTACGGCGACCCGGCCGACTACCTGTGGATGCCCATCCACCCCTGGCAGTGGGAGGAGATCGTCGGCACCCTCTACGCCGCCGAAGTCGCCACCGGCCGCATAGTCTTGCTCGGCGACTCCGCCGACAGCTATCTGCCGCACCAGACCATCCGCACGCTGGCCAACATCAGCCACGCGAGCCGACGCGACGTCAAGACCGCCTGCTCCGTACGGAACACGCTGGTCTACCGGGGCCTGAACTCCGCCGCGACCCTCGCCGGTCCGGCGGTCACCCAGTGGCTGCGCTCCCTCCACGAGGGGGACGAACTACTGCGCGACGAATACCGGTTCGACCTGCTGGGCGAGGTGGCCGCCGTCTCGGTGACCCACCCGCTCTTCGGCTCCCTCGAAGAACTGCCCTACCGCTTCCACGAGACGCTCGGCGCCCTGTGGCGCGAGCCGCTGCGCACCCGCGTCGCCGAAGGCGAACGGGCGATCTCCCTCGCCGCGTTGCCCTACCGGGACCACCACGGCGACAGCGTCCTCGCCCACCTCGTCGGCACCTCCGGTATGAGCCCCGAGGACTGGTTCGGCAAGCTCTACGACCTCATCCTCACCCCGCTGCTGCACTGGCTCTACCGCTACGGCGTCGCGTTCTGCCCGCACAGCCAGAACCTCGTCCTGATCACCGACCCGGACGGCCGCCCCCTGCGGGTCCTCATCAAGGACTTCGCCCAGGGCGTGGACCTCGTCGAGGCGGATCTGCCGGTGCACGACACGCTCGCTCAGGAGGCCCGGAAGGACATGCTGCGCTGGCCCGCCCCGCTCATGGCCCAGTCGCTGTTCTCCTCCGTCTTCTCCGGCCAGGTCCGCTTCCTCGCCGAGATCGCGTACGACGACCTCGGCTACGCGCGCGGCGCGATGTGGGAGCAGGTACGCGCCGTCATCCGCGCCTACGCCGACCGTTTCCCCGAGGACGCCAAGCGCTATCCGGACCTCGACCTGTTCGCGGCCGATGTCGAGCGGGTCTGCCTCAACCGCGAGCACTTGGCGGGGGAGGGCTTCGAACGGGTCGACCGGGACGAGGAGTTCGACGTCCGCTACGGCCGCGTGCCCAACCCGCTGGCCGGGCGTGGTCCGGAGGGCGCCTGGTGACCGGCGCGGCTGGAACGGCCGTCGCGGGGACCACCCCGGCAACGTCCGCCGCTCCGCCCTTCTGGCGCCGTCCGGTGGGGCCCCGCCCGCTGGCGGCCCGTACGGCGGCGGGCGCCGCGATGCGCGGCGAACTCGCCGCCCGCGAGGTGCGACGCCTGACCCTGCTGGCACCGGACCCGCACGCCCGCTTCGCCGCCGTCGACCTTGACGGCGGCTTCGCCCTCGACACGGTGCTCGACGACGGCTACGGCGCCTGCACCTACCTCTTCGCCTGGGACGCGGAGCGCGGCACCTCGGACGCGCCCGCGCTGCGCCCGTACTACGACACCTACTCCGACCTCCTGCTGCGCCCCGACCCCGCCACCCTGCTGCCCCAGCCCGCCGAGGACGGCAGCTGGTACGCGGTCTGCGACGCCGAGTGGCCCGACGGCACCCCCGTACGGGTCGCGCCCCGCACCCTGCTGCGCCGGCAGTTGGCCGACGCGGAGGAGTGGGGCATCGTCCCCTCCGTCGGCCTCGAACACGAGGTCACCTTCTACCGGCCCGACGGCACCCCCCTCACCGCCCACGGCACCGACTACGCGCTCGGCGGCACCGAGCCGATGGCGCCACTCCTGCGCGACGTGCGCGGCACGCTCCGGGAGGCCGCGCTCGGCGTCGAGTCCGCCCGCGCCGAATGCCACCCCGGGCAGTACGAGATCGTGCTGCGCCACCGGGATGCCCTGGCGGCCTGCGACGACGCGATGATCCAGCAGACGCTGGTGCGCCAGACCGCCGTACGGCACGGCCTGCACGCCTCCTATCTGGCCGCCGAGGCCCCCGGCCAGGGAAGCTCCTGCCATGTCCACCTCTCCCTGAACGACCTCCACGGCGTGAACACAGGCGTGAACACAGGCGTGAACACAGAAACAGCTGCGCGCCGCCCCAGCCCCCTGCTGGGCTCCTTCCTCGCCGGAGTGCTGCGCGCCGCCGCCGACCTCACCCTGATCTGGGCCCCCACCGTCAACTCCTACGTACGGCTGCGCAATGGCGGCTTCGCGCCCACCACCGTCCGCTGGGGCGTCGACGACCGCACCGCCGCCGTACGACTCGCCGGGCGCGGCAACTCGCTGCGCCTGGAGTGCCGTTTCCCGGGCGCGGACGCCCAGCCGCATCTGGCGGTCGCCGCGCTGCTCGCCGCCGGTCTCTCCGGCATACGGGACGAGCTGCCGGAGCCGCCCGCCGGTGAAGCCGTCGACCGGCTGGCCACCACCCCGTGGCAGGCGCTGGAACGGTTTGCCACCGCCCGGCTCCCCGCCCGGCTCCTGGGCAGGGAGGTGGTCGACCACTACGCCGCACTGTTCCAGTCCGAGCTGGACGCCTGGTGCGGGAGCGTCACCGACTGGCAGCGACGGCGCGGGGCACAGCGCTCATGAGCGCCTCCGCCACCGAACAGCCGACGGGACCGGCGGATGGGCCGGGGCAACCAGGGCAACCAGGGCAACCAGGGCGGCCGGGGCGGCCGGGACCGGGCGCCACGCTCAGGGAACTGGCGGCGGCACCGGCCCTGCTCCCGCTGCTGGGCTGGAGCCTGCTCGCGCGGCTGCACCTCTCCGCGAGCGTCATCGCCCTGCTCGTCGTCGCCGCCGACCTCACCGGCTCCTACGCCACCGCGGGCCTGGTCACGGGCGCGCTCGTCCTCGGCCAGGGCATCACCGGACCCCTGCGCGGCCGTGCCGTCGACCGCCGCCCGGCCGCCCGCCTCCTCGTCTGGACCTCGCTGCTCTACGGTGCGGGGCTCGGGGCGCTGGCGGCCGTACCCGCGAGCGCCGGGTGGCAGACCCTGGCGGGGGCGGCGTTCCTCGTCGGTCTCGCCTGCCCGCCCTCGACACAGGTGTCGCGGTGCAAGGTCGCGCAGCTCACCGAGGGGCCGCTGCGGCAGCGTGCGTACACGCTCCAGGCCACGGTCAACGAGATCGTGCTCGTGCTGGGACCGGGCGTGGTGTCCCTCGCCCTCGCGGCCTTCGGGGCGCGCGGCGCGGTCGCCGTCTGCGGGGTGCTGGCGGTGCTCGGCGGCCTCGGGCTTGCACACGCGGTGCGCCGCGCCGGAGTCGACAGCCCGGACTCCCCCGCCTGCCCGCCGCCGTCGGCTCCCATCCCACCCTCAGCCCCCCGCGCCTCCGGCACCCCGGGGCCGCAGGACAGCTCACTGCTGCGCAACCGTCCCGCGCTGCGCGCCATCGCCGCCGTCACCGCCCTCATCGCGGCCTTCTCCGTCATCGATTTCATCCTGGTCTCCTGGGCGCACTCCCGTGGCACGCCCGCGCTCGGCGGTCTCCTCACCGGCGTCTGGGCCGCCGGGTCCGCCGTGGGCGGTCTCGCCGCCACGGTCGGGCTCACCGGCACCGCCGTGCTGCGCCGTCGGCTCGCCCTTGTCGCCCTCGGTGTGGCCCTGCTGCTGCCCGCCCTGTCCGAACGGCTGGGCGCGGGCACCCCGACGACCGTCTGCCTGGCCCTCGCGCTGGGCGGCACCGTCATTCCGCCCGCCCTCGCCGCCCTCTATGACAGCGTCGCCGAACTCGCGGGTGGTGCCCGCCGCGGCGAGGCGTTCGGCTGGATCGCTTCCCTGACCACGGCCGCCGCCGCCATGGTCAGCCCGCTGGCCGGGATGGTCCTCGACCGCTGGGGTGCCGTGGCCGCGACCGGGCTCGCCCTCGCCGCCTGCGCCGCCGCCCTGGCGCTCGCCCCCGCCAGGCTCTCGGCGAGCAAAGCCACCCCGTAGCGCCCGCCGCCCGGGGACCGGCAGACACTGGGGATCGACCGTCCTGCCCTGCGTATGGCTGAAGACGGCGAGCGGCCCGGCATGTCGCTGCCGTACGGAGGACCGTGGGCCGTTCACTCGGGCCATGCGGCAGACATCTCATCACATGCGCGGAGCAGCGGACCAGAAGCAGTGCGACGGGGCCGGCCCACGGCGGGCTTCCGTGCGGCGGGCCGGCGTTCTGCTGGTGGCGCTGGCCTCCCTGCTGGCGGGAGGCACCGCACCGGTCCTGGCTGAGGCGGGCACCGCCCCCGGGCCGGAGCCAGAGCGCGGCGCACAGGCGTACGCCCCCCGGTACATCCAGGCTCAGGCCGACGCCCACGGAGAGGACCCGCGCGACGAAGGCGCGGAAATCTTCCAGGGCCGCGCCTTCGACACCTGCGTCGCCCCGACCCAGAGCACCATGCGGGCCTGGAGGGCCTCGCCCTACCGCGGGGTGGGTGTCTACGTCGGCGGCCGGGGCCGCGCCTGCCCTGTCCAGCCCAACCTCGACCCGGCCTGGGTCGAGGGCGTCACCTCGATGGGCTGGCGGCTGCTGCCGCTGTACGTGGGTTCGCAGGCGCCGTGCGTGCACGCCGAGCGCAAGCGCCGCTACGCGATCGACAGCCGCGACCCCGCGGGTGCGGGCGTACGCGAGGGACGGGACGCAGTCGCGCAGGCGCGGGCACTCGGCATGAGGGAGAAGAGCCCGGTCTACCTCGACATGGAGGCGTACGACATCCGCGACGCCGCCTGCGCCCGCACCACCCTCCGCTTCATCCAGGGCTGGAACCGCGAGGTGCGCCGCCTCGGCTATCTCCCCGGCTTCTACAGCAGCGCCACCTCGGGTGTCACCCACCTGGAGGAGGCCCGCGCGGCGGGCGTCCAGGACCTTCCGGCGGTGATGTGGTTCGCCCGCTGGAACACCGCCCCCGACCTGCGCGGAGAGCCTGCCCTCGCACCCGGCGCCTGGCAGCCGCACCGCCGCGTCCACCAGTACCGCGGCAATGTGAGGGAGACGTACGGAGGGCGGACCGTGCAGATCGACAGGAACCTCGTGGATGCCCCCGTAGCGATCGTGGGGTGACGGACCGTAGGGTGACCCATGGCACACCCTGAGGCGGCCCCTGATGCCTGAGCCGTACGTCCTCCACCTGCGGTAGGTGTAGCTGGAGCCGCCACTACAACCTGAGGCGGACGCTGCATCGGGACCTCCGGGCGATCCGCTGAGCTCCGGCGACTTCTAGCGTTGAGCCATGACCACGCCTGGGATCGAACGGAGCGCAAGGAGCTCCGCTGCGACAGTGACGCCACTGACGTTCACGTCGTACGTGCGGACGCGTGGGCCGGTGCTTCTGCGTACCGCCCGATCGCTCACCGCCAACCCCTGCGACGCCGAGGACCTTCTCCAGACCGCGCTGACCAAGACGTACCTGGCGTGGGAGCGGATCGAGGACCACCGCGCGCTGGACGGGTATGTCCGCCGCGCCCTGCTGAACACCCGTACCTCGCAGTGGCGCAAGCGCAAGATCGACGAGTTCGCGGTCGAGGACCTGCCGGAACCAGAACCTCTCCCCGGCCCGGACCCAGCCGAGCAGCAGGCCACGCGCGACGCGATGTGGCGTGCGGTGCTCAAGCTCCCCGCACGGCAGCGCGCGATGGTGGTGCTGCGCTACTACGAGGATCTGAGCGAGGTGCAGACGGCCGAGGTGCTCGGAGTCTCGGTGGGGACGGTCAAGAGCGCGGTGTCCCGCGCCCTGGCCAAGCTCCGCGAGGACCAGCAGCTCGCGGCGGACACCCGGGGGGAGCACGTGAAGGCGGCCTGAGGGGCGCGCCCGCGCGGGAGCGAATGAGACTGCACGCCTGCGAGAGCGTCGGCGCGCGTGCCGGATGAACGCGAGTTACCTACACGGATCCCTCCGGGGTAGTGACATACCGCGCGGTATGCGTCCAGAATCACAGCACCCATTACCCGCCCGTAATACGGGGAGGCACTCGGTGCTCAGCACGATGCAGGATGTCCCGCTCATCGTCTCGCGAATTCTGCGGCACGGCTCCACGATCCACGGAGACGCGCAGGTCACGACCTGGACGGGGGACGCGGAAGCGCCGCACCGCCGCAGCTTCGCCGAGATCGGCGACCGCGCCGCCCAGCTCGCGCACGCGCTGCGCGAGGAACTCGGCGTCCTTCCGGAAGAACGCATCGGAACGCTCATGTGGAACAACGCGGAGCATGTCGAGGCGTACTTCGCCGTCCCCTCCATGGGCTCCGTGCTGCACACGTTGAATCTCCGGCTCCCGTCCGAACAGCTGGTGTGGATCGTCGGTCACGCCGCCGACCGCGTCATCCTCGTCAACGGGTCGCTGCTGGCCCTGCTCGCGCCGCTGCTCCCGCAGCTGCACACGGTCGAACACGTGGTCGTCGTGGGCCCCGGAGACCGCGCGCTGCTGGACGGCTGCCGCCCCGCCGTACACGAGTACGAGGAGCTGCTCGCCGGGCGGCCGACCGCGTACGAGTGGCCCGAGCTGGACGAGCGGGAAGCCGCCGCCATGTGCTACACCTCCGGTACCACCGGGGACCCCAAGGGCGTCGTCTTCTCCCACCGCTCCATCTATCTGCACGCGATGCAGGTCAACATGGGCGAGTCCATGAGCCTCACGGACGCGGACACCACACTTCCCGTGGTGCCCATGTTCCACGTGAACGCCTGGGGCCTGCCGCACGCCACCTTCATGACCGGCGTCGGCATGCTGATGCCGGACCGCTTCCTGCAGCCCGCCCCGCTCGCCGAGATGATCGAGACCGAACGGCCCACGCACGCCGCCGCCGTCCCCACCATCTGGCAGGGGCTGCTGACCGAACTGGCGGACAAGCCGCGCGACATCTCCTGTCTGAAGACCGTCACCATCGGCGGTTCCGCGTGTCCGCCCGCCCTGATGAAGGAGTTCGAGGAGCGGCACGGAGTCCGGGTCTGCCACGCCTGGGGCATGACGGAGACCTCACCGCTCGGCACCATCGCCCGTGAGCCCGGCTCCGCGCTCACGCCCGAGGAGGCGTGGCCGTACCGGCTCACCCAGGGGCGCTTCCCCGCCTCCGTCGAGGCGCGGCTGGCCGGACCGGACGGCGAACTCATGCCCTGGGACGGCGAGTCGGCCGGTGAGCTGGAGGTGCGCGGCCCGTGGATCGCCGGGGCCTACTACGGGGGCGAGGGCGCGGAGCCGGTGCGGCCCGAGGACAAGTTCAGCCCGGACGGCTGGCTGCGTACGGGCGATGTCGGTGTGATCACCCGGGAGGGCTTCCTGACGCTGACCGACCGGGCCAAGGACGTCATCAAGTCGGGCGGTGAGTGGATCTCCTCGGTGGCCCTGGAGAACCACCTGATGGCGCACGAGGCGATCGCGGAAGCGGCGGTGGTGGCCGTACCGGACGGCAAATGGGGCGAACGGCCGCTGGCGGCCGTCGTGCTGGCGGAGGACGCGGGCGCGGTCACCTACCAGGAGCTGCGCGCCTTCCTCGGCGAGCGGGTCGCGCGGTGGCAGCTGCCCGAGCGCTGGGCCCGGATCGAAGAGGTGCCGAAGACGAGCGTGGGGAAGTTCGACAAGAAGGTGATCCGCGCGCGGTACGCGGCGGGCGCGCTGGACGTCACGATGCTCTGACGCGGCAGAGGCACCGGCAGCGCCGGTGCGGTGCTGCCGGGTCAGCTGGCGCCGATCTTCGCGAGCAGGTCGACGATCCGGGACTGCACCTCGGCGCTCGTCGACCGCTCCGCGAGGAAGAGCACCGTCTCGCCGGAGGCCAGCCGGGGCAGTTCCGCCGGATTCATGTCGGCCGCCGTGTAGACGACGAACGGCGTACGGTGCAGCAGCCCGTTGGCCCGTAGCCAGTCGATGATCCCGGCGCGGCGGCGGCGTACCTGCATCAGGTCCATCACCACCAGATTCGGCCGGATCTGCGCCGCGACGCTCACCGCGTCCGCGTCCGAGAGCGCGTGCGCCACCTGCATGCCCCGGCGCTCCAGCGTGGAGGAGAACGCGCTCGCGATCGAGGTGTTCTCCTCCACCAGCAGGACCCGGGGCGGGTGCTGCTCGCTGTCGCGCGGCGCGAGCGCCTTCAGCAGGACCGCCGGGTCCGCCCCGTACGCCGCTTCCCTGGTGGCCTGCCCGAGCCCCGCCGTGACCAGCACCGGGACCTCGGCGGCCACGGCAGCCTGACGCAGCGACTGGAGCGCCGTACGGGTGATGGGCCCGGTGAGCGGATCGACGAACAGCGCGGCCGGGTACGCGGCGATCTGCGCGTCGACCTCTTCGCGCGAGTGGACGATGACGGGCCGGTAGCCGCGCTCGGAGAGCGCCTGCTGGGTGGAGACGTCGGGCTCCGGCCAGACCAGCAGCCGCCGCGGGTTGTCGAGAGGCTCGGGGGGCAGCTCGTCGTCGACGGGGTGCGATGACGCGGACAGTCCGCCGTCGTCGGTGACCTCGACGGCGCCGTTCGGCCCGTCCAGCGGTTCGGGGCCCTCGGCCGAGCCCTCGTCGGGCGCGCCGATGGCGAACTGGCGGGCCGGTGTCTGCGCGTGCGGCTGGCTCTGCGGCTGCCCATGAGCCTGGCCGTGGCCGTGGCCCTGGGCGTGCGGCTGAGGCTGCGGCTGGGCCGGAAGCTGAGTCTGGGCCGGGGGCTGCGGCTGCGGCTGGGCCTCGGACGGGGACGCGGGCCCGCCGTCCTCGGCCGGGGCGGAGAGCCTGCGGCGGCGTCCGGAACCAGCCGGTGCCGGAGGCGTCGACGGCGTGGACGGGATCGCCGGAACGGAGGGCGGCGCCGAAGCGGGCGCCGCCGCGGCGTGGCCGCCTGGCGGATGGGCGCCGTGGTCGCCCATCCCCTGCGCGAAGGGGACACCCTGACCCAGCGTTCGTACGCTGATGCCGCCGGACGACTGGTCCGCCGTGTACGGCTCGACCTCGCTGCCGGGCGTCCGCGGCTGCGGGGGCTGCTGTGCGGCGGGCAGTTGCGGTGGGGCCCCGCCGCCGAGGATCGGGCTGGCCGCGACCACCGAGTGGTCGGCGGTGCGCGGGTCGGTGGCGGAAGGCGCCCCGGGTGCGCCCTCGCCCGGCGCGGTTGCGGGCTCCTGGGCGGACGTGGGCTCGGGCAGGGGCTGGGCTCCGGGCAGGGCGGCCGGGGCAGGCAGCGCGAACGGTTCGTTCGTCGACGGCTGCCCTGCGGCCTGCTCCTCGGCGCGGGCCCGCGCCGCCGCGAGCCGGCGCGCGCGCCGCCCGCCGCCCACGACGGCCGGGGAGCGGTCCGTACCTGCGTCGCCGTCACCCGTCTGGGTTGTCGTCGTCTCGCTTGTCATCGTTTGGGGCGTCTGCTGCTGCGGCGGCGCGGGGGGCAGGGCCGCCTGCCCCGCGCCGTTCCACTCGGCGCCGCTGCCGACATCGGCGCCACTGCTGCTGGGGCCGGGGCCGAGCGCGGGGACGGGCGTGGCCGAGGGCTGCCCCGGTCCGCCGGCGCGGCGGGCGCGGCGCCCCGTACCGGGCGGCACCTGCTGCGGAATCGCCTGCCCGCCGGTGCCGGGCCCGGCCTGCGCGCCGGCGGCCTGGGCGCCGCTGGCCTGCGCGCCGCTGTACGACAGCGAGCCGGTGCCGTCGGAGTCCGGGCCCGAGCTGGAGCCGGAATCCGTGCCGTCCTCCCGTTCGTCGGTCCGCGTCCCGAGCGCCCGGCGCGTACGGCGGCCGTTGCCGTTCTGGTGCGTGCCGGTGCCCGCGCCCGTACGGCCGCCCGCAGTGCCGTTTCCTCCCGGTGCGCCGTTGCCCTCGTCGTCCGCTCCGGCGTCCGGGTCGGCGAGGGGGCGCCGCGTGCTGCCGCTCTCCCCCGCCGTGCCGGGGGGCGGGGGGAGCGCGGGCTGCGCGTGCGGGGCCCGAGGGTCGGGCTGGCCGTGGTCCGGGCGCGCGGGGTGCCCCGGCTGCGCCTCCTCGGCCGGGCTCGGCCGTCCTCGGCGGCGCCCGGTCGGCCGTGGCTGGCCGAGCTCGGGGGCGCCGCCCTGTGCGGGGACGCCGCCGTGGCCCGGGCGGTGCGTCCCGCCGAATTCCATGCCGCCGAGGCCCGTGCCGGTGCCGTCCGAATGCCCGTCCGAATGCCCGTCCGAATGGCCGTGCGCCCCCGCCGCCGCCCCGGGCGCACCCCCCCGAGCCCGAACCTCCCGCGGCGGGTCGCCCAGTGGCGGACCCCC
>NZ_JAJAGO010000002.1:437865-453652 GCF_025165795.1 Streptomyces gossypii
GCCCCGGCCCCGCCCCCCGCCCCGCCCGCCGCCCCGCCCCATGGCCCGCGCCCCCGCGCGCCCCCCGGGCCCCCACCGCCCGGAGCCGTACCGTCCGGCGGCGTGTCGCCGAGTGCCGTACCGCCAGGCGGGGTGCCAACCGGCGCACCGCCCGGCGCCGCAGCCCCCGACTCCGCACGTGCCCGCTCCGAGCCCCGCACGGGCTCCGCCGGAACCGGCATCACCGTCGTCTCGTTCCCGCCCGGCGCCATCGCCTCCGCGGCGCCCGACGGCGCCACCTGCGCCCCGGCCGGGCCTCCCGAACTGCCTCCCGAAGTGCCTTCCGCGGCCCCGCTCGGCTGGGCCCGGGGACGCAGCGTCCCGCCGGGCGTGGCGGTGACCGGCACCTCCAGCACATACGCGCTGCCGCCGCCCGCGCCCGGCACGTCGTGCGTCTGGAGCACGCCGCCGTGCTGCCGCACGATGCCGCGCACGATCGGCTCGTGCACCGGGCTGCCGCCGCGGTGCGGGCCGCGCACCTCGATCCGTACGACGTCGCCGCGCTGGGCCGCCGCCACCACGATCGTCGAGTCGCCGCCTGCCATGCCCGTCACCGGAGCCGTGCCGGTGGCGTCGACGCCCGCCACATCCGCGATCAGATGCGCCAGCGCCGTGACCATCCGCTCCCGGTCGACCTCCGCCTCTATCGGGGGTGCGTGCACCGCGAACTGCGCCCGCCCCGGCCCGATCAGCTCGATCGCGCCTTCGACACCCGCCGCCACGACGCCGTCCAGCGAGATCTGTTCGCGCCGCAGCTGCTCCTTGCCCGAGTCCAGCAGCTGATAGGCGAGGACGTTGTCGACAAGGGTGGTCATCCGGGCGTATCCCGCCGCCAGATGGTGCAGGACTTGGTTCGCCTCCGGCCACAGCTGGCCCGCCGGATCGGCCGCCAGGCCGGTCAGCTCGCCGCGCAACTGGTCGAGCGGGCCGCGCAGGGCGTCACCGAGCACGGCGAGCAGCTGCTCCTGCCGCTCGGCCATCGCCTCGTAGGCCCGCCGGTCGGTGAAGGTGAGCACCGCGCCGACCAGCTGGTCACCGTCGCGCACGGGTGCCGTGGTCATGTCGACCGGCACCGCCTGCCCGTTCTTGGCCCACAGCACCTGGCCCGCACGGATCCGGTGCTTGCGCCCGGAGCGGAGGGTGTCACTCAGCGGCGTCTCCTCGTACGGCAGCGGACTGCCGTCGGCACGCGAGTGGTGCACCAGCGGGTGCAGTTCCTGCCCGCCGAGGTCGCTGGCACGGTGACCCAGGATCTGCGCGGCGGACGGATTGACGAGCACGACCCGGCCATCGGTGTCCACGCCGACGACACCCTCGGAGGCGGCACGCAGGATCATTTCCGTCTGCCGCTGCTGACGGGCGAGTTCGGTCTCGGTGTCCAGCGTGCCGGTGAGGTCGCGTACGACGAGCATGAGCAGCTCGTCGCCGGTGTAGTGCTGGCTGCGCCCCGTGGGGCCGCCGCGTCCGCCGGAGGTTCCGTGGTCCGCCCAGGCGGCTTCGAACGAGGACTCGTAGGGCGTCCGCCCGTCGGCGACGTTTGCGCTCGTCACCTCGACGGGGAACTCACTGCCGTCGGTACGCCGCGCCACCATGCGGGTGGGTGGCGTACGGACGCTGCCCTCGTCCTCGTCCGGCCGACGCATTGAGCCCGGGATCCGCTTGGAGTCGAACTCCGGCAGCAGATCGAGCAGACCACGCCCCACCAGTGCGGTGCCGGGGGCTTCGAACGCCTCCAGTGCGATGGTGTTCGCGTTCACCACGGTGCCGTTGCAGTTCACCAGGAGCAGCGCGTCGGGCAGCGCGTCGAGTATGGCGGCGAGGCGAGCAGCGCCTCGGGATGGCCTGCTGCTCACGACGGTGCTTCCTCCCTGTAACCGCTTGGTGCCGGTGATGATGCCGGTGACCAGTCGACCGGCCTGACCACGGCGGTCAGTGTGCAGCCTGCTCCCGGCGTGTCACCAGGGCCTGATCCAATCGACAGACCCTGGGGGGAGTCTACGGGCAGCGGTCGGGGGTACGGCGGAGGATCTGGGAGTGGAAGGGGAGGGGAAGGAGTGAGAGGGGTGTGACGGCGCCTGCTCACCGGCACCTTTCCTGGTCACCGCTGTGCGCCCTTCCGGCCGCCCGCCCTCCCCGCTTCCTGCGACCTGCCGCGCGGGCGGGCGCGGACAGCCCTTACTTGGCTTCTCCCGCCATCTTCGCCGCGTCGGGCAGGGCCGGTACGAGCTGGTCCCAGCGGTGGATCTCACAGCCGTTGATCCGGCTGTACTTCGCGTCCACCCGCTGGCCGTGCCAGATTCCGGTGACGCGGGCGGTGGCCGGGCCGCCGTGGATCATCGCGCAGCTGGCGTTCTTCGGTACGGGTGCGAACAGGTCGGCGCCCTCCGCCGCGCGGTCCGCGGCGGCGGAGTCGATCGCGTCGCAGGCGGCCTTCGCCTGGGGGTGGTTGCCCCCGGCAGGGTGGCACGAAAGGGTGAAGGTGCCGTTCATCGCACGATTCCCGCTGCCCTTGACGGTGAATCTCAGCCGGTCGTGCTTCGCGGGGGCGGAGTGGGCGGGCGTCACCTGCGCGTAGTCGAGCCGGGGCGCCTGGGCGGGCACGGTCTGCGTCAGAGCGGGCTGGGGCGCCGTGTCGCCGTCACCGGGTACGGCCGCCGCGGCGGGTACGGCGGCGGCGAGAGCAGCGGCGCTGGCAGCAAGAGCGATTACGGTACGGCGCACCACGGTGACTCCTGGTGTGTGAACGGAGGCGCGCTTCAGCCGCGCCCTGTGCCGTACTAACGCTCCCCGGTCCGGGAGGTTGCGCAACCCGGGACACCCGATCGGCCGAGCGCGCGGGGCGGGGTCCGCGGCCGACAGGGCCTAATGACTTTGCCCGAGCGTCCGGCGGCCTTGTACGGTAGGGGCGATTGGTGACGGCCCACCGGGTTGTGCCATCATCTGGACACGCACTTCTCAGCATTGCGCTGTGTGGGTGTCTGTGGAGGCTTCGCCTAGTCTGGTCTATGGCGCCGCACTGCTAATGCGGTTTGGGGTAACCCCCCATCCCGGGTTCAAATCCCGGAGCCTCCGCTCGATCTCCAAGATCACTGAAGCCCCGGCCGCATGCGGTCGGGGCTTCTTCCGTATCCGCTTCCCCGACTGCTCCCCCGCTGCTTCCGTGACCGCCTCCATGGCCCTCGGCTCCGCCTCGATCGTGCCGTTTCCGCAGGTCAGAGTGTGTATCCGTAATGGATTTCACCTGGGGCCAGGGGTCATGTAATGTTGTTTCCGCAAAGCAGCCCGGCGGCAGATCAGTCGGAAGCCAAGCGCTCGTAGCTTAACGGATAGAGCATCTGACTACGGATCAGAAGGTTGCAGGTTCGAATCCTGCCGAGCGCACAGCAGAGCCCCACTCCGAAGCTTCGGAGTGGGGCTCTTTCGTGCGCCTTTCGTGCACCTGCCGACCGGCACGCGGCTCAACCGGCCGGCGGGTCTGTGCACGCGCGGTGTTCGGCCTTGCCCCTGAAGTCGCCCGCCGTGGCGGCGCGAGGGCAGGTGGGGCAGAGCCAGTGGTCGCCGTCGGCCGGGTGAGGGGGCTCCATCTCCGCCGCGCAGTGCGGGCACGCGACGCTGACGCCCTCGACGTGACCGCAGAAGGCACAGACCCACAGGGGGCCTTCGGAGTCGCGCTGCTGCCACATGGTGCGCTTGCAGCGGGAGCAGCCGGTCGTGCCGATTCCGAGCGAGCCCATGAGCGGGGGCTCGGGGGTCGCGTCGGCATACTCCCTGATCTGTGTGCGTATCCGTTCGTTCGTCGTGTTCGCCATGCGCAGCAGGCGCATGACGCGGGAACGGGCTTCTTCGGCAAAATCGGACATTACCGCTGCAGATTACGTGAGCTGCCGCAGGGATGAGCAGCGGATGGCGAACTGGCCTGCTCCTGCGTCCGATCCCGCACCGTTCGAGTGAACGGAACGCTCCTGTCTTGACGTTCGCAGTGGCTTCGTACCGGACGGGCCGGGGGCGGCTCGGAGGGCGGGGGTCCCTCCGTGACCGCCCCCGGTTGGGCCGTCCGTGTACGGCCCGGTCCCGCGCGACGGGGAGGCCCCGCGGGACGACTGTGCGGGGTGCCGGACAACGACCTCCCCTGCGACAGGGCGCGGGCTCGCGGCGTCGTGCGACTCCGCCTCCGGTGTCGTCGTCGGTCGCCGACGCTCCGCGTCGCTCCCTCCTCCGCCTTGGGTCCGAAGCCGCATGACGCCGCTCCCTGATCCACGCCCTGTCGCGGGCGAGGTCGTAAGACGTGCCGCAGTGCGAGTCTTTCGGGTATTCGGCCTGCCGTGCACCCCGGACGGCGGTATTAGGTAACGTTGCGTATTTAAGCAGTGGCGGGAAGTGAGGGGTTGTGTACAGTGCCGCCCTTGCAAGGGTGCTGTCGACCTGGGGCATCGCAGAGGCATGTGCGCGCCGTAGGTGCCAGATGCGGCGGATAGTCCGATACGAGCCGGGGGGAACTCGGCTGAAAACAGCTGCGAGTGCGCTGCAGGGAGCCGTGCAACCGGCGTGCAACCGGCGTGCGCAGCGCCGTGCACAGCGCAGTGCGAGCTGCTGTGCGCCTCAATCCGTGAGCAGCGGTGAGTCGTTCCGTACCGCCTGGATGTCCAGTTCGATCTTGAGGGTGGTGCCGATTGCCGCTATACCGGCGGCCACCACCGGGTTGTAGTTCATCGCGAAGTCGTGACGCCGCAGTTCGGCGGTGGCCCGGAAGGCGGTGCGCAGCTCGCCCTCCCCATCCGGCCCGGCCCCGGTCCCCGTGCCCAGACAGGTCAGGTCCAGGTCCACGTCCCGTACGACTCCGTGCATCGAGAGCCGCCCGTGCACCGTCCAGCGGTCCGGCGCGCCCGCCGGTTCCACGCCGCTGCCCTGGTAGGTGATCTGCGGGTGCTCCGCCACGTTCAGAAAGTCAGCCGATCTGATGTGACGGTCGCGCATCTCGCTGCCGGTGTCGATGCTCGACGCGGCTATCACCGCCTCCACACCGGACTTCTCGGCCTCCTCACCCACCTCGATCCGGCCGCCCAGCTCGGTGAACCGGCCGTGGACGCTGGAGATGCCCAGATGCTGTGCGGTCGCGGCGACGCGGGAGTGCGCCGGGTCGATGGTCCAGATTCCGGGCGGCGGCAGCTCGGGTCCGCCGTGCCGTGCCAGCACGAGGGCGCCGAGGTCGGCGCGGCCGGAAGCGGTGACCCGGGCGGTGGCGGCGGCGGACGTGTAGCCGAGGGCGCTGGCGGTGACCGTGTACGGGCCCTCCGGCAGCGCTTCGCCGCTGCGTACGGCGCCGTCGCGGTCCGCCGCCGCGTGGAGCACCTCCGTGCCGGCCGCATCGGTCACGGTCAGCACCGCGTGCGGCAGGGCCCCTCCGTCACGGGTCCGGATGTGTGCGCGTACGCCTGACATCAGCTCTCCTTCGTCCGTCCGGGGCCGCCCCAGCTTTTCAGGCCGGGTGCGGCTCGCCGCAGGCGGCATGGCCCGCGGCGGGCGGAGGGGCCGCACAAGGGCTCAGGTGAGCCGGATCAGCCCGTACGGTCCGGTGCCATCGCGCCCGAGCGAGGCGGCGGCCCGGCCGCAGCCCCCGCGCCGGCCGCCACGGGGACTGCCTCTTCGAACGCCCCGGCACCGCCACCGGCAGGCGTGTCGTCCGTGGACCCCTGCTGAATCCCCGACTTGGTCTTCAGCGGGACCTCCTTGATGAACACGACCAGGAGCAGGGCGATCAGCGCGACCGGCGACGCGTACAGATAGATGTCGCCGATGCCGTGCCCGTACGCGCTCTCGATCACGGTGCGCACCGGCCCCGGGAGCGTGCTCAGATCGGGGATGCCGCCGTCGGTCTGGGTGCTGCCGGGGGCCATGCCGAGTGCGGCGAAGCCGTCTTGGGTGTATCCGCCGACGCGCTGGGCGAGGATCGCGCCGAGTGCGGAGACGCCGACGGCGCCGCCCAGGGAGCGGAAGAAGGCGACCACGGAGCTGGTGGTGCCGAGGTCCTCCGGCTCGACCTGGTTCTGCGTGCACAGCACCAGGTTCTGCATCATCATGCCGATACCGAGGCCGAGCAGTGCCATGAAGACGGCCACCTGCACGTACGGGGTGTCGTACCGCAAGGTGCCGAGCAGGCCGAGCCCGGCCGTGAGCAGGACGGCGCCGGAGGTGAGCCAGACCTTCCAGCGTCCGGTCCTGGTGATGACCTGGCCGGAGACCGTGGAGGAGAGGACGAGCCCGGCGATCATCGGGATGGTCATCAGGCCGGACATCGTCGGCGTCTGGCCCCGCGCCAGCTGGAAGTACTGGCTCAGGAACACGGTGGCGCCGAACATCGCGACACCGATGAACAGCGAGGCCAGCGAGGCCAGTGTGATGGTGCGGTTGCGGAAGAGCCGCAGCGGGACGATCGGCTCCGGGGCCCGGCTCTCGATGTAGACGAACAGCAATGCGAGAGTGACGGCACCGCCCACCAGCACTGCCGTCTGCCAGGACAGCCAGGCGTACTTGTCGCCGGCGAGTGTCACCCAGATCAGCAGGGCGGAGACGGCGGCCGAGAACACTCCGGCACCCAGCCAGTCGATCTTCACGCCCTGCCGCCGTACGACCGGCAGCTTGAGGGTCTTCTGCAGGACGATCAGCGCGATGACCGCGAACGGCACGCCCACATAGAAGCACCAGCGCCAGCCCAGCGCCTCGGTGTCGGTGATCACGCCGCCGAGCAGCGGGCCGCCGACCGTGGCCAGGGCGAAGGTAGCGCCCAGATAGCCGCTGTAGCGCCCCCGCTCACGCGGGGAGATCATCGCGGCGAGGATGATCTGGGCGAGGGCGGTCAGCCCGCCCATGCCCAGGCCCTGGACGGCCCGGAAGCCGATGAGGGTGGCGGTGTTCTGCGACAGCCCGGCACCGGCCGAGGCGAGCACGAAGATCACCAGGGAGATCTGGACCAGCATCTTCTTGCTGGTGAGGTCGGCGAGCTTGCCCCAGAGCGGGGTGCTGGCGGTCATCGTCAGCAGGGTGGCGGTGACGACCCAGGTGTAGGAGCTCTGGCTGCCGTCCAGATCGGCGATGATCTGCGGGAGCGCCGTGGAGACGATCGTCGACGACAGGATGGCGACGAACATGCCGAGCAGCAGCCCGGACAGCGCCTTCATTATCTGCCGGTGGGTCATGGGCGCGGAGTCCGCGTCGGCGGGTATGTGCGTGTCCTTGGCGACGCTTCCGCCGCCGGCTCCTCGCACACCCGGGGGTGTGGGCGTGGCCATTGCTTCCTTACTTGTCACTTGTCACTTGTCGCTTGGTACGTGTCGCTGCGTGTCGCTTCGGGCGTGTGCGCGGCTCCGAAGCTGGCGCGGAGTCTGCCGAGGAGCGTGTTCAGGGTGGCGACGTCGCTCGGAGGCCAGTCGGCAAGCCGGTTCTCGATCATGGTGCTCGCCCGCGCTGAGAGCTCCTCCAGCTGCTCCTGTCCGCTCTCGGTGAGCCGGAGCAGCCGGGAGCGGCCGTCGTACGGGTCGGGGTGGCGCTCGATCCAGCCACGTTCGGCGGCGTGGGCGACATGGCGACTGGTGACCGACATGTCGATGCCCAGCAGTTCGGTGAGGTTGCTCATCCGCATCTCGCCATGGGTGCGGAGGAGGGTCAGCAGCCCGGCCGAGGCGGCCGGGCAGTCGTGCGGCAGGCAGCGCGCGATCTCGCGGTTGACGGCGTGTACGGAGCGGAGCTGCCGGGCGAGTTCCCGGTACTGGGCTCTGTCTGCGGGCACCGGCACCTCCGAGGATCGTTGCGCGCGTCCGGGTCTGGCGTTCTGCGCTGTTCAGCTTTGTTGCTCCAGGCAACCATAGATTCGCTTGGTTGCTACAGGCAAGTTAAATTCGGGCATGTGAGGCAAACAATCAACAAAGCCTCTGTCTGTCACTGCCCAAGCCGGAGTCAAGCGCGGCCGTGGGGCCACCGGGGCTGTCTCCCGTTACGCGCGTTCGCTAGGGTCCTGCTCTATGGCTCACAACCCCCAAGCACCGCAGGGCCCCAACGGCGGCCCGGACCCGGCAGGCAACACGCAGATGTTCCGCGCCTTCGTCGACGAGGGGGGCCCTCAGCGCCCCGCCGTGGTCCAGGGGTCGTCCGGTCCACGGGTCGGCATGATCATCGGAGTGATCGCGGTGATCGCTGCCGTGGCCGCCGCCGCCTGGTTCGCACTGGCCTGAGGGGGCGCGTTTTCGCCCCCGCTGCCCCTCGCCCGCTGCACGCGCCCGGTTCCGCTGCGGTCATCACCGCGGCGGCCGGCGGGTGCCGTCCCCGGGTGCCCGCTTCTGGGCGGGGCCTCGTGGCAGGGCCCCATGACGGGTGTGGCGGGCCGTCTCGCGGCGGGTTGTTCCGCGGCGGGCTCTCAGGGTGCGGTCTTGCCGCGCCGGCTCTCGCGGTGCGCGGCTCGCCCTGCACGGTCCTGTGCCGACCGGTCCGTCACCGGTCGGCCCTCGCGTCGTCAGCCTTCCGTGATCAGCCCGTCACGCAGCTGGGCCAGCGTGCGGGTCAGCAGTCGTGAGACGTGCATCTGCGAGATGCCCACCTCCTCGCCGATCTGAGACTGCGTCATGTTCGCGAAGAAGCGCAGCATGATGATCTGCCGCTCGCGCGCGGGCAGCCGGGCCAGCAGCGGCTTGAGGGATTCGCGGTATTCCACGCCCTCCAGCGCACTGTCCTCGTAACCGAGCCGGTCCGCGAGGGAGCCCTCGCCGCCGTCCTCCTCGATGGAGGGGGAGTCCAGCGAGGAGGCGGTGTAGGCGTTGCCCACCGCCAGGCCGTCCACCACGTCCTCCTCGGAAACCCCGAGGCAGGCGGCGAGTTCGGGAACGGTCGGGGAGCGGTCCAGGGTCTGGGAGAGGTCGTCGGACGCCTTCGTCAGCGCGAGCCGCAGCTCCTGGAGCCTGCGCGGCACCCGCACGGACCATGAGGTGTCGCGGAAGAAGCGCTTGATCTCTCCGACGACGGTCGGCATCGCGAACGTCGGGAACTCCACGCCGCGTTCGCAGTCGAAGCGGTCGATTGCCTTGATCAGGCCGATGGTGCCGACCTGGACGATGTCCTCCATCGGCTCGTTGCGGCTGCGGAAGCGGGCCGCCGCGTAGCGCACGAGGGGGAGGTTCAGCTCGATGAGCGTGTCACGGACGTAGGTACGCTCCGGGCTGTCCGTGTCCAGGACTGCCAGGCGCAGGAACAGCGAGCGGGAGAGGGTGCGGGTGTCGATGGCGGCACCCGCGACGGGAGCCGGCGGCGCCACGGGGACTTCGGGGAGACCGAAGTCCTCCGGTACAGCGTGCGGTGCGTCGGCGGTCGTGTTCTCGGAGAGCACCTTCGAGCTGCCCAGTTCTACGGACATGCCACCCCCTGGAGGTCGCGGACGGGTCGGGACGGCGCCCTCGGCTGAGGAGGCACCTCCCCCTCAATACCGGAAGCGCCGTCACGGCAAACGCAGTTCTCGCAGAATGTCACAAGTCAGCAACGCGACGTAGCGCCAAGTCGACAAATTTTTCCCGATCAGCGAACCGGGGCTTGATCCCGACTCACCCGAACCGGTTACGCCTCGATCCGGTTTGCGGCCCGCAGGCGGGCGAAGCTGCGCGACAGCAGCCGGGACACGTGCATCTGGGAGACCCCCAGCTCGATGCTGATCTGGGACTGCGTCAGGTTCCGGTAGTAGCGCAGCAGCAGGATGCGCTGCTCCCGCTCGGGCAGCTGTACGAGCAGGTGGCGTACGAGATCGCGGTGCTCCACGCCGTCCAGTTCCGGGTCCTCGTAGCCGAGCCGGTCCAGCAGCCCCGGCGGTCCGTCCTCGCGCTCCTGTGCGGCCTCCAGGGAGGTCGCGCGGTACGAGCGCCCCGCCTCGATGCAGGAGAGCACGTCCTCCTCGGTGAGGTTCAGCCGCTCCGCGATCTCCGCGGTGGTGGGGGAGCGCCCGTGCAGCACCGTCAGGTCCTCCGTCGCGGCGCTCACCTGCACCCACATCTCGTGCAGCCGCCGGGGCACGTGCACGGTGCGGACGTTGTCGCGGAAGTAGCGGCGGATCTCGCCGACGATCGTCGGCATGGCGAAGGTGGGGAACTGCACGCCGCGTTCGGCGTCGAAGCGGTCGATCGCGTTGATCAGCCCGATGGTGCCGACCTGGACGACGTCCTCCATCGGCTCGTTGCGGCTGCGGAAGCGGGCCGCGACGTAGCGCACCAGCGGAAGATTCACCTCGACGAGTGCGTCGCGCACCCGGGTGTGTTCGGTGGTGCCGGCCTCAAGGCCCCCCAGCTCCTCGAAGAGCACCTGGGTCAGTGCCCGTGCGGCCGCGCTCCGGTTACGGGGAGTCTCTCCGGACGAAGCCTGCGGGAGGGTCTGGGACCCGTCCACTCAGCCACCACCCTCTCGGTCCGCGTCCGTCAATGGATCCGGCAAAAGCGGTCATAGCATCACAAGACATGTGCACAGTGTGCAAGCACCCGGTCATCACGTGTTGCTTGCCAGTTGGGCCAGTCGCACGCCGAACACCGGTACGTACGGCCGTGCGGGACGGCGGTGCCGGACGGCCGTGCGGGACGGCGGTGCCGGACGGCGGTGCCGGACGGCGGTGTCGGATGGTCGCACCGGGCGGAGACGCCCTGAACGCCCCTGTGCGGGGCGGGAGGAGGGTGGCGTGGCCCCTGGGGCGCGTGGGAGTGCGGGAGGCGCTCGCAGGTGCGCTGCGGGGCGGCGGTGCCGGGGTCGGGGGCGGTGTGCGCGGCGGTGCGGGAGGGGCGGTGCGGAAGAGGCGGAATCGTCCGTCAGCCGCCAGTGCGTCAGTTGATGAGCTCCGTCATGAACTCGCCCACGCCCATCGCGCCGTCGGAGATTCCCTCGAAGCCGACCTGTACCAGTTCGGCCGCGCGGTCGGGTGAGTTGATGATCGTGTACAGCACAAAGACGATGACGATGTACGTCGCGACCTTCTTGATGTCCACCCCGACCTGCCTCCCCGCTGGCGCCCGCTCGTCCCCTTGATCGCGAGAGTTTAACCAGTACGCCGTCGCGCGGGGAAAGGAACCAGCCCGATTCCGGCCCGGAAGCGGCCGGAAATCGACCACGATCCGGCACATCGGGGGACTAACGGCCTCCCCCCGCGAGCGCGATGGAGGCCGTAAGTCCTCGCGGTGGAGGTCCTTCGCCTGGTGACCCGGCGCCCGGTATGGCGCACCATGGGAGGAGGCCCGGGGAATTCCCGGCAGGAGTGCCCTGGGCCCCGGGCGGAACCCCTCTGCCGGGTCCGCCGCCGCCACTCCCCCCGGGCGGCGGCCGGGACCCCGGGTTCCGTCCGTGACCGTCACCACGACGAAGGGCCGGACCACTTGGGTCCGGCCCTTCGTCGTACTGCTTCGTCCTGCTCAGAGCGGTAGCGGTGGGATTTGAACCCACGGAGAGCTTGCACCCTCACTCGCTTTCGAGGCGAGCTCCTTCGGCCGCTCGGACACGCTACCGAGAGCAGCTTAGCCCACGGGCGGCCCCGCGCCGAAATCGGTATCGGGCCGGGATTCCGGAGTGGCCCGGCGGAAGAAGTCCGTCAGCAGCCTGCCGCACTCGGCGGCCAGCACTCCGTGGACGACCTCCGGGCGGTGGTTGAGGCGGCGGTCGCGTACGACGTCCCAGAGGGAGCCCGCCGCGCCCGCCTTCGGGTCGGTCGCGCCGTACACCACGCGGGCGAGCCGGGCGAGCACGCTCGCCCCCGCGCACATGGTGCAGGGCTCCAGGGTCACCAGCAGGGTGCAGCCGTGCAGCCGCCAGCTGCCGACCGCCCGCGCGGCCTCGCGGATCGCGAGCACCTCGGCGTGTGCGGTCGGGTCGCCGGTGGCCTCCCGCTCGTTGCGCCCCCGGCCCAGCACGGCGCCGCCCGGTCCGAGCACGAGGGCGCCGACCGGTACGTCACCGGTCTCCCGTGCCCGTACGGCCTCGCCGAGGGCGATCCGCATGGGTGTCAGCCAGGGATCGCGTACCGGATCGGGCACGCGCTCGCCCGGGGTGTGGCGCGAGGGGGCCGGACCGGGGTCGTGGCCGGGGCCCGAGCCCTGGTCACCACCCCCGTCCGGGGCAGGTTCCGTCTGGTTCATGTCCGCTCTTGTCGACTCTTGTCCCGGCCTTCGGGCCGACCTTTGCCGAGCCCTGTCGGATTCTTGTCGGAATATGCCGAACGAGGCTGCCGCCGGCCGGGAGCTACCGGACCGCCTCCAGGACGTCCGTGCACCCCAGGACGTCCGCGATCTCACTCAGGGCGTCCTCCGCCGTCAGCAGGCGCAGTTCCTTCTCGTTGATGCCCAGGTCGGCGAGGATCCGGGCGTCGCCCAGCGGTCCGGGCGGGACGGAGTCCGCCGAGTCGGCCGCTTCCGGACCGGACGACTCGCCCGGTCCGTCCTCCGGCTCACCGTCCTCCGTGCCGTCGAGGTCGACGAGTTGCTCCAGCGCCGACGGGTCTTCCGGTTCGCGGCCGAGCAGGTCGTCGGAGAGCAGGATCTCGCCGTACGCGCTGCGCATGGCGGCCGCGGCGTCCGAGACGTAGATCCGCGGGTCCTCCTCCCCGTCCACCCGGACGACACCGAACCAGGTGCCGTCCTGCTCGATGCAGACCAGCACCGTCTCGTCGTCGGATGCGGCCTCCCGAGCCAGGTCGGCGAGATCGGCGAGGGTCTCCACATCGTCGAGTTCCGTGTCGCTCGCTTCCCACCCGTCTTCGGTGCGCGCGAGCAGTGCGGCGAAATACACCGTGACTCTCCCACTTGTTTCCGTGTGTCCGAGTGCCGGCGAGGACCGCGCCCCCGCCCCAATCGAATCGTGGCAGAAAGAGCGGCTTGGCGAAGGGTCTTCGGCCGTGCGTCGGGCAGGTGTTTGTCCGGAACTCGCCGTTCGGTCACCCGTATCACCAGCGAAAAGTCCGCATTCGCATCTGCTGCCGCATACGTGCCGCTCGGGCGCGGCGCGGTCGCACCCGGTCGCGCAGCTCCTTGGCCTCGTCCAGTTCACGGAGGAAACGGGCTCTGCGGCGCAGCCGTTCCGCGTCGGCGCGGTTGGCGCGGCGGGCTCTGGGTGACCCCTCGGCGCCTGCCTTGCTGGGTTCGGGCATATGCACACCTCCAGGCGTACATCCCTACTTTCCCCCCGCGAGACGGTGTCACGCCAGCGGCGGCGCGCCGAGGGTCTCCGTTACTGTCGGGGGTTATGCAGATCAACGTCGTCGACCACCCGTTGGTGGCGCACAAGCTCACCACTCTGCGCGACCAGCGCACCGACTCGGCGACATTCCGCCGCCTTGCCGACGAACTGGTGACGCTGCTCGCCTACGAGGCCACCCGCGACGTACGCACCGAGTCCGTCGACCTCATCACCCCCGTGACGGCCACGACCGGCGTACGGCTCACGCATCCGAGGCCGCTGGTGGTGCCCATCCTGCGGGCCGGGCTGGGCATGCTCGAAGGCATGGTCCGGCTGCTGCCGACCGCCGAGGTGGGCTTCCTGGGGATGATCCGGGACGAGGACACCCTCCAGCCCTCCACCTACACGACCCGGATGCCGGACGACCTGTCCGGACGGCAGGTGTACGTGCTGGACCCGATGCTGGCCACGGGCGGCACGCTGGTAGCCGGGATCAACGAGCTGATCGCGCGCGGCGCCGACGACGTGACGGCCATCTGCCTGCTGGCGGCGCCGGAGGGCGTCGCCACGATGCAGCGCGAGCTGGCGGGCGCGCCCGTCCAGGTCGTCACCGCCGCGGTGGACGAACGACTGAACGAGCAGGGTTACATCGTGCCGGGACTGGGCGACGCGGGCGACCGGATGTACGGGCTGGCGGGCTGAGGCTGGGCCTCGGGCTCGCCCTGCCCAGGTGGCTCAGCAGCCCCCCGAAGGCTTCGGGGCCGGGCTGACCAGTGCGGTCAGGGCACGGGTGGCGTCCTTCTCCGCGGTGAGCTTCTTGAAGTTCTTGCCGATCACCAGGTCCACGTCCGCGCCCTTGCGGTGGTCGTAGCGGGTCTCCGCGCCCTTGAGGTGGAAGCCCAGGACCTTCAGCCGGTCGATGGTCTTCGCGCCGGTCGCCCCCACCAGCAGGCCGGTGGCCTTGACCTTTCCGTCGAGGCTTCCCGGTGCGTTGGCCACCTCGCCGACCTTGAAGCCGCGCTTCTTCAGCTCGTCGGCGGTGTCGGCCGCCAGCCCGCTCTTCGCGGTGGCGTTCAGTACGTTGACGGTGATGGCGCCCGGCTTCGGCAGCGCCCCGGTCCTGCCGGACGGCCGCTTCCCCGTGGCGGACTTCCCGTCGGTGGACTTCCCGGCGGGCTCGGAGTCCGCCGGGGCGCACTTGTCGTCGGTGCGGTCCGCGGCCTGGGCGGTGGAGCCGTCGTCCCCGGAGAAGACGTCGATGAGCTGCAACGTCCCCCAGCCGGTCAGGCCGAGGGCGGTCACCGCCGCGACGCCGGCGAGCACGATCTTGCGGCGGTTGCGTGGGCGGCGCATGCGGGGGTGGCGGTCACCCTTGATGCGGTACTGACCGCCCATGCCGGGGGGAGTGAGCATGCTCATGTGCGCAGGGTAGTGCGCGCCGCGGGTGATGCCTACTAAATGATCAATGGCGAGCCGTGGCGGTCGAGGGCGGTCAGTCCATCTCCAGGACCCGCGCGTGGAGTACCTGCCGCTGCTGGAGCGCGGCTCGTACGGCCCGGTGCAGCCCGTCCTCCAGATAGAGGTCGCCCTGCCACTTCACGACATGGGCGAACAGGTCGCCGTAGAAGGTCGAGTCCTCGGCGAGCAGGGTCTCCAGATCGAGCTGGCCCTTCGTCGTGACGAGCTGGTCGAGGCGCACCGGGCGTGGGGCCACATCCGCCCACTGGCGGGTGCTTTCCCGGCCGTGGTCGGGGTACGGCCGCCCGTTTCCGATTCGCTTGAAGATCACACGGAAAGCCTACCGGGCAAGCGGCGCCGGGCGCAGCCATGCTGCGTCAGCGCAAAACCGGCATAGCGCGCGAAAGATCAGGAGTCCGCCGAGTACGGAGGCGGGTGCGGCGCCGGGATCGCCAAGGGCTTACACCTTCGGGCGTACTGGCATGCGCACGGCGCATCTCCGCACGCCCGGGGGCGTACCACCCGGCGCCGGGTTCTTCCCCCGTTCGGGTTATACACAGGCTGTGGACCGTGAACCCGGAGCGCGCCGGGACTCAGTCCTGCTTCAGCGAGGCGAGGCCCTTTCGCATATCCTCGCCGTTCATCACCGGGTGGATCTCGATCTCCGCGCCGAGCTCCTGGAAGAGCGGTTCCGCGATGGAGGGCATCTGGGAACTGTCCTGCATGTCGAAGACGAAGGTGCAGGATCGCCCGCCGCGGGTGGGGCCGAAGTAGGCGGCCTCGGGTTTGAGCTGTTCCGTCATCGACTGCATGAGCTTCGGCAGGGAGCCGTTCCTGATCGCTTCGTTCGCGATCTGGGTGTCCATCCTCGCCCTCAACATGACCCTCATCGCACTCGCTCCTTCGTCCGCAGTGGCCGGCGCGGTCCGGGACCGCGCTCACCGGGCCCGGTGGCCTCACCCTCAGCCTCATGCCGAGCGGTCACGGCGGCAACATCTCGTCCGCCGTCCGTGCCCGGTCGCACCTGCGGCGGGGGGGGGGGGGGGGGCCCCCCCCCCCCCCCCGGGGGGGGGGGGGGCCGGCCGCCCGGGGGGGGTGGGTGGGGGGGGGGCGC
>NZ_JAJAGO010000002.1:453662-646314 GCF_025165795.1 Streptomyces gossypii
GGGGGGCCACACCCCCCGCCTCAGGCCGCGGGGTCCGGGGGCCAACATCTCGTCCGCCGTCCGTGCCCGGTCGCACCTGCGGCGCGGGCGCTGGAGGCGCCCGCGCCGACCGGAAACGCTTGTGCTGCCGTCCCGCTACTTGGTGATGTGGTGCGTGTGCGGCCCGCCCTGACCGCCCGCCGTCCGTACGGTGGGCCGTACGGGTGCCTTCCGCTCCAGTGCGCTGGTGTCCCAGGCGTAGTTGCCGACCGCGTCGGCGATCACGTCGATGTTGACGTCGAACGCCTTCTGGCTGAGGTTGTCCAGCCGGTCGCACTCCGCGTGATAGCACTTGTCGTACGCGACGCCCGCCTCACCGCCCCACAGGGCGGCCTCCTGCTCGGACTTGATGCCCTCGGCGCCGGTGAAGGTGCCGCCCGAGGGGATGCCGACCTCGATGAAGGGCCCGTAGTCGGAGCGTCCCGAGAAGTCGGTGCCGCGCGGTTCCTGGCCCTGCGAGCGCATGAACTCGTTGATCCCGTGCTCCAGTTGCGCCGAACCCTCCGGCCCTGGGCCCGCGCCGACGCCGTCGGAGTCGTCGCCGTCGTAGACGAAGAGGCCGTAGTTCGGCGAGGCGATCATGTCGAAGTTGAGGTAGAGGGCGATGTCCTGGCGCTCCTCCTCGGAGAGTTCGGCCACATAGTGCTCGGAGCCGACGAGCCCGAGCTCCTCTGCGGTCCAGAGGGCGAAACGCACCTTGTTCTCGTGCTTACCCCGCTTGCCGTGCTTGCCGTGCTTGCCGTGTCCGTCCGCCCGGGCGAGCTGGAGAGCGGTCTCCAGGAGTCCGGCCGAGCCGGAGGCGTTGTCGTTTATACCCGGACCGTCCGAGACGGAGTCCAGGTGGGCGCCGAGCATCACCACGTTGTCCGGGTCGCCGCCGCGCGTCTCGGCGATGACGTTGGGTGTGGTGCGCTGCTCCCGGAACTCCCGGATCTCCAGGTTGACGGTGACCTCGCCCTTCGCAGCCTCGGCGGCCAGCGCCGCACCGTCCGCCTGGGTGATGCCGCCGGTCGGGATGCGGCCCGCGTCCGGCGCGCCGAGAGTGCCGTTGAGCGCGCCGTCGGTGTTGTTGTAGATGAGGGCGCCGATCGCCCCGGCGTCCGCAGCGTTCGCCTGCTTGTCGGCGAAGGAGCAGCTGCCGCGCTGGATGAGCGCGATCTTGCCGGTGTAGTCGCCGTCGGCGAAGTCCGCGGCCTCGCAGCCGGTGCCCTCGTCCTGCGGCACCACGGCGACGGGTGCTTCCGTGCCGCCTTCGGGGGTGCTCTTCGTGTACGTCATCAGATTGACGGGGACATCGCGCCCGTTGGCGCCCAGGACCTTCAGCTTCTCGGCCAGGGCCTCCACATAGGTGAACTCGAACTCCTGGTACGTGACGTCGTACCCGGCGCGCTTGAGCAGCGTGCCCGCGTAGCGCGCGGAGCGCTCATGGCCCGGCGCGCCCGCCGCGCGGTTGCCGCCGCTGCGGTCGGCGATCGCCTGGAAGGCGCGCATGTGCCGCATCGCGCCCTTGGCGCTGCTCCGCCTCACCAGCTTCCTGGCGAGCTTCTCCCCCTCCTTCGACTGCTTCGCGGCGCTCTGGGCGGAGCCGGAGCGGGAGCCGGAGTCTGGTGCGGCGGTGGCGCTGGTCGCGCCGGTGGCCAGCAGCAGCGGTGCCGCGAGCGTGGTGGCGGCGAGGGCCGCCACGGCCCTGCGTCTGGTGCGGTTCTGTACGTACACAGTCAAAGTCCTTCCGGACGTACGGCAGGAACAACACTGTTCGGCGTGGGGGGCACCGCGTCCGGGCTGCGAACGCGTGTGAGGAAGGTAGCGATCAGGCGCACGTCTGGGAACGCCTGCGACACACCTTCCGTACGGGCGCGGTCCGCGGAGGCGGTGCCGGTGGCCGCCCGGTGATCGAGTTGCCGGGCGGGGCGCCGGGGTGTGACCTGGTAGGGGCGGTGAAGGGGTGAGTGAGAGGAGTCCGCCATGCACGCGCGCACAGCGGTCCCGGGACTGCGCCACCGGAGGCACCGGCCGGATCAGCGGCACCAGCCGCGTTCAGCTCAGCCGACGCAGCCGACGCAGCAGGCTCAGCAGGCGTATCGGGCACAGCAGGCGCATCCGAGGCATCGGACGGCCTTCTGGACGCTGTCCCTCCTGATCGGCGTGGCCTTCGGCATGTATGCCTGGTTCCTGTCGCGCGCCGAGGACTTCACGGCGAAGGCGACGGTTACCGGTCTGGTGTCCGGAGCCGCCGCGCTCCTCATCTGCCTGGCCATCGGCAAGTGGCAGTTCGCGCTGGGACACGAGCCGCGCGCGCTGGCCTATGGAGCGGCCTTGGGCGCGGGCACCGGATATCTGTACAGCCTCAGCGGCGGCAGCCCGCTGACCTCGGTGGTGCTGGGGTTGGTACTCGGCAGCGGCATGGGCGCCGCGGCCTTCTACTTCTTCCACACCCACGAGGACTGACCCGCCGCTCACCACTGGCGGTCACGGACCATCCCGGCCCGGCCGTGGGCAGGTCTGCCGTACGCGGGCGCGCGGAAGACGTACGTGAGGATCGCGCCGATGAGGGTCAGCGCGAGGCCACCCGCTGCGGTCATGGCGGTGTACTCCTTGGCTGGCTCGGATCGGGCTGGCTCGGATCGCCGTGCGTGACGAAGGCTCTCCCCTCCAGCCAAGACCGGCACGCGGCGCTGCGCGAGCCGGGTTGCTGCGTCGGGGTGACGACGGACCCCAGGGCCTCTTTGGCGCGGGCCCTATGCGGCGGGCATCCGCACCCGGCGGGCGGCGGTGCCCGACGGGCGGCCGGGAGCCGGAGCGGCGAGACTGGACGAACCGCCCGGTCCCGGCCTGGTGCCGCGGCCGGCAAGGTCTGCCCTGTAGCGCCGCCCTGCACGCACGCTCCTCGACGGGCAGACATTGCCGGTCACGGCACTGGCACCCCCGTCCCGTCGGCTCGGAGACGCCCCGATGACCTTGCAGCAGCTCTACGTCGTGCTGCTCATCGGTGGCACCGTGCTCCTCGCCAGCATCGCCGCCGCCCGCACGGCCAGCCGGGTGGGCCTCCCGAGTCTGCTGCTCTTTCTCGCCGTCGGCCTGCTGCTCGGCGAGGACGTTCTCGGGGTGGACTTCGACGACGCCCAGCTCGCCCAGAACCTCGGCGCCGCCGCGCTCGCGGTGATCCTTGTCGACGGCGGTCTCACCACCCAGTGGCGGGACGTCAAGCCGCTGCTGCTGCCGGCCGGGCTGCTGGCCACGTTCGGCGTAGCGCTGTCGGTGGTGATCACCGCCCTCGGGGCCCGCCTGCTGCTCGGCATGGAGTGGAGGCTCGCGCTGCTGCTGGGCGCGATCATCTCCTCCACGGACGCCGCCGCCACCTTCGCCGTGCTGCGCGCGCTGCTGTTGCCGAAGAAGGTGACGGGGCTGCTGGAGGCGGAATCCGGCTTCAACGACGCGCCGACCCTCATCCTGGTGCTGGTGTTCAGCACCGCCGCCGCCGACTTGCCCAGCCCGCTGTCGATCTTCGGTGACGTGCTCTACCAGCTGAGCGTAGGCGCCGCGTCCGGAGTGCTGATCGGCTGGACCGGGGCGCTCGCGCTGCGGCACATCGCGCTTCCGGCGACCGGCCTGTATCCGCTGGGGACGTTCGGCTTCGGCATCGTCGCCTTCGCCGCCGCCGGGGCGGTGGGGGCGAGCGGGATCATCGCCGCGTATCTCGCCGGGCTGGTGCTGGGCAACTCCTCGCTGCCGCATCGCGCCGCCACCCGTTCCTTCGCCGAGGGCGCCGGCTGGCTCGCACAGATCGGGCTCTTCGTCATGCTCGGGCTGCTGGTGACGCCCCGCGAGCTGTCGTCCGCCGTACTGCCCGCCGTCGCCGTGGGGCTGGTGCTGCTGCTGGTGGCCCGGCCCGTATCGGTGGCGCTCTGCCTCGCGCCGTTCCGTACGCCCTGGCGGGAGCGGGCCTTCGTCTCCTGGGCGGGCCTGCGCGGCGCGGTGCCGATCGTGCTCGCGACCTTCCCGATGGTGGCCGGGGTGGGCGGGAGCCGAGGGCTGCTGAACATCGTCTTCGTGCTGGTCGTCCTCTTCACCCTGGTCCAGGGCCCGGTGCTGCCGGCCGCCGCGCGGCTGCTGCGGCTTGCCCAGTCCGGAGGGCTGCGGGACATCCAGGTCGAGGCGGCCCCGCTGGACGTGCTGGACGCCGATCTGCTCACCGTCGCCATCCCGGCGGGCTCCCGGCTGCACGGCGTCACGATCTTCGAACTGCGGCTGCCGCCCCCGACCGTCGTCGCCCTGATCGTGCGGGAGAGCACCAGCCTGGTGCCCGGACAGGACACTGTGCTGCATACGGGGGACGAGCTGCTGCTCGTCACCACGCCGAAGGCGCGGGAGGGGGCGGAGCGGCAGCTGCGTGCGGTGGGCAGGCGCGGGAAACTCGCACGCTGGTTCGGCGAGTACGGCGACCCGGAGTCACCGGAAAAGGATTCCGGGCTCTGACGAGGCGCCCGCCGGGGAGGGTTTTCGGGGGTGCAGGGGCTACCTGGTGTGCTGGGAATGAAAAAAGTGCCCGGAATTATGCACCATAATCCGGGCATCCATGCGGAATTGCCTGCTCTGCCGCCAGGTAACGTACTGGTCAAGCGAGGAGCCTCGCATGTACGCAGCGTGATTTTTTTGATGGAGCCGGTTCACGGAGGGGGATTCGACCGCACCGCATGCGCCAACGTCCTGTGTGCCCATGACCTGTGCACCGATGGCCCTCTGCCCCGCACATGTGCGGCCCCTACGCGCGGCCCATACTCTCCTTCGCGGTCCTTTCCGGCGAGGATGGACCGTCGCGAACTCAATGGACCGTCTCTTTGGAGCACTCGCATGGAGCACACCGCGCACTGGCGCAAGACCACCCTGCCGGGGGTCGGCACCCGCTACGACCTCACCACCGACGCGGGCCGCCACCTGTCCGTCGTCGCGCACCAGGACGGCCGCCGCATCCTCTCCTTCCATGACCCGGAGGACGACGACAACTGCAAGGAGGCCGCCCCGCTGGCCCGCCACGAGGCCGCCGCGCTGGCGAAACTGCTGACCCCCGACCCCGTCGGGCACCTGGCCCAGCACGTCGAGATCGACCTGGTCACCGAACACATCCCGGTCACCTCCCGCTCGCCGTACAGCGGACGCACCCTCGGGGACACCCAGGTCCGCTCCCGTACGGGCGCCTCGATCGTCGCCGTACTGCGCCGCACTTCCGCTGAGCCCTCACCCACACCCGACTTCCGGTTCGCCTCCGGCGACGTGCTCGTCGTCGTCGGCACCCGGGAGGGCGTGGACGCCGTCGCCGAACTGATCGCCGGAGGATAAACGCCTGTGCACGACACCACCGCCCTGCTCATCGAACTCGGAACGCTCATCCTCGGCTTGGGCATCCTCGGCAGATTCGCCGTGCGGATCGGATTCTCCCCGATCCCGCTGTACCTGCTCGCCGGACTCGCCTTCGGCCACGGCGGTCTGCTGCCGATGGGCGCCAGTGAGGAATTCGTCGCCACCGGTGCGGAGATCGGCGTCATCCTGCTGCTGCTCCTGCTCGGTCTGGAGTACAGCGCCTCCGAACTGGTCACCACCCTCAAGACCCAGTATCCGTCGGGCGCGGTCGACTTCGTACTGAACGCGACGCCCGGAGCCGTGGCGGCGTTCCTCCTCGGCTGGGGTCCGGTGGCGGCGGTGGCGCTGGCGGGGGTCACCTGGATCTCGTCCTCGGGTGTCATCGCGAAGGTGCTCGGCGACCTGGGCAGGCTCGGTAACCGCGAGACGCCCGTCGTCCTCGGCGTCCTCGTCCTCGAGGACCTGGCGATGGCGGTCTACCTGCCGGTCCTCACCGCACTGCTGGCCGGGGTGAGCCTGGCGGGCGGCAGCCTCACCGTGCTGATCTCACTGACCACGGTCGGCGCCGTGCTCTATGTCGCGCTGCGGCACGGGCGGCTGATCAGCAAGGCCGTCTCCTCCGACAACCCGGAGATGCTGCTGCTCGTCGTGCTCGGACTGACGCTGCTGGTGGCCGGAGTCGCCCAGGACCTCCAAGTCTCCGCGGCCGTCGGCGCGTTCCTCGTCGGCATCGCGCTCTCCGGCGAGGTGGCGGAGGGCGCCTACCAGCTGATGACCCCGCTGCGGGACCTGTTCGCCGCCGTCTTCTTCGTCTTCTTCGGGCTGAGCACCGACCCGGAGCAGATTCCGCACGTCCTGGTGCCCGCGCTGATCCTGGCGGCCGTCTCGGTGTGCACCAAGGTCGCCACCGGCTGGTACGCGGCGCGGCGGGCCGGGATAGGCGTCAAGGGCCGGTGGCGTGCGGGCGGAACGCTGGTGGCGCGTGGCGAGTTCTCCATCGTCATCGCCGGGCTGGCGGTCGGGAACGAGCCCCGCCTCGGCCCACTGGCCACCGCGTATGTGCTGATCCTGGTCATCCTCGGCCCGTTGACCGCGCGCTGGACGGAACCGCTGATGCGGCGCGTCACCAAGCCGGGCGAGCCGGTGAGCCTGGCCAAGGCGGACCGGCCGAAGGGCGGCGCGGACCCGGCGCTGGCACCGGACCCGGCACGCGAGGACGCGTCCGCGTCCGCGTCCGGTGAAGCGGTCTCCGCGACGCGCGAGGGGGCGACTTCCGCGGAGCCTGGCGGCGCCGGACCCAAGGGGCTCAGCGGCCCCGCTGGCCCGGCCGGTGCGCACGGCTGACGTCCGGCCGGACGGACCCGAGCCGCCGCTGGCGCGCCCTCCGCTTCGAATCCGTCAGACGTGCGACCCCACCGCGTGTCCGGTGAACGCGGCCCACGCGCGGGGGGAGACGGCCAGCGGGCGCCGGTCGGTGTCCTTGGAGTCGCGAATGAGGACGGCCTCGGGGCGTATGGCGATCTCGACGCAGTTGCCGCCCCCACCCCCGCTGTAGCTGCTCTTGAACCAGTTCGGTTCGGTGGTGCCCATAGTGCTCCTCTCGCATCCCGATTACCGACGGTTACCGATCCGGTCCACAGGGTGCACCAGTGCAGTCCGATCTGTACGGGTGGCGTGCCTCCCGAACACGGCGTTTACGCCGTGAAGCTGACCGCATGACCGCATGACCGCCCCACACCCCCAAACCCCCGTCACCGTACGTACGTTCGCGCAGCGGCTCCCGTCGACCAGTCCCTGCGGCTCGCCTGCGAGGGTGCGCAAGACGGCGCGAGGACGCACGGCGTCGTACGGATCGAGCGGTTGCTCCATCGGGCGACGGGGTCAGCCGCCTCCTCCGCCGCCGCCCCCGCCGTCTCCGCCTCCGGAGCCACCTCCGCCGCCGTCCCCGCCGAAGCCACCTCCGCCGTCGCTGCCGCCATCTCCCCCTCCCCAGCCGTCACCGCTGGCCCCCGGGCCGGAGTCGGAGGAGCCGGTGACCCACCGTCTGCCCCACGCCTCGGAGTCGTCCCGGTCGCTCAACTGGTCCCGGGCGCTGAACCGCAGAGTGCCGGTGCTGTCGCCCAGACCGAACGACACCGCGAGAGTGTGGTCGCTCATTCGGGCCCCCGGTTGGCGGTACTCAGGGGAAGGACGCCCGCACCATGGCGGCGGTTGCATCCGCTTCCGGCGAGGGGGGCGGGCTGGGTGCGGGCCTGGCAGGCCGTTGCGCAGGGCGACAACCGCCGAGGATTCACACGTCTGAACCAGTGGCGGGCAGTCCGTCGATTGGCGATCATTCCGCTATGACTGCAGAGATGATCGACGCGGCGGCATCGGGTACCTGGAAGCTCGGCGACCTGGAGGTCAACCGGATAGGTTTCGGCGCGATGCGGCTGGCGCAGGACGGTGAGGCGCTCAAGGCCGACGCCGCTTCCAGCCCTCGCGCTCGGGCGATCAGCGTGCTGCGCCGCGCGGTGGAGTTGGGTGTGAACCACATCGACACAGCCGCCTTCTACTTCTCGCCGCTGCGTTCCGCCAACGAACTGATCAACTCGGCGCTGGCGCCCTACCCGGACGACCTGGTCATCACCACCAAGGTCGGGCCGGGACGGGACGCGGCGGGCCAGTGGCAGACCCACGCCCGCACGCCGGAAGGGCTGCGCGGCCAGGTCGAGGAGAATCTGCGCCAGTTGGGCCGTGACCACCTCGACGTGGTGAACCTGCGCATCGTCGGAAGCGACTCGATCGCTGAGCGATTCGGCGCGCTGGCCGAACTGCGCGAGGCCGGTCTCATCCGCCATCTGGGCATCTCCAACGTCACCGCCGCGCACCTCGCCGAGGCGCAGGCCATCGCGCCGGTCGTCTGCGTCCAGAACCCGTACGGCATCGGTGTCCGCCCCGAAAGCGACGATTTCGTGCGCGGCTGCGGGGAAACGGGCGTCGCGTTCGTGCCGTTCTACGCGATCGCCGGTGCCGGGCGGGAGGCGGGCGCGAGCGGTACCGAAAGCGACGAGGTGCTTGCCGTCGCGCGCGCCCACGAAGTCAGCACCGCCCAAGTCCGGCTGGCATGGACCCTCCAGCGCGGACCGCACGTCCTGGCGATCCCCGGCACCGGCAATCCGGACCACCTGACCGCCAACATAGCCGCCGGCGCACTGCGCCTCACCGAGGACGAACTGACTCTTCTGGACTCCCTCCACCAGCGCGACAGGCGGTGAGCGGCGCCGGAAGCGGGCGGCGGTGCAGGATGTCGAGGCGGGAGACCGCACGGGTCAGCACCACGTAGAGCCGGTTGAGGCCCCGCGGTTCGGCCTCCACGATCGCCGCGGGCTCCACCACGACCACATGGTCGTACTCCAGCCCCTTGGCCTCGGTAGCCGCCAGGACGGTGACACGGGGGGCGCCTCCGAGTTCCCCGGCGCCGGGGCCGGTGGTGTCGATGCCCGCCGCGCCGAGGGCCTCGCGCAGCGAAGCCACGTCAGGTCCGTGCGCGATGACGCCGATGGACCCCTCCCGCGCGAGGGCCGCCCGCACGGCCGCGACGGTGTCCGGGGCCAACTCCGCGATACGGCGCAGGGAGAGCTCACCGCCGCGCCGCAGCGAACGGGCCGCCGGAAACTCGGCGGGGAAGGACCCCAGCAGCCGGTTGGCCAGTGCGAGGATCTCCTCCGGGACACGGAACCCGGTGCTCAGCGGGATCACTGCGGCCTCGGCTATGCCCAGATGGGCCAGGTGGCCGGACCAGGCGCGGGCGGCCCAGGGAGTGGTGCCCTGCGCGAGGTCACCCAGCACCGTCAGCGAGCCGAAGCCGGCTCGGCGCGCGATCGCGCGGCACTGCATGGGCGACAGGTCCTGTGCCTCGTCGACCACCACATGCCCGTAGCCCGCAGGGCGTTCGATCAGCCCGGCGAGCTCGTCCAGCAGTACCAGATCAGCCGCCGACCACCGCGCGGTGCGCCACGAGCGCGGCGGTTCCGCCCAGCACAGCGCCCGCTGCTCGTCCGGCTTCAGGATGCCGTCAGCCGCGACGGCGAGCGCCTCCGCACCGCCCAGCAGCGCGGCGAGGATCTCCTCCGGCTGCACCTTGGGCCACACCCCGTCGACGAAGGCGGAAACCGGCCGCGCCCGGCCCATCCGGCGCAGCCACTCGCCGCCCCGCGGGCCCGCACGGCGCTCCGCCTGCTGGTGCAGCAGCCGGGCGACCCGCGCCCGTACGCGCTCGCGCCCCACCGCGTACGGCGGCTGCTCCGCGCGGACCTCGGCGACGATCCTGGCGAGCTCCCCGGTGGTCACCCGCCAGCGGTAGGAGCCGTCGGGCACCTCCACCGGGCCGCACGCGCGAGCGACCCGCCCGTACAGCGCACGGCGCAGCACCCGCGCCATCCGGGCGTCGTGCTTGACCGACGCCGCCGTCTCGCCGTCGACCGCCCGCACCGGGTGGCGGGCGATCTCCTCGTCCACCGTGGACTGCCGCACCCCGCTCTCGCCGAGCGAGGGCAGTACATCGGCGATGTAGGCCAGGAACGCCGGGTTGGGTCCGAGGATCAGCAGTCCGGCGCGCTGGATGCGCCGGGGGTGGGTGTAGAGCAGATACGCGGCGCGGTGCAGCCCGACGGCGGTCTTTCCGGTGCCCGGTGCGCCCTGGACGCACAGCGAGGTCTCCAGGCCGGCGCGGACCAGGTCGTCCTGCTCGGGCTGGATGGTCGCGGCGATGTCGCGCATGGGGCCGACGCGTGGGCGCTCGATCTCGCTGCGGAGGATGCTGCCGGGGCTGCCGCCGCTGCCTGCGTCGCTGCTGCCGCTGCCGCTGCCGGAGCCTGCGTCGGTGCCGGGGCCCGTGAGGTGTTCGTCCTCCAGACTCGTCAGATCCTCCGGAGAGCCGTCGCTCCATGGAGCCCAGCCGAACCGGCGGCGCACCTCGACACCCTGCGGGGCCCGCGCACTCGCCTGGTAGAACGCACGGGAAACGGGGGCACGCCAGTCGATGACGAGCGGCGGCGCGGCCTCCCGCTCGGTGATGCGGCTGCGGCCCACGTAGTAGCGCTGGCCCCGGTGGTCTCCCGAGGCCGGGCCGCTCCCGTAGTCGAGGCGGCCGAAGAAGAGGGGACGCTCCGGCTCCTCCAGGAGCCGCTTGGCGTGGCTGCGCAACTGGTGGCCGAGGGTTTCGGCGTCCGCGCCGGAGGCGGAGACGTCCGCACCCGTGACGACACGCGCCTCCGCGCCCTCGGCCATGGCTGCTCTGGCGGCACGGCAGAGCTGGTGGTGGGCTCGTTCGCTGCTGAGTTCCCGGTCGAGTGAGGTCACGGGAGGAAGGATAGCAAAAAACGTTACCGGGTTAAAAAATTGACCGAGTCTCTTGCCGGTCCCCGTCAGGCGTACTGGCCGAGCCCGGACCGCAGCTGGCCGAAGGCGAGGTCGGCGTCCTGGACGGCCTGCGGGAAGGCCGCTTCCGCCGTTCGACCGGCGTGGATGCGGGCCCAGTTCTGCTCCGCGAGAATGCGCTGAGCTGCGATGATCTGTCCGCCAGCCAGTCGCGCCGTGAGGTCGTCCGACGCCACAGGCGCCAGCGCGTCGGCCAGCGCCTGCTCCGAACGGTCCAGATACGCGTGCAGCCGGGCGACCAGGCTCGGCGTGCTGTACAGCAGGCCGTGGAACTCCAGCACCCGCGGCTCGTCGTTCAGTCCGGTCACCGGATCGTGCCGGTCCAGCGCCTCCCGGAAGTGCCGGTGCAGCGCCGCCAGTGGTGAGCGGCCGGCGGCCCGGCCCGCCGCCACGACACGGGCGGCCTCGTCCTGGTGGTCGGCGAAGCGGTGCAGCGCCAGATCCTCCTTGGCCGGGAAGTAGCGGAAGAGCGTGGGCTTGGAGATCTCGGCCGCCGCGGCCACCTCGGCTACGGACACATGCTCGAACCCCTTCTCGAGGAAGAGGGTGATCGCGGTGTCGGAGACCGTCTGGTACATCCGCTGCTTCTTCCGCTCCCGCAGGCCCGTCAGGCTCGCGCCCGTGTCACCGCCCCCGCCACCGCGTCTGTCGCCACTTTTGCCCATACGGGAAGGCTACGACCTGACGGACGTCATGAGGCCCGGCCCGGTGGGTGGAGGGGGATGGAGCCGCGGGGGCGGGCGGAGTCCAGGACGGAGGGGTCCGGGGCCGGGCGCGGGCGGGGTGCGGGGGCCCGGTTCAGTTTGATGGTGTCGCGAGGGGAAAGCGCTGTGCGCCACTCCGCGAGGGTGGGCCGGGAGCCGTATGCGCCGTCCGCCTCGGCAAGACGTCTGCGTACGGCGCCCTCCTGCCGGTCGTCCAGCTCGCCCGGCACCAGCGCGGGCGGCTTCCCGGGGGAGGCGTAGGCGTCGCGCGTGAGGATGCGGACGACGGCCAGCGCCGCCTTGTAGCGGTCGCTGTCCACGGTTGCCGTGCCGGGCGTGGCCAGCGGGTCGTGCCAGTCCGGGGTTTCGGCCTGGGCGAGCACGGGGTCGCTGCCGGTGGTACGGAAGCCGTCGCAGTCCAGCAGATAGACGGCGGCCTGCGGGCGTACCGTCCACAGGACGTTGGCTTGTGAGACATCGCCCAGCACCAACTGCAGGTTGTGCAACCGTTCGACCAACTCGACGAGCGCGAGGGCCAGTTCACGCCGCTGCCCGGCGGCGGGCTGGACGACGTCCTGCCAGGCCGGGCGTGGGGCCCGCAGCAGGAACTGGAGTTCGGTCAGCTTGGCCGCGCCACTGGGAGCGCGCCAGGTCATCGATGAGGGCGCCCGGTGCATCAGGAAGCCCGCCGTACGGTCACCGCGGCCGCCGTCCACCACCCGGCACAGCGGCCAAGCGGTCTGTGCGTCGAGCCGGGCCCGCCGCTCCGGCGGCAGCGCGCGGCGTACGCGGACGAGGGCGGCCAGCGAGTGCCCGTTCACCCTTTCCGGCGCGCGGTAGCTCTTGTACAGCAACGTGTCGTGGCCGCGTACGGCGAGCACTTCGCCCTGGCCGCCGTCGCCGATCTTCTCGCCGGTCGCCAGCGTGGCCAGCGGGACGTCCGCACCGTCGTCGGCGCTCACGGGGCCGCGACCCCTTCCCACAGACAGATCACCGTACGGTCGTCGTCGTACGACTTGACCCTGGTCTGCGCCTGCCACAGGAAGTCGGCGGGCTGCGGCACGGCCGCACCGGAGCCCCAGTGAGCGGCCAGCAGGCGGCGCAGCTCCGGGTTGCCCGTGAGGGGGCCTTCGAGGCCGTCCGTGCACAGGACGAGGACGTCGCCGGGCTCGGAGGGGGCGAGCAGACTGGTGGTGACCCGGTCGTACGCCGCGGGGAGCGCGGCCGTCCTGGTGTCGATGATGTCCTGACTGTGCGGAGTGCTCCGGTCGTACGAGGGGTGGGGTCCGTGCGCGCTGTGGAGGGCGTGCGAGTCCTCCGGACCACCGCCCCTGATGCTGTGCCAGCCGTCGGGCCGCAGCCGGAAGAGGCCGCCGTCGCCCACGGCGAAGAAGCCGCGTACCCGCACCTCCGGATCGAGCGGCACCAACAGGGCACGCAGTGTTGTGGCGTACTGCTCCGGGCGCTCGGACGGCCGGGTCCGCCGCAGCCGCGCCGCGGCGAGGTCCACGGCGTCCTCGACCAGCGTCCGGAGAGCGCCCGCGTCCTCGGCGCGCAGCGCGGCGGCCAGTTGGCCCGCCACGCGGTCCAGGCACTGGGCGGCCATGGCGACCATCCCGTGCGATCCGCGGTGCGACAGGGGCGCGGAGCCGACGCCGTCCGCGACGGCCAGCAGAAGCAGCCCGTCCTCGGTCGTGTCCGTTGCTGTGGCTGTGGCTGGCGAGCTGGTGGGGCCGATCCGGATCACGCCGAGCGCGTCCTGGCGGCACTCGTGCAGATGACGATGGGCGTCGCCGCGTACGGAGGCGCCGCGCACGGTCAGCGGCCCGTACGAACCGCCGTCCAGCTCGATGTCGGGGAGCGTGGCGCCGTACCAGTCGCCACCGTTGACCGAGGGGGCGCCCGAGGGCGCGGGCGGATAGCTCGGCGGGCGGGCGCCGATGTGCTGGGGGACACCGCGCGGCTCGGTCGGCTCGGGTGCCGCACGGCGCGGGCGCAGCGACTCCCGCAGATTCGGCGGCAGATCTTCGAGCAGGCCGTCGGAGGGGTCACCTCCGGCTTGGTGCCGGTCGCCGTACTGACTGTCCTGGTGCATGCCTTGCCCCCTGGGCGGTCAGAGCTTGTCGAGAGAGACCGTGCTGAATCCTGGCACGGTGTCGTCCACGGCGAGGGTGAACCCGGAACCTCCGTCGGCCGGGATGCTGCCCGCCGAGCGCACGATGGACCGGGTGAGGCTGGCCGCGAACTCGCGCAGCGCGGCTGCCGGGGAGACCGAGGAGTCCTGCTGCATGAAGGCGCGGAAGTTCGCCACCTGGCTGATCGTCGAGGTGTCGGCCTCGCCGATCCCGAAGGCGATGATCTTCGGTCCGTAGCGGGAGGAGGTCAGCTGCTTGAGCGCCTGCTCCCAGCCGGAGTCGGTGGGCACCCCGTCGGAGAGGAAGAAGGCGACGGGCCGGTAGACCTCGTGGCCCTCGCTCTTGAGGGCGGCGACGTCCGCTTCGATGCTCTGCTGGAGGGTGTGGAAGGCACTTCCGTACGAGGTGATGCCTCCGGCGGTGAGTGCGGGCAGCTCCTCCAGCTCGCTGAGGTCCACGAGCGGCTGGAGGACCGTGGCGTCGTCCGAGAACCCGATCAGGGCGAACCGGGTCTTGTCGGCCACGGTCGGATTGGTGCTGATCTCCTGATGCAGCTCGGGCAGGGCGGAGTTGATGGCGTCGATCGGCGGGCCGCCCATGGAGCCGGATTCGTCGCACACCATGTAGAAGGGCAGAATTTGCACGGAAGTTCCTCCAGGTGAGGGGTTGTTCGTCGTTCAGGGGCAGGGGGCCGCGGGGATCAGCGGGTGAAGAAATAGATCTCCAGATCCGCGTGTCCGACGGATCCGCCGAGATCCATGAAGTCGCGGGTCGTCGTCTTCTCGAACATCGCCGGACGGGCCTCGTCCAGCAGCGAGTTGACCCGGTGGGCGTAAGCGATGCCCGCTCGCGCCTCCCGGGTGCGGCCGAAGGTGAGGACGATGGCCGCCTTGCGGCCTCCGTACTTCTGCGTGACCTCGCGCAGCTCGCGGACGATGCGCTTGCGGTCGGAGGAGGCCGCGTCGATCGACACCTTCACCGGCTCGCGCTCCACGGAGCGCGGCCCGGTCGGGGTCGGAGACGGGGAGGGCGACGCGGAAGGGGAGGGAGAAGGCGACTTGGAGGCATCCCCGCGAGCGGCCTCCCTGGCCTTCACCGGGTCTCCCTGGTCGCCCATGGAGACGAGGGCGAGCACGAGCAGCATGTCCGCGAACAGCCAGCCCGCGAGGTGCAGTGGATTCAGCCCGCGGCCCCTCACCGGGGCTCCGCGACACTGCCGGGGCGGCCATCGAACACGTCTGCCGGATGGTCCTGCCCCTCCGGGTGTCGGCCGCCACCGTGCACGTCGGTACGGGCGGACCCGTCCCGCTGCTGCGCGCGGGCGCCCGCGCGCTCTTCGGCACGTATCCACTCCTCCGCGCGCGTCCGCTCCTCCAGGCGCAGCCGCAGCCGTACCGCGAGCTCCAGTTCGGCGAACCGTTCCGCGGCCGTGCGCAGGGCGTCGGTCTGCTCGTTGAGTTGGCGCGAGGTCTCCTGGGAGGCGGTGACGGCCGCCGCGGTCTGCTCGGCTACCTCGCTGAGCCGGGTCAGTGTCCGCCCCGTGAGGTCTGCGGCCACCTCGGTGCTGGTGGTGAACGACCGCTGCGAGGCGTTCAGCGCGCTGAGCGCGTCCTCGACCCTGACCCCCGCCTCGTGCAGTTGTGTGCCTATCTCGCCGTTGACCGTGTGGATCTCGCCGAGCGCCTCGGTGACCGAACTGCCGTTGTCCCGCACGGCCCCCTCCACCGCCGCACGCACCTGGTCGAGCGTCTTGTCGAGCGCGTTGCCGTGGTGGCGCACCGCGGTGTCGATCCGGTCGGCCGCATCCGCCAGCGGGCGGACCGCGGCGTCGGCGCGCCGCAACCGCTTCTCGGCAACGGTCACCGAATCCCCCACCTGCTTGGCGGTCTTCTCCAGCGAGACCTGCACCTTGACGGCCTTGTCGGTGAGGCTGGTCAGGGTGTCCGCCGCCTTGGCCAGCTCCCCGCTGAACCGGCTGGGAGAGGTCAGCCGTTGCTCGTTCAGCTGCAACTGCGCCCGGACGAGCACCGGGACGAGCTTCGCGAGCAGATCCTCACCGCTGGCCCGGGCCGTCTCCTCCGCACGGTCGACCGCCACGCGGCGCATCCCGTGCAGGGCCGCGCAGCCCAGCAGCAGCACGATGGCAGTGGTGGCGGAGCCGGCGACATGGCCGAAGGTGAACCAGCCGGACAACTCCCCCTCGAAGCCGGTCTGCCACAGCTGGAGGAACGGACGGCCCGCGTGCTTCGCGTCCTTCTCGATCAGCGATTCGTACGCGTTGGACGCTCGGGTCAGCCCTAGCCAGGTGAGCAGCAGCGGCACGAAGACCAGCGCACCGAGCCCGGCCTCCAGCCAGCGCCAGAAGGGTTGTTCGGCCGGGGTGCGGGTCGCGGAGCGTACGCTCTCGGGCCGCGCGTATGCCTGGACGAGGTCCAGTTCCGTCCATGGAGCGAGGGCCTCGGTGTCTGTTCCGTCACTCAGCGCCTTCGCCAGCGTGTCGAGTTCGTCCTGCCGGGATTTCAGACCCGGATCCTGAGCAAGCTCGGCGAGCTCCTCGCCGACCTGCTGACGTGCCGTAAGTGCCCTGGCCAGCATGCCACCCCCATGAAAACACCCGGGGGAACAAGGTGTCCGGCCATGCTCTCCCGAGGCAGCCCAGCAGATGAGCTCCCCGTCGCGGCACCGTGTTCGCCACTGGCGAGGATCACTGATGGTAGCCCACCCTTCACCCGTTCGGCATAGACTTCGGGACCCCCGGATCGAGGCCCGCCGCAGGGCGGCTGATGCGGAAGGGGCGGCAGGGACATGGGCACCGGAGGGGACGGCGGGAGCGCGGCAAGGAGGCGAGGACACCGGACGGTCGTTCGCGAGGACGGATTCCGCTGCGCCCAAAAGGCGCTGGTGCGGCACCTCGCGAAGCGCAACTCCAGGCACGGCTCGGGTGGTCGGGCGGGAGCCGCGCGAGTGCGGATGCCGGACCCGGTACGGGGAGCCCGGTCCTGAGTCTGGGGCTGTATGGCGGCGTACACCGACGGGAGCGCGACGGCGGTACAGGCGCTGGGCAGCACCTTCGGCTCGCTCAGCTCGTGGCCGTATCTCACCCTCGACCAGGACGACGACACCCCGGCCGGGGAGTTGCTGCGGGTGAACCTGGCGTTCACGACGGCCTTCCGCCGGCTCCTCTTCCATGTCTGCGTGGGAGAAACGATTGCGGCCGTGCCGTCCGGCTTCCGTGGCCTCGGCGCGACGGTGACCATCACCGCGCCCGGAGCGGGCAGCGGGCGCATCGCACTCGACGAGGCACCCCGGGAGGCGACGGCGTGCGCCGTGGCAGAGGCCGTGACCGAGGGCATGCGAACGAGGCGCTGTCCGCGACGGCGCCGGTAACGTCCCCTGGACTCGCGGGGCTTGGGGCCGGCCCGGCGGCGGACGAGCTGCGGGACGCGCTGCTGGCGGAGTGCCGCTACCGGGCCGGGCAGCCGTCCACGGGCCTGTGGCAGGTGGCCGACCACTGCCGGGAGGGCCGCTACGACGCGGTTCGCAAGTCGCTCCGGCACCTCACCGCCCTGGACGGTACAGCCTCCGATGCTCTGGGCACCTGGCACACCTGCCGCGCCGTCCGCTGCCACCGCCGCTGCCACGCCGGACCCGTGCACCGGCGACGCCGCCGGACACCGCGCCGAGTTCGACCGTCTGATCGGCATCGAGCTGGGCGAGGCTGCCAGTGGTGAGACCCATGTCGCCACCCGCCTGGGCACGCTCGGCAGGCAGGTCTGCGACCTGCTGCTCCCCCCGCCCCTGAGCGCCTGCATCCGCCAGGCGCAGAAGCGGGCGCAGAAGCAGAAGCGCGGCAGGCAGCAGCGCACCGCGAGCGGCCTGCGGCTGAGCTTCAGCCTGCCCGGCGCGCTGGTCGGCCTGCCGGTCGAGACCCTGACGCCGAGCGCTGGCTGCTGTGCGCCTACCATCACGACCCGACGAACGTACGGCTACGCCAACTGCTGGCCGAACGGCTCTACGAGTACGCGCTGTTGCTCCAGGAGCAGGTGACCGGCCCAAGGCGCTGGCCGCGCTCAGGAGGTGTGTGGGCTGGGGGCCCGAGCACCGCGCGGCCCATGAACTCCTCACCCGGCTCACCCGGAAGGGCGCGGGCCGCCGCGACATCGGGCCCCACGGGCAGCCAGGCTGAGACCACGACCGTGCGCGACCGCCCGTACCGGCCACGACGGCGTCCGCGCCCCGCCGTTGGTGGCGGGGCGGGACGCCTTTCGCGGGCAGGCGTCGGGCACCTGAGGTACGGCCCCTCGGCGCCGATCCTGCCGGGACCAGGCGGTCGTGGAGAAGCAGACCGAGTCCTCGCGCGGATCGCCGCGCTCACGCCTCCGCCCTCCCCTGCTCCCCGTGATTTCCGCCAATTGGTGCCGCAGTTGTTCTTCGGTGCCCCGCATCATGACGCATTGCCGCGTGAATTGAGTTGCGCGCGACGGAGTGGCTCCTCGACGGCTGAATCTCATCTCCTCCTCGAAACGCGCGTATTTTCGAATCACCAGGGCCGAGGTGTGACCGGCGAGCCTCCGGGCGGTCCCGGACCGGACAGGAAGAGAGGGCCGAGGCGCTGAGCCAGAAGATCAGCGCTCCCTGGCAGGGCCGCGAAAGACTGATCCGTTCACGCTACCGGTACCGGTCGTACACTTTTACGCCCGACGAGGAGCCGGACGCGAACCCGTGGCCTATGGCATTTCGTGTGCGGTCTGTGAAGAATCCGGACCGACGGAACTTATCGGGGCCGATGGCCGTCCGGGTATTCCGGCGTCTCCAGAGAACACACAGCATCTGAGCAGCATGTGACCTACCGTTCGCCGCCTGTCCTTCCGTATCGTGCGGTTCCGGGCGTGTGGAAATGAAGAAGCCGCAGAAAGGAAGAGTCATGAACGAGGGTACGGATCTCGCCACCCCGCCTCGCCGGAGGATCGGCGCGCTGGCCGTCATCAGGGAGGAAAGCGGAGCAGTTCTCCTGGTGAAACCACGCTACAAAAAAGGCTGGAATCTACCCGGTGGTGGCGCACACGCCGACGAAATGCCCCATGTGGCCTGCGCACGCGAGGTGCTGGAGGAGACCGGGCTCGAAATCGACGCCTTGCATATCCTCGCCCTGGACTACGTTCCCGCCAACCCGAGGGAGGGCGCCGCCGAGGGGTACAACTTCGTCTACGACGGGGGAGTTCTCGCCACCGGCACCCCCGTCACCCTCCAGCAGAAAGAGTTGAGCGCGTACGCGTGGGTGCCGCTCGACGAACTGCCCGCACACACGGAAGCTCAGCAGGAACGCCGCATCCGGGCATCCCTCGCGCAGGTCGGCACCGGCGAGACGGCGAACCTCGTCCAGGGCCACCCCGTCGCGGACGAGGACACCCAACCGGCGTGACCGGGCGTGAACCGGCCTGGCGCGTGCGGACAGACAAGGGGCTGTGAAGACGAATCAGGCAGAACTGAGACGCCGGCTGCAAGCCGGTGATCCGGACGCCTTCGGGACGCTCTTCGACACGTACGCGCGCTCGGTCTACAACCATGCTTTTCGGCTCACGGGAGACTGGTCATCAGCCGAGGACATCGTGTCGCTGACCTTCCTGGAGGCGTGGCGGCTTCGTGAACGTGTCGAACCCGAAGGCGGCTCCGTACGGCCGTGGTTGCTCGGAGTGGCCACCAACGTCGTGCGCAACACGCGTCGGGCCGCCCGAAGACACGCCGACGCCGTCGCCCGCATGCCACGGGCCGAGGCCGAGCGCGACTTCACCGACGACGTCGCGGCACGCCTGGACGGCGAGGAGGAACTCGCCCTCGTACGCACCGCGCTCCGCACGCTGGGCCGCAAGGAGCGGGAGGTGCTGGCGCTCTGCGCCTGGTCGGGGCTCGACTACGCGTCGGCGGCCCAAGCCCTCGGCATCCCGGTGGGCACGGTGCGCTCCCGGCTGTCCAGGGCCCGCAAGCAGCTCACGGCGGCACTGGAACGCGTCGGCCGCAGCGGACAGATGAAGGGTGGCCGAGGCATTTCGGCCAGGTCGATCCAGGAAGGAAGCCGATGACCACGCCCAACGAAAGTACGGAGTCCTCCGGGCCCGCCCCGCTCTCCCCGCTCCCCGAGCGTGAGCTTCCGCACGACCGCCACCGACTGCTCAGGGAGCACTTCATGACCGAGCTGCGCAGCCACGGGTCCGTGCCGTCCGCGTCACCCTCGTCCCTGCCCTCGCTCTCATCGTCCCCGACGCCGTCCCCGTCCCCGGTGCCGCGCAGGAGGTGGCGGCGTCCTCTGCTGACCGCCCTGGCCACGGCCACCGCCGTCGCCGTCGGGCTGACCGTGGTGCTGCTCACCGGCGACGAGGGCACGCAGCCGCCGTCCGCCGCGTCCCAGCAGACGGCGGTGGAGCTGCTGGAGGACGTGGCGCTCGCCGCCGAGCACCAGAGCGTGCCGGACGGCATCCGGGACGAGCAGTTCGTGTACATCAAGAGCAAGGTCGGCTACATGAGGGTCGAGGAAGGCAAGAAGTCGGAGCTGGAGCGCATCCACCAGCGGGAGGTGTGGTTGTCCGTCGACGGCACCCGCAAGGGCCTGCTGATCGAGCAGAACGAGCTGGGCAGGATGGAGCTGGACCGGGAGACCCCGGGCATCGAGTCCAACACCAACTACCGGCATCTGCAGACCCTGCCGACCGACCCCGGCAAGATGCTGGAGTGGCTGCACAAGGTGAGCGAGGGCGGGCAGAGCGAGGACCAGGCAACCTTCGTACTCGTCGGCGACCTGGCGCGCGAGTCGCTGCTGCCCCCGCAGGTCGCCGCCACGCTGTTCCGGGCCGCGGGCAGGATTCCCGGCGTCCGCGTGGTCCAGGACACGGTGGACGCGGCGGGCCGTCACGGTATCGCCGTAGCGCTGGAGAGCGAGGGTGAGCGGACGGAGCTGATCTTCGACCGGAAGACGAAGGAGTTCCTGGGGGAGCGCACCGTGGCGGTGGAGGACCTGGTCCACGGCCCGAAGAAGGGGGATGTCACCGGACGGAGCGCGGTCTTGGGGCGCTCGGTCGTCGACAAGCCCGGCCAGCGGCCGTAACCGCCAGTCGCACCTCGCAGCGGTCGACGGAATGGACGCTTCCATGGGGGGGGGGCGGCCCATCCCGCGCCCCGCACCGGGGGCCGGGGGCCGCGCCGGTGGAGGCGTCCATTCCGTCGACCGGCACGGCGAGCAGGGGCAGGAGCAGGGTCAGCCGAACTGGCCGGGCTGGTAGTCGCCCGCAGGCTGCTGGACCATGACGTTCACCCGGTTGAAGGTGTTGATGAGGGCGATCGCGGACACCAGGGCGACGAGCTGCTCCTCGTCGTAGTACTTGGCGGCGTTCGCCCATGCCTCGTCCGTGACGCCACCGGCCGCGTCGGCGATGCGGGTGCCCTGCTCCGTCAGCTCCAGGGCGGCCCGCTCGGCGTCGGTGAACACCGTGGCCTCGCGCCAGGCCGCGACCAGGTTGAGGCGCGTCTGGGTCTCCCCGGCGTGCGCGGCGTCCTTGGTGTGCATGTCGGTGCAGAAACCGCAGCCATTGATCTGACTGGCGCGGAGCCTCACCAGTTCCTGCGTCTTGAGCGGCAGCGTCGAGTCCGCGAGTACCTTGCCTGCGGAGATGATGTGCTTCAAGATCTTCTCTGCGACCGGGCTGGCGAAGAGGTTCAAACGAGCTTCCATGGTGCACTCCTTGCCGTTTTGGTGGTTACACCTCTTAGACGGGATAGCTGGGGCAAGCTGTGACCTGACACGAATGTGAAGTGCGTCTCCTCTCCCGTCCAGCGGCGGAGATCACCTGCGACGAGGTTCAGGATCGCTGCCGGGGCGCCGCCCCGCAAACGCGACTTGAGCGCGAACCGCGCGGGCGTGGTGGGCGTGGTATGCGCGGTATGCGCGGTATGCGCGGACAGGGTCTAGGCGTCTGTCCGCAGTTCCGCGGTGAGCGTCAGGGCGCCGGGTACGGCGGCGAAGGCTTCGCGCAGGTCAGCCGCGAGGCTGGCGCGGGTGGGGGTGCCGGGCCGCGACGCCCAGTCGTCCAGCGCCTGTTGGAAAGCGGAGACCACCAGGTCGAGCGCCAGCCGCGGGCGCAGATCCGCCGGGTCGCCGAGCTCGAACCTGCTGTGCAGGACGGCCAGCACGGCGCGGCTGGTGCGGTCGCAGAAGTGGAGGCCGTGCGCGTTCATCGAGGGTGTCGCTTCCGCCAGGCGCCGGCTGAGCAGTACCCGCCGGGCCCATCCCTCTGCGGTCATCTGGTCCAGGGCGGCGAGCAGCGTGTCCCGAAGCATCTCCAGGACGGTTCGGCCACCGGGTTCGCAGGTCTCCAGCTCCTCGAGGACGACCCGCCACAGATCCTGGGTCGGCGCGCTGGCCACGTCTTCCTTGCTGAGGAAGTTGCGGAAGAACGTGCGCTTGGAGACCTCCACCGCGTCACAGAGCTGGTCGAGCGTCGTGCCGTCGAAGCCGCGCTCGGTGAACATCTCGAGTGCCGTGTCGATCAATGCCTGCCGCGTGCGGAGCTTCTTGCGCTCGCGCAGGGGCAGCCGCTCGCTCGCGGTCTCCTGTGCGGTTCCACTCGCGATCGGGGTGGCGGCTGCGCTCCCGGGTTCGGACATGACGGCAGTCTAACCGGAAGTACCGGGGTAGCGATCGCCGCTTGACAGCTAATGCCACTAAGTGGCAAAAATATGCGAGGGCGTCTCCACCGAGGCGCCGCACCACCCCGCCGAAAGGTGCACCACGATGCGCGCTCTGCTCGTCGACCGCTCCGCTCCCGCCGGGCTCCGGCTCGGCCAGGCACCCGATCCCGTGCCCGCTCCCCACCAGGCCCTGATCCGGGTGGCGGCCACGTCCTTCAACTACGGCGAGATCCGGCACGGTCTGGAGGAGGCGCCCGACGGCTCGGTCCCCGGCTGGGATGCGGCCGGTGTCGTGGAGCAGGCCGCCGCCGACGGCTCCGGCCCGGCCGTCGGCACCCTCGTGACCACCCTGGCCATGGACGGCGCCTGGGCCGAACTCCGCGCTGTGGACACCGAATGGATGGGTACGGCCCCGGCGGGCGCCGACCCCGGAGCGCTCAGCACGATCCCCGTGGCCGGGGCCAGTGCCCTGCGCGCCCTGCACCGCATCGGCCCGCTGCTCGGCAGGCGGGTCCTGATCACCGGGGCCACGGGCGGCGTCGGGCGGTACGCCGTCCAACTCGCCCGGCAGGGCGGTGCACACGTCGTCGCCTCCACCGGCAACCCGGAGGCGCACAGCGACGCCCTGCGCACCCTCGGCGCCCACGAAGTGATCGTCGGGCCGGGCCCGAAGGCCCTGGGCACGCCGGTGGACGGCGTGGTGGACCTGGTGGGTGGCAGCCAACTCGTGGACGGCTACCAGATGCTGGCCGAACACGGCACGCTGGTATCCGTCGGCCACGCGACGGACGAGCGCGAACACTTCCCGGCCCGAGCCTTCTTCGGCGACCAGGGAGGCCACGACCGCACGATCGCCTCCTTCTACTTGGCCGCCTGTACCGGTCTCACCCGCGACCTGACCTGGCTCGCCGAGCGGGTCGCCGGGGGCGGCCTCGACCCGCAGATCTCCTGGCGCGGCAGCTGGGACGGCGCGGCGGAAGCGGCCGAAGCACTCCTCGGCCGCCACCTCCACGGCAAGGCCGTCCTCGAACTGGACTGACCCGGCGGGGGATTCGGCGGACACCTTGCCTGTCCCCGCCGATCGTGCGGGTCCCTCGCCCAGCGAGGGCACGGCTCGACGGCCGACTGGCACCCTGGCGGGCACAGCCAGGCGTCAGCCCTCGGCAGGCGCGGGGGGTGACGGAAGCTTGCCGCTGGCCGGGGCCCTGGCGTCAGCCGATCCGGCGACCCATCGCCGAGCCGCCCCCGCGGTGACGCCCGCTGTCGTGAGCCGCGTCCGCATGGCGCCCCGTGCGGTGCCATGCGGCGTCGTGACGTCCGCCATCGTGCGTCCGGTGCCGTGACGGTCCTGTGCGGTGATGTACGTCGTGGTGACGTCGCCGTCGCGACTCCACTGTCGCGACGTGCCTCGTTGTGAGCCCACAGTTGTGAGCCCCGTCGTCATGGCGCGCTGTGTGGGGTGTTGTGGCACCCGGCGCTGTCAGTCCGCGTCATGCGTCCGCTGCCGTGACGTTCGGCGTTGCGACGCCCGTCGCAGTGAGGGCCGCCTCCGGGGGGAGGGCTTGGCCGCGGGTGAACTCCGCGGTGAAGGCGGCGTCGCCCAAGGCGGCTTGAGCCGCAACCGTGGCGCGGTCCGCGTCGCCGCGTTCGGCGGCGGGGCGCGGCGCGCCCGCCGCCGCGCGGGCCGCCGTGGCGGAGCCGAGCAGCAGTGCGGCGGTCCTCGGCCGTCCGCCGAGAGCCTCCGCCCCGGCCAGCCCCTCCAGCGCCAGTGCCAGTGCGCGCGGGTCGCCGGTCGTACGGGCAGCCGCGAGGCCCGCCAGTTGCCGGTCGCGGGCGGCCACCGCGTCGCCGCGCTGTTCGGCGACGAAGCCCAGCTCGGCGAGGACCAGCGCGTTCGCGTCGTCGAGCCCGATCCGCCGGTGCCATTCCAGGACGCCGCGCAGGTGCTCCTCGGCCAGATCGAGCAGCCCCTCGCGCCGGGCGCCGAGTCCGAGTCCCAGCAGGGCGTTGAACTCACCCGCACGGAAGCCCTGTTCGGAGGCGAGCCGCCGTGCGTGCTCATGGTGCTCGCGGGCCGCGTCGTGGTCCCCGGTCAGCAGCGCGATCCGGCCGAGTCCGGAAAGCAGGTCGACGGCGAGAGTGGACAGCCGCAGGTGTTCAGCCTTGCGCAGCCCTTCGCGGTACAGGCGTTCGGCGTGCTCGTAGTCGCCCCGGATCTCGGCGAGTGAGGCGAGCGGGTAGACGGTCCACAACCGGCCGCTCTCGTCTCCTGCTTCGCGGAAGAGTTCGGCGCTGCGGGTGCCGTCCCGTCCCGCGCCGTCCAGGTCGCCCCGGAGCAGCCGCTGTATGGAGCGGTCGCTGAGCGCGGCGGCGGTGCCCCATCGGTCGCCGAGGGTGCGGAAGTCGTCCAGGGCGAGGGCGGTGAGCCGCTCTCCCTCCAGCAGGCCGCCGGTGCCGCACAGGGCGTGGGAGAGGAACCACCGGGCCTGGGCCAGCCCTGCCGGGTCGTCCAGTTCCTCGTACGGGGCGAGGGCGGCCTCGATCCGCCCCGGACGGTCGGCGCCGTCGCCCGCCAGGATGCTGATGCCGGTGTGCCAGGCGCCGACCCGGGCGCGCAGCTGTGTGCGCGCCGGGGTGTCGGCCCCCTCGGTGCCTGCGGCGGCGGCCCCCGTATCGAGGGACAGCGCCGCGGTCAGCGAGCGGCGGGCCTCGCCGAGCCGTCCGCGCAGCCCCCAGTACCAGCTGAGCGCCGCGACCAGGCGCAGCGCGGCGGACGCGTCGGCGCCGCGCACCGCGGTGTCCAGGGCGGCGCGGAGGTTCGCCGCTTCGGCGTCCAGCCGCTCCAGCCACAGGTGCTGGTCGGGTCCGCGCAGCGCGGGCTCGGCCCGCTCGGCGAACGCGACATGGTGGGCGAGGTGCCGCGCCCGTACGGTCTCCAGCTCACCGGCCTCCCGCATGCGGTCCGTGCAGTAGGCGGCGACGGACTCCAGCAGGCGGTAGCGCGGCCCGTCCCCCGGGTGGGGCCCGGAGACGGCGACCACCAGGGAGCGGTCCACCAGGCGTACCAGCAGATCCGGCACATCGTGGGCCGCCAAGCCCCCGCCTGCGCACACCGCTTCGGCCGCCTGCAGGGTGCAGCCCTCCGCGTGGACGGCGAGCCTGCGCAACACCGTGCGCTCCGGCTCGCCGAGCAGTTCCCAGCTCCAGTCGATCATCGCGCGGAGCGTCTGCTGCCGGGCGGGGGCGCCGCGTTGCCCCTGGCCCGGCAGCCGGAAGCGGTCGTCCAGCCGCGTGAGCAACTCCCTTATGCCCAGGGCGCGTACGCGGGTGGCGGCGAGCTCCAGGGCGAGCGGGATGCCGTCGAGGCGGCGGCAGACGGCCCGTACGGTCTCGGCGCCGTCCGCGTCCGCCGTGAATCCCGGGGAGGCGGCGGCGCGCGCGAGGAACAGTTCGACCGCGCTGTCCGGCGCCAGCGGCGGGACGGACCACAGCGTTTCACCCGCCAGCGCCAGCGCTTCCTGACTGGTCGTCAAGATGTGGAGTCCCGGCGCCGACCGCAGCAGCAGCTCGACCAACGAGGCGGCCTGTTCGACCAGATGCTCGCAGTTGTCGAGGACGAGCAGCAGTCGCGTCTCGCGCAGCGCCTCCGCCAACCGGTCGGCCACCTCAGGCTGTTCATCCTGCGGCAGTACGCCCCACGCGCCGTCGTCGCGTACGCCCAGCGCGGCGCACACCACCTCGGCCAGTTCCGCCAGTCCCGCGTGCTCACCTCCGAGGCCCGCCAGTTCGATCAGCCACACGCCGTCCGGGAAGGTGCCGGTCAGTTCGTCGGCGGCGGCCGTCGCCAGTCGTGTCTTGCCTACCCCGCCGGGCCCGGTGAGCGTGACCAGGCGCCGCGTCTCGACCAGCTTCCGCACCTCGACGACGGCCTCCGCACGGCCCACCAGCTCCGTGAGCGGGGCGGGCAGCCGGTGTACGGGCCGTGTGGCGCGCGCCGGTGCGGGAAGCGGTGCGGGCGCCGCAGCAGGCCGAGTCGCGGACGCGGGAACGGCGGACTGCGGGGCGGACGCCGCGTCCGCCTCCGTGCCGGGCTCGGTGTCCGTCCCCGGCCTCGCGCCCGCCTCCGTGGCGGCGTCCGCGTCCAGCGTCGGGTCCTGGGCCAGAATCGCCCGTTGCAGGGTTACCAGTTCCGGGCTCGGATCGAGTCCCAGATCCTCCGCAAGCCGCGCCCGCAGTTCCTCGTATCCGGCAAGCGCCTCGCTCTGCCGCCCGGCCCGGTACAGCGCGCGCAGCTGTACGGACCGCAGCCGCTCGCGCAGCGGGTGCCGGGTGATCAGTTCCGCGAGTGCGCCGGCGAGCGCGCCGTGCTCGCCGAGCCGGAGCCGGGCCTCGGCGTGATCCTCCAGCGCGCCCAGCCGCTCCTCCTCCAGCCGGTCGGCGGCGGCACGGGCGAACGGTTCCCCCGCGAAGTCCGCGAACGCGGGCCCGCGCCACAGCGCCAGCGCGTCGGCCAGCAGCGCGGCCCGTACGGCCGGATCGGTGCCCGCCCGCGCCCGTGCGGTCAGCTCCGCGAAGCGGCCGGAGTCGACCGTGCCGGGCGCGGCCGCCAGCAGGTATCCGGGCGCCTGCGAAACCACCAGCCCCCGGCCGCCCGGCTCCGCCTCCTCCAGCGCCCGGCGCAGCTGGGACGCCTTCGCCTGGAGCGCCCGCGTCGGGTTCGACGGGGGCCGTTCGCCCCACAGGTCATCGATCAGCCGGTGCGCGGAGACCGGACGGCCCTCCTCCACCAGCAGCGACGCCAGGAGTGCGCGGACCTTCAGCTCGGGGATCGTGACCGGCTGCCCGTCCGCCGTCCACACGCCTACCGGCCCCAGCACCCCGAATCGCATGGCGTCACCGTAACGCGCTCCGAACACGGCCATAACCGCAGCCGAGCCGTACGCGAAGCGCCCGCGGTCAATGTGGCTCCTGTCCGGAACAGCACGGACCCTCACGAGATCACGAGATCACGAGATCAGGAACAGGGAGCACATCATGGGCAAGCTCAGCGGCAAGACGGCACTGGTCACCGGCGGCAGCCGCGGCATCGGGCGGAGCATCGCGGAACGACTGGGCTCCGAGGGCGCGCTGGTCGCCGTGCACTACGCGTTCAACGAGCAGGCCGCGAAGGAGACGGTGACCGCCATCGAGCAGGCGGGCGGCCGGGCCTTCTCGCTCCGTACGGAGCTGGGAGTCCCGGGTGACGCCGAGGCGCTCTGGGCGGCCTTCGACGAGGGCATCGGCGAGTTCACCGGCGCTGCGGGTACGGGAGCAGGGCCGGGAGCCGATGCGGATGCCGGTACGGGGGAGGGCGGCGGCCTGGACATTCTTGTCAACAACGCGGGCGTCGCGGGCCACGGGCTGATCCACGAGGTGGAGGAGGCGGACTTCGACCGGGTCTTCGCCGTCAACGCCAAAGCACCGTTCTTCGTCATCAAGCACGGGCTGAAGCGGCTGCGCGACGGCGGCCGGATCATCAACATCTCCTCCGGCGTCACCAAGGTCGCCTTCCCCGGCATGACCTCGTACGCCGCGAGCAAGGGCGCCGTCGAGGTGCTCACGCTGACCCTCGCCCAGACGCTGGGGGAACGCGGCATCACGGTCAACGCGGTCTCGCCCGGCACCATCGAGACGGACATCCACCCGTGGATGGCGGACCCGGACGCGAAGGCGCACGCCGCGTCGTTCTCGGTCTTCAACCGGGTCGGTCAGCCCGCAGACGTCGCCGACGTCGTCGGCTTCCTGGCCTCACCCGACGCCCGCTGGGTGACCGGCCAGAACATCGACGTCAGCGGGGGGTCCGGCCTCGGGCTCTGAGAGCCGCACCCCCGCGCGCCGGAAGCCGCCCTGTCCCGTGCCCGGCCGCTGCCCCGTCCTGACACCCGAGGGAGACCCCGTCATGCCCCACACACTGCTCGTCCTCGCCCACCCGCGCCGTGACTCGCTCACCGCCCAGGTCGCGGGCCGCCTGCACCGCAGGCTGACCGACGAGGGGCACACCGTCGACCTGCTCGACCTCTACGCCGAGGATTTCGACCCCCGCCTCCACCCGGCAGACGAGCCCGACTGGGAGGACCGCGACAAGACCTACTCCCCGGAGGTACGGGCCCACATGCGCCGGATAGAGGCGGCGGACGATCTCGTGGTGGTCTTCCCTGTCTGGTGGTTCGCCGCACCCGCGATCCTCAAGGGCTGGATCGACCGGGTGTGGAACTACGGCTTCGCCTACGGGCGCGGCAAGCCCCGGCTGGCCGCCAAACGGATGGTGTGGCTCGGCCTGGCGGGCGGCCCCAGCGCGGACTACGCCGGCAGCGGTCTGGATGTGGCGATGGAACACCAACTGCGCAAGGGGGTGTCGGAGTTCTGCGGCATCACGGCGTCGTCGGTACGGCTGCTGCACGACACCGAACTCTCCGGCGTACCGAAGGCCCAGCGGGCCGCCCGGGTCCGCGACGTGTTCGCGGCCGCGGACGCCGCACTGACGTCCTTCCACGCCTCGGCCCTCGAGCCGGCGAACACCTGAACAGCCGCCACAGGGGGCGGGACGGCATCGCCGTCCCGCCCCCTGTGCGTGCCATGGGTCTCCCCTGTGCGGGGGAGGAGCACTGGCCGAAGTCATCCACAGGGTGATGTGCGAGGGGTGTGACGGCGCGCACGCTCGTGTCCATGAACGAAACGACGCTGCGGGACGCGGCGGATCACCGGAGAACGATGATGACGGTGACGGCGGGAACCGCGACCGCGCTGTGGGCGCTGGTCTTCGCCGGGTTCCACGTGCACTGGGCGGTGGGCGGTGACCTGGGCCTGGGGGACGGGAAGGCGGCGACGGACAGCCTCACCGGGGCCTTCCTCGTCTACGACCTGGTGGTGGCCGCGATGTGCCTGGCGGGGGCGGGAGTCGCACTCGAACTGCGCCGCGCCGACGGCCGCAGCGTGGTGCCGCGATGGGTGCTGCTGACGGCGGCATGGGCGGCGACGCTGCTGCTCCTGGCACGCGGCGGGATCGGCGTGGCCGATGACGTGCTGCGCTCCACCGGCGCGCTCACCAACGGCCTCAGCGGTATGACGACCGCACAGGTCTACGGAGAGGCCGACCCGTCGGCGTACACGCTCTGGTCGATGCGGGCCGTGGACGCGTACTTCGTGATCGGCGGCGTGCTCTTCGGCACGGCCCTGCGCGGTCGCCTGCGCCAGCGAACCACCGCGCCCACACTCCGCACCCGGGCGGCCCGCCCTTCCACGCACACCGCCTGACCAGACGGCGGCTGCGCCGGACAACGGGCACCGGGTGCGGGTGACGGGGGGAAGGGGCTGGTACGGCCGTGGCCGTACCAGCCCCTTCACACGCCCCCTGCGGCCCGGCTCTCCGCGGTTCCATGTCGCGCCTCGCGCTGCTCTGCCGTCGCGGCGAGCACTTCGCCGGGCTGGGCGCGGCGGCGTGGGAGTCCTCCGGCGCCCTGCCTCGTCTCGTCCGGGGCCGGGCGGCGGTGCGGGTTCGGCCGGTGCGGCACCGTCGGGCCGCGATTCGGCGGTGTTCGCCGCCGCGCCGGGAGGATCCGCCTCGGGTACCTCCGCGCGGCGCGGTTTCGGGGCAGCAGTGAGGGTGAGGGCGGGGCAACGCGGAAGGGGCCGGGACGGCCGTGGCCGTCCCGGCCCCTTGGGCGGGCGTTGCGGATCTGCTCAGCGGGTCTCCGCCGAGGCTGCCACCGGCGGCGCCGGGTTCCCGTTCTCGGCAAGGACCGGGGCGCTCGCCGCCGCGGGCTCCGCGTCGGTGCCGTCCGCCGCCGCGGGCTCCGCGTCGGCGCCGATCGCCGGCACCTGCCGCAGCAGTACCACCGCCACCCCCACCGCCGCCAGGGCGAGACCCGCGCTGACCAGCGCGCCCGCGTGGAAGCCCGTGGTGAACGCTTCACGTGCCGCGACCAGCAGTTCGTCGCCGAGTCCGCCCGGCAGCGAGTCCGCAGCCGCCGTCGCTCCGCCGATCGTGTCGCGGGCCGCCTCCGCCGCCTCGGCGGGTATCCCGGCGGGGGCGTGCGCCGCCAGCTCGTCCCGGTAGACGGCGACCGAGACGCTGCCGGTGCCCGCGATTCCCAGGGCCAGTCCCAGGTCGTACGCGGTCTGCCCGGTGGCCGCCGCAGAACCGGCCTTCGCGGGCGGGGCGGAGCCGACGGCGAGCGCCGTGCCCAGCACGCTGATCGGTGCGACGCCGAACATGATGAGGGCGAGCCCCAATGAGGCGAGCCGGCTGCCTGCGTCGCCGCTCCCGGCGATCGCGGACATCCAGAAGCCGGGCAGTGTGAACAGCACCCCGGCGATGATCACGTACGCCGGACGGATGCGCCGCGCCAGTACGGGCGTCAGCTGTGAGCCGAGGATCAGCGCCGCCGCGCCGGGCAGCAGCCACAGACCGGCCGCGAGCGGCGAAAGCCCGCCGATGACCAGCAGATACTGCGGGACGAGGTACTCGACGCCGTTCAGCGCCATCATGCCCAGCAGCAGCGTCAGCAGCGCCCCGGTGAACGCCCGGTTGGCGAAGAGCCGCAGGTCCAGCAGCGGATGGGTCAGCCCGCGCTGGCGGCGTACGAAGAGGACCGCTCCGAGCGTACCGACCGCGAACGCCACCAGCTGCTGCGCTCCGGCACCGTACTCGGCGAACCTCTTGATGCCGTACACGACCGGCAGGATGCCCAGCAGGAACAGCAGCACGCTGGCCGGGTCGAGCCGGCCCGCGTCAGGGTCGCGGTACTCGGGGAGCAGCAGCGGGGCCGCGACCAGGACCGGCAGCATCACCGGGACGCCCAGCAGGAACACCGACCCCCACCAGAAGCTGTCGAGCAGCAGACCGCCGACGACCGGCCCGATGGCGATGCCCGCCGACAGTGCGGTGACCCACATGGCGATGGCCGTGGCCCGCTGCCTGGCGTCGGTGAACATGTGGCTGATCAGCGCCAGCGTCGAAGGCAGTACGGCGGCCCCGGCGACGCCCAGCGCGGCACGGGCCGCGATCAGCATGCCGGGGCTGGTGGCGTACGCGGCGAGCAGCGAGGCGGCGATCACCCCGGCCGAGCCCGCCATCAGCAGTCTGCGACGGCCGACGCGGTCGCCGAGGGTGCCCATGATGACCAGGAATCCGGCGGTCATGAAGCCGTACATGTCGGTTGTCCACAGCAGTTCGCTGCTGCTGGGTTCGAGGTCGGCGGTCAGATAGGGGGTCGCCAGCCACAGCACGCCGAGGTCGGCCGTCATCAGGGTGACGGGCAGCAGGAGCAGGGCGAGGCCCAGCCACTGGCGCGGGCCCGCCGCGCGGCGGACGGGGGCTGGTGCGGGTCCTGCGGGGGCGGGGCCGGGGGCGGTTTCGGATGCGGAAGTCATGGGGGAACTGTGCGGACCACCCCTTCGGGTGGGGCTCGGGCGGAGTTACGGCGCCGTTCGGCAGCTGTTCCGCCGCCCGTCCCTGCTGCCCGTGACGCTTGTTCCTCGCCTCCCGCACCCCTACCGCGACAGCGGTGAGCCGCACACACCGGCACCGGGCGCTCCTGTGTAAGGAACTGACACACGCTCATAGTGGTGAGAAGATGCTCACGGCCCGTGAGGAAGACGAGTTCCCTTCGAACAGTTCGGGGCCGCGAGTAGAAGGAAGAGTCTGTGATGGACGGTATCTGCTTAGAGCAGGAGAACCTGCTCACCTTATGTGCGCTCCACCACGAGAGCGCGACGCTGGACTGGCAGTTGGTCGCCCGGGTGTGCCAGTCGCGGGCGGGCCTGGAGGCCATGCTGGCCGGTGACATCCCCGAGGAGTCCGCAGCGGCGCGCAAGAGCCTGCCGGTACTACGAGGCGCACTCACCTCCGGCGGTCTGGATGCGGCACGATCCCGCGTCGCCGGTGAGGTGGAGGCCGCCGGCTTGGCGGGGGCCCGGATGGTGACCGTGCTGGACGACGCCTACCCGGCGAACCTGCGGCCGGTGCCGAACCTGCCGCCGTTCCTCTTCCACCGCGGCCCCCTCCAAGCGCGGGATGTCCGGTCGGTCGCCGTGGTCGGCACCCGCGATGCGAGCGCGGACGGGCTCAGCCGCGCGGCGCGGATGGCCGAGGGCCTGACCCAGGAAGACGTCGTCGTCGTCAGCGGCCTCGCTAAGGGAATCGACGCCGCCGCACACCAGGCCACCCTGGACGTCGGCGGCCGTACCGTCGCGGTGATGGGCACGGGGATCGCCGCCCCGGTCTACCCGGCGCAGAACCGGCCCCTCGCCGACCGCATCCTGAGCCAAGGCGGCGCGCTGGTCTCGCAGTTCTGGCCCACCAGCTCCCCCGCACGCTGGACCTTCCCCCGACGGAACGTGGTCACCTCCGGCTACACCAGGGGCAGCGTCGTCATCGAGGCGTCCAGCACCTCGGGCGCGAAGATGCAGGCCCGGATCGCGGCCGAGCACGGCAAACAGGTCTTCCTCCTGCGCTCTCTGATCGCCGCACAGCCATGGGCGGCGAAGATGATCGACCAGAAGAAGGCCGTCGAAGTCACCGAACTCGACGACGTCCTGCGTCACCTCGGCCGCCCGGAACCGCAGCACCCGACCGGGCAGCAGCAGATCCAGTTAGCCCTGGCGGGCGTGTGAGCCGACCTCGCTTACCCGAACCGCTGGGATTCCCCGGCTGCTTACAGTGCCCCTACCAGGCGGGCGGCACCCCGCCGATATGCGGGGACTGCGCCGCCCAGACGCTGTTACCGATCGGTAAGGGTTCTTGCCCGGTGTGCAGCCAGGAGCAGTCGCCAGGACAGAAGTGCCGGAACGATCTCTGCAGCTGGAGCCCGGGCACCGGCCGCCGCCAGCGCAGCATCACCCGTATCCATGCCGTAGCCCGGTGCCCGCGGAACAGCACCTTCTCCAGCTGGCTGCGCTTCTACAAGGCCGACCAGTGGCGCACCCCCATAGTGCAGATTTTCGGCCGCCTCCTGATCAGGTGGATGGAGACCCATCCGGAGTTCCTCGACGGCATCGACCTCGTCGCCGCCAACCCGACACCCCCTGACCGCACGCCGATCCGCCACATCGAAGCGATAGTGGCAGCGGCCCGCGTCGCGGACACCGCCCGGCGCTGGCCGATCCCCCAAGATCCCGTCCTTCTCAAGAGCGCGACCACCCGAGAGTCCAAGGACCAGACGTCGTGGGGGAAGGAGCAGGCGGCCTGGGACCACGCCCAGACCGTCCACAGCAGCGGACACCACGAGATCACCGACCAGCGCATCCTGCTCATCGACGACGTGTGCACCACCGGCCACCAGCTCAACTACGTCGCCAGCCGCCTGCTGAAGGACGGCGCGGCCGAGGTGCACGGCCTGGTACTGGGCCGCATCTCCTGGGACACCCTCTGACCCCAGCGGGCCCCGCTCCGCCGCGCTCCCCAAGTGCGGGGTTCCTGCACTGGGCTGTGGGCACCCGTCGACCGACCGCCGATGTGGTGCTTCGTCCCGCGGACCGAGGCCGGTTGTGACCGGCTGTGCTCTGTCGGCGGTCGACTGCATCCGGCAGGGTGGGAGCGGTCCAGACGCTCAGCGGGAGGGGACACGCGATGGCATAGCAGGACCGTACTCAACCGACGCACGTCCTGCGGGAGCTGCCCGAGCCGGAGGACAGCGGATTCGGTTGGGGATCAACGACGGCGGTACCAGCGCGGCGGCTGTGATGCTCGCCGACACCCTTGACCCGGGTGATCCCGAATCGTGCATCGGCCACGCGGCTGCGGCCTACCCTGAGGACGCCGTCCTGCCGCCACCGCAGGGCTATGGACGTACTCCGTGTACTGGGACCTGCCGGAACTCGCCTTCGCGATCAGCGATGCGATGCAATCACCGACATCGTGATCCCGAGAAGCGCGTAAACGTGCAGGCGTGAGACGCGTGCAGGCGTCAGGAATTCGATCCAGCCTTCGAGCTGGATTTCTGCGTCGGCTTCTTGGCAGTCTTCTTCTGCGCCTGCTTGGCCTCCTGCTTGCGGGCGCGGACCTTCTGCAGCGAGTCCGGCCCGGTGATGTCGGCCACCGAAAGATACGTGCCCTGCTCGCCGTACTCCCCCGCCGCCTCCCGCCAGCCCTGGGGCCGCACTCCGAACTGCTTGCCCAGCAGCGCGGCGAAGATCTGCGCCTTCTGCTTGCCGAAGCCCGGCAGTTCGTGCAGCCGCCGCACCAGTTCGGTGCCGCTCGACGCGTCCTGCCACACCGCGCGGGGATCGCCGTCGTAGTGCTCCACGAGGTGCGCGCACAGCTGTTGCACCCGTTTGGCCATCGACCCCGGAAAGCGGTGCACGGCGGGCTTCTCGGAGAGCAGCGCGGCGAAGTCCTCGGGCGGGTAGGCGGCGATCTCCTGCGCGTCGAGGGCGTCCCGGTCCATGCGCTGCGCGATCGTGTAGGGCCCGGAGAACGCCCATTCCATGGGGACCTGCTGGTCCAGCAGGGAGCCGACCAGCAGGGCCAGCGGGTCGCGTTGCAGCAGTTCGTCTGCCTCCGGCTGCTGGGCGAGGCGAACGGTGTTGTCCATCCCCCGATGATGCTTCCGGTACGGCGGCGCCGCATGCGGGCCGGGGCCGTACGGGGGATGGCTCGCGCGCCCCGAACACGGCCGTCGCACCCCTGCCGCTACCCCCACCTGCGCGCACTGTCCAAGCGGCAGGGTGTTGCCTACGGTTGGGCGATCGGCGGCACCTACCGTGCCGCGAGGGAACCCTGCGGGAGGGCAAGTGGAGCCTGAACTGGTGACACTGACGACGACGGCGGCGACGACGCTGGTCGGCCTGATGGTCACGGACTCCTGGAACCGCGCCAGGGAGCGCGTCGTCGCTTTCCTCGCACGTGGCGACGACGCCCGAACCCCTGCCGTCGAGGAGGACCTGGAGGTCGTACGGGTGGAACTGACCGAGGCCGTGGACTCCGGCGAGGAACCGGTGCTCGCGGACGCCGAGGCCGGGTGGCGGACCCGGCTGCGGCGGGTGCTGGCGGCGGACCCCGAAGCGGCGGCGGAGCTGCGGGCGCTGCTGGACGAGCTGGCCCCGCTCGCCGCCGGGTCCGAGGGGCGCGGCACGGTGCACAACGTGATCGGCGGCGGGACGCAGGAGTCGGTCATCCAGGGGCGGGACTTCTCCCACCTGACGATCCACACACACGGTAGGCCGGGCACACCGGGTACGCCCGGCCGCCCGTAGACCCGGCGGTCGCGTCCCACCGCGGCTCTCCTCTCACTCCGCACCCGCTGGTGCCGGGCGAGCACCGCCGGTTACGGTGACGGGCACACGCCGAGCTCCGGCGCGCGCGCCCCCGCGTGCGAGCGCCGCGTGCGGCGGTCGGCAGCGCACCCCCAGGACTGGAGCGATTGTGAACGACGCGCACACGGACGGACTCCCGGGCACTATCGACGCCAGCGTCCCGCACTCCGCCCGCATCTGGAACTACTGGCTCGGCGGCCAGGACAACTTCCCGGCCGACCGTGAGGCGGGCGACGCCTACCGGGAGTCGTTCCCCGGCATCGAGGACCTCGCCCGCACCGCCCGGCACTTCCTGGCCCGCACCATTCGCCACCTCGCGGGCGACGCCGGCGTCCGCCAGTTCCTCGACGTCGGCACCGGGCTGCCCACGGTCGACAACACCCACGAGGTCGCCCAGCGTGTCGCCCCGGAGTCCCGGATCGTCTACGTGGACAACGATCCGCTGGTCCTCGTCCACGCCAACGCGCTGCTCACCAGCCATCCCGACGGCGTGACGGACTACATCAGTGCCGACCTCCACGACCCCGCGGCGATCCTCGCCGGGGCGCGCGAGACCCTCGATCTCACCCAGCCCGTCGCCCTCATCCTCAGCGGGGTCATGGGCCATGTCGCCGACGACGGGGAGGCCCGCGAGACCGTCCAGCAGTTGATGGCCGGGCTCCCCTCCGGCAGCTACCTCTCGCACAGCGACGGCGTGGACGAGAACCCGGAGAACACCGCCGCCCAGGACGACTACAACGACTCCGGCGCCATCCCCTACGTGCTGCGCACACCCGAGCGGCTGCTCACCTTCTACGACGGGCTGGAGTTCGTCGACCCGGGCCTCGTACGCGTCACCCACTGGCGCCCGGAGACCGACCCCGCTCTCGCGCCGGTGGTCGCCCAGTTCGGCGCTGTGGCCCGCAAGCCGTAGGCGCTGCGGAGGGGTTCGCCCCCTGCCGAGGGTTCGCCCCTGCCCAGCGGCTCACGTCCGGACCTCGGCTGCCCCGAAGCCGTCCGAGACGAGGCGCGACGCCCAGCGCCGCAGCGCCTCGTCCACCGGCGGGTGCCTCAGGCCCGACGCGCGCGCCAAGGCGTCGGCGGAGGCGGTGTCATAGCGCTCCTCGGTGAGGAACGAGAGCGTTTCCGGGTCCGCACCGGTCAGGCCGCGGGGCAGGCGCCGCACCAGGCCGACGGGGAGCAGCAGCCGTGGCGCGCGGACGTCCAGGTGGTCGGCCAGCAGGGCGACCAGGTCCGGCAGGCAGGGCGTCGCCGGATCGAGAACGGTATGGAGGCGGACAGGACCCCCGTCCCGTTCGGGGACGGTCACCAGGAACCTGGCCAGGTAGTCGATCGCCACCACCGGTACGAAGGTGCGCCGGCTCCCGGCCAGCGCGGGCAGTCGGCCTTTCCACAACTGCTCGACGAGGCCCGCGAGTCCGATGTACTGCGCGGCCTCTCCGGTGACCGAGTGCCCGATCACCGTGCTGGGGTTGACCACAGTCAGGGGTACGCCGAGTTCCGGCGCGGTGACGCGCACCGCAGCGTCGCCCTCCGCCTTGGATGCCTCGTAGGCGCCCAACCGGGTGTAGACGGCCCGGGATTCAGCCGACGGCAGCGGGTACCGGGGGCGCCTGTCGTGGCCGACCCGGTAGCCCGAGAGGTGAACAAGCCTCCGCAGACGCGGCAGGGTTGCCGCCCAGTGCAGTACGTGCAGCGCTCCGTCCACGTTCGCGGCTCGCGCCTCCTCGACGGGGAGGCCGAACCCATAGCGCCCGGCGACGTTGAACACGTCGCGGACATTCTCGAGTCGGGCCGCGTCCGCCGGGGCGAGGCCGAGGCCGGGCCGGGTGAGGTCGGCAGCCACCGTCAGCATGGCGCCGTCGTCCACATCGTGCCCGCGCAGCCACTCACGCAGTCCGCCGTCGCGTCGGTCCCCGCCGCGCACCGCGGCGGCGACCGGCACTCCGCCGGTGAGGAGTTCGCGTACCAGCCAGCGCCCCAGGAAGCCGGTGGCCCCGAGTACCAGGCTGTGCGCCGACCGCCCTCCGGTGATCCCCTTGCTCATCTGAACTCCCCACATGTAGACCAGTCTGCATATTTTCGAATCCGCCTTCCGCTGACGAGCGAGGTGGTCGCCGCCAGTCAGCCGGCGAGCAGCAACTCCACGGCCCGCGCGGCCTGGCCGAGCGGCACCAGGCTGTGCTGGACGCGAGCGAGCAGTACCGCACCCTCCACCTGCGCCAGCACCGCACCGGCGGTTGCCTCCGCCGCCGCGCGGGACCGCCCCTCGTCGACCAGCCGGTCGGCCAGCGCGCCCTGCCACCGCTCGTACGCCTCGGTGCAGACGCGCCGCAGTTCCTCGTTGCCCCCGGCGACTTCCAGTGCCACGGTCGCGAGGGGGCAGCCCTTGCCGTACTCGGAGCGCTCCATCCGGTCGGCGAAGATGCCGAGCAGCCGATGGATGATCACCGCTGCGGAGGCCCGGTCGGCGCTCAGCGACTCGATCAGGTCGCCGACCTCCTGGCCGCTCTGGGTCAGGGCCGCGCTGACCAGTTCGTCCTTGCCGGACGGGAAGTGGAAGTACAGCGAGCCGCGCGGCGTACCGCTCTCGGCCAGCACCTGGTTCAGCCCCGTGCCGAAGTAGCCCTGCGCCTCGACCAGTGTGCGCGTGGCGGCGATCAGCCGGGCGCGCGTCTCCTCACCCTTGACACCCATGAAGTGATAATAGACCAGTCGCTATATTTTCGAGGCGGTGGGCCGGCCTTCCGAACAGGGCGCTAAGGGGACCGCTGCCAGACCGGTTCCAAGCCGCGCAGTTCATCCCGGAGTTGCCGGACCCGGCTGAAGAAGGCGGTGGGGTCGTTGTCGAGTTGGCGCAGCATCTCGCCGTAGAGCAGGCAGGCGTCCTCGGGCATCGCGTAGGCGCACTCGTGCCCGGAGCAGGTGCGCCATGACGACGGACGGGGTGTGAGACCGGCTCCGCACCGGGGGCAGGCGATCATGGCGCCGGCTTGCTGGTGCCGCATGGGTAGCAGATGTACCAGCCGTCCTGGGTACGGGTCATCCGGCCGCCGCATTTCTCGCACGTCATGGGAGCCGCCTCCTGAGCCGTGGGATCCATGTGGCCTGCCCGCAATCTACCGGTGCCCCGCCCCCACACGGCAGGGCGGCCGCCACCCCGCTGTGGTCAACCCGGGGAAGGCCGCTTCGCAGTGCCTTGCTGCCGTGCTCGGGTCGCACCCCGTTTCGGGTCTACGCGCCGGAGCTTGGTCCAGCCGGTCCAGCCTCGCTGCTTCAGCAGCTCGACCAGTCGAAGGGCGGGCGGCGCGGTGTCGAATGCCAGGGCGTCCATCAGCTGGACGAACGGTGGCTCGATGTCGGCATCGTCGACGTAGTCCTCGCCCTGCTCGTCGGCCATCCGCGTGATGTAGGCGGCCAGTTCGTCGGCCAGGCCGACCAGCTGCGGGTCGTCGTCGGTCCGATCGAGAGCCTGGCCCAGGGTGAGATAGAAGTCGACGAAGCGCGGGTCGGCGATCTGTCGCCGCTTACGTGCCATCCACTCCTGGACGCGCTCGGGTGAGTGCGCGGCCAGCGGAATCCAGCCGTCGCGTTCGAGCTGGATGATGCGCTCGTCGACCCCGAGCGCCCGCAGCCGGTCGAGAAACCCGACAACCTCCGGGGGCAGCACCAGATTGTCCCCGGCGGCGAGGCGGGCAAGCCGCTCGCGGTGCCGCTGCCGCTCCCGGATCTCCGCCCGCAGCCGCCTGTCGATGTCTGCGACCTGCGCGGCGAACTCCTCCTCGTCGGCCTGCAGCAGCTCTCGCACGCGCGCCAGCGGGACCCCGGCCTCGGCGAGGGTGCGGATCCTGATCAGCGCGACCACGGCGCCGGCGTCGTACCTCCGATAGCCGGAGTGGTCCCGCTCCGGCTCCGGCAGCAGCCCCTTGGCGTGGTAGTGCCTCACCGCGCGCACCGTCACGTGGGCGTACGACGCCAGCTCACCGATGGTCAGCATCGGACCAGTCTCCTATGAGCCGTTCAGGAAGTCGGCCCGCCGGCCGGGTGCGCGATCCGGATGATCTCGGCGATTTCCGGGGCGTGGGTGAAGACCAGCCGGTGATCGGCGTCGAGCCAGGACGTGGAGAGGTGCGGCCGCTCGCGGACGAGCCGGTCGATGCCGGCACGCCAGAGCTGGTTGTGCCGCGGTGCGCGCCCTTCACCGCCGTCGCCGGCGATCGAGGTGGACATGATCATGCTGATGGGGTGACCGATCCTCCGGTACCGGTCGAGGATTTTCGACCGGACCACATCCATCTCGAGGTTCAGGCCGTGGATGTCCTGTGCGGTGAGCAACACCTGACGCGCGGAGCCCCCGGCCCGCTCGGCCTCCTGCCGTGTCGCCAGCTCCTCCGCCATTGCGCGGAACTCCGCCAGGTCGGCGTCGGTGATGAACGGTTCGGGCAGCGGGTTCGCCCCGTCGATGAGGACGAGCCCGGCGACGGCGTCAGGATGCTCGGAGGCATAGTGAACGGCCAGGTCCGCGCCCAGTGAGTAGCCCACGAGCACGGGTGCCGAGGGCAGGCCGAGGCGTCCCAGCTCCGCCAGCACGGCGACGAGATCGCTCAGAAACGTGTCGAAGGAGTACTGGCCGTCAGCGGCCGAGGCCAGGCCATGGCCCCTGAGGTCGAAGGTCACCACGTCGTGGTCGTGCCGCAGCAGCCCGGCCAGCTCATGAAGATCGGCCTGTGTCGAGTTCAGCCCAGGGCACAGGACCAGCGGTCGTCCCCGGCCGCCGCGGGACACCGGGATCGTGACGCCGCCGTGGTGGACGGTGAAGTGCCGTACCGGCTTTCTCGTAGTCATGCCCGCCATGCTGAAAGGTTGACCCTGCGGCAGGGTCAACCGTCGCGGCCACGCGACACGTCCACACCGGCGGACGGACGGGCGGCCCGTCAGGGGTGCCACACGGCGGCAAGCGGACGCGTACGCGCACGACAATGCTCGTCGGGGCCGGCTGCGGACGACCGGAGGCGGTCACCGCGGCGGCGCCCCGATCCGGTGCCCGCTGATCAGCGCCATCACCGCGTCCAACGAGCTGCCCACGGGAGACGACAGCGCCGCCGTCTACGACCGACTGCTGTGCGCGAAGGACGCCCAGGAGGAGGCAGAGCGGGCAGCGGGCGCCGTGGCCGAAGCGCTTCGGCGGGCCGCCGACGCCGCGGACCAAGACGGCGCCGTCCCCGAGGAGACCGCCGCCGCCGTACAGCAGGCGATCGAGGAGGCCGAGGCCGCCGACGTTGCCCAGCAGGGTGCTCTGGACTCCGCGCAGGCTCTGGCGGCAGCGGCGCTGGGTGGCCGCGCAGCCGCCGCCCGGACGGCCCCGGGCGGGGACGCCGCCTCCGCTGCCCAGCAGGCCGCTGATGACGCGGCCCAGGCCCCCACGGCGGCGAGCCCGGATGTCCGTGCGGCCACCCGGGCCGCGGCGGCGAAGGCCGCTGCGCAGGCACGGGAGGAGGCCGCGTTGATGCGCGCCTGGGGAGTGGCCCCGGACGCGCTGGAACGGATGCCGTTCGACCAGCGCGCGCGGCTCGCCGACCGGCTGCGCGTCGGCCGTCTGGGGCGATTCGCCGAACTCGTCGGACGATTCCGGCAGATGGCCACCGGCGAGCGCACCCGCAAGGTCGAGCACGCCTCCGGCGAGCTGGTCGGGATCACCCTCGGCGATGACCTCTCCCGGGTCGTCCCCTCCGAACTCGCCACCCTCGGCGTACCGGTGATGCGCTCCGTGTTCGCCGCGAGGTTCGCCGAGGCGCGGCTGATGCTCTACGACAGCCGCGGCGAGCAGAACACCGGGAAGGGCGCCGTCATCGCGTGCGTGGACTGCTCGTACTCCATGAACGAGCCCGGCCCCGGCGGGATCACCGGGGAGGCTTGGGCCAAAGCGTGCGCCCTGGCGCTGCTCGACCAGGCCCGCACCGCGAGAGGCGACTTCGTGGGCATCCTGTTCTCCTCCGCCGACCAGGTGAAGGTGTGCCGCTTCCCGGCCGGCGAACCGCACGCAATCGCCGATGTGCTGTATTTCGCCGAGCACTGCTTCGCAGGCGGCACCGACTACCAGGCGCCGCTGTCGGCAGCCGTCGCGCTGCTCGACGAGGAGTTCAACACCGACGGCCGCCAGCGCGGCGACATCGTGATGATCACCGACGGGGTGTGCGAGGTCGCCGAGGAGTGGATGCGTGGCTGGAACGACGCCAAGCACCGACTCGGCTTCCGCTGCTTCGGCATCGCCGTCGGCGCCCCCCAAGCCGCACAGCCCGGCTCGGTCCTGGACGCGCTGAGCGACAACCTCCGCACCATCGAAGACCTGAGCGACACCCGCACCGCCGCCGACATCTTCCGGGTCATCTGACGACCTGGTGCACGACAGCGAGGGGAATCCCATGGGCTGGGGTGCGGGGCGGGTTCTGCGAAACCGCAATGCGGGGTTGTATCTGACCGGTGTGGTGGTTTCGGGGTTCGGCAGCTCGGCCATGGGCCTGGCAGCGGGTGTGTGGGTCAAGTCGCTCACCGGATCGGACAGTCTCGCCGCACTGACCACGTTCTGTGTATGGGCGCCTGTGCTGGCCGGCCCCCTGATCGGCACGCTGGCCGACCGGACGCGTCGGTGGCCGCTGCTGATCTGGACCAACCTGCTCATGGCTGTTCTGCTACTGACCTTGCTCGCCGTGCGCTCAAGCGACGGGGTCTGGATACTGTTCGCCGTTCTGACGCTGTACGGCGTCAGCGCCGTCCTGACGGATGCGGCGGAGGCCGCCCTTGTGGTCCATGCGCTGCCCAGCGATCTGCGCGGCGATTTCAACGGACTGCGCATGACAGCCAACGAGGGCATGAAACTCATCGCCCCGCTCATCGGTGCGGGTCTGTTCGTGCAGTTCGGCGGCCCGGCCGTAGCCCTGCTCGACGCGGTGACGTTCGCACTCGCCGCCGGGGCCTTCGCCTTGATGCGCGTCTCCGAACCCGTACCGCAGTCAGCCGACGGCCGGCGGTGGACCAGACAAGTGGTCGAGGGGGCCCACTGGTTGAGCCGTCACGCCGAGCTGCGCAGCCTGGTCGGGGCCGGAGCAGTCACCATGTGCGTGGCCGGGCTCAACGGTGCGGCGGTCTATGCCGTGGTGGACATCGGCCTTGGCCAGTCACCGGCCTTCGCGGGCGTGCTGTACGCGGTGCAGGGCGGCGGATCCGTCCTGAGCGGTGTGGCTGCCGGCGCGCTGCTGCGCCGCATGCATGAACGGGTGTTCGCGGCGGCGGGAATCACGCTGTTCGCGCTGGGGGTCGCCCTGCGGGCCGCGCCGTCGGTGCCACTTGCGCTGATCGCCAGCGCGATGATCGGCGCAGGTCTGCCGTGTGTGCTGATCGCGTCGATGACCGCAGTGCAGCGTGAGGTCCCGGACGTTCTCCTGGGACGTGTCGCCGCCACGGCCAACACCGTCCTCTTCGCCCCCAACGCACTGGCACTCGGCGCAGGCGCAGGACTGATCGCCCTCATGGACCACAGAATCCTGCTGCTCGCCGCCGGTGCCGTGGCGGCCTTGGCTGCGCTCGGCTGTCTCCTCAAGCCCAGCCCGCCGGAACGGCAGTAGCGGAACAGCTGCTCCGGTCGGGTCGGGATCTACCAGAGGAGCCTCTACGGCCCTCGGCTGTCCATGAGGCCCTGGTTGGGCTCCTGGACGGGCTTGCGGCAGGCCGGTGCCGGTGAGGTGCCGGAATCCGGGGTGGGCGGGATGGGCGGTTCGCCGTCGAGGGCGAAGCAGAGCTGGGCGTGCAGCGCTTCCGCTTCGGCGGGCGAGAGGTGGAGGGCGAGGTCGCAGTCGAACTTGCCGTCCCGTTGCAGCCACAGGTGGAGGGCGTAGCGCCCGTCCGCCTGCCGCCGTACGGGCTTGCTGGGCACCCGGCGGACACACAGCCCGCGCGGGACACCGCTGGTGGCGGTCGCCATCAGGCCGCCACCTCCAGCGTGGCCAGCCGCTCATGCGCCAGGAGGTAGGGCCGTACGAGGGGGCTGGCGCCGTCGAGGGCCGGACCGTCGCCGTCCGGCGGTGGCAGCGTCCGTGCCCGCGCACGGTGCGGCTCGGGCCGCACCCACGGCGGTGCGGCGGCGCGTACGAGCAGCCGCCGCCCGGACGTGGTGCGGGGGCCCGCCTGCGCGAGCGGGTGCTCGCGGTGCCGCCCCGTCGCCGGGGCGAGCACGCGCAGAATGCGAGCGAGTGTTCGTTGCAGGATGGACCGGATACGGTGATTCACGTTGACGCTCCACATAAGCGTTGGCCATGCCCCGGGGTGCGGACACACCGCCGGGGCGCCTTGGATCTCCGACACCCCTGGGCCTCGGAGACAACCTCAACATAGCGTCAAAAGCGGTGCGAATACAACGTGTTGTATTGAGGTGTCGGGAGTGGCATATGCCGATCCCGAATCCATGGGAACCGTTACGTCAAGTCGCCGTATGCTCCAGCCTTGACGTGCGCCAGGAAGGCTCGGCAAGTTTCCGGTGCCGCTTTCACAATCATGTTCGGGTCGTCACTCTCCCGCATCATGATGTCGCCGCCCTGCCGGGCGAGTTCGAGACAATTACCGTCGGGCTGCTCGGAGAACGAGGATTTGCGCCAACGTATGTGCACTCTTCTCTCACCTTCAGAGTTGCTTGGCAGCGACGCGGATGAAATCACGTGAACCGTCCGGTCCAAGACAGCGCTGCTCCATGCGGTCCAGTACCGCGCGGTAGTTCGCGAGATGGGTCTCGGCATGCAGGAAGGACGAGCCCACGGGCGTGTCCGTCTGCACCGTATCGAGCTGGGTGACCGGCCCGCACGCGTAGAGAGTCGAGCCACCGGCAGTCGGGAAGCCGCCCGCTGCGAACGGCAGCAGGCGAACGGCCACATTGTCCCGGGTGGACTGTTCCAGCACGTGAGCCAGTTGAGCTCGACTCACCTGCCTGTCGCCGAACCGCATACGCAGTGCTGCCTCATGGATGATGAACGTGCACTGCGGTGCCCCCGGCCGGTCAAGTACCTCGCTGCGCCGCAGCCGGAAGGTGAGCTTGCGCTCGAAGTCCTCCGGCGCCAGAGCCGGCACTGCCTCCTCGAAGATGGCGCGGGTGTAGTCCTCGTGCTGAAGGAGTCCGGGCATGTGTGTGATCTGGGCCGCGCGGAGCGCCACCGCGCGATGCTCCAGCTCCGCGAGATCCAGCACTGCCGACACCAGCACATCCCGGTACTCGTCCCACCAGTTCGGAAGGGCAGCGCGCCGCTCTCGTGCCATCTCGACGAGCGCTTCGACGTAGTCGGGATCCGGGCACGAATAGTTGGCAGCCCACACGCGCACTCGGTCGGAGCTGACTCCGAAGCGACCGGATTCGATGTTGCTGACGGTCGTCCGGTCCGTGCGATGCATGTCGGCAGCTTCGGTCAGGGACAGCCCCACCCGCTCCCGCATCTTGCGCAGCTCCGCACCCAGCCGCCGCTGCCGCTCGGTCGGGGGCTTCCTCGCCGCCATCGGTCTCCCCCTCCGTCCACCACTCCGCGCCAGGGTATCCGTGCGGCTGGTCCGCTGGTGCCTGTGGCAGCGGAGAGCCCTCTGAGGGACTCCCGGTGGCCACAACCACCTCGTGGGGTGGAGGGATCCAGTTCCCTGGTTCCGGCCGTACTCCGGGCAGCCCTTCAGAGGGCTCTTACTACGCGACCGATTGTACTCTGCGTGACCCAAGCATCACCTTTCGGGCATGAGTCGACCCTCGCTTGGACGACGGAGGAGCAAGGATGAGCACGGTCCGCTGGGAAGGCGTCAAGCGCAGGGCGCAGGAGCGCCGGGTGGCCCTGGGGCTGCCAGTCCGCACCGCAGAGGAGAAGCAGGCCGCCATGGGCCGTCTCCATGCCAAGCTCCGGAGGGAGCAGCATCCGTTTCCGGATCTTGATCGGTCGATGGAATGACCACGTAAGCGTGCTGAAAGTGGTCATTCCATCGACCGACTCGGGTCACGAGCGGGGTCACGGGGTCAGGGTCTGGAACTCGCCGGTCTCCAGGGTGACGTCCAGGACGCCGACCGGGACGGGCTCGCCGAAGGCGCTGGTGCGCTCGTTCCGGTAGTCGCGGCTTCCGGCGGAGGGCTCGGTGAGCAGGACGCACTGGCCCTGCAAGGGATCGACGATGAGATACGCGGGTACCCCCCGGCGGCGTACACCTGGCGTTTGGCCTTGTAATCGCGGTCGACGCTGGTCCGGGAGACCACCTCGACCACCAGGGTCACCGCCCCCGAGGGGATCAGCCGCCCGGCTCCTCGCACCGCGCCGCGCTCGTACACGACGAGGTCCGGCTGCGGCTCGCTCGACTCCGCGGGGATCGCGATGTCCTGTGTCTGGACGCGATGCCACTGGGCACGGGGGATCTGGTCCATCAGGGACTCGACGATCCAGTTGAGGACCCGGTCGGGCCCAGCCATCATCAGGATCTCGCCCCTGATCAGCTCGGCCTTGAACCCTTCGGGGACGACGAGTTCCTCGAAGAAACGCAGTACGCGGTCGTCCAGTGTGGTCATGCCGCGCTCCTTCCGGACATCGCCGGTGGTGATGTGGCCAGGATGGACGGATCGCACGCGGAGACGCGGCCCCGCCCGGCGAGTGCCGGACGGGGGCCGCCCCGGCCGGGCCTACAGGAAGGAGTGGATCTGGATGGTCTCGTCGCGGCCGGGGCCGACGCCGATCGCGGAGATGCGGGCGCCCGACATCTCCTCCAGTGCCTTCACGTACGCCTGCGCGTTCTTCGGCAGGTCGTCGAAGCTCTTCGCCTTCGTGATGTCCTCGGTCCATCCCGGCAGGTACTCGTACACCGGCTTCGCGTGGTGGAAGTCGGTCTGGCTGTACGGGAGCTCCTCGACGCGCTTGCCGTCGACCTCGTAGGCAACGCAGACCGGGATGCGCTCCCAGCCGGTGAGGACGTCCAGCTTGGTGAGGAAGAAGTCCGTCAGCCCGTTGACGCGCGTCGCGTAGCGCGCGATCACCGCGTCGAACCAGCCGCAGCGGCGGTCTCGGCCCGTGGTGACGCCGCGCTCGCCGCCGATGCGGCGCAGCGCCTCGCCGTCGGCGTCCAGCAGTTCGGTCGGGAAGGGGCCCGCGCCGACGCGGGTGGTGTACGCCTTCAGGATGCCGATGACCCGGCTGATCTTCGTCGGCCCGACACCCGATCCCGTACAGGCGCCGCCCGCAGTGGGGTTGGAGGAGGTGACGAACGGGTACGTCCCGTGGTCCACGTCCAGCAGGGTGCCCTGGCCACCCTCGAAGAGGACGACCTTGCCGTCGTCGACGGCGTTGTTCAGGAGCAAGGTGGTGTCGGCGACATAACCACGCAGCTGATCGGCGTATCCGAGGAGTTCCTCGACTACCTGTTCCGGAGCGATGGCGCGGCGGTTGTAGAGCTTGGCCATGACCTGGTTCTTGAAGTCGAGCGCCGCTTCGACCTTCTGCAGCAGGATCGACTCGTCGAAGAGGTCCTGGACGCGGATGCCCACCCGGTTGATCTTGTCGGCATACGTGGGGCCGATGCCGCGCCCCGTGGTGCCGATCTTCCGCTTGCCGAGGAAGCGTTCCGTCACCTTGTCGAGCGTCTCGTGGTACGGCGTGATCAGATGCGCGTTGCCGCTGATCAGCAGCTTGGACGTGTCGATGCCGCGCGCGTTCAGTCCGCTCAGCTCGGAGAGCAGGACCGACGGGTCGACGACGACGCCGTTGCCGATGACGGGCACGCACCCCGGCGAGAGGATTCCGGAGGGGAGCAGATGCAGCGCGTACGTCTGGTCGCCGACGACGACCGTGTGACCGGCGTTGTTACCGCCCTGGTAGCGGACCACATAATCGACCGAGCCGCCGAGCAGATCGGTGGCCTTTCCCTTGCCCTCGTCACCCCACTGAGCACCGAGCAGCACAAGTGCGGGCACAGGCGTACACCCCTTCCGGGCGGGGCATGTCCCACGTGCGTGGCGCTTGTGCCATCGCGTGATCCGTGAAACCGGTGCCCCAGATAGTTGAAGCCCCTGGCGCAACAGCGACAGGGGCTCTTGCACCGAGAGATTACCGGAACTGTTTACCGGGGTGCGAACAGGCGACCCTCCGCCGTCAGGCGTCAGGGGTACCGGGGCCCTGGTGGGACCTCGGAGATTCGCAGTCCTGAGAGAGGAACAAGGTGTCGGCTCCAGACCTGCTCGTGGTCATCGATCCCGTCGCACGGCTGACGGATGGGGAGTCCGTGAGAATCGCGCGTGACGTGCTGTGCGCGGGAGCCCCGGGCACGAAGGTATGCCTTCTCGAACACCCGACGGACGTGGCCCGCGTCCTCGCACGCCGGGGCAGTCGGCGCCCCGTCCTGATCGGCGACGACCGGGCGCTGCTGCGTACGGTCCAGCTGCTGCACCGGGAGCGGGAGCTGTCCGCGTGCGCGCTGGCGGTGGTGCCCGTGGGGCCGCCGGGGGCGATCGCGCTGGCCTGCGCGCTGGGCATCCCGTGCACGGCGGTCGACGCCTCCCGCGCGGTGCTCGGCGGCACGGACTGCCCGATGGACCTGCTGGTCGACGACAGCGGCGGGGTGGTGCTGGGCGCGCTCCGCGTCCCGGCCGGGCCGCAGGGCGGCGGGTCGCGCGGGTCGCGGGCGTACGGACGGAAGGGCGGCGGCTGGGACGGCGAGGGCGCGGCGTACGGCGCCGAGGAGTGCGAGGAGCGCGACGCGTACGGCTACGGCTACGGCTACGGCTACGAGGGGCGGGAGGGAACGGGCAGGCGCGACGGCCGGGACGGGCGCGACGGCCGGGACGGACGGGATGGGCGTGATGGCCGCGACCAGCGTGACCAGCGTGACCAGCGCGACGGGCGTGACGGCCGGGACGGATTCGGCGCGGAGGGCGGCACGGCCGCACCGGGCGGCGGCCGGGACACCGGGCCGGAGCCGGAGGACGGCGACCTCGGCTCCCGGTGGGCGCCGCCGCTGCGGAGCTGCCGCGCGCTGGTACGGACGCTGGCGCGGCCCCTGGCCCGTCCGCTGCCGCTGCTGGCCGCGCTGGCCGCGCCGGGCGGCGGACGGGGCGGCTCGGCGGGCGGCGGCGGGCCGCAGCGGCTGCGGGTGGAGGCGGACGGCGCGGTCCTCGCCGACCTGGACCGGCCGGTCACCCAGGTGTCCCTCGCACCGGGTGACGGCGGGCTCGCGGAGGTCGTCGTACGGCAGCGGTCCTCCAGCACGCCGGTACGGGCGCGGGCCCGTACGGTCACCGTCTCCGGGCCGGACTTCCGCTACCGCGCGGACGCGGTGGTGGGCGGCCCGGTGCGGGCACGGACCTGGACGGCGCTGGAGTCCGCCTGGAGCCTGACGCTGCCGGGCCAGCGCTGACACGGCGCCGCAGGGCTGCCTGCGGTCCTGCGGTCCTGCGGTCCTGCGGTCCTGCGGTCCTGCGGTCCTGCGGTCCTGCGGTCCTGCGGTCCTGCGGGTCTCGTGGGTCCTGCGGGGCCGCCTACGGGCTGCCTGGTTCGCTTCCGTAGGCGTCGAGCAGCTCCCGGCTGCGGCGGACCAGCGCCTCCCGTACGGCGTCGGGAGCGAGCACCCGCAGCGGCGTGCCCAGCCTGAGCAGGTAGCCGGCGAGTCCGTCCGCGTCGGGGCCGCCGACGTCGACGACAGTGGCGTCCGGGCCGTCCGGGCGGTGCGTGCCGACCGTCGGCGGGATCAGGCGCAGTGCCCGGTCCATCGGCAGCGGGAGGCGGACGGTGACGTAGAGCGCGTAGCCGCTGCGTGCGAGGGTGCGGGAGACGAGGTGCACCGGGTCGGGCGGGTCGGGGAGTTCCGCCGGGTGTCCGGTCGGGTGTATCTGCGCGACCCGGTCCGCACGGAAGGTGCGCCACTCGCCGCGCTCCGTGTCCCGGGCGACGAAATACCAGCGGCGCCCCGTGTGCACGAGACGGTACGGGTCGACCTCCCGCACCGTGGCCTTCCCGTTCCGGTCGCGGTACGACAGGCGGGTGCGCTCGCCCCTGCGGCAGACGGTGGCCAGCTCCAGCAGCATGCCGGGGGCGATCTGCCGGTCATCAGGTCGTGGGGTGTGGACGAAAGCGTCGTCCAGTTCGCCCAGCCGGGCCGCGACCCGGCGCGGCAGCACCTGCCGCAGTTTCAGCAGCGCCGAGACCGCCGCCTGGTCGCCGCCGAGGACACCGCTGAGCCCCGCTTCGCGCAGTGCGACGGCGACGGCGAGCGCCTCTTCGTCATCGAGGACCAGCGGCGGCACGCGGCTGCCGCCGCTGAGGCGGTAGCCGCCCCACGGGCCGGGATCGGACTCGACCCCGTAGCCCAGCTCCCGCAGCCGGGAGATGTCCCGCCGGACGGTGCGCTCGGTGACTTCCAGGCGCCCGGCCAGCTCTCCGGAGGTCCAGGACGGCCGCGAGGCCAGCAGGGAGGCCAGGCGCAGCAGGCGGGCGGAGGTGCTGATCACCTTCCTATTGTCCGCTGGACCGGCGACGACCCGGACCGGAACTGTCCGCATCGCGTCGTAGCGTCCTCCTCATGAGCACCGGAACCGATTCCGCACCGTCGATCCGCTACGTGGCAGTCACCTTCGACTGCCAGGACCCGGCCGAGATGGCCCGCTTCTACGGCGAAGCCCTCGGCCTGCCTGTCGCCTACGCGAGCGACGACTTCATCCTTCTCGGCAAGGAGGGCGCCGCCGGGCTGGGGTTCAACCGGCTGACCGACTACCGCCGTCCCACCTGGCCCGACCCCGCACAGGAGAAGCAGGCCCACCTGGAGCTGGGTGTCGAGGACCTGGACGTCGCCCAGGCCAGGCTGCTGGGCCTGGGCGCCGCCGAGCCTTCGTTGCAGCCCGAACCGGACAGGTGGAGGGTCCTGCTGGACCCGGCGGGTCATCCGTTCTGCATCACCACACTGGCCTGAGCCCGTCCGGTCCCCGCCGTCCCTCCCCTGTCGCCCCGTTCCCTCAGCTCCGTTCCGTCAGCCGAAGCCCCTGCCGCAGGCAGGGGCTTCGGCCGTGCACAGCTACGGAGTCACGCGGGGGCGACGGCCGCCACGCTCATGAGGCGGGCGTGCTCACACGTTGGGCAGGCTCTGGTTCAGCTCGTCGCTGCGCTTGCGCCAGCGCCCCATCATCTCGGCCATCTCCCGCTGCAGAAAGTCGAAGAACTCGCTGGTCTCCAGGACGCGGCGGCCCTCCGGCGTGTCCAGGCCGAGGCTCTCGGCCCCCGCCCTCAGCGTGGAGGACCAGCGCCGGATGATCTGGTCACGGGTGGTGAACGTCTCGTACCAGATGTCCTCGTGGAGGCGGTACCGCTCGCGCCGGGAGCCCGGCTCGCGTTCCCGGCTGATCAGGTGGACCTGGGAGAGGTAGCGGACGGCACCGGAGACGGCGGCCGGGCTGCACTGGAGCCGTTCGGCCAGCTCGGCGGAGCTCAGCGCGGCCTTGGGTGAGGCGAGCAGGCAGGCGAAGACCCGGGAGGCCATGCGCTGCATGCCCGCTTCGGTGAGGTCTGCCGCGAAGCGTTCGACGAAGGACGAGATCCGCGGCCCGTACTCGTCGGAGCCCTCAGGGGTGTGCTCGCGGTGCTCACCCGGCCCGTCCGGTGTGCCCGATGAGTCCGGGCCGCCCGGTGTGACCGGATCGCCCGGCGTCGCGTGTGTGTCCTGCCCGTTCCGGTCGCCCACCGTGGTGCATCTCCCCAGCTCAAGCCTGTGTCGCCGATCCTAACGCTTTCATAAGTTCACAAATTCCTGAAATTAGCGTAGCTTCGAAATCATGACCACGGCAACCACAGCCATCTCGGTATCCGGCCTCGTCAAGTCCTTCGGCCGGACCCGTGCGCTCGACGGCCTCGACCTGCACGTCGGGACGGGAGAGGTGCACGGGTTCCTCGGGCCCAACGGAGCTGGGAAGTCCACCACGATCCGCGTACTGCTCGGTCTCCTCCGAGCCGACACGGGACAGGCGACGGTCCTCGGGGGAGATCCCTGGCGCGACGCCGTCCAACTGCACCGGCGGCTCGCCTATGTGCCCGGCGACGTCGAACTCTGGCCCAACCTCACCGGCGGCGAGGCGATCGACCTGCTCTCCCGGCTGCGCGGCGGCCTGGACAAGAGCCGCCGCGATGAGCTGATCGAGCGTTTCGACCTCGACCCCACGAAGAAGGGCCGTACCTACTCCAAGGGCAACCGGCAGAAGGTCGCGATCGTCGCCGCGCTCGCCTCCGACGCCGAGCTGCTGCTGCTGGACGAGCCCACCGCCGGTCTCGACCCGCTGATGGAGGTGATCTTCCAGGACGTCATCCTGCAGGCCAGGGCGGCAGGCAAGACGGTGCTGCTGTCCAGCCACATCCTGGCCCAGGTCGAGAAACTGTGCGACCGGGTGAGCATCGTGCGGCTCGGCCAGGTCGTCCAGTCGGGCACCCTCAGCGAGATGCGGCACCTGACCCGTACGGCGATCGAGGCCGAGACCGAACGGCCGGTCACCGGGCTGGAGTCACTCCCCGGAGTGCACGACGTACAGCACGCGGACGGACGGGTGCGGTTCGCCGTCGACGGCGCGCATCTGGACGGCGCGATGCGCAAGCTGCTCGAGAGCGGTGTGCGCAGCCTGCTGAGTCACCCGCCGACGCTGGAGGAGCTGATGCTGCGCCATTACGGGGATGTCCTGGGCGCGAACGGCGCAAACGGCGCGACCCGTGCAGGCGCTGACGGCGCGAAGCCCGTGCCGGAAACCTCCGCGACCTCCGCGGTCTCCGCAACCTCGGAAGCCTCGGATTCCTCGGAAGCGCAGCGATGAGCGCCGCCACCGCGACCAAGACAGCCATACCGCCGAGCGGCGGAGGGCTCTCCCGCGAGAGCCACCCGCTGGCCGGGACCGGCACCCTGCTCCGCTTCAATCTCCGCCGCGACCGCGTCCGTCTCCCTGTCTGGATCGGCGCCCTCTTCCTCGGCACGCTCAGCACGCTCTCCAGCACCGTCTCCCAGTATCCGGAGGCGGAGGACCGCAGGTCGGCCGCCGGAAGTCTCGACAGTCCGGCCGGGCTGGCCATGACCGGCCCCGGTCACTATCTGGACGACTACAACTACGGCTCCATGCTGAGCCATCAGATGCTCGGCTTCATGGCCGTCCTGGTGGGCCTGATGAGCGTGCTGATCGTCGCCCGGCACACCCGTACCGAGGAGGAGACCGGCCGCGCCGAACTGGTCCGCGCCACGGTCGTCGGACGGCACGCGCATCTCACGGCCGCGCTGGTCACCGCCGCCCTCGCCAACCTCGCGCTGGGCCTGCTCATCGCCGTGGGCGTCGGCGGACAGGGCACCGAGGGCGTCAACTGGGGCGGCTCACTGCTGTACGGCGCCGTGCACACGATGGCGGGCCTCGTCTTCGCCGCCGTCGCCGCGATCACGGTCCAGATCAGCCAGTACGCACGCGGCGCCTCCGGCATGGCGCTCGCGGTGATCGGCGTGGCGTACGCGCTGCGCGCCGCCGGGGACGTCGGCAACGGCGTGCTCTCCTGGCTCTCCCCGATCGGCTGGGCCCAGCGGACCTATCCGTATGTCGACGACCGCTGGTGGCCGGTGCTGCTGGGGCTCGCGCTGGCCGCCGTCGCGACGGTCGTCGCGTACCGGCTGAGCACCCTGCGCGACGTCGGCGGCAGCCTGCGGGCCACGCGCCTGGGCAGCCCGGTCGCCTCGGCCGCCCTTACCCGTCCGATCGGCTTCGCGCTGCGGCTGCACCGGGGCATGCTGGCCGGGTTCGGCGCCGGACTGCTCCTGATGGGCGTCATGTACGGCTCAATCCTCGGTGACGCCGAAGAGATGATCGAGGACGTCGACGAGTTGCGGGAGGCGGTCGAGAAGATCGGCGGCGCCACGATCGCCGAGTCCTTCGCCTCGACCGTCATGATCGTGATCGCGGTCGTCGCGGCGGTGTACGTGGTGATGGCGACGCTGCGTCCGCAGTCAGAGGAGACCGCCGGGCGTGCCGAACCGCTGCTGGCGACCGGGCTGTCCCGCACCTGCTGGGTGGCGAGCCATCTCGCCGTCGCCATGGGGGGCGGGGTCGCGATCCTCTTCCTCACCGGTCTCGGCTTCGGCATCTCGGGCGCGGTGGCCACCGGGGACGGCGGCCTCTTCCTCGACCTGCTGATCGCGCCGCTCGCCTACGCCCCCGCGCTGTGGGTGACGGCGGGCATCACGGTGACGCTCTTCGGCTGGCTGCCCCGGATCACGGCAGTTGCCTGGATCGTGCCGGTGTACGCCTTCCTCGTCGGCTACCTCGGGCAGATCCTGGACTTCCCGGACTGGCTGAACAACCTCTCCCCGTTCGGTCATGTGGCGAAGCTGCCCGCGGAGGCCATGGAGTGGACCCCGGCGCTCATCCTCACCGCGCTTGCGGCGGCCCTGGTGGCGCTGGGGCTGGCGGGCTTCCGGCGGCGGGACTTGGAGACCAAGTAAGGCGCGGGGAGCGGCCGGGGCTGCTGCCCCGGCCGTCCCTGGTTCCTGGGCGGGGGCCGGGAGGCTCCCGCAGACTCGTCCTCGGATGGCGCAGAGGGCCCACCCGATAGGCGGCACCGTACGTGCGGTGGGCGGACCGCGCTGCTCGCATGAGGGCATGACTTCGCCGACGCAACCGGGTAGACGTGACAGACCGGGTAGACCGGGTAGACCAGACAGACCGGACGGAACACGAGAACCCGGCGGACTCCGTGCCCGCTGCCTCACCGCTGCCGCCGGGAGGGCGGGCGTCGTGGCGGCTGCCGCAGTCGTGCTCGGATTCGCCACCCCCGCTCCCGTCTCTGCCGCCCAGACTGAGAACGGTAGTTCGGCTTCGGGAGGGAGGCTGACCCTCACTCCGGCCTCCGCCGCCGCCTGGGAATCGGTGACCGTGCGCGCCGCCTGCGCGGCCGGATCCGGGCACGGCAAGGTCTCCTCGCCCGCCTTCCGGAACCCGGCCACACTGCGGCCCGGACCCGGCGGCGCGGCCGTCGCGGACGCGGTCGTACGGCCCGGACTCCTGGCCGGCGAACGCTATGCCGTCACCGCGGACTGCCGGGGAGCCGAGCCCCTCACCGCCTGGTTCGTGCACACGGGCGGCGGCGGAGCCGGTACCGCGCCCGCCGTCGGCCTGCCGAGCGACGTGACGGAAAGTCAGACCGGGGGCCTCGCCCAGCAGGAGGACGACGGCCCCGGAGTCGGCAGAGCGGCGCTGGCGATCGGCGGCGGCCTGGCCACGGCGGGGCTGGCGGGCTACGTGCTCACACTGCGGGGGCGTCCGGCCCGCCCGTCGGGCAGCGGACCGCACGGGTCACGCCTGCCGTGCCGGGCACGTCGACCACATCTGGCACCTCGACCACATCTGGCACACCCCTCCGTCAGATCGCTCAGAGCTGTCAGAGCGCCCCGGGCGCTCTGGGCAGACGGCCGGACGACGGTCTCTTCGGGGGCTTCGGTCTCTTCGGGGGCCGGGAGTCCGGCAGGCCGCGGGCGAGGCTGATCCGATGCCCACCCGCCACGAACGCCTCTCGCTGCGCGGCCGCCGCCTGGAAGCCGCGGCGCTGGTCGGCTCCGTACTGCTGACGGTCCTCCTCTGCCGGCTGGCCCCGGCCGAGGCGGAGCGCGGCGCGGTGGCCAGCGACCGCGGCGTCTCGTACGCGGCGACAGGCGCACGGTCCGACGCGGTCAGCGGCGAGCGTGCAGCCGAGGGGCTTCCCCGTTCCGCCCCCACGCGGCTGCGCATCGCCCGTACGGACACGGACGTCCGGGTGACGGACGTCGCCGGAGTGCCGGGAGAGGGCGGCCCGCCGGAGCCGGTCAGGGCGGCAGCCGGCCGGGTGGTCTGGTACCGGGGCGGCCCGTCACCGGGCGAGCCGGGCCCGGCGCTGCTCGCCGGGCCGTTGGGCACCCGCGGCGGCCGGGCCGCCCTCGCCGGTCTGGGCGGACTGCGCCGGGGCGCCGTCATCGACATCTGGCGCTCGGACGGCAGCCTGGCACGCTTCGTCGTCGACAGGGTCACCCGGTACGGTGCGCCGCGCCCGGGGACCGCGGGCGTCGGCCGCGGCGGCGGCCGCTTCCCGGGCGAAGAGGTGTACGGCGGCACCGAGCGGCCCGAACTGCGCCTGATCGGCCGCGCGGACGCCGCCACCGACGGAGCGGGCGTGGTGATCTTCGCCCACCTCACCGCCACCCCGGCGTAGGGCCTGCCCGGCCGGTCTCCTCGCGGCTGCGGCGGCGAATCCTTCCGCCGCAGCCGCGAGGCGCGCTGTCACCCCACGTCGCACACGATCTCGCCGTGCAGGACGGAGAACCAGCCGTCCTCGTCCGCGCCCCACTCCCGCCAGCCGTCGGCGATGCGGTGCAGCTGCGCCTCGTCCGCGTGCCCGCCGCCGACCGCGCGGCGTGCGTACTCGGAGGCGACGGTGCGCTCCGCCCACAGCCCGCTCCACCAGGCGCGGTCCTCGGGGGAGTGGAAGCACCAGGTGGCCGTGGTGACGGTGCGGGGGGCACAGCCCGCGCGGCGTGCCCAGGCGTGCAGTCGGCGCCCGGCGTCCGGTTCTCCGCCGTTGGCGCGGGCGACGCGTCGGTAGAGGCTGAGCCATTCGTCGAGTGCGGGTATCCGGGGGTACCAGGTCATGGCGCCGTAGTCGGAGTCGCGGGCCGCGAGGACGCCGCCCGGACGGCACACCCGCCGCATCTCCTCCAGCGCGCGCACCGGGTCGCCCACGTGCTGGAGCAGTTGGTGCGCGTGGACGACGTCGAAGGTGTCGTCGGGGAAGTCCAGCGCGTGCACATCGGCGGTCGTGAACCGGAGGTTGTCCAGACGCCGTTCGGCGGCGACGGCGCGGGCCGGACCGAGGATGCTTTCGGCCGCGTCCACACCTGTCACCTCGCCGCCCGGTGCGACGGCGGCGGCCAGGTCGGCGGTCACGGTGCCGGGCCCGCAGCCCACGTCCAGCACGGCCTGTCCCGCCCGTAGTTCGGGCAGCAGGTAGGCGGCGGAGTTGGCGGCCGTACGCCAGCGGTGCGAGCGCAGCACGGAGTCGTGGTGCCCGTGGGTGTACACGGCGGACTGGGGGCCCCGGGAATCGTCGGACATGGCGGGAGCGTAGGCATGGGTCCACATCTTGAGCAAAACCGTCTCGCTATACGAACATATCCGGACGACGAGGTGCGACTCGGCGTGCACGCGCAGGACTTCTCCGGGAACCCGCACTCGGCGTCGCAGGGCTGTGCGAGGCTGGCAGCCGGTCACGACACAGGGGGTCCGGTCAGCATGGAGCTTGCCAAGGGAGCGAACGCACCGCTCGCCGGTGCGCAGGTCACGGTGGAGCTGTCGTACGCGGGCACCACGGTGGATCTCAGCGCGCTGCTCGTCGGGCCGGGCGGCAAGGTCCGGTCGGACGGCGACATGGTGTTCTACAACCAGCAGTCGGCCGAGGCCGGTGCGGTCCGGTATGCGGCGGGGAAATCGGATCACGCCGCACGGATCGTGATCGAGCCCGGCGCCCTGCCCCCCGCCGTGGACCGCGTGGTGCTGGTGGGGAGCTGCGACCCGAATGGCGCGGGGCAGACCTTCGCTCAGGTGCGGGAGGTCTCCGCGCGGGCCTGCCAGACGGGACGCGAGCCGCTGGTGTTCACGCTGCCGCCGCTGACCGAGGGCGAGCGTGCGGTGCTGCTGGTGGAGGTCTACCGCCGGGGAGACGGGTGGAAGGTCAGGGCCGTGGGGCAGGGGTACCGGGACGGGCTCGCCGGTCTGGCCAGGGACTTCGGCGTGACGGTTGACGACGAGCCGGAGCCCGCCCCGGCACCTGCCCCCGCGCCCGCCGCCGCCCCCGCGCCCGCCCCAGCCCCGGCTCCGGCCCCGGCAGCGCCCGTCCCGTCGGCGCCCCCGGCTCCCGCGCCCGCTCCTGTGGCCGCAGCTCCCGTCCCAGCGCCAGCCCCAGCCACCGCCGTCCCGGCGAACCTGGTCAAGGCCCCGCTGGGCAGCATCAGTCTGGAGAAGGGCGGCCAGGCGTCCATCAGCCTGGACAAGGGAGACCGTGCACTGGTGGTCACCGCTGCCCTCGAATGGGACGGCGGCAGCGACCAGCGGCGGAAGCGCGGCGCCGACCTCGACCTCTATGCCCTGTTCATACCGGCCGCCGAGGCGCTCCGCGGCTCCTTGATACCCGGAACGCTCGTCAAGAAGGGCCACATGACGCAGCCGGGCGGGAAGAGGGCGTCGAATACGGACTACGCCGTCTACTACAAGCGTCTCGGCTCCCTCACCGAACCGCCGTACATCCAGCTCGACGGAGACGCACGTGACCCGGGCTGCGAGACGATCCGCATCACCCACGCCGACCAGCACGGCTACGTACTGCTGTGCGCGTACTCGGCGGTGGGGAACGGGCTGGGCTCGTTCCGCAGTTTCGGTGCGAAGGCGGTGGTCAGCGACGGGCGGGGTTCCACCGTCACCGCCCCGCTCTACGAGAACACCAAGACCCGGTACTGGGTGGCGCTCGCGCTGATCGACTTCGGTGATCCGGGCGGCGTGGCGATCCGCCATATCGAGGCGTACAGCGGCCGGATGACCGAACGCCGTCCCGTGCTCCACCTCGACGGAACGATCGAGATGAACGCAGGCCCCGCGGAGTTCAAGCGCCCGGGCTGAGGTCACCGCTTCCGGCGGGGGCTCAGGTAGTGTGGGCGGCTCCAGCAGTGGACGGACGAGGAAAAGAGGGGGTGAGACCCATTACCGCGGTAGCAGGCTGGGTGCTCTCACCTCTTGGTCGTACGGCCCTTCGGGCGTAGCCGATCGCGAGAGTGCCCTTCGGTATCCGAAAGGCTCCTCATGTCGCTTTCCCCTTCCCCTTCTTCAGAGTTCCCGGAATCCTCCCCTTCTCCAAAGAGCCGTTCCCATGCCGCCGTCACCCTGACGCTCCGCGCCGCGGGCTGTGTCTTCGCCGAGGACGAGGCGCGTCTGCTCCTCCGCGCCGCCCGGACACCGGACGAGCTGGCCGCCCTGGTCGACCAGCGGGCAGGCGGCCTCCCGCTCGAACACGTCCTCGGCTGGGCGGAGTTCTGCGGCCGCCGGGTAGCGGTCGACGCGCGGGTTTTCGTGCCACGCCGCCGCACCGAGTACCTCGTGCGGCTGGCCACCTTCCTCGCCCATCAGGCCCCTCAGGCCGTCGCCCGGCCGCGCCCGGTGCTTGTCGATCTGTGCTGCGGTTCGGGTGCGGTGGGCGCTGCGCTGGCCGCGGCCGTGGAGGGGGCCGAGCTGTACGCCGCCGACGTCGACCCGGTGGCGGTGCGGTGCGCCCGCCGCAACCTCGACGCCGTCGGCGGCCAGGTGTACGAGGGTGACCTGTACGAGCCGCTGCCCGTCGCGCTGCGCGGCCGTATCGACGTACTGGCGGCAAATGTGCCCTATGTGCCGACCGAGGAGGTGGAACTGCTGCCCCCGGAGGCGCGCGTGCACGAGCCGCGGGTGGCGCTCGACGGCGGCGCGGACGGGCTCGACGTGCTGCGGCGGGTGGCAGCCGAGGCGCCGCGCTGGCTGGCGCCGGGCGGATGCCTGCTGGTCGAGACCAGCGAACGGCAGGCGCCCAGGGCAATGGAGACCTTCGCCCGGAGCGGACTGACCCCCCGGCTGTCGGCCAATGAGGAGCACAACGCAACGGTCGTCGTCGGAGCCCTCCCGGACCCCCGCCCGACCCCCGACCCCAGGGCGTGTCCGCAAAGCTGAGCCCTGCCCCCGGCCCGCACGCCCCGGTGGCGGGCCGGGCCACGGCACCCCGAGACGGCCTGATCCAGCAAGATCCAGACGAGAGGTCCTAGCCGATGCGGCCCCGGATGCGCTCGTCCTGCATCTTCGTCAGCCGGATGACGAAGATGATGGCCAGGACCGCCGCCGCGACGCCGGTGAGGCTGGCGAAGATTCCGAGGGCCAGTGAGCCTGACGCGCCGTCGATGGAGCCGTTCTCGTACCAGCTCTCCCAGGAGGCCATGAAGGTCAGGCAGAAGTAGATCACCCACAGCGTCCACCAGGCGTTCAGCAGGCCGTGCGGCGTCCGGGGCCGCATCGTGTACCAGGACATGGGCATGGCCGGGGGATTGGTCGCCGTCCAGATGTCGTTCGCGATCTGCTTGGGCATGAAGAGGTTGCAGAACGGGATGAACCAGGTGCCCGCCGCCATGCCCGCCGCGTAGCGGATCTGTCCAGGGGCGAAGGCTTCGGCGTTCATGCGTACGCGGTAGAACCACTGCGTCCACAGGGCGACGGCACCGAGACGGATGAAGAGTCCGAAGACCTCCATCACCTGGGTCATGTCCTTCATGGACTCGAAGTCGGAGTGGTACTGGGGAGGGAGGCTCTCCGGCAGCTCGCCGAGGCTGGAGTCCACCGAGACCATGACGAAGAAGTCCGCCACCATCCAGACGAGGCAGGTGGCCAGCAGCGCCCAGGCCGGAGTGGACAGGGAGCGCGCGGACCGGGCGGGCGGAGGCGGACGGTTCCCGGCCGGTACGGGGTACGCGGGCGCGCCCTGGTAGCCCGTCTGGTAGCCGGTGGGATAGGCCGCCTGGTACGTGGCCTGCTGGGTTTGCGCCTGGGCCTGGGCATGGGCTTGTGCCTGGGCCGGGCCGGCAGGCTGGGTGGCGCCCTGCCAGCCGGGGTGCGGGTAGCCGTACGGACCGGGCTGTCCGCCCGCCGGGTAGCCGCCCGGTCCCGCCGGCATGGACGGGTACGGGGCGGCGGGCGGCGAAGGCGTCGAGGCCGCCGGAGCGGCCCCGCCCGTGCCCGCCCTGCCTTCGGCGAATGCGGCGGACTGCGCCTCCGGGTCCTCGCTGTCCAGCAGCTGCACGGCGTGCCGCCCCAGTTGCGCCAGCACCTCGCCCGGCAGCCAGGTGCCGGTGATCTCCCCCTGGGTGAGAGCCGCCAGCGTCTCAAGCGTGGGCCGGTGGGCCGGGTCCTTGGCGAGGCAGGCGAAGATCAGTTCGTGCAGCGGCCCGGAGAGCCCGCTCAGATCCGGCTCCTCCTCGGCTATGCGGAACATCAGCGCGTGTATGCCGCTGTCCGCGGTGCCGAAGGGCAACCGGCCGGTGGCCGCGTACGACAGCACCGCACCCAGGCAGAACACATCGCTGCCGCCGGTGACCTGCTGGCCCCTTACCTGTTCCGGCGACATGAATCCGGGGGAACCGATCACCGCTCCGGTGCGGGTCAGCCCGCCCGAGGGTTCGACGGTGGCGTCCAGGGCGCGGGCGATGCCGAAGTCGATGACGCGCGGGCCGTCGATGGTGATCAGCACATTGGACGGCTTCAGGTCGCGATGGATGAGCCCGGCGCCGTGGATGGCGGTGAGTGCCTTGACGAGCCCGGTCGCCAGGGCCCGTACGGAGTTCTCAGGAAGCGGCCCGAAGTCCCGGTCGACGACCTCGGCGAGTGAGGGACCGGCGATGTAACCGGTGGCCACCCATGGTTCGGCCGCCTCGGTGTCCGCGTCCAGCACGGGGGCTGTGTACTGCGCGCCGACCCGCCGGGCGGCGGTGATCTCCTGTGCGAAGCGGCGGCGGAAGTCCGAATGGCGGGCAAGCTCCGCCTTGACCGCCTTGACCGCCACCGTCCGGCCACGCTCGGAGCGGGCGAGGTAGACGCGGCCCATGCCGCCCTCGCCCAGTCTGCCGAGCAGGCGGTATCCGCCGATCCAGCGTGGATCCCCGGCATCCAGCCTGTCCATGTGTACTGCCTCCCCCGTGCGTCGAACGTCACCGAGGATAGAGGTGCGGCCGACTGCTGTTGTGGACGGGCCACGGGCCCGGCTCGGTTCCCGCCCCGGCAGCGGCGCGGAGCGGGCCGAGCAGCCGGGCCGACCGGCTGTGCCGACGGTCGGAGCCCGGCGTCCGTCGAAGCCTGCCGTCAGCCGCAGCCTGCCGTCCGTCGAAGCCTGCCGCCGGCCGTCAGCCGGCCCGGGAGTAGATCTCCGGTTTCCGTCCGTCGGCGAAGCTACGGCGCAGCTGCCCGTCATCGGTCAGTTCCAGCGTGGTCGTCGGGCCCGGCTCGCACGACTCGTCCGAGGACTGGTAGGTGACCCGGGAGCCCGCGAGTGCCACCGGCGGCCCGTAGGACCGCAGATCGGCCTGGAACCGGCAGCTGAAGTTGGGGCCGTCACCGCTGATCGACACGACGGTGTCCCCGATCTGCCCCTGACTGACGACCACCCGGAAGCGGTTGACGTCGCCGGTGCCGAACGACCGCTCCCAGGCGCCCAGATAGTCGGAGGGGATCTTGTCGTCGTCACCGTCGTCGTCGTTGTCGCCGTCCTGGTCCGGCTCCCGGTCCTGGCCCCGCTCCGAGCTGTCGTCGGAAGGGGACTCGGGCGGCTCCTCGGGCGTGCTGTCCACGTCGGTGCCGTCGGGGCCGGGGCTCTGGCTGGGCGTGGGCGGGGTCGCCTGATTGCCGCCGTCGCCGTCGTCCAGCAGCGCGTAGGCCGTCACTCCGCTCACCACGATCAGCAACGCGACCAGCGCCGCGATCAGCACGGGCGTGCTGTTCCGGCCCTGGGGCCCGGGGGGAACGGCCTGCGGGTAGTAGGTGAGCGGGACATAGCCGGGGACGGCGGTCGGGGGCCCGGAGTGCGGACCGCCGGGCCCCATGCCGGGATGGCCTGGGTATCCGGGAAGCGGCGTGGAGGGGACGGCGTAGGCGGCAGGATCGGCCGGTGCCGCGTCCCCGCCGGTCGGGGTGGACCCGCCGGACGGGGTGGCCTGGCCGGACGGGGTGGGCGTGGCCGGGGGCAGTGCGAGCGGGGCCGACGAGGCTCCGGTGCCCACCTCCGTCGGCAGGTGATGCAACGTGGGCGGCGTGGACGGGCCGTTGGAGGCTGGCGGCCAGGCGGGCTGCTGTCCGGGGGGCGTGGCTTTGGCGTCCAGCGTTGTCGGCGGCGGGGAGGTGGGCGGTGCCGGGATCATCACCGCGTCCGCGGCTCCTTCGGCACTGTCACCCGCGGCTCCTTCGGCACTGTCACCCGCGGTTCCGGCCGCACCCGCGGTTCCGGCCGCACCCGCGTCGGCCGCACCTGCGTCGGCCGCACCCGCGTCGGCACTGCCACCGTCCCCCGCGTCCGCAGCGCCGCCCGCATCCGCCGCGACAGGCTCGCCCGGAGGCTGGACCAGCGGCGATCCGTCCCCGTCCGTGTCGCCGTTGTGGTGCTCGACGTTCAACAACTCTGTTGCATGTCGCCCCAGTTGGGCGACCAGCGAGCCGGGCAGCCAGGGCTCGTCCGAGCCTTCCGGGTCTGCGGGGCGCCCCAGCGTCTCTTTCAGGGTGGGAGGATCGCCAGGCGCCCGGTCGGCGGTGAGCGCCAGCACCTCCTCCAGGGTGGGCCGGTCCGCCGGGTCCTTCGCGAGGCAGCCCGCCACCAGTTCGCGGAGCCCGTCCGGCAGCTCCGAGAGGTTCGCCTCCTCCTCCGCGATGCGGTAGAGAACCGCGTGTACACCGCTGTTGGCGTCGCCGAACGGCAACTGCGCGGTCGCCGCGAACGCCAGCACCGAGCCGAGGCAGAAGATGTCGCTGGCGGGGGAGAGGCGCTCCCCGCGCACCTGCTCCGGAGCCAGGAAGCCGGGCGTACCGACGATGGAGCCGGCGCGCGTCAGCCCGTCACTGGCGACGGTCCCCTCCAGGGCGCGGGCGATGCCGAAGTCGATGACGCGCGGGCCGTCGATGGTGATCAGCACATTGGACGGCTTCAGGTCCCGGTGCACGATCCCGGCCGCGTGCACGGCCTGGAGCGCATGGGCGAGCCCCGAGGCCATCAGCCGTACGGAACGCTCGGGCAGCGGCCTGCCGTTCTCCGCGATGACCCGCTGGAGGGACGGCCCGGCGATATAGCCGGTGGCCACCCACGGTGTCGGAGCCTCAGTGTCGGCGTCCAGGACCGGTGCCGTCCAAGTGCCCCCGACGCGGCGTGCGGCGCGCACCTCCTGGCGGAATCGGGCGCGGAACTCCTCTTGTGCGATGAGTTCGTCCCGCACCAGCTTGACCGCGACCGTACGGCCGCGGTCGTTGCGCGCGAGGTAGACGCGGCCCATGCCGCCCTCGCCGAGTCTGCCGATCAGCCGGTATCCACCGATGCTTCGTGGATCCTGCGGCTCGAGCTGTTCCATGCTGCTTGGTCCCTTCCCCGACACGGAGGTTATGCCCGCGCATGTGGAGAAGGGGCGGAGCGTCGCCGATCTGTTACCGGTCTATGCCCTGCCGTTCTGGCGAGTCCGCCGCCTCCAGCGTCTCCAGCGCTTGCGAGAGCCTACCCAGTGCCCCGAGCACCACCTCGAACTCGGTCTCCCCGCCCAGTTCTTCGGCCAACCGTGCGGCGAACCGGGCGTGGCCGGGGGTGATCCGGGCCATGGCCGCGTGCCCCGCCTCCGTCGGGGTGAGGAGCTTGGCCCTGCGGTGCGCCGGGTTCGGTTCGTACGCAGCCAGGCCGCGCTCCACCAGCAGGTCCGCGATGCGCTGGACGCTCTGCCGGGTGATGCCCATCGCGCGGGCTATCCCGGAGACCGGCAGCGGCTCGTGCAGGACCGCGCCCAGCACCTGCCACCAGGCGGCGGTCAGCCCGGCGGGGCGGGCGAGCCCCTCGGCGACGGACAGGAACTGGCCGTTGAGCCGGAAGACCGACAGGGCGGTGCCGCTCAGCAGCGGGGCGGGATCCGGCAAGGAGCCGCCGCCGCTCATCCCTGGGCCGCCGCGAAGACTGCGTACGCGTCCTCGTCCGAGTCCTTGAAGAGCCGGAACCAGGCGTCCAGTACCTCCGGGGTGAAGGTGCCCAGCCGGGCGAAGATCTCACGGGCGAAGGCGACCGGCTCGGTCGGCCCGGCGGTGATCAGATCTTTGTCGGTCACCGCGTCCGCGTCCTTGTAGTGTGCGCCGCCGCCGTAACCGGAGGACGCCAGATACTCCGGTGCGGCGCTCGTGTGGCCGCGGTCGTCCAGCAGTCCCTCGGTGGCCAGCCCGAAGGTCGCCCCGCAGATCGCGGCGACGGGCACTTCGGCGGCCAGGAACTGGCGGGCGGTGCGGGCGAACGGAGCGAGGGTGTCCCCGAACCAGAGGTCCGCTCCGGGCAGGATCAGCAACTCGCTGTCTTCCGGGCGGAGTTCGCTGAGCGCCAAGTCCGGCTGGATGCGGAGCCCCGCCTTGGTGGTGACGGGCTCGGTGCTCGGCCCGACGGTGGTGACGCCGCCGGGCAGATGGGCCGCCGCGTGCCCGTACTCGTAGTCGGCGAGGGTGTCGTAGACGGCCAGGTGAAAGCTCATGGCACTGCTCCTTTGGCTCACTGGTTGCTCTGCCGTACCGCTCTGCTGCTGTGCCGCTCGGCGCGACATGACAGCATTCTGTCGCTACGACAGCATGCTGTCAACATCCGCACGCTCCCTCTGCTCCCTCTGCTCCCACTGCTCCCACTGCTCCATGGCCCTCGGTCCTTCGGCCCCTGAGCCCCCTGAGCCCCCGGGCCCCGCCGGGGCAGGGCCTACGCTGGGGGCCCGACGCCTACCACCCCACGGCGGCGATCGGTACGAGCGAAGAGGTGAAACCCGTATGACCAGCAAGGACACCAATCGCACCGGCCCCGGCGGGCAAGCGTCGAAGGAGGCCGTGAAATCCGCGGACCGCGCGCACGTCTTTCACTCCTGGTCCGCGCAGGGGCAGATCGACCCGCTGGCCGTCGCCGGCGGGGAGGGCTCCTACTTCTGGGACTACGACGGCAACCGGTATCTCGACTTCTCCTCCCAACTGGTCAACACCAACATCGGCCACCAGCACCCGAAGGTCGTCGCCGCGATCCAGCGGCAGGCGGCCCGGATGTGCACGATGGCGCCCGGCTTCGCGGTCGACGTACGCTCCGAGGCCGCCCGGCTGATCGCGGAGCGCACTCCAGGCGACCTGGACAAGATCTTCTTCACCAACGGCGGTACCGAGGCGGTCGAGCACGCGGTACGGATGGCCCGGCTGCACACCGGCCGCCCGAAGCTGCTCTCCGCCTACCGCTCGTACCACGGTGCAACCTCCGCCGCGATCAACCTCACCGGTGACCCGCGCCGCTGGCCCTCGGACACCGCCTCCGCCGGTGTCGTCCACTTCTTCGGCCCGCACCTCTACCGCTCGCACTTCCACGCAACCACAGAGGCCGAGGAGTGCGCCCGCGCGCTCGCCCACCTCGAGGAGACGCTCGCCTTCGAGGGGCCGGAGTCGGTGGCCGCGATCATCCTGGAGACGGTCGTCGGCACCGCCGGCGTGCTGGTGCCGCCGCCCGGCTATCTGGCGGGCGTCCGGGAGATCTGCGACCGGTTGGGCATCGTCTTCATCCTGGACGAGGTGATGGCGGGCTTCGGCCGTACGGGCAGCTGGTTCGCGGCCGACCTCTTCGACGTCACGCCCGATCTGCTGGTCTTCGCCAAGGGCGTCAACTCCGGCTACGTGCCGCTGGGCGGGGTCGCCCTCTCCGCCGCAGTCGCCGCCACCTTCGACCAGCGCCCGTACCCCGGCGGGCTCACCTACTCCGGGCACCCGCTCGCCTGCGCCTCCGCCGTCGCCACCCTGGAGGCGATGGCCGAGGAGGGCATCGTGGAGAACGCCGCACGGATCGGCGAGACGGTACTCGGGCCCGGCCTGCGCGCCCTCGCCGCGCGCCACCCCTCGGTGGGCGAAGTGCGCGGCGTCGGCGTCTTCTGGGCACTGGACCTGGTGCGGGACCAGGCAACCCGCGAACCGCTGGTGCCGTACAACGCCTCGGGCGCCGCCAACCAGCCGATGGCCGACTTCGCCGCCGCCTGCAAGCGAGGCGGCCTCTGGCCGTTCGTGAACATGAACCGCACGCATGTCGTACCGCCGTGCACCCTCACGGAGTCGGAGGCGAAGGACGGCCTGGCCCTCCTGGACGACGCGCTGTACGCGGCGGACGCGCACACCACCGCAGGCACGGCAGGAGTGGCGGGCACGGCGGACATAGCGGCAGCCACCGGTGTGCGGGACCTCCGAGCGGGGCGCCTGCTGTGATCCGCCGCAGCACCCTGCGCGCGCAGATCGCCGTCGCACTGCGCGACGAGATTCTCGCCGGACGGCTGCCGACCGGCCGCGACTTCACCGTCAAGGAGATCGCCGAGCAGTTCGGCGTCTCCGCGACGCCCGTACGGGAGGCGCTCGTCGATCTCGCGGCGCAGGGGCTGCTGGAGGTGGAGCAGCACCGGGGCTTCCGGGTGCACGAGTTCACGATCGAGGACTTCCGGTCGATGATCGAGGCGCGCACCCTGGTCTTCGACGGGGTCTTCCGGGGTGTGGCGGCCCAGGGCGCGGCCGTGCGGGCACCGGACCCCGTCCTGATCGCTTCCGTCCGCCGCCGTGCGGAGGCGGCCGAACGGGCCGCCACCGCCGGAGACCTGGATGTGCTGATCGGCTACGACCTGCGCTACTGGCGGGAGTTGAGCGGGATCATCGCGAATCCCTATGTCTCCGACTTCCTGGACCGGCTGCGCGTGCAGTGCTGGGCCTTCGCCGTGCCCTTCCTGCGGCGCGAGGAGGAGCTGGGCGGTCAGCTGTGGGCCGGACACCGGGAGTTGGCGGCGGCCGTCGAGCGGCGGGACGTGACGGAGGCGGAGCAGCTCATCGGGGCGTACAACGCCCACTCGCTTGCCCTGGTGCAGAAACTCAGCGGGCTCTGACGGCCCTCCGAGGCGAGGCTGCGCGGGCTTCCATCGGATTCTTCGATCCGTGCTTCTTTCCGTGTGTGAACGCCTGCAGGCTGCAACTGCCGGGCGCACGGCATTACGCTGTTGCGAGCCCTTTCCGAGGAACGTCGCCGTGCATTGGAGCACCCCTTGGCTTGTGACCTCTGGCTGGTCCCCCTCGTGGACGTGCTGTGCCACAGCCCCGACAATCCCTTCGCCGACGAGATCGCGACGTACGACCGGGCCCTCGCCGATGCGGGTATGCCCCCGGTGCCCGTGTACGGCTACGTCGCCGGGCTCTCCGGCGACGTCGCACCGGTCGCGGGCTTCGACTACGACGCGCTGCACCTGCTGCGCCGCGTGCACCTGCTGCATCTGTGCGGCTTGGAGGTCACCCCGGTCGACGCGCTCGGCGGGGACTACGAACAGCTGCTGGAGATGTTCGAACCGACGGCCCAGCAGTCGCATCTGGTCTGGCATTACGACCATGCGGGCGCGTATGTGCCCGTCGATTTCGCGGTGCCTCTCTCCAACGACGAACTCCTGGAGGGCGGCGGCCCGTTGGGCTCCGGCCACGGGTTGCTGCGCGAACTGGAGGCCGTCGCCCCCTATCTCGGCATCGACCCGGCCAACCCGCCCCCGCCGCCCGAACCACCCGCTCGTCCCACGGAGCTGGAGGAGCCCGCGGCGCCGATCACCTACGGCGACAGCCCGTACGCACGGGAACGGCACGTCTGGCTGGGCCTGCACGCGGCGGCCACCCGCAGTCTCGCCCAGGGCTCGATGATCATCTTCAGCTGAGCGCGCCATGCGGCACGCGCGGCGGGCCGTCCCCTTCGGCGGCCCGCCGCGCGGACCGCATTCCCGGCCGGTGAGCTTGAGTACACTCCAGCTCAAGCTCAGTCCCTACAGTAGACGCTATGACCGAGATCACACCGGAGTTGAGCATCGGGCAGGTCGCGGAGCGCACCGGCCTCAGCGTCTACACCCTCCGCTTCTACGAGCGCGAGGGCATCCTTCCGCACCCCGTGCCGCGCGGCCACGGCGGCCGCCGCGTCTACCGCGAGGACGACGTGGAGTGGCTGCAGATCTGCATCTGCTTCCGCGCCGCCGGGATGCCGCTCCCCGCCATCCGCCACTACACGGAGCTGGTCCGGGCGGGTTCGGGCAACGAGCAGGAGCGTCTCGCACTGCTGCTCGGGCACCGTGAACGAGTGGCCCAGCAGCTCGCCGAGGTCACCAGATGCCTGGACTTGATCAACCACAAGATCGGTATCTACGAGGACCACCTCGCCCGGGGCACCGCCGCCGAGTTGTGGACGGGGGGCGAGCGCGAGCCCGTCAGCGGGTGAAGGTGTGCGCGGCGCGGTGGAACGCGGCGCGGTGGAACGCGGCCCGGTGGAACGCGGCCCGGTGGTCCGTTGCGCGGTGGTCCGTGGCCGGTCGGTCCGCGCCGCGCCGGGCGCGAACCGGTTCAGAAGCTGTTGTCCTACCCCGGGCTGGGGCAAGACAACAGCTTCTCAGCGTGAGCCCTCCGGCGGCCGCTGCCGCGGCATGCTCGGGCGGTTGCCCGGCATCGGGGGGAAGCGGGGCACCGAGGCCTCCTCCGTACGGGGCGGGCCGCCCACGCGCCCGGCCTGCGCCCGCAGCGGCGCGGGCGACGTACGGAACTCCACGATCCAGTCCGCCGTCTCCGCCCGCACGATCTCGGTGATGTCCTGGGTGAAACGCCGCAGCACGTTGAGGCAGCGCTCCGCCGCCTCGCTCGCGGTGCCCTCGGTCGGGCCCAGCGCCTCCCGGACGCTCTCCGCCGCCCAGTCGTACTGCAGTTCCTCCAGTCTGCGCTGCACCGCCTGTGCCGTGGCGACATCCCGCATCCAGCCGGAAGTCAGCCCGAAGTAGCGGTCGCAGCCCACGCACACTGCCGCGCTCAGCAGCGACACGAAGCCCCAGGTGCCGAGCGAGGTGTCGAAGGCGTCGGTGAGTTCCAGCAGCGGCAGCGCGGCACCGATCGCCACCGAGCCCACCGTGCCGCCGCGCAGTGTGCGCGCGGCCCGGCGCTTCCAGCGACGGTCGGCCAGGTACCAGTCGGCCGTCCGCAGCGCGCCCTGCTCGACCCACTGGTAGAGCTCGTCGAGCCGCTGCGCCGGTTCGCCCCAGTCACCGATCGGGAAGGCGCGGCCGAGCAGATCGCCGCGCACCTCCTCCCGCTTCGAGCTCTTCTCCCGGGTGCTCTCGCCGCCGCGCTTCGCTCCCTCCCCCTTCGTCCCGTCCTGCGCCGTGCCGTCCCGCGCGGTGTCCCGCTCCCGCGCGGCGCTTCCGTCCCGGTCCCGCGACGCGCCCTCGGGCCGCATCTCCGGCTGACTCACCTGCTACTCCCAACCCCGGACCGCACCCGCGGCCCTCTGGAACTGTCTGCTCAGCTGCCACCGCGCGCCAGCAGCCGCTGTCACGCCGTGCTCGCGACGCCGTGCTCCCGACACTGCGAACCCCCCGCCGGGCACCGTCGCCCGGATGACCGCGCCGCAGGGCGAGTCCCGGCGAAATCACTCGAAAGAGGTACCTGTCAGCAGCCGGTACGCCTCCGCGTACTTGGCGCGTGTCCGCTCCACCACCGGGCCGGGCAGCTCGGGCGGCGGCTTCCGGCCGCCGCGGTCCCAGCCCGACTCCGGCCCACCGAGCCAGTCGCGGACGTACTGCTTGTCGAAGGACGGCTGCGGACGGCCCGGCTCCCACTGGTCCAGCGGCCAGAAGCGGGAGGAATCCGGAGTCAGCACCTCGTCGGCCAGCACCAGGCCGCCGCCCGGCTGGTCCGTGCCCGCGGGTGCCCCCTCCCCGTCGAGGCCGAACTCGAATTTCGTGTCCGCCAGAATGATGCCCCGTTCGCGGGCGATGCCGCGCGCCCGGCTGTAGACGGCGAGCGTCGTCTGACGCAGCAGCGCCGCCGTCTCCACCCCGGTCAGCCGGGCGACCTCCTCGTAACTGACGTTCTCGTCGTGCTCACCGACCTCCGCCTTGGTGGCCGGAGTGAAGATCGGCGCGGGCAGTTCGGAGCCATCGGTAAGGCCCTCCGGCAGTGCGAGGCCGCACACCGTGCGGGTCGCCTCGTACTCCACCAGGCCCGAGCCGGCGAGGTAGCCGCGCGCCACGCACTCGACCGGGAGCATCCGCAGCTGCCTGCACACCGTCGTACGGCCCGCCCAGTCGGCCGGGGCGCCCTCGGGGACCTCGGTGGACAGGACATGGTGCGGCACCAGATCGGCGAGCTGCTCGAACCACCACAGCGACAACTGGGTCAGGATCCGGCCCTTGTCGGGAATCTCCGTCGGCAGCACCCAGTCGTACGCGGAGATCCGGTCGCTGGCGACCATGACCAGCTCGCCCGCCTCGTTCTGGTACAGATCGCGCACCTTGCCGGTGTGCAGATGCACCAGGCCGGGCACCTGCACGGGCTCGGGCTTCTCGACGAATCCGGACACAGGTCTCTCCCATCGGCACGCGGACTGGCCATTCTCCTGTACGCGGACGGCTTCCGCGCTCCAGGGGTCGGGGCGACAGCTTCTCAGTCCCGCTTGCAGATACGGTCCAGCAGATTGGCCGTGGCCCGCTGCACCCGCGCATCGGTGTGGCCGGGGCGGTCCAGTGCCGGGGACCAGGCGAAGGTGCCGGAGGCGAAGACCAGCGCGCCGCTGGGCGCCCGGTAGAGCGACGTCTCCTGGTGGCGCAGGGTGCCCGTGCGGTCGTGGTACGGGGAGTGCGCCAGCAGCATGCGCCCGCTGTGCTCCGGCAGCGGGGTGCGCGGGTAGTAGCGGTCCGCCTCGCCCGCGACCAGACCGGGCAGCTCATCGCCCTCGGCTGCCCCGGTCGACTCCCACAGCCAGTGCTCGGCGTTCCGCACGACCAGCGGGTACGGCTCCGGGACCTGGCTCGCGTACTGGATGCCCAGCAGCCGCTGCTCCGGATCCGACTGCTCCCGCCACAGCGCCGAGCGCCCCGGGCCCCTGCGCTTGCGGCAGCTCAGCAGCCGGTCCGGGTCGCCGCTGGGCAGCGCCTCCAGCTCGACCTGCCAGTACATGGAGTTGGCGGAGAGGAAGACCAGCGCGGTGCCGTCGTCCCTGGCCCGCTCGGCGGCGCGGCGCATCGGCACCGACCAGTACTCGTCGTGCCCCGGGAAGATCAGCCCCCGGTACCGGCTCGGATCGATCCGGCCCGCGTGCAGATCGCGGGTGTCGGCGTAGGCGAGGTCGTAACCGTAGCGTTCGGCCCAGCGGATGAAGTCGTAGGCGTGCCCGACGTGGAGGGGGAGCCCGGCGCCCGCGTACGGACGGTCGAAGGAGACCGTGACCGCCGCCTGCTCCTCGCCGAGCAACCGGCCCGAACCTCCCCAGGCGTGATAGAGGCTGGCGCCCGTACGGCCGTCCTCGGGGAAGAGGTTGTACGCCTGCCAGGTGATGTCGGGCATCAGCAGGAGCAGGTCCGCGGGCTCGGGGTCGCGGATGGTGAAGGGGATGTGCGAACGGTGCCCGTCCGCCGTGGTGAGCACGGCGACATGTGCACCCGTCGACCAGTAGTCCGGGATCTGCAGGCGCCAGGAGAGCCACCAGTGGTGGCAGGAGACCGTGCGGTCGGCGGCCAGCGGCTCGGGCTGCACGATGCCGGAGAGCCGGGGGCTGGTGCCGATCTTGGCGGCGCCCTCGCCGCCGTAGTGGCCGATCCGGTAGATGTCGACGCTGAAGGGCTGGGGCGGATTCACCGTGATCCGGAAGTCGATCGACTCACCGGGGCTGACACCGCCGTCACCGGAGGCGAAACCCTTGATCTGGCAGGCGACGTCATCGGCGTTACGCGGGCCGTTTATGTGCCCGGTGCTGTGGCCGGCGGTGGCGGACGTGCCGTCGCGCAGCCCCACGTACCAGGGGATCATCTGGCCGTTCTCGAAATACTGCTCGCTCCCGCGCAGCCAGGGCAGCGGGCCCTGACCGAAGGGATCCGAGACGGCGTGGGCCAACGCCCCCGATTCCCAGCGCCCCATCTGTTCGGTCACCATGTCCGACTCCCCTCGCACACGTCCCCCGTACTCACTGCGCCCAGCACATCACATAAAGCGAGCACGCTGTCCTTATTCGTCGCGAAATGGTTGAAGTAGTTACCTCTTACGAGGTGTCTCGGCGTGTACAGCGGGTGCGCAGCAGGGAGAGTGTGTGTACGCGCACGGGTCCGGGGGCGCGCGGGCGTGCCCCCGGCGAGGCGCGTGCCGGACGAGACGTGCGCCGGAGAGGTGCGCGCCGGAGAGGTGCGCCGGACGGGGAGGTCCCCGTCAGACCAGCCGCACCGGCTTGTCGGCCCGCACGCCCACGGTTGCCAGCCATCCCCGCAGCGGCCCCGGGTCGCCGTCCTCGACGAGGGCCAGCACCGGACGCGTCAGATCGGCCGCACGCTCGCCGCCGAGCAGCAGCGCGGGGCCGTCCAGCCAGTCGAGCCCGGGCGCCGCGCCCATGGTGTCGACCGCGGCACAGCAGACGGCCGCGGTGACATGCTCCGCCAGCAGCTCACGGCCGGTGCGCGGCGGCCGGAGCGGCAGCCCCATGGGCGACGGCGGCCCGACGGCCCCCGCGTGCGGCCCGCCGCCTGGGTCGGCGGCCGGGCCATCGGCAGCGCGCGCCAGCTCCTCCCGGGCCACGGCGGCACTGATCCGTGCCCCGATCGCCTCCCCACCGTCACCCGCCAGCCGCTCGATCACCCGCGCCAGCGTCGCGTCGTACGGCAGCCCGCACTCACGCGCCTGCCCGCCCGCTCTGCCCGCGCCCGCCGCGCCTGCCGCCCCCGCCGGGGCCTCCGTCGCGTCGAGGGCCTCGAAGAGGCGGGACGTCTCCATGCGCCAGATGCGGTCGACGACCTCCTCCGGATAGTCCGCCCAGTCCACCGGTGCCCAGTCCGCGTCCGGCCGGGTCGGCTCGCCGTGGAAGAGGCGGGCCGCCAGAAGGGAGATCGCCGTGTCGACCGCGCCCGGCTCTTCGAGGAGGTCGCAGGCGGGCCGCTCGCCGAGCCGGGAGGCGAAGCCCTCGGCCAGCCGGTCCCGCCGGGAAAGCTCGGTCAGCGCCGAAACCACCCCGGCGTTCAGACGGCCCGGCCAGCGCCCGGTGCGCCAGGCAGGCAGCGCGACTCGGGTCAGCAGCCGGTCCCAGCCCGCGTACGCGAGGCCGACCTGCTCCTGCGCCGTCGTCCGCAGGCCGCGGTCGACGGTCTTCGCGCGGTCCGCCGCCGCCGCGGCGACCCCGCGCTCCATCTCGGCGGTGTGCGGCCCGCAGGAGCGGAGCATCGATCTCGCCACCCAGCCCACGAAGCGCAGCCCCGCCCGCCGCAGCGGCCCGAGCACCCAGCCGCCCTCGGCCGTACCGCCGCCCGCCGAGCCTCCTTCTGCCGGACTGCGCCCTGCCGGACCGCCCCCTGCCGGACTGCCTCCCGCCGCCGCGCGGGTGCGGTCCGCGAGGGCCACCGCGGCGTCGAGGCCGCGCACGCATCTGCGGGCAGCCGCTATGTCCGGATGCGCGGACGGCCCCGTACCGGCGACCACCGGGGCGAGCAGCGAGCGCAGCTCCGCGACCCGCATCCACCACAGGAACGGTGAGCCGATCACGAGAACCGGCGCCTCGGCCGCCGCCTGCCCCGCGCCCCCGCGCCGGGCGCCGCCCGCCCGCTGATGGGCGGGGTGGGTGCGGTCCTCCAGCCAGCTGTCGCAGTCCGGGGTGAGCGCTATCGAGGACGGAACCGGCACCTCCAGACGCCGTGCGAGATCACGCACCAGCGCATAGAGATCGGGCGCGGAGGCTTCCTCCACGGGGATCGTCGGAGTGAGCGCGGGCTGCGCGCGGGCGATCACCGCCGCGACGCCCGAGGCCACCGCGAGGGCCACCACGGCGACCCCCGTCACCGCCCATCGCACGCCGTCCCACCCGCTGCCGATCCGGCCCGTGAGGCTGGCGGCATGCAGCACGATGGCCACCGCGGCCGGCAGCAGCGCGACACTCAGCGCCGCGCTGCGGATGCGCAGGACGGCGAGGGCGTGGCCGCGTGCCGAGAGGGCGCCTGCCTGCCGGCTTTTCCGCACGAACTGCTCACCCCCAAGACAAGCCCTGAGACCGCGAGGTACCCCCTCACTGTGGCACCGCGCACTGACAACGCAACGTGCGGCGGGCCAGTCGGTGGACCGACCCTCCAGAAGCTCGACGCGGCTTGCCCGGCACCCTAGTTGGGGCTGTGCGGGTCCGTCAGCCGGACGGCGGGGTGGTCACTCGATGGAATGGCTTTGGGGAGAGATGCTGCGCGCGGGCGGGCTCGGGTGCGTACGCGGGCCGAGTGATGATCTTGGTCAGTTGACGCCATGACCACCATCCGAAGGTGGAAGCGGCCTTTCCGTCGACCGATGAAGATCACTGCAACTGCGTCGCCCGCTCGTCCGCCGCCGCCTGCTCCGCGATGTCCGTACGGTGCTGCGAACCCGCCAGGTCGATGCGCTCCACGGCCGCGTAGGCCCGAGCACGGGCCTTGGCCAGGTCCGAGCCCGTCGCCGTCACCGAGAGCACCCGGCCGCCCGCGCTCACGATGTGCCCCTCCGCGTCCCGCCGGGTGCCCGCGTGCAGGACATACGCCTTGGGCGCGTCCTTCGCCAGCACCGCGTCGAGCCCCTCGATCGGATCTCCCGTACGAGGGGACGCGGGATAGTCGTGTGCCGCCACGACAACGGTCACCGCCGCGCCGTCGCTCCAGCGCAGCGGGGGCAGCTCGGCCAGCGTGCCCGTCGCGGCGGCGTGCAGCAGGACGCCCAGCGGGGTCTTCAGCCGGGCCAGCACCGCCTGGGTCTCCGGGTCGCCGAAGCGGGCGTTGAACTCGATGACGCGCAGGCCGCGCGAGGTCAGCGCCAGCCCTGCGTAGAGCAGCCCGGAGAAGGGTGTGCCGCGCCGCCGCAGTTCGTCGACGGTCGGCTGCAGGACCGTCCGCTCTGTCTCCGCGACCAGCTTGGGGTCGGCCCAGGGGAGTGGTGAGTAGGCGCCCATGCCGCCGGTGTTGGGGCCCTCGTCGGCGTCGTAGGCGCGCTTGAAGTCCTGGGCGGGCTGGAGAGGTACGACGTGCTCTCCGTCGGTCACCGCGAAGAGCGACACCTCGGGGCCGTCCAGGAACTCCTCGATGATCACGTCCCCGCAGCTGAGCGCGTGGGCGCGGGCGGTGGCCAGGTCGTCGGTGACGACCACGCCCTTACCGGCGGCGAGACCGTCGTCCTTGACGACATAGGGCGGCCCGAAGGCGTCCAGCGCCACATCGACCTCCGCCTCGTTCGTACACACGTAGGAACGGGCGGTGGGGACCCCGGCGGCGGCCATCACCTCCTTGGCGAACGCCTTGGAGCCCTCCAGTCGCGCGGCCTCCGCCGACGGCCCGAACACGGCGATGCCCCGCGCCCGTACGGCGTCCGCGACCCCGGCCACCAAGGGCGCCTCCGGGCCGACGACGACCAGCCCGGCGTCCAGCCCGGACGCCAGCGCGGCGACGGCGGCACCGTCGAGCGGATCGACGGGGTGCAGCGTCGCCACCTCGGCGATCCCGGCGTTGCCGGGGGCGCAGTGCAGCGCGGTGACGCCGGGGTCGAGCGAGAGTGAGCGGCACAGGGCGTGTTCGCGGGCGCCGCCGCCGATGACGAGGACCTTCACGGGTGCAGCCTAACTTCCGGTGGCGACGGACTTCCCGGCCGTCCGGTCACCGGACGCTTCTCCGCCTCGCGGCTGCACGCACCCGCAGCCGCCGGTACCGCCCTCCGGCGAAGCTCAGCGTCTCGGCCACGGCCGCGGGCGGCTCGTACAGCCCGCCCACATCCGCGCCGTCTCCGGCACCGTCAGCCAGCTCGGACGGGAAGCCGCCCTCCTGAAGCATCACCCCGGTACGCCGGCGCAGTGCGGCGCGTCGCGCGTACGGGTCGAGGCCGAGCACGCGTACCCGCCCGCCGCTTGGTGCGTCCAGGCCCTCCAGCAGTTCGACCGAGGAGGTCTTGCCCGCGCCGTCGGCCCCCAGCAGTGCGAAGATTTCTTCCTCCGGCGCGGTGCAGGACACACCACGGACCGCTTCGAAATCCCTCCGCGTGGCTCCGCCTCGGGTCTTCGACTTCGATCGCATCCATACGACCAGACTTCCGGCCCGCCGGGCGTGCGGGCAGTGCGAGCTGTCACCGGCAAAAATGACACACGCCATGTGCACGTGGACGGCGGGCGGTACATGGTCAGGTCATGCTGGCATGGACACAACGAAGAAGGCCCGGTCGAATCGACCGGACCCTCTTCATACATGGAGCGGACGACGAGGTTCGAACTCGCGACCTCAACCTTGGCAAGGTTGCGCTCTACCAGCTGAGCTACGTCCGCATGCCTCCACCCGGCTTTCACCGAGTGGTGCGACAGCTACTCTACCTGATCCTGAGGACCGGTCGAGCAGATGGAGCGGGTGACAGGGATTGCACACTGCGCCTCCCCCTTGGAAAGGGGGCGCTCTACTACTGAGCTACACCCGCACGCTTCCTTCAGAGTCTCCCTTGCGGGTTTCCCTTGCGGCGTGAGCCAAACTCTAGCCGATAGCTGGGGGGTGATGGCAAGTTGGCTCCCGATCCCACCTGACCGGCCGATTCGGCGGCCCGCTCCGGCCGCCCCGGCCGCGCGGCGTACGCGCCCCCGCGACCGGAGGCTGTGGCAGGGCCGTGCCCTGCCACAGCCGCCACCCGAGGGCGGCGGCTGCGGCGGGCCGGGACCACCCGCGGTTCAGCGCGCGGAGTTGAACGCCTCGTAGACCTTCTTCGGGATACGCCCGCGCGGCGGCACCCTGAAACCGTTGGACTCGGCCCACGCGCGCACGGCGCGCGGGTCCGGTGCGACCGACGTGCGGTGATAGGTCTTGCCCGACTTCGACCGCTTGCGACCGGCCTCCACAAAAGGTTCCAATGCTCCCCGGAGTTTCTTCGCGTTCGCCGTACTGAGGTCGATCTCGTACGACCGGCCGTCCAACCCGAATGCGATCGTCTCCGTCGCGTCCCCGCCGTCGATGTCGTCGGAGAGTGAGACCACTACGCGCTGCGCCACGGATATCGGCCCTTCGGTATGGATCGCCCTGCGGGTTACCCGCCCGCGCCATGGTGACGTGGAAATATGGCGATCCGGGTGATGAGGATCAATGACATTTCTTTTGTACAGAGAGGGCAACGCTTTGCCAAGTCAAGCTATTCTAGCCCGCTCATCTTCTCGCGTCCCAAGCCGCAATCGGGACGATACTTTTTTCGCTGCCGTTTTCCCAGAGTCCGGTGCCTACGATATGTGACCGTGACGATATCTACCCGCGTAGATCCACTGGCCGGGTAGGCTGGCGACCGGAGCAGGAAGCTTCCCCGGGCTTGTCCGGTCAGTGGCCGGCAAGCCCCACCAGCACCCCACCTCACCGGGAGTACCCGTGGCTCGCGTCGTAGTCGACGTCATGCTGAAGCCGGAGATCCTCGACCCGCAGGGGCAGGCGGTGCAGCGCGCACTGCCCCGCCTGGGCTTCGAAGGCATCGCCGATGTCCGCCAGGGCAAGCGCTTCGAGCTCGAAGTGGAAGGGCCCGTCGACGACGCCCTTCTCGTCCGTGTCCGGGAGATGGCGGAGACCTTCCTCGCCAACACCGTGATCGAGGACTACACCGTCCGTCTGGAGACCGCGTCCGGGGCGGAGGCGGCCGTCTCGGGCAGCACCGGAGCCGGCGCAGCGGGCTCCGGAGCCGCGTCCGAGGGTGCGGGAGCCACGGCGTGAGCGGGGGCCTCGGCCGCATCGGGGTCGTCACCTTCCCCGGGTCGCTGGACGACCGGGACGCCCGGCGCGCCATCAGCCTCGCGGGCGGTGAGCCCGTCGCGCTCTGGCACCGGGACAAGAGCCTGCATGATGTGGACGCCGTGGTTCTGCCCGGCGGATTCTCCTACGGCGACTATCTGCGCTGCGGCGCGATCGCCCGCTTCTCCCCGGTCATGGAGACACTGATCGAACAAGCGCGCGCGGGAATGCCGGTCCTCGGCATCTGCAACGGCTTCCAGGTGCTGTGCGAATCGCATCTGCTGCCGGGCGCGCTGACCCGCAACGACCATCTGCACTTCCTCTGCCGCGATCAGCGAATGAGTGTCGAGAACGTCAACACCGCCTGGACGAGGGATTACCAGCCGGGGCAGGAGATCACTGTCCCGCTGAAGAACGGCGAGGGCGGTTATGTCGCCGACACGCGCACCCTCGACGCGCTGGAGGCCGAAGGCCGGGTCGTCTTCCGTTATGCCGGTCCGAACCCGAACGGCTCGTACCGTGGCATCGCCGGAATCAGCAACGAGGCCGGGAACGTGGTCGGCCTCATGCCGCACCCCGAGCACGCGGTCGAGGCCCTGACCGGCCCGACGACCGACGGTCTCGGATTCTTCACCTCGGTACTCAAGACCCTGGTCGTCTCATCGTGAGCGAGCGGAGCGAGCGAGCCCTCATGCACAGCCTGGACACCGTCAAGCACGCCGAGCAGACCCCGGAGACGGCCCTGCCGTGGGCCGAACTCGGCCTGAAAGAAGACGAGTACGCCCGCATCCGGGAAATCCTCGGCCGCCGCCCGACGGGTGCCGAGCTGGCGATGTACTCGGTCATGTGGTCGGAGCACTGCTCGTACAAGTCGAGCAAGGTGCATCTCAAGCAGTTCAGCGAGAAGGCCCCGCACTCCGACGCGATGCTGGTCGGCATCGGCGAGCAGGCGGGCGTGGTCGACGTCGGCCAGGGTTACGCGGTCACCTTCAAGGTGGAGTCGCACAACCACCCCTCGTACGTCGAGCCCTACCAGGGTGCGGCCACCGGCATCGGCGGCATCGTGCGCGACATCATCGCCATGGGCGCCCGGCCGGTCGCCGTGATGGACCCGCTGCGTTTCGGCGCCGCCGACCACCCGGACACCCGGCGCGTGCTGCCCGGCGTCGTCGCGGGCATCGGCGGCTACGGCAACTGCCTGGGCCTGCCCAACATCGGCGGCGAGGTCGTCTTCGACTCCTGCTACCAGGGAAACCCGTTGGTCAACGCCCTGTGCATCGGTGTGATGAAGCACGAGGACATCCATCTGGCCAAGGCGTCCGGCACCGGCAACAAGGTGGTGCTCTACGGCGCCCGCACCGGCGGCGACGGCATCGGCGGCGCGTCCATCCTCGCGTCCGAGACCTTCACGGACGAATCAGCGGGCACCAAGCCGAGCAAGCGCCCGGCGGTCCAGGTCGGTGACCCCTTCCAGGAGAAGCTGCTGATCGAGTGCACCCTGGAGGCGTTCCGGGAGCAGCTGGTCGTCGGCATCCAGGACCTGGGCGCGGCCGGCCTCTCCTGCGCCACCTCCGAGCTGGCCTCCAACGGCTCCGGCGGCATGCACGTCGATCTGGACGTCGTGCCGCTCCGTGACTCCTCGCTCTCCCCCGAGGAGATCCTGATGAGCGAGTCGCAGGAGCGCATGTGCGCCGTCCTGGAGCCTTCGAAGGTGGAGCGCTTCCTGGAGATCTGCGAGAAGTGGGACGTCACCGCCACCGTCATCGGTGAGGTCACCGACGGGGACCGGCTGGGCATCTACTGGCACGGCGAGCAGATCGTGGACGTACCGCCGCGCACCGTCGCCCACGACGGACCGGTGCTCAACCGCCCGTACGCCCGCCCGGCCTGGCAGGACGCCCTCCAGGCCGACGACCCGGCCCGGCTGCCACGGCCCGGCAGCGGCGAGGAGCTGCGGGCGGCGACGCTGGCGCTGCTCGGCTCGCCGAACCAGGCCGCCAAGTCCTGGATCACCGACCAGTACGACCGCTACGTCCTCGGTGACACGGTGCTCGCCCAGCCCGAGGACGGCGGCATGATCCGTATCGACGCCGAGACGGGCCTGGGCGTCGCCGTCGCCACCGACGGAAACGGCCGGTACGCCAAGCTCGACCCGTACGCGGGCGCGCAGCTGGCGCTGTCGGAGTCGTACCGCAATGTCGCCACCACCGGCGCGACACCGCTCGCCATCACCGACTGCCTCAACTTCGGTTCGCCGGAGGACCCGGCGGCGATGTGGCAGTTCGCGGAGGCGTGCCGGGGGCTGGCCGACGCCTGCCAGGTGCTGGGCACCCCGGTCACCGGCGGCAACGTCTCGCTCTACAACCAGACGGGCGAGATCGCTGTCCACCCGACCCCGGTGGTCGGCGTGCTCGGCGTCATCGACGACGTCACCCGCCGTACGCCGAGTGGGTTCTCTGAGGAGGGACAGCTGATCTACCTCCTCGGCGACACCCGCGAGGAGCTGGGCGGCTCGGCCTGGTCGCAGGTCGCGCACGATCACCTCGGCGGGCTGCCGCCGGCCGTGGACCTGGAGCGGGAGCGGCTGCTCGGCGAGATCCTGGTCTCCGCCTCCCGCGACGGCATGGCCGACGCGGCGCACGACCTGAGCGACGGCGGGCTGATCCAGGCCCTCGCCGAATCCTGCCTGCAGGGCGGCAAGGGCGCCCGGATCGTCGTCCCCGAAGGCATCGACCCGTTCGTGTTCCTCTTCTCCGAGTCGCAGGGCCGCGCGATCGTCGCGATCCCGCGCAGCGAGGAGGTCCGCTTCAACGACATGTGCGGTGCGCGCGGCCTCCCGGTCGCCCGGATCGGCGTGGTGGACGGCACCGAGGCGGACGGCACGGCGGCGATCGAGGTGCAGGGCCAGTTCAGCGTCCCGCTGAGTGAGCTCCGCGAAACCCACGAGCGCACGATCCCGGCGCTCCTCGCCTAACCCTTGTCCCGGGCGGACCCGGGCGGACCCGGGCGGGACCGGCGGCCCCGGTCCGCCCGGGGTACGTCGGGGGTCCCTCACTCACTTGCGCCCCGGTCACCGGCAGCAGTCGGATCATGTTCCAGGACAGCGGGGGAGCGGCCGCCTCCAGCTCGCCGTCCGCCGTCACCCTGCTGCCCTCCACCGGGCGCGGGATCACCCGGTTCGGCTCCGACTCGGAGTTCACCGCGTCGGGATCGGCGTCGGCGATCGCCAGGCGTCCGGCGACACGGTAGCCGGAGGGCAGCCCCCGCAGCGCGGCCCGCAGCGTCAGCGGCTGCGCCTGGTCGCGGTTGACGGCGAGCACGGTCAGGGCACCGCTCTCCTCGTCCCAGGTGGTCACCGAGTCGAGCGCGTCCATCTCCCCGTATTTACGGGTGTCGATGCGTGGCCCGGTCCCTTCCGTACGCAGGACGGTGCCGCGTGCGTGCCATGCCGTGAGCGCGAAGGGGTGGAAGGTGGACTGCCGCCAGGACGCGCCGCCCGGTGCCGAGGGCCACGCCGTAAACTCCCGGCATGCCGCCCGCGAACCGCAGCAAGCCGCGCACGTACGACGCCCGCCGGGTCCGTGAGGCACTCGCCGCGCAGGTGGAGGCGGTGGCTGGGGCCGCACACCGGTGCACGCCGGAGCAGCGTGCGCTGCCCTCCGGGCTCCCCGGCTGGGACGTGCACCAACTGCTCGTGCACATCGCACTCCAGATCGACGCGCTGCCCCGGCTGCTCGCCCTGCCGGAGCCTGCGGCGCGGGCGCCCGAGGTCGACCTCTCCCGGTGGGCGCGTTCCACCGCCGCCCTCGCCGCCGCCCTGGACGAGCAGACCCGGCGGGACGCGGCCGGTACGGCGGACCCGGCGGCCCGTATCGACGAGGCCGTCACCGCGCTGGAACCCGTACTGGAATCGGCGGTCCGGACCGATCTGCTGCTGCCACAGGACTTCGGCGCCATGCGCGCGCTCGACTTCACGGTCACCCGGCTCGTGGAACTGGTCGTGCACTCCGACGATCTCGCCCGCGCCACCGGGCTGGCCGTCCCGCTGGACCGGCAGGCCCTCGCCTCGACCGTACGGCTGCTCGCGGACGCCCTGGCCGCGAAGGCCCCGGGCGGCACGGTCGAGGTGCGGATCCCGCCGTTCGCCGTTACCCAGTGCATCGAGGGCCCCCGGCACACCCGCGGCACGCCGCCACACGTGGTGGAGACCAATCCGCTGACCTGGCTGCGGCTGGCGACCGGCCGCATCACCTGGGACGAAGCGCTCGCCGCCGGCACCCTCACCGCCTCCGGCGACCGCGCCAACCTCCGCCCCCACCTCCCCGTCCTCAACTGACCACGGGCTTTCCGCCCGCCCGGCGTTTGAGGGCGCCCGCACGGCAGTGCGCCCGCACGCGCACACCACAACGCCGCGTGACACCGCAGATGTGAGGCGAGCCACCCAACCCGATTCGGAGCAGCGCCACCGCAGCCCGTAGACTCGGAGACGTGCCACGTGGTGATGGACTACTCAACCACGACCTGCTCCCCGGTGAGAAAGGTCCCCAGGACGCCTGCGGCGTCTTCGGTGTCTGGGCTCCGGGAGAAGCGGTCGCGAAGCTCACCTATTTCGGTCTGTACGCGCTGCAGCACCGTGGTCAGGAGTCCGCGGGCATCGCGGTGAGCAACGGCTCGCAGATCCTCGTTTTCAAGGACATGGGCCTGGTCTCCCAGGTCTTCGACGAAACCTCGCTGGGCTCCCTGCGGGGCCACATCGCGGTCGGACACGCGCGTTACTCGACGACCGGCGCGTCCGTGTGGGAGAACGCCCAGCCCACCTTCCGTGCCACCGCGCACGGCTCCATCGCGCTGGGTCACAACGGAAACCTGGTGAACACCGTCGAGCTGGCGGAGCTGGTCGCGAGCCTCGCCGAACCGCGCAGCGGCCGTGCCACGCAGGTCGCGGCGACGAACGACACGGATCTGGTCACCGCGCTGCTGGCGTGCCAGACCGATGAGGACGGCAAGCCGCTCGGTGTCGAGGAGGCCGCGCCGCTGGTGCTTCCCAAGGTCAAGGGCGCCTTCTCGCTCACCTTCATGGACGAGCACACCCTGTACGCCGCCCGTGATCCGCAGGGCATCCGCCCGCTGGTGCTCGGACGGCTGGAGCGTGGCTGGGTCGTCGCTTCCGAGACGGCGGCGCTGGACATCTGCGGTGCCTCGTTCATCCGGGAGATCGAACCGGGCGAGATGATCGCGATCGACGAGGAGGGGCTCCGCTCCACTCGGTTCGCGGAAGCGAAGCCGAAGGGCTGCGTCTTCGAATACGTCTACCTCGCGCGCCCCGACACGGACATCGCGGGCCGCAACGTCTATCTCTCCCGCGTGGAGATGGGCCGCAAGCTGGCCGCCGAGGCGCCAGCCGAGGCCGACCTCGTCATAGCCACGCCCGAGTCCGGTACCCCGGCCGCCATCGGCTACGCCGAGGCCAGCGGGATTCCGTACGGCAGCGGGCTTGTGAAGAACTCTTACGTGGGGCGGACCTTCATCCAGCCGTCCCAGACCATCCGGCAGCTCGGCATCCGCCTCAAGCTCAATCCGCTCAAGGAGGTGATCCGGGGCAAACGGCTGGTCGTCGTCGACGACTCCATCGTTCGGGGCAACACCCAGCGCGCTCTGGTCCGGATGCTCCGCGAGGCGGGCGCTGCCGAGGTGCACGTACGCATCAGCTCGCCGCCGATCAAATGGCCCTGCTTCTTCGGTATCGACTTCGCCAACCGCGCGGAGCTGATCGCCAATGGCCTGACCGTCGAGGAGATCGGCAAGTCGCTGGACGCCGACTCGCTCTGCTACATCTCCACCGACGGCATGATCGCGGCGACCACGATCGCCAAGCCGAACCTCTGCCGGGCCTGCTTCGACGGCGAGTACCCGATGGAACTGCCCGATCCGGAGCTCAGAGGCAAGTACCTCGTGGAGTCCGAGGCAATGGAGCCGGCGAAGTCCGATGTGGATGGCCTGCCGACGCTGACCGGGGGCCCGGGCGCCGCGGACGCGCTCCGGCGCCCGTAGGCCGCAGCCCAAAGGCGGAGGCGGCGGGGGCGACAGGCCCCGTCATCGGCCACCGGGCGGGCGACGCAGGGCGGGGCGAGGGTGCCCCGGCCTGCACGGCAGGGCGACGGCGGCAATCTGCTCACACTGCCCGCCCGGCCCCGCCGCAGGGACCGCGCCGCACCCGCCTCCCTCCCGTCCCCGCGTCCAGCGCCCGTCGTCCGTTCCGTCCCCGTCTGTCCCGTCCCCGCAGTCTTCACGAGAGAGCCAGCCATGACTGAGTCCACCGCACCGGAGTCGCCCGGGGCCAGCTACGCCGCCGCCGGAGTCGACATCGAGGCGGGCGACCGCGCCGTCGTTCTGATGAAGGAGTGGGTCCGCAAGGCCCAGCGCCCCGAGTCGCTGGGCGGCCTCGGCGGCTTCGCCGGGCTCTTCGACGCCTCCGCCCTCAAGCGCTACGAGCGTCCGCTGCTCGCCTCCGCCACGGACGGGGTCGGCACCAAGGTCGCCGTGGCGCAGCGGATGGACATCCACGACTCCATCGGCCACGACCTGGTCGCCATGGTCGTCGACGACCTGGTCGTCTGCGGGGCCGAGCCGCTGTTCATGACCGACTACATCTGTGTCGGGAAGGTGCGCCCGGAGCGGGTCGCCCAGATCGTGAAGGGCATCGCCGAGGGCTGTGTGCTGGCCGGCTGCGCTCTGGTGGGCGGGGAGACCGCCGAGCACCCGGGCCTGCTCGGACCGGACGAGTACGACGTCGCCGGTGCGGGCACCGGCGTCGTCGAGGCGGACGCGGTGCTGGGCGCGGATCGCATCCGTACGGGTGACGCGATCATCGCGATGGAGTCCTCCGGCCTTCACTCCAATGGGTATTCACTCGTCCGCCAGGTCTTCCTGGAGCGCGCGGGCTGGGCGCTGGACCGCCGGGTCGAGGAGTTCGGGCGGACGCTCGGTGAGGAGCTGCTGGAGCCCACCAAGATCTACTCGCTGGACTGCCTGGCACTGGCCCGTACGACTGAGGTGCACGCCTTCTCGCACATCACCGGCGGCGGTCTGGCCAACAACCTCGCCCGGGTCGTGCCGGACGGCCTGCACGCCCGGGTCGACCGCTCCACCTGGATGCCGGGCCCGGTTTTCGGCCTGGTCGGCGAGTTGGGGCGGGTGGCGCGTCCGGAGCTGGAGAAGACGCTGAACATGGGCGTCGGCATGATCGCGGTGGTGCCGCAGGATTCGGTGGCGACGGCCCTGCACACGCTGGGCGAGCGCGGGGTCGGGGCCTGGGTGGCAGGCGAGATCACCGAGCGCGGCGAGGGCGGCCCGGCAGTGACCCTCACCGGGGACCATGCGGGCTGAGAAACGGCAAGGCCGTGTTTCCCGGACCGCCGCGAGCCCGCGGCGGTCCGGGAAACACGCCCTGGTACAGGCCCCGGGGCCTCTGGCCCCGGCTCCAGGTGCCGGTGCAGCACAGAACCCGGTCCGGCGGATGCCGGACCGGGCCGATGCCTTGGCTCGTCGCGTCAGGCGCGACGTTGTCGCGATGCCGAGTCGGACGACTCTTCGTCCTCCTCTTCATCGCTGTTGTACAGATCCGCGTACTGTGCGTACGGGTCGTCATCCAGCTCATCGTCTTCGACCAGCTCACCAATCGGCGGCTCGTTCGACGGCGATGCGCCCAGCTCTTCAGCCAGGCGCGACAGATCCGTCCCGCCGCTGTTGTACTTCAGCTGGCGGGCGACCTTTGTCTGCTTGGCCTTGGCCCGGCCGCGCCCCATGGCTCGACCCCCTCAACGACGGGGCTCGACGGCCCCAGAGTCTTGACACGCGTTCATGTTTCCGACCGGACGTGCGGACTCTCGACAGAGAGACCGGTCCGTAGGTCTTCAACGGTACCTGCTTCCGCCGCCGGGCGGTACGTCACCCACACGACACGGCAGGTCGCCGTTGCGTCCCTCGACCAATTCTTCGCTGGTCAATCGCGATTTTACCTTCTGCACATCGGGAGACCCGCCGGGGGGTGGGTGACGAGGCTCTCGTGCTGTGCGGTGCCTTCCTGCGGCCGCCGCACGGGGCTTCACGACCGTGCGTGCGGGCGGGATCACCGTCCGCACGCACCGTCTGCTGCCGCGCGCCTTCCTCACGTGCCCCTCCGGGCGGATGCTCCGGAGGGGCACGTGAGGACGCTGTCCGGGACGCCCAGAGGGACGCTGAGACAGACGCTGCGTTACCGGGCGTCCGCCATCCGCTGCTCCGCGATGCGGTCGGCGGCCACGGCCGGCGGCACGCCGTCTGACTGCGCGCGTTCGAATATGGCCAGGGTGGTGTCCTGGATCAGCGTCGCCTTTGCCTTGGCACGTGCGAAGTCGAAGCCGTGCAGCTCGTCCGCGACCTGGATCACGCCGCCCGCGTTGACGACATAGTCGGGCGCGTAGAGGATGCCCCGGTCGGAGAGGTCCTTCTCCACACCGGGGTGCGCCAGCTGGTTGTTCGCGGCCCCGCAGACGACCTTCGCGGTCAGGGCTCGCGCCGTCTCGTCGTCCAGCGCTCCGCCCAGCGCGCAGGGGGCGTACACGTCCAGGCCGGTGGTCCGGATCAGCGCGTCCGTGTCGGCGGCCACGGCGACCTCCGGGTGCGTGGCGAGCACCCGCTCGACCGACTCCTGCCGGACGTCGGTGATCACGACCTCCGCGCCGTCCTCCAGCAGATGGGTCACCAGGTGGTGGCCGACCTTGCCGACCCCGGACACCCCGACCTTGCGCCCGCGCAGCGTGGAGGCGCCCCACAGGTGCCGGGCGCTGGCCCGCATGCCCTGGAAGACGCCGAACGCGGTCAGCACGGAGGAGTCGCCCGCGCCGCCGTTCTCGGGCGAGCGCCCGGTGGTCCACTGGCAGGTGCGCGAGACGACGTCCATGTCCCGTACGTAGGTGCCGACGTCGCAGGCCGTCACGTAGCGCCCGCCCAGCGAGGCCACGAAGCGCCCGTAGGCGAGCAGCAGCTCCTCGGACTTGAGCGTGTCCGGGTCGCCGATGATCACGGCCTTGCCGCCGCCGTGGTCGAGCCCGGCGAGTGCGTTCTTGTACGACATGCCGCGGGCGAGGTTGAGCGCGTCGTGGACGGCTTCCTCGTCGCTCGCGTAGGCGTGGAAGCGGGTGCCGCCGAGGGCGGGGCCCAGCGCGGTGGAGTGGATGGCGATCACCGCGCGCAGGCCGCTCTCGCGGTCCTGGCAGAGCATTACCTGCTCGTGGCCGCCCTGCTCGGTCCGGAAGAGGGTGTGCAGGGCGGTATGCGCGGTACTCGCGGTGTTCGGGGTCTGCGGGACGCCGTCGGCGGGCCCTGTGGTCCCGGAGCTCCCGTCGGCGCTGACGGGGGAGGGACGTACCTCAGTCACGGTGGTGACTCCTGTAAGTCGCGTTGGACGCCCCGCGCCGCACGTCCGCTTGTGGCGGTGCCCGGCGGCAGGGCCTTGTGGCCATGAGGGTAGACCCGTGGTGCGGGCCGGATCGTCACAGTGCCACGATCTGGGTAGGCAATTTTCCGTCCCGGTCGTACCGGGGCGGGAGGACGGAGGAGTGGGCGTGGGGCAGAGCCCGGCGGCAGCCATCCCGTACGCGGCGTACCTGCGGGTGTACGAGCCGCTGGCGGCGTTCCCGGAGCCCGAGCGCGCCCACTGGGCCCGGTATGCGAAGCGGGACCGGCTCCCGACCGCGCAGGACGAGCTGCGCCGCGCCCTCGCGGACCTGCTGCCGGTGCCGCCCGTGGTGGTGCCCGTGCGGGAGAGCGCGGACGCCTTCGTCGCCGAGATCGACGGCGTCACCTGCGTCTGCCCCTGGCGCACCCGGCTGCGGGGCTGGCAGGCGCTCTCCGCGCTCTCCCATTCGGCGGGCGGCGCTGAGCTGGACATGCCGGGTACGGTCCTGGACGCGGCACTGCCGCCGGTCGTACGGCGCCAGGCCACCGCGGACTACGAGGAGTGGCGCGAGCGGAACCCGGACGCCCGGCCGTGGATCCGTACGGCGCTGTGGCATGTGCCGGTGCGCTGGTTCGTTCTCTGCGCCGATGCGGAAAGGGAGTTTGCGAAGCGGGAAAGCGGTGAGGAGAGTGATCAGCAGTCCCTTCTCCGCTACCGCACACCGATGGTCCAGGCGCGCCGACGAGTCGCGCGAGGGCTGAAGGTGCTGCGCGAGGAGCTGGAGGAGGGGCCGCTCGTCGAGGGTCTGGTGGATGTGGGGCGGTGGCTGGAGGAATTCCATCCGCGGTCCCTCGTCGAACTGGACTATGGCGGTCTCGCCCATGTGATTCCCGAGGAACAGCTGGCCGAGGACCATTCCGCGGCGGATGTGGCGGAGGGCATCACCGCGCTGCGTGAGGGTGACGCGGAGCGGGCCGGCGAGGCGTATGAGCGGCTGACGGACCGTTGGCGGGCGGTGCGCGAACTGCAGTTCGCGAACTGATCCGCGGCCGGGTGGGGGCGTGTAAGCGTGTCCGGGGGACGTATGCGATGAACCGGACCATTGGTTCAACTTCCGCTCAAGCGTGACGGACAGCACGTTTCAGGCCCTTGCACTCAGAGCTACCCCTCATGTCAAAATAGGACAAGGAGTCCGGAGGGGTTCCTTCCGTCCCTGAAAGGGCGGATAGTTCACTTAGTTCAACTCGTTCGGTATTGCGCTTCTTGTGGGGTCTGGTGCCACCTGACCCCATTGTGACTGGTTGTCATGGCGGGGTAACTGTCCGCTATGGGTCGGTCCATCGGCATCCGCCGAGGTTGAACACCTGAGAGGGCAATTCCATCGGTTTGGCCGACGTGGCCAGACGGATGGTGTAGTTGTAGTGCCGAGGACAAGCCGTTCGTCCTATAACCGACTCGGCTCGCGTGCACCATTTCGGGCAACGCGGGTCAAGGTGCAGAATTTAGAGGAAAGAACCGTGATGGTTCGGTTCTCCCGAGGAGGCCGCTCATGACCGCTCGCACCCCTGATGCCGAGCCGCTGCTGACCCCGGCTGAGGTTGCCACCATGTTCCGCGTGGACCCGAAGACGGTCACTCGCTGGGCCAAGGCAGGCAAGCTCACGTCCATCCGCACGCTCGGAGGACACCGCCGTTACCGCGAGGCGGAGGTGCGCGCACTCCTTGCGGGCATCCCGCAACAGCGCAGCGAGGTCTGAAATCAGAGGCAGTACAGCGAAATAACCGCATAATCCGGCGTCTTCCGGGGTTCCCCCACTTCGTTTCGACGTCAGTGGTACGGCGAGCAAGTGCCGTACGACGCGCATGACATGCATGGCACGCACGACGCGATCGCGCTGAACTCCGCCGGGTTCAGCGCGATTTCGCATTTCCGGGGCGGGTCGCACCCGCCTCCCTCGAGTCCCGTGAGCCTCCTCTCGGGGCCGGCGGCCGTGGTCGAATCCGCGGTGCGGCGGGGGTGTCCGGCCGAGGGGCGGATGGTCTGCCGATCACTTGGCGGAGGGTGGGGGTGGCACTGAGGGACGCAGTGAAATTGCACATATTAAATTGTCGAAGCGTAGGGGAAGCATAAGTTCCCCCGGTTCGGCGTCCGAGTCAGTGACTCCCGTCACATTGCGAACCTCTTGTCCCGGTGTGCGCCCGCACGATATTAGGAGACGCCGCTTCCAACGGATCCTCCGCGGGCCCGTTGACCCGCGCCGCCGGACGGCCCGCGGTCTGCCCGCCGCCGCTACTCCGCTGCGGACTCCGCCCCGGGGCTCGGGGCGGCCCGCACGGCGGTCTCAGCGCTCTCCTGACCCTGCTTCAGCTCGGCCTCCCGGCCTGCCTCCCCATCTGTCTGCGCGCCTGTCTGCGTGCCTGTCTGCGTGCTTGCCCGGGGTCTTGTCTCCCCGCCCGGCTCCGCACCGGGAGCGGGATCTGTCTCGGGAACGGATTCAGCGACCGGCTCCGGAACGGACACCAGACGGGGCCGCTGGACGAACTGCTGGACGTCGCCCGGGTCCGGCTCCGGGCCGGACTCCATCGCGAGCCGCAGCAGCCGGTGGCAGATCGGGCAGTGACGCGTGGCGTGGCGGTAGGCGGAGGCCGCCGCCAGATGGGCGCGCAGCAGAGCTCGCGTCTCGTGGCGCCGCGCACTTGTCGGACGGGGGCTGATGGGAATGGTCGTCATGCCGCTCACCTCCCTGTAGCTCAGAGGTACCGGCGAGCCGTAGCGGCGTCAAGACGCCAGAACAGGTCAGTGGAACCAGCCCCGGGCACATACAGCCACCCGGCCGTCCACTCCGGCACGCAGTGACACGCCCCGTCGTGTCAGGGTTGCCCTGCATGGGGGAAAGAGAAAAGACCCGCACCCCGAGAGGTGCGAGTCTCTGCTTCTGCTGCGGTCCTGACGGGATTTGAACCCGCGGCCTCCACCTTGACAGGGTGGCGAGCACTCCAAGCTGCTCCACAGGACCTTGCTTGCGCGCCGGGCGCGAAGGCAGACTCTACCGCAGCTCGGCCGTGCGAGCGAATCGCTTGGAGCGGCGGTCCTCCGGCGCAGCCCTCGCCCCCCCCGGGAACCGGCTTGCGGCCTGGTGCACGACAGCCAGTGGGTCAGGTCGTCACCGTCCGGGCGGAACCGCCGCGTCCACCGCCTTCATGACGCGCTTGTCCGACACCGGATACGCGGTGCCCAGCGCGTGCGCGAAGTAGCTGACCCGCAGCTCCTCGACCATCCAGCGGATGTCGCGGGCCGCCTTCGGTACGGGACGCCCGCGCGGGAACTGCTCCAGCAGCCACAGGTACTCGTCCCACATCTCCTTGACCTTCGCCATCCGGGTGCGGTCCCGCTCCGCGTTGTTCGGGAGCTGCTGGAGGCGGCGGTCGGCGGCGACGAGGTAGCGCAGCAGGTCAGGCAGCCTGCCCGCCCCGTGCAGGGTGACGAACCCCGGGCAGATCAGCGCCGCCAACTGCTGCCGGACGTCCTCCAGCGAGGGCTGCAGCACGGTGCTCCGGATCGTGCGCAGCCGCTGCTCGCACGAGTGCCAGGCGGCCAGCACCTCCTGGACCTGCTGGACCGTCCGCAGGGTGGCGTCCACAAGATCAGCGCGTACGGCGTCGGACAGCTTGCGGAACGCCTCCTGATCCCAGGCGGGGCCGCCGCGCGCCGCCACCAGCCGGTCCACGGCGGCCGACACGCAGTCCTCGAAGAGCGCTTGGACGCTGCCGTGCGGCGAGCGCGAGAGCGCCAGCTTCTGCTGGTTGCTCAGCTTCGACTGGGCGAACTTCGCCGGATCGGAGGCGATGCCCCGGAGGATCAGCCGCCGGGTGCCCCGCCACATCGCGTCCTGCTGCTCCTCCGCCGTGTCGAAGAGCTTCACCGAAACGGAGTCGCCGTCGTCGACCAGCGCCGGATACGCCTTGACCGGCTGGCCCGCCCGCCGCGTCTCGAAGGTGCGGGGGAGGGCGCCGATCGTCCAGCTGGTCAGGCCCGTGCGCTGGGTGGGGGAGGGCGCCTGGGTGCCGCTCTCCGCGGCCGCGCCCGCCTGCCGGGCACCCTCGCTGCCCGAAGGGGCGCTGGGCGTACCGGAGTTCTTCCGGGAGCGGGCCGAGGAGTCGAACGCCTTGGAGATCGCCTCCTGCGTCCTCGGCCTCAGCTTCAGCTGGAGCGCCTCGATGTCCTTGTCCTCGGAGTACCCCGAGAGCTTGCGGTGCCGCTCGTCGACGACCCGGAAGGTGATCCGCAGGTGTTCGGGCACCTTCGCCCAGTCGAAGTCCGCCTGCTCCATCCGTACGCCCACCAGCCGTTGCAGCTCGCGGGCCATCGCGGAGGTGAGCGGCTCCCGGGGCGCGGTGTCCCCGCCCTGCTCGGGGGCGGCGGCCAGGAAGCGCCGGGCGAAGTCGGGGGCGGGCACGTAGTTGCGGCGGATCGGCTTGGGCAGCGAGCGGATCAGCTCGGTGACCACCTCGGCACGCAGCCCCGGGATCTGCCAGTCGAAGCCGTCGGCGGTCACCTGGTTGAGTACGTGCAGCGGTACGTGGACGGTCACCCCGTCGGCGTCCGTGCCGGGCTCGAACTGGTAGGTCACCGGGAAGGCCAGCTCACCCTGGTGCCAGGTGTCGGGGTAGTCGTCCTTGGTGACATGGCCCGCGCGCTCGTTGATGAGCATGGACTTCTCGAAGTTCAGCAGATCCGGCTCGTCGTGCCGCTGCTTCTTCCACCAGGAGTCGAAGTGGGCGCCGGAGACCACATGCTCCGGGATGCGCTGGTCATAGAAGTCGTAGAGCGTCTCGTCGTCCACCAGGATGTCGCGTCGGCGGGCCCGGTGCTCCAACTCCTCAACCTCGTCCAGGAGTTTGCGATTGTCACTGAAGAACTGGTGGTGGGTGCGCCAGTCGCCCTCGACGAGTGCGTTGCGGATGAACAAGTCCCGCGAGATCTCGGCGTCGATGCTTCCGTAGTTGACCTTACGCTGCGCGACGAGCGGCACGCCGTAGAGCGTGACCCGCTCGAAGGCCATCACCGCCGCCTGTTTCTGTTCCCAGTGCGGCTCGCTGTAGGTGCGCTTGACCAGGTGGCCGGCGAGCGGTTCGACCCACTCCGGCTCGATCTTCGCGTTCACCCGCGCCCAGAGTCTGCTGGTCTCCACCAGCTCGGCCGACATCACCCAGCGCGGCGGCTTCTTGAACAGCGCGGAGCCGGGGAAGAGCGCGAACTTGGCGTTCCGCGCGCCCAGATACTCGTTCTTCTCGGTCTCCTTCAGGCCGAGATGGGAGAGCAGACCGGCCAGCAGCGACTGGTGGATCGGTACGTCGCCCGCCTGCTCGCGCTGTTCGTCGAACTGGAGTTTCATCCCCTTCACGACCTGGCGCAGCTGGGCGTAGATGTCCTGCCACTCGCGTATCCGCAGGTAGTTCAGATACTCGGCCTTGCACATCCGGCGGAACTGCGAGGAGGACAGCTCCTTCTGCTGCTCCCGGATGTAGCGCCACAGATTCAGGAAGGCCAGGAAGTCGCTTGTCGCGTCCTTGAAGCGGGCGTGCTGCTGGTCCGCCTGCTGCTGCTTCTCGGAGGGGCGCTCGCGCGGGTCCTGGATGGAGAGGGCGGCAGCGATCACCATCACCTCGCGCACACAGCCGTTCCGTTCCGCCTCCAGCACCATGCGGCCCAGTCTCGGGTCGACGGGAAGCTGCGCCAGCCTGCGGCCGATCGGGGTGAGTTCACGGGCCTTGGCCTGCAACGCCCCCAGTTCCTCCAGCAGTTGGACGCCCGCCTTGATGCTGCGGTGGTCCGGCGGGTCGATGAAGGGGAACTTCTCCACCTCGCCCAGCCCGGCCGCGGTCATCTGCAGGATGACGGAGGCCAGATTCGTGCGGAGGATTTCCGGGTCGGTGAACTCGGGGCGGGAGAGGAAGTCGTCCTCGGAGTACAGCCGGACGCAGATGCCGTCCGAAGTACGGCCGCAGCGGCCCTTGCGCTGGTTGGCGCTTGCCTGCGACACCGGTTCGATGGGCAACCGCTGGACCTTGGTGCGGTGGCTGTAGCGGGAGATGCGGGCCGTGCCGGGGTCGACGACGTACTTGATGCCGGGGACGGTGAGCGAGGTCTCGGCGACGTTCGTCGCCAGCACGACGCGCCGTCCCGAATGGCGCTGGAAGACGCGATGCTGCTCCGCGTGCGACAGGCGGGCGTAGAGCGGGAGGATCTCGGTGTGCGGGAGGCTCCGCTTGTGCAGGGCGTCCGCCGTGTCGCGGATCTCGCGCTCGCCGGAGAGGAAGACGAGCACGTCGCCGGGGCCCTCGGACTGCAGTTCGTCGACGGCGTCGCAGATGGCGGTGATCTGGTCGCGGTCGCGCTCCTCGCTGTCCTCCTCCAGCAGCGGCCGGTAGCGCACCTCCACCGGGTACGTACGGCCGCTGACCTCGACGATCGGCGCGCTGGGATGGGCCACCGCGCCGTCGGCCGGGGCAGTGTCCACCGGTGCGGTCGGCGGTCCGGACGTGCCGGCCGCCTGGGCCGGGACCGTGGCGGCGAGGTCACCGAAGTGCCGGGAGAAGCGCTCCGGATCGATCGTCGCGGAGGTGATCACGACCTTCAGGTCCGGGCGCCGGGGCAGCAGCTGGGCGAGATAGCCGAGCAGGAAGTCGATGTTGAGACTGCGCTCGTGCGCCTCGTCGATGATGATCGTGTCGTACTGGCGCAGTTCCCGGTCGGTCTGGATCTCCGCCAGCAGGATGCCGTCCGTCATCAGCTTGACCAGGGTGGTCTCCTTCACCTGGTCGGTGAAGCGGACCTTCCAGCCCACGGCCTCGCCGAGATCCGAGCCCAGCTCCTCGGCGACACGCTCCGCGACCGTACGGGCCGCGATCCGGCGCGGCTGGGTGTGACCGATCAGGCCGCGGATGCCCCGGCCCAGCTCCAGGCAGATCTTCGGGATCTGCGTCGTCTTGCCGGAGCCCGTCTCGCCCGCGACGATCACCACCTGGTGATCGCGGATCGCCGCCAGGATCGCGTCCTTCTTCTGGCTGACCGGCAGCTGCGGCGGATAGTGGATCTCGGGCAGGGCGGCGCGGCGGGCGGCGACACGAAGTTCGGACTCGTCCATCGCGGCCGCGATCTCGGCGAGCACCGCGGCGCGCGGCTCGGGCTTGCGGATCCTCCGGGCGCCGTCGAGGCGGCGGCCGAGCCGCTGCTGGTCGCGCAGCATCAGCTCGGGCAGGCGCTCCAGGAGACCGGGGAGCGTGGGGGCGGCGGCAGCAGGCGTAGTGGACATACGGACCCCAGGATCTCACCTCCCGGAATCGGGTGGCGAATCATTTCCTCCGCGCCGGGGGAGTGCGGGAGTGACCGTGGGGCGGGCGAGGGACACAAAAGCCGGAGTAATCCCGGTTTAGGGTGATTCGCATGAGTGATGAGTCCGAGCGGTCCGGTCCTGCTTCCGAGCCCGCTCCCGAGCCCGCTTCCGAGTCGGGACCGGCCCGGTCCGGTTGGTCCGGCCGGTGGCAGGCCTTCCGGGAGTCGCCGTTCTTCCCTGCCGTGACGGTGGCGCTCATCCTCGCCGGGGCGGCCGGGCTCTTCGCGGGCTCGTACACCTATGCCATGGCGGACCCCACTCCGCGCCGCATCCCCACCGCCGTCGTCGGGCAGCTCACCGAGGGCGGCGAGGCGGCAAAATTCGTGGCCGGGATGGAGAAGGCGCTCGGCTCCTCGCTGGACCTGCGCCTGTACCGCACTTACGCGCAGGCACGGGACAACCTTGAGGCGCAGCGGGTGTTCGCGATCCTCGCACAGCCGGGTGACGGCCGGGTACGGCTGGACATCGCCAGCGCCGCCGGTGCCTCGGTTGCACAGGTGCTCGCAGAGACCGCGCCGAAGGTGGGCGAACGGGCCGGGGTACGGGTCACCGTCCGGGACGTGAAGCCGCTGGACGAGGGTGACCCGCGCGGACTGGCGCTCTTCTACATCTCGATGGCGGCGGTCATCGTCGGCTTCGTCGGAGCCATTCAGCTGAGTGTCCACGCGAGCGGACTCAATCCGCTGGAGCGGATCGGCTTCACCGCCCTGTACGCGCTGCTCGGCGGCTTCGTCATCTGCGCGGTGGAGAACTGGCTGCTGGGATCCGTCCAACTGCCCTTCGTGCACACCTGGTTGATCCTCGCGCTGACCATGTTCACCTCCGGGATGGTCTTCACCATGTTCAACACGCTCTTCGGACGATGGTCGATGCTGCCGACCTGGGGCCTGATGGTGATCCTCGGCAACCCGTCCTCCGGCGGCGCCGTCTCCTGGCCGCTGCTGCCGTCCGTACTGGGCGAGATCGGCCGCCTGCTGCCGCCCGGCGCCTCCGTGAACGCGCTGCACACCGCCGTCTACTTCGCCGGCCACCAGCACGCGCAGCCGTACCTCGTCCTGGCGGCCTGGGCGCTGGTGTCCTGCTCGGTCTTCTGGATCTGGCGCCATCGGCACCCCGGCGGGCGCGCGCCCCGTGAGCCGCGCGAGCCGGACCCGGAGACGACTCCGGCCCCGTCCACCGCGTGAACACGTGCGGTGGCCGGGGCGGTGGCAGGTCCGGTGCGGTGACGGGCTGTCAGGAGCGGGCCCCGGCCCGGGTCACCAGGCGAGGGCGTCGGGCTGCTTGCTCTGCCAGTGGGTGACCGCCACGGTCTTGTCGGTCAGCTCCCGGTTACCGGGAAGGGGGAGCTGGATGGCGAGTTGGTGATCGCCAGGCATGCGGATACGCACGGATGCTCCCGGACACGGGAAGGCGACCTCCCCTCCCTGAACCCTCCCTCAACCCTCCTTCGGCCTCGCCGTTCCGCCCGCTCCACCCGCGCGGCGGGCGCGCAGGGCCTCGCTGAGGGCGTCGAGCGCCGGTACGGAGGCCGTGAGCGTGGCCCGGTGCTCGGCGGGCAGCGTGGCCAGGGCGTCGGCGAAGATGTCCGCCCAGGCGTTCTCGATCATGGCCATGCCCTGGACCGCCTTCATCGTGACGTGCAGCCGGGTGATGCGGCGGTCGTCCGGGTCGGGGCTGCGCTGGAGCATGCCGAGATCCACCAGGCGGCGGACCGTACTGCTGACGTTGCTCGCGTGCAGCCCCAACTCCCGGGCGAGCGCGCCGACGGTAACCCCGGGCTCGTGGTGGACGTAGCGCACCAGCTCCAGTTCGGCGGGCGGCAGCCTCCACAGCCCCGCCTCGTCCATGCCCTCGAAGCGCAGCACCCGGGAGAGCGCGTAGAGGGACGGAGTCAACTCTCGGGCGCTGCCCAGCAGTTCATCATCAACCCGGCCGCCACCCGCTGCCGCCCGGCCCGCTCCCTCGTCCACATCTGACGTATCTCTCACCCCTCCATACTCCTGCATGCTAGCTTCTCTACTCCTATAGCTATATAACTATACTCAAGGAGTAGCCCTCTCATGCCGCTCGCCACCAACGGAGACCCCCACCGAGCCGCCAACCGGCTCACCCACCTACTCACCGCCGCGCTGGCGCTGCTGTCCTTCGTGGTCCCGCTCGCCACGGACATGTATCTGCCCGCGTTCCCGGAGATGGCACGCGAGCTGCGCACGGATGCCTCCGGTGTCCAGCTCACCCTCACCACCTTCCTGGGCGGACTCGCCCTCGGCCAACTGGTGTTCGGGCCGCTCTCCGACCGGTACGGACGGCGCGGGCCGATCCTCGCGGGCGCGGCCGTCTGCACCCTGGCCACCGCCGCCTGCGCGCTCGCCCCCTCCCTCACCTGGCTGGCGGTGCTGCGCTTCCTCCAGGGCTTCAGCGGCGCGGCCGGCGTCGTGATCGGGCGCGCCGTCGTCGCGGACGTCGCCCGGGGAGCCGCCGCCGCCCGGCTGCTCGGACTGCTGATGACCCTCGGCGGCATCGCTCCCATCCTGGCCCCGCTCGTCGGCGGCCAGGTGGTGGAAGCCGTCGGCTGGCGCCCGGTCTTCTGGCTGCTCGGGGCCGCCTCGCTGGTGATGCTGATCGGCGCGCAGGCCGGCATCCCGGAGAGCCTGCCGAAGGAGCGGCGGCAGCGCGGCGGAGCCCTCGCGATGGTGAAGGGTGTCCGCGAGGTGCTGCGGGACCGCCCGTACGTCGGCTACACGCTCTCCTTCACCTTCTCCTTCGGCATGCTCTTCTGCTGGATAGCGGGCTCGCCCTTCCTGCTCCAGAACGTGCTGGGCCTGAGCGTGGGCGTCTCCGCGTTCGTCTTCTCCGGCGGCGCACTGATCGCGACGGCCGCCAGCGCCACGGGCGCGAAGCTCGTCGTACGGTACGGCGCCGCCGCGCTGCTCCGCTGCGGACTGCTGACGGTCTTCCTCAGCACCCTGGCGCTGTGCGTGTCCGCGCTGGCCGGGGCGCTCGCGCTGGTCCCGGTGCTGCTGCTCCTCGGCGTCGTCTGCGCGGGCTTCGGGCTGGTCATCGCCAACGCCGCCGCACTGGCGATCGAACGCGTGCCGCACGCGGCGGGCGCCGGATCGGCGGTGCTGGGGGCGCTGCAGAGCGCCCTGGGTGCGGTGGTCGCGCCACTGGTCGGCCTGGGCGGGGAGCACACTGCCATACCGCTCTTCCTCGGCATGGCCGCCTCCGCCACCCTGGCCCTCGCCTTCCTGCGCCTGACCCGCCACCCGGCCGCCCGTACCGGCACACCCGCCGCCGAGCCCGCGTGAGGAAACCGTGGTCCTGCCCCGGTTGTCCGCCCCGGTCGGGGGCCGTTGTCAGTGGCGCCTGCGAGCATCCACAGCATGGACTCCCCGCACCGATCCCGCACCAGCCCGACTGCCACCGACACCGCCCTGACCAGCGCTATCACCGCCTACTGGGACTCCGCCGCGCCCTCCTTCGACGACGAACCCGACCACGGCCTGCGGGACGCCCGTACGCGCGCGGCATGGGCGGAGCGGCTGGCCGTCTGGGTGCCTTCCCGGTCGGCCGAGGTGCTCGACGTCGGCTGCGGTACGGGCTCGCTCTCGCTGCTGCTGGCCGGAGCCGGTCACCGGGTGACGGGTGTGGACGCGGCACCGGGCATGGTCGCGCGGGCACAGGCCAAGCTCCAGGCAGCGGGGCTGCCCGCGCACTTCCTGGTGGGCGACGCGATGGCGCCGCCCACGGGAGAGCAGCGCTTCGACGTCCTGCTCTCCCGGCACCTCCTGTGGACCCTGCCCGATCCTGCGGCCGCACTGCACGAGTGGGTCTCCCGCCTGCGCCCGGGCGGCTGCCTCGTCCTGGTCGAGGGCCGCTGGCGCGAGTCGGCCGGGGCCGACGCCACCCCGCCCTATGCCGCCGGCGCGGAAACCCTGCCCTGGTACGGCGGCGTGCGCGCGGACACCCTCGCTGCCACCCTGGGCCCCCTGGTCGCGGGCCTCCGTGTGGAGCCCCTCAGTGACAACCCCCACCTCTGGGGCGGCCCTGTCTCCGACGAGCGCTACGCCCTCCTCGCCCACCTCTGAGGGGCGCCCCACTCGGATCTTCGTCAGTCGACGCCGCGACCACGATCTGGTCCCGAAGACGTCCCTTCCGTCGACCGGCGAAGATCCTTCCACCGGCACGCGCGAAAGCCCCCGGTGAGCGGGGCTCACCGGGGGCTTCTTGCTGCTCTTCGCGGAAGTGGCTGGGGCCGGGGTCGAACCGGCGACCTTCCGCTTTTCAGGCCGTGCACACTGTGGCTGCGACCTGATCATGAGGTGCGGGGCGGGTCTCCGTTGGCCGCTGCCGTGCGCTGCTGTTGGCGTACGGGTTGGCGTACAGAGGCCGGGCGCGCAGGCAGCCCGAAGGGCGTGCTCAGCGGATGTGTCCCGTCTGGCTACGTCGTCCGACGATACCTGTGTCAGGGTTGGTGTGAGCCACCCTAGGGAAGTGAGGATCACCGATGGCAGAGACCGCAAGGCAGATCGCGGACGACCTGCGATCGCGCATCACCTCGGGCGAGCTGGACGCAGGGGACCGCCTGCCCGGCGAGCCTGCCCTTGTCACGAAATACGGAGTGGCGAAGGAGACCGCCCGCCGTGCGCTCACGCTGCTTGTCACGGAAGGATTGGCGGTCCGCAAGCGAGGAAGCGGCACGTACGTACGCGATTTCCGACCGATCCGCCGCGTGGCCAACCGTCGGCTCGCACAAGACGGCTGGGGCGCCGGACGTTCCATCTGGGGGGCCGATCTGGGAGACCGCCAGCTCTCGGTGGTTGATCTCAAAGTCAGCGAGACGGCCCCGCCGAGTCAGGTCGCAAGGTCGCTGGACCTCGGTGAAGCCGAGTCCGTGATCGTACGTAGTCGCCGGTTCGTCGTGGAGGGCGAGCCCGTGCAGATGGCCACCTCCTATCTCCCCGCTGAGCTCGTACGCGAGTCAGCGATTGCCCAGCCTGACACCGGGCCCGGCGGTACTTACGCACGACTGGCTGACCTGGGGCTTGCCCCGGTGCGCTTCACGGAGGAACTGCGAGCCCGGATGCCAAGCCCGGCTGAATCCGATCTCCTTGCCCTCTCCGAGGGAACACCGGTGGTGGAGATCTGCCGAACGGCCTTCACGAAGGAGGGCCGCCCCATCGAGGTGAATCAGATGCTCCTGGACGCAGGCGTCTACGTCCTGGAGTACCACCTCGACAGCTAACCGCAGACAGCCCGACTCAGAGGGAGCCCGCCACGCGGCGGGCTCCCTTTTTGCTGCTCAGAGAGCGGTTGAGGGCAGGCGATTGACATCCCTAGGGATGTGACTCTATAAATGTCCCTAGGGAGCTTTTCGAGCTTCCGGCACACCTCGGAGGGGCCTTCTTTGGGCTGCTTCGAAACGCCCGGAGGACTCCGTGAGAAGGGTCCGAAGGAAGGCGTCTGGATCTTGAAAACTGAACAGTTGATGCGGTGACTGAACCCGGGATTTCCGTAATCCGGCCCGGGTGAGCCCCTGGTAGATCCCTCGCTAGCTCGCGCTGCCCACGGTTGTGGGCCTGTAGGTCACCGCCCCGCGCCGCCGCGCCCCGGTAAGCCCACGGGAGCAAGCGTCTAGGCGCGGACCTCTTCGTCACGCGAAGCACCTTCCCGCCCCTTCGGGCGGTGCGCGGCACTGCCGCGTCACGCAGTCCTGAGCTGCACGTCGTCCCCCTCCGGCCGCCCCATTGCGGGACCGGCACGAAGGGGCGTCGGCGTGGGGCAGCAGGAAGGCCCCACCACACAGAAGCGCGCCACCCGGGAGTCCAGTCCCGGGCGGCGCCGTACAGGCACCCGACTAGGAGGCACCTGTGATTCCCAGCTTCACATATCCCGTGTTCTGCGGGGTGAGCGATGACTGAGCAGGAGCGCCAGCAGCTCGAAGAGGAGCTGCGTCGGCGCAACGAGCAGTCGGAGCAGGACGCGCGCGCCAAGAGGCAGTGAGCGCAGCGAGAGGGGTCCGCGCCGCGCAGCACGCGGCGGCGCGGGCCCTGTCGCGCTATGGCATCGGCCATCCCGCTGCCCGCGCACTGCTGACGGTCGCTGCCGGTGCGGCTGCCGCCGCCTACGCGGCAGGCCACCACGTGCGCGACATCCACCCCACGGAGTCGAGAGGACACCGCAGAACATGAACATTTTGCGACTCAACAAGCCCGCCCGCACCGAGCCTGAGCCCACCGTCGCCGAGCTGGACGCGATCGAGTGCGAGATGCCGCTGATCGCGGCTGAGGTCGAGTTGCTGGACGCGCAGATCATCAGCCTTGACCGCCCGCTGACCGAGTTGGACAGCCGCCGCATCCGGCGGGCCCGGCGGAAGGTCCTCGCGGCACGTCGGCGCCTGACCGCACACGCCCGTCAGGGGGTGTCGGCATGAGTGCCGTGGTCGAGGCGAAGAACGAGGTGAAGGCGGAGATCGCCCGCACCGACACCAAAGCGAGCCTGCTGCTGGCCTTCAACGGGGTGGCGCTGGCGGGTATGTGGAGCATCGGCTCACAGCCCGGCGTCCCGATCGGGGCGCGGATCGTGGGCGGTCTGGCCGTGGTGCTGCTGCTGGCGTCGGTGACGCTGCTGCTGCTCGCGGTGCGGCCCCGCCTCTCCCCGACCGCCGCCCGCGTCGGCTTCCCCCGCTGGGCGGAACTGAGTGCCGAACAGCTCACGACGGAGCTGGCCCAGGACCGCACCGCCGATCACGTGGTCGCCTTGTCGGGGATCGTGATGGCCAAGATGCGCGGTCTTCAGACGGCCGTGAACCTCACCCTGCTGACGGGAGCTCCGCTGGCTGTAGCCGCTGTGGTCACCCTGTGGGGTGCGCGGTGAACCGGTTCGCGAAGGTGCTGCTGGTCGCCGCGCTGGTCGCCGTGGTCGGCATGGCGTTCCGGGTGTCGTGGAACGCGCTGCGGGATGTGGCCACCACGGTCGGCGCGGATCCGACGGCCGCGCTGCTCTACCCCATTGTGGTCGACGGGCTGATGGCGCTGGCGCTGGTCGCCACCCTCGTACTGACGGGTGATGACCGGCGGTTCGCGCTGCGGGTGCTGGCCGGGTACACCCTGGCCTCACTCGCGCTGAACTACGTGCACGGGCTGGTTCCCGGCCTGCACGACGGCGGGCAACGGATGCAGCTCGCGCAGTGGGCACCGGCCAACTGGGCACTGGTCTTACTGGCCACCAGTCTGCCGGTCGGGTCGATTTTCTTCGGCTCCGACCTCGTCGCCAAGGTTCTGCACCACCGATCGGACACCAGTACAGACGATCAGAAATCGACCCAAGTCGATATCAATCGGTCTACCTCTGACCTCGAAGAGTCGACCCCGGAGCCGGTCGCGGCCGTGCCCGACCCGATCGAGCTTCCAGTGTCGGCACCGGTCGAGGTGCCGGTGCCGGTCGAGTCGGCGCCGGTGCTGTCGACTGTGGCGGCGGAGTCGGGCCTGCCGCGTCGGGCGACCGGTCGGGTACCGACTGCCGCCCGCACACCCCGACCGGTCCGCACCCCGGCCCAACTGCTGGCTGAGGCACGGTCGGCAACCGCCGACTGGCCCGACGGCAAGCTGACGGCTGAGGGCATCCGCAAGGCCGTCCACACCTCAGCCGACAAGGCACGCGGTCTGCGCGACACCTTGCGGGCGGAGCGCGCTGCGACGGCTGAGGCCGCGTGATGAGCGCGCTCCCCATCTTCCGTTGGCGCCTGGCCCCCGAGGGCTACGCCACCCGCCGCCAGCTTCGCGCACAGGGCCTTCGCCCCGGCGGCCAGGACGTGGCCGCGCAGCTTGAACGGCCGCGCCGCCGTCGCGGTCCGCTGGTCGCCTACCTCTACCGCGTCGACCGCGCCAAGCCGGTCCGGCCGATGACACCAGCGCGGTGGGCGGCGCTGGCCAAGGCCAACACGGCTCGCCGCCTGTGTTCCGCCTGCGGAACGGATGCGGGCTACGTCATCCCCACTTCGCTCGGCACCTGCGTGCCGTGCGCCTACCCCCAGGACGAACAGGCCGCTGCCTGAACACTTTGGAGAGGGATCCATGAGCAATATCGAGAAGGCAAGCCGGGACGCGGTGGAAGCGGCCCGGCAGGGCGAGCAGTTCGCCGTAGTCCTGGCCGCCGTCCAGGCCGCTCAGCAGGCCCAGTCCGCACCCTGCCAGCACCACCAGGCCACACAGCCCGCCTCCGCCCCGGCCGTCTCTGGCAGTGCGGCGGGGAAGTGGCTGGCCATCGGCATCGGCGGTTCGTTCCTCGCGCTGGCCCTGGCTATCTCGTTCATCGCCGTGGCCATCGGCGCCATCGCCTTGACCGTGTGTGTCGTCATCCTCCGCTCTATCTGGACGGACTTCCGCAAGGACCAGTGACCCCGGCCCTTCCGCGCCAACCAGCCCCCTGCGGGGGCTGGCGGGCGTGGTGGGGCCGGGGAGTCCGGCGCCGGGAGGGACAGGAATGGCAGACGAAGCAACCCAACTCGCCGATCGACTGGTGGGCCTCCTTGAGTGGATGGAGCAGAGGGGCTGCACACAGAAGCAGATGAAGCAGGCGGTCGCGGAGGAGTGCGCCCCCTATTCCAGGGGTGTGCAGGTCCAGGCGATGAACGTGATGAAGCGCCGCATCTGACGGCTGCCCGATCCGCCCGGAGATGTGCCGGGCGGTGAGGGGAGCCGGACAGACCGGCCCAGGAAGGAACCCCACCGTGGACGACGACTTCGAGTGCGCGGCTGAGTTCATCGACGGCACGTGGACGTACTGCGGCTGCGTCGAGTGCGGTGACCGCGAGTACGCCGACACGCAGGAGGGCTGACATGCCGCTGCCCGAGCGCACTTACACCCGCAGAGAGAAGGCTCAGCGCGCGAAGCTGCTGTTCCAGGGCGCCAAGCGCTGTGCTGGCGACATCTCCCGTATCGAGAAGCAGATCGAGCGGATCGACCAGGCGGCCGAGGACCGCGCCCGCCTCGAAATCCAGGCACACGCCCGGCTGCTGGAGACCGCCAAACACGACGTGGCCAACGCCCGTGTGGCGGAGCGCTGCGCACGCGGCGATGAGAAGGCCACCGCCCGGCAGCAGCGCAAGGACGCCGAGAAGCGGTTGCGCGCGGTCGAGCGCGCCCGCAGGTAGTTCCGCCCCGCGACGGCCGACGAGCTTCCCGGCAGGGCGGCCGTCGCGGGCCCCTGCACCACTGATGTGTGAACAGGAGTGAATCCATCATGACCGAAACAACGGCACGGGCCGATGCGGGCTCCGTGCACGACCTCGGCGCGCACCGCGCTGCTCGGGAAGCCGCGGCTTCCCCGGTGGTGAGTCTGGTCAAGGAGGCGCCCACCACCGTCGGGCCGGTGCCGGGTACGGCACCCGCGCCCGCCGCCCCGGCCGCTGCCCCGTTGCGGCCGGTGCGGGTGTGGGTGCGTGGTGTGCGTGCGGCGCGGGTGGCCGTCACGGATGAGCGCACCCAGGCGGCTGGCCGTCTGGCGGTGCGGCACGGCGCCTATGTGGTGGCCGGTGGCGGCATCGCGGCCCGCCGGGTGTGGGATGCCCGGTCCACGGCACGCTATGAGCGGATGATGCGCACCGCTGAGGCCGCCGGACAGCACGAGGCGGCAGCCGACTGGGAAGAGCGCGCACAGCGTTTCCGCGCCGCCCGGCACCAGCGCCGTATGGACCTGCTGACCGCCCCGCAGCGCGCCGCCAAGGGCGCTGCGGTGGGCACGGCCGCCACCGCCGGCGGTTTGCTCGCGTTGGGTGCGGCCGTCGCCCTTGCGGAAGGCGACCCGGCTGCCACGTTGGTGCCGCTGCTGGCCACCATCGAGGCGATCCGGTGGGTGGTGGTCATCGCCATGGTGGTGTGGGGCCCGGCCCTGACCGCCGCTCCGTGGCTGGCTCTGCTGGCGCTGTGGAACCTGGGGCGGCGCCGTCAGGCGGCACCCGCGTGGGCGCTGCCCGCCCACCAGCGCAGCGCTGAGGGTGAGCCCATCACCCCCTCGGTCGTGGTGCAGGCTTTGCGCAACCTGGGGGTGGCCGCGCTGCGCAACGCCATCAAGGACATGGGGGACGCTGGGGCCGGGATGCTGGGCCCCATCGTGATCGCCGGTTGCGGTGTGGAAGTCGATGTCACCCTGCCCTCCGGTGTCTCCACCGATGAGGTGCAAAACCGGCGGCGCAAGCTCGCGGAGAACCTGACGAGGCACGAGCACGAAGTGTTCGTCACCATCCCCGAGGCCGCCCGCACGGTGCGGTTGTGGATCGCCGACAGTGGCGCGTTGGATGAGCCGATCGGCCCGTCCCCACTGGTGACCGACCCCACCGCGAGCGGCGACTACAAGGGCGGCCGGGCACCGTGGGGCCAGGACCTGCGCGGGGACGCCGCGTTGGTCAGCCTGTATCAGCGGCACATGCTGATCACGGGCCTGTCCAATCAGGGCAAGACCGCCTCGCTGCGTGCTCTGGCGTTGTGGCTCGCTCTTGACCCCACGGTGGAGTTCCGTATCGGGGACCTGAAGGGCGTGGGGGACTGGAAGCCGTTCGAGGGCATCGCCACTGTCCTGATCGAGGGCCCCACCGACGACCACGTGGCCCAGGTCGTGGACGTCCTCGAAGAGGGCGTGGCCGAGATGGAGCGGCGCATCATGGCCCCGGCGGGGATGAAGTTCCCTCCGCTGATCCTGCTGGTCGATGAGGCGCAGGTCGCGTTCATGTGCCCCGCGCTCAGCCAGGACGACCGGCCCCTCGATGAGAAGGGCAAGCCCATCGGCGCGGTGGACAAGCGGCCGTTGGGCGGCACCAAAGCCACCTCCCGCTACTTCCAGGCGGCCCGCAAGATTCACAACCAGGGCAGGGCTGTGGACGTGCTGCTGTGGCAGGGCACCCAGGACCCCACCGACCAGAACCTTCCCAAGCTCGTGCGCGAGGGGGCGCACATCCGGGCCTCGCTGGTGCTGGGCACCGAGTCGCAGGCACGCATGGCGCTCGGGGACAAGGCCGTCGACGGCGGGGCCGCCCCGCACAAGCTTCGCCAGGGCCTGGACAAGGGCACCGTCGTGGTGGCCGGTGACGGCGTCAAGCTCGCGCCGGGACAGTCGGCCACCACCATCCGCACCCACTACATCAACGATGAGGAAGCCGACCAGATCGCGGAGCGGGCCAAGGCCCTGCGCGACGGAGTGACCACCCTCCACGCGGTCGAGGCCGGTGAGGAGCGTGACCACCTGGCCGACATCGCGCACGTGGTCGGGGATGCGGCCAAGCTGCTGACCCAAGACGTCCTCAAGCGGCTGACCGCGCTGTCCGGCGGCGTCTACGGCGACTGGTCGCACGTCGACCTCAAGCGCGCCCTGGACGGCACCGGCGCGGAACCGTACAAGTCTGATGGGCGGATGAACGTCAGCCGCGAACGCCTCCACCGCGCTCTGGCCAACCGGCCCGAACCGGATTCCACTTCCGCTCTCGGGTAGAGGGAGCCGCGCCCCGCACGGTCAGGGAGGCAGGGAGAACTCCCTGCCCGCCTCCCTGACCCTGCCTCCCTGGGGTTGATCAGCACATATGACCTGTTAGGGAGGCAGGGAGGCACCCCAGAAGGCAGGCCCGGAACCCCCTCCACACGCCTACTGGCAGGGGGTGCCACCCCCTCCCTGAACCGCACTCCGCACCAATTCCGTTTCCCGCACCGCACACAGCGAGGGCGGCCCCTCGTATCTCGCCAAAGAACCGGGGCCGCCCTCATCCAGCAACTCAACTGGAGGTTCCCAGGATGACACCTGACCCTCGCCCCGCGCTGCTGCGCGCGGCGCTGGACGCTGCCGAACGTGGCTGGCCCGTCTTCCCCCTGCTGCCCGGCACCAAGCGCCCCGCCCTGCACGGCGAGACCGTGTGCCCCGGCACCGGGGACTGCTCGGGCGGGCACCGCAAGTGGGAACAGCGCGCCACCACCGACCCCGACCGCATCCGGCAGGCGTGGGCCCTGCGCCCGTTCAACGTCGGGATCGCGACCGGCCCGGCCGGGTTGGTCGTGGTCGACCTCGACATGCCCAAGACGAAGGACAAGAGCGGGAGCGAGACGCCTGACGGCGCCACAACCTTTCGAGCGCTCTGCGAGCGCGCCGCACAGCCCGCCCCCACCACTCGCACCGTGCGGACTGCGGGCGGCGGACTCCACCTCTACTTCGCCGCACCCGCAGATGCCCGGCTGCACAACACGGCGGGCACGATCGCCCCGTTGGTCGACACCCGCGCGCACGGCGGATACGTCGTCGCAGCGGGCAGCACCACACCTGAGGGCGCCTACCAGGTGACCAACCCGGCACCGGCCGCACCCCTGCCGGAATGGTTGTACAGTCTCCTGGCGCCCCGTCAGGAAGTGCTAACGCCCATGCCGTCGCACTCGCGGGCCTCACGGCGCGCCTCAGCGGCTCTCACGGCCGAATCCGCCGATGTGGCCACCGCTCCGGAAGGGACCCGCAACGCGCGGCTGCTGGCCGCCGCACGCGCTATGGGTCGCTTCGTCGCGTGGGGCGACATCGACCGGCACGTGGTCGAAGAAGCTTTTCAGGGGGCGGCGGAATCGGCGGGACTGCCGTCGTCCGAGTGCCGCGCCACCGTGCGCAGCGCTCTGAACTGGTCCATCCGCACCTGCCGCACAAGGCAGACGGCATGACCGCCCCGCCCCTGAAACGCCGTCCTGCCACCGACAACGGCCCGGACCCCGCCACTCCGGGCCCGGCCCATTCCGGTCGTAGCGCGCCGAAGGTCGTCGCCCGTCAGGGCGTCCCTTCAGCTCTTCGCCCGGACCCGCACACCGGCGACGGCCCAACCCCGCTCGCGTGGCTGCACATCACCGCACCCGGACGCCGCACCGTCCCCTCCGCCACCTCAGTGTGCGCCTGCGGCTGGGACCGCAGCGCCATCGGAGAACGCCGCGTACTGGCACTCATCGCAGACCACGACACGCACCGCCAGGTGTGCCCGCTCCGCACCACCAAGACCGAAGGGAGGGCCGCCGCATGACCGCCATCGACGGCGCCGCGCTGCTCAACGAGGTCGAGCGCTTCCATCGCCGCTTCAACGTCTTCCCCACCGAGGCCGCGTATGTGGCCGTGACACTGTGGGACGCGCACGCGCACCTGATCGACGCGTTCGACTCCACGCCCCGTATCGGCTTCCTCTCCCCGGAGCCGGGGAGCGGCAAGAGCCGTGCGCTGGAGGTCATCGAGACCCTGACGCCCAGGCCGATCGTGTCCGCCAACGCCTCCGGGTCGGTGCTCTTTCGCGTCGTGGACGCACAAGATGCGCCTCCCACGATCCTCTTCGATGAAGTGGATACGATCTTCGGCCCGAAAGCTGGGGACAACGAGCCGTTGCGGGGCTTTATCAACGCCGGGCACCGGCGGGGCGGTCCGGGTATGTGGCGCTGCGTGGGAGACGGCTCCGCCCAGGAACCCAAGGAGTTCTCTTCGTTCTGCGCGGTGGCCATGGCGGGGTTGGGCTGGCTGCCCGACACCATCCTGTCCCGCTCGGTGGTCATCCGCATGCGACGCCGCGCCCCCAACGAGCACGTAGAAGCCTTCCGCAGCCGGGTTCACGAACCCGAAGGGCACGCACTGCGCGACCGGTTGGCCCAATGGGCCGAAGGCGTGCAACCCGTGGTCGAGGGAGCCTTCCCCGCGATGCCGGACGGGGTATCGGACCGGCCGGCCGATGTGTGGGAACCGCTGCTCGCCGTCGCGGACGCAGCGGGCGGCGACTGGCCCCAGCGGGCCCGGCGCGCCTGCGTCGAACTGGTACAGGCAGCCGCCGCCGGAGACAAGGCATCCCTCGGCATCCGGCTGCTGACCGACCTGCAAGGCGTGTTCAACGGCGCGGACCGCGTGCCGACCGCGCAGCTCGTCGCCGCGCTGGTCGCCCTCGATGACGCCCCGTGGGCCGACATGGGCGGCAAGCCGCTGGACTCCCGGCAGTTGGCCAAGCGGCTGGCCGAGTACGTGACCGCCGACAACACCCCCATCAAGGCCCGCAACATCCGCACCGGCGCCGGAGTGGTCAAGGGCTACTACGCCGAAGACCTCACCGACGCCTGGCACCGCTACTGCCCCCAGGTCCAGCAGCCCGCCCTGCCGGGGGCCGAGTCGTCCGCTACATCCGCTACACCAGCCGGATAGGCAGCCCCCACCAGCGCAAACGGTGTAGCGGACGCACACCCGGCGTCCGCTACACCCCCGCTACACCCCGCCCCAACCGCTACACCCCGCCCCGACGTGTAGCGGATCGTCCGCTACACCCGGCCCCAGCCGCTACGCGCTGACCTGCGATGTAGCGCCTGTAGCGGATGTAGCGGACTTCAGAGGAGAGGGCCCCGGCCCGCCCATTCAGGGAGACACCCATGAGCACAGCCATGCCTGGACCACATGAGGTGCTGACCGTTCCCGAGGTCATGAAGGCACTGAGGCTCAGCCGCTTCAAGGTCTACGACCTCATCCGCTCCCGACAGCTCCGGAGCATCACCATCGGGCGGTCCCGCAGGGTCCCCGTCGATGCGCTCCGCACCTTCATCGAGAACCAACTGAGCGAGGACGACTGATGGCCAAGCGCGCCAACGGAGAAGGAAGCATCACCCGTCGCAAGGACGGACTGTTCCACGGCCGGGCTTACGTCACCACGACCAGTGGCATCCGTAAGCGCGTCTCCGTGTACGGCAAGACCCGCGACGAAGTGCGCGTGAAGATCACCGAACTGCAAGCGCAGGACGCCAAGGGCATTCCTGCGCCCGACACGAACGCCAAGGTGGAGGAGTACCTGACGTACTGGCTGGCGAGCGTCGTCAAGCTCAGCCGTCGACCGAAGACCTACCAGGGCTACGAGAGCGTGGTGCGCGTCCACCTGGTTCCGGGGCTGGGGAAGAAGAAGATCCGCACCCTCCGGGCGGCGGAAGTCCGTGCCTGGCTCGGTCGGGTCGCTGCCGAGTGCCAGTGCTGCAAGCACGGGCGGGACAAGGCGCGGGCCGAGCCGGAGTGCTGCGCGGTGGGGGAGTGCTGCCGCTCGGTCCTGTCCCGCCGGATGGTGCAGTCCATCCACGCCGTGCTGCGGAACGCGCTTCAGAACGCCGTGCGCGAGGAGCTGATCGCCCGGAACGTCGCCCAGCTCGTTCAGGTCCCCACACCGACGTACGACACCGGCAAAGGGCTGAGCGTCGGGCAGGCGCGGCTGCTCCTCAGGTACGCCGAGGAAGACCGGTTCCACGCGCTGTACGTGCTGGCGCTGGTGATGGGCATGCGGCGCGGTGAGCTGCTGGGACTGCTCTGGGAGTCCGTCGATCTGGAGAGGGGGACACTCATGGTGGAGCGGTCACTCCAGCGCGTGAACGGACAGCTCACCCTCGTGCGGCCCAAGACCCGCTCATCGGTCCGCACGGTCCCGCTGCCACCTCTGGTGGTGCAGGCGCTCACGGACCACCGTGAGAGGCAGGCACAGGAGCGCGTCGCGGCGGGGGAGCGGTGGCGGGAGAAGGGTCTCGTCTTCACCTCACGGGTGGGGACTCCGCTGGAGCCCGACAATCTCCGCCGGAGCTGGTACCCGCTGCGGAAGCGGCTGGGACTGGCCATCCGATTCCATGATCTTCGGCACTCCTGCGTGACGCTGCTGCTGGATCTTGGAGTGCCGCCGCACATCGTGCAGCAGATCGCGGGGCACAGTGGCATCGAGGTCACCATGACCGTCTACGCTCACGCATCGCTCGAAGAGATGCGGAAGGGCCTGAACAGGCTGGGGGACAGTCTGAGCTGACTCCGTTGGCGTATGGGTTGGTGTAGTGCAACGAAAAACGGCCCGAAGAATGGATCTTCTTCGGGCCATTTTCCCACGTCACGCGGAAGTGGCTGGGGCCGGGGTCGAACCGGCGACCTTCCGCTTTTCAGGCGGACGCTCGTACCAACTGAGCTACCCAGCCACAGCGGTCCTGACGGGATTTGAACCCGCGGCCTCCACCTTGACAGGGTGGCGAGCACTCCAAGCTGCTCCACAGGACCAAGCGTCGTGCATTGCGAGCACTAGTCTCGCACAGGTTGATGCGTGCCCCCAACGGGATTCGAACCCGTGCTACCGCCTTGAAAGGGCGGCGTCCTGGGCCACTAGACGATGAGGGCTGATGGCCCACCTGGGCGCCTTGCGGCGCCTCGGGGACGTGAGAAGCATATGGGATACCGAGACGGATCGCCAAAACAGATTCCGGGAGCCGCGGGGGCGTTACGGAGACGGTTCGGCGTTGCGGTGGGTGTGGCGCTCGCTGGGGCCGTCGCCGGAGTCTTCGCCGGAGCCGTCGGCCGGTGGGGAAGAGCTGCCCCGCTCCGGGTCGTCCGGGAGGTGGCGGCTGACCTCCGCCTTGGTCAGGCCGAGGCCGCCGAGTGTGATCTCGTCCCACGCCTGGAGGCGGTCGGTCTTCTCGTCGAGATACAGCACGGACGCCTGCACCCTCTGCGGCTTGTCGCCCTCCACCGCCCGCAGCCCGCCCCCGCCCGTGGAGCCCTCGATCATGAGCCGGGTGCCGCCCTCCAGCATCTCGTTGCTGCGCCTGTGCGTGTGCCCGGCCAGGGTGAGCGGCACCTCGCCCGCCGTCTGCTTGGCAGCCACCGGGTTGTGCGCCACCGCGATGTCGACCGGTGTGCCCGCGGACTTCTGGGCGCGCAGGGCGGAGGCCAGCTTGCGTCCCTCGCGGCGCTCCTGCGGGTCCCCCTCGGGTTTCACCGAGCGGTCCGGGGTGAACTGCGGGTCGCCGATGCCCGCGAAGCGCAGCCCGGCGACGTTGACGGGCACGCCGTCATCGAGGACGTGCACGCCGTCGCCGAGGTCCGCGACCGCCTCCTGCGTGTCGTCGGAGTCGTGGTTTCCGCGCACCCAGACGTACGGGGCGCCGAGATCGGCGATCGGGTCCAGGAAGGTGTTCTCGGGGGCGGTGCCGTGGTCCATCGTGTCGCCCGCGTCGACGATCACATCGATCTTGTACTGGTCCACCAGCGATCTGATGATCCCCCACGCGGCCGGATTCAGATGGATGTCCGAGACGTGCAGGACCCGGGTGGTGCCGGGCGTCGGCTGGAAGGTGGGGAGGGACGCGGTGGTGTTGTACAGCTTGGTGAGGTTGGTCACCAGCCGCGCCAGCTCCTGCTGGTAGACGTCGAACTCGGTGACGATGCTGCGCGCGTCGCCGAACACCGAGGGCGCGCTCGCGAGCAGGCCGGAGAACTTGGGCTCCAGCACCGACTTCGGGTTCCACGTCGCGAAGGCGGTGCCCGCCGAGGCGACCAGCAGGGCCAAAGCCAGGCCGCCCGCCCCGAGGGCGGGCCGCGGGCGCCGGTAGACGGCGAGGCCGAGCGCGGTGGCACCGGAGACCACCGCGACGACCGAACGGACCGCCAGATCCAGAGCGCCCGCCTCGACATCCTGGGACACCTCGTCCCCGAGCCCCTCGAACCGTTCCGGGTGGTCGACCAGGGCGGTGGCGCGGACGGGGTCGAGCTGGTCGACGTCCACATCGAGGCGTACGGGGGCGAGGTGACTGTCCATCCGGAGCGAGCCGAGCGGCGACACGTTGATCTTGGTGCCGCCGACGAGTGACGGCCGCAGCGTCATCGTGGTGTCCATGGGCCCGATCGGAGTACGGACCGCGCCGACGATCAGCAGGCCCAGCCATGCCCCGAGCAGCGTGACCATCGCGAGCCCCAGCGCCGACCGCCAGCGTTGCCCCGGAGTGCGCCCCGTCCGGCCTCCGGGGGCCAGGACAGGCATCGGGACGGGGGCGGCGGAAGAGGCCGGGGACAGCCCGCCGGCCGCCCCCCGGCGCGCGCGGCGCCCGTGCGCCCTGCGCGTCCAGTGGCTCGCCGCGGCGCGGAGCCGCGTGAGCGGGTGCCTGGCATCGCTCTGGGCCATGCCGCCCGGTATGCCCCGTACTGGAATGGTTCATGCTGTCTGGGGTCCGAGTGGCGGATCGGCCGGCACGCGCGCGTCGGCCGCATGGTGGCGGACAATGGCCGGGTGCTGGAAATGACGCGCGAGGAGTTCGAAGAACTGGTGTCCCAGGCGCTCGACCGCATTCCCCCGGAGCTGACGCGGCTCATGGACAATGTGGCCGTCTTCGTCGAGGACGAGCCGCCCGCCACAGACCCCGACCTGCTCGGGCTGTACGAGGGGACGCCGCTGACCGAGCGCGGCGAGTGGTACGCGGGCGTACTGCCGGACCGGATCAGCATCTACATGGGCCCCACCCTGCGCATGGTCGCGGCGGAGGAGGGGGACCGTGAACTGGTCGTGGAGGAGGTCGAGGTGACGGTCGTGCACGAGATCGCCCACCACTTCGGGATGGACGACGAGAGACTGCACGCCCTGGGCTACGGATGACCGACAGGCAGCGCCGGCGACAGCCCGTGCCGGAGGCAGTCGACCCGGACGTCGATCTCCATGTCCCGCAGCAGCGCGCCGAGACCGGCCCAGGGCGTACCGGGCCGGTCCTCGGCGCGATCGCCGCCGGGGGCGCGCTCGGGGCCGCCGCCCGGCATGGGCTGTCGCTGGCGCTGCCCGCCCACGGCGCCGCCTTCCCCTGGGGGACCTTCCTGGTCAACGTGAGCGGCTGCGCGCTCATCGGCGTACTGATGGTGCTGGTGAGCGAAGGCGGCCGGACGGCGCCCCTGCTGGTGCGCCCGTTCCTCGGAGTGGGTGTGCTGGGCGGCTACACCACCTTCTCCACCTACGCGGTGGACGTCTCGCGACTGCTGGACGAGGGCGGGGGCGGCAGCGCGGTCGGCTATCTGTTCGGCACGGTGGCCGGTGCGCTCGTCGCCCTGTGGCTGGCCGTCTCCGTCACCCGTGCGGCGGTTACCCGTGTGGCGGTGCGGCGGGCGGAACGGCCATGACCTGGCTGCTCGTTGTCATCGGCGCGGCCGCGGGTGCGCCGCTGCGGTATCTGGCGGACCGCGCCGTGCAGACGCGGCACGATTCGGTGTTCCCCTGGGGGACCTTTTCCGTCAACGCGGCGGGCAGCCTCGTACTGGGCGTGCTCACGGGAGCGGCGCAGGCCGGAACCGTCGGTTCGGGAACGATGGCGCTGCTCGGCACCGGGCTGTGCGGGGCGCTGACGACGTACTCCACCTTCTCCTACGAGTCGCTGCGGCTTGCCGAGCTGGGCTGGATCTTCCTCGCTGTGGCGAATGTCACGGCCTCGCTGCTGGTGGGGCTCGGCGGGGTGTTCCTGGGCCTGTCGCTCACCCGCGATCTGCTCGGCTGAGGGGCGCGCGCGGCACGCGGCGGAAGTGCTGCCGTGCCGTCCGAGGTCCGCCGGCAGACGGCGCCGTCCGGTGCGTATCCGCCGCCGTACGCCGCCGTTCGCCTCCTGTTTCCGCCGTACGACGGGAGTTGAGGAAGGACGGCGACGCCCCGTCCGTGTGAACCGGACCCCGGCCCCGTGGTGCCCACGGAGGCCGTCGGATACGAGCCCCAGCGCCTCGCCGCACGGGCACGGTGCCGGCCCGACGCACCCCCTGACGCACCTCGGGGGGAGCCGGGTGCAGCAGGTTACCGGTGAGGGCGGTTAGGATGGGAGTGCGCAGGCGGATGTCCCGCCCGCATCCCTCGCCACGGACGGTGACGGTGGTGCGGGGAGCACCGACCATTCGGTGCCCGACTACCGCCCGCGCACTCGTATGAATCGCGCCCGTAGAACCACCTCCACTGAAGCTCGTTTGCGCCTCCGCTACCAGGTGCGTATGCTGGTAGATCGTTTGATCCCATTTGCCCGGCGCCACCACAGAGCGCGCCGTGTGGCGCGTTCTCTTCCAGCCGTGGCCTGATCGCATTGAGGCGATCGTGTGTGCAACACGGAGTTATGGGCGCGTGCCATGACTCCGGAAGGTTTGCATTTCGCATGTCCATTTTTGCCCCTGACGTCGTCCTGCCCGAGGCCGAGGACACCCTCCCCTCGACTCCCGAATCCGTAGAGATCGAAGCAGCCGTAGAGACCGAAGCGACCGAAACGGTCGTGGAGGGTGCAGCGGTCGAAGCGAACGGTGAGACCGAAGCGGCCGACGCCGACGCCGAGACCTCCGAGGAAACCGTCACGTTCGGCACCCTCGGCCTCGCGGACCAGCTCGTCCGCAAGCTCACCCAGAGCGGCGTCATCAAGCCCTTCCCGATCCAGGCCGCGACGATCCCCGACGCCCTGGCGGGCAAGGACATCCTCGGCCGTGGCCGCACCGGCTCCGGCAAGACCCTCTCCTTCGGTCTCCCGCTGCTCTCCCGGCTCATCGGCGGCCGCACCGCCAAGAGGCGCCCGCGCGGTCTGATCCTCACCCCGACCCGCGAGCTGGCGATGCAGGTCTCCGACGCGCTGCAGCCGTACGGTGACACCGTCGGCCTGAAGTTCAAGGTCGTCTGCGGCGGTACCTCGATGAGCAACCAGATGTACGCCCTCGACCGAGGCGTCGACATCCTGGTCGCCACCCCCGGCCGCCTGCGTGACCTGATCAACCGTGGCGCCTGCGCGCTGGACGACATCGAGGTCGCCGTTCTCGACGAGGCCGACCAGATGGCCGACCTGGGCTTCCTGCCCGAGGTCATCGAGCTGCTCGACCTGATCCCCAAGGGCGGCCAGCGGATGCTCTTCTCCGCGACCCTGGAGAACGAGATCGCCACGCTCGTCAAGCGCTACCTGGTCGACCCCGTGAGGCACGAGGTCGACGCGGCGCAGGGCGCGGTCACCACCATGAGCCACCACGTGATGGTCGTGAAGCCGCGCGACAAGGCCCCGGTCACCGCGGCCATCGCGGCGCGCAAGGGCCGCACGCTCATCTTTGTCCGCACCCAGCTCGGTGCCGACCGGGTCGCGGAGCAGCTGCGCGAGTCGGGTGTCCGGGCGGACGCCCTGCACGGCGGCATGACCCAGGGCGCCCGTACGCGGACGCTCGAGGACTTCAAGGGCGGCCAGGTCAACACGCTCGTCGCCACGGACGTCGCCGCGCGCGGCATCCACGTCGACAGCATCGACCTCGTCCTGAACGTCGACCCGGCCGGCGACCACAAGGACTACCTGCACCGCTCCGGGCGTACGGCCCGCGCGGGCGAGTCCGGCACGGTCGTCTCGCTGGCCCTGCCGCACCAGCGGCGGCAGATCTTCCGGCTGATGGAGGACGCGGGCGTCGACGCCTCGCGGCACATCATCGGCCGGGGTGACGTCTTCGACGACGAGGTCGCCCGTATCACCGGCGTGCGCTCGCTCACCGAGGTGCAGGCCGAGTCCACCGCCAACACCGCCCGGCAGGCCGAGCGTGAGGTCAAGGACCTCACCAAGCAGCTCGAACGGGCGCAGCGGAACGCGACCGAACTCCGCGAGGAGGCCGATCGGCTGATCGCCCGTGCCGCCCGTGAGCGCGGCGACGACCCGGACGAGGCGGTGGCCCAGGCCGCCGAGGCCCTGGTCGCCGAGATCGCCGCGGAGGAGGAGGCCGAGGCCGCCGCCGAGCGGCGCCGCGAGGAGCGTCGCGAGCGCAAGCGGGAGGACGGCTCCTTCGAACGCCGCGACAACGACCGTGGCGGGAGTGGCGGCTTCCGCCGCGACGACCGGCGCGGCGGCGGCTCCGACAGCCGTGGCGGCGACCGTGGCGGTTTCCGCCGCGACGACCGGCGCGGCAGCAGCGACGGCCGCCCGGGTGAGAGCCGCCCGTACAACAGGGACAACCGCGAGAGCCGTGACCGTCGTGACAACGACCGCGGCGGGAGCGGCGGTTTCCGCCGCGACGACCGGCGCGGCCCCGGCAGCACCGACAGCCGCCCCTTCAACCGCGACCGGCGCGAGACGGGCACCAGCGACCGCCGCCCGCAGGGCCGCCGCGACGAACACCGGGGAGCGGCCGGCACCGCCAACCGCAACGACGCGGCCCGTACCTCCGACCGCCGCACCGACAAGCCCCGCTGGAAGCGCGACGGCTGACGGATGAAGACCCCGCGCCCCGAAGGTGAATGCCTTCGAGGCGCGGCCCGCAGCCGGGCTATGCTGCGGGGGCGGGCCGTTAGCTCAATTGGCAGAGCAGCGGACTTTTAATCCGTTGGTTGTGGGTTCGAGTCCCACACGGCCTACCGACAGCAGGGCGAGGCACCCCCTCCGACCTGCTACTCAGCGCCCCGACCGGTTTCCACCGGCCGGGGCGCTTCGTCGTTCCCGACTGTCGGGGCGGTGTGCAACACGGCCAAGTCGCCGCACAATGCCCGGCTGACGGCCTGTCGTCAGGGCGCGCAGGGCAGTTGCACCGCTTCGATCCCGGTGTCGTTCAGCAGCGCCTCGATGAGAGCCGGGGGCCCTGCGACCTTGGTGGCCCACAGGTCGTAGTCGGTGCACAGAACCCAGGAGCGGTCCTCGGCCCAGAGGTTGGACGGACTGAAGTCGGCCTCGGGATTGTCGTACAGGATCTCGGCGTCACTGAGGCGGCCTGCACGCACATGGAGGTTCTCGAATTCCGTGGCCCCGAGTGTCATCGGGTTGTAGTAGGCCAGGCATAGGGTGTCCGTGCCCGCGAAGCTGTACTCGGTGAGGATGCCGGTCAGTCGGTTCCAGGTCTCGCGGTCCACGCTCCCCTCGGTGGGCGGCTCGATACCGAGCGGCCAGCTGCCTTTCCTCTTGGCCGAGGGAAAACAGCGGTAGGAGGGCAGCAGCCCGTCGGGCACCACAGGATCGCCGGTCCGCCGGGCGAGTTCCGCCCAGGGCAGCCGCCGCCAACTGGGCCCGGGATGTCCGGCGCGGCCCAGGCCGCCTCCCGTGGCAATGCCCACTGCTGCGAAATCGATGCCCCCAACGATGCGGGGCTGAATGCTTCCCTCCGCCAGACGCTCCTGGTGATACTCGTGGTGCGAGACCTCGGTCGGCCCGTGTTCGTGCTCGTACATGGCGTTGAGTACCCAGGCCGCATCAGGCATGGCAGGCGGCATGAACCCGGTCAGGCCATCGCCGCACAGCTCCAGCAACCAGTCGGTCGTACCGGATGGCGCGAGTGGCCACAGGTCCGACAGCAGGTTCGATTCTTCAGGCATGCGTTCATGATCCCAATGAAGATGCCAAACCCCTGCCAGCGGCCAGCCAAGGGCTCCCAGGGCGCAGGAGACGGGATCGCCCGAGGCGCCGCGCTGCTATCCCTGCCACGGCCTGTTCGGCCTCGGCCGGAGAGTGCCCGGCAAGCACCGACTGTGTACTGTCCCGCGTTCCCGCCCCGCCCGAACTGGCCTCCGCGTCAGCTTCCTCAGCCGGCCGGAACCCTGAGTGCCTCGGTACGCAAGGTCGCGCCGCCCGGTTGTCACTCATCTGAGTGACAACCGGGCGGCGCGCGCTTGCGGCTCGGTCAGCGTGACCATGATTGCCCCACGTCGGGTTGGGGTCGAACGGCCGAAGAGAGCTGCGCTGCGCAGACGGTACGGGCAGATGTCGTGGGGCTCGCCCAGGATGCCGATGGATGCATGGCAAAGCCTCAGCACGCGTGCCCAGAACAGAAGTTCTGGGAAGGGGCGAACGCAGGGAATGGCTGTGCACCTTACTCCGCATGAGCAGGAACGTCTCATGATTCACGTGGCGGCGGATGTCGCCGAAAAGCGGCGGGCCAGGGGGGTGTTGCTGAACTACCCCGAGGCGATGGCCTTGTTGACCGTGCATGTGTATGAGGGGGCCCGGGACGGCAGGACCGTCGCCGAGCTCATGTCGTCCGGGCGGAAGGTGCTGTCCCGGGAGGAGGTGATGGAGGGGGTCCCGGAGATGATCGAGAACGTGCAGGTGGAGGCCACGTTTCCGGACGGCACGAAGCTGGTCACCATCCACGGTCCCTTCCCGGAGGTGGGCAAGGGGGATGAGCCGCTCGTCTGTCCGGGGAAGACGGACTTCTCCCCCTTGGAGGGGGACGAGGCCGTGGTCTTCAACAAGGACCGCAAGGTCACCAAGCTGAAGGTGAAGAATCCGACTGACCGTCCTGTCCAGGTCGGTTCCCATTACCACTTCGCCGAGGCCAACGACGGGCTGGAGTTCGACCGTAAGAAGGCATGGGGCCAGCGTCTGAACGTCCCCGCCGGCAGCTCGATCCGATTCGAGCCAGGAATCGAGGAAAAGGTGGAGCTCGTGCCCATCGAGGGCGAGCGGGTGGTTCACGGTCTGCGCGAGAAGCCGAAAGGCGTGCCCCGGAAGGTCAAGGGATCGCTGGACACCACCAAGGGTTCGTTCGACAAGGAGCAGGTGTGAGTTCCATGGCTGAGTGCCCCGACTGCTCCTGCTGCCAGGAGACGCCGAAGCCTTTTGACCCGTTGCCCCGCGCCGCCTACGCGGACCGGTTCGGCCCGACTGTCCGTGACCGTGTGCGCCTCGCCGACACCGCGCTGCAGATCAGGATCGAAGACGACTGGTCAGGCGGTCCCGGGCGCAGCGGCAATGAGATGGTCTTCGGCGGCGGCAAGGTGATCCGTGAGTCGATGGGGCAGTCCATCGCGCCGCGTGACCCGGGCAGGACCGACAAGGCTGCGGGCAGCACGCCTGTCGAGCCACCCGACACCGTGATCACCGGGGCGGTCGTCCTGGACCACTGGGGCGTCGTCAAGGCCGATGTCGCCATCCGTGACGGCGCCATCGTCGCGCTCGGCAAGGCGTACAACCCCGAGACCATGGACCGTCTGCACGACAAGGCGCGCAGGCACAACGGGATCGGCCCGAAGCCCACCGACTTCGTCATCGGTCCGGACACCGAGGTCATCGCGGGCAAGGACAGGATCCTCACCGCCGGCGGGATCGACACCCACGTCCACTTCATCTGCCCCGACCAGGTCCGTGAGGCTCTGGCCGCGGGCGTCACCACCCTCATCGGCGGCGGTACGGGCCCGGCGGAGGGCAGCACCGCCACCACCGTCACGCCCGGATCCTGGCACCTCGACCGCACCTTCGAGGCGCTGGACGGCTTCCCGGTCAACATCGGGCTGCTCGGCAAGGGCGCCACCATGTCCGAGAAGTCCATGTACGACCAGGTGGACGCGGGCATCATCGGTTTCAAGATCCATGAGGACTGGGGTGCCACTCCGGCCGTCATCGACAAGTGCCTGGAGGTCTGCGAGAAGACCGGTGTCCAGCTCGCGCTGCACGCCGACTCGCTGAACGAGGCGGGCTTCGTCCAGGACACCATCGACGCCGTCAAGGGCCGTTCCATCCACGTCTTCCACGTCGAGGGCGCCGGCGGGGGACACGCCCCCGACATGATCAAAATGGTGCAGGAGGGCAACGTCCTGCCCGCCTCCACCAATCCGACCCGCCCGCTGACCGTCAACACGGTCAAGGAGCACTTCGACATGGTGATGGTCTGCCATCACCTCAACCCGAAGGTCGAGGAGGATCTGGCCTTCGCGGACTCCCGCATCCGGCCCTCCACCATGGCCGCCGAGGACATCCTGCACGACCTCGGCGCCATCTCGATCATGTCCTCGGACGCCCAGGCCATGGGCCGCATCGGCGAGATGATCATGCGCACCTGGCAGACCGCACACGTCATGAAGGTACGCCGCGGCTTCCTGGAGGAGGACCAGCCGAAGGACAAGCCGGAGATCCAGCCGAAAGGCAAGAAGGCGAAGGACAAGGCGGAGCTGGGGGACAAGACACCGGAGCCTGAGCCACCGCTGGCCGACAACAGGCGCGCCCGCCGGTACGTCGCGAAGTACACCATCAACCCGGCCCTCGCCCAGGGCATCGACCAGGTGACCGGGTCGGTGGAGACCGGCAAGCTGGCCGACCTGGTGCTGTGGGAGCCGAAGTTCTTCGGCGTCAAGCCGCACATGGTGATCAAGGGCGGGCAGATCGCGTACGCGCAGGTGGGGGACGCCAACGCTTCCATCCCGACCCCGCAGCCTGTCCTGCCGCGCCCCATGTGGGGGTCCACCGGCCTGGCGCCCGGTGTCATCTCCTACAACTTCGTCACCCAACGCGCCATCGACCACCTCGCTGCCGGGCGAGCCGCCGCCGAGAAGACCGAAGACGCTGGGCGGCCCCAACGACGCAAGCTGAACAAGCAGTTCCGGGCGATCAAGGACACGCGCAAGGTCAAGAAGGCCGACATGAAGGAGAACAACGCCACCCCGAAGGTCGAGATCGACGCCGACACCTACGAGGTCATCGTCGGCGGCGCCAAAGTGACGGACGTGACGACCTATGTCGAGGACCAGATCGTCGACCGGGCGCCCGTCACCGAACTCCCCATGGCGCAGCGTTACTTCCTCTTCTGAGAACCCGAGAGGGCGAAAGGTGACCCCTAAAAGATGAACCGCGCCGCGCTGTTCGTCCTGGCCGACGGCCGGTTCCCCGCCGGAGGGCACGCACACTCCGGCGGAGCCGAACCAGCCGTGGCCGCGGGCCGTATCAAGGATGCGGCCTCGCTGGAGGACTTCTGCCGGGGGCGGCTGCACACCGCGGGCCTGGTCGCGGCCGGGCTGGCCGCCGCATCGGCCGCGGGCCACGACCCGCTGGAGCTGGATGAGGCCGCCGACGCCCGCACCCCGGTACCCGCCTTGCGGACCACCGCCCGCAAACTCGGCCGCCAGATGATGCGGGCCGCCCGCGCCACCTGGCCGTCGGGCGAGCTGGACGCGCTCGCCGCGGCCCGGCCACGAGGCGCGCACCAGCCGGTGGTCTTGGGCCTGGCCGCCCGGTCGGCCGGGCTGGCGCCGCTGGATGCCGCGTACGCGGCGGCGTACGAAACCGTCAGCGGACCGGCCACGGCGACGGTCCGGCTGCTGAGCCTGGACCCGTTCGACGCCACCGCCGTACTCGCCCGCCTGGCTCCCGACCTCGACAAGACCGCCGCCGCAGCCGCCGCAGCCGCCCAGCGCATCCCCGAGGACGGGACCGACGCGCTGCCCGCCGCCTCCGCGCCGCTGCTGGACATCACCGCGCAGCAGCACGCCGCCTGGCCAGTACGCCTTTTCGCCTCCTGACCACACCACGAGACCACGCACACGACGACACGCTGGACAGGGGCCCCTATGCACCTTGATCACGATCTCGACGAGACGTTTCCCGAACGGCACACCTACAGCGCAGCCCCGAAGGGGCCCGACGGAACCCGGCGCGCTCTGCGCATCGGCCTGGGCGGCCCGGTCGGCTCGGGTAAGACCGCCACCGTCGCCGCCCTGTGCCGCGTCCTGCGCGACGAACTGTCCATCGCCGTGGTCACCAACGACATCTACACCCGCGAGGACGCCGAGTTCCTGCTGCGTGAGGCCGTGCTGCCCGCCGAGCGGATCACTGCCGTCGAGACCGGCGCCTGCCCGCACACCGCCATCCGCGACGACATCTCCGCCAACCTCGAAGCCGTCGAAGACCTGGAGGACGCGCTCGGTCCCCTGGACCTGGTCCTGGTGGAATCCGGCGGCGACAACCTCACCGCCACCTTCTCCAAGGGGCTCGTAGACGCCCAGATCTTCGTCATCGACGTGGCCGGCGGCGATGACATCCCGCGCAAGGGCGGCCCCGGCGTCACCACCGCCGACCTCCTCGTCGTCAACAAGACCGACCTCGCCCCGTATGTGGGCTCCGACCTGGAGGGCATGGCGCGCGACGCCAAGGCCCAGCGCGGCGAACTCCCCGTCGCCTTCACCTCCCTCAAGAACGAGGGAGGCGTCAAACCAGTGGCCGACTGGGTACGCGAGCGCCTCACCGGCTGGACTGCGGGCCCCACATGACCCTCGCCGCCCCGCCCACCGTGCCGGCCGCACCGCGGGCTGCCGTAGGCGTACGGGCTACCGCTCGCGTCTCGGCGGCCACCAGCGGCGGCACCACCACGCTGCCCGTCCTCGACGGCGACGGCCCCTTCGAACTGCGGCGCCTGCGCTCACGAGGCACCGAGGCACGGGTGTGCGTCGTCGGCGCCATGAGTGCCCCACTCGGCGGCGACCGGCTGCGCATCGAAGCCACCGCCCAGCAGGGCGCCGCCCTGCACATCACCTCCGCAGCCGCGACCCTCGCCCTGCGGGGCCCGACCACCGAGCCCGCCACCTACGACGTGCAGCTGACCGTGGAAGAGCACGCGGAGCTCCACTGGCTGCCCAAGCCGCTGATCTGCGCGGCCGGCAGCAATCTGCGGCAGACCTGGACCATCCACCTCGCTCCCACCGCACGCCTGGTGCTGCGCGAAGAGCAGATCCTCGGACGCACGGGAGAGCCGCCTGGCCATGTGGCCACGCGGCTCACCGTCCGCCGCGCCGGGCGCACCCTGCTCGACCAGGAAGCCGAGTACGGGCCTGGCGCACCCGGCTGGGACGGCCCAGCCGTCCTCGCCGGCCACCGCGCAACCGGACAACTCCTGGTCGTCGACCCAGCCTTCGAGAACCGCCCTCCTGAAGTCCAACTCCTCGGCGACTCCCCGCAGGACGGCCAGGCCGTACTGACACCACTCGCCGGACCTGCCGCGCTGGCCACCGCCACCGCCCCGGACGCCCTCCGCCTGCGCCACCTCCTTGACACAGCACACACGTGAACAGAGCCCGACCGGGGGGCCGGCGCGCGGCGGACAGCCCTTAGGGCCTGTCCGGCGGATCTTCTCGGGTCCCCGGCACCCGTCCCCTCGGCCCTGCGGGCCCGCGGGAGGCCCCATCTCGCTGCGTTGTCTTCAGTCGCAGCGTCGGCCAGTCGGCCACCCGCGAGGGACCGCTCTGTCGCCGTTATCCAGTGTGATCCGGCTGAGGGTGTAGCGCCGGTACGCGAGTGGACTTCGCGACGGCCGTCGGCGTGACCGGGGTGAAGAAGTTGACGAGGTTCCCGTCGGGGTCGCGGAACAGCAGCGACCGGTTGCCCCAGGGCATCAAGGTGGGCTCGTTGACGAAGTCGGTGACGAAGCCGGTCAGGTTCCCGTGCACGCGGTCCACGTCGTCGACCAGGAACTCGATGATCACGCTGTGGTTGTCCGCCGGGCGGGCGGCCCCGGGTGCGAACAACGGGACGGTACGCGTGCTCGCGATCGCGAGGCCGGCGCTGTGGGTCACAAGTTCGGCGAAGTCCTCGGTGGCCCAGGACGCCTGCACTCCGGTGGCCTTCTCGTAGAACTCGACGAGACGTGCGACGTCGCTGGTGATGATGCGGATCGAAACGAAGTCCATGGTGTTCTCCTCGGCTGTCGGAGTCGCTGTACGCCGCAGGCTAGGACAAATAGTGGACAGAATCGGTCCGGTATCCGCGTTAGGCTCGGAACATGTCTCGACCTGTCGGCCGTGTGCTGACTCTCCTGGAGTTGCTGCAGTCGGGCGGCACGCGGACGGTGGCCGAACTCGCCGACCGGCTGGGCGTCGACGGGCGCACCGTGCGGCGGTATGTGGACCAGCTGATCGACCTCGACGTGCCCGTGCAGTCGGTGCGCGGCCGCTACGGCGGGTACCGGCTCGCCCCCGGGTACCGCTTGCCTCCGCTCATGCTCAGCGACGACGAGGCGCTCGCCGTGCTTCTCGGATTGGTCGTCGGCCGCCGGGCGGGGTTGACGACGACGGCGGAAACGGCAAGCGAGACGGCGGCGGCCAAGATCCGGCGGGTGCTGCCCGAGCGCCTCGCCCGCCGACTCGACGCGGTATTGGAATCCCTCGCCTTCACGGAGCAGCCCGGCGAGTTCGCCACCCCGGACGTGGGGGTCCTGCTCACCCTCGCCGATGCGGTGGGCCACCACCGACCGGTCTCGATCAGGTACACCGACCGCGACGGCCGGCGCAGTGACCGCACGCTGCACGCGTACGGGCTCGTCACCCATGCGGGCCGGTGGTACGTCACGGGCACGGACCCCGAGATCGGCGAGGACCGGACCTTCCGGCTCGATCGCCTCGTGGATGCCAGGGCGCTGCCCGGCTCATTCGAGGCGCCCGCCGGACTCGATCCGGCACAGCGCGTCCTGTCCGGGTTCGCCACCGCTGAGTACCGGTATCAGGTGACCTTGTGGGTCCACGGGACGGTGGAGCAGATCCGCGCCCGCCTTCCCGCCAGCGTGGCGACCGTAAGCGAGCCCGCCCCCGCGGCAGGCGCGGACCCGGCGGCCGAGCGCTGGCTGCGCGTCGAGCTGCGGGCGGAGCAGCTCGACTGGCTGCCTCCCGTACTCGCCTCACTTGACCGGCCGTTCAGCATCGAACGCCCTGATGAACTGCGCGAGCTCGTCATCGCGCTCGCCGACCGCCTCGCGTCCTACGCCGTAGAGGGATGACGCCCCAGATCTGGACGTCAAGACCCAGCGAGGCAGCCTCGCCGGCCACCGTTTGCCGATTCGTGCGGGTGCCCGCCTCCGGTGTGGGTGGAGGCGGGCATCCGCACGGGGTGGTTCAGGTGGGGTCGGGTCAGCTGCGTGTGGCGTTCGCCGCCGCGGGCTCGGGCTCGGGCTCGGGTGTGTGCGCCGGTGTGGGGCCGCCTTCGCTGAGACCGAACCGGTTGTGGAACTTTCGCAGGCTGCGCGGCGCGTACCAGGCCGAGCGGCCCAGCAGGCGCATCGCGGCGGGGACCAGGACGCCGCGGATGGCGACCGCGTCGATGAGGATGGCCAGCCCGGTGCCCAGGCCGAACATCTGCATGAAGCTGAGCTGTGCCGTGCCGAAGGCGAAGAAGCTCACCGCCAGCAGGCAGGCCGCCGCGCTGACGATGCGTCCGGTGTGGCCGAGGCCGTCGGCCACCGCGGTCTCGGTGTCCGCGCCCTGATCGTGGAGTTCCTTGATGCGGCTGGTGACGAACACCTCGTAGTCCATGGAGAGTCCGAAGGCGATGCAGAACAGCAGCACGGTCATCGAGGTGTCCATCGGCTGGGGTGTGAAGCCGAGGAAGGAGGCGAGGTTGCCGTCCTGGAAGATCCACGTCATCACGCCGAGGGCCGCTCCCAGACTGATCATGTTCAGGACCAGGGCGCGCAGGGGCTGCACGATGCTGCCGGTGAACAGGAAGAGGAGGAAGAAGGTGCTCACCGCGACCAGGCCCGCCGCGAGGGGGAGGCGGTCGGCGATGGAGTCCTTGGTGTCGACGAGTTCGGCGTCGCTTCCGCCGACCAGGGTGGGTGACTCGGCCGGCGGTTCGGCCGCGCGCACTTCCTCGACAAGGCTCTGGGCCTCGTCCGATTTGGGCGCGAGGGTGCTGACCACGTTGATCCGCTGAGCGTCGGGGCGGCCGAGGGCGGCTCCGGCAGGACCGGCGGCCTTCGACTGTCCGTCGGTGTAGGTGCCGGTGGAGGCTTCGACGCGGACGACGCCCTCGAGCCCGGACAGCCTGTCCGCGTACGAGGCCAACGGGCCTTCGTTCACGGGCCCGTCGATGACGACGTGGATGGCCGCGGCATCGTTGCCGTCGAAGTTCTCCCGCAGCACCTCCAGGACCTGGCGGCTCTGGGCGTCCTCGGGCAGCCCTCGCTCATCCGCCGTACCGAAGGTGATGCCGAGCAGCGGGCTGGCGGCCACCAGCAGCACCGCGAGCACCGGCAGTGCGGTGAGTGCGGGCCGTCGCATGACGGTGCGGGCCAGCCGTCCCCATACGGACGTAGGGGCCTTCGTCTGTCCGGCCTTCGTCTGTCCGGCCTTGGCCCAGGGGAGGCGGCCGCTGTTGACCCGGTGGCCCAGGACGGCGAAGAGGGCGGGCATCACGAAGAGGGTGCTGACGGCGGCGACGACCACGACGCCGACTCCGGCGTAGGCGAAGGAGCGCAGGAAGTACTGGGGGAAGACCAGGAGTGCGGCGAGGGCGACGGCGACCGTGGCGGCGGAGAAGGCGACGGTGCGGCCGGCGGTGCGCACGGTGTGGCGGACGGCGTCGTCGACCTCCGCTCCGGCGGCGAGTTGTTCGCGGAAGCGGCTGATCATCAGCAGGGCGTAGTCGATGCCCAGGCCCAGGCCCAGGGCTGTGGTGAGGTTGGTGGCGAAGATGGAGACGTCGGTGGCGCCGCCGAGGAGCGCCAGTTCCGCGAAGGTGCCCGCGATCGCGATGGTCCCGATGAGCAGCGGCAGCAGGGCGGCGACGACGCTGCCGAAGACGACCAGGAGCAGGATGAGCGTCAGGGGTATGGCGATCATCTCGGCCAGGAGGAGATCCTCGGGCGTCTGTGTCGACAGGTCGTTGCCGACGGCGGTGCCGCCTCCGGCCTGGATGTCGAGCCCGCCCTCGTACGCACCGGTGTAGGTGTCGATGACGTCCTTCGCGTTCGTCCCCTGCTCGGTCTCGTCGCCCTTCACGTGGGCGAGCACCATGGCTTGGCGGCCGTCCTCGGCGCGGAGGGCTGGGCTGCTCGCGTCCCAGTACGAGATCACGTTCTCAAGGTTCTGTTCCTTCTTGAGATCGGCCACCAGAGCCTGCCCGGCCTGCTTGGTCTGGGGGGTGTCGACGCTGCCTTCGGACGCCTGGACCAGCAGAACCAGGTTGGTCTGCCCGCCGAACTTGTCCTCGATGACTTGTTCGGCTCGGGTGGAGGGTGCGTCCGGGTCGTCGAAGCCGCCGTCGACCAGCTTGCCGAACGCGCCGGCGCCGACGGCACCCATGAGAACTACGGCCAGGGTGGCGACGATGAGTACCAGCCGGGACCGGCGGATCGCCAGTTCGGCTATGCGGTCAAACACGCACGATCTCCTTCATTGCGTTTCCTGCGGTGAATCGGCGTGAAGCAGCCGAGGGAAGCCGACGCGGTGCGCCGCGGATGCCCTACGCCCCGTCAGAGGTGAGGGTGAGGACTTGAGACGGGATGCGGTGCCGCACTCCTCGTCGCCGCTGACGACGTTAGCGAGGTGGAAGAAGTTTTGGCAGTGTTAGTTTTTCTTCACAGAGCACGCCTTTCGGGTGCCGTTCCCCGCTCCGTCGTCGTACGGTCGCCGCATGCCTCCAGACGAAGCCGCAACGGCCAAGCCCTCCCTGCGCCAGCGGCGTCGGGCCGTCGCCGTCCAAGAGATCGTGACCGCCGCCGAGTCCCACATCACCGGGCACGGGGCCGCCGCCCTCTCCCTGCGAGCGGTCGCGCGGGACCTCGGCATGACCGTGCAGGCGCTCTACCACTACTTTCCGAGCCGGGACGACCTCGTCACGGCGCTCATCGCCAAGGCGTACGAGGAGCTGGCCGATGCCGTGCAGGCCGCCGTCGACGCCGGCCCGTACGACACGGCGATGCCGCGCCTGGTGGTCGCCACCGAGGGCTACCGCCGATGGGCGGTCGCCAATCCCGAGCGCTTCCAGCTCCTCTACGGAACGCCGCTGCGCAACTACCAGGCACCCGCCGACGGCCCTACCACCCAGGCAGTCCGCCGGATGAGTGCGATCTTCCAGCGGGAGATGTTCGGTGGGTTCACGGCGGCGCAACTGGACGCGGCCGAGACCCCCGTGCTCTCGCCCGCCTTCAGGGCGCACCTGGAACACCTGCCTCCGGACGGTCTCGGCGACCTGCCGCCTGCCGCGACCGCGCTGCTGCTGAGCGCATGGGGGCACATGCACGGCCTCGTCGCCCTCGAAGTGTTCGGGCACACCGGCTTCCTCGGCGCCGACCACCAGGCCGAGGTCTTCCGCCTGGCGATGCGGAACATGTGGGAGGACATCCACCGGCGGATTCCGGCCGGTATGCCGGAGCAGGATCCACCCTGCTGAGCGCCCACCGGAATGGCTGTCCTCGGCGGCGGGGACGGGCCGGGACCCGGCCCCGGACCGTGTCCCGCTTCCGCCGGCCGTGCTCCTGTGCCTCGGCACGCTGTCCGTCACGGCGCTGTCCGTCACGGCGCTCTCCGTCACGGCGGTGCATGCCACGGCGTCCGCCGCCGCCCACGGCCGGGGCCGCTCGGCGAAGCGTGCGCCGCCGGACAGGGCCGTACCAGCGGCAGTTGGAGCGCTGTCTGAAGCTGTGCGTGGACGGGCGCCAGTCGTCGGCGGACTGCGCCGCAATCCGCGGCTTCCAGCGCGAGCATCGCCTCGAACGCAAGGACGGATACGCGGGGCTGGAGGGCTATCGCCAGACGCAGATCGTGCGGGCGGGCAAGGACCCGAACGCCGACGGCTCCTGCCCGGTGAACGTCGGCACGGTGGTGTGTGTCGACATGACGCCTCAGCTCCTGTGGCTGCGGAGCTGCGAACGGCTGGACTACGGCCCCGTCGCCACACGCACCGGCAGGTGGGGCGAGCAGACCAGGCCGGGCCTGCACAGGATCTCCCGCCGCGTCCGTGAGACCGCAGTCCCCGAGGGGTACGTCCTCCCGAAGCAGCCGGTGACCGGGCCTTACGAGGTGACGTCCGAGGACGGCGTCGTGGTGAAGCTCGGCAGCAAGCGGGGTGAGCCGGGCAAGGGCCGGTAGGCCGCAGCCGTACTCGCTCTCACGACCATGGCTTGGACGCCACAGGTTCAGGCGGCCAGCTCGCCGGAGGGCGGCGCCGTCGCCCGCTACGGGCAGCAGAAGATCAACCTCCAGCAGGACGGCTGGCGCGACGCACGAACCTGCGTGGTCCACTCCGAGGCCGACGTGTGCTGCGTCAAGACCCACGCCGAGGCGGACAGGACACTGGGGTACTCGCGTGCGAGCGACCCGCTGCTGCGCAACGCGAAGGCCGACGCCAAGGCGCTGCCCGCATGTGCCAACGGCTGGCTGTGCCTGTATGAGAACGCAAACGGCGGCGGACGGCGGTTGATCTTCAGCGAGCGCCAGTGGCACAACCTCACCGAGTACGACTTCAATGACAAGACGCCGTCCTGGCGCAACAACCAGACGGATTCGGCGGGATATCTCGCCAGGGACTTGGGCGGGAATGGCGGGTCGATCGCCTTGAGTGCCAAGTCGTACAGCTCCAACCTCGGCAGTTACAACGACTGGGCAGGCTCGGTCGCTGCGTGACGGTCAGCACGTAGCGCGCGCGGTCCGTCAGGCAAATCGACACCCGCACACAGAAGTGCCTTCCGCCGGGGCCGAGGGATTCCTCGGAGAGGTTCACCACCCCCGTCCGGAAGGCACTTTCGCATGCCCGCCCCCACCGCCGTCCGCGCACCCGGCTGAGTGCCGGCCTGGACGTCACAGAACGGGTTCTCGTCGAAAAACTCAGGTGCGAGTGAGGATGGCCCCGGGTATCACATCGGATCAGTGGTCGAGGCCGGAAGCGAGGACTCGCGAGTGAGGCGTTCCAGAGTTTCTCGTATTGATTGTCAGCATTTCCTTCACCGTACAGAAACGGGAATCCGGAAAATGGGAATCCATATTTCCTGGGCTACGTTCGACCGCGGCCTTTCCGCAGTTGCACAGAAGTGGTTCAAGTGTGCAACTTGCCGCCGCTCACCCATGTTGAACAGGGAAGTGTTCAACTGCTCCCATGTTGCACACCATGTCGTCGGCTCTCGGCGGCGTGACGATTCCCTTCCGGATCCCAGGCCGGCACGGATTTCGCGGCCCTCCCGGACAGGGAAATTCCGGAGCATCGACAGAACCGCTTGACGTTCTCCATTCGATGCGCCGAGTATGGAGCGAATCCGTTGACCGGAGTTCGGGAAAACCCTTACCCGTGGCGCTCTTGTCGAGGCCAGCCGCCAGCCGTGGCAGGATTCTGCCTGCATTCCTGCGGTTTCCCGATCTCAGCCCTCGTACTTGTCGCAAGAAAGGTGTTCGCGTGATCGGCAGCAGTCTGGAAGTGTGCCTCGTCGGCGTCGGCCCCCGCGGGCTGTCCGTCCTGGAGAGGCTCTCTGCCCACGAGCGCAAGTCCCCCCAGTGGAGCCACATCACGGTGCATGTCGTCGATCCGGACCCACCGGGGGCGGGCCGCGTCTGGCGCGCCGCCCAGTCCCGTCATCTCCTGATGAACACCGTCGCCTCACAGGTCACCGTCTACACCGACGCGAGTGTGAGCATCACCGGCCCGCTGGAAGAGGGGCCCAGCCTGTACCAGTGGGCCAAGTGCCTGACGCACAGCACGCTTCCGTCCGACGCCGCCGCGGCGTATGACGAGGAGACGCTCGCGGAGGCCAGGGCCCTGGGGCCGGACACCTACCCCACCCGGGTCTTCTACGGGCACTACCTGAGCTGGGCGTTCCGGCAGGTGACCACGCACGCTGCCGAGCACATCGAGGTACGGGTCCACCGGAGCCGCGCGGTGGCTCTGGACGATGCCGGTCCGGATCATGCGGGGCCGGGTGATGGGGGCCCCGAGGGGGCCCAGACCGTGCTGCTGGAGGACGGCACGCGCCTCACCGCTCTGTCGGCAGTCGTGCTGGCCCAGGGCCACGTCGACGCCCTCCCCACCGGTACCGAGAGCGAGTTGACCCACTTCGCCGCGCAGCACCACCTCACCTACCTCCCTCCGGCCAATCCCGCGGACGTCGACCTCGGCTCCGTCGCGCCCGGCGAGACCGTGCTGTTGCGCGGCCTCGGCCTGAACTTCTTCGACTACATGGCGCTGTTGACTCTCGGCCGGGGCGGCTCCTTCGACCGCATGGCCGGCGGACGGCTCATCTACCGGCCGTCCGGGCGCGAACCGAAGATGTACGCGGGCTCGCGACGCGGGGTGCCCTACCAGGCGCGGGGGGAGAACGAAAAGGGTGCGGACGGCCGCTACTTACCCCGCCTGCTCACCGTCGAGCGCATCGCCGCGCTCCGCGAACGCGCCGCCGGAGGAGAGCCGGTCCGCTTCCGCGCCGACCTGTGGCCGCTGATAGCCAAGGAAGTGCAGGGCGTCTACTACGCCGCGCTGCTGACGGCCCGAGGCGCCCCTTTGGGCAGCACGTCCGGCAGCACCGTCGACGGCAGCGCCGTCGCGGAGTTCACCGCCCGCTATCTGGCCGCCGCCCCCGGCCCGGCCGAGGAGCGGCTGCTCGACTCCCTCGGCATCCCCGAAGACCAGCGCTGGGACTGGGAGATGATCGCACGGCCCTACGGGACGCGTGCCTTCGCGAGCCTCGCCGACTTCCGGTCCTGGCTGCGCGAGTACCTCGCCCGCGACGTGCGCGAGGCACGGGCCGGAAACGTCAGCGGGCCCGTCAAGGCGGCGTTCGACGTGCTCCGCGATCTGCGCAACGAGATACGGCTCGCCGTCGACCACGGCGGTCTCGACGGCACTTCGCACCGTGACGAACTGGAGCGCTGGTACACACCGCTCAACGCCTTCCTGTCGATCGGCCCGCCCGTCTCCCGTATAGAGGAGATGGACGCGCTCATCGAGGCGGGAGTCCTCGACGTCACCGGCCCGGGAATGCGCGTCCGTGCCGAGGCGGGGGACGCGGAGGGGGCGTGCTTCGTGGGCACCTCGGCCCAGGTGCCGGGCCTCCGGGTGCGGGCCACCGCGCTCATCGAGGCCCGCCTCCCCGAGGTCGGACTGCGGCGTACCGCCGACCCGTTGATGCGGCACCTGCTGGGTACCGGCCAGTGCCGCCCGTACGTCGTGCGCGGCGTCAACGGTGCGGACTACGAGACCGGCGGCCTCGCCGTCTCCGAGCGTCCCTACCACCTTCTGAACGCCCAAGGGGCCGCGCATCCAAGGCGCTTCGCCTACGGGGTACCCACCGAATCCGTGCACTGGGTCACCGCCGCCGGGATCCGTCCGGGGGTCGGCTCCGTCACCCTGGAGGACTCCGACGCCCTCGCGGGCGCGGTGCTGGCCCTGCCCCCGCTGCCCGCAGCGGTCGCCAGCCACGGGCACCTGCCGGGTCACGGGCACGGGCATGAGCACGCGACGAGTACGGCAGGAGGGGCGGCATGAGCGAGCGCACGCCTGACCCCGTGGGGGAAGCTCCCACGGAGACGGCCGGGGCGGACACCGGGTCGGACGTGGGGCTGCTCTCGCCCGTACGGGTCGGCACCCCGGTCGAGTCGGCGGTCGGCGACCATGCCTGGCTGCAGGCGATGCTCGACGCCGAGGCCGCACTGGCCAGGGCTCAGGCGAGCGTGGGCACCGTCCCCGGCTGGGCGGCGCAGGCGGTCACGGCAGCGGCCCGTGCGGAGCGTCTGGACGTGCGGGCCCTGGCACTTGAGGCGCGGGAGACGGCGAACCCGGTGGTGGGCCTGGTGAAGGCGTTCACCGCCGTGGTGGCCCAGGATTCGCCGAACGCCGCCGAATATGTGCACCGGGGCTCCACCAGCCAGGACATCCTGGACACCGGGGCCATGCTCGTCGCCCGGCGTGCCCTGCTCCTGATCACCGCGGATCTGCGCCGCACGGCCGCCGCCCTGGCCCGTACGGCACAGACGCACCGTGACACGCCGATGGCGGGCCGGACACTCGGCCTGCATGCCGTGCCCACCACCTTCGGCCTCAAGGCCGCGGGCTGGCGGCAGTTGGTGCTGGAGGCGGCCGAGCGCCTGGAGCGGGTGCTGCACGGGGGGCTGCCGGTCTCGCTCGGCGGCGCCGCGGGCACCATGGCGGGGTACCTCCAGTACGCCGGGGACGCACAGTCTTCCGCGCCTCTTCCGGCGCCGTCGCCCTTACCCCCGGCAGGGCCGGCCCGTCTCGTGGACGCCTTCGCCGCAGAGACCGGTCTGGCGCGCCCCGTCCTGCCCTGGCACGCCCTGCGGACTCCGGTCGCCGACCTCGGTGCGGCGCTCGCGCATGCCGCCGGGGCGCTCGGCAAGATCGCCGCGGATGTCCAGGTGCTGACCCGGACGGAGATCGCAGAGGCCGGTGAGCCTGCCGGCACGGGCCGGGGTGCGTCCTCCGCGATGCCGCACAAGCGCAATCCCGTGCTGGCGACACTCATTCGCTCCGCCGCTCTCCAGGTGCCCGCTCTTGCCGCCGTCCTCGTGCAGTGCCTGTCCGGTGAGGACGAACGCTCGGCGGGTGCCTGGCATGCCGAGTGGCAGCCCCTGCGTGAGTGCCTCCGGCTGACCGGCGGTGCCGCGCACACGGCCGTCGAACTGGCGGACGGGCTGGTGGTTCACCCGGAGCAGATGCGGGCCAACCTCGGGCTGACAGGCGGCCTGATCGTCTCCGAGCGCATCGCGGCGGTCCTGGCGCCCCGGCTCGGGAAGGTGGCAGCCAGGGAACTGCTCACCCGCGCCTCGGCGCGTGTGTACGACTCCGGCGAGACCCTGGGCGAGGTGCTGGCGGCGCTGCCCGAACTGCGCGGGGTGGTCGGTGACGAGGAGCTGGCCCGGCTGCTGGATCCCGGTGGCTACACGGGCGCGGCCGGGCCCCTGGTCGACCGGGCACTCGGCGGCGACGCGGGGTGAGGGGCCGGGCGGAGGCCGTAGGGTCCGCGGCGACGAGCCGTCTGACTCCGGAGAGCCCATGCCCCAGCACCCCTACCTCGACGTCATGATCATCCTGGAGCGGGGCGGACGAATCCTGCTCGCCGAACGCGCCAACACCGGTTACTCGGACGGCTGGTTGAACCTGCCCAGCGGCAAGGTCGAAGTGGGCGAGTGCGTCACCGAGGCGGCAGTGAGGGAGGCGCGCGAGGAGGTCGGGGTGCGCATCGCGCCGGACGAACTCCGTGCCGTGCATGTGATGCACTTTCGCAATCCGGAGGGGCAGGAGCGTGTCGGCTGGTTCTTCGCCACCGCCCAGTGGGAGGGCGAGCCCTTCAACGCCGAACCGCACAAGTGCGCGGGCCTGAGCTGGCATCCGGCCGACCGGCTCCCCGCCGGCACCATTTTGTACAACGCGCTGGGGGTCGCCCACTACCTCAAGGGCGACCCCGCCAGCGAACACGGCTGGCAGGGCCGGTAGTTCGGGCGCCGCCAGCCGCCAGCGCCAGTCACCTGCCAGCCGTCAGGTCACCGGCTCGGCGGCGCCCGGTGCCGCCTCGGTGAGCAGCGCCCGCAGCACGGCCTCGAACTGCTCGGCGGTGGGAGGCTGTTCCCGCAGCAGCCCATGCATCAGCATGCCGTCCACCGCGGCCACCACGGTCCGGACCCGGACGGGGTCGCTGGTGTGTCTGCGGGCGAACTCGGCAACCGCCTCCAGCCAGCGGTGTGTCGGCGCCCGCAGCTCCGGCTCGCGCGCGGCGAGCAGGAACAGCTCGAACTCCGCGAGCAGCCGCGTCGGGTCGACGAAGAGCCGGGCGAACTGCTCCGCGAGTGCGGGGAGGGCGTCGGTACCGCTGTCGAAGACCGCAGTGAATTCGCGCATCACCCGTGCGCTCTCGTCCATGCAGCTGGTCAGCGCGGCGGTCAGCAGGTCGTCGATGCTGTCGAAATGGTAAGCGGCGGCGGTGGGGGAGAGGCCCGCCTCGCGGGAGACCGCCCGATGGCTCACCCCCGTCACGCCCTCGCGCGCGACCACGCGCAACGTCGCCTCGATCAGCTCCTGACGGCGGCGCTCTCCCTTGAGTCGACGCCCGTCAGTGTGGGGTTCGCTCAACGTGCACCTCCGGAGACCTGCTGCGGATACAAACGGTACGTGGTGCGACGGCGTCCGGGTGCCCCCGCGCGTGCAGCCCGAGTGGTCATGCGCGCGACGCACAGGGCTGGTCGTCCTGCCCCTCCGCGTCCTGCCCCTCCGCGTCCGGCCCCTCCGTCTCCGGCCCTTCCGCCCGCGGCCGCCCGCCGGCCCGCTCGGTCTCCGCCTTGCGCAGCAGCCCGTGGGCCGGGAGTGCCACCAGGAGTGCCGCGACGCCGCCGCCGACCGCCACCGCGAACCCGCCTTCCGGGCCGAGGCGGTCGACCGCCGCGCCCGAGACGGCTGCGCCGAGTGCGATACCGATGGTCAGGCCGGTGAGTGCCCATGTCATGCCCTCGGTCAGCTTCGACTCCGGGACGGTCTTCTCGATGATGCCCATCACCACGATCATGGTCGGCGCGAAGAACAGGCCGGAGACGAACACCGCCGCCGACAGCGCCACCAGCCCCTCGACCATCAGCAGGGGCACGGTGGTCAGCGCCGTACCGGCCACGCCGGCCAGCAGCAGCCGGGACGGCGCCGCCTTCGGGGCGAGCGCGCCGAAAAGCAGTCCGGCCGCCGCGGACCCGGCGGCGTAGGAGGCGACGACGAGGCCCGCCGCGGCGGGCCGGTCCAGCTCCTCGGCGAAGGCCACGCTGACCACGTCCACGGTGCCGACGATGACGCCGCCCGCCAGCAGCACCAGTACCAGCACCAGCACCACGCCCGAGCGGATCGCCGCCCCACCGTCGGCCGCCGTGTCCACCGGGTGCGTACGCGGTTCCGTGCCGCGCTGTGCGGTGAACAGCAGCACGCCCACCGCCAGCAGTACGACCGCCAGCAGAGGTCCGGCCTCCGGGAAGAGCGCCGTACACAGGGAGACCGACAGCGCCGGGCCGACCATGAAGGTGAGCTCGTCCACTACCGATTCGAGCGAGAAGGCGGTGTGCAGCCGGGGCGAGCCACGGTAGAGCTCGGACCAGCGAGCCCGCACCATGGCCGCCATGCTGGGCATGAATCCGGCGAGCACCGCGCAGACGAAGAGCGTCCACGTCGGCGCCCCGTAGCGGGTGCACAGCAGCAGTGCGCCGAGTGCGGCCACGCTGACGCCGGTGACGGGCAGCAGCACGCGGCCTTGCCCGCGCCGGTCCACCTCGCGGGCTATCCGGGGCCCGAAGAGCGCCATGGACAGCGTGAAGGTGGCGGCCACGGCACCCGCCAGCCCGTAGTCGTCGCGGCTCTGGGACAGCATGGTGATGATGCCGATGCCGGTCATCGACATCGGCATCCGAGCGACGAACCCCGCGGCGGAGAACGCCACGGAGCCTGGGGCGGAGAAGAGTTCGCGATAGGGGCTGGCCATGCCGGGGGACCTCCGGAGCGTTGGGCTGGGTGCCTGGCTGAGCGGCTGGGCTGAGCGGCTGGGCTGCGCCCGGGTGCGTGCAACGGGCGGCAGCGAGAGAAACAAACTGAACAAGCGCTTCAATTGAAACGCTCGCTAGATTATTCCTCCTCGTCCGGCAAAGCGAGAGCCGCCCGTCCGCGTGTGGGGGCGGGCCGCAGAAACCTGACGGCAGGTGTCAGGTTCAGATGCAACGCTCTGTCCGACAGCACAGCGGAGTCGGCAAGAAGGAGCAGAGCGATGAGCGGGCAGGACAGCGAGGCACTGGCCCAGCAGGTGCGAGGTCCGGTTCTTGTACCCGGCGACGAGGAGTACGAGGCGGAGACCGCCGGATTCCAGAGCGGTCTGAGAATCCGTCCGGCCGTCGCGGTCGGCGCCCTCGACGCGGAGGACGTACGGGCTGCCGTGTCCTTCGCCGCCTCCCGCTCGCTTCCCGTCCGCGTGCACTCGACCGGTCATGGCAGGCCGGCGGAGGCCCAGGGCGGGATGCTGATCAGCACCCGCCGGATGAACGAGGTGCGGGTCGACCCTGAGCGGCGGACCGTGTGGACGGGCGCCGGGACGCGCTGGGAGCAGGTGATCGAGGCAGCCGCGCCGTACGGCCTGGCCCCGCTGAACGGCAGCGCGCCGCACAGCGGCGTCATCGGCTACGCCCTCGGCGGGGGCATCGGCCTGCTGGCCCGTACCTACGGATACACCGCCGACCACGTCCGCGCCATCGACCTCGTCACCCCCGACGGCACCCTGCGGCATGTCACCGCCGCCCAGGACGCGGACTTGTTCTGGGCGCTGCGCGGCGGGCGGGACGGCCTCGGGGTGGTGACCGGGCTGGAGACCGATCTCGTACCGGTGCCGCGCCTGTACGGTGGCGCGCTGTTCTACGACGCCGCCGCCGTCAGCGGTGAACTGCTGACCGTCTACCGGGACTGGACGGAGGGGCTGACCGAGGAACTGACCTCCTCGTTGGGCTTCATCGTCCTCCCCGACATCCCGCAGGTTCCCGAACCGCTGCGCGGGCGGCATGTCGCCCAGTTGCGGGTGGCGTTCACGGGTGACGCGGCGGCGGGCGAGCGGCTGGTGGCGCCGATGCGCGCGGTAGGCCCGCCGCTGATCGACACGCTCCGCGAGATGCCGTACACCGAGAGCCCGTCGATCCACAGCGATCCGACCGACGCGCACGCGTACACGGGTACGAATCTGATGCTGGACGGCCTGGAGGTCGACGCGGTGCGGCAATTCGTCGAGCAGGCGGGGCATGAGGCGCCGGTCATGTGTGTGGTGCAGCTGCAGCATCTCGGCGGCGCGCTCTCGCGGGCGCCCGGTGACGGCGTCGGCAACGCGGTGGGCCACCGTGAGGCCCGGTATTCGCTGAGCGTTCTGTCGGGCGGCGAGGAGCTCGACGCGCCCGCCGCCGCCGCGTACCACCACAAGTTGGGGGAGCCGCTGGAGCACCGGAAGGTGGGCCGGTTCCTCAACTTCCTCTTCGGTGAGTCGGACGCGGATGAGCTGCGGGACGCCTACGAGCCGGAGACCAGGCGGCGGCTCACCGAGATCCGGGAGCGGTACGACCCGGACGGCCGCTTCCGCACACCGATCACGTCGCTCCCCTGACGGGCGGCCGGAGCGCTCGTGGTGCGGCGGTGCCGGGGTGCGGCGGCCTGCCCGGGCGGACTTCCGGTCTGCCCCGGGCAGGGCCGCGTGGGGGGCTCCCGTCCGGGGAAAGGCGACAACCGGATCACCGGACGAGTCTGGGGCGGGGCCGCGACGAGCGCGCGCAGCGCACGCGCACGCCGGTGACCCGCGAGGTCGTTACCGCTGGTCTGCCGTGCTGACCCGGACGTAGTCCACGACGAGCTCCTGCGGGAACGTCGTGGAGCCGTCCGGATCGCCGGGCCAGTAGCCGCCGACGGCGAGGTTGAGGATCAGGAAGAACGGCTTGTCGAACACCCATTCACGGCCGCCGAGATCGGCCGGTGTACGGGTCTGGTAGACGTTCCCGTCCACCGACCAGGTGATCGAGCCGGGTGACCAGTCGACGGCGAAGGTGTGGAAACCGTCGGCGAACTTCTCGCCGTTCGGCAGCGTGTAGCTCCCGCCGATGCTGTCCGCGCCCGAGTAACCGGGACCGTGCAGGGTGCCGTGCACGGTCCCGGGCTCGAAGCCGACGTTCTCCATGACGTCGATCTCGCCGCTCTCGGGCCAGCCGACCTGGCCGATGTCCTGGCCCAGCATCCAGAAGGCGGGCCACATCCCCTGGCCCCGGGGGAGCTTCATCCGGGCCTCGGCATGGCCGTACTGCTGGGTGAACCTGCCCGAGGTGTTCAGCCGCGCCGAGGTGTACTCGCAGCGGCCGTACCAGCACTGGTAGTTCCCCGGGTTCTCCTTGCGCGCGGTGATGACGAGATTGCCCTGCCCGTCGAGAGCGGCGTTGTCGCTGCCGCCCGTATACCACTGGCGCTCGTGGTTGTTGACGTTGTCGCCCGTCTCGATCAGCCATTTGCTGCCGTCGACCGCCGATCCGGCGGGGCCGTCGAAGCCGTCCTCGAAGGTGACGGCCGCCGCCGACGCGTCCTTGGGGGCGGGGGAGGGGGCGGGGGCCGAAGCGGCCGGGCCGACCGTCGACCAGCTCAGCGTGGCGGCCAGGGCGACGGCCACCAGCGCCGTCGTACGGGGCAGCCGCAGGCGGCGCCGCTGCAAGGGGCCGTCGCCTGCCGGGCTCTGGGGTCTGGGCTGCTGCTGAAGGTTCGACGACATGGAACTCACCTCATCGGTGCGGTGGGGGACGCTGTGGGGGAAGGTGATGCGGTCGGCGCGAGCCGGTACCGTCAGTGACTTACTTCAGGTCGTGAGTTAACTCTCTTGACATGGATTGGTCAAGAGTTGCCGCATGCCGTCAACTCTTTTACGCGCACGCGGGTTGGCCGCGCACACAATCATGTACGGACAGCAGGGCTCTGGGCCGGGCGCGGCCATACGGGTGACGTCGCTGATCCGGCCGGGTGACCCGGACCGGTGAGGGTCGTTGGTTACGTCATGGCAGTGATGCTGAGGCAGTTGAAGCGCTGGACGGCAGCGCCCTGTGAGTACGAAGAAACGGTTCCGCACAGCCCGGTGCCCCCTGTGCGCCCGATGAGCCCGGCCAGCTCCTTCGGGTCGCCGATCTATGAGGAGCTGCTGCACGAGTGGTCGCTCGCCGGGCGCAGCCTGCCGGGCGAGCCCGGTACCCCGCACGGCTACGGTGCCGAGCGAGCCCGCACACGCGGGGCGTACGGCCCGTGCGGCGCGAGTGGCCCGCCCGGCGCGTACGGCGCGTACGGCCCGCCCGGCGCGTACGGCCCGGAGGCACCTCGCCCGTACGACCGTCACGCCGCCCCCGGCGACGGGCCCCCGGGCCGGGGTGCGGCGGGCCACCAGTGCGGCGAGCAGGCCGCCACGCCCCTGCCGCCGCCGGATGAGGCGGGTCAGGCGGGCCAGGCGCGGCAGGTGCGGCAGATCAGCCCCGTCGGCCCCACCGTGCCCGTCAGTCCGCAGGAACCTGCCTGGGAGCGCATCGGCACGCTCTGACCCGCACGCTCTGTTCCGCACGCTCTGACCGGCACGCGCGCCGTACGCCGGATCGCTGCCATGTCCGTGTACCCCCGAAGCCGTCGCCCAGGGCAATCATGGGTGAGTCCGAGTCGCCGTCCCGCGGGTCAGCAGGCAGATTGGGACGGTGATGGACGATACGGGCAGGGACGGCACTGACGATCCGGGTGGTGGCGTTGGCAGCGGTGTCCCCGGCGGTCACCCGGCCTCCACCCCCGGGTCCACCCACGCGGCGTTCGACGCCGTCCCGAGGCCCGTCACCCACGCGGCACCGCGCAGGCCGGCTACGGGCGACCGCGTCGTGCTGCGCCGTTACGGCCGCCTGCTGCCCCCTCTGCTGATCGCCACCGGTGCGGCCGTCGACATCTCGACGCCGCCCGCGTACACCCCCGCCGCGCTGTTCGCCGCCGCCCCGGTGGTGGCCGCGCCCCTGCTGTCCGCGCGGGCGACCGCCGCGTGCGGGGCGCTGGCCCTGCTCGTCCTCCTCGTGCTGCTCTTCACCACCGGGACGGCCTCCACCGGCGACGCCGCGATGCATACGACCACGATGGCGACGGTCGCCTTGCTCGCGCTCGGCATCAACCGCCTCCTCCGGCGCAGCGAGCAGCAGTTGGCCTCCGCCCGGGGCATTGCCGAGGCCGCCCAGCTCGCCGTACTGCCGGTGCCCCCCGCGCGGATCGGAGGGCTGGACGTGGCGGCGCGCTACAAGGCGGCGCAGTCCGACGCCCGGATCGGCGGCGATCTCTACGCCGTGCAGGAGACGCCGTACGGCACCCGGCTGATCGTGGGGGACGTACGCGGCAAGGGGCTGGGTTCGGTGGAGGCCGTGGCGGTGGTCATCGGAGCGTTCCGGGAGTCCGCCGAGGTGGAGCCGACTCTGGAGGGCGTCGCGGAGCGGCTGGAGCGCGCGCTCCAGCGGGAGGGCGCCAGACGGCACGGCCTGGACGAGGTGGAGGGCTTCACCACCGCCGCGCTCGCGGAGGTGCCCGCGGGCACTCCGGGGCGGCTGCGGATCGTGAACCGGGGCCATCCCGCCCCGCTGCTGCTGCTGGAGGACGGCAAGGCCCGCTATCTGGAACCGGTCGTCCCCGCGCTGCCGCTGGGCATGACCGAACTCGGCCGCTGGCCCGACCGTGCGGACGAGGCCCGGCTGCCGCCCGGCGCGCTTCTGCTCTTCTACACGGACGGGCTGTCGGAGTCCCGCAATCGGGCGGGTGAGTTCTACGACCCGGCCCTCCATCTCTCCGGCCGCCGCTTCGCCCATCCCGAGGCGCTGCTGGAGGCGCTCGTCGCGGATGTGGGGATGTATACGGGGGGTCAGACATCGGACGATATGGCACTGCTGGCGGTGGGCCGTTGTCCCGGGGCGACGGGTGGTTCGCGGGGGGCGGCGGAGAGCAGTTCCGGGCGGCTGACTCCGGGCGGCTGACTCCGGGCTGGCGGATGCCGGGTGCCGGGCGCGGAAACGGCCGGATCGACAGGCATGAAGTGGGTGACGGTGGTGACAAGGCCAACGTGGCGGGTAGCGGCTTGCCCCAATTGCCCAACACTGACAGCTAAGTCCAGGCCAATGGACAGTCAAAAACCACGGAACGACTTGGATTCTCGGCCGCAAGTCTATTAACGTTCGATAACGCAGCGCGGTCGTCACTGCCGTCACGAGAGGCGGCACCGTGCGCCGTCGCCTAATCCCGCAAGTGCGGCATCGGGAATGACAGCTCGATACCGCACCGAGGGAGCCGGGGAACCATCACTTGGGGTGAATCGGACACGTCCCGCCCATGGACGCGCCCGTAGGAGACCTTCCTGCTCCGAACCCGTCAGCTAACCCGGTAGGCGAGAAGGAAGGAAAGGAGAGCGCCCGAGTGGCGTCCAAGACGCATGCCCCCGAGACCTCGTACGATCCGTACTACGAGGTCGACGACCGCGGTTACCGCTCCAGCGAGAACCACGGTGTATACGGCACGCAAACGCTCTCCGCGGCATACGGCCCGGAACGTGACGACTCTTTCGACGAGTGGAACCCCACCGAGGACTCCATCCGCCCCGTGCGCGGCCGCCATCGCGTGGCCAAGCAGCGCGGCAGCATGGCGCGCAGTGGAGCGGTGCTCGGCGTCGGCGTGATCGCAGCCGTCGGCGCGGGAGGCGTGGCCTCGGCCAGCGACAAGTCCTCCGCCCCCGTCTCCATGCCGGACCTGGCCTCGATGGCGAGCAGCGTCACCGACCAACTGCCCGCCGCCAAGGACCTGCCCGGCGTCGGCAGCCTGATGTCCGACGACTCCGACGAGGAGAGCGGCGAGGACGGCACCACCAACGCCGCCGCGCAGGCCCCCCTCAGCTACGCCGCGCTCAGCACCACCGACGCCCAGGCGGGCCAGTCGGACCCGGGCGAGGCACTGCGCGCCCGAATCCTCGCCCAGGCCGAAACGCAGCAGGCCGAGGCAGACCGGACCGCCCGCGAGGACGCGGCGGCCGCAGCCGCCAAGAAGGCGGCGGACGAGGCCGAGGCCAAGGCCACCGCCGAGGCCAAGGCAGAGGCGGCGAAGAAGGCGGCGGCCAAGAAGAAGGCCGAAGCCGAGGCCGCCCGCAAGGCGGAGGCCGAGCGCCTCGCCAAGCTGGCCCGCAGCTGGGCGCTGCCGACCTCCAACTACCAGCTCACCTCCGGCTACGGCGCCGCGGGCGGCATGTGGCAGAACGACCACACCGGTCAGGACTTCGCCGCCCCGACCGGCACGCCGGTCAACGCCGTCCACAGCGGTACCGTCAAGGAGGCCGGCTGGGCCGGTTCCTACGGCTACCGGATCGTGCTGGAGCTGGATGACGGCACGGAGGTGTGGTACTGCCACCTCTCCTCCATGCAGGTGTCCGCCGGTGCCGAGGTCAGCACCAAGGACGTCATCGGCAACGTCGGCTCCACCGGCAACTCGACCGGCCCGCACCTCCACCTGGAGGTCCGTCCGGGCGGTGCCGACCCGGTCGACCCGCTGTCCTGGCTGCGTGGCAAGGGCCTCAGCATCTGATCCGATCCGACCCCCCACATCCCGTTCCGGGACCGAGCCGCCGCCCCGCTCACCGACCGTGCACTGTGCCCCCCACCTCAGTGCCGGTGAGCAGGAGGGGACGGGGCGGCGGCCACGGGGGGACCTTCAGTACGGGTACGGCGGCGGCTACCGCTCCGTGTCCGCGAACCGCGCGCTTCCGCGCTCCCTTACCCCGGCGGCCCTGGTGCTCTACCCCCCGACACCAGGGCCGTCGGCCTGCGCGTACGGCTCGGCCCCGCCGCCCGGATCACGGTCAGTCCCGCGGCTTCCCGTACGCCCGTTCGACACGGAGTCGTACGACGCACCGCCGGTCGGCGACCATCGCGGCACGGTATTCGTCCCAGTCGGAATGCTCGCCCCTGAGCGCGCGGAAGACGTCGATCAGTTCCTCGACCGTCGCGTCGTACGGGTCCGCCGCGACCGGCGACAGCTCGGCGGTCCCCTCGGCCACCGTCCACGCCCAGCCGTCCTCGCTGGTCACGTGGTAGCTCGCGCGCGGATCACGCTCCAGATTGCGGGTCTTGGCGCGGTCGGCGGTGACGGAGACCCGAAGCAGGCCGGTGCCCGGGTCGTAGGTGTGGTTGACGTTCGACAGCTGCGGGCGTCCGTCTCGCTTCAGGGTGACCAGCACCCCCCTGTCGTACGCGGTGAGCAAGGCGAGCAGCGCGTCCTGTGACTCCGTCACGGTCACTTTCGTCCTCTCCACGAAGGCGGATTCCTCTCCGGCCGTGCTTCTGCGGTCCTGCGGTTCTACGGTCCTGCGGTCCTGCGGTCCTGCGGTTCTACGTTCCCATGCCCGGGACGGGCGTCCGAGGGGACCGCAGGCGCTGCCAGAATGGCCGCATGGACGAAATGGACGAAGAGGTCATCCCCATCCTTCACGTCACGGACGCTACGGCGTCGGTCCGTTGGTACGGACGCCTCGGTTTCGGCAAGCAGTGGCAGCACCGCTTCGAACCCGGCTTCCCGGCGTTCGTCGAGATCGCCCGGGGCCAGGTCCGGCTGTTCCTGTCCGAGCACGAGGGCGACGCGCGGCCGGGCACGCTGGTGTACCTGAGAGTCCGCGATGTGGAGGCTCTCGCGGCGGAGTTCGGGCTGGAGCCCGAAACGGCGCCGTGGGCCCGGGAGATCGAGCTGACCGACCCGGACGGCAACCGCCTGCGGATCGGCACCCCGATCGGGTGAGCACCGGCTAGAACTCGGACGGACCCCACGCGGTCACCGCCGCCTCGTCGCCGACCGAGACCTTGCCGGGCCGCAGCACCGAGAACTTCGCACCGAACGCCACACCGCCCTCCGCCGCCCGCCGGTACTCCGCGAGCGTACGCAGCGGCTCCGGCCCCGCGCGGAGGCCGGACCGCTGCTCGACGGTGGTCACCGCACAGCGGATGGCGAGCTTCGCGTAGCCGAATTCGGCGCTGCCCGCCTCGATCCGACGCGCCCGGTCCTCGGCATGCGGCTCGAGTCCGTCGGCGCCCCACCCGTCCACCACGATGTTGGGACGGAAGCGCGCACTCGGCAGCGGCGCACTGCCTCGCGCGGCGAGCCGCTCGTTGAGCAGGCCCATGGTCGGCAGCGACAGCAGATGCATCGCACTGCTGTCGGCGAAGCCGGAGGTGCCCGGCGTCTGCCCGGCGGTCACCCGGCCGTGCTCCGGCGGCACCCGCACCAGCCTGCTCGGCTCCCCCAGCACAGTCGACAGCCACTCCGCGACCGCCTCGCCCTGGTCGATCGCCCGGTAGGGCACGCGGAACATCTCGACGTCGCGGCGGGGCCCTTCGCGGTCCACCTCGATCCGCAGCGGCTCCGTGTCCGGCGCACGGAGGGTGAGTGACTCGCCCGCCGGGTCGATCTCGGGCCGGACCACGGCCAGCAGGGGGCTGCGCCGCTGGCTGCGGAAGACGCCGTCCTCCGCGACGACGAGGAAGCTGCGGTCGTGCGCGAGCCCCGCCGGGGTGACGGGTGAGTCCCGCACCGAGATTCCGGCGCATCCCTTGACCGGATACGTGATCAGCTCGGTGATGGTGGCCATGCCCGCAGCCTAAGGGGTGTACCCGTGATGGCACGGCCCACCGATCCTTTGCCCAACGGTCAACCCACCGGCCACGGGCCCCGCGTAGCGTCTTCGGCATCCAGCGACCACACACGTCGGCAACGCGGCCCCTGTCCGCGTCGCCGCGCGGGAGAGGCATGTCATGACACCAGCCGACGTCACCACCACCGCCGCAGCCCTGCCACGGGCGTGGGACTCCCACGAGCTGGCGCAGGTGGGGCCCGCGCGGGTGAAGGTGCTGCGGATGAACGAACTGCCGCTGGCGCCCGAAGCGCACCATACGGACGAAACGCTGCTGGTCATGGCGGGCGAGATGCGGCTCACCCTGGACGGACGGGCGGTGACCATGCGGGCGGGCGAACTGTGCGTGATTCCGGCCGGGACCACACACGCGGTCGAGTCCGGGAGCCACGGCACCCTGCTGCTCGTGGAGATCCCGGACGAAGGGGACGGCTGACCGCTCCGCGTCGGCAACTCCGTCCCCGCAACTCCGCGCTGGCAAAGCCGCCCCGGAAAATTCGCTGGCCGGAGCGACGTCCCCACCTGCACTCTCTTCCCCATGAACTCCCCAGCCCCGGAGCCCGGATACCGCATCCGCGCGGCCCACACCGCTGACACGGTCACGGTCTACCAGGCGTACGCACCCCGGATCGGCGTCCCCGCCGCCCGTACGGGCCGCTTCCCTGCGGCCTGGAAGCGGGACCGCATGACGTGGGTCAAGCCGTCGTTCCTGTGGATGATGTACCGCTGCGGCTGGGGTGCGAAGGAGGACCAGGAGACGGTGCTCGCGGTCGAGATCACCCGTTCGGGCTTCGAGTGGGCGCTGCATCACGCCTGCCTCTCCCACTTCGACGCGGACGTCCACCCCGAACGGGCCGACTGGACTGCCGCGTTGAAGGGGGCCCCGGCGCGCGTCCAGTGGGATCCGGAACGCGATCTGCAGCTCCGTCCCCTGCCGCACCGCTCCCTGCAACTCGGTCTCTCGGGCGAGGCCGCGCGCCGTTACGCGGACGAGTGGACGGTCGGCATCACCGACGTGTCGGCGCTCGCGCACGGCATCCATGCCCTCGTACGCGACCGGAGGTACGAGGACGCGGCCCGGCTGCTGCCCGAGGAGCGCCCGTACCCGGCGCCCGCCTGCCCCTCGATCCGGCTCCCGGCGTTCCCGGCGGCCCCGCTGGATCAGCCTCCCATGGCCCCGGGCTCGTCCCTGCCCTGACGGCTGGCACGGTCGCCTCAGTCACTCCGGCCGGTGGCGGCGACATCACCGAAGGACGCGGCGAGTGCCCGTGCGATCAGTTCGGGCAGTTCCGTCTGCCCGTCCTCCTCGGCCCAGCGGGTCAGCGCCGTGTGCATCGCGGCCAGGCATGCGCTGGTCGCCGCTCGGGCGCGGAACGCGGCGTCGGGAGTGGTCGCGTCGTCTCCGAGGGCGTCGACGATGGCTTGTTGCAGCGCGTACTGGCTGTCCAGGTGCCTGGCCCGCAGGGCGGGCGTCGAGACCATGAGCCGGAGGCAGTCCAGCAGGAACCGTTCGTTCACCGCCGCTTCGTCCCCGTCTCCGCCGGTCAACGCGGTGGCCGCCTCGACGAGTGCGCCGCCGACGCGGCGTACCAGGGGATGCGTAGCGGGCGACGCGGCGACCCGCTCGGCGATGAGCCGGGCGGGCTGGTCGATGAGGACGAGGTCCTCCTTGGTCGGGAAGTGCCGGTACACGGTCATCGCCGAGACTCCGGCAGCCTCGGCGACCTCGGTCACCGTCACCGCCTCATAGCCGCGGTCGGTGAACAGCCGCACCGCGTGCGCCTGGATCATGCGCCGTGTCTCGGATCGCTGTCGCTCCCGCAGGGTCGGTTTCCGTTGAATCATGTGATAGACACTACCCCACTGTTAGTGACTAACGTATGAGTGGGGTGGACGGCGTGAGCGGTCAGGTCGGCAGGACAGCTCTGGTGACGGGTGCGTCGCGTGGCATCGGGCAGGCGATCGCAGCCCGGCTCGCGGCCGAAGGGGCCATGGTCATCGTGCACTTCGGCACGGACGAGAGCGGGGCGGCGGCGACGGTCGAGGCGATAGAACGCGCCGGTGGCACCGCCCTCGCCGTCCGGGCTGAACTGGGCGTGGGCGGCGACGTCGAGACGCTCCTCGCCGGTGTCGAGGCCGGCCTGGCCGGTCTGCCGCTCGACATCCTCGTCAACAACGCCGCGGCCGCGCCGACCGGCCCGCTCGGCGCAACGACCCGGGCGGAGTTCGACCACCTGTTCGCGGTCAACGTACGAGCGCCGTACTTCCTCATCGAGCAGGCGCTGCCCCTGCTGCGCGACGGCGGCCGGATCATCACGCTCTCGTCGGTGGCGACACGGATGGCCAACCCGGCCCAGACGGCCTTCGCCATGACGAAGGCCGCGGTCGAGACGATGAGCAGGACCCTGGCCAGCCAACTCGGGCCCCGAGGTATCACGGTGAACGCGGTCGCCCCCGGAGCGACCAGGACGGCTGCCAACGGAGCCGTTTTCGACGTGCCGGGCCTCGTCGAACAGATCGCCGGCATGACGGCGCTCGACCGGCTGGGCGGGCCCGGCGACGTCGCCGACGTGGTCGCCTTCCTGGCCTCCGACGCCGCCCGCTGGATCACCGGCCAGGTAGTCGACGCGAGTGGCGGCCTGTTCCTCGGCCCGCGCGTCTGACTGGCGAGGGTGGGGCGCCAGCACTCCATGAGGTACTCTCGGCCGTGGCTTAACTGAACGGTGTGTAGTAGTTATACATCGTGTGGACCGTGTCGGTGCACAGGGACTGCGGAGGGACAACCACTCATGGACATCGGAGTGTTCGGCGCAACGGGCGTCATCGGCAGAGCAGTCGTGGCGGAGGCGGGGCAACGGGGGCACCGTGTCACGGCGTTCACCCGCAACCCCGCCCGGATACCGGCCGCCGACGAGGGGGAGACGCGCTGGAAGGTCGTCGACCTCACCGACACCGAGAGCGCGGCACAGGCGCTGACCGGACTCGACGTGGCGGTCAACGCGATCAACTCCGGGGACGACATCCCCGGCCAGATCGCCCACGCGGACGCGCTGCCCGCCACCGCCCGCGTCCTTCTCAAGGCCCTGGAGTGCACGCCCGCCACCCGCCTGCTCGTCGTCGGAGGCGGCGGCAGCCTGGAGATCGCGCCGGGCGTACGGCTCATCGACGACGAGCAACTACTCGACACCACCATGACGGACGTGCTCGGCGTACCGCGCGAATACCGTACGGTCGTCCGCGCCCACTCCGCAGTGCTGGACCTGTGCCGCCTCTCGAACCGGTACTGGACCTACCTCAGCCCCTCCGCCGGCCGCATCGACTCCGGTGCGCGCACCGGCCGTTACCGTACGGGCGGAGACGCGATGCTGCCGCCGGGGGACGACCCCCGGGACATCTCCGCCGAGGATCTCGCCGTCGCCCTGCTCGACGAGGCCGAGATCCCCCGGCACATCCAGCGCCGCTTCACGGTGGCCCGGGCCTGAGCGACCGGCCGTCCCGCGACTCGTGTCAGCGGGCGAGGTCGGCGAGTGACAGCAGCAGGTGAGCCGACTCCGGGTAGCAGTAGTCGGAGTGGGCGCCGACCGGATTCCACAGCCGCCCGCGCCGGAAGCGCCGACCGGCGTCCACGTTCACGATCCGGTGGTCCAGCTCAGCCCGCCCGTACGGTGAGTCTGGCCGCCGCAGCGGCACCGCCCCGATGTGCCCGGGCGGCCGGTCCGCCCCCGCGTACCCGATCCCGGCGGTACCCTCCGCGAGCCGGTGCCACAGACCCGTCGCCCGGTCCGCACGTGAACGGGTCAGCACGATCGGCCCGTTGACCGGCGCGTCGTGGAGGAGGCGCGGGAAGCGGTCGGCGAAGACGCCCGGCGAGGCGGCCATCTGGAAGACGAGCAGCGAGTCGACCGCGTACGGGTAGCGGGCATCGGCGCGGCTCCAACCCAGCACCGGGGGAGGCGAGTCGGCGGCGGCCTGCACCGCCTCGGACAGGAAGCGTCCGCCGAAGGAGTGCCCGACGCAGTGCAGATACTGGCCCCCGGCGGTGCGCAGCGTCGGTGCGGCGTTCGGCAGCCTGCGCTGCTCGTTGAGGTAGCCGAGCAGCTGGGCGAGGACCTGGGAGGCACGGCCCCGCGTCGTCATCGCGTGTGCCCGGTCGCGGATGCGCCGGTAGCCCCGGAGCAGCGGATCGCTCATCGACGGCCACCGCACCACGACATAGTGCCCGCGCCAGCCCTGGAGCGCCGGGTACGCGCCGGGGCGGCGCGCGTACTCGGTCTCCACCAGGCCGAACAGACGCCGTGCCGAACCGAGCGCGCCGACAGGGGTGTTGCGCCAGCCGTGGACGAACACCACGATGTCGGTCGCGTCCTCGGGCACGCGCAGGCGGTCGGCGAGGAAGCTGCGCACGGCGGCGGGTGGCACGGGCGTACCGGAGCCCGCCCTCGGGCGGCCGGGGTCGCCGTCGTGGAGCTCTCCGTCCGAGGTGAGGTCGAGTACGGCCGGCGGCCGCAGCGGTAGTGCCGTCAGTGTGCTGCCCCCGACTCCTCGTTGGGTGACCACAGGTGCACGTCCATGCCCCGGTGCAGGGAGAAGATCAACCCGAGCGGATTGCCGTGCTCCCGGGCGAAGTCCCGTGCCAGCGCCTGCGTGATGTCCCCGATTCTGCCGCCCTTGTCCAGGAACGAGGTGAAGAACCGCGCCGTGTACTCCCGCGCGAAGGCCCTCGGCAGATCGATCTGCGGGCCGACCAGGCAGCGGGCCCCCATGTCCAGCAACTGCCTCCCGAAGGAGGGGTAGAAGTCGGACGACAGCTGTCCGCCCTGACACGCGGCGACGAACACCAGCGGGCTGGAGGCCAGTTGGTCCACCGGGCGCCAGCCCATCAGGTCGGAGACGTAGATGCGCTCGTCGTCACCCAGCACGAAGTACGGCTGCGTGGCCCCGTACCCGGCCGCCCCGGACCCGCGTCCGTATCCCGTGGAGCCCACCTCCGCGTGGCAGCCGAAGTAGCTGATGTGGTCACCGAAGTCGGGGCTGCTCAACGCCCGCGCCAACTCCCACTTCGCACCCCGCACCTCCACCCGGGACCGCCGGTCGCAGCCCTCGAAGATGCCGGGCAGCGCCCCGACGAACTCCGTACGCGGATACTCCTCGTCCACTCTGCCGTCCACGTTCAACCCCACCGCGACCCGCCCGTCGTCGGGGAGGGCGATCCGGCTGTCGAAGCCCGGCATCCGGGAGAAGTTGTGCTCCACGACATGCCGGTAGCCCCAGAAGCCGTCCAGCGACCACGCGTCGTCGGCAGGGTCGCTGGACTGGTCGCGCAGCAGGTCGTCGGAGTCGAGCGGGGGCGTGTACAGCATGCCCCAGGGCACATACAGATCGTCCGACTCCATCGTCAGCACGCAGGGCCCGGCGCGCAGCGCCTGCGTGAGCTGCGCGGTGATCTCCGCGAGTGCCGCGTCCGGCCCGTGGAAGAGCATCCGGAACAGACTGTGCCCGGAGCGCGCCAGGCTCAGCCACACCCGCCGCAGTACCGCCTGCGGGACGCTCGCACCCGTACGCCAGTCGTCCACGAAGGGCCGGACGGTGCGCCCGGTCTCCGGATCGGCCCAGCCGCGCTCGATGACCTCGCGCTGCCACTCCTCGCGCAGCTTGGCGATGCCGCCCTGGATCCTGTCGGCCTCGGCGGCCAGTCGTGCCTGATACCCGCCGCCGCCGGTCTCCGCGAAGGCCGGGCCCCACGCCTGCACGGTGTAGTACCGCTCGTCCCGGTCCCTGGTGAAGCGCAGATGCGCCGTACGCGCCCGGTTGTACGAGGGGCCCCAGGCGGTCTGCATCCGCTGGGCGGGGTCCTGGGTGACGACATGCCTCAGCTGCCCGCTCATTCGCGCGATCCCCACTGCCCGGCGGGCACCCCGACGTCACCGGTCACATCCAGTTCCGCCTGCACCTCCATCAGCAGTTCGCTGTCCACATCCCGGTAGATCCGGAAGGTCAGTCCGAGCTCCCCGGCTTCGGCGGGCACCACATCGAAGTCGACAACCTCCGTCGTACGGTCGGCCCGCAGCTCCACCAGCCGCGTCACGGGCCAAGTGACGGCCGCCCCCCGCGCATCGAGAAGCACCCGCAGCTTCACGGCCTCGGGCAAAGGCTCGGGAGCATCGCTCAACTCGCCCACGGCAGGGGCGACCAGCGCGAACGCCACGGTGGCGGGCACCCCCACTCGGGCGGGCTCGTCTCCGAGGCGCTGGATGTACGGCTCCGTGTGGAACGGCCGGTCGGGGACGGCCAGTTCGGGGGGTTGGCGGGGCAGGCCCAGCCGCCAGGAGGGGAAGGACTCGGAGTACGTGAGGGCAGGGGGAGCCCACTGGACGCTCGCTTCCCCCCATATGCTCCCCACCCCCTGCCGAAAGTTCACCGAGGGCGGAGCGGGCATGGCCACCCGGCTCGGGGTGCTGTCGAGGTCGAGGACAGCGTCGCCCAGTACGTCCATCCCCGCGTCCTCGAACGGCGCGTCACCGCGCCGGCTGGTTGTGGGGTGCTGCGGTTCCGTCGCGGCGCCGGACCGTGCTGTGGAGGTCCCCTTCACCCGGACCACACCCCGCACCGGGTCGATGATGTCCACCACATGGCGCAGCAGGCGCGGCACCGCACGGTCCTCCAGGGCGCTCGCGAGCGCCACCGCCCGGCCCCACTCCCTCGCCGCCCGCACCGGCCGCCTCGCGTCGTAGGCCGTGCTGCCCGCCTCGACGGCCTCCTCCAACGCGGCACGCGTCGGCTCCGTGTAGCTGCGCTGTTCGGACAGCAGGTGCTCAAGCGCACGGCTGAGGTGCTGGCTCATCTCCTCGGCCAGGGCATACCGCTTCACATAGCTGGCAGTTGCACGGTTGAGGACGTGGTGCAGCGCACGCAGCACGCCGTCTCCCTCGTCGCCGTGGCCTTCCCCCTCCGTGCGGCTGGCCTCGACCAGCTCGCGCAGCGTCGTACCGACGGTGTAGAGATCGGAACGTACGGTCAGCCCGTACGTGCGCATCTCGGATTCCGGCACCTGGTAGCGCGGCGTGCCGATCACGGGGGAGTCCCGGTCGTCGACGCGGCGGACGGCGCCGAGGTCGATCAGCTTGATGTGCCCGCCCTGGAGGATGACGTTGCCCGGCTTCAAGTCGCAGTAGAGAAGCCCCAGCCGGTGCAGATACCCCAGCACGTCGAGGATCTGGATGCCGAACGCGATCACCTGCTCCGCCAGCAGCGGCGGCCCACCGGCCTTCGCGGCGCGGATCACCTCGGAGAGCGTGGCACCCTCCACGTACTCCATCACCAGGTAGTCGACCGCGTCTCTTTCCCGGCGGCCGTCGGTGACGATGTCGCGGATGCCGACGATGTGCGGGTGGTCGATGAGAGTGCCGAACTCGCGCTCCGGTGATACATCGTGCCCCGCCCTCGGGATCAACTCCTTGAGCACGACCAGCCTTCCGCCCGCTCCCGGCGCGGCGCCTCCGTCTTGGCCCTCCGCCGGCGGCGCCTCATCGGCCGCCAGTTGGAGCCAGCCTCTGCCACCCCGGGCGAGCGGTCCCAGCACCCGGTAGCGGTCGCCGACCACATCGCCCTTGCTGGGGAGGCGCATCGGCCGGTGGGGGAACGCGACACCGCATTCCGTGCAACTGACCCCGACCGGAGCCCGGTTCACCGCACCGCACTCCTCGCAGAGCTGATCCGTCTCGCCGCGGGCCGGGCTCGGTGCGTCCGGACGGGCAGCATCGCGCGCCGACGGCTCCGGCCTCGCCGGTGAGCCAGTTGTCTCGCGTGGATCCGCCCCCATAGCCCGCCACGATACGGCGAACGGCGCCGCACCGGCAGAAGGCGAACCACGCCTCGTCCCGCTCGCGGAGTGTCACACCCCCAGGGGCTACGTCGTCTTCGGGGCATGAGAATCGTTGAACCGGTCCCCACGGCCGCGGCCTCCACCGACGCCACCGAAGTCACCGATCCCGCCTCCGTGACCAGCCCCGACCGGGAAGCCCGGCCACCCGGCGTCTTCGCCCGCCTCGCGGGCTTCGCCCACCGCAGGCGGCGGCTCGCGCTCAGCCTCTGGCTGGCCGTCCTGGTCGGCATCTGGACCGTCGCCTCCCTCGTAGGCAGCGACTACCGGGAGGACTTCTCCCTCCCCGGCACCGAATCCCAGCAGGCCGCCGACGTACTGGCCGAACACGGCGTGGCCCGTACCGGAGACACCCTGGACATCGTCCTGCGAAGCGGCGGCAACGACGGGCTGCGCACCCCGGACACCCGCAAGGGCGTCGAGAGCATGCTCGCCCAGGTGGCGCGGCAGCCCAAGGTGGATCAGGTGCACAGCCCGTACGACGGCGGCGCCGCGATCGCTCCGGACGGGCGCATCGGCTACGCCACCGTCGTCCTCGACGTCCCGTCCACGGAGATGACCAAGGACGACGCCCAGCGCCTCTTCGACGTCACCCAGCGCAACACCGTGGACGGCCTCCAGGTCGAACTGGGCGGCGAAGCCGCCCGGTTGCTCGGGACGGGGCAGGGCGGAGTCGCCGAGGGGGCGGGCGTCCTCGCCGCGCTGGTCATCCTCGTCTTCATGTTCGGCACCTTCATCGCCGCCGGACTCCCCATCGTGACCGCCGTGTTCGCCGTCGGCTCCACACTCGGCGTGATCGTCGTCGCCTCGCAGATGTTCACCATCGCCGACTACACGCCGTACATGATGATGGTCGTCGGCCTCGGAGTCGGCATCGACTACGCGCTGCTGATCTTCGCCCGTTACCGTATGGAACTCATCAACGGTGCCGCCCCGGAACGCGCAACCGTCAACGCCCTGGACGCGGCGGGACGGTCCGTCTTCTTCGCGGGATGCACGGTCATCCTGGCCCTGCTCGGGCTCGTCGCGCTCGGCCTCGGCTCGCTGCGCGGCATAGCCTTCTCCGTCGCACTGACCGTGCTGGCGACCATGGTCGCCTCGCTGACACTGCTCCCCGCGCTGCTCGGCGTCTTCGGGCCGCGCTTCGCCCGCCAGTTCACCGCGCGGGCCGCCGCACGCGCCGCGAGGAACAAGGCACCCGAAGGAACGATATGGCGCGACCTCGCCACCAGGGTGCAGCGCCGCCCGCTCGCCGCGCTGCTGCTGGCCGTCGTCACGCTCGGCGCGCTGTGCGTCCCGGCGGCCGGTATGCGGCTCGGTTTCGCCGACGCGGGCAGCGACGCGTCGGACACCACCAGCCGCAAGGCGTACGACCTGCTCTCCGAGGGCTTCGGGCCCGGCTTCAACGGCCCGCTCCTCGTCGTGATCGACGCGGACCGTGGCGACCTGAGCACCGCGGGAAGCACGGTGACCCGCGCCCTTGCCGACACCAGGGGCATCGAGGCGACCGCCCCGCCGGTGCCCACGGCCGACGGCCGCGCCGCGACCGTACTCGCCTTCCCGACCTCCTCACCGCAGTCGGAATCCACCTCGGACCTCGTCGCCCACCTGCGCGAACGCGTGCTGCCGCCACTTGCCGAAAAGACCGGCGCCGACTACCTCGTCGGCGGGAGCACGGCGGCCGGTGACGACTACTCCGCGAAGGTCTCGGAGCGCACGCCGCTCTTCATCTCGATCGTCGTCGGACTGTCGGTCATCGTGCTGATGATGGTCTTCCGCTCCGTGTGGATCCCGCTCAAGGCGGCGCTGCTCAACCTGCTCAGCATCGGCGCGGCGCTCGGGTCGATGACGCTGGTCTTCCAGCACGGCCTGTTCGGAGTCGAGTCCGGCCCGGTCGAGGCATGGATGCCCGTGGTCATCTTCGCCATCGTGTTCGGACTGTCCATGGACTACGAGATCTTCCTCGTCTCCCGCATCCACGAGGAGTGGAAACGGACCGGAGACGCCGCCCTGGCGGTGCGCGAGGGACTGGCACACACCGGCTCGGTGATCACGGCGGCCGGCGCCATCATGGTCGTGGTCTTCGGGGCGTTCATGCTCAGCCCGGAGCGCATGCTCCAACAGGTCGGCTTCGGCATGGCGGTGGCCATCTTCGTCGACGCAGTGATCATCCGCTGCCTCATCGTCCCGGCCGTCATGCAACTCCTGGGCCGCCACGCCTGGTGGCTCCCGCGCCCCCTCGCCCGCGTCCTCCCCCACACCCGCCTCTGACCGCCTCCAACCGGCCACTCGCCGACATCAGTCGACGCTTCACCCACCACCCGGGGCGGGAAACGTCATTTCCGTCGACCGACTCCTCAGTCGGAGCGCCTGCCCCAGCTGGTCGAGGAACCTGGCGGGACGCAGCGCGTCCTGCCAGGTGAAGCGGAGCAGTACGAGGCCGGGGTACGCGGCCAGCAGGGCGTTCTGCCGGTGCCGGTCGGCGTACACGGCCTGCGGCCTGCTGTGCACCTCTTCTCCGTCGGCCTCCACGCCGATCCCCCTGCTCGGCCAACCCGCGTCCACCCGGTACCGCGTGCCGGTGTGCGGATCCGCAAGGCGCCACTGGAGGACCTCCGGCGCCATCCCCGCGTCCGTACAGATCAGCCGGTGCCGGGTCTCGAGCGGGGATTCGGCCCGCCCGTCCCCTTCGGCCAGCCACACCCGGGCGCGCGGCGCGCCCGTACGCCCGCGCAGCAGCGTCAGCACGGCCCGCTTCCCGCCCGCCGCACCGGCCGTGGCCGAGTTGGCGGCTCCGGGCAACCTCCCCTGCCGCAGCGCCGAGTCCAGAACGCTCACACCCGTCATCCGGTCCTGCGTGAGCAGCAGGTCAGCGACGGTCTGCGGCACGGTCGTCACCGGAAGCCCGCGCAGCGAGGTGCACTGCCGGCTGCCGACCCGGTGCACCAGCAGCCCAGGCCGGGGCTTCCCAGGCGCCGGGCTCGCCAGATGTACGGTCTCGTCCGCCGCACGCGGCAGGCCCGCGAGCCCTGCAACCGAGCGGCGGTCGGCCCCACCACAACGGCGCGCGGCCCGCAGGCCAGCAGCGCGGCGCGGACCCGGGTAGCCAGTCGTGGCAGCCCATTGGGCACCACCCAGTAACTCCCACGGGCCAGGGGAACCCACGCCCCCGCCCGCACTATCCGCCGCACCAGCGCCGACGGCACCCCCAGCCTGCTCGCCTGCCTCCCCGTGAGCACGCCATCCTGCCGCGCGGCCATCCGGCGCACCCGGCCCAGCAGTTCCCCCTCAGCGACCATGCGGTCACTTTCCCAAGAGCACCCCCGCCCCGGAACCCCTGTGGAAAACCCCCAATCGATCTTCAACGGTCGACGCTCCGCCCACACCCAGCCCCTGAAACCGTCCATTCCGTCGACCGATCCCAAGAGCCGCGGCGACTCTCCGTCAGACGCCGACCTGCGGAGCGCCCTCCGGTGCACGCAGCAGACCCTCCGGCAGATAGCCGGACCTGATGCGCAACTCCCATCCGTGCACCTGGACGGCGAGCGCGGCCAGCGCGATCGCGCCGACCGGCAGCAGGCTCCGGGGAGCCGCACCGGACGCCGCGCTCTCGCTCCCACCCTCGCTCTCGCGGTGCTGGACGAGACGCCCGGCCAGGGCCTGCTCGAAGGCCGACTGGTCATCCTCCAGCAGTACGCGGAGCAGACGCTGGTCCGGCGTCAGCTCGCTGAGGGCGTCCAGCCGTCGAGCGGCCTCGAAGCGCTCTCCGGCGTCCGGCTTGCGCAGCGTGATAGAAGGCCAGTCCCGGGGAAGATGCCCGCTTGCCTGGGTCAGATAGCCGCACAACGCGTCCATCTCCGCGAGGCCCGCCGGGTCCGAACGCGACTCCAGCCGCGAATACGGCACCCCGTCGCGGATCGCGGGTGCGTAGTCCTCGCGTAGTAGCAGTCCGATCACCCGGTTCCGCTCCCAGACCAGGCCACTGATCAGGCACATCCCGAACGAGTCCAGCCAGGTACTCGTGGTGGGCGCTTGATCCACCAGGTACCCGAGGATGATCCCCTGCTCGCTGGTGAGCTCCTCGCCGATGAGCGGGAAGGGAATCTCCTGGTCGCCGTCGGGGAAGCAGCCGAGGCTCAGTACACCGAGCGTGCACTCCGCAGCCGTCCGCAGGGCCAGCCGCACGGAGGCTCCCTCAAGGGCCGGATCCTGCCCCGTGCACGCGCCCACGTGATCCAGGAGATCCGCGGAGGCATCCCGGAGTTCCTGCAGGGTCCCGTCGCCGTAGCGCAGGTCGTGCCAGTGGCCGATCGTCCGCCCGTGTATGCCCTCCAGCGCTTCTGCGATGCGCTCTTCACCGACGCGGTGGCACGCCACTTCCTGCATGTCGTCGTCTCCCTCGATCCCTCTACCGGCACCGGAAGGCTACCGACCTGCGCCTACCGCCCCTGCACGCCCACGACGAAGCGCCGCCACGCTTCCGCCGTGAACCGCAACACGGACCCTGCGGGGTCTTTGCTGTCCCGTACGGCCACCCCGCGATCCGGGGTGGCCATTTCTATGCAGTTCCCCCCGGATCCGTTGCTGTAGCTGCTCTTGCGCCAAAGGAGCTGAGCCGGTTCGGTCATGAAGGCAGTCCTCGCATCGCATCTCTGATCAGTGCAATCGACAGTTGTGGGCTGAGCGACAGCGCCCGGAGGTTGTCGAACGCCCTGGTGTAGCGGGCGATGTCGTCTTGATGCTCCAGATACGTGCCGTCTGTCAGGCCGTCCCGGTAGACGACATCGGGGTCCTCCTGCTCAGGAAACCCCAAGATCGTGTACGCCCCGGTGGCCGGGTAGCTCCCTGCGCCGAACGGCAGCACCTGGATGGTGACGTTCTTCAACTGTGCCATTTTCATTATGCGTTCCATCTGCTCGCACATCACCTCCCTGCTGCCTACCAGGTGCCTCAGGACGCCCTCGTGCACGATGGCCCAGAGGTCCGGCGGCGCAGTGGCCCTGAGTAGCGCCTGCCGTTCCATGCGCACCGCGATCATCCGCTCGATGTCATCTGGTGATGGCGGCGACGAAGCAACGTGCAGCTCCCTGGCGTACGCCTCGGTCTGGAGCAGGCCGGGTACGAACTCGCACTCGTAGGTGCGCAAACTGGAGGCCGCCTGCTCCAGGCCGACATAGACGGAGAACCAAGAGGGCACCGCATCGCCATGGGCACGCCACCAGCCGCGGGTCTTGGAGTCCTTGGCCAGACTCTTGAGCAGGTCGCGCATGTCGTCGGCCGTGTTGTAGAAGCGGCAGAGCGCCTCGACATCCGAGGGCTGCACGCGACCGCCACCGGTCTCCATCCGATTGACCTTGGAACCGCTCCAGTCCAGGGCTTCGCCCACCTGGTTGCAGGTCAGCGCGTGCTCCTCACGGAGCTTCTTCAGCTCGATGGCGAGACGGCGGCGGCGAGCAGTAGGGGATCCAGCCACGCCAAGTCCTCCTTCGGCAGCGACGATTCAGTCTGTTGGGAAGATCCCGCCCCAGACAATCACCCGTTCGTGGGATTCGCGGCGTGCATATTGCATATCGGGACGTGAGGCTGCCACGCTGCACGAGAATTAACTCACAGTCCTTGGTCGAAGCCTCACCGTCACCTTGCTCAAGGACCCAGCCCGCAGGGAGTTGACGCGAATGATCACGGGACAGGACTTGGCCGTGCGGCGCTGGGAGGAAGCGTTCCTGGCCGAACCCAGCGGTGACACCCGTCTCCCTGGCCGTCTCGGTACGAGCCGATCGGCTCCGCATCGAACTCACGGACCCGGCTTGCCGCACACTCCCGGCCCTTCTTGATGCCTTGGACGGCGAGGAGTGAGGGCGGGGACTGACCCTGCTCGGGCTCATGTCCGCCCGCTGGGGCGTGATCTTGAGCGGTAACAGCAAGACCACCTGGTGTGAGCTGTCGACAGAGTTCGACGGTGAAGTTGGCTTTCCGCAGGGCCCGTAGGGTGCCTCTTATGACAGACGGAGTGGAACGGACAGTCGTCGTGGCGGGAGCCGTGTGCCATGAAGGTCGGCTGCTCGCAGCCCGTCGCACCGCCCCCGCCGCACTCGCCGGACGCTGGGAGCTTCCGGGCGGCAAGGTCGAACCGGGCGAGTCTCCGGAACACGCCCTGACTCGCGAACTCCGTGAGGAACTCGGCATCGAGACGGAGCCCCTGGAACGCCTGCCGGGGGAGTGGCAGTTGAACGGCAGGCTTGTTCTACGGGCCTGGGAGGTACGTCTACTCAAGGGCGAGGCGCAGCCGCTTCAGGACCACGATGCGGTGCGCTGGCTCACCTCAGAGCAGGCGTTTGACGTCGACTGGCTTGAGCAGGACATCCCGTTCGTGCGTGATGTGGTCGCACGGCTGCGGAGCTACATGCTAGGAAATCGGGATCTTTGAGTATGTCCAAACATCGTCGGGAAGCTCATAATCGAGTTCCCATGTGATCCCCATCGGCTTGCTGCCCTCGTGGCTTACGTAGTTTACCGGGCCGAGAAATGTGTAAGGCTGCGTGTTGCCGACGTCGTTCGTGTTGGAGCGGCGTACGAAGAGGAACACATGGGAGCCGTCGCTTTGGTGAGTCTGGTACCGCGTTCCTGTGGCGCTGTGCTCCGGGGTTCTCCCCTGCGACTCCCAGTGGAATCGGCGAGGACTTATTGCGTAGTCCTTGTAGCGCGTGCTGGGTTTGAAGTCTTTCTCACTCTTTTCCACATTGATGAGAAGCGCGTCGATACGATGCTTGTTTGACCATCGAACGCCGCTATTGAAATGGCCTGGAAGATATCCTCCCAATTCTACTTCATCAAGCGCGGTCAAGATCTCCTCGCGGGAGTACGAGGCGTGGAGAACCAGGGGAATGGAAGCATGTGCCTCGGGAAGCTCCACAGGAAGGTGGTCGACCTGCCGCTTGGAATACTTCAGTACGTCGCGGACCTCCTTGCGAAATTTTTCTTGTGGGTGCAGTGTTTTCAGTCCTTCCTGATAGGTGCTGCCACCGGTTCCGTATGGCCAGATGGAAAAGTAGAGCATGCGGGCGAACTTTTGATCTGTGGGGCTGAGGTCATCGTAACCTGGCGCATCGTCCTCCAGGAGCTGCTCGTATGCAGTCAGCCGGGCGTAATCATCCACGCGCAGGAAGACAGAAACGCGCTTGAGGAGGCTCTTCTCGCCCGGAGGCTCGGGTGGATCTAGGAGCTTGGCGCGACGCAGGAGCGTTGTCCAGGAGTAATTATTTCGATAGATCTCATCGATGTCTCGACCGCTCTCCTTGAGATAATCCAGAAGGTTGTCGAGTCCATACCCTCTGACTTCAGCCGCGAGTCCAAGGACGTTCAACTTCAGATGCGCATGGACATTTTCAAGGATTCGCTCTTTGGAAACCTTGTCGAGTATGATTTCGTACCCGGAGGGAAGGTGCGAGAAGTCGTCCTCGATGTCCTTGGCAAGTCGCGTACGGCCGTGGTTGGTGATAGCTCGGAATCGATCCTCGAATCGGTATTCCTTGCGGTGCTGCCCCACGAAATCGAGCACCGTCAGCACAGCTTTGTTCGGTGTTCTGCGGAGCCCGCGACCGAGTTGTTGCAGGAACAACGTGACACTTGAGGTCGGACGCAGGAACAGCAGCGTGTCGATATCCGGAATGTCCAGACCTTCATTGAAGAGGTCGACGGCGAACAGGATTTGAATGTCGCCTCGTCTCAACGCGTCGAGAGCTGCCTGTCGCTCACTGTCCAAGGAGCTCCCATCAAGCGCCTTGGCCCTGATCCCCTTCTTGCAGAAAAAGTCTGCCATGAAGTGCGCATGTCGAATGCTGACACAGAATCCCAGTGCGTGCATCGATTTGGGATCTAGGATTTTGTCCCGAAGTGCATCGATGATCAGCTCAGCGCGAGTCTGGTTTTCGTCAATAACATTTTCGAGCTCTGCGCGATCGTAACCTCCACGTTTCCAGTGGACTCCGGTCATATCAGTTTCGTCAGCGATGCCGAAGTACTGGAATGGGCTGACAAGTTCGTTGGTCAGAGCTTCCCACAGACGCATTTCTGCAGCGATGTGGCCGCCAAAGTACTCGTCTTGCACTCGATAGCCATCTGCGCGCTCTGGCGTCGCCGTCAAGCCCAGCAAGTGCTTGGGCTTAAAATGCTTGATTATCTCTTTGTAGGTGTTGGCAGTGGCGTGATGAAACTCATCGATGACGATTACGTCGAAGTGATCTGCTGACAGCCCATCGGGGATCTGAGATTGCAGAGACTGTATGCTCGCGAACACATGCTGCCGCTTCTTTGGGACATGCCCACCAATATGTAGCTCTCCAAAGTTCCTCTCCTTGAGGACAGCCCGATATGTGTCCCGTGATTGAGTGAGAATTTCCCTTCGGTGTGCCACAAAGAGGAGACTCAAATCCCCGTGCTCTTTGCGGAGCTGCTGGAAATCGAGCGCGGCCATCACGGTCTTCCCGGTGCCAGTGGCAGCCACGAGCAGGTTCCGGTCCGCGCCATCCTTGCGTTCCACCCATAGCCGCTCCAGCATGCCTTGTTGATGCGGAAACGGGCGCACTTCGTGGCTAGTCAAGATGCCGTTAGGCGTGCTTGCGTTGGGCATCCATCCGGCTCGATGCAGCGCCTCGTCGAGGCGTTCCGCGTCCCGGTCTGGGTCGTACGACTCAAATGCAGGGTTGGCCCAGTAGCTCTCGAAGGTCGAATCGAACTTCACCATCGCTGCTGGCGTGGCTACGCTCGAGAGCCGGACGTTCCACTCCAGCCCATCGAGGAGAGCTGACTTGGACAGGTTGGAACTACCGACGTACGCAGTGTCGTATCCGGTGTTCCTGCGGAAGAGCCATGCTTTGGCGTGAAGGCGGGTGGTGTGGATCTCGTAATTGATCTTTACTTCCGCGCCATATTCGCGTACGAGTCGATCCAGCGCCCGTCGTTCCGTGGCACCCATGTATGTCGTCGTGATGACGCGCATGGGTACATCCCGCTTGTGTGCCGCCTCGAGTGATGCCTGCAGAGTGCGCAGACCATGCCACTTGACGAAGGCGCAGAGTAGATCCACGCGATCAGCGGAAGCGAGCTCGTAACGAAGCTCCGTGCCGAGGCTCGGATCGTCGGGCGCGTTCGTCAGGAGCGCGCTCTCGGACAGTGGAGTACTGGGACGGATCCCAAAGGTTTCGTCAGTGTCCGGGTTGGAGAGAGCCAGGACCTGCCGGGGCTCTCTCCCGGCGACGAGGTCGATCCACTGTTTGGCGCCCTCAGCGCTCGCCAGTGACTCGAGGATCAGGTTGGCGGCGAGCACCTGCTCAACCTTTGTCATGGTGGCGAGGTGTTGTCTGATGATCTCACTGATGTGGCCCGCGAGCAGGGTAGTGGAATCAGCTTCGCTGACATCCTCCTCAGAGACTTTCCACCCCTGTTGCTTCAGCTCGTTGATGCGTTCCTGTAAACGCTGGGTGATCAACTGCTCGTAGAGGCCCGTAGCGGGATTGTCTGCATAGAGTGCGTCGGTCAAGACCCCTCCCAAGGGCGTGAGCTCAGATCCCTGTTGTAACAGAGCGCGCTGACAGCGGAGATGGAGAGGTGTTTCCGCGAAGCCCGGCGGTTGGCCGCGATCGAGGGAAGGGCGCTGGTCAGCCCAGTTCCAGGCTGGTGATGCCGTAGAGGGAGGGGTGGTCGGTGGTGGGGGTGGGGCCCGTGTACATGCGGGCGGTTTCGAAGGTGGGGGTGAGGCCGAGGCGGGACATCAGGTGGGCGGCGTGGGGGTTGAGGTGGGGGACGTCGATGGCCATCGGGGTGGACGGGGCGGTGGCGGCGAGGGTGTGGATGAGGGTGGCGGCGATTTCCGGGGTGGCGGCGTAGAGCGGGCCGAGGCGGGAAGAGGTGCGGGCCTCGCGGAGGACGGCGAGGCCGCAGAGTTCGCCGTCCTGGAGGGCGGCCAGCGCGGTGCGTTGGGGTGCGGTGATCCAGGAGGCCAGGAAGCTGTCGCGCGCCGTGGGGAAGAATCGGCGATCGTAGGCGGCGAGTTGGGTGAAGGGGAGGGCACGGGCGTCGGTGAGGGTGAGGCCCGGCGGGGGCGGGACGGGATGGCCGGTGGGGTTGCCCTCATAGCGGACGTTGGTCCAGACGGAACGGAAGCCGCAGGTACGGTAGTTGGCCTGCTGGGCGACAACTCCGTCCAGGCCGATGTTGCGCCCCGCCAGACGGCTCATGCCCGCGCGCCACAGCTGCCTGCCGTAGCCCTTGCCGCGTAGTGGGGGACGGGTGAGGTAGAAGCCGAGGAAGCCGAAGTCGTTTCCGTAGCGTACGACCGAGACGCAGGCGGCGGGTTCGCCGTTGAGCCGTCCGATCAGGAAGCCTTGCGGGTCGGTGGCGAAGAAGGCGTGCCTGTCGGTGTCGCCCGGGTTCCAGCCTTCGGCGGCGGCCCAGTCCGCGAGCAGGCGGAGGTCGTCGGCGCTCGCGACGGTGATGTCCAGCGCGGTCACCTGGACCTCCGAAGGATGCCCCGGCGAGGCCGAGAAGGTACGTGCACGAGGTTCGCTGGCAGGCCGGTTGAGGACTCACCCATGGCCGCACCCTCCTGGAAGATGATCTCTGTTTGTGCGGCGGCTTCCGCATCCACTCCACCGCATCATGCGCACGGCGGGGATGCGGGTTGCCCACTCGGCGCGCCACAGTGAACCCGGTAATAACGGGATCGGACGCGAAGGGCGATGGCCGCCGGGCGGTACGCGGGGACCGGGGGTGGGTGGGCCGGTCCCCGTGGGTCGGTCAGCGCTTGATCAGTGGACGGAACGCGTCTCCAACATCGGACTTGGAGTTGTCGACGTACCGGTCCGAGGGCGGACCGTCGCCGTGGTCGATGGAGAACAGCTTGCTCGGGCAGCTGGTGCCGCTGATCTGCACCGTGCCGGTCGTCAGCAGTTCCCCGGTCCGCGGCTCGTAGACCTTCACGGGGATCTTGATGCGGTGGAAGGTCACGTTCTTGCTGCCGCCCGCTTGTTAGTCGTACGGGCAGGTCCGGACCGCGTCTCCCATCTTGCTGTCACCCGCGCAGACCACCAGCACCGCCTTGGCCGCATCCGTGGTCCCCCAGTCGCCGGGGAGGTCATCCGTGTAGGTGCTGTTGCCGTAGAACATCGCACGGTTGGTGCCCTTGCCGTACGGCTTGGCGCCGCTGTATCCGGCCGGGCTGGAGCAGTACTCGGGAGTCGAGGTGCCGTCTCCCCCCGAGGAAGCGGCGCACGTGCTCCAGCTCGATGGTCTGCGTCGCCTTCGTGAGGCCCTTCTTCGCCTGGGCCACTCGCTCGCTGTCGGGGAACTGGTCGATCAGCTGCTGGTAGTGCGCCTGTGCCTGCTCCCAGTCCTCCTCGTCCATGTGCTCCTCGGCGCAGCGGGCGAGCGCCTCGGGTGCGGTCTTGTCGGCAGCGCTCCCGGACCGGTCGAGGAGGTCGTGGGTCTTCTCCCGGTTGCGGAGCCAGTCGGTGACCATCGCTGCCTTCCCTGCCCCAGCGGGCTCCGGCAGGGGCGCATGCCTCTCCGTCACGAGTGGTGACGCATCCGGGAGGGGGCGGTTCTCCATGGGCCGGAGATCCGGAGGTGTCAGGGTGGCGCCCCGCGCGGCGAGGCCGGGTGGGCTCGCGTGCTGGGCGGCGGGGCGGCAGGGGTTGGACGCGGTCAGCCGCGGCCCGGGAGGGTCCAGGCGCGGTGGCCCAGCAGGGAGAGGGCCGCCGGGAGCAGGACGCCCCGCACCAGCGTGGCGTCGATCAGGATGGCGAAGCCCATGCCGACGCCCATCATCTTGTACTCGATCGCTGACAGCGTCATGAAGACGGAGAAGGCCGCCGTCATGATGACCGCCGCGCTGGTGACGACCCCCGCGCTGCTGGAGATCCCGCCGATTATCGAGTCGCGCACCCCCGCGCCCTCGCCCCAGCGTTCGCGGATCCGGCTGAGGATGAAGATGTGGTAATCCATGCTCAGCCCGAAGAGGATCACGAACATGAACAGCGGCAGCCAGCTGACCACCCCGCCGTACGACGTGAACCCGAGCGCGCCCTCGAGGTTCCCGTCCTGGAACACCCAGGCCAGCACACCGTAAGCCGCGCCCACCGACAGGAGGTTGAGCGCGATGGAGACGAGCGGGATGGCCAGCGAGCGGAAGGTGATCAGCAGGAGGAGGAAGGCGAGGATCAGGATGAAGGCGAAGACGTACGGCGTCCGGTCGTTCACCTGTTCCGCGAAGTCGTGCGGCAGGGCGGTGCGGCCGGAAACCGCGTAGTCGACGCCGTGGAGCTTGCCCAGGGTGGCGGGCAGCGCCTCCTCGCGCAGGTGCTTCAGCGCACGGACGGAGGTGGGGTCGGTGCCCGGCCCCGCCAGCGGTACGCGCACCTCGAGCAGATCGCCGGTGATCGGCGTGACGGTGATCGGCTCAAGCAGCAGCCCGTCGGCGGCTGGGGCGGCGGCGTGGGAGTGCAACGCGTCCACGGCCTGGCGCAGTTCCGCCGCGTCCGTCTCGCCGCGCACCACGACCCGCGCCGGGGTGGGTGAGCCGGGGAACTCCTCCTGGATGCGGACGGCCGCGTCCACCGTGACGGAGGCGTCGCGGGGGAGGCTCTCGGTCACGGCCGCGTCCTGCAGCCGGATGTCCAGCGCCGGCGTCGCCATGATCAGCAGTGCCAGCACGGAGAGCCCGCCGGTCAGCAGGGGGCGGCGTACGGCCGTGCCCGCGATTCCCTCCCAGAGCCGGGAGCCGGTGGCCGCCGTGCGCCGCCTGCCGAGCCAGGGGATACGGCTCCGGTGGATCCGGTCGCCGAGGGTGGCCAGCAGTGCGGGCAGCGCCGTCACCGAGCCGAGCAGCGCCAGGCCGACGACCAGGATGGTGCCGACGGTGAGCCCTTGGAGCTGGTCGACGCCCGTGAACCAGAGCCCGCAGACGCACACGATCACGGTGAGCCCGGAAACCAGTACGGCGTGCCCGGAGGTACGTGCGGTGATGCGCAGCGCCTCGTGCAACTCGCGTCCGGCGGCGCGTTCCTCGCGGACCCGGCGCAGCGAGAAGAGTGAGTAGTCGACCCCGACCGCCACCCCGATCAGCAGCACCATCGAGGAGGCCGCACTGTTGAAAGCGACCACCGGGGCGAGGAGTTGGAGCAGGCCGAACGCTCCGGCCACCGAGGTTCCGGCCAGCAGCAGCGGGATTCCGGCGGCCAGCAGTGAGCCGAAGACGACGAGCAGGATGAGCAGGGTGAGCGGCAGCGAGAGATACTCGGCGCGCTTGAAGTCGTCCTGGATTCCCTCTTCGACGACGCCGGAGAGGCTCGCGTCGCCAGCCCGCACCATTCGCGTACCGGGGTGCCGCTCCCGTACCTCGGACAGGGCCTTGGTGGCGGCCTCGTCATGCGCCTCGAACTGTGCGTCGGCGCCGGTGATCTCGAAGGTGACGAGCGCGGAGCGGCGGTCCTCGGAGAGCCAGCGCTCGCCGTGCTCGCCCAGCGGGGAGCCGACGCGGGCCACAGCCTTCGCGGCGTCGCCCTCGCGCAGCGCCGACACCAGGTCGGCGGTGGCGTCCCGTACGGCGGGGCTGTCGGCGAACTGCGGGCCGTCGCCCCCGCCGTCGCTCTCGCCCGCCTGGTCGCCCGCCTTGTCGCGGGCCTGGATCAGCACGTTCTCGCGGGTGCTGTTCTCGGCGCCCGCCTCTCGCATCAGCGTGGTCGCCCGGCCCGCCTCGCCCGGGTCGGTGGTGTCGGCGGGGGCTCCGGCGAGGGAGCTGCCGAGGAGGGTCAGCGCGATGAGCGCGAACCAGCCGGTGAGTGCGAGGGCCCGGTGCCGTGCGGACCAGGCGGCGACGGCTTCGAAGAACCCGCCGCGTGCCGTTCGGGCGGGCGGGGAGGGGGCTGACGGCGGGACCGGCGGTGGGTCGGCCGAGGGGGCGGACGGCTTGCTTTCGCGCAGCATGAGCTGCTCTCCTTCGTGTGGAGGAGCGTTCCTGTGGATACTCGCCGCGGCGAGGTGGTGCGCCTTCTGTTGCCTGGGCCGCCGAGTTGCCGCTCGGCGGTCCAGGGCCGTTCAGTCGCTCTGCCGGGTGACTGCGGCAGCTCTGGTAGCTGCGGTGGTCACTCCACTTCCTTGAGGATCCGCTCCAGCGTGCCCATGCGGTCCCGCATCTCGGTCAGCTGTGTGCCGAGCTCGGCGAGCTGGAGTTCCGTCGCCTGCTGGCTGCTGACCGCGGCCTCGGCGAGCTTCTTGTACGAGTCCTCGCGCGCCAGGACGGCTTTGGCGCGCAGGCTCTTTGCCACCTGCCAGATGGTCATCGTGACGACGCAGATGAGCAGCACGAACATGCCGATGACGCCGATGACCTCCGCCCACTCGTGCTCGTTCATTTCTCGGGTCCCTTCTCGTCGGTCGGCGTGGCGGATTCCGGCGGGTGCAGCGTCTCGACGGCGCTCCGGATGGCGTCCGGCGTCAGGTGGACCGCGAACGGATGCACCTCGTAGAACTTCATTGCCTTCCCGTCCTCCGACAGCTCCAGCTGTGACGACACCAGGCCCACGGCCTCCAGGCGCTTCAGGTGCACCTGAAGCAGGGCCCGGCTGATGTCCAGCTCGCGGGCCAGCCTGCTCACGTAGTTCCGTCCGCCCGCGAGGGCGGCGACCACGCGCAGGCGATGCGGGTTGGACAGCGTCGCCAGGACGCGCACCAGGTCGTCACCCGTGGGTGCTGGGTTGCTCACTGGGTTGCTCATGGCCAAATCCTGCACATGCAAAAGAATGTTAGCAGGTGCTGTTATGGCTTAGCAGGGATGCGACTCGGCGGGAAGCGGCTCAGCAGGAGGGGAGAGTCCGCGTCAGCGGCCGTACGGGCCCCACGGCCCGCTGCCGTACGGCGGCCGGGCCCCGTACTGCGGCGCCCCGTACGGTGCCTGACCGCCGTACGGGTGCTGCGCCCCGTACCCCGGGGGGCCCTGGGGCGTCGGTGCCCCCGCCCACTGCGGCGGGAGGTACGGGCGCGCCAGGGCCAGCGCCGTGCTCTGGGTGGGTGGGGCCGCCAGTGCGCGGCGCGTCCACAGGTGGTGCAGCAGCTCCTGCTCGCGTGCGGCGAAGTCGGGTGCCACGGCGCCGCCCTCCGCACGGGCGCGCAACAGGGCGAGGGTGGTGGCGAAGTGCTGGTACTCCGCCACCGTCCGCGCCCCCGCCGGTCCGTGTGCGCGTCGGGCCAGACGGCGGGCGTGCGCACGGGCCCGCATCGAGGCGAGGCCCCACGCCTCGGGCGGGGAGAGCCAGCCTGCGGCGGCGTACGAGGGCAGCGTGCGGCGTATGGTGCGCAGCTCGTTGTACCGGGACCACACCGCCAGCCAGGTCAGCGTGCCCAGTACCGGCAGCATGAACAGGGCGTAGACGCCGAGGAAGGGAAGCGAGATGCCGGACGCGGCGGCGTTCCACACGGCGTGCAGCACGATTGCCGTCAGCAGTCCCACCAGCGGCAGCAGTACCCGGGTGGCGCGGCGCCGGTGCGGCAGGACCGCGGCGATGCCGAAGGCCACCCCCGTCAGCGCGGTGAACAGGGGATGGGCGAAGGGCGAGAGCACCACTCGTACGAAGAAGGTGGTGGCGGTGGCGGACTCGTGCAGGGCGTACGGGCCGCCGAACGCGGTGTCCTGGCCGTATGCGCTGCCGAGATAGAGGACGTTCTCGGTGAAGGCGAAGCCGGTGGCGGTGATGCCCGCGATGACGATGCCGGAGAGGACGCCGGTGAAGTCCCGGCGGCGGAAGACGAAGAGCAGCAGGATCGAGGCCGCCTTGGCGGTCTCCTCGACAACCGGGGCGACCACCGTCGAGCCCAGTGTGTCGGCGTGGCCGGGTGAGTCGGAGAGCGCGGAGTCGGCGAGCCAAGCCGTGGCGAAGGTGTTGGCGAGCAGCGCGATCAGGGTGGCGGCGCAGGCGCCCCAGGCGAAGGCGAAGGCGAGATTGCGCCAGGGGGAGGGCTCCACACCGTCCGTCCAGCGGAACGCGGCGACCAGCAGCGGCACGGGCAGCACGGCCAGTACCAGGCCGACGAAAAGACCCTGGGTGCCGGTCTCTTCGCGTACCAGCGCGAGGATCGTCACACCGCACAGTGCCAGGATGCCCGCGACGGCCAGCGCGCGCAGAGTGCGGCTGTGCCGGTGCCACCAGTCCCGCCAGGACGGTGCCCTGGGCGGCCGGTAGCGCCAGTCGGCCGGGGAGGCGGGCATGGCCGTGAACCGCGGCTGCTGCTCGCAGGCCGGGACCGCGGCGGCCTCGTACGGGGCGGCCGGGCCCGGCTGGTGACCCTGATGCACCCGTCGACAGTAGCCGGAGGCACGGCGGGGAGCGGCGGGACGGGTGACCGCACCGGACGGGTGACCGCACCGGACGGGGGCGCGCGGGGGAGCATGCGGGTGCACGGCGGCTGGGGCATATGCCTGTCGCATGTCGACTTGCCAACGGCAAGCGGCGGCGCATGCGGAACCGCGGAGTCCGTCGACGCTCCAGCCACGATCACGGCCGGGGCATGGACGGTCTGTCGACCGAAGAAGATCAGCCGGCGGGACGGCGGCGGAAGAGCACGTCGCGCACGACGTGCCCCTGATCCAGGCCCTGCCCCTCGAAGCGCGTCAGGGGCCGGAAGGCAGGGCGCGGCGCGAAGCCGCGCCCCGGCTGTGCGTCAGCGGTTTCCTCCGGCTGGGTGTTCTCGTACGCCGGGTGCGCGCGCAGCAGCTCCAGCATCCGCTCCGCATACGGCTCCCAGTCGGTCGCGAAGTGCACGAGCGCACCGGGCGCGAGCGCGGCGGCGGCCAAGTCCAGGAACTCGGGCTGGACGATGCGGCGCTTGTGGTGCCGTGTCTTCGGCCACGGGTCCGGGAAGTAGACGCGCAGCCCGGCGAGCGAGGCCGGTCCGATCATCTCGCGCAGCAGGATCACCGCGTCCCCGTTGGCCACCCGGATGTTGGACAGGCCGTCCCGCTCCGCGAGACGGAGCAGGTTTCCCTGACCCGGGGTGTGCACATCGGCGGCGAGGATGCCCGTACCAGGGTCGGCGGCGGCCATCTGCGCGGTCGCCTCACCCATGCCGAAGCCGATCTCCAGGACGATCGGAGCGTCGGGTGGCAGCGGTGCGAACAGGGCGCCGAGATCCAGCCGGGAGAGGCCGTCTATGTCCAGGCCATAGGTCGGCCACAGCCGCTCCAGCGCCTCGCGCTGGCCGTGGGTGACGCGGCTGCGGCGCGGCTGGAAGCTGCGGATGCGGCGCTCGTGATGCGAGCCCGCCGGGTCGGCGGAGGGGCCCGCACCGGGGGCGAACATACGGGCACCGGAAGGCTCAGCAGGGCTTTTCTCAGACACAGTGCTGCCCATTCTACGGCCGGGTGCATGCGCGGTGGCGAGGGCGGTGCGCGGCCCGCATAAGATCGCGCACGTCCGGCGGGAGCGTCCGGACAGGAAACGGATCGGAAAGAAACATGCTGCGCAACACAACGGTGCTGAGTCGTACGGCAGTGCTCGCGGCGACTGCCGTGCTGGCCCTCACCGCCTGCGGGTCCGGTGACGGTGGCTCGGGGAAGAAGGACCGGCGGAACGGCGGCGACGCCTCCTCCGCGGCCGGGGACGGCAAGCCGCAGAAGCTGTCCATGGGGGAGACCGCTGACAAGCCGACAGAGGTCACCAGCGACAACAGGACCGGCAAGTTCGAGGTCGCCGCCAAGAAGGTGGTCCTGGGCAAGCCGGGGGACCTGTCGGAGGCCAGCAGCGATCCGAAGAAGTTCACGGGCCAGGTGCCCGCCTGGCTGTATGTGGAATACACGCACGTCGGCGGCGACTCCCCGGCCGACGCCAGCACCGCGACCGACTGGGGCATCACGACGACCGGCGGGGTGCGCGGCAGGCCGCTGATGATGCTGATGGGCGACCTGCCGAGCACCCCGGACGACTGCAGGGACGCGGACACGGTCGGCGCCTTCAAGAAGGGGCAGACCGAGACGCTCTGCCAGGTCTATGTCGTGCCGGAGAAGATGAAAATCGAGGAAGCGCAGCTCAACCGCGGCTTCCACAGCCCGCCGACAACCTGGACCATGAAGTGACCCGGCCCTGACGACTGCGCGTGGTCGACAACTCGCGGCAGCCGACCGTACTGAACTCCAGGCACTGGTGAGCTACGGAGGCATCGGGACGGCCATGCTCGCGTTCTCCCCATACGGCCTGGTGCGGCGGCGGAGAGCGCGGGGTGGGAATCACCTCCGGTGCTGGGGGCGGCCGGGCTCCATGTGGTGCTCCTCGGCGCGGCCGTGGCGGCTTGGCGTCATGTGGACGGAATGCGCGGTGAGCTTGCTGAGCCGGTGAGTTGCTCTGCCGGGTGCCGGGTGCCGGGTGCCGGGTGCCGGGTGCCGGTCAGGGCAGGGTGCGCAGCGCGCGTTCCGCTATCTCGCGGCCGATCGGCAGGGCGGCGGTGGCGGCCGGCGACGGAGCGTTGAGCACATGCACCGTGTGCGGCGCCTCGGCGATCAGGAAGTCGTCGGCGAGGGTGCCGTCCGGCAGCACCGCCTGGGCGCGGACGCCCGCCGGGGCGGGGCGCAGATCGGCGGCCGTCGCCTCCGGAAGCATCCTCCGCACCGCCGCGGTGAAGGCTTCGCGCGAGAGTGAACGACGCAGCTCGCCCATGCCGTACCGCCAGTGGCGGCGGGCCACCTGCCAGGCGCCCCGGTACGCCAGAGTCCCGGCCAGTTCGCCCGGACGCACCGCACGCCAGTCGTAACCCTCGCGGGCGAGGGCCGGTACGGCGTTCGGCCCGAGATGCACGCTGCCGTCGATTCCCCGGGTGAGATGGACCCCCAGGAAGGGGAAGGCGGGGTCGGGCACCGGATAGACCAGGCCGCTGACCAGGTGCGCGCGGTCGGGGGCCAGCTCGTAGTACTCGCCGCGGAACGGGACGATCCGCATGCCCGGCTCGTCTCCCGCGAGCCGGGCCACCTGATCGCAGTGCAGCCCGGCACAGTTGACCAGCGCGCGGGCGCGCAGCACGGTGCCGTCGGCAGTCCGCACCGCCACGCCGCGCCCGGGGCGGCGGTCGATGGCGGTGACCCGCGCACCGCAGCGCACCGACGCCCCCGCGCTCCGGGCGAGCCTGGCCAGCGCCGCCGTGACCGCGCTGAAGTCACAGATGCCGGTGGTGCCGACATGGAGCGCGGCGAGGCCGCGGACATGCGGCTCGTGCTCGGTGATCTGGGCGGGGCCCAGCTCCCGCACCGGGATGCCGTTCTCCCTGCCGCGCTGAGCGAGGGCGTGCAGCCGGGGCAGCTCCGCGCGCTCGGTGGCGACGATCAGCTTGCCCGTCAGCTCATGCGGAATGTCGTGCTCCACGCAGAACTTGACGAGCTCCGTCGCCCCCTGTGCGGCGAAGCGGGCCTTCAGCGAGCCGGGGCGGTAGTAGATCCCGCTGTGGATCACGCCGCTGTTCCGGCCCGTCTGATGCTGGGCAGTCTGCGGCTCCTTCTCCAGGACGACGACTCGGGTGCCGGGCGCGGCACGGGTGAGCGCGTATGCCGTCGACAGCCCGACGATGCCGCCGCCGATCACCAGCACATCGCAGTCGTACGCCGTGGACGGCGAGGACGCCGTGGACTCCCTGAACACGTCTCCCATCATGGCCGCTGCCACTGACAATGCGCAGTGGCGCGGGTCATGTGCCGCTCGCCCGTGCCGGGCGACATGACCCTGCCGGGTGGGCCGGGCCCGCCCGGTGACGGCCCGGAGCCGCGTCGCCCGGCCGTCCAGGGCGGGCCGGAGTGGTCCGGTCCCGTCGGCGCCGGACGCGGAAAAGGGTGGACGGAGCACGCGGTCGTGACGGTCACGGTGCCCGGACCGCGCAGACGCGCGGTTTCCGCGGACGGACCGGGCGGCTCGGGGGGCGTCCGCAACCCCTTTCCGTGAGGGTTCTTACGTCGCCGGGCGGTCCGGCTGCTGCTGCCGGCCACGGCCTTGGCTGCCGTGCCGCCGTCGCTCAGGCGCCCCTCACGCGCTCGTCACGGCACGGGGAGCTCCGACGCCGCCCCGCCCCGTGGGCGGCCCGCGACGGGCCGGTCATGCCGGGGCTACCAAAAGCGGTCGGGCCCGCTCGCGCAGCTCCGCCACCCGCGGCTCGTCGCCGTACGGCTCCAGCCGGTGCAGCAGGTCCCGTACGTATTCCGTCGTCCGGGCCGAGGAGATGCGGCCCGCGACCTCCACCGCGCGCGTGCCCGCCGCGCAGGCCGCGTCCAGGTTGCCCGATTCGAGCTCCGCCACCGCCGAGACGACAAGCCGCAACCCGTGCGAGCGTACGAACTCCTCCGTCGGGCGCGACAGCGCCTTCTCGGTGAAGCGGCGCACCTGACGGGGCGCCTTCAGGTCGCGGTAGCACTCGGCCGCGTCGGCGGCGAGCCGGTCGTAGGAGTAGAAGTCCAGCCAGGACGGGTCCGCGTCGCCGTCACGGGAGCGTTCCAGCCAGCCTTCGGCGGAGGACAGGGCCGCGCCGCAGGCGTGCGAGTCGTTCGCTTTCGCATGGGCGCGGGCCTCCACCAGGCGGAAGAAGCTCATCGTGCGGGCGGTGGCCAGACCGCGGTTGCGTTCCAGAGCGGCCTGCGCCAGGTCCACGCCCTCGTCCGCGAAGCCCCGGTAGGTGGCCTGCAGGGACATCGACGCCAGCACATAGCCGCCGAGCGGCACGTCCGCCGCCGCGCGGGCCAGCCGCAGTGCCTGGATGTAGTAGCGCTGTGCCGCCTCCTGTTGCCCGGTGTCGAAGGCCATCCATCCGGCGAGGCGGGTGAGTTCGGAGGCGGCGCCGAACAGGGCGCGGCCGACCTCGTCCGAGTAGGCGCCCAGCAGCAGCGGCGCCGCGTCGACACGCAGGCATTCGGGCACCATGGAGGAACGCCAGTCTCCGCCGCCGTACTTGGAATCCCAGCGCCGCGCCTCGTCCGCCGCTTCCCGCAGTTTGGAGACGTCGGTGTGGCCCACGCGTATCAACTTCGGGCCTTCAGCGGCACTTTCGCCACCGATCTCGGCGCTGCCGGCGCCCGTGCCGTTGCCGTTTCCGACGGCCGCCACCGCCGTGGCGGCGGCGCGCGCGGCCTCGGTGTCCCGCGCCACGGAGCTGTCGGCCGGAGTGATGAGCCAGCGCGAGGCGGGCGTGGCGTAGGCGCTGACGGCGAACGAGCCCGCGAGTGTCTGCCAGATGCCGCCACCGCGCCTGCCGCCGAGATCCAGCCGGTAGAGATCGGTCGCGGCCTTCACCGCCGCCCCGATGTCGCGGGGGAAGGCGAGACCCACCTCAGGCGCAGGATCGGCGTCGGCCAGCCCTATTTCGTGCAGCGGTACGGGCCGCCCCAGCTTGCTGCCGATGGCGGCGGCGATGAGATGGGGTGCCGCTCCCTGCGGCACCATCCCCTTCGATACCCACCGGGCCACCGACGTCTTGTCGTAACGAAGCGTCAGTCCACGCTGCGCTCCGAGGTCGTTGACCCGGCGGGCCAGTCCGGCGTTGCTGATTCCTGCGAGGGCGAGAACGGTGCCGAGCTTCTCATTCGGCCCGCGTGGCTCCCTGGACATGCGCACCCCTGACACACACCGACGGCCGCCCCGTGACGAACGCGAGGCACCCCTGACCTCCAACTCCGGTCAGGGGCTTACCCGTTCGCCTTGGCACGGGAAAGTTACTGCGACCCAGCGTAGTTCGCCGCATCCCGACCGTTAAGGGTTGATATCCCGGATGGCGGGATTCGTGTCCGTGCCGGGAGGCAACTCACGGCCTCGTGCGCGGCAGCGAGTGGATCAGCGGGCGGGGGGCTCGGACTCCGGACCCAGGGCGGGGGAGGGAGGCGGCGTGGAGCGTCGTCGACCTTCGACAACGCGGGAGGCGGAGCCGCGGGGCGGCGGGAGTCCGTCAACTCCGCACACCAGGTCGTTAGGGCGGGATGGGGCATGTGCTCCTGGTGTGTGGCCATGCGCCCGTTCATGCGCTCTGTGGCCGGGTGAACGGAAGCGCTTCCATGTGAGTCGCGTGGGTCGGCCCGCTGAACTGGACCAGTGGGCTGGGGGAGACCGCCGTCTACATTCCCCGCGGACGGCGGTTCGGTCCGGGGGGCGCCATCGTCCCCCGGGCTCATATTTGGCTGAATGACACCGGTTGACCCACCCGGCATATTCCGTGCCTGTCCGAAACGTCGCGGACGCACCCCAGGGCGCGCGGGCGCGGCGCACCTCACAAAGTCGTGCGCCCCGTGAGCGCCTCCACCATGCCCTTCTCGTGGCAGCATGGTCATAACAGCGGCTGGCAACAGCGTCTTTCGGGCTTTGCGAGCCCTTGGACCTGTTGACGTTCTGGGTCTTTCCGGGCCCAACGGCCGCTTTGGACGCTACGGGTGGAGGCGCGGCGATGCGATGGCTGGTGGGATGGAGCAGCGCCGCGCCCACAGGACCGGGTACGAGCACGGTCTCCGGGGCGAACGGCGGCGGCCACGGCCACCGCGAGGGCTACCGCAGCGGCTACGGCGAAGCGCCGGGCTACGGCTCGGGCTCCGGTTCCGGTGCGGGCGCCCCCTCCGGTGAAACGGTCCGCCCCGTCGGCGCACAGCTGCTGTGGGACGACCCCGACCCGCTCTGGGCCGTCGGCGACTGGCGCCCGGACGAAGTACGCGTCATCCACGCCGAACCGGGCCACAAACTCGCCGTACTCGGCCACTGCGGTGCCACCGACGAGCAGCTCCGCGTCGGCCTCTACGCCGCGCGCGGCGGCGCGTTCCGCCACCTCACCGCCTGGCCGGGCAGCTACACGGCGGTGGCAAGTGTCGGCCGCCGCATCACCGTCGCCGCCGATCTGGCCGGACTGCGCCCGGTGTTCCACACCCCGTGGGCGGGCGGCAACGCCTATGCGACCGCAGCGCTCCCGCTGGCCGACCTGATCGAGGCACAGCTCGACATCTCCCACCTCGCGGCGCTGCTCGCCTGCCCCGACGCGCCCGAGGCACTCGGCGACGGCACGCCGTATGTGGGCGTGCGCCGCGTACCGCCGGGCCATGCGCTGATCCTGCGCGACGGCAGCAGCTGCGAGATCGCGGGCTACGAACCGACCGCGTCGCTCGTACTCTCCGCTCCCGCGGCCGTCGACGTGGACACGGCCGTCGCGGGCGTACGGGACGCCCTCGTCGAAGCCGTACGCGCACGGCTCGCCGCGCCACGGCACGCCTACGAGTCGGACTTCGACCGGCTCGACCCCGGCCCGGTCCCCGGCAGGGGCCCGGCCCAGCGCCGCGCCGCACGCGGCGGCCGTCCCGGTCCCGCACCGGGCATCGGCGCCGACCTTTCGGGCGGTCCCGCCTCCGGGACGCTCGCCCTGCTCGCCGCCGGACTGCCCGGCATGCCCGGCACGGTGCTGGGCGCGGGCGGCGCGGAGGCGGGGGAGCGGCTGCTCGCGGTCACCTTCAACGACCTGACGGCGGCGGCTCCGGACGGAGGCTCCGGCTCCGGCCCGGGTTCTGGCCAAGGCTCGGGTTTGGGCGTGGCGGGCACGTCGAAGGCGGAGCTGGAACGCGCCCGCGCCCTCGCCGAGAACCCGCGACTGCACCATGTCGTCGTCACCGGCGGCGAGGAAGCGCTGCCGTACGCCGACCTGGAGAGCGGTCCGCTCACCGACGAACCCGGTCCCTCCCTCATCTGGGCCGAACGCCACCGGCTGCGGCTGTCGGCGGGCAGTGCCGACCATTTCGTCGGACTCGGCGCCCGGCAGGTGCTCGACGCGCACCCCGCCCGGCTCGCCGATCTCCTGATGGACCGGCGCCGCCGCCATCTGGTCCGCCCGGCGGTGGCGCTGGCGCGCGCGGAGGGCGCCGAACGCGGACTCGCCGCCGGCAGCACGGTGCTGGCCCCGCTGACGGTCTACCGCGCCGCGCGCAGGCTGGCCCGTACGCCCTACCGTGCCGGAGTCGAGGAGGCGGCGGCGCGGCTGCGGGAGAGACGCTTCGCCGACGAGCGCTCCGCCCCGCAGGGCCGCGGCTACCCGGAGGACGTCAGCGCGCTGGACGCCTCGCTGGCCGCCCTCACCTGGTGCCGCCCCGGTCCGGCCGCCCGCTGGATGACCGGTGAGGCGCTGGCCGAAGTGTCCGTCCGGCTGGAGGCCGCCGCCGCGGCGCGGCCCATAGCGGAGCGCCCCGGCGAACGCCGCGCCCGCGCCGCACTCGCCCGCCAGGCCGCCGACCAGCGGGTACTCGAACAGGCAGCCGAGATCCGAGACCAGCGGCTGCACGCGCCCTTCTACGACAACCAGGTCGTACGCGCCTGCCGCGCTCTGCCCGAAGACGCCCGCGTCAAACCGGGCGCACGCGTGTCGGTGCTGCGCGCGGTGCTCGCGGGCGCGGGCGTACGCGACCTGCCGCCCGGCTGGGGCGCACCCTCGCACGCCCCGCACATCGCCTCCGCGCGGGCCGGCCTGCGGCTCGCCGCGAGCGACCTCATCGGTTTCTTCGACGCCCCCCTGCTCGCGGACGCCGGACTCATCGAGGCCCGCGTCGTACGCAAGGCACTGCGCGCGGCGGCCGACGGCGAGCCGCTGCCGCTCGACGGGCTGGCGGACCTCGTCTCCACGGAGGTGTGGCTCAGGCGCCTGCTGGCCCGGCGCGGCACCTGCTGGACGGGCTCCGCCGCGCCCCGCCAGCGCGCGGCGGCGGCCGGGGTGACACCGGGACCGCAGCGCCCCGCGCTGTGAGGTGAACGCACCGTCCGATTTCCGCCAGTCCGGTCGGCCGAATCCGTGCACAGTGGGACGCGTACGGAGGAAGCTCAAGGAAGGAAAGGGCGATGACGACCCAGCTGACGGTGCACACGACGCTCGACACCCCGCTCGGCGAACTGCTGCTGACAGGAGCGGAGACGGCGGCCGTCGAAGGCGGAGTCACCGTGACCTCACTGTCGATGCCCGGACAGAAGAACGCCCCGGCTCCACGGGCCGGATGGCGCGCGGACTCCGGCCTGCTCGACGAGGCGGTCCGCCAGCTGCGCGCGTACTTCGCGGGTGAACTCACCGGCTTCACCCTGCCGCGCACGGCGACCGGCGGCACGGCCTTCGAACAACGCGTGTGGCAGGCGCTGGAGACCATCCCGTACGGCACCACCACGACCTACGGGAAGATCGCCGAGCAGATCGGTGCCCCGCGCTCCGCCGTGCGAGCCGTAGGATCCGCGATCGGCGCGAACCCGCTGCTGATCCTGCGCCCGTGCCACCGCGTCATCGGGGCCAACGGGTCGCTGACGGGCTACGCGGGAGGGCTGGAGCGCAAGGAGGCCCTGCTGACGCACGAGGGCGCACTCCAGCCGCAGCTCGGCTGAGTAGGGGCCGGGGAAGCCCGGCTCCCCGCTCGGCCCCACTCGGACCTGCCCTGCCCGTCCATTTCTGCCGTGTGCTGCCGTGTGCCGCCCGGCCCGCTGACCGACCGACAACCCGGAGACGTCATGCCCACGTCCACCCCGCTGCCGCTCCCCCTGCCCGAGTCCGCAGCGAGATCCGCCCCCGCCCCGCCCCGGGCCGCCACGCCCCCCGTCGCCGCAGGCACGCTGACCGGCCGGGTGGACGGCGCGGACTGGCCCGCCCTGACGGACGAGATCAACGACTACGGCTGCGCCCTCACCCCGCAGCTCCTCACCCCGGCCGAGTGCGGGCGGATCGCGGCGCTGTACGAGGAGGTGGGACGGTTCCGTTCCACCATCGACATGGCCCGCTACCGCTTCGGCTCGGGCCAGTACCGCTACTTCGCCCATCCCTTCCCGGACGCAGTCCAGGAGCTGCGCCAAGCCCTCTACCCGCGCCTGCTGCCCCTCGCCCGCGACTGGGCCGAGAAACTCGGCAGGCCCGCCCCCTGGCCGGACACGCTGGCCGAGTGGCTGGAGATGTGCCACGCAGCTGGTCAGACCAGACCCACGCCGATCCTCCTGCGCTACGGTCCCGGCGACTGGAACGCGCTCCACCGCGACCTCTACGGCGAGCTCGTCTTCCCGCTCCAGGTCGTGATCAATCTGGACAAGCCGGGAGCCGATCACACCGGCGGCGAGTTCCTGCTGGTCGAGCAGCGCCCCCGGGCCCAGTCCCGTGGGACGGCAACCCTGGTGCCCCAGGGGCACGGACTCGTCTTCACCACCCGCGACCGGCCGGTGCGCTCCGCTCGTGGCTGGTCGGCGTCCCCGGTCAAGCACGGAGTCAGCGCAGTCCGCAGCGGCACCCGGCACACGCTGGGGCTCGTCCTGCACGATGCGGCCTGAACCCCGGCGGCTACGTCCACGGGAAGGCTCCGTCCACTCCATGAGGATACGGACGGTTATGTTTCGATTGCGTGCTGCTGCGGGGCGAAATTGCAGCGCTTCGTAGCGGTCCGGCGGCGACAATGGGGGCGTGCGTTATCTGATTCTGGGCGCGACCGAGGCACTGGATGAGCAAGGGCAGGCCGTTCCTCTCGGAGGACACCGGCTGCGCGCGCTGCTCGCCGCGCTCGCGCTGCGCGCGAACAGCGACGCCGCCGTGCCGGTGGACGTGCTCATCGCGGAGGTCTGGGCAGATCCGGACGCCCTTCCCGGCGACGCGCCCGCCGCCCTCCAGGCGCTGGTCGGACGGCTGCGCCGCACGCTCGGCAGGGACGCGGTGGAGTCGCTGCCCGGCGGCTACCGGCTGAGGGCCGCATCGGACGACATCGATCTGCACCGCTTCGAGCGCCTGGCACAGGGCGGCGAGCTGGCAGGAGAGCGTGGCGATCCGGAGACCGCGGCCCGGATGCTGCGCGAGGCGCTCGGGCTGTGGCGCGGCCCCGCGCTCGCCGACCTGCCGGACCGCGCGTCCGCCGCAGCCCGGCCAGAAGCCCTGCGGAGGGCTTCGGTGCAGGCCCGCATCGCCGCCGAACTGGAGTTGGGGCACGCCGCCCAAGTGCTGCCCGAACTGCGCGAACTCGCCGCCGCCCGCCCGCTGGACGAACCCCTGCACGCCCTCCACCTGCTCGCCCTGCGCGACACCGGACGCCCGGCGGAGGCGCTGGAGGCGTACGAAGCGGTACGGCGGGAGATCGCGGACCGGCTCGGGGCGGACCCGGGCGCGGAGCTGCGCGCGCTGCACGCCGACTTGCTGCGGTCCGAGCATCAGCAGGCTGAGCAAGGGGAATCCGGGCAGCGGGAATCCGGGCAGTCAGTCACAGCGGTGGAGGGGCCGGGTGCCCAGGGCACGCCCGCGGTCGCCGCAGAGCCAGGCCTGCCGCCCGTACAGGCTCAGACCCCGGCTCAGCCGCAGTCCACGGACCCCGCGGGGCCGCCACCCGCCGTGCCCGGAAACCTGCGCACCCGGCTCGACAGTTTCGTCGGCCGGGAGCACGATCTCGACACCCTCGCGGGCGACCTCGCCGCCTCCCGGCTGGTCACCCTCACCGGGCCCGGCGGCTCCGGGAAGACGCGGCTCGCCGAAGAGGTCGCCGCAGCCACCCCCGCTCGGGACGGCATCTGGCTGGTCGGGCTCGCGCCGCTGGAGCATCCGGCCGCCGTGCCCGGTGCCGTGCTGAGCGGGCTCGGGCGGCGCGAGACGGCGCGCCTCACGGGCATCGAGGCATCCCGCACCGGCGGCTCGGATCACGCGGGCGACGCTACGGCCCGGCTGATCGAGCACCTCGCGCACCGCGAACTGCTGCTCGTACTGGACAACTGCGAGCACGTGATCGGCGCCGCCGCCGATCTCGCGGCGACGCTGCTGGAGCGCTGCCCCGGGCTCGTGGTGCTGGCAACCAGCCGCGAGCCGCTGGGAGTGCCCGGCGAGACCGTACGCCCCGTGGAGCCGCTGCCGCCCGCCCCCGCGCACCAGCTGTTCGCCGAGCGGGGCGCCGCCGCGCGACCCGGCTTCACCGCGGACGCGTCGGTGCAGGACAGGCGAGCCGTCGCCGAGATCTGCCGCCGCCTGGACGGGCTGCCGCTCGCCATCGAACTGGCCGCAGCCCGCCTGCGATCGCTCACCCCGCGCCAGATCGCCGACCGCCTCGACGACCGTTTCCGGCTGCTCACCAGCGGCAGCCGCACCGTCCTGCCGCGCCAGCAGACGCTGCGCGCGGTCGTCGACTGGTCCTGGGATCTGCTGGACGAGCAGGAACGCACGGTGCTCCGGCGCCTCTCCGTCTTCGCCGGTGGCTGCACGCTCTCGGCCGCCGAGTATGTCTGCGCGGACGGCTTGGCCGTCACCGAGGAGACCGTCCTCGACATCCTCGGCGCGCTCGTCGACAAGTCCATCCTCATCGCCGACCGCCCCGCCTCCGCCGCCCACACCGGTGTGCGTTACCGCCTGCTGGAGACGATCCACGAGTACGCGAACGAGCGCGCCGCCGAGCACCCCGAGGACCGGTCGGCAGCCGAGGCCCGGCACACGGAGCAGATCCTCCGCTTCGTCACCGCAGCCGAGCCCCGGCTGCGCTCAGGGGAGCAACTCGCCTGGCTGCCGCGCGTCGAGGCGGATCTGGACAACATCCGTGCCGTCCTCTCCCGCCTCCTCCAGGCCGGTGACGCGGACACCGTCTTCGCCGTCGTCGACGCGATGGGCTGGTTCTGGTGGCTGCGCAACTACCGGGACGAGGGAGGCGAGTGGACGCTACGGGCTCTGTGGCTGCTTCCCCAGGACCGTGCGGACCGCAGCTCCGCGGAGGAGCTGCGCTTCCGCGGTTTCCAGCTGCTCCTCTACTTCCTCCTGCACGAGCAGCAGGGCCAGGAACTGATCCAGCGGGCGCACGACCAGGGCATCACCCGCGAGATCATCGAGGCCTTCCGCCGCCCGGGCCCGGAGAGTGCCCGGTTCCCGGGGCTGCTCTGGCCGTTCGCCGCCTATCTGACCCGGGGCGTGGAGACGGTCAGCCAGCTGATGGACGTCTGCGTCGCCAACGCCCGCGCCTTCGGCGGTGCGTGGGGCCTGGCCGTCAGCCTCCTCTTCCGCGCCCACATACGGGTCGACATGCCGCGGGGCATAGTCCGCGCCGTTGTCGACCTGCCGGAGATCGACGCCCTCGCGCAGTCCACCGGCGACCGCTGGCTGATCGGACAGGTGGCGGCGCTGCGTGCCGAAATCGAGCTGATACACGGGCACTACGACGAGGCCCGGCGCGGCTACGAGGGCGCACTCCGGCACGCGCAGGCGCTCAGCGCGCTGACCGAGACGCCCTTCCTGCTCGTACGCATGGCGGAGGCCTGGTACCGGGAGGGCGACAGCGAGCAGGCGGAGAAACTCGCCGAGCGCTCGCTGGAGGACGCCGAGCGGCTGAACGTCACGGACGCCCGCACCTTCAGCAGCTTCCTGCTCATGGTCATCAGCCTGGACCGGGGCGATATCGCGCAGGCCCGCGCGCTGCTGAACGAAACCCAGTGCTTCGCCGCACTCGGCAGCCCACCGGCGATGTTCGACGCAGTGATCGCCTCGAAGCTCGGGCAGCTGTTGCTGGCGGAGGGGGCAAGCCCGCCGGAGGCCCTCGGGCAGGCACGGGACGCACTGCGCCGCGCCGAGAGCGCCCGCCTCTCCGAGGCGCTCTGCGCCGGCATCCTGCACAACGCCGCCGCCGTCGCTCTCGGAGCCGGATACCCGGTAGCCGCGGTTCAACTGGCCGACGGAGCGCGGGCGATGCGCGGGGCACTGCCCGCCAGCGTCCCGGAAACGCGCCAGGACGCAGAGCTACGGGCGCGGGCCGGGCGGGAGGCGGCGCACGCGGCGGGGGAGCGTGGTGCGCCGACGAGCCTGCGGGAGGCGGCGGACCTGCTCGGCGCGCTGCTCGACGGGCCCGTACGACCCGCCGGGGTGGACGGTGCGGCCGCCGGTGGGCGCGGGGCCGCCAGGCCGGTCAGATCCGTCAGCGACAGGTGACCCCGGCCTCGGCCCGGTCGGCAAGGGTGCTCATCCGCGCGAGCCATGTGATGGTTGCGGCTGGTCCGGCTGGCGCGACGGTTCAGCCTGTACGACCAGCGGGAGCGTCCGGACACCGCCCACCGGCAGATGGACCGGCACGGGAGGCTCGTCCCGCGTGACGGCGGGGGACTGCCACAGCCGCGTGTCGTCACCGCGGCCGGAGAAGCGGACCGGACTGCCGACGGGCGTGAGCTTGTCGAGCCTGGTCAGCGCGTCGTAGGCGACGCACGCCCGGTTGAGGTCGATGGTCACGGGCGACCGTGCGTGCACCGTCCCACCGCGCCCGTGGGTGCCGCTGTCGATCCGGAGGCTCTGGCGCTGCCACATCCACGTGCTCGGGCTGATCCGTAGGGGCGGCGCCGCGCTCTCGCCGCCGCGTTCGAAGACGTCCCCGCTCAGAAGGCTGAGCGCGCACTTCGCGGGGGGCGGCTCGGGCGGGGGAGTCGGCGCCGGAGCGGGAGGAGGGGCCGGGGCGGGGTCGCGGGGCGACTCCGGGCCCTCACTGGGCGGAGGCGTCGGCGTCGGCTTCCCCTCCGGCGCCGGTGTGGGCGTGGGCTCCGGGCTCGGCTCAGGGCTCGCCTTCGGACCAGGCTGCCGACTCGGCTCGGTGTCGCGGGCGGCCGTGGTGTCGGGCGTGCTGTCGGGCGTGCTGTCGGGGGCGGTGTCGCGCACGGGATCGGGAGAGGGCCGGGAGGGGGGCGCGGGAGCGGGCTGCCCGGGATGGCGCCCTGGGCCAGGCTCCTCCGGTGGCGGCGCTGGCACGACGGGCGCGGCCGAGGGTTTCGCCCGCGGCTTGCCGGTGTCGTCGTCCTTGTCGCCACCCGCCAGTGCCAGGGCGACGGCGAGGCCGGTGGCGGTCACCACACCGGCCGCGATCCCGATCTTGACCGGTGTGCCCAGTCCTTCGGAGGCGGCGCCCGCCGCGCCCCCGCCCGCCGCGCCCCCCGCACCCGAGGCTGCCGCCGCGCTGCCGCCGCCCGTCAGGAGTGCGCCGAACCCCTTGGCACCGCCCGTGGTGGCGAACCAGCCGATGAAGGCGACCGGCACCAGGAGACGGATCTCGCTGTTGACGTCCTTGACCTCCATCGCCGCGGTGCGGCACTCGGCGCACTCCTCCAGATGCTTGCTCAGCCCGCGCTCAGCCCGCATCCGGAGCCCGCCGCGTGCGTAGGCGCCCAGCCGGTCCGCGTAGCGCGCGCAGTCGCCGCCGGAGGTCAGGGCGTGGCTGACATGCGCCTGGAGATACGCTTGCTTGAGCTTCTCCCTGGCCCGGTGCGCGAGCACGGCCGTGGCGTTGTCCGAGAGGCCCAGCAGCGGTGCGACGTCCTTCGGCGACTCCTCTTCGACGGTCGTGTGCCACAGCACCGTCTGGTACTTCTCCGGCAGGCTGCGGAACGCCTGCACCGCAAGTGAGCGGTCAGCCTCCCGCATCGTCCGCACATCCGCGCCCGGGTCGTAGGCGCCTGCCTTGGCGGTGGCGGCGGAGCCGTCGGCCGACTGCGCGAACACCGCGAAATCCTCGACGAGTTGCTCCCGCCTGGCGGTCTTGGCCCAGGCCCCCGCCACCCGGCGGACCGAGGTCAGCAGATAGGCGCGGACCGCCGTCTCCGGTCCGGACCCGCCGCGCACGGCTTGCAGGGTGCGGGTGAAGACCTCGTTGGTGAGGTCCTCCGCAGTGTGCGAATCCCGGCAGCACGTACGGGCGTAACGGCGCACGGCGTCCGCGTGGCGCCGGTACAGCGCGTCGTACGCGCCGGTGTCCCCCGTACGCATCCGGGTGACGAGCGTGGAGTCGGAGGGCTCCTCGCCGGTCTCCGCACGCCGCCCACGCCGCCCTCGCTGCCGTGGGACGCTCGGCGCCCCCGATACCGCGCCGGTGTCGTGCGGGTCTTCCCACCCCTCAACACCCATAGCGGATGCCCCCGTTCACGCTCGCCGCCGAGACCGGGGCAAGAGTGACACAGAGGAGACGATTGACAGCCGTTCAAGGACAACAACCACTCATACGGGGTGAGTTCGGGTATGGCGTCTTGCGCCCGTACTCACCCCGATGCGTGGTCACCACCCCGCGCGAAGCGTCCGTGGGGTGATTCAGAGGGTGGGCCGTGAGCGCAGGCCCTCCAGCAGGATGTCCAGCAGCCGGGCCGAAGCTGCCGCCTGCTGGTCCGGGTCCGGCAGCATGGGCGCTGCCGTGGCTATCACCAGCAGGACATCGCCGACCGTCACACTGGCGCGCAGTTCACCTGCGGCCCGTGCCCGCTCGACCAGCTGCCCCACCACCTCCAGCAGTTCCGTCTCGCCCGAGGCGTCCGCCCCCGGGTCGGCACTTCCGGGCCTCAGCTCGTCCGGGCGGCTGGTCTGCTCGATCTCCGCCACCGTGTGCGACTCCACCAGGACCAGCCCCGGCTGGCGTTCCCGGGCGACCTGCCGCTGCTGCGGCACCCGCATCTCCGTGTCGAGCCCTTCGATCTCGACACCGTGCGCCGTTCCGTTGAATGGTGCGGTCGGCGTCGGCGTCGTCGCCTCCGCTGCCGCCTCTTCGTCCGGAGCCTCCGTGCGCAGTATCCGGGGCGGCAGCAGCCGCCCCGCGCCGGAGGCGACCGAGGTGCGCAGGAACCGCGACAGTGCGGCCCATGGCTGCTCCTCCTGGCCCAGTGCCGCCTTCGCCTGCTCGGTCAGCCGGGCCGTCTCCTCCTCGGCTATCCGGCGGACCAGCACGTCCTTGCTGGGGAAGCGCCGGTAGACCGTCCCGACACCGACCCTGGCACGACGCGCCACGTCTTCCATCGGCGCGCCGTAACCCAGCTCGCCGAAGACCTCGCGTGCCGCGCGTAGAACATGCTCAAGATTGCGCTGCGCATCGACCCGCAGTGGGGTCGAGCGCGTAGAGTCCTGAATCCCCTGAATGTGCATAGTTGTTCCCCCGGTAATGATGTCTCCCCCCGGAGACCCCCGCCCTCGTGTGGTCGGTGCGCTCTCAGTATGCGGAGTGCCCCGACGGGTAACGAACATAGTTGAGCCCACGTCAAGTGAGAAGAGGGCACCTCCGCGTGGCAACCGCCCCGATTGGAGTACCGGTCCGGAATGTTCGCCTCCGGCACCCTCCGCAGCCCTCCCAAATTCGGCCTGACCTGCACCGATTCCTCTCGGTAAAGCACCCGCAGCGAAACGGACTAGTTACCTCCGCCAGTCATACAATTCGCTGGAGCTGTGGACAAACACCGGGGTCCGGGTGCGTCATGGACATGTGACGAACGAACCCGTGCGCATTCTCGTGGTCGGCGGCGGATACGTCGGCATGTACACAGCCCTGCGCCTGGAGCGGACGCTGAAACAGCAGCTCGGACGCGGTGAAGTGCAGATCGTGGTTGTCGACCCCGAGCCTTATATGACGTATCAGCCCTTCCTGCCGGAGGCCGCCGCAGGGTCCATCTCGCCGCGCCACGTGGTCGTGCCGCTGCGTCGTACGCTGTCGAAATGCCAGGTCATCGTCGGTGAGGCCAAGGCGATCGACCACATCAAGCGCGTCGCCAGCATCGAGACCCTGGCCACGGCCGAGGAGGGAACCGGCGCCATCGAGGTGCCGTACGACGAGCTGGTACTGGCTCCCGGCTCAGTGTCCCGCACCCTGCCGATCCCCGGCCTCGCCGAGCACGGCATCGGCTTCAAGACCGTCGAGGAGGCGATCGGGCTGCGCAACCACGTCCTGGAGCAGCTCGACATCGCCTCCTCCACCCGCAGCCCCGAAGTCCGCGACGCCGCCCTGACCTTCGTCTTCGTCGGCGGCGGCTACGCGGGTGTGGAGGCGCTCGCGGAACTGGAGGACATGGCCCGCTACGCCTGCCGCTACTACCACAACGTCCAGCCGGACGACGTGAAGTTCCTGCTGATCGAGGCGACCGACCGCATCCTCCCCGAGGTCGGCGAGGAGATGGGCCGCTACGCCGTACGGGAGCTGCGCGCACGCAGCATCGACGTACGACTGGAGACCCGGCTGGACACCTGCGAGAACCGGATCGCCGTGCTGAGCGACGGCTCCCGGTACCCCACCCGCACCCTTGTGTGGACCGCGGGAGTCAAGCCGCACCCCATCCTCGCCGCGACCGGGCTCCCGCTGAACAAGCGCGGCAGGCTGCGCTGCACCCCGCAACTCCGGGTGCACGGCACCGAGCACGCCTGGTCCGCCGGCGACGCGGCGGCCGTCCCGGACCTGGCGGCCGAGGAGGACGGCAGCCCGGGAGCCGAGTGCGCGCCCAACGCCCAGCACGCCGTACGGCAGGCCCGGCGACTCGCCGCGAACATCACGGCCTCCCTCAAGGGGGAGGAGCCCGCCGACTACCGGCACGCGTACGTGGGCTCGGTCGCCTCACTCGGCCTGCACAAGGGGGTCGCCCAGGTGTACGGGCGAAAGCTCAAGGGCTACCCCGCCTGGTTCATGCACCGCGCGTATCACCTGAGCCGGGTGCCGACCATGAACCGGAAGGCGAGGGTGCTGGCCGAATGGACACTGTCCGGACTCTTCAAGCGCGAGATCGTCTCGCTCGGCTCGCTCGAACACCCCCGTGCCGAATTCGAGCTGGCGGCAGGAACCGGCCGCCATCCGGAAGGCCCCTGACCGCAGACGGAACTCCTCGCCGCACGGCACCGTCCGACCGGTGTCAGTCCCTTCGGCCACACTGGACGTGTGACCATGGGTGCGGCCGCGTCTGCGAAGAGTGACAGTCGTGACGAACAGCACCGGCGTGACCGCGCGAGCGGGGCCACCTCACGCGGCGCATCCGCAGCACCATGACGCACGCACAGGATCAACGCGAGGAATCGGACGACGTGAACTTCACGCGCTGGAGCGCCCGACTGCCCGGCACACAGCGGCGCATCGCCGCCGCCCAGGCGGCGGCCGAGGCAGCTGAGGCGGGAAAGGAAGGAAAAGAGGGAAAGGCGGGAAAGGCCGGTACGAGAACAGCGGGCGAGACCAGCCAGGGTCACGGCCAGGGCCACGACCTGGGCTACGAACCTGACCACGACGCTGGTTCCGGCCACGCCCCCGGCTCCCGCCACCGCCCCGGCCATCCCTTTGGCCCCGACGACCCGGGCACCGTCCCGGCAGCCCGCGGCGAACAGCCCATGCCGCCGTCCGCCGCGGCCGACCCCGGCGCCGCAGGCGTCGCCCGCAGCATCGACGCCCTCACCGTGCACGACCTCCTCGGCCAGGTCCCCGCCCTCGCCGCCGTCGTGTACGGCGCCGAGCACCGCGTCGCGTACGTCAACGACGCCTACACCCGGGTCTTCGGCCACCGCGACCGCGGCGCCCCCGCCCGCACCGGCCTCCCCGAGCTGGCCGGTCTCGGCCTGCTCCCCCTCATGGACCAGGTGCTGCGCAGCGGCAAGCCCCGTACGGTCAAGTCCCGCCGCGTCCAGGGGCAGGCCCGCACCGGCTACTACACCTTCACCTGCACCCCCATCGCCGCCACCGAGGACAACGGCGTCCTGATCTTCGCCGCCGAGGTCACCGACCAGGTCGAGAGCGCCGAGCGGCTCCGGGCGAGCGAGCGCCTCCAGCGCGAGGCGGCCGTCACCCTCCAGCGCAGCCTGCTCCCACAGGAACTGGAGCAGCCCGACGAGCTGCGCGTCGCCGCCACCTACCAGCCGGGCGGTACGGACGCGGCGGTCGGCGGCGACTGGTACGACGTGATCACGCTCGGCGCGGGCCGCACCGCCCTCGTCATCGGCGACGTGATGGGCCGCGGAGTGCGCGCCGCGGCCGTCATGGGACAGCTGCGTACGGCCGTCCGTGCGTACGCCCGGCTCGACCTCCCGCCGCACGAGGTACTCCAGCTGCTGGACGGCCTGGCCTCCGAGATCGACTCCAGCCAGATCGCGACCTGCGTCTACGCCGTCCACGACCCGAGCGAGGGCCGCCTCAACTACGCCTCGGCCGGCCATCTGCCGATCCTCGTCCGGGACGCCGACGGCGCGGTCCACTCCACCGCCGAGCCGACCGGACCTCCACTGGGCACCGGAGGCTGGATGCACACCTCCGGTTCCGTGCCGCTGGAGCCCGGCTCCACCGCTGTGCTCTACACCGACGGCCTCGTGGAGCGCCGTGACGCCGACATCGACGAAGGGATCGCCGCCCTGGAGCGCGCCTTCGCGGGTGCGACCGGCAGCCCGCAGGTGATCTGCGACCGCATGCTGCGTGCGATGCGGATCACCGCGGAGCATGACGACGACGTCGCCGTGCTCGTCCTCCAGCACCCCCGCCGCGCCGACCACGAGGCCGACCTCTTCCGCGGCGCCTCCCTGGAGCTGCTCGGCGGCACGGAGGCGGCCTCGCGCGCCCGCGCCTTCGCCTCCGGAGTGCTCACCTCCTGGCGCTTTCCCACCGAGCTGCACGACCTCGGGGTGCTGGCGGCCAGCGAGCTGGTCGCCAACTCCCTCCAGCACGGCACCCCGCCGATGCGGCTGCGGCTGCGCCGCACCGACTGCCGGCTGACCGTCGAGGTCACGGACGGCGACGACCACCTGCCGCGCCGCCGCCGCGCGGAGCCTGTGGACGAGGCCGGACGGGGCATCTCCATCGTCGCGACGATCGCCTCGTCCTGGGGATCGCGCCGCACCTTGGGCGGCGGCAAGTCGGTGTGGTGCGAGTTCACCCTGCCGGTGTGACCGGCACGGCTCGGCCGGGTTGACCGGCTCAGCCCGCCGTGGCCAGCTGCCCGGTCTTCGGCTCGGCCTGCGGCTGGGCTGCCGCGCCGCTTCGCGGCCCCGCGTCCGGCCCCTGACCCGGTCCGTCCCCCGAGCTGACGAGCAGGCTCCGCCGCGGCGCGTCCTGCTCCGCCGTGAGGTGCCGTCCGAGCCACAGCGCGAGCGCGGTGACTCCCAGGGAACACCCGACGAGCAGCACGATGTACGCCACGTACGCCCCCTGCGCCGCCATCAGACCGCCGACGGCCGGGCCGACCGCCACGCCGAGCTGTTTCGCCAGCGCGAACGCGGAGTTGTACCGCCCGACCATCCGGCTCGGTGCCAGATCGGCCACCAGCGGGGCCACCGTCGGCGACAGCATGGCCTCGCCGAGACCGAAGAGCGCATACGTCGAGATCAGCAGCGCGGTCGCCACCGCCTGGAGGTGCGGAATCATTCCTGACAGTCCGGCCGCCAGCCAGGCCACCATCCAGATCAGCCCGACCAGCGCGATGACCCGGCTGCGCCGACGCCCTTCCACCAGCCGCAGCACCACGAACTGCGCCAGCGCGATCACCGCCGTGTTGGCGAACAGGGCGAAGCCCAGGGTGGCCGTCGAGATCCCGGTGACCTCCACTCCGTACGCGGGCAGCCCGGACTCGAACTGTCCATAGCAGGTGAAGAACAGCACGAAGCCCAGGACGCACAGCAGCACCATCGCCCGGTGCTGCAGCAGCCGGCGCCATCCGCCGTCCTGCTGCCCGGAACCGTCCGGCACCGCCGCGTCCACACCCTGGGCCTCCGGCAGCTTCACGGTGAGCAGCACCGCGCCCAGCACCAGGAACATCACGGACTCGACGCAGAACAACGTGGTGAAGGTGCCCGCACGGTGCTCGTCCACGATGAGTCCGCCGAGCAGTCCGCCGACCCCCATCCCCATGTTGATCAGGAAGAACTGGGTGGCGAACGCCCGCGACCGGTTCGAGGCGGTCGAACACCGCACGATCATCGTGGCCAACGCGGGCTGGAGGACCGCCACGCCCGCGCCCATCAGGGCGGAGGCGGCCAGCACGTACGGTGCGCTGCCGACCATCCCGAAGGCCAGCGCCCCGGCGGACGCGGCGGCTGCCCCGCCCAGCGCCACGGGCATCGGGCCACGCCGGTCGATCACCCGGCCGACCAGGGGCAGCACGAACAGCGCCGCGGCGGCGAACGCCGCGAGCACAGCTCCTGCCGTCGAGGCACCGAGATCCCGCACGTTCGCCACATAGATGAACAGATACGGGACGGTGAAGCCGCTGCCGAACGCCGCGAGGGCATTCCCGAGCTGGATCCGGCGCAAGGTCGCGCCCATCGCGGTGGTCACACTCACCTACCTAGGTGTTGAGGGGGAAGGGTCCAGAGTTCAAAGCTAAAGTTCGAAGCTAAACACTACACACAGCAAGCCTTTGGGCCTAATCAGTTTCGTGGCACACTTCCCGCATGCCCGAGCCATCGCTGCCATCGCCACCGTCACTGCCACAGCTGCCGTCGCTCGATGAGCAGATCGCGATCTACCAGCGCGAGTACCGGGACCTGGACCCCCAGGTAGAGAAGGTGGTCAACGCACTGAGCAGGCTCGACCGGCGGATGAGCGTCGCGTACGGGCGCAGCCTCGGGACGCTGGGCCTCAGCAACTCCGAGTGGGAGGTCCTCAAAGAGCTGGTGATGGCCGGCGAGCCGTATGAGCTGTGGCCGGGCACCATCGCAAAGCACCTCGGGCTGACACCGGCCGCGATGACCCACCGCATCGACCGGATGGTCGGGGACGGACTCGTCACTCGCGAGCGTGACCCGGACAACCGCGTCCGCGTCATCATCGGATTGACGGACCATGGCCGCGAGAAATGGCTCCAGGTGATGCGCCGGGCTTCGGTCTTCGAGGAGCAACTGCTCCAGGATCTCTCGGGGGAGGAGCGAGTGGTCCTCGGCGAACTGCTCACCCGTCTGCTCCGTCGGGTGGAGTCCGCACAGCATGACGCGAGCGGCCGGCTCACGGACCTCGACTGAACGGAGGGCGGGGAGCTGGCCTCGCCTGCCAACTCCCCCACCCACGCTGACCCATTGAAGGCCGAGGACAGAGAACCCGCCTTCCGGGCCACGTCGTTTGACAGGGCCCGCGCCGATCCGTAGTGTCCTCCGGGCTGCAGCGGAGTCGTTATGACTCCGGGTGGCCATCCCGCCGTCTTCGTGACGGCACTCATCTCATAGTGCGATCTCCTTCCGGGAGATGATTTCGGCATGCCGGAATCACTTCGGGAAGCCCGGTTTTGAATTCGGGTGGCTGATCCTCTAATGTGGTGGACACGCCGAAAGGCAAAAGCAACACAGCAGTACAGCAAGACAAGTAGTACAGGTAGTATCCAGCAGGAACCCCGCCCAACTGGGGGGCAGAATCCGGGAAAAGGATCTGCTAGAGTCGGGAACACGAAATACCGAAGGGAAAGCCCGGAGGGTGCCGGAGACGGTAACCAAAGGAAGCGTCCGTTCTTTGAGAACTCAACAGCGTGCCAAAAGTCAACGCCAAATGTTGATACCCCTGCTTCCGGCCTCCAGGCCGGGAGTGGTGGTTCCTTTGAAGTACAAAAGACAGCGAGGACGCTGTGAACAGTCGGATT
>NZ_JAJAGO010000020.1 GCF_025165795.1 Streptomyces gossypii
GACCGTCAAAGCCCGCACGCCGAGACGGTGCGGTACCGGTACGCGAACGTAGTGAGCCTCAGCGAGCGAGCCGAAGGGCGCGCCGGTGTCGAAAGTGACGAGACCAAGTGAGCGAGGTACGAGCGAGCGCACAGGAGGAGTGTCGACACCGGGTACGAGCGCCCGGAGGCGAGCCGAGCGCACAGGAGGAGTGTCGACACCGGGTACGAGCGCCCGGAGGCGAGCCGAGCGCATCAGAAGAGCATTAGGCTCCCCCGTGACGGGAAATGCAGTCTGAAGGGGTACTCATGGTCACGGAGCAGCGCGGCGCGTTTGAAGCGCGTGGTGAGTGGATTCTCGAGATCTTCGGCACCGCCTTCGGGGAGTTGCTGGCCGCGGATCCGGCGGCCTTCCAGGTGAAGTTCCGGAAGATGGCCGCGTCCGCCTTCGCCTTCTACCGCGGTACCGCCTGTCTCTTCTACGCCGATCTCGACGACGAGAAGCACGGCGGCCCGTTCATGGACGACCGCACCGGCCGGGTGTGGATCCACGGTGATCTGCACGCCGAGAACTTCGGCACGTATATGGACGCGAACGGCCGCCTCACCTTCAACGTCAACGACTTCGACGAGGCCTTCGTCGGGCCTTTCACCTGGGATGTGAAGCGGTTCGCCGCCTCCGTGGCGCTGCTGGGTTACACAAAGGCCCTCAGTGACGAGCAGATCACCGGCCTGGTGCGCACGTACGCGAAGGCTTACCGGGAGCGCATCCACGCCCTGGCCACGGGCGCCAAGGACGACGAGGCGCCCTCGCTCACGCTCGACACGGCCGACGGCCCGGTGCTGGGCGCGCTGCGCGCGGCCCGCGCCAACACCCGCTTCGGGCTGCTCGACGGCATGACGGAGATCCGTGACTGGGAGCGCCGCTTCGCGCCCGGCGGCGGCGTCATAGATCTGGATTCCGCCACCCGCTACAAGGTGCTCGACGCCTTCGACGGCTATCTGGACACCCTTCCCGGCGCCACCCACATCCGGCCGGACGCCTACCGGGTCAAGGATGTGGTGGGCCGCCGTGGCATCGGCATCGGCAGTGCCGGGCTGCCCTCGTACAACATCCTGCTGGAGGGCCACAGCGACGCCCTGGAGAACGACCTGGTGATCTACATGAAGCAGGCGGGGACCTCGGCCGTCTCCCGCCACATCACCGATCCCGCCATCCGGGACTACTTCCAGCACGGCGGCCACCGCACGGTGATCTCCCAGCGTGCCCTCCAGGCGCACGCCGACCCGTGGCTGGGCTGGACGGAGCTGGACGGCGAGGGGCAGCTCGTCGCCGAGGTGTCGCCGTATGCGGTGGATCTGGACTGGTCCGATCTGGACAGCATGGAGGAGATCGCCCAGGTGGTCGCCGATCTGGGCCGGGCTACGGCCACCATGCACTCGGCGGCCGATGACGAGAGCGGCCACTCCCTGGTCCCGTTCTCCACCGAGCGCGCCATCGACGCCGCCATCGCGGGGGACGAGGAGTGCTTCCCCGAGCTGCTGATCGACTTCGCACACGCATACGGTGCGACCGTGCGCCGTGACCACCAGATCTTCGTGGATCTCTTCCGCAACGGCCGGATCCCCGGCCTGTAGCGGCGGTCGAGCCTGGCACGATGGCGGAGTGACCGCACCGACACCCTCGTCGCCCGACAGTGACCACCCCCAGCAGCACGACCCCTGGGCCTACCCGCAGCAGTCAGCGGCGGGAGGCGACGCGCCGGCGAACGCCCTTCCGGAGCATGGCGCCACCGCCGCGTCTCCTCCCGGGCTCGGGCTGCCGGTGCGCACCGAACTGCGTGACGCTGCGGCCGCCGCGCTGGCGCTGACTCTGCTGGGGGTGGTGCTCGGTCTGCTGTGGCTGTGGCTGGCTCCCCGGGTGCCGATGATCTCGGACGGCCGCGCCGTCTATCTGCTGAACGCGGAGGGCGAAGAGGCGATCGGTGCGGAGGGCACCTTCGTGCTGCTGTCCCTCGCGGCCGGCGCGCTCGCGGGCGTGGTGGCGTTCTTGTTCCGGCGCAGGGGCGGGGTCGGTCTGGTGATCGGGCTCGCGGCCGGTGCGTTCGTGGGAGCGCTGCTCGCCTGGCGGCTCGGCGTGTGGCTCGGCCCGGCCAGCGACCTGGCGGCCCATGCCCGGGAGGTCGGGAAGGGCAAGGAGTTCGACGGACCGCTGAAGCTGGACGCGAAGGGCACGCTGCTGGCCTACCCGTTCGCCGCGCTGCTGGTGCATCTGCTGGCCACGGCGATCTTCGGTGAGGCCGATCCGGAGCCTCCGGCGGAGCCTGCCGCGTACAAGGGGCCCCAGGGAGAGTTTGAGAAGTAGCGGTGACCGGCGGGCGCCTGTCAGGCGGGGCGCCGGCCGTGGTTGGCGTGGCCTGTGCGGATCCGGATCACCCGTCGTGAAGGGCTGTGAAGGCCCCGGGCGCAGGCTCTCAGCGGCGGGCGATCGGCGCGGACGTGGCGCCGGTGAGCGTGACCAGATCCGCCGGGGCCAGTTCGATCTCCAGGCCCCGGCGCCCCGCCGACACGCAGACCGTCGGCTGGTCTCCCGCGGAGGCGTCCAGCACCGTGGCCAGCTGCTTGCGCTGGCCCAGCGGAGAGATCCCGCCCCGCACATAGCCCGTCGTGCGTTCGGCCAGGGCGGGGTCGGCCATTGTGGCGCGCTTGCCGCCGACCGCCGCCGCGAGCGCCTTGAGGTCGAGCGAGGCGGAGACCGGCACGACGGCCACCGTCAGCACCCCGTCCACCTCGGCGATCAGGGTCTTGAACACCTGGTCGGGGGAGACGCCGAGTGCCTCGGCGGCCTCCTCGCCGTAGGAGGCGGCGGCCGGGTCGTGCGCGTACTGGTGCGTGGTGAAGGCCACTCCGGCGCGGGTGGCGGCCACGGTGGCGGGGGTCGCCGCGGACTGCTGGTGCCCCTGCTTCTTCTTCGCCATGGCCTCGTGCCGTCAGTTGGGACTGGTGGGCCGCCGGGTCAGCTCCGCCGCCGGCAGTGACGGGAGCTTACCGATCACCGCGGTCTCCCGTCGAAGGACTTTCAGCTCCTCCGCGAGCCGGGTCGCGGTGTCCGGTGCCTGGAGCAGCCGCTGCTTGGCCGGGGTGTCGAGCACGGTGGCCGCGGCGACCAGATAGGAGACCACGGACGGGTCGTCCGGCAGTTCCTGCCCGGTCGCGAGCGTCCGCTCCCGCGCGCTCGCCAGGCGCTTCTGGTAGGAGCGGAAGGCCCGCAGCACGCCCGAGGCCAGCGCTCCGGCGCCTTCGCCCTGCTCCTCGGGCAGCTCTTCCACCTCACCGACGAGATACGGACCGCTCGCGTCCACGGAGAGCAGCCGGAACCGGGTGGTGCCGGTGGCGAGCACCTCGTATCCGCCTTCAGCGCCCTCAGCGTCCCCGCCCGGCTCCTCGGGGCCACCGGGCTCGCCCGTTCCGGTCTCGTCCTCCTCCTCGTCCTCCTCCGCCCGGCCTCCGGAGCGGGGGCGGATGGTGGAGGCGTCCGCGATGCAGCCCACCGTGTAGAAGGACTTGACCGGGTCGGGGCCGAAGCCCGCTGTCGGGTCGCTACCCGGTGGTGGCGCTGCCTCGGGCAGGCCGGCGCCCGTGGGGGCCACCTCGCGCCCGTCCCGGATGGCCACGACACCGAAGCGGCGCGGGGCGTCCTCGGGGAGGATGAGCAGATCGCGCATGAGCGCGCGGTACCGCGGCTCGAAGATGCTCATGGGCAGCACGAGCCCGGGGAACAGCACCGAGTTGAGCGGGAAGAGCGGAAGCGCGGTTGTCACAACCGGTAAGCCTAAAGCCTCCGGGGCCGCGTCCGGGGCCGACTGCGGATCATTGGGTGCGAAGAGCGCCCCGCCGGGACCCGCGGAGGCCCCGGCGGGGTGTCGTCACACGCACTCTTCTCACTGCCGCCGCAGCAGCCGCGTCGCGCCCGCCGCGACGGTCGTGGCCAGCACCCAGCCCAGCAGGATCATCATCGCGGCCACCCACTGGTTCCATCCCAGCGGGCTCCACGCCGTGTCATGGCCGAAGCTGATCACCGGCAGCAGCAGATCCAGTGCGTACAGCGGGGCGTTCCACTGCGGTGCCTCGTCCCCCTTGAGCGGTGGCGGCGGCTGCTCGGTGAAGAACAGTGCCCCAGAGGCCCAGATGATCGCCATCCACAGGGCCGCCCGGCCGGGCCGGTAGCCGTACGCCACCGTCCAGTCCTGGAGATAGCCCCACAGCTTGCCCGCCAGCGGCAGCGTCTCGCGGCGCCTGCGGTGCTTCTCGAGCAGTACGGCGCGGGCGTCGGCGTCCTCGCCGCTGTTCCGGTAGACGCCTGCGAGCTGCTCGTACGGTCCGGGGGAGTACTCCGGGGTCGCGGTGGCCAGCCATTGCAGGCGCTGCTGGAGTGAGAAGTGGCCGCGGTGTATCAGCTGCTGATAGCTGAACCCCGCCATCCACAGCCGCTCGTCCCGTGGCCAGCTGCCGACCTTGTCGACGAGGTTCTCCACCGTCGCACCCGAGAGCACCACGACGCCTCGCTCCGGCGCCTGAGAGGTGAAGCACAGCTCCGGTGTCGTGATGCGGCGCAGCGACAGTTCCTGGTCGCGCTCCAGGTGGAAGCGCGCGTTGTCGAGCACCAGCGCGCCGCCGAACCGCCCGTCGTCCAGCTTGACGCTGCCGGTGCACTCGAACCGTTTCGTGCGGTGGCGCGAGATGCCTGAGGGGGAGAAGGGGTTCTGGGTGCCGGTCGGCGGTGTGGTGCCCTGGATCAGCCGGGCGCGGTCCGGTTCGGCGTCGGCGAAGTGTGCGGACTGGTCGACGGTCAGCTGCGGCGCGTGCAGTGCGTACCGTCCGTGCCGGTTGCGCAGCACGCTGCCGTACATGAAGAGGGAGCCGCCGATCGTGGCGCCGCGCAGGCTCACCTCTCCGTCCGTGACGAGCAGGCTGGCCTGGAGTTCCTGGGAGACCTGGAGGCCGTCGGCGGCGATGGCGCGGATCCGCCGCCCGCTGCCGACCGTCGCCTCGTTCAGCAGCAGATCGGTGCCGATGGAGGCGTCGGTCAGCCTGATGCCGTCCGGGATGCTGCACCGGGCGAGGTGCAGATCGCCCTCGGTGTGCACCCGTGCCGCCTCCAGCCGGGGTATGTAGCAGTTGACGAGCCGGGCGGTGTTCAGACGCGCCTCCGGCAGCAGCACCTCGTGCTCGAAGCGGCAGTGCCGCAGCTCCAGGTAGGGCTCGATGACGCCGCCGGACAGATTCAGCCTGCCCGTGATGTAGGCCCCGGTGAGATGCAGCGCGGCGACCCGCCCCAGCAGCGCGGCCGGCCCGTGCAGGAGCAGCAGCGCGATCACCCGGGCGCGCACGGTGCGCTGCGGGCCCCAGCTGTGCTCGCTGTTCGGATCGTCCAGTTCGGCCTCGCCGGCGCGCAGATCGTGCGAGCTGCCGTTCCGGAAGGCCTGCCACATGCCCCACTCCGCGGTGGTAAGCCGCAGTCCGGCGGGCGGTTCGCCGGAATCGGGCTCGCTCACACATCCTCCCCACAGCTGTGCGGGGCTCCCTGGCGGTGCCCCTCGGTCTTTCCGGCCGTCCCGGCCTGTGCCCCACCGTCCCTTACCCCTCCGTGACCGGTTGAACGCCGACCGGACAGGGACTGCTGACCATGATCACCCCGTGCGGCGTGTATCAGCCAGTGATACGAGCGATCGGTGTCCTCCGGTGGTCTGCGAGAATGGGTTTCGTGATCTCCCGAATCGATCTGCGGGGTTCTGTCCCCTCCGGAGCGCCCGGCGCTCCCGAAGGCGGCGGAATCGACCGAGACCTGCTGCCGCGCGCCGAATTCGACGTCGAAGCCGCCCTGGAGAAGGTGCGGCCCATCTGCGACGACGTGCGCCATCGCGGCACCGCGGCGCTGATTCACTACGGGAAGCGGTTCGACGGCTGCGAGCTGGAGCGCATCCGCGTCCCCGTCGAGGCCCTGCGCCGTGCGCTGGCGGAGCTGTCCCCAAAGGTGCGGGAGGCGCTGGAGGAGTCCGTGCGGCGGGCCCGCCTGGTCCACCGTGCGCAGCGGCGTACGGACTCGGAGGTGCGCGTCGTTCCCGGCGGCACCGTCACCGAGCGCTGGGTGCCGGTCGAGCGCGTCGGGCTGTACGTACCGGGTGGTCAGGCCGTCTATCCGTCATCCGTCGTGATGAATGTCGTGCCCGCGCAGGAGGCCGGAGTCCAGTCGCTGGCCGTCTCCTCGCCGCCGCAGCAGGCCACCGAGGGCTCCTACTGGACGGGGCTGCCGCACCCCACCATCCTGGCCGCCTGCGAGCTGCTCGGCGTGAGCGAGGTGTATGCGGCGGGCGGCGCGCAGGCCATCGCCATGTTCGCCTACGGCACCGAGGAGTGCCGTCCCGCGCAGCTGGTAACGGGGCCGGGGAACGTCTATGTGGCGGCGGCCAAGCGGCTGCTCAAGGGCCGCATCGGCATCGACGCCGAGGCGGGCCCGACCGAGATCGCCGTCCTCGCCGACCACACCGCCGACGCCGTGCATGTCGCGGCCGACCTGATCAGCCAGGCGGAGCACGACACGCTCGCCGCCGCCGTCCTCGTCACCCCCTCCGAGGCGCTCGCCGAGGCGGTCGAGGCCGAGCTGAAGACCCAGGTGGCCGCCACCCGGCACCAGGAGCGGATCACCGAAGCTCTGGCCGGGCGGCAGTCCGGCATCGTCCTCGTCGACGATCTGGAGCAGGGGCTCGCGGTCGTCGACGCGTACGCGGCCGAGCACCTGGAGATCCAGACGGAGGACGCGGCTGCCGTCGCCGCCCGGGTGCGGAACGCGGGCGCGGTGTTCGTCGGCGCCTTCGCGCCCGTCTCGCTCGGCGACTACTGCGCCGGGTCCAATCACGTGCTGCCCACGGGCGGCTGCGCCTGCCACTCCTCCGGGCTGTCCGTGCAGTCGTTCCTGCGCGGCATCCACGTCGTCGACTACTCCCGGGACGCGCTCGCCGAGGTGGCCCACCATGTGGTCGCGCTGGCGGAGGCGGAGGACCTGCCCGCGCACGGGGCGGCCCTGAAGGCACGGTTCGACTGGAAGGTACCTCGGTAAGTGACCGGCGACATCCCCGCTCCGGACGAGCTGCCCGCTTCCGACGAGCTGCCCGTACGGGAGGAGCTGCGCGGCAAGTCCCCCTACGGTGCGCCCCAGCTGGACGTGCCCGTCAGGCTGAACACCAACGAGAACCCGTACCCGCTGCCCGAGCCGCTGGTGGCCCGGATCGCCGAGCGCGTCACCGAGGCCGCCCGTACGCTGAACCGCTACCCCGACCGGGACGCGGTCGAGCTGCGGACGGAGCTGGCGCGCTACCTGAGCCGTACGGCGGGCCACCAGGTGGACCGCACCCAGGTCTGGGCGGCCAACGGCTCCAACGAGGTGCTCCAGCAGCTGCTCCAGGCGTTCGGCGGCCCCGGGCGCACCGCGATCGGCTTCGAGCCCTCGTACTCGATGCACGCTCTCATCGCGCGCGGCACCGGCACCGGCTGGATCTCCGGACCGCGGCACGACGACTTCACCATCGACGTCGAGGCGGCGGTGCGCGTCATCGCCGAGCGCCGGCCCGACGTGGTCTTCGTCTGCTCGCCCAACAACCCCACCGGCACGGCCGTCGACGCCGAGACGGTCCTCGCGCTGTACGAGGCGGCGCAGTCGGCGAAGCCCTCCATGGTGGTGATCGACGAGGCGTACGGCGAGTTCAGCCACCACCCCTCGCTGCTGCCGCTCATCGAGGGCCGCCCCCGGCTGGTGCTCTCCCGCACGATGTCCAAGGCGTTCGGCGCCGCCGGGCTGCGGCTCGGCTATCTCGCCGCCGACCCGGCCGTTGTCGACGCCGTCCAGCTGGTGCGGCTGCCGTACCACCTGTCGGCGGTCACCCAGGCCACGGCGCTGGCCGCGCTGGAGTACACCGGTACGCTGCTCGCCTATGTCGAGCAGCTCAAGTCCGAACGCGACCGGCTGGTGACCCAGTTGCGCGCGGCGGGCTGCGAGGTGACCGCCTCGGACGCCAACTTCGTCCAGTTCGGCCGCTTCCAGGACTCCCACGCCGCCTGGCGGTACCTGCTCGACCAGGGCGTACTCGTCCGGGACAACGGTGTACCGGGCTGGCTCAGGGTCTCCGCGGGCACCCCGGCGGAGAACGACGCGTTCCTGGACGCGGTACGCAAGCTGAACAAGACGGCTTTTCAGAAGGAGACCGCAGCATGACCCGCACAGGTCGCGCCGAGCGCACCACCAAGGAGACCTCGGTCGTCGTCGAGATCAGTCTCGACGGCACCGGAAAGGTCGACGTGTCGACAGGCGTCGGCTTCTTCGACCACATGCTCGACCAGCTCGGCCGGCACGGCCTCTTCGACCTCAGCGTCAAGACCGACGGCGATCTGCACATCGACAGCCACCACACGATCGAGGACACCGCCCTCGCGCTGGGCGCCGCCTTCCGGCAGGCGCTCGGCGACAAGCGCGGCATCGTCCGCTTCGCCGACGCCTCGGTGCCGCTGGACGAATCGCTGGCCCAGGTGACCGTCGACCTCTCCGGCCGCCCCTATCTGGTGCACAGCGAGCCGGACGGCCTGGCCCCGATGATCGGGCCGGTGTACGACACCACGATGACCCGGCACATCCTGGAGTCGTTCGTCGCCCAGGCCCAGGTCGCCCTGCACGTCCACGTGCCCTACGGCCGCAACGCGCACCACGTCGTCGAGTGCCAGTTCAAGGCCCTCGCGCGGGCACTGCGCCACGCCTCGGAGATCGACCCGCGGCAGACGGGGATTCCCTCGACGAAGGGCGCGCTATGACGGGCTTGACGGCGCTGCTCATCTTCGTGGGGCTCTTCTTCCTCGGCGGGGCCATCTCCTTCTGGAAGCAGCAGATGCCCAAGGGCATCATCGTGCTGCTGGGCTTCGCCGCCTTCATGTCGCTGCTGGGCGGCGTCATGCGACTCTCGGTCTGGACGTGACGGACATGACAGCCCCGGCCTCCGGCCCCCGGAAGCGCGTCGTCGTCCTCGACTACGGCTTCGGCAACGTACGCTCCGCCGAGCGTGCGCTGGCACGCGCCGGTGCGGACGTCGAGATCACCCGTGACTACGACCGGGCGATGGCGGCCGAAGGGCTGCTCGTCCCCGGTGTGGGGGCCTTCGCCTCCTGCATGGCGGGCCTGAAGGAGGTCCGCGGCGACTGGATGGTCGAGCGGCGCCTCGCGGGCGGACGCCCCGTGCTGGGCATCTGTGTCGGCATGCAGATCCTCTTCGCGCGCGGCGTCGAGCACGGTGAGGAGGCCGAGGGGCTGGACGAGTGGCCCGGCACGGTGGGCCCGATCAAGGCGGACGCCGAGCACGCCGTCCCGCACATGGGCTGGAACACCGTCGACGCGCCGGAGGGCTCCCGCCTCTTCGCGGGTCTCCCCGCCGACGCCCGCTACTACTTCGTGCACTCCTACGCCGTCCACGACTGGGAGCTGCAGACCACGCACGCCGCGATGGCCCGTCCCGTCGTCAGCTGGACCACCCATGGGCGCCCTTTCGTCGCCGCCGTGGAGAACGGGCCGCTGTGGGCCACCCAGTTCCACCCCGAAAAGTCCGGCGACGCCGGAGCGCAGCTGCTGACGAATTGGATCGAGACCCTGTGACGCACCAGCCCCAGACCAGCTCCCGCCGCGCGGCGACGCTCGAACTCCTCCCCGCGGTCGACGTCCGCGACGGCCAGGCCGTCCGCCTCGTGCACGGCGAGTCAGGCTCGGAGACCTCCTACGGCGACCCGCTGGAGGCCGCCCTCGGCTGGCAGCGTTCGGGCGCCGAGTGGCTGCATCTGGTGGATCTCGACGCCGCTTTCGGCACCGGCGACAACCGCGGCTGGATCGCCCAGGTGACCGCCGCCATGGACGTCAAGGTGGAGCTGTCCGGCGGCATCCGGGACGACGCCTCCCTCGCCGCCGCCCTCGCCACCGGCTGCACCCGGGTAAACCTGGGCACCGCCGCGCTGGAGAGCCCCGAGTGGGTGGCCAGGATCATCGCCGAGCACGGTGACCGCGTCGCCGTCGGTCTGGACGTACGCGGCACCACGCTGCGCGGCCGTGGCTGGACGAGGGAGGGCGGCGATCTGTACGAGACACTGGAGCGGCTCGACGCCGAGGGCTGTGCCCGCTATGTCGTGACCGACATCGACAAGGACGGCACCCTCCAGGGCCCGAACCTGGAGCTTCTGAAGAACGTCTGCGCCGCCACCGACCGGCCCGTGGTCGCCTCCGGGGGAGTCTCCTCCCTTGACGATCTGCGGGCGATCGCCACTCTGGTACCGGAGGGTGTCGAGGGCGCGATCGTCGGCAAGGCCCTCTACGCCCGGGCGTTCACCCTGGAAGAGGCTTTGGAGGCCGTTTCTTCATGACCACCACTCCTGTCACCCGTGTGCAGTCGGACAGCCCGTGGGAAGAGACGATCGGCTGCGCGCACGCGGTCGCGGTGGGGGACCGGGTGCTCGTCTCCGGGGCTCTCCCGCTGAGCGGCGGCAACCTTCAGGTCGAGGGCACCCCCTACGACCAGGCGAAGGCGGCCCTGGCCCACGCGATGGGTGCGCTGGAGCAGTTCGGCCTCGGGCCCGACTCCGTGGTCCGCACCCGGATGTACCTCACGCACACTCGCGACGTGGACGACGTCGCGAGGGCGCACAAGGAGCTGTTCGACTCGGTACGGCCCGCGGCGACGGTTGTCGTGGTCTCCGGTTTCGTGGACTCCCGCATCGTGGTCCAGGTAGAGGTGGAAGCGTACCGAGGAGGGGGAGACGCATGACGCTCGCCGTACGAGTCATCCCCTGCCTGGACGTGGACGCCGGCCGGGTCGTCAAGGGCGTCAACTTCCAGAACCTGCGCGACGCGGGTGATCCGGTCGAGATGGCCAAGGTGTACGACACGGAGGGCGCCGACGAGCTGACCTTCCTCGACATCACCGCCTCCTCCTCCGACCGCAGCACCACCTATGACGTGGTGCGCCGCACCGCCGAGCAGGTCTTCATCCCGCTGACCGTCGGCGGCGGCGTGCGCAGCACGGCCGACGTCGACAACCTGCTGCGGGCCGGTGCGGACAAGGTGGGGGTCAACACGGCCGCCATCGCCCGCCCGGAGCTGATAAAGGAGATCGCGCGGCGGTTCGGCAGCCAGGTGCTGGTGCTCTCCGTGGACGCCAGGCGCACGACGGACGCTTCGGCGGCCACGCCCTCGGGGTTCGAGGTCACCACGCACGGCGGGCGGCGCGGCACCGGCATCGACGCCGTCGAGTGGGCGCACCGCGCCGCCGAGCTGGGCGCGGGCGAGATCCTGCTCAACTCGATGGACGCGGACGGCACCAAAGCGGGCTACGACACCGAGATGATCACCGCCGTCCGCAGGCAGGTGACCATCCCGGTGATCGCCTCCGGCGGCGCGGGACGCCTCGCGGACTTCGCGCCCGCTGTGGAGTCGGGCGCCGACGCGGTACTCGCCGCGTCCGTCTTCCACTTCGGCGACCTGCGGATCAGCCAGGTCAAGGACACGCTGCGGGACGCGGGCAAACCGGTGCGGTGAGCGACGCTCCCACATGCGGGGCGGGGGCCGGTGATTACGCCGATGTGCGCGCAGTGCCCCTGGCCTGACGGTGTCTTCTGTCAGTGACACCGGCGGATCCCCCACCACCCGGCACGTCGCGGGTGTGGCGCCGCCATGACGGAAGGACGCTCCGACGTGCACCAGCACCAAAGCGAGAGCAGCAGCACCGCAGCGGGCAGGCGCCGGGCCGGAAGGCCGCGGCTGCGGGCGGCGTTGGCGGGACTCGCCGGTCTGCTCGCCGTAACCGGTTCCAGCACCGCCCTCGCCCCGGGCGCACAGGCCGCGCAGGACAACCCGTACGAACGCGGGCCCGCCCCCACGGAGTCCAGCATCGAGGCGCGGACGGGGCCGTACGACGTCGACGAGGATCGGGTCTCGTCGCTGGTCGACGGGTTCGGCGGCGGCACCGTCTACTATCCGGAGGAGACCGGCGACGGCACCTTCGGGGCCGTCGCCATCGCGCCCGGGTTCACCGCCAGCCAGTCCAGCATGGCCTGGTACGGGGAGCGGCTCGCCTCGCAGGGCTTCGTCGTGTTCACCATCGACACCAACAGCACCCTGGACCAGCCCGCGAGCCGGGGGCGTCAGCTCCTCGCCGCGCTCGACTACCTGACCGACGACAGCCGCGTGTCGGACCGCATCGACGCGTCCCGGCTCGGCGTGATGGGTCACTCGATGGGCGGGGGCGGCAGCCTGGAGGCGGCCAAGAGCCGTCCGTCGCTACAGGCGGCGATCCCGCTCACCGGCTGGAACACGGACAAGTCCTGGCCCGAGATCCAGGTGCCGACCCTGGTCGTGGGGGCCGACGGCGACTCGGTCGCCTCGGTGAGGACACACTCCGAGCCGTTCTACGAGAGCATGCCGGGCTCCCTGGACAAGGCGTACCTCGAACTGAACGGCGCGACGCACTTCACCCCGAACACCTCCAACACCACCATCGCGAAGTACAGCATCTCGTGGCTGAAGCGCTTCATCGACAATGACACCCGCTACGAGCAGTTCCTCTGCCCGACCCCCCGGCCCGACAGCGACATCGAGGAATACCGGGGCACCTGCCCGCACTGAGGGCTGTCCCGTGGCCGCGTCAGGCGAGGTTCGCCCCGGCTCTCAGTGTTTCTTCCGCTGGACCTTCCAGAGGGCCATTCGGTCGAGGAGCCGGTCCCGCAGGACCAGCGTGTGGAACAGCACGGCCAGCATGTGCACCGTGAAGAGGAGGAACAGCGCGTAGCCCAGCACCATGTGCATGTCGTTCAGTACGGCGTACAGCCCTGGATCGTGGGGCAGAACAGCGGGCAGCCGTACGGGTCCGAACAGCTTGAGCGGGGTGCCGGACGCTGACACCATGCCCCAGCCGATCAGCGGCTGCGACAGCATCAAGGCGTAGAGCGCGTACTCGGAAAGTGTGGCTGCCCGGCGTTCGGCACTGCCCATGGACTTGGGATGCGGGGGAAGCCGGCTGGTGAATCTGTTCACCAGCCGGATCACTCCCAGTACGAGGACCCCGACGCCCAGCGGCCGGTGCACGGCCAGCAGAAGATGGTAGTCGGCCAGGGACGCCACCATCGCGGCCCCGATGAAGAGCATGGCCACGATCATGATGGCCATCGCCCAGTGCAGCCAACGTGAGAACAGCGTGAACTGCGCCGGTGCCTCGACCGCGGGGGCGGGGGCAGGGATGTTGCCGGTGTCGACGTCAGGCATCCAGCACCTGCGACACGTTGACCGCGCTCGTCCCCGCCGGTTCGCCGGACCGCCGCGCGAAGGACTGTGCGTAGACCGCCGAGCGGGCACTGAGCAGGGGATCGTCGGAAGGTTCGATCCCCTGGGGCAGAACCAGCGGATCGAAATTGACGTCCCGCCCGTTGCCCTCCGCCTCGGTCTGGACGTTGTCGAGGGTGAGTGTTCCCGCGTCGATCTGGCGGCGTGAGTCCGGCCAGGGCACTGTTGCGTCATCGAGCTGGTCGCCGGGGAGGCCGATGGTGAGCATGAGGCGCCACCGCAGAGAACCGGCGTCGACCGTGGTGACCAGCGTGTTGAAGAGCTGGTCCCGGTCCTCCGGCGGCTTCGCCGCGGCGGGACGCGCCTGCTGGACGGGGACCATGGACCACCGGACCGGGACCATGTGGCCGGAGCTGTTGGTGAGATGGAAGGCGTTGAGCCCGTGGTAGGTGCTGTCCGCGAAGCCCGACGTGGGCGGATGTTTCTTCACGATCTTCATCGCCTTCACGGTCTCGGGATGTCCGGCCAGAAACGCGGCCGCCTTCGCCGGGTCCGGCTTGCCGGTCGCGGGCACCTTTTTGAACGCGAGCATCCGGTCGTAGAACCCGCGCGGCGTGCTGTCGAGGAAGACGGGAATGTTGATCATCGCGGTGCGCCACTGTTCGCCGTCGGGCAGGCTGAACCGCAGCCCGAGGCCACGTACGGTCGTGGCGGTGTCGGCTACGTCGGGAACACCCCCGGACAGCGAGAACCGTCCGGTCACCGGGCTCCGCCGGCCGGATTCGAAGACCGTCGCGGTCGACACCGCGCTGCCGGCCCCGTTGCCGGTGAAATGCCCCGATACGCTGACCCCCTTCGCATGGTTCCGTCTGAAGCCCGCATGCTTGCCGAAAGTGGTCTCGAATCCGTCCGCCAGCCGGGCGGGCGTCAGCTTGCCGGGGGTCAACCGGCCACTCACGTACAGGAACCCACCGACGTCGACCGCCGCGATACCGGCCACCGTGGCAAGACCGAGCACGGTACTTCTGCGACTCGGCGTCCGGGGCTGTGCCGCGGGCGCCTGTTCGTCTTCCTGGTCCAACAGATCTCTCCTTCCGTCATGCCTGCCGGCTCATGTGCGTGCCGGACACGGCGTTTCGCTGGGGGATACGCGGTCCGGTGGCGAAGTGTTGAAGACGGGGCGCTGTGCGATGCCTCGTGCGCGTACGGAAGAGGTGGTGCCGGGGCCGGGATCAGGACCTCGAACCCCTTGGCGGCACGGGCAGCCGGGCGACCGTGTTCCTGTCGGCGTCCTGGACGACGAGCATGGTGATGGCGTTCCTGGCCATGGCCGTGACCATGCGCGTGTGCGTGGGCGCGTCGCGGGGCCCGGCGCGGAGACTGCCGGCCGGCACGAGTTCGCCGTCGGCGTTGCCGGTCATCATCCGGTAGGTCTGCCCGGGCAGCAGGCCGCTCACCGAGACGGGCACCTCGGTGCCCCAGCTGTGGTCGGTCATCCTGCCTTCGCGGGACAGGGTCACCCCCGCCGTGGTGGCGCTGCCGCCGCCATCGTCGAGCGAGACGTCGACCGCTGCGAAGGCCGCACAGGCGGCCAGCGCCAGCGCAGCCGCCGCTCCGGCCAGCCGACGGCGGCGCGCGCCTGGCGGGAAGGCACCGCCACGGCGTCCCGGTGCCTCGGGAGGAGCGGCAAACTGATCCCTGCCCGCCGCTCGCGGCGACGCGGCCCGCTCGAAGGTCCGCATCACGCGCCGGACACCCTCGGCCTCGCCGGCACAGTCCGCGCACGCGGCCAGATGCCGGCCGAGCGGCTCCGGCAACGGCCGCCCCAGCAGCAGCAGCTCGGTGGCCTCTGCACGGAACGTGTCACAGGGGGAGGTCATGGGGCCAGCCATCCGTTCTCCTCCAGGATTCCGCGCAGGGCACGGACACCGTGAAACAGTCTGCTGCGCGCTGTGGACGCGGGGATGCCGATCTCCGCGGCCACCTCGGCGCAGGACCGCCGCAGGACGTAGACCTCGACGATCACTTGACGGTGTTCCGGGGTGAGACGCGCCAGTGCCTCGTCCAGTTCGATGCGCGTGAGGAGCTGGTCGAACGGATCCGGTGGGGTGTCGCGGTCGTTCTCCTCGAACTGCTGTGCTCCGGCCACCGGCGGTCGCACCGCCCGCCGCCGATGCGCGTCCACCACCGCGTTGCGGGCGATGGCGAACAGCCACGTCCGCACGGAGGAGCGTCGGCGGTCGAACGAGGGAGCGGCTCGCCAGGCCCGGGTGAACGTCTCCTGGATGACCTCTTCCGCCAGATGCCGGTCGTTCAGGGCGTTGTAGGCGTATCCGAGCAACTCGCCGCCGTACTCACGGTAGGCCTCACGCACGCCCAGTTCGGTTTCCAGGGACGGCTCGGTCCGCTCGGCGGAGGGAACGACGCGGCGCTTGCGCCACAGCCGGGGCGTCACGGCGTCCGCCTGCCGACTGACACCGCTTGCCTGCCGTGTGTCGTCACCACATGCGTCCTCACCTGTCGGCCGGCTGTCGTCGAGGGGGATACGCACGGTGTCCCCATGGTGTTGACCGCTGGCTGCGGTGTTCTGCGTCACTCTCCGGCTCGGAGGTGACATGCGGTGGCTAGGAGGTTGCCGCCCTCGCTGTGCGGCCGTACAGCGAGGGCGGCCGAAGGCTGGGGGACTGCCCAGCGGCTGTGCGCACTTCTTAACGCAGCAGTAACCTCGGCGCGTGACCGGAATGGGAACGACTGCCGGAGCAACGGCCGCGAGCAGCCCGCCGCGAATGTACGGCCGCAGTGCGGAAACCGGAACCGTCGAAGCGCTGGCGGCGCGGCTCGCCGACGGCGAGGGCGGTGCCCTGCTGCTGTCCGCACGGCCGGGGCTCGGCCGCAGCGCGCTGCTCGCCCACGCCGCCGCCTTCGCCTCCCGCAGCGGGGGCCTCGTCCTGCACACACGCGGCACGCCCGCCGAGAGCAGGCTGCGGTACGCCGGACTCCACGCGCTGCTGTGCGGCGCCCCGCCCCGGGCACGTGCCGCTCCGCCCCCGGAGGTGCTGGGCGCGGGCGTCGGTGCGGCGACGCCCTTTCTGGCTCAGCTGCGCCAACTGGCGGCCGGAAAACCGCTGTTGGTCTGCGTGGACGACGCCCATCACTGGGACCGGGAATCCCGCGCGGCCCTGGGGTTCGCCGCCCGCCGTACTGGTCCCGCGTATCCCGTCGGCGTGATCCTCACGACCGAGCAGGCGTACGCGGGGGAGCCCGACTTCGCCGCGGTGCCCAGCGTCCGTATCCCGCCGCTGGCCGAGGACGCCGCCGCCGCGCTCCTCGACGACCTCGTACCGGCGGGCGCCGCTCCCGCCGTCCGCGAGAAGCTGCTGCGCGCGGCGGACGGAAGTCCACGGCTGCTCGTGGACCTGGTGGCCCTGCTCGCACCGGGGCAGCTCACCGGGGGCGATCCGCTGCCGGACCCGCTGCCCACCGACCGCGCGCTGCTGCGGGGCTACGCTGCCCGGCTGCGCGCGCTGCCGTACGGGACCGGGCTGCTGCTCGCGCTCGCCGCGGCGGCGGCGGAACTGGCGGGCGGGCCCGGCGGCTCGGAGGACGTCGACGCCGACCTGGTGCTGCGTGCCGCCCGTGCCGCCGGGCTCGGGCCCGGCGTGCTGGGACCGGCCGAGGCGGCCGGACTCGTCCGCACCACCGAGGGCCGTATCCGCTTCGACCCGCCGCTGCTCGCCCGAGCCGTCTACGCGGGGGAGCCGCTGGCGCGTCGCCGGGCCGCGCACGCGCTGCTCGCCTCCGCCCTGCACGGCGCACGGGACCGGCTGGCACGGCTGCGCCACGAGGCAGCCGCCGCCACCTGCCCCGCTCCCGCGCTCGCCGACGCGCTCGCGGACGCGGCGGCCGCCGCCGCCGGGGCCGCCGCCGACGGGACTGCGTACAGCCACCGCGACGTGTCCGGAGCGCTGGCACGCGCGGCGGAACTCAGCGAGGACGATGACACGCGCGTCGCCCGTTTCACCGCCGCCGCGGACCACGCCCGGCTGGCCGGTGCGTCGGGCACCGCGCGTCACCTGCTCGACCGGGCGCGCGGACTGCCCGCGCAAGCGGCCGTACGAGGGCGGGTCGAACTGGTGCGCGGCATCCTCGAACTGCGGGACGGGCCGGTCGCCGACGCCCGCGAAGTGCTGCTGCTGGCCGCCGGACTGCTCGCACCGCATGAACCGGGGTTCGCCCTGGAAGCCATGCTGGGCGCCGCGGACGCGGCGTGGGCGGCAGGTGACGTGCCCGGGTATCTCGCCACGCTGGACCGTACCGGCCCGCTGGATCGCCCGGCCGCCGTGCGTACCGCTCCCGCACCGCTCGGCGACTACCGCAACGGCATGTCCGCCGTCATGCGGGGCCGGTTCGCCGAGGCGCGGCCTCCGCTGCGCCGGGTGCTGGAGCTGGCGGCGCACCGGTCACACCCGGCGGAGCTGGTGCGCGCCTGTGTGGCCGCGCTCGTGCTCGGTGAGATCGCGACCGCTCGTGAGACCGCCGCCCGTGCCCTCGCGTCCGCCCGCGCACACGGCCACGACACGCTCGTACCGCAGACGCTGGAGTATCTGGCCTACAGCGAGCTGCGTTCCGGGCTGCACGCCCGCGCACGGGCCCACGCCCGGGAAGGGCTGCGCGCCGCGCACCGGACGGGGCAGCGGAACTCCGCCGCGCACCACCACGCGATCCTCGCCATGGCCGCGTCCCTGGAGGGCGCAGCGGGGGACTGCGCCGTCCACGCTTCCGCTGCCGCCCGTACCGCCGCGCAGCACGGCCTGGTGATGGTCGAGGCACTCGCCACCTGGGCGCAGGCGCGCGCGGCGCTCGGCGAGGCGCGTCCGCTGGAGGCGGCGGCCCGGCTCGGCCCGCTGGTGCTGCCCGGACCTCGGCGCGGGCACCACGCGGTACGGATGCTCGCCGTGCCGTGCTTCATCGAGGCGGCGGCCCTCACCGGGAAGGAAGCGGAGGCCCGTACGGCGCTGGCGGAGTTCACCGGCTGGACCGGCTGGACGGCCGACCCGAACGCCCCCGGTCAGCTGGCCCGTTGCCGCGCGCTGCTGGCGGGACCGCAGGCCGCCGAGGGGCTGTACGCGCGCGCGGTGGCGGGGCACGAACGCGCGGGCGGCGAGTTCGAGCGGGCCCGTACGCAGCTTCTGCACGGCAAGGTGCTGCGCCGCCGCCGGCGGCCGCTGGAGGCGCGGGACCAGCTACGGGACGCGCTCGTCGGCTTCGAACGCTGCGGCGCCCGCAGCTGGGCGGGTCAGGCACAGGCCGAACTGCGCGCCACCGGAGCGGCCACCGCCGGGACCACTGCCGAACGCCCGCCACTCCTGGGGGAACTGACGCCGCAGCAGCTGCGCATCGCCCGCTTCGTCGCCGACGGTGCCACCAACCGCGAGGTGGCCGTCCGGCTTTCGGTAAGCCCCCGTACCGTCGACCACCACCTGCGCAACGTCTTCGCGACACTGGGCGTGCGATCCCGCGTCGAACTGGCCCGCCTCGTCGCCCGCGCGCCCGAACGGGAGCCCTGAGCCCGGCCTCCCGGTCACAGCACCAGTGCGCGGCACTAGGTACCGACCGGATGGTATGTCATCCTGCCAGCCTCACGCTGGTACGGCGCCTCGCACGCCGCTCCGCACGGATCCGACCCACGTGGAGGTCTGTGATGCAGCCAGACGTACGATCCCGGTCACGCGTCCGTGCGGTGCCCGGCCTGCCGGACACCGCTCCGCACAGCCGGTCACGCGCCAACGCGGAGGCCGTCGCCGTCCTGCACCGTTCCGCACAGGTGCTGCTGGACCACCTGCCCGAGCTGACCGACCGGCTGGTGGCCTCCCTTCGGGAGCAGGAGCCCGCCTACCGCGCGTCGATCGAGGCCGATCCCACCGAGGTGTGGCAGGAGGTGCACCACTCCCTCCGGCACAATGTCGGCTCGCTGATCCGCCCCCGGGAGAACCGCGAGTCGGCCCGCCGCTACTCCAGGCGGATCGGTGAGCTGAAGGCCGAACGCGGCCTGCCGCTGGACGCGCTGCTGCACGCCTTCCGGATCGGCGGTGCCATGGTCTGGCAGGGCCTCGTCGAGGAGACCGCACGCCGCCGGCCGGATGACGTACGGCTGCTGGTGCATGTGGCCGCCGACGTATGGAACTTCGTGGACGAACACTGCACGTGCGTCGCCGAGGCCTACCACCGTACGCAGCGGCAGCTTGCCTGGAGCCGGGAGAACCGGCTGCGGCTGATGACGGAGGCGCTGCTCGACGGCACGACCCGGATCGCCGATCTGCCCGAGGTCGCGACGGCGCTCGGACTGCCCGAGCACGGCAGATACGCCGTCCTGTGCGTCGCCCGCAGCCTCCGGCCGCCGGTGAGCGTGGGCGGCGCACTGCCACGGCCCAAACTGCCGGGGATCCGGGTGATCTGGCGCACCGGCCCGGATGGCGAACACGGCATCGCGCTGGTCGATGACGGACACGGCAACGGCCGCGGCCGCGGCAGCGGCAACGCGGGCAGGGGCGGCGACCGGAGCCGCAGCAGCCTGCCGGAGCTGGCCCGGGAACTGTCGGCACCGCCCGGCACCCGGATCGGCATCAGCTCCGAGGTGGCGGGCCTGAGCGCGGTCGGTGACGCCCGCCGCCTCGCCGAGACCGCGCTGAGGATCTGCCCCGAGGCAGGCGGCAGCGTGCTGCTGGACGATCACCTGCCCGCCGCGCTCGTCGTCTCCTCCCCGTCGCTGGGCTCCGCCCTCGCGCAACGCGTGCTCGGGCCGCTGCTCCAGCTGGAACCCCCGGACCGGGACGTCCTGCTGGAGACGCTGACGGTGTGGCTGGAGTGCGACGGTTCCGCGCCGCGCGCCGCGTCCCGGCTGTACTGCCACCGCAACACCGTGCTCAACCGGCTGCGCCGCTGCGAACAGCTCACCGACCGCTCCCTGGCCCGGCCCGATGACCTGGTGGAGCTGTCCCTCGCACTGTCGGCGCGGCGGCTGCTGCACGGCTGACGGGCTGGCGGGGCCTCCGGTCCGCTGGGCACCCGCACAGTCCGCGGGCACGGAGGCTGGGACCCGGCCCTGACCCTCGGGCGGACTCTGTACGGCGCCGGTGGCGCCTGCTGTCGTGGGCGCACCCCCGCACCACACACCGTCGCCGCGCGGAGCCGAGGAGTCTGTATGCCCGGAAGTCCCCCTGCCGGACAGCCCGTTGGAGAGCCACCGGAGCCCGGACAGTCCGGGGTGCTGCGGATCGAGCGGCTGGAGGTGACGTACGGCCGCACCGTACGGGCCCTGCGTGGTGTCGGGCTGACCGTCGCCGGGGGCAGTGTGGTCGCCCTCCTCGGTGCGAACGGCGCGGGCAAGAGCACGCTGCTGCGTGCCGTTTCGGGCACCCTGCGGTTGCACGGCGGAGCGGTCACCGGCGGCACGGTGCGCTACGACGGCCGTGTGCTGGACGGTGCCGACCCGGTCACCGCCGTACGCTCCGGGGTCGTCCAGGTGCCCGAGGGGCGGCGGGTCTTCGGTGGCATGAGTGTGGAGGAGAACCTGCGGGCGGGCCGCCTGGGACTGGCCGGCGGACTGCGCCGAGGGCGCGGGAGTGATGCCGCCGGGGCCCGCGCCGCCCGTGAACGGGTCTACGGCCTCTTCCCCAGGCTTGCCGAGCGCAGCGGCCAGCGCGCCGGGCTGCTGTCCGGCGGGGAGCAGCAGATGCTCGCCATCGGCCGTGCCCTGATGGCCGCGCCACGCCTGCTGCTGCTGGACGAACCCTCGCTCGGCCTCGCCCCGATGATGGTCGAGCGGATCGCCGAGGTCGTACGGGACATCCACGCGCAGGGCACCTCGGTGCTCCTCGTCGAGCAGAACGCGGCGATGGCCCTCGCCCTGGCGGACTACGCGTATGTGCTGGAGGTCGGCGAGGTGCGGCTGGAGGGGCCCGCCGGCGAGCTGGCCCGCACCGACGAGGTGAGCCGCCTGTACCTGGGCGAGGCCGGCGAGGCGGACACCGCGGCCGGAGCCGACGCCGAACGGTCCGCCGGATGACCGCCGCCGCCCCGGGACTGCGGGTCCGGGACATCACGGTGCGCTTCGCCGGGCTGGTGGCCCTGGACTCCGTCGACCTCACCGTCGAGCCCGGCAGCATCCACGCCCTCATCGGTCCCAACGGTGCGGGGAAGTCGACCTGCTTCAACGTGCTCTCCGGCATCCACCGCCCGGAGCACGGCAGCGTCCGGCTCGACGGCACCGAACTGACCAGCCTCGCACCGCACCGCATCGCCGCCCTCGGAATGGCCCGTACCTTCCAGAACATCGTGATGACCAGCGGCACCGTCGCCGACAACCTGCTGCTCGGCCGGCACGGCCACTCCCGCGCGGGCTTCGCCGCCACCGCGCTGCGCCTCCCGCACGCCGTACGTGAACAGCGCGCCCAGCTCGAACGCGCCCGGGAGATCGCCGAACTCACCGGGCTGGGAACGCACTTCCGCACCCCCGTCGACCTGCTGCCCTACGGCGACCGCAAGCGCGTGGAGCTGGCCCGCGCACTGTGCCTGGAGCCCAGGATGCTGCTGCTGGACGAGCCCGTCGCCGGAATGAACGCCGCCGAGCGGGCCCGCACCGCGGGCACCATCGGCGAGCTGCGCACCCGGTTCGGCCTGACGGTCGTGCTGGTGGAGCACGACATGGGCCTGGTCATGCGGCTCGCGGACGAGGTCACCGTCCTCGACTTCGGCCGCCGCATCGCGGGCGGTACTCCCGCACAGGTCCGGCAGGACCCCGAAGTCCGCCGGGCCTACCTCGGAGCCCCGTCCCCCCAGGAGTCCGCATGAGTACGGCGTTCGACATCCTGCTCAACGGCGTGGCCCTGGGCTCCGTCTACGCCCTGGTCGCCCTCGGCTTCGTCATCATCTTCAAGGCGTCCGGGGTGATGAACTTCGCCCACGGCTCGCTGCTCCTGCTGGGCGGCTATCTCACCGCGGTACTCCACGAACGCCTGGGCTTCTACGCCGCGTTGGCGCTCGCCGTCCTCGCGACCGCGCTGGTCGCCGGGGCCGTCGACCTGATCCTGCTGCGCCGCCTCGATCCGCACGCCACGCATGTCCTGACCATCCTCACCATCGGCGTCGACATCGCCCTGATGACGGATCTGACCCGGCGCATCGGCGGTGACCTGCTCTCCCTGGGCGACCCCTGGGGCGGCTCGGTCAGCACCTTCGGCGGAAGCACCGTCCCGCATACCAGGATCGCTTCGATCGTCGTCTCGCTGCTGGTCATCGGCGCCGTCTTCGCCGCCTTCCGGTTCACCGCCTGGGGCCTCTCGCTGCGGGCCGCCGCGGAGGACCGGGAGGCCGCGGCGCTGATGGGCATCCGGCTGCACCGCATCCGGACCCTCGCCTGGTGCCTCGCGGGAGCGCTGGCCGCGCTGGCCGCGGTCTTCCTCGTCGCGTTCCCCGCGCCGGGGCTGGAGCGTACGACGGGGGAGATCGCCCTCAAGGCGTTCCCGGCGGCCATCCTCGGCGGCATGACCTCCCCGCCGGGTGCCCTGCTCGGCAGCCTGCTGATCGGGGTCACCGAGGCCCTGGTCGCCGGCTATGAGGCCGAACTCAGTGCGCTGGGCGGCGGGTTCGGTGACGTCGCGCCCTACGCGGTGATGCTGCTGGTGCTGTTGGCGAGACCGAACGGTCTGCTCGGCGAGAAGGAGGCCATCCGTGTCTGACCGCTGGGTGTCCGGCCGTCAAGCGTCCGGCCGTCGAGTGTCCGGCCGCGCCGCGCTGCGCCGGGTCGGACCGGCCCGCGCGGCGGGGGCCGCCGCCGCCGTCCTGCTCTGCGCGTTCCCGTTCTACCTCGACGCCTTCTGGCTGCAGGTCGGACTGTTCTCGATGGCCGCCGCCATCGGCGCCATCGGCTTGAACCTCCTCAGCGGAACCAGCGGCCAACTCTCCCTCGGGCACGCCTTCTTCCTCGCGGTGGGCGCCTACGGCTACGTATGGCTCGCCGGGGAGCCGGGCCCCGGGCTGCCGCCGGCGGTGGCCATGGTCCTCGCGGTCTGCCTGTCCGGGCTGGCCGGGGGCCTCTTCAGCCCCATCGCGGGCAGGGTGCGCGGCGTCTACCTGGGAGTGGCCACCCTGGCCCTGGTCTTCCTCGGCCAGCATGTGATGGTCAACGCCGAGGGTGTCACCGGCGGGTTCAACGGGCGCTCCGTCCCCCCGCTGGAGATCGGCGGATTCACCTTCGCCGAGACCGATCCGGCCCTTGTCGTCCTCGGTGTGCCCTTCGGAGCCGAGGAGCGGCTCTGGTACCTCGGTCTCGTGCTCCTCGCCGCCGTCTGGTTCTCCGCCCGCAACCTGCTGCGCGGGCGCCCGGGACGGGCCCTCTCCGCGCTGCGGGACAGCGAGGTGGCGGCCGCCGCGATGGGTGTGCCGGTGGCGCGCTACCGCTCCGCCGCCTTCGTCGTCTCCTCGATGTACGCGGGGCTCGCCGGTGTGCTGATCGCGCTCGCCTTCCGTGGGATCGTCCCCGACTACTTCGGGCTCGCGCTGTCCATCGACTACCTCGCCATGATCGTCATCGGCGGTCTCGGCTCGGTGGGGGGCGCCACCGCCGGCGCCGTCTTCGTCACCGCGCTGCCGCTGGTGATGGGCCGCTATGCCGACCAGCTGCCACTGGTCGCCGCACCCGGTGCGACGGGCCACGCCATCGGCCCGACCGAGGCGGCCCGCTACCTCTACGGCGCCGCGATCATCCTCGTACTCCTCTACGTGCCCGGTGGTCTCGGCGGCCTGTTCCGCCGCCGCGTCCGCCCACCCACGCCCCCCGTCCGCCAGCCCAAGGAGCAGACCCCGTGAACCGCATCGGAAGACCGGCCGCCGCCGTGGCCGCCCTGGCCGCTCTCGCCCTGCTGGGGAGCGGGTGCAGCAGCAAGTCCGAAGACGCCTCCGCAGGGACCGGCTCGGACGGGGTGAAGACCGGCCGGGGTGTCACCGAGAAGACCGTCCAGCTGAGCGCCCTCACCGACCTCACCGGCCCGTACGCCACCCTGGGCAAGAGCATCGTGCAGGCGCAGAAGCTGTGGGCCGACGAGTTCAACAAGGCGGGCGGCGTCTGCGGCCGCGAGGTCCGGATCGAGGTCAAGGATCACGGCTACGACGTGCAGAAGGCCGTCTCCGCCTACGCGGAGGTCTCCCCTGACACCCTGGCCATGCCCCAGGTCATCGGCTCACCCATGGTCGCCGCGCTGCTCGACGAGGTGGAGGGGGACAAGATCCTCACCTTCCCGCAGGCGTGGTCCGCGGATCTGCTCGGCAAGGACGCAGTCCAGGTGCTCGGCACCACCTACGACCTCGACATGATCCGCGCCGTGGACTTCCTGACCCGTGAGCAGGGCGTCAAGAAGGGGGACACGATCGGCCACGTCTACTTCGACGGCGACTACGGCGCCAACGCGCTGGAAGGCACCCGGCACGCCGCCCAGAAGGCGGGCCTGAAGGTGGTGCCCAAGAAGATCAAGGCCACCGACACCGATCTGTCCGCCCAGGTCACCGCGTTGCGCGGGGAGAAGGTCGACGCGATCCTGATCAGCGCGGGGCCCACCCAGACCGCCTCCCTCGTCGGAGTCGCCGCCGCGCAGGGCCTCCAGGTGCCGGTCGTCACCAGCGCGCCCGGCTACGCCCCGCAGCTGATGGACACCCCGGCGGCTCCCGCCCTGGAGAAGACGCTGCACGTGGTGAGCGCGATACCGGAGCTGGGCTCCGATCTGGACGGGGTGCGGAAGATGGTCAAGGCTTACCAGAAGCGGTTCCCCGGCGAGCTGGTGGACTCCGGAGTGCTCTCCGGCTACAACGCCGCCGTCCTGCTCGGCCAGGATCTCGAGGCAGCCTGCGAGGCGAAAGACCTCACCCGGGAGGGGCTGATCAAGGCACACCGTGACCGGGCGGCGGGCGACGCCGGTCTCGGCGCCCCGCAGGACTTCACCGACGCGTCACAGCCCGCCAGCCTCTCCGCTTACATCCACCGGCCGGACAAGGCGGCGCTCGGCGGAACGGTGCTGGTCGAGGACGCCCGGAAGGCCCCCGGAGCCCAGGAGTACCTCGACTCGGCGGGGGAGTAGCCCGCTCCGGCGGCGGGCGTGTCCCGCCCGCCGCCGTTCAGCGCCCCTTCCGTACGGCCCGCAGGTACTCGCGGTTCATCGCGGCGATGGACGGCAGCGGGATGCCCTTCGGGCAGGCCGTGGCACACTCGCCGGTGTTCGTGCAGCCGCCGAAGCCCTCCGCGTCCATCTGGCCGACCATCGACAGCACCCGCTCCTCCCGCTCCGGCGCACCCTGCGGCAGCGAGTTGAGATGGACGACCTTGGCCGAGGTGAAGAGCATCGCCGAACCGTTCGGGCACGCCGCCACACACGCCCCGCAGCCGATGCACTCCGCGTTCTCGAACGCCGTGTCGGCCGCGGCCTTGGGCACCGGCGTGGCGTGCGCCTCGGGAGCGCTGCCCGTCGGCACGCTGACATAGCCGCCCGATCCGATGATCCGGTCGAACGCCGAACGGTCCACCACCAGATCCTTCACCACGGGGAACGCGGCCGCCCGCCAGGGCTCGACGTCGATGGTGTCGCCGTCGGCGAAGTGCCGCATGTGCAGCTGGCAGGCGGTGGTCCGCTCCGGCCCGTGCGCCTGCCCGTTGATGACCATGCCGCAGGCGCCGCAGATGCCCTCGCGGCAGTCGTGGTCGAAGGCGACCGGCTCCTCGCCGCGCCCGGCCAGCTCCTCGTTGAGGGTGTCGAGCATCTCCAGGAACGACATGTCCGGACTGATCCCGCTGACGTCGTAGGCGGCCATAGCGCCGTCCGCGTCGGGCCCCTGCTGGCGCCAGACGCGCAGATGAAGGTTCACGTGTAGCTCCGCTGGGTGGGGTGTACGTATTCGAAGGTGAGCTGCTCGCGGTGGAGCACGGGCGGGGTGCCGGTACCGGTGAACTCCCAGGCGGCGACGTAGGAGAACTCCTCGTCCCGGCGCTCCGCCTCGCCGCCGTCCGTCCGGCTCTCCTCGCGGAAGTGGCCGCCGCAGGACTCCGCGCGGTGCAGCGCGTCCAGGCACATCAGTTCGGCCAGCTCCAGGTGGTCGGCGACCCGGTTGGCGTTCTCCAGCGACTGGTTCAGCGTCTCGCCGCTGCCGGGCACCCTGATCCGGCGCCAGAACTCCTCGCGCAGCGCCGGGATGCGGGCCAGCGCCTTGGTCAGCCCCGCCTCGTTGCGTGCCATGCCGCACTCGTCCCACAGAAGCTCGCCCAGCTCGCGGTGGAAGGAGTCCGGGGTGCGGTCGCCCTGGTTGGACAGCAGTTGGTAGAGCCGGTCGGTGACCGTGCCGAGGGCCTCGTGGACGGCCGGGTGCCGGTCGGGCACCGGCTCGTGCGGGTGCCGGGCGAGATAGTCGTTGAGGGTGGCCGGGAGCACGAAGTAGCCGTCCGCCAGGCCCTGCATCAGGGCGGAGGCGCCCAGCCGGTTGGCGCCGTGGTCGGAGAAGTTGGCCTCGCCGATGGCGAACAGGCCGGGCACCGTCGTCTGGAGGTCGTAGTCGACCCACAACCCGCCCATCGTGTAGTGGATGGCGGGATAGATCCGCATCGGCGCCTCGTACGGGTTCTCGGCGGTGATCCGCTCGTACATCTCGAAGAGGTTGCCGTACTTCGCCTCCACCGCATCACGGCCCAGCCGCGCGATGGCGTCCGCGAAGTCCAGGTAGACCCCCTGCCCGCCGGGGCCGACCCCCCGCCCCTCGTCGCAGACGTTCTTCGCGGCGCGCGAGGCGATGTCGCGCGGCACGAGGTTGCCGAAGGCCGGGTACTGGCGCTCCAGGTAGTAGTCCCGCTCGCCCTCCGGGATCGCGGACGGCGCCCGCTCGTCACCTGCGGCCTTCGGCACCCAGATCCGGCCGTCGTTGCGCAGCGACTCGCTCATCAGGGTGAGCTTGGACTGGTGGTCGCCGGCGCGCGGGATGCAGGTGGGGTGGATCTGGGTGAAGCAGGGGTTGGCGAAGTGCGCACCGCGCCGGTGCGCACGCCAGATGGCGCTGGCGTTGGAGTTCTTGGCGTTGGTGGAGAGGTAGAAGACATTGCCGTAGCCGCCGGTCGCCAGCACCACCGCGTCGGCCAGATGGGTGTCCACCCGGCCGGTCACCAGATCGCGGGCGACGATGCCGCGCGCCCGCCCGTCGACGACGATGAGGTCCAGCATCTCGGTGCGCGGATGCATCTCCACGCTCCCGCCGGCGATCTGCCGGGACAGCGCCTGATAGGCACCGAGGAGCAGCTGCTGGCCGGTCTGGCCGCGCGCGTAGAACGTACGGGAGACCTGGACGCCGCCGAAGGAGCGGGTGTCCAGCAGCCCGCCGTACTCGCGTGCGAACGGCACGCCCTGGGCCACGCACTGGTCGATGATCTCCACCGACACCTCGGCCAGCCGGTGCACGTTCGACTCGCGGGAGCGGAAGTCGCCGCCCTTGACGGTGTCGTAGAAGAGGCGGTGGACGGAGTCGCCGTCGTTCCGGTAGTTCTTCGCCGCGTTGATGCCGCCCTGGGCGGCGATGGAGTGGGCGCGGCGCGGCGAGTCCTGATAGCAGAACTGGATGACGCGATAGCCCTGTTCGGCCAGTGAGGCTCCGGCCGCGCCGCCCGCCAGCCCGGTGCCCACCACGATCACGGTGTGCTTGCGCCGGTTCGCCGGGTTGACCAGCTTGGCCTCGAACCGGCGCCGCTTCCAGCGCTCCGCGACCGGCCCGTCGGGTGCCTTCGTGTCGACGAGCGGCTCGCCGAGCGCGTAGTCGGCGTAGTCGGTGGCCTGGGTGGCTTCGGTTTTCTGGGAAGGTCCGCTGTCGGCGGCCATATCAGCTCACGACTCCCGTCATCACGCCGATGGGTATGGAGAGGAATCCGGCGGTCAGCACCAGCGCGAGCCCGTTGGCGGTGCCCTTGAGGATCCGGTCGCGCCCGGGGCGGTTGGCCCCGAGCGTCTGGGCGGCGCTCCAGAAGCCGTGCCGAATGTGCAGACCCACGGCGAGCATCGCCACGATGTAGATCACATTGCCGTACCAGGTGCTGAAAGTCGCCAGGACGTTTTCGTACGGGTGGCCTGCCTCGCCGCGCGGGTTGACCGTGTGGGTCGTCAGGTCGAGCAGATGCCACACGATGAACAGCGCCAGGATCACCCCGCCCCAGCGCATCGTGCGCGTCGCGTAACTCGCCCGCTGCCGCTGGTGCGCGTACTTGACCGGACGCGCTCGGATGTCCCGGCGGCTGAGCTGGTAGGCGGAGACGCCGTGTGCCACGACGACGGCGACCAGCCCGAAGCGCACGATCCACACGAACCAGCTGTGCTTGAGGAACGGCTCCCCGATGGTGCGCAGCCAGTGCGCGTAGCCGTTCATCTCGTCCGGCCCGAAGAACATGTTGAGGTTGCCCACCAGGTGACCGACCAGATACAGCAGCATGATCAGCCCGCTGACCGCCATCACTGCCTTCTTCCCGACGGTGGAGCGCCACGCGAGGGATACGAGGGACGGCCGTCGGTCCGTCCGGGTCACCAGTGCCATGGCGCTGACGCTAGAGACTCCACCGTGCATCAGTCCAAGACATAGACCTGCTGCTTTCGATAGGCATCACCTATCCTTTCTCCATGCAGCTCCAGCAGCTCCGCTACTTCGCCGCCGTCGCGGACACCCGCCACTTCACCCGCGCCGCGCAGCGCGAGCACGTCGCGCAGCCCTCGCTCTCCCAGCAGATCCGCGCGCTGGAGCGCGAGCTGGGCGCCGAGCTGTTCCACCGGGCGCGGGGGCACATCTCACTGACCGACGCGGGGGAGGCGCTGCTGCCGCTGGCCCGCCGCATCCTCGCCGACACCGAGACGGCGCGGCGGGAGGTGCAGGAGGTGGCCCAGCTGCGGCGCGGCCGGGTGCGGCTGGGGGCGCCGCCCAGCCTCTGCGCCAGCATGGTGCCGGACGTGCTGCGGGCCTTCCGGGACAGTTACCCGGGGGTGGACCTCGTCGTCCACGAGGACGGCTCGCAGGACCTGGTGCGGGTGCTGGCGGCGGGCGAACTGGATCTGGCGCTGATCATCACTCCGCTGGTCGGCCAGGCCCCGGCCCTGACCGCCTACGAACTGCTGCGCGAGGATCTGGTCGTCGTCTCCTCCCCGGACGGCCCGGCGCCCGCACAAGGGCGCACCATCCGGATCGCGGACCTGCGGGGCCGCCCGCTGGCGATGTTCCGGCGCGGCTACGACCTGCGGGACTTCACGCTTGCCGAGTGCCGGGCGGCCGGGTTCGAGCCGGTGCTCGGAGTCGAGGGCGGCGAGATGGACGCGGTGCTCGGCTTCGTCCGCGCGGGCCTCGGCGTCGCGGTGGTCCCCGGCATGGTCGCCGCCCGCTCCGGCCTCCGCACGACCCCCTTCGCCCCGCCCGGCCTCCACCGCACGATCTCGGTGGCCCACCGCGGCGACGTCTCCCCACCCCGCGCGGCCCGCGAACTCCAGCGCATCCTGCGCGAGCGCATGGGCGCGTCGGGCGCGGCGGGCGCCGGTGGCGGCGCCGGTCAGCCGCCGTAGGCAAGCAGGCAGCGGACCTGCTTGCCTACGCTGGTGATCGCGGTGTGCCAGCCGGGGGCGAGGAAGTCGACCAGAGGCAGCCCCCGGCCCGACTCGGCCGCCGGATCGTCCATGGAGACCCCGGCCCGGCGCGGCATCCGGACGGTCTCCGGATCGTGCACCTTGACCCAGACGCCGGTGGGTGCGGTGTGCACCTCCACCACGAGCGGCACATGGTCCCCACACGCGCGGACGGCGTTCCCGCACAACTCGGAGACGACCAGCTGCGCGTTCTCGATGGTCCCACCGTCGACCCCGGCGTCGGCCAGCGTTTTGGCGGTCAGTTGCCGTACGCAGCGCAGGTTCGCGGGTGAGGCGGTCAGATGCGCGCGTACACCGTGCTCCCTGCCGGTGACGTAGTAGCCGGGCTGGGCTTCCTGGACGTGCTCGGCCATGAAATCCACGGTCCCTCCCGTGTCCAACTGCCGGGTGTTGACGTTGTCTTGTTGGCAAGGATGGGCACCCGTGCAGGGAATCTGCAAGTTTGTCACCCAAGTTGATGGATGCGTCGTTTGTTCTATCGACTTGCGAGTTCTCTGGACGGAGACTGCGGCTATGCCAAACATCCGCCCAGTTCCCACAGTCCGCCGCCGACGGCTTGGCGAGGCACTGCGCCGCTACCGCAACGACGCCGGGCTCACGCTGGACTCCGCGGCCGAGGCCATGGGCTGGATCGGCCCCAAGCTCTCCCGCATCGAGACGGCCAGCGCCCACATCAAGCCCGACGAGGTAGCCGCCCTGTTGCGGGCCTACGGCGTCGAGGACCGCGAAGTGATCGATGCCCTGGAAGGGCTCGCCAAGCACGCCCGAAAGAAGGGCTGGTGGCAGACGTACGGCGGCATCGTGGCTCCGGCCTACGCCGACTACATCTCGCTGGAGTCCGACGCGGAGTCCGTGCGTGCCTATGCGCCGCAGCTGATCCCCGGGCTGCTGCAGACAGCCGCCTACGCGCGCGAGACGACGGCCGCCAACGCAATCATGCGTACCCCGGAGGAGGCCGCCGCTCTTGCGGAGGTGCGCCAGGCGCGACAGGCGGTGCTCACCCGCCCCGGAGGGCCGCTCAAGTTGTGGGCGGTCATCAACGAGGCAGTTCTGCACCAGCGATTCGCGATCCGTTCGACCGCGATGCGTGAGCAGCTGCGAAGGCTGCTCGACGCGTCGGAGATGCCCAACGTCGCGCTGCAGGTCATGCCCCTGGACGCCACTCCGCATCCCGGCAATGCGGGAGGCTTTCATTTGGTGGGCTTTCCTGGGCCGATGCCCGATGTCGTCTCGCTGGAGAATCTGATCGGCGCGACGTACGTTGAAGGTGTCGACGAAGTAGCCACCTTCGCCGACGCGTTCGAGCGGATCGTCGCCGCTGCGCTTCCTGTGGACGATTCGCTGGCTCTGATCGCCCGGATGGAAGAGGACCAGCGCTCGTGAACGAGTCCAAGACGGACCTGTACGCCCGCGATCTCACCGCTGTGACATGGCGCAAGTCGTCCGCCAGCGCGGGAGAACACGAGTGCGTGGAGATAGCCGACCTGCCCGGCGGCGCCGTGGCCGTGCGGGACTCGAAGAATCCGGACCGCGAACCCCTCCGGTTCACGGCGACCGAGTGGGCCGCTTTCCGGTCAGGCGTCCTGGCCGGGGAGCTCTGAGGCCCGGCGGTCGACCCCGCGCACAGCCGGACCGCTGGTGGGTGTCTGCCGTTCAAATCCCGGTGGCCGTCCGGTCGTCGGAGGTCTTCAGGCTGCTGTCACACCCATGAGCAGCCTGGAGAGCCAGAATGAGCACCTCAGACAGATCCGGACTCGGGCGTCGTTCCGTGTTGTCCGCCGCGTTGACCGTCCCCGCCGCGACCGGTGCCGCCACCGCGCTGGGCGCCGGGTCGGCCACTGCCGCGCCGTCGAGCGCGCGGAGACCCTCCAAGGGCGGCCGGTTCGACGACGAGAGCCCCCGCTTCTCGCTCGCCGTGCTGCCCGACACGCAGTACCTCTTCGACGCCGACAGCTCGGACCCCGAGCCGCTCAACGCGACGTTCCGCTATCTGGTGTCCGAACGCGCGGGCGCCAACATCGCCTTCATGACCCACCTGGGCGACGTCACCGAGCACGGCACGAAGGACGAGATCAGCCTTGCGGCCGACACCTTCCGCACCCTGCACGGCAAGGTTCCGTACAGCGTGCTGGCCGGTAACCACGACGTCGACGGGAGCACCGACGACCAGCGGGGCGACACGGAGTACCTCCGGGCGTTCGGTCCGAAGCGCTATGCCGCCATGCCGACCTTCGGCGGCGCCTCGCCCGACGGCTACAACAGCTACCACGTGCTGCGCGCCGCAGGCCGCCGCTGGCTGGTCCTGGCCCTGGACTGGCGGGTGTCGGACGCGGGCCTGCGCTGGGCGCAGGGCGTGCTGGACGAGCACCCCACCCTGCCTGCGGTGCTCACCACGCACGACATCGCCTGGTCCGACGAGAAAGGCGCGGCGCGCCTGTCCTCGAACGGCCAGCGGCTCTGGGACGACCTCGTGCGCGGCAACGACCAGATCTTCCTCGCCCTCGGCGGCCACTACTGGCCGCCGGGCCGGACCGTGCTCACCAACGACGCCGGCCACGACGTCCACCTCCACCTCGCCAACTACCAGGACCGCTACTACGGCGGCGCCGCCATGATCCGCCTGTACGGCTTCGACCTGGTGCGTGGCGCGGTCGACGTCGAGACGTTCTCCCCGTGGTTCCTGGACCGGGCTCCAAAGAAGCGCACGCCGCTGGAGGCCGAGACCATCGAACTGACCGGCCCGACGGACCGCTTCCGCCTCGACATCGACTTCGCCGCCCGCTTCCGGGGGTTCGACGGCACCACGCTGCCGGCGCCGCGCCCCGCCTCCCGCGTGACGCCGCGCGGCACCGTGGCGTACTGGCGGTTCGACGGTTCCGGCCTCGCCGGACGCGGCAAGCCGGGCTCTGCCGTGGCGGAGGGCACCGTCGCGCACGACCTCTCCGGGCACGGGAACGACCTGCGGGTCCAGCTGCTGCATGACAGCGCGCCCGAGATCCTCACCCGCGACGCCGGCCACCACCTGTCTCAGCCCGCGCACGCCAGCCTCCGCTTCGACGGGGGCAAGGGCCCGGACCGGGGCGCGGTCCTCACCACCACCGCCGAGGCCCCGCTCAACGGCATGAAGTTCCTCTCCGGCTACACCATCGAGACCTATCTCAAGCTCCCCGATCCCTTCGAGGGCGATCATGCCTGGATGGGCATCCTGAGCTGGGAAGGCCGCAACGGGGATGCGGGCAAGACGACTGGCTGGTCGCAGGACGACCCGTCCTGCAGCCTGAACGTCACGCCGGAGCGCTATCTCCAGTTCTCGCTCTATCCGCACCGCCAGGACGCCAACCCGACGAACTGGAGCCACGCGCTGCCGGTCGGCCGCTGGACGCACATCGCGGTGGTGAACGACGGCGACCGCACCGACATGTACGTCGACGGTTCGAAGATCGCGCGCAACCCCGCGCAGCGCTCGTCCGGCATCGCGACACTGGGCAAGCCCTTCGTCATCGGCGGCACCCAGTCGGCGGAGAAGTTCGGGCAGGGTTTCTACGGCTGGATAGGCGACACCCGCATCGTCTCGCGCGCCCTGCGCCCGAGAGACTTCCTGCTGGAGGTCAGGTAGCCGACGCGTCGGCCGCCAGGCCACCAGTCCGTCAGGAGAGCCTCACCCCGCGAGGAAATCGCGGAGCAGGGCGTTGACCGCCCCCGGCTGTTCCAGCGTGCTGCTGTGGCCGCAGTCGGGGAGCGTCTCCAGCCGGGCCCCGGAGATGGCGGCAGCGATCCGCTGCGATCTGGCCGGGGGTGTCGCCGCGTCGTCCGCGCCGACGGCCACGAGCGTCGGCACCGTGATGCGTGCCAGCTCCTCGTGGACGGGGGAGCGGTTCGCGACACCCAGCACGGCCCTGCGGGTGCCCACGCGGTCGCAGGCCCGCAGCCGTTCGGTCAGCTCCTCCCGCAGCGGCTCGTGCTCCGGAGCGGCCAGGGACGCCGGGCCGAACATCAGCGGCAGGACCCTGCTCATGAGCCGGGCAGTGGGGCCGACCAGCCGGTATACCGCCGCCAGTTTCTTGTACTCCCGGGCGTGGCGGGGCTCTTCGGCGTCCGCGCTGCTGCCCAGGAGGGTCAGCGAGCGCAGCAGGCCCTCGTGCCGGGCGGCGATCCGCTGCCCGACGAATCCTCCCATCGACAGGCCGACGAAGTGGACCGGAGCGATGTGGAGTCTCTCGATCAGCGAGAGGGCGTCGCCGGTGAGGGTGTCCATGTCGTACCCGTGGCGGCAGGCCGGGGTGGCGCCCTGGCCCCGCCAGTCCAGCGTCACGCAGCGGTAGTCCTCCCGAAGCGCGGCGATCTGCGGCCCGAACATCCAGCCGCCGAACAGCAGGCCGTGCCCGAACACGAGGGTGTCCGCCTCCGGCCGCCCGGGCGGGGGTCCGGTGTCCGAGTAGGCAAGCGTCGCGCCGTTGACTCGTACCATCGGCATCGTTTCCCCCCTCGTCACAGAGCGTGCTGTGATTGTGACGGAGAATGCGACCGCGAGGAAGAAGGCAGCGGCTCGCTCGCCTGGGCGAAGACCCACCCGGGCAGGCGTCATGTCTCAGTAGTCGACGCGGTCGGATTTGGCCAGCCACGCGTCGAACGGCGCCGTACGGTTCGGCAGGTCCAGCCGCTCGACCGGCATCGGCCACATCGACTCGGGCTTCTTCTCGAAGAGGTCGTAGAACTTGCGGTCGTCGAAACCGGCCACCGCGGCATCGTGCCGATCGGCGGAGTAGACAACCCGGTCGACTCGCGCCCACAGCGCAGCGGAAAGGCACATCGGGCACGGCTCACACGAGGTGACCAGAACGCAGCCCTCGAGCGAGAAGACGTCCAGGTTCTTGCAGGCGGCACGCATCGCGCTCACCTCGGCGTGTGCCACCGGGTCCAGGGTGGCGGTGACCTGGTTGTTCCCGAACGCGACGACCTCGCCATCCTTGGCGACCAGTGCGCCGAACGGACCGCCGCCGTTCGTCACGCTGTCGGTTGCCAAGCCGATCGCCTCTTCCATCCAGGCGCGCTCGAATTCCTGGACGTTCTTTTCTCGGGTGTGCGCGGTCACAGTCGATCCTTTTTCTTCAGACGGGTGGGAATCACGGCTGAGGGCTTTCCTCAGACGCCGCAGATCTGCTCCGGTGTGACCGGAGTGTGGGTCAGGTGCAGACCCGTCGCGTTGCGAATGGCGTTCACGATCGCCGGAGTGGCGGAAATGGTCGGCGGTTCGCCGACACCGCGCACACCGTACGGCGCGTTCGGGTCCGCCCTCTCGATCACATCCACCGCCATCGGCGGCATGTCCAAAATGGTCGGGATCAGATAGTCGGTGAAGGAGGGATTGCGGATCTTGCCGTCCTTGACCTGGACCTCCTCCATCACGGCAAGGCCGAGCCCCTGCGCGGAACCACCCTGGATCTGCCCGATGACGGCGTCCGGGTTGACCGCCTTGCCGACATCCTGAGCACAGTCCAACTGCACGACCTTGACCAGGCCCAGGTCGGTGTCGATGTCCACCACCGCCCGGTGTGCGGAGAAAGCGTGCTGGACATGCACCCGCGGGCTCTGTCCGGTCACCGGGTCCATCTTGTATGTCGGAAGGTGATGGTATTCCCTGGTTTCCTCTATCGCGGAGTCGCCGAGCACGTCGACGAGTTCGGCGACGAAACCGGTGGCCAGGGAAACAACCTTGCCGCCGGAAAGCGACAAGTCCGCGGAGTTCTCGCCGAAACGCCGGGCGACGCGGTCGAAGACGACCTCGCGGACCGCTTCACAGGCGTTCCGGACGGCACCGCCGGTTACATAGGTCTGCCGGGAAGCCGAACTCGACCCCGCGTCGCCGACATTGGTGTCGGCCGGGTGGATGTTCACCCGCTCCACGCCGAGTTCACTGCGGGCGATCTGCTGCTGCACGGTGATCAGGCCCTGTCCGACCTCGGCCGCCGCCGTGTGCACCATCGCCACCGGTGCGCCGCCAATCGCCTGCAACCGCACCCGCGCCGTGGAGTAGTCGTCGACACCTTCCGCGTAGGAGACGTTCTTGACGATCACGCTGTAGCCGACGCCCCGCACCACGCCTTCGCTGTGCGTGGTGTTGGACAGACCACCCGGCAGCCCCCGGATGTCCACCGGTTCGGCCCCCTTCTCCGGCGGCAGCGGAAGCTTTTCGAGCCGCTCCAGCAGCTCGGCGACCGGCGCGGGATAGTCCAGCACCTGCCCGGTGGCCATGGTCGAGCCCTCGGCGACGGCGTTGAGCTGACGCAGCCGGACCGGGTCCATGCCCAACGCCTTGGCGAGTTTGTCCATCTGCGACTCGTAGGCGTATGCGGGCTGTACGGCGCCGAGGCCGCGCATCGCGCCGCACGGCGGGTTGTTCGTGTACAGGCCCCAACCCTCGATCTTGACGTTCGGCACCTCGTACGGCCCGACGGCCAGCGAGGTGGCGTTGCTGACCACGACCGGGGTCTTCGAGGCGTACGCGCCGCCGTCGAAGTACATCTTCGCCTTGACGTAGACGAGCTCACCGTCCTTGGTCGCGCCGTGCTCGTAGTACATCTTCGCCGGGTGCCGGTGCACGTGGCCGTAGAAGGACTCTTGCCTGTTGTAGACCATCTTCACCGGCTTGCCGGTGTGCAGCGCCAGCATGCAGGAGTGGATCTGCATGGACAGGTCCTCGCGGCCACCGAAGGCACCGCCGACGCCGGACATGGTGAAGCGCACCTTCTCGACCGGGAGCCCGAGCGCCCGCGCCGTCTGCTTCTGGTCCACGTGCAGCCACTGGGTGGCGAGGAACAGGTCGACTCCGCCGTCCCCGGCCGGGAGGGCCAGCCCGGATTCCGGCCCGAGGAACGCCTGGTCCTGCATGCCCATGGTGTACACATCGGACACCACGACGTCGGCACTGGCTTCCGGATCGCCCGTGGTGACCGGCTGATAGCGCACCACATTGCCCTCGGGGTGCAGCTTCGGCAGCGTCTCGTCATGCGCGGCCCGCTCCGGGTCGGTGACGGGCTCGAACACCTCGTAGTCGACGACGATCTTCTCCATCGCGCGCCGGGCCGTCTCCGGGTGATCGGCGGCGACCAGGGCAACCGGCTCGCCCTGATAGCGCACGACGTCCTCGGCAAGCACCGGCGTATCGGAGACCTTCAGGCCGTAGACGTTCTCGCCGGGGACGTCCTCGTGGGTCAGTACCGCGTACACGCCGGGGTGCTTGAGCGCGCGACCGATGTCGACCGAGTTGATCCGCGCATAGGGGTGCGGACTGCGCAGTGTGGCGCCCCAGAGCATGTCCTCCGCCCACAGGTCCGAGGAGTAGGCGTATTCCCCGCGTACCTTGAGCGTTCCGTCCGGCCGCAGCGGGCTGTCGCCGATCCCGCCGGTGATCGCCTCGTTGAGATCCTGCGGGGTGCGGGCGGGTGAAGTCTGGTTGGGCATCAGGAAGCCTCCACCTTGTGGCGGGATGGTTGCCGGGCATGAGGTGCTGATCAGACAGGGACGTCGGTCAGCGCGGTGGACGGATCGGTGATCGTCTGCACCCTGCGTGATGAGTAGACAGCCACCCGGGTGGAGTCAGCTAGGAGTGGAAGACATGAAACCGTCCGCAGGCCCTTCGTAGATTTCTACGAGAGCCGGACAGGCCGGTGGCGTTACGGAGTGCCCGCGCCCGGCCCCGCGCTGGCCCTTGGGCGCTGCCCCTTGCGCGCTGGCGCGGCTCCCCGTTCCGGGTGGTGGGCGACGTCACGGTTATTTAATGAGCGTTCCAGAATCTGCTAGGGTCAGAGCCATGCCTCGCCCGAAGGGGTTCGACCCCGACCGCGCCCTCGACTCCGCCATGGAAGCGTTCTGGAGCAAGGGCTACGCCGCCACCTCCGCCCAGGACTTGTGTGACAGCACTGGGCTGGGGCGCGGGAGTCTGTACAACACCTTCGCCGGCAAGCACCAGTTGTTCGCCAAGGTGCTGCGCCGGTACGAGGACGAGTGGACGGCGCGCCAGGTCGGGGTGCTGGAGGGTGGAGGTCCCGTACGGGATCGCATCCGGACGGTGCTGATGACCGTGGTGGATGAGGAGTCGGCGGGTTCGTCCGGGCGTCGGGGGTGCCTCGCCGTGAACGCCGCGATCGAGCTCGCGGGTCACGATCCGGAGGTCACCGAGCTGGTGCGGCACATCTTCGTCCGCATGGAGGACGCCTTCTGTGAGGCGTTGGAGCGGGCCCGGCGCGAGGGTGAGATCGAAGCCGACCGGGACGCGCGTGAACTGGCCCAGTATCTGCTCACCTCGATGTACGGACTGCGGGTGCTGGGCAAGACGGCCGACCGGCGTGCCCTGTCCGGCATCGTCGAGACCGTCCTCAGGCCCTTGTAGAAAAGCCGGCGGTTCCCCGGCGGTCTTTTTTCGGCTTCATTTTGGAATGAACATTAAAGAACTCTTGAGAGCACCCGTCGAGTCGAGAACGTGTGCGGGTGCGGCCACCCGGTGGCCGTACCCGCACACGGAGTGCCCGCACCCCGTCCCGCACCTCACCCGGAGACCCCTGTGAGCAGTACCACCGACAGCACCCCGCCCGACCTCAGTACGCCGCAGGCACCCGCCCCTCCAGCCGCGGAACGCCTCCCCGTAGGGCGGCTGCTGGCGTTCACCACCGCGGGGCTGCTGGCGATCATGACGGAGACGATGCCCGCCGGCCTCCTCCCGGAGATCGGACAGGGCCTCGGAGTGTCGGAGGGGCTGACGGGTCAACTCGTCACTCTCTACGCCATGGGCTCCGTACTCGCCGCGATCCCCGTCATCGCCGCCACGCGCGGCGTGCGCCGCAGGCCGCTGCTGCTCGCCGCCGTGGGCGGGCTGTTCGTCTTCAACACGGTGACGGCCCTGTCGGGCAGTTACGCGGTGACGCTGGCGGCGCGTTTCATCGCCGGCATGGCGGCGGGCGTCATCTGGGGCCTGCTCGCCGGGTACGCCCGCCGCCTGGTGGCCCCGCACCTTCAGGGCCGCGCGATGGCCGTCGTCGGAGTGGGGCAGCCGATCGCGCTGACCCTCGGAGTCCCCCTGGGGGCCTGGCTCGGTTCGGTGTTCGACTGGCGTGGGGCCTTCTGGGTCATGTCGGCACTGGCGCTGGTCCTGCTGGTCTGGGTCCGCACCCTGGTCCCGGACCATCCCGGCCAGTCGGCGGGGGAACGGCGGCCCCTCCGGGAGATCTTCCTCCTCCCGGGCGTACGGCCGGTGCTCAGCGTCGTCTTCCTCTGGATGCTGGCGCACAACATCCTCTACACCTACATCGCTCCCTACCTGGACGAGTCCGGCCTGGGCGGCTCCGTCGGCATCGTGCTCCTGGTCTTCGGTGCTTCGGCCATCGTGGGGATCTGGGGCGTCGGTGTGCTGGTCGACCATCGGCTCCGCGCGCTGACCCTCGTCGGACTCGCGGTGTTCGCCGCCGCGTCCCTGGTGCTCGGGATCGGGGTCCAGCACCCGGTCCCGGTCCTCGTCGGCGTCGTCGCCTGGGGCGTGTCCTTCGGCGGCGCACCCACCCTGCTCCAGACCTCGATCGCCGACGCGGCGGGCGACGGCGCCGATGTCGCCCAGTCCATGCTGGTCACGGTCTTCAACCTCGCGATCGCGGGTGGGGGCGTGTGCGGCGGCCTGCTGCTGGAGTCGACCGGGCCGACGTCCTTCCCGTGGGTCCTCTGCGTCCTGGCGCTCCTCGCGCTCGCGGTGGCCTGGACCGCCCGGAGTCACGGCTTCCGGCCCGGCGGGCGCGTGTAGGAAGTGCAGCGCGACCGTGTGCGAACGCGGCCACTCAATGGCCGCGTTCGCACACGGAGTGCCCGCGCCCCGGCCCGCACCGCCCCTTACGCGCCACCCCTTACGCGCTGATGCGGCGCACCCGGTCCGGGCGCTGACGGCCCTGATCGCACCCTTCGCCGCCGCCTACGTCCTGGTCCCCGTCCTGGTCCCGTGCTGGTCGCCGCTGCGGCGCTGCCCTACCGCCGGTGGAGAACGCGGAGTGAGGGCAGGCAGGGAGGGGGCCTCGGCGCTGCGGAGTCCATTACAGTAGACGGCGAAGTTCATGAAAGTGATCCGACAAGGAAGAGACGAGGAAGAGCCGTGCACCTCGAGGGCAAGCCGTGGCTGGATTCCGCCGGGATCGACCCCGCCGTTCTGGAGCTGCGCCCGGACTACCGTGCGCTGCTCGTCACCGCCGAGGGCCTGCGGCCCGGTCCCTGCGACGAGACAGGTGAACGGCTGCTCGCCGACGCCGAGGAGCACGCGCGCAAGCGGTTCGCGGACGCGGCCGTCGAGGAACACCCCCATGTCGCCGCCTGGCGGGACGCCTACCGCTCCTTCGGTGCGAAGCCGCAGCGGACCAGGCCGAGCGTGGAGGCGCTGCTGCGCCGCCTGGACACCGGCCTGCCCCGGGTGGACCGGCTGACGGACGTCTACAACGCCGTCTCCGTCGCCCACGTGCTTCCGCTGGGCGGCGAGGACCTCGACAACTACGCGGGCCCGGCCCGGCTCGTCCGCGCGGACGGCACGGAACGGTTCGAGATCACCGTCGGCGGCGAGGGTGCGGTGGAATACCCGAAGCCCGGCGAGGTGGTCTGGCGGGACGACGCGGGTGTCACCTGCCGCCGCTGGAACTGGCGCCAGTGCGTCCGTACGCGCCTCACGCACGGGACGACCCGCGCGGTGTTCATCCTCGACGCCCTGGGCCCGATGACCGATGACGCCCTCGCCGAGGCGGGCGAGGCCCTGACAGCCGCCCTGCTGGACTCCAACCCCGGCGCGCGCATGGCGTCCCGCCTCGTCACCGGCTGAGGCAGGACTGGGGGCTGCTGCCTAAATCGTGCGGGTTCGCGTGCCCCGGCACGAATCCCCTCGGCCCCGCGGGCCTGAGGAGACCCCGTACTCCCCGCGTTGTCGTCGGTCGCCAACGCTCCGCGCTGACTCCCTCCTCCGCCCTGCGACACCACGCACCAGACCCCGCTCACCGATCCGGCACGCACCAGACGGCAGACCCTAGAGGCCGAGCTTGGCCTCGTGCACCCGGGCCACCGCCTCCTTGTCTCCGTCCAGTTCCAGCCGCGCCGCGTCCTGGCGGCCGGTGGCGAGGAGGAGCAGTTCGGCGGGCTCACCGACGGCGGTGACGACCGGGGTGCCCTTGCGGGCGACCACCGTCTGGCCGTTGGGGCGGCGCAGCACCAGGCCGACGGGGGACCGGCGGCCCAGGACCCGGGCGGTGCTCTCCAGCCGCTGCCAGAGAGCGTCCGAGAAGACCGGGTCCAGCTCGCGCGGAGTCCAGTCGGGCTGGGCGCGGCGGACGTCCTCCGCGTGCACGAAGAACTCCACGGTGTTCGCCGCCTCGTCCACCTGTTTGAGTGCGAAGGGCGACAGCCGGGGCGGTCCGGTGCGGAGGAGCTGGATCAGCTCCTCGTACGGCTTCGCGACGAACTCCGCCCGCACCCGCTCGAGCCGCGCCGCCAGCGGCTTGATCACGGTGCCCGCCGCCGCGTCGCCGCGCCGCTCGCGCACCACGACATGGACGGCGAGATCCCTGGTCTTCCATCCCTCGCACAGGGTCGGGGCCTCGGGCCCCGCCCCCTCCAGTAGATCCGCGAGGAGCAGGCGTTCACGCTTGGCATGGGTCGACATGCTGCCAGCGTACGACGCGCCTGCCCGGTCAGCTCGGAAGCGGCTTGGTCAGCTTGGTGCCATCGAGTGAGTTGCTGAGGGTGAGCGAGCAGGAGATGGTGTCCTGCCCGCGGTCCTTGTACGTGTCCAGCGAGGGGTAGATCGCGTAGAAGTAGTAGTTGCGGCCGTCCTGCGGGATGGACTTCAACCGCTCCGACGCGTCCGCCTTGCACAGCTCCAGCACCTTGGCCTGGAGATCCTTGTCGGTGCTGAAGTTGCCGGTCAGCTTGTCGTTCGCGATGACCTCGCCGTTGTGCGGCCCGTCGCAGGAACGCTTCGTGACGACCGAGACGTCGCTGCTGAGGGAGGGGTGGTCGAAGCACTGCCCCGGATCCAGCACGACGAACGGCACCAGGTCGCTGGAGCTGACCTCGGGGGTCGGCTCGTCGGTCGGGGTTTCGGACTCCTGCTCCCGCTCCGTCCCGGACGGGTCCGGTATCTCGGTGTCCTCGGTCTCGCCCTCCGTCGGATCCGCCGAGGCGCTGGAGGTGTCGGACGACTTGGAGTCCGAGGCCTTGTCCTCCCCGTCGTCGCCGCCCATCAGGATCACTCCGCCGACGGCGAGGCCCAGGACCAGCACCGCGCCGACGACGATCGCCGCGACCTTGGCGCCGTTGTTCCCGCCGCCGGGGGGCTGCTGCGGCATTCCGCCGTACGGAGGCTGGCCGGGGCCACCGGGTGGCTGGCCGAAGCCGCCACCGGAGCCACCTGGGCCGCCGGGCGGCTGACCGTAACCTCCGGGCTGGCCCGGCTGCCCGTAACCCTGCGGCGGACCGGGCTGCTCGGGCGGGCCGAATCCCTGCGGCGGGCCGAAGCCGCCGCCTGAGCCGGCGGCGCCGGAACCGTGCGGGTCTTGCGGCGGCGGAGGAAAGCTCATGAGCGAAAGAATGCACCATCGCACTGACATCGGGGGAGCGCGGGGTACCGGAATTCCGCTTGTGCGACAGGCCTGTTACGCACGTCGTACCGAAGTGTCCGGGCATGTGGCTGTTCCGTGGCTGCTCCGGTGCCCGAGCAGCGACGGCGCGCTACGGATTTCGCCTCGGCCCGCAGCGGCGGCAGAATGTCCCCATGTCCAGCGCCGCTTCCCCCCTCGATCCCGCCGTGGCCGCCCGTCTCAAGCGGAACCCCGACGGCCTGCTCGCCGCCATCGCCCAGCAGTTCGACACGGGCGAGGTGCTGATGCTCGGCTGGATGGACGACGAGGCGCTGCACCGCACCCTCGCCACCGGCCGGTGCACCTACTGGTCCCGCAGCCGCCAGGAATACTGGGTCAAGGGCGACACCTCCGGCCACTTCCAGTACGTGAAGTCGGTCTCCCTCGACTGTGACGGCGACACCGTGCTCGTCCAGGTCGACCAGGTCGGCGCCGCCTGCCACACCGGCGACCGCACCTGCTTCGACTCCGGCCGGCTGCCGGTGTCCGGTGCGCTCGGCGTTCAGTGATCCGGTAGTGACAACGGGTAATCGGTAATAGAGTCCTCGATCATGACGACACCGGACCTCGACACCTTCCGCACGCTGGCGAGGAACCGCCGCGTCATCCCGGTCACCCGGCGCCTGCTGGCCGACGGCGACACCCCGATCGCTCTGTACCGCAGACTCGCCGCCGGGCGCGCGGGGACCTTCCTGCTGGAGTCCGCGGAAAACGGACGCACTTGGGCGCGGTACTCCTTCATCGGAGTACGCAGCTCCGCCGCGCTCACCGTCCGCCACGGGGAGGCACACTGGCTGGGCACCCCACCCGTCGGCGTGCCGACCAGCGGTGATCCGCTGCGGGCGCTGCGGGAGACAGTCGAAGCCCTGCACACGCCGCGCGATCTGCACGAGGCGACCGAACTGCCGCCGTTCACCGGGGGCATGGTCGGCTATCTCGGGTACGACGTGGTGCGCAGGCTGGAGAAGATCGGCGACAGCACCCTGGACGATCTGCGGGTCCCCGAGCTGACCATGCTGCTCGCCTCGGACCTGGCCGTACTCGACCACCGCAACGGCACGGTGCTGCTCATCGCCAACGCCATCAACCACAACGACCTGGAGACCGGCGTCGACAAGGCGTACCAGAACGCCGTCGACCGGCTCGACGCGATGGCCGCCGACCTGCACCGTCCCGCACCCGCGAGCGCCGTCCCGCTGCCGCCCTCCGAACTGCCCCCCTTCACCGCACGTTCGGGGGGTGAGACCTTCCGGGCCACCGTGGAGGACATCAAGGAGCGCATCCGGGCGGGCGAGGCTTTCCAGGTGGTGCCCTCGCAGCGGTTCGAGACCCCGTGCGCCGCCGACGCCCTGGACGTCTACCGTGCGCTGCGCGCCACCAACCCCAGCCCGTACATGTACCTCTTCCGCTTCGAGGACGACGACGGCGGCTTCGACGTCGTCGGCTCCAGCCCCGAAGCGCTGATCAAGGTCGAGGACAGGCGGGCCCTGCTGCACCCCATCGCGGGCACCCGGCCCCGCGGGGCCACCCCGCAGGAGGACACCGCGCTCGCCGACGAACTGCTCGCCGACACCAAGGAACGCGCCGAGCATCTGATGCTCGTCGACCTGGGCCGCAATGATCTCGGGCGGGTCTGCGAACCGGGCAGCGTCGAGGTCCTCGACTTCATGTCCGTCGAGCGCTACAGCCATGTCATGCACATCGTCTCGACGGTCACCGGCCGGCTCGCGCCCGGACGCACCGCCTTCGACGCGCTCACCGCCTGCTTCCCCGCAGGCACCCTCTCCGGCGCGCCCAAGCCCCGCGCCCTCCAGATCATCGAGGAACGCGAACCGACCCGGCGCGGCATCTACGGCGGCTGTGTCGGCTATCTCGACTTCGCGGGCGACTCCGACACCGCGATCGCGATCCGGACCGCGCTGCTCCGCGACGGCACCGCCTACGTGCAGGCGGGGGCCGGAATCGTCGCCGACTCCGACCCGGTCGCCGAGGACACCGAGTGCCGGAACAAGGCGGCGGCCGTACTGAGGGCGGTCCGCACCGCCGAACGGCTCGGCGGTAGCGTGGTGGGGTGACTTCCCTACCTCCCGCCCGTACTTCACGGGCCCCCCGGCGGGCGCTCGCGCTCGCACTGCTCTTCGGTGCACTGGGCGCCGCGGTGGTGCTGGTGGCCGCCGGGCAGGTGTGGAGCGAGAGCACCGCCTCCTTCGCGCAGGGCACGCTGCCGGTGAGCGCCGAGGGCGGTGACGTCGGCGGGCTGCCCAGCGCACTCGCTCTGGTGGCGCTCGCCACCCTGGTCGCGGTCTTCGCCGTGCGCCGCGCGGCGCGGCTGGCCGTCGCCGGACTGCTGACCCTCAGTGGCGCGGGGACGCTCGTCGCCGCACTGCTCGGCGCGAGCGACACCGGCGCGCTGGAGGAGAAGGCGGCCAAGGCGAGCGCCCTCGCGGGCACCGACATCGGCTCGGTCGACGTCACCCTCTGGCCGTACCTCTCCGCGGCGGGCGGCGCGCTGCTGCTGCTCGCGGGAGTGCTGGCGCTGCGGTACGGACGCGACTGGCCGTCGATGGCAGGCACCGGCCGGTACGAACGGAGCCCCCGCAAGGCGCGCAGGGCCCCGGCAAAGGTGGACCCGGAGCGCTCCGAGGACCTGTGGAAGGCCCTCGACCGGGGTGAGGACCCCACCCGGGGCACCGCATGACCGACCGGACCTGACCTGACCTGACCTGACCTGATCCTGGCCCGACCGCTCCCGGCCCGACTGCTCCTGGCCTGATCTCGCCAGACCCGGGCCCGGTGTGAGCCTGATCTCCTGGAGCACCCCTGAGTCCGGAGTGGACCGGCGTCGGTGGAGAATGGCGGGACGGGCCCTGTACGCCCACGAAGTTGATCAACGAGGAGCACTCAATGGCGGGCAACAACCACGGACATTCGCTGGCCGCGTGGACGGGCGTCATCATCGCCGTCATCGGCTTCACAGTCGCCGGGATGTTCACGGTCATGGCCGAGCCGCTCGGAGTCCTGGCGGGTGGCGTCGTGATCGTGCTCAGCGGCCTGATCGGTCTGGCCATGCGGGCCGCGGGCATGGGAGTGCCGAGGGCGCAGACGCACGGCCAGGCCCAGGCGGAGAGCCAGACCCAGGCACAGGGGCAGGCTCAGGCGGCGCAGGCCCAGGCCTGAGGCGGCGGAAACCGGTGGCGGGCCCTCACGGGTCCGCCCTCAGCCGGTGACACGGTGGATGCCGGGTGACGCGGATGGGCCCTGAGCCGTGCGGCCGGAGCGTGCAGCGGGGAGGCTGAGAGCGTGACGGACGCGAAGGACACCATGCCCGCGGGCGGCCCGCCGCCCGCCCGTTCCGTGCTCGCCCGCCTCGCTGCCCCCGTCGGCGCGCTGGCGGCCGTCGGAGCCGCCTTCGCGGTTGTCGGCACCCTCGATCCCAATGAGCCGGGCCACTACCCGACCTGCCCGTTCCTCTATCTCACCGGCCTGGACTGTCCGGGCTGCGGCGGCCTGCGTACCGCCCACGCCGTCGCACACGGCGACCTGGGCACCGCCCTGAGCGTGAACGTTTTGGCGGTCGCCGCCTTCGTGGCCTTCGCCGTCTACTGGATCGTGTGGGTGCTGCGGGCGCTCCGGCACCGGCCCATGAACGGTCTGACGCTGCGACCGTCGTACTGGTGGCCGATCGGGGTACTGGTCCTCGGTTTCACTGTTGTCCGGAACCTGCCTTTCGGAGCGGCCCTGGCGTCATGATCACTTCCGGCGACCTGTCCGGATTGTGGTCGTTGACGTATCCGGATGCGGGTGCTCCGCTCCCCTCCGGATACCATCGAGGTACTTGACCACACAATTCCCCGCCACGAAGGGAGCCGCTCGCGTGAGTGTGCTCGACGAGATCATCGAAGGCGTCCGCGAAGACCTCGCCGAGCGGCAGGCGCGCGTCAGCCTCGACGACCTCAAGCAGCGCGCCGCGGCCGCTCCGCAGGCGAAGGACGCAGTCGCGGCCCTGAAGGCCGAAAGCGTCAAGGTCGTCTGCGAGGTCAAGCGCTCCAGCCCCTCCAAGGGCGCGCTCGCCGCCATCGCCGATCCGGCCGCCCTCGCGGCCGACTACGAGGCGGGCGGCGCCGCCGTCATCTCCGTCCTCACGGAGGGGCGCCGCTTCGGCGGCTCGCTCGCTGATCTGGAGGCCGTCCGCGCCAAGGTGGACATCCCCGTCCTCCGCAAGGACTTCATCGTCACCGCCTACCAGCTGTGGGAGGCGCGGGCATACGGCGCTGACCTGGCGCTGCTCATCGTCAGTGCGCTGGAGCAGGAAGCGCTGGTGTCCCTCATCGAGCGTGCTGAATCGATCGGCCTGACCCCGCTGGTGGAGGTGCACGACGAGGCAGAGGTCGAGCGCGCCGTGGACGCCGGAGCGAAGATCATTGGGGTGAACGCGCGCAATCTGAAGACTCTTGAGGTCGACCGGGGCAACTTCGAGCGGGTCGCGCCGGAGATCCCGGACCACATCGTCAAGATCGCGGAATCCGGCGTGCGGGGCCCGCACGATCTGATCGCCTACGCCAATGACGGCGCGGATGCCGTGCTGGTCGGCGAGTCCCTGGTCACCGGCAAGGACCCGCGTGCCGCCGTCGCCGACCTCGTCGCCGCCGGTGCGCATCCGGCGCTGCGGCACGGGCGGGGCTGACGTTCCGATGAGCGGGCGACACGTGTGCCGTGGGACGCGCGAGGCGCGTCGTACGGCGCGGGGCGGGCCCGGTGTCCCGCGTGCGGCGGCCGTGGCAGCGGTCCCCGGCCCGTACGCGGCGCTCCGGCGGGGCTGTCGCCCCCGCGGATGCCGCGCGCCCGCGCGTCGGGTGCACGGGCGCCGTGTCAGGTATCACATCGGCTGTGAGCCGGGGCAGATCAACGGGTGCCGATGGCGGGCCCCGGCGCGGTCCGCAGCCTGACGGTTTCTTCCCGTCCGCCCGCTTTGTCGCTGGCGCTCCGCCGTCTCGCGGCGGTGCTTTCCGCCGCGTTGCGGCGCTGACGCTGCGTTGAGCGTGGTGGTGGGGGCTCTGCTGCCGCCGTCCCCAGTCCGGCCTGGTTGCTCGCCGTTGCGGCGGAGAACTCCTCCGCCGTGGTGGCGCCGGAACCCATCGGTCGGCTGCCCGCCGGCTGGGCCTCAGCGCGCGCCTCCCCGCGAGGAGGCCGCACTCTGGCCGCGCTTGCACTCACAGCGAGCAGGGCCGTGGCACCGCACGTGCTGCCTGTGGCGGCGCAGCGCGTCACGCGGCACACGCCACGCGCGACGGAACGGCGCACCGCGCCGCCCGTGCCTGCCGACGTCCACGCCGTGAGTGTCAGCGGCCCCGGCGAGCCCGAACACGTTATCCCCATCAACCATCTTTCCGAGGAGTGTGTCGGATGTCCGACTTCTTCATTCCCGACCCCGAGAGCCAGATCCCCACGGCCGAGGGCTACTTCGGGATCTTCGGCGGCAAGTTCATCCCGGAGGCGCTCGTCGCCGCCGTGGACGAGGTCGCGGTCGAGTACGCCAAGGCGAAATCCGATCCGGCCTTCGCCACCGAGATGGAAGACCTGCTGGTCAACTACACCGGTCGCCCCAGCGCCCTGACCGAGGTGCCGCGGTTCGCGGAGCAGGCGGGCGGCGCGCGGATCTTCCTCAAGCGGGAGGACCTCAACCACACCGGCTCACACAAGATCAACAACGTGCTGGGCCAGGCACTGCTCACCCGCCGGATGGGGAAGACCCGCATCATCGCCGAGACCGGCGCCGGGCAGCACGGTGTCGCCACCGCCACCGCCTGCGCGCTGTTCGGTCTCGAATGCACCATCTACATGGGCGAGATCGACACCGAGCGGCAGGCACTCAACGTCGCCCGGATGCGGATGCTGGGAGCCGAGGTCATCCCCGTCGCCTCCGGCAGCCGCACCCTCAAGGACGCCATCAACGAGGCGTTCCGCGACTGGGTCGCCAACGTCGACCGTACGCACTACCTCTTCGGCACGGTCGCCGGTCCGCATCCCTTCCCGGCCATGGTCCGTGACTTCCACCGGGTCATCGGCGTGGAGGCACGGAGGCAGCTCCTGGAACGGGTGGGGCGGCTGCCGGACGCGGTCGCGGCCTGCGTCGGCGGCGGCTCCAACGCCATCGGCCTGTTCCACGCCTTCCTCCCGGACGAGGGCGTGCGCCTGCTCGGCTTCGAGGCCGCCGGCCACGGGGTCGCCTCCGGCGAGCACGCCGCCACGCTGACGGCGGGCGAGCCCGGCATCCTGCACGGTTCGCGCTCCTACGTGCTCCAGGACGACGAGGGGCAGATCACCGAGCCGTACTCGATCTCGGCAGGGCTGGACTATCCCGGCATCGGGCCGGAGCACTCCTATCTCAAGGACTCCGGTCGCGCCGAGTACCGGCCCGTCACGGACGACGAGGCCATGCGGGCCTTGCGCCTGCTGTCCCGCACAGAAGGCATCATCCCGGCGATCGAGAGCGCACACGCGTTGGCAGGGGCCCTGGATCTGGGCCGGGAGCTGGGCTCGGAGGGGCTGATTCTGGTCAATCTCTCCGGTCGCGGTGACAAGGACATGGACACGGCGGCCCGCTACTTCGGGCTCTATGACGAAGACGAGGGGACGGACAAGTGACCGCGAACGTCCACGGGAACGTCGAACTGCTGAACTCCACGCTGGCCAGGGCCAAGGACGAGAACCGGGCCGCGCTGATCGGCTACCTCCCCGCCGGGTTCCCGACGGTCGACGGCGGGATCCGGGCCTGCGCCGCCCTGTTCGAGGGCGGCTGCGACATCGTCGAGGTCGGCCTCCCGCACAGTGACCCGGTGCTGGACGGCCCGGTCATCCAGACCGCCGACGACATCGCCCTGCGCGGCGGTCTGCGGATCGCTGACGTCATCCGTACGGTGCGCGAGGCGCACGCGGCCTCGGGTGCGCCGGTGCTGTGCATGACGTACTGGAACCCCGTCGACCGCTACGGCGTCGAGCGCTTCGCCGCCGAACTGGCGGCGGCGGGCGGCGCGGGCTGCATCCTGCCCGACCTGCCGGTCGAGGAGGCCGGAGCCTGGCAGAAGGCAGCCGAGGAGCACGGGCTCGGCACGGTCTTCGTCGTCGCCCCGTCCAGCCGCGACGCACGGCTGGCGAAGATCACCGAAGCGGGCAGCGGATTCGTCTACGCGGCTTCCCTGATGGGTGTCACCGGCACACGGGAGTCCGTCGGGCAGGAGGCGCGGAAGCTGGTGGAGCGCACGCGAGCGACAACCGAGCTGCCCGTCTGTGTCGGCCTCGGTGTCTCCACCGCGGAGCAGGCGGCGGAGGTGGCGGCTTTCGCCGACGGGGTGATCGTCGGGTCCGCCTTCGTCAAGCGGCTGCTGGCGGCGCCGGACGACCTCGAGACGGGCCTCGCGGAGGTACGGGCGCTGGCGGGCGAGCTGGCGCGGGGCGTACGGCGCGACGGCTGAGCAAGAGGGCTCCTCGTGCCCGGACCGTGCCCGGACCGTGCCCGGACCGTGCCCGGACCGTGCCCGGACCGTGCCCGGACCGGGTCCGGAGTGGGCCGAAAGCAGAATCCTCCTTTCGGGGGAAAGCAGGGCCGGGGGCGCACGCAAGTGCGTCCCCGGTTCGTTTGCGCAAGGTGTGATGAGCGAGAAGAACCATGAGGGAAAGCGCACCGCCCGCGAGCGGCTGCGGGAGCAGCGTCGACGCGAAGAGGTGGCGGACAAACGCAACAGGGTGCTGAAGGTGGCGGGCGCCATGATCGCCGTGCTGGCGATCGCGGGTGTGGCCGGAGTTCTGGTCGCCAACCAGGGGGACGGAAGTGGCGGCGGAGGCGGCGACACGCCCCCAGCTGCGCCGATCACACAGGGCAAGGGCAAGGCCCCCGCCACGCTCACGATCTACGAGGACTTCCGCTGCCCGGCCTGCGGGCACTTCGAGGAGACCTTCCGGGACACGATCCATGCACTGGAGGAAGCCGGGCAGCTCAAGACCGAGTACCACATCGTCACGATCATCGACGGAAACATGGGCGGCAAGGGATCCACGAACGCGGCGAACGCCGCCGCATGCGCGCGTGACCAGGGCGAGTTCGGGCCGTACCACGATGCGCTGTTCACTAATCAGCCCTCGGAGCAGGACGACGCCTTCGCCGACCCGAAGCGGCTGATCGAGCTGGCCGGGAAGGTCAAGGGCCTGGACAACAAGGCCTTCCGTACGTGCGTGCGGGGGAACGAGCACGCAAAGTGGGTGGAGCGGTCCAACAACGCCTTCCAGGATTCCGGCCACGACTCGACCCCGACCGTCCTCCTCGACGGCAAGGACATCTACGCGGATCCGGACAATCAGCTGACACCGGAGAAACTGCGGAAGATGGTCGCAGAGCGGGCCTGACGGCTGGCTGGATCACGACGCGCGGTCTCGTTATGCAGCCGTTGTGCCGTGCGGTGTCCCGCAGCGGGGGCCGGGCACGGTAGCGTCGGGTGGGCTATGGACACCCTTGCCTTCATTCCCAGCCCCTCAGCCGGCGAGATCGATCTCGGTCCGGTGCCGCTGCGCGGCTACGCGCTCTGCATCATCATCGGCGTCTTCTTCGCCGTCTGGCTCGGCAACAGGCGCTGGGTCGCCCGTGGCGGCCAGCCTGGCACCGTCGCCGACGTCTCCGTCTGGGCGGTGCCGTTCGGACTGATCGGCGGCCGCCTGTACCACGTCATCACCGACTACCAGCTGTACTTCGGTGACGGACAGAACTGGGTCGACGCCTTCCGCGTGTGGGACGGCGGCCTCGGCATCTGGGGCGCCGTCGCGTTCGGTGCCGTCGGCGCCTGGATCGGCTGCCGCCGCCGGGGCATCCCGCTCCCGGCCTGGGCGGACGCCCTGGCGCCGGGCCTGGCCGCCGCGCAGGCGATCGGCCGCTGGGGAAACTGGTTCAACCAGGAGCTGTACGGGCGGGCGACGGACCTGCCGTGGGCGGTCAAGATCGACCCCGAGAACCGTCCCGTCGACTCCCCGGACCTGGCCACCTACCACCCGACCTTCCTCTACGAGTCGCTCTGGTGCATCGGGGCGGCGCTGCTGATCATCTGGGCGGACCGCCGGTTCAAACTGGGCCACGGGCGGGTGTTCGCGCTGTATGTGGCGATCTACACCGTAGGGCGCTTCTGGATCGAGTACCTCCGCATCGACGACGCGCACGAGGCGTGGGGGCTGCGGCTCAACAACTGGACGTCGATCGTGGTCTTCGCCGCCGCGGTGGCGTACATCGTGATCTCCCACAAGCGGCGGCCGGGGCGCGAGGAGGTCGTCGAACCCAGGGCTGACGGGTCCACCGGCACGGACTCCGGCGCCTCCGACGGAAAGGGCGATGCGGCCCCGGCCACGGGCGGTACCAAGACCACGGGCGGTACCAAGACCAAGTCTGGTAAGAAGACCAAGGGTGGGGACGAGGCCGAGGACGACGAGGCAACGGGCTCAGGACTCGCCGCTTCTCCCGGCACCTCCGCCTTCTTCGCCGGGGAGGCGGACACCTCCGGCGCGAAGAAGGACACCGCCGCCGACGCAGGTGACACCTCCGGCCGCGAGAGTGCGCCTGCCTCCGGTACGGGTAGGAAGAAGAAGGGAGCCACGGCCACCGAGGCTCCCGCCACCGAGGCTCCCGCCACCGAGGCTCCCGCCACCGACGCTGCCGGAGCATCCGCCGACGCTGACACTGGCACCGACAAGGCCAGCGACAGCGCCGAGGCATCGGCCGCCTCCGGCGGGGCCCGACAGGATTCCCCAAAGAAGGCCTGACCGGGCCCGCTCCACCACCCCACCTGCTCGCCCTGACGCCCACCCGCCGCACGGAGGTGGGCGTCAGGAGTGTCGCGAGGGCCTGTCCGGTGGCTTTCCAGGGCCCGCGACGCCACGGCGACACGAGCCACCGGTGCGCCGGGCGCACGCGCGCTGCGTTCTCGGAGGCACCCGAGCACGCCCAGCACGGCAGCGGTCCTCCGCCTTGCGAGCCGCCCCGGCCTGCGGCGGGGAGGCCCAGCACCAGCCTCCGGTCCCTGGCGGCCTGGGATGTGCCCCCTGCGGGCGGGTCCTCGGAGGTTCGCCGGACAGAGACTGGTGCCGCGTCGGGCGGGGTTTGACCGGTAGTGAGGCGCTCTGGTGCGCTCAGCTGCGAGCAGGTAGTTGCAGGGCGAAGCGGCGGACGGCATCGGTGAAGGCATCTGGATCGTCGAAGTTCGCGAGATGTCTCGCCCGCGGGATCAATTCGACGCGGGCGTGCGGATGCGCGTGGACGAAGTCCATCTCGCCGGACCGGAATACGGTGTCCTTCTCACCGTTCAGGATGAGCACGGGAGCCGCCACATGACGCATCGCATCCGCATCAAAGCGGCCCAGCACGTCGCCCCAGGCGGCCGGCAGAGTGTGGAAGGCGTAGCCGGAGCGGATGGTGGCGTCCACCACCTCGGGAGGGTAGAGCCGACGCAGCAGCCTGTCATTCCAGCGGGTCAACCGGTCCGCCGGTATACGAGGGACAAGCCCGGCGACCCACCGATACGGCGTTGCCCACGGACCACAAGTTGAGGCGCTGGCCCCCGCGAGGACCAACCCCCGCAGCCGCTCCGGGCAACGCCGCGCGAACTCCAGCGAGGCGTATCCGCCAAGCGAGTGCCCGACGACCAGAGCAGGCCCGCGGTCGAGCGAGTCCACCGCAGAAGCGATGATCTCCGTCGCCGCGTTCAGACTCCAGGGTTGCGCAGAGCGGGCGCCGTGGCCTGGCAGGTCAACGGCGGCTACCCGGAAGTCCTTTTGGAGCACGGCGAGCTGTGGGCTCCATTGTCCCGCGCTGAACCGCGTCCCGTGTACGAAGATGATGGGCGGTGCATCCGCAGCCGTCATACGTCCCCCAGATCCGCGCTCTCCTCGGGCCGACTCTACTGGCGGGCAGTCCCCGGCGCTGACACCTCCCGCGGCCCGGAATACGCGGCCAAGAAGGCCCGCTTCGAGCACCTCTAGCGCCGACGGCGAGGTCATCCCCGAGGAAGGCGAACTCGACGTCATCTCGTGCGTCGACGAGTTCGGCCCCCTCAACCTGATGCCGCACCCAGGCCGGCAGTGGGCCGAACGCGGAGGCAAGCACAAGCATCCCGAGTGTGAGCCTCGCCGGCGGCGCCGGGCGACCTACCACCGCTACGGCGGAGTGCGGCACCCGGGCGGGGCGAAACGTCGAGACGGCCTGCACCCCGACCAACAACTCCTGGCGCAACCGTCGCCATGGCAACCCTTGCCTGATGCGGCGCTGGGGCGTGTCTCTCGGATTGTCGCGGGCCCGCGACCGCCGCGGTGACACGAGCCGCTCGCGCGGCGTGCCGCGCCTCGCTGCGTTGTCGGGCCCGCCGCATACGCCCAGTATGAGGACGACCCTCCGCCTTGCGATCCGTCCGCTGCCTGCGGCGGGGAGACCCCGGCACCAGACGCCGCGGGCTGATCCGCGGCGATCCGAGAAACACGCCTACGGGACAGCCCCTAGCGGCCGCGGGCCAGCGCCAGCGCCAGCGTGCGCTGGGCGCCCGCGACGACCGCCGCGTCGACGAAGCGGCCGTCCGGCAGCGCGGTGGCTCCGGCGCCGCCGGACCCCGCACGTATGACCTCCTCGGCGGCCTCGACCTCCTGATCCGTGGGGAGGTATGCCCGCACGATGACGGGGAGCTGGCGGGGATGGATGGCGGTCCTGCCGAGGAAGCCCAGCGCCCGGCCGTGTGCGCAGGAGCGGGCCAGTCCTTCGGCGTCGCGCACATCCGGGTAGACGGACTGGGCGGGCGGTGCCAGACCCGCCGCGCGGGCCGCGACGACGGCCCGGCTGCGAGGCCACGCCAGCCCGGCCTCGCCGGTCACCCCCAGCACGGCCCGCAGATCGGCCTCGCCCAGCGCGATGCCACGCACGGCGGGGTGAGCGGTGGCGATGGTGAAGGCGTTCTCGATACCGAGGGCGGACTCCAGCAGGGCGTAGAGGGGCGGAACGCCGTCCGTACGGGAGGACGCGCCCGGGGCCTCCGCCGCCCACCGGGCCACCCGTACGACCGCCTCCGCCGTATCGACCTTGGGCAGTCGCAGCCCGGCCAGTCCGGGCAGGCCCGCGAGGGCCTGGGCGTCGGCCGCCGCGAGAGGGGTCTCCAGGGAGTTGATGCGCACATGCACGGGGACCGGGCCCGGTGCGGACTCCGCGAGCAGCTCGGCCGTCGCGCTCCGAGCGTACGCCTTGCGTTCGGGGGCTACGGCGTCCTCGAGGTCGACGACGACGATGTCGGCCCCGGAACCGAGCGCCTTGGTGACCACCTCAGGGCGGTCCCCGGGCACGTACAGCCAGGTCAGCGGCAGGGGCCCGGCGGCGTTCACGACGCACCGCCTTCCCGGAGACCGTCGATCTCCCCTCGGCTGAGGCCGAGTTCGGTGAGAATCGCCTCCGAGTCCGCACCGTGCCGACGGCCCGCCCATTTGATGGCCCCGGGGGTCTCGGAAAGACGGAAGAGGACGTTCTGCATCCGCAGTGTGCCCAGCTCGTCGTCCTCGACCTCGGTGATGGTGCCGAGCGCCCGGTACTGCTCGTCCGCCAGCACATCGCGGATGTCGTTGACGGGGGCGACCGCTGCCTCCGCCTTCTCGAACGCGGCCACCACCTCGTCGCGTTCGTGTGCCGCGATCCAGCCGCCGACCGCCTCGTCCAGCTCGTCGGCGTGCTGGGCGCGCCCGGCCCCGGTCGCGAACCACGGCTCCTCGATGAACTCCGGCCGCCCGACCAGACGCAGCACCCGCTCCGCTATGGACTGGGCGGAGGTGGAGACGGCCAGCCACTTGCCGTCGGCGGTGCGGTAGGTGTTGCGCGGCGCGTTGTTGGTGGACCGGTTGCCGGTACGGGGCTGCACATAGCCGAGCTGGTCGTACCAGAGCGACTGTGGGCCCAGCACGGCAAGCATCGGCTCGATGATCGCCATGTCGATGATCTGACCCCGGCCGGTCGCCTCCCGCCCGTGCAGCGCGGTCATCACGGCGAACGCGGTGGAGAGCGCCGCGATCGAGTCGGCGAGTCCGAAGGGCGGCAGCGTCGGCGGCCCGTCCGGCTCGCCGGTGGCGGCGGCGAAACCGCTCATCGCCTCGGCCAGCGTGCCGAATCCGGGGCGGCGGGCATACGGACCGAACTGCCCGAATCCGGTGACCCGCGCCAGCACCAGCCCGGGGTTCGCGGCCGAGAGGTGGTCCCAGCCCAGATCCCACTTCTCCAGAGTGCCGGGACGGAAGTTCTCGATGACGACATCGGACTCCGCGACCAGCCGCAGCAGCACGTCGCGACCGCCCGGCGTGGACAGGTCGAGGGTCAGCGTGCGCTTGTTCCGCCCCAGCAGCTTCCACCACAGGCCGACGCCGTCTTTCGCGGGGCCGTGGCCACGGGACGGGTCGGGCTTGCGCGGGTGCTCGACCTTGATCACGTCGGCGCCGAAGTCACCGAGCATGGTGGCGGCGAGGGGACCGGCGAAGAGGGTCGCGAGGTCGAGCACCCGCAGGCCGTCGAGCGAGCCGGGCGTGCCGGTCGGGCGAGTCGGAGTTGGCGAGTTGGCGGGAGTGGCGGAGACGGGGGCTGCGTCGTGAGAGTCGTTCATCAGAGCATCCGGCTTTCCTGGATCAGCTTCCTGGGTTCAGCTTTTTCCGGCGGCTTCCGTGCCCGGACCCTGTCAAAGGCCCGGACCCTGTCAGAGGCCCGGACCGCGCCAAGGCGTCGATCTCGGCGCGGTACGGCATCGACGCGGAGGCACCCTCGCGCTGGACGGAGAGCGCGGAGGCCGCCGAGGCCCAGGCCATCGCCTCGGGCATGGCACAGCCCTCGCCCGAGGCCACGGCGAGCGCACCGACGAAGGTGTCCCCGGCGGCGGTGGTGTCCGAAGCCCGCACCTGCCGAGCGGGGACCACGACGGGCGGCGCACCGCGCACGGCGTACAGGCTGCCCGCCGCGCCCAGCGTGACGACCACCTCGGGGACGAGTGTGAGCAGCTCCGCCGCCGCCTCGTGCGGGTCGTCTCTGCCGGTGAGTGCGGCGGCCTCATGCTCGTTGGGGACCAGCAGGTCGGTCAGGCTGAGGAGCTCGGGCGGCAGTGGCTGGGCGGGGGCGGGGGTCAAGATGACCCGCACGCCGTGCCGCCGGGCCGCCCGCGCCCCTGCGAGCACGCCCGCGAGCGGGATCTCCAGTTGGAGGAGGAGTGCCCCGGCCGCCGCGATGCGGTCCTCGTCGCCGTCGGCGAGGCCGGTGACGGTGCCGTTGGCTCCCGGGACGACGATGATCGAGTTGCCGCCTTCGTCGTCGACGACGATGTGCGCGATGCCGCTGGCGCCGGGCGCCGTACGCAGACCGTCCGTGTGCACGCCCGCCTCGGTCAGGGCGACGCGGAGCCGCGCGCCGAGGTCGTCCGCTCCGACGGCGCCGATCATCGAGACCGCGCCGCCCGCACGGGCCGCGGCGACGGCCTGGTTGGCTCCCTTGCCGCCGGGCACCGTACGGAACGCGCTGCCGGTGACGGTCTCGCCGCGTCGCGGTGCGGTCGGGACGTAGGCGACCAGGTCCATGTTGGTGCTGCCCAGCACGGCGAGGGCGGGGGAGCCTGGGGGAGGGGTCATGGTGCGGAGTTCTCCTGTCCGTCCGTACGGGGCTGATGGGGGCCGGGGGAAGGCGGCTGCACGGCCGGGGGCCGCACGGCCAGCGTGGCCGTCCGCTCCGCGAGCGCGTCGAAGCCGATGCCGTCGAATCCGCCGACGGCCGTGGCGAGCCGGTTCCTGAGCGGCTCCGTCCAGCGGGCCGGCAGGGCGCAGGCCGAACCCGCCAGCAGGCCCGCGATCGAACCGGCGGTCGCTCCGTTGGAGTCGGTGTCCCAGCCGCCGGAGACGGCTCGGCAGATGGAACCCGTGAAGTCGCCGTCGGCGTGGGTGAGCGCGGCGGTCAGCAGCGCGGCGTTCGGCAGGACATGCACCCAGTGGTGCCGGCCGTAGGCCTCGTGCAGGGTGTCGACGACGTCGGCGAAACCTGCGGCGCTGCCGGTGGGTTCCGCGCGTGCCGCCGCCATGCCGAAGCGGACGGCTCGCGCGAACCGCGAGTGCTCCGGGACGACGTCGAGGCCCGCACGCAGGCAGGCGTGCACGTCCGCCGTCCCGCCCGTGGCCTCAGCGACGACGGCGGCAACGAACATCGCGCCGTACACGCCGTTGCCGGTGTGGCTCAACGTGGCGTCCCGCCAGGCTTGCCGGGCGGCGCCAGCCGGGTCGCCGGGGTGGGTCCAGCCGAAGACGTCGGCGCGGATCTGCGCACCGATCCACTCCCGGAAGGGGTTGTGGCGGCTCGCGGTAAGCGGTGGCTCCAGCCCGTCGAGAAGGTTGCGGTACGTGACGCGCTCAGCCGTGAACGTACGGCCTGCCGGAAGTTCGTCCAGCCACAGCTTCGCGACGTCGGCGGTGTGGAAATCATGGCCGTGGCGCTGGAGCAGCAGCAGGCCGAGCAGCGGGTAGTTGAGATCGTCGTCCTCGGGTGCGCCGTCGATGTTCTCGGCCAGCGAGGTGGGGCCGCTGCGGCGGTTCCAGGGCCACCGACCGGCGATCTCGGCGGGCAGCCCCACCTCGGTGAACCAGCTGTCCAGCGGCCAGTTGCCGGTGGCACGGGCGATCTCCCTGATCCCGGCGAGCGGCAGTTTCTCGACGGGCTTGCCGAGCACACACCCGGCGGCCCGGCCCAGCCATGCGGCCTCCAGCCGCACCCGCAACTGCACTGCGCCGCCCAGGCTCCAGGCGTCCGACGTGCTCGCGGCAGCAGTCGGGCGGGGCCGTGCGGGCCAGGCCGCCTCGATGGACGTGAGGTCGGTCGGCTCGCGCGCGGCCAGCGGAGAGGGCAGCAGTGCCAGCTCGTCCAGCAGCGTGGTGGCAAGAGCACGCAGCTCCGGCGCCGCCGGGCCGGGGGACGCCCCGGCACGCTCCGGCGCGAGAGCGCCGCCGGCGGCCAGCCACCGCTGCTGAATCGCCGCGGCATCGCGGCCGTCCTCATCCGCTTGGCGCAGCTCGTGGCCGACCAAGTCCTCCGGCTGCACCCAGGTCAGGCGAAGCGCGGGCGAGGTGCCCGCCGTGCGGGCCGTCACGCGCCCGCGAGGGCGCCGAAGGCGCGCTCGTGTGCGCGGCGGCGCCGCACGTCGTGGGCGAAGATCTCGCGGGCGACCCCCGCCAGCGCCGTCGCCGGGGCGTGCAGGTCGAGCCTGCTGGCGCGGGCCACCTCCGCGCTCCATTCCGCCGGAACGGCGCGCTCACCGTACAGCGCGCCGACGATCGCCCCGCTCATCGTGGCGATGGAATCGCAGTCGCGGCCGTAGTTGACCGAACCGAGGACCGTGTGGCGGTAGTCGCCGTCCCCGATCAGCAGCATGCCCAGGGCGACCGGGAGCTCCTCGATCGCGTGCAGCCGGGAGGGCCGCCGGGCGCCGAGCGAGGGCTGCCGGTACTCCGGGCCCACCGTGTCGAACGGGGCGACCGCCGCGCGCAGCGGCTTGAGCGCCGTCTCGAAGTCCGAGTATCCGGCCGCCGCCTCGCACACCGCCTCGATCGCGTCCCGCGTGCCGTCCTTGGCCAGCGGCAGGATCTCGTCGACGACCGACCGGGGGGTGGCATCCGGTGCGCAGGCCGCCGCGACGGCCGCCGCGAAGACGCCCGCGGCCTCTCGCCCGTACGAGGACTGGTGGGCCCCGGCCACGTCCAGCGCCTCGGCGTAGGCGGCTGCCGGATTACCGGCGTTGACGGCCCCCACCGGGGCCATGTACATCGCCGCACCGCAGTTGACGATGTTGCCCACGCCCGCCTCGCGCGGGTCGACATGGCCGTAGTGCAGTCGCGCCACGATCCACTTCTCGGCGAGGAAGAGCCGCTGCAGGGGCAGCGCTTCGGCCTCCAGTTCGGGAATCCAGCGGGGTGTGCCGATCAGGTCGGGCACCAGATGATCGGCGACGGAGTACGCGTCGAGGTGGTCGCGGACCCGCTCGTACACCCGGACGAGGGCGTGGGTCATCAAGGTGTCGTCGGTGACGTGCCCGTCGCCCTTGTGGTACGGGGCGATCGGCCGCGCCGTCCGCCACTCCTCGTAGAAGGGGCCGACGATGCCCTGCACCCGGCCGCCGTGGCGGTCGGCGATCTGCTCCGGCGTCCAGCCCTCGACCGGTCCGCCGAGCGCGTCGCCGACAGCGGCACCGACCAGGCAGCCGGTCGTACGGTCCTCCAGGGTGAGCGTCATGTGCGGGTCAGTCCTTCCACCGAAGTGTGCTCGGATGTGTCTTCTGGCGTTGTCAGTTCCGAACGGACGAGCATTCCGGCGAGCTCCACCAGATCCGTCCCGGCCAGCCGGGGGAGCGCGCAGCCGGACAGCGAACGGCAGGCCGCGCGCCAACTGTCGGGGAGGTCGAGGGCGCCACCGATCGCGCCGGTCAGCGCGCCCGCCAGAGCGGGGGCACTGTCGGCCACCCGCGAGAGGCAGGCCGCCGCGGGAACCGCCTCGGCGATCCGGCCGCCGCCCGCGAGGGCCACGGCGAGCGCGACGGGCACGGTCTCGGCCGCCGCGATGCCGTAGCTGTAGATGTGGTCGACGATCTGGTGCTCCAGCACGGGTACGAGAGCGAAGGCGTTGCCGGGCTGCCCCGGGCAGTCGGCGACGGCCTTCCGGGCGAGGTTCACCGCCTGCTGGGCGTTGCGGTGGATTTCGGTGTGCGGGGGAAGCTGGGTGAGCGCCGCCGCCACACAGGTCCCGACGTCGGCCCCGCCGAGCGCCGTGGCGATGGCGGCGGCCATGGCACGGGCGCCGTGCACGCCGTCGCCGTCCTGGGTGTAGTGCGCGTCGTACGCGGCGAGTTCGGCGGCGGAGTCCGGGTCGCCCGGGTGCACGATGGCCAGCACCGTCGCCCGTACGCAGGCCGCGTCGTCGAAGAAGTGCGGGTTGTCGTGGCCGGTGGCGGGCGGACGCAGGCCCGCCGCGAGATTGCCCAGCCCCGCCCGTACGGAGATGCGGGCGCGCAGCGGCAGCACCGCCGACTCCACCTCCGGAGCCCGCTGGGCTGCTGCGGCGACCTCGCTGGCCAGGGTGTTCCAGGCGAGGTCGACCGCGGCCCGCGTCCGCCGGTCCCGGCCGAAGTCGCTGAGCAGGGCGCCCGCGGCGGTGAGGACCGACTCGGCGGTGAAGGCCGCCCACTCGGCGTCGTCGGAGGGGCCCAAACGCAGTGGCTCGGGCGGCTGGTTGAGGGCGGTGGGCACGGGCAGGGTGGTGGTGGCGTTCTGCTCGGCGAAGGTGTCGAGTTCGCGGGTGAGCCGGCGGGTCCACTCCGGCATCCGGGAGGCGCGATGCCGTGCGGCGGGCCAGCCGGCGGCGTCTCCGGCGGCGAGACCGAGGAGCAGCCCCTCGATCCGGTGTGGCGCCGGGCCGGTGTACGGCTGGCCGCCCCGGGCTTCGGATGCCGCGCCGGGCCGGCTGTCGGGCGGGGAGCCGGGTGCGGGGGAGTCAGGGGGTTTCATGAGACCGCCGGTCCGTGTGAGGCCGTCGCCGTGTCCGGCGCGGGTGCCGAGGGGGTGAGCAGGTCGGCGATGTCCAGGACGTGATAGCCCGCCATCGAGGGCAGACAGCTGCCGCGCACCGGCCCGATCGCCGCGGCCCATTCGTCGGGTACGGCCGCCGCACCGCCGAGCGCGCCTGCCAGCGCACCCGCGACGGCTGCCGTCGTGTCGGCGTCCCGCCCCATGTTGACCGCCGTCAGCACGGAGGTGGTGAAGTCGCCCCGGGCTGCGGCGAAGGCGCCGAAGGCGAGGCCGACGGCCTCGGGGGCGAGATCCATCCAGGGGTAGCCGCCGATGATCACCGCGGAGCGAACGGTGCGTTCGGTGGTGAGCTTCGTACCGTCCGGGTCCAGCAGGGAGCGCTGGGCGGCGGAGACGGCGCGGCGCAGCGAGCGCGCCGTCCAGGAGTCCTCCGGCACGACGGAGAGGGCGGCGGCGATCACCGTGTCCGTGCCGCTGCCGACCATGGCGGCGGCGACTCCGGCCGCGACGGCCTGTCCGCCGTAGATGCCCTCGCCGTCGTGGCTGACGGTGCCGTCCACCTCGACGAGGCGGGCCGCTTCGGCGGGCCGCCCCGCGCAGTAGATGCCGAACGGGGCGGCGCGCATGGCCAGTCCGTCGCTCCAGGCGTGCCGGTGCTGGGCGGAGATGGGGGCGGCGAGTCCTCGGCGCAGATTCTCCAGGGTGCCGCGCTCGCTGAACCCGGCTCCGCGGAAGGGGCCCTCGTCGAGGTTGGCGATCCACTGGTGCCAGGCCTCCTCGACATGGGAGACGGTGAGAGCCGAGCCGTGCTCGGCGAGCAGCAGCCCGGAGAAGATCGCGTACTCGGTGTCGTCCGTGCCCGCCGGGTCGTCGTCGACGAAGCCCTCGATACGGCCCCACCGCTGGCGGATCTGGGACGGCTTCATGTTCTCGGCGGGGGCGCCCAGGGCGTCGCCGACGGCGAGCCCGAGCATCCCCCCACGGCCCCGGCCGCGCAGTGGGGTTGTGCCTTCCGGGACGACGGCCGTCGCCCGGCCATGGCCCGCGCTGTTTTCGGGGCCCGGTGGCCGGACCGGACGGAGCCGGCGCCGGGGCACCGGTACGGACCCGGAGGAGGTGGATGCGTGGACTGCGCTCATGGTGCGTGCCGTTCTGTGCGTCGTGCGTCGTGCGTGGTGCGTCGTGCGGTTCAGCGGGCGCGGGCGTCCGACGCGCGGAGTCCGTCAGCGCTGGTACCGCGCGAGAATGCGGTTGCCGTCGTCGACGAGCTTGTCGCGGAGGGATCTGAGGCCGATGCTGCCGCTGTAGTACTCCTGGAAGGCGGGAGTGGCGATCTTGTCCTTCCACTCGGGGTAGCCGCGTACCCCGAGGACGGGAGAGGCCCGCAAGTCCTCGGAGACCCGCACGCCCGTACTCCAGCCGAGCTTGTCGGTGTTCAGCGCCTGGTCCCGCAGGGCCTCTTCGCCCGTCGGCACCAGCCAGTCCGCTCTGGCGAGCCGGGCCATCCGGTCCGGGGCGGTGAGGAAGGCGATGAAGGCCATCGCGGTCTTCTTGCGTGAGGTGTCCTGTGCGATGGACAGGGTCTGCGGGCTGACGCCCTGGACTCGTCCCTCCTCCGCCCCGCCCGTGGCGGCGGGCAGCGGCAGGGTCACCCACTCGAAGCCGTCCGGTGCCTGCTGCTGGACCTGCTGCCGGTAGGAGAAGTTGAGCGGCACCATGGCGTACCGGCCGCTGAAGAAGCCGGGGAGGGTGTCGCCGCCGGCCATGCCGAGACTGCCTGCCGCCGCCGTACGATCCTTGTTGACCTGGCGGTGGATGAGTTCGGCGATGCGGGATTCGGGCTCGTCGAAGCGGATGACGTTCTTGCCGCCTTCGCGCTGGAATATCGAGCCGCCGGTGGACATGGCGAGGTTGACCGACTGGTTCACCGGCTCCTTCATGGACCAGGCGACGCCGTAGTCGCGCCCGCGGGTCAGCTCCTTGGCGGCCTCCTCGAACTCGGCCCAGCTCCACGGCTTCTCAGCGGTCGGGATGCGCACCCGGGAGCGCTCCAGCAGCTTGCGGTTGGCGATCAGCACCCGGGGGTCCTGGAGGAAGGGCACGCCGTAGACGCCCCCGGCCTGGGTCACCATGTCCCAGGTGCTCTTCGGGATCTGCCGCTTCAGGCTGCCGGGCAGCAGCCCGCTCAGGTCGGCGAGGTAGCCGCCGTGCGCGAAGTCGGTGAGGTCGTTGGCCTCGTCGTGGATGATGTCGGGCGCCTCGCCGCCCTCGAAGGAGGTCAGCAGCTGGTCGTGGACGCTCTCCCAGGACCCCTGGACATAGCGGACCCGGGAGCGCGGGTGCCGTGAGTTCCACTCGGCCACGAGAGCCTTGTTGGCCTTGATGGACTCCTGCTGCCAGGCCAGGCTGAGGAAATCGAGGGTGCCGTCGTCGGAGTCGTCGGCACAGCCGCTGAGGAGGGTGGCGGCGGGCGCGGCGGCCACGGCCGCGCCGAGGAAGTTGCGGCGGCGCATCAGCCCTTCACCGCCCCGCTCACCATGCCGCTGACCAGCCGTCGCTGGAGCAGTGCGAAGAACACCAGGCTGGGGAGGGTCGCCAGGACGGCGGCCGCGGCGAGCGGCCCCAGGTCGGCGGCGCCCTCGGCGCCGAGGAAGTGAGTGAGGATCACGGACATCGTCTGCTTCTCCGGGGACTTGAGCAGGACCAGGGCGAAGAAGAACTCGTTCCACGCGGTGACGAAGGAGAACATCACGGTGGCGACCAGCCCCGGGGTGAGCAGTGGGAAGACCACGCTGACCAGCGTCCGGAAGCGGCTGCAGCCGTCGATCGCGGCGGCCTCCTCCAGGGAGCGGGGCACTGCCCGCACATAGCCCTGGAGCATCCACAGCGCGAAGGGGAGGTTCCATACGACATAGACGAGAATCAGCCCGAAGAGCGAGTTGATCAGTTCGAGGTTCTTCAGCACCAGGAACAGCGGGATGATCACCAGGACGAACGGGAACATCTGGCTGACCAGGATCCAGCCTGTCGCCGCCTTGCTGACCGGCGAGCGGTACCGGACCATCGCGTACGCCGCGGGCACCGCGATCAGCACGGATATCGCCGCGGCGGTGACCGCCACGATGAGGCTGTTGAGTGCCGAGCGGAGCAGTGGCTGCTGGTCGAAGGCGTCCCGGAAGTTGTCCAGCGAGGGGTGCTGGGGGAGCCAGCTGGGGTCGACGGAACCGAGCTCCTGCGGCGCCTTGAAGGCCGTGGAGATGAGCCAGAACAGCGGGAAGGCCAGGAAGACCAAGTAGCAGATCAGGGCGAGGTACTGGCCCGCGCGTCCGAGCCGGTGCCTCGGCGACCGCCGGTACCGGGGCCGCTTCGTGTCCGCCGGCTGCGGCTTCGCGGACTGCGGCTTCAGGGGCTGCGACGTCACTGGTCGTCCTCCTTGAGGCGGTTGCGCAGGAAGATCGTCAGGAGCACGGCGACGACGGCGATCATCACCAGGCCCATCGCGGCGGCGTAGCCGAACTGGCCGTACCGGAAGGCCTCTTCGTAGGCGAACAGCGACGGCAGCCTGGTCTCGCCGCCGGGCCCGCCCTGGGTCAGCACATAGACCAGGCCGAAGGAGTTGAAGTTCCAGATGAAGTTGAGCGCGGTGATGGCGAGTACGACGGGCTTCAGGGCCGGCCAGGTCACCGTGCGGAAGCGGCGCCAGAGACCCGCGCCGTCCAGCGCGGCGGCCTCGTGCAGCTCGTGCGGCACGTTCTGCAGGCCGGCGAGCAGCACCACCGTCGTCTGCGGCATGCCAGCCCAGACACCGACGACGATCACGGCGGGCAGCGCCATGGAGAGGCTGGAGAGCCAGTTGACGTTCTCGGATATCAGATGCAGGTCCCGCAGGGTGGCGTTGAGGATCCCGGCGTCCTGGTGGTAGACGAGCCGCCACATGATGCCGATGACGACCTCGGGCATCGCCCATGGGACGAGCGCGAGCGTACGGGCGAGCCAGCGGAAGCGGAGATTCTGGTTGAGCAGCAGGGCCAGCCCGAGCGCGAGCACGAACTGGATCGCCGTCACGCTCACCGCCCAGACGATGCCGATCCGGAAGGAGTCCCAGAAGAGCGAGTCGAAGCGCAGATCTTGGAAGTTGTCGAGCCCGATCCACTGGGTGGGCTCGGTACGGCCCGCCTGGGAGTCGGTGAAGGCGAGCGACAGCCCGTAGAGCAGCGGGCCGACGCTGAGGATCAAAATCGGCAGCAGCGCCGGGAGCAGCAGGAACCAGGCGTCGCGGTCCAGACCCAGGACGGCCTTGCGCGCCCGGGCGGTGCGGGGCGGCGGAGTGCCCCGGCCGGGCCGCTTGCGGGAGCGGAGGAGAGTGGTGCTCATCGGGTCTCCTCCTCGGCGCCGCGCCGCACGGGGCCGGACGAAGCGCGGACGACAAGCCGGGGCGTGACCGTCTCGGAGCGGACGGGTGCCCTCGACGAGCTGTCCCGCTCGGTGATCCGGGCCAGCAGCATCTCGGCCGCGATCCTCCCGCGCTCGGCGGAGCCGAGATCGACACTCGTCAGCAGCGGCCAACTGGCACGGGCCAGCGAGGTGTCGTCCATGCCCACGACCGCGACGTCCTCCGGAATCCGCCGCCCCCGGGTGTGCAGGGCCTGTGCGGCGCCCAGCGCGAGCTGGTCGTTGGCGCAGAAGACGGCGTCCACTGAGGGATCGGCCTCCAGCAGTTCGTGCACGGCGCGCACTCCCGCCTCGATGGTGAAATCGGTGGTGGCCACCAGGCTCGGATCGAGCCCGAGGCCGCAGTCGGCGAGCGCCCTGCGGTAGCCGCGCTGACGGTTGTGCCCCGGCACGGTGTCGGCCGGGCCGTTGACGAAGGCGATCCGGCGGCGGCCCGTTTCCACGAGGTGCCGCACCGCCTTCTCCGCACCGGTGACGGAGTCGGCCCGCACGCTGTCGACCGGCGCGTCCTCGGGGAGCGAACCGATGACGACGACGGGCTGGGCGGCCGTACGCAGCGCCTCCAGGTGCTCGGGCGTGATGCGCAGGGGGCAGATGACCAGCCCGTCGCTGGTGCGGTCCGCGAGGCTGCGCAGCACCGCCAGTTCGTCCTCCACCACGGCGTCCGTGGAGTGCAGCAGCAGCCGGTAGCCGTGTGCCTTGGTGATCGCCTGTATTTCGCGGACCATCGACACGTAGACCGGGTTGCCGATGTCCTGCATGGCGAAGGTCAGCTGCATGGACCGGCCGCCCTTCAGCGAGCGGGCCACGGCGTTGGGTACGTACCCCAGCTCGGCCGCAGCGCGTTCGACCCGGGTGACGGTGTCGGGCCGCCCGCCGTGCCCGTTGAGCACACGGGAGACCGAGGCGATCGAGACCCCGGCGCGCTCGGCGATCGTCTCGACGGTGGGAGCCCCGCCTGTCGTCACCACAATTGCCCCTCCGCTGACTCGGTGTTGCTGGAAACGTTTACAGAATGGTTCGTCCCACCCCCGGCCGGAAGCGGTGTGGATGACGAGAATGTTGCGCGCATGTCTCCTGGGCGTCAATGCCGTACGAACGGCGGAATCACGTGATCCGGATCTCATCCGCCTGTTCGGGGAGGCTCGGGGAGGCTTCCGACGGACCGGGTGGCGGACCGGCCCCACTGGTGTCGGCCCAGGTGGGGGGCGGGTCCAGTGCGGTTTCGTTGTCGGCGCGGGATGGGGCGGCGCGCCTGCCGCGGAGTTGTCGGCACGTGGAACGGGGCCGGCGATCAGATCGGTATTGACCGTTGTCGAGCACTGCCGATCACTGCTGACCGGTGAGTGGGAGGGTGAGCGGGTCGGGGAGTGTGTCGCGCGGTTCGGGCCCCGGAAGTGAAGATCCACTGGTTACCGGACGGTTTCGGCCGCGTCACGTTGGGCAGAAGCCGGGAAGCCCACGCGCAATGACGCCCGTGCCGCCAGGCCGACTCCGGCCGCCGCAAAGCCGCAGATTTCCGGTGCTTCCGCCGTTCCCGGCCGTCTCTCTCAGTGCTCTCTGTCCGCATAGTGGGACGGTTTATCCGCGTACTGGGAAGATGCGCCATCGTGTAATCTGCATGAAAATTTGATCCTGAGGGCCAACGTCGTCCCTCGGCGCTTGCGACATGCCACCGACGACGACGGGAGAGCCGATGCGCGCAGCATCTTTGGCGGCCCACCCTGCCAAGCAGGGGATGTATGACCCCCGGTACGAGCACGACGCCTGTGGTGTCGGCTTCGTGGCCACTCTCACCGGCGTCCCGAGCCATGAGCTGGTGCAACAGGCACTCACGGTACTGCGCAACCTGGAGCACCGCGGCGCCACCGGGTCCGACCCCGACACCGGCGACGGTGCGGGCATCCTGCTCCAGGTGCCGGACGCCTTCCTGCGCGAGAACGTCTCCTTCGCCCTCCCCGAGGCGGGTTCCTACGCCGTCGGCATCGCCTTCCTGCCCGTCGACGCGGACGACGCCGCCCAGGCCGTCTCACAGATCGAGACGATCGCCGCCGAAGAGGGTCTCCGCGTGCTCGGCTGGCGCGAGGTCCCCGTCGCGCCGGAGCTGCTCGGCTCCGGCGCCCGCGCGACGATGCCCGTCTTCCGGCAGCTCTTCGTCGCCGACGCGAACGACGCCCGCGACGCCTCCGACGCCCCGCGCACCGGCCTGGCGCTGGACCGCCCCGCCTTCGTGCTGCGCAAGCGCGCCGAACGCGAGGCCGGCACGTACTTCCCGTCGTTCTCCGCGCGCACCCTCGTCTACAAGGGGATGCTCACCACCGGCCAGCTGGAGCCGTTCTTCCCGGACCTGTCCGACCGCCGCCTCGCCTCCGCCGTCGCGCTGGTCCACTCCCGCTTCTCCACCAACACCTTCCCGAGCTGGCCGCTCGCCCACCCGTACCGGTTCGTCGCCCACAACGGTGAGATCAACACCGTCCAGGGCAACCGCAACTGGATGCGCGCCCGCGAATCCCAGCTGGCGAGCGAACTGTTCGGCGGCGGCGAGAACCAGGACCTGGAGCGCATCTTCCCGGTCTGCACCCCGGACGCCTCCGACTCCGCCACCTTCGACGAGGTGCTGGAGCTGCTGCACCTCGGCGGCCGTTCGCTGCCGCACTCGGTGCTGATGATGGTCCCCGAGGCATGGGAGTCCGCCGAGTCCGAGGAGTCGATGGACCCGGCCCGGCGCGCCTTCTACCGCTACCACTCCACGATGATGGAGCCCTGGGACGGACCCGCCTGTGTGACCTTCACCGACGGCACCCAGGTCGGAGCCGTTCTCGACCGCAACGGACTGCGCCCCGGCCGCTACTGGGTCACCGAGGACGGCCTGGTCGTGCTCGGCTCCGAGGTCGGTGTCCTGGACATCGACCCGGCCAAGGTGGTGCGCAAGGGCCGCCTCCAGCCCGGCCGGATGTTCCTGGTGGACACCGCCGAGCACCGCATCGTCGAGGACGACGAGATCAAGGCCCAGCTCGCGGGCGAGCAGCCCTACCAGGAGTGGCTGGAGGCCGGGCTGATCGAGCTCGCCGACCTCCCCGAGCGTGAGCACATCGTGCACACGCACGCCTCCGTCACCCGCCGCCAGCAGACCTTCGGATACACCGAGGAGGAACTGCGGATCCTGCTCGCGCCGATGGCCAAGGCGGGTGCCGAGCCGATCGGCTCGATGGGCACCGACGCGCCGATCGCCGCGCTCTCGGACCGCCCCCGGCTGATCTTCGACTACTTCACCCAGCTCTTCGCCCAGGTCACCAACCCGCCGCTGGATGCCATCCGCGAGGAACTGGTCACCTCACTGCACTCATCCCTCGGCCCCCAGGGCAACCTGCTGGAGCCGACCGCCGCCTCCTGCCGCAGCGTCACGCTGCCCTTCCCGGTCATCGACAACGATGAACTGGCCAAGCTCATCCACATCAACGCCGACGGCGATCTGCCCGGCTTCAAGGCAACCACCCTCTCCGGCCTCTACCGGGTGCACGACGGGGGCCAGGGCCTGGCCGAGCGGATCAGGGAGATCTGCGCCGAGGCGGACGCCGCGCTGGAGGCCGGTGCCCATCTGATCGTGCTCTCCGACCGCCATTCGGATGCCGAGCACGCGCCGATCCCGTCGCTGCTGCTGACCTCCGCCGTGCATCACCACCTCATCCGCACGAAGCAGCGCACCCGGGTGGGCCTGCTCGTCGAGGCGGGCGACGTACGCGAGGTGCACCACATCGCGCTGCTCATCGGCTACGGCGCGGCCGCGGTGAACCCGTACCTGGCAATGGAGTCCGTCGAGGACCTGGTGCGCGCCGGTACGTTCCTGCCGGACGCGGAGCCCGAGGCGGCCATCGGCAACCTGATCAAGGCGCTGGGCAAGGGCGTCCTGAAGGTGATGTCCAAGATGGGCATCTCGACCGTCGCGTCCTACCGGGGGGCCCAGGTCTTCGAGGCCGTCGGTCTGGACGAGAGCTTCGTGGACACCTACTTCCACGGCACCACCTCCAAGATCGGCGGCGCCGGACTGGACGTCATCGCCAAGGAGGTCGCCGCCCGGCACGCGAAGGCGTACCCCGCCTCCGGCATCGCACCGGCCCACCGCGATCTGGAGATCGGCGGCGAGTACCAGTGGCGCCGCGAGGGCGAGCCGCATCTCTTCGACCCCGACACCGTCTTCCGCCTCCAGCACTCGACGCGCGAGCGCCGCTACGACGTCTTCAAGCAGTACACGAGCAGAGTCGACGAGCAGTCCGAGCGGCTGATGACGCTGCGCGGCCTGTTCCGCTTCAAGGACGCAGGCAAGGACGGCGGCAACGGCGGTGAGGGCGGCGAAGGCACGGCCCGTACGCCCGTACCGCTCGACGAGGTCGAGCCGGTCTCCGAGATCGTCAAGCGCTTCTCCACCGGCGCCATGTCCTACGGCTCCATCTCCATGGAGGCCCACGAGACGCTGGCCATCGCCATGAACCAGCTCGGCGGCAAGTCCAACACCGGTGAGGGCGGTGAGGACGCGGAGCGCCTCTACGACCCCGCGCGCCGTTCCAGCATCAAGCAGGTCGCCTCCGGCCGCTTCGGCGTCACCAGCGAATACCTCGTCAACTCCGACGACATCCAGATCAAGATGGCGCAGGGCGCCAAGCCCGGCGAGGGCGGCCAGCTGCCCGGCCACAAGGTCTACCCGTGGGTGGCGAAGACCCGGCACTCCACGCCGGGCGTGGGCCTCATCTCGCCCCCGCCGCACCACGACATCTACTCCATCGAGGATCTCGCCCAGCTGATCCACGACCTGAAGAACGCCAACCCCAAGGCGCGCATCCACGTCAAGCTGGTCTCCGAGGTCGGCGTCGGCACGGTCGCGGCGGGCGTCTCCAAGGCCCACGCCGACGTCGTGCTGATCTCCGGCCACGACGGCGGTACGGGCGCCTCGCCGCTCACCTCGCTCAAGCACGCGGGCGGCCCCTGGGAGCTGGGCCTCGCCGAGACCCAGCAGACGCTGCTGCTCAACGGGCTGCGCGACCGCATCGTCGTGCAGACCGACGGTCAGCTGAAGACCGGCCGTGATGTGCTGGTCGCCGCGCTGCTGGGCGCCGAGGAGTTCGGCTTCGCCACCGCGCCGCTCGTCGTCTCCGGCTGCGTCATGATGCGCGTCTGCCATCTGGACACCTGCCCGGTCGGCATAGCCACCCAGAACCCGGTGCTGCGGGAACGGTTCTCCGGCAAGGCCGAATTCGTCGTCAACTTCTTCGAGTTCATCGCCGAAGAGGTCCGTGAGCTGCTCGCCGAGCTGGGCTTCCGTACCCTCAACGAGGCGATCGGGCACACCGAACTGCTCGACACCAGCCGCGCCGTGGACCACTGGAAGGCCCAGGGCCTGGACCTGGCGCCGCTGCTGCACGTACCCGAGCTGCCTGACGGCGCCGTGCGCCACCAGGCCGTCGAGCAGGACCACGGGCTGGGCAAGGCGCTCGACAACCAGCTGATCAAGCTGTCCGCCGACGCGCTGTCCGCCGATTCCCCCGAGGCGGCCCAGCCGGTCCGCGGCACGCTCACCATCCGCAACATCAACCGGACCGTGGGCACCATGCTCGGGCACGAGGTCACCAAGAAGTTCGGTGGCGCCGGCCTCCCGGACGACACCATCGACCTCACCTTCACCGGCTCCGCCGGTCAGTCCTTCGGCGCCTTCCTGCCGCGCGGCGTCACCCTGCGCCTGGAGGGGGACGCCAACGACTACGTCGGCAAGGGCCTCTCCGGCGGCCGTGTCGTGGTGCGGCCCGACCGCGGAGCCGACCACCTCGCCGAGTACTCCACCATCGCGGGCAACACGCTGGCCTACGGGGCGACCGGCGGCGAGCTGTTCCTGCGCGGCCGGGTGGGCGAGCGCTTCTGCGTACGGAACTCCGGAGCGACGGTGGTGTCCGAGGGCGTGGGCGACCACGGCTGCGAGTACATGACCGGCGGCCACGCCGTCGTACTGGGCACCACCGGCCGCAACTTCGGGGCGGGCATGTCCGGCGGCACCGCCTACGTCATCGACCTCGACACCCGTCACGTCAACATCGGCCTGCGCGAAGCGGTCGACGTACTCGACGAGGACGACAAGCGGTGGCTGCACGACGTCGTGCGCCGCCACCAGGAGGAGACCGGCTCCACCGTCGCGGCGACGCTCCTCGCCGACTGGGACGCGGCACTGACCCGGTTCAGCAAGGTCGTTCCGCCCACCTTCAAGGCCGTGCTCGCCGCCAAGGACGCCGCCGAGCGGGCGGGGCTCTCCGAGTCCCGGACCCACGAGAAGATGATGGAGGCGGCGCTCAATGGCTGACCCCAAGGGTTTTCTGACGACCGACCGGGAGGGCGCCGCCTCGCGCCCCGTCGGTGAGCGTGTCCAGGACTGGAACGAGGTCTACGTCCCCGGTTCGCTGCTGCCCATCATCAGCAAGCAGGCCGGACGCTGCATGGACTGCGGCATCCCCTTCTGCCACAACGGCTGCCCGCTGGGGAACCTCATCCCCGAGTGGAACGACTACGCCTACCGCGAGGACTGGGCCGCCGCCAGCGAGCGGCTGCACGCGACGAACAACTTCCCGGAGTTCACCGGGCGGCTGTGCCCGGCGCCATGCGAGTCCGCCTGCGTGCTCGGCATCAACCAGCCCGCGGTGACCATCAAGAACGTCGAGGTCACCATCAGCGACAAGGCGTGGGAGTCCGGGGACGTCACCCCGCAGCCGCCGGACCGGCTCTCCGGCAAGACCGTCGCCGTCATCGGCTCCGGCCCGGCCGGGCTGGCCGCCGCCCAGCAGCTCACCCGCGCGGGCCACACCGTCGCCGTCTACGAGCGTGCCGACCGGCTCGGCGGACTGCTGCGGTACGGCATCCCCGCGTTCAAGATGGAGAAGCGGCACATCAACCGGCGTATCGAGCAGATGCGCGCGGAAGGCACCAAGTTCCGTACCGAGGTCGAGATCGGCCGCGACATGGACGCCGCCAAGCTGCGCAGGCGCTACGACGCCGTCGTGATCGCCGCCGGTGCCACCACCTCCCGCGACCTGCCGGTGCCCGGCCGTGAACTGGGCGGCATCCACCAGTCGATGGAGTACCTGCCGCTGTCCAACAAGGTGCAGGAGGGAGACCTGACCGTCTCCCCGATCTCCGCCGAGGGCAAGCACGTGGTGGTCATCGGCGGCGGCGACACCGGCGCCGACTGCGTCGGTACGGCACACCGCCAGGGCGCGGCCTCCGTCACCCAGCTGGAGATCATGCCCCAGCCGGGCGAGGAGCGGGTGCCGAACCAGCCGTGGCCGACCTTCCCGATGCTCTACAAGGTCACCTCCGCGCACGAGGAGGGCGGCGAGCGGGTCTACTCCGTCTCCACCACCCACTTCGAGGGCGATGCCGAGGGCAACGTGCAGTGGCTGCACATGACCGAGGTGGAGTTCAAGGACGGCAGGCCGGCGCCCAAGCCGGGCACCGAGCGGAAGATCCCGGCCCAGCTGGTCACCCTCGCCATGGGCTTCACCGGCACCGACCAGACGAACGGACTGGTCGAACAGTTCGGCGTCGAGCTGGACGAGCGTGGCAACATCGCCCGCGACGCGGACTACGCAACCTCGGTCGACGGCGTCTTCGTCGCCGGCGACGCCGGGCGCGGGCAGTCGCTCATCGTCTGGGCCATCGCCGAAGGCCGCTCGGCGGCGCGCGGCGTGGACCGCCACCTGGCCGGCACCAGCACCCTGCACGCACCCATCAGACCGACGGACCGGGCGCTGACGGTCTGAGCACTGCCGTCTGACGGTCCCCCGCTGTCCCGTACGAGGACGTACGGGTCTGACGCGGCGTCTGCCACTCCCCGACCGGAGGCAGGCGCCGCGCCGCTTTTCGCTTGCGCGGGGTGCGGTGGCGGCGCGTCCGCCGCCGTCCGCCGCCGTCCGCCGCGGGATCGTACGATCCCGGGCATGAGTCCTTCCGTCGCGAGCAACACCCGCGTCGAGCGTGCCGAACTGCTCGACTTCGTCCGCCCCCGCCACCATGCGATCCTGCTGACCCGCCGCGCCGACGGCACGCCACAGGGGTCGCCGCTGAGCTGCGGGGTGGACGACGCGGGCCGCATCGTCGTCTCCACCTACCCCGAACGCGCCAAGACCCGCAACGCGCGCCGGGACCCAGCCGTCAGTCTGATCGTCCTCTCGGATGACTGGAACGGTCCATGGGTCCAGATCGACGGCGAAGCGGAGGTGATCGACGTCCCGGAAGCGGTCGAGCCGCTCGTCGAGTACTTCCGCGCGATCTCCGGCGAGCACCCCGACTGGGACGAGTACCGCGCCGCGATGCTCCGCCAGGGCAAGTCCCTGATCCGCATCACGCCACGCAACTGGGGCCCCGTGGCCACCGGTGGCTTCCCGGCCCGCCTGGCCGAATAGCACGCCCTGCGCGCAGGCTTTTCCCTGCGACTCCGCCTCAGGCGTCGTCGGTGGATCCTTCGCGGGGGGAGGTCGCTATGCCGCTGTCCGCCCTGATGCCCTCGACGGTGCGGTACCAGGGCGGCGCCGCCTTCGCCAGCGCCCCTGGCGAACGGCCCGCTGCCGGTGCCACCACCGCGGCGGTGGCACCGGCGGGCCTCGGGCGCACGCGGGCGTGATCCGCCGTCTGGCTGCCGAGTTGCGGCCGGGACGGGGCGCAGCGCGGCGCCCCGTTCGCCGCCGAGGCGGTCGAACAGGCTGCTGCGCACCTCCCGTGCACCCCCGACAGGGGTCCGGGGCGGCGCCACGGTTTCGGGAAGGGGCGGGGCAGGGGAGAAATCCACCCGGCGCCCGGCCCGGGGCGGAGCCCCTCCCGTGCAGGCACGCGGCCACGCCGCATGCTCCTCCCACCCTTGGCCAGGGTCTGGGGCAGAGCCCCAGTTCGCGGCCACCGCCGCACGTACAGCTCACGCCCGGTCGGTCTGCCCCGGGCATCGCCGGGGGCGCCTCTGCCTCCAGTCGCTTCCGCAGGTCAGCGACCAGCGCCTCCCGTGGGGCCATCTGCTCGGACTACGCGTCGCGTATGCGTAGCAGCAGGCCGCCGGCCACGAGCGCGGCGGCGGCCCACCCGGCGGTGACGCCAAGACCGGCCCAGGGACTGAGGGGCAGGCTGTGGAGATTGGTGGTGGCCTGGATGGCGAGCCCGGCGCTCATCGGCCCGATCTGCTGGAGCAGGCGCTGCCCATGCGGATTGCCGATCACCTGGGAGAGGATGGGGAGAAGGTAGAGCAGGCCGAGGACGACCCCGATCGTGGTCGCGGAGTCCCGCACGATGGCAGCGATGCCGAGGCTGAGCAGGGCGATCAGGGTCAGGTAGAGGATCGACCCGACGGTCGCACGTAGCGTGGGCCCGTCGGCCAGGGAGAGGGCCGGGTAGCCGCGGGTGGCCGTGAAGCCGTGGCGGGGCAGGATGAACCGCCCAGCCAGCAGCGATCCGAGAACCGCGAGGGTTCCGGCCGCGGCCACGACGCCGGCGAGAGTGATGGCCTTGGCCGCGAAGGCGATGGTCCGGCGCGGCATCGCCGTCAGGGTGGTGCGGATCATGCCCGAGCTGTACTCGCCGCTGATGACCAGCACGGCCAGGATGGCGACCAGCGCCTGGCCAAGCTCGACGCCGATGAGGCTGAGCTTGGTCATGTCGCCGCCGCAGCCGGCGGACGTGCATGTCACCACCGAGGTCGCCCCGGCGCTCAGGGCCACTGTCGCCGCGATCATGCCGAGCAGCAGCCACAGGGGGCCGGCGACGGTCCGCATCTTCGTCCATTCCGCGTGCAGGGCCGGTCTCACGCGTCCCTTTTGCGGAGAAGGGCGGCGGCTACGGCCAGGCTTACCAGCGCGTAGACGGCCAGGACGGCGAGCCCGGCCCACGGTGCCAGCGGATAGTAGCCGTTGTACGGCGTGTAGATGCCCGTGACCTGGTGATACTGCACGAGCGTCTGCTGGACGGCGAAGGCCGCGACGGGCGTCACCGGGTCAGCCAGTCCGACACGCTCGCGGGCATGAAAGGGTTGGCGATCAGGATGTAGGGCAGCACGGTGGCCGCGAGGACGGTGGTGACCGCGCCGGCGCTGTGCCGGAACATGGTGCCGACGGAGAGGGCCAGGATCGCGGCAGTCGCGAGCAGCGCCGCGGTCCCGAGCCCCACCCGTAGTTCGGTGGAAGACGCCACCGGGAAGATGTACACGCCGTTGGCACGGGCGAGCCGCTCGCCGAGCGGAACCGCGACGAACGCTCCTGCCAGCCCGGCGACGAAGGTGACGAATCCCAGCACGATCGCCTTGGCCACCAGCACCCGGCTCCGCCTCGGGCTGGCGGCCAGGGTCACGTGGATCAGGTTCTTCCGGTATTCCGTGGTGATGGACAGCGCTCCCACGACGATCACCGCGATCAGCGCGGCGAACGTGCCGGTGAGGAGGTCTCCGAAGGTGCCGCCGGTTGGCAGGGTCTCGCGAACGGCGGGCGCTATGTCTCCGGCCCCGGTCACCGTGAAGCTGCCGTCGGATCCCAGATACGAACCCGAAGTGTTCTTCGGGTAGCCGGCGAAGCTGGGGGATTCGGGTCCCATCTGGTCACCTGCCCAGCTACCACCGTCCCAGCCTCCCTGGATACGAAGATCTTCGAAGACGGCCGTGGACACGCTGCCGCGCGTGCCCATGCCCTCTGCGGAAGGCGGAGATGCGACGAACAGCCCGACCTGCGCGGTCGGTTCGAGCCCGCTCACGTGCACCGTGCCCACCTTGGTCCAGTGCGTGCCGTCGGCGGAGGCATGGCCGGTGATCGCGTCGCCCGAGCGGTCCAGCCGCAGCCAGCGAACAGACGCGGCGGAGACAGGGCCGGGGAGGCCCGCCGTGTCGTTGACGTAGTTGTCCTGCATCCGCACGCCGTGGCTGCTGGTGACCATGATCGCCGCGTACGGTGATCCCTGGCGGGTGCTCTGCTTGATGATGAGCCCGGCCTTCGCCCACGGCACGATGCCAGGCCGCAGGTCCGCGGGACCCGTGGGGATGCTGCTCCTGAGCGCGGAAACGGAGACCGTGATGCTGCCGTTTCCGGCCAGCGGCTGGTGCAGGAAGTAGAAGCTGTCGGTGACCGGCTCACCGCCCGGTCCGATCGGCACGGGCGGTGAGCCCTTCTGATCGCTGCTGGCTCCGGCGAGCAGGGCGACCAGCACCACCATCAGCGCCGCAGCCGCCATGCCGATCACCGAGCCCCGGACGGTTCGGAACTTGGTCCACTCCGCGTGCAGCAACTGGAGGAAGCCGTGCCGCCCGGCCCGCCGACCGGATCGGTACGGCGTGACGGTGGGGGTCACCGCGACACCTCCGGCGGCGTCGCGGCGCGGAACTCGACCGCCTCGCGGGTGAGTTCGATGTAGACGTCCTCAAGGGTGGCGCGGTGCGCCGATACCTCCGAGAACGGAACCGCGCTCTGGTTGAGCAACGCCACGATGCGATCCGCCGGCAGGCCGGAGACGGTAACGGTGTCCCGGCCGGTGGCCGCCACGGCAGCGCCCGCATGCCCGAGCGCCGTCATCGCGTCCGGCCGGGCCGTGGTACGCACGGCCACCCGGTTCCCGGACGCGGCCGCGATCAGCTCGGCCACGCCGGCGTCGGCGATGGCCTTGCCGCGCCCGACCACGACGAGGTGATCGGCGGTGTCCTGCACCTCGCTCATCAGATGGCTGGACACCAGGACGGCGCGGCCCTGAGCGGCCAGCGACCGCAGGAAGCCACGTATCCATACGATGCCGTCGGGGTCCATGCCGTTGAACGGTTCATCGAGCACGATGATCGGCGGGTCGCCCAGCAGGGCCGCGGCGATCCCGAGCCGCTGCCGCATGCCGAGCGAGTAGCCGCCGGCCTTGCGCCGGGCCGCCGTGGTCAGGCCGACCAGATCGAGCACCCGGTCCACCCGCCGCGCGGCCAGGCCCTGGGAATGCGCCAGCCAGAGCAGGTGGTTACGAGCGCTCCGGCTGGGGTGCGGTGCTGCCGCGTCCAGCAGTGAACCGACGTGGCTCAGCGGGTGCCGAAGGCTGTGGTACGGCCTCCCCCGATCGTCAACAGCGTGCGAGGGCGCGGATTTCTGCTGGCTCTGGCACTCCTTGCCGGAGCGGGGGCGATGGTGACGGGCCATGCGCCGCCCCGCGCGCCGTGCGTTGTCGGCGTGCCCCGCCGGAGGCGTTACGTGTCGCAGTCGAGCACGGTGTGGCAGAGGCCGCAGCGGGCGCGTACCCGGCCCCGAACCGGGACGCGGATGCGCTGGTGGCAGGTCGGGCAGGGGAAGGAGACGCGTGGCGGGGTGTGCGCGTGGTTCTCGAAGGCGTAGCCCGTCCGCTCCGGGGCCGGTGCGACGTGGGATCCGTTTGCGGCCGGGGCCAGTGCCAGTCGCCGGTCGCGTGCGTACCGGCGGCGGCCCGACCAGCTGGAGGAGGCCAGTGGCGGCTGCTCCTCGTCGCGTCGTGCCAGGGCGCGGCCGGCGGTGTACGCCTCGTACGCCTGGGGGCTGGTGAACCAGATCGCCGGGTCCTCGTCGAACAGCGCCGCTCGCTTGGCCAGGACGTAGCCGAACTCCTCGGGCGTGAGGTAGCCGAACTTCTGGGAGGTGAGCGAGTCCTGCCGGAAGGCGTCGAGCAGCAGCCAGCCGGAGCCGAGGTAGGCGGCGGCGGTGTCGGTGAGGATCTCGTTGTCGCGGGTGCCGGGGAAGGCGAGGCCGAGGCGGTGCAGGCAAACGTGCATCACCTCGTGCGCGAGGGCGGCGCCGATGTCGCGGCGGTGGCTCTTGAAGCGGGAGTTCAGCTCGACGAAGTACTCCGGGCCTGCCTCCAGTTCGACATGGGCGGCGTCCTCCATGTCGCGGAAGTTCACGATCATGCGCGCGTCGGGCAGCCGCAGATGCTGCACCATCACCCGGGCCACACGCTGCACACCCGCGTACAGCTCCTCGTCGTCGGTGAGTGCCACCTCGTCGGGGGTGATGCTGGCGCTGAAGCTGTGCACGGTGTCGTACGACAACCGTTTGTACAGGGCGGTCACCGCCGCTCGTACGGTCTCCAGGTGCGGGTAGCCCCGCTCGACCGGGTCGGCGGTGCCGCTGTGCCGCGCGCCCATACGCTCCACCCCCGTCTCTCTGCGTGTGTCCGGACCCGCCCGCCCGGTGGCACCGAGGGGGCTTCTCCATCGTCGCACCCGCCCTCGGCCCGGCTTGCCGAGGCTGGCCCGGCGCCTTCTCAGTCTCCGGTCGGCTCGTCCTCGCGCCAGGCCCGCTGCCGCCGGGTGATCTGCCGTAGCAGGCGCTTGAACTCCGTGTAGGAGGCAGCGCCTGCGGCCTCGGCGTGGCGGTGGTCCATGGCTGCCAGGATGGCGTCCGATCTGGTCATCTGGTCCCGGCCGAGCGCGGTGGGGACCACGAGTTTGGCGCGCCGGTCGGCCGGGTCGGGGCGGCGTTGGACGTAGCCCAGGGTCTCCAGTTCATCGATGAGCTTGCCGACCACCTGTTTGTGCTGCCCGGAGTGGCGGGCCAGCTCGGTGGCGCGGCTGCCTTCGGTGTCCAGGTAGGCGAGGACCGCGCCGTGCTGGGGCCGCAGGTCGGGGTGGCCTTGCCGGGCGAGGGTGTCGAAGAGTTCGTCCTGCACGGCGAACAGCAGACGACCGGTGAGTACTCCCAGGTCGGGGTCCAGTTGCTTGCGTTCACTGCGTCGCATGGCACCTCTCAGTGTTCTCACGGTGGTAAGTAGTAAGTAATGTTGACGGTATTCATAGGTGACTATATCGTTCCCGGCGTCGGAGCGCGAGTGGCGCGAGTGGCGCGGCGCCCGGCGGCGACGGGCCGTCAAGGAAGCGAGGGGCGGGCAATGGCAGAGGTCAGCAGTGTGCGGGGGACCACCGCGGAGGGTTTCGAGGAAGTCCGGGAGGAGTTCGCCGCCGTACGGGCCGAGGAGGGCGGGGAGCCGGAGGTCCAGCTCGCGGTGTACCGGCACGGGAAGCAGGTGGTCGACCTCTGGGCGGGGGTGGCGGGCGATTCGCTGCTCGGCCTGTACTCCTCGGCCAAGGGTGCGGCACATCTGACCGTGGCGCTGCTGGTGCAGGAGGGCGTGCTCGATCTGGACCGCCGAGTCTCCTCCTACTGGCCGGAGTTCGCCGCGGAGGGCAAGGGGGAAGTCACGCTGCGGGAGCTGCTGGCACACCGCTCCGGGGTGATCGGGGTGGACGGCGGCTTCCGTACGGAGGAGCTTGCGGACGACCGTCTGATCGCCCGGCGGCTGGCGGGCCAGCGGCCGTTCTGGCGCCCCGGCCAGGCGTACGGCTATCACGCGTTCGTTATCGGCGCCCTCACCGGCGAGGTCGTCCGGCGGGTCACCGGGCATTCGCTCCAGCAGATCTTCCGGGAACGGATCCAGATCCCCTACGGCATCGACTTCCATCTCGGTCTGCCCGAGGAGCTCGAAGCACGCTATGTGACGGTGCAGGCGGCGCGAGCGGTGCAGCCGGCGCCGTCCTCGCGGCCGGCGCCCACGCCGGACCCGGACAGCCTCGCCGGCATCGCCTTCAACCTGCACGCGAGCCCGCCCACCGACCTGGTGGAGTTCGCCAACACCCGCGCGGTGCGGGCGCTGGGCTCCGCTTCGGCCGGCGGGGTGGGGAACGCGCGGGGCCTGGCGGCGATGTATGCGGCGGCCATCAGCGAGGTGGACGGCCGGGCGCCGTTGCTCAAGCCGGAGACCGCCGCCGAGTTCGGCAGGGTCCACTGGAGGGGCACGGACTTGGTCACGGGGGAGCGGGACCATTTCGGCCTCGGCTTCGAGGCGCAGAGCGTGCGGTATCCGCTCCTGAGTGAGGGCGCGTTCGGTCACAGCGGAGCGGTGGGCGCGCAGGCGTTCGCCGATCCGGCCAGCGGCATCGCGTACAGCTACACGCGCCGCCGGTTCGCCGTGGGTGGGGGAGGCGGGGCGCAGGAGAACCACCGCTTGGTGGCGGCGGTGCTGCGCGGGGCCGCGCCCTCCGGTCGGCCGCTTCCTCCTGCGTACTCCGAGGCCAAGAAACGGTAAAGTTCTCGGAGTTGGTCCAGTCCAATATGGGGGCCGTAGCTCGGAGGAGGGGTTTCGATCGCCCGATTGGTACGGTCCAAGTCCTCGGATGTGCGTTGACATGTACGCACGGGGCGGTTGTTCTGAAGGTCTGTACCGCAGCGCAGCGCGTCCGAAGCCCCGCAGTGGCAGGACACGTTCACGCCTCCGTCACCCGCCATCGGCGTGCGGCGGGCACGCGGACGCGGACCGGCCACGGGGGTGCCCCGATGGCGGCGGCCCCGGCAGGGGCGGGCCGCCTCGCCTCCGCTACCCCCAAGGAGAGCCGTGTCCCCACCGAGACCCCCACGCTGGTTACGAAGGTCCCCCCGGAGTTCGCCGCACAGACTCCCGCACAGATCGGCCCGCAGAGCGCATCGGTTCACGACGCCCTTCCGGAGGCGGCTGACCGCCGTGCTCGCCGTGTTCACGCTGGCGCTGGCCGGACTCACCGGGCTGGCCGCCCCGGCGCAGGCCGAGACCGGGCTCACCGCGACGTTCACCAGCACCGGCAGCGGTTCGTCATGGACCGGCAAGTTCGTCGTCCAGAACAGCACCGCCACCGCCGTGGAGGGCTGGTCGCTGGAGTTCGACCTGCCGGAGGGGGTGACCGTCAGCGGGCACACCCACGGCACGGCGGAGGTCGACGGCACGCATGTGACCGTGACACCCGCCTACTACAACTCGCGGGTGCCCGCGAACCGTTCCACCGAGCCGTACAGCTACCAGTTCCAGTCCTCCGGCCCGATCGGGACGGCAGCCGGCTGTCTGATCAACGGCGAGAAATGCGACGGCAGCCCGGCCGTACCACCGAAGGCGCCGACCGGGGTCAGCGTCGCCGACAGCACCGCCCACACGGTGAGCCTCCAGTGGAGCGCGGCAGTCAAGGGCGACTTCCCCGTCACCTCGTACGAGGTGCTGCACGGCGGCACGGTGGTCGGCGCCAGCGCCACCACGGAGGCCACCGTCCGGGAACTTGAGCCCGCGACGAGTTACGAGTTCACCGTCCGCGCCAAGGACACCCGGGGCAACGTCGGCGCCCCCAGCGGCCCCGTCACCGCGACCACCGTCGATCCGGCGACCGACCCGGAACCGCCGACGGCGCCCCGGAACCTGCGGGCCGGCGAGGTCACCTCCAGCACCGTGGAACTGAGCTGGGACGCGGCGACGGACAATGACCGTGTCGCCGCGTACGACGTCTACCAGGGCGCCGACCTGGCCGCCAGCCTGCCTGCCGACACCCTCACCACCACGCTCAGCGGCCTGGCGCCCGCCACCGGATACGACTTCACGGTCAAGGCCCGGGACGCGGCCGGCAACGCCTCCCCGGCCAGCAACACCCTGGCCCTCACCACGGACGATCCGGTGGGCGACGGGGGATACGCCGAGGTCGGCTACTTCGTGCAGTGGGGCATCTACGGCCGCCAGTACTTCGTCAAGAACCTCGACACCTCCGGGGCGGCGGCCAAGCTCGACGTCATCAACTACGCCTTCGGCAACATCGATCCGAAGAACCTCACCTGTCTCAACGGCGTCACCAAGGGCACCACCACCGACCCCCAGGACCCGAACCAGGGCGACGGAGCGGGCGACGCCGATGCCGACTACGGCCGGGCCTTCCCTGCTGCCCAGTCCGTGGACGGCGTGGCCGACGACGGCTGGGGCAAGCTGCGCGGCAACTTCAACCAGCTCAAGAAGCTCAAGGCCAAGCACCCGCACCTGAAGATCCTGCTCTCGCTGGGCGGGTGGACCTACTCCAAGTACTTCTCGGACGCTGCCGCGACGGAGGCCTCCCGAGAGAAGTTCGTCAAGTCCTGTGTCGACATGTACATCAAGGGCAACCTGCCCGAGTACAACGGCGCGGGCGGCGAGGGCGTGGCCGCCGGCATCTTCGACGGCATCGACCTGGACTGGGAGTGGCCCGGTTCCCCCGACGGACACCCCGGCAACCACTGGAGCCCCGAGGACAAGGCGAACAACACCGCGCTGATCGCCGAGTTCCGCGAGCAGCTCGACGCGCTGGGCGGCGAGCACAAGCTGCTGACCGCGTTCACCCCGGCCGACCCGAAGAAGATCGACGCGGGCTGGGACATCTCCAGGATCTTCGACGATCTCGACTACGCGAACATCCAGGGCTACGACTTCCACGGATCCGGCAGCGACAACTCCTGGGAGCCGAACCGCACCGGCCATCAGGCCAACCTCTACCCCGACGAACAGTCGCCGTACGAAACCGACTTCAGCATCGACGGCGCCGTACAGCACTATCTGGACGCGGGCGTCAGCCCACGGAAGCTCACGTTCGGCTTCCCCTTCTACGGCCGGGGCTGGCAACAGGTCGAGGCTGGGGCCGCCGACGGCGAGTACCAGGGCGCCAACGGGGCTGCTCCCGGCCAGTTCCCGGAGGAGGCCGGGATCCGCGGGTACCAGAACATGATCACCGGCGTGCCCGACCTCACCGTCCACCATGACACCGAGTCCGTGTCCACCTACGGCTATACGGGGCCCGGCGGGCAGTGGTGGTCGTTCGACGACGCCTGGTCCATCAAAAAGAAGACGGAGTACATCAAGTCGAAGGGCCTGCTCGGCGGGATGATCTGGGAGATGTCCGGTGACACGCCGAACGGCTCCCTGATGAGCGCCCTGCACGGCGGGCTCCAGTAGTGAAGCGCCCCGGCGGGGGACGACGCGCCCGGCCTCCCGGCGTGTCACCCCTGCCGGGGCGCCGACCGGAGGGGACGGCATAGGCTTTGCCGACAATGAATGAGATCGACGGGACCGACGAGTCCGTACGGGCGCAGCTGGAAGAACTGCGCGACAGCATCGACAACATCGACGCGGCGGTGGTGCACATGCTCGCCGAGCGCTTCAAGTGCACGCAGCGCGTCGGGCGGCTCAAGGCGGAGCATCGGCTGCCCCCGGCCGATCCGTCGCGCGAGGCGCGCCAGATCACCCGGCTGCGGGAGCTGGCCGAGAACGCCAAGCTGGATCCGGCGTTCGCCGAGAAGCTGCTGAACTTCGTCATCGCCGAGGTCATCCGGCACCACGAGACGATCGCCAGGGAGCCGGTACCCGGCGCCGCGGACGAGGGCCGCGACGGCTGAAGTACCGGCTGTAGCCACGGCTGTAGCGACGGCTCCCGCCTGGCGGGGGCCGTCAGCGGCGGGAGTCGTCCTCGCCGATGTGGTGCACATGGACCAGGTTGGTCGTACCGGGGACGCCGGGCGGCGACCCCGCCGTGATCACCACGATGTCGCCCTTCTCGCAGCGGCCGATCTTGAGCAGCTGCTCGTCGACCTGGTCGATCATCTCGTCGGTCGTCTGCACCGTCGGCCCCAGGAACGTCTCCACGCCCCAGGTCAGATTGAGCTGCGAGCGGGTCGCCGCGTCCGGGGTGAAGGCGAGGACCGGGATCGGCGAGCGGTAGCGGGCCAGCCGGCGGACCGTGTCGCCGGACTGCGTGAAGGCGACGAGGAACCGGGCGCCGAGGAAGTCGCCCATCTCCGCGGCAGCCCGCGCCACCGCGCCGCCCTGGGTGCGCGGCTTGCTGCGCTCGGTGAGTCCGGGCAGGCCCTTGGCCAGCATGTCCTCCTCGGCCGCTGTGACGATCCGGCTCATCGTGCGGACCGTCTCCACCGGATAGTGGCCCACGCTGGTCTCGCCCGACAGCATCACCGCGTCGGTGCCGTCCATCACCGCGTTCGCCACATCAGAGGCTTCGGCGCGGGTCGGACGGGAGGCGTCGATCATCGACTCCAGCATCTGCGTCGCCACGATCACCGGCTTGGCCATGCGCTTGGCCAGCTTGACCGCCCGCTTCTGGACCATCGGCACGGCCTCCAGCGGCATCTCCACGCCGAGATCGCCGCGCGCGACCATGAGTCCGTCGAAGGCGTCCACGATCGACTCGAGGTTCGCCACCGCCTGCGGCTTCTCGATCTTGGCGATCACCGGGATCCGGCGCCCCTCCTCCTTCATCACCCGGTGCACCTCGCGGATGTCGTCGCCGCTGCGCACGAAGGAGAGCGCGATCAGGTCGGCTCCCATCCGCAGTGCCCAGCGCAGGTCCTCGACGTCCTTCTCGCTGAGCGCGGGCACCGAGACCGCGACACCGGGCAGGTTGAGGCCCTTGTGATCGGAGACCATGCCGCCCTCGATCACCCTGGTGCGCACCAGCGGCCCCTCGACCGCCTCCACCTCCAGCGTGACCCGGCCGTCGTCCACGAGGATGCGCTCACCCGGGGTGACGTCCGAGGCCAGACCGTCGTACGTGGTGCCGCAGCAGGTCCGGTCGCCCTCCATCTCCTGCACGGTGATCGCGAACTCGTCACCGCGTTCAAGGAGTACTGGACCTTCACGGAAACGCCCGAGCCGAATCTTCGGACCTTGAAGGTCGGCGAGCACTCCCACGCTGCGGCCGGTCTCCTCGGACGCCCGGCGGACCCGCTCGTAACGCGCCTCGTGCTCGGTATGCGTGCCATGGCTGAGATTGAGCCTGGCCACGTCCATACCCGCCTCGACAAGCGCTTTGATCTGCTCGAACGAATCCGTGGCGGGGCCCAGTGTACTGACGATCTTTGCTCGGCGCATACGTCGAGCTTAGGACTTACCAGTCAGTAGAGAACTGTGGAGAGGTAACTGTCCAACGTCCTTCTGATGAAAGGCTGTTGACAACTAATAAACTGGGCGGGCCCCCGCTCCGATGAGCACTTCGCAGACCTTCAGAGGACCGGAGGATGCATCGTGAAGCGCGCGTTGACGCGTGCGTACACAGTCTGCCGCTCGGGCTCCAGATCCAGCTGCGGAGGGGGCGCGCCGGCCCCGCCGGGGGCTGCCGCACGGCCCAGGCCGCCGGGCGCCGCGGGCATCATCGGCGGCCCCTCCGCGTCCAAGTCCGCCAACTCCACCAGCGCCGCCAACTCCGTGCCCAGTGCGCCCGCGTACTCCCGCGCGCGCGTCACCGCCTCGCGCACCGCCTGCTGGCGGGCCTGCGCGTACACCGGGGAATCGGGCCGCAGACTCCACCACGGCCCGGACACCCGGGTCAGCTCCAGATCGCCGAGCCGCGTGGTCAGCTCACCGAGGACGGCGAAGTCGGCAAGGACGGCGGACACCTGCACCCGCCCGTGGTAGGCGTGCACCCGCTCGCGGCGACCGCCCTCGGTGAGCTGCGGGGTGATGCTGACGGAGCCCGTCTCCAGCTTCTCCACCGCCTCGCCGTAGCTCTTGACCAGATCCAGCACCTGCGTGTTGCGCCGGGTGAGATCACCGAGCGCCGCACGCTGGCCGGTGCCCCGAGCGGTGACGATGATCCAGATCCGGGCGATCTCCGGTTCGACCTCCAGCCGGGCCTCACCCCGCACGGCGATCCTGGGGGCGGCGGGGGTTCCGTAGGGGACGGGCTGCTCGGCGTTCATCGGGGACTCCCTCGTCGTCGTCACCGTGGGTACGGTACGCCCCCACCCTCTCCCCTCCCGGTGCTCTCCTGCCGTGCGCCCTCCTCCTGCCGTCCGGTGCCCTCGTCCCGCAGTCCGAAGGTGGTGAAGGCGCTGCGCCGCGGCAGCGGGAACTGCTCTCCGCCCGTCACCGCGTTGAGGATCCGGGCGCTGCGGTACGCCGCGAGCCCCAGATCGGGAGCGCCGACGCCGTGCGTGTGCCGCTCCGCGTTCTGTACGTGCACCGCGCCCCGCACCGACGGGTCGAGGACGATCCGGAACTCCTCGTCGATACGCGGGCGCCGCCTCGCGTCGCGCCGGATATGAGGATCGAGAGCCGACAGCAGCCCCTCGCAGGAACGTTCCCGGTAACCGGTCGCCAGCACCACCGCGTCCGTCACCAGCCGCGAGCGCGCGCCCTGCTCGGCGTGTTCGAGGTGCAGCTCCACCTGAGCCCGGCCGATCCGGCCCGCCGTACGGACCCCGACGCCCGGCGTCAGCACCGCGTCCGGCCAGCCGCCGCTCAGCGTGCGCTGGTACAGCTCGTCATGGATCGCCCCGAGGGTGCCGTGGTCGATCGCCTTGTGCAACTGGCCCTGGCGTGTGAGCAGGCCGTCCCGTACCTGCTCCGGCAGTCCGTGGAAGTAGCGGGCGTAGTCGGGGGTGAAGTGCTCCAGCCCCAGCTTGCTGTACTCCATGGGCGCGAACGCCGGGCTGCGGGTGACCCAGTGCAGCCCCTCCGCCCCGGCGGGGCGCCGCCGGAGCAGGTCCAGGAAGACCTCCGCGCCCGACTGGCCCGAGCCGACGACCGTCACATGGCCGGCGGCCAGCAGCCGTGCCCGGTGCGCCAGGTAGTCGGCCGAGTGCAGCACCGGCACCGTCGGCGCCTCCAGCAGCGGCCGCAGCGGTTCCGGTACGTGCGGGGCCGTGCCCACGCCGAGACACAGGTTGCGCGCGTATGCACGGCCGCGCGCCTGGACCGTGCCGGAACCGGCGTGCAGCCGGGTGAAGTCCAGCTCGAACACGGCCCGCTCGGTGTTCCAGCGCAAGGCGTCGATCCGATGGCCGAAGTAAAGCCCCACCCCGCCGCCCCCGGCAGTGCCCGCAGCCCCACTGGTCCCGCCAGTTCGGTCGGCCGGATCGCCCGGGGCACCCGACCGCGTCGGGCGTGACTCCAGTTCCGTGCACACCCAGCGGCAGTACGCCTCGTACTCCGCCCGTGTGATGTGGAAGCGCTCCGCGAAGTAGAAGGGGAACAGCCGCTCCCGCGCCCGCAGATAGCGCAGGAAGGACCATGGGCTGGCCGGGTCGGCGAGGGAGACGAGGTCCGCCAGAAAGGGCACCTGGAGAGTGGCACCCTCGATCAGCAGGCCCGGATGCCAGGAGAACTCCGGCTGCTGTTCGAAGAACGCCGTACGCAGGCCGGGGACTCCGTGCGCGAGTGCGGCAAGTGACAGGTTGCACGGGCCGATGCCGATCCCGGCGAGATCGAGTGGACGGGCCCGGGGGACGGCCGAGTCGGCGGAGTGCACGTGTGCGGCGGCGGAGTGGGCCGGGCGAGGGGAGGGGGCCGCAGCAGCTGAGGTCATCGCGGCGCAGGTCCTTCCCACCATCCCGTGTCATGCGGCTGCCCCGTGCCGTGGGTGCCCGCGGCATCCCGTACGAGCTTCAGCAGCGCGCTCAGATCACTGGGCTGGACATGCGGGTTGAGCAGCGTCGCCTTCAGCCACAGCCGGCCGTCCAGCGAGGCCCGGCCCAGCACCGCGCTGCCCTCCGTCAGCAGCCCGCGGCGGATTCCGGCCACCGTGCCGTCGCCGGCGCCCGCCGGGCGGAAGACCACCGTGGACAGCGTGGGCAGCGACCGCAGTTCGAACTCGGGGTCGGCCGCCACCAGGTCCGCGAGGCACTCCGCCGCCGCACACGTGCGCTCCACCAGATCGGCCATTCCGCGTCGCCCCAGCGCCCGCAGGGTGACCGCTGTCTTCAGCACGTCCGGCCGCCGCGTGGTACGCAGTGAGCGCCCCAGCAGATCGGGGATTCCCGCCTCGCTGTCGTCGCCGGCGTTGAGGTAGTCCGCACGGTGGTCCAGCGGGCGCAGCGCCGCCCCGTCCGGGACGGCGAACAGCCCGGCGGCGACCGGCTGCCAGCCCAGCTTGTGCAGATCCAGCGTGACCGAATCCGCTTGCTCCACGCCCGCCAGCCGCTCCCGCAGCAGATCGCTGAACAGCAGCGGCCCGCCGTAGGCGGCGTCCACATGCAGCTGTGCGCCGTACCGGCGGGCGACGGTCGCGATCGCGGGCAGCGGGTCCAGGTCGCCCGCGTCCGTGGTGCCCGCCGTCGCCACCACCAGATACCGGCCCGGTTCCGACGGGCGCGCGCCCGCCGCCTCCAGCGCCCGGGCCAGCGCGCCCGGGTTCAGCACTCCCCGGGGCGCCGGGACGGTCAGCGGCGCCGCGAGACCGAGCAGCCACGCCGCCCGGCGCACGCTGTGATGCGCGTTCTCCCCGCACACGACCCGCACGCCGGGACCGTGCCGCTCCCGTGACAGCAGCACACCCAGCTGGTTCGACTCGGTGCCGCCGGTGGTCATGAGCGCGTCCGCCGCACCGCCCGGTCCGTAGACCAGACCGGCCAGCGCCGCGCAGGTCACAGCCTCCAGCTCGGAGGCGGCGGGTGCCTGGTCCCAGGAGTCCATCGAGGGATTCAGCGCGCTCGCGGCCAAGTCGGCGGCGACCGCCACCGCCAGCGGCGGACAGTGCAGATGTGCGGCACAGAGCGGGTCGGCGGGGTCCGCGGCGCCTTCGGCGAGCAGGCGCACCAGCGTCCGTAAAGCTGGGACCGGGCCAGTGCCCGACTCCGGCAGCGCGTCCGGCACCAGCGCGCGGACCCGCCTCGCCACCGCGGACGGGCCGCCGCGCGGCAGCGGGCCGCACCGCTCGCCCGCCCCCTCCGCGAGCGAGTCCAGCACCTCCGCGATCAGCGGACGCAGTACGGACGGCCCGGCGGTGCCGCCCGCGAGCAGACGGGCCCCTTCCAGGCCGGATCTCCCGTTGCCAAAATCTTCAACGACGGACGCAGGCATGGGCGGCGGGACCTCCCCTTCGGAGATTGGAGATCGGAGAGAGGGTGTCGCCGAAGTCTCCCCCGGCTTCGGCGGGGGACACCCCCGCCGTCGGACGCGTCCGAGCTGCCCGCCGGGCGGACGAGGACGGCCCGCCGCCTTGCGGCTGCACGCACCAGGCCCCTCGGCTTCACCGGCAGGCGGCGCCGCTGCGGGCACCGCCTGCCGACGAACACCACCCCCGCCGACGGCGTTCCCTTCACGACACCCCCGGGCTGTGCGGACACGCCCCAGGCATACCTAAGCTACGCACGCCGCACGCCGCCGCCGCCGATGTGCGCGTTCTTTCGCCCGAAGGGGGTATCGGCGCAGGGGATCCGGGCCCTCCTCTGCTATACGCGCGGCTGCCCCGGCCGGTCACCGCAGCCGTGACAGAAGATCCGCCAAGGAGCCCCTGGCGCCGCGTCAGCCTCGGGCAGGGCCAGGGCCAGGGCCAGTCCGGGCCTCCCGAACCGCCAGCGCACGGCGCAGGTCGTCCAGCTGGTCCGCGAGCTGCCGCCGCAGCGCGGGCGTGGGGCCGTCGGTGGCCAGGCATTCCGTGCCCCGCCGCACCGCGTCCTCGTCGATCACGAAGAACGGGAACGCCCAGTGGCCGATCGCCGCCGCGATCGAATCCCCGCGCCGGGCCGCCAGTTCGACCGCCGCGCCGTAGTAGCGGCCGACGTACTCCTCCAGCAGTGCGGCCTGCTCCGGCTGCCAGAACCCCTGTGCGGTGGCGGTGACGAGGTACTTGGACAGCCGGTCGTCGGTGCCGAATATGGCGTCCCAGGCTGCCGCCTTGGCCGCCGCGTCCGGCAGCGCCGCACGGCACCGGGCCGCCCCCTCCTGCCCGGTCGCGCTCGGATCGGCCTCCAGCGCCGCGGCGATCTCCGGCTCGCCCACCGCGCCGAGCACCGAGAGCCGCCGCAGCACCCGCCAGGAGAGTTCCGGGTCCAGCGCCGGACCGCCCGGCACCGTGCCCGCCGCACGCCAGGCCAGCAGTTCGTCCGGAGCGGTCGCGCTGTCGGCGAACGTCCGCACCGCGGTGAGCCGGACGCCCGGTGCCGAGCCGCCCGCCGTACGCGCCAGCAGTTGGCGGCAGGTGTCCGCGATCGCGTCCAGCGCCTCGGTACGCGCCACGCCGCTCAGGAACCTGTCGGCGACCTGCGTGCGGGCGAAGGACAGCACGCCCTGCACCACCGCGTTGTCCGTCTCGGCCGGCAGGTGCGCCCGCATCGTCGCCAGATACTCGGCCGGTGCCAGCTCCGCGTCCCGCACCAAGTCCCGCGCCGCGTTCCACAGCACCCCGCGCGACAGCGGATCGGGAAGCCCAGAGAGACAGTCGCGGACGCTGCGCCAGGACTCGGCGTCCAGCCGGACCTTCGCGTACGTCAGATCGCCGTCGTTCAGCAGCACCAGGTCGGGGCGCGGGCCGTCCGCGGCGTGGGTGAGCGGGGCGCCGTCCTCAAAGAGGTCCTTCTCCAGCCGCTCCCGCAATACCAGACGGGCCGGGTCCGCGGGCGCCCGGTCGTAGAGTCCGACGGCCAGCCGGTGCGGGCGCCCGCCCTCGTGCCCGATCTCCAGCCACCACCGCCCGTCGGCCTCGCCGACGCGCGGAGTGAGGGTGTCGACGCCGGTGGTGCTCAGCCAGCGGGCGGCCCAGGCGTGCACATCGCGCTCGGTGGAGACGCGGGCGAGCGAGTCGAGGAAGTCGTGCAGGGTCGCGTTGCCGAACCGGTGCCGGGCGAAGTGCTCGTTGATACCGGCGAGGAAGGTCTTCTCGCCGAGCCAGGCGACGAGTTGGCGCAGCGCGCTGGCGCCCTTGGCGTACGAGATTCCGTCGAAGTTGAGCCGGGCGGCGGCCGTGTCCGGCACGTCGTCGGGGTCGGGGGCCACCGGGTGGGTGGAGCCGCGCTGGTCGGCGTCGTAGCCCCAGCCCTTGCGGGCCACCGCGAAGTCCGTCCAGGTACCGGTGAAACGCGTGGACTCGGCGAGGGTCTGGAAGCCCATGTACTCGGCGAACGACTCGTTCAGCCAGATGTCGTCCCACCAGCGCAGCGTGACCAGGTCGCCGAACCACATGTGCGCCATCTCGTGGGCGATGACCATGCCGCGGGTCTGCCGGTCCGTCTCGGTGATCGCCGAGCGGTGGATGAACTCGTCGCGGAAGGTGACGAGTCCGGGATTCTCCATCGCACCGGAGTTGAACTCCGGCACGAACGCCTGGTCGTAGGAGTCGAACGGGTAGGGCTCGTCGAAGAGCTCGTCGTAGCGGTCGAAGAGCCGCCGGGTGAGGTCGAACAGCTCGTCCGCGTCGGCGTCCAGGAACTCCCCGAGCGAGCGTCGCACGTGCAGGCCGAACGGCAGCCCGGCGTGCTCGGTGCGCACCGAGTGGTAGGGGCCGGCGGCCACGGCCATCAGATAGGTGCTGATCGGCGGGGTGGGCGCGCACTCCCAGTGGCCCTCGCCGGTCCGCTGGGCGATGCCGTTGCCCAGCACCGTCCACTCGGGCGGCGCGGTGACGGAGACCTGGAACACGGCCTTGAGGTCGGGCTGGTCGAAGCAGGCGAAGACGAGCGGCGCGTCGTCCATGCAGCACTGGGTGTACAGATAGGTGAGCCCGTCGGCGGGGTCGGTGAAGCGGTGCATGCCCTCGCCGACCCGCGAGTAGGGCATGTCCGCCTCGACGCGCAGCACGTGCTCGCCCGCCGGCAGCGCGGTCAGCGGCAGCCGGCCGTCCGCGAGGGAGGAGGCGGCCAGTGCCGCCCCGTCCAGTTCGGTGCCGTCCAGCTCGGCGCGGTGCAGCGTGTGCGGGCGCAGTTGCACGAAGGTGTCCGTTCCCGCCTCCCGAACGGTGAAACGGATCACGGTCGTGGAGCCGAAGACCTCGGCGCCACGGGTCAGATCGAGAGTGATCTCATACTGCTGGACGGTGAGGAGGCGGGCTCTGGTCTGCGCTTCATCGCGCGTCAGTACGGACATGGGCCCATGCTGCCGTACCCCCGGCCTGCGCGCACCGGGCCTTCCAAGTGGCTGGGAGCCTGTCGGGCGGCCTCGGTGACGCCTTACCGCGCCGCCGCACCGGAGGATCCGCTGGGGGAGGCCCCCAGCGCACCGTGAATGAGTGCCGGGTGCGGGATTCGAACCCGCACGCCCTCTCGGGCAATCGATTTTGAGTCGATCATGTCTGCCCATTCCATCAACCCGGCCGGGACAGCTCGCCACGAGCATACCGTGCGCCGAGTACGGTCTGGAGGTAGGTAGGGTCGGAGTTCCCATCTGTGTTGAACGAGGAGCCCTGTGAGCACCCCGGACGCCCCCGAGCCCAGCCCGACGGCGCAGCCCGAAGCGAACCCCGCAGACCCCACCGCGGCGAGTCCTGCCGAGGGTCCCGCCGGGAGCGGTTCCGCAGCCGAGGAGGAGGGCGCACATGTGCCGCCGCACACGACGCGGGTCGTGATCGCGGAGGACGAGGCCCTCATCCGGATGGATCTGAAAGAGATGCTGGAGGAGGAGGGGTACACCGTCGTCGGCGAGGCCGGGGACGGCCAGACGGCGATCGAGCTGGCCCGCGAGCACCGGCCGGACCTGTGCATCCTCGACGTGAAGATGCCGGTGCTGGACGGCATTTCGGCCGCGGAGCGGATCGCCGAGGAGAACATCGCACCGGTGCTGATGCTGACCGCCTTCTCGCAGCGCGAGCTGGTGGAGCGGGCGCGGGACGCGGGCGCCATGGCCTATCTGGTGAAGCCTTTCAGCAAAAGCGACATCGTTCCGGCCATCGAGATGGCGGTCTCGCGCTTCACAGAGTTGCGGGTGCTCACCCAGGAGGTGGCCGACCTCTCCGAACGGCTGGAGACGCGGAAGCTGGTGGACCGCGCGAAGTCGGTGCTGCAGACGCAGTACGGGCTGTCCGAGCCGGCCGCGTTCCGCTGGATCCAGAAGACGTCGATGGACCGTCGCCTGTCCATGCGGCAGGTCGCGGAGGCCGTGATCGAGGACGCCGAGGAGAAGAAGGCCGCCGCCGAGGAGAAGAAGCAGCGGTAACGGCCAGGCCGGTAAGCGTGGGCGGGCCGTCCCGGCCCGCCCTGCCGCTCCTCCCGCCCCCGCCGCCCTCGTCCCGGTGAGGCGATTGCGCTGGTCAGCAGCTGTACGCGCGGGTGTGCCCGCAGGGTCTGCGGACGCTGGGTGATCTTCCCTGTTCGTCCGGTGGTCGGTCAGTAGTGTTCTGATTTCGGCGCATGTCTCAGGTCACAGGGCGATCACATCTGCACTCGGTGGGTATCTGGGGCCGCGCCCCTGGCAATAGATTCCGGCGCACACCGCACGAGCGTGTGGTCCGCGGCTCCGTGATCACCTGCGGGCGCCGCGATGGTCCCGGCTGGCCCAGGGGGTTCGACAGTGGTTCGTACGAAGATCGCCAGAATAGGCATACCTGTGGTGGCGGGCGCGCTCCTGCTCACCGCTTGCGGTGGCGACGACAGCGGAGACGGCGGCGGCGGCGTCACCATCGGCTACCAGGGCCCGCTCTCCGGCGACAACGTCCAGTTGGGCGTGAACATGGAGTACGGCGTCAAGCTGGCCATCAAGGAGGCGAACGCCTCCGGCGACCTCGACTTCAAGATCAAGTACAAGGCCGTCGACGACCAGGGTCTGCCGGAGAAGGCCACCGCCGCCGCGCAGAAGGCGATCGACGACCAGGACGTCAAGGCCGTCGTCGGCCCTGCCTTCTCCGGTCCGACCGACTCCGCCTCGCCGCTCTACACCCAGGCCGGAATGGCAACGGTGTCACCGTCGGCGACCCGCCCCGACCTGACGGAGAAGGGCTACAAGAGCCTGCTGCGCGCGGTGCCCAACGACGCCTCCCAGGGCGCAGGCATGGCGGCGTACTTCGACAAGAAGACCGACGCCAAGAAGGTCATGATCGTCGACGACAAGACCGACTACGGGGTCGGTCTTGCTGATGTCGCCGAGAAGGAACTGAAGGCCGTCGGCATCGAGGTGACGCGCACCAGCGCCCAGCAGAAGACCCCGGACTACAGCGCCACCGCCAAGAAGGTGGCGAACTCCAAGGCGGACGGCCTCATTTACGCGGGCTATTACCAGGACGCCGGACCCTTCGCGAAGAAGATCAAAGAAGCCGGTTTCGACGGCATCATGATGTCGGACGACGGCACCAAGGACGACCAGTTCCTCAAGCTGGCCGGAAAGTCCGCCGAGGGCTGGTACCTCACCTGCCCGTGCACCGACCCGAACGTGGACGCGAAGACCAAGAAGTTCGCGGCGGATTACAAGAAGGAGTACAAGGAAGCCCCCGGCACGTATTCGGCCGAGTCCTACGATGTCACCAACATGATCATCGAGGAGCTGAAGAAGGCGGGCCCCGACGTGGAGCGCCAGGCGCTCGCCGACGCACTCGCGAAGGCCGAGTACAAGGGCCTCACGAAGACGTTCTCCTTCGACGACAAGGGCAACCTCAAGAAGCAGGCGATCTTCCTGTACCAGGTGAAGAGCGGGAAGATCGAGTACCAGGGGAGCATCGAAGAGCTGACGGCCAGCTGAGCGCGGGGCCGGCCCCGGCCTGACGGTGCGGTGCGCCTGACCCCCGGCCCGGGGGTCACCGCGCCGCACCGTCCGGCGCGCCGGACCGCAGTTCCGCCCGCCCGCTCCTGTCCCCGGCCGCCCCGGCACGCCCGCCCGGCCGGCACGGACACTCATCCCCAAGGAAGTCAGTTCGATGTCCCTCAGTGAATTCTGGGACTTTCTTGTCCTAGGGGTGGTGCTCGGCTCTCTCTACGCCGTCATCGCCATCGGCTACACCCTCGTCTACGGCGTGCTGCAACTGCTGAACTTCGCACACAGCGAGGTGTTCATGTTCGGCGGTTACGGCGGCCTCATCGCACTCACCGCCTGGTCACCCGTCACCAGCCCGTCCGGCTTCCAGTCCGTCGCGTATGTGGCGGTCGGCATGTGCGCCGGCGCGGCTTTGGGCGGAATCGCCGCCTACGGACTGGAGAAGGTCGCCTACCGGCCGCTGCGAAGGCGGCACGCGCCACGGCTGGTGTTCCTGATCACCGCCATCGGTGCCTCCTTCTTCCTCTACAACCTGGCCGGCAAGCTCTTCGGCCGCAACGCGGCACCGATGCCGACCATGTACGAGAACAAGAAGCTGTTCTCGGTCTTCGGCGCGGACATCAACATCACCCAGCTGCTCATCCTGATCTCGGCCGTGGTGATGATGATCGGACTCGACTATGTGGTGAACCGGACCAAGCTGGGCTCCGGCATCCGGGCGGTCGCGCAGGACCCCGAGGTCGCCTCCCTGATGGGTGTCGACATCGACAAGGTGGTCTCGCGCACCTTCGTCATCGGCGGACTGCTCGGCGGCGCGGCGGGATTCCTGTTCGGAACCAACCAGCAGGTCTTCTACACGATGGGCTTCCTCCCCGGCATCACGGCGTTCGCCGCCGCGGTACTGGGCGGGATCGGCAATGTCCGCGGCGCGATGGTCGGCGGCATGCTGCTGGGCATCGTGGAGAACCTCACGGTCGGCTTCTGGGGCGACGGCTGGCGCTACGTCGGTGCCTTCGCGGTCCTGGTCCTGGTGCTCATGTTCCGGCCGACGGGCATTCTCGGCGAACGGGTGGGGAGGACGGCATGAGCAGCGGCATCACGAAAACGGCATCCGGCGGCCCGGCCTCGACAGCACGCCTGCGCGGCGTCGCCTGGTACCAGCACCCGCGCTGGTCGCGGCTGACCGCGATGGTGGCCATCGCGGTCGTGCTCACCATGGTCACCGGCGAGCAGGGCACCGACCGGGACATCTTCTTCGCACTGCGCGAGGACTTCACCGGGCCCCTGCCGTGGATCTGGCTGGGCCTGTGCCTGCTGGTGTGGACGGTGCGCGAATTCTGGAGCGAGCCGATCCGGAAGGTACGGCGGGCGTCCGTGGCCAAGTCGGACCCGCCCGTCGCGTGGGTGCGCGGGCAGTGGCGCGGCGACCGGCGCATCCGCCAACTGGTCCTGGCCGCGCTCGTGGCGGTCGCCGCGTTCGCGCCGATGGGCCTGGAGCGCTACTGGCACCAGGTGCTGGTGGACCAGATAGCCATCTACGTCCTCCTCGCCATCGGCCTGAACGTCGTCATCGGCTGGGCGGGCATGCTCGACCTGGGCTTCGTCGCGTTCTTCGCCATCGGCGCGTACAGCGCGGCCTTCTGGACCGGAGCGCTGCCGGTGGACCCGCCCTTCGAACTGAACAACTTCCTGGTGATCCCCGTCGCGGTGCTCACCTGCCTGATCGCCGGACTCATCCTCGGGGCGCCAACCCTGCGGCTGCGCGGCGACTATCTGGCGATCGTGACGCTCGGGTTCCACGAGATCGTCTACATCACTGCCAAGAACGTCGAGGACTTCACCGGCGGCGCGCGCGGCGTCTCCGGCGTCGAGCACTTCTCCATCGACATGGGCTTCAGCTACGAGTGGAAACTCGATCCGCTGCCCTACTACTGGCTGCTGCTCGGGTTCATCGTGCTGCTCGTGTTCCTCTTCATGCGGCTGGAGCACTCCCGGGTGGGCCGCGCCTGGACCGCGATCCGCGAGGACCAGGTGGCCGCCGCCGCCACCGGCGTGAACACGGTGCGCTTCAAACTGATGGCGTTCGCCATCGGCGCCTCCACCTCCGGCATCGCGGGCGTCGCGTACGCGAGCAAAGTCGGCTACTTCAACCCGGAGAACTTCCCGCTGCTGGCCTCGGTGCTGGTGCTGGCCTATGTGATCTTCGGAGGCATGGGTTCCATCCCCGGAGTGCTCTTCGGCGCGGCGTTCCTGGTGTGGCTGCCCGAGGTGCTGCGTGACTACGTGGACCCCCGCGACCGCTACATGTATCTGGGCGCGCTGCTGGTCATCATGATGATCTACCGCCCGCAGGGTGTCTGGCCGTCCAAGCGCCGCCAGCGCGAACTGAAAATGGCAACGGAGGGCACCGTCGACGGCGACGCCACGGCCGCGCCGGCGGGAGGCAAGGTGTCATGACGGTGAAGGTGACGAAGGACGAGACCCCCGGCGGCAAGCCGGAGTCGGTCACGGGCGATCTGGTACTGGAAACGAAGGGTGTGACACTGCGGTTCGGCGGTGTCACCAGCCTGGACTCCGTCGAGCTGCGGATGCTGCGCGGCGAGATACTGGCGGTGATCGGGCCCAACGGGGCGGGGAAGACCTCTCTGTTCAACTCGCTCACCGGCGCGTATGTCCCGCAGGAAGGGAAGATCACCTTCCGTTCCGGCAAGGGCGGCGAGCACAGCCTGCTGGGCTGCAAGCCGCATGTGGTCAGCCTCCTCGGGGTGGCCCGTACCTTCCAGAACATCCGGTTGTTCGGCGCGCTGACCGCACTGGAGAACGTCAAGATCGCGGCGGAGACACGGCTCAAGGCCGGCCCCGTATCGATCATGCTCGGGCTGCCCAGAGCGCGGAAAGCCGAGCGGGAGAGCGACCTCAAGGCGCACGAGATGCTGTCGTACGTCGGACTCGACAGCAAGATGAACGAGCTGGGCGGCTCGCTCAGTTACGGCGACCAGCGACGGCTGGAGATCGCCCGCGCGCTGGCGACGGACCCTGAGGTGCTGCTGCTGGACGAGCCCGCGGCGGGTACCAACCCGACCGAGAAGCGGGAACTGGAGGAGCTGATCCGCCGGATCAACACCGAACGCGGAGTCAGCGTGCTCCTCATCGAGCACGACATGCGGCTGGTGATGTCGGTCGCGGACCGCGTGATGGTGCTCAACTTCGGCAGGAAGATCGCCGAGGGCGCGCCGGAGCAGGTGCAGCGGGACCCGGCAGTCGTCGAGGCGTATCTCGGGGTGGCCCCACAGGAAGAACCGGCCGCGGAGGGACAAGAGTGAGCACCACCAAGCTGGCGAAGGAGCCGGAGGGCACCGAACCCACGGCCGCCCCCGCACTGCTGGAACTCCGCGACCTCCGGGTCTTCTACGGAGCCATCGAAGCGCTCAAGGGCGTCAACCTCAGCGTGCGGGAGGGAGAGGTGGTCGCACTGCTCGGCGCCAACGGCGCCGGCAAGTCGACGACGCTGCGCACCGCCTCCGGCATGCTGTCCCCCCGGTCCGGAGAGGTGCTGCTGCGCGGCGAGCGGATCGACGGCATCAAGCCGCACAACCTGGTGCGCTTCGGGATCGGCCATGTGCCGGAGGGCCGCCGAGTCTTCGCCCGCATGACGGTGCGGGAGAACCTCGAGATGGGGGCCTACCGCTTCAAGTCCCCCGACCAGGACGAGATGGACCGGATCTTCGGTCTCTTCCCGAGGCTCGCGGAACGGAGCAGCCAGCTGGGCGGCACCCTTTCCGGCGGCGAGCAGCAGATGCTGGCGATCGGCCGCGCGCTGATGGGCAAACCGGAACTGCTGCTGCTGGACGAGCCGTCGATGGGCCTGGCCCCGCTCGTGGTGCAGCAGATCTTCGAGATCCTCCGGGAGATCAACCAGCAGGGCACCACGGTGCTGCTGGTCGAACAGAACGCGGCGCAGGCACTGCAGCTCGCCGACCGCGGCTACGTCCTGGAGACGGGAACGGTGGCGATGCACGAGGAGGCCTCGGCACTGCTGGCCGATCCCCGGGTGCGCGCGGCGTACCTGGGCGAGATCGCCGAGTAGGTGCTGCTACTCCTCGCCCGCCTCCGGCCGCTCGTGCCCGACCCCGACGTTCCTCGACACGGCGCTTCCTCGTGCCTCGGTCGCTTGGTCTCGTCGCTTTCGGTGTCGGCGCGGCCTTTGGCGGGCGAGGGGGTGCCTCGCCCGGCCTCCGGCCGCTCGTGCCCGACGCCGACGTTACTTGACACGGCGCTTCCTTGTGCCTCGGTCGCTTGGTCTCGTCGCTTTCGGTGTCGGCGCGGCCTCTGGCGGGCGAGGGGTTTCGGCTGGCGCGTCAGCCCGCCGTGCCCGGCTGCGGGCTGTCGCGGAGGAGGCAGGTGAGGCGGGCTGTGCAGACCCGCTTGCCGGACTCCTCCTCGGCGATCACGATCTCGTACGTCGCCGTGCCGCGCCCGCGGTGCAGCGGCGTGGCCGTGCCGGTGATCATCCCGGACCGGACGCCCCGGTGGTGGGTGCAGTTGAGGTCGACACCGACGGCGACCTTCTGCGGCCCGCCGTGCAGCATGGCGCCGACGGAGCCGAGCGTCTCCGCGAGCACGGCGGAGGCACCACCGTGCAGCAGCCCGTACGGCTGGGTGTTGCCCTCGACGGGCAGCGTGCCCGTGACACGCTCCGGCGCCGCGTCCACGACCCGCAGCCCCATCCGCTCACCCAGATGTCCCGCCGAGAACAGCGCCGGCAGATCGATCCCGGAACCGGCCCACTCGTCGAGGACCTGCTGCGGGAACCTGGTCGTGGTCTGCTCGCCCATGGGCTGCGTGCTCCGTTCACCTGCGTTGCTCGGCTGTGTCTCCCGTTCCTATCAGAGCGGGGAACCGGCCGACGCCTCAAGCCGGGGTGAGGCGGATCACCAGGGACTTGCTGGCCGGCGTGTTGCTGGTGTCGGCGGTGGCGTCCAGCGGCACGAGCACGTTGGTCTCCGGATAGTAGGCGGCGGCACAGCCCCGTGCGGTGGGGTAGTGCACGATCCGGAAGCCGGGGGCGGTGCGTTCGGTGCCGTCCCGCCACTCGCTGACCAGATCCGCGTAACTGCCGTCCGCGAAACCGAGCGCGGTGGCGTCCTCGGGATGGACGAGGACGACCCGGCGGCCGTTGCTGATGCCCCGGTAGCGGTCGTCGAGGCCGTAGATCGTGGTGTTGTACTGGTCGTGCGAGCGCAGAGTCTGGAGCAGCAGACGGCCCTCCGGCACCTGCGGGTATTCGAGCGGTGAGGCCGTGAAGTGGGCCTTGCCGCTGGCCGTGGGGAAGGTCCGGGTGTCGCGCGGCGCGTGCGGAAGGGTGAAGCCGCCGGGGCGGGCGACCCGGCGGTTGAAGTCCTCGAAGCCGGGGACCACGCGGGCGATGCGGTCCCGGACGAGTGAGTAGTCGGTCTCGAAGTCCTCCCAGGGCGTGGCCGATTTGGGCCCGAGCACCTGACGGGCGAGGCGGCAGACGATCGCGGGCTCGGAGAGCAGCCGGGAACCGGCCGGCTCCAGCCGCCCCCGGGAGGCGTGCACCATGCCCATGGAGTCCTCGACGGTGACGAACTGTTCGCCGCCGCTCTGCACGTCGCGCTCGGTGCGGCCCAGCGTGGGCAGGATCAGCGCCCGCGCGCCGGTGACGCAGTGCGAGCGGTTCAGCTTGGTGGAGACGTGCACGGTGAGGCGGGCACGCCGCATCGCGTCCTCCGTCACGGCCGTGTCCGGGGAGGCGGCGACGAAGTTGCCGCCCATGGCGAAGAACACCTTGGCCCGACCGTCCCGCAGGGCACGGATCGCCCGTACGACGTCCAGCCCGTGCGCCCGTGGCGGCGCGAAACCGAACTCCTGCTCGAGCGCGTCCAGGAAGGCGGCCGGAGGGCGCTCGAAGATGCCCATCGTGCGGTCGCCCTGCACGTTGCTGTGGCCGCGGACGGGGCACACCCCGGCGCCGGGGCGGCCGATGTCGCCGCGCAGCAGCAGCAGGTTGACGATCTCCTTGATGCTGGGCACCGCGTGCTTGTGCTGGGTCAGGCCCATCGCCCAGCACACGACGGTGCGTCCGGAGGCCAGGACCATCCGCGCGGCCTGCTCGATCCTGGCGCGCTCCAGACCGGTCGCCCGCTCCGTCTCCGGCCAGTCCACCGCCTCCGCCGCTGCGGCGAACTCCTCGAAGCCGAGGGTGTGCTCACGGATGAACGCGTCGTCCGCACCGCCCGCGGCCAGGACCAGCTTTCCGAGCGTACGGAAGAGCGTCTGGTCGCCGCCGATGCGGATCTGCAGGAAGAGGTCGGTCAGCGCGGTGCCGCCCCCGGTCAGGCCGCGCGCGGTCTGCGGGTTCTTGAACCGCTCCAGCCCGGCCTCGGGCAGCGGGTTCACCGTGATGATCTTCGCGCCGCCCGCCTTCGCCTTCTCCAGCGCGCTGAGCATGCGGGGATGGTTGGTGCCGGGATTCTGACCGGCCACGATGATCAGCTCAGCGCGGTGCAGATCCTCCAGCAGCACGCTGCCCTTGCCCACGCCGAGGGTCTCGGTGAGCGCCGAGCCGGAGGACTCGTGGCACATGTTGGAACAGTCGGGCAGGTTGTTCGTGCCGAACTCGCGGGCGAAGAGCTGGTAGAGGAAGGCCGCCTCGTTGCTGGTGCGGCCGGAGGTGTAGAAGACCGCCTCGTCCGGAGAGCCCAGCGCGGTCAGCTCCTCGCCGATGATCTCGAAGGCCCGCTCCCAGCCGACCGGCTTGTAGTGGGAGGCGCCCTCGGCCAGATACATCGGCTGGGTGAGCCGCCCCTGCTGCCCCAGCCAGTAACCGGAGCGCTCGGCCAGCCCGGCGACCGGATGGCGCGCGAAGAAGGCCGACGTGACCCGCTGCCGGGTCGCCTCCTCGGCGACGGCCTTGGCGCCGTTCTCGCAGAACTCGGCGGTGTGCCGCTTTTCCGGCTCCGGCCAGGCGCAGCCGGGGCAGTCGAAGCCGTCCTTCTGATTGACCTTGAGCAGGGTGAGCGCGGTACGCCGCACGCCCATCTCCCGCTGGGCGGCGCGCAGCGAGTGCGCCACGGCGGCCGGACCGGCCGCGGAGTGACGCGGCTCACCGACCTCGGGCGCGTCCTGGACCGGGTCGTGTGCGCGCGGCTTTCGGCTCATGCCCCGATGCTCGCACGCGGTGCGGCTCCGGCGTCACTCCTCGTACCCGCCCGCTGGCCGCCGGGAGGGGTTGTCAGTGGTCCATGGGAGTATTCCAGCGTGGCAAAGACAGCATCGAAAGACACCGCTCCGCGCCTGCTCCTCATGGACGGGCACTCCCTCGCCTACCGTGCGTTCTTCGCACTGCCCCCGGAGAATTTCTCCACCACGACCGGGCAGCCGACGAACGCGATCTACGGCTTCACCTCGATGCTGTCGAACACCTTGCGTGATGAGGCACCTACGCACTTCGCGGTCGCCTTCGACGTCTCCCGCAAGACCTGGCGATCCGAGGAGTTCCCCGAGTACAAGGCGAACCGCACAAAGACTCCGGACGAGTTCAGGAGTCAGGTGGAGCTGATCGGCGAGCTGCTGGACACCATGCGGGTGAAGCGTTTCGCCGTGGAGGGCTTCGAGGCGGACGACGTCATCGCGACCTTGACCACCCGGGCGGAGGCCGAGGGCTTCAAGGTCTCGATCGTCACCGGAGACCGCGACTGCTTCCAGCTGATCACGGACAACGTCACCGTGCTGTACCCGACGAAGGGCGTCTCGGAGCTCACCCGCTTCACCCCGGAAAAGGTGCAGGAGAAGTACGGCCTGTCGCCGCAGCAGTATCCGGATTTCGCCGCGCTGCGCGGCGATCCGTCCGACAACCTGCCCGGCATCCCCGGCGTGGGCGAGAAGACGGCCACCAAGTGGATCAGCCAGTTCGGCTCCTTCGCCGAGCTGGCCGACCGCGCCGAGGAGGTGAAGGGCAAGGTCGGGCAGAGCCTCCGTGACCACCTGGACGCCGTCCGGCTCAACCGGCGGCTGACCGAGATGGTCCGCGACGTCGAGCTGTCCGAGGGGCCTGCCGACCTGATGCGGGCGCCGTACGACCGGGAGGCCCTGGGCGTCATGCTGGACGCCCTCGAATTCCGCCACCAGAACTTCCGCGACCGGCTGTTCGGCGTCGACCCGGGCACCGAGGCCGAGGAGGCCACGCCCGCCCCTGCCGCGGGCATCCAGGTCGAGGGAGTCATGGCGGGCAGCGGCGAGCTGGCCGGCTGGCTGGCGGAGCACGGCGCGGCCGGGCCGCTGGGCCTGGCCGTCGTCGGTGCGTGGAAGCTCGGCACCGGCAGCGTCAGCGAGGTCGCGCTCGCCGCCGCGGGCGGTCCCGCCGTCTGGTTCGACCCCGCCCAGCTGGACGAGGCGGACGACCGCGCCTTCGCCGCCTGGCTCGCCGACGCCGACCGGCCCAAGGTGCTGCACGACTCGAAGGCCGTCTTCCGGGTCTTCCCGGAGCAGGGCTGGCAGGTCCGCGGCGTCCACATGGACACCGCCCTCGCCTCCTATCTCGTCAAGCCCGGCCGCCGCTCCTTCGCGCTGGACGACCTCTCCGTGGAGTATCTGGGCCGCGAGCTGGCCCCGGCGGTCGCCGAGGGCGACGGCCAGCTTGCCTTCGGCACCGGCGAAGAGGCCGGCGGGCCGGTGGAAGGCCAGGTGGAGGGCCAGGCCGAAGCGGACGCCCTGATGGGCAACGCCCGCGCCATCCTCGACCTCGGCGCCGAACTGGAAGGCAGGCTGGAGGAGGTCGGCGCGGCCGCCCTGCTGCGCGACCTGGAGCTGCCCACCTCAGAGATGCTCGCCCGGCTGGAGCGGGCCGGTATCGCCGCCGACCGCGAGTGGCTGGCGGGCCTGGAGCGGCAGTTCGCGGACGCCGCACGGCAGGCCGTCACCGAGGCGCACGCCGCGGTGGGCCACGAGTTCAACCTCGGCTCGCCCAAGCAGCTCCAGGAGGTGCTCTTCGGCGAGCTGGGCCTGCCGCGTACGAAGAAGACGAAGACGGGCTACACCACGGACGCGGACGCGCTGGCCTGGCTGGCGGGGCAGACGGAGCACGAGCTGCCGGTGCTGATGCTGCGCCACCGCGAGCAGCAGAAGCTGCGCACCACCGTGGAGGGGCTGATCAAGACGATCGCGGCCGACGGCCGCATTCACACCACCTTCCACCAGACGGTCGCCGCCACCGGCCGGCTCTCCTCGACCGACCCGAATCTGCAGAACATCCCCGTCCGCACCGACGAGGGCCGGGCCATCCGCCGGGGGTTCCGCGTCGGGGAGGGGTATGAATCCCTGCTGACCGCCGACTACAGCCAGATCGAACTCCGGGTCATGGCGCACCTGTCCGATGACGAAGGACTGCTGGAAGCGCTCACCTCCGGCGAGGACCTCCATGACACGGTCGCCTCCCAGGTGTTCGGGGTGGAGCGGAAAGCGGTCGATCCGGAGATGCGGCGGAAGATCAAGGCGATGTCCTACGGGCTTGCCTACGGCCTCTCCGCCTTCGGCCTCTCCCAGCAGCTTTCGGTCGCCCCCGACGAGGCACGCAGGCTGATGGACAACTACTTCGAGCGGTTCGGCGGAGTGCGCGAGTATCTGCACCGGGTGGTGGCGGAGGCCCGTGCCGTCGGCTACACCGAGACGATCATGGGTCGGCGCCGCTACCTCCCCGACCTGACAAGCGACAACCGGCAGCGGCGTGAAATGGCCGAGCGGATGGCGCTGAACGCACCGATCCAGGGCACCGCGGCCGACATCGTGAAGGTGGCGATGCTGCGGGTCGCCGAGGCACTCGACGAGGAGAAGCTGGCCAGCCGGATGCTGCTCCAGGTGCACGACGAAATCGTCCTGGAGGTGGCGCCGGGGGAGCGCACACAGGTCGAGGAGCTGGTGCGCGACCGGATGGCCCACGCGGTCGAACTGCGCGCTCCCCTGGACGTGTCGGTGGGCTCCGGCACGGACTGGGAGTCGGCGGCACACTGACCGGCATTGACAACGGCTTCTGAGGCATAGAGTCGCTGGGTCCGCTGACTTGGGGCCAGGGGTGCCGTAGGGTCAGCACGTGTTGGGTCGCAGGGAGAGGGCGGTCGGATCCATGACGCGATACCGCGGAAGGCACGCGGCAGCGAAGTTCACCGACTTCGGGGGCACGAGACTGCGAAGAAGTGTGAGCACCGCCGCTGTCGCGGCGGCGGCGATGGCCGCGCTCACCGCCTCCCAGGCGCCGGGACTGCAATCCGCCCAGGCAGGCGGGGACGGCGACAGCGGGCAGCCCGACCTCCCCCCGGAGGGGTCACCGGGCGACGACTCCTACCACACGGAGCTGCCGCCGCTGGAGTCACCGGAGCCGGGCGACAAGGACTCCGACGGCGAGAGCCCCAACGGATCCGGCATCCCGGCCACGGTGCTCGCCGCGTACAAGAAGGCCGAGGCGTCGGTCGCCGGGTCCGACCCCGGCTGCGCCCTGCCCTGGGAGTTGCTGGCGGCGATCGGCAAGGTCGAGTCCGGGCAGGCCCGCGGTGGCGCTGTGGACGACGACGGCACCACCCTCAAGCCGATACTGGGCCCGGTACTCAACGGCGGCGACTTCGCCGAGATCACCGACACCGACAGCGGTGTCTACGACGGCGACGCCACCTACGACCGTGCCGTAGGGCCCATGCAGTTCATACCCTCCACCTGGGCGAGCTGGGGCGCCGACGGCAACGGCGACGGCCGCCAGGACCCGAACAACATCTACGACGCGGCGCTCGCCGCCGGTGAGTACCTGTGCGCGGGCGAGCGGGACTTGTCGGTGAAGGCCGACCTGGACCGCGCGGTCCTCAGCTACAACCAGTCACGGGAGTACCTGCGGACGGTCCTCAGCTGGCTGGAGCACTACCGCGAGGGCGTGCAAGAGGTACCGGACGGAGAGGGCACGCTGCCCACCTCGCCCGGCCCCGGCGGCCGGGACGACGGCCGCAGCGGTGACGGGCGTGACAGCAACGACAACGGGCCCTCGCGCAAGCCTTCGAGCTCGTCTGACGACAAGCCCAGCACGCCCAGCGATCCCGGCGGCAACACGCCGACATCGCCGCCGAGTACTCCGCCGCCCACCACTCCGCCGCCCACCACTCCGCCTCCGACAACGCCGCCGCCCACCACTCCGGCGCCCCCCGCCAAGCTGGAGCGCGTCAGCTCCACCGAGGTGACGGCGACGGCGGGCGGCGAGTTCACCGAGCGACTGCGGGTGCGCACGGTGGACTCCCGCGGAAACGCGGTGGACGACGTGCGGGTGCAGTACAAGATCGTCGACAACACCACCGACGCCCGCTTCTCCGGCGGCGCCACCACGGTCACCGTCACCACGGGCAACAACGGCACCGCCACGGCGCCGAGGCTGCGTGCCGGTGAGCGGACCGGCGCGTTCGTCGTCCGCGCCAGCGTCGTCGGCCGCAACGTACCGGCCACCGACTTCACCGCCACCGTGAAGCCCAGGCCCGCCCCGGAGGCGGACGAGCTGGCCCGTACCTCGGACACGGCGCTGGAGACCGTCGCCGGGGGCGTGTTCGCCGCTGGCGCCGTCGAAATCCAGGCCACCTACCGGGACAAGGCGGCGGCGGGGGTGCCGCTGACCGCGACGATGGTCACCGAGGACGGCACGGCTGCCGAGACCGGCCCGTACTTCGACGGCGCGGACGGCAAGCCGCTGCGTTCCCTCGCCGACCTGGAGACGGATGCCGACGGGGTGCTGCGGCTCCCCAAGATCAAGACGGACGAGGCACACGACGGGCCGTACTACGTCAAGATCGCCACCGGCAACGGCGTGTCGGTCACGGTCAAGCTGACGGTCAAGCAGCCGGAAAAGTAGGCACACCCTCGCGCTTCCGTTGCGGCGCGCCGCCCTCCCGGGATCCGGGGCCGCGCGCCGCAACGGTCGCACTGTCCAAACGGCAGGCCCTAGCCGCGCCGGGCCTTCAGCCTGCGGGTCGGCTCTGCCGTCGCCGGGTCCTCCGGCCACGGATGGCGCGGGTAGCGCCCGCGCAGCTCCGCCCGCACCGAGCGGTAGCCCTCCCGCCAGAAGGACGCCAGGTCCGCGGTGACCGCAGCCGGCCGCCCGGCCGGGGACAGCAGATGAACGAGCAGCGGTACCCGGCCGTCCGCGATCCGCGGGCTCTCGCTCCAGCCGAACAGCTCCTGCAACTTCACCGCCAGCACCGGCTGCTCGCCCGCGTAGTCCACCCGCACCCGCGAGCCGGACGGCACCGTGACGCGCTCCGGGGCCAGTTCACCGAGCCGCGCCGCCTCCCCGCCCGCCCATGGCAGCAGCCCGCGCAGCAACTGCCCCGCGTCGATTCCCGCGAGGCGGGCCCGGGACCGCGCCCGCCCGAGCACGTCGCCCACGTGGGCGAGCAGCGCCTCGTCGGACATCTCGGGCCATGGCTCGCCCAGCTCGCGCCGGAGGAAGGCCAGCCGCCGGCGGAGCGCGACGGCGTCCTCGGACCAGTGCAGCAGCTCCAGCCCCTCGCGCCGCAACCCGTCGAGTACGGCCGCCCGCACCTGGTCGGCGTCGGGCGACCGCAGCGGCTTCGACCGCAGTTCGACGGCGCCCAGACACTCCACCTCACGGGCCACGACCTCACCGCGTGCCGTGTCCCAGCGCACCTCGGCACGCACCTCGTGCAGCGCACCGGCCGCCGCGTGTGCCGTCTCCTCGTCCACGGCGGCTGCCAGCCGTATCCGCGCCGACGGCGCGCCCGCCGGGCGGTCCGCGACCGCCACGGCCAGCCATCCGGCCTCCCGCAGTGTCGAGCCCTCCGGGAGTTCCGCCCGGGTGCCTGACACCATCAGAGCGGACCGTCCGGAGCGTGCCCGCGCCACCCGCTCCGGGTACGCCAGCGCGGCCACGGTGCCCGCGACCAGGACCTCGTCCGGCTGTCGGGCGGGTTTCGTGCCCGTCCCCGCGCCTCCACCCCCGCCGAGTGCCGCCCGCAGCCGCCGTACCTCCGCGCGCCAGCGGGCCGCGTACGCGTCGCCGCCCCGGCGCGCCGCCCGCAGCGCCTCCGCGAGGTCGTCGCCATAGTCCCTCGGCGGCTCCTCGCTCAGCAGCGCGACCGCCTCCGCCGCCGGTGCCGCGCCGACCAGCGCGGCGCCGTCCAGCAGCGCCCGTGCCAGCCTCGGGTGCACACCCATGCCCGCCATCCGGGTGCCACGCCCGGTCACCCGTCCCGTGGCGTCCAGCGCGCCGACTGCACGCAGCGTCTCGCGGGCCGCCGCCAGCGCGCCGGCCGGTGGCGGGTCGAGCAGGGCCAGTCCGCTCGCGTCGGCTTCACCCCAGCAGGCGGTCCGCAGCGCGAAGGCCGTCAGGTCGGCGACCGCGATCTCCGGCGAGGGGAAGCGCGGCCGGGAGGCATCCTCGCTCTCGGCCCAGCAGCGGAAGACCGTGCCCGGAGCTTCGCGCCCCGCTCGCCCGAGCCGCTGTGTGGCAGCCGCCCGGGATACCCGTACCGTCGCCAGCGAGCCGAGCCCGCGCGCGTGGTCGGTGCGCGGCTCCCGGGCGAGGCCCGAGTCGACGACGATCCGCACACCGGGCACCGTCAGACTCGACTCGGCAACCGAGGTCGCGAGGATCACGCGGCGACGGGAGAGGGCGCCCGCGTCCGTCCCTCGCAGCACCGTTTCCTGGACCGCCGCAGGGGCCCGGCCGTGCAGCTGCAACACCTCAGCGCCCGAGCCGCCCAGCAGCCCCGCCACCCTGGCGATCTCGCCGACGCCGGGCAGGAAGCACAGCACGTCCCCCTCCGGCACGGTTCTCAGCGCCTCCCGCACCGTCGCCGCCACATGCCGCAGCAGCGCCGCGTCCACCCAGGTGCCATGGGACGGGCGGACGCCGGACGGGGGCGCGGCGTAGCGGACGGCCACCGGGTGGCTCGCGCCGCCACCCCGTACGACGGGTGCCGCGTCCGCGTCCGCCGTGGCTCCGGACGCCAGCAGGCGGGCCCACGCCTCGCTGTCCTGGGTCGCCGACGCGGCGATGATCCGCAGATCGGGCCGCAGCGTGGCGCGTACGTCCAGCAGGAAGGCGAGTGCGGTATCGGCGTCGAGATGCCGCTCGTGGCACTCGTCCAGCAGCACCACGTCGACGCCGGTCAGCTCCTGATCGCGCTGGAGCCGCTGGAGCAGGACGCCGGTGGTGACCACCTCGACGCGGGTACGCGGCCCCGTCACCCGCTCACCGCGCACGGTGAAACCGACACTCGCCCCCGGCTCCTCGCCGAGCAGCCAGGCCATCCGCCGGGCTGCGGAACGCGCGGCCATCCGGCGCGGCTCGGCGACCAGCACCCGGTGCACGGGCGGCGGCGTCCCGGCGGCCGCGGCCGCCGGGGAATCTCCACTGCCGCCGAGCAGGCCCGCCAGCTCCAGGGGAACGAGTGTGGTCTTGCCGGTGCCCGGCGGAGCGCAGAGCACGGCGACGCCCTGCGCGTCGAGTGCCGCGCGCAGCGCGGGTACGGCCGCCGCTACGGGCAGCCGGCTGAGGTCCTCGGTACGCAGCACCCGCCCAGTCTCCTGCACTCGGGCAACCCGCCGCTCCGGCAGCCCGTCATCCCGCCAGCCCGTCAGTCGCGCGCGCAGACGAAGATCGCGGTGCCCGGCACCAGGTGCCCCCGCAGCGGGGACCAGCTGCCCCACTCCTGCCGGTTCCAGGCGGGCCACTCCGGCTCGACCAGGTCCGTCAGCCGCAGACCGGCGGACACCACGTCCCGCACACGGTCACCCATCGTCCGGTGGTGCTCCACATACACGGCGCGCCCGGACGCGTCCTGTTCCACGTACGGGGTCCGGTCGAAGTAGGAGCCGGACACGGTCAGGCCCTCGGGGCCCGGTTCGTCCGGGAAGGCCCAGCGGATCGGATGGGTGACGGAGAAGACCAGCCGCCCGCCCGGGCGCAGCACCCGGTGCGCCTCGCGCAGTACCCGCACCGGCTCGGCGACGAAGGGCAGGGCGCCGAACGCCGAGCAGGCCAGGTCGAACGAGGCGTCCGCGAAGGGCAGTGCCGCCGCGTCGGCCTCCACCAGCGGCACCGCGGTCTCGCCGGGTGAGGTGCCGATGCGCCGCGCGTGCTGGAGCTGGCGGTGCGAGAGGTCGAGCGCGACGGGGTGCGCGCCCTGTGCGGCCAGCCAGCGGGAGCACTGCGCCGCGCCCGCACCGATCTCCAGTACGGCACTCCCGCGCAGCGCCGATGCGGGGCCGAGCAGTCCGGCCTCGGCCTCGTCCAGGCCTTCCGGACCCCAGACGAAGCGGCTGTCGCCGAGGAAGGCGCCGTGCTCTTGCTGGTAGTCGTCGGCGTTCCGGTCCCACCAGGCGCGGTTGGCCCTGCTGCTCTCCGGGCCCCCCGCGTCGCGGCGGGTGGCCTCCGGCTCGTCGTCGTCCTTGATCATGATGCGCCCTGGATCATGGTGCCCGTCGTCGTGGTCGGGAAGCGGAGGGGTCGCTGCGAATTCTGCCGGACTCGTGAAAGCGGCTGGTCGGCGGCTACCGGATCGTCGGTGGCGGTATCGAGGAGGACGCGCAATCCGCCGCTCGTGTGGTCCGAGCGGCGAATTCTGCCGGGATTGGGGGGTTGTGTCCAAGGTGTGCTTGTTCGCGCATTGACCGTGCCCTGCTGCCCCCGTATGCTACAAGTTGCGCTGCGGGCCTGCGCGCCTCAGACATAGCAGGTCGCGCTCGCATCAGTTGTTGGTCTCCTCGGGTTTCTGCCTTGATTGGCATCCGGCTGGCTTGCAGGGGTGCGATAGCGGGTTCTCGGCGTAGCAGCACCTACGACTCACCGTCCGTACCGGAGCCCTTTTCCACATGACGAGCAGCACCGAGACCATCGCGACCACTCCGCAGGTTGCGGTAAACGACATCGGTTCCGAGGAAGCCTTCCTCGCCGCGATCGACGAGACGATCAAGTACTTCAACGACGGCGACATCGTCGACGGCGTCATCGTGAAGGTCGACAGGGACGAGGTCCTGCTCGACATCGGCTATAAAACCGAGGGTGTCATCCCCTCTCGGGAGCTGTCGATCAAGCACGACGTCGACCCCAACGAGGTCGTCGCCGTCGGTGACGAGATCGAGGCCCTTGTTCTCCAGAAGGAGGACAAGGAAGGCCGCCTGATTCTCTCGAAGAAGCGTGCCCAGTACGAGCGAGCCTGGGGCACGATCGAGAAGATCAAGGAAGAGGACGGCATCGTCACCGGTACCGTCATCGAGGTCGTCAAGGGTGGTCTCATCCTCGACATCGGCCTCCGTGGCTTCCTCCCGGCCTCCCTGGTCGAGATGCGCCGCGTTCGCGACCTTCAGCCCTACGTGGGCAAGGAGCTCGAGGCCAAGATCATCGAGCTGGACAAGAACCGCAACAACGTGGTCCTGTCCCGCCGTGCATGGCTGGAGCAGACCCAGAGCGAGGTCCGCCAGACCTTCCTCACCACCCTCCAGAAGGGCCAGGTGCGCTCCGGCGTCGTCTCCTCCATCGTCAACTTCGGTGCCTTCGTGGACCTGGGTGGCGTGGACGGCCTGGTGCACGTCTCCGAGCTTTCCTGGAAGCACATCGACCACCCCTCCGAGGTCGTCGAGGTCGGCCAGGAGGTCACGGTCGAGGTCCTGGACGTCGACATGGACCGCGAGCGCGTGTCCCTGTCGCTCAAGGCGACCCAGGAAGACCCGTGGCAGCAGTTCGCCCGCACGCACCAGATCGGCCAGGTCGTGCCCGGCAAGGTCACCAAGCTGGTGCCGTTCGGCGCGTTCGTCCGGGTCGACGAGGGCATCGAGGGCCTGGTCCACATCTCCGAGCTGGCCGAGCGCCACGTGGAGATCCCGGAGCAGGTCGTCCAGGTCAACGACGAGATCTTCGTCAAGGTCATCGACATCGACCTCGAGCGCCGTCGCATCAGCCTCTCGCTGAAGCAGGCCAACGAGGCGTTCGGTGCCGACCCGACAGCCGTCGAGTTCGACCCGACGCTGTACGGCATGGCCGCGTCCTACGACGACCAGGGCAACTACATCTACCCCGAGGGCTTCGACCCCGAGGCCAACGACTGGCTCGAGGGGTACGAGAAGCAGCGCGAGGAGTGGGAGCACCAGTACGCCGAGGCGCAGCAGCGCTTCGAGCAGCACCAGGCGCAGGTGGTCAAGTCCCGCGAGGCCGACGAGCAGGCGGCGGCCGAAGGCACCACGCCGGGCGGTGCCGCGGCACCGCAGGGCGGCGGCGGTGGCGGCGGTCAGACCAGCAGCAGTGGCGGCGGCGGTGGCGGCGGCTCGTACTCCTCGGAGTCGTCGGACGACTCCGGTGCGCTGGCCTCGGACGAAGCGCTGGCGGCGCTCCGCGAGAAGCTGGCCGGAGGTCAGAGCTGACCACGTCAGTGCTGACCACGCGCCGCTGAGGCGGCACGCGGTCGAGTGATCGACACGAGAGGCCCGTACCCCTTGGGGTGCGGGCCTCTTATGCTGCTCCGGCCCCGCCGGGACAGCGCCGGAAGAAGAGGGGTGCCGGTCCGCCCGGTGCTGTGCGAGGCTGTTGCGGTGGACGTAGCAGACTGGGAACAGCGCACCGCCGACGCCTGGGCGTCCCTCGACCAGCACGGCGAGGCCGAGTTCCGTGCGCTCATCGAGGGGCTCGCCGCCGAGCTCCCACCGGACAGCGCGATCGCGGCCTTCGAGCGGGCCAGCGCGTTCGACTCGACCGGCCATTCGGACCGCGCGGTGCCGCTGTACCGGCAGGCGCTCTGGACGGGGCTGACGGGAGAGCGCCGCCGCCGCGCGGTGATCCAGCTCTCCAGCTCGCTGCGGAACACCGGTCAGGCCGAGGAGAGCGTCACCCTGCTGAGGGCCGAGCTGGCAGCCGGGTCCGACGCTCTGGACGACGCGGTACGGGCGACGCTCGCGCTGGCCCTCACCGAGATCGGTGAGGAGCGGGAGGCCGTCTCGGTCGCACTCACCGCACTCGCGCCGCACCTGCCCCGTTACCAGCGCTCGATGGCCAACTACGCGCGCCTGCTGGTGGAATCGTCCCCCGGCCCGGAGTAGCCCGACAGGCTCACACACCGGGAATGCCGGTGGCGGTTCGTGCGTTGGCCCAGAGGTAACGAAGGAGCTGACGTGCTGGAACCGAAGGGTTTGTACGAGTGGGAGCCCGCCGGGCTTCGTGCTGTGGACGGGATCATCAGCGGTGACGACAGCGCCGGGCTGGTGATGCTCTACCACTTCGAGGGCTTCATGGACGCCGGGGAGACGGGCTCCCAGATCGTGGAGCGAGTGCTGGACAACCAGCCCTATCTCACCGTGGCCCGGTTCGATGTCGACAGGCTCATCGACTACCGTGCCCGCCGCCCCGCGATGACCTTCCGGCGCAGCCAGTGGGTGTCCTACGAGACGCCTACGCTGGAGCTGCGGCTCGTGCGGGACGCCACGGGTGCTCCCTTCCTGCTGCTGTCCGGCCCCGAGCCGGACGTGGAGTGGGAGCGTTTCACCGCGGCCGTCCGCGAGATAGTGGAGCGTACGGGCGTCCGGTTGGCCGTCACCTTCCACGGCATTCCGATGGGGGTGCCGCACACCCGCCCGGTCGGGCTGACTCCGCACGGCAGCCGTATCGATCTGGTGCCCGGCCATCAGGCCCTCTTCGACGAGGCGCAGGTGCCGGGGAGTGCCGCCGCCCTGGCGGAGCTGCGGCTCGCCGAGTCCGGCCACGATGTGCTGGGGATCGCCGCACATGTGCCGCATTACGTCGCCCGCTCCACCTACCCGGACGCGGCGCTCGTCGTTCTGGAGTCGATCACCTCCGCGACGGGACTGGTGCTGCCGGAGATCGCGCACGGGCTGCGCGGCGAGGCGCTCAAGACGCAGAACGAGATCGAGCGGCAGCTGGCCGAGGGCGACGAGGAGCTGGTGTCGGTGGTGCGCGGCCTGGAGCAGCAGTACGACGCCGTGGCCGGCGCCGAGACCAGAGGCAATCTGGTGGCCGAGCCGGTGGAGTTGCCGTCCGCGGAGGAACTGGGCGCGGTCTTCGAGCGCTTCCTCGCCGACCGCGAGTCCGAGGGCGGCTCAGGGGAGCACTGACCGAGACGGCCTGCCCGGGAAATCCGGGTGCGGACTCCGCCCCCGTGCTGCAGAGTTGGGTCTGCGCGGGGGCGGCTCCGTGGTGTGCTTCCTTCTCTTCTTCTCTTAAAAGAATCCGTAGCGCACCTGCTCTCCGCCCTCGCGCTCACACTTGGCCGGGATCACCCGCATCACGGGATCACCGGCATCGCACGGGGATGAGGGGACATCGGCATGACCGCCGAGGACGTGGAGAAGGTGCTGTTCCGCCGCCGCCAGAGCGTCTTCCTCGAACCAGCGCCCGCCCGGCCGCCGTACTCCCGCACCCCCGGCAGCAGCCGTACCGCCGACGGGCTGACCGCCCTCGACGCGGAGCTGGCCGCCCGCGGCCACCTGCTGACCGCCGCACTGCGCCAGGCACTCGGCGCCCTCCCGGCCGCAGATCTGGCGCACCGGGGGCGGCAGCTGCTCGCCGACATCGACGCGCTCCTCGGCGCCGACCGTACCCATACCCCGCTCTTCCGGCACTTCCCGGACGGTGTGCCCCGCGAGGACGCGCACAGCCTCTACACCTCCCGCATCCGTGCCCACCTCGCCGCCCAGCCCCATCAGCCCTGCATGGCCTGCGGACTGCCGGGCCCCGGCGTCGCCCCGGTGCGCGGCTGCGGCCACCTGGCCTGCCGCCGCTGCTGGGAGGCCGCGCCGTGGGCATGCTGCGAGGAGTGCTGCGAGTGGAGCGGCTGCCCGGTGTGCGAGGAGCGCTTCCGCACCGACGGCCCGTGCTCGCCGTGGTCCCCGCTGCCCGCCGCACGCGCCCACCACCAGCCCGCTGAGGCTGCCGAGGTCGCCGACCCGGTGCTGCGCGTGCTCCGTCTCGCCCCCTCGCGCGAGGAGGCTTCCCGGCAGGAGCTTGCCGTGCTCCTCGCCCGCCGCACGCCGCTGAGCCCGCAGGATCACGACGACCTGTATCTGCTGCTCGCCCATGTGGGCACCGAGGGCGGCCTGGAGTGGCTGCCGGAAGAGATCCCGCTCCGCGAGAGCAAGGCGCTGGCGCTGGACGTCCTGCTCGCCCGGCCCGAAGACTTCGCCGTGCGGGCGGAGGCGCTGCGGGCCCGGCTCGACACGGCGACGGACATCCTGCGGCTGCTGTGCGTGCGCTCCGGCGGCGACCCCGACCTGCTCAGCCCGCCCCCGCGCGCGGCTCCCCTGCCGCGCCCGCTGCGCCGGCTGCTGCTGGAGATCCTCGACGGGCTGCGCTTCGCCGCCCTCGCCGAGGACCTCGCCCGCCATCCGGAGCAGTGGAAGCGCGCCGCCGAGCGACTGCACCCCTTCGAGTACGCGGCCCGCTTCCCGCGCGCCGCGCTGGCCTTCGCCGCCCTGCGCGGCACGGACGCGACCTCCGGTGACGCGCTGAGTGAGCTGCTGATGGCGGAGGCCGCGCACCATCCGGAGCAGATCCGGCTCGCCGGGGACCAGCTGCGCCTGACGACCTGGGCGAGCCGGGTGGAGAGCGCGCTCGCGGCGTACGACGTCGATGCGGCGGCCCGCCTGCTGGCCGCCCGTCCCGGCGAACTGCTGCGCAGGCTCAGCCATCTGCTGGACCGTGCCGCGGCGTCGGGCGGTGAGCTGCCGGAGGCGGTGACCGAGGCGCTGGCCCGCGCACTGCCGTCGGTCGCGCCCGGTCCGCTGCTCGGCGCGCTGGGTGTGCTGCGCGCCCGCACCGCACACGGCGGTGCGGCCCGGGGAGCTGGAGCCCGTGTCGGAGGGCGGGCGAAGCAGGACGCCGCGGCGCCGCGCCGGGTCTTCTTCCCGCGCGCCAGCCTCACCCGTGCGCACGCCGTGCCCGAGCGCCGCCTGCCGCTGCCCGCGAAGTCCACGGACGCCGTCTGCGCGCTCATCGAGGCCGAGATCCTGGACCGGCTGACCGGCCCCGGCGCCAGCTTCGGCTCCCTGCCCGGCGCCGTCGCCGCTCCCGCCACCGGCGACCGGCGGGAGTATGACGCGGCGGTGCTGGACGCGGGGCTCGCCGACCTGCCCGTGCCCGCCGCCGAGCGCGGCGTCTCCGCCTCACTGGTGGCTATCCCGCGCGGCAGCACGCTGCCGATGCCGGGCGGCGGCGCACGCGTGCGGCTCTTCCTGCACTGGACGCAGCCCAGGGCCACCCGGGTGGACCTCGATCTGTCCGTGGCGATGTACGACGCCCAGTGGCGTTTCGTCGGGCTGTGCGATTACACAAGGCTGGAGTACGCGGGCGGCGCCGCAGTCCACTCCGGCGACTACACCTCCGCGCCCCCGCCGCACGGAGCCACCGAGTACGTGGATCTCGACCTGCCCGGGCTGGCGCGGGCGGGCGTGCGTCACCTGGTCACCGTGGTGCTCTCCTACAACGACGTGCCGTTCGAGGAACTGCCGGACGCCTTCTCGGGCTTCATGAAGGTCGGTGAGGAGCACGACGGGAAGCACCGGCACGGCCCGTCGGGGCAGCCGCCGCGCCGTACGGCCCGCCGGGTGCGTACGGAGAGTGCGGGCGCTCCCGCACGGTACGACGTGCGTACGGTGCGGCAGCGCTTCGATCTCCTCGGGGACGCGAAGATCTGCGTTCCGATGGTGATCGACCTGGCCACCCGCCAGGCACTGTGGACGGACGTCACGCTGGAGAGCGACGGCACCCACCACGACGTCTGGCGCTACCGCAACCGGCTGGCGCGGCTGGGCCATGACCTGACCGACGCGTTCGGCGGGGGCGCCCGGGTCACCCTGTGGGACGTGGCCTGCTGGCACGCCGCAGCCCGCACCCGGGCCGGCGCACCCGTGCTCGTCCGGTCCGAGGGCAAGCTGCTCAGCTACCGGCGCGGCATGGGGGAGTCGGCGTACGCCTTCGCCGTCCGCCTGCGTGAGGGCCTGTCCCCGGACGGCATGCCGTCGAGCGTGCAGCCGCTGCTCGCCGATGCCGGGCATGTCTTCGGAGCCCTCGTGCACGCCGATCTGACCGGACTGCCGCCTGCGGCGACCGGCACCGTCTACCGCTTGTACCCGGGTACCTCGGACGCCTCGGCGCTTGACCGGGTCACGCCGGGCGACCTGGTCGCCGGGCTGGCGCCACGTCAGGAAGTGCCTGCCTGACGCCGCCCGGGCAGGCGGCACCGTATAGCGTGGCGGCCATGACCAGGGTGAAGGTCGGGCTGACCGGCGGCATCGGTGCGGGGAAGAGCGAGGTGTCGCGGCTGTTCGCCGAGTGCGGGGCGGTGATCGTCGACGCCGACCGCATCGCACGGGAGGTCGTCGCACCGGGTACGGAGGGTCTGCGCGCGATCGTCGCCGAGTTCGGTGAGGAGATCCTCGCCCGCGACGGCACCCTGGACCGGGCGAGGCTGGGCTCGTTGGTCTTCTCCGACACCGAACGGCTGGCCGCACTCAACGCCTTGGTGCACCCGCTGGTGGCGCGGCGGTCGGCGGAGCTGGAACAGGCGGCCGACCGCGATGCGGTGGTCGTCCACGACGTGCCGCTGTTGGTGGAGAACGGCCTCGCGCCGCTGTACGACCGGGTGGTGGTCGTCGACGCCTCGCCCGCCACCCAGCTGGACCGGCTGACCCGGCTGCGCGGCATGTCGGAGTCCGAGGCGCGCTCCCGGATGGCCGCGCAGGCTGATCGCGCGGAGCGGCTGGCCGTGGCCGATGTGGTGATCGACAACGACGGCCCGCTGGAGGCGCTGGAGCCGCAGGTCCGCGAGGTGTGGGAGGAGCTGCGCGGCGGGAAGTGACGGTCCGGACCAGCCCCTGCCCCGCCCTGCTGCCCCGCCCTGCTGCCCCGCCCTGCTGCCCCGCCCGCCCCGCGTGCGCCCCGCGGAATACCCCGTCGCCCGTGGGTGTTAGCGGCCTCGTAACGACCAGGCGAGGAGGCAAAACCGTGTCTGAGCCCACTCCAGCCACCTATGTCATCGGCTTCCGGGCCGCCGAGCACCTCCTTGAGGCGCGCGATCCGCGCGGCGCCCTCAAGCTGCTGGACCCAGTGGTCGCCGAGTACCCCGAGAACACGGCGGCACGGCTGCTGCGCGCCCGCGCCTTCTTCCTGGGGGCCCAACTGCGCTCGGCCGAGAGCGAGTTCCAGACCGTCCTGGAGCGGGAACCAGACAACGCCTTCGCCCACTTCGCGCTGGGCCGCACCCTCCAGCGTGCCGATCGCGGCGACGAGGCCCGTCGTCACTTCCGGCTGGCCGCCGCGCTGGACCCACGTCCCGACTTCGTCGAGGCTGCCGGCTTCGGCGACTGAGCCGCGACGGCGACCGCTGAGTTTCTCCCCCTCTCCCCTCTCCTCCCGGGCATCTCCGATATGGCGCGCGGAAGACTACCCTCGTGCGCCACCGCCGCCCACAATGCGGGAGCCCAACGGAAACCGTGTACCGGAGACCCCGGGAGGAAACCGTGAGACTCAGACGCATCGTGCCCGCCGTGATCGCGGCGGTGGTGGCGGCCCTGACCTTGACCGCCGCACCCGCCGCCACGGCGGCAGCTCCAGCATCGTCCGCCTCGGCCTTCGCCATCCGCGGCGGTGACCCCCTCTACAGCGACACCGGGGCCGTCTGCACCGTGGGCTTCAACGCCCGGGGCGGGAGCGAGTACTACGGCATCATGGCCGGCCACTGCGCGCTCGGCAGCCAGACCTGGTACGCGGACCCGGCCCGTACGGTGGTGGTGGGTGTCACCAGGCGCGTCTCCTTCCCAGGGGGCGACCACGCGCTGATCAGATACACCAACTCCGAAATCTCCTATCCGGGTGAGGTCAGCATCGGCGGCGGCCAGGTACGTGACATCACCGGCGCCGCCAATCCCCTCGTCGGCCAGAGCGTCTGCCAGGTGACCCGCACGACGGGCATGCACTGCGGGACGGTCACCTCGCTCAACGCCACCGTCAGATACCCCGAGGGCGTGGTGTACGGACTGATCCGCACCAACCTCTGCTCCGAACCGGGCGCGAGCGGAGCGCCGTTGATCTCCGGAAACACGGCACTGGCAGTGGGCTCCGCAGCCTCCGGGAACTGCAGCACCGGCGGGACGACGTTCCACCAGCCCGTCGTCGAGGTGCTCTCCGCGTACGGGCTCACCATCTACTGACCAGTGCGGACAGGCCCTGAGGCGCCGCCGTCCGCACGTTCGTCCGCCGGGGGCACCGCCCAGCCCTCGCTCCAAAGTCCGCTCCGGCCGCCCCCGGTACGGGCGGCGGCCGGGGGAGGGTATGGCCCCCGCCGTGCCCGTGGCCGGGCCGGGAGTCCGGCCACGGCCGGCTCCCGGTGCGCTCCGGTCCCGCGTTCAATCGCAGCCCGGATCCTCCGCATCGACCGTGTCGGGACTGCCCGCCGGGGTGAAGTACGTCGTGTAGAGCACTACCGGTTCGGCGCCCAGGTTCCGGCCGAGGTGTGTGTGGTCGGCCCCCACCGGTTCGAGCACGGTGTCTCCGGGCCCGGAGACCTCCACCGAGCAGTCGGCGAGCGTACGGGTCAGGGTGCCGGCCTCGACGACCGCCAGCAGGCGGCCGGGATGGTAGTGCCAGCCGGTGGAGCCGCCGGGTTCGATGACGATCTTCCGATAGGTGACCTGGGCGTCCCCTCGGATCTTGATCTCCACCCCCTCCTCCGCCCGGCCCTTCGCGAGGGTCTCCGAGGAGACCGCGCCACCCGGCGTCGCCATCGCCGAGGGCGCCACGGCGATCCCCGCCGCACACGCCACCGTCATCGCCGCCCGCCGTAACCGTCTCCAGCGCAGAGAAGCAAACATGCGCACACGGTAGCGCCGGTTGTACGCAGTGAACATCTGCGGTGCAGCGCGATCTTCGACCGCGGTTCGGCCCTGACGACCTGATCCACTGGCTATCGCGCTCAAGGCCGTTACCGTGGATTCAGGTACGAAGGGAGGCCGCCCATGCCCGCGCAGCCGCTCGACGCCGACACCGTGCTGGGCCTTGTCGCCGAGGCCATCGCCGCGCCGTCCCTGCACAACGCGCAGCCGTGGAGGTTCCGCTTCCTCCCCGGCAGTCAGACGTTCGAGCTGCGGGCCGACCTTCTCCGGACCCTGGAGCGCACGGACCCGGACAACCGGGCGATGCACCTGGGCTGCGGCGCGGCGCTCTTCAACCTCCGCGTCGCCGCCGCGCACGCGGGCCGGCATCCGCAGGCACGGCTGCTGCCCCATGCCGTTGCGGCTGCCGCTGCTGACCCCGGCGACGAACTGGAGACACCCCTGCTCGCCACGCTGCGGCTGTCCGAGCTCAGCGGCCCCGACGACCGCGAGCTCGCGGCGCTCCACCCGGCCATCGCGCGCCGCCGTACGAGCCGCGAGCCGTTCGAGGAGCGGGAGATTCCGGCCGAGCTGCGTACCGCCCTCGCCGACGCCGCTCGCCGCGAAGGGGCGCAGCTGGCCCTGCTCACACCCTGGCACACGGAGGCCCTGCTGGACTTGGTGCGCGACGCCGAGGGCCGCGAGGCACGGGACCCGGAGCGTGCGGCGGAACTGGCCCGCTGGACCCGTTCCGGCGACAGCGACCTGGACCCGCCGTTCGCCGACGAGGGCATCCCCTCCTATGCCTTCGGCCCGCGCAAGCACGGTGGCCACGCACCCGTGCGGGACTTCGCGGGCCGCCGCCGACCGGTGCCCGGGCGGGCGGCGGCCGTCTTCGAGGAGCGGCCGCAACTCGCGCTGCTGGGCACCCAGGAGGACCGTCCGCAGGACTGGCTGCGGGCGGGCCAGGCGCTGGAACGCGTCCTGCTGCTGGCCACCGGTCATGGCCTGGCCACCGCACTCAGCTCACAGGCAATGGAATCGGCCGACCTGCGACGCCTCGCACGCGATCCGCAGTCGCCCATGGCCCGGGTCCAGATGGTGCTGCGCCTGGGCTACGGCCCCTCAGGCCCCGCGACCCCGCGCCGCCCCGCCCGCGACGTCCTCGACTTCGACTGACGCCGACCTGCTCGCGTGCTCACGTGCTCACGTGCTCATGCGCTGCCCCGTACGGCGTGGAGGACGTGGAGGCCACGGGCGCCGGGGGCGCTGCGCCGCACGGTCAGTCCCGCTGACCGGCACTGCCCCTCCAGCCAGTCCGTGCCGAGACGCAGCTTCGGGTAGCTCCCCGCGTGCATCTCCCAGCCGTTGCCGGAGCGGAGGTGCACCAGGTCGTGGACCGTGACGGTCTCCTCGTCGGCGTACTCGAGAAAGCAGGTGATCAGCTTGTTCTCGGTGCTGCGCACGGGCAGGAAGCGGTCGGTGCCCTCCAGCGGCCGGGTGAGGTCGCGATAGGTGATCACCAGATTCCCGCCGGGGGCCAGCGCGGTCGCCGCGTCTTCCAGCACCGCCGTCACATCGGAGCGGGCCGGGAGATGGGTGAGGGTGTCGCCCATGCAGACGACCGCGTCCACGGTGCCGGGCTCGGTGAGCTGCGGCAGCGCGGTACGGAGGTCGGCGTGGACCGTTCGTACGGCTGCGGTGGCGGCCGGGTCGCCGTTGGTGTGGGCGGTCAGTTCCTCCAGCAGGGCCGCGTTCGTGTCGACGGCCAGGACACGGGTGAAGCCGAGTGCGGTCAGGGCGAGCGTCTGGGTGCCCGGGCCGCAGCCGAGGTCGACGGCGGTGGCCTCCGTGCCGTTCGGGCTGACGGGGATGACGCCGAGATCGCGGAGCAGGCGGGCCTGCTGCGTCGCGGAGCCGGGGATGTCGTCGCCGAGCATCCAGGAGAAGTGTTCGGCGAGCAGCAGGTCGTAGTGGTCGACGGCGTTGGTCACGAGGGCTCCTTGCGTCAGAGGCGACAGTCGGTTCAGTGGATGGAGGACGATTCCCCGTCGCGCACCCAGGCGGCGAGGTCGGCCAGATGGACGTTGCCGCGCGCGGCGTGCAACTGTGCGCCGAGCGCGGCCCGGTAGGTGGGGGCGGCCTCGTCGTACCGCTGCCGGCCCGCCTCGGTGAGGGCGGCGGTGACCGCCCGGCCGTCGCCGCCGCCCTGCAGCCGCTCGGCGAGGTCCTGAGCCTCCAGCCGGGCGATCAGCCGGGTGACGGTGCTGTCTTTGAGGCCGATGCGGTCGGCCAGTTCGCCCATGCGCATGGCGGCCCCCGCCTCGGCCCGGCTGAGTGCGCACAGCGCGCGGTATTCCGACAGGGGCAGTCCGTGGCGGCGTTGCAGTCGCACGTCCAACTCCCGTTCGATACGGCCCAGCAGGCGCACCGCCGTGCACCACCGGTCGTCCTCGTCGTCGCCGGCGGATCCGGCCACGGGGTGCTTCGTGGTCCGGTTCGCAGTGCGTTCACTCATGCCACGAGACTATCTGCTTGCACAAGCAAGTTCCTCCCCGGGGGGCGCCTCCGAGCCGTAGACTCGACGGAGGTGCAGGCCGGGGTCGCAGCAGGCCTCGTGGCCGGCGGTGTGACGGAACGGCTTCAAGGAGTGCTGGCAGAAGGTGGTGGGGACGGAGTCGCCCGTGGGTGAGGCCCTCGCGGGCTGCGCGGCGGTGTTCCTGCCCGCCGACCCTCCGCGCGAAGGACAGATCGCCTTCTGGCGCCCGGACGGCGGCCCCCTGCCAGAGACGATCGAAGCCCCGGAGGAGCTGACCGTCACCAGGCGGCACGGCAGTGGCGCCCGTCGGCGCACGGTGCCCGCCGTGCGGATGTCCGTCACCGACGCCCTGCCGCTGCTGACCCGTGCCCGTCACGCGACCGCCGCCCATCCCGCCGCCGCCTGCTGGGGGGCCGCCGCCCTGCACGCGCTGCACCTGATCGCGCGCGGACGGCTGCTCCCGGGCCTGACCGGCGGCGCCGTCGATGCCTGGCGCGCCGGGCCCCTCGACACCGAGGACCTCGCGCAGCTCCGGGCGATCGCCGCCGCCATGCCCGCCGAGGCGCACGCCGTACCGCTGCCCGGCAACGGCCCCTTGCGCCTCGCCGCGCCCGAGGCCCTGCTGCGGGCCTTCCTCGACGCGATCGCCGACGCCCTGCCCCGTACGCCCGCCGCAGCCGCCGCCGTGGGGCCCGCCTTCGCGAGCCGGGCGGCGACGCGGCTGCCCGGTGCGCACGACTGGGCCGCCGAGGTCGCGGCCGGGGCGGACGCCGGTGTACGGGTCTCGCTGCGCCTCGACCTGTCCGCGCGGGACCTCTTCGATCAGCCGTCCGGCGTGGAGCGCGGCGTCGGAGAGGTCACCACGGCGGCGGCCCTCGTGCAGGTGCACAGCCTGGCCGACCCCACCGTCGTCGCCGACGCCGCCGAGCTGTGGGCCGGTGAGCCGCACGCCACCGCCACCGCCACAGCAGCCGCCACCACCCATTTCGGACCGCGCGCCCGGATCGACACGCTGCTGGTGCTGCGCCGCGCCGCCCGCGTCTGGTCCCCGCTCGCCCGCCTGCTGGAACGCCCCGTCCCGGACGTGCTGTCGCTCACCGACGAGGAGCTGTACGAACTGCTCGGCCGGGCGGCACACACGCTCGCCGAGGCGGGCGTCACCGTCCACTGGCCCCGGCGCCTCGCCCGTGAGCTGACCGCCACCGCCGTGCTGAACAGCCCCGCATCGCCGGGCTCCGCCGCCGACGGACACGGCTTCTTCGAGGAGGCCGGACTCCTCGCCTTCCGCTGGCAGCTGGCCCTCGGCGGTGAGCCGCTCACCGAGACCGAGATGGACGCGCTGGCCGAGGCACACCGCCCGGTGGTGCGGCTGCGCGACGAGTGGGTGCTCGTCGATCCCGCGCTCGTACGCAAGGCGCGCAAACGCGACCTGGGGCTGCTGGACCCGGTGGACGCGCTGGCCGTGGCGCTGACCGGCGAGACCGAGGTGGACGGCGAACGCGTCGAGGCAGTGCCGGTCGGCAGGCTCGCCTCGCTCCGTGACCGGCTGACCGCCGAGCTGCCGCCCGCCGCCCCGCCCGAAGGACTGCGGGCGACGCTGCGCGACTACCAGCTGCGCGGTCTGGCCTGGCTGGACCTGATGACCTCCCTCGGGCTCGGCGGCTGCCTCGCCGACGACATGGGTCTCGGCAAGACCGTCACACTCATCGCCCTCCACCTGCACCGGGACCACCCGTCGCCGACCCTCGTCGTCTGCCCGGCCTCCCTGCTGGGCAACTGGGAGCGCGAGATCGCACGCTTTGCCCCGGGCGTGCCGGTGCGCCGCTTCCACGGCTCGGGCCGCAGCCTGGACGAGCCTGGCGGCTTCGTGCTCACCACCTACGCCACCATGCGCGGCAGCGCCGCCGAACTGGCCGCCCACCACTGGGGGATGGTCGTCGCCGACGAGGCCCAGCACGTCAAGAACCCGCACTCCGCGACGGCAAGGGCCCTGCGCACCCTCGAGGCACCCGCCCGCGTCGCCCTCACCGGCACTCCGATGGAGAACAACCTCTCCGAACTGTGGGCCCTGCTCGACTGGACCACCCCCGGGCTTCTCGGCCCGCTGAAGACCTTCCGCGCCCGGCACGCCCGTGCCGTCGAGGGCGGCAGCGGCCCGCTGCGCGACACCGAGGCGACCGAGCGGCTGTCCCGTCTGGTGAGCCCCTTCCTGCTGCGGCGCAGGAAGTCCGACCCCGGCATCGCCCCGGAGTTGCCGCCCAAGACCGAGACCGACCACCCGGTGCCGCTCGGCCGTGAACAGGCCGCACTATACGAGGCCGCCGTACGGGAGACCCTGGCGCGGATCGAGACGGCCGAGGGCATCGCCCGGCGCGGCCTGGTGATGAAGCTGCTGACCACGCTCAAGCAGATCTGCAACCACCCGGCGCAGTATCTGCGTGAGGCGGCACCCGGTCTGAGCGCGCGCTCCGGGAAGCTCGAACTCCTCGACGAACTGCTCGACACGATCCTCGCCGAGGGGGCGTCCGTGCTGGTGTTCACCCAGTACGTGCAGATGGCTCGGCTCATCGAGCGGCATCTGGCCGGTCGCGGCATCCCCTCCCAACTGCTGCACGGCGGCACACCCGTGGCGCGGCGCGAGGAGATGGTCGACCACTTCCAGTCCGGTGCCGCCCCCGTCTTCCTGCTTTCGCTGAAGGCGGCGGGCACCGGCCTCAACCTCACCCGCGCCTCCCACGTGATCCACTACGACCGCTGGTGGAACCCGGCAGTCGAGGACCAGGCAACCGACCGCGCCTACCGCATCGGCCAGACCCAGCCCGTACAGGTGCACCGGCTGGTCACCGAAGGCACGGTGGAGGACCGGATCGCCCAGCTGCTCGCCGCCAAAAGGGAACTGGCGGACGCGGTGCTGAGCGGCGGCGGCGAGACCGCGCTCACCGAGCTGAGCGACGCGGAACTGGCGGACCTCGTCTCCCTGCGGCGGCCCTCGTGAACGCGCGCGCGGGCGCGGGGCGTACGGGTGGCGCCGGGCGTACGCGCGGTGCGGCGCGGGCCGCCGTCGACCACCCTCGCTCCCGCACCCTCCCGCCGTTGCCGCCCCGCCCCGGCAGGGGAGGCGGCGCTTTCGCCGAGTCCTGGTGGGGCGGGGCCTGGGTGCGGGCGCTGGAGGAGTCCGCCCTCGACCCCGGCCGCCTCTCGCGCGGCCGTACCTACGCCCGGGCCGGGCATGTCGCCGCGATCACCGTCACCCCCGGGCGCATCACGGCCGCCGTCCACGGCAGCCGCCCCCGTCCGTACCGCACCGGCATCCGCCTGCGCGAACTCTCCGACCAGGAGTGGGACGCCTTCCTGGGTGCCGTGGCCGCCCAACCCGCCCACATCGCCGCCCTGCTGGACAACGACATGCCGCGGACCCTCGCCGAGGCGGCGGAGACCGCGGGCGTTCGTCTGCTGCCCGCGCAGGGCGAACTCGTACCGCACTGCTCCTGTCCCGACCACGGAGAGCCCTGCAAGCACGCCGCTGCGCTCTGCTACCAGGCGGCCCGCTTCCTGGACGCCGACCCCTTCGTGCTGCTGCTCCTGCGCGGCCGGGGCGAGACTGAGCTGCTGGACGAACTGCGCCGCCGCAACACCCTGCTGGCGGCGGCCCGTTCCGGCAGCATGCCGGGCGAACCGGGCCCGGACGGGGACCGGCAGGAAGGCGCGCGCTCCGACCCGCTGGGCCGCCTGCCCGGGATCAGTGCCCGGGACGCCCTCGCCACCACGGTCCGCCCGCCACTGCCCGCTCCGCTGCCACTCCCGGTGGCTCCGGGCGGGCCGCCACTGCTGCCCGAGGCGTCCGGCGCGCCCACCGGCGGCGCCCCCGACCGGGAGGCCCCGGACAAGGACATACCCGACCCGGACGCCCTCGACTTCCTGGCCACCGACACGGCCGCCCGCGCCCACGCCTGCCTCCTGGGCCTCACCGCTGCCAGCGCCACCACCGCCAGCGCCGCCACCACCGCCGCCACAGCCGGCTCCGCGCCGGACGCCTTCCCGCAGTTGACCGCCTGGCACGACGCCGTACGCCTGGCGGCCACCCACCCGCACCTCACCGGCCGCCGCACCTTCTCCCCGCTCTTCGCCCACCTCGCGGAACGGACGGGCAGCACCACCACCAGGCTTGCGCGCGCCGCCGCCGCGTGGCGCCAGGGCGGTGAGGCGGGCCTGGCCGTACTCGAAGAGGAATGGGACCCGCCCGCCGGTGACTTCGACCGTGCGCGCGGCGCCCTGGCCGCCGCCGAGTTCCCCCGCATGTCCATCAGCCGCAACCGCCTCACCGCCGCCGGCGTCCAGCTCCGCTTCGGGCGGGACGGCCGCTGGTACCCCTACCGGGGTGACCCGGGCAGCGATGACTGGTGGCCGGAGGGCCGGTCGGCCGCCGACCCGGTCGACGCGCTGAGTGATCTTCACCGGTCGGCACTTCGGCCATGATCGAAACGAGAGACCCTAGGACCTAGTCGGCGCGCTCGTAGTGGTAGCCGTCACCGTGGGCGGGCCCCACGTCGTGCTGGATGCCGCTCGGGTCGTAGAGGCTGAAGGACGACGGGTCATGCGGCTGGCAGAGCCTTCCCGTGGAACGGGACTTGTCGACCGGGGCGGGGCCGATGTCTATCCGGCTGCCGTCGGCCGTCACTGACACCAGCCTGGCCACGTTCTCGCAGTGGCCCGAACCGGTCAGGTCGCTGACGAGCCGGACAGCGTGCTCGCCGGGTGCGGCTCTGGAGATGATCACCTTGCCCGGCTGCCGGGCGTACTGGGTGGTGAGGGTCCAGGTGCCGGAGAAGTGCGCGGGCACCTTGTCGCCGTCTCCGGAGGCGTCGTCGTCGGGTTCGTCGTCGGTGTCGCTGCCCTCGGTCGAGCCGCCGTCTCCGCCGCCGCTCGAGGAGCTGTCGCCCTCTTCGGAACTGCCGGGTTCGTCCGAGTCGGTGCTGTCGTTGCCGGAGCTCTTGTCGCCCTCCTTCGAACCACCGTCGCCCGGTCCCTCACCCGACGTACCCCCGCCGCGCTGCCTTGAACTGCCGTCCTTCGCGTTGTCGTCGGAGCCCTGCGGGCTCTCCTCGTCCTTCGGCTGCGAACTGGCAGGCGTGTCAGGGGCGTTGGTGGCGCCGGGATGCTCGGTGCTGCTGCTGGCCGGGGGCGGGTCCTGCGAGCTGCCGAACGGGTCGACCAGCAGCACCGACCCGCCGCCGATCGACACCACGGCGACGACCGGCACCGCGAGTTTCCAGGGCCGCTTGCGGGAACGCCGGTCCTGCTCCCCGGTCCTGCCTCCCGTTGGTGCCGCCGCTGACGCTGCCTTCCCGGCTGACGCATCCGGCTCCGGCACCGCCACCGCTACCGGCACCGGTGCCGGCTTCTCGGCTTCCGGCGCGGCTGCCCCGCCCTCGTCCTCGCCGGGCTGCTCCTTCGGATGCAGGCCGACCGTCGAGCGGTCGCGAGCCTGCGAGGCGGCTTCCGGCGGGCGCTCGCGAAGAACGTCTGTGTCCAGGAGCCGTGCCGCATGCTGGGCGAGGTCGGCGACGACCGCGGCGGGCAGCCAGGCTCCACCGGCCGCGGAGGGGCGCTCACGTTCGGAGTCGGAGTCGGAGTCGGCGTCGGAGTCGGCGCCGCCGTCGGAGTCCTCGGTGGAGCCCGTCAGGTCCGCCAACAGGGCGTCCACGTCAGGGCGTTCGTCGACTTCCTTCGTCAGGCACCGGTCGATCAGGGCACGCAGGCGGTCGTCCCGCACCCCGTCCAGTTGCGGTGTGTCCTCGACGATCTGGTACATCACCGAGTGCTGATTGGTCGCCCCCTGCCCGAAGGGGAGCACTCCCGTCCCCGCATACGTCAGCAGGCAGCCGAGCGTGAAGACGTCGCTCTTCGGCCCCGCTCCCCGGCCGCGGATCTGCTCGGGCGACATGAACCCGGGCGAGCCGATGACCATGCCGGTGCTGGTCAGCAGCGACTCCATCGTGTCCAGAGCGCGCGCGATGCCGAAGTCGATGACGCGCGGCCCCTCAACCGTCAGCATCACGTTCGACGGCTTGAGGTCGCGGTGCACGATGTCCGCCGTGTGGATGTCCCGCAGGGCCCGCAGCAGTCCTTCGGCGAGGAGGTACAGGGAGTCCGTCGGCAGCGGACCGTACCGTCGTACGACCTGTTCGAGGGTGAGACCGGGCACGTAGCCGGTGGCTACCCAGGGATGTTCGGCGTCCGGGTCGGAGTCGAGTACGGGCGCCGTGTAGCGTTCGCCGACACGTCGCGCCGCGGCGATCTCCCGGCGGAAGCGGGCCCGGAAGTGGGCGTCCGAGGTGTGCTCCTCGTGCACCATCTTGACGGCGACTGTGCGTCCGCCCTCGGACCGGGCGAGGTACACCCGTCCCATGCCGCCGGCGCCCAGCCGCCCGAGCAGCAGGTAGGGTCCGACCTGCTGCGGATCGCCCTGAGTGAGCGGTTTCAGCCCCTCGACGCGGTCTTCCTGGTCGCCCTCGTCAGCCCTGGTCATGCTGCCTGTTTCCCCCGTTGTGTCGCCGCGCCCTCGCCCCAACAGGGGTCAGAATAAAGCCTGTTGATGTTCGGGTGGACGGCTGGCCCGATCAGAGCGCGGTCCACGGCCCTTACCGGCGGAATGCACCCGGCACAGCGCCGGACGGCGCACCATGTGGGGACGGGCACGGACAGCTCACGTACAGACGGCAGCCGGGGAGCGAGGGCGGGCGGCGGGGAGACTCCGGAGGACGGCTGGCGGCTACGGCCGGGCGGCAGCGCCCACGGTGGGTGTGGTGGTGAGGGTGGGCACGGGGTTCGCGCCGCGGCCGTACGGGTCCGCGGCCCAGGCGCTCACGCCGAGCTTTCCCGTGTTGCCGAGATCGACGTTGGCCGGGACGGTCTGCTCGTCGCTCCCCGCCGCCGGGGTGACGGTGAGATGGCGGCCGTTGGCTGCCGGTTCCGAGGATATGGTCACCGTGTTCCGCCAGACCAGCTTGGCCACCGCCTTCTCACCGCGCTTCAGCGTGACCGGCTGCGGGCCCTTGTCGAACTGGTCCAGAAGGGCCACGGACGACGCCCCGTGCCGGACGTCGATATCCAGCACCTCCCGGTCCCCGTCCAGGACCCGGACCGTCGGGTACCCGTTCACCGTGTAGGGGCTCTCCGCCCCGCAGTTGACCAGTTCGACGCTCATCACCCGCAACCCCATGGCGGCTTCCGCGGTGCCGGGACGCACGAGGATTCCCGACTCGGGGCAGGCCGGAGCAGGCATGGCGGAGGGGCTGGCCGAGGCCGAGGCCGGCGCGGGCACGGCGGCGGCGTCCGCGTCGGTGCCGGGGGCGGGCGTGCTGCCACAGGCGGTGAGCAGCCCGCTCGCGGCAGCCAGCAGCCCGAGGTTGGGCAGGAGCCGTCTTCTTCGAAGACACCAAGTAGCTGACGGATACATCCACAGATCATGGCATGACGTCGCAAGGCGCCCGCCGTCCGGCCCGACAGGGGGGCGGCTCGGTCCAGGCGTCAGATCTACGCCTCAGACGGTGGTGCCCCGGAGCGGTGGCGGCCTCACACCCGCCGGTTGACATGCAGCAGGTACTCCTTGCGGTTGAGCGGGTTGTGGTCCGTTCGCGGCCGGTCCGGGACGGTGCCGTGGATCGGCTGATGGTGGTCGAAGGCCGACTCCAGTACGCCTTCGCCGCGGGTCAACGACGGCAGGTGCTGCTCCAGTTCGTGCACCCGGGCGGCCGGGATCGCGCCCTCCAGCGCGTACGAGGAACCTCGTACCTCCGGTGTCCCCGGCACTGCACGCAGCCGTGCCAGCACGGGAAGCAGCGGGCCGAACGCGTCCGCGGGCAGGTCGAGACGGAAGCGGTGCATCGGCTCGTACACCTGCGTACCAGCCAGCCGCAGCGCGTCCATCAGGACGAGCCGGGTCAGGTTGCGGAAGTCCCCGGCAGTGCTCGACATGCTTTTGTCGAAGGTGCCGTGGGCGTGACTCTGCCGGGGCCAGTAGCCGGAATGCGTCATGGTGACCGTGCAGTCGGCGACCTCCCAGCCGTGAATTCCCTGGTGCATGGTCTCCCGCACGGTCTCCTCGACCGCTTTGAAGAAGGCGAACGGCATGGAGCCGAGTTCGACCTCCAGACGGAATTCCACGCCCGTTCCGACCGGTGCCGGATCGATGCGGAGACCGACGGTGGCGAGAAAGGGATTGGGCTCCTTGTCGATGATCTCGTAGGCCGCTCCGGTGCCGACGGGCCGTTCCAGGCAGATGGTGGTGGTCTCGCGGAAGGTGACGTCGACGCCGAATTCGTCCGCCAGCGTCGCCTGGATCACCTCTTTCTGCACCTCGCCGTAGAGGGAGACGGACACTTCCTGCCGGATGCCGTCATGGCGCAGATTGATCAGCGGGTCCTGCTCGGCGAGTTGGGTGAGGGCGGCGTGCAGCCGCCCTCGGCCGGAGGGGCGGGCGGGGATGACGACCGTCTCCAGCGTCGGCGGGGCGAAGTGGCCGCGCCCCGCCTTCCCCCTGGCGGCGGGTGCGCCTGGCGCGTCAGGCACCTCGGGCACGCCGGGCGTGCTGATCGTGTCGCCGATCCGGATGTCTCTCAGGCCGCTGAGCCTGCCGATCTGCCCCGCCGAGACCGACTCGCTCCGGGTGGCCGCGCCTTGGTGGAAGACGCTGACCGCGGTGACCTTCTCCGCGTCGTCCCGGCCGTCGTCCCCGCTGGTGTTCCGTTCGCCCGCACGGCCGAAGCGGAGCAGGTCGCGCGGGCGTACCGTGCCGGAGAACATGCGGACGTAGGCGAGTTTCTGCCCGCCCGGACCGCGTTCGACCTTGAAGACGGTGCCGGAAACGGGGGCGTCGGCCTTGCCTTCCGCCGCGGGCAGCAACTCCCTGATCCCGGCGCCCAGGGCTTCCGTGCCCGCGCCGGTGATGGCCGAACCGAAGTACACCGGATGCGCCAGCGCCCGCTTGGTCTGTTCGGCCAGGGCGTCACGGAGCCGGTCGTAGGAGAGTGCCGTCTCGTCTTCCACGTACGCCGTGAGCAGCGCGTCGTCGTGGTCGGCGAGCAGTTCGGCCAGCCGGGTGGTGAAGCCGGTGTCCGAGGCGCCGTACGGCACCGTGCCGGCGCTGCGGGAGCCCGGTGCGCTCACCGACCCCATCGGCACGATCGCCGGGGTGAGTTTTTCGGAGATGCTCCGCAGCACGCTCTCGTACCGGGCGCCGCTGCGGTCGATCTTGTTGACGAAGATCAGGGTGGGGATGCGAAGTCGCTGCAGCGTCCGCATCAGTACGCGGGTCTGCGCCTGTACGCCCTCCACCGCCGAGATGACGAGCACGGCGCCGTCGAGCACGCTCAGCACCCTCTCGACCTCCGCGATGAAATCCGGGTGGCCGGGGGTGTCGATCAGATTGACGGTGACGTCGTCGAGGGCGAAGGAAACGACGGCGGATTTGATGGTGATGCCGCGTTGTCTCTCCAGCGCCAGGGAGTCCGTCCGGGTGCTGCCGTCGTCGACGCTGCCGATTTCTTCGGTGACCCCTGCGGTGTGCAGAAGCCGCTCGGTCAGGCTTGTCTTACCGGCGTCGACATGCGCCAGGATTCCCAGGTTCAGCGTGTGCACGAAGCTTCATGTCCTCAAGGTGGGCGGCGATTACCTGTGGGGTGGACATGAACGCTCGGCGCATGATCTTCTCCTCTTTCGCTTGCTGTCGCCGGGAGTACAGCAGAGGTCCGCCGTGGTGGGCAACTGGTTATGACCTGGTGTGCGGCCGTTGTGTGCCGACGGCGGGATGCGCCCGGTGCCGTGCGGGGGCGGTGGGGGATGATGGGGCGGCCCGCTCCGTTGCCGCGACGAGGCCCGTATGAATCCGCATGAAGGGGTATGTGATGACCCAGCCTCCTCCAGAGCCACCGCAGGGCGGCTTCGGTGCACCACAGCCGCCCGCGCAGCCGCAGCCCCCGGGCATGCCGCCGCCTCCGCCGCCGGTGCCGCCCCAGGCGTCGGGTCAGCCCGGGTACGGGTACCCCGCCGCGCAGCCGTCGCCGTACGGCCAGCCGGGACCGTACGGTCAGCAGTCCGCGTACGGTCAGCAGTCCCCGTACGGCGAGCAGTCCGCGTACGGCCAGCAGCCCTCCTACGGCTATCCGCCCCCGGCCCCGCCGGGCAACGGAAACCTCAGCCCCAAGGGCAAGGTGGCCGCCATCATCGCCGCCACGGTCGTGGCCCTGGCGCTGATAGCCGGCGGTGTCTACCTCGCGGTCGGTGACGACGGCGACGGCGACGAGAAGAAGCCCGTGGCCGACAGCAGCGCGAGCGCCGATCCCACGGACGGCACCTCCGAGGAGCCCACGGAGGAGCCCACCGACGAGCCGACGATCCCCGACGACCTGCCCGAGCCCGACATCTCGGAACCAGAACCGACGGACGACCCGTTGGGTGAGGACGGTCCTGCCCCGGCCGCGGGAGACTTCGAGGGCTCCTGGCAGGACGCCAGCGCCAAGACCCTGACCATCGGCGCGAAGCAGTCCAGCGGCGAGGCGGCGGGCAAGAACTCGGTGTCCTGGATTGACTTCGGCGGTGAGGGTCTGTGCATCGGCATCGGCGAGAAGCGGGGCACCTCCGAGTTCCGGCTCGCGCTCAAGTGCGATGAGGGCGGCGACGAGACGTACATCTCGGGGACGGGCACGAAGACCGCCGGCAATGACGCCATCAAGGTGGACTGGGACAAGGGCGGCTCCGACACCCTGGACTGGGCCGGGACCTGAGGGTCCACGGCGGGGCAGGGCAACGGCGGAGCGAGGGGACGGAGCGGGAGATGGCGGTACGCAAGGGAACGATGAAGGAGCAGGTCGCGGAGGCCGTCGCACAGGCGTACCCCGGTGACCGTGCCCTGGTGACGATCGGCACCGTGACGGGGCCGACGCCCTGGCTCACCACCGGTGTGCTGGGGGCGATCGGGCAGCTCATGGTGAAGTACTACTTCGTCACCGTCACCGAGCAGGCCGTGGTCCTCCACCGTCTGCACCGCATGACGCAGCGCCCCAAGGAAGTCGTCCATCTGGTCCCGCGCGCCCAGCTTCAGGGCCGTCTCGGCGAGGTGCAGCTGAACCCGCTGTGGAGCTGGTTCCGCTTCACGCTGCCCGGCGGGACGAAGGCGACCAGGTTCAACGTCAACCGGATCTGGCGCGAGGAGCTGGAGCAGCTGCTCCCGCTGTTGTCCGGCGCCCAGCACGGCGGGCCACCCCAGTATGGCGGTCCCCACCAGCAGCCCGGACCGGGCCCGTACGCCGCGCCGGGCCCGTACGGGGCACCCGGCGGCCCGCAGGCCGGCCCCGGGCCGTACGGGCAGCCGCCCCAGCAGCCGCAGCCGTACGGGCAGCCGTATCAGCAGCCGCAGCAGTCGTACGGCCAGCCCCCGCCGCAGCCGTACCACCCGCCGCAGCAGTAGCTCCCCGCGCCGCGCGAGCCCCGGGCGCCCGTCTCAGTTGGAGACGGGCTTGCCCGTCAGCTCGCTCGGCCGCACGATCACGAAGCCCTCGCCCTCCAGCTTGAGCTGCACCGCCTCGCCGGAGCCGCCGCGGATCATGGATCCGAAGCTCTGCGAGCGGTTGAGGGAGGTCTGTAGCTGAGCGCTCCAGCCCACCACCGCGTCGGTGTCGACCAGGACGGGCGCCTGCGGGGAGACGGGGATGACGAGCGGGCTGCCCTCACACATGACCGCGAGCTTGCCCTGGCCGGTGAAGAGGCAGTTGAAGAGGCCGCCGCCGGTCATCCCGGCGCCCTTCACCATCTTGATCTCGTAATTGAGGCTGGAGTCGAAGCACAGCACGTTGCGACCGTTGACGGTGAGGCTGTCGCCGCCGGCGAAGTCGACGATGAAGCAGTTCTGCGCCTCGTGCGCGAACCACGCCTCGCCCTGGCCGCGTACAGCCATGAGGGCGAGCCCTTCACCGGTGGCGGCTCTTTTGAGGAAGTTCCCGACTCCCTGCCCGTGCTTCTCGAACTGGAGGTTGCCGCGGAAGGCGACCATCGCGCCCTGGCGTGCGTAGCACTCGCCGTTCACCGCGTACTTGATCGACTTGGAGTTCTGCTGTGTCATGCCGGGCGCCGCGGCCGGCTGGGCCATGTTCTCGGAGGCGAAGATCTCACTCTGCATGCCCCGATCCTCCTCCGGAACGGCTCACTCCGCCAAGTCGTCGGGGGCCGGTGGCCGGGCGGGATGCTTCAGGACGGGGCGGCGTACGCAGTCAGACGGGCGTGTACCCGGCGGCGTTGAGCAGCGCACGCGCCTCCGCACCGTCCGGACTGCCCGCCTCGGTGAACAGTGACAGCGCGTCGACCCAGCAGGCCCGCGCACGATCGGCTTGGCCCTGAGCCTGAAGCGCCTTGCCCAGGACCGTCAGAATGTTGCTGCGCCGCCAGGCGCCGCCTGTCCGGTGGAGCGTGAGCGCCCGGTCCGCGCAGGCGGCTGCCTCTGCGGGGCGCCGGGCCGCGAGGTGTCCTTCCGCCATGCGGAAGGACGCGAGACCCTCCCACAGTCCCTGACCCAGGGCCCGGAACATCGCAAGGGCGCCGTCCAGCTCGGCGATGCCCTCGGCTGCACGCCCTGCTTGTACCAGTGTGGTACCGAGGATGTACTTGCAGTTGGCCAGGCGTAGGTTCGGTCCGTGGGCTTGCGCGAGCGTGACGCTCTGCCGGGCCAGCCCGATCGCGCTGTCGTACCGCCCCAGGGCCAGGCGGACGCGTGCGAGGTTGCAGAGCGCGCTCGCCTCAGCGACCGGGTTGCCGTGGTGGCGGAAGGCGAGGAGGGCCTCGGCGAGGTATTCCTCCGCTTCGGTGTACCGGGCCTGGTAGTTGGCGACGATGCCGCGGTCGTTGAGGGAGTACGAGGCGGAGATCGGGTCGCCGACGGACTGGCCGAGGAGTCCGGCCAGGCGGGCCTGTACGTCTGCCTTGTCGAAGCGGCCGGTGGCCAGGTACACGGCCGTGAGCACAGTACGCACCCGCGCCTCGGCGTGGGCATCCTGAGCTTCGTGTGCGGTCTCCAGAAGTGCGGTGGCGGCCTGTTCACAGGAGCGGCTGTTCACGCCCGACTCGGCGAGGCCGCTGGTGGCCATCAGCAGGTCTACGGCGCGGCGCAGGGTGTCACTGGAGGCGAGCTGGCGGGCGCAGGCCAGGAAGCAGGCGGATTCGGCGGACAACCAGTTGGCGGCGGCGCTCTGGTTGTCGAGCGGCAGACCCGGTGAGTGGGTCTTCTCCAGATGCTCGACGAGCCTCTCGCCGGGCTGGTCCAGGGCGTACACGCGGGCTGCGGTGGCGAGGTAGAAGTCCAGGAGGCGGGAGAGGGCGGCGTCGCGTTCGCTCGGGGGTTGTTCGTCGCGTTCGGCGCAGGCGCGGGCGAAGAGGCGGAGGAGGTCGTGGAAGCGGTAGCGGCCGGGGGCGGCGGATTCCAGGAGGGAGGTGTCGACGAGGGATTCGAGGAGGTCCTCGGTTTCGTCGGGGGTGCGGTCGAGCATGGAGGCCGCCGCGTGGAGGGAGATGTCGGGGCCGTCGGCGAGGCCGAGGAGGCGGAAGGCGCGGGCCTGGTCCTTGTCGAGCTGGCTGTAGCCGAGTTCGAAGGTGGCTTTGACGGCTTGGTCGCCTGCCTGGAGTTCGTCGAG